>OY762956.1:0-2186624 GCA_963667055.2 Dehalococcoidia bacterium
CCTGTCGCGGAAGGCCCGCGCCATCTCCCTCGCCTTCTCCTCCGGCAGACGGCGGCGCACTCCGGGCACAAAGTTCAGCCCGACGAAATCCGCGCCCGCTTCGGCGGCGGCCAGGATGTGCTCCGCCTCTTGCACGCTGCAAATCTTGACCTTAGTCATGCGCCGGCCAGCTCCCGCACTTTGGCCGCCGCGTCGGAAGCCGTAACAAGTGCCTCGCCGACTAGTACCGCGTCTATGCGCGACTCCCTGAGCCTTGCCACGTCCTCCCGCGAGCTTATGCCGCTCTCGGCGACCACTACCTTGCCTTGCGGAATGAGCGGCCTCAACCTTTGCGATAGCGTAACATCCGTCCGGAAGGTCTTTAGATCCCGATGGTTGATGCCGATGATCTCGGCGTCCGCTTTCAGCGCCATTTCCAACTCATGCTCCGAGTGCGCCTCGACCAGCCCCTGTATGCACAGCGACCGCGCCACTCCGAGCAACTCCTTGATCTGCGGCGTATCCAGCATGGCCACTATTAACAGGACGGCGTCCGCGCCGGCGGCGCGCGCTTCCACGACTTGGTAGGGATCAAAGATGAAGTCCTTGCGCAGCACGGGCAGCCCCGCCTCCCGCACCGTGTCCTTGACCGCCTCCAGGTGCTCCAAGCTACCCTGGAAATGGTCGACCTCGGTGAGCACGGAGACGGCGGCGGCTCCGTTTTCTGCATATGTCCGCGCCAGCGACACGGGGTCGTATCTGGGATGGAGCAGGCCCCTGGAGGGCGACGCCTTCTTCGCCTCGGCAATGAGCCGGACTTCCGGCCCGCGGAGGGCGTCGGAAAAGTCCAGCGGCGGCGGCGTATCCTTGGCCCGCTCCTCCAGTGAAGACAGCGACTCTTCCCGCTTGCTGTGGGCCAGCCTTTCGCGCTTCTTTTCTACGATCTGGTCTAGTATTGCCACGCTCATAGCTAACCCTCGAAATCGTACCAGCGGGCGGTGGGACGCCCCTGTGCCCCGTCAACCGGGATGTTTGCCCCGTTTATCCAGCGCGACCGCTCAGACAGCATGAAAGCGATGACGTCGGCGACTTCCTGGTCCGTGCCCAAGCGCTGCCAGGGCAGGTCTCGCTTCATCCATTGGTCGTATTGTTCGGGGTAGTTCTGCTTAAACCGGTCCCAACCGCCGCCACGAAACATTATCGAGCCGGGGCTGACCGCGTTGACCCGTATGTTGAACGGAGCCAGTTCCCAGGCCAGCGACGACGCCAGAAATATCTCGGCGGCCTTGGCCGTACCGTACTGGGCCTGCGGGCCGGGCTTCCAGCCGGATATGGAGGAAACTATGACAACCGCGCCGCCGCGTTCCTTCATGTATCCCACGGCAGCCCTGATGGCGCGCACCGAATGGAGCAGGTTCAGGTCAAGCGTTTCGCGCCACTCATCGTCGCTGGCCTCCAGCAAACCCCTGCCGCGCATACCGCCCACGTTGCACACCAACGCGTCCAGTCCGCCGAACTGCACCGCGCCCTCCGAAACGAACCGCTCCACGTCCTCCCTGCTGGTTACGTCCGCGGTGACGCCCCAGACGCCGGGTGATGCGGAGCGCAGCTCGTCCAGCGTGGCGGCGAGCGTCTCCTCGCCGCGGGCACAGATGCCGACCCGGCACCCTTCCCTGGCCAGGGTCAATGCCGTGGCCCGGCCAATCCCCCTGCTGCCTCCGGTGATAAGCGCGGTCTTTCCGCTGAGGCCCAAGTCCATCTAACCCAGCCCCTGAGTCAGCGCGGCGAACGCCTCCAGCTTTTCTCTTGCCGCGCCGCTGTCTATCGCTTCGCGGGCCATGGAAATGCCGCCTCGGAGGTCGTCCGCCTTGCCCGACACCACCAGGGTTGCCGCGGCGTTGAGAACGACCACGTCCTGAGCAGGGCCCGGAACGCCTTGAAGCACGCCGCGGAACAGTTCCAGGTTGCGTTCCAGGCTTCCGCCGCGTATGTCGTCCAGGGATGCCCGATTCAAGCCGGCGTCCTCCGGGGTAACCGTGTAGGAGTTCACCTCGCCGCCCGAAAGCTCCCAGACCCGGGTTGGCCCTGTAATGGATAGCTCGTCCATGCCGTCTTCGCCGTACACCACCATCGCCCGATTCGTTCCCAGCCGTCCCAGCGCCCTGGCCATCTTGTCTCCGTATGACGGGTCGGCGACGCCAAGCGTCTGCGCACCGGCGCCGGCCGGGTTGGTCAGCGGACCCAGGATGTTGAACACGGTGCGTATGCCTATCTCGCGCCTGGGAACAGCAGCGTGGCGCATGGCGGGATGGAATACGGGAGCGAACATGAAGCCTATGCCTATCTCTTCTATGCACCGCTTCACGCCGTCCGGGGCCAAGTCCACCTTGACTCCGCTTGCCTCCAGGATGTCCGCGCTGCCGCAGACGCTGGACGCGCCGCGGTTGCCGTGCTTGGCCACCTTTGCGCCCGCCGCCGCCGCCACGACGGCAGCCGCCGTGGAAACGTTCATCGTATTCTGGCCGTCGCCGCCGGTGCCCGCCGTATCGACAAGCTCCTCTCCGCCGGCGTCCGCCTGCACCTTGAGGGAGTTCACCCGCATCGTCTGGGCCATGCCGGTGATCTCGGCCACGGTCTCCCCCTTGACGCGCAGCGCCGTCACAAAAGCGCCGATCTGGGCGGGCGTGGCCTCGCCCTCCATGATCTCGTTCATCACATGGGCGGCGTCCTCCTGAGAGAGGTCGCGGCCTTCAACCAGTTCCGCAATTGCCTCACGAATCATGTCTTACACTACCTTCTAACTTGCATATTGGTTCTTGTTAGGTGAATCTTTGCAGTCACCAAAGCTCCAAGTGTTCTGCAATAGTATTGATTATTTCCCTCTGCTTTTCCTCATCATCAAGGACTCCAACAAATGCCCACAGCCGGCGCTTTGAGATGGTGCGTATGTGGTGAACCAGAACAATTGAGTCCAGACGCAGCCCTGCATTGCCAGCCTCAACAAGCACCTCGTCCGCGTATAGTCTGCGCTCAGGTTTCTTTGAAGTTATGGGGAGAACGGTTACCAGCGGCATCACTCTATTGTAGTCGTCCTCGCTGATGACGAGCACCGGCCTTGTCCCCGCCTGTTCCGAACCCACGGGAGGATCAAGATTGGACATAAACACGTGCCACCGCCAGAACCGGTTCATTCGATCATCCTGGCAGCCTCGGCGTCGGCAGAGGCAAACTCGTGCTCAAGCTGTTCAATTTCAGCCAGGAAAACAGGATCCCGACTGGCTTCGAGAAGAAGCTTGCGGCGTCTTTGCTTTCTAATCTCCTTCAGTTGCGCTTCCAACGCCTCTCCAAAGAACTCGCTCTGGGACTTCGCCCTACCTTCTCTCACTAGCCTCTGAACCTCTTCTACAAGCTTATTGTCAAGGGACAACGTAACCTTTTTTTGCATACCATACCTCACGCCATATAAATCTATGGCATATTATACCATGAATTCGCCTTACGGAAAAGTCGCGCAGGTGTCACCGAATCATCCTTGCCGATTCCGCGTCGGCGTATTCAAAGTCCTTCATCACCTGCTCTATGTCGGAGAGGAACATGGGGTCTTTGCTTGCATCGATCATTGCCCTGCGCCATTCCTCACGCTCCAGCTGCTCGATTCTCGCTTCCAACGCCTCTCCAAAGAACTCGCTTTGGGACTTCGCTCTACCGTCTCTCACCAGCCGCTGCACCTCTTCGACCAGCTTGGCATCCAGGGACAACGTAACCTTCTTTTGCATACCATACCTCACGCCATACAAATCTATGGCATATTATACCATACTCTCGTATTAACCAATTCCGCAATGGCTCCATGAACTGTCTTCACGTCTATCTTCCAAGATTAGCTGAATAGCTTGACGCAGGCTTTCCAAGCACTTCTTCTTTGTGAGTCCCTGCCCGTTAGCCCCGGGCACTTCGGGGCAGTAGGCTATGTGCCATTCACCGTCGCGCTCTATGATGGCTGTGAATTCATTATGCAAGTTCATACCTCCGCTTATTATAACGGCTGCTCACCGGATTCCGCGTTCCTCCATTTCGTCAATCATACGCCAAGCTTCAGCGTCTGCGTGCTTGAAATCTTCCATAACCTCATCCACATCAGCAAGGAACAACGGATCCTGGCTGGCCTCTTCCAATAAAGCTCGCCTGCGTTCTTTTCTAGCTTCGCCGTTTACCATACGTTCACCCCTCCAAGAAGTTGCGCAGAATGTCCTTGCCATACTCCGTCATTATCGACTCCGGGTGGAACTGGATTCCCTCTATGGGGAACTCCTTGTGCCGCAGGCCCATGACCACGCCGCTATCCGACGTAGCGGTGACCTCTATCTCCGGCGGCAGCGTCTCCCCGTACACCGCCAGCGAATGGTAGCGAATCCCCCGCAGCGGGTTGGGCAATCCCTTGAACACGCCCTTGCCGTCGTGGCGCACCTGCGACGTTTTCCCGTGCACGATCTCTCCGGCATAGCCCACGGTTGCGCCGAAGGCGTAGCCGATGCACTGGTGCCCCAGGCACACGCCGAGCAGCGGCGTATGCCTTCCCATCTCGCGCGCCACGTCGTTGGAGATGCCCGCCTCCAGCGGAGTGCACGGACCCGGCGAGACGACGATCTTCTCCGGCCTCAGCGCCTCTACGTCCTCCAGAGTCACGGCGTCGTTGCGCTCCACCTGGACTTCCGCGCCCAGCTCGCTGAGATACTGGTACAGGTTGTAGGTGAAGCTGTCGTAGTTGTCGATGAGAAGGATCACGTCGCTCTGCCCTCCGCGATGGCGATAGCTCGCGCCGGCGCCGCCAGCTTGTTCTCAGTCTCCTGCCACTCCGACTCCGGGTCGCTGTCGTAGACGATGCCGCCGCCCGCTTGCAGGTAGGCGATCCCGTCCTTCATCACGATGGTCCTGATAGGGATGGCGGTGTCCATGTTCCCCTGAAAACCGAAGTAACCCACCGCCGCCCCGTAGGGGCCGCGCTTCTCCGGCTCCATCTCGGCTATGATCTCCATGGCGCGTATCTTGGGCGCGCCCGACAGCGTCCCCGCCGGCATGGCGGAGCGCAGGGCGTCGTACATCGTCTTGTCGGAGCGGAGGCGTCCCCGCACCTCCGACTCCAAATGCATGACGTGCGAGTAGCGCACCACGCGCATCAGGTCGGTGACCTCGACCGAACCCGGTTCGGCGACGCGGCCCACGTCGTTGCGGCCCAGGTCGACCAGCATGATGTGCTCGGCCTTCTCCTTCTCATCGTTGCGCAGTCTCTCCGCCAGCGCCTCGTCCTCTTCCGGCGTTTCCCCGCGGCGGAGCGTCCCCGCCAGGGGGTAGTTGTAGACCATGCCGTCCTCCACGCGCGCCAGCGTTTCCGGCGATGCGCCGACTATGTAGAAGTCGCTCAGCTTGAGGAAATACATGTACGGCGACGGATTGAGCATACGCAGAGCGCGGTATATGTCGAACGGGTCGGCGGACGTGGGCTGCGCCACCCTCCGAGACGGCACGACCTGTATGATGTCGCCCGCTACGATGTACTCCTTGCAGCGGCGCACCACCTCCACGTACTCCTCTTTGGTGAAGTTGGAAACGCCTTCGGTGTGGCCGTCGCTCTTAGGCTCCGCAGGCGGCTGCGCCAGCGGCTGGCTCAAACGCCCCGCGATCGCTTCTATGCGGTCAACCGCCTCCTGGTACGATGCTTCCAGGTCGTCCCCGGCGTGTACGTGCGAGACCAGCTTGATGGAGTGCCGCAGGTGATCAAAGACGACAACCGTATCGGTGAACATGAGCAGCGACTCCGGCGCTCCGATGGGATCGGCGTCCGGCGAGGTCACCCGCGGCTCATGGTAGCGGAACGTCTCGTAGGACAAGTAGCCTATAGCGCCGCCCAGAAAGCGGGGGAGGCCGGGCACGCTCACCGGCCTGTACGCGGACAGCTCCTGTTCTACGGGCAGCAGCGGATCAATTTGTCCGGCGTCCGTGCCGGGGCCGGTCTTGAGCACACGGTACGGCTCCGTGCCTATGAAGCTGTAGCGAGCCTGCCTTTCGCCGCCTTCCACGCTCTCCAGCAGGAACGAATACGGGCCGCGTGCTATCTTCAGAAACGCCGACACCGGCGTCTCCAGGTCCGCGTTGATCTCACGGTACAACGGGACCATATTGCCGCCCTGCTCGCTGAGCAGCGCCCTCACCTGTTCTAACGTTGGTGTGTACATCGTTTGTCCTTACGGGCTACGTTGCCATAGGAATGAGCTTGCGGAAATAAACCGCCGATTCGTCATAGCCCAGCGCCATATAGAACGCCGCCGCTCTCCGGGTTGCCAGGGCCACCAGCTTGGATCCCCGCGATGACGCCCACTGCTCGAAGCCGTCCATCAGGTCGCGCCCGATATTCCGGCCTCTGTGGTCTTGATGTACCGCGACTTCCTCCACCCAGGAAACCCGGCCGTTCGCAAAGAAGGTCCAGTGATCGAAGCCCAGCAAGTAGCCAATGACCCGCTCCGATTCCTCAGCGACAAGGATCAAAGCGTCGTCCTTTTGGTACAAGTGGCCGAAAGCCTCGGCGAAAGCATCAAAGCGAGGACGGAAGGACATCGCAAAGTCCTCGGCAAGCGAAAACACTTGCTCTCGATCCTCCAAAACTGCCTTTCTTATATGCACCATCTGTCCGTTCCCAACCTGCAACTGCACTGTCATCCTTCATCGAAATACAAAATCCCCATCCTCTCCCTGACCTCCCTCATCGTCTCCTCCGCCACTTTCTTGGCGCGACGTGTCCCCTCCAGCAGCGCCTCCCGAACCATGGCCGGGCGCTCTTCGTAGTAGGCGCGCCTCTCCCTGATGGGAGCGAGGAACCGGTTCAACGCCGACGCCAGCTTCTGCTTCACCTCAACGTCGCCCACTTTGCCCTTGCGGTACCGCTCTTTCAGGTCGTCCACCTCCGCGCTATCGTCATTGAAAGCGTCGTGATAGGCGAAGACGGGGTTGCCCTCCGGCTCCGCGGGAATATCGGCGCGCACCCGTTTCGGGTCGGTGTACATGCCGCGCACCTTCTGCTGAACCGCCTGCTCGTCATCCGATAGATAGATGACGTTGCCCAGGCTCTTGCTCATCTTGGCCTGGCCGTCGGTGCCGGGCAACCGAGCGACGCGGCCCACCAGGCTCTCCGGCTCGGGAAACACCTCGCCGAACATGCGGTTGAAGCGGCGCACCACCTCACGCGTCATCTCGATGTGCGGCACCTGGTCCTCGCCCACCGGCACCAGGTTGGCCTTGGGCAGCGCTATGTCGGCTGCCTGGCTGACCGGGTAGGTGTAGAACCCCACCGACAGACCTTCGCTTTCCAACCGGCTCCGTTCCGCTTTGAGGGTGGGGTTTCGTTCCAGCCAGCCCAAGGGCGTGACCATCGACAGGAGCATGGCCAGCTCGGCGTGTTCAGGCACATAGCTCTGGATAACGTACGTGCTCTTCTCCGGATCCAGTCCCACGCTCAGCCAGTCCAGCCCGACCTCCATCACGGAGCGCCGTATCCCCTCGATGTCGTCCAGGTGGTCGCCCAGCGCCTGGTAGTCCGCGATGAGGAAGAAGCAGTCGTACTCTTCCTGCAGGCGCACCCAATTCTCCAGCGCGCCCACGTAGTGCCCCAGGTGCAATGCCCCGGTGGGCCGCACGCCTGTCAAGATGCGTTTGGTTTTGCGTTGTGTGGTCGTCATAGAAAGTTATCCTTGTTCAGTTGCGAGCAAACTGGCAAACGAGCAAACGGGCAATGACGGCGGAAAGCTAAGCTTCATAATCGGCCTCTTCTTCTTTGGCATAGGTCTTTCCCGCTTCCGTCAGAGATTTCATTCTCAATGTGACTGCTTTCTGAACTTCTACGCATTGCCCTATCAAGTAATCGCCGCGCTCTTGGCCAATTAGTCCCTGCCGGATTAGCAGATCAAGCCACGACTCGGCCTCAAAAGCTGATCCTCGCGCTATGGACAGGTGGTTGCGGTAGGCCGCTTGTGAGTACCTACCGTACCCCTCTGCAATATTAGCGGCTATCGAAGCCGATGCTCTAAGCAACTGACTTCCCATAACATCAGTGGCTCTATCTTTAGGCAATTTAGCCACGGCTTTTGCTACGCGTTCAGCAAAGTCCTGGGCTTTCTGCCATAGACCCATCCGTCTGAACTCCGATCCAACCTGATTCATAGGCGTATCTGCCTTATTGCCCGTTTGCCCGCTTGCCTACTTGCCCATTTGCCCGCTTGCCCGCTTGCCTACTTGCCCGTTTGCCCGCTTGCCTACTTGCCCATTTGCCCCGCTTGCCTACTTGCCCGTTTGCCCGCTTGCCTACTTGCCCGTTTGCCCGCTTGCCTACTTGCCCATTTGCCCGCTTGCCTACTTGCCCGTTTGCCCATCTACACCTCTGGTAAACCGGCTAGCGCTGCTTCTACCTCTTCGCGAGGATAGGAGTAGTCTTCCAGTCCCCCCGCCAGGTAGGAATCATATGCCGACATATCGAAGTAGCCGTGGCCGCACAGGTTGAACAGTATGTTCTTCGACTCTCCGGTCTCCTTGCACTTCAGGGCCTCGTCTATGGCGACCTTGACCGCGTGCGAAGGCTCCGGCGCGGGAATGATCCCCTCCGTCTTGGCGAACAGCACCGCGGCGGCGAACACGCCGTTCTGATGCTCCGCCCGCGCCTCAATTAGTCCCTCGTTGCAGAGCTGGCTGATCAGCGGCGCCATGCCGTGATAGCGCAACCCTCCGGCGTGGATTCTGGGCGGCACAAAAGTATGGCCCAGCGTGTACATCTTCACCAGCGGCGTCAGCTCCGAGGTGTCTCCGAAGTCGTAGGTGTACTTGCCCCGCGTAATGGTCGGCGCGGCCTCCGGCTCCACGGCTATGAACCGGATGTCCCGTCCGTCCAGCTTGTCCTTGACGAATGGGAACGCTATGCCGGCGAAGCTGCTGCCTCCTCCCACGCAGCCGATGACCATGTCGGGGTAGGCGTCCACCTTCTCCAATTGCAGCCTGCTCTCCTGCCCGATGACCGTTTGGTGCATGAGCACGTGGTTCAACACGCTTCCCAGCGAGTACTTGGTGTCCTCATGCGTGGCGGCGTCCTCCACGGCCTCGCTGATGGCGATTCCCAGGCTCCCCGGCGAATCGGCGTCCTGGCCCAGTATCGCCCGCCCCGAATTGGTGTCCGTGCTCGGGCTGGGCACGACGCCCGCGCCCCAGGTCTCCATCATGGAGCGGCGGTACGGCTTCTGCTCGTAGCTTATGCGCACCATGTACACCTTGCACTCGATGCCGAACTGCTGGCAGGCGAAAGCCAGAGCGCTGCCCCACTGTCCCGCGCCGGTCTCGGTGGTTATGCGCTTTGTGCCCTCCTGCATGTTGTAGTAGGCCTGAGCCACCGCGGTGTTGGGCTTGTGGCTTCCCGCCGGGCTGACCCCTTCGTACTTGTAGTAGATGCGGGCCGGGGTATCCAACTCCTTCTCCAGGCGCGCCGCCCTGTACAGAGGCGTGGGACGCCACAGCTTGTAGACCTCGCGCACCTCGTCCGGTATCGGAATGTACCGCTCCTGGCTCACCTCCTGGCCTATCAGACCCATGGGAAACAGCGGCGCAAGGTCGTCCGGGCCTATGGGCTGCTTTGTGCCGGGGTGTATCACCGGCGACGGCGGCGTGGGCATGTCCGCCATGACGTTGTACCAGTCCTGCGGTATATCCTTCTCTTCAAGCAATATCTTGGTGTCCACTTTTTGCCTCCCTTGTCTTTGAAATGCGCCTCAACGCAAGAAGCCCCGTCCATGTAGGGACGGGGCTTCTCCGTGGTGCCACCCTTTTTCATCCCGAAGAAATATCGGGACCTCTCACGGCGCGGGGCCTTTCGGCATGCGCCTGAGCCTGTAACGGCGCTCATCCGGCAGCGCCTACTCCCTCACGGTTTCGGGCTGCGGCTCCGGGGTCCATTCGGTCGCTGCGCTTGGCGCCGGTTCCCACTTTACCCGGCTCTCTGGGCCTCGCTGGCGACCTACTACTCCCCTTCTCAGCCTTTGCAATTAAAAGTATAGGCAGTGCGGCGAGACGTGTCAATGACGCTTTCTTACCCAATCCAAGCTCGGAATCGCGCCTACTTTGCCTTCACACGGGCGGGTACACGCAAATGCCAACCGCGGCTGCAAGAAGCGGCTTGTTTCAAGCGGCGCCGAAACTAGCCGTATACCGATGGGCGCCGGTTAGCGAGTTCTGGTGAGACCGCTGTGAATCGGCTCGTTCAGATAAACGTCGCCGTTTCTGATCTTGATGTTGAAACCGCAGTCCGGGTGGGTGCACACCCAGGCTTTGTACTTTATTGGGGCGCCCTGGCTGCCAAAATCGGACAGGGGCACCAGAAGACCCGATGTGCATTGCTGACAGTTGGGGAATGTAGCCTCCAATTGTACCTCCTCATCATCCTACGCAATCGCGCAAAGTTTGTGGAGTATATCACAATCTTTGCGCTATGCAAGAGCAATGTCAACGGCGGCTTAGGTCAACAAACGCCCTCCGAGTATACACCGCCCTCTCCCTGCCCAGGACGCTCTCCATCAGGCTCAGGCCGTCCACGGGAAGCTCGCAGGGAGGCATCTCCCCTACTGCATGTAACGCCTCTTGCAATCTCTCCGCCTGACCTTCGGACAATCCTCCGCCGACACGGCCCAGCGTCAAATGCGGTCGGAATCTCCTGGCCTCTCTATCCACTCCCAGCGCCTCCAACGACTCCTCCAGCCGCGACTGAACGGTTATCAGCCGCTCCAACTCGCCGCGCAGTCCCAGCCACAGCACGCGAGGCCGCCCGGAGTTGGGGAAGCAGCCCGCGCCTTGCAACTCCACCGTGAAGGGGCAAATCCCCTCCGCGGCGCGGCTCATGCCGTTTTCTATGGCAGGTATTGCGTCGTTGGATACGTTGCCCAGGAACTTCAGCGTAAGATGGACGCCCTCCGGCCTGACCCATCGCACGCCGAAAGGGAGTCCCTCTTGGAATATGCGGAGCGCTTCCGCCGCGTACCGGCGAGCGGCGGGCGTCAGTTCCACCGCGATGAACAACCTTGCCACGCCGCCGTCTCCTTCCTTTCGCATCTTCCTACAGGCCCAGCAGCCGCCGCGCGTTCTCCCCCAGTATCCCGTCCCTCTCCTCTCTGGAAATATCAGCGGCCCTGATGTGTTTCATCAGCCGTTCCGGTTTCAGCAAGGGAAAGTCGGAGCCGAACAGTATCGAACCGGGTCGCGCCGCTTTAGACGCCAGCGAATAGATGGAAGCGCGATAGAGGAACGGCGATGCCGCGCTGTCGAAATAGGCGTTGCTCAAAGCCCGCTTCACCTCCGGCATCAGCGAGTAGAACGGCAGGCCGCCTCCCCAGTGCGAGCAAACTATGGCGACGTCCGGATATCTCTCTATGAACGGCATCAACACGTCCGGCGTCACTGTGCCCTTGCCCGGGTACAAGTGCCCTACCGGCTCCGAGGAGTGCGTGAGCAGCGCCATGTTCCGCGACTTCAGGCAGCCCATGAACGGGTCCATCAATGACGAGTCCGCCAGGTCGAATCCCTGCGTATCGGGATGCAGTTCCCCCACTCCCCTCGCCCCGGAGGCGGCGCAGCGGTCGATCTCACGCAGAGCGTCGTCGCCCCAAGCCGGGTTCACCGAGCAAAACGGAATGAGCCTGCCGCCGTAGCGCGCCGCCGACTCCAACAGGTAGTCGTTGGCCTCCCTTGCTATGCCCCTATCCGTCCAGCCCACCCCCATGATCACGGCGGCATCGACCCCGGCTTCGTCCATGGCGGAAATCAGCTCGTCGGCGGTTGCCATCGGAGCTTCGCCGCCGGCAAACAGCGCCGACAGGGTGGCGTCCCGCTTGACATAAGCGCCGCGCTCCTCGACAAGCCGGGGCGGGAATACGTGGGTATGGAAGTCAATAATCATCTCAGGCTTGAAGCATACTCCATGGAAAACGGCGGCACACCCCCTTACAACGGGCTTTCAGGCTGTTATAATCGCTGTGCTATTCTCTGTGGGAGTTCTGCGTTCTATGATACCCGACCGTGGCCATGCGCTATCGTCACCCGACCTCGCCGTATCGCTTTCGCCGCAAGATAGGTCGCGCCTCAAGGAGACGGCCCGCAAGATCCGCCGAGACCTGCTCTTCAGCATCGCGGAAGCGGGCAGCGGCCATTCCGGCGGCTCCCTTTCCGAGACCGACATCCTGACCACGCTCTACTACAAGGTGCTCCGCCACGATCCGCAAGACTCCGGCTTCCCCAATAGAGACCGCTTCATCCTGAGCAAGGCGCACGCCTGCCCCGGCCTGTACACCGTGCTGGCTCACCGGGGCTACTACCCGCTGAGCGACCTGAGCCGCTTCCGCAAAATCGACAGCCACCTGCAGGGCCACGCCAAGATAGGCACTCCCGGCGTCGAGATGTCCGGCGGTTCCCTGGGCATGGGGCTGTCGTTCGGCATAGGCGTGGCGCTGGCGGGCAGGGTCGACGGCAAGAGCTACCGCACCTACGTCCTGCTCGGCGACGGCGAATGCGACGAAGGGCAGGTCTGGGAAGCGGCGATGTCGGCGGCGCACTACAAGATCGACACCCTGACCGCCGTCGTCGACCGCAACCGCATCCAGAACGACCGCTTCACCCACGAGGTCATGGAACTGGAACCGCTGGCGCGGAAATGGCGCTCCTTCGGCTGGCGGGTCCTCACGGTCAACGGGCACAGCATCCCGTCGTTGTACAGAGGATTCCAGCGCGCCGCGCAGGTCAAGGGGCAGCCCACGGTTATCATAGCCAACACCGTCAAAGGCAAGGGGGTCAGCTTCATGGAGAACAACCCAGGCTTCCACGGCAAGGCCCCCTCCTGGGAGCAGGCGGGACAGGCTATGATCGAGCTCGGCTTCTCGGCTGAAGAAGCCGGAGAAGCCATGACCGAGATGGGCTACCCGGAAGGGAGCGTCTCCGCGCTTGTCACTGAGATGGAAAGCAGCAGCTTAGTCGCCACTTAGGAACGAAACATGACCACAGTAGCTACTCGTGAAGCCTTTGGCAGGACGCTCTTGGAACTGGGGAGCAGCCACCCGGACGTGGTAGTCCTCGGCGGCGACCTCAACGTCTCTACCCTCGCCTCTATGTTTGCCAAAGAGTTCCCCGACCGCTTCTTCGACCTCGGCCCCGCCGAGCAGAACATGATGAGCATGGCATCCGGCTTCGCCATGTCGGGCAAGGTGCCCTTCGCCTCCACCTTCGCCGTTTTCGGCACTGGACGCCCCTACGACCAGATACGGATCAACATCGCCCAGATGAACGCCAACGTGAAGATAGTCTGCACCCATGCCGGACTGCTCACCGGCGAAGACGGCATCTCCGCGCAGTCCATCGAGGACATAGCCCTCATGTGCGCCCTGCCCGGCTTCAACGTTGTCGTCCCCAGCGACGGCCCCGAAACCGAGGCCGCGGTCAAGGTTGCCGCCGACACGAAAGGCCCCTTCTACATCCGTCTCTCGCGGCCCGCCATTCCCGTAATCCACCCCAACGGAGCCGGGTTCACCCTGGGCAAGGCCGAAACGCTCCGCCCCGGAAACGACCTGGCCATCATCGCCTGCGGCGTAATGGTGTCCAAGTCCCTGGAGGCGGCGGACGCGCTGTCGCGGGAAGGCGTCGAGGCGCGCGTGGTCAACATGTCCACTCTCCAGCCCCTCGACCTGGACGCCGTGGCCGACGCCTGCGGCACGGGGGCCATCGTCACCGCCGAGGAGCACTACGTCCACGGCGGACTGGGCAGCCTCGTTTCACTGGCCGCCGCCGGAATCCGGCCCGTCCCCATCGAGACGGTGGCGGTCACCGGCTACGCCGAATCCGGGACGCCCCAGCAGCTGTTCGACAAATACGGCCTTGCCGCCTCCGACGTAGCGAACGCCGCCCGGCGCGTCCTGGCCCGCAAGAGCGGCTGAGCAGCGCAAGCCTGCTGCAAGGCATATGCGCGTAAACGAACACATACAGTACGAGCCGGATGAGAAGTGCCCTCCCCTCGTAACGCTTAGTGTGGCGGCTCAGGGCAGCGTGCTCGCATTGTCGAATACCGTCACCCTGGTGACCGTATTCGCCGTGGCTTCCGCGGGCAGCGAAAGCTACCTGTCGTGGGCGGTCTTCGCGTCCCTGATCATTGCCGGAACCGCCACCGCCTACCAGGCGGCCAAGCTTGGCCGCCTGGGACCGGGGTACATACTCCTCATGGGCCCCGGCTCCCCCTTCATGGCGGTCTGCGTGCTGGCCGCCGCCGAGGGCGGGCTGGCCGTAATGTCCAGCCTGATAGTCGCCGCCTCTCTGGTGCAGTTCGCCCTGGCGTTCTGGCTGGCCCAGCTGCGGCGGATCATCACGCCCGTCGTGTCGGGCGTGGCTTTCATGGTGATAGCGGTCTCCGCCATGCCCATAGCCATCGGCAGACTTCAGAACGTGCCCGAAGGCGTGTCCCCGATAGCGGGACCGGCGGTCGGAGCGGCGGCGCTGGCTGCGGCGGCGATTCTGATGTTGCGCGCTTCAGGACTTCTCCGGCTCCTGGCCATCCCCATAACCATCGTCGCGGGTTGTGTCGTCGCGGTGCCGCTTGGAGTTTACGACTTCCGTCCCGCGCTCGACGCCCCGTGGTTCGGCCTCCCGGAGTTCTCCGGATGGCCCGGCTTGAGCTCTATTCTGGACCAGGATTTCCTGGCGCTCCTTCCGGTATTCCTCATCGTCAGCTTCGTGGTGGGCATCAAGGCCAGCAACGAGGGAGCCGTAATCCAGCAGGTCTCCTGGCGCAGGCCGCGCGCCGTGGACTTTCGCAGCGTGCAGGGGACTCTCAACGGAGGCGGTCTGGCCATACTGCTGTCCGGCATAGCGGGTACGCTTCCCACAATCATCTATCTGCCGTCGTCGATCGCGCTGATCAGCTTCACGGGAGTGGCCGTACGCCGTACGGCGTACGTCATGGGGGTCATAATCATCGGGCTGGCGCTGATGCCCAAGATAATCGGCGTTCTCCTCACGATCCCGCGGCCGGTGACCGGGGCAATCCTGATGATAGTGATGGGACTGCTGTTCGTGGAAGGAATCCGCACCGTCCTGCAATACGGTTTCAACCAGCAGAAGGCCCTCATCGTTGGAGTTTCGCTCTCAATCGGGGTGGGTTTGCAGACCCAGAACGTTCTCGCAGGCTCTCTGGGCAGCCCTTGGGGAGCGGCGTTGGGAAACAGTGTCGTCGTGAGCATTCTGGCCGCCGTCCTGATGTCGACGGTTCTCCAAATGACCGGTTTCCGCCGACGGCGTCTCGAGACCAGGCTGGACATCTCGTCCCTGGAAGAGATCAAGAGCTTTCTCAGCGGGCTGGGTTCCAGGATGGGATGGAGTCCGGCCTCGATAGAGCGCCTGGGCTCCGTCGGCGAGGAGACGCTGTCCACCATGCTGCAATTGCGCGACGATTACGACGTGGACAAGCCTCCGCGTTTGGTCATCATCGCGCGTCCCGCCGCCGCTACGGTGGAGATGGAGTTCCTGGCGGTGTTTACGGAGGAGAACATAGAAGATAGGATATCGTACATCCGTGAGCAGGCCGAGGAGCCGGACATCAGCGAGGTCTCGTTCCGCCTGCTGCGACACTACGCGTCTTCGGTCCGTCACAGGAAGTACCACGGCATCGATGTCGTCACGGTGCAGGTCGATGAATAACCGTATCCGCGTAACCTCTTCCCCCTTGATGGGGGAAGATTGAGATGGGGGTGAAAGGTCTGCACCCGCGACGACAGGGGGTTCGAAAAACAAACCGTAAGAGAGGTGTTGAAATGGCAGGATACTTGATAGCCGACCAGGAAGTTACCGACCCAGCTCTGTTCGATGAATTCGCCAAAGGAATGCTCGATTTCGTCCTGGCCAACGACGGCAGATACCTGGCGCGCGGCGGGGCCACCGAAGTCGTCGCGGGCGACCGGAAGCCCAACCGCGTAGTCGTCATAGAGTTCGAAAGCTATGACGAGCTACGGGCTCTGGTCAACTCGCCGGAGTACCGGAAGCTTGCCGAGATGCGTTCCAAGTGCTGCATCGCCAATACCATAATCGTCGATGGCTATAGCGCCTGACACGGCTTGATACGACGGGAAACGGGGCCGCCGCGTTGTCTTTTGCCCGCTCATGGTGAGCTTAGAGTTTACCCTGAGCGCAGCCGAAGGGAACCAGATGAGCGGGCATCGGCAACCCTAATCGCTCATCCTGAGCAATGTCGAAGGACATGAGCGGGTACGTCCCGCTCATGCTGACACTTGCCATTTGACATATCCCCCCCATGCTGTTAAAACCTCCCTAACGGAGTTCCGCGCTGCCCACGGCAGCGCCGATGGTTAAACTCCGTCAGCGTTCGACTTCATGCTGGCCTTTCCACGGCTGTCTTGCGTTTTCGTTGCGCTTTTCAGGCAAACTTTGCGGACGTTATAGACCACATAGGAGGTTTGATATATGAAGGGAGTGATACTGGCGGCCGGGTTCGGATCAAGGCTTGCCCGCCACCACAGCGTCAAGCACAAGGTGCTCCTTCCCGTAGCGGGCCGTCCCATCATCGACTACACCCTGGAGGCGTTTGCCGGGGCGGGAATCACGGACATAGCAATAATCACCGGACACCAGGGCGAACACCTGGAGAACTGGGTGGGCAACGGTTCACGGTACGGACTGAACGTTCAATTCGTCTTCAACCCCCACTACCAGTTCGGCAACGCCCTCTCCGTCTACGCGGCCCGCCGCTTCAGCAATGACGAGCCTTTCATCCTATCCATGGCCGACCACATGGTCTCGCCGGACCTCCTTGCGCCCCTGTTGGACGTCCGGGGCAGGGACAACGCTCTGGCCGTTGACTTCGACTTCTCCCTGAACCAGGCGGAGGAAGCCACCAAGGTGCTGGTCGAAGAGGACGGCTCCATACGCTCCATAGGGAAGAAGTTGGAGCGCTGGAACGGCATCGACGCCGGCGTTTTCAGGTTCTCGCCAAATATATTCGAAGCAATCGACAAAGAGCTCTCCAAAGAAAGAGAGCAGTACGAACTCAGTCACGCCGTCACTCGCCTGATCGATGAGGGCGGCGCTTTGCAAGCCTGCGACGTCTCCGGCAGCTTCTGGCATGACGTGGACACGTGGGAAGACCTGGTATACGTAAGGGAAGCCGTCTCTGGAGATAATGACACAATCACCGAAAGAAGGGCTGGTATCGCGCTGCCTTAACCGGAGGCTTTCACGTCCCCTGGCCGCACTGCTGGCCAGGACGCCCCTCACCCCCAACCACGTATCGTTCGTCAGCTTTGTGATTGCGCTGGCTTCACTATGGCTGTTCTTTGCCGGCTACAACATCTGGGCCGGCATCGCCGCCCAAATCTCGTCCATAGTGGACGGCGCGGACGGAGACCTGGCGCGCCTCAAGGACATGGCCAGCCCCTTCGGCGGCTTCTTCGACGCCGTGCTCGACCGCTACGCCGACGTGGCCATCCTGGCCGGACTCACCTACTGGTCGCTGGAATTCGAAGCCAGGGTAGCGGAGCCTCTGGCGCTCGCCGCCGGCCTCTTCGCCATCACCGGCTCGCTCATGATCAGCTACTCGAGTGCCCGCGCCGAGGCCACTATGGGCAGAGGCTTCTCAGGCCTGGCCGATTCCCTTGTCTCCAGAGACGCGCGGCTGTTTGTAGTCATGGTGGGAGCCATAGTGGGACAGGGCATCGCCACGCTGCTGCTCCTCACCGCGGCGACCAACCTGGTCGTGGTATGGCGTCTCGCCGTGGCCAGAAGGGGTATGGGGTGAGCCGCGTCCTGTGCTTAAGGTAACTAGCCTGTGAATTGTATGCGTCGGAGATATCTTGACGAAAAAGGGGACGCTTCAAGAACTAAATCTGGGCCGCAGTCATAAGCAAAGGACGGCGCCAACGCACCGTCCTTTGCTTATGCTAGATGAACCTAGAACCACAGATAACCCCCGGCGGGAATTACAACTGGCTCCAACTTAAAACTAACGGTTCACCATAGGTTTGTCAACCACCCCTCATTGTGAGCGCCGCCCCATTCTTGCTATACTCATCATGCCGGTTGTTTAGGAGAAACGCATGAAGGCAGGCATAATCAACGTCACGGGATACTCAGGCTCAGAGCTGGCGCGCTTGCTCTGGCGACATCCGGAGGCCCAAGTGGTCTCCGTCACCGGGCGCAGCGCGGCGGGCAAGCGCGTCCCCGAGGTGATGCCCTACCTCTGGGACATCGACCTGCCCATAACGGAGTCCATCGAAGCCTCGGTGGACGTCGTGTTCTCCGCCCTGCCCAGCGGCGCCAGCGCCGCGGTTCTGGCCCCTTTCGTGGAGCAGGGCGTCAAGGCCATCGACATCGCCGCCGACTTCCGCATCCGCGACGCATCGGCCTTCCAGTCGGCGTACAAGGTGGAGCACCCCGCGCCGCATCTCCTGGCCGGCGCGGTCTACGGCCTGCCGGAAATACACCGCGAGAACATCAGGAGCGCCAGGCTGACCGCCAACCCCGGCTGCTATCCGGAAGCCTCTATCCTGGCCCTGCTGCCCGCCGTGCGCGAAGGCATCATCGCCGACGATATCATCATCGACGCCAAGTCGGGCATATCGGGCGCGGGGCGCGGCGGACTATCGGCCAGCATCATGGACCACTACGCCGAAGCCAACGAAAACGTCGTGGCCTACGGACTGGACGGACACGGCCACCAGCCGGAGATAGCGCAGGAGCTGGCCGGACTCCGCGAAGCGGAAAGCGCCAGGGTCACCTTCATCCCTCACCGCATACCGATGACCCGCGGCATCCTCGCCACCTGCTACGCTCCGCTGGTCGACGGGGTCGGCAAGGATGAGGTGCGACGGCTCTATCAGGAGTCGTACCGCTCGGAGCCTTTCGTGCGCGTCACCGACCTGCCGCCGCAGACCAAGCACACGCTGGGCGGCAACTACTGCCTGGTCTACCCCGCCATCGACGAGAAGGCACGGCGATTGGTCGTGGTCAGCTGCCTGGACAACCTGGTCAAGGGCGCCGCGGGCCAGGCCGTCCAGAACATGAACCTCATGTTCGGCCTGCCGGAGACCACGGGGCTGGAGAACCCCTCTCTCTATCCCTGACGGGCTTGTCCTGCTATAGTTTTACATTGTGTCCACAACGCCCCCATGGTGTAGCGGCCTAGCACGCCACCCTTTCAAGGTGGAGATCAGGGGTTCGAATCCCCTTGGGGGCACCAGTATTGAAGGCGCATCGTAGAGGCCACCAGGGAGGAACCATGTCCGCAGCAAAGGTGCTCTACCTATCGGAGGAGGAGGTCAGGCCGCTGATCACCCCTGCCGAAGCGCTGGAGCACGCCGAAACCGCCTTCCGGCTCTACGCCCAGAGCCTGCGAGGCCAGGTGCCCGCCAGCTTCTCGCCGATGGTGGCCTACCACACCACCGTACCCAACAGCGACGTCGACTTCCGGTCGGGCTCCATGGCCTCAGTCCCTACCCTGTGCTCGACGCTGGGATTCGGCTACGCCGACAATCCTTCCAAGTTCGGCCTGTCCAGCATGCACAGCTTCGCCGTCCTCACCGACGTGGAAACGGGAGTCCCCAAGTGCATAATGGCGCAAGGCTCCTTCTTCATCTCCTTCCTCAGAACGGGCGCGGCGGCGGTTGTGGCCTCCAAGTATCTGGCGAACCCCGACGCGCGCCGCATAGCAATGGTGGGCGCGGGAAACCTTGCCCGCCACACTCTGCGCTGCCACCTTGCCCAGTACGGCCCTCCTGAAGAGATCAGGGTGTGGAGCAGGACCGAAACCGCCGCGCGGCAGTTCGCCGACGACATGGGCAGCGAACTTGGCGTCGCCCTGAAACCCGTCTCCTCGCCCGCAGAGGCGGTGCGGGGCGCCGACATCGTCTACTGCACCACCCGCGCCACGGAGGCAGTCGTGCGCGACGAATGGGTCTCTCCGGGAACACATCTCAACGCCTTCGGCTCCGACGCCCCTGGAAAGCGGGAGCTTGACCCGGCGATACTGGCGCGTTCCAAGGTGGTCGTGGACAGCGTGGAGCAATGCAAGATAGGCGGCGAAATAAGCGAACCCGTGGCGCAGGGCATGATCAGCGAGGATGACGTATACGCCGAACTGGGAGAAATAGTCAACGGATGGAAGAAGGGGCGGGTACACGAAGACGAGGTGACGGTCATGGACTCCACCGGCCTCGCCGCCCTGGACGTAGTGGCATTCAACCACGCTTATGAGAAAGCGCTGGCGCTAGGCGCGGGAGTGGAGCTGGCGCTTTAGCTTAGCCGCCCGCATGTCCCTATGCCCGTGCAAGCCACCAAGTGCTATACTGGAATCAAACTCAAGTAGGGATCGGCATACCATGGAAAAAGCAAGCTACAATCCCCTATCACCTGTGGAACGGTACATCATTGAGGGGAAGGGGACCGAACCCCCCTTCTCCGGCGAGTACGATGACTTCTACGAAGCAGGCACATACATCTGCCGTCGCTGCAACGCGGAGCTTTATCGCTCAGTAGACAAGTTCGATGCACATTGCGGCTGGCCCGCTTTCGACAAAGAGGTGCCTGGAGCCGTGGTTCGCCTGCCCGACCCCGATGGAATGCGCACGGAAATAGAGTGCGCCGGCTGCGGAGGCCACCTGGGCCACGTCTTCGTCGGAGAAAGGCTCACCCGGACCAACACCCGTCATTGCGTGAACTCCCTTTCCATGAAATTCGTGGCGGCCCAGGAATAGCGCGGGCATTCCCTCTACTGTCTGGCCTCCAACCAGTCCTCGTAGATGAGCCAGCGGCCGTTGTCTATGGCCACCACGTAGGCAAAGCTGCCGTAGCCCGCAGCCCAATCATCCCGGTTGACGGAGAACAATGGGAACGCGCCGAACTCAACCACTCCCGTCTTCCCCATCACGCTCTCCGCGTCCCCGGCGGCGAACAGCCTGGAACCCTCCCTGCCAGGCAGAATCTGCGATATTCCCGCTCTGACCGTCACCTCCTGGCCGTGCACAAACCGCGGCTGCCTTTGCTCCATACCCTACCTCCGGAAATTAGGTTGACGCCTTGACTCGCTATTCCAAGCGCGGCTAAGAATCCTGTATGCTCAGCAGCAGCATCCGGCCATTGCTAGCGCACACTAAAGAGGAGCCAAATGACCAACCCGAATAGCGAACTTCTCCTGAACAGGCTGATTGAAGCAAGCGATATCTTGATCACCGCCCTGAACCGCGCCTTGAGTCAAAGCATCGGCTCAGCCGTTCTATCCACCGGGCAGACCCACGATAGAATAACGCTGGTACAGGAATGGAGGGACGGATGGACAAGAACCCTTGATGAACTCTCCGACAGTCAGTAACAACGCCCGCATCCCTGCTGGAACAATAGAGAAAGCGCCGTTCATGTGGCGCTTTCTCTATGCTATTCAACTGCTCAGCTATTCAATTACCAGCGCGGGCCGCCGCGGCGACCGCCGCCGCCGTCGAACGTTCTCGGGGTTCTCGGCCTGGCTTCGCTGACCGTCAGAGCGCGTCCGCCGACCTCTTTGCCATGGAGCCCCTCTATCGCCTTGTTGGCCTCGTCGTTGCTCGGCATATCCACAAAACCGAACCCCTTGGAACGGCCTGAGTACTGGTCACGGACAACCGAGACTTCTCCCACGCCTCCATACTCCTCGAACATCTCCCTGAGCTGTTCCTCTGTTGTCTCGTATACAAAATTCCCTACGTAAATCCTCAACGTTTCTCTCCTTGTGCTATGGCAACGTCCCGTTGCCTGGTCTCTTATTGGAAAGGCCCTTTCGCCTCTCCTTCAATAGATTGCGGCCTTCAGCGCAAAGATGCGTCTGCTTGGCCTGTATCCGGCGGCCTGCCGCGGCTGCGGCAGGTCAGATTCATGTTTCAATAGATGATAAGTGGACTCCTTTCCTAATAGTTGGCCGGTCTAGTCCACTGATGCCAGCCTGAGAGGCGATTCAAGACACAACATGGGTCAACCCATTCTGAGCGAGGGAACGCCGAGCGTTCCACGGCTAGGGACACGAACACTGCCATGCCATGATTATACCTGAATAATCTCACTTTGCCATCCCTTCAATGTCGCCGCCCGCTTTTATGTATAATCTCCACACTACCGGGCGCGTCCGCGCCCGTTCGGGAGGAACAACATCATGGCTACCGACAACCGTCCCCTGGTATGGCTATTAGGCACGGGAGGCACCATCTCCCAGTGGGGCTCGCCCCGTCTCACCTTCGTCGAATACGGCACCGGCCAGCGCTTGGACGTCCACGGAAACCTGGAGCGGATCCCGGAGTCCGAGCAATTTGTGCGCGCCAAGGCGGAGCAGCTCTTCTTCGTCGACAGCGGCATCAGGACCCCTGAGCTGCTCCAACTCTCCAATCGCATCAACGACATCTTCCGGGAAGACCCCGATGTCTCCGGCATAGTGGTCACCCACGGCACCTACACCATGGAGGAGACCACCTTCTGGCTGCACATGACCGTGCAAAGCGACAAGCCGGTGGTGGTCACCGGCTGCCAGCGGCCCCCCTCCGCCATGGGCACCGACGCCGACAACAACCTGCTCGGCTCCCTGATTCTGGCCGGCTCGCCGGAAGCGCGGGGCAAGGGCGTCATGCTCTGCCTCAACGACGAGATCAACGCCGCCCGCGAGGTGACCAAGACCAACTCCCACCGCCTGGAGACGTTCCAATCGCGGGAGCTTGGCTTCCTCGGCTACCTGGACTCGGACCTGCGGCCCGTCTTCTACAGGCAGTCCACCCGCAAGCACACCCACCAGACGGGTTTCGACGTCAGCGGCATGACCGATCTCCCCAGGGTAGACATCGTCTACGCCTACCAGGACTCGGACGGCGTGGCCGTGCGCGCCTTCGTAGAGGCCGGCGCCGAAGGCATCGTGCTGGCCGGATCGGGCGCCGGAGGCGGCGGGCCCCGCGGCAGCGACGACATCCGCCAGGCGCGTGAGAAGGGCGTCATGGTGGTGGCCGTCAACCGCACCGGCTCCGGGCGAATGATACGCTCCAGGGTGCAAAGGGAAGACGGCATCATCTCCGGCGACAACCTCAGCGCCCAGAAGGCGCGCATCCTGCTCCGCCTGGCCCTGACCAGGACCCGCGACCCGGAGGAGATACAGCGCATGTTCGACGAATTCTAGGCAACCCCCACACCTGCGTCTTGCCCGCGCAGGCGGGCATCCAGGGGCGGCGGATGGGAGTTTACCCCGAGCCTGCCGAAGAGTCTTTCTGAGCGCAGCGAAGAATCTGCGTCGCGGGAAGACATTTGCATAACCTCTTCCCTCTTGATGGGGGAAGATTGAGATGGGGGTGAACCCTGGACATCCGACTGCGTGGACATCCCCAGACACAAGGAGCGGCCCATGTCAGCCTACTTGATAGCGGAAATAGAGGTCACCGACTCGGCAACCTACGAGGAGTACCGCGCCCAGGTGGCGCCCACGGTGGAGCGGCGCGGCGGGCGTTTCCTGGTCAGAGGCGGCGCCGTCCACGAATTGGAGGGCGGATGGACGCCCAAGCGCCTGGTGGTGATAGAGTTCCCCGGCGTGGACAAGCTGATGGAGTGGTACCAATCCGATGAGTACGAACGCCTGAAGAGGATCAGGCAACGCTCCTCCACCGGCGCCGTGCTGGCCGTGGAAGGAGTCTAGGCGCAAGCCTCCGGCGGCGGGTGATGCTCTCTCTTCACTACCGGCTCCCTCCGGGAGCCGCGGCGCCTACTTTCAACATCCCGGCTGGCCGTGGTTGCCGCAGCAACTGCTCAGCGTCATCACCTTTCGCAGCATGTTGCGCGCCGCCACCCCCGAATCCTTTCGCCAGGGCAGCATCGCGGCCAGGTTCCTGAATAAGCCCCGGATAGCGGCCAGCACGTCTATCCGTTCCTCCGTGCCCCAGTCCCATCGAATCTCCCCGGCAATGCTCACCTCCATGCTTGCGGGTTCACGGCTCGGAATCCCGCATGCAATGGCCTTATTATAGCAGAACAGCGCGGAAGCCGCCCACCGGACGCCGCCAGCTTACCCCCCTTGCCTGCCTTGCCCATTTGCCCATTTGCCCGCTTTGCCCTACCCTATCATCAGGAGACTTTGCAAGGTCTTCACCAGCCGGGACGGCCATGAAGATACTCGGAATAGAGACCTCTTGCGACGAAACCGCCGCCGCCGTAGTGGAGGACGGCCGGATACTCCTGTCCAACGTAGTCGCCTCCCAGGTGGAACTGCACGCGCGGTACGGCGGCATAGTGCCGGAGGTGGCCTCACGCCAGCACGTCCTCAGCATACTGCCCGTCGTAAACGAGGCCCTGAGCCGCGCCGGCCTCTCCCTGGACCACCTCGACGCCGTAGCCGTGACCCACGGTCCCGGCCTCGCCGGATCTCTGCTCGTCGGGGTCAACCTGGCCAAGAGCCTGGCCTTCACCCAGGGAATGCCTCTTTACGGAGTCAACCACCTGGCGGGACACGTCTACGCGGCATGGCTATTGGAGACGGCCCCGGAGGAACGGGCGCGTTTCCCCGTGGTCTGCCTGGTCGCCTCCGGTGGACACACGGAGCTAGTCCTCATGGAAGATTACGACAGGTTCCGGCTGCTGGGCCAGACCAGGGACGACGCCGCCGGAGAAGCTCTGGACAAAGCGGCCCGCATCCTGGGACTCGGCTACCCCGGAGGCCCCGCCATCCAGAAGGCGGCCCAGGGAATCGAAACCGACGAGCGCCTGCCCAGAGCCTGGATGCCCGGCACCATGGATTTCAGCTTCAGCGGACTCAAGACGGCTCTCCTGCACAAGGCTCAAAGCTACGGACTGCTGGAGTCCGTACAAGAGTGCGATGAGCCGGGCGAGCGGGTGCGGGAACTGGCCGCCGCCTTCCAGGAGTCCGTGGTCGACGTGCTGGTGCGCAAGACCCTGGCCGCCGCCAGGGAGACGGGGGCGCACGGCGTAATCATGGGGGGAGGCGTCACCGCCAACCTGCTGCTGCGGGAGCGCATGGCGTCCGCCGCGGACGGCCTGCCCGTCATCGTGCCTCCGCCGTCGCTATCCGTGGACAACGGCGCAATGATAGCCGCCTGCGCCTACTTCCAGCGCGGCCCGGCGCTGAAAGGCTGGGACCTGGACGTCGTGCCTTCCCTGGGACTGGGCTGAACGGAGAGCCTACTCCGAGGCGGCTTCTTCCGGCGTGGAACCGTCCGACGAGGCCGTCCGACGCCGCGGCCCGCGCCGCCCGACGGTGCGGGCGTGGGCAATGACCGCGTCCAAATCCAGAATCATGCTCTGCCCGCGCCGTTCCGGGTAGCGCGCCACCAGGCGCGGGTTGGCCTTGGCCCATCGAGATATCGTAACGGGGTGGCGGCCCAGACGCACCGCAATCTGTCGAAGCGTCACCTCTCTCACCTGCTGGGACGGCGGTTCTTCCTCAGGCGCAGCCTGCTCTTCATCCACGACGGGCGGCGCTTCTTCCTCCGGGGAAGCGTCCCCGGTCGGCGGCTCCTCCTCCGACGCAGCGCTACCCTCATCCTCTACGGATGCGGACACGACGGGCGGCGCGTCGTCCGCTGTGGAAAGGTCGCCGCTCGGCGGCTCCACCGGCATATCTCCCTCTTTATCCGCAACCGCAGCCGCTTCGTCCTTCCCGGCGCGACCTTGCTCCGCCGTCGACGTCTGCCCCGCCTGCGCCAGGAACGGGCCGTTGGCCAGGCGATAGGCGTCCCTGAGCGCTCCTTGGCCGCGCAAGGCCAGCGAGACCTCGGTGGTGCGCGTCCTGAAGGTGATGCTGGGCGAATCCTCCGAGACGAAGTAGCTGGAGGCGGTGAGCGCCCCCAGCGCCACCAGCGCCGCCGCTATGATCCAGGGCAGGACGCCGCTCCAGCCTACGACGGCGGCGGCCCAGGATACGCCAACGGCGGCCAGCAGCATCAGCCCTCCACTGACCAGAGGTCTGATGTTCTTGGCCAGATCCGTCACCTCCACCGATTCCACGCCGCCGATGGGCAGCAGCACCCGGCGGCGCTTCCCGTCCTTGCGGGCAAAGCAGATCAGACGCCGGTTGGTTACCACTGCGAAGTCGTCCTGCGGGGGAGCCCCGTGCAACAGGCCGTACCTGCCGTCAAGCGCCAGGCAGACCTCTTCGCCGTCCAGAAGCCTGATTCCTCCCACCTCTGTATACTCTGCGTTCATGACTCCAATGATATCAAATTGTGGCAATGTAGTGTGATTCAGGCGGCGGCAAATACTCTGTAAGCCGCGACCCGTTCTCTAACAGCTTCCCGGCCGCCGCCGTCCACGACGCCGTCCAGCATCTCCCGGTACATCTGGATCAGCCCCTGCTGCGCCGCTGCCCCTTTGAGCAACCCTCTCTGAACTCCCAGGAGAGAGGCCATCTCCCTGGTCGTCTCATTGTCCGCCGGGCGGGGCATTCTGAAGTAGAGCCGCAAGGCGTCCTCCGCCAGGGAGCCGCCCTCAACCAATACGCTCCAAGCGTGAAAGAAGGGCAGGACGTGGTTCACCGCCGTGTCCAGCGCCCTGCTCCTGCCGATGAGCGTCCTTCCTCCTTCGCCGGCCGTGAGCGCCCTCACCAGCGGCCCCGGACCGTCCTCCGCTACGGCGGCCCTCAGCCCTCGCACCGGTCCGGTCTCCATGAACCGCGCCGCCAATACCGCAGCGCCTTCTATGCGAACCGGCGGCTGGTTGCCCGGCCTGACCCCGGCGAAACGCCACTCGCCCCGGTCCATCCTATTACCGCGCCACGAGGAGGGAACCGCGCTCTCCCCGTCTTCCAATCCGGCAGTCACTTTCAGAAGCTTCCTCAACTCGGATACCCTTCGATCTCCGTACAACCCTTCGCCAACCCGGCAAAGACTGCGCCAGGGCGCCAGGCGCGCCAGCTTGAGGAAGGCGTCGCGGTTTCTGCTGTAGCCCAGGGACTCCATGATCCCGCGATAGAGCAGTTCGTCGGCGTCCTCTGTAAGCAGCTCATCCAGGTAGAAGTCGCTCCTCTTCCTGAACCGCCTCTCTCCGGCCTCCTCCACGGCGCGGACGAGTTCCTCCTTATCCAGCGACCTCCACCTTCGCAGCAGCGGCAGCTCCAGCGGAGCCCCCGCCTCCCCGCCCGAGGCGGACAGCGTCGTCACCGGCACCTCCCTCCCGTCCTGCCGTTCCGTGGCGCTCTTGGACCTCTTGCTCATCACCACGTGCAGCACCACGTTGTTGTAGTTGGGGTCTTCATGGTGGCCGTGCTCCCTCCAGCCGGAGTCGGTGCGGTGCACCTCCACGTCGCCCCGCTGAGGCGGCGCCTCGTCCAACTGGATCATGGCGTCTTTGAAGTCGGGGCCGGGGCCGCCGTTGCGCCTGCCCGGATAGAGTACGCGGACCCGCCTGCCGTCCGCGGTGAACAGCGCCCGCCTCTGGGCGCGGTCCCGCCAGAGGCGGGCCAGCAGGCGCTCCGGTATCAGGGGCAGCTTCCTCTTTGCCAAGGCTATCCCCTTGAACCGGCGTCGAGCGGCGGCGGCTCGATTCCATAGCAGGGTTCCGGCTCCTCTCCGTCCGCCGCGTACCGGAAGCGGGAGCGCTCGGCCAGTATGGAGAGCATCTTCTTGGACGCGCCCCTCGGCCTGTACAGGCCGGTTTCCCACTCGCTGACCGTCTGCTGGCGGGTGCCCATCTCCTCGGCCATCTCCTGCTGGGTGGCCCCCAGGTGCCGGCGCAGGGCGCGTATCCTCTCCTTGTTCCACTCGCTCTCCAACCCCGTCCCCCTTGCGCGCGTGATGCTACGCATTATACACGTTTCCGTGTATAGCACAAGGGGGCACGGCGGAGCGGCGAATCACCCCATGACGGCGGCGACGCGCTCCTTGAAGGCGGCAAGTCCTTCCAGCATCTCCCAAAGCGCCTGTCCCCAGGGTCGGTCCAGCCCCTCCGTCTCCATGCGGATCAGCCTGCGCCCCACCTTGACGTGAGGCCCCAGCTCGCGCTCCAACGCCTGGCGCGCCCCGCCCACGTCGTCAAGCAGCCGCACCGCGACGCCGCGGGCATCCCTGGTCACCGACTCGACCCCCGCCTCCGTCGCCAGCGCCCTTATCCTCACCGTGTAGAGCAGGCTGTGCGCCTCCATGGGCGGCGTTCCGAACCTGTCCCACATCTCTTCCTGCAGCTGGGCCACGTCCCCCAGCGTCCGCGCCTTCGACAGACGCTGGTACAGGTCCAGTCTGGCGGCCAGATCCTCCACGTACGACTGGGGAATGCGCGCCGGCAGCCCCAGGTTCAGGGAAACCTCCCGCTTCTCATCTTCCGGCAGCTCCGGCAGTCCGCCTCCCGCCTTGACCTCCTCCACGGCCTGGCTGAGCAGGCTCTGGTACAGGTCGAAGCCCACGGCGTGGATGTGGCCGCTCTGCTCCGCGCCCAGCAGCTGTCCGGCGCCCCTGATCTCCAGGTCCTTCATGGCAATGCGGAAACCGGCGCCCAGTTCGGTGGCGGCCAGGATGGTCTCCAACCTCTTCTGCGCCGTCTCCGTGATGCGCCGTCCGCGGGGTATCAGAAAATAGGCGTAAGCCCTCTGGCTGCCCCTGCCGATGCGCCCTCTCAACTGGTACAACTGGGCAAGCCCCAGCCTGTCGGCGCGGTCCACGATTAGCGTGTTGACGCCGGGCAGGTCCAGCCCCGATTCGATGATCGTGGTGCAGGCCAGCACGTTGAACTCTCCCCTGGTGAAGGAGTCCATGACCCTTTCCAGCTGCTCCTCCGGCATGCGCCCGTGGGCCATGCCGACCGAGGCTTCCGGCGCCAGCCTCCTCAGAGAGTCCGCCACCGAAGCCAGGTTGCGAATCCGGTTGTGCAGATAGTATATCTGGCCCCCCCTGTCCAGTTCGCGCAGGACGGCCTCGCGGACTATCTCGTCGCTGTGCTCCGATACGTAGGTCTTTATGGGAAGGCGCTCCTCCGGCGGCGTCTCCATGGTGCTCATGTCGCGAATTCCGGACAGAGCCATGTGAAGAGTGCGCGGAATCGGCGTCGCGGTCAGGGTCAGCACGTCGACCTGGGCGCGCATGCCCTTGAGCCTCTCCTTGTGCCCGACGCCGAACCGGTGCTCCTCGTCGATAACCACCAGGCCCAGGTCTTTGAACGCCACGTCCTTCTGCAACATGCGGTGGGTGCCGATGCAGATGTCCACCTTGCCCTCCGACAGCCTCCCCAGGACATCCCTCTGCTCCCTGTCGCTGCGGAACCTGCTCAGCACGTCAACCGTGACCGGGTATGGGCCCAGGCGCTGGCTGAACGTGGCGTAGTGCTGCTGCGCCAGCACGGTGGTCGGCGCAAGTATCGCCACCTGCTTGCCGCCGGCCACCGCCTTGAACGCCGCCCTCAGAGCGACCTCCGTCTTGCCGTAGCCCACGTCGCCGGCAACGAGCCTGTCCATGGGACCCGCCTGCTCCATGTCCGCTTTCACCTGGCCTATCGTGCTTGCCTGGTCAGGGGTCTCCACGTAGGGAAACGAGTCCTCCAGCTCCCTTTCCCAGGGCGTGTCGGGGGCGAACGCAATCCCCGGGGTAACCTCGCGCTGGGCATACAGCCCAAGCAGCTCCTGGGCCATCTCCTGCACGGAGCGCCTCGCCCGCCGCTTGGCCCGCAGCCAGTCCTGCGTGCCAAGCCTGGTCAACGTGGGCCATTGATCGCCCGATGCGGAGTAGAGGCCGACCCGGTCGGCGTGGTCGGTTGGCACGTAGAGCTTGTCTCCCTCTGCGTAGTCCAGGACCAGGTACTCCCGCCGCGCGTCGCCCTCTCCCATAACGGTGGTGCCGGAGAAGAGCGCCACCCCGTGGTCGGTGTGCACCACGTAGGAGCCCGGCTCTATCTCGGCGGTGAGCGGAGCGTGGGATGCCGTCCGGCGCCTGCGCAGCCGCGCCATCTTTGCCGTGCCGAACACCTCCAGGTCCGTGAACAGCGCCATGCCATCCCCAGGCGCCAGCCATCCCTCCGAAAGCGAGCCGCGCAGGATGGCAACCGACCCCGGCGCGGGCGGGCCTGTCAGCTCCTCCGCTATCCTTGCCCCCAACCCGCTCTCCGCCATCAGCTCGTGGAGGCGCTGGGCGTGGTGCGTCACCACCAGGACGCTTTCCCCGCGGCGGCGGCGTTCCTCCACGTCGGCGATGAACAGGGGTACCTGGCTCCAAAACGAGGGAGCCTGCACAAAGGGAAGGGAGGAGTCCTCTCCGCCGCTCCAACGGGTCAGCCGCAGCGTCCCGGAGGCGCGTTCCAGCCTTTCTGCTATCTCCTCCCGGATAAAGTACGGCGATGGAAACCCTCCCGGCAGCTCCCCGCGTTCCCGCTTCGTTTCCCGCAGCTCGAAGCCCCGCCTGTCGAACTCCCGCAGCGTCTCGTCGATCTGGGAGCTTTCGTCCAGAACCACCAGCGTGTTATCGGGCAGGAAATCGAGGAGACTTGAGCGGTTGAAGAAGCCGGAGTAGTAGCCGGCCTCCTCCACGTAGTGGCCGGAAGCCATCATGGAAAGCTCCTCCTCCATGCGTTCCCGCACCCTGTTGGAGCGGGGATTGAAGTCCAGAGCCGTGAAAGCCCTTCCGATCTCATCCGGGTCCGCCAGTGAGGGCAGCAGCTCCTCCGCCGGAGCGACCGTGACCTGCTCCATTTGCCGCAATGAGCGCTGGTTGCCGGGATCGAAGGAGCGGATGCTCTCCACGACGTTGCCCCAGAACTCCAGCCGCGAGGGGTAGGCGTCTCCGGGCGGAAACACGTCCAGAATACCGCCGCGCCTGCTCATGCGGCCGGGCGACTCCGCCATGCTCCCCATGCGGTAGCCGATGGCCGTCCACCTTTCTATCAACGACTCCATGGAGACGTTGTCGCCGCGCCGCACGGTGAAGCCGCCCCGCTTGAAGACCGACGGATCCGCCGTCTTCAAAGCCAGCCCCAAAGCGGACGTCACCACCAGCGGCGCCTCCCCCGGATACACCCCGGCCAGCGACGCCAGCACGCGAAGCCGCTGGCGCATGCTGGCGCTGTCCACCGCCAGCCGTTCGAAGGGCAGCGCATCCAGCTCGGCAAAGTTGTGGATGGCCGGGTCTTCGTTGAAGTAGACCAGCAGACGATCGTGGAGACGCCTTGCGTCCTCCGGCCTCGGCGAAACCACCAGCAGCGGCGCGTTCAACTCGCGCCAAAGCGTCCCCAGAAGCAGCGGGGCCGCCGCCTGCAATATGGAAGCGGCCCCGTTTCCGTTTCTCAGTTCCTCCGTGAGCAGTTGGAAGCGGGGCATCCCCTTGATGAGCTCTGTCAGTCCGGCCAGCATATATTTCTCGAACCACAACGCCTAAACGGGCTGGCGGCATAAGCCGCAGCCCTCGATGCGCCAATTGTAACAGGCGCGCCCGCCTCCCGCCACGCCCCCAGGCAGACGGGCAAACGCGCAAACGTGCAAGGGGTGGGCATACGGGCAAACGTGCAACCCCACCCCACCGCCGCGACCCCCACCGCAAACTGTCACTCTGCCCCAACACTGTTATTCCGTCCCCCCCATTGTCATTTTGAGCGGAGCGAAAAATCTGGGTTGCAAGCAGACAGGGCCGCGTATAAGCCGCCGACTTCTCCCCTCCGTCTTGCCCGCGTAGGCGGGCATCCAAGCGGGGCGGATGGGAGTTTTCCCTGAGCCTGCGAAGGATCGTTGCGAGCGCAGCGAAGCAATCTGGTGGGGCGGGGAGACACCGCACTCACCCTAGAGGTTATGCAAAGCTTTGCATAACCTCTTCCCCATTGATGGGGGAAGATTGAGATGGGGGTGAACCGTGCGGCTTGCCCGTTTGCCCGCTTGCCAGTTTGCCCGGCGGCGGGGCGCGGTGCGAAGCGGGGCGTCCTCAGTGCCTGAAACCGCTGTCCGGATCGACGACGTCCCGCAAACTGGCAAGCTCATTCGACAGGACATCCAGCCTCTGCTCCATGTCGGCGTGCAGGAACCGCAGGCTTACCTTCACGCTGTGCAACTCGGTCCGCAGCGTCGTCAACTGCCGCTCCAAATCCGACAACTCTTTCTGATGCGCTTGCTCGCTGGTCATCGCCGCAACCCTACCCCCCCAACCGACGTGCGTCAAGCGGCGCACTACCCTGTCCCCTTGCCCTCTTGCCCTCTTGCCCGCTTGCAACCTCCGCTCATGGTGAGCTTGTCGAACCATGCCCGCCTGCCCGCTTGCCCGTTTGCCCGCTTGCCCGCTTGCCCGCCTGCCCGCTTGCCAGCTTGCCCGTTTGCCCGCTACAGTGTCCCCAGGAGGTCAACATGGCAAAGGAAACCATCGGATTCATCGGGCTGGGCATCATGGGACTCCCCATGGCCCGCAACCTGCTCAAAGCGGGCTACCCCGTCGCGGCCTACAACCGCACCCCGTCCAAAACGGAGGAACTGGCGAAGGACGGAGCGACCACCGCGGCAAGCCCCAAAGAGGTCGCTGAACAAGCGTCCGTAATCATAACCATGGTCACCGACTCCCCCGACGTGGAGGAGGTTGTCCTGGGCCAAAACGGCGTTATAGAAGGCATTCAACGCGACGCCGTGCTCATCGACATGAGCACCATCTCCCCCTCCGTGACCCGCGCCATTGCAGAGCGGGTCGAGGAAAAGGGCGCACGAATGCTCGACGCCCCGGTCAGCGGAGGCTCCTGGGGCGCGATAGAGGGCACGCTCTCGATCATGGTCGGCGGCGACAAGAGCGCGTTCGACAGGTGCCTGCCCGTCTTCCAGGCCATGGGCAGGAACATAGTGCACACCGGACCGAGCGGCATGGGCCAGACCACCAAGCTGGTCAACCAGATACTGGTCGCCGGTACCATGAACGCCGTGGCCGAGGCCATGGTCTTCGCCGCCTCCTCCGGCGCAGACCTTGAGACCACCATAGAGGCGGTGAAGGGCGGCGCGGCGGGCTCCTGGCAGCTGCAAAACCTCGGCCCGCGCCTGATTAAGGGCGACTTTGCCCCCGGGTTCATGGTGCGCCTGCAACAGAAAGACCTCCGCCTCATACTGGAAGGCGCAAGGGAGATGCGGCTGACCCTTCCGTCCACCGCGCTGATCAACCAGCTCTTTGCCTCGCTGGAGGCCTCCGGCAACGGCGATGAGGGCACACAGGCGCTGGTCAAAGTCCACGAACGGCTGGCCGGAATAGAAGCGCGGGTGAAATGAAGGATATGAGCACAGCCAGTTTCAAATTTGACATTGAGGAATTCGACGGAGTTCTGAGGCAGGCGCTGGCACGAACCTACTCTGCCAGTGGGTTTTTCGAATCCGAGGCGGCATTTAAGTACGAACTCTTTCACCAACTGCACAGGCTCAAGGTCGGCGGTCATAAACTTGGAGCGAAGCTGCCCGGAGCGCGAACATGTATGTTGCACGCAGAGGCGAGCGCGATAAACGGGCTTGTGGGTCAACTCAAGAAAACAGACTTGCTGGTATGCGATCCAACTATCGAGAATCGGTTTAATTATCGAACGAGGGCTGTAATTGAGCTGAAGAAGTCCCTAAATGCGTCCGAATTGGATAGCGAACTGAAGAAATTTGAAGGCTACAAGAGCCAAGTGCCAATGCTTTATATCGTTTCAGCCAATATGCCCAGAATAGACAGAGAAATCGCCATGAGGATTGCTTCAAAGCGTCAACCGCGTGGAACAATCATTGAAATCCTTGACAGGTACGAGATTACGGTTGGTCGCGTCAGGCGCAACAATCGTATATCTGCCCAAGATCGTCTTGTGGAGAGCGTGATAGAGTGCGTCAAGGCTGCACTCGACCTTTATGGCAAGAACAGGAAAGACCCCTATCACGGCTTCCTGTGGCGGAATTATGAATATGAACACGGTACAAGCATAGGTTGCACCTTTCCTTGCGAAGGCGACTTTGTAGCGCAACTTTATAACTTGCTCCGCTCTCGGCTCAGGCAATGCACTATCACACCGGAATACAAATTCCCATCGGCGTCTAGGAGCAGTGTTGATCTGTTTGTGGAAGGTACTAGCAAGTCCGTCGGAATCGAAGTCAAGATGAACTACGATAACTTCAAGGGCAAGGGTGAGAATGCGGAAACGGCTAAGATAACACGGAAGTTCAAGGCTATGAGTCGCGAGCATCCCAATCACACGAACATACTTGTGGTTATTCAGGGGGAAGCCGCCTATGCGAGAGACAATAAGGAACGGACCTTGGAACAGATGCGCCGTGGTGGCGCAAAGTTCGGTCTGATGTATTACGATGAGCGTAGAAACAGGGCCACGGGCCCGGTCAAAGTCTAAGGTAAATCAGTAAAATCTCCTAGTTATGGGCGTACTGCCCCCTACCCGCCCAGCCCCAAATCCCCATCCCTTCCATGACCCGCAATCATGGTATAAACTCCCCCTGAACCGCCGTGCACAACGCGGCGGAAACAGGAGGACAGATGACATCGGAACGCACCTTGACCTCGGAAGTCGTTGACTACATCCAGGGTCTCACCTACGAATCGATACCCGGAGACGTGCGGCGCGAACTGCTCCGCTGCCTGGTCGACGGCTTCGCCGTGATGCTTTCGGGAAGCCGCGCCGCCTGCTCGCGCATCGTCCGGCAGTATATCCGCGACGGCAACGTCGCGGGCCCCAGTTCGGTGGTAGGCGACGGCCTCGCCACCTCGGCGCAGCTGGCCGCCCTGGCCAACGGCGTCGCCGGTCACGCCGACGACTTCGACGACACCCAGCTTGCCCAGACGCCAGACCGCATCTACGGCCTGCTCACCCACCCCACCGTACCCGCCTTGGCCCCTACCCTGGCCGTGGCGCAGGAGACGGGCGCAAGCGGAAGGGATTTCCTCACCGCCTTCTGCGGCGGCTTCGAGGTGGAATGCAAGATAGCCGAGTCGATGAATCCCCGGCACTACATCCAGGGCTTCCACACCACGTCCACCGTTGGGGTGTTCGCCGCGGTCACCGCCGCCGCCAAGCTGTACGGACTCACGGCTGAGCAGACCAGGTTCGCCATCGGCATCGCGGCCTCGAAGAGCGCCGGACTGCGCGTCAACTTTGGCACCATGACCAAGCCCTATCACGCCGGCGCAGCTGCGGAAAACGGCATCGTAGCCGCCAAGCTGGCCGCGCTCGGTTATCAGGCCGACCCCAACGCCCTCGACGGACAGTGGGGCCACTTCCAGGTCACGGGCGGCGGCGTGGACGCGGAACGCCTGCTGGGGCGAATGGGCAACCCCTACACGCTGGAATGGCCCGGCGTCTCGGTGAAGCCGTACCCCTGCGGCTCGTTGTCGCACCCCTCCATGGACACCATGCTCGACCTCGTCCTGGAGAACGACTTGAAGCCGGACGACGTGGAGGAGGTTCGGATGGGCGCGGGCTACAACATACTGAACCCGCTGCGCTACAGCGACCCCCAAAACGAGCTGGAGGCGAAGTTCAGCCTTCAGTTCTGCCTCGGCATACTGCTCCTCAAGCGCCGCGCCGGAACTCAGGAGTTCACTGACGAGGTGGTGCTGTCGCCGGAAGTGCGTGAGGTTATGAAGAAGGTCAATATCTATCACAACCCTGAGATCGAGGCGAAGGGCAGCGACCGCATCCGGAGCCTGATCGAGATACAACTGAACGACGGACGGACGATATCCCGCGAGGCCGAGACCTCGCGGGGCACCCCTGAGCGCCCCATGGGGATCGACGGCATGGCCGCCAAGTTCACCGACTGCGCCGCGGGCGTCCTCTCCGACTCCCGCATAGAGGCCGCGCTGGACGCCATCTACCGCGTGGAGCAGATGCCGGACATGTCGGAACTCGTGAAAGCCCTGACGGCGTAGCCAATGGTTACTGGAGGACACCTTCGCATAACTGCCCGCCGGAAACGCCGAACCGTCATGCCCGCCCCCACACTGTCAGCGCCTGCACGAAGAGACCCTACAGCAGCAAGCCGCCGCCATCCAGTGGTGAGCCCGTCCCTGCCCGCAAAAACGACGTAGGGGCGGGTTTGAAACCCGCCCCTACCGATGTCCGATTCACCGCCCTCAGCGCTAGAACAACGTGGCGATGGCGATGAAGCCGCCGATCATGGTCGCCCAAGCGCCTCCCATGAGCAGCAGCATGTTGCCGCGGAAGGAGCGTATCTCCGCGCGGAGGGACTCCTGGCCGCGTTGCATCTCTTCTCGAAGGGACTCCAGGCCGCGTTGCATCTCCTCTCGGAGGGCATTCATGTCCGCGCGGAGAGCCTCCTGGCCACGGGTCAGTTCACTCAGCCGCTCGTTCATCTCCGAGCGGAGATCCCCGAGCCGTTCGCTGACCTGCTCGTACGCGCCTTCGAGCCGGCTCAGGCGTTCTTCCGTTGAGGGTGTCTGGGTAGTCATTGCATCGCTCACTCGGATTGTAACACGACGCCGTCACGCCCACAACTTGCCCCCTTGCCCCCCTTGCCCGCTTGCCCGTATGTCCGCTTGCCCGTATGCCCGTATGTCCGTATGTCCGCTTGCCCGCATGTCCGCTTGCCCGCATGTCCATATGCCCGCATGTCCGTATGTCCGCTTGCCCGTCTGCCCGCTTGCCCGTTTGCCCGTCTGCCCGTCTGCCCGTCTGCCCGCTTGCCCGCATGTCCGTATGCCCCCCCGACACCTCCCCCTTCCCCACACCCCCCCGCACCCGTTATCCTTACACCATGGACTCACGCAAAACCGCCCAACAACCCATACCACTTCGGCGTCGCGCGCCCCTCGGCAGCCAAAACGCCCGCCTCCATATCCTCAAATTTGCCCCGGAATCTGATTCGTTTCTCACCTCCGCCAAAATTTGCTTCGCATTTAGCCTTGTACTTGACATAACGTTGGAAACGAATCCCCCTTCTCAGGCACAACACGACTCCATCGGTGCACAACGTCTCATGCCTGGCAACCCTTCCAACGACACACCAAAATCGACTTATGTCAAGTAGCCAACCCATGACCCCGGCCACCCTCCCCCAGCGAATCCACGACGCCTGGCGCTGGGCAATTCGCCCTGACCGTGCCGGATGGTCCGTCCCCCCGCTCCTTGTCCTCATCCTCCTGCTCGCCTTCCTCGTCCGTGCCTATGGCCTGGATTGGGATCAGAACGGCCTGTTCCACCCTGACGAACGCTCCGTATACCTCCGCACCGACTGCATGTACCGACTCCTCGTGGAGGCTCCCGGCTGGGAATCGTGCACCCAATACGACCCGTTCCGGCAGGCCGAGCCCGGCTTCCCCAGCCTCACCGTCTTTCTGGACGCCGACAGAAGCCCACTGAACCCCCACTGGTTCCCGCTGGGAAGCATCGTTCTATATGTCATGGTCGGCATAAAGCTGCTGGCCTCTCCCTTCCTCACCATGGAGTTCCGCGACCTGGCCCTGGCGGGCAGGCTCCTCTCCACCCTCGCCGACGTAGCCACCGTCGCCATGGTCTACTTCTTGGGCAAACGGCTCTACGGCAGGAACGCCGGACTGCTGGCGGCTGCCCTGACGGCTTTTGCGGTGGTGCATATCCAGCACAGCCATTACTACAGGCCGGAGACCTTCTCCAACCTGTTCATCCTGGCCTCATTCTGGTTCATGATGCAGGTGCTCGAAAAGAACCGCATCCGCGATTCGGCGCTGCTTGGCCTGTTCATCGGCCTTGCCTTCGCCGCCAAGATAAGCACGGCTCCGATTCTGATCCCCCTCGCGGCGTTGTACGGCTACCTGTTCCTCCGCGCTCTGCGCAAACCGTCGCTGCTGGAGAATACCGCCCTGCGCGCCTTGCTCGGCGGTTTCATAGCCATCGCCGTCTACCTGTTCTGGACGCCCTACTCCATCCTTGCCTTCCCCGAGTTCCTATATTGGAACCTGCGCGAACTGGACATCGTGCGCAACGCCGGTTCGGTACCCTACACGGTGCAGTACATAGAAACTCCCAAGCTGCTCTACGAACTGCGGCAGACCGTCGCCTGGGGGCTGGGATACCCCCTCGGCCTTCTGGCGTGGGGAGGACTCCTCGCCGCCGTAGTCGTCAACTTGCGCCGTCCCGGATGGGGCCAACTCCTCATACTGCTCTGGGCGATTCCCCTGCTCATCATCGTCGTCAGGGCGGAAGTAAAGTTCCTGCGCTATACATTCCCCCTCATGCCGGTCATGATCATGATGGGCGCAGGCACGGCGCTGATGGGAATCGACTGGCTGAAGCGGCGCAAACCGGCGATGCTCAAGCCGGCGCAGATAGCGCTGGGAGTGATAGTGGCGGCCACCGTCTTCTACGGCCTGGCATTCCAGAACGTCTACTCCAATCCGCACACCGCCGTCCAGGCTTCGCGGTGGATCAACGCCAACATCCCTGAGGAGTCGTTTATCCTGACCGACAACCACTGGGACGAAGGCGTGCCCCACTTGGGCCGGTACAACCTGGCGCAAGTCACCATCTTCGACGGAGACACCATACCGAAAATAGACTCCATGGCGTCCGACCTATCGGAGGCTGACTACCTGCTGTTCTACAGCAACCGCACCTATGGCGCAGTCGCCCGCGTACCGGAGAGATACCCATTCAGCAGCAACTACTACGCCCTTCTCTTCTCCGGCGCCCTGGGCTATCAGCTGGAACAGAGCTTCAGCGCCTATCCGTCCCTTCTCGGCGTAACCCTGGTGGACGACCCGTTCCGCAGGGCGGGCGTTCCCGCGCCGGACGGACTGGACGCAGGCCGGTCGTCTCTGCTGTCGGTCAATCTGGGTTACGCCGACAACGACCACGTCACCTACGACCACCCGCTCGTCATGCTCTTCAAGAACACGGGCCGCCTGGACAAGGACGCCCTGGCCGCCATGATTATGAGCGTCGAACCGCAACCGGACCGCCCCCTGCAACTCCTTCTCACCCCGGACGAGATTGCGGCCCAGCGCAGCGGCGGAACGTGGTCGGATATATTCGACCCCTCCGGCCTGAGCAACCGGCTGCCCGTTCTGGTCTGGCTGGCGCTGGTGCAACTCACCTCCCTCGCCGTTCTTCCCATCGGCTTCCTCCTGTTCCGGGGCCTCCACGACAGGGGATACCTGCTTTCCAAGACCCTGGCCGTGCTTCTGCTGGCCTACATGCCGTGGCTGCTGGCCGCGCTGGGCGTACTCGACTTCACCCGGCCGTCCATATACCTGGGCCTGGCGGTAATGGCTGCGGCAGGCGCTTGCATAGCGGTTACCCGCCGCGACGACATCCTCGCTTTCGTCAAGGCCCGGTGGCGCACATTGGCGCTGGAGGAGGCGCTGTTCCTCATCGCGTTCCTGGTCTTCCTCGGCCTGCGCTGGGCCAATCCCGACCTCTGGCATCCCTTCCGGGGCGGCGAGAAGCCCATGGACTTCGCCTACCTGAACGCGGTGATACGCTCGTCCACAATACCTCCCTACGACCCCTGGTTCGCCGGCGGCTACCTCAACTACTACTACTTCGGCCAGTTCATACTGGCGGCGCTGATCAAGGCCACCGGCATACTGCCGGAGGTCGCCTTCAACCTGGCCGTGCCGCTGCTGTTCGCGCTCACCGCGGGAGGTGCTTTCTCCATAGCCTACAATCTCACTTCCGCCATGCGGCAACGAAACTCCAAACCGGGCCCTTCATGGGGCCCCGCCGCCGCCGGAATCGCCGGGGCGCTGATGGTCGCCGTGCTGGGCAACCTGGGAGCAATAACGCAGCTCGCCAGGGCCGGACTGGACAGGGTGCGGGACGGCGTCAGTTTCCCCATGTTCGACTACTGGGCGCCCAGCCGGATGATCCCCGACCAGATAGCGATAACCGAATTCCCCTTCTGGACGTTCCTCTTCGCCGACCCCCACGCCCACATGATAGTCATCCCCTTCACCCTACTGGCGGCGGGACTCTCCCTGAGCCTGGCCCTCGACCCTAAGGCGTTGTCCTCCGGCTGGAAACGCGCCGCGATGCCCCTGGCCTTCCTCGGCGTAGCGGTAGGCTCCCTCGCCGCCATCAACACCTGGGACTACCCCACTTACATGGCTCTGGGCATAGCCGCCGTATTCATAGCCTGTTACGCCCATTACAAGAGTCTGTCGCTTGCCTTTTTCAAATCGGCTTCTCTCAAGGCGTTGTTTGCCGTAGCGGTCAGCTACGCCGCCTTCCTTCCATTCCATTCCAGGTTCGTCGCCTTTTCCGCCGGAATCCACAATAGCAACTTTCAGACCCCCATCCAGTATTACCTGGGCATCCATGCCCTATTCCTGTTCATCGTCATCTCTTACCTGGCATACGAGGGCTTCAAATACCTGAAACCGCGCAGGACGAATGAAGGCGAAGAGGGCCGGCCAAGCCCGTTGTCCAAGTTGGTATTGCCCCTTTCTCCTCGCCGGATAGCTCTCCTGGCAGGCTCCGTATTCTTCACCTTCATGCTTGCCGTATACCTCACCGCCGGCGGTTACGGCACGGTAGCTTTTCTCTTTGCGCTAACGGTGATTGCGGCGCTGCTGGGAGTGCGGCGTCTCCTTGACCGGGACGATTCGTCCATTCATCACCTCTTCATCCTGGTCCTGGTCATAGGAGCGCTGGGGCTGGGCATCACGGTCGATCTGGTCACGGCCAACAACGACATCGACCGTATGAACACCATCTTCAAGCTGTACCTGCAGGCCTGGGTGCTCTATGCGCTGGCTTCAGCCGCCATCCTCTGGTATCTGACGACTTCGGCGCGAATATCCTGGCGCGGCATGACCTGGGGTAAGGGCATTTGGGCTGGCTTGCTCGCGCTTCTTGTGCTGACCGTTTCCATATTCCCCGTGCTGGGAACCAGGTCGCGTCTTGCCGACAGGTTCGACACAAGCTTCACCGGACTCAACGGAGCCGCCTTCATGGAGGAGACCGAGTACGTCGACCCCGAAGGGCCGATAGAGTTGAAGCACGACTGGGAAGCCATCCAGTGGCTGAGAAGCGAAGTCCAGGGCTCTCCGGTGATAGCCGAGGGCAGCACTGAGCCTGACCGCTATCGCTGGGGAGGGCGTTTCTCCATATATACCGGGCTTCCCTCCATCATCGGCTGGAGCTGGCACCAGACCCAGCAGCGCCACGGAGAGCAGTCCGCCGTGAGCGAGCGCCTGTCCGACCTGAATACGCTCTACACTAACAGGAGCCCAAACACCGCTGCCGACATCCTCAGACGCTACGACGTCGAGTACGTCATCGTGGGCGAACTGGAGCGTCTGTATTATCCCGCGCCCGGTCTGGACAAGTTCGAGGCAATGGCCGACCAGGGCGTGGTCAAGGTCTATTCGAACGCCCATGTGGACATATACCGGGTAGAGGGCGACTCGGAAGACGACGCAACCTGAACTCCTCTTTATAACCCCTGCCCGCCCTCCGTCTTGCCCGCGCAGCCTATCCCGACCCCGGTCGGGGAACGGGTATCCAGAGGTGGCGGGGCTTCAGGGCGTGGTCAGGTCTATTCCAACGCCCAGGTTGACATATACCGGGTAGATATCAACTCGGAAGACGACTCGGCCTGAACTCCTCTTTATAACCCCTGCCCGCCCTCCGTCTTGCCCGCGCAGGCGGGCATCCAGAGGTGGCGGGGCTGTGGTGGGCCAGTCCGCAAAGCCCCATCCCGTATCTCGATTGGCTTTGCCGTCAGCGCGGGTTTGGAGTACCCTATAGCCAATCCCCAAGTGAGGACCGTGGCATGGTAGACCGGTTCATGGAACAGCCTACTCAGATCAAAGTTCTGGGCATATCCGGAAGCCTGCGGCAGGCATCGTTCAACTCTTCCCTGCTCCGCGTTGCCCAGGAGGAGACGCCGGCGGGCATGGAGATAATTGCGTATGACCTGGCGCCGTTGCCTTTTTACAACCGGGACATGGAGGAGGAGGGCGACCCCGACTCGGTTACCGGTTTCAAGACGGCAATATGTGAGGCGGACGGAGTGCTGTTCGTCACGCCTGAATACAATTTCAGCCCCAGCGGGGTTCTGAAGAACGCTATAGACTGGGCATCGCGTGACAGGGGCCCGCGCTCCCTGTTCGCCAAGCCGGTAACCACCATGGGAGCCGGGGGATTCGCCGGAACGGCGCGGGCGCAGATGCACCTGCACAACATATTCGCTGAGACCGGCTCCTACATGATGACAAAACCGGGTGTCTACGTTTCCTACGCGCGCCAGAAGTTCGACTCGGAAGGCAATCTTATCGACGAACCCACGCGTGAGGCGGTGCGCAACCACCTCAAAGCCTTTGCCAACTGGATATTGCTGCTGGGCAGGCCCAGAGACTAGCCATTGGCCCAAGACCCCAAGTGTACATATCCCACCTGAGACTGACCAACTACCGCAACTTTACCGGCCTGAGCCTGGAACTGCCGCCTGGTCTGGTAGTACTGAACGGGGCTAACGCCCAGGGCAAGACCAACCTGCTGGAGGCGGCCTACCTGCTTGCCATAGCCAAGTCCTACCGCACGAACGTGGAAAGGGAACTCATCAACTGGTCGTCGCAGAAGACTGCCGAAGCAGGAGCCGCCGGTGCGGAGCAGACCATCGTCGACGGGGAGGTGGAGCGCCGCGACGATAAGGTGAGAGTCATCGTAGGTCTGCGCGCCGAATCCGGCCAGGGAGCCGGGGGCGTCCTGGTGAACAAGCGGATCAAGGTCAACGGCGTCTCCACGTCCGCCTCGGGACTGGTCGGCTGGGTCAACGCTGTGCTGTTCACCGCATCCGATATAGAACTGGTGCACGGCTCGCCCTCGCAGCGCCGCCGCTTCCTGGACATCTTGCTTTCGCAAGTAGATAGGAGTTACCTGAGGACACTGCAACGGTATCAGCGCGTCCTCACCCAGAGGAACCACCTGCTGCGCCTGATCAGAGAAGGAAGGGCCTCAGGCGAAGAGTTGGGGTTCTGGAACGGGGAACTGGTCAAGGAAGGCGCTGCGCTGATAGATCGCCGGAGCGAAGCCATCGACAGACTGTCGCCGCTAACGGCGAATGCTTACCGTGCTCTGTCTAAAGGTGAGGAGCTATCGCTGAAGTTCCGGCCCTCCTTGCACCCCGAACAGTTCGAGCAGTCGCTCACCGAACGAAAAAATGAAGAGATACGCGCCGGGGTGACCCTGGCCGGGCCACACCGCGACGACCTGGAGATCAATCTCAACGGCATGCCCGCCGGCACCTACTCTTCCAGGGGACAGGCACGGTCCATAGCCCTGGGGCTCCGCTTGGCGGAGGCTGTGTTTCTCAAAGAGCGGCGCGGCGATGAGCCGGTGCTCCTCCTGGACGACGTCCTCTCCGAGTTGGATTCATACCGGAGGCGGAACGTCCTCGAAGAAGCCGCCGCATACCAGCAGGCGTTGGTCACTACCGCGGAACCCGCCTTAATCGGCGACGCGGCGGCGCGAAACGCGTCGCTCTTCCAAGTAGCCGCCGGGGGCGTGGTTCGACAAGCTCACCACGAACGGTGACGAGATGTCCGCTCACCCTGAGCATGTCGAAGGGTGTGGGAGTGAGCGTGCAAGCAGACATGCGGGCAGACGGGCAAACAGGCAAGCGAACAGAATGAAGCTCTAATTTAGTCTGCTACCCAGCAGGACTGGTATGATGCCCTCACCGTTAGTCCTTCTTAGCTAGGATGCTCAGCAATCTCCACGCAAACCAACCATTCGCAAGCGTGTATGACTTGGCAGATGAACCCTGATGAATTGAGAAACCATACCCATACCACTTACGGCTTGCTGTAAAAATCCTCCCGTAGGGGATCCGATGTCTCTCGTTACTCCCAGAAAAGTAAAGGCTCTTGGTAGTTAGTGCCAACAATCCTAGGTCACTTGTTGATTTAGTTTCTAATCGGACATTTTGGAACACCCACACGCATTCCTCAGAATCTTGGAAGCCAAAAGGCAGATCATTAGCTATTGACCGCCAAAGGTGATAGGGCATCTGTCCACTGGCTATTTCTCGAAGTTTGACCCCCAAGTATACGACCTCATATGCACCACTGTGGTTAAACTCGTCCTGAGAGAGCCAGTTTTTAACGTATGAATTGAGATGATGCTCCGCATCTTCACTGATCCAGTCGCTTTGCCTCAGCGTAATATCGACCGCTTGCTTGAAACCTTCGATCAAAGCTTCTCTAATCTCAGCTTCAGTAACAAAGCATTGGCTAGCCGAGATTTGCTCATTGCGCACATCGTCTATAGACGCTCCTCCCAAAGCGCAACTTGTAGACCGTTCCACAAGTTCCTCAAGGGCTAAGTGATGCCTTTTCTTACAACCGCCGTGCCTATTCCAAATTTTTCCGGCGCTTTCACCACAATATTTGCAAACGCCCATTCAAAACACTCCAGCCTTGCCACTCAAGTAGCCTCTTCCCATCCCACGTACTCCCACCTTAGAATCCTGACGATAGTTTGTAAATCTTACATTCAATCAGCTTGATAATGATTCTGGGTCAGATAGATGCGTGATAGCGGAATGGAGTTGCCCGCCCGCTTGCCCCCTGACACCTCCCCCTTCCCAACACCCCTCCACCCCCGCTACCCTTACCCCATGCACTCAGAAAAAACCGCCCTTCACCCTCGGCGTGGCGCGATCCTTAGCACCCAAAACGCCCGACTCTATACCCCCAACTTTGCCCCCGAATCTGATTCGTTTCTCACCTCCGCCAAAATTTGGGGCGATTTTAGCCTTGTACTTGACATAACGTTGGAAACGAATCCCCTTCTCAGGCACGACGCAACTCCGCCGTTGCACGCTATCTCGTGCCTGACAACCCTTTTCACGACACCCCAAAATCGAGTTATGTCAAGTAGTCAACCATCAACCGGACTGCCAGATTGCCCTCTTGCCCGTTTGCCCGCATGTCAGCCCGCTTCCTTGACAGCAGGCAACTGTCACAATATCATCTTCTCGCTCTTACCCGCTGGGAACTCAACGAGTCGCCTGACTCAGAAGGAGGGGTCAATGACTAGCTCCACGCCTCAGGACGTGCAGCAATGGGTCGCTCTTGCCGATGCTAAAGAGGATGCTCGCGCCTCTGAAATGAAGAAGAGATACGCTGAACTGGCAGGACTATCCGAGGAAGAGAGGCTCAAGCAGATCACGGAACTGGCTCGCGCCGAGCACGAGATGCCGGAGAACAAGCTCCACGACTTCACCAAGAGCCGCCTCCTTACCTGGATAGACATGGAGCCGGGCCAGGCCCAGGCTCTGGCGCACTCTTATGACGAGGCCTTGAAGGCGCTGCCCGGCACCCTGGCAATGCGCCGCGTGGGCGCGGTACAGACCGTTGCCCGTGAAATGCATCCGGATGAAGTCGAGAAACTGTACAGCCTAATTCCATCCATTCTCAGAGAGATGCCCCGCCAGGTGGTCACCTCGCTCGCCACGGGCGCGGAGAAGAAGCCGAGACCTCCAAAGCGCAAGAAGAGGACGTGGTGGAAGCTGTGGCTGGCTTAACCAGGGCCATCGGCTAGAAGCGACAACAATCAATCATCTCCCAATATCTTGCTTTGATGTTGGGCTGTCCCGCACTTCTCGCTTGGAAGGTCATGGCATCCGGAACAACTCTGGGAATTGATATCGGCGGCACCAAGGTGGGGGTGGCGCTTGTCGACGTACACGGCAACGTCCTCTCCAGTGACCGCTTCCCAAGTGGTATAGAGATGGCGCCGGACGATTTCATCGGGCAAACACTGCTCCTTGCCCGGCAGTTGAAGAGCGCAACCGGCGCGGAAATCGATGCGGTGGGAGTGGGCGCGGCCGGACAGATAGAGCCCGTAACCGGCGTAGTGCGCGAGTCCCCCAACCTGGTGCAGCTAGGCAACTTCCCCCTCAAAGCCAGATTGGAGGGAGCGTTCAACGTCCCCGCATTCGTCACCAACGACGTTAGGGCCGCCGCTTTTGGAGAGTGGCAGCGCGGCGCAGGCCGGGGAGTATCGGACATGGTGGCGCTTTTCGTGGGGACAGGCGTCGGCGGCGGCATCATCCACGACAACCGCGTCGTTGCGGGCGCAACCGGAACCGCCGGAGAGATCGGACATATCACCATCGACATGGACGGCGCTCCATGCCGCTGCCGCAATCGCGGATGCCTGGAGTCTCTGGCCGGGGGATGGGCCATCGCGCTGCGGGCGCAGCAAGCCATCGCATCAAACCCAAGAGAAGGAACCGCCATCCTTGATCTGTGCGGCGGCCAAGCGGACTCGATAGCGGCATCGACCGTATCGCAGGCGTTTCACAACGGCGACCCACTGGCCGGACGCATAGTGGAGGAGACGGCGCGCGCCCTTGCCGCAGGCATTACCTCCATGGTTCATGCATTCAACCCTCGTATGGTCGTGCTCGGAGGAGGCGTAATAGAGGGAACGCCCGAACTGATCGACATGGCAAAGCAGCAGGTGTTTCAGAGCGCTCTTCCGGCGGCCACCGGCCCCCTTGAAATCGTCAAAGCTCATCTGGGCGGGGATGCCATTGTGATTGGCGCAGCCTTGATGGCGCGCCGCAGCCTGGAAGGCAACGTCTAGCTGCTACTCCCCTTCCCTCGTCTGCTCCCCCTCACGGCGTCCCAGAAATAGGGCCACAAAAAGCGCCGCTATTACCAGCATCACAGGCTGAACGGCGAAGATGGACCTCAATCCTGTTATGGAAGCAATGGTCCCTCCGATCAGAGGCCCGAAGCCAAACGCTCCCGCCGAAACGCTCTGCACAGCGCCGAAGCCTGTGCCGCGCTGTTCCGGGGGGATGGCAATCCCCATCAGGCCGCTCGCGGAGGCGATGAGCACACCTTGAAACGCCCCTGCCACAGCAAGCAGGCCGTATAGAATGAACACCGCGTCGACGAATACAAACGGAGCCAGGGACAGGCCCAACCCCAGGCAGGCCACAACCATCATCCTGGTCAAAGAGACTCTGGAACTGAGCCACCCGGCGATGTAAGAGGCTATGGCCCCAGTGATGCCCAGTATGGCAAAAGAGATGCCGGTGCTCATTGCGCCCCCTCCGGAAGTCAGCGAATCCAGCAGAACAGGGAGCACGGGAAACATGAGCACGGGCGCCATCTGGACCATGAACATAACGACCAATACGGGGCCCACCGCACGAGACCTCACCAGCTTGAACAGCCCCTCCAGTGCTTCATGCCTGAACACGAAACCGCCGTCAACCGGCTTTTCAAAGTTATCGCGGGCAAGGAACACCACCATGAGGATGGATATGCCCAAAACGGCTCCCGCTACGTAGTAGGCGCCGCGGAATCCCACCGTCGCGGCCAGAAGGCTGCCAAGCAAAGGGCCGATTGTGTTGCCAAAGAGCATTGCTGCCTGCAGGCTGCCCATGGCGAAGGGAACACGCTCCCGGGGAGTAGTGGAGGCAACCAGCGCCATGACCGTAGCGAACACGCCGGAGGCGACGCCGTTCAGCACTCGAAGTACGACAAGTTGACCGACGTTGGTGACGAGTCCGGTTAGCGCCAGAGACAACACCCCGCCCAGCATGGCCCGCAGCACGTTTTTCTTTCTGCCGTACCGGTCGCCGACCATGCCCCATATAGGGCCGAAGGTGAACATGGCAATGCCCATGAAGCCGCTGGAGACGCCGGTCCAGAAAGCGGCTCCGGCAGGATCAGGGACGCCCAGGTCCTGCTGGATAAACAGGGGCACAAAGGGGAAGGTAAAGCCGAAGCCCATTACCGTAATGGACTGGGCAATCCACATCACAGTCAGGTTCCGCTTCCAAGATATGGGATTGGAAGCTGCGTCCACGGCGTTTTCAGCAGCAGTATGGCGCATACTCACAGGCAAAGTCCTCTACGGCAAGTTAAAAAAGAGGCGTCTCGGTCTCAGGGCGTGCGGTTGAACGCAATGGGGCCGTGGCATTTCCATTATACGCCCGATATGCAATAAGTATTTTCCGCCTGACCTGCCCCGTGCTACAATCATTCGGACACCATGGCCACCACTGAAAAGAAGAAGCAAGAGTTCCCCAAGGCATACGACCACCGTCCCGTGGAGGAACGGTGGTACAAGTTCTGGATGGAGGGCGGCTACTTCACTCCTGAGATAGACCACTCCAAAGAACCGTTTGTCATCATCATGCCGCCCCCCAACGTAACGGGCGAGCTTCACATGGGGCACGCCCTCACCAACACGCTGGAAGACATCATGGCGCGCTGGCATCGCATGCGCGGCGAACCCACGCTCTGGCTGCCGGGAACCGACCACGCCGGCATCGCCACGCAAGTTGTGGTGGAGCGCGCCCTCCAGGAGCAGGATGACGTGAGCCGTCACCAGCTTGGGCGCGACCAGTTTGAAGAGCGCGTTTGGGAGTGGGTGCGCAAATACGGCGGCATCATCACCGAGCAGATCAAGCGCCTCGGCGCTTCCTGCGATTGGACGCGAGAACGGTTTACTCTAGACCCGGGTCCCAGCAGAGCGGTCCTCACCACATTTATAAATTTGTACAAGAAAGGCCTCATCTACCGCGGGGAGCGCATCATCAACTGGTGTACGCGCTGCATGACTGCGCTGTCCGACCTTGAAGTGAAACATGGCGACTCAGAGGGAGAGCTCTACCATATACGGTACAAACTTCAGGATAGCAATCACCACCTCACCGTAGCCACCACTCGTCCCGAAACACTGCTGGGCGACACGGCGGTGGCGGTCAACCCCAATGACGAGCGGTACAGAGACGCCATAGGCAAGAACGTACTGCTGCCGGTGCTGGGCCGGACAATCCCCGTCATCGCCGACGAAGCAGTGGAGATGGAATTCGGCACCGGCGCTCTCAAAGTCACGCCCGGCCACGATGCCACCGACTTCGAGGTAGGTCAACGCCATGATTTGCCCATCGTCAGCGTAATGAACTTGGATGGCACCATGAACCAGGAGGCCGGGCAATATGCGGGCCAGGATCGATTCGCCGCCCGCAGAGCGATATTGCAACAGCTGGAGGAAGAAGGCCTCTTGGAGCGTGTAGAACCGTACACAGTGGCACTGGGCAGGTGCGACCGCTGCGATGTCACAGTGGAGCCTATGGTGAGCATGCAGTGGTTCGTTGATATTAAGCCGCTGGCAAGGCCTGCAATAGAGGCGGTGGAGGACGGGCGAATCCGCATTGTCCCGGAGCGGTTCACCAAGGTCTACATGAACTGGATGGAAAACATCCGCGACTGGACGATAAGCCGCCAGCTATGGTGGGGGCATCGCATACCCGTGTGGTATTGCGAAGATTGCCCGGAAGAGACTGTAGCGGTGGAAGCACCAACCGCTTGCGAACACTGCGATTCCTCCAATATCTGGCAAGACCCGGACGTCCTGGACACCTGGTTCAGCTCCGCGCTCTGGCCGCATTCCACACTGGGCTGGCCGGACGACACGGAAGACCTGGGCTACTTCTATCCCACCTCCGTGATGGAAACCGGCTACGACATTCTGTTCTTCTGGGTAGCTCGCATGATCATGATGGGCCTGGAAAACATGGGCGAAATCCCGTTCAAGACGGTGTATCTCCACGGGTTGGTGCGTGACGCCGAAGGCGCCAAGATGAGCAAGAGCCGCGGCAACGTTATGGACCCGCTGCAAGTCATCGACACCTACGGAGCCGACGCTTTGCGGTTCGCCCTTACCACGGGAACTTCTCCGGGCAATGACACGCGTCCCACAGCGGATAAGCTGGAGTCATCGCGTAACTTCGCCAACAAGCTGTGGAACATCAGCCGCTTCGTGGTGGGGCTACTGGAAGATGCGGACGATCTCTCCGGATGGTCGGAGGTTCCCGCGCCGCAGCGCCGCGAGGACAGGTGGATACTGAGCAGGCACAACCGCGTCACCGAGCAGGTGGGCAGGCTGATGCGGGAGTTCCAGTTTGGAGAGGCGGAGCGCGAGCTTTACGACTTCACCTGGAGCGAGTTCGCCGACTGGTACATAGAGATGACCAAAGTACGTCTGCGCCACGGCGACAGAGAGCCTTTGGCAATACTGGCCCACGTTCTGGAGCGCACCCTTAGACTGCTGCATCCTTTCATGCCATTCATTACTGAGGAACTATGGCAACGGCTGATCCAGGCTCTACCCCGTGAGGGAGACCTGCCTAAATCCATCATGGTAGCCCCCTACCCGGAGACATACCCCGAAGCAATGGACGCGCGGGCCGAGGATGAGGTGGCGCTGGTCAGCGCGGTGGTGCGCGCCGTGCGCAACATACGCGCCGAGTTCAAGATCGAGCCGCAGAAGCGGTTGGAAGCGGTGATTGCCTCGGATTCTGCCTATAACGTGGTCTCCGAAGAGTCGGAGGCCATCAAGGCGCTGGCCCGCATCGAGCCGCTCCGCGTCACCGGGGCCGGCGGGCAGCCCCCGTCCGGTCAAACCGTGTCGCTGGTAGTGGGCGGCGCGACGGTCTATATACCCATGGGCGACATCGTCGACCTGGCCGCGGAGCAGCGGCGCTTGGAGCAGGAACTGCTGGCGTCCAACGACCTCATCGACCGCTCAGAACGCCGCCTCAACGATGAACGGTTCACCTCCAAAGCGCCCGAGGAAGTGGTGGAGCGGGAAAGGCAACGCTTGGAGGCAGCCAGGGAACGCCAAGCGCGCATCCAGGAGCTGGTCGAGCAGTTTGGAGGATAGCCGGGTCAGCCGTTCATACCGGAAAGCCTGACCAGTCCCTTCTTGGTGTCGCTGGCTACTCTTGCGCTCTCCGACGAATTCACGCGGCGCTTGAACAGCCAGTAGGTGAACTCCTTTAGCTCGGTGATGGTGATGGAGTCGCCGTCAGTCCTCGACATCTCCCGGCGGAATTCGCCCAGCAACGCCTCCTGCGTCTCGCCATAGATTCGCCGGAACGCCACGTCGGCGAGTTCGTCCGAGTCGGGTAGTCCCTGCGAGCGGCGCTCCTTGCGCACCGTTTCCTCCACCGAGAGAAGCAGCGCCTCTTCCACGATTACGCCGTAATAGTAGTTCAGGTGCGCTCCCCGCTTCTCCGGGCCTATCAGGTCCTCGAACTGGCTGCGGAGGTCGTCACCGGGGAGACGGCCTTCGAAGAGGAGGGCCTTACGTTCCTCGGCGGGGACCAAACCGTCCACCTCGCTGAGCAGGCGCGACGCCAGGGTCAGCCAGTCGAATGCCTCCCCCAGCAGCAGGTACCGGTAATCGACCCCGTCCAACCGCTCCTCGGCCAGGGGCCAAGCGGCGACGGCGTCCAGCAAAGCCCTGGGCCACGGCGTGCCTTGCCGGATGGCCAGCTTCAAGCACGATACAACTTCCCGCGCCATCTGCCTCTGCGCGCTGGTGCTTTTGTATCTCTTCTCAGGCATATTTCTTGCGATTACGCAGACGCCGGAGCATGTTGCCGGCGGCCTTTGCCCCAAACCCGGGCAGCTGCTCCACGCGTCCGTCTTCCAGGGCTTCTTCCAACTCCTCCACGGACTTTACTCCCAACTCAGTAGTGAACCTGAGGGCGGTCTTGGGCCCTACCCCGGGGACTTCCATGATATCGGTAAGCCCGTCGGGGAACTCCGCCTTCAGTTCTTCGTAGAACCGCAAGTCGCCGGTTTCCAGCAGCTCGCGGATCTTCTGGGAAATGGCGTCTCCAATGCCGTCTATGGCTTTGAGGTCGTTGCCTTCACGGACATACTGCTCGACTTCCACCGGGAAATACTGGATGGCCTGCGCGGCTCTCTGATAAGCCCGTACTACAAAGATGTTCTCGCCCTTCAATTCGGAAAGAGCGGCGATTCTGTTGAAGATGGAAGCCAGCTCCAGGTTGTTCATGGCGCCGGCGATAGCTCAGAGTCAAGGCGAGGGACAAAGCGTATGCCGTACTCTTCCTCGGAAAAGGTGAGGATTTTGTTATCCACCAGGCCGGTGGAAAGGACAAGTCCCTGTACGTCGTCAAAGAGGAGATCGCTGTCTCGCAACTCGGCCACTGGCTTCTTGGGAATCACTACCCAGAAACCCGTAATCGGAGTGGATTGGTCTTGAATCCGCCAGTTAACCGTCTCTTTGAGGTCGTCCATATCCTCGGGCCAGTACACCGTCACGTTAGAATCAAACATGGATATCCTGCCGGTGTCTATGAAACGCGCCTCATCCGGCATTCCCTGGCCTAAAGCGGCTTTGAAGGCTTCAGGAGCGTTGATGGTAGTCGCCGTGGCGCCTGCTTTGATCCCCAGCTGCTGGGCAAACAGATTAGGATTCTCTTCTATGCGGTACATGCTTGACGTCCTCCGCAGAGAATTATAGCAACAAGAGAGGTCTCCGGGTTAGCCCCGTCCAAGGAGCTGGCATCAATCGGCTCCCAGTTTCTGCCAACCATTGGCGTCAGACCCCGGCGCCGTGGCACCTCTTGTATTTCTTGCCGCTGCCGCAGGGGCAAGAGTCGTTGCGGCCCACTTTTCTCGCTCCGTTTGCTCCTCCGGCAGAGGTAGTTGGCATTCCCAATACGCCGGCCATCACACTGGGCTTGGAAGCCACCGTCTTGGTCTGGGCTGCCCTGCTTCGCTGGCCGCTTCTAGAGGCGCCGCTCTGGACCGGAACCATGTGGTAGATGGTATGCACAATATCGTGCTGAATGCGGCCCAGCAGGTCATCAAACTGTTGGTGCGCCTCTTTCTTGTACATCACAAGCGGGTCGCGCTGCCCGTAAGCTTGTAGACCTATGCCCTGACGCAGATTCTGCATGGCGGTAAGGTGCTCCACCCAGTGCGAATCGATTACGCGCAGCATCACCACTCGCTCCAAGGCTCGCATTTGGTCAGATCCAACTTGTGCTTCACGTTCCTCGTAGAGAGCATCGGCGCACTCTTCCAAGGCGTCCAGCATCTCGACAGGCTCCATCTCCTCAAGACTCTCCAGCCTGAGGTCTTGCGGCAGAGGCATTATGGTGAGCAACTCCGCTTCCATCGCATCGAGCGACCAACTCTCACGGTCACGGCCCGCCGTGTTGGTCGCAACCACCGAGTCCAACTCACGGTGTATCATCTCCTGAATGTTATCCTTCAGGTCGGCTTCCGATAGCGCTTTGTGGCGGTCACTGTAGATAACGTTGCGGTGAGCATTGGCCACGTCGTCGTACTGCACCAGGTGTTTTCTGATGTCAAAGTTGGTGGCTTCGACTTTGACTTGCGAGCTTTCGATGGCCTTGGAAACCATGCGTGACTGAATGGGCGCGTCCTCTTCCAACCCGGCCCACTCCATGACCTTCTTGATCCTATCTCCGCCGAACTTGCGCATCAGTTCGTCTTCCAACGATACGTAGAACCTGGTAACACCGGGGTCTCCCTGACGACCGGAGCGGCCTCTGAGCTGGTTGTCTATACGGCGGGCTTCGTGCCGTTCCGTGCCAAGTATGAACAGCCCACCCAGCTCAATCACCTTGTCATGCTCCTCCTGCCATTCATCAAGGTCGCGTCCTTCAGGCGACCCTCCCAGGACAATATCCGTACCCCGGCCCGCCATGTTGGTGGCAACCGTGACAGCGCCCAAACGACCCGCCTGGGCCACTATGGACGCCTCCTTTTCATGTTGCTTGGCGTTCAATACCTGGTGGCTAACGCCCCTTCTCTTGAGTGTATCGCTCAACTTTTCCGAGACTTCTATTGACGTTGTGCCCACAAGCACAGGGCGCTGCTCTTTGTACAGCTCTTCTATAGCGTCGGTAGCAGCTTTGAATTTACCCTTCTCACTCTTGTAAACGAGGTCTGCGAGGTCTTCTCTAACCATGGGACTGTGAGTGGGAACAGCTACTACGTCCAGCTTGTATATCTTCCAGAACTCCTCCCCTTCCGTGGCGGCCGTTCCGGTCATTCCGGCCAGCTTGGAGTACATGCGGAAGTAGTTTTGCAGAGTGACGGTAGCGTAGGTGAGGCTCTCCTGCCTGACCTGGATGTTCTCCTTGGCCTCTATGGCTTGATGAAGGCCCTCCGAATAACGCCGGCCTGGCATGAGGCGTCCCGTGAACTCATCGACGATGATCACCTCTCCGTTCTGCACCACGTAATCACTATCTCGCTGATAAGCTACCTGGGCTCTGAGCGCGTTCTCCACGTAGTGAGTCAGGGCGTAGTTTTCAGGGTCGTAGAGATTGTTAAGATTCAGAAGTTTTTCTACTTTGGATATACCATCTTCCGTGAGAACCACGGTGCGTTCCTTCTCTTCAAAGACATAGTCCTCTTCTCGGATGAGACGCGGCACCATCTTGGCCATCGAGTTGTACAACTTGGTGGACTGGCGGGCGGGGCCACTGATGATCAGCGGCGTTCTGGCCTCATCTATGAGGATGTTGTCCACTTCGTCAACTATGGCGTAGTGCAATTCGCGCTGCACCATCATATCCGCGCCGACCACCATGTTGTCTCTCAAATAATCAAAGCCAAACTCGTTGTTGGTGCCGTAGGTGATGTCCGCCCGGTAAGCCTCACGCCTACTGATGGGGCGCAAATGCTTCAGGGCCGGACTGTCACCTTCGTAAGCCGGATCAAACAGATAGGATGCGTTATGCTGTAGAGAGGCAACACTCAGCCCCAGAGAATGGAATATAGGCCCCATCCACTGGGCGTCGCGTTTTGCCAGGTAGTCGTTGACCGTGACCAGATGCGCACCCTTGCCTTCCAAAGCGTTAAGGTAGAGAGGCAACGTGGCCACCAGGGTCTTCCCCTCACCCGTTTTCATCTCTGCTATCTTGCCTTGATGCAGCACTATGCCGCCCATGAGCTGCACGTCGTAGTGCCTCATGCCTATGGTCCGTTTAGAAGCTTCTCTAACCGCGGCAAAGGCATCGGGCAGCAGATGGTCCAGAGACTTATCCTGTGAGATGAGGGCTTTGAGTTCAGGCGTGGTGTGCTCAAGCTCTCCGGCGGAAAGCTTCTCGAACTCAGGCTCCAAATCGTTTATGTCCTCAACAAGCGATCTGAACTTGTTGATCTCGCCCTCGTTAGAGCCTGTTATCTTTTTGAAAGCGCTGGTTAAGATGCTCATGATTACTGCAAACAGCCATGCAATGGAAGTTTATATCAAACCGCCTTCCACTACCTATCTACTGGAACATTGCTCCCACCGACAGCCCTCCATGGATCCTGTGTATTGCCTCTCCAAGCAAAGGAGCCACTGACAAGACGGTTATCTTTTCGTGCCTTCTGCCGTCCGTCATCTGCATAGTGTCAGTGACAATGAGTTCCTTAAGGCGGCTGCCGCCTAGCCTCTCAACGGCGTTGCCGGACAGTACAGCATGGGTGCATGAGGCGTAGACTTCGCGGACGCCCCGCTGCTCCAGAGCTTCCACCGCGGACAGCAGGGAGCCGCCCGTGTCGATTTCGTCGTCCACGATTATGGCTATCTTCCCTTCCACCTCGCCAATGACGTTCAGGGTCTCGGCCCTGTCTTCGTTGCCGATTCGCCTCTTTTCGATTATGGCCAGCGGCGCGCCAACGCGTTGAGCCAAGTCCCTGGCCCGCTTGATGGCTCCCAGGTCCACCCCTATGACCACGGCGTCGGGCAACTCTTTTCCCTGGAGGTAGCGCGCCAGTATGGGCAGCGCCGTTAGCTCATCAACCGGTATGTTGAAGAAACCCTGTATCTGTCCCGCATGCAGGTCTACCGTAAGCACCCTATCGGCTCCCGCCGTAGAGACCATGTCCGCTATCAACCTGGCAGAGATGGGCACCCTGGGCTGGTCTTTCTTGTCCGTCCTGCCGTATGCAAAGTATGGGATAACTGCGGTGACTCTACCGGCGGAAGCTCTCTTAGCGGCATCTATCATTATCAGCAGTTCTACAATCTTGTCATTCACCGGGTAGGAGAACGGCTGCACCAGGAATACGTCCCGTTGGCGTATATTCTCCTTGAACTGCACAAACGTGTTGTCATTGGTGAACTTGAATACGTCGGCTTGTCCTACAGAAATGTCCAAATACCGGCAAATCGCTTCTGTAAGATCGGGATGCGCTGTGCCGGAAAATACTCTTAACTCATCAAAGTTAGGCATTACTTTCCCTTATAGCGTATCAAGATTAACCGCCAATGCATCCAACTACGGACGATTCTCCATATCATAACACAGCCAGCCCACCAAGTTAGTTCGCGGAAGTTTGACACTCCGTATCCAACAACAGAAAATACGGTTTTACAAAGGAGCAAGCTATGCAACAAGCGGTGATAGTTAGTGGAGCGCGCACGCCCATAGGCAGATTTGGCGGTGCATTCAAATCGTTCGGCGCACCCGACTTGGGCGCGGTCGCTATCAAAGCGGCCTTGGAAAGAACGGGCATAGACCCCTCTGAAGTAGACGAGGTAATTCTAGGCAACGTCCTTCAGGCAGCCGACGCCGGATATGCCCCTCGTTTGGCTTCGCTGAGGGCGGGCATTCCAGAGGAAGTGCCCGTCATAGCCATAAACCGGCAGTGCTCCTCAGGGCTGGAGGCGATAAATCTTGCCGCCCAGCTAATTCGCACTGGCGATGCAGACGTTGTGGTTGCGGGCGGCACGGAGAACATGAGCATGTCCCCTTACCTAATGCGCAACGTACGCTGGGATGGACTGCGCATGGGCAAAGCAAACATGGACGATTCTTTGATAGAGGGGCTTAGCTGTCCGGTCAATAACTACCACATGGGCGTCACTGCCGAGAACGTGGCTTCGCGTTTTGAAGTAACCAGAGAGGACCAAGATCAGCTGGCAGTCCTCAGCCATCAGCGTGCGTCGCAGGCGGTGGATGCGGGCCTTTTCGAAGAACAGATAGTGCCGGTCAGCGTACCGCAGCAACGCGGCGACCCCGTTTCCATCGACAGGGATGAAGGGCCCCGCGGCGATGCCACTCTGGAGAAGCTGGCCGAACTGAGGCCCATCTTCAAAGAAGGCGGCACTGTGACCGCAGGCAATGCATCCCAGATCAACGACGGCGCCGCTGCCGTGGTGATGATGTCCATGGAAAAGGCCAAATCCCTGGGGCTGACACCCAGGCTGGAATGGGTGTCTCGTGCTGTTGCGGGGGTTGATCCTGCTTACATGGGCGCCGGCCCGGTTCCCGCCGTGCGCAAGGTGTTGCAGAAAGCGGGGATGTCCCTTGGCGATATAGACCTCATAGAACTGAACGAGGCCTTTGCGTCTCAGGCGCTCTACTGCATAAGGGAGCTTGGCCTGGACATTGAGAAGACCAACGTGAACGGCAGCGGCATATCTCTGGGCCATCCCATAGGCGCCACCGGCGCCATTATGACCGTGAAATTGATGGATGAGCTATCCTTGCGAGATGAGGAGACAGGCCTGGCCACCATGTGCGTGGGTGGAGGACAGGGCTGCGCCACAATTCTGAGACGGGTAAGCTAGCGGGAGTATGCGCCAGCAAAGTCCGCCTATTCACGCTTTGCAACCCCTCTCTGCGCTGTTATAATTCCCAAGTTGCCCCGAGTTCGGGGCTATCTTTAGGTTAGGGGTACTTCATGCCGGCATACGCCGTCATCGGTGGCCAGTGGGGTGACGAAGGAAAAGGGAAAGTAGTCGATTTTCTGGCTGAGCACAGCCAGTACGTGGTCCGTTACTCCGGCGGAAACAACGCTGGTCATACCGTAATCAACAGCAACGGGGAATTCGCCTTTCACCTGGTGCCTACAGGCATCTTCTGGCCCCAGGTCACCTGCGTCATAGGCAACGGGGTGGTCATAGACCCCGACGTCCTCATACAGGAGATCGAGGGGCTGGAAGAGATCGGCGTGGACGCCGGGCGCATCGCGATCAGCGACCGGGCGCACGTCATCATGCCCTACCACGTTACCCTGGACAGGCTCGAGGAGGAAGCGCGCGGCTCCACGGCCATCGGCACCACGGGCCGGGGCGTAGGCCCCGCCTACGTCGACAAGGTCGCCCGTTCCGGCATCAGGATAGGCGACCTCCTGGAGGTGAACGACGAAGACGCCTTCCTGCCGCGCTTGAACAGCGTCATACAGCAGAAGAACGCCGTCATCACCAGGGTGTACGGCGGCGAGCCGGTGGACTTGGAGGAGATGTACCGGCACTGCCGCGGCTGGAGCGAACGGCTCAAGCCTCACGTCCGCGCCACGGAACGGCTGCTCATGGAGGCGCTGGAAGAGAACTCCCCCATCATACTGGAGGGCGCGCAGGGCACCATGCTGGACATAGACCACGGGACTTTCCCCTACGTGACCTCGTCCTCGCCCACGGTGGGCGGCGCGGTCGCCGGCCTCGGCATACCGCCCCAGTCGCTGGGAGGCGTGTTCGGTGTATTCAAGGCCTACTCCACCCGTGTCGGTTCCGGCCCCCTGGTCACCGAACTCACCGATGAAATAGGCGAGGCCATCCGCGAGCGCGCCAAGGAGTACGGAGCCACCACGGGACGCCCCCGGCGCTGCGGATGGTTCGACGGCGTGGCCGCCAGGTACAGCGCGCGGCTGAACGGCTATACCTCCGTCGTGCTCACGCGCCTCGACATCCTGGACGGCTTCTCCACGATAAAGGTCTGCACGGGCTACCGCCTCGACGGCGCGGTGACCCGCGAGTTCCCCACCAGCGTCGCCGCCCTGGAGCGATGCGAGCCGGTCTACGAGGAGTTTGAGGGCTGGAGCGGCACCACCGCGTCGGCCACGGACATCAGAGACCTGCCGGAGGGCGCTATAAGCTACGTGAAGCGGTTAGAGCAGATAATCGGCGTGCCCGTGGACGTCATCTCCACGGGGCCGCGCCGCGAGGAGACAATCACCATCAGACACATCATGGGCAGCGACTAGAGGGCGTCATCCCAACGCCCGGCAACAACCAGGAGGGAATATGAAGCTAGCCTACTTCGACGACTTTAGACTGGGCGTGGTCAGGGACGATCGCGTATTCGACGTGACCTCCGCCGTGCGGGACGTTCCGCACGTGGGCCCCCATGACCTCATCAGCTACCTCATAGAATCGTTCGATACGCACAGGGAACGGTTGGAGGAGGCGGCCAACGGCGCGGAAGGGATACCCGTCGACCGGGTTGCATTCCGCGCGCCGCTGCCCAGGCCGGGCAAGATTCTTTGCATGGCCATCAACTACCTGGAGCACGGGGCGGAATCCGACGTGCCGCCCATCAACGGCTTTCTCAAATCGCCCAACTCTGTGGCCGGAGACGGCGCAACCGTGGAGCTTCCCCCGGAGCAGGCCTCCATATTCGAGCACGAGGCCGAGCTGGGGGTCGTCATAGGCAAGCGGGCCAGCAGGGTGAGCCAGGCCGACGCCTACGACTACGTGTTCGGCTACGTCAACATAGTCGACGTATCGGCCCGCGACCTGGGCAATCCGCCCTACGACAGCTACTTCCCCATCAAGTCGTGGCGCAACTTCGCTCCCATGGGCCCCTATCTGGTCACCGCCGACGAAATCGACGACCCCCAGGACACCCGCGTCCGGCTCTGGGTCAGCGGCAAGCTGAACCAGGACTTCCGCACCAGCGACATGGCTCACAAGATACCGGAATGCATAGAATGGGCGTCCACCATCACCACCCTTGACCCCGGCGATATCATTGCCACGGGGACTCACCACCTCGACCTGGGGCCGCTGCAAGACGGCGACTCGGTGGAGATGGAGGCGGACGGCCTCGGCAGACTCCACTTCAACGTGGCGGACGCTCTGAAACGTGAATGGCCCCGTGAGACGCGCGCCGAAAAGGCGGCACGGGAAGCGGCAGGGAGATAGACCCGTGAAACTCGTTATTTTCAACAGCACAAGACTCGGCGTGGTCAGCAACGGCAACGTCGTGGACGTCACCGACGCCGTTCAGGACGTGCCCCACGTCACGACGCAAGACCTGGTCAACGGCGTGATGGCCGGATTCGACTCGCTGAAGAGCAGACTGGAGGATGCCGTCGCATCCTCCCAGGGGGCGCCCCTGGAAAGTGTCGCGCTTTCGCCGCCGCTGCCCAGGCCGGGCAAGATAGTCGCCATGGCGGTGAACTACATGGAGAACGGCGCTCTCAAAGAGAAGCCGCGCATCCACGCTTTCCTCAAGTCGCGCAACGCCGTCATCGGCCCCGGAGACACCATCGTCCTGCCGGAGGACGAGGCCAACGTGTTCCACCACGAGGCGGAGCTGGGCGTGGTCATAGGCAAGGAGGCGGCCAACGTGAAGGCGGAAGACGCCCTTGACCACGTGTTCGGCTACGTCAATTTCATGGACGTCTCAGCGAGGGGACTCGGCGGAGGCAACTTCTTCTGGGTGAAGAGTTGGGACACCTTCGCCCCCATAGGCCCGTACCTGGTCAGCAAGGACGAAATCGCCGACCCGCAAGACCTCGCCATAAAGCTATGGGTCAACGATGAAATCCGGCAAGACCTCTCCACCAGCGACATGGCCCACGGCGTGGCTCGGTGCGTGGAATGGGTCTCGTCGATAACCACCCTTGACCCCGGCGACATCATTGCTACGGGCACCAACCACCAGGGTCTTGGCGCCATTCAGGACGGAGATGTCATTGATATGGAGATACAGGGCCTGGGCAGGTTGACAGTAAACGTGCGGGACGACCAGAAGCGCGAGTGGCCCCGCAACGTAGACCAGCGTTTCGCAGATAGAATGGCGGGACGGGCCTAGTTGCAACTTAGCACGGTCCTGTTTGACTTCGACGACACCATAGTGGACTCACTACATGCGCGTGTGAACGCTCTTGCCAGCGTTTTCAATCGTGCATGCATAGATGCCGATGCCGAAGCGTTCATGCATGGGCTGAAGGGGCGTCAACTGAAAAATGTTTTGGATGACCTGGAAGCGCGAGACGGGCGCAGTTTGGGGCTTTTTGAAGCTTACAGAAGCGTCTACTGGGGCAAAGCACCGGGCGCGCTCAAGCTGTTTCCGGACGTGGCGGAGATGCTTCAGGAGCTGCAGTGTAGAGGCTTCAAACTGGGGATAGTGACCCAGAAGGGACGCGACGTTGAGATAGACGGCCGGCGAGTCGGCGCTTGGTACGAGATGGCAGAGTTGGGCATACAACAAATGTTCCCCGTTATAGTGGGCTTCGAGGACGTGACCCGCTACAAACCTGACCCTCAAGGAATACACATGGCGCTGGACCGGCTCCAAGCGGACGCCGCGGCTGCGATGTTCGTGGGCGACGGCGCAGCCGACGTGGAAGCGGCGCTGGCGGCGGGATGCCGCAGCTGTCACGCCGTCTGGGGCCTTCCGCAAGCAGAGCGCGTTCTGGACGGCGTGAGGCCGCACGCGGTGGCGGAATCGCCTCAGTCGCTGCTTGACATCGTTTTCACATTTAGTCAGGAGGTTGTGAGGCATGGCTGAAGAGTCCAAAGAGCAGCCTTACAAGAGAGGCATGGTGGTAGTAGCCCACGCGGATGACGCTGAGTTCGGTTGCGCCGCTAGTGTGGCCAGGTGGGTCAGAGAAGGCATAGAGTTCGTCTACGTCCTTTGCACCGACGGCAGCAAAGGCACCTCCGACCGCAACATCACGTCGGAACAACTGGTTGAAATACGCAAGCAGGAGCAGATAAACGCGGGCAAAATCCTGGGGCTAAAGGACGTGGTCTTCCTGGGCTACCCCGACGGTTATCTAGAGCCCACTCTCGAGCTGCGCCGCGACATCTCCCGCGAGATACGTCGGTTCCGTCCCGATATCCTCATCACGACCAGCCCCACGCGCACGCTGAGCGGCACGGGCTACCTGGGCCACCCCGACCACTTCGCGGCAGGCGAAGCCGCTCTGTCCGCCGTCTACCCGGCGGCGCGCGACCACCTGACCTTTCCCGAACTGCTGGAGGAGGGCTTCGAGCCTCACAAAGTGCGAGAGGTCTTGATCATAGGCCACGATATATCCAACAAGTGGGTGGACGTCACTTCCGGCATAGAGATCGCCATTCAGGCGCTGCTGGCGCACGAGAGCCAGGTGGGTGCCACAGCCGGGGAGCGCATGAGGGAGTGGAAGCGACAGGCGGGCAAAGAGCACGGCATGGAGTTCGCCGAGGGATTCAAGAGCTTCACGCTGTCCTAGATCAGCCGCTTTTGCCGCGGGCGCGCTCCGTCCGTATCCGCTTGTAGTCCTCGCGCCTCCAGCGATAAGGCAGGCTGACGACCGTCCCCGCTTCCGTCGCCGTTTCCAGGACACCCAGCGCGTCTTCCAGTATCACGCGGTGCTGGTCGGCGTTGCCCGGCTCGCCCATGGGCCGCCCGAACGGGAAGCGGACGTGGGCAACGCGCGGAGGGTGCACCTTCTCCGCCATCTCCTTGTACATCATTACGAGCACCGTGGGGATGCCTTCTGCCTCTATCGCCCTTGCTATCAGTCCGCCGGACCGGTTGCACACCGGTCAGGTGGATGTGAGCACCACGGCCTGAACGCCGTCGGCTTTGAGGCGTTTCGCCACCTGGGGAGCGGTCTCCGCGCTGAGCAGGTCGGGGCGTTGTATGTACCCCATGAACGAGTAGTTGGTGCCGGCAAGACTCCCAATTACCCCATCCCTTTCCAGTTCAACCATCCTGTCCAGCGGGAAAACGCAGTTGAAGTCCCGGTGAGGCCCGGATAGGTCGTAGTGCAGGTGGGCCAAGCGCAGTTCGTGACGCGGGACGTCTTTGGGAATAGCCCGCCACGACCAGTCGCCCATGCCTTCCGGCCCGTCGGTCTCATACGGCTCCTGGCCCTCCACGTAGAAGCCGCCCGTGGTGATCAGGGCGAACTTGGCACGGTTCAGCGGGACCGTGAAGGGCGTCCACGGTATCCCCTCCACTTCGACGCCGCGCGCCCGCGCTCCGGCCACTGCCCTGCCCCGTTCTTCCCACTCCTCCAGGTAATCCCACAGCGCCGAGGCGTCTCCCGCTTCCCTGCTCTCGACAGCCTTTTGCAGCAGACCGTTGAGAAACTCCGCCTGCTCCTCCTGGCTCAGGTGCGTGCCAACGTAGCGGATGTAGGAGAATGCCGCCGTATTCGCGGGCGTGTTCAGTATCCGCGCCAGCAGCTCTTTGGTCTCTGTTGATTGCTCCGTCATATCACCAGTCCAAGCCGGGATTTCTTATCATTTTATCAGAATGTCTAACGGCGCATTTGTTTCCAACGTTCTAGTACAAGGCTAAATGCGAACCACTTTTTGCAATCACCGCCGCCACTCGGCGATGTTCCACAGCTCGCTGTCCCAGCCGGTGATTCGGACGCCCTTCAGGGTGTCCAGGTGGGCGGAAACGTTGCCCCGGTTCACTAAAGGAATCTGGTAGTAGTTCTGCACCAGCATGTCGTTCAGGCGTTTCGCAAGGTCGGCGCGCTCAGGGCCGATGGGGGTATGCGAAAGCTCCTCGACCAGTTCATCGAACTCAGGATTGCAGGCGCGGGCGATGTTGCTCCCGCCCCAGTTGTTGTCCCGGTCCGGAATCTTCTCGCACGTCAGGCCAGAGAGATGCCCCTGGGGGTCTATGCTCGATCCGGTGGCGTACATCTGCACGTCGGCGAAGAAGCGAGGGTAGACCGACTCCTTGTCCTCCACAGGGTCGCCGCCGAAGAAGACGGCGGCGTCGTGGTGGATGATCTCGGTATCGATGCCGATTTCGCGCCACCAGCCCTGGACGAGGGCCTGTGTCTGTTGCCGCACGTCATTGGTAGAGGTCTGGTAGGTGACGCGGAGGGGAACGCCGTCGTACTCGCGGACGCCGTCGCCGTCTGCGTCCAGGACACCGTTGTCGTCGAGGAGCTTATTTGCGCCGTCGATGTCCTGGACAAGGCAGCCGTCGTTGGCGGTGGAAACGTATACCGGAGGCCCAACGATGATGTTGCAGGCGGGTTCGCCGGCAGAGCCGTAGAGCCGCTCGGAAATGAGCGCGCGGTCTATAGCCATGGACATGGCGCGGGCGATGGGCGTGAAGGTGAGGAACGGATGAGGGTTCCGACCGCCAATGTACTCCGAGCGGCGGTCGCCGAGGGACGGGTCGGCGTTGGTCTGGTTGATGACAATGCGCTCCACCAGGCTGGAGAAGGCGGATACCACCGTCCCTTTGCCCCCGTCTTCCATGCCGGCCAGGGCCGCAGGGTCTATCTGGAGATTCCATGCGTAGTCGGCGTCGCCTTGCTCCAACACGGACTGCGCCGCGAACAGGGCATCGTCGACGCCCTGGAGCACAACACGGTCGAAGTACGGCGTCTCGCCGTAGTAGTGCGGGCTGCGTTCGTAGACGGCCTTCTCATCGGGCAGGAACTCAACTATGCGGTACGGCCCCGGGCCAAGGGGGGCGTAGTTCTCCTCATCACATGTCGCGGCGGCGGCGCCAACGCAATTGGCGAACTGCGCCCTACTGAGTATCGGGACGCCCATACCAACGAAGGCGGTGTAGGGATACGGGGTGGCGCCGTGGAAGGCTATCTTCACCGTCAGGTCGTCCAATGCCTCTACCGAGGCTACGTCGGAGAAGGCGCTGCTGGCGGTGCATCCCGTGGCTTCGTCGGTGCAGTAGCGCCAGGTAAAGACCGCGTCATGGGCGGTGAGACTGCTGCCGTCGGACCACTTCAGGTTGTCCCTGAGCCGCCAGGTGATGGAGGTCAGGGAGGGGGAGATGCCCCTATTCTGAAGGGTGGGAATTTCGGCGGCAAGCGCCGGGACCAGAGCGCCGTCTGGATCGTACTTGGCCAGCGGTTCCAGGGTGATGGCTCCCGCATCCCTGTCCTTCAACCCTCCGGAAATATAGGGGTTGGGAACGGAGGGAGCCTGCCAGTAGACCATGGTCAACGTCTTTTCGTCGTCGGGCGCAGCGGTGAAGAGAATGACGACTGCGAAGGCGGCTACAATAGCGGCAGTCAGTAAAAAGGCGAGACTGCCAAAGAGCAAGGGTGAGCGCTTGATTATTTCCATACGGCATCCTTTTACAAGCTAGAAGTCCAGCAGGGGCTATGTGGGATTCCTGCACAGACTATTATACCTGCCTTCCGCAATTCCACCCGAAGAGTCTTGGAAACCGGGCGGAATAAGTCTCAAGCCGACAGCTCGCCGTACCTGCCCACCTCTGCCCGTTCGCCCTGACCCTGTCGAAGGGCAAGCGCGTGGTTCGACAGATCACCACGAACGGAGGGGAGGGAGTCTTTGCAAGACTTCAGCAGCCCGCAGCCAATTGCCCGCAGGCTTGATTTGCGCTACTATATTAGCAGACTAAGGGTATTCCCTGCGCGTCCAAAGCAGCATCTTCGCATTGATGGCCTGTACGCTGAAACGGCCACTACCCAACTGATAATCTTTGTGTCTTATTGAGGAGAGTTCTACTCTGGTTGCGGCTTGCAAACACGCTCCGGCTAGCCTGATTCTGCTCCTGGCTTTGCTTCTCTTGACCATGGCTTGCAACGCCGGAGGTAGTCAAGAAGGGAACGGGGCGTCCACGCCCCTGACGCCCTCTGCGCCAACTCCCCAGGCGAGTCCTTCCGGAACCAGCGAAGGCAGCGGCAATACGGTACAGGTGGTGGACGTGGCAGCCACGGTATCGGCGGTACTGACCAGGGTGGCGCCATCGCCGACCCCGAGTCTCCATCTGCCGGACATCGTCGAGAGCGTTGAGGACGGACTGGTGCAGATAATCACGCCCAGCGCCAGCGGTTCCGGCTTTGCAGTCTCCAACGACGGCCTCATCATCACCAACGCCCACGTGGTGGAAGAGCACGAACTGGTCACCGTCCGCTCCGTGAGCGGGTGGTCATACGCCGGGGTGGTGCGGGGCAAGGACGATGAGATAGACCTGGCGGTGATAAAGATTGAGACGCCGGGAGAGATACAGGCCATGCCGTTGGGCGACGCGTCGGAAATCCGGCACGGCGACCCCGTCATAGCAATGGGCTTTCCGCTGACAGACCATCTGGGAGAGGGCTACACGGTCACCACAGGCATCATTTCTTCCCTCCGCACAGTCGACGAAACCGAGCGAATCCAGACCGACGCGGCGGTCAACCCCGGCAGCAGCGGCGGACCGCTGATCAACAGGGACGGCGAAGTCATCGGCGTGAACACCGTCACCTTCCAAGAGTACGCCGGCATCTCCTTCGCCATCTCCATCTCGGAGGTGAAGAACTATCTGGGGGCGCTGGCCGACTGGCAGGACGCTCTGGCTCGCCCCGGCGTGGAATTCGAGGAGTACCACAACGAGGCGTGCCACTACTCATTCCGGATTCCCTCGGAATGGATGGTCACCAGCGAAGAGGACGGATGCCGGATTTCCCTGGGAAGATACAGGGATGATGACCAGGTGGGGACCGTCAACGTTTGGGAGTACCCGCTGAGGGAAGGTGAAACCCTGGACGATTTCTCAGCCTGGTGGAACAACTCTCTAGCCGAGCGGGCCGGCAACTGGAATGATTTCTACCGGATTTCTTCCGAGAAATCCACTATAGAGAGCGACGGCCATGAACAGGACTCATCGGTAATCAAATACCGCTGGCAGGAAACCGCCGGCCACTGCGTTTCCTTTGCCGCCGACACAATAGTGGTGTCCAATTACCGGCCCATAGCCCTGGTTTTCAACACCAACCTATGCGATTTCGTGCCGCCGCAGGTGAACGAGGAAATCGCCGCCATGAACTTTACGGCGTGGCCGCCGGCGCGGAGTTAGGCGCCCTGGCCGTAAGTCTTGTATATTGCGGCGCTCAGGGTGAGCGGAGTCCTACCGTTCGCCCTTCGACGGGGCTCAGGGCGAACGGGTCAGTGGTGAAGATGGCCGGGGCTTAGAGGCAGAGCAGCTGCTCCACCTCTGGCCCGGCTTCCATCTGCATGGCAATCTGGCACGCGGTCAGCCCGTCGTTGTTGACCGCGGCGACATCTGCGCCGTGTTCAACCAGGAGGGCAACCACGCCCTGGGGCATCGGGTTCCTGTACGCCACCAAGTGAAGCGGCGTCATGCCGTCGTTGTCCTTGGCGGCAATGTCGGAGCCGTGCTCCAGGAGCATCCTGTGCACCTCCGGGTTGGGGTTGTGCTGTGCGGCGGTATGGAGAGCGGACCGCCTGTTGTCGTTGTAGAGATTGACATCGCCGCCGCGCTCCAGAACCAGGGCCAGCACGTCCGAATTCATATTGAAGGCGGCGGTGTGCAGTATGCCTGCGCCTGAGGCGGTGAGAGCCGAGAAATCGGCTCCCCGGTTCAACAGCAGAACTGTAACCTCCAGGTTGGGGTTCAAAGCCGCAGCTACGTGCAACGCCGTGGCTCCGCTATTGTTAAGGGCTTCGGTATCGGCTCCGTGGTCCAACATGATTTCAATTACCGGCGGTTCCCGGTTGAAGCCGGACGCCATGTGCAACGGCGTCGAGCCGTTGAGAACGCTCCTGATCTCAAGGTCTGCCCCGGCATCCAGGAGCAGGGATATCAACTCCGGATTCCTGGTCTGAGAGGCGGCCACGTGCAACGCGGTGACACCAAGCTCCCCCGTCGTTTCCGACAGATCCGGGTTTCTGCGGATCTCGGTCTTTACGTCGTCCTCGCTGGCCGATGCCCAGAACTCGTCCTCGCAGAGAACGCCGCACTCGGTCAATTCCTGCGGCTGGCGGCAAGCGGTAGATATGACTGCAAGGAGAACGATTGCAATAGCCAGCGCCGCAAGGAATGCAACCCTGGGGGAACGGTTAATCAATGTCGGACTGCCTGCGCATAATTCAAGGACATGATAGCAATACTACACCGCCTAGTCTATAAGTCGTTGCCGCCGGCGCGGGCGCTGGCGGACGAACCTACCGGGAACCTGGATTCGGAAAACATGAAGGAGGTCATAGGTCTTCTCCACCGATTCAACCGAGGACTGGGTCAGACGATTGTTCCGGTGACCCACGACACGCGAGTAAGTAGCCTTGGCTCAGGGCTCTGCGTACAACTCAGTATCCGGATGGAACTGGAACCATGCGAACCAGAACGACATGTGCGTAGATATCCGCGCCAACCTCTCCGACCCGTTCGCGGTGTTGACCAGAAACTCCTCAGTTACGTCCCATGTCCCACCGCCGTCGTCCACTATCACCGACGGTATGCCGGAGTCGTCGCCGTTAGACGGCAGCTTGAATGACCTATCGCCGCGGTAGTACGCTCTCGCGCCCTCGCTTCCCGCCGACCCCAGCGCCAATATCTCATCGCCTCCCACCACGTCGTTGACTATGCGACTCCTTTGGAGCGCATCGGAGGAGTAGGCTTTGTAGCTACCGTTCAGCTGTACCCCCAGCACGATGTCCTTTGTTTCAAGCCGGTCATCCCGCTGTGGAACCGGGAACATGGTCTCAGGCGAGTTGAAGTACCTGTAGTAGATCGCCTGCGGGTTCTCCTCCGGCACGTAGAATTCGGCGGGATACAGGCCCGTCTCCTGAGCCAGCGCCGTCGTGTCGGGATGAAGCTCCAGCCACTCCTGCCACGTTGTGAGCATAACCGGGAAGAAGTCCAGCTTTATCCCCGAGTCCCACAACGGCCCTATGACCGGCTCCATGGTGAGATGGTTCCACAGCGAGTTGGTCAGCCGGTCGTACATGACCTTGTTGCTGCGATACAGCATCCCCGACGTGCCGAAGGTGGTTGGCTCCCCGTTGATCCTGGCGGAATACACGATTCCGCTGCCGCAGAGCGTTCAGTAAGCCAGGGCGATGGGTTCGCCGCCCAACACGTCATTGGCCATTTCGTGGGCGTTAACAATGCGGAGCGGGTACGCCCTGTGTTCTCCATTGATGGATACGCCAAACACCCGGTCAGCCGGCAGCAGATAGTCCTGTTCGCCCGCCGAAACGACCGGGGCGTTCTGAAGGTCGGGGATTCCGTCGGGGCGGACTCCTCCCCACGCGATCTCTGCTACGTTTATCCGCGAGCCTTGCGCTGCCGGTTCCAAGAACTCGGCGAACCGGGGGTCAATCAGGCTCATGATCTCGCTCTTCCACCGCACGTAACCGTCGGGAGGACTGTACTCGTCGGCGTTGTTGCCCAACCACTCCATCCACTCATCCCAAGCGCGATAGCCACCTCTCAACTCCTGGCCCGTTATCGCCGAGATGCCCCAGTTGAGCTCATCTATTATGTCGTCGTCTCCAAAGAAGAATCGGAGCGTCTCTATCATCACCGGCGCCATCGATTTGTCTTTATGGAAGATAGCAAGCGCGATGGCCTCGTGCGTGTCGAAGGGATCATGGTTCCGTCCCGAGAAGAGCCGGAACATGTTCTCTGTGGAGTCGTATCCCGCGGCAGGGGTCGGCACAACCCTCGGAGTCTGGGCAGGTGAAGCGGTCGATGTCCCCTCAACCGGCACAGTAGGCTCCTCCGTACCGGAGCAGGCAACAGCAACAGTCGCCGTAAACCCGGCCGCCAGCAGTCCAAAATAACGCAAGAGCCTACTCAAGAGTCTTCCTCCCGATATAACCCCAACATTTTATATCTATTATATTGCGTATGGCCCGATTATCGCCTCTGCCAATTCCGCTTTCGTAGTATCATGGATTGGACATGCCGAAGAGTCCCAAGACGCTAGTAGAGGAAGGCTACGACCAGGTAGCCGAGGCATACTCGCGCCTTGAGGGCGACGCTGAGTGGCCCAGAATGAAATGGCTGGAGAAGGTGCTAGCCAGATTGGAGCCAGGGAGTGAGGTCCTCGACCTGGGCTGTGGTTCCGGCGACCCGGCGGACATTGAGATCTCCAGGCTTCACCGGATTACCGGCGCGGACATATCCAATGCGCAAGTAGAACTGGCGCGGCGGAACGTTCCTCAAGGGAAGTTCATCCACGGAGACCTTGGGAATCTGGACCTCCCCGATAACTCTTTTGATGCCGTGGTCTCTTTCTATACGCTGGAGCACCTTCCCAGAGAGCAGCACGGAAAAATACTCAAACGCATCCACGGCTGGCTGCGGCCAGAGGGACTGCTGTTGTTTAGTCACGAAGCCGGCGATATGAACGATGTTACCGGTGAGTGGATGGGCGTTCCGATGTTCATTAGCGTATTTGATCCCGAGACAATGAGAAGGCTTGTCCAAGCCAACGGTTTCGAGCTTATTGAGACGGATATCGAAAGCCAGTTGGAGCAGGGTCGAGAAGTGCCCTACCTCTGGGCGCTAGCCAAGAGACGTTGACATAGACGCACTCACACAGAGGCGCCATGGCTTCTGCCGTTTGCGGGCGGCCTGGCCGCGTGCTATATTCCAGTTGATGGCTTGGAAATACACAGATAAGAGCCGCTTGGATGGCTGAGATGGAAACCGAAAGCCGGAAACGTCTCGACGTTCTGCTGGAAGACATCGAGGCTCTGAGTTCAGAGCAGGTCGGATACCCGTGCAACCAGGATTTCGACTACTCTGAGCTGTGGCCCTTCCTCCAGTACAGCGCCAACAACGTCGGGGACCCCTTCCACGACAGCAACTTCCGCGTCAACACCCATGAGATGGAGCGCGAGGTGATCAACACCTTCGCCGATATGATGCGCCTGGAACGGAGCGAGGCCTGGGGCTATGTCACCTCGGGCGGCACTGAGGGCAATATGTACGGCCTGTACATGGGGCGGGAAATCTACCCGGACGGCGTGGTGTACTTCTCCCAGGACACCCACTACAGCGTGGTAAAGATCCTGCGACTGCTGAAGGCCCGCAACATCATGATCAGGAGCCAGGCCAACGGCGAGATAGACTATGACGACCTCTACGAGAGCATACGCATCAACCGCGACGCGCCGGTCATCTTCATGGCGAACATAGGCACCACCATGAAGGGCGCCATTGACGACGTGAGCAGGGTGCGCGCCATCCTCAGCGATCTCGCCGTGATCAACTCCTACATCCACGCCGACGCCGCCCTGAGCGGCATGATACTGCCCTTTGTGGAGGAACCGCAGCCCTACGGGTTCGATGCCGGGTTCGACAGCGTGGCTATAAGCGGGCACAAGATGATAGGTTCGCCGCTACCCTGCGGCGTCGCCCTCACCAAGCGCGAGTACGTCGCGCGGGTCGCCCGCTCCATCGAATACGTGGGCGTTCTGGACACCACCCTGAGCGGCTCACGCAACGCCATCACGCCGCTTATAATCTGGTACGCCCTGGAGAAGCACGGGCTGGACGGCTTCAAGCGGATTGTGAATGAGTGCCTGGACAAAGCTGAGTACGCGGTCACACGCTTCAGGGACAGCGGTATACCGGCGTGGCGAAACAGGAACTCGGTTACAGTGGTCTTCCCTAAGCCGTCGACGCAGGTGGTGCGCAAGTGGCAGTTGGCGCCGTACGAGGACATTGCCCACATGCTGACTATGCCCCACATAACGCGCGAGACCATAGACGCAGTTGTAGACGACTGCCTGAACAGTTAGTAAACATTATTGAGGTTGACCCTATGCCCAGAATCATAGTTATGGCAAAAAACGAGGTTGGCGTTATCGCCGACATCAGCCGTGTACTGGCCGACAACAATATCAACATAGAGACCATCAGCACGGAGTCCCTTGACGATAAGGGATCCATCTCCCTGACCACCAACGACTACGACGGGGCGCTGCGCGCATTGACCGACGCGGGGTTCAAGACCGTAACGGACGACTCGCTTTTGGTCAGCCTGCGGGACGAGCCCGGCGCGCTGGCAAAGGTGGCCGAGAAGCTGAAGCAGGGCGGCGTGAACATCCAGAGCCTGCAGATAGTCGACCGCCGCGGCGACCACACTACTGTCGCCATACTAACCGACGACCGAGCAAAGACGGAGGGCCTGCTGGACAAAGAGTCCATACTTTAGGTCTATCCGCGCCGGAAGTCTTTGGCATAACCTATATCTCTTCCCAAGCTTGCGGGATGCTTCAAAGCCGCCGTTACACACGGGTCGTCTTGGAGTGGGCCTATTTGGGGCGGCTCTCCCTTCCCTCAATTCTTTATCAGTTCCAACATTCCCTGAGACAGTCCCGTTGCTCCCAGGAACGCAATGTTTCCGTAGAAATCCGACAGTCCATGTGTATGCTCATGGACATGTTGAACGTTACGCTGATCACAATGGCTTGGGAATTGCACAGAGAGGGAGTGCCGAAGGCGCACATAGCCCGGCAACTGGGGAAACACCGGGAGACTATCCATCTGTGGATACGGGGAGTAGAGGAGGAAGGGCTGCTGCCCTTTCTAGACCGCTACCAGAAGGCGAAGAAAGGCCCACGTCTGAGGCGGCAGGTGGACCCAGTGTTGAAGAGCTGGGTGTGGGAGATCAGAGAGCGAGAGGCGGGCTGCTGCGGTCAGAAGATAGCCTACTTCCTAGAACGCGAGCACGGAGTACACCTATCCGTGCCGAAGATATATGAGATACTCCGTGAGCGGTATGTCATCCGCTCCAAGTGGAAGAAGAACCACCGGCGTGGGCCCACGCCGGTGGCCACTGGTCCCCGCCAGGTGGTCCAGATGGACACCATCATGTTCGGGGAGCTTTACGCCTTCACGGCCATAGACATCTACACCAAAGAGGCGGACATCATGATGGCGCCTGCCCTGAGTGCTGCCTATGGGTGCGCCTTCCTGCACCAGGCGCTGACTCGGCGCTTCGACGGCTGGGTGGAGCTGATCCAGACAGACGGAGGGAGTGAGTTCAAAGAGTCCTTCGCCCAGCAGGCACTGAGCTACTGTCGCCGCCGCCGAATCGCTCGCCCCTACAAGAAGAACGAGCAGGCCTACATCGAGAGCTTCAACCGCACGGTGCGTAAGGAATGCCTGGGCTGGCTAAACTACCGCAGGGAGGACCTCCTGGAGTGTCAACTGAACTTGGAGGAGTTCCTCTATCGCTACCACTACCACCGACCTCACCTGAGTCTAGGCTTGGAACCACCTTTGAGGAGAGGAGGACAGGCACTGTCGGATATTTACGTATAATATTGCGAGGAATTGACACGCTAGATGATACCTTGTATCATCTAGCGTTTTGCGGCGATTGGAGATCGCAAGCAACAAGTTGAGAGGAAGGGCCCATGAGCAAACAGAACAATGGACAGAGGCGGGATAAGGCACAGGCAAGGTCGCGACTCCACGAAGTCGCAATAGTGGGCGCGGGGGCGGCCGGGCTGGGATGCGCGATTGCCCTCAATGAGTTTGGCATCGACGACGTTATCATCCTTGATCGCCATGAGGTCGGCGCCTCGTTCCGGCGGTGGCCGCAAGAGATGCGCTTCATCACGCCGTCGTTCACTTCGAATGCGTTTGGGTTGCTCGACCTCAATGCAATCGTCCCCGGCACATCGCCCGCCTACACGCTCGACCGCGAACACCCCAGCGGAATAGCTTACGCGAATTACCTAAACAACGTCGTCGAATACTTCGAGCTCCGGGTAAAGCCTGGCCTCGATATCTGCTCCGTCGCAGTCGAGGATGACGGAACCTTCACACTCACGACGACCAGCCGGCCGGTGCGGGCGCGACATCTCATCTGGGCGGCCGGGGAATTCCAGTACCCGAACCGCAATTCGTTCGCGGGCGCAGAATCCTGCTGCCACTCGTCCGAGGTCCGCACATGGCAGGAACTGGAGGGTGACCGTTTCACGGTGATCGGCGGCTACGAGAGCGCCGCAGACGCGACCGTCTCGCTGGTGCAGTTGGGCAAGAACGTGACCGTGCTGGCGCGATATGCGACATGGAGCAGTGAAAACCCGGACCCCAGCATCTCCCTCTCCCCGTTTTCCCGCGAACGTCTGGAATGGGCCGATTCCACGGGCTCCGTGGACCTAGTCGACGATGCCGACATCACGTCGGTGCGCGTAGACGGTGACACGTGGGTAGTCCAGGCCTCGGACGGCCGAGAGTGGGAGAGCGAGACACGCCCAATTCTCGCCACCGGCTTCAAGGGATCCCTTAGCCACCTCGACGGTCTGATTGAGTACGACGAGGACGGCGCCCCCGTTGTCACGGAGGAGGCCGACGAATCCACGCTTGTGCCCGGTCTGTTCCTCTCCGGCCCGATAGTCCAGCACCGGGGCGTGAACTTCTGCTTCATCTACAAGTTCCGCCAGCGCTTCGCGATAGTAGCCGATGCGATCTCGCAGCGCCTGGGAAATGACACCACGGAAGCCGTTGCGGCCCGCCGAGCGGCGGGGATGTACCTGGACGACCTCTCATGCTGTGTGGAGTCCTGTGCGTGCTGACCGACATGACATCAATGTCGCGGCGCCTCCCACCACTCTGAGCCTCGACCACGCGGTCGCAGGTCCCGCGATAGCGATCGCCCTCCTGATTCTGCCCGCTCTGCTCGCCGTGCTTAGCGCCAACCAGGCCGCCGCCTGGCTTGATCCGCTGGCCGTGGCGAGCACGACACCTCTAGCCGAGAGGATAGTGGGATGGCCGGGACCGCTCGGGGCTGTGCTGGCCGGTGACTACGGACTGCTCACGATGGGGCCGTTGCTGTTCGTGTGGGCGGTCCCCACGGTGCTGGCCTACTCGGCGCTGATCAGCATCTACAAGGCGAGCGGCCTCGCCGACCGCATCGGGACGGCGCTCCACCCCCTGTTGCGACCGGTCGGCCTGCACGGGCGCGACGTGACGCGAGCGCTGATGGGCTTCGGCTGCAACGTGCCTGCAATCGTCTCGACACGCTCCTGCTCTTCCTGCACCCGGCCAACGACCGTCGGCGCGATCTCATTCGGGTCCGCCTGCTCGTACCAACTGGGCGCGACGCTCGCAGTTTTTGCCGCCGCCGACAAGAGCAGTCTCGTTGTGCCGTACTTGGCGCTGCTCGTCGCGGCGACGCTCGTCTACACGCGCCTCATCAGCCAGCCTGCCGCGCGGTCGACGCTCAACACACTGCTCATCGCGCCGCGCGCCTTCCTAACCCGGCCGTCCTTAACGGCAGTCTGGGCGGAGGCACAAGCAACGGTTTGGGGATTTTTCCGCACGGCGCTCCCGACCTTCTTCGCGATTGCCATGGTCGCCTCGCTCCTCCAATGGTCTGGCGTGCTCGATGCAGCGGGTGGCTTGCTGGCGCCGGCGATGGCCGTGTTCGCGCTGCCGGCGGATGCGGCAATGCCGACCGCGCTCGCCGCTGTCCGCAAGGACGGCATACTGCTCTTGGCCGAGGCCGGCACCGTCGCCTCGTTGAGTGCGCCCCAGCTGCTGGTTGCAACGTTCCTAGCCGGAACGGCGCTGCCATGCCTGGTCACTGCGGTCACTATTGGGCGCGAACTCGGGCTACGGTTCGCGGGCAGGCTTGTCGCGCAGCAGTTCGCCTTCGCCGTAATGGTAGCCGCCACCGTCGGCTGGGCCTCAGCCGCGTTCGGCGGGTAAAACCACATCACTCTCTCTGCCGCAACGCGGAGTACTTTTGTCCTCGCCGTTGTCGTTGAGCGCGCGGTGATCTGCGCTCTGTGGAGGCAGCGCCTCTTGACATGCAACCCTGTGATTGCTTATTGTATGAATGTATGGACAAAGACCTAGTCTTCAGGGCGCTCGCTGACCCAACACGGAGGTTGATGCTGGACGAGTTCTCTGAGCGCAAGGAGCAGACGCTCTACGAGCTCACGGCACGCTTGATCATGCGACACAAAGTCGCCATCTCCCGACAGGCCTTAGCCAAGCACATTGATGTCTTAGAAAAAGCGGGGCTCGTAAGCTCAGAGAAGCGCGGCAAATATCGGATGCTTGTCTTCAACGATGAACCTCTGAGGACTGTCGTGAACCGATGGCTCAAGTGACACTATGAAGAGAAAAGGAGGCCGGATATGCGCATTATACTCACCAGCGTTTTCGTAAGTGACCAGGACGAAGCTCTGAGGTTCTACACGGAGACCCTCGGCTTTTTGAAGAAGCATGACGTCCCTGTGGGGCAATTCAAGTGGATTACCGTCGTCTCGCCCGATGACCCGGATGGGACCGAACTTCTGCTTGAACCGAATGACAACCCGGTAGCGCAAGAATATCAGAAAGGGCTATTTGACCAAGGCATCCCAGCGGCGTCCTTTGGCGTTACGGACATCCGTGCAGAGTATGAGAAACTGAAGTCACTGGGCGTAGCTTTTACGATGGAGCCAACAGAAATGGCCAACGTCACTATTGCGGTCTTTGACGACACCTGCGGCAACCTGATCCAGATAATGCAGACGTAACTACAATCGACCGGACTGCCCTGTTTGGGACGGGGTACAGTCTAGCCCGTCCAAGCGTGGTGGGCCCGGCTGGATTCGAACCAACGACCAATCGGTTATGAGCCGACCGCTCTGCCACTGAGCTACGGGCCCGTAATTACGCAGGCTTCAATGATTGCTCAACTGGGCGGCCTTGTCAACGGCGAACGGCGGCCCGCACCCGTAGGGGCGGGTTTGAAACCCGCCCCTACATTCGTTATTGGCAGGCAGGCCAACGAGGCGGACGGAATCAGGAGTCGCTGAACTTCTTCACCGCCTCAAGCGACTCTTCGGCGTGCTGTTCCATGCTTTGAGCATCCTGGACGATGTGTCTGACCACGCCCTCTTTGTCTATGACGAACGTGATCCGGCTAACTCCAATGGTCTCCTCATTGAAGACTCCGAAAGCCCTGGAGGCTTCAAACTTGGGAAAGTCGGACACCAAGGGGAACTCCAGCCCGCAGTGCCCGGCGAAGGCGCCCTGAGACGGCGCGGCGTCTGTGCTTGCACCCAGAACCTGGGTGTCCAGCCGCTGGAAGTCCGAGAGCAGGCTCTGGAACTTCCGCAGCTCTCGCTCTCAGCCGCCGGTGAAAGCCCTGGCGTAGAAGGCGATGATTACGTTCTGCTTTCCTTTGAAATCCGCCAGTCTGATTTCCTGGCGGTCTCCGGTAGTGAACCCAACGTCCGGGACATTGTCACCTATGTTCATACTGCACCTCGCGAGCTTTGCTATTCAGCACTCCGGCTATATGCCGAGCTTTTCCTTGTATTCCGGATCCCAGTAGCCGTATACGCCCTTGGACACCATGTCATCAAGACTGCTTGTTGGAATCGGACGCTTGTCAACCGGGCTATCGGCGGTCACGTTCTCTTCAATGAGCTTCTGGTACTCCTCCTCGGAATGGCCAAGCTCTTCCACTATGTAGCGGTGGTTGCCCTCGCCCAGCTTGGGGCCGGGACCCTTTATTGAGACCGGAGTATTGCTCAGCTTCCAGGGCCGGCCCATGAGCACCCGAGTACCCAGGGTGGGGTCGTCCGAAGGAACTCTCTCCAGGAAGCCGCGCTCCCAGTAATGTACGTTGGTGTTCATATCGCGGGAGTCCATAACCGGCCCCGCGGGCACACCCGCATCCTGCAATTTCTCCATTACGTCCCACTTGCTATGCTTCTTGGTCCACTCTTTGATGATGCCGTCAAGCTCATCGTGGCGCTTCCAGCGGTTCAAGTGGCCAATGTACTTGGGATCGTCCACCAGGTCTTCTCTGCCCATGGTGCGACAAAGCGCTTCCCACTCGTGGTCGTCGCGCACAGAGAGCACGGCCCAGCCGTCTTTGTCGGCGCAGGGATAGCAACCCTGCGGAGCGAACCACGGATGGCGATTCCCTATGCGCTTGGAGCTATCCTTGCCGTTGGCTATCCATTCCATGAGGTATTCGCTGATGTGGAACACGCCAAGCTGATACATGCCGATGTCGACCCACATGCCCTTTCCCGTTTTCTTGCGGTGCCTTAGCGCCATAGAAAGAGAGAACAGACACGTCCACGAGGCCACAAAGTCCACGTAGGACTGGCCTACCTTGGAGGGAATGTCTCCGTTGTATCCGGTGAGGTGGGTCAGGCCATGGGTGGCCTCCTGCGACGTAGCCACCGCCGGATAGTCCGAATAGGGGCCCGTGCCGTGGCCGTATCCGGTGTTGGACATCATGATGATGTCAGGCTTCATCTCCTTCAGCTTGGGCCAGTCCATGCCCCAGTTGCGGGTAACCCTGGGCGTGAAGTTCTCCATGAAGACGTCCGCCGTAAGCACAAGCTCCTTGAGAACCTTCAGCCCTTCCGGGTTGCGCAGATCGAGCACCAGCGACTTCTTGCCCCGGTTCACCACGTGGAAAGTGGGCGTGCGGTTCCAGGGGTCCGCGCCTGGGTCGTTTTCGGGGTATGCGCCGGAAAGCATGCCGGTGCGTATCGGCTCGACGCGAGTGGGGCCCTCTATCTTGATGACCTCAGCGCCAAGATCGGCCATTACCCCTGCCGCGTAGGGGAACGCGAAGATGGCGGAGGTGTCTACTATTCTGATTCCTTCCAATGGCAGTCTACCCATTCTCTCAGCTCCTTGGTTCTACGCGTATAAGTGCGTCTTAGATGATGTTCAATTCACGGAGTCTTATCAGGTCCTCTTTAGAGTAGCCCATTGTCTCCGTATAGACCTCTTCGTTGTGCTGGCCCAGCAGCGGCGCGGGAATCCTCTGCTGGAACGGACTCTCCGTTATATTGAAAAGCCTGAACGGAATCTTGGTCTTGCCTATGACGGGGTGCTCTATATCCTGGTAGAACTCTCTGTCAGCAAGCTGAGGGCAATCCATAAGGTCTCCCGGAGTCTGCGATATGCCGAACAGCATTCCGTACTCCTCCGACGCAGTCTTGAACATCTCCTTCATGGTGCGGTCTTTGACGGCATCCACAAGGATAGAGTCGAACTCTTCACCGTGATCCAGACGCTGCACCGGGTTGGCGAACCGCTCTTCGGCCAGTTCCGGCCTGCCGTAGAACCGCACCTGGTCGTCCCATGTGGCCCTGGCCCCTGTCTGGCTCACGAAGTAGCCGTCCTTGCAAGGCATGATGTGGGTGTACATAGCGCCCTTGGCATTGCGACGTCCCTGGACCGCCCCGCTAAAGGAGAACAGGGGCTGGTTCATCACCAGCGACGCGTTCACGGCCTCTTGCGCGGAAACGTCTATGTGCTGGCTTTCGCCGTCGAAGTCCCTGGCAAAGAGGGCGAAGCCGGTGGCTATGGCTCCATTGAGCCCGGCCTCGTACTGCGACTGGAAGCCGCCGTGCTTCAGCGGCTCCCTGTCCCTGGTGCCGCTGAACGCCATGATGCCGCCCATAGCGTAGGCCACTATGTCGTCGCTCTTGTAGTCACGGTATGGACCGGACTGCCCGAACCCAGTTATGGAAGTCAGTATGATCTTGGGGTTCACCTTTTCCAAATCCTCGAAACCCAGCCCCAGCGAGTCCAGATAGCCAGGCTGGTAGTTCTCGATTACAACGTCGGCTCCCTGCGCCAGCCGCTTGAGCAGCCTGGCCCCGGACGACGTTTCTAAATTAAGGGTGACGCCCCGCTTGTTGTTGTTGAGCACGATGTGTATCAGGCTCTTTTCCGGGTTGGGGTCATCGTCGAAGAACGGGCCTATCGACCTCAGCAACTCGCCTCCCGGTGGCTCGACCTTTATAACGTCGGCTCCAAAGTCGGCGAGGAGCTTGGCGCAATACGAACCTGAGATTCCCTGGCTGATATCCAAGACTTTGATGTCGTCCAGAGCGGCAGGCAACATAACGGGCACCCCCTGTCACGAATTGACGCGCGTCCGTCGTCGCCGGGCGCGCTGGTTTTCAACCGGCCTTGCTGTGCTGGGCTACTATATCCAACGGCCAGTGAATTGACAAGCATGGTCATTGACCGCACTGGCCGATAGTCGTATGGTGCGGCTAAGCACGACTTCCTCAGCAAGGAGCAACTTGCCCGACGACTCCACCGACACGCCGCAGGTACCGGAACGTCCGCCGTCAACGCCGGGCGTGAAGGCGGCCGTTTCGCAGAGCCGCCAGCGACCGGCGCGCTACGGGAAGGACCTGACCAGAGGAAGCATACCCCGCAACCTGTGGTGGCTGGCCTGGCCTCAGATGGTGGAAAACGTCATCAACGTCGTCGACCAGTTGGCCGACCTGGTTTGGGCGGGGTTCATCAGCGCCAGCGCCATTGCCGGTGTGGGCATAGGGCAAAGCTACAAGATGCTTGTGATGACGGGACGGCTGGGGCTGGACACCGCCATGCGGGCCACGGTGTCCAGGGCCATTGGCGCGGTGAACCCGGCGCTGGCCAACCACTACGCCCTTCAGGGGTTCACCCTCAGCGCGGGCTACTCTCTGATCATGGTGCTGATCGGGGTGTTCCTCACCGTTCCCCTGATGCGGGTGCTGGGCCTCAGCGAGGACATCATCGACTCCGGTTCGCTCTACCTGCGCATCCAGTTCATTGGCACGGGCGCGATGGCGTTCCGGCAGACTAGCGGTTCCGCGCTGGTGGCCTCCGGCGACGCCATAACGCCAATGAAGGCGACCATGCTGACCAGGGCCACGCACTTAGCCCTGACCCCCTTCCTCATCTTCGGCTGGCTGGGCCTTCCCGAAATGGGAATCGCCGGAGCGGCCATGGCCGACGTGCTGGCGCAAAGCCTGGGCACAACTTGGAACCTTCGCGTACTGTTCCGAGGATCGTCCCGCCTCCACCTTTCGCTGAGAGGCTACCGGCTCGACTTCCCCGTCCTGGGCCGGCTGATCAGGATAGGAGCGCCGGCGTCGGTAACGGGAATGGAGCGGTCGATAGCCCAGCTGGTGGTGGTAGGGCTGGCGGCCCAGTTCGGCACGCTTGCCGTGGCCGCGTTCTCGCTGGGACGCCGCACCGAGAACCTGGCGCAACTGGGCAGCGGCGGCCTGGGACGGGCCTCCGGCGTGCTGGTGGGTCAGAACCTGGGCGCGGGCAGGCCGGAAAGGGCCCGAATGACGGTGAAGTGGGCGCTGATCTTTGTCTTCGCGATTGGTTTGGTGTTGACGTCGCTGCTCTTTGCCCTAGCGCCGCTGCTGGTGCAGATGTTCACCCGCGACCCGGAACTGGCGGCCCTGGCGACCACCTGGCTGCGCATCCAGGCGTTGAGCCTGGTCTTCCTTGGCGCGGGGCAGGTCTTGGGACAGTCGTTCAACACGGCGGGGGATACCCTGGCTCCAATGTTTGTCACTCTGCTCAGCATGTGGGTGCTGGAGATCCCGCTGGCCCTGATGCTGACCGGCGCGACCCATACTTTCGGCCTGTTCGGGACGTCGTTCACTCTGCCGGTGCTGGCCCATCTCAACGAATTCGGCATAGCGTGGGCGATTGTAATAGCCATGGTGGCCCGGTTTGGCTTGTACATGCCGTATTTCATGGCGGGCCGCTGGCTGCGGGTCAAGGTAACGTAGCCAACCGCGAGGCAATGCTATAAACTAGGGTTTACCCCAGCGGGGGTAGCTCAGTGGTAGAGCCCCTGCCTTCCAAGCAGGCTGTCGCGGGTTCGAGTCCCGTCCCCCGCTCCACCGGATTGCCCACACGCATGTCCGCCACACCGGATCGCTTCGTTCCTCGCAACGACGAAACAGGAGCGTCTACCCATTTGCACGTATATCCGTCTTTACAGGTAGTGGTACTCTAATTAGACAATGTTTGAGGGCAAGGCATACTTGGACCAGTCAGCCAGTTCAGTAACTACCGTCGATAGAAAAACATCCCCCGGCATGGGGCGCATCGCGAAGCCTCTCATGGCCGGCGCGGCGCCGGTGAGGCTGTTGGGGTCGTTCATGCGCGGCCTTTACACCAACAGGCTCCTGGCCCAGATCAAGCGGCAGCCGCTTCCCCGGCACGTGGCTATGATCCTGGACGGCAACAGGCGTTTTGCCAGGATGCAGGGATTGATCGACGTTGCCGAAGGTCACCGCATTGGCGCCGACAAGGCCGCCGAGGTGATTCAGTGGTGCGACGAACTGCGTATACCCGTGGTCACCCTGTGGGGGCTGTCCACGGACAACCTGAAGCGCACCCCGGAGGAGCTTGAAAAGGTGTTCTCCCTGGTTGGAACCAAACTGGACCAGTGGCTGGTCGATCCCAGCAAGCACGCCCAGCGGCAGGTCAACGTCATTGGACGCGCCGATAGCCTAAGCGAAGAACTGCGCGACAAGATCAAGCGGGTGGAGGAGATGACGGCGTCCGCTGGGCCGTGGCAGTTGAACATAGCCATCGGCTATGGAGGCCGTGACGAGATACTGGACGCATTGAGGAGGCTGCTGCTGTCTCGCGGTGAGAACGGAGCCTCTATATCGGAAGTAGCGGATAGTATATCGGTTGATGAAGTGCGACAGCACCTCTATGCGCCGCACGTGCCTGAACCCGACCTTATCATCCGGACAAGCGGAGAGACCCGCTTGAGCGGCTTCCTACTCTGGCAGAGCGTGTACAGCGAGCTGTACTTCTGCGACGCCTTCTGGCCCGCCTTCCGCAAGCTGGACTTCCTGCGAGCTTTGAGGAGCTACCAGGGACGGCAGCGACGCTACGGGTCTTGACTCCCCTACCCTCCCGTGTACTTGGGCACGCCCAGGCCGAAGTCGTTGGTGGCGTCCAGCACGGCCATAGTCTGATGCACGTCCTGCACCACGTCGACGATGAACGCCTCTTGGCGTATGCCGTCCTCCAGTCCGAAGTTGGTCATCACCGCTATGGCGTAGGGCCTGTCCCCCAAGTAGACGATTCCCGCGTCGCAGCGCACCCGTTCCATGCCGCCCGGCTTGTTGGCGACTACGAGGCCTGAGGGTACCGCCCGGTTCAAGGGGGCGGACTTAGGCTTGCTGATGATGCGCAGCGCCTGCTCCGCCACTTTGGGCGAGGGCTTGCCCTGGTACAGCATCTCCAACATGGCTACAAGCTCGTTGGGCGTCGATACGTTCTCATCGCCGCGGTGTATGGCTTCGGCGTCCATCATCTTGCGCCGCAGCTTCGTCGCGGTAAGGCCCATCTCACGGAGCATCGCGTTGGTTTCGTTCATGCCGGCCCAGTCGATGCAGAGGTTGGTCGCCGTGTTGTCCGAGACGATGATCATCAGAATAGCGATGTCCAATATGGAAACATCAGGTTCGTCTTCCATGTACTGGAGCACGCCGCTGCCCGCTCCGCGCTTGTCGGGAGTTATTCTGACGCGTTCGGAGAGGTCTATCTCACCCGCTTCGGCGCGGGTCAACAGGCGGGTCAGAATGTGTATCTTGATGGTGGACGCGGTGGGAAACTCATCGCCGCCATACACCGACACGCCGTCGCCGCGGGTCAGGTCTTTCACCGAGACTCCGGCTACTCCGGCAAAGCCGTCTATCTTGCGAGTCAGCCGCTCCTCCAAACGTTTCCACAGTCGCTTGTTGCTCATGGTCTCCTCCTAGCGCCGACCTCCGGGGCGGCCCGATTGATGGTTGACTTTACTTGACATAACTCGATTTTGGGGTGTCGTGAAAAGGGTTGTCAGGCATGAGATGGCGTGCAACGGTGGAGTTGTGTTGTGCCTGAGAAAGGGATTCGTTTCCAACGTTATGTTAAGTACAAGGCTAAATGCGAAGCAAATTTTGGCGGAGGTGAGAAACGAATCAGATTTCGGGGCAAAGTTGAGGGTATGGAGTCGGGTGTTTTGGATGCCAGGCTGCGCGGGCAAGACGGTGGAGGGGACGGTAGATTTTTCGTATTGCGTGGTGAACAGGCTGGTGTGCGATGTAATCATGAGCGCATGTTAGCAGTACGGCGGCATATGGGGAAGTGGGGAATGGCACAGCCATGAACCGGAGGAAGTGCGCCAGTCCACAAGATAGCCGCACAAGGTAGCAATAGAGATACCGCACCAGGGGAGGTAAGGATGGTAATATACTGGGGACTGTTAAAGTTCCGATTCCGGTGGGAGGTGTAGTGAAATGGCAGTTTATTCAGTGGATGCCTACCCGGTGGCGTTCAACGTAGACTATCCCGAAGGTCCCAGGAACAGGTTGACCGCTCTGTTCAGGCTGATCCTGGCCATACCCATAATAGTAGTCATCTCTCTGGTAAGCGGGTACTCCGCAAGCGGCGACGCGGATTTGGATAGGATGCTCTATCCTCTGTCCGCGGGCGGCGTATTGTGGCTTGCCGTGGTTCTGATGCTCTTGTTCAGGAGGAAGTATCCTCGCTGGTGGTTCGACTGGAACCTGGAGCTACAGAGGTTCGGCGCAAGGGTGGGCGCGTACTTGCTCCTTCTTCGTGACGAGTACCCCTCCACGGACGAGGAGCAATCCGTTCACCTGGATATACCGTACCCCGCTGCGGAAGAGCAACTGAACAGGTTCCTGCCCCTGATCAAGTGGCTGCTGGCCATCCCTCACTACATAGTTCTGATCATCCTGGGCGTGGTTGCGTTCATCGTAACCGTCATTGCGTGGCTAGCGATACTGATAACCGGAAGTTATCCCCAAGGCATGTTTGCCTTCGTTGTCGGAGTATCGCGCTGGAGCTACAGAGTCGCGGCCTATGCCTTTCTTCTGACCACGGACAGGTACCCCCCGTTCAGACTGGGTGAGTAGCCCGAAAGGGAAATTACAAGGGAAGCCTGCGCCCTTCCTCTCGGAGGGTTTTTCGTAGCTGCTGGGCATCCGGCATCGCCTCTGACACCCAGCCCCAGAAGTCCTTCGAGTGGTTGCGGTGGGTCAGATGCGCCAGTTCGTGTACGACCAGGTACTCGATGAGGGCCGGTTTCATCATGATGGCACGCCAGTTGAAACGGAGCGTGCCATCCGGCGCGCAACTCCCCCAGATCCGGCGCTGGTCACCGATGAGTACGCGCGACATCTCTCCACGGCCTAACCGGGGCCACCAGCGTTCCACAGTCTCCGCCAGCCGCTCGGCGGCGCGTTCCTGATACCACTGGACGACGGCCCCGCGAATCGATTGGTGGCGTTCCTCACCACTCAGGGAGTCCGGCACGGCAATCCTGAATCGCCAGCGGTCGAGACGAACGCTTGGGACAAGTAGGTTGGCGGTATCGACATGCAAGGGGACGTTGCGGCCCAGATAGGGCAAAGTCTCGCCGCTGACGAATCGCATAGGTTCGGCGTCCAACTTCGATTGGGAAACGTGTTTCAGGATCCAAGGGGCACGCTTCCGCACGATGGCCTGCAGTTCACTGTCGGGCGTGGCCATTGGCGCCAGAACACGCACGCCGCTATCGCTCAGGATTATCTGGATTGTCTTCTTGCGCCGTTTGCTGCGGCGAACCTGGTAGTCGATGGTTGTGTTGCCGAAGCGGATGTTGTTCTGTGAGGTCATTGGCGAAAGCTACTTTGGGCCAACTTTACGATACAGATCGCCAACTCGGCCACTGGCGACTGCATCCTGCGTGGTGAGTCGCCGGTTCGAGCAGCCATCACTCCCTGGCATCCAGCCGACTGAGGTCCCCGCTCCATCCCAGTATGCGTTCGTCGGCGGTAATGAGCCTGTGGCCCTCCAGCGCCGTAGCCACGATGATACGGTCAGCGGGATCGCCGTGCATTTCAGTCAACAGGCCTGCCCGAGCTGCAATGACGCCATTCACGGGTATCTCAACTATGCCGGCCTCAATCAGTTCCTGGCGCCATGTCTCCAGGTGCCGGCCAAGGCCAAGCATACCCTTCTGGGCGCGCATTCCAGCTTCCCAAAAGGTTATGGCAGAAACGGCGGCATTACCCTCTTGCAAGGCAGTTTCCAGCAGACCGCGCGTCCGGCGGCCCAGCCTATGATCCCCAGTTCGCACCCAGACCAATACATGCGTGTCGAGGAGAATCAAAACAGCGCCTCATCATCATTATCCGTGTCTTCGAACCACTGCGCGGGCATAGGAGAGACAATGTCGCCAAGTACCTCGATCCTACCTTTGTCGACGCCAAAGAACGACTTAGGGCGTTCCCGGTATGGCACCAGGCGGGAGACCGGCTTCCCGTTCTTGGTGATGATGATCTCGCTTCCGCCGTATGCCACCTCATCCATGAGTTGAAGGCATTTGGCCTTGAACTCAGACGCCTTCATGGTCCGCTTGCCGCTTGATGTATCGCTGTTTGCATCCACTACGTCGTTCCTCCTGACCTGTTTCTATATTACCATAGTCACGACCATGGTCACATGCTGCCACTTTACAAGGCGTAGCAGTAAAGTCTCCTGCCCAGCGTACCTCTCTCCCAAGCAGGGTAACAGCTTCCAGTCCTTGTTGTTCCGGTAGTCCACCTCTTCCAGTCAGGCGAACACCGAGGCAGCCGTAGTGTCGGGCAACTCAGGCTCACGGTATGATATGCATCCCTACCATTATTCCGTTTCATGGTCGTTGCATCAACTTGACTGTGAGCCGCGGCCCCACATGGGGTGGCGGAAGGAGGGATTCGCTTGGGTGTGCCAAGAGCGTTGGGTGGGCGTGGAGTCCACGGCGTCAGCAGCCTCCGTAGGCGGGGGAACGGACTGCCTTCGCACCGGCCAACTCGTAGCGAGGCCGTTCAGGTAGGTTGCCAGGTCAAGCAGGGCGGCCAGGTTATGCACCGGCAGCAGGTCATCGACGTAGGGCGCGGCGGCGCGCATTCCCTGGGTCAGCGGCTCGTAGTCTTCGGCTCCGGCCAGGGGGTTCAACCATATGAGGCGGCGGCAGCTTCTTTGCAGGCGAGCCATCTCTTCGCTAAGCGTCTCCGGCTCTCCCCTGTCCCAGCCGTCGGACACTATGAGCACGATAGACCCCCAGCCCAGCGTCCTACGCGCCCATCCGAAGTTGAACTCCCTGAGCGCAGCTCCGATGCGCGTCCCGCCCGACCAGTCGGGCACGGCCTTGGCGACCTCGCTGACTGCTTGGTCTATATCGCGCCGTTCCAGCTGCTTGGTGATGCGGGTGAGCCGCGTGGCGAAGAGGAACGCCTCGACCTGGTTCTCCAAGCCCGCGTAGAGGCTGTGGATGAAGTGAAGCAGCATGCGGGTGTAACGCTCCATAGAGCCGCTCACGTCGCAGATGATCACCAGACGGCGGGGTTTCTCCTTGCGACGCCGCGTCCTCAGATGCAGCATCTCGCCGCCGAACTGCGCGCTGTCACGCAGGGTGCGCCGCACGTCCAGGGCGGGCCCCCTACCCCGCTTCTTGCGACGGGTCAGCCTCAGACCGGGACTCCATTGGAGCGTGGCCATCAACTGCCTGGCCTGCAGCGTCTCCTCAGGCGTGAACTCAGCGAAGTCCTTCTCCCGCAGCACTTCACGCGCGCTGAACGTCCGCGTCAGGTCGATGCGGTCGTACTGCTCATCCGGGTCTTGGGGTTGCAAATCGGAGCCGTCGGAGGACTGCCCCGGCGGAGGCGGGCCTGCTTCCACCCTGCGATAACGACGCTGCTCTCCCATGGAACGCAGATCCATCGACGACATACGGTCTTTGCGCTGCCGCCAGAACACGTCGAACGCCTCATCGAATAGCGGAAGGTCTTCCCTTCGATGCACGAGGAGGGTGCGCAGAGCCGAGCGCACGTCCACTCGGCGCGTCATGCCGATGTCCTCCAGCACATGAATTGCGTCCACCATGCGTCCCTGGTGAACGTTGAGGCCGAGACGCCTGAGAAGGCGGCCAAAGAGCAGCAGGTTGTGGAGGACGTGACCGGACTGCTCGTTAGCCACGCCTGCCACCGCGCCGCGTCCCGCGATGCAAGGCCCGGTTGAGCAGAGCGCGGGTCTGCTCTCCCCTCACCATCTGCACGTCCTCGCGGTACTTCAGCATGACGCCCAGCGTATCGTCGATGACGGACGGGCTGAGCTTGTTCTCGTTCAGGCTTACCAGCGCCGCCGTCCAGTCGAGGGTTTCAGCGACACCGGGGACTTTGTAAAGCTCGGTTGCCCGCAACTCCTGTACGAAGGAGGTTACCTGCCCGGCCAGCGTCCGGCTCGCTTCGGGAACCTTGCTGCGCACGATCTGCATCTCCTTGTCGAGGTCGGGATAGTCGATCCAGTAGTAGAGGCAGCGGCGCTTCAGAGCGTCGTGGATTTCACGCGTCCGGTTGGAGGTGATGACCACGACAGGGGGTTCATCGGCTTTATAGGTTCCGACCTCCGGGATGGTGATCTGGAAATCGGAGAGCATCTCCAGAAGGTAGCCTTCGAACTCTTCATCGGCGCGGTCAAGCTCGTCTATGAGCAGCACCGTCGGCTCCGCGCCCTCGAGGGCCTGGAGAAGCGGACGCTTGATGAGGAACTCCTCGCTGAACAGCTCCCTCTCGGCATCCTTTCGGTCAACATCGCCGGACGCCTCCAAGAGCCTGATGTGCAGGAGCTGGCGGGAGTAGTTCCACTCATAGACGGCCTGGCTAACGTCCAGCCCTTCGTAGCATTGCAGCCGTATGAGGCGCGCGCCAAGCGCGGAGGAGAGCGCTTTTGCCACTTCCGTCTTGCCGACGCCCGCCTCCCCTTCCAGGAACAGGGGTCGCCTCAGCCGCAGGGCGAGGTAGATTGACATGGCCAAGGCCCGGTCGGCCACGTACAGTTCGTTGCGGAGAGCGGCTTGCAGTTCGTCAACCGAGGTTGGCATGGAAGCTACGGGCGTTTGCTCCAAGTTCACGTCCTCCTGAGTCCTGCGACCCTATCGGGCAAACAGATAGGGCGGAAGATTAGGATGGAGGCAAACTCACCCCCATCTCAATCTTCCCCCATCAAGGGGGAAGAGGTTACATAAAGTTCCTGAGAAGCCCTAGCCCGCCCGCGATGCGGCAATTCCGAGAGCGCGGCGCAGATACACTACCGCCATCGCTCTCCTGTACTCATCGGAGGCGAAGATGTCGCTCATGGGATCGCCGGTCAAGTCGCTTGCGATTGCAGCGGCCGCCGCGTCCAGCGCGCCATCGCTCAGGTCCGATCCGACCAGCGCCGCCTCAACGGAGGACGCCCTGGTTGGCGTTGTCTCCACGCCGCCAACGACCACGCTGGCCGAGGAGCAGCTTCCACCCTGCGCCGTGACGATGACCGCCGCGCCAACGACTGCGTAGCGCGAGGCGGGGTGAGGGAACTTGAGGTACGCCGAGCCGGAGCCGGAAGGAAGAGAGGGAACCGACACGCCGGTCAGTATCTCGTTGTCCTCCAGGGCGTTCTCCAGCAGACCCGTAGCAAAATCGGACGCTGCGATGCTGCGCTCGCCGCCCGGACCGCTCACGTTATAGGTCGCGCCAAGGGCGGTGAGGGCCGTTGGCGGGTCGGAGGCCGGGTCGCCGTGAGACACGTTACCCCCGATGGTGCCGCGGTTGCGCACGGCGGGGTCTCCCACCACGCCCGTAGCCTCCGCCAGCAGCGGCGCGCGCTCATTGACGAGGTCGCTCGACGCTATCTCAGCGAAGGTAGTCAGCGCGCCGATGGCCAGGCCGTCGGCAGAGGCGGTGATGCCCCTGAGCGCGGCTATGTGGCCGATGTCCACCAGCGCGGCGGGCGCGGCCAGGCGCAGCTTCATCATCGGAATGAGGCTGTGGCCGCCGGCCAGCACCTTTGCGCCTTCGTTTCCGGCGAGTAACTGCACCGCCTCGGATACCGAACCGGCGCGATGGTAAGTCGTATTAGCTGGATACATGGCTACCCTCCGTTCCGTGTGTCCTGGATGGCCCGCCACACCTTTTCGGGCGTGAGCGGCATGTCGATGCGATTGATCCCCAGTGGCCGCAGGGCGTCCATCACGGCGTTGTAGACCGTGGGCGTAGATGCGATGGTCCCGGCCTCTCCCACGCCCTTCACCCCCAGCGGATGGTGCGGCGAGGGCGTTGTGTTGGACTGCACCTCAATGTCCGGCAGGCCGTCCGCCCTGGGCAGGGCGTAGTCGAGCATGGTGCCGGTGAGGGGCTGGCCGTCTTCATCGTAGACGACGCCCTCCCAGAGCACCGGGCCCACTCCCTGAGCCACGCCGCCGTGCACCTGGCCCTCGACGATCATGGGGTTTATCTGCACCCCGCAGTCGTCGACGGCGTAGTACTTCTGAAGGTCGATCTGGCCGGTGGCAGGGTCGACTTCGACCACAGCCAAGTGCGCGCCGAAGGGGTAGGTGAAGTTCGGCGGGTCGTAGAATGCGCTGGCTTCCAGGCCAGGCTCCATGCCCTCCGGCATATCCCAAGCCACGTTGGCCATGAGCGCGATGTCCTGTATGGTCTTGTGCTGGTCGGGCGACCCCTTCACGAAGAATCTGCCGTCCTCGTACTCGATGTCCTCGGCAGCGGCCTCCAGCAGGTGAGCAGCCAGCGCCTTCGACTTCTCCTTGATCTTGCGCGTCGCCAGCGTCACCGCCGCGCCGGAAACCGCCGTGGTGCGGCTGCCGTACGTGCCCCAGCCCATCGGTGTCAGGTCGGTGTCGCCGTGGATGATCTCAACGTCGTCCACGTCCACGCCGACCTCCTCGGCCACAATCTGGGCGAAGGTGGTCTCCTCTCCCTGTCCATGCGGTGAGGAGCCGATCATCACGTTCACCTTACCCGTGGGGTGGAAGCGAACGATGGCGCTCTCCCAGAGTCCACCCTGGAAGCCGACCGCGCCCGCCACCTGGGAAGGGCCAAGGCCGCATATCTCGACGTAAGTAGCGACGCCGATGCCGATGTAGCGGCCTTCCTGGCGAGCCTTTTCCTGCTCAGCGCGCAGCGACGCGTAGTCCGCCGCGTCGAGGCAGGTGTCCAGCGTGGCCTCGTAGTCGCCGCTGTCGTAGGTGAGGCCGGTGGCAACGTCGTGGCCGTTCTCGAACTTGGGGATCAGGTTCTTGCGGCGCAGTTCCGCAGCGTCCATGCCCAGCTTGGCGGCGAGCAGGTCGACCAGGCGTTCCACCAGCATGGTCGCCTCGGGACGGCCCGCGCCGCGGTAGGCGTCCACCGGCGTTCCGTTGTTGAACACACCGTAGACCGTGCCGCTGATGTTCGGTATGTCGTAGGCGCCGGAGTACATCAGGCCGTGCAGGATGGTCGGGATGCCCGGGCTTGCCGTCGAGAGATACGCGCCCAGCCCGGCGTAGACCGTGGTGCGGAGGCCCGTAATCTTCCCGTCGGCGGTAGACGACATCTCCACCTCTTCGATGTGGTCTCGGCCCTGGGTGGTGATCAGGTAGTTCTCGCTGCGGGTCTCCGTCCATTTAACGGGCACGCCCAATTGCATGGAACAGAAGGACGCAATTGCCTCGTCGGGGTAGTACGGGATCTTGCTCCCGAATCCGCCGCCGACCTCCGGCGCGATGACGCGTATCTTGTGTTCCGGCACACCCGTGACGACCGAGGAGAGGAACCGCGCGATGTGCGGGTTCTGCGACGTGCTCCACAGCGTCAACTCACCGGTTGGGCCCACCCACTGCGCTATCGCTGAGCGGGGTTCCATTGGGTTGGCGATGAGCCTGGGCAGCGTAATGACGTCGCTGACGGTGACCTCCGCATCGGCGAAGGCGGCATCGGTGTCGCCGCCGGCCACCGCCCAGGTAAAGGCGAGGTTGTTGGGAACGTCGTCGTGGAGCTGAGGCGCGCCTTCCTGCGCCGCATCCTTGGGGTTAATGACCACGTCCAGAGGTTCGTACTCCACCGCAATGTGCTCAAGCGCGTCCTCTGCCTGGTAGCGTGTCTCGGCAACAACCACGGCGACCGCGTCCCCGACGTAGCGCACCTTGTCCGTGGCAATGGCGGGATGCGCCGGAGTCTTCAGGTCGGAGTTGGGTATGAGCCAGGCGCAGGGAATGCCGTTCAGCGCGCCCTCCGTGTCCGCTCCCGTGTAGACCGCGATGACGCCCGGCTGGTCAACTGCGCTGCTGGTGTCGATGGACTTGACGTTGGCGTGGGCGTAGGGGCTGCGAAGTATCGCAGCGTGCACCATGCCGGGCAGCTTGATGTCGTCCGTGTACGAAGCCCGGCCCGTGATGAGCCTGGGGTCCTCACGACGACGAATGCCTGAACTGAATACTCGTGTAGTCATGGCTCAACCGCCTCCCATCGCGCCGGCGGCCTCTTCGACCGCGCGCACGATATTCTGGTATCCGGTGCATCGACAGATGTTGCCCTCCAGACCGTGGCGAATCTCCTCGCGCGTCGGCGAGGGGTTGGTGCGTAGCAACTCCTCCGCCGCCAGTATCATTCCGGGCGTGCAGAACCCGCATTGCAGGCCGTGTTTGTTCCAGAACGCTTCCTGAAGCGGGTGCAACTCGGTTCCGTCGGAAAGCCCTTCGATTGTCTTGATGGAGCTGCCCGACGCCTGAACGGTGAGCACCGTGCACGCCTTGGCGGTCGCGCCGTCAAGCTGAACGGTGCAGCTGCCGCACTGGCTGGTGTCGCATCCAACCTTCGTGCCGGTCAGGCCTGCGTTTTCGCGGATGAAGTGGACAAGCAACTGGCGCGGTTCCACCTCCCCGCTGTAAGCCTTTCCGTTGATGGTGATCTCAACTGGGACATTCACAACGCATCACCCCCCTTGAATTGCTTCCGGGCATTTCGCGGAACCGTGCCCTGGTCAGGGGGAGTGTAACAAATGACGCCTTTGGTTGACAAGACAACCCACGCACTACGAAATCCCGTTCTATTACATGGTGGCTTTGTCGAACCATGAACCCGTAGAGGCGGTTCATGAACCGCCCCTACAATGTTCGCAATCTACCCGCTCACTCCCCTCGCACAGCGGACGCGCTCCGTGCTATATTCCATCCATGAAGATGAGCGGCGCATACAAGTTCGACGCCCCGCGGGAGCGCGTCTGGGAAGCTCTCCTGGACCCGGCGGTGGTGAGCGACTGCATACCGGGCGTGCAGAAGCTCAGCATAGTGTCGCCCGACAACTACGCGATAGAGGTAGCCGTGAAGGTGGGCATGTTCTCAGGATCGTTCAGCGGCACGATGGCGATATCGGAGAAGGACGCTCCGGCGTCTTACAAGATGGTCGTCCAGGGAGCCGGGCCGATGACGAACGTGACGGGCGAGGCCGTAATCTCGCTTACGGCGGAGGACGAGGCGACAACGCTCGCCTTTGAGGGGGACGTGAGGGTGAGCGGCGCCCTAGCCAGAGTCGGTCAGCGCTTCATGAGCAGCGCGGCGAAGTCCCAGTTCGACCGCTTCTTTGGATGCCTGCGCGCCAAGGTGGGGTAGGGGGGCACTGGTGAGACGCAAAATGGCCTCTGTCCGTATGAATCTCCCCCAACAACCGGCCCTTAGGTCGGCTTAAGAAGACTCCTTAGGTGCTCGAAATCCTGCTGCAATACTGAGGCACCAGCTACTATTCCTTTTACTCGCCTAACTACAGAATTTGTGTGATCAGTGGAACGTACGACTTGGTACTCCTCGGCCGGCAAATCTTGGATGATCGTTGGCAAGACAGCATTTATGACTTTGAACCAAGCGGAAATGGCTTCGGTGCTATCCACTGTTACTACTTCATCCTTCAGTGCAAACTCTTGAGGGTGGGCTATGCCCCTACCGGAGATTTCTTCTCTGAGATCGCCCATTACTCGTATCAGAAATTGCTTCGAAGCAGGGTAATCCAATAGCTTTAGCTGCCTCTGTTCCAAGTCAGTCAAGGACCCAGAGGCTACTTTTGCTTTCAGTTCCTGCTTAACTCCGTCATAGGCCCAACCCAACGTCTGAATGCCAAAGACGTGACCGATTCCGAGCGTTCCTGGAAAAACTTCGTTGTATGTTGTATCCACTTCGAATATTTCTGCTTTGGCCCGGATGGCTGTTTGGAGGTTGCCACCGAATGCGCAGAGCATTTGCCCAACTTGGTCGGCAAAAATCGAGTTCGCAGGCCTTCTTGCATTATCTCTTCGATGGACATATTCGATGCCATTGGTTTCGAATTCCTTCCCTAGTCTTATCTGCACGGCATCATTGCTCCTCCTATCCCATGCAACAATCGCATTCTGCGTGTTGTTCGCAGTAACAATTCCTGGAATCATGGTGTGGTCATCAACCACAATTACTCTTGCAACAACTGATACGTTTTTAGCGTGCTCTCGTCCAGCAGCATGGATGGCGCCGATTGTCTGGGCACCATTGACGACTGAAATGCCGTGAATGTTGAGAGTTTCATTCTTATAATCCGCTTTGTTACAGACGATGGTTATACCGTTATTAAAGATGTAGAAGACATTCGATTCCGACTCGGCTGTAGTCCTTATCTTGTTGTTGACGTTCCGGGTCGCTCTTCGTGCACCAAGAAAATCACGCAGATTCGCACTAAACAAGGCATTTTTATATTCTTCATAGAGACCAAACAGTAGAGCGCCATTGATGGAAATTACGAATGCCTCCCATCCGCAACCTGTCTCTCTAATGTGTTGTGTAGCAGGAAATTGGATTTCGTCCGTGACTTGTATGGAACCAAGGGATGTAAGATGCAACGCCTCTATAGCTCTTAGGCCAAGCTCGACAACGTCGACGTCCCAATCCTGGGATATCTCAAGGCCACGTACCAATTCTCGGGTTGCCTGCAACTCACGCTCAACATTCGCTGATTCGAAGGCATTATGGGCGTATGCAAAAATGAGCCTTGTTATCGTTTCTTGAGAGAGACCGTCTCTCAACAGCTTGGCCTGCCCACGAATATTCTCAGGTATCTCCTCGATCGGTTGTCTCAAGAGCCAAGCAGCTGCGGTATTCAGGTCACTGGCCTTATTCGCTGGAGCCTCAGCCTTTCCCCAATCAGCTAGAGTCGTCCCTTGGGCGATGCAGGCGATTCCTTCTGCTTCATTGATGTAGATTATGTCTGCCTTCTTATCGTTGGGACTGTCCGTTAAGCTGTCGGTCGCGAAGCTCGCCAAGTCTTCGACCCCCAAGTAGAGGCCTACGGCGAATAGTGGAAGTGCGTTGTTGCCGTAGGCCTCAAGAGTTGCTTCGGCTTCTAAAGCACCAATAAACGAGAAAGTGCCCTTGAGATCTTCGGGTGTGCTCATTACTTCAACGCCTCCACTTATCGGTCATTATTGCGTAGATGCAGTATTCGTGAATTACGGTCATTCTAGACCTCGGACACGCCGATGCAAATCACAGTAGTAAATCGGAAACACCAGTAGCTATCGACGTCATCGCCACCAACCACGTCGCATCGTCAATATCTTACTCTTGCGTTCACGAACCGGAGGCTTGCCGCCAGAGACGGCAACCCGTAACACCTAAGACTATAGGAAGCAACGTGTCTACCGCAGCCCATATTACCCAGGCTTGGTGATTGCCTTCCAAGCTGTCTCCTCCCTCTGCCAGCAGCGCAAACCAGTTGTGCAGGAACAGTATCGTCACTGCCGCGGTGAGGAAGAATACGACGTTGGCTTCCAGGTACCCCCGGGTAACGGGCTGGCCTGAGTCCCCCGACCCAATTTCCCGTTTGTGAAGATAGTTAAATATCAGAGCCAAGCCAAGTCCGATAAGCATCAGCACGTCAAGCACGTACCAGACATCAAGCACGTCAATCGAGTCCACCAGGAACGAGTTGATTATGAAGAAAACCGCCACGACAACCGCTACAGCGACCAAGTAAGCTCCGACGACTTTTCTAAGCCCTTCCATGATCCCTCCTATTTCGTCTCTCCCATAAAGTCCGCGGGAATCATAGCACAGGAACCCCGGCATTGCGTCAATGGTGGAGGGACACTGTCAAGGTGACCGATAAGCCCTATGATTACCGTTGAGCGGAGGGCGCGGCGTCTATGGGGCAGCGTGGAGGCCGGGGCGGTCAAGGCGGAGGAACGAGATGTCATGGTTCGTCTGTCCCCGCGTGGACAAGTCGGCCATGATCTCGCCCATAACGCTGCAGAACTTGAATCCGTGGCCAGAGAACCCGGCGGCAACGAAGACGTTGGGAGACCCGGGCAACGCATCGATGATGAAGTGCCCGTCAGGGGTGTTGGTGAACATGCAGGGCTTGAGAGACAGAACCGGCCCGTTGGCATCAGGAAAGTAGGGCGCCAAACCTTTCCGCAACGCAGCCTCATCCTCATCATGGAAATCCCTCTCCAGGCCGTCGGCGGTCGTCGCCTCATACAGGTGGTGGTACTTGCCTAACTTGAACCCCGGGATACCGAACACGGGGAGGGCATAGTAATGCCCTTCATCAAACTCACCGATAACGACCGGGCAGTTGCCATACGAAAAGAGATGCGGACGCAGCGGCTGGAACCAGCCGAGAACCTGTCGCTCCGGCGCCAGCAAGTGGTCGAGCGACGGCACAAGCGGCCCCGCCCAAGCGCCGGCGGTGATGACCAACGCCCCTGCCTCGTACGTTCCGCGGTTGGTCTCTACTCGCACCGTACTCCCATCGCTGCTCCATTCCCGAACCGCCTCGTGGGCTCTCACTTCGCCGCCACTTTCCAGCGCGGCGAAGACGTAGTTGACTATGCACCTCTCCGAGAGCACGAACCCGCCGTCGGGCTGGTATACCCCCATCCAGCTCTCCGGGAAGCGGAATCCAGGGAAGCGCTGAGTAATCTCGGCGCTGGTGAGCACCTCGTGGGCCAGGTCATGCTCGCGACATGACAGCAAGGAGCCGGTAAAAATCCTGCCGTCCTCATGGCTGGTGTCCAATGAGCCGGTGGTGTATAGCAGCTTCTCTCCGCTTATCTCCTCCAGCTCGTGCCAGCGCTCGTACGAGCGTCGCAGGAGCGGTACGTAGGACGGCTCCTCGTAGTAGGCCATACGGATAATGCGGTTTACGCCGTGCGACGATCCTAAATCGTGCGGTATGCTGAAACGCTCAAGACCCAGAACGCGCAAGCCGCGGCTTGCAAGCTCATACACCGTGGCGGAACCCATTCCGCCGACACCAATGACGATTACATCGTATGTACCGTTTGTCTTCATGGCTCTAGCCTAGCCAGGCAGGCGGCTGAGGCGCGTGGAAGGTGTCATCTGCCAAAGCGAGCAGCTTCCTCGGAACCTCCCGTTGTATTCCCCTCGCTGTAGGAGTGGGCCCCCGCACCGGCAAGATGGCCGCCTTGCACGATAAGGTATTCGTCCCTTATGGGCCTGCCATCGAACCAGCACTCCAATATCTCCCTTACGCCTGCGGCGTAACGAGCTTGAGCGGACAAAGAAGTGCCCGAAGTATGCGGGGTCAGGGCATGGTTGGGCATGGCGCGCCAGGGATGGTCCTTAGGCGGCGGCTGGGGAAACCAGACGTCACCCGCGTAACCGGCCAGCTGGCCGCTGTCGAGCGCCCTCACGATAGCGTCTCTATCGCAAATTTTCCCCCGCGCCGTATTGACCACGTAGGAACCCCGCTTCATCTTGGAGATCAGCTCATCATTGAAGAGATGCTCCGTTTCCGGATGCAGCGGAACGTGGATGCTGACGACATCGCAGACTTTGACCAGAGACTCCACGTCGGAATGGAAGGTAAGCCCCAACTCTTCCTCCGTCTCAGCGGGGAGCCGGTGACGGTCGGTGTAGTGGAGCGCTACGTCAAAGGGCTTCATGCGCTTCAACACCGCCAGTCCGATACGCCCGCTGCCCACCACGCCTACGCTCATTCCCTCGATATCATAGGAGCGGGATATAGCGTCCGCTATGTCCCAGCCGCCTTGCACAACCAGGTGGTACTGGCGAATGTAGTCTCTGACGAGGGCAAGTATCTGCATAACGGCGTGCTCCGCGACGCTGATGCTATTGCAATAGGTGACCTCGCAAACGGTTATGTTCCGATCAATGGCCGCCCTCAAGTCAACGTGGTCGGAACCGATTCCGGCGGTGATAGCCAGCCGCAAGTTGGGGGCTTTGGCAATCCGGTCCGCGGTGAGGTATGCGGGCCAGAAAGGCTGCGATATCACCACGTCGGCATCTACGACTTCCTTTTCGAAGGCCGAATCGGGGCCGTCTTTGTCGGACGTAACAACCAGGCTGTGGCCGCGGCTCTCGACGAATTTTCGCAGTCCCAAGCCGCCTGAAATCGATCCGAGGAGCTCTCCGGGGACGAAGTCGACCGCGCTTGGCGAGGGCATCGTTTGTCCACCGGGGTATTCCGCCAGCACAGGTATATCCTCTCTGGCATATTGCGGCGGATAGCCCTGAGCAGGGTCATCATAAAGTACACAGACTATCTTCTGCTTAGACTCCATCTCTGCACCCCCACTAGCCGCGGAATGGTTCAAATGCCATCTTCAATCCTTGGCGGCCAGTCACTCAAGGTTCAGTCTATCCTGATTAGGCACAACTAGCAATTCAACCGATTTAGCCAGAGGTTCTACCCACTCAGCGGGAGGGTTCATCGGCTTGCCGCTCGCAGAAGAGCCGCCGCTCGCTGGGGTAAACGCCGTCGATCAGCGTCCTGTGAACATGACCGATAACGCAGTCATTCCGCGGATAGACAACGTGCGAAGAGTGGGAGGTCTCCAGAAGATAGCCGTTGCTGAGCGTGTCCGATACAAGCTCTTCGGACTCGCTGAAGGGAGTAAACGGGTCGGAGTGGTTGCCGACCACCAGGATGGGCACTCCTCCCCCGTCGAGAGGCGCCTGCAGAGGGTCGGGAGCGAACTGGTCGTAGAAAGGGCATGCGCTGGGGAAATCGGGGTCTATTAACGCCAGCAAGGGGAACATTTCATCCAAGACTGCGTCAATGACCACGGAGTCGTCCAGCCGGGTGGCGCGGTCCAATTCCGGGTATATGACCCAGCCATCAAGGCAATTGACGTGGGATGTGATTCTGGCAGCGGTGGGTTCCGGGCCAAATTGTATGTCGGCGAAATCCAGCAGAGTGGAAGGGTCGTCCGTTTCGTAGAGTTCAAACAGACCTTGCCACAGACTAGGCCACGTCTCTTCGCTGTACAGCGTCGATATCACCCCGAAGTAGCCCGTGTGTGGATGACCCAACGCGGCATCGACGATATCCAGCTTGGCAACGGCCTGCCTGAAGTAGCCGACCGGGTCTCCGTCGTTGTATATGGGGCATTGCGGATCAGCGCAGGCGGTGAGCGCCTGTTCGAGAAAGCTCTCAATGGGCGCAACCTCCTCGATTACTTCGTCAATCCGTTCCTGCTGGGTGGCGGCGGGATCAACCGAGTTGTCCGCGCCGTCAACGACCATTGCCCTGACCGACTCGGGGAAGAGGGTTGCGTACCAGACCCCCAACGTCGAACCATAGGAGAATCCCAGATAGGAGACCTGATCCGCGCCCAAAGCCTTGCGTATTTCATCCATGTCGCTGGCGACGTACTGGCTGTGCAGCAGGCCGCCGACCGGCCCCATCGATTGAATGCAGAGGTTGGCCGCCGCTTCACCGGCCGCTATCTCGTCGGGAGTGTCTATTTCACCGTCAATCGTGGCAAGCAGCGCGATCTGCTCACCGGGCTCGCCGCAGGCGAATGCAGGCTCAGAGCCCCCTACGCCGCGCGGGTCGAAGCCGACTATGTCGAAGCGGGCGAGGAGTTCATCCGGGAAAAATCCGAATGGAAGAAAGTGGACCAACCTAACACCGCTTTCACCCGGCCCTCCCGGATTCACGAGCAAATAGCCTATCCGTTCATCCGGAGACGCGGCGCGGTGCACATTGACGGCGATTCTGATGCTGCCTGCCTCCGGGTCGCGGTAGTCCGCGGGAACTTCCACAAACCCGCACTCAAGATCGAACCGTCCGCAGCGGAACCAGTCTATCCGCTCTCCTGGCAGGCCAAGCTCAGGCTCGACTGCCGGGGTAGGAGTAGCCGTGGGAAGGGGCAACCCAGTTGGCGTTGGAACCGAGGCAGGCGTCGCCGTTGGCGCTGCCGTAACCTCAGGCGTCGGTGTGGGTGTCTGAGTTGGCGTCGGAACAACCGGAGGGACGGGCGAGGGTGTTGGGGTCGGGGCAAGCGTCGCCGGCTGCTTCGTGGGCAGCTCCGGTATTGGTGTTTGTGTGGGCGCGGGGTCGCTACAGGCCAGAATGGCTGCGATAGCGAAAGCTGCGGCGCCTACGACTAAACGGCTCTTCCATTTCTTAGCCACGTACTCCAGTGTAAGGTCTCCTGAGGCAGGTTGCCAGAGCATTATTGCCGCGTAATGGAGCCGCATCCCGGGAATGAAGGTCTGCCTTGTAGCGCACAGCGTTGGGACTATACAATGCCGTGGCACACGCTGAAGAGCATACGAGGGAAGATGGAACTAGGCGACATACTGGTCTCCGAGAAAGAGATAGCGCGAGCTGTCGAGGAGATTGCAGGCAAGGTACGCAAGGACTACGACCCGTCCAAACTGGTCCTGGTAGGCGCAATGGACGGGGCGGTCTGTTTTCTGGCGGACCTGATGCGGTCGTTAGAGACGCCGGTGGCGGTGACAACGGTGCGGATGAGAAGATACGAGGGCACGGAGGGAGGAGAGCTAACGGTAAGCTGGCTGCCACTGCGTGAACGGATTGCGGGGCAGGACGTCCTCATTGTGGAAGGCGTGGTCGATACGGGGGCTACTTGCGCCCTCTTGGTGCAGAAGCTGCGGGAGTTGGGGTCGGCGTCCGTCAGCATTTGCGCCCTGCTGAACAAGCCCGCCCGCCGCGAACACGACGTAGAACCGACCTACTGCGGGTTCGATGTGCCGGACGTGTTTGTAGTGGGCTACGGCCTGGATTACGGGGGCGCGTATCGGAACCTCCGAGACGTTCACGTGCTGAACGGAGGGGCGGCAGAGTAGGCCAAGCCACTGAGTACCTATCCTCCTTCGCCAGGTGGATGGCTTTCCCGACTTCGGACTACTACGAGGACTCCGTGACCATAGGGGTCTCCCCCGTAGGCCATCCCGCGTTCCGTTGACGTTAGGATATGGTTCGGCTAGGCTTATCCCACGATGAGCGGCGGCATTAGGACTCTCCTTATAGCCTTGGGTTTGGTGGTCGTGGTCGTCCTGATAGCAGTTCTGCTGATCTGGGTTTATTACGATCTGACTTATGTATCCGGCGGCTGGAGCGCCTATGCCCCCCTCAGTGCGAATCCTGGTTTAGTGTCTCCAGTTTCCGTTATCGTGATACAGCTGTTGAACGTGCTGTTCACCGGCGTGGTTGCGGTTGCAGTCCTCGTATTTGCCTACTACCTTTTCAAGGTGAGAGTGCCCCACGAGGGTGCGAAGCGGCGGGCTGAGAACAAGGTCAGACAGTCTGACCTCATCCTCCGAGACGACATCGTGATTCTTGCGAGGACCAATTCCTCGTTGTTGGACGACGCCATAGCCCTGCGTTGCGCCCAGATTGAACAGGAACGCAACTCCGGTGAATAAGCCTTCTCCCAGAGGAGACCGAGCTCCCTCCGTTGTCTATCGACATAGGACGTTCTAGCGCGACTGCAGGCGCCCCGTTCGCTACCGCATCGGTCTCGTCCGCCCATGGGAGTTGCATCGGTTCAGAAGCAGTTCCTGGCGGCGCCAAGTGGGCAGCGCCCTACTGCCACCTTGCCCGTGCGTTATCTCATCCTATATGCTTCCCTGGTCTCGACGAGAGGCAACCGTGTCGGATTCCAAACTACAGACGAGGTGACAATGGTGAATATGCTTTACGTCCGACTCATAGCAGCGTTTCTAGTGTACGCGGTAATCGACATAGTATGGAACGTATCGCCCATTGCGCTGGGCATGTACGAGAGCCTCTACGAAGCGAGCGGCAACGACGAGCTCTTCGATAGCTTCGGAAAGCAGCCGGATACGTGGGGCGGACCCGAGATCATCGCCTTGCTTGCGTTCTTCTCTCTAATCGCATTCGCCAACAGCCGCTTTGCGATTGAACCGGCAGTCAAGGAGAAGAACCTTCGCAAGGCGGCGCAGAACAGCTTTCTTCTGGGCTGCGCAGCCTACGCCACCTACATCGCGCCGATCTTTGTGGCGATATCCACCTGGCCATTCATCCTGGTGCCGATAGATATCCTCATCGGAGGAATTCTAAGCCTGGTAACATCTACGTCCATCACCTACGTAACTCTCCGCCGGAGCAAGTCCTAGAGTCGCGGGCATCTCCGTATCGCGCGGAGGAACGGCCGGTGAGGCAAGGAGGGTGGCATGTCGAAGATCGATGAACTGCTGGCACAAGTAGAGTCCAACCGCAACGAAATAATCGCGCTGGAGCAGGAGCTGGTGCGCATCCCTTCCGTCAACACCGGCTTCATGCCCACCGGCAACGAGACGCCCGTCTGCGAGTTTGCCCAAGGCTGGCTGGCCAGAGACGGCATCGCGTCCGAGATACTGGAGTCGGCCCCCGGCAGGGGCAACCTCATCGCGCGGATGGAGGGGCGCTCCGGCAAGGCGGGCCTGCTGTTCATGTCTCACACGGACGTTGTCCCGGTGGAGGAGGAGGCCAAGTGGCGGTTCGACCCGTTCAGCGCCACCATAGCGGAGGGCCGCATCTTCGGACGGGGCGCGTCGGACTGCAAGGGTCTGCTGACGGCGCAGATGTTCGCCATGCACCTGCTGAAGAGCAACGGCATAGAGCTTCAAGACTCGCTGGTACTGGCTTCCGGCGCGGACGAGGAGCACGGCGGACGCTACGGCTTCGGCTGGCTGGCCGACAACCACGCGGAGAAGCTGGCCGCGCCCTTTGCCGTCAACGAAGGCGGGGGCAACGCCGTGGACACGGGCAGCGGCGGGTTCGCCTACGTACTTGGCGTCGGTGAAAAGGGGCGGCTGCAAGTGGAGATCGACGTCAAGGGCTCCAGTTCTCACGCCTCCGTTCCCTGGCAGGGCACCAACGCCCTCTACCGCCTGGCTCAGGTGCTGAAAAGCATCGAGTCATACGAAGCGGAGCGCGACACATCGACCAGCTTGTTCCAGCACCTATCGGCGTTCGCCATAGAGCACAAACCCTCTCCGCAGAACGTGGACGAGATAATCGCGGAGGTGGAACCGGACAATCCGCGGCTGGCCTCGATCCTGCGCGCTCTGTCGCGCATGACGCTGACCCCCACCATAGTCCAGGGCGGCATCAAGTCGAACAGCGTGCCGGAGGCGATCCGCCTCACCTGCGACGTGCGCACCCTGCCTCACCAGGACGACGGCTACCTGCGGCGGCAGCTTGACCAGGTGCTGGAAGGCATACCGGGGACTTCCTACGAGATAGACTACATGGCGGTGCCCAACGCCTCGGACTTCGAGACCGTGTTTGCCGAGCAGATACGCGCCGCATCGGCGAGGGCGCTGGGGCTGGACGACGTGCAGATGGTGCCGGGCATCAGCACCGGCTTCACCGATTCGCGGTTCACCAGGCCGCTTGGGACGGTAACCTACGGGTTCTCCGCCATGCACCCCGACGACGACCCCATGATCAGCTTCGTGCACGGCACCAACGAGTCGATTGGCATAGACTCGCTGATCAACGCCAGCAAGGTGATGGTAGCGCTCGCCTACAACATGCTGGCGGTGAAGGAGTAGGCTGTGGATACCCGTTCTTTAGGGGACCAGTTGTGTGTCTGGCTTTGTTCCTAGACCTACTCAGGCTCTTTGGACTCCGGAGATACGGCTTTCAGGATTGCGCCAATAATAACCATGACTAAGCCTAAGCCAAGTCCTAGGACTGAGTAAGCAATCGCACCGCCTGCAAAGTCCTCCGATTCAGAATTTCCTAATACAGCATCAACCCCAGCTATGCATCCTACTCCGCATCCTGTCATGCCTATGAGTATGACTGCCAGTCCACCCCAAAGTAAAAACCTTGCTGTTCTTTGCATAATTTAACTCCCAGCCCATTCGCTTTTCGCCAAGTCGATTGAGGTAGTACTTACCTGGACGTTCTTCTGGACGAGGTAATTCCACAACCAATCCCCGAATCGCATAGCCCATTCCATCTTTTCAAATTCCTCTACGGTGTGGTTTATCCTGTCAGCTTCTATGCTTAGGATGAATGACTTTGCAACCCGGGACTTGTTCACCGAGAGACTGACGTTATCACCTTTGATAGAACGCCATGATGTCTTGGTGATAGGATGCCAGCTATTCCGTTCTGCGTAATGGACCGCGTCCTTGAACCCTGTGCTATCTTCTCTTTTACCTACTATGAAGAAGATCAACCCCGCAATAATAGCGGTTAAGATATATACTGCTAGGATACTGTTGGCTACGAGGATTAAGCCTTCTTCTGCATTTGGCAATGCCCCAATAGCAACAAATGCTGGAATCAATGAGATTAGTAGAACTGCACCGATCCGAGTCTTAGACATGAAGGAGCCTCCTTGCCAGTAGAGAGTTGGTTGTTTGCTATGACCACCAGCCCCACGTAGCACTAGCAAGGAGACGTAAAGCCAACCTCTGAGGTACTACGCAGGGCTTTTTCCACCCACTGATGGTCATAGCAGTGCCAAGATACAATCTTTGAATTGTAAAAGCAAGGCTGAGCACGAACGGGGGCAGGCTAGCCTTTCCCATTTGCCACCACGCCCAATTCGCAAGTATATTGTGGGCGTGAGCACCGGTCAGCCCGCAGCCCCGCCTCCCCGGCAAGCCGCGACGGAGGCGAACCCCTATCGCTGGGTCATGCTCTTTTTGATATGGCTGCTCTACGCCTCATTCGGCGTGACCGTGGCAACCATTCCACCCCTGGTCGATCCAATCATCGATGACCTGAATATGTCGTTCAGCCGGATGGGGCTTGTCCTTGGGGCGTGGCAGTTCGTCTACATCTTCACCGCTTCGCCGCTGGGCGCAATCGTAGACCGGCTGGGCGTGCGGAGGTCGCTGGGCATCGGCATAGTCATCGTCTGGGTGTCGCTGGTGCTGCGCGGGCTGGCCGTCGACTTCTACACGCTGCTGTTCGCGGTGGCGCTGTTCGGAGTGGGAGGCCCCATCATCTCCATAGGCGCTCCCAAAGTGGTCTCGCTATGGTTCCAGGGGAACCAGCGCAACCTGGCCGCCGGCATCTACACCACGGGGCCGCTCGGCGGCATGGCCATAGCCCTGGCCACCGCCGCCGGAGTGGTCATGCCGCTCACGGGAAGCTGGCGAGGCATATCGCTGGTCTACGGAGCGATTCTGCTGGCCGTCATAGCAGCCTGGTGGCTCTTTTCCCGCGACGCTCCCCTGCCCGCTTCGGAAAGCAGCCAGGCGTCGTCCGAGAAGGAGTCCAGCCTGACCGTGATCCGCGAGCTGCTGCGCCTGCGAAACGTGCAAGTCGTGCTGGTCATGGCGTTCGCCACGTTCCTGCTGAATCACGGCCTGAGCAACTGGCTGCCCACCCTGTTACAAGAGGGAGGCATGACCATCACCCAGGCCGGAATCTGGACCGCGCTGGGCACCGCCATCGGCATCTCCGGGCTGCTTGTAATACCGCCGCTGGCCAGGTACGGCTACCGCGCCCTGACCATGGCGTTGCTGCTTGGCGTGGCCGTTGTGGCCACGGTGGGACTGGCCTACACCACGGGACTGGCGCTCATCGTTGCGCTGATAGCGTCCAACGTGGTGAGGGGCCCCATGATGCCGATACAGACGCTGATATTGATGGAGACGCCCCGCATCGGCGCGAGGCGCATAGGGGCGGCGGCGGGGCTGTTCTTCGCCGCCGCCGAGATCGGAGGGTTCGGCGGGCCGTTCCTGCTCGGCTTCCTCCGCGACGTCACCGGTTCGCTGACCTCGGGTGTGATGATTCTGGCCGTGGTGTCCGGGGTGTTGATATTGATTCTGCCGCTGTTGAGGGAGAGGGGACAGGGTGACCACTAGGGTTGCCCCTACGGTGCGGGGGATGGTGGTTCCGCTCATATGGTTCGACAAGCTCACCATGAGCGGGCGGGTACTATCGCTTCAGGTCTTCGGCGAAGCTGAACAGCTCAGGCAGGCCGCCGGTGTGCATGAAGAGCACGGTGTCGTCGGAGGTGAGCACACCCTTGCGCACGTGGTCTATGACCGCGGCCAGCGCCTTGCCCGTGTACACGGGTTCGAGGATGATCCCCTCAAGCTCGGCCATCAAGCGTATGGCTTCGGCGCACTCCGGGCTGGGGTCGGGGTAGCCGGGGCCAATGTAGTCGGACGTATCGGCAAGGTCGTCCCATTCCAAGCGCAGGGGCAACTCCAGCGCCTGCGCCGCGGTGTTGGCCCAGGTCACCGAGTCGGCGAAGTAGACCGACTTCGGGGCAACCTGCACCCCGGTGATGCTCCAGGGCAGGCCGAGCGCCTTCGCGCCAAGCGCCAGCCCTCCATGCGATGCCCCGGCTACGACGTATACCTTGACGTCGGAGACGGCCATTTCGTCCAGTTGCTCCAGTATCTCCAGAGTGGCGTTGAGGTAGCCCATAGCGCCCGATCCGCGCGACATCGGTTCCTCGGTGTGCAGGTAGGGGTTGCCGCCTTCGCGTCGTACCTGGTCGGCCAGTTCTGCGGCCAGCCGCCTGCCATGCTCCATGTCTCTTTCCGGGGTAAGGTGCATCTCGGTGCCCATCAAATCGAGCAGAAGCATGTTGCCCTGCACCGGCCTGCCCTCGCCTCCCACCACCACGCAGATGTAGCGCATACCGACCCTCTTGGACGCCGCGCCGATGATGCGGGAGTTGTTGGAGACCCAGAGGTTGGCGTTTATCGACGTATCGCATCCTTTGGCGAGAGCGTCTCCCATGCAGAACTCCATGTGGCGCACCTTGTTGCCGCCGAAGCCCAGGCCGGTAAGATCGTCCCTCTTGACCAGGATGCGCGGGCCGCCCAGCGCGTCGCTGAGCCTGGAAAGCTCCTGCATGGGCGTCGGGATGCTGGCCAAGGGCACCCTTGGCGCTTGCTCTATCGCCGATTTGAGGTCTTCACGCGTCAACACGGACGTGGTACTCACTTGGGTCACCTCCAATCCCCGCATCAAGTGCGGAGCAGGCTTCAATCTTCCCACATCAGGAGGAAGAGGTTTTGCTAAGCCCTACCCTTTCCTGGCGACAACAGTATCTTCCCAGCGCCGTTGCGCTGTCAACGAGAAAGCGCGGCTTCCGTCTGCTATAATCGGCGCGGAGCAAGGAGACGCCATGGACACTGCCATCAGGAAGCACATAGAAGACCACCTGCCGGAGTACCTGGACGACCTGAGGCGCCTCTGCGCCCAGCCCAGCGTGGCCGCCCAGAACAACGGCGTGCGGGAGTGCGCCGACCTGGTGAAAGCCATGCTGGAAGAAGCAGGCTTCCAGGCCAGCATCATGCCGACGGAAGACCCGCGCTTTCCCGTGGTGTACGGCGAAGACGAGGGGCGCTCCTCCAAGCAGCTGCTGTTCTATAACCACTACGACGTCCAGCCCGCCGAGCCGCTGGAGCTATGGGACTCGCCGCCGTTCCAGCCCGCGGAGCGCGACGGTCGCATCTTCGCCAGGGGCGTATCCGACGACAAGGGACACCTGGCGGCGCGCATCGCCGCCGTCAAGGCGATGAAGGCGGTGCGCGGCGAGCTGCCCTGCCATGTCAAGTTCTGCATAGAGGGCGCGGAGGAGATAGGCAGCCCCGGCTTCGGCCCATTCGTGGAGAAGCACCGCGACCTTCTGATGGCGGACGCCTGCATTTGGGAAGGCGGCGGCGTCAACTGGGAGGGCAACCCCCAGATATACCTGGGACTCAAGGGCATCCTCTACACGGAGCTTGAAGTGCGTTCCGCTTCCCGTGATTCGCACTCATCCTGGGCCACCGTCGTGCCCAACCCGGCTTGGCGGCTGGTCTGGGCGCTATCCACCCTCAAGGACGAGAACGAGCGCATACTCATCCCCGGCTTCTACGACCAGGTCCGCCAACCCACCGAGTCGGAGATGGCCGCCGTGGCCGCAATGCCCCCGGAAGAAGACAGCCTGCGCCAGGAGTTCCAGGTCTCGCGCTTCCTCCGCGACGCGGAGGGCATCGACTTCCGCAAACGCCACATGTTCGAGCCGACGTGCACAATCTGCGGCATAGAGTCCGGCTACACCGGCGAGGGTACCAAGACCGTGCTGCCGGCCACCGCCAAAGTGAAGCTGGACTTCCGACTGGTGCCGGACCAGCGTCCTGCGGACATCCTGGACAAGCTGCGCAACCACCTGGACGCGCAGGGCTTTTCAGACATCGGCATAAACTACTGGGACGGAGTAAATCCCTCGCGCACCGACATGGACTCGCCGTTCGTACGGCTGGTTTCGGAGACGGCCAGGGACGTGTACGGCAAAGAGCCGCTGTTCACGCCGGGGCTTGCCGGAAGCGGCCCGATGTACTACATGGCGGAGGGACTGGGACTGCCCGTGGCGTCGTCCGGCGTCTCCTTCCCCGACGACAAGATACACGCCCCCAACGAAAACGTACGCATAGACTACTTCCTGAAAGGCATTCTGCACGCCGCCGCCATTCTGGACGAATTCGGGAAAGATGGCTGAAACAGGCCGCTCCTCCTCCGTAGACCTGCCCTCTGTCCTATCGGAATACCGCGACCTTGTGGAGAACGCTCTGCGGGAGAAGGTTCCCCAGCAGGACATCGCTCCATACACCTCCCTGCGCTACCACATGGGCTGGTGCGACCAGGACGGCAACCCCAGACAAGACGCCGAGGGCAAACGGCTGCGCCCGGCGCTGCTCCTTCTGGCCTGCCAGGCCGCAGGCGGCGCGACGGAGTCGGCCCTGGCCGCCGCATCCGCCATGGAACTGGTGCACAACTTCTCGCTTATCCACGACGACATAGAGGACAGGGACGTGCAGCGCCGCCACCGCCCTACGGTGTGGGCCATCTGGGGCGAGCCGAAAGCGCTCACTGCGGGCAGCGTGATGTTCAATCTCGCTTTCCTAGCGCTGTCGCAATCGGGGAAAGCGCCGGATGAACGCCTGCTCTACGCTTCGTCCCGCCTTACCCAAAGCAGCCTGGAGATGATCGAAGGGCAGTACCTGGACATATCTTTCGAGCAGCGGCTGGACGTTACCACCGGCGAATACATGGACATGATTTCACGGAAGACAGGCGCGCTCATCTCGTGCGCCCTGGAGGTGGGCGCGTTCATAGGCTCAGGCGACCGCGAAACGGCGTCGTTGATGGCAGAAGCGGGGCGTCACCTGGGCAACCTGTTCCAGATACGGGACGACATCCTGGGAGTCTGGGGCGACCCCTCCGTCACGGGCAAAGACGTGGGAAGCGACATCATGCGCAAGAAGAAGTCGTTTCCCGTTGTCCACGCGCTTGAAAACGGCGACGACTCCACGGTGAGGGAGATCAAGGACGTCCTACGCAAGGAGACCGTCAAGCGGAGCGACGTGGAGCGGGTGCTGGATATGCTCGAAAAGACTGGCTCGAAGGAGCGCGCCGAGTCGCTCACGGAGGAGTTGGGCCGCCATGCCATGGAGACCATCGGTGCGGCGGAGCTGTCACCCGACCACCATCGCCATCTCAGCGAACTGGTGGCCTTCCTATTGACCAGAACAAGGTGAGGGAACGGCAAAAAGTGGTGTGTAGAATCAAGGGGTCTGCTACGAATTTGTGTATAATTCTCATTGCCCCCGTAGCTCAATGGAAAGAGCGCATTCGTGCCAAGGATGAGGTTGCGGGTTCAAGTCCCGTCGGGGGCGGTTGACAGCCTTTCTAACAGTTTATTACAATTCAATTGGCACGGATGCGCGGTCGTCCACTTGGGCTAAACCGCATCAAGCAGAGAGACTGTCTTTCCAGACGGAGCAAGGGACAGTCTCTCTTTTTGTCTTATAGTGAATCATCAAGATTAGTTGAGGAGACCCCATGCTAACCGTAACCAACCGGTTGCTTCTGCAAACCACCAAGCCTCGTGAGTTCATCAACATCACTCCCCAAGTCGTAGCCTTAGTCGCGTCTTCCGCTGTACTGAACGGTTGTGTGGTGGTGTATTCCAGGCACACCACCGCCGCTATCAAGGTGACTGAAAATGAGCCGCTCCTTATACAGGACATGGAGGAGTTGCTGGAGAAAGTTGCTCCCCGGGACAGCGAATACCGCCACAACGATTTCAAAACACGCACCGTCAACATGACCGAAAACGAACGCGCCAACGGCCACGCCCACTGCCAGCACCTCCTGATGAACGCCAGCGAGACCGTTCCAATCGTAGACGGCGAGTTGCAGCTTGGCCGCTGGCAAAGCGTGTTCTTCGTAGAGCTTGACGGGCCTAATCAACGAGAGGTTGTACTGCAAGCGCTGGGGGAGTAGCGGCTTTGGGCGATATAGTTGCAGGTGCAAAACAGGGGGCTGTATGATAATAGACAAACGGCAGCTCGCCGAGGGGGAAAGGGAAATGTCAGGGGGAGCAGGCGTCCTAGATGTTGCTCAGTATATCCGGGGAGAAGCGGAAAAGCTGACTACCTGGAAGCTGCACAAGCTGTGTTACTACGCGCAGGCATGGTCTTTGGTCTGGGACGATGAGCCGCTATTCAACGAGCGCATCGAGGCTTGGGCCAACGGACCGGTGATACCGGCGTTGTACAGGCGGTTCAAAGGCGCATCCAATGCGCCTATAGGAGACCCTGGCAGGCTCAATGATGAACAGCGGGAAACAGTCGATGCAGTCCTAAGGGAATACGGCGGTCTATCTTCAAAGGCGCTTATTCAACTCACACACCAGGAGGCCCCCTGGAGCGATGCCAGACAACGTGAAGGACTCATGGCAGGAGAACGCGGCAGTGCAGAAATAACTTTGGGCAGCATGGCTGAATACTACGCGCTGCACGGGACGGTCGATCCTGACGAGGGCCTGGAAATTAGCCCGGATTTCAAGGAAACGCTGATGAGAGCGCTAGACACCCCAGCCACTGAATTGCTAACTGCTGAACAGATGCGGAGCAAGCTGGACGGGTAAGTCGAGTGCCCCTTAGTTTCAACCCCGATGCCTTTGACAAAAGCATCCCTCAACACATCCGAGAGCGAGTACAGAACAGAATATACTGGCTGTGGGAGAATCGGGCAGTTGTTCGCCATCTCCCCCTTACGGGGGAACTTGCCGGCTTAAACAAACTGGTGTTTTCAGAGTATCGCATCATCTACACATTTGCCCACGACAAGGACGAGTTGATAGTTCACGCAGTCGCACCGAGAAAGACGGTCTACCGGACGATGAACAAGAAACGTCGCTGATTTTCTCCGTGCCTAAGCCAAGGAAAGCAGCGGAGATAAGACACAACGCACTACTGGAATTGATATGAAACAGCACCATCATATTACGGCCAATAGCGCATGGCTCTACCGATTATTCACTTTGGGTCCATCGCGTATCTCGCTGGACGGCGAAACTATTCAGATTGAACAATCCCCTGGTGACGTACGCGTCAAAATACCAGTCGTCACCATCAGCTCAATTACGGTCAGACGGTCATGGTTCTGGCGCCGGCTGACGATTCGCCAGAGCGACGGCATAAAGCGGTCTATCGGAGGACTTGACCGGAGGAAAGCCGAGCTAATCCGCGATGCTGCGCTTGAGGAAGCTGAGCGCATTCACAAATTAGCCGAGGCAGAAGCCGTCAAGAGAGCCGAGGAAGTTGAGCGAATCCACAAGGCGAACAGCCTCTTCGTGTTCAACTTAGCCGTGGCGGAAGCCATCAGAAAAGCCAAGGTTATAGGTCCACGACTGACACAGCTTGATGAGGAACTGCGTCAACTCTTCGCAGGAGACCACTATGCCAGATACCACAACTCGCTCATGCTTTACGAAGCTATCGCGCCAATCCTTCAGCAGTGTGAGGGTCTCATACAAGAGTACCTTGAGCAAGAAGCGAGGGAGGCGCTAGGTCGGCTTGAACTCCTAGCACCGTTTGAGAGTTTCGAGGCGGAAAGAAGGAAGGCGAACAGCCTCTTCGTGTTCAACTTAGCCGTGGCGGAAGCCATCAGAAAAGCCAAGGTTATAGGTCCACGGCTGACACAGCTTGATGAGGAACTGCGCCAACTCTTCACGGGAGACCGATATGTCAGATACCGCGACTCACTCAAGCTCCACGAAGCTATCGCTCCGACTCTTCTGGAATGCGAAGGTCTCATCCGAGAGCACCTTGAGCAAGAAGCGAGGGAGGCGCTAGACCGGCTTGAACTCCTAGCACCGTTTGAAAGTTTCGAAGCAGAAAGAAGGAAGGCGAACAGCCTCTTCATCTCGAAGAACGTCCCTACGGTGCAGGCAGCCGCATCTGAGACCCTGTGGAATCCTCTGACGAACGAACAGGCCGAGGCCGTAGCCACAGACGAGGACGTGACCCTTGTGCTCGCGGGCGCGGGAACGGGCAAAACCTCGGTCATCGTTGGGAAGGTAGCCCACCTCGTTCGCAACCTGGGCGTTCCCCCGAACCAGATATTGGTGTTGGCGTTCAACCACAAGGCAGCCGACGAGATAAGAAGACGGCTCAAAGGCGACCTCTCCGCAGCGAACGTCCGCACCTTCCATGGGTTCGGCTACCGCGTCATAGCCGACGTCGAAAAAGGCAAGCCTACCTTGGCTGAGGAATTCGAACTACCCGGCACCCTCAAGGATATTCTCAACGAACTCTTGAATGATCCGCAGAAATCGGACGCCATAGCCGACTTCATCACCTCTTACTACGGGGCCTACGAATCAGTCTTCGACTTCGACACACAAGAGGATTACGACGAGTACATACGCAGTGTCGAGCTTCAGAGCCTGAGCGGCGCACAGGTCAGGAGCTTCGAGGAGTTGGAGATTGCAAACTACCTCACGAAGCGCGGCGTGAATTTCTGCTATGAACGCCCTTACCCGGTGCGAACCCAAACGCGGGAGTACCGTCAGTATCATCCCGATTTCTTTCTCCCCGACTACAACATATATATTGAGCACCAAGCGTTGGACAAAAGTGGTAACCCCCCACATGGTTGGAAAAGGTACAAGGAAAAGGTGGAGTGGCAGAGACAGACACACGAGAAGCACGGCACGAAACTCATCGAAACCTATAGCTGGCAACACTGGGAAGGCATACTCCTTGACAATCTGGGAAAGCGGCTCAAAAAAGAAGGAGTCCATCTGGAGCGTGTCTCAGTCTCACAACGAAAGTCGATCCTGATACTGGCCCAGCAACTCATCGAATCGCTGGCAAGGTTGATATTAAAGTTTCTGAATCACGTTAAAACCAACAACCTGTCGCCTGAGCTGCTGCTCGCCCGAGCCGCGAAGCAGGGCATGCCATGGCTCTACGAGGCATTCCTCAGGGTCTTCGAGCAGGTACGCGCTAGATACGAGCAACGGCTCAGGGCCCAAAAGAGGCTGGACTTCCATGACCTGATAAACAGAGCCGCTCACTACATTCGCGAAGGCAACCGGACCTCCCAATATCGGTACGTCCTAGTCGACGAGTTTCAGGACATTTCTGCTGGACGAATGAAGCTGCTTGAAACCCTTAAACGCGACGACACAGCCTACTTTCTCGTGGGTGACGACTGGCAGTCAATCAACCGCTTCGCGGGAAGTGACGTGGGGCTCTTGCGGAACTGCAGAGACTACCTGGGTCACGTACAGACCCGAACGCTGACCAAGTCTTTCCGCTTTGGCGAAGGCATTCTCACTCCATCGACCGAGTTCGTACGGCGCAATCCGGAACAGACGCAACGGACTTTGACATCCGCGAGCAGCGCAGAAGACAAGGGGATCACCGTCGTTGCGGCCGATAATCCCTTCACTGGCCTCCAGAAAGTCCGAGAGGAGATTGCGACATCTGAACGAGGCAATGGGCACTCCATCCTGGTTTTGGGACGCTACAACGCGAGCAAAGACGTGCTACAAAGTAGTGCTCAGTGGGAGTTCAGCACCGTCCACAGAGCGAAGGGACGCGAAGCGGATTATGTGGTTGTGCTAGACCTCAAGGACGGACGCAGGGGCTTTCCTTCACGAGTGGAGGACAACTCTCTGCTTGAACTTGTGTTGCCTCCAATCTCAGGGAACCCCTACCCGTTTGCAGAGGAGCGCCGACTCTTCTACGTGGCGATGACCCGCGCGCGCATCGGCGCATACCTTATCATCGATCGGGTCAGACCCTCGATGTTTGTTACCGAGTTATGCGAACAGCCCGGCGGCCTAAGGCAGCTCGGTACGCTAGCGCCTGAGTGTCCAGGCTGTAACAGGGGTCGCCTTGTAGTGAGAAACAGTTGGCGAGGTAAGTTCTTGGGCTGCACTGAGTACGGATCCGAACTATATTGCCGATATACTGAGAAATATCGAGACCGCTGAGTAGTCGGCATCCATGCTTCATAACACAACATGGCATGTAAAATAGTTTGCCCAATTAAAGCGCAGGTGCTAGTATTGTTTGTTGACCTTGTAGGTCGACAAATCGAGTTTAGATTGGCAGCTTGGAGCCGTTGCCTGGCTCCGGCTCCGAGGGTAAATCAATGACCACGACAGACAATGCCGCCGTAGAGACGAACAAAGTCGTCAAGGACGTTGCGGCGCAGGATTACAAGTACGGCTGGGTCACCGACATCGAGCAGGAGTCGGCGCCGCCCGGCCTGACCGAAGAGACGATACGCTGGATATCGGCCAAGAAGAACGAGCCGGAGTTCATGCTGGAATGGCGCATGAAGGCTTATCATCACTTCATGCGGCTGTTGGAACGGGAGCAGATACCCACCTGGGCCAACGTCCATTACCCGCCGATAGACTTCCAGGCCATCTCCTACTATTCCGCGCCCAAAGAGACACCGGCCTACGAAAGCCTGGACGAGGTTGACCCCGAAATCCTCAAGACCTACGAAAAGCTGGGCATACCCTTGGAGGAGCAGAAGCGCCTAGCCGGAGTCGCCGTGGACGCCATCTTCGACAGCGTTTCCATCGCCACCACCTTCAAGGAGACCCTGGCCAAGCAGGGCATCATCTTCTGCTCCATGTCGGAGGCGATACGCGACTACCCGGAGCTTGTGCGAAAGTACCTCGGCTCGGTGGTGCCGTACACCGACAACTTCTACGCCACGCTGAACTCCGCCGTCTTCTCGGACGGCTCTTTCTGCTACATACCCAAGGGCGTGCGCTGCCCCATGGAGCTGACCACCTACTTCCGCATCAACGCGGAGAACACCGGGCAGTTCGAGCGCACGCTGATTATCGCCGACGAGGGGAGCTACGTCAGCTACCTGGAGGGTTGCAGCGCCCCCATGCGCGACGAGAACCAGCTTCACGCCGCCGTGGTGGAGTTGGTTACGCTGGACGACGCCGAGATCAAGTATTCGACCATCCAGAACTGGTACCCCGGCGACGAAAACGGGGTCGGCGGCATCTACAACTTCGTGACCAAGCGGGGCAAGTGCCTGGGCAGGAACTCCAAGATATCGTGGACGCAGGTGGAGACCGGCTCGGCGATCACCTGGAAGTACCCCGGCGTGCTCCTTCAGGGCGACAACTCCATCGGCGAGTTCTACTCGGTGGCGCTGGCCAAGGGCCGCCAGCAGGCCGATACGGGTACGAAGATGATCCACATCGGGAAGAACACCCGCAGCACCGTCATCGCCAAGGGCATCTCCGCGGGCCAGGGGCAGAACACCTACCGCGGCCTGGTGCGGGTCATGCCCTCCGCCGACAACACCTGGAACTTCACCCAGTGCGACTCGCTGCTCATCGGCGACCGGTGCGGCGCGCACACCACTCCCTACGTGGAGGTGCGGAACAACTCGTCGCACCTGGAGCACGAAGCTTTCACGTCGCGCGTCAGCGAGGAGCAACTCTTCTACTGCAACCAGCGCGGCATCTCCATAGAGGACGCCCACGCCATGATCATCAACGGCTTCTGCAAAGAGGTGTTCAAGCAGCTTCCCTTCGAGTTCGCCGTGGAGGCGACCAGGCTGCTCGAAGCGAACCTGGAAGGCACCGTGGGATAGATGTCACTACTCGAAATCAAAGACCTACGCGCAGGCGTGGGAGACATAGAGATCCTGAAAGGGATCAGCCTCACCGTCAACGAAGGCGAAGTGCACGCCATAATGGGGCCCAACGGCTCCGGAAAGAGCACCCTGGCCAACGTGCTCGCCGGTCACACCGGCTATACGGTCTTTTCCGGCGAAGCCGCCCTGGACGGCGAACCGCTCTTGGAGATGCTGCCCGAGTTCCGTGCCAGGGCGGGAATCTTCCTATCTTTTCAGCACCCCGTGGAGATTCCAGGCGTCCGCTTCGACCAGTTCCTCCGCTCCGCCTACAACTCGCTGCGCAAGAGCCGGGGCGAAGAGGAACTTGACCCCATCAAGTTCAACCGCCTGCTCAGGGAAAAGCTGACCAGCCTGGAGATGGACGCGGCGTTTGTACAGCGCAACGTCAACCAGGGCTTCTCCGGCGGCGAAAAGAAGCGCATGGAGATATTCCAGATGGCGGTGCTGGAACCGCGGCTTGCGATACTGGACGAGACCGATTCCGGCCTGGACATCGACGCGCTGCGCGAGGTGGCGGCAGGAATCAACGGCTTCCGCCGCTCCGACCACGCCATCCTGCTGGTCACGCACTACCAGCGCATCCTGAACTACCTGACGCCGGACTTCGTCCACGTGCTCATAGACGGGCGCATCGTCAAGTCGGGCGGGGCGGACCTTGCCCACGAAATCGAAGCAAACGGCTACGACGAATACGAGGAAGCCGCCAGGTCCATGAGCGGTTGATAACATGGCGACACAGCAGCTAACCAGCCTGGAGAACTACGCCGCCTCCTTCGAGTCGCTGGAGAAGGACGGCTCCCCTACCCAACCCTCTTGGGTGCGCGAACTGCGGAGGTCGGCGTTCGCCAGGTTCAACGAACTGGGCTTCCCCACGGCGCGGCGCGGCAACGAGGAGTGGAAGTACACCGATATTCGTCCGCTTGCCCGGCGCGCTTTCCGGCCAGCTACCCAGACCAACGCCGTAGACCCGTCGCAGCTTGCGCCATACATGCCGGGCAGCGAACAGTGGCGTCTCGCCGTGTTCGTGGACGGCAGGTTCGACCCGCAGCTATCCAACCTGGGTTCTCTGCCCAGCGGCGTCAGTATCGAGAGCATCGCCTCGGCGCTGTCCGGCGACGGCGCGGCGGTAGAGGAGCACCTGTCGCGGCACCTGGCCTACGACGACAACGCCTTCGTCGCGCTGAACACCGCCTTCCTTCAAGATGGCGCTTTCATCCGGCTGGACGACGGCGCAATGGTGGAGGAGCCAATCCACCTGCTGTTCGTCACCACCGGCCACAACGAAGAGATCGACGTCTACCCTCGCGTGCTCATAGTCGCGGGCCGGGACGCTTCGGCCAGCATCGTGGAGAGCCACGTGGGGCTTTCCGACGGCGTCTACCTATCCAACGCCGTCACCGAGATCGTGGTTGGCGCGGGCGCTTCCCTGAGGTACTACAAGATGCAGCGCCAATCCGATAAGGCGTACCACGTAACCAACACGGAAGCGGCGCTGAGCAGGGACAGCTACTTCTCATCGGTCAACGTAGACCTGGGAGGCGGGCTGGTGAGAAACAACCTCAACGCCCGCATGAAAGAGGAGGGCGCTTCCACCGTGCTCAACGGGCTGTACATGGCCACAAAAACGCAGCACGTGGACAACCAGGTGATCATAGAGCACATCAAGGGCAACACCACGGCCAACGAGCTGTACAAGGGAATACTGGACGGCAAGTCGCGTTCCGTGTTCCACGGCAGCATAATAGTGCGTGAGGATGCCAAAGGCGTTAACGCTTACCAGGTGGACAAGAACCTCCTCCTCTCCGAAGAAGCGGAAGCTTACACCAAGCCCGCGTTCTGGGTGTATACGGACGACGTAAGGTGCGGCCACGGCGCTGCTTGCGGCCAGATCGACGACGAGGCGATGTTCTACCTGCGCTCTCGCGGGATGGACGAGACCACGGCCCGCAATTTCGTGATCCACGGCTTCGTGGCCGAGGTCATAGACAGCATCAACCAGGACCAGCTGCGCGACCACGTCAGCGGCCTTGTCCACTCCAAGCTTGAGGAGTGGCTCACGGAATAAGAACCACGGTGAAAGATACGATAATATGCAGACGGAAGGTTTGGACTCCCTATACCAGGAAATAGTCCTCGACCACTACAAGAACCCGCGTAATAACCACCTGCTGGAAGAAGCCGACCTGAAAGCGGAAGGGTTCAACCCCTTCTGCGGAGACCGGGTGGCGCTCACGGCAAAGCTGGACGGCGACGGCCTGGTCTCAGAGGTGGGCTTCGCCGGCGAAGGGTGCGCCATCAGCCAGTCGTCGGCGTCCATGATGACGGAGGCGATCAAGGGAGGCACCGTCGAGCAAGCGGGGGAGATGGTGGCGGTTTTCAAAGGGATGATGCAGGGCAACGAGCTAAGCCCCGAGCAAGAGGAGTCGCTGGGAGAACTGGCCGTGCTGCGGGGCGTTCGGGAGTTCCCCATACGCATCAAGTGCGCGCTTCTGACCTGGAGCGCGCTTCAAGACGCCATAGCGGAAAGCGCCAAGGGCTGAAACACGATGTTCAACGCTAGTGAAATACGCAAGGACTTCCCCATCCTCTCCAGGAGCGTCAACGGCGTGCCCCTGGTCTACCTGGACAACGCCGCCACTTCGCAGAAGCCGCGGCAGGTTATCGATGCCCTGGTAGAGGTGTACAGCAGCTTCAACTCCAACGTGCACCGGGGAGTGCACACCCTGAGCATGGAGGCCACCGACCACTACGAAGCGGCCCGCCGGAAAGTCGCGGACCTCATCAACGCTCCCGCCGTGGAAAGCATAATCTTCGTCCGCAACACCACGGAGGCCATCAACCTGGCGGCGAACACCTGGGCCGTGCAGAACATAGGCCCCGGCGACGAAATAGTCACCACCGAGATGGAGCACCACAGCAACCTGGTGCCCTGGCAGAAAGTCGCCGCGATGACGGGGGCGACGCTGCGTCACATACCCGTCGCGGAGAACGGGACGCTGGATACAACATCTTTGGACGACCTGATCAACCCTCGCACCAAGCTGGTGGCGGCAGTGCACGTGTCCAACTTCCTGGGCGCGGCCAACCCCGTAGAGGAACTGGCGCGGCGCGCCCACGCGGTAGGCGCGGCCATTCTTATCGACGCCGCTCAAAGCGTGCCCCATATGCCGGTGGACGTTACCAGCATCGACTGCGATTTCCTGGCCTTTTCGGGCCACAAGATGATGGCTCCTCCCGGTATCGGCGTCCTATACGTCAAACCTTCCGTACTGGAAGGCATGGACCCCTTCCTCCGCGGCGGCGAAATGGTCCGCGAGGTCTGGTATGACCACGCCACCTGGAACGACCTTCCTAACCGCTTCGAAGCGGGCACACCCAACTTCGCCGACGCCGTGGCCCTAGGAGCGGCCATCGACTATCTACAGGCGCTGGGGATGGAGAACGTGCGCAAGCACGAAGTGGAGATAACCTCCTACGCCTTGAGCGAGTTCAAGGCGCTGGAAGAGGACATGGACATACTCGGTCCCAGAGACCCCGCGATACGCGGCGGCCTGGTCACCTTCAACAACCCCACCGTACACCCCCACGACCTCGGCACCTTCCTCGACCAGCGGGGCATAGCAATCCGCACCGGTCACCATTGCGTGATGCCCATGCACCGCAAGCTGGGGCTTGCCGCATCGGGGAGGGCCAGCTTCTACGTGTACAACACCAACGAGGAAGTGGACTTTCTCATCCAAGCGTTGAGAGACGCTATCGGGTATTTCAACAGCCGCTAGGGAAAGCGGCGCTCCGCCGGGTCAGCGGTCCTTCTCCCCCTTGCCGCCGTTCACCGCCAGGTTCGGGGACTTGCCGAAGAGTCTTATGCCTTCCCTGGGCAGCACTACAATTGCAATCAGGGTTGAAGGAATGAACAGGATTATGTGCATGATGAAGCCAAAGACCAGCGCCGGTTCGCTGAGTATCCCCAATCGCCCCATTGTGAACACCACCGCGCCGTGGAACGTTCCGATGCCGCCGGGCGCGGAGGGTACGATGGAGACGAAGAACACGCTGCCCATTATGAGAACAACCATGGCGGCCACGGAGATGTCGACGCCGACGCCCTGGGCTATTATCCAGCCGCTGAGGCTGAGGAGTCCCCAGTGGGCCACGGTGGCAAGAAATGAGAGGAAGAGACGCAGCGGCGAGCTTCCCAGGGACTTGACGGCGGCTGAGGCTTTTCGCAGAAACGGCAGCTTGCCGGAGCCGGGCACCGCGTCCATCCCCTTGGCCACCGCAATCAGCACGACCAGGGTGACGAAGGCCAGAATGATGGCCGCGCCGAACTGGATGCTGAAGCCGCGCAGTTCGGGGAGGGCTATGAGGCTGACGGCGAGGATGACGGACACCGCGAATACGTCCATCAGGTGTTCCACGACCAGCGTGGCGAGCGCGGTTGCCGTATTGACCCCGCCCCGTCGTACCACCAGCGCCAGCTGCACCGGCTCGCTGACCAGCCGCACCGGCGACAGATTGTTCAGGCCAATCCCCGCGTTCTGTATGAGGAACAGGCGAAAGAAGCTGATCTGTTCCCCGGGCAGCAGTATGTACCATCGCATGGCTCTCGCCGCTATGCCGACGATGAACACGCCCAGGGCGAGCAGGAAAAGGTATATCGGGAAAGCCGTAAGGGTTTCAACGAGCTTCTCCCATTCCAGGCCGCGGAACAGGAGCCAGATCAATAGCGCGCTAAGCCCCAATCCGACTACTATCTGAGCAGGAAGCAGGTACTTCCGAGATCTTCTTGCCTTCGCTACGGAAGCTCCCGGTTCAGCGGCTATCTGACTTGGTTCTTCTGCGCTCTGCATGCCCATGCCGTACTTCAACTATAGATACGCCGCATGTGACGAAATTTGCCCAGGCTACTGCTCATTTCTACTGATTTTGCCATGCTTGTTACGATTAGCTCTTCCCGCAAAAACAGAGCACATTATACCTAAAGCAGCACGCTGGTAAATACATTTCTTATCGATATCATGATCAGAATACCTACGAGTCCCGCCCAAAGTCCCACCGAGAAGGGCATGTCTATACTCCGGCTGACTGCCTGCGACATTGCCAGCACGATCCAACCCAGTATCAATGCGTTAAGCATCAGGGCAAACGACTGATTGCTGGCGGCGACCACGATCACGATGGTGAATATGCCGGGGGTATTGGCGTATCCCACGGTGCGGAGCGTATCGATGAGGACGGTCTTCCTCCTTAGCAGCCTGCCCAGCCCCATAGCAAGGAGGCTAACCGCAATCCAACCAGCGATAGCGGCGGAGAGGCTCCTGAGCAGTATTACCCCGCGACCCGCAAGTTCGTTGTCGCTGGCTACGCCGAGGATCAAGCCCAGCGCTATGGACATGCCTCCCAGAAGCACTATGCCCAGCGCCTCCAACGTCGCGGTGGGTTCTTCGCGCACGTCTTCGTACAGCCGTCCGTCGAATATCAGGACTCGCGCCATGCGCTTGATCACGCCGCCACCTCCGGATGCCGCAGGTGCCAGCCGGTGAGCGACTGGTAGATGCGAGCCAGGGCCAGAACCGTATTCTCCCTGTAGGCCCTACCCGTGAATCTAAGGCCAGTGGGCAGATTATGGTCTCCAAAGCCGTTGGGCGCCGAAATAGCCGGCAGTCCGGCCAGGTTCGCCAGTGAACTGACTGTATTCCGGGGAGCAGGCGACACGTCGCTGCCCTTCTCCTCGCCGAATGGGACGGAGGTCAGCGGCTTTGTGGGAGAAACTATGGCGTCGTAGTTGTCGAACAAGCCATCCACCTCCAGGGCAATCTTGCGCCTGATGCGGAGGGCGCGCAGGTAGTCGCGGGCCAGCACGGCGGTGCGCGCGTAGCCGCCGTAGTGGTTACCCGGGTCGGTAAGCTCAGACACAACCCCGCTCTCTATCAAGTCCTCGAACGCGCTAACCGATTCGACTTGAAGAATCGTTTGATTGACCGCCTCGTAGGGGAAGTCCGGCGCTTCGATTTCGGATACGTCGGCTTCGGCGGAGAGCGCTCGCAACGACTCCTCGAAATTGGCGCGCACGTCCTCCGGGAGTCCCTGGATATCGTCGCCGACTACGGCAAGCCTGGGACGGCGGTTGAACGAATACCGGGGGTCGTATTGGTATGGCCGTTTCGTGCTGGACGGGTCGGCGGGGTCCCAGCCCGCGATGGCGTCGAGGACGATGCCGCAATCGTCGGCGGTGAGGCCGATGGGGCCTATCTTGTCCAGCGTCCAACTGAGGGCCATCGCGCCGTGGCGGCTCACTCTGCCGTAAGTCGCTCTCATCCCGGTCACGCCGCAGCTGCTGGAAGGAGAAAGTATGGAGCCGCCCGTCTCCGAGCCAAGCGCGAAGGGCACCAGCCCCGCGGAAACGGCGGCGCCGGATCCGCTGGAAGAGCCGCCCGTCCAGTAGCCGCTGTTCCAGGGATTGATTCCCGGCCCGCTGAATGAGGCTTCGGGGTAGCGGTAGCCGAGACCGCCGGCCAGCTCGACCATGGCCAGCTTGGCGGCGAGAACCGCTCCGGCGTCCTCCAGTCGCCTGATCACCGTAGCGTCGTAGTCGAAGGTCTGGTTGCGGAATGGCGCAGCGCCCCAGGTGGTAGGTATGCCGCCGGAGGTGGCAAGCAGGTCTTTGACGCCGTATGGGATGCCGTGCAGAGGGCCGCGGTAGTTTCCCGCCTTGATCTCCTCGTCGGCGCGGGCGGCCAGCCGCATGGCTCGCTCGGTTGTAACGGTCACTACCGCGTTGTACCTGGGACCGTAAGCCTCAAGTCGATCCAAAAACATTCGGGTCAGTTCCTGGGAAGAGACCTGCTTTGTGCGCACCAGTTCGGCGAGGTCGCGCAGGGGGGTGAAGACGACGTCAGGATTCATCTTCATTGGAATACGGCTGGAACAGCGCCATAGGCTCATCGCTGTTGGCGAGCGGCACGGAGCGCAGTTCCTTCGCGGTGTCCGATATGCGGCGGACTATCTTCCGCACCTCGCCGGTTTCCTGTTCGGACAGGCGGTCGCCGTACCGGTTCAGTATCATCTGGAGCAGCTCGTCTCCGGCTTCTTCGGTCTTGCTCATGCCTCCCTCTTGCTGGAGCCAAACCTCCGGGGGCGCTAGTTCCTGCCCCTCAACCTTGGATCCAGAACGTCGCGCAGGGCGTCTCCCAAAACGTTCACTCCAAATACGAGGAGCGTCAGGGCTATTCCCGGGAAGAGAACTATCCAGGGCGCGGCGGTGAAGAACTGCATGACCTCTCCGCTGAGCAGGCCGCCCCACGAGATGAGGTTGGTTGTGCCCACCCCAAGGAAGCTCAGCGACGCTTCGATTACGATGGCGCTGCCGATCAAGCCGGAGGACACGATGATCAAAGAGGCGAAGGTATTGGGCAGTATGTGCCTGAACATGATCCGCAAATCATTAGCGCCGATGGCGCGGCTGGATTCCACGTACGGCATCTCCTTGATGCTGAGCGCCACTGAGCGCACCACGCGCGTGATCCTTGGTGTGAACACGATGACCAGCGCCGCTATCACGTTGATGAACGACGAACCGAAGGCGGCCACCAAAGCCATAGCCAGCAGCAGCGAGGGAAAGGCGGTCAGAGCGTCTATGAAGCGCTGCACTATCAGGTCGAACTTGCCGACGAAGTAAGCGCTGGTGACGCCAAGCGCGGCGCCCACTATGCTGGCGCCTATCATCGAGACAAGCCCAACGAAGATGGAGACTCGAGATCCCCATATAGTCCGGCTGAGCATATCGCGTCCCAGCATATCCGTGCCGAACAGGTGCTCAGACGTGGGTGAACCGAGTATGTTGAAAGCGTTTATAGCGGCAGGGTCGCGCGGTGAAACCGATGGCGCGGCTATTGCCAGCAATATGAACAGAACAATCAGTATTACTCCTATTGCTCCCAGCGGCTTAGTACGCATGAAGCGGGCAAAGGAGCGGAGGTAGGCATACCACCTGGCCGGAGTCTGCCCCCTAAACGATTCCTGGATTACGGTTCCTTCAGGCTGTCTAGCCATATCGCTCCTACTCGTAACGTATCCGTGGATCCAACCAGGCGTAGGTGAGATCGACGACCAGGTTCACCGCCAGCGCCATTGCCGCGAAATAGAGGATGTACACTTGAATCAGAGGCATGTCCCTGGCGTTGAGACCTCTGACCAGCCCCAATCCGACGCCAGGTATGTTGAACACGGTTTCTATTACTATAGTCCCCGACAGCAGCCCGCCAATCTGAAAGCCGCCGATTGTCACAACGGGGAGCAGTGCATTGCGTACGGCGTGCCGCCAGATGACAATACGCTCTCCCAGGCCCTTTGCCCTGGCCGTCCTCACATAGTCCTCTCCCATCACCTCCAGTAGCTGTGTACGCGTCATCCTCAGCAGCAGGCCGTTGCTGCTGAACCCGAGAGCCATGGCGGGGAATATCAATTGCTGGAAGCTGGTCACGGGATCATCCCACATGTTGACGAAGCCCACCGGCGGCAGCCACCTGAAGTACACCGAGAGGCCCAGTATGAACAGAATAGCAACGAAGAAGGTGGGCGCGGCCAGCCCCAGTATGGCCCAGCCGCGGAGCGCCACGTCTAACCATGAGTCGCGTTTGATAGCGGCCAGTATGCCTATGGGTATGGCTATGGTGCTGACAACCAGCGCGGTAAAGAAAGCCAGTTGAAGCGTGACCGGGAACTGCCTCCTCAGCTCATCCGAAATGGGGCGGCTCAGCAGATAGGAGTCGCCCAGGTCTCCTCTAATCATGTCCCATGCCCAGTCCAAATACTGGACGACTATGGGACGATTCAAGCCCAACTGTTCGCGGAGGGCTTCCAGCTCTTCCAGCGAGTACGCGCCCTCACCGGACGGCCCGCCCAGGATGATGGAGGCGATGTCGCCGGGGATGACGCGCAGGATTATGAAGATGGCAATGGAGACCCCAATCATCGTTGGAATGAAAAGAAGAACCCTTCTTATGACGTACTTACGCATATCCCATCAAAATATCTATGGCCGCCAGTGATGGCGGCCATAGATTATCACATACGCTTAACCTGCGGTTACATTTCTTCGCCCAGCCAGACGTTCTCCAGTGAGTAGTTGCCGGCATGGATGATCGGCGGCACGTAGTCACGGATGTTGGTTCTCATGCCGTGGACCAGTGATGGGCGAAGCGTCCCCACCATAGCGGCGTCATCGTAGAGTATCTGGGACATTTCAGCCAGAATGGGGCCTCTTTCAGCCTGAGAGTCGAGCACCAGTTGCTGCTCGAACAGAGCCATCCACTCCGGGTTGTCCCAACCGGTGGGGTTGTTGCCGCCCTTGTAGTTGGGCATGAACGGCAACAGGTTGAACGCGTCCGGGTCGGGGAAGGCCACGCCGTTGCTGAACGCTATTTCCAGCGTGAAGTCGCCGGAGTCTCTCTTGGAGTTGCGGGTAGCCGAGTCTACGTAGCCCTCAACCGTGCCTTTTATGTAGAGGTCGCGTTCGTAGTGGGCAAGGATGCCTTCGCACTCCGTCTTGCTGGAGGTGGTGCAGAGAATGTCTATCTCGAACAGGTTGTCCGGACCGTAGCCCAGCTCCTTCATTATGCCCTGCGCCTCCGCTATGAGGTTTTGCTTGACCGTGGGATCGGGGTTGAATCCAGGGAGCTTCTCATACCACTGTTCCGGCGTGTTTATCCATCCCCAGTAGAAGAAGTAGGGGGTAGCGAGTGTGCCCACGCCGTCATACGAGAGCAGGTTTATCTCCTGCCTGTTGGTGCCCATCTGAATCACCGAACGCAGCTTATCGGCCGTTGGGTCTCCTACGGGACCGAATGGCGGCTTGGTGACGTTGATGGTCTGACCCCTCCATCCCAGAGCAGTGATTAGTTTGAAGGTGAAGTCTTCCGGAATGTCGGCTATCAACCGATCCGCGTCACCGCGCCTGGGCTGATTGTCGAAGATGCCGGTCAGGTCGATTCTTCCTGCCCTGAAAGCAGCGATACGGGTCGTCCTATCAGTCATCTGCACCAATTCGACTCTGTCCAGGAAGGGAAGTCCCTCGCGGAAGTAGTTGGGGTTGCGCTCCCAGACCTCGTTGCTGTCGATGGTGCTGCTGGTAACCATAAACGGGCCGGTGCCCAACTGCTCATCGGGAGCCAGGTCACGCCCACCACTGGGGTCAGTGTCTATGGGCTTAGTGTATGTGTCCGGGCCAAAGAGTATCCAAGCGCCGGAGAAGCAGGGGACGAAAGCGCCGCGAGGCGCCTTGAGCCGCACCGTCAACTCGTTGGGGCCCGTTATCTCCGCGCCTGGGTTGTCTACCACGTTGCCGTTGTCGTCCTCAATGGGTGCCACGTACGTCGTCACACATCCTTGCTGTCTGGCTTGGAGCCCGTTGGGCTTTTCAATGTAGCGGTACATCTGCCAGTAAGCATCCTCTATTGTGAACGGGTTGCCTTCGTGGTCAACCACGTCGTCTCTGAGCGTGAACGTGTACTCCGTCGGGCTTACGGTAGACCAGGATTCCGCCAGGTCCGTCTCAACCGTGACGCGGTCCTTGAGGTCTACGCGGATAAGCTGTCCGTAGATGTTGCCTATCTTCCCTATCTGACCCCATGAGAAACCGACCCTGCCATTCAAGTCGAAGCGCCATGCGCCGGAGCCGTAAGGCGCAACCAGTGTGCCTCCGTACTGACTCTCGTCAGCGGCCGGCGGCACCGGAGTAGGCGTAGAGGTCGGCTGTGGTACAGCCGTTACGCCCGGCAACGGTGTTGGCGTGGCGGTCGGAATTACTATGTCCGGGGTAGTAGGCGTGAGCTCCGGTACAGGGGTAGCCGTGGCTGTGGGAGCTGCAGGAGCGTCAGGAGTATCCGGTTCATCTTCCGCAGATCCACAAGCCAGGGAAAAAACAAGACCCAGAGCCAAACCAAGCCCCAATAAGTGTTTCAATTTCATTACACCCTCCCGGAGGTTGAACAGTACAAAAGCCTACATATGACAACATACGTTCATGGGTATGTCAATAGATTCATTGCAAGTGGCTTGTGTTCTTGATTAAAGATTGCGATAAGTGTCCTTCTCTCTGCGCCGGACAGCGATAATTTCTACGAGGTGCTCAGCATCGTCAACGAGGTATATGATTCGCCAATTTCCTACGCGGATACGGTAAGTTCTGGTGGAACGCTTGGCTGCGCCTCTGGGCCGTGGATTATCTGCCAGGTATAAGATGCGCGCATCCACCCGAACGAAGTCGCGTTGATTCAGTCCGTCTAGGTCGCGCGCTGCGTGGGAAGACAGCCTTATCTCATAGCTATGACGTTGACCCAAGCCGTTTATTCCGGTAGTCCGCGTAAGGGACGCTGCCCTTAGCGCCATGGGTATCGTACTCTATTTCTGCTTCTTGGGCCGTCTGGAGGTCTTCCAATAAATCAAGGTATTCATGGCGCGTTTTACGTCTATCCGCAGTACGCTCCCGCAGTTTCTCAACCTCTTCGGCTCTGGCATCTATGTCTACATTGTCCTCGGGCATCGCTGTTCGCTCCAAGGCAACTATAACAAATTTGGACGGACAAGGGTAGAGAGGCCACCAGCTACCCTACCCTGACCGACGGCACTCCCAACTCCTCCAGCACCTCCGCGAAGCGACGCAGGTCTTCCTGCTCTATGCGCGCCAGACTGTCGGTCTGCAGGTCAACGCGCGCTCCGACATCCCGGAACACGTCGTAGGACTGCTGAGTCGGCCTCTCATCAGCGCTGGCAACTATCACGCTCAGGCCGGCCAGCTTGTCGCCCAGCTTCATCGGCTGGCCGGGAGCAGTCCTGGCCAGCTCCTCTTCGATTGCACCCAGCTTCTCCTTGATGGCTTGCGCCGCCTGGGCCACGGCCTGGTGGGCCTGCGTTCCTTCAGTGCGGCTCACCCAGCCTTCCAACTGATCGCGAATGCTCCGAAGCCGTCGCACCGCCTCCTGCGACTCCGAAACCTTGTCCCTGATTTGCAGCAGCAGTTGGAACTCGGCCTCTATGTCGTCCTGGCTTGCCGTAATGAGAGGGTTCTTCCTTATCTCGAAGGTCTGCTCCCACCTCTTCCCATCCACGGACAAAACGACCGTGTACGTGCCGGGAGGCGCCATAGGCCCCCTCAGCGTGGAGAAGTACCCCTCCGCGCCCACGCTGCCGGAGTGCTTTACCGCGTCGGGATAGCGCATGTCCCAGATGAACCTGTTGAGGCCCTGTCCGGCGGGCACGCGCAGGTCGTCCCGGTTGGCGTCGCTTAGCACGCTGGAAAACGACTTGATGACTTCGCCGCTCCCGTCCTCGAAGGTGAGCAGCGCCTCGCCCTCCGGCTCTTGCGCCAGGTAGTAGCTGACGGTGACGCCGTCGGGCGGGTTTGCCCCGGCGTCCAGGAAACGGCGGATGGGTTGTCCCTCCGGCGACGTGGTCTGGTCCCAGCTGAAGATGATGGCGCCGTCTCCCCTATCGTAATTGCGCCCCTCACTGCCGCCGAGGCCGCCGCGCCGCACGGGGAACCTGTAGGCCGTCCTCGGTTTGAACAGATGCGCCTCGGCCTTGTCAAGGTCATCCGTCATTTCGTGCAGAGGAGTGAGGTCGTCCAGCACCCAGAAAGAGCGACCGTGGGTAGCCACGACTAAGTCGTTCTCTTTGATGACGAAATCGTGGATGGGGACTGCTGGCAGATTCTGTTGCAGCGATTGCCAGTTCTCTCCGTCGTCAAAGGAGACGTAGACGCCGGTCTCGGTGCCTGCGTAGAGGAGGCCCGGCTTGGACGGGTCCTCGCGGATGACCCTGGTGAAGTCGTAGTCCGGCAGGCCGTTGGTGATGCGCTGCCAGGTTTCGCCGTAGTCCTGGGTTTTGTACAAATACGGGGTGACATCATCGGACTTGTAACGGGTGGCGGCAAAGTATGCCCTGGCCGCGTCATGGGGCGACGGCTCGACTATGCTGATCAAAGCCCACTCGGGCAGATCGGGAGGGGTTACGTTCCGCCAGTTCTCTCCGTTGTCGCGCGAGACGTGCACCAAGCCGTCGTCGGAACCGGCCCACAACACCCCCTTCTGCACCGGCGATTCGGCAAAGGCGAACACCGTTCCGTAATACTCAACGTTGGTGAACTCCTTTGTGATCGGCCCGCCGGGCGCCTCCATCTTGGATGTGTCGTTGCGGGTCAGGTCCGGACTGACTACGTCCCAGCTTGAGCCTTCGTTGGTGGTGCGGAAGACGTGGTTGCCGGTCACGTAGAGTACGTTTGGATCGTGGGGGGACAGCACAATGGGGAACGTCCACTGGAAGCGGTACTTGACGTCCTTGGCTCCCCAGCCCATAGCGGCTTCCGGCCATACCTTGATGTCCCTGCCCTGCCCCGTACGATGGTCGTACCGAGTGACCCTTCCGTTGACGTGGTGACCGGCATAGACGATGTTGGGGTCGTCCGAGCGCACCGCTATGTAGCCGCTCTCTCCTCCCCCAACGGCGTACCAATCGTTGCTGGTTATGGCGCCGCTATGCGACCTGCTCGGTATGGTTATGGTGCTACAGTCCTGCTGCGCGCCGTATATCCTATAGGGGAACTGGTTGTCCGTGATCACGTGGTAGAACTGCGACGTGGGCTGGTTATCGAGCCGCGTCCAGGTCTCTCCGCCGTTGTAGGAAACGCTGGCTCCTTCATCGTTGCCGTGGACCATGCGGTCAGGGTTGGCGGGGTCAATCCAGATGTCGTGGTTGTCGTCGTGCGGGGTATGGAATCTGGTGAAGGTACGCCCGCCGTCGGTGGACTTCCAGTTACGGTTGCTCAGAACATAACAGGTATCGGGATCCGTGGGATGGGCAAAGGCGTGAGTGTAGTAGAACGGCCTGCTGAGCAACTCCCCCTGGCCGGAGGTCTTCTCCCAGGTCTCGCCGCCGTCGTCGGAGCGGAACATCCCTCCACCCTCCGCCTCTATCAAAGCCCAGACGCGGCCCTGCCGCGCCGGAGATGCGGCCACGCCAATGCGGCCCATTACGCCTCCCGGCAAACCAGGAGCGGCAGAGATATCTTCCCAGCTATCACCGCCGTCCCTGGAACGCCACAGCCCGCTGTCGGGGCCGCCGCTTCTTATGTCGTAAGGAAGGCGTCTGGCCTCCCAGATAGCGGCGTAGAGCACCCTGGGATTGGTCTGGTCAATGGAGAGATCCACGGCGCCGGCGTTTTCGCTCTTGTAGAGCGCCTTCTCCCAGTTCTTGCCCCCATCCTTGGAGCGGAAGACGCCGCGCTCTTCATTGGGACCAAAGGCATGACCCAGAGCGGCTACGTACACAGTATCGGGGTCTTTGGGATGAATCCGCACTTTACCAATGTGGCGGGTGTCTTCCAGCCCCAGATGCGTCCAGGTCTTTCCTTTGTCCGTGGACTTGTAGACCCCGTCTCCATGGGATATGTTGCCCCGGAGACAGACTTCACCCATCCCCACGTAGATTACGTTAGGGTCGGCCTCTGAGACGGCTACAGCGCCCACCGCTCCCGTCTTGAAATAGCCGTCCGATATGTTCTCCCAGAAAACGCCGCCGTTGTCGGTCTTCCAAACGCCGCCGCCGCAGCATCCGAAGTAGAACGTAGCGATATTGCCGGGATCGCCGGCCACAGCAAGAACGCGGCCGCCTCTGAACGGCCCGACACTGCGCCATTCCAGCGCCTGAAGCAATGAGGCATCCACCGTTGTCATAGTTTCATCTCCCTCCGTATATTCAAGCGGTCACCGGCTCAATGTTCAGCCCGCCAACCATGCGGTTGAACTCCGGTACGTCCTGCTCTATCACATCGTTCAGAAGGCTGATCTGCGCATCCACTCTGCCCGCGATGTCCTGATAGGTTTCGACAGCCTGCTTTGTCGGCGCGTAGTCCGCGCTGGCAATCACCGAGTTCAGCGCGGGGAGCTTGGAGTAGAGCTTAACGGCGCCATCCAGGCTGGGCGCTCCCGGCGCGGGCACGTGTATCAGTTCGCTTTCAATGTCGTGAAGCTTTACTCTGATGGCCTGTCCCGCTTCCTCCACCCGCTTCGACTCTTCACTATCGCCCAGCCGTTGCAACCAGCCTTCCACCAGGCCGCGAACCTTCCGCAACCGCACTACCGCCCCGGATATCTCCGACGTCTTGTCCCTGAGCTGCATGAGAAGATTGTGCTGCGCCTCCAAGTCCTGCTGAGTGGACGGGTTCAACGGGTTCTTTCTCACCTCGCACCACTGGCTCAGCGTCCGGCCATCGACCTGAAGACTCACCCTATAGTCTCCAGGGACCGCCATGGGGCCGTTAACACTCTCGTCCAGGCCGCCCACGGTCTCGTCTCCGGGTACGGTCTCTGCGTCCGAATGGCGCATGTTCCATAGGAACCGGTTCATGCCTGCCTTCTTGGGCAAGAACGGCCCCCTGTAGTCCGAACCTTCTTCCTTGCTGCGGAACGCGTTAACGGTGTTGCCTTGCTTATCCAGGACGGTCAGCGTTACTTCCCCCTCAGGCTGTTCCTTGAAGTAGTAGTACACCACCACCCCGTCGGGAGGATTCTGGCCCGCGTCCAAGTACGTCTGCTTCACTATGTTGCCCTCGGCGTCTTTTTCCGTGTACCAGGAGAAGATGACCGGTCCCGCGCCGCGGTCATAGTTCATGCCCGCCACCGACGAGGCATCGGGGCGCAGGGGCCGCCACATGGGGAACCTGTAGCCCTCTCTCGGCTTGTAGAGGATGGCCGGGGCTTGAGAAGACTCATCGCTGATTTGATGAAGGGGCGTAAGGTCGTCCAGGATCCAGAATGCCCTGCCATGCGTGGCGACAACAAGGTCGTTGTCCTTGATGACGAAGTCGTGGATGGGCACCACGGGAAGGTTCAGTTGCAGCGACTGCCAGTTGTCCCCGTCATCAAAGGAGACGTATATGCCGGTTTCGGTGCCCGCATAGAGCAGGCCGCGTCTTGCGGGGTCTTCTCTTATCACTCTGGTGAAATCGTTGTCCGGAATGCCGTTGTTTATTTGCGTCCAGGTCTCCCCGTAGTCGCTGGTTTTGAACAGATACGGGCGATAGTCGTCCAGCTTGTAGGCCGTGGCCGCCACGTATGCCGTTGCCGCATCGTGAGGCGACGGGTCTATGATGCTGACGAGCGACCATTCGGGCAGGCCGCGAGGCGTTACGTTCCGCCAGTTCTCTCCGTTGTCGCGCGAAACGTGCACCAGGCCGTCGTCGGACCCCGCCCATAGCACCCCTTTTTCAACCTTCGACTCATCGAAGGCGAATATGGTGCACGGGGGCAGTCCCTCCGACGCGGCCCCTTCCGATGCGCCGCCGCGTTTCACGTCGTTCCGGGTCAGGTCGGGGCTGACTTCATCCCAGCTTGCTCCGTCCGTGGTGGAGCGGAAAACGTGATTCCCCGCCGCGTAGAGGACATTGGGGTCATGCGGCGAGATCACAATGGGGAAGGTCCACTGGAAGCGATACTTCAAGTTCTCGGGGGCAAGGTTGCTCGCGCGCTCCGGCCACACCTTGACGTCCAGTCCCTGCCCCGTTCTTAAATCGAGCCTGCTCATGGGGCCGCCGCCGCTGTGTGCCGCGTACAGTATGTTGGGGTCGTCCGGCCTGACCGCCACGTATCCGGCCTCGCCGCCGCCCACGCAGTACCAATCGGGCTGGGTTATCGCGCCCGTGACCGAGCGGCTGGGAATACTGATAGAGCTGCCGTCCTGCTGCGTGCCGTATACCCTGTAGGGGAAGTTGGTGTCCGTGGTCACGTGGTAGAACTGGCCCGTGGGCTGGTTTTCCAGCCTTGTCCAGGACGCGCCGTCGTTGAACGATATGCTTGCGCCCTCGTCGTTGGCGTGGATGATGCGGCGCGGGTTCTTGGGGTCAATCCACATGTCGTGGTCGTCGTCGTGGGGAGTGGTGAACCGGGTGAAGGTGCGACCGCCGTCGGTCGACTTCCAGTTGCGGCCGCTCAGCACGTAGCAGGTGTCGGGGTCGGTGGGATGCGCGAAGACGTGCGTATAGTAGAAGTGACGCCTGCGCAGGTCGGCGTTGTTGGAGGTGAGCGCCCACGTCCTGCCGCCGTCGTCCGACCTGAACAGGCCGCCGTCGTCGTGCTCGATGAGGCACCAGACCCTGCCGCTCCGTGCCGGCGAAACCGCCACGCCTATGCGTCCCAGCGGCTTGGCGGGCAGGCCGGGGCTGTCGGTTATCTCCTCCCAGGAGTCGCCGCCGTCGACCGAGCGCCACAGTCCGCTGTCCGGGCCGCCGCTGACCACAGTGTAGGGGTAGCGCCGGGCCTGGTAGATGGCGGCGTAGATGATTCGCGGGTTGTTGGGGTCCATGGAGAGGTCGATGGCCCCGGCGCGCTCGCTCTTGTAGAGCACCTTTTCCCAGGTGCCGCCGCCATCCTGAGAGCGAAACACCCCCCTCTCCTCGTTGGGTCCGAAGGCGTGGCCCAGCGCGGCGACGTAGACGAGGTCGGGGTTCTGTGGATGCACCCGCACCCGCGCGATGTGCCGGGTGTCCTCCAGACCCAGATGCGTCCAAGTCTTTCCCGCGTCGGTCGACTTGTACACGCCGTCGCCGTGGGTGACGTTGCTGCGAATGCAGGCTTCTCCCATGCCGACGTAGATCACGTTCGGATCGGAGTCGGAGACGGCTAGCGCGCCGACGGACGCCGTCTTGAAATAGCCGTCCGATATGTTGTGCCAGAACACTCCGGCGTCGTCCGTTTTCCACAGACCGCCGGAGCAAGCGCCGAAATAGAACGTGGCTAGGTCCACGGGGTCTCCGGCCACGGCCAGCACGCGGCCACCTCGGAATGGGCCGATGGAACGGTACTGCATTGCCTGATAGAGAGCGGGGTCAACGGACATTTTCTTTCACCTCTGCAAGATTCAGCCGGAAAGCTTTGGGAATGTTGGCCGGACGTGGCAGATGATATTGGCTGCGTGGCAGCGCGTCAACAAAGGGGACGGGCAAGAGGGCGTGAGTGCGGGCGTGGTTCGACAAGCTCACCACGAACGGTTTGTGGTTCACTACGATGGTTCGACACGCTCACCATGAGCGGGTATGCCGGTGGGGTGCGGGTATGTCGGTGGGGAGAGGCGTATCCTTCCGCATCGTGTTACAATTCCCTCAGGAGGAGACCGGATGACCGCAGTGCGAGCAAAGTACCGGAACGGCGTCCTCACGCCGCTGGAGCCGCTCGACCTGGAGGAGGGCGCGGAGAGCCTAAGTTTACCCTGAGCTGAGCTTGCCGAAGGATGCCCGCCTGCCCGTTTGCCCGCCTTGCCCCCTCTGACACCACCCCCTTCCCACACCCCTCCGCACCCTATACCTTTAACCCATGTACTCACAAAAAACCGACCAACCCCCTCGGCGTACCGCGCCCCTCGGCAGCCAAAACGCCCGCCTTCATACCCCCATTTTTGCCCCGGAATTTGATTCGTTTCTCACCTCCGCCAAAATTTACCTCGATTTTAGCCTTGTACTTGACATAACGTTGGAAACGAATCCCCCTTCTCAGGCACAACGCGACTCCACCGATAAACGCCATTTCACGCCTGACAACCGTTTTCACGACACCCCAAAATCGAGTTATGTCAAGTAGTCAACCATCACCGGAACACCACTACTTCGTATTGCGGGCGCACCGTCCTTCCCGTCCGCATTTCGTATATAATAGACGCCACATCGGTATGAAAGGAGGCGCAATTTGGCGAGTTTCATTGGTTTGATGAAGTACAACGAGTCTTGCAAGCGTTCCGGCGAAGACGAGCTGGCCACGGGTCTGGCAGCGAGAGCCGTAGCCGAGGAGATTGGGAGAGGCCGCGCTCACTACCTGACAATGGTATGGAACCACGGTGAAAGCCGCGACCTGGATATGCTCTTTGTCCTAGAAGCCCCTGACGAGGACACCGCTAACAACATCTTCCGCGCCCTGGGAGATAGGCAGAACGCAACCGTAAGCGTGATGCCCGCCATGATCAGATGGGAGAAAGAGCTGGACATACAGGGGAAGCTGTAGAAGGAGGAGTTCAATGACGATAACCATTATTGGCCACGATCCCAACACCGGTCAGTTTGGCGGACTGGTGGTAACAAAGAATCCCGCGGTCGGTTCCCGCGTGCTCCGCGGCGTGGGCGAAGTGGGGATGATGGGCAGCAGCGGCGTCGAGACGCAACGCCGTCGCGCCATAGGCCTGCTCATGCTGGGATTCCCCGCCAAAGAGGCCATGGACGCGCTGAAGAGCGTGAGCGACGACCAGGGCGCCTATTGCCTGCTCGACCGCGCCGGCACGCCCGCGGTCTGGGTATCATCGAATTACGGCTCAGGCAACGCCGGTGAGAGAATGGGCCCGAACTACGCCTGCTACGCCGGCACCAAGTACGGCCAGGACGTAGCCAACGCATTCGGCGACACCTTCGAGGCCACCGAGGGCAGCGGGCTTCCCCTGGAAGAGCGCCTCATCCGATGCCACGAAGCCGCCGACGAAGTCGGGGGCGACTCCAGGGGCAGGCAGTCCGCCGCCATCCAGATTCACTGGAAGCGTTCCGACGCCAACCCGTTCCTGGACGTGCGCGTGGACGAACATCACAACGCCATCGCGGAGCTTCGCGCCGCGGTCAAAGCGTACCGCATGATATACCCCCAATATCACGATAGGACGTGGCCTGATCTGCAGGGCACCGGCGGGTTCCCCATACTTTATCCAAACATGATCTAAGGAGGTTCCAATGCCCGATTACTTAGGATTGCTGAAGTTCAGCGGCCCCAGGTTAGGAGAGCAGCAGCTTGTCGCGGACGACATAGCCCGCGAGCTGGCCAGGGCCGGCGATATCGAAGCTAGAGGTGAATCCGTGGCCGATCCCGGCCTGGGCGGCGGGACGTTCATCGGCGTTTTCTGGACCAAGGGTGACGCCGATATGGTGTTCATCTTCCACGGCAGAGAGGACTCCGAAGCGGAGAAGCTCTACGAAAAGCTGGCGGAGAAGACAGGCTCAACCGTAACGGTTGTCCCCGTAATCACAGAGTCGCAGAAGGAGCGCGTGGTAGCGGGCAAACCCATACCCTAAACTCTGGCGCTCTGCCTGCGCCTGGACCTGCTCCTTCTGCGTCCGGCACGGGACGTCATCTTCTTCATCTCGTCTTCAATGAAGGCCAGGTCCTTCTTGGGAATTATGTGCAGGTCTCCGATAAAGGCCAGGGGCCACCACTCCGGGATCCACTTCTTCACGAAGTCCATGCGTGGAGCCACCTGGTGCGCGTCTATGAACTGTTCCTCTTCCAAGACCGCGTTGGGCTCTATGTTCACCCTGTACTGGAAGTTCTCTTCAGGGTGGTAGTCCTTCCAGAGCTTGCTATGGTCTTCAAAGAAGGTGGACGTCACCGTGGCCGCGACGGCAAACACCTGCATTCGGCTGATGTAGAACAACATGCGGTCGCCCACTTCTATGCGCTGAACTTTCTTCCGCTGGGAGCTTTTGAACCCTTGGACTTTGAACTCCTGCTCCTTGGTCACCAGATAGTTCTCAGGAGTGAGCACTACCATCCAGTAGTTTCTGGGCAATTTACGTCTCCAGATTAAGGTTAACGGCTGCGGTCTATTCTAGCACGACTGCAAGCGCCAACCAACCGTATCCTAAGCCGCCACTCTCATTACGTTGTACATGTGCAGGTAGAGCTTCCCCATCTCCCTTATCAGCTCAGGAAACGGCACGGGCCGCGTCGGGTCAACGTGTTGGAATATGGAGAACTCCGTGTAGTACACGTCGCCTCCCGCCAGCGATTCCGCCATGCGCTTGGATTCCACGGCGGGGATGGCCGTGTCCTCCCTATCGTGCATCAACAGCACAGGCGCTTTCAACCGGTCTATCCGGGTGCTGGGAGAGATGGCCGCCAGTTCCTCCATGAAGCTCTCCGGCAACTGCCGCAACAGCTCTTCCGCCTCGTCCCGGTCTACGCCGGACAGCAGCCGGTAGGCCACACGGCCATACTCGGAAAGTGAGTCCGGCAGATTTGCCGGAGCAGTCTCGCCATCCAGGAACACGCGGCGCAGAACCTCCTGCTCTCTGGCGTCGGGCAGCGCCTCTATCAGGTGCCGCGTAAAGACCTCCTGGGTATCGTCCCTGGGCTGCCAGGGCTCTATAGCGCCTTCGTACTCGCGGGTGCGGCTCGTCACCGACACCATCACGTCGCGCACGTCGTAAAACGCGCCGAACAAGTTGGCGTAGGCCACCCTGTCCCTGATCCGTTCGTCCTGCGCCGCCAGCGCGGCAAACGACGCCCCAACGCAGAACCCTGCAAGCCCTATCCGCTCCTTGTCCACCCCTTCCATCTCCTCCAGGAACAGGTACGCCGAGGCCACTATCTCCACCGCCTCCGGTTCCATCCTCCGCTCGGACAGCATCACCTCCGACCACGGTATGAGCACTACGATACCGGAGCGCGCCAGCCCTTTGGCCAGGCCCACTATCCTTGGGTCGTCGCGGCTTGCCGGGATCACCCCGAAGAACAGCGCCACTGCCGGGTGCGTCTTGTCGTCGTCGGGCGTGTAGAGGTCCATCTCAATCAGCCTGCCGTCCTCGGCTTGGAACACGCCCCGTTGGTACAGGGGTTCCTTTGCCAAGTACGGTTGCAGCTTCACCGGTATCCGACCGACTATCTCCGGTACGAACAGCGCCGTACGCACCGCCGTATTCCCCTGCTCCGACACACCCACCCACGCCGACACCGCCACAACCGCGGCCAGCAGCGCCAGCGAACCTCTTTGAACCGCTTTTCTCATACACCAATGATAGCCGTTCATCGGGCAAAGGGACAGACTGGCATACGGAAACTCCCCTACTCGTCTTTCCTGCGGAGGCAGGAAACCGGGCGGGGTGGTGGTACGGCTTTCTGATGGCGGACATGCAGACACTCCCGCTCGTCGTTGCGAGGAACGAAGCAATCCAGGTGGGGGGGGTCTATAGAAGCGTACCCTTCTAGCCTCATACTGGGCATACCTACTGATTGCATACGCCACGACGCTGGGATAAAATGGTTGCCCCATGCGCCATTTCGCAATACCTAATTCCCTGGGAGAACCCCTTTGATAACCACAGTCGTTGGCAACTACCCGAAGATAGGCCCTGGAACCAAAGCGCCAAGCCTGCGAGGCGCAATAGGCCAGCGCGACCAGGGCAAAATCACCATGGAAGAGCTGCGCCGCATCGAGGACGAGGTAACTAAGGAGGCCATACAGGAGCAGGTCGACGCCGGTATAGACGTTGTCACCGACGGCCAGATTCGCTGGGACGACGGCCAGACCTACATCGCGGGAAAGCTCGACGGCTTCACGATAAACGGCCTCATCCGCTACTTCGACTCCAACACCTACTACCGCCATCCCATCGCCGAATCCAAGCTGAAGTGGAACGAACCCATCCTGGTCCGCGACTACAAGTTCGCGCAGGAGCACAGCAGCAAGCCGGTCAAAGCCGTCGTCACCGGCCCCTACACGCTGGCCAAGCTATCGCAAAGAGGCGTCTACTCCGACCTCAATACGATGGCCATGGACATAGCGTCCGCCCTGAACAAAGAGGCACTGGCCCTACAGGAGGCGGGCGCTACCATCATCCAGTTCGACGAGCCTGCCATTATCATGCACAAGGACGAGTTCCCGCTGCTCGAAGAAGCGTCGGAAGCGGTCACCCGGGGACTCACCTGCAAGACGGAGGTCTGCGTCTACTTCCGCGACGTCTCCGGCCTGACGCCCGCCCTGTACCAACTGCCCTTCGACGTTATCGGCCTTGATTTCGCCTGGGGGCCGGCCAACTTCGACCTGCTGGACGGCTTCCCCGAGGACAAGGAGCTGGCCGTGGGCCTGCTCGACGCCCGCAACACGCGCCTGGAGCAGGTGGACGAGATAGTAGCGGCGGTGCGCCGGGTTACAGAGCACGTCAGCCTGGACAGGCTTCACCTCAGCCCCAGCTGCGGCCTGGACTTCCTGCCACGTCAGAACGCCAGGCAGAAGCTGGCCCGGCTAGTGGAGGGCGCTCGCGCCGCCCAGGAGGCGCTGGGCTAGAGGGCTTAGACATTTGGATACAATCGCTTACTTAAAACAGGGGTAATAAACGTGACAAAAGGACTTCTCACCACCTCCGTAGGCAGCTTTCCCAAGCCTTCCTACCTCACCAGGGCGCGCACTCAGTTCGCGCGCGGCCAGATAGGCCAGGACGAACTCGATCAACTGGGGCGCAAAGCCACGGAGCACTGGATCCGCTTGCAGGAGGAGATTGGCATCGACATCCTGGTCGACGGCGAGATGTACCGCGGCGACATGGTCACCTACTTCTCGGAGCACATGCAGGGCTTCAAGATCAGCGGCCTTGTCCGCTCCTACGGCAACCGGTACTACCGCAAGCCCATCGCCGTCGGCCCCGTATCCAGCAACGCCGAGATGACGGTCGATTGGTGGAAGTACGCCCAATCCCTCACCGACAGGCCGGTGAAGGGGATGCTCACCGGCCCGTACACCATCGCCGACTGGTCGTTCAACGAGCACTACCCGTCCCGTGAAGCGTTCGTCATGGATTTGGCCGCCGTCGTCCACAATGAGGCGATAGCCTTGCAGAAGGCCGGCGCAAAGTACATCCAGATTGACGAACCGGCAATCTCCACGCGACCCGACGAAATGGAGATGGCGTCTCGCGCCCTGGGCATCGTTACCGACGGCCTCGACGCCTACACCTTCACCCACATCTGCTACGGCGACTTCCTCGCCGTATACGACCAGCTTGTCAACCTGCCCGTGGACAACCTCGACCTGGAGATGTCGAACAGCAACTACGACCTCCTCGACGAACTGGATAAGCGCCCCACCGGAAAGGGGCTTTCCATGGGCGTCACCGACGTCCACAGCCACGTGGTGGAGGACGTGGAGCAGATAAAGAAGGGCATCGAGAGGGGCCTCCAAGTCTTCCCGCCGGATCGCCTGTTCATCGACCCCGACTGCGGCCTGAAGACCCGCACCGAAGAGGAGTCCATAGCCAAGCTGCGCAACATGGCCGTCGCCGTCCGGCAAGTCAAAGCGGAGATGGGGATAGAATAGCCTATTTCCGCGTTGCTCTGCCCTTGAGCGCGGCCAGCGCCAGCCCGATGCTGACCACGCCTACTCCCAGGATGGACAGCATGCCCTTTCCCAGCACGTCCCACTCCCAGCCCACTATGAGCAGCGACCGCAAGGCGTCCAGTATATAGGTGATGGGGTTGTAGCCCGTCACAGTAGCCATCCAGCCGGTCATTGCCTCGCGGGGCAGGAATACGGGGGTCATAAACAGGAACGGGAAGAACAGCAGAAAGCTGACGTTCACCGTGGCCACGTTTCCCGTCTTGAGGGCTATTGCGTAGGGGAAGCCGGTGAACACCACTCCCCATATTCCGGTTATCAAGACAAACGCCAGCAAACCAAGCACGCCCGTCTCTACGTTCACTCCTACAATCAAGCCCATGATGAGCACGGGCAACGTCAACGCCGACACCAGTGCGAAATCAGCCACCATCAGCCCCAGCAGCAATGCCAGCCGGTTCGCCGGCGTCAGCGACAGCCTGTCGAAGTAACCCGACTGTATGTCCGTCACCAGAACTATCGCCCGCGACACTCCCGTTACGGCGAAAATGATGGCCACCGGCAACTGGAACGCCTTGAAGTCCATGCCGGGTATGCCCTCGGCCATAACCTGCAAAGAGCCTACAGTCATGGCAAAGAAGAACACGGGAAAGACCAACGGCGGTATAGTCCCCTCCGGGTCGCGGAGTATGGAACGCAACGCCCTCTCCGCCACTGAAATCAAGTCGTTCAGGAAGCCCGCCTTCCTGGCCTTCATCTCAACTGGTGCGCTGGTCATAGCTGTGCCTCCTCGGTAGTCTGCTCTTCTTCCTCCATGCGAACGCCCACCGCCTGCAGGAAAACGTCGTCCAGAGTGGGTGTACGGAGCGTCAGTTCCTGCACGTCCACGCCGCATTCGTTCAACGCCAGCGCCACCCGGCTCACGTGCTTCGCTCCGTCCTTGAGCCTGATCGTCAGCTCGCTGCCGTAGGCCTCCACCTTGCCGACACCGCTCAAACTCCTCAGCGCCTCGCAATCTAAATCGGGCTCGCCGCCCACCCTGGCTATGATCAGGTCAGACCCCACCGACCTCTTCAGGTCTCCGGGGCTTCCCTCCGCCGCCAGCCTTCCTCTGTTGATGATCCCCACCCTATCGGCAAGCTCATCCGCCTCATCCAAATACTGCGTGGTGAGGAATATGGTCACGCCGTGCTCCTTGTTGATGCGGTGCACCTCCTCCCACACCTTGGCCCGGCTTATCGGGTCCAGGCCGGTGGTAGGCTCGTCGAGGAACAGTATCTCCGGGTTGTGCACCAGCGCCGCCGCCAGGTCCAGGCGGCGCTTCATTCCGCCCGAATACGTGCCTATCTGCCGGTTCAAGGCGTCGCCGATGTCCATGAGCGGCTCAAGCTCCGATATGCGCCTTTTTGCGTCGCCGCGCCGCAGGCCATACAGCCGTGCTTGCAGCATCAACAGTTCGCGGCCTGTCTGCTTGTTGTCCAGCGTGGCCTCTTGGAGCGCCGCGCCTATGCGCAGCCGCACCTCGACAGGCTCCTTGACCACGTCTCTGCCCGCTACGAACGCCCTTCCCTCGGACGGCATCAGCAACGTGGTCAATATCCTCAACACCGTGGTCTTTCCCGCCCCGTTGGGGCCAAGGAAGCCGTAGACCTCGCCTTTCTTCACGCCCAGGTCCACTCCGTCCACCGCCGCGATCTGCCCAAAGCGACGCACCAACCCTTCCGTGGAAATGGCATACTCGTTCAATCCTACCTCCTAGCTATTGGGGAACGTCTTTCGTCTGAAAAAGGATGCCCTCATTGATAAGGGCATCCTTTTAATTGTAGGTTCTGTTGCTCAACCTTACAATGCACTGCTGACAGCGTATGAGCCGCTGCCAGGGGTGCACCTGTTACCGCTTCGTTTGGCCGACCCCCATGTCCGCCTTTGCCGCCGCTATCTCCTCTCTCACCGTGGGGTCATCCTCATTCAGCGCGGCCTGTTCCAGGAACCGCCCCGCCTCCCTGCCCCCAATGCGGCCCAGCGCCCAAGCAACTGTTCGGGCTCTCCCAGAGGGGACGTGACGACCCTGCTGTCGAACGGTCTAACAGAAACTGGGACCAAGGCTCACCCGGTCTGTCACGTCCATATTTTAGATACAAGGCTCACCATGAACGAAGAGGTGGTGGGCAGACGGAGAATTGGGCTGCCAAGGGCCGCGCCTGACGCCCCGCCCCCGTATCGGGGTACGGGGCAGGCTTCGCGGGCAAGACGATGGTGGGAACGCCCGTCCGCATTCCCAAGTTGCATTTGACAAATCGGCGGTTGGTGGGGTAGACTGCCACTGAATTCAACCACGCCACGTTGAATCTCGGGAGGGAGTATCCATGGATGATACGAGTGGTGTTTCTTACTCTATTGGACAAGTTTCGGTCAAGGATAGAGCCACTGTAGAGTGTGTCCACTTCTGGTTGATTGAACCCCCTAACGGCCCTACAAGCTACGGCGTTTGCAAAGTATGCGGTAGGCGCCAAGAGTTCCGTAACTCAATTGAGACGTCTTCTTGGAACAAGGGCACCATCAAAGCTGAAGACGGGTTGGACTAAGGCGACAGACTGCTGTCTGTTCGATGCCTGTAGAGTGAGGTAGCGCCGTAGTCCATTCCCATACGCTGTAACGCCTGCATGACCAGGCCATCGCTACAGGACGTCTTGTTTCAGAGGATCTCTGAGCATGGCAAGATGACCTTCGCCGAGTTCATGGAGCTTGCCTTGTACTGGCCCAACGGCGGCTACTACACACGCCTTGCCGCCGCCGATTCCCCGCAAGATTTTTACACCGCTCCCATGGCCCATCCCGCCTTTGGCGCGTTGATCGCGCTTCAGTTGGAGGAGATGTGGCGGCTTCTGGACGAACCCTCCCCGTTCACCGTCGTAGAGCAGGGAGCGGGCACGGGCCGCTTGGCCGCCGACATCCGAGACTTCTCCCGAAACCTTGATCCGTCGTTCCACGGCGCGCTGCGGTATGTGGCCGTCGATAGGGCGGGCGGCGTGACGGATGCGGGCGTTTCGAGCGTGGTGGGATGCGTCCTTTCCAACGAACTGCTGGACGCCTTCCCGGTGCATCGCGTAACCGTGCGCGACGGGAAGCTTCTGGAAATCTACGTGACCCGGCGAGAAGGCCGGCTTGTGGAGTTGCTGGACGACGTTTCCTCAGACGACATCCGCGCCAGGTTGGAAGGCGAGGGCGTCCGCCTGTCGGAAGGGCAGGTGGCCGAGGTGTGCCTTGAACTGGAGCCGTGGGCAAAGCAGGCCGCCGCGATGCTGTGTCGCGGTTTTGTGCTGACCATAGACTACGGGTATCCTTCCGCTGAGTTGTACGACCCACGCAGGCGGGGGGGCACGCTTCGCTGCTACTACCGCCACACCCTTAGCGGCGACCCCTACCGGCACATAGGGGAGCAGGACATAACCGCCCACGTCGACTTCACCGCGGTGGCTTCTCTGGGGCGTCGATACGGCTTGGAGCCGTACCCGTTGTTGAGCCAGGGGAGCTTCCTGGGCAACCTGGGGCTGCCGCTGTTCATGGAGCGCCTGCACTCCGAGGGCTTGGGACAGCGGGAGCGCGACGCCAATCGCATGGCGATGCTGGAGCTGGCGCGCCCCGGCGGAATGGGCGACTTCAAGGCGCTGGTCCAGCGCAAGGAGATCGATTGCCGCCGTTTGAGCGGCGTCCACGGCGCATCCGAGGAGTGGGCGCATCGCGTCCGGGGACTGCCGTTGCCCCGACTGAGCGAGCATCACGCCGACCTGCTGTCGGCCCGCTATCCCCACGCCAGCGAGGATTGGGGAGGGGTTTGGGGGTGACTACTGCGGATTTCCTGTGTCCTCAGCCGCCGAAGGCTGCGTCCGGCTTTCCGACAGCCAGTTTTGGAACCAGCGGCGGTACTCATCGAGGGCGGGAGGCGATACGTAGAACACCTCGATGTCCTGGGGGAACTGCACCTGGTGACGCTCGCCGATGAGCAGCAGGCCGACCTCGTCCGCTCCCAGCGATTCGTCGATGCGCTTGCCGATATGTTCATAGCGTCGGGTCATGCCGTCGAAGTACCATTCGTGGAGCTTGGCGGTGAGCCTGCTGCTCAGCAGCGGCAACATCAGGCATCGCTGCAAGTCCACGACCTCCAGCAGGACGCCTTCGTTCTCTGTGGCCTCCAAGACAGCCTTGTTCCGGCACTTGGACTCCACGAACCGGTGGGAGCGTTCGTCCATGGCTTGCAGCCGGGCCAGTCCCTCATCCTCCCCTGCGGCGACGTTCTCATGGAAGATGCGCTTGACGCGGCCCAGGCTGCTTTCCAGCGACTCCACCTGCGATTGCATCTGAACCCAGTACTTTTGCAGCAGCGTCTCGCCCTCTTGCGGCAGTTCCGGAGCGCCGTAGACCAGAGGTATCAGTAGCAGCTTGCGCTTTCCCTGGAACCGCTCCGCGTCGGGGCGCTCTATCCTGCCAAGCTGCTCAGTCATGGCTCACACCACGTCGGCGGCCATGATGTCGTCGTAGGTCTCGCGGCGTCGTATCAAGCGGCTGGAACCGTTCTTGACCAGCGCCACGGCCGGCCTCGGCGTCATGTTGTAGTTGCTGGCCATGGGGATGGCGTAAGCACCCGCGGCGGGCATGACGATGATGTCGCCGGGCTCCGTTGGCGCGAGGTCTACGTTTTCCGCGAGCACGTCGCCGGATTCGCAGTATCTGCCCGCGATGGTCACCCTGGACGACGGCTCATCCAGCATTCTGTTGGCTACGACCGCTTCGTAGGAGGCCTGGTACAGCGCCGGCCTGATGTTGTCGCCCATGCCGCCGTCCACGCTGAGGTACGTCCTCACGCCCGGTATGACCTTGCTGGCGCCGCAGGTGTACACGGCGACGCCCGCCGGCCCTATGATGGAACGGCCGGGCTCTATGAATACCCTGGGCCTGGGCAGGTCGAGGTCGTGGCACGCCTCCAGCACCGAGGAGGCCAGCGCTTCGGCGAACTCCCCCGCCGAGGGCGGGCGCTGATCCCTGGTGTAGGCGATGCCGAAGCCGCCGCCGGGGCTGAACTCCTGTAGGAGCAGTCCCTCTTCCCGCATGGCCGATGCGAACTCCAACGCGATGCGTATGGCCTTCTGGTGCGGCTGCACCTCTAAAAGCTGCGAACCGATGTGGCAGTGCAGCCCGATCAGCTTCAAGTGCGGCGACGATACGGCTTTCCGCACCGCTTCTTTGGCTTCGCCGGTGTCTATGGCGAAACCGAACTTGCTGTCCAGCGCGCCGGTCGAGATGTAGCTGTGGGTGTGCGGGTCAACCGAGGGCGACACCCGTATCAGGACATCCTGCACGCGCCCCGCTTCCTTAGATACGTCCTCCAGCAGGTCGATTTCGTGGAAGCTGTCGACGACGACGCGGCCTATGCCCCAGGCCACCGCTTCGGCCAGCTCGCTACGGCTCTTGTTGTTGCCGTGGAAGTAGACGGTTTCGGGCGAGGCCCCGCCCGCTTTCGCCACCGCCGCCTCTCCGCCCGACACCACGTCGATGCCCAGGCCCTCCTCGACGATGATCCCGGTCAGGGCTATGTTGGAGAAGGCTTTGGAGCCGTACAGCACCAGGCTGTCCGGGTAGCGTTGATTGAGTTCGTTGCGGAAGGCGCGGCAGCGGTTGCGCACAGTCGTTTCGTCGATCACGTAGAGAGGCGTGCCGTACTCTGAGGCCAGGTCCACGACGCTGCACCCGCCAACGACCAGGTGGCCCCGCTCATCTATGGAGGAGGTGTCGGGGAAGACGTGTTGGGCAGGAAACGTTGTCATGGGTTGACCATGTTACGCAGGGCGTGGCGCGGTGTCAACCGAACGCAGGCGCGCCAAGGCGCCACATCCGCCCCCAGGGCGCCCACGAGGGACGCCCCTACGTTAGATGTCCGTATGCCCGTATGTCCGTGCTTGCCCGCGGGTGGCGGGGCTGTGGCGGGGGTTGCCCTCTTCCACGCCCGTCCCTTACACTACCGCATAGAGGCTCGCACATGGCCACGGACAACCACCAAGACCAAGACCGCATAGACCGCCTTGAAGCCGCCTTCATCGACTTGGCCGAAACCCAGCGTCGGCAAGAGGAAACCCAGCGGCAGCAACTCGCCGCCATCCAGCGCCACGACATGCTCCTGGAAATGGCACAGGCAATCCAACGAGACCACGAACAGACCCTGCAGATGCTAACCTCCAACCAGGAGCGGTATGAAGCGACTCAGAACCAGATCGTTGGGCTTATGGATACTGTGGTCGCCACGCTGAACCGCGTAATTGACACCCAGCAGGAGCAAAGCGCCGCCATAGCCGCCATACGGGTCCTGCTGGAAAACCGGTACGGCACCCCGTAGCCACGACGAAGATACTTCGCTCCGCTCAGTATGACAGTGGTGGGGGCCCTGCCCGTTTGTCCGTCTGCCCGTCAGGCGGTATAATTCACGCAGATTTCCCATCAGGTTGGCGAATTGACGGCAGAAGACTCCAAGACGGGACGGCGGGACTCCGGGCGAAAGCTCCGCATAGTCGCCAAGGCGGGCACCAACGTGCTCACCGGCGGTTCGGAATCGCTCGACCTGGGCGTGATGAGGTCGCTGGTCGACCAGATAGCCGCTGTTCACGCACAGGGCCACGAGGTCTTGCTCGTAACATCGGGAGCGGTGGCCGCGGGCCGCGAGGCGCTGGGCGGCCTCAAGCAGCAGCGCGACGTCCCGTTTCGCCAGATACTCGCTTCGGTAGGACAGAGCCGTCTCATGCACACCTACCAGGAGATGTTCTCCCGCCACGGCATCGTAGTGTCGCAGGCGCTTCTCACCCGCTCCGACATCGACGACTGGCAGGGATATCTCAACGTCAGGGATACCCTGCTGTCGCTGCTCCATATGGGCGTGGTGCCCATCATCAACGAGAACGACGTAGTGAACAGCGAGGAGCTTGGCGATGAGGTCTTCGGCGACAACGACACTCTCTCCGCGCTGGTCTCCAACCTGGTCGACGCGGACATGCTGGTCATGCTCACCGACATCCCCGGCCTCTACACCGCGGACCCCGCTCTGGATCCCGGCGCTGAGCTTATTCCCGTGATGGACGGCGCCAACGCGGAGCATTTTCTCAACAACTTGACCCGGAATGAGGTGAGGCATCCCTGGAGCCGCGGCGGCATGAAGGCCAAGGTGGAAGCCGCGCTCCTGGCGACACGCTGGGGCGTAGAGGTTGTAATCACCAGCGGCAGAACGCCGGACGGCTTGCAGCAGGCAATTGACGGAGAAGTCGTGGGCACCGTGTTCAGACCTACGGCCAGCAAAGTGGAGAGCAGGAAGCGCTGGTTCCTCAGCGGGCTCTCCGCCAAGGGCGAAATCCTGGTCGACAGCGGCGCGGCGCAGGCTCTGAAAGCGAACAACAGCAGCCTTTTGCCCGTGGGCGTTACGGAAGTGCACGGCAATTTCGACCGCCGCGAGGTGGTGCTCATTGTCGATAAAGACGGCAAGCGCCTGGCCTGCGGCGTCAGCAACTATTCGGCACAGGAAGTCGCCGCGATAAGGGGGCTGAAGTCGAGCAAGATAGAGGAGACGCTGGGGCACCAGTACGGTGAAGAGGTAGTGCATCGCAACAACCTGGCCCTGCTATAAAGACGGTAAGATGCTAAGATTAGTCTACCGAAGGATGGAATAAGGTATCGCAATGACCGCAATAGACTTATCGCAAGACCTGATTGCCCTGGGGAAAAGGGCCAGGGCAGCGTCGCGCCTGCTGGCCAAGACGAACGCCCAGACCAAAAACAGGGCGCTGCTCAACATCGCCGACGCCCTGCTGGCGCGCCAGGAAGAATTGCTGGAGGCCAACCGCATCGACTACGAAGCCGCCGAGCAGAAGGGGCCGGTCGAGGCTCCCCTGGACCGTTTGCTGCTCACTGCGGAGCGGCTTTCCGCCATGGCCGACGACGTACGGAGCATCCAACGGTTGACCGATCCCGTCGGGGAGCAGTTCGACGTGCGGACGTTGCCCAACGGCATCATTTTGGGCAAACGGCGGGTGCCATTGGGCGTGATCGGCGCGATATACGAAAGCCGTCCAAACGTCACCGTAGATATAGCAACTCTCTGCCTCAAGGCCGGCAACGCCGTCATACTGCGCGGAGGCACGGAGGCGTTCAACTCCAACCTGGCCCTGGCCGGTTTGATAAGAGACGCCATAGCCGAGGCGGGCTTGCCGGTCGACGCCGTGCAGTTCGTGGAGAATACTGACCGGGCGTTGGTGGCCCAGATGCTGCGAATGAACCAGTACATAGACCTGCTCATTCCCAGGGGCGGGCCGGGGCTGATCCGACTTGTCTCCGAAGAGGCCGCCATGCCCGCGGTGACGGGAGGCATCGGCGTGTGCCATACCTACGTCGACGCCGCCGCGGACCTGGACAAAGCGGTGGCTATCGCCTTCAACGCCAAGGTGCAGCGGCCAACGGTGTGCAACGCTTTGGACACGCTCCTGGTACATTCAAAGGCCGCGCCGGAGTTTCTGCCCCGCATAGCCGGCGAGTGGCTGCGGGCGGGGGTCACCCTCCACGTGGACAACCGCGCCATGAGCATTCTGGGGCCTCTGGAGGAGCCGGGCATCGTTCCCGCGGAGCAATGCGACTGGGGCAACGAGTACCTATCGCTGGACGCCGCGGTGAAGGTGGTCGACTCCCTGGACGAAGCGTTGCTGCACATAGAGGAGTACGGCTCCGGCCATTCCGAGGCCGTAGTCACCGACGACTACTCGGCGGCGATGCGCTTCCTGGACGAAGTGGACGCCGCCGCCGTGTTCGTCAACGCCAGCACCCGCTTCACGGACGGCGCTGAGTTCGGCCTGGGCGCGGAGGTGGCAATCAGCACCGACAAGATGCACGCCCGCGGCCCGATGGGGCTGAGGGAGATCACCTCTTACAAGTGGACAGTGCTTGGCAACGGCCAGGTCAGAGCCTAGGAAGGATGAGCCATGCCTGAATACTTCTTCGAGCGCGAGTGCCGCACGCCTTACTCGGAGGCGTTCCACATTCTGGAGGATGAAGCGCCCGTAGGCCACTTGGATCTGCACTTTGCCCCCAACATAGTGCACGCTACCCTCTGCGTGCCGGAAAGCCTGACCAGAGAGGCCATCGAGGAGCTTGTCCACACCATAGACGAGGAGTTGCTGGACGTGGTCGGCGTCTCCAGGGAAGAGTTCGTCGTGCACGTGCACCAGGGCCGCGAACTGGGCATCTACAGCAACCAGAGCTTCGGCCAGAACGGAGGGGGGCGTTAGGCTAGTCTCTCCTCCATGTTCCCAGCTATCGTAGACGCAGCGTGAATGGCAAACCGGTCCTTCCTGTTCTATGATGGGCTGAAAACTTGGGAGGCGCAGCGATGACATGGTTGCCCACGGAAGAGCAGTTCCCATACGACAATCTGGACAGGTTGGTGCGGGTCAAGATGCGGCCCAAGGGCATGGCTCAGTTCTACCTGGCTTCAGATTACATCTACTACGCCGCCAAGGGCGACAACCCCATTTCCATGGACATAGCCGAGGCGCTGTCGCCCGCGGAGTCCAAGAAGATCGGCATGTTCACCGGCGCCAGCTCGCCGGACCACTACCCCAACGGCGAGAACGACGGCCCGCTGGGCACGATAGTCCTCGCCAACGCTTTGCGCAAAATGGGGCACGACGTCAGCATCTTCATCGACCCCCAGCTTCAACCGATAATCACCGCCCTCATGGACTACTACGGGCAGACCTATCCACTGGTCATCCTGGACATCGACTCGCCGGAGTGCAACATAGACGCCTCGTCCGGCTTGGACGCGGCGATCGCCGTGGAGAAGGCCGGGGTCAACCCCGCAGGGCATCTGCACTCCATAACGGGCACCACCCGCGACGGCACGCGGGCCAAGATAGACGACATCTTCCGCCGCGTCGAGGAGAACGGCGGCGTCACCATAAGCTGCGCCGACGGACACAACGAGATGGGGTTCGGCAAGGTGTACGACGCCGTGGCCGGGGTTGCGCCCTGGACCACCGAATGCAAGTGCCCGTGCGGACGGGGCGTCATGTGCGCCACGCCGGTGCAGCACCTGTACGTGACCTCCATATCCAACTGGGGCGCATACGCCGTCGCCGCCGCGCTGGCGTTGTACAACCGCGACACCTCGTTGCTGCATACCGACCAGGCGGAACGCGACATCGAGCAGTTGGCGCTGGACTATGACGTGCGGGACGGCTCCTTCGGCGTGGCCGGGCTGACCATGGACGGCGTGCCTTTGGATGGGACGTTGGCCATGCTCGGCATGATGCGGCATCTGGTGGAGATATCGTTGAAGGAGTACCTGCGCAGCTTCTAGCAAGCTGCCGTATAATGTTGCCAGCAAACCGGAGGAGCTAATGCCATGACCGTACTGCAAGGAGTAATCACATCGCTGCTGACGCCGTTCACTGAGAGCCTTCAGTTGGACGAAGAAACGCTGGCCCAGGAGATCGGCTACCAGTTGGACGCCGGCGTGCACGGCATCTGCGTGCTGGGCGGGACCGGCGAATCGCTGAGCCTTAGCTGGGAGGAGCGCGAGCGCGTGGTCAGAGCGTCGGTGCAGGCCGTCGATGGCAGGGTACCGCTCATCGTGGGCTGCTTCGTGCCATTGGAAGAGGAGCTTGTTGCATTCGCCAACCGCGTCCAGGAGCTTGGCGGCGACGCAATGATGCTGACGCCGCCGCCTTTCTACAAGGCGACCGTCTACCACTTCCAACGGCTGTTGGAACGCATAGCTGATCAGACGTCGCTGCCGCTGGTCATATACAACGCCCCCAAGCGCGCCGGAGTCAACTTGACCGCCGCCGAGACCTGCCAGCTGGTGTCGGCGGTGCGCTCCGTAGTCGGAGTAAAGGACGCTTCGGGAGGCATGACCGACCTGGTGAAGATAGGACAGGCTATGGACTCCAGGGCGTCGCTGCTTCAGGGCATGGACGACATCTTCCTGCCCACGCTGGCCGCGGGAGGAAAGGGCGGCATCCTGGCGATGGCCTCGCCGCTGCCTGAACTGCTGGTCGACATCTACAACGACTGGAAGTCGGGCGATGCGGAGAGCGCAGTGGAGCGCCAGCTGGAGTTGATACCGGTGATGAGTGTGGTCAACCGAGAGCCTATGCCCGTCCTGGTCAAGGAGGCGATGAAAGTGGTTGGCCGCCCCATGGGCGACACCCGCCCCCCGCTCTACGAGCCTACCCCGGAGAACAAGCGAGACCTCTGGTCGGCGATGGAGAAGCTGCTGGGGAGTTGATAGAACGTTTTCCCTGGTTCGCGGTTGAAACTACCCTTTGAGCCGCCTCCGTCCCCTGATACAATGCAATCATCTCATTGAATTGGAGGGACGATTCATGCCGAAGTATCTATTCCAGGCCGATTACTCAGTCGAGGGCACCGTGGGGCTGCTCAAGGAGGGCGGCACAGGCCGCCGCGCCATGTTCGAGAGCCTGTTCGCCGAACTGGGCGGAAGCATTGAGGCGTTCTACTACGCCTTCGGCAAGGACGACCTGTACATGATCGTGGATCTGCCGGACGATGCCGCCGCGGTGACGGCTTCCCTAAACGTGTCCGCCGCCGGCTCCGTCACCTTCGGGGCTACCGTCCTCATCGAGCCGGAGACCGTCGACGAAGCCATTAGCCGCAGCGTGACCTATCGCCCGCCGGGAGCATAGAGCCGATGCACTGACCTACCGCGCCGGCCCGTTCGGATTGAGCTATGACGGTGAAAGAGTCCTTGAGCTTGAAGAGTCGAATAGTGAGCCATGCCCGCGACCTGGGTTTCGACATGGTGCGGGTCACAACGGCGGATCCCTTTCCCCAGGACGCCAAGTCCGCCGTCGAAAGCATCAAAGAGGGGCGCATGGATGGAATGCCCTGGTTCACCGAGGAGCGGGTGGAGCGCGCCGCCGATCCGCAGAAGCTGTTGCCCGGCGCCAAGTCCATCATCGCCGTGGCCGTCAGCTATCTGCCGCGGGAAGAGGAGAACCACCCAGGCAACTTGGCGGGCAGGGTGGCCAGGTACGCGCAGTGGACGGACTACCATGCGGCCATGAAAAGCGGCCTGCGCAAGCTGGCCTACGCGCTGCCGGAGATGGCAGGCGCGCCCGTGCGAAGCCGCGTCTTCGTAGATGACGGCTCGCTTCTGGAGAGGGCCGTTGTGCGCAGGGCTGGGATAGGATGGTTCGGCAAGAACAGCAACATACTCACCGCGTCGCATGGGTCGTGGGTGTTCCTGGGAGCGCTGCTTACCGACCTGAGCCTGGAGCCTGACGAACCTCTGCTGAAGAACTGCGGCAGCTGCGTCACCTGCATTGAGCAGTGCCCCACGGGCGCAATAGTGGCGCCGTACGTCATCGACGCGCCGCGCTGCATCTCGTACCTGACCATAGAGAACCGGGGAGCCATTCCCAGAGACCTCCGCCCCCTAGTCGGCGATTGGGTGTTCGGATGCGACATTTGCCAGGAGGTATGCCCGGTGAACCGGGGCGTGACCGGCAAGTCGATGGCCGGTCTGAAACGCACCGGGTTCTCCTGGATTGAACTTGTGCCTCTGCTGAGCATGTCCCAGGAGGAGTTCTCCGCCGGTTTCAAGGACAGCCCCATCAAGCGGGCAAAGCTGGCCGGAATGCAGCGCAACGCCTGTGTCGCGCTGGGCAACATCGGCGACGTGCGAGCCGCACCCGCGCTGGGAGAGGCGCTGCTGGAGGGCGTGCCCATGGTCAGGGCGCATGCCGCCTGGGCTCTGGGCCGTATCGGGGGCGGCGCTGCCGAGCGGTTTCTGGAAGAAGCAGCGCTGAATGAGCAAGACCCCGCAGTGTTGGAGGAGATAGAGGCGGCGCGGCGCGCGGTCTGTCATGCTGAGGAGCCGGTTGGACGCCGTCCGCTCTAAAACGACTTCCGCCGACGAAGCATCTGGGAGAGCCCGAACAGTTGCTGTCGAACCATGCCAGTATGTCCGCCCGCGCCGGGCGTGCCCCCCTACGCCTGCGCCTGGTACTTAGTCGGGCACTTCACAATCACCGTGTCGCTGTTGAACACCCCGTTCGGGTTCAGCGACCCTTGCAGCACGATGTCCGAGTGTTCGTTGAAGAACAACTCCGGCAGGATCCCGTCGTAGGTGGCGGGAAGCACCGAGTCATCGTCGACCAGCGAGAAGTGCGCCACCGTGCCCTCCGACTCACGGCGGAACGATTCGGGCAGCAGCTTGCCGCTGATTCGCACCGTCGCGCCCTCCTCCACCTCGCCCGCCAGCGCCTCGCCGACGGTGAAGTAGTAGACCGACGCGCCCTGAAACGCGTTGAACGCCAGGTAGCCGACCGCCATGGCCAGCAGCGCCACGGCTATGACGAGTTTGCGCTGGCCGGAGAAGAAGCCCTGCGGCGATGCGCTGACCTGGCCGGATTCGTCCCCGCTCATGGGCTAGACGGAGAAGGAGGTCCCGCAGCCGCAGACCGTCTTGGCGTTGGGGTTGCTGAACACGAATCCCTTGCCGTTGAGCCCGCCGGAGTAGTCCAGAACGGTGCCGGCAAGGAAGATATAGCTCTTCTTGTCGATCATGATGGTCACGCCGCGCTGCTCTATGACCCTGTCAGTGTCGCGCGGGTCATCGTCCAAGGCCAGGTCGTAGGTCAGGCCGGAGCACCCCCCGCCCCTCACCGCTACCCGCAGCGATACGGACTCGCTGTCGGTCTTGCCCGTGAACTCCCTGACGTGCTTGGCTGCGCTCTCCGTTATGTCTATCGATAGAGGTGTGACCATGGTTTTACCTCGGCAAGCTTCGTTTTGGTTAAGGGTATTTCAATGGGGCATTATAGTCAACACAAGGGCGTCATAGGAAACCGGACTTTTGACACGAATACAATACGGTAGTATCCATCGTATTATCTATTGAGAGCCACACCGGGAACCATGAAGGACGGACGATGTTTGACAAGCGGCCATACAAGCTCATTCTGTTCATTGTCGTTCCAATCTTATTCCTCGCGGTAATCATCTATGCACGGCTAGGGTCGGGTCCCAACTATCCAGCCGAATGCGGTCAGTTGTGCCTACCCGACTTCTGGGAATCGCCGAGCATAGAGGACATAGAAGCCGAACTTGAAGAAGGAGCCAATATCAATGGAGGCCCTTACGGTCTCTACCCAGATTTCAATTCCCCGCTGCATCTGGCCATAGAATACGACGCGGGCATAGAAATCATAGAATTTATGCTTGAACGCGGCGCTAACGTCAATGCAAGTGGGCGTACTTTTGTCCACACCTATCATGAATCGTACAAAAGTCACCGTACTCCGCTGCAATTTGCGGTGGAACAATACAATATATCGCCTGATGTCGTTCGCTTGTTGCTGGAGTACGGCGCGGACCCCAACCCTCCTACAGACTACGATGCGGACGACGAATCCCCCTTGTTCTATGCGGCGAGGCTATGGTATGACGGACACCCAGCCATCATCGCCTTACTGCTGGAGTATGGAGCGGACATAAATGCCAAGAGCTACGATGGCCTGACGCCTTTCCACAGAGCAATGACTGGCGCTCAACCGGCTCTTGTTGAACTGTTCCTGGATAATGGAGCCGATATTCATGCAAGGACCAATTATGAAAGCTATGGGATTGGCGGCAGCTTTGCTACCCCTCTACATATAGCGGCAGAGTATAATCCACACATCGAGTCGATTGCAGTGCTTTTGGATGAGGGTGCGGATGTCAATGCAATGGATGCAGATGGCATGACTCCGCTACACCGTGCCTCAGGAGACAATTTGGCATATACAGGACTGACTGAACAACGGAACATTGAGGTTGTCAAACTTCTATTGGCTCATGAAGCGAAGGTCAGCACAGAGAATGGTCGCGGAGATACTCCCCTACATTCGACGGAGGACGCCACTGTTGAACCTTCCCCGACAATCTTTGGAGGCAATGGCGATTTCCACGCCCCTCCGTTCTATGGCGCATCTTCCCGCCCGGTGGAAGAACGCATCTATGATTCCGATGTCGTGGTCAGAGCTGCGTTGCAGTCTTCTACAGACGGACGGCTGGTCTTTAGGTCAATTGAATACCTGAAGGGCACGGGCCCGACAGAGTTCGTAGTCAACGCTTACACTGACGGCAGGAACACTAGCTGGGACAGTAGGGAAGCGGTGCTCTTCTTGAGCCGGCCGCAGCACTTAGCGTCGGGCGCGTCAGGAGCGGAGTTTGAATTCACAAATGCCCATTACAAGAACCCGGAAGGCTATACGATAGACACTCTGGACCCGGCATGGCTGCCTGCGGAGGCAATCGGCGCGTCAAGCACTAACCCAAATTTCATTACGGATTCAGGTTCGGTTCCAGGTGTTTCTTATCAGACTATCTCTCTGGCCGAACTTCGATCCAAGGTAAAGTGGGTGGAGGGAGGAGAGAAAACAGATGACCCCTATGCATACGACTTTTGCATCAGAAGTATGCTTGACCACAAGAAGTTCTATCGGGACTGGGAGGCTTATTACGGGAAGCCACGGCCCCCCGCTCAACTCCACACGGAGATAGCATCGGGAGCAGGTGAGGGAACGTTGATTATCGACTTCGGCGGCAATTCGGGGTCGAGGTATGACAGGTACTGGCTGACCGGCCAAGACGCTGACCTTTTCCGCCCACGCCGTACTGAGGTCCCGAGCAACAGGAATAACGGAGATTTTGTAACTGCACGCCCCCTGCCAGGCGGTGCGTATAAGTTCTCCCTACACTGGTATGCCCATGAATATGCGCCGTGCAATTTCATACCGGAGGAAAGAACAGTACGGTCGTACTGGACAATCTCAGCTATGATGCGGGAAGACACCCTGCATGAGGCGTTCTTCGATCCCGTGACCGTCGGCGCGGCGGTGGCGGCGGGCGGCCCGAACGGAGTGCTGGAACCCGCAGCCTTCACCGACTCCAACGTCGCATCAGCCACCATACGGCGCATCGCATGGGAAGCCGATACGGTGACGCTGGCGCTCTTGCCCCACAACGGCATCGCGGAGCGCACCGTGGACTTCATCGCCCTGGACGGCTCGGTGTCGCTGTCCCTGAAAGTCGCCGGCGCGGAAGTGGATACGGCGACCGGCACGCTGACCTGGAAAGTCGAATCGCAGCCCTGGCAGCCCGGCGACGAACTGATGCTGCGGATTCACTGAGCATCAGCAAGATGCCGGGGTAAGGACAACAGATGTTTGACAAGCAACTTTACAAGCGCGTTCTGTTCACTGGAGTACTCGTCTCTCGCCATTGTGGAAAGCCGTAGGAAAGTCGTACAATATCAACAGTAGAGCAACGCTTCGAGACGCCGCATAGAAGGAGACGCAAGATTTGGGTGTTTTCAACTGGCCTGTCAAGCTGGACAGCATGGACGGTCAACGCTCATTGGAGATAGAGGCGATGGTGGACACCGGCGCCAGCTACACCATGGTGCCAGCCAACCTGCTGGAGGGCCTGGGGGTGCTGCCCATCGACAAGATCAGCCTCCTCCTGGCCGACGGTCGGCGCGCTGAGTACGACATCGGGGAAGCTCGCGCCACTATCAACGGGAGGAGTATCCCCACCCTGGTCGTCTTCGGAGAGAACCACGCCCGCGCTCTGCTGGGGGCCTACACCCTGGAAGGGTTGCGCCTGGCGGTGGACCCCGCCCACGGCAAGCTGGTTCCGGCCACCACCGCTTGGGCCTAGCGCCCTGCCATCTCCTCCTTTCCCACACCCGCCCCATTCCGTCGTTCCCGACCCCGATCGGGAACCCAGAGCGGGGCGCGGGGCCGGGCAACCGTAGGGGCAACCCTCGTGGTTGCCCATGCCCGCCGCCGGGAGACGGAGGTGGAGGCGACTCAGAATGCTACACTCCACTACCGGGAGGAGGTGACAGTGATTAAATAAAACACTTAGATAGCTAGTAGGAGGGTTTATTCAATTTGTGGCAACCCCTAATAATTAAAGCTGAGCCATCAAGGAGCAAACTATGGAGTCGATCTCGTGTTATTAGAAGCTTTTTTTTACTCTCACCTAATAGTCTATTTACTGAGTATCGTTGGTCTTCCGTTCAGACCTTTCTCACGAATCCTATGGGACTTCTCAAGCCGGAGCCCTTCCTTTTTGCCGGCTTCTGCAGCCGTATGGTGCATACGACAGGTCGTACTTTTCTTGTATCCATGGATACACCTAACCAAGACCCCCAAGCGCATTGCTGGAACCCCCTTCAGGCCCTCCAAGCTTGGGCTCGTATATACCTTGCTCATACACGTGCTGTGGCTCACTAGCTCCATCGGACTCTGGGCTCTTTTTACACAGGCTACTGTAAAGGAGGTTTATGCAGCGTCCGAGTCCGACGTTCGTGTGGTGGTCCTCATCCTTATGGTGATATATGCAGGTGTGTTTACCGCCTGGTCGGCGTTGATGTGGCTTCTTTCCCTGCGTCGCTCTTTTGCCCATTTCAGGTACACTAGTAGCGTAAGGGACGGCGGAGACCTTGATGACGCACGACACTATTTGGCCCCGTTCAGAAAGACTGCAGTATGGGCCTTCGCATCATTGCCTATCTTCTTTGGCTACGCAGTGCTGGGCTTTGTATCTGACCCTACTCCATTCGGATAGCTAATGGTAAATTCAGGGCAGCCATCGCACCCCTGACACAACCCCCTTCCCCACACCCCTCCGCACCCTATATCCTTACCCCATGAACTCACGAAAAAGCCCTCAACACCCTCGGCGTGGCATTCCCCTTGGCAGCCAAAACGCCCGCCTCCGTATCCTCAAATTTGCCCCCAAAACCGATTCGTTTCTCACCTCCGCCAAAATTTGGGTCGATTTTAGCCTTGTACTTGACATAACGTTGGAAACGAATACCCCTTCTCAGGCACAAAACCACTCCACCATCAACCGCCGTCTAACCACTTTCTCATGCCTAACATGCATTTTCACGACACCCCAAAATCGAGTTATGTCAAGTAGTCAACCATCACCCGAACTGCCCGCCTTGCCCGTTTGCCCTCTTGCCCCCATCCCGCTCACCCTGAGCTTGTCGAAGGGTGCCCGCATGTCCGTATGTCCGTCCCCCTTGCCCGTTTGCCCGTTTGCCCGTTTGCCCTGAAAAGCCTGTACAATGTAGACATGAACCCAAGTTTGGCAATAGTCGACTACGGAGCGGGCAACCTGCGCAGCGTGGCCAAGGCTTTCGAGCATCTTGGCTTCCGCGCCGAAGTTACCCAAGACCCCCGCGCCGTGCTTGCCGCCCGGGGCGTCATCCTGCCCGGCGTCGGCTCCTCCGGCTCGGCGATGGCCGCGTTGGAATCGCTCGGCCTGGTCGAGCCTCTGAAGGAGGCGGCGAACAACGGCACGCCGTTCTTCGGCGTATGTCTCGGCCTGCAGCTTCTCATGGACGGCTCCGACGAAGACCCGCGCCCCTGCCTGGGCATACTCCCCGGCTGGGTCAGGCGTATCCCGCCCCCTCTCAAAGTCCCGCACATGGGCTGGAACCAGGTGGAGTTGAGCGGAGAGGACGGCGTGTTCCGAGGAGTGGCGTCCGGCTCCAACTTCTACTTCGTGCACAGCTACTACGCCGACCCGCAGGACCGCTCGCTGGTCAAAGGCGTAACCGAATACGGCGTGAACTTTTGCAGCGTGCTGGCCAGGGGCAACCTTGTCGCCAGCCAGTTCCACCCTGAGAAGAGCGGCGCAACCGGCCTCAAGCTCTACGACAACTTCGTGCGGCTCATGGTCATGGAAGGATATCGGGTCTAATGGAGATCATCCCCGCCATAGACCTGCGCGGCGGCCAGGTCGTCAGGCTCTACCAGGGCGATTACAGCCGCGAGACGGTCTACTCCTGCGACCCCGCAGCCGTGGCCGCCGAGTGGCAGAACGCGGGCGCGGCCCGGCTCCACGTCGTCGACCTGGAAGGCGCCCGCGATGGCCGTCGGGTGAACACGCAGGCTATTGAGGCCGTGCTGCGGGCGGTGCGGATACCGGTGCAGGTCGGCGGGGGAATCCGCTCCATGGAGACGGCGTCGGCGCTGCTGGAAATGGGCGCGTCGCGAGTCGTCTTTGGCACCGCCGCCGTGAGAGACACCGGCCTGGTCGAGGCCGCCTGCGCCGAGCTCGGTTCCGAGTCCGTGGTGGTCGGTGTGGACGCTCGAAACGGCAAGGTCGCGATCCAGGGCTGGCGGCACACCGAGACAAATGAGGCCATCGACCTGATGAAGTCGATGGTCGGCCTGGGCGTGAACCGCTTCATCTACACCGACATCGAAACCGACGGCACGCTGGCGGGCCCCAACCTGGGTTCGGTGGCGGCCTTGATGAAAGAGGTCGCCGCGCCTATCATCGGCTCAGGAGGCATCGGCTCCATGGAAGACCTGCGCGCCCTGTCGGAAACGGGCGTGGAGGGCGTCATCGTGGGCCAGGCTCTGTACCAGGGCAAGATAGACTTGAGGAAGGCGGTAAGCCTGTTCCAGGAGACGGGTTAGAGTCATGCTCACCAAACGGATTATTCCATGCCTTGACGTGAAGGCGGGACGCGTCGTGAAGGGGGTCAAGTTCGTAGGCCACCGCGACGCGGGAGACCCCGTCGAACTGGCCGCGTTCTACGACCGCGAAGGCGCGGACGAGCTCGTCTTCTACGACATCACCGCGTCGGCGGAGGAGCGAGGCATCATGCTGGACGTGGTGCGCCGCACCGCGGAGAAGCTGTTCATTCCGCTGACAGTCGGCGGCGGACTGCGCACCGTGGACGACATGAACCGCATGCTCAAGGCCGGAGCGGACAAGGTGTCCATCAACACCGCCGCCGTGGGCAACCCCGACCTCATCCGACAGGGCGCGGAGGCGTTCGGCAGCCAGTGCATCGTGCTCGGCATGGACGCCAAGCGCGTCTCCGACGATTCCACCAGATGGGAGGTCTACACCCACACCGGGGCCGACGGCGGACGCGCCAGCGGCCTGGATGCATTGGAGTGGGCCGAAAGGGCAGTCCGGCTGGGTGCGGGAGAGATCGTGGTCAACAGCATAGACGCCGACGGCACCAAGGGAGGCTACGACCTGGAGCTTCTGCGCTCCATTTCGGACTCCGTGTCCGTTCCGGTGGTGGCCAGCGGCGGAGCGGGCGCCCCGGAGCACCTGTACCAGGCCGTGGCGGAGGGCCACGCCGACGCGGTGCTGGCGGCCAGCATCTTCCACTTCGGCGAATACTCCATATCGCAGGTCAAGGAATATCTGGCGCACCGCAACGTGCCCGTCCGACGGGGCGAGCCGTGACCGCCGTGCGCGCCGTCGTCTTCGACATGTACGAGACGCTTGTGGTCAACACGCCCGCCATGTGGATAGCCACCTTCCAGGATATATGCCGCGATCAGCACCTCCCCCTTTCCGGTCAGGAGCTTTGGAACCGCTGGAAACCCATCGAGACACAGTTCCGCAAAGACCGGCTCCAACCGGACCCCGAGGGCAATCTGCCCCCATTCAAGAGCTACCGCCAAGCCTGGAAGGAGACCTTCGAATCGGTGTTCCTTCAGTTGGGACGGGGCGACGCGGACGCCGCCGCCGACAGGGCCATCCTCGACCAGGGACTGCGCTGCCTGTTCCCGGAAGCCAAGCAGGTGATGGCCGCGCTCCGCGATAGCGGCGGGTTAAAGCTCGGCCTGCTCTCTAACGCGGACGACGACGCCCTATTCCCGTTGCTGGAGAACCACCGGCTTCGCTTTGACGGCACGGTCACGTCGCAGGGCGCAAAAGCGTACAAACCGCTGCCGGGGCCGTTTCTCCTTGTCCTGGAAGCGCTTGACCTGCCTGCGGAAGCGTGCCTGTACGTGGGCGACACCCAACTGGACGACGTGTACGGCGCGAAGAACGCCGGTATGCGGAGCGCCTGGCTCAACCGCGGGGGGGCGTCGCTTGACCCCGCCCTGCCATCGCCGGACTACGAAATAACCGACCTCAACGGGCTGCTCGATATACTAGACCTATGACAGAGGTGAAACCATGACACTGAAGCTGGACCAGCAAGGCCTCATTCCCGCCGTCGTGCAGGACGCCGCCACCAAAGAGGTGCTGATGCTGGGATACGTCACTCCGGGGTCGCTGAGGCGGACGATGGAAGGCGGCAGCATCGAGTTCTACAGCCGCAGCCGGGAAGACCTGTGGCACAAGGGCGAGATGTCGGGCAACTTCCTCCACGTGAGGAAGGCGCTCTACGACTGCGACGGCGATACCCTGCTGTTCCAAGTGGAACCCGACGGCCCGGCCTGTCACACGGGGGAGGTCAGCTGCTTCTTCAACACTTTGGAGGAGAGCCAGCCCGAAGTGGAGCGGCCCGATAAAGGCTCCGGCATACTGGAGGAGTTGTTCTCGGTGATACAGCAGCGGAAGAAGGAGATGCCGGAAGGCAGCTACACAACGGAACTGCTCAGGGGCGGCCCAGGCCGCGCCGGTCAGAAGGTCGTGGAGGAGGCCGGCGAATCGGCGATTGCCGCCGCCCAAAACGATACCGAGCAGGTCACCCGTGAAGTCGCCGACCTGCTGTATCACAGCATGGTATTGCTTGCCGCCACCGGCTCATCGCCGGAAGCGGTCTGGGCGGAACTGCGCGGCAGGCGGGGATAACGTCCCAAATTACGCCGGTTGCTAACAATCACATCGCTAGATAATATGGGTCGTAGGCTAGGAGGCGGGAGGGACTACGGCCTATGAGGTGCCAGAGGCCCGTTCCACATATAGGTTTTCTGTTGCTTGTGGGGATGCTGGCAATCATCTTGTCGATGGCCTGCGAGAGCACGACGCCTACCCCGACCCCTACTGCCACCCCGCAGCCGACGCCTACCACGCCTCCTCCAACCCCGACGCTCACCCCCACACCTACAGCCACTTCCACCCCCACCCCCATCCCAACGCCTACGGCCACACCGAATCTTCAGGACCAGCTACTTCAGGAGCTTTTAGATGCAAGAGCTACGGCTACGGCTACGGCTCTGACGCCTACACCAGCGCCTGTACCACCAACGCCGACACCCGTGCCGCCTACACCAGCGCCTACCGCCACGCCCGTGCCTGCGGGTCCAGATAAGCCCACCATTAAGCTGGCCGACAACCAGTACGAGTCACTATGGGTAAACAATGCCGTATTCGAATTCATTGCAGAAAATGGGTACGGTTATCCCGTAGAGATCATACCAATGCAAACTGCCTTTTCCCAAGTATCTCTGGCCAACGGTGAAATTGACATCTGGATAGAGCTCTGGGTCGCAAACATGATTGGCTGGTACAACGAAGAGACCGCCAACGGCAACATCGCCTATCTCGATGATCCGCCCATCTTTGAAGGCGGACAGCAGTTCTTCATTGTGCCTAAGTGGGTAGCAGATCAATACAACATCAGGACTATAGATGACATGAAGCGACCAGAGGTCGTCTCCCTGTTCTCCGACCCCGAAGACACTAGCAAAGGGACCTTCATCAACTGCCCCATAGGCTGGCAGTGCGCCGAGATTAACCGCGCCAAATTGCAAGCCTACGGCCTTGCAGACCTGTACACTATACAAACGACAGACATCATCACCGACCTTGACGCCGCTCTTGCCGAAGCACAGCTCAGAAATGAACCCGTCTTCGGCTACTACTGGGCTCCAACGGCCATGATGGGTATGTTTGAGTGGTACGTAATAGAAGAACCTGCATACAACGCAACATGCTGGTTAGAGGTCATCAAGGGCAGAGACGATGCTTCTTATACACCTACAGAAGCATGCGCCTATGAAGACAACCCCATAGGCAAAGGCATCAACAGCGGCCTCCGGGAAAAGGCCCCGGATATAGTTGAAATGCTGGAGAAGATGGATATGGGGATAGAAGCCATCAACAAGACTGCTGCCTGGGCAAGCATCAACGGTATCCAAGGCGATTGGGAGAAGGCCGCCGTCTACTTCCTACAAACCTACGAGGACAGGTGGACAACTTGGATGCCTCAAGAAAACGTGGACAAAGTCAAAGAAGCACTGGTCGCCAGTATAGCCGCCACGCCCACGCCTACCTCGATCGACCGTGGCGCGCTGGCGGCCCTGTACCATGCTACCAACGGCCCGAACTGGGCCAACAACAGCAACTGGCTAAGCGATAGGCCCATCGGCGAATGGTACGGTGTCACCACCGACGGTGACGGACGCGTCATCGAGCTGGACCTCCACAACAACCGGTTGAGGGGAGAGATGCCTGCCGAACTGGGCAACCTATCCAACCTGCTGAGTCTGCTGCTCGACGAGAACCTGTTAACTGGGCCAATGCCTGCGGAGTTGGCCAGCCTCTCCAAACTGGAAGATATAGACCTCAGCGACAACCTGTTGAGGAGAGAGATACCTGCCGAACTGGGCAACCTATCCAACCTGCTGAGTCTGCAGCTCGACGAGAACCAGTTAAGTGGGCCAATACCTGTGGAGTTGGCCAGCCTCTCCAAACTGAAAGATATAGACCTCGGTGACAACCTGTTGAGCGGGTCGGTACCTGTGCAACTGGCCAGGCTTTCCAACCTGGAAGAACTGGATATAGACCGCAACCAGTTGAGTGGGCTGATACCGACGGAACTGGGCAACCTCACAAACCTGGAACGGCTGCACCTCGGCTTCAATCAACTGAGCGGGCCGATACCTGTGCAACTGGCTAGTCTCTCCAACCTGCAATGGTTGTCCCTTAGCAACAACCGGTTGAGCGGGCCGATACCGGACGAACTGGGCAACCTCACAAAACTGCAACATATCTACCTCTACAACAACCAGTTGAGCGGGCCGATACCAGCGGAACTGGGCAGCCTATCCAACCTGCAATTGCTGTCTCTCCACCGCAACCAGTTGAATGGGCCGATACCTGCCGAGCTGGGCAACCTCGCCAATCTGCAGGGACTCTACCTCTACGGTAACCGGTTGAGCGGGCCTATACCTACCGAGCTGGGCAACCTCACAAACCTGGAACGGCTGAACATGGCCAGCAATCAACTGAGTGGGCCGATACCCGCAGAACTGGGCAGCCTCTCCAATCTGCAAAAACTGTATCTCTACGGCAACCGATTGAGCGGGCCGATACCAGCCGAACTGGGCAACCTCACAAACCTGGATACACTGCACCTCCCCGATAACGGGTTGAGTGGGCCGATACCGGCGGAACTGGGCAACCTATCCAACCTGCTAAGTCTGAGGCTTGGCGGCAACCAGTTGAGTGGATCGATACCTGCCAAACTGAGCAGACTCGCCAAACTGCACGAACTGGAGCTTGACCGCAACCAGTTGAGTGGGCCGATACCCGCAGAACTGGGCAGCCTCTCCAATCTGCAAAAGCTGATTCTACACAGTAACCAGTTGAGTGGATCGATACCTGCCGAACTGGGCAGCCTCGCAAATTTGGAACTGCTAGACTTCAGCGGCAACTCTACCCTTTCCGGACCCTTGCCCGGGTCGTTCACCGGGCTGACTTCGCTCACAATTCTGAGGCTGGATGGCGCTGGACTGTGCGCGCCCACGGATGGTGCATTCCAAGCATGGCTACAGGGCGTAGCGGACAAGTCTGGCGTTTTTAACTGCTAGGGGTCAGAGCCTTTAATGCCAGGAACCGTGTGGGCGGAGTCGCGCTGTAGGCGGGGCTAACCAGGTGTTTCCGGATCCAACGACTCGTCATCCGATGACAAATCCCGGCTCGCTTCGGTGTCCTCACCCCTGTCCGCGGCCAGCGCCGTTTCCATGGCGTATATCGCCACTTCTATCTGGTCGTTCTGGGGCTGGCGGGTGGTCAGCCTTTGCAGGGCCAGGTTGGGCACGGTGATCAGCTTCACCAGCAGGTTGCGCTGGTGCGAGGCGCTGAATCGGATGGTCTCGTAGGCCAGCGCCGCAATCAGCGGGATAAGAACCAGCCGAGAGGTCACCAGCCAGGGCAACGACGGCCTCCCCAGCCAGACGAACACCACCACGGCTACGACCATGACGGTGAGCAGAAACGCCGTGCCGCACCTGGGGTGCGCCGTGCTGTACTTCCGCACGTGCGGCACGTCCAGGGGGTCGCCGGCCTCATAGGCTTTGACCGTCATGTGCTCCGCGCCGTGATAAGCGAAGACTCGCCGTATGTCCGGGATGAAACCGACAATCCACACGTACGCCAGGAATACGGCAAGCCTGACGACTCCTTCAACCAGGTTGCTCAGTAAGTGCGAATCGACCACCTGCTCGAAGAGGATGCTGGCGAACAGGGGGAGCAGGAAGAACAGGCCCACGGCCAGTCCCAGCGAAACGGTGAGCATGAACGCCAGGCTCCAGCCTCCCAGTTCCTGGCCCTCCTCCTCAAGCTGCACGTTGGTGGAATAGGCCAGGGCCTTCATGCCCAGCGTCAGAGTCTCGGCGAGGATCAGCACGCCGCGCAGCAACGGGAAGCGCCTGATTTTGCCCGTGAACATTGCGCTCAGCGGCGTGACTCTATGGGTCAACTCGCCGTTGGGACGCCGCGCCGCGACACAGGCGAACCGCCGACCACGGATCATCACCCCCTCGATTACGGCCTGTCCGCCGTAGAGGTAGGGCGCGGCGAAATCGGAGGAGGTGTTGGGCTTTGAGGGCTGTGTGGAGGTCATGGTGCTCCAAGCTACAAAGGGGCGGTAGAGTACCGCCCCTTTGCATTCGTTAGACTGCCTTCTTCTATTGCAAGCCGTACCGCTTCTTCAACCTATCCACGCGGCCCTCGGTGTCCACTATACGCTGCTCGCCGGTGAAAAACGGGTGGCACTTGCTGCACACCTCTATCTTCAGGTCCTTCTTGGTGGAACCCGTGGTGAAGGTATGGCCGCAGGAGCAGGTCACCACGGCGTCCTGGAAGTATTGCGGATGTATTGCTGTCTTCACTTCAATCTCCTATGGCCACGGGGTCTACGTTGACGCGCTTGCGCTCTTTGGTCGCGTGATCGAACCTGACCTGCCCGTCCACCTTTGCGAACAGGGTGTGGTCCTTGCCCATGCCAACGTTCAAGCCGGGCCTGATCTTCGTGCCGCGCTGCCTGACCAGTATGCTCCCGGCCGATACGACAGCGCCGCCGTATCTCTTTACGCCGAGGCTCTTGCTGTTGCTGTCGCGACCGTTGCGGCTGGTGCCTGAGCCTTTCTTATGAGCCATCGCTTGTCTCCTCCGCCGCTTTCTTTGTGCTGCGTCTGCGGCGAGCCGGTTTGGCCTCGCCGGAAACGATCTCTCTGATGCGAAGCCTGGTATGCCGCTGTCGGTGTCCGGTCTTGGTGCCCTGCCTCGTCTTCGACTTGAACTTGAACACGATGAGCTTGTCGGCCTTCCTCTGCTCCTCCACATCTCCGAGCACCTTCGCTCCCGATACGAGAGGCGTGCCCACGGTCACCTTCCCGTCCTGGGAAAGGAGCAAGACATCCGACAACTCAACGGCGGCGCCCTCTTCCGCGGGGAGTTTCTCCACGTCTATAAGGTCGCCGGCGCTTACGCGGTACTGCTTTCCGCCTGTTCTTACAACAGCATAGTCCATTAATCTACATCTCCCAAACTATTAAATTCTATTGATGATGGAGGAGTGTGTCAATCGCCATCTGTAGTTCGGTCGGCTCCCTCACGCGCTGGCGGACACCTTCTCCTTGGTCAGGCTAAAGGTCAGGCCATCCGGGTTTGCGCCCACCACTACGTGGTCGCCGGTCTTGCACTCGCCGGCCAGTATCTTCTTGGAAAGCGGGTTTTCCACGTGACGCTGCACGGCGCGTCGCAGCGGCCTGGCTCCAAAGGTTGGATCGAACCCGGAATCGGCCAGCCACTTGCGGGCTTCGGGTGTCAGCTCGGCGGTCACACCGTGCTCGGCCAGCCTCTCCCCTACTTCCGCCATCATTAGGTCGACAATCTCCTCAATCTCCTCCTGGGTCAGCGGGTCGAACACCACTATCTCATCTATGCGGTTGAGGAACTCCGGTCTGAACGCTTTCTTCAAAGCATCATTCACCGAGGAGCGCAGCCTTTCTCTCTCCGATTCGACGTCCTTGTTGCGCCGGAAGCCGATAGCGGCCCGGTTCAAATCGCCGGTGCCCAGGTTGCTGGTCATGATGATCACGGTGTTGCGGAAGTCCACCGTGCGGCCATGGCTGTCGGTGAGCCGCCCGTCCTCCAATATCTGGAGCAGGACGTTGAACACGTCCGGGTGCGCCTTCTCAACCTCGTCGAACAGCACGACTCTATAGGGTCGCCTGCGCACCGCCTCGGTTAGCTGGCCGCCCTCTTCGTATCCCACGTATCCGGGCGGCGCGCCGATGAGCCGCGATACGGCGTGCTTTTCCATGTACTCCGACATGTCGATGCGCACCATGTTCTGCTCATCGTCAAACAGGAAGTGAGCCAGCGAACGGCCCAGCTCAGTCTTGCCCACTCCGGTGGGGCCAAGGAAGATGAAGCTGCCCACAGGCCGCTGAGGGTCGCTCATTCCGGCGCGGGCGCGCCTGATGGCGTCGGAGACGACCTCAATGGCGTGGTCCTGTCCGACTATCCTGTGGTGCAGACGCTCCTCCATGTGCAGCAGACGCTCTGCCTCTCCTTCCAGGAGCTGGTACACGGGTATGCCCGTCCACTTGCCAATTAGATCGGCGATGATTCTGGCATCGACCACGCTGTCCACGGGGTGCTCGCTGAGGAAGTCTTCCCGTCCTTTGTCGTATTCCGCTTGGAGCTTGAGTCGTTCCGACTTCAAATTTGCGGCCTGCTCGTAGTCGGAGCGCTGGGAAGCGGCCGTTTCCTCTTCATCCAGCTGTTTGATGCGGCGCTCCTTGCCCTGAAGGTACTTGGGCATTGTATGGGCGTCCAACCTCAGCTTGCTGGCCGCTTCATCTATGAGGTCTACGGCTTTGTCGGGCAGATTCCTTTCCGGAAGATAGCGGCCGCTCAGCTTGACCGCGGCCTGTAGAGCGGAGTCCTCTATCTTTATCTTGTGGTGCGCCTCGTAACGGGGCCGCACCGCTTTGAGCATCTCAATGGCGATTTCTTCCGACGGTTCCTCCAGCCAGACGGGCTGGAACCGCCGCTCCAACGCCGTGTCCCTCTCTATGTAGCGACGGTACTCGTCGGGGGTGGTAGCGCCGATGGTCTGGAGCTCACCCCTGGACAGGGCAGGTTTCATCAGGTTGGAAGCGTCTATGGATCCTTCGGCTCTACCGGCGCCCACAACGTTGTGTATCTCGTCTATGAATAGGATGACCTCACCCTGCGCGCCCTTCATCTCATCTATGACGGCCTTCAGCCGCTCCTCGAACTCACCTCGGAACTTGGCGCCGGCGATGAGAGCGCCCATGTCGAGGGCAATCACGCGTTTGCCGCGCAGGACCTCGTGCACGTCTTCGGAGGCGATGCGCTGTGCCAGCCCCTCCGCGATGGCGGTCTTGCCTACGCCCGCTTCACCTATGATGGCGGGGTTGTTCTTGGTGCGGCGAATCAGGGTCTGCATGAGCCTGCTGATCTCTTCGCTGCGTCCTACTACCGGGTCGAGTTTGCCCTGCCGCGCCAGATCGGTAAGGTCTATGCCGTACTTTCGCAAGGCGCGGTACTTGCTCTCAGCGCGCTGATCGGTGACACGGGCGTTGCCCCTGATGTCGCGCAGTGCCTGATACACCTTCTCCTGGTCTATGCCGAATTCCTTGAATATCCTGGCCGAATCGCCGTCGGGAATCATCAGGCAGCCGATGAGCAGATGTTCAGCGCCTATGAACTCATCCTTGAGCCGTTGAGACTCCTCCGCGGCGTTCTCAACGGCGCGCACCGCCCTGGGAGTGGCGTAGACCTGGGTGGGCGTTATTTCCATCTTGGGGCTCTGCTCCAAGGCCCCTTCCACCTTGCGCTTCATGGCGTCTATGTCCACGCCAAGCTCTTCCAGTACCTCCACCGGCAGGCCGTGCTCCAAGCGGAGCAGGGCGATTAAGATGTGCTCGACGTCCCACTGCGGATGTCGGTACTCCCTGACCGCTTCCTGAGAGTTGCCGAGCACCTCCTGGGCTTGCTCTGTAAGATTTTCCGGTCTTAAAACCATTTCTCCCTTCCTATGCTATCCTCTGCTATCCTGGCTTCGCCGTGAATTTGGACCGGCGCCAACTCTTACGATTGATCATTCCCGCTGCCTTCGGTCAAAGCGGGCGTACGGCTGCTGAGTCGCAGCCTGTTCAACTCGGAGGCGAGGCGCTGCAACTGGGCCTCCAAATCCGCAATGCGCTCGGTGAGGCGCAGTACCACTTCCGCTCCCGCCAGGTTCATTCCCATGTCGTCCATCATCGTCTTGATGCGGCGCAGCCGTTCCAGGTCGCGCTCGGAGTAGTAGCGTCGGTTGCCCTGGGAGCGAGACGGCGCTACCAATCCGGCTCGTTCATAGTAGCGCAGGGTCTGCTGGTGGACGCCCAGCATACGCGCCGCCACACTGATTACGTATATGGGTTCGTCGTGTGCATTCATGTATTGCCTCATTTAGCGGCGCGCATCTCTTTGAGGCTGACAAAGAGGTCGCGTTCCTGCTCTGTGAGATTGGTGGGGAGCATGACTTTCAGAGTTGCAAAGAGGTCTCCCCGTTGATCAGGCCGGCCCAGATGGGGCATGCCCTGCCCCTTGAGCCGGAACATCTGGCCGTTCTGGCTTTCCGGCGGTACGGTCAGCATGACCTTCCCCGTGATGGTTGGCGCCTCCTGCTCGCTGCCAAGCACTGCGTCGACCAGTGGCAGAGAGAGGTCCAGGTATAAGTCCGCGCCTTTGCGGGTAAATCTGCGGTGAGGAACGACCCTTGTCACCAGGTATAGCTCGGTGTCACCGGCGGTGACGTGCACCCTGGAACCGTTATCTACGCCCGGCGGAACCTGGACCTCAAGACGTTTGCCCCGGGAGCCGGGGATCTGCACTGTCCTGGTTGTTCCGCTGTGCGCCTCCTCCAGAGAGACGTCCGCCTTCACCTCTACCGTGGAACGCTGGGCGGTGCGGGCGCCCCCTCTTCTGCCGAACATCTCTCCAAAGATGGAACCAAAGCCGCCCAGGTCGGAGAAGTTAAAGGTTGCATCCGTTGGCCCTGCGGAGTGCGCCCGGAATCCGCCGGGTGGGAACTGGTCGGCGTATTTCCAGTTCTGACCGAACCGGTCGTACTTGCGGCGTTTTTCAGGGTCGGAGAGGACTTCGTAAGCCTCGTTGACCTCCTTGAACTTGTCCTCTGCCGCTTTGTCGCCGGAGTTCACGTCGGGATGGTATTTACGGGCAAGCCTTCTGAACGCCTGCTTGACCTCTTTGTCGGAGGCTTCACGCTTGATACCCAGGGTCTGATAATAGTTGTCGCTCATCTCCGTATACCCTGGAATAATTATAGCCGCATTGACATCTTGGGTCAATTGTCATTGGCAACATTATTTATAAATGGCTTATAGGCTATATTGACAATAAGTTTGTCATATATTGACCCGTTGCAATCGGATGAACTCCGGGCTAGGAGCCGGAAAGCCACTCGCTGAGCGACCGGATGTGGTCGGGGGTCGTGCCGCAGCACCCTCCGATTATCCGCGCCCCCTGCTCTCTCCATCCCTTGGCGTATTCCATGTACTGCTGTGGGTCCATAGCATTCGCCCAAGGGGTTGGGCCGCCGTGGCCGGGGAAATGGGCGTATGCGCCGAAGATCCCAGGCCAGTTCTTCTTGACTACCTCCAGCCCGGGCTCCGTATCGTCCACCGGCGTGTGCATTATGAACACCGAAGCGACGCCCCTGTCCTTGATGGCGTCCATGGCGTCCTGAAGGGTCTCGCCTCCATGCCTGTCATCGATGCCCAAATAAAGCCCGTCTCCATCTCTAACCAACGAGAGCCCGATCCACACCGGGAGGCCCAGCTCCGCTGCCGCTTCTATCACCGCCAGCGTGTCCGATATCCTGACCAGCATCTCGCCCACCGCCACGTCCGGGCCGCCTTTGGCCAGTTCCCCCAGTTGCTCGCGGTAGGTCTCCAGAGCTGTCTCATAGGGCACGGGAACTTCCGCATGTTCCTTGGGAGTCATAGTAGATACGGAGGCCGCAATGACCACCGAGTCTTCCGCGCCGGCGTTTCTCCTCGCCTGCACCGCCGCTTCGATCCCCAGCCTGTTGGCCTCGGCTACTTTATGCCCTACACCGCCCCCTTCCAGCATGTCGCGACCCGTGCCGAAGGTATTTGTGATGATAATCTCCGCGCCCGCTTCTATGTACTCCTGGTGAATATCCCTCACCAATTCGGGATGGGTGAGCATTGAGCCTCCCGACCACGTTTTGGGGTTTGTCAGCCTCCGCTTCTCAAGCTCCGAGCCCATACCCCCGTCCATCAAAATCGTCTCACCCGCTGACAGACGGGCTTGCAATTTCTCAAAGTTGCTCATGCTTCTCTCCTGGTGATGCTTCGTCGGCGGGAGTGGTTAACGGCGTCTGACCGACTCTCGGCATGACATCCCCGTCCGCTCATGGTGAGCTTGTCGAACCAGCGCCCGCTGGCTTCCCACGATAAGCGCGAGAATCACGGAAGGAGGCGTGCGAGTGGCGGAAGACGGACGCCGACGCTGACCCTTACCCTTCTTCTTGCAAATCTTCTCCGGGGAGGTGGCCGTTTTCCGAGATGGCCTCGTGGCCGTTGCTGGAGATGGCATCCATGTCCACAACCAACTCTTCCCTACCCGCGGCGGCGCGCGGCTTGGTATCCCGGACGTGCCTCGCTTTGGGTTCCATGGAGGTGATGGAGACCACTATGTCGTCGTCCGGGAGAGAGACGATGCTGACGCCCTGGGTGCGGCGGCTTATCTCGCGCAGCTCGTTCAGGTTGGTGTTCATGACCTGGCCCTTCTGGGAGACAATGCTGATGTCTTCTCCATCTTTAACTACGCGGGCGGTGGCCACAGGGACTGTCTTAGAGGTTATACGGAAGGTCGCCAGCCCTAAGCCGCCCCTGGATTGCCGGCGATACTGTTTCATGGGAGTGGGCTTGCCGTAGCCGCGCTCGCTGATGACAAGCAGGGCGCTGTCCTCTTCAACCACGTCCATGGCAACCACTATGTCGTCGTCCTTGAGCCTCATGCCGCGCACTCCACCGGCCAAGCGAGAGCTTCGTCTGATTTGCTCGGCGGGGAAGCGGACGGACATGGCCTGCCGGCTGACCATGATTACGTCGTCCGACTCCGAGGCGAGGCGGACGGATATTAGTTGGTCACCGGAATCCAGACGGATGGTCTTGAGTCCGTTGGAGCGGATGTTGGCGAGGGCGGCCAGGGACATGCGCTTGATCTGCCCCAGGTGGGTAGCGAAAAGGATGTCCTCTCCACTATCAAAGGATGAGACGTCGAGGATGGCCTGCACCGACTCGCCGGTCTGGATGTTCAGCGCCTGGACAAGAGGAACGCCGCGCGACACCCTGGAAGTGTCCATGTGAAACTCATAGACCTTCTTTCTGTAGACGCGACCGGTGTTGGTAAAGAAGAGGAGGAAGTCGTGGGTGTCCGCCACCAGGTGGTCGTGAATTGCGTCGTCTTCCCGTGTGGTCTGGCCGCGCACGCCCTTGCCGCCGCGGTGCTGCCTGCGGTACGTCTCGGCGGGTACGCATTTGATGTAGCCGCGCTGGCTCAGGGTGACGACGATCTCCTGGTGCGGTATTAGGTCTTCGTTGCTGAAGTCGCCGGCTTCTTGCGCGGTGACCTCGGTGCGGCGCTCGTCGCCGAACTTCTCCTTGAGTTTCCTCGTCTCGTCGGCCACTATCACCAGAACCTTGGAATGGTCGGCGAGGAGAGCTTGGAGCTCCGCTATGCGCTTGGTAAGCTGCTTGAACTCGTCCTCTATGCGCTTGCGCTCCAGGGCAGCCAGGCGGCGGAGTTGCATCTCAAGGATGGCCTGCGCCTGCTCTTCGTCGAGGTCGTATCTCTCCATGAGAGCCAGGCGCGCCGATTCCACGTCATCGGCGTTGCGGATGAGTTGGATGGCGTTGTCCAGGTCGTCGATTGCTTTGAGTAGTCCCTCCAGGATGTGCACCCTGGCCTGGGCCTTGCGCATTTCGAACTCGGAGCGGCGGCGGGTTATTATTATGCGGTGATCTATGAACTCCTGAAGGATGGAGTTGAGAGGCAAGGTCCTGGGCTGGCCGTCGACCAACGCCAGCATGTTGATGTAGAAGGCCGACTGGAGAGCGGTGTGCTTGTAGAGGTTGTTCATCACCCGCTGCACCTGGGCGTCGCGGCGCAGTTCGATGACGACGCGCATGCCGTGGCGGTCCGATTCGTCTCGCACTTCGCTGATGCCTTCTATCTTCCGCTCTTTGGCAAGCATGGCTATTTTCTGTACGAGGGAGGCTTTGTTGACCTGGTAGGGAAGTTCGCTGACCACAAGCTGGTAGCGTCCTCCGCGGGCCATCTCCTCCGCTTCCATTCTGGCGCGGACAACGGCGCGGCCCCTACCCGTCTCATAGGCCTCTCTTATGCCCTGCTGGCCGAGGATGATCGCGCCCGTGGGAAAGTCCGGGGCGGGCACAATCTCCATCAACTCGTCTATGGTGGCTTCAGGGCTGTCGATGAGATGGAGGATGGCGTCGCAGATCTCTGTTAGGTTGTGCGGGGGGATGCTGGTGGTCATGCCGACGGCGATGCCGGATGACCCGTTGACGATGAGATTGGGAAGCCTGGCGGGCAGCACGACGGGCTCATTGAGAGAGCCGTCGAAGTTGGGCGAGAAGTCAACGGTGTCCTGGTCGATGTCTACGAGCAACTCCTGCGCGATTGCGGAGAGCCGCGCTTCCGTGTAGCGCATGGCGGCGGGCGGGTCGTCGTCGACGCTGCCGAAGTTGCCCTGTCCGTCGACAAGCGTGTAGCGCATGGAGAAGTCCTGCGCCATGCGCACCATGGCGTCGTAGACCGGGCTGTCGCCGTGGGGATGGTACTTACCCATGACCTCACCGACCAGCCGGGCGCTCTTCTTGTAAGCCGTGCCCGGCCGCATAGCCAGCTCATCCATGGAGTGGAGGATGCGCCGCTGCACTGGCTTGAGTCCGTCCCTCACGTCCGGAAGGGCGCGAGCGACTATGACGCTCATTGCGTAATCCAGGTAGGAGTTACGCATCTCATCTATGATGCGTACGGGTCTGATGGTTTCGCTAGTCATAAGGTGTCCTTAGCCGGAGATGATTTGTTGATAATAGGCTCCAGGCTCAATAAGTAGTGGTTCCAGCCAAGCAATTATACCATATGCGGTGGTAGGTTTACAATATTTGGTGGGCTTTGGTGAAGAACCCCCTGCCTGATGCAAAAGTAGCAGACAGTGTAGTCCCTCTTGCCAACCCCATACCCCATCCCCATCTCTCTATACACCGGGGAGGGTAAGGTCGGCGGACCGCACGGTGATACGTAGCCTCCCTCTGGAGGGATCAAGGTCTGTCCGCCAGCGAGAGAGAATGTCCATGCCCAAGATAGAGGGTAATCCTTCCAATGCCTCGATGTTAGGTGTCAGACAAACGTTCAGTCTGTAGCGCCTGTCTTTACCATTGTGCTCGACGAAACGAATCTCCGCCACCGCAGCGGCTATATCGATGGAACCGCTTACTCCCCGCATCGCATCCTGCCTAAAGGTAAGGCGGCCATAGTCAATGCCCAATAAATGCCCTGTATCGGGCATAATGGTGGTGATATCCGCTCCCGTATCGAGAAGGAACCGGACGGGGCCACTACAGTGAAGCAGGTCGATTTCCCCTTCGATGAGAGGGCGGCCACGAGCGTTGTAAAACCCCGTGATCACAGTCTAAAGGATGAATGTCTGTCTCTTGCTGTTTAGGCACTCCACTGCAACGGCGCTTCTGGCAATGCCCATCTCGTCAACCTTTCGTAATAGTTCTTCTTGGGTCGCGGCGGTGAGCAACTGAAAGTCCTTGCCATCGTGATACAGAGCTGCCCACTGGTCAGGGTACTGCTCGGTCAGCTTCTCCATCCGGGCATCCAACTCCCTCGCAACTCGTGAGTACGCCCTGATACGCTCGGCAATCTTGGGTGATTCTAGTTTAGCTTGTCGACGCTCCGCCCTGGTGAACTTCTGTGCAGCCTGTGGCTGTGCAGCCATTTCGAACCTCCCACGGCTTTCTCCACTACCAGAGTATAGCATCGCTATATTCCCTAGACAACGGCGCAGGGCCGCCAATCAGGGCTTCGCCTGCTTGTTCCTGAGGTGCTTGGGCTTATTCCAGTAGGCTCAACGTCTGTGCGCGGTACCCACTCATGGCGACACCGCAGACTCATGGATTCGCGCTACTCGCGGGAACTTTCCCGACCTGGCGGAGCGCTACAATGACATATCCGACATGCCCGATCGTCTAGGGTTCGTAGGCGAACCGGCTGAACCGGATGTCTGGGACTATTACGTTAGGAAGAGAGTGCCAAAGCGCTTCCTGGGCAGCCAGAATGCCATCCGCTATTTGAAGCCGAATGTGTAATAGTACACTACTTGATCAGCCGTCGCCGCATACCGCGGATGCTGAGGGGGATGAAGACGGCGGTGAAGGCGATTAGGATGCCCAGCGAAAGGAAGGTCTCCGCACCTATCTCGCCGTAGGCAAGGGAACGCATCAACTCCGTGGCCGAGGTCAAGGGGAGTACCCAGGCCACTCTCTGTATAGCTTCGGGGAGTCCGTCCACGGGATAGAAAACGCCGCTGAAGAAGAACATGGGCACAACGTAGAGGGTGAAGAAGTTAGTCAGACTGTTGATCGAGGGGGCTACGGAGGCGGCAAGCATGGCCTGCGAGCCAAACATGAGGCCGATCAGGACGGAGACCGGCAAGGCCAGGAGAGCATACGGCGACTGGGTAAGGCCAAAAGCGAACGACACGGCGAGCAGCACGGTAGCGTGCATCAGGGACCGGGTAGCCGCCCAGAAGAGCTCTCCGCGCACCAGCTCGTCCACGCTGACGGGAGTGGCCAGGATGCCCTGGAACAGGCGCCGGGTCTCCATGCGCATGTAGGTGCCGAAGGTGCATTCGAAGGTGGCGCCGAACATGGCGTAGCTGGCAAGCAGGCCGGCGGCTACGAACTCGGTGTATGAACGTCCCCCTATATCGCCGATGTAGGTGCCCATTCCCAGACCCACTGCCGTGAGCACGAGCAGCGGTTCGGCCACCACGCCGCCAAACTCGGTCTTCCAGACGCGCAAGAAGGCGTCCCTGTTGCGCTGCCATACCCTGAAGGAACGTGACAGGCTTCCCACCAACCCTCCCCTATCGGCAGCTATATGCGCTACGGTTGTGGTGTTCATTCGTCCCTGAGGTCCCTCCCCGTGAGGCGGAAGAAGACGTCCTCAAGGTTGGCGGGCCGTCGCTCAATCTGCCAGTCGTAAGCCGAGGCCAACCGCTCCGGCAGTTGCCCGTCCACGCTGTAGACGTAGAAGCGGTCGCCGCCGTCCTGGAATGGCATGTTCATATCCAGGAGCTGTTTGGTCACGGCATCGCGGGCCTGGGCCGTAAACCTGACCTCGGCCACCTCATTGCCCACGTGCCGCGTGACCAGTTCGGCGGGGACGCCGTGTACGAGAATGCGGCCGTAGTCCATGATGACCAGCCGGTCGCACAGAATGGCGGCTTCCTCCATGTTGTGCGTGGTGAGCAGCATGGTCGTTCCCTGCGCTTTGAGCAGCCTCAGCTTTTGCCATACCAGGTGCTTGGCCTGGGGGTCGAGGCCGGTGGTCGGTTCGTCCAGAATGAGGATGGCGGGAGAATGGAGCAGAGCCCTGGCAATGAGCAGCCTGCGCCGCATACCGCCCGACAGGATGTCCACCTCGCTGTTCGCCTTGTCGGTAAGCTGGAAGAGATCGAGAAGCTCCCGTGAGCGGCTCTGAGCCAGGGGGGCAGGCATATCGTAGTAGCGGGCGTAGACTCGGAGGTTCTGGATTACGGTCATGTCGCCGTCCAGGGTGTCCTCTTGGGGAACCACACCCACAATGCGCCTCACCATTCTGGAGCGCCTGACTACGTCAAGGCCGCCCACCTCCAGATGACCGGACGTAACCGGCGATATGGCGGTAATCATGCCTATTGTGCTGCTCTTGCCTGCGCCGTTGGGACCAAGAAAGCCGAAGCACTCCTGCCGATCTACGGAAAACGATATCCTGTCCACGGCGGTGAACTCACCAAACCGCTTGGTGAGTTCGTTGGCGTGGATAACGGAGTTCATAGCCAAATGGTAGCAAAGGCCAACCGCTGGGGGCAATCTTCAACTGGGAAAGGAGAGCTAGACCCTAACTCTCCTCCTCTTCGGCATGGGCGTAGGCCTGGCGCAGGAAGGCGACCTTGGAATAGTGATTGGCGTCGTCTTCGTCATAGTCCCATTCACCGGCGTTGCTCTGGTCCAGAATGTCCTCATCCTCATCCTGCATATCCATGTCGACCGCGGCCGCGCCGGGGGCCTGCTTTACACGAGTTGAGAAGGAAGCAATGCCCGCCTGGGTAGGATGCTGGTACACCTCGCGAATCATGACCGTCACTTCGTCTCCACTAAGACGAGTGACAGCCCCCTGGTATCGGTTGCCGCCGTTGATAAGGCGGATTATCCGATTGGCCAGACGCGGGGGTATGAGTCCCAGGTAATCTCCATTGCTGCTCAGCACGGCAAGCCTTCTCTCCATGATGTGAAGAGTTACAGCGTCACCGGCGGACAGCTGCGCCAGGACGTGAGGAGCGGCTGTCCGCTCCAGGACCACGCAGCCCGACTTTCCGCTCTCCTCCAGGAAATAGTGGGGCGCAAACTGTCTGGCTTTCTTGGGCTGATTGTCCGCATGCTTGAGATGAGCAAGCCTAACCAGGTTCTTCTGAGCAATAGAGTTGCTCGGCGAAAGCTGGACCGCCCGGGTAAAGGCGGTCCTGGCATCATCGTACTTGCCCAGCTCTACGTGCGCCTTGCCAAGCCGGTTGTAGGCCTCTATGTCCTGGGGAAACAGTTCAATGATTCCCTGGTTGACGGTTACCGCATCCTCCCAGCGGTTCTCCATGGCCAGGGAAATTGCTTCCTTAGACTTTTCTCGCCGTAGACTAGATTTGTATTCCGCCTGCTTGAATAGAGTCATAAATCCCTTCTCTCTCTAGGAGACAAGGGATTTTAAGCGCAAAATGTTGCGCTGTGCAATACCTTATCTTGCGCAATTATCAGTTTGATGCCCGCGCAGGCACAAAAAACAGGCCGTCAGGCCGTCTCACCCGCCTGCCCGTTTGTGCGCGGCGGCTAGTTCCGCCGCACCATGAACAGTCCAAACCCGGTTGCCGCGGCCAGCAGGACGGCTAAGAAGAAGATGGCCACTTGCAGTACACCGTCCAAGGCGTAAAGGGCAAAGATAGTCAGTCCTGAGGCGACGAGCACGCGTATCCACTCCTCTACATGCCTACCAACTGCCTTGCGGTCTCCTTTGTCGACGGTCAGAGGTTGCCCTCCCAGCAGACGACCCATGATCCAGGGCGCACCCAAGTAGGGCAGAAGGACGCGGTCGATGCCCCACCAACCGGCGGTCTTCCAAGCTACTATGACGCCAATGGCCACTATGCCCAGGATGGGGTTGGTGCTGGCGGTGCCTGCCAGCATGAAGTTCCAGTTCATTACCGCACCAAAGAAGGCGGCTATGCCGGTGAACGCGCCCAGGATCAGGGCTATGCCAACCAGCAGTTCTCCATAGGCCACCAGGTTGCCGAACAGGCTGTACAGTTCGTTGTTGAGCAGGAAATCAAGGAACTCGCGGTACCAGTCGTAGGCGATGGGCGGGCGGCCCTGCTCAGGCACGGCGACGGCCCGCTCCCAGTAGCCTTTGACGGCCAGACCGCCGCCTGTCCACGCTTCCTGCGATATCTTGTGCCACCCGGCATCGAGCCACTTTACGCCGAGCCAGAGGCGGACCATAAGCCATAGCCAGGACCAGTCGGTGCTGCTGAACAGGGAGCTGACCCAGGGCGGATTCTCCAGCAAGCGTGTCGTTGAACCGGCGTTGTTGGAACGTCTCGTTCGTCGTCGCTTCAATTTCGCACCTCCTCAGTGAGTTGTCGGCGAATCACAGGGACAGAAGCCTTTTGCGGTCTACTCCTCTTCCAGTGTGCTGGTGTCGCCTTCGGGGAGGCCTAGCTCACGGGCTTTGAGGAGGCGCCGCATGATTTTGCCGCTGCGGGTCTTGGGCAGCGAGTCGACGAACTCTATCTCGCGGGGAGCGACGGCGGCGGCCAGCTTGCCGCGCACGAATCGCGTAATCTCCTGTCGCAGCCGATCGGAAGCCTCGTAGCCCTGGTGGAGTGAGACGAAGGCCTTGACCACCTCCATGGCGATGGGGTCGGGCTTGCCGATGACGCCGGCCTCGGCGACCGCGGGGTGCTCGATCAGCGCGCTCTCCACCTCGAACGGTCCGACCAGGTGTCCCGCGGTGTTGATTACGTCGTCGGCGCGGCCAACGAACCAGAAGAAGCCGTCGTTGTCCATGCGGGCCCGGTCGCCGGTGATGTACCAGCCCTTCTTGAAGCGCGAGTTGTACAAAGGCTGGTTGCCCCAGTAGACGTGGAACATGGACGGCCAGCCTGTGCGAATAGCCAGGTGCCCTTCCTCGCCGGGCGCTACCTCGTTGTACTCCTCGTCCAGGATACCGGCGTTGATGCCGGGAATGGGCCGTCCCATGGAGCCGGGGCGCACCTCCTGCACGGCGTAGTTGGCGATGAGGATGGCCCCGGTTTCGGTCTGCCACCAGTTGTCGTGGATGGGCATGCCGAACACCTCGACGCCCCAGGTGACGCCCTCCGGGTTGAGCGGCTCACCGACGGAGGCGATGAAGCGCAGGGACGATGTGTCGTACCGCTTGGGAACGTCGTTGCCCGCCCTCATCAGCATGCGGATGGCGGTCGGAGCCGTGTACCAGACGGTGACCCCGTACTTCTGGATTACTTCGTACCATGCCGAGGCGCGGAAGCCGCCTTCGTAGATGACCTGCGTGACTCCGTTGCTCCAGGGCGCGAACATGCCGTATGAAGTGCCGGTGACCCATCCGGGATCGGCGGTGCACCAGTAAATATCGTCCGGATGGAGGTCAAGCGCCCACTTGCCGGTGGCGTACTGCTGGAGGACGGCGATGTGGCGGTGGACTGCGCCCTTGGGTTTGCCGGTGGTGCCGGAGGTGTAGTGCATCACCGAGTAGTCGTACATGGATGTGGGCTCTATGGCCGGTTCGTCGGAGGCCGCTTCCATGAGGTCGTCGTAGAGGAGGTCGCCGTCTTCGATGGGCGTGGAATCGCGGCCCAGCTTGTTTACGATGATGACGTGCTTAAGGTCCGGCAGGTTCGGAATAATGCCGGAGATGCGCTTGCGCAGTTCCGGTGAGGTGATAAGCGCCACCGCGCCGGCGTCCTCGAGGCGATCCCTCACCGGATCGGGGCCGAAGGCGGAGAAGAGCGGCCCGACGACTGCCCCGGCCTTGAGTATGCCGAAGAAGGCTATGTAAAGCTCCGGGACGCGGTCCATGAAGATGAATACGCGGTCGCCCTTCTGTATGCCGAGGTCTCGAAGGGTGTTGGCGAACTTGTCGGTTTGGCGCTTCATGTCGGCGAAGGTGTAGGTCTCCTCCTCGCCGTTCTTGCCAAGCCAGAGCATGGCGGGCTTGTCCGGGCTGGCGGCGGCATGGCGGTCGATGCACTCGTGGGTCTTGTTGAGCGCGCCGCCGGGGAGCCAGTCCAAGTCGGATAGGAGCGACTCCCAGGTGAACCCGCTGCGCGCCTCCTCGTAGTTGGAGATGTTGGGCTTGACCTTCATTGCGTCGATTCCCGGCTTGGCGATGACTTCTGCGTTCATGCTGCGCCTCCTTGACGTTGAGTCGAGCGGTGATTGCCGGTATGCCTCCGCCTGACGTAACGGTTCGCGGGAGGCGTTCAACCGGCACAGGGCAAGTGTAGTGGACACGGAATTGGGGCGTCAATCAAAGACGGGGTTTGAGGAACGGGGCCGCAAAGGATAAGATATAAGCGGTAGGGGGAAAGTTATGGTCAAGCTGGAGACAAAACAACAGGACTTCCTGGTACAAGAGGAGGAGGAGCGCAGCGAGGCATACCAAGCCATAGCCAAAGACTTGGGGAAGAAGGGCAAGGTCATCTCCAAAGAACGGGCAATCGAGGCGTTGGAGCACGCCGCTGTGCTGAAGGAAGGCTCGTTCTATGGCTCGCTGGTGGTCAGGCCCAGGGACGTCTTCCGCCTGGTCAGACTGGCTACGGGACTATCATTGGAAAAGAAAGGAAAGCCCCGCATAGCAGTAGTCAGGGAAGGAGAAGCGAGCCGCCGGGTCAGCGTCCTAATGGGGATAAGAGCGAATCTCAGCTGGGACAAACGGCTGGTCTCCATAGAGGTAAACCCCAAAGAGCTTGCCCGTCGCGATAAGGCTTTGAGCTTCGTTGGGATAGGCCGTGACAGCGAAACCGACGTGGCCAGGCGCCACGATGAGTACCTCTACGAGGGCAAGAGTGGCTGAGTCTGTGGTGGTCGACACTTCCGTGTTCTATGCTTTGGCGTCTGACGTGGACGAATTCCATAGCAGAGCAAGTGAACTGTACGCGAACATCCTGGACAGAGATTCAGAGGTGCTTACTACATCGTACGTTGTTAGTGAAACAGCCGGATTGATACATAGACGGCTTGGTTTCCCGGCGCTCAAAGCTCTGTTCGAATCGGTTGAGAACGTGGTACGGGTGCACTGGATCAATGAATCGGACCACAATCAAGCATGGGAGATGATGAAAAAATATGAAGGCAGCAGACTGTCCTTGGTAGACTGCTCTACTATTGTCATAGCAAGAACAGTTGGGGCGAGCATTTTTGCGTTTGATCAGGACTTCACACAAGAGGGCATGGTAGTAATCGCGTAGGCAGTAGTGAAATGAGTACTCATTCAGGAGAAACCCATGGTTGACGTGCGACGCGGCAAGGGTCTGGAGCAGGCGGCCGGGCGATGGCGGGAAGTGGACGTGCGCTCCCTGCTGGCGGAGTCGGCGATTGCGATTGGCGCGGGGTCGCCCACCGACGCCGGCGTGGCCTGGACGCTGACCACGGAGTCGGAAGCGCCGATAACGATGGCGGGCGGCATCCCCGACCCCGCCACGCTGCCGGCCCGCGCTCTGCAAGAAGCGTTGACCAACGCCGTCCTGGAGACGCCGGAGGAGACGCTGCGCTACGGCGGCGTGCTGGGCTACGAAGGGCTGCGCGAGGCGCTGGCGGAGCGTTGGAGCCGGATAGACGGGGCGCCGCTGACGCTGGACAATTTCATTACGAGCAACGGCAGCGCCGGGGGCATAGCCAACGTGTGCGACGCTTTCCTGGAGCAGGGCGACGTGGTGATAGTGGAAGCGCCGTCGTTCTCCGGTTCCATACGGACGATACGCGGACACATGGCGGAGCTGGCGCCCGTCCCCATAGACGACCAGGGCGTCCTGGTGGACGAAGTGGCCCGCGCCATAGAGAAGGCTGAGGCGTCCGGCAAGCGGGTCAAGCTGTTCTATACGATAGCCGATTTCCACAACCCCACCGGCGTGACCATGTCGGCGGAGAGGCGCGAGGCGCTTATACGGCTTTGCGCCGAGCGGCAGGTGATCATCCTGGAAGACGCGGCCTACGCCGACATCTACTTCGGCGAGGCGCGGCCTCCGTCGCTGTACGGCATGGCGGGCGGCCAGGGCGTGCTGAAGGTGGGCACTTTCAGCAAACCCATCGCTACGGGACTGCGCATAGGCTGGGTGCAGGGCCGCGAGGACTTCATAGACGCGCTGGGCCGTGTCAAGTACGACATGGGCAACAGCCCGGTGCTGCTGCGGGCGCTGGCCGAATACGTGGCGTCCAAGAAGTTGGAGGAGCACCTGGAGGAGATGCGCCCGCTGTACAAAGCCAAATGCGAGGCGCTGTGCCGCAGCCTGGAGGAGCACTGCTCGCAGTACGTGCGGTTCACCAAGCCGGACGGCGGGTTCTTCCTCTGGGTGGAGTGCATCGGCCCCAAAGCCCGCGACCTGATGCGAGAAGCCGCCGAACTGGGGCTTATCTTCCCGGCGGGGGCAACGTTCTTCCTGCAAGGAGACGACGACGATACGTCGCATATACGGCTGGCGTTCAGCACGGCAAGCGTGGAGGAATTGGAGCAGGTGGGACCCCGCATGCGTGAGGCTTTTGTGCGCGCAATGGGCGAGGGGTGAAGAGACACCTGTCGGCAGAGTGCAACAGACACTTGCCCACATATTGCCTGCGGCAAGCCGTTACAGCCTAGACTTGGCCTCTTCCCAAGAAATGGCCTTTCCCTCTTTTACCTCCTGGATGCTTTGTTGTAGCTGCTCAATCGCCTCATCATCGCTGAGCACTTCCAGCGTTTCTAGGATGGTCTCGTAATCGTCCCATGTCATGATAGCCAATACCGGCCTGCCTCTGCGGGTAACCGCCACTGTTGCCGGACGAGCTTCCAGCCGCTCAGGCAACTTCGTCAAATCCCGTCTGGCGTCCACCATATTGAGCTCTTCTGTCTCTCTCAATGTCGTCATATCCCATCCTCCTAATATCAGCTATATCAGCCCTCGTCGGACAAGTCGTTGGGCCAGAACGTATACATCCCTCCGGCTGCCTTCTTTGCGAATGCCCACCATGTACACCACCACCCGCTGTTCCCTTTCATCAACTCCATACACCACACGGTAACGCTGCCCGGCAGCCCGTACAGTCATGAACCCGGCCAATTCGCCCCGCAGGGCGTTTCCTTGCTTAGCAGGTTCTTCCATCAGAGCATCGATACGCCGAATAATAGCAGCACGGGTGCGTCGGTCAGCGATAGACTCCAGCGCCGCCAAACCTGTTGGAGTAATCTCAATTTGGTAGGCCATCAGGACTTCTCAGTGTCGCCATGTAAAGTGTACTCTTATCTGTACGTTTGTCTACCCGTGTGCGCTCCCCTGCTTACTTGCCTGCTTGCCCGCTTGCCTGCTTGACACGGGCAACATGACGGAGGGGATACTAGCCCGTTTGCTCGTTTTGCCCGTATGCACTCCCCTGCCCGCTTGCCTGCTTGCCTCGTTGACACGGGCAAAACGCCACGCCTGAATGACGCCGGTTTCCTCTGCTCGGCGCAGGATTCGGGACAGCAGGGGAGAATTTTACCGAATCTGCTCAAAGTTACAAAAGCTCATAATAAAAATGCCTATAAGTTACGTCTCAGTAACGTATATGTTTGATATAATCGCAAAGAGGTTTCCAGCGAGTGTTCGGCCTATCCGGGTCGGCATTCGCCGCCGTAAGGTCATAAAGAACACGTCTATGGATACTAAGCGAGTCGTCATAGTCGGTGGAGGAGCCGCCGGGCTCGCCGCCGCCTACACTCTGAAGAAGCGGGGCTTAACTCCCGTCCTGCTCGAAGCTGACGTCCGTATTGGTGGACGCCTCAGCGGTGACACGGTGGACGGCTTCTCCATAGATACCGGCGCGGACTTCTTTTGTTCGTCCTACGACGCGACCTTCCGCTTTTGCAGGGAGTTAGGACTGTCTCTGGCTCGCTCCAAGATGAAGCTGGGCTGGTTCAGAAACGGCCGGTGGGCAACAACGACACCGGGCCTGTCCGTTGGCAATCTCATTAGGAACTTGCCCGCGGCCCATGCCCTGGGATTCCTTTCACCCCGGGTAATGTTGCCCACTATGAAGCTGTTTCGGAGCATACTCCGCCAATCAAAATACCTGAACTTCGCTGCTAACAGCCGGATCGCAGAGCTCGACGGGAACGAGAGCTTCGGCGAATACCTGGAGAGGCTGGGTGTCACCGAGCATTTACAGGTAAGTTTAAGGGGATTCTTAGAGATGACGATGGGCCACGTTGAATTATCCGGTGAAGCGTACATGCGCACGTACCTGGCCGAAATGCTGCTGAAGGCGGACAAGCTCTACGTGCCGGAGAAGGGCGCAGCCGCTCTCGCCAAGGCCCTGGCCGATGCCTGCGGAGACGCCATTCGCATTTCTACGCCCGTACGCAGCGTCGTCATTGAGGATGGGGTTGTGACCCGCGTGGTAGTTGACGGAGGCGCCATAGAGGCAGACGCGGTCATATGCGCCATTCTTCCCACAAGAGTGCCAGAGATAATCCCCGGCCTGCCTGACGATATCCGCCAAACGCTGGGCAGCATCACCTATTCGTCCGGTTGCCGCGTGGTGATCGGCATGGATCACCCGCCCCTGCCGCCGGGATGGCACGGCGCACTGTATCCGGAGGACGATACACCCCTCCTTTTGGACAGGTCCATCAACCTACCCTTATGCGCGCCGCCGGGCAAGAGCACTCTCGATCTGCTCGTGGGTCATGACCGCGCCAAGGAGCTGATCCCTCTGGACGATGAGGAGATTAAGCATAAGATGCTTCGAGACGCCCGCCGAAACCCTCCGCCAGGATCCGCTCTTCCCACCGACGAGGAAGGGCTGTTCACTCGCGTGTACCGCTGGGAGGAGGCCGTCTGCATGGGGCCGCCCGGAATGTTCACCGCAGTAGCCGACATCCGCCAGCGGCTCAGCCGAAACATTCAAAATCTCTTCCTGGCGGGTGACTACATGCGGGTGCCCTCGGTAAACGGCGCCCTAGCCAGTGGCATCGGCGCAGCCGAAGAGGTCGCTAACATGCTGACGGCTCCCTAGATAAACGGTGAAGCTCATCAAACATTGCCTCGACGCTAACCCTGCCAGCATCGGGGAAGCGGGCGGGTTCGAGCCACCCATTGGGCTGCGCAACTGCTCACGGCCCCGGCCTCTCCCACTATTTGAAGGTGCAGTTCGTTTGACACCGACAAAACGCCACGCCTAAAATGACGCCGGTTTCCTCTTGATACACCCTTGGGAGGTGCGTAGTGGCTGTTCCCCTGGTTTCCAGAGCAACGGTAATGAGCAATCGCGGTATTGTGGCGTCCACGTCTCCGCTGGCGGCTTCGGCGGGACTGCGCGCACTGTCGCAGGGGGGCAACGCCTTCGATGCGGCGGTGGCGACGGCGGCGGTGGAGACAGTGACCGTGCCCGGCATGTGCGGACTCGGTGGGGAGGTGTTCGCCATTTTCTACGACGCCAAGACGGGCAAGGTGCAAGGGCTGACCTCGACAGGGGCCGCGCCAAAGGGCGCCACGCCCGCTTTCTACCGCTCCAAGGGCTACCGCCACATGCCCTACGACGGCCCGCTGGCGGCTTCGCCTCCCGGCGAGGTCGCGGCGTACCAGTTCCTCGCCGACAACCTGTGCACCATGCCGCTGTCGGCGCTGCTGGAACCGGCCATAGGTTACGCCGAGGATGGGCACCCGATATCGCCCAGGATCGGGCGAATCATAGCGACAAGCGCCGAGCGCATGTCCAGGATGCCGTCGCTGGGCAAGATTTTCCTGAACGGCGACCGTCCCTACCGGGCGGGCGAAATTCTGGTGCAAAGCGACCTGGCGGGCACGCTGCGTCGAGTGGCCCAGGGCGGAGCGGAGGAGTTCTACCGCGGAGGGCTGGCGCGGGACATAGCCGGTCGGTTCCAGGAAGCGGGCGGCCTGATCACTGAGGAGACGCTGGCGAACCACGAAATCGAGGTGTACGAGCCGCTGTCCACGGAGTATCGCGGCTACACGGTGGTGGAGAACCGTCCGCCGTCGCAGGGGATGCTGATACTGGAGATACTGAACATCATCGAGGGGTTCGACATGGCGGGCATGGGGCATCTCAGCCCGCAGAGCATCCACACCATGATCGAAGCCAAGAAGCTGGCTTTCGCCGATAGAAACGCCTACCTGGCCGACCCGCGCATGGAGCACATCCCCCTGGACGCGCTGCTGTCGAAGGAGCACGCGGCAAGGCGCGCCGCGCTCATCGACCCGGACAGGGCGTCGTTCGACGTGCAGGCTGCGTCGCTGGTTCCAGCGGGCACCGACACCAGCTACTTCTGCGTGGTGGACGGCGAGGGCAACGCGGTGTCGTTCATACACAGCCTGTACCAGGGATTCGGGTCCGGGTTTGTGGCCGAGGGCACGGGCGTGGTGTTCAACGGCAGGCAACGCGGGTTCAGGCTGGAGGAGGGCCACCCCAACACGGTCGCGCCGGGGAAGCGGCCCATGCACACGCTGAACGCCTACATGGCGCTGAAGGATGGCGCGCCGTTCATCGTGGGAGGCACGCCGGGCGCGGACTACCAGCCGCAGGGCAACGTACACATGATCACGGGCATCATCGACTACGGGCTGTCGCCGCAGGAAGCGGTCGACGCTCCGCGATGGTCGAGCATACCCGGCACCGACCCGGCAACCCTGGACGATCCGGAGACGGTGCAGTTGGAGCCGATGATGCCGCGCGAGATTGCGGAGGCGCTGGAGGCCAGAGGGCACAGCGTAACCTGGGGTCAGGAAGGGATAAGCCACGGCATTGTGCAACTCATCCAGGTGGACGGCGAGACGGGCGTGCTCAAGGGAGCCTCCGACCCGCGCGGCGACGGACACGCGGCGGCGCTGTAGGACTCCGGCGCTATGGGGGCCGTGGACAGGCTGAGGGTTTCTACTTGACATAACTCGATTTTGGGGTGTCGTGAAATGGGTTGTCAGGCATGAGATATCGGTCAGCGGTGGAGCGGTGTCGTGCCTGAGAAGGGTATTCGTTTCCAACGTTATGTCAAGTACAAGGCTAAAATCGACCCAAATTTTGGCGGAGGTGAGAAACGAATCAAATTCCGGGGCAAAATTGAGGATATGGAGGCGGTCGTTTTGGCCCGGGGATTGCCAGGTCTCTCCACCCAGCCCCTGGATACCCGTCGTCACGGGTATGACGGGTAAGGAGGCGGACAGGCGGTGGCTGCGGGTAGTGTTCATGGATAGAGGATACGAGTAGAGTGCGGGTGCAGGGAAGTAGGAGATGGCAGGGGGCGATGGACGCTGCTTAGCTCCCGGCGGCGATGGACAGCCGGCATCGGGATGAGGGGCCGGGGCAGCGGTTGGAGCAGAACAGGGCGGTCAGCAGTTCATTGAGCAGGTGGAGGCTGCCCTTCGACTTGGTGTCCGGCGTAAGCACCACGTTCACCGTGTCGCTTACGGCTCGCCCTGGAGGTCGTGGAGAGCCACGCTGCGTCCTGCCTGTTTCGCCTGTAGCCACCGCTTGAAGGAGCGCTGGCTCTCTCCCGATGGACGGCCTGCGATCAGTCCCTCCACGCTGAGGTCTTCGTCCAGCTCGGGCCAGTGGATACCCTGGCCGTTACCGACTACCTTCCAGTTGTTCCGCTCCTTGTGGGAGGCATGGACGAGCCTGGGATACCAGGCGAGCGGCACGGAGATAGACCGTCCGTCCGATAGCTCTACCTGCAGGGTGTCCTCCGTAACCGAAACGTCCTCGGCTTCCGGTATGTGGGCCTCAATCGTTGAAGTAATCATCCCATGCCTCCATGAGCAATCTGCGGTTCAGTTCTATTATGCGTTGAATCCTATATATCTCGGATCGCCTCAGTCCACCGCTCCGCTGAATTCTCACGGGATCCAGCCAGAACTTAGCCACTCTATTGTCGCGCTCAACATGCACGTGCTGAGGTTCATCTCCGTCGCCAGCGTAGAAGAAGAACCGGTAAGGCCCCTCTCTGAGTATTGTTGGCATTATAACTCTCTCTGTGACCAGAGGCGGCATTCGGACCATGAGTCCGAGCAAGGTTCTATGTGCACTGTAAAGTCATCTCTTAACACTCTATTGAAGTGCAGTTGGCTACCGACCTGTTTTGCCTTGCGCATCGCAGACGCCGTACTGCGATACCTTGTTTGAATCACGCGTTCGCCGCCTTCCTGTGTACGGAAGTACAGGTGATAGTGGTCAGACGCCTGCGATTGGCTGACATATTCGCGGTTTTCCTGTAAGTCCGAGACACGGAGCTTGCCGTCTGGCCTTACAAACGGCTTTAGGTAAAAACGTGGGACGTAGTGCTGCCGCCTCGTCTGAGATTGACTAAGTATGGGATCATTCCACATATCATCCCTCACGCCCATGCGGTACTTTGTATCGTACTTGATATTATAGTTGATTATGAAGTCAAACTCCTCCTCCGTAAACCCGTAGTGCTCAGCCAAGACACGGTAGATTGCGTCTGCTTGTGCGCTGGAACTAATGCTCGTTGGAGGGTAAGGTAGCGGCACATCAACATGCACTGAGAGGAAGCATGGAGCTAGGCGACGTACTGGTCTCCGAAAGCGAGATAGCTCAAGCGGTCGAGGAGGTGGCGGGCAGGATACGCAAGGACTACGACCTGTCGAACCTTGTGCTGGTGGGCGTGATGGACGGGGCGGTCTGCTTCCTGGCGGACCTGATGCGATCGCTGGCGGGGCCGGCGGCTGTGACGACGGTGCGGATGAGCAGCTATGAGGGCATGGAGAGCGGAGAGATGTCGGTGGACTGGCTGCCGCCGCGCGAATTGATAGAGGGGCGGGACGTCCTCATTGTGGAGGACATAGTCGATACGGGGGCTACCTGCGCCGCGCTGGCGCAGAAGCTGGGGGAACTGAGGGCGGCGTCGGTCAAGATTTGCGCCCTGCTGAACAAGCCGTCGCGCCGCGCGCATGACATCGAACCGGCCTACTGCGGATTCGACGTGCCGGACGTGTTTGTCGTGGGCTACGGCCTGGACTACAGGGGCGCGTATCGGAACCTGCGGGACGTTCACGCGCTGGACGGTGGGGCGAGCAGTTAGGCGCGTCCAAAGTCCTGCATCAAGAGCTCCCTGCTATTCGCCACATACCGGCAGACCGAGCATATCCGACCATTCCTGCGCGGCCTCCGGCTCCATTTCCGCCGAGACGCAGCTAAACCGGTTTCCAGAAAACTCTAGCCATTTCAGGTTGATGAGGTCGCCCAGTTCCGGCGGTATTTCTCCACTCAGCTGGTTGTCGCTGAGGCGCAGATCTGCCAGGTTGACGAGGCTGCCCAACTCCGGCGGTATCTCCCCGCTCAGTTGGTTGCCGTCGAGGTACAGAGCTTTCAGGTTGGCGAGGCTGCCCAAATTAGGCGGTATCCCCCCGCTCAATTGGTTGCGGCCGAGCCACAGCCATTGCAGGTTGACGAGGCTACTCAACTCCGGCGGTATACTACCGCTCAACTGGTTGCGAGAGAGGGCCAGCACTTCCAGGTTGACAAGGTTGCTCAGCGCCCACGGTATCTCTCCGCCCAACTGGTTGCCGGAAAGATACAGTTCTTTCAGTTTGACGAGGCTGTCCAACTCAGGTGGTATCATCCCACTCAACTGATTGCCGAAGAGGGTCAGCGATTCCAGGTTGTCGAGCTTGCCCAAATCAGGCGGTATCTCTCCGCTCAGCTGGTTTTCGGAAAGGGCCAGCGATCGCAGGTTGTCTAGGTTGCCCAACTCCGGCGGTATCTCTCCATTCAACTGGTTGCCCAAGATGGCCAGCCGCCATAGACTGCCCAGGTTGCCCAACTCCGGCGGTATCTCCCCGCTCAGTTGGTTGCTGTAGAGTTCCAAGTGGGTGACCCTGCCCTCGGTATCAGTGGTAACGCCGTACCATTCCGAAAGCGGTTTGTCGCTCAGCCAGTTCGTCTTGTTGACCCAGTTGCCGCCGTCGGTAGCGTTGTATAAGGCAGCCAGCACTTCCCTGTCCGTTGCAGGAGAGGTCGGCGGAGGTGTCGCTGTAGGCGTAGGCGTGGGTACGGGTGTCGCTGTGGGCGTAGGAGTAGGAACAGGGGTGGGCGTGGGGGTCGGTGGAGGCGTAGACGTGGGAGTGGGAATGAGCGTCAAGGTCGGCGTAGGTGTGGGTATGGGCGTAGGCGTGGACTGGCAGGCCAAGGCTGCTGCTATCGCAGCAAGAAGCAGTATCAGAAGAGCACCGCGCTTCACTACCTCGCGCCGCAGCATATCCAGTTTTGCTCCACCGTTCCGCATCCCCGACCTCTCCGCTCTCTCCGAATTGACTCAGGACATCCAATGGACTGGGAGTTTAGCCAAGCGTCTCAATCCAGCTTACGCAATCATACTACGTGTGAATGTCAACTGTGGATTCCGCCTGTGCGGGAAATCGCGGCGTAGGGACGCCGTCACCCCCATCTCAATCTTCCCCCATCAAGGGGGAAGAGGTTTTTTCCGGGTGTGTGCTGGCGCTAACGCCCGTTGAAGAGTAAGGTAGCGGCATATCCCCACCCCGGAGGGCGTCATGGCGGCAGGCAATATGGAATCCCACAAGGTGGCTATCCTGCCGTGCGGCACGGTGATAGAAGGGATGAACGGGGGTTCCGTGGACATAAGCAGCCGGCCGGGGCCGCTTCTGTTCCTGGAGAAACGGCTCAACGACCCCTGCGTGGACATCTGGACCGCCGGCGGGATCAAGCTCAGCGTGGACATCGACCGTTTGCGAAGCGGGCTTGATTCGCTGGAAACCCAGTGCCCTCACGAAAGGTAGCCGCCAGGCGTGGCAAGCAACTCGAACGATACGGCTGAAGACTCGCGAGACCCTTCGGGCGCGGGGTGGCGGGAGTACTACGGCTGGCGCGTAGTAGGCGTGTCGGCGCTTTTCCACGGACTGATGGGCGGCATCGGCCATGTCGGTCTTTCGGTCTACTTCCTGCCCCTGACCCGGGAGTTCGGCGTGTCCCGCGCCATGATGTCGGTGGCGTTTGCCCTCCGCACCCTGGAAGGCGGCCTGGAGGGACCGATAATCGGGTATCTGGTCGACCGCCTGGGCGGCAGAACAATGGTGCTCATCGGGGTGGTTCTGGGCGGCGTCGGCTACCTGTTGATGGCGACCACCAACTCTTACGCGCTCTTCCTGGCGGTCTTCCTGGGGCTGGTGTCCCTGGGGGTCTCCGTACCCCATCACGGGCTGTTCGCCACCATCAATCAGTGGTTCAGACGCCGTCTGGGGCTGGCGATGTCGCTGGCAATCAGCGGTTCGGCCATAGGGGGGTTCATGATTACCCCCGCGGTGGCCTGGATAGTGCTCAACGAGAGCTGGCGGCTGGCGTCGGTCTTCTCCGGAATCCTCCTGCTTTGCCTGGGACTGCCCCTGGTGCTCATGGTAAGGAACCCCAATCCCGGCGAGACGGAGCCGGAGGACTCCGTCGCCGCGGGACAGAGCCGGGGTTCAGACGCGCGCCAGCAAACGGCCCCCGTCGACTTCTCCATAGGCGAGGCGCTGCGCACCAGCACGTACTGGCTGCTGGCCGTGTCGATAGGCTTGCGCCTCACCGGCCAGCAGGTGCTCATGGTGCACATAGTGCCCATAATAGTGTCGCGGGGCGTGAGCGAAGGTGTGGCCGCCGTTCTGGTTGCCATAATGTCCCTGATCAGGTTGCCGTCCGTGATAGGTTCCGGGTTGGTCTCAGACATGTGGTCGCGCCAGAGGGTTGCGTCGGTTGCCATGTTCTGCGGCACTCTGGCGGCGGCGGTGGGGATATGGGGCCCGGACGGACTGGTCACGGGCGTGCTCTTCGTTCTGTTCTTCGCGCTGGCCCAGGGCAGCAACGCCATCACCTGGGCGCTTGTGGGGCAATACTTTGGCCGCGCGAAATTTGCGTCGCTGCGCGGCGGCATGAGCCTTATTCAGAGCATCATGTCGTTTGGCACACCCATCGCCGCCGGGTGGGTGTTCGATATCACAGGCAGCTACGACTACGCGCTGATCGGCGTGGGACTGTCGTATTTCATGTCGGCGATTATCTTCTGGCTGCTCAGGACGCCCACGCGACCTACCTCCGCTGAAAAGACGACGGCGTCTGTTGGAGATTGAAGCGGCTAGATTGCGGGATATCCCAATTCATCTGGTTCCCTTCGGCGGCGCTCATGTGGTTCGACAAGATCACCATGAGCGGGGTGTGCTATGAGCGGGGTTGTGAAACTTTTGCTGTTGACTTGTTGGCCGAATAGGGATATAGAAAGGGCAAGCAATTGCAAAGGAGGAGGAATATGCCGAAGAAGACCATTTACGAGAAGAAGGGACCCATTGCTTATCTGACCGTGAACAACCCTACGAAGGCGAATGTGATGGACTCCCAGATTGTGGAGGAGATGGGGGAGGCGTACCGGGACTACTGGGAAGACTCGGATTTGCGCTGTCTGATAGTGACCGGCGTCGGCGACCGCCATTTCTCGGCGGGGCACCACATCCAGCCGCCTCCTCCGGGGCAGACGTGGGAGGAGCGGAGGCTGGAAGGAATAGAGCGGTTCGTGTACCCCAAGGCGGGAACGGTGAACGGACGCGAGATAGCCGTATTCAACGCAGGGGTGGACTTCCCCCAGATTTACAAGCCTGTCGTGGCGGCCATAAACGGCTGGGCGGCGGGAGCGGGCTTGTACATGACGCTCACTACCACTGATATACGCATTGCCAGTGAGGAGCACGCCAGGTTCTTCTACGCCTTCACCACAAACCTGGGCGGCATAGGCAGCGGGCCGTCCGCCACCCGGGTGATGAAGCAGCTGAACTACGCCCACGCCATGCAGTTTTTGCTCATGGACGAACCGATAGATGCCAAGGAAGCGGTGCGCATAGGCCTGATCAACGAAGCGGTGCCGCATGCTCAACTGATGACCCGCGCCGAGGAGATTGCCAACAAGATAGCGTCGCTGCCTCCGGTGGCGGTGCGCTTCCTCAAAGAGTTCCTCATCCGCGGCCAGGACCTGACCGCGGACCAGGCGTGGCACTTGCAATGGGTCTACAACCACCTGGCCAGCACCCATTCCTCGGACGCGTTGGAGGGAGCGCAAGCGTTCCTGGAGAAGCGCCAGCGCAATGTAGGCGGCGGCATCCGGTCATAGACTAATCCGAAATCCTGAGGGGGACTAAAATGGTTATAGCAAGAGCGTTGGAAGTGGGTTACGACGTCATGTCTGAAGTAGCGGGGGAACCCGTGCATGGAGCCGCCCGCTCGAAGGTGCTTTACGAAGGAGAAGAGACCGTCCTGGAGAAGATAACGTTCGAGAACGGCTCGTTCTCGGCGGCGCACCAGCATCCCTACGAGACCATCGGCCACATTCTGAGAGGCAGAGCCGAGGTGACCATAGGGAACGATACCCACCGAGTTGGCCCGGGAGACACCTTCCGGTGCGCAAAGGGGGAACCGCACCACCTGAGAGCGCTGGAGGAAGTAACGCTGCTGGAGGCGCACACCAGAGGCTAGTGATTGGGTCGGGCGGCCTGTTGTGGATTCTGACCAATATGAATCCCAAAAGCGTTGTTAGTCGTAACACTCAATGGGATGGGGTCTGAAAACCCTTGACACTTACGTTGTGCTTGTGCTAGAAAACTTACCTAAGCGTGGGGTAACCCACGCGCGCTGGGGGGTGGTCGTGCTTTACGAATCGCAGAGCGGCGACATGACAATGGCTCTCACTGGTGAGTCTCTTATCACCAGAGGACTCAAGCCGTTCCGTGAGCCGGGCTTCCTCAAGATGGTAGACATTCTCCGCGATGCGGACGTGTCGTTCACCAACGCTGAAATGCTGTTCCACGACTACGAAGGCTCCCCCTGCGAAGAGTCCGGCGGCACACACATGCGCTGCGACCCCCGTTTCCTGGACGACCTGAAGTGGGCGGGCATCGACATTGCCGCCTGCGCCATGAACCACGCCTACGACTACACCGAGACCGGCGTTCTTGTCAACAAGGCCAACCTGGACGAATACGACATAGTGAACTCCGGCACGGGCCGCAACATGACGCTGGCCCGCGCTCCGGGGTATCTGGACACCCCCAAGGGCCGCGTCGCTCTCATTTCGGCGACCGACCACATCAACGTGCCCGCGGGCCGCGCCGGCGAGGAGCGCCCTGAAATAGCGGGCCGCCCCGGCGCCAACGTGATCCGCGTACAACCCATCCACACCGTGGACAGGGAGACCTTCGATCAGCTTAGGGCGCTGGACTCCAAACTGGGATTCGACCGGGACAAGCAGGCGGCGCGATCCGGCAGGTTCCCCATCCACAAGTACCAGGAAAGCGATACCGAGTTCTACTTTGGCTCCGCCATTGGCGGAGGGCGAAGCTCGCTGCTGTTCCGGGTTGGCGAGGAGATAAGCCGCACTACCGTGATTGACGAAGAGGACTGGGAAGGCAACCTGAAGTGGATACGGGACGCGAAGCGCATGGCGGACTGGGTGATGTTCAGCTTCCACTGCGGCTTTCGCGGGGAGACCTCCGACGACCCGCCCGACCACCTGATCAAGATGGCCCACGAGGCGATAGACAACGGCGTGGACGTGTTCATTGGGCACGGACCGCACCGCGACAAGGGCATCGAAATATACAACGGCAAGCCCATCTTCTACAGCATCGGCGACTTCATCCTGCAAAACGATACGCCGGTATTCCAGCCGTCGGATGCTTATGCCAGATACGGACTGGGCTGGGAAAACACACCGTCCGACTTCTACTTCACCCGCAGCCGCAACGAGACGGTGGCGCAGGACATAAACCGGGAGAACTGGCAGAGCGCGGTGGCGGTGGTCAACTGGAAGGGCAAGGAACTCCAGAATATAGAGCTTCACCCCATTGACCTCGGCATCGGACTTCCCATGGGACAGCGGGGGCGTCCCGTGCTGGCGGAAGGCGAGGTTATAGACGAGGTGCTGGACAGGTACCAGCGCTGCTCCAACCGGTTCAATACCAGGATAGAACGGGAAAACGGAATAGGACGCATTAAAGCTAATTAGGACTTCCCAAAAAACCAACTAAATTGATGGGGGTGCGCATGATTTCAAATATACGATTCAAGAGTTTGGTGGGGCTGGCCCTGGCAGTAGGGCTTCTGTGGAGCCTGGCCTGCGGCGGCGCGGAGGATCCCGCGCCGACTCCAACGGCGACGACCGCCCCGGCTCCACAGGCGACCACCGCAGCCCCGGAGCCGGCGGCTACGGCTACGCCCACGCCCGACACCAGCATGGATCCAAAGTACGGCGGAATCATCCAGCTGACTGACACGGTGCGAAGCCTGGACATCGGCACTGTTGCCGGCAACCCCGGCGAGTACAACCAGATGCAGGGCTGGATGAGCCAGCTCATCCGCGTCAACCTGACCGACCGCAAGACCATTGAAGGAGACCTTGCCGAGTCCTGGACGGTGAGCGATGACGGCACCGAGTACACCTTCAAGCTGCGGGATAACCTGATGGACCATTCAGGGAAGCGCTGGACGTCGGAAGACGTTGCGTACGCGGTGTGGAAGATCATTGCCAGGCCGGTAGACGACCCACTGCGCCGAATCCTCTGCTGGGAGCAGGGCGCAGCCGAGGCTGACCCCAACGGCCCGGCGGCGGGAACCGCCGTAGAGATTACGGGCGAGTTGGAGTTCGTGGTAAGAACGCACTCTCCAATTGCCTGGTACCCCGCCTGCATGGCGCAGCACTTCTCACTGATTGGCCCCGGTGACGGGTACAAGAAGATCGTGGCGGAAGGCGAGTTCCGCGAGCTTTCGCCTGAAGACGGCGAGCTCATAGGCACTGGCCCGTTCACGGTGAAGGAGTATGACCGCGGCAGCAAGATCGTCTTTGAGCGGTTCGAGAACTTCTTCCGAGATGGTCTGCCTTATCTCGACGGATTCGAGATCACTCACGTGCCGGAACTGGCGACCAAGATAGCGGCAGTAGCGGCAGGCCGTTCCGAAGGATGGATTTACGGCCCGTGCTGCCAGCCCAACCTCTCCGACATCGCGCCTCTGAAGAAGCAGTACGGCGAGGAGTTCGTGGTGCCGCAATCGTTCGCCTTTGGCACCGCCAGCTACATTGTGAACATGCAGCGACCGCCTTTCGGACCACAGGACGATCCCACGGCAAGGCAACTCAGGAAAGCCGTGCAGCTTCACATAGACCGGCTCGTTGAAAACGAACTGATCTACGAGGGGCTGGGATTCCAGATCTTCTTCTACTACTGCGGCTTCGACTGGATTCACAGCTGCGACGAGTGGTTGGAGTTCCCCGGCCACGCCGAGGACGCGGCTGCTAAGGAAACGGAGCGGCAGCAGGCCAGAGACATCATGACTTCTCTTGGCTACGGCCCGGACAACATGCTTGAGATCGAGTTGCTCACCGCGGAGAGCGGCAGCGGCCGCCGCGGCTCGGAGCTTCTGCAGGAAGAGCTGAAGGATATGTACATCGAAGCCAAGCTAAGGGTTCCTCCCGGCGGTGAGTCGGTATACGACGACCAGTTCGCCGGCAGATTCGACCTGGTGTACGACGTGTCCGGCTACGGCCTGGAAGACCCGGTCATCTTCGACCAGAACAAGTACCTTCCTCTGGAAGACGGTTCCGAGAACTACGGGCGCTGGGTCAACCAGGACTGGATGACCCTCTACGAGCAGCAGCTAACCGTCAGCGACCAGGCGGAGCGCGGCAGGATTTACCGCGACATGGTTGAAATCCTCTTTGAGGACCTGCCCATCCTGCCAATGAACCGGTTCCGCCCGCCGCATCCCTACATGGCCTACGTACGGAACTGGACTCCGAAGCGGCTGCACGCTTCTTCGGCCAGCTTGGAGCAGGTATGGCTGACTCCTGACGACAGGAAGCCGTGGCCTGAGCAAGCAGCGACCGACATCTTTGATACTGGGCTCTACGAGCTTAAGTAGTAGTTGATTCATTGCAATGAAGGCGCCGTCTTAACGGCGCCTTCATTGTCTATTATGCGTCACCCGCGTCAGGCAGTGCCGAGAGCAATATGCGAACCTATATAATCAAGAGGCTGCTTCTCTTCATCCCGACGATTATCTTCGTCTCAATGGCTCTGTTCGCCATACTCCGTGTCCTCCCCGGCGACGTAGCCGCGGTTATCATCCAAGCGGGCGATCCCGAAGTCACCATCACCGAAGAGGAGAGGCTTCGAGTTACCGAACAGCTTGGACTCGATAAGCCCATCTACGCCCAGTACTTCGATTGGATATGGGGTGTTCTACGCTTCGACATGGGTGATTCTTTCCTGCTCAACCGCCCTGTCATTGAATTTGTGAAAAATCAAGTCCCCGTGACTTTGCAGGTGGCGTTCTTCTCAGCGATCCTGGTTTCCCTTGTGTCCATACCCATAGGAGTGCTGGCCGCGGTCTACCAGGACAGGTGGCCGGACTATTTCCTGCGCGGCTTCGCCATAGTTGGGCTGGCCATGCCAAGCTTCTTCATTGCATTGCTGACAGTGCTCATCCTTTCCAGGTACTTCCACTGGCTGCCGCCGTTCGGTTTTGTCCACATGTGGGAGAATCCCTGGGTCTCCTTCCAACAGCTCATCTTCCCTGCCCTGGCTATCGGCTTCCACAGCAGCGGCACGATGATGAGAATGACAAGGGCGCAAATGCTGGAGGTCCTGCGCGACGACTACATACGCACGGCGCGAGCCAAGGGGCTGGCGGAACGGACAGTAATAGTCAAGCATGCCCTGAGAAACGCTCTGCTGCCCGTGGTTACCTTGTTCGGCTTTCAGGTGGCGTTCCTGCTGGGCGGCACGGTGGTAATTGAAATCATCTTTGCCATTCCGGGCATGGGCCAGCAACTCATTGAAGCTACCCTGCTCAGAGACTTCCCCATAGTACAGACATACGTTCTCTACATTGCGATCATAGCAATGACCGTCAATCTCTTGGTGGACTTGACCTACGCCTGGCTTGATCCGCGGATTCAGTATTCGTAGGCTCAAGGTCAAGGAGATTAGTTTATGGAACAGTCCGTAGAAGTTCTCGCAGACGTAAAGCCAAGAAGAGGCTTCCTGCATAGGACGGCTTCAAGTAGTTGGAGCTTTACAAGGCGGAAGCCTTTGGGCGCCGTAGGACTGATCATTGTATTTCTGTTTGTGATTGTAGCTCTCACGGCGGATTTCATTGCGCCTTTTCCGCCAACTGAGATTCACCGCCGAAACCCGGTTGAGGCGCCTCTGACCGTACACGAAGCCACAGGCAAGACCTTCTGGTTTGGAACGGACCAGCTGGGCCGCGACGTTTTTAGCAGAACGCTTGTCGGCTCCAGAGTGTCGCTCTACGTTGGGATAGTGACCATGCTTGTGGCGGCCACTGGCGGTCTTGTTCTTGGCGTCAGTTCCGCCTACATAGGTGGCAAGTTCGACCTGTTCATCCAGCGCGTAGTTGACGGCATCATTGCCATGCCGACGCTGATTCTGGCGCTGGCCCTGGTCGCCGCTTTGGGGCAGTCGATAAACAACGTGATTCTGGCCATTGTCATAGTGCAGATTCCGCGTATAACCCGGGTGATCCGCTCAGCGGCGCTGAGCATCAAGGAGATTCCGTACGTGGAAGCCGCCAAGTCTATCGGCGCAAGCGACGTCCGCGTGATGCTGAGGCACGTTGCGCCCAACACCATGGCGCCGCTCTTGATAGTGGCGTCGTCCGCCATAGGCTCCATCATCATCACGGAGTCTACGCTGAGCTTCCTCGGTTTGGGCGTCGATCCGGAGACCCTTACCTGGGGAGCGCTGGTGAGTGGCGACGCGCGGCAGTACTTTGCCGGAGCGCCCTGGATGCTGCTGGGACCCGGCATAGCCATCTCGCTGGTGGTCTTCGGCATGAACATGTACGGCGACGCGCTCAGAGACGTTTTGGACCCCAAGCTGCGGGGCCGTTAATCCGCCTCTCAGTCGCTGAAATCAGTTGCTGAGAGCGCCTAGATCCAGGGAGTCACAAGGCTCTCCCGTTGTAACGGGATTGTTCCTCTCAAACGCACCAAAGGAGGCTTCTTATGTTGTACGAGGCGGAAAAGGGCGATATCTCCATTCTGGTAGCCGGCGACGCCATGATCACCAAGCGGATGTCCACGTTCAGGGAGGATAGCTTCCTCAAGCTGACGGAGATCATTCGCGGCGCTGACGTGAGCGTGGTCAACGCCGAGATGTTGTTCCACAAATTCGAGATGAGCTGGCAGGGCAAGGACAGCATCTCATACCAGGTGTCCGACCCGGCCAACCTGAAAGAACTGAAGTGGATGGGATTCAATGCGGTGACGACGGCAAACAACCACGCCTTCGACTATTCTGAGGCGGGCCTGCTGGCAACAATTCGCAACATGGAGAAGCACGAAATACCGCAGGCGGGCGGCGGCGTGGACCTTGACCACGCCCGGGCCCCCGTTTACCTGGACACGGCCCGCGGACGGGTTGCCGTGATGTCTGCGACGACGACGTACTCGGAGCAGTCGCCGGCGCGGCAGGGCCGCCACGACTTCCCCGGCAAGCCGGGTATCAACGCGGTGCGGCACAGCGTGACTCATCACGTAAAGCAGGAGCACTTCAAGGCGCTGGGCGACCTGAAGGATCTGCTGGGCATATCGCTGCGGGAAGAGGCGTCGCGCAAGTTCCAGCCGCAGGTGTCGCATCCGCCGAACAACGACACCGACCTGAGCTTCCTTGGGGGAGCCTTCCACCTGGACGACCGGTACGAAATAACCACGCACATCAACCAGGAGGACATGCGGGGCGTGAGCAACTGGATTCGCGGCGCGGGCAAGCAGGCCGACTGGCTGGTGTACGGAGTCCACTGCCACGAAAGCGGCAACTACGGCGAGTACCACGGCGGCCACCGCATATCGCCGGCGACGCACCTCGTAGAGTTCGCCCACCAGGCTATAGACCAGGGCTGCGACGTCTTCTTCGCGCACGGGCCCCACATGCTGCGCGGCATAGAGATATACAAGGGCAAGCCCATCTTCTACAGCCTGGGCAACTTCATCTTCCAGAATGAAGCGGTGCAGTGGGTGCCGGAGCCTGCCTACAGCGGCCAGAGTCTTGACGCGGACGCGACGCCCGGAGACTGGGGCCACGAACGCTCCGGCGGCGGCGTGTACGGCTTCGCGTCCGACATAGTGCACTACCGCAGCGCGGTGTGCACGGCCAACTTTTCGGACGGCAAGCTGAGCTCGATACGCATCTACCCCATAGACATGGGCTTCCAAAAGCCCATCGCGCAGCGGGGCCGCCCCGTGCTCGCCGAAGGCGAGTCGGCTCAGTGGTCATTGGACGTGCTGAAAGAGTCGTCTAAGCCGTTCGGCACGGAGATCAAGATAGACGGCGACGTGGGGATAATAAGTCTCTAGTGTTCACCCCCATCTCAATCTTCCCCCATCAAGGGGGAAGAGGTTTTGCGAAGAAAACGGAGGCGAAATGATTTACGACGCTGAACGCGGCGATATATCGATAGCCGTAGCCGGGGACGCGATGATATCGCGTCGTATGCAGGCTTTCAGAGAGCCTCAGTTTCTCAGGCTAGTGGATATACTGCGCAAGGCCGATGTGAGCATCGCCAACCTGGAGTTCCTCTTTCACGACTTTGAGGACTCCTGGCAGTGGACGGGAGGCACCTATACCCGGTCCGACCCCAAGAACCTGGAAGAGCTGAAGTGGATGGGGCTGAATGCCTTGCTCACGGCCAACAATCACTCCTTCGATTTTTCCGAGGGCGGCTTCTTCACTACCCTGAAGCACCTGAACGACATGGATATTGCCCACGCCGGCGGCGGCAAGGACATAGACCACGCGCGCGCGCCGGTATACGTGGACTCGGCGCGGGGACGCGTAGCCGTGATGTCGGCGTCCAGCACCTTCACCGACATATCGCGCGCCGGACCGGGCAGGCACGATTTCCCTGGCAAGTCGGGCATCAACGCTCTGCGGCACGACAAGGTGCACTACGTCGAGAGAGACGTGTTCGACGCGTTCCACAAAGCAAACCGCGAACTGGGCTACGAAGAAGCCGAGGAAGCCGGCGCAAGGTTCGGGTTCTCAGGACGGGAGGCGCAGGTAGATAAGAGCAGCCAGGTGCAGTTCATGGGCGGCGATTTCCACCTTTCGGAGGAGTTCAGGGTGGAGACGGCGGCCAACAGGGAGGACATGGCGGGCATAGGGAACTGGATTCGCGGCGCAAAGAAGCAGGCTGACTGGGTGGTGTACGGCATGCACAGCCACGAGAGCGGCAGCAGCGGCGAGTACCACGGCGGTTCCCGCGTTTCGCCGCCGGACTTCCTCATCGAGTTCGCCCGTTGGAGCATCGACCAGGGCTGCGATCTGTTCGCCGGACACGGGCCGCACTACCTGCGCGGCATCGAGATATACAAGGGCAAGCCCATCTTCTACAGCCTGGGCAACTTCATCTTCCAGAACGAGACCGTGGACTGGGTGCCGCACGAGGGATACCGGCGGTTCGGGCTGGACTTCGACCGGACGCCGGGAGACTACTTCGACTCTCGCTCCGACTCCGGCGCTCGCGGCTTTCCCTCCGACCCCGTGTTCTGGCAAAGCGTGGTGGGCGTGTGCAACTACGAGAAACGCGAGTTGAAAGAGGTGCTGCTCTACCCTATCGACATGGGCTTTGGCCGGCCCATACCCCAGCGGGGCAGGCCGGTGCTCGCGGAGGGACAGGTGGCGCAGGAGATCCTGGCCTGGTGCCGGGAGGTCTCCAAGCCATTCGGCACTACCATCGAGATAGAGGGCGACGTGGGCGTCATCCGCCTGTGATTCCGCAGTGAGAATCGGCCTGCTATCAGACACGCACATACCGGAGGCGGCCAGCGAGTTGCCGCCGCAACTGTACAAGGCGTTTCAAGACGTAGACCTTATTCTCCACGGCGGCGACATGCACGTCATAGACGTGCTGGACTGGCTGGAGCCCCTGGCGCCCGTTCTGGGAGCCAGAGGCAACGGAGACGGCCATCCGCTAAGGCCGCCTTTCCCCAAGAACGACCCGCGAGTCAAGGAAGCCCACGTGCTTTCCCTGGGCGGACTCAAAGTTGGCCTGACCCACGGATTCCCGCTGCCGGAGGAAGCGCCCTGGACCACGCTGGACAGCCTCATGGAGCGCAAGCTGGGAGAGCACGTGGACGTGATAGTGTGCGGCGACACGCATCTGCCGCTGGTGGAACTGCGGGAAGGGGTGCTGTACGTCAATCCGGGCAGCCCGACCAATCCGGGCCACCTGAGCAGGTTGGGGCAAATAGGCTTCCTCACCATAGAAAACGGCAGGGCCCACGCGGAGATAGTGGAGCTATCCACCATTCAGACGTAGGGGGTTGTGATACCGGGTCGGCGTTGACAGTAATGGGAAACGGCCTGATACTTTAATCGGTGCGATAAGATGGGAACATTCAAGGTAGACTTGGGTATAAACAACGGGAACGGCGGCGCCACTCAATGGGTTCAGGCGCAGGTGGATACCGGCGCTTCGTATACGGCATTGCCTTCCGCCTTGCTGTACGGGCAAGTAGGCATAGAACCCCAGCAGGAAAGAATGTTCACACTTGCCAACGGTAGCAAACAGCTATTCGCGATAGGCGAAGCGCGTTTCTACGTTGGGGACAGACAAGGCACCAGCCCCGTTGTGTTTGGGGCAGAGGACACGTATCTAATTGGAGCGACAACGCTCCAAGTGCTTGGGTTGATCGCTGACACCACCAACCACAGGCTGATCCCTGCTCCGGAGCTAACCCTCTAGCCATCCGGCACTTTCGATTGAAATAGAGCCCCTACGGCAGGTCGGCCAAAGCAGTTATGAACACATCGACCGATTCTAAATATTCGTGAACGTATTCTTTGCTTAGCCAGCCCTCGTAGAAGTTTGTATGCAAGCCATGAGCAAACGCAAAACCCGCGCTAAGCCGCGGGTTCTTCAGGCTGCGCACCACCTCAAACAACTGCCTGTGGCCTCCATGCTCCAGCCTGCGCCGATCGGCCACCGCTTTGACCATCTGGGCAGCCGCGCCCCAGCCCTTTTCGGATGCTTGCCGCAGGTCTCCTGTTGCAAGCTCGTCTTGAGCTTGTTGCCAGTATACGAATGCTTGCTCCCTGTAAGATGTGGCTGTAGTCATAGTGACCTCGCCTCAAAGTCTAAAATCGGCGGACACCCTTGTCAAACTAAGACGACTCGTTAGTCTGGTCTTGTCCATTTGTTTCCCTACGACGCAGATTCTTCGCTCCGCTCAGAATGGGACAGCGAGCGGTGGACTCGGTATGACAGCGGGAGGCTCAAAGCGTCTGCCCTTCCAGCCTGGCCAGTCCGCCATGCTCCTCCCTTGCCCGGCTTGCAGGGACTATACGCCGTCCGTATTCCCCGGCACCCTGAGCCCGCCGGTGAAGTTGCGCTCCCGCTTCTCGTTGAAGGCGTTGCGCCCTTCCTCCGGGTCGGTGGTGAGCTGCATGACCAAGTGCTGCATGAGGTGCGACATCTGCCAGGCGGCGTCGAAGGGGAGGTCCGCGCCGCGGATGAGGAACTCTTTCATCATGCGCACGGCTACCGGCGCCAGGCTGGCGATGCGGGTGGCCAGTTCTTCGGCGCGTTCCATGAGCTTTTCGTGCGGCACCACTTCGTTGATGAGACGGATGCGCAGCGCCTCCTCGGCGTCGAAAGGTTCGTCCATGAGCAGTATCCTCATCGCGTCCACGTGGCCGATCTGGCGAGGCAGCCTGGCCGCCCCGGGGCCGCTGCCCAGCCAGCCCTGGTTGAGCAGCATGTATTGGAAGCGGGCGCTCTCCCTGCTGGCGATGCGTATATCCGTGGTGGTGAGCATCATGTAGAAGCCAGCGCCGACAGCCCAGCCGTTTATAGCGCCTATTACGGGTTTCCATATCTGGGGAAAGTGACCGGCGCTCCGCCCGTCCACTCCCGTGGGGTATTCGTTTACCGAGCCGTATATGGGCTTGTAATCGGAGGAGGTGTTCTGGGAGTTGGCCCAGAATATGCGCTCCACAAACTCGCGGCGGCGCTCGTCCTCGGTCTGGCCCGGCCTTGGCGCAAGGTCGTGGCCGGCGCAGAAGTGGCGGTCTCCCTTGCCGGTGATGACTGCGACCCGCACGTCCTTGTCCTCCCATACCTCCTTCCAGGCGTCCCTGAGCTCCACCATCACCTGGTCGTTGAGGGTGTTTGCCTTCTCCGGGTTGTTGAGAGTGATGAAGGCTATCCGATTCCGCTTTTCATAGAGTATACCTGCCATGGAATTCTCCTCCTGTTTGTTTAGATCACGCTTTGGCGCTTTAGCTGGATGAGCTCCTCTTCGCTAAATCCAAGCTCGCCGCAATAGATCTCCTTGTTGTGCTGCCCCAAGAGAGGCGTATGACGGCGCAGGCTCCAAGGGCTGCCGGTGAGACGGGAAATCTCCCCGGGCATCTTGATCTTGCCGACTACGGGGTGCTCCATCTCGGTGAAGAACCCGCGCGCGTTCAGGTGCTCCCCTTCCACCAGGTCCTGAGAGGTCTGCACGACGGCGGCCACCCAGCTTTCGGAGGCGGCCTTGTTGAAGTATTCGAACTTGCCCCAGTCCTTGAGGATGGAAAGAAGTATCTCGTCCTTGTCCTCCGGTATGCGAGCGGGGAACATGATGGGCGGGAAATCCGGGTCGTCCACGTCGGGGCGGCCCAGCATCTTGACGTAGTCCGAATACGTGCCGCGCTGGATGCCGCGTTGGAAGGTTGCGCCGACGTAGCCGTCCTTCACCGGCACTATCCCTTCGAAATGTGCGCCGCCCTTGGGTGATCCTGCATCCACCTTGGGAGCGCGCCGCTCTATGGAACCGGCAAAGCTGTAGCGCGTAGGCGTGCTGTGGTGGTGGGCCGCAACCACCTCTCGAAGGGACAGGTCTATGTGCTGCCCTTTGCCCAGCCATGACCTGGCGAACAGCGCGGCAGAGGTGGCGTAGGCGGCGGTGATTCCGCCGATGTAGAGGCTCTGGGGGTGCCCGTGCTTCAACGGTTCTCTGGCGTAAGCGCCGCTGGTGTACATAATGCCGCCCATAGCCTCGTAGATGAGGTCATTGCCAGGATAGTCGCTGTATGGACCGCTTTGGCCGTACGGCGTGAGGGAGGTTAGCACCAGGTTGGGATTGAGATGTGAAAGCTCGTCGTAACCCAGACCAAGGCCATTCAGGTAACCCGGGGGATGGCTCTCTATGAGTGCGTCGGCGCTTGTAACCAGGTCTCGGAAGATACGCCTGCCGTGCGCCGTTTCAATGTTGAGGGTGACACTGCGTTTGTTGGTGTTCAGGTAGAGGAAGGCAAGGCTCTTCTCCGGATGAGGATCGTCGTGGAAGAAGGGAGGCAGACTACGCGCCTCGTCTCCCTGCAACGGCTCCAGCTTTATTACGTCGGCGCCGTAGTCGGCGAACAGCTTGGTCGCAAACGGCCCGGCGATGCCGCCGCTCAACTCCACGACGCGGAACCCTTGCAAAGCGGTGTCGGCCATCAAGCTATCCCCAGGATGTGCTTGTAGTCGGTGTCGTAGCCTCTCAGAGAGCCGTCCTCCACCTCTCCGTCCAAGTCATGTGTCGCTCCAGGCCTGTCCATAGGCTCCGGCTCCTTGCCCAGCGCGCCTAGCTCGTACAACCGCGCGATCTCCGGTTCGTCGCGGCCCAGGAGGTCGCCCAGGACGCCTTCGTTGTCTCCGCCAAGGTCGGGCCCGGGGCGGCGTATGTAGCTGGTCGTGTCCGACATGCGCCAGGGACGCCCCAGGAACATGCGAGTCCCCATGTCGGTGTGAGGAGGGAACTCCACCTTTTCAAAGATGTCGCTTTCCTTCATGGCGGGGTCGGTCATGACCTCTTTGGGATTGAGCACGGCTCCCGCCGGTACTCCGGCTTCTACCAGTGCGTCCATCAGCTCTATGTGGTCGTAATCTTTCGTCCACTCATTGAGATGGTTGTCCAACTCATCCTGGTTGTACCAGCGGGACAGCGCGTCCGAGAACTCATCGGCCTCCGCCCAGGAGGGGTTGCCCATCACTTGCTTGAGAGCGTCCCAGTGGGCATCCGTGTCCGCGGAGATGGCTATCCAGTTGTCGTCGCCCTTGCAGCGGTACGCTCCATGGGGCGCTTTGGAGGTGTGGCGATTGCCCATGAGGCTGCCGTTGCGGCCGTTGGCGATGTAGTCCAGCAGAGCATCGCCAACGGTGGACACGCCCATCTGGTACATGGAGTGGTCTATCCACTGGCCTTTGCCCGTGCTGTTTCTGTGGTGAACGGCGGCGAGTATGGAGAACACGGCCATCCATCCATTGGGCGGGTCGAACCACGCCGAGCCGACACGGCGGGGGCCTTCGTCCGGGTAGCCGGTAAACTGGCTCACCCCGCTGGTCAATTCGAACATTCTGCCGATGCCCTGGTAGTTTCGCCAGGGGCCGGTGTAGCCGAAGCCGCTGAAAGAGAAGTAGATGAGGTCCGGCTTGATCTTCTTAAGCTCTTCGTATCCCAGGCCCAGACGCTCCATGGTGCCCGGGCGGTTGTTCTCGGCCAGGACGTCGCTGACTCTGACCAGATCTTTGAACGCTTCCACCGCCTCCGGAACTTTGTAGTTCAATGTAATTCCGCGTTTGCTTCTGTGCAGAGCGTGGAAACTGCCGTCGCGGTTCCAGTGCTGCTCTTTGGGAACGACGTTGTCGGCGTAGGTGACCTGGCCGCTGCCCCGTCCCCTTGTGTGGGTCTCGACCTTGATTACCTCGGCGCCCATGTCGGCCATGATGTACATGGCCGTGGGCATGGCCAAGACCGTTGTGGAGTCTATGACGCGCAGGCCGGAGAGCGGACCGTCCATGATGTGCTCCTGATGAGGGTTGTTCAGCCGTATCTATCGTAAGTAAGGTATCCGTGCTCGTCGCGGTTGCGGCCCGACGTGCTGCCGCGCACCTCGCCCGTCACCGTGCGCTGGCGCTTTTCCAGGAACGCTTCCGTTGCGTCGTCGCTGTCGCTGGAGTGCTGGCCCACCAGGTGGTTGAACACCCATTGCAGGTGCCAGGCCTGGTCGGTAGTCATGTCAACGCCCCTGACGAGGAACTCCTTGAGGAAACGGACCGCTATGGGGGGCATATCGCAGATGCGGCGGGCAAGCTCTTCACAGCGCGACATCAACTGGTCGTGGGGCACTGCTTCGTTGATCAGATTCATGCGTACCGCTTCGTCCGCGCTGACCGGCTCATCCGTAAGGAGCATCTTCATGGCGTGAACGTAAGGGACTTGCCTTATGAGCCGGGCCGCGGTAGGCCCGCTGCCGATGCCGCCTCTATTGGACAGCAGCGCGAAGTAGAAGCGGGCGTGCTCCCGGCTGCCGATGCGTATGTCCGTAGTGGTGAGAAGGGTATAGAGACCCGCGCCCGCCGCCCAACCGTTGACCGCGGCGATGACGGGTTTCCATATCTGCGGAAAATCGTGCCCGCTGCGTAGGTCCACCGACGGCATTCTGCCGTTTATTGAAGCGGAAGGAGGCCAGATGAACTGGTCTATCCTGTCATGCCGCACGTCGTCGTGGGTCATGCCCGCTGGAGGAGGTTGTATGTTGTGCCCGGCGGAAAAGTGGCGGTCGCCTATGCCGGTGATGATCATGACCCGCATGTCGCGGTCTTCCCAGAAGTCCCGGTACTCCTCTCCCATCTCCCCGATGACATCGTCATCCATCACGTTGGCTTTCTCCGGGTTGTTGATGGTGAGATAGGCAATGCCGTCTTTCTTTTCATAAATGGTCTTCTTGACCATTTGTTCCCTCCCCGGTGCGCCATGTAGAGGCGGATTGGCGTCTTGTCAACGGTTGAGATGAGCCGGTTGCGACTATGAGGAATGACGCCGAGTGCAACATATCAACGGGGCTGTGCTGAGTCAAGGGGTGGCAGGTGCGGGAGAAAGGTGCACAGCGAGTGCGGCGGCATCCTAGTACATGATGAGATGGGTAGGAACCAGTCGCTGTGCAATAGGATCCACCGCAAGCCTCAACCCTTCCAGCGTGTAGGCCCCCAGCAGAGCCGGGGCGTCGTCATCTCCGAACACGACGAGGGTGATCTCGCTGGCCCCGTTGATCGTCGCCCAGGCCCTCCCAATCTCCATCTCCACCCGGCGACCGTCGGCGAGCAGAAAGACGCCCTTGTCCATCGGCTTGATTCCTAGATTGCGGAGAAGGCGGGCGGGCAGTGTGGTGTAGGCTGCGCCGGTGTCTACCGTCGCCTCTAAGTCCTGCACTTGCCGCCCATCCATGCTGGATATGCGCAGCGGACACTTGAAAGTCCCCATAAGGAAGCCTCTACCTCTAAGTTTTCTACCGCCTCATTTTACCCCATTCAAAACGTCCATCATAGGGGCAATTCCACCTGACCACTGTTCTCCGACAGCCAAGCGATATATGATGGGCGCATCGTCAAGCAAGTGAGGTTGAGACATGCCATACGTAACAAACAACGGAGTAAGCATCCACTACCACGTGGAGGGAGAGGGGCCGGCGCTGGTGTTGCAGCACGGCCAGAGCGACAACATGAAAGGATGGTACGAGGCCGGCCACGTAGAAGCGCTGAAAGGCGAGTACCGGCTTGTACTCGTCGACGCGCGGGGGCACGGGGAAAGCGACAAGCCCCACGATGCGGAAGCGTACGATATCAAGCACAACGTGGCGGACATAGTGGCCATCCTGGACGAGCTGGGTATAGACAAGGCCCACTACTGGGGCCACTCCATGGGAGGGCGCATCGGATTCGGCTGCGCCAAATATGCCAAGGAGCGGTTTCACTCACTGATCATCAGCAGCATGTCGCCGTACAAGCGGCCCAAAGAGGAGCGCGACAAGTCGATATCGGAATTGCTGCAAGGAACCGACGCAGTGATAGCGGCGAGGAAGGCCGAGGGAGAGTTGACCGAGGAAGACGAGGCGAAGATACGGGGGAACGATCCGCTGGCGCAAGCGGCCTCCCTGACGGCGGTGCGCGACCTGCCCGACCAGTCGGACACCCTCCAGCACATGACGATGCCCAGCCTGGTCTACGTCGGCGAGCTTGACACCTTCTGGCGCGAAGGGCTGGAGAGGTGCATCGACCAGATACCCAACGCCACGTTCGTGGTGCTGCCCGGGCTCGGCCACCAGGAGGCGGTGGAACGGGGCGACATAGTGCTCCCGCACGTGAGGCAGTTCCTGTCAAGCGTGGAGGGCTAGGCCGCCACGCCCTACCCTACCCCACGGACATACGGGCAGGCGGACAAACTGGCAGACGGCGCACCTCCCCAATCGTCTTTCCTGCGGAGGCAGGAATCCAGGCGGGGCGGTGTGGCATACCGCGGCGCGTTTGCCTGCTTAGGCCCCCCACTCACCAGCGATACAGATTCTTCGCCGAGCGCTGGTTGTAGTTGAGCGAACGGCGTTTGACCAATCGGCTCAGAATGACGGTTGTGCAGTCGGGTGGCCTATGTTATTGCGCGCCGAAGTCAAGGTTGGGATGGCGCTTGTGCCACTCCGTGGCCTGCTCGTAGGCATAGGCGGCGCGGTAGAGAAGCGCCTCTTGCAGTCGTTGCCCGTGCAGCATCAGTCCAATGGGCCACGTATCGTTGTTGCCGAAGCCGCAGGGCACGGACACGGCGGGGTGCCCGCATACGCTGGCCATGCCGTTTCGCCATACCGCGCGTGAACGAGCGGGCACAGTCCTGCCGCGAATGACGGCGGTCTTGGCGTCCCATGTGTCGCCGTAGGTGCTACCCGTGGGCATGGCTATCACGTCCACTTCCCTCAGTATCGCGCTCACTTCCTGCCTGAGACTCGTGAGCTTCAAAACGGCCTCGAAGTGGTCTTTCAACGGCCTCTGAAGCGACGCTTCCAGGCTGTCGCGCACTCCGGGCCAAGCCGACATCTGCTCTTCGGTAAAGTTCTCCAGGTAGTAGAGCGCGCCGCCTCCGCCCACCGCCTGCATGAGGGCGCGCGCCTCCCCGGACAGGGGAGCGTTCACCTCCGTGACGGAAGCGCCCAGTTCCTCCAGCACGCCTATGGCCTTTCTGACCACCTGCTCCTCCTCCTCACTGAGCCAGTCCTTCCACACCCAGTCGTCCACGGGCACGCCGATGCGCAGGCCCTTGATGCCATCCGTCAGCCAGGCGCGATGGTCGTATGGAGGCTCGTTGACGCTTGCCGGGTCCTTGGGGTCGTACACGCCCAGAATGTCCATCATGATGGCGTTGTCTTCCACCGTCTTGGTCAGCGGCCCGGCCTGGTCCGTGGTCAAAGGCGACGCCTTGACTCCGAAGCCGCTGATGCGGCTCTGGGTGGGACGCATGCCCACGAGCGAACTGTTGCTGGCGGGATGGCGCACCGACCCGCCTGTATCGGCTCCGATGGACGCAAGCCCCATGGAGGCCGCGGTCGCAGAACCGGAGCCGCTGCTGGACGTGCCCGGGCTCATTCTGGGGTCCCAGGCGTTGCGGCAACCGACGGGGCCGCCCGTGTCTCTTTCTATCCCTATTCCGGGGTCAACCTTGCCCATGAGGATACCCCCGGCCTCCTCCAACAGTACGTGTATGGTGGCGCTTTCCTCGGGGATGTAGTGTTGCGCCGGGCCGCTGGGCCCTTCGAAGGTGGTGGGAATCCCTTTGGCGTCTATCCAGTCCTTCAACGTGTACGGTATGCCGTGCAGAGGGCCGCGGTATCTGCCCTCCATAATCTCCTTCTCGGCCTCTTGGGCGCGCAGCAGAGCGTACTCCGGCGTGGCAGTTATGAAAGGCAGCAGGACGGGCTGGAGCCGTTCCATCCTGTCTATGGTGGCTTGGGTCAACTCCACGGGCGATAGCTTGCGATCCCTGAGCAGTTTTCCCGTTTCGGTTATAGTCGCGGAGTCCAAGTCTATCACTTCATCCCTCCTTATAGCAGCCGTTCACGGCCTTTCTTAGCTTCTGGGAAGGAGAGCTTGGCTTTCAGGCGGGTGCGGCCTTCTCGCCAAGCTCTCCCGGAGATTACTGTCGGTCTGCTGTCAGCCTCAGCTTCATTATTGCTCACTATAGTCAAGATTGGGATGACGCTTGTGCCAGGGCGTGGCCTGCTCGTAAGCCCAGGCGACGCGGTAGAGCAACGCCTCCCGCAGCTCGCGTCCGTGAAGCATCAGTCCTATCGGCCAGCGATCGTTGTTGCCGAATCCGCAAGGCACGCTGACGGCGGGCTGGCCGCAAATGCTGGCCAGGGCGTTGCGGTACACGGCACGCGACCGCGCCGATACCGTCCTGCCGCGGATGACGACGTTTTCAGCGTCCCATGCGTCGCCGTAGGTGCTGCCCGTGGGCATGGCTATCACGTCCACCTTGCGCAGCGCCTCGTTGGCCTCTTGCCTGATGAGGGCGCGGTGGTGTTGCAAGCGCAGATGGTTTACCGCAAGCTCCCCCAGGGCTTCGTCGATGCCTGTGCCCACCTCCGGCCAGGCGTCCAGCTGCTCCCTGGTGAACTTGTCGGTGTAGATGAGGGCGCTCGGCGCCCGCGATGACATCGAGTTGGAACGAGCCTCAGCGGCCCTGGGAAGAGCCACTTCCGTTACGGAAGCGCCCAGCTCCTCCAGGACGCCGATGGCCGTTCTGACCACCTGCTCCTCTTCCTCACTGAGCCAGTCCTTCCAGACCCAATCATCCACGGGCACGCCTATGCGGATGCCCTTGATGCCGTCCCGCATCCCGGTTTGGTAGTCGTAGCGCGGCTCATTGACGCTGATGGGGTCGTTGGGGTCGTAAACGCCCAGGACGTGCATCATTATGGCGTTGTCCTCCACCGTCTTGGTCAACGGCCCTGCTTGGTCCATGGTCATTGGACTGGCATGGACTCCAAAGCCGCTGATGCGCCCGTGCGTGGGGCGCATAGCAACCAAGTTGCTGTTGCTGCCCGGATGACGCACCGATCCGCCGGTGTCCGTGCCTATGGAGCCCAGCCCCATGGAGGCCGCGGTGGCTGAGCCTGACCCGCTGCTGGAGGTTCCCGGGCTGCGGGTGATGTCCCAGGCGTTGCGGCAGCCGACTGGGCCCCCCTGCCCTCTTCCTATCTCCGAGACCACTTTGCCAAGGAGGATGCCTCCGGCTTCGTCCAGCAACGTGTGAATGGTGGCGCTCTCTTTCGGCTTGTAGTCGATACCCTTCGGGTCGCCCCAGGTGGTGGGCATGTTTGCCGTGGCCACCACGTCTTTCAACGTATAGGGGATGCCGTGAAAAGGCCCCCTGTAGCGCCCCTGTCCGATTTCTTGCTCCGCCTCGCGGGCGCGGAGCATGGCGTGCTCAGCGGCAATAGTGGTAAAGGAGCCCAGAACCGGCTGCAGCCTCTCTATGCGCCGCAGAGTGGCCTCCACAATCTCCACCGGCGAGACCTCGCGCCGCTGAATGCGGCGCGCAAGGCCGGCGATAGTAGCGTTGTCCAGATCGAAATCAACAGCGACCATGGTTATCCCCCCTACCCTTTCTCAAAATACGTTTGACGACACGCGCTCCCCGCTCAACGCCCCCTGAGCTTGGGATCGAAAACGTCCCGCAGAGCGTCGGCGAAGATGGCCGAGCCGAAGACCACCAGGGTCAGGCTGACTCCCGGCCCAAAGGCCATCCATGGCGCCGAAACGAAGAGCTGCCTGGTATCTCCGCCCAGCAGACCTCCCCAGGAAATTGTATCGTAGGGGACGCCCAGCCCCAGGAAGCTCAGGCTGGATTCAGCGGTGATAATGGACCCCACTGCGGCGGAGGCCACAACTACCAGCGGCGCGAAGGTGTTGGGCGCGATGTGTCTCAGCATTATGCGGAAGTTGCTGGAGCCAATGGTGCGAGCCGCCTCTATGTACGGCATTGCCATGATGGTGAGGGCCGACGATCTCACCACGCGAGTAATCCGAGGCGTATTGACTATGGTGAGAGCAATGATTACATTCTCCATTCCGATTTCGAATGCCGCAACGAGAGTCAAGGCGAGCAGCAAGGATGGTATGGCGACAATTCCATCGATGAACCTCTGCACAATGAGGTCGTACTTTCCGCCCAGGTACGCGCTGGAGACTCCGAGGAACAACCCTAAGGCCGTGGCCATCAGCATGGTCGTAAGGCCTACGTAGAGCGACACTCTTGTGCCAATAACGGTGCGGCTAAATACGTCCCGTCCCAGGTTGTCCATGCCGAACCAGTGCTGAGCGGTTGGTCCCTCCAACGCTATTTCCAACCTGGTCTCGAACGGGTCGTATGGGGCGATGAAAGAGCCGGTGAAAGCGATCACGGTTGCAAATACCAGAATGGCCAAGCCGGCGGCGCCCAGCGGCTTTCTGCGGACAAAGCCCCAAAGGGCAATGACCGGCCTCAAGAGACTCTGCTGCTGGCCTTGCAGCGCCAGTCCGCCGGTTGCGCCTTCCGTGCTCATAGCCCTCCTGAATTGAACGGCCTATTACGCATACCTGATCCGTGGGTCCAGCCAGGCGTAAGAGATGTCTACTATGAGATTGACCAGCAACGAGATGAACACAAGATAGAGAACGTAAGTTTGCACTATGGGGAAGTCCCTCAATAGGACGGCCCGCACCAGCTGTTCGCCCATGCCTGGCAGGCTGAAGATTACCTCTATCACTACGGTGCCGCCCAGTAGGACCGCCACCTGGAATCCTATGACGGTAACCACGGGTATCAGGGCATTGCGCATGGAGTGGCGCGTTATCACCAACCGTTCGGATAAGCCCTTGGCCCTGGCGGTACGGACGTAGTCTTCACGCAGCACCTCCAGCATCTGGGCCCTTGTCATTCGCAGCAGCGTTGCAGTTCCCAGCAATCCCAGGGCAGTTGCGGGGAAGAACAGCTGAGTCATGGAATCCCACGGCCTGTCCCATAGGTTGTAGAACCTGAGAGGAGGCAGCCAGCCGAACCCGACAGCAAGGATCAGCACTATCAGTATTCCGGCAAAGAAGCCCGGCATTGCGCTAGCCAGGACAGCGGTGCCCCGCAGGATGTAATCGGGCCACCTATCCTGGTAGAGGGCGGCGAGGATGCCGATGGGTATAGCAATGATGACAACCAGGGTGAGGGAGGCCACGGCGAGCTGAAGAGTGACTGGGAGCTGGCGTTTGAGGTTGCGGGTAATTGGCCTGTCCGTATTCCAGGAGTTGCCCAGATCAAACCTCATCACTCCCCATACCCAGTCGAGGTACTGAATGTGTATGGGCTTGTCCAGCCCGGTCTCTCTTCTCAACTCCTCCTTCATATCCTCGGTGACCACCACGTCGGGGTCTCCCCCGGTCAGGATCAACTCCGCCACGTCACCGGGCAAGACGCGCAAAGCGCCAAAGACGAATATGGAAACCCCCAAAATGGTGGGTATGAAGAGTAGCACCCGTTTGATGATGTAGTTTCTCATGATCCGGTGGGACCGCCTGTGGCGGTTTGATTATAACCCATCATTTCTAACACTGAACCACCTGCGAAGTTGATCGCAGGTGGTTCAGTGTTTAACTCTAGCGCACTAGGCTATAGAGGGAATCTATCAGGGAACTTGGTGTAGACGTCGTACTGCTCAAGCACCTCTTGGCTGGCCTCGCCGCTGGGATGTATCCAGACGTTTTCAATGCTTGAATTCTGAACGTGCCTTGTCTTGGGCGTCCAACCGCGCCAAGCGCCGTTGAAGGGGTGGATGGGGGTTGCGCGGCTGCTTGGCATTATGCCGGCGTCCTCGTAGAGGACATCCACTATCTCCCTGTAGAGGCGGCCGCGCTCGGCCTGGTCGACGGTGGTGGCGGCCAGAGTGTGCAGCCTGAGGTACTCAGCGCTGTCGTAGCGGTTCCAGTTGGAGTTCTGGTAGATCTCAAAGGGCAGGTAGAGCTGGTCGTCGTACTGCTGCGGGTCAAGCAGGCCGAAACCGCGTACGAAGAACACCATCTGCGTGGTGTCCTCTCCCATCTCGCCCTGGCCAATCTGGCTGACACGCACGTTTGGCTTCAGATAGATATCGGCCATCTTGGGAATGGCAGCGTCAGCCTGGCGGCGCGTGCTGCCGCCGGAGGTCACAGCCAGATCGAACTCCAGCATGTTATCCGGGCCGTATCCTATGGACTCCATCAAGCGCTTGGCTTCCGCTATGTCCGCTTCCTTGGTGTCCGGATTGAACCCGGGGAACTCTTCCCACTGCTCAGGCGTGTATATCCAGTCGAAGCCTGGCAGCTCGCAGTGGGCGCATCCCGGGTAGTAGTAGTAGGGCTTCATGTACATGCCCTGATACCCGGCATCTCCGCTCTCGTCCCTGTCGTACCAGAGCTGTATAGCCTTGCGGATGGTGCGCGCCGTTGGGTCGTCCAGCGGACCAAATGGAGCCCGCCTGAGGTTCACCATGATCCCGGCCTGTCCGTAGCCTACCGCTATGGGCATGACGATCTTGGCGCCATGGCTCTTCTTTATGGGAGTCAACTCGGCGCGGAATCCGTCGCAGCAGGTGTTGGCAATCAGGTCGTTCTGTCCCGCCAACATGGCGGCCACCACTACGGAACGCTCGGTGGCATGGAATATCTCCACCCTGTCAAGGAATGGCCGTCCCTCTTTGAAGTACTGTTCGTTCTTTTCGTAAACGGCCTCCACTTCCTCCACCAGGTTTACGGCCTTGAACGGCCCTGTGCCTATTATCTCATCCTTCTCGGGGTCCAGCAGCCGCCACTCGCCCGTGTCGTCAATCGCCTTGTACTGCTTGGCGGGGCCGAACATCACGTAGCCGCTGCTGACGCAGGCGGCGAACCAGGAGGTTGGGCCCTTGAGACGGATGGTCACCTCGTTTGGCCCGGTAACCTCAACGCCGCCGTCGCTGGTGGGTTCCTTTATCGCCGTCTTCATGCAGCCGCCGCCCTGCGAGTAAGGCGCGTCGTTGGGCCGGTCGACCATGCGGTGAACAAGGTAAGCTATCTCTTCCGCGCCGTACGGGTCTCCGTTGTGGTCCACGATCCCGTCACGGATCTGGAACGTCCACTCCGTGCCGTCCTCGCTTACCTCCCAGGACTCGGCAAGATCGCCTTCGATGCTGACGCGGTCAACGATGCTCTCTCTGACCAGCGCCGACCAGACAATCGGGCCGATGCCATTGGCGGGCTGCAGGCCGCCGCCAAGGTGGGTAAGCTCAAAGGATTGGGGCCGTATCCTGTCGGCAATTCTCGCCACGCCGCCGTAGACCGGGTCATCGGTCATGGGCGGTTCCGGTGTGGGCGTGGCCGCGGTGGCAGGCGCGGCAACCGTCGCCGTTGCGGTGGGCGTCGGTGTTGCCTCCTCCGTGGAGCCGCAAGCCAGCAGCGCTATCAAGCCCACTGCAATAATGGCAGTGATCCACAATCTCTTAAGGGGAATGCGATAAGCGTCCATACAAACCTCCCACTGCATCGGAGTTTCACCTTGCGTTGCGATGATGGACAAAAACGGCAAAGCTATCTTGCAAGTTAATTAAACTGGGCCGTCTTTGCAATCCGTATCGATACGTATATGTTTTTGCGAAAAAGCGAACTGGAAGCTGCGCATTTTGACATTTCGCAAATGCGCAGATATCATGCCCTCAGGCTTGAGGATCGTCCATTCAATGGAGGGGTGCCATGGACGGGAACGGTCGATCTGCTGCGAGTTCGTACGGGGTAGTCATCCTCATCAGAAGCGCCATGGTGCGGGAAGCCATAACCGGCTTCGTGGATGAGATGCCCGACTTCTCCGCACTGGGTGAGTCCGATAACCTGGACGAAGGTTACGAGCTGGTCAAGCTGCTTCAACCGGACCTTGTCGTGGTGGGCGCAAACCCGGACGACTTCAACCCGGCAACCCTGGCCAGGCGGTTCGCCGGCGACTCAAAGATCTCTTCCAAAATCGTGGTGTTGACCACCAGGGCGCGCCATGACCCCGTGCTGGTCAACGAATGCTTGCAAGCCGGCGTGCTCGGCTATCTCTCGCTGGATATTGAAAAAGCGGCCTTTGAATGCGCCATGCGGGCCGCCGCGCAAGGAATAACCGTTCTGGGGGCAGAGGCCAGAGCAAGCGTCGATTTCAGCATGTCCCAGGTCTCCGGCGCTCCGGGAAGCAGCCGCATCTTCGATTCCCTCTCGCCAAGAGAGCACGAAGTGCTGCGCCTGATGCTCCTGGGGCTGACCAACACGGAAGTGGCCTCCCAGTTGCACGTCAGCCTGAGAACTGTCCAGCTTCACGTCACACACATCCTGGTAAAGATGAACGTCCGATCCAGGACGGAGGCGATCATCGAAGCGTTGAAGGCCGGCGGTACGCTCAACGACGCGGAGACGGTCGGGCTGCCTTCCCAAAACTCCGGGTAGCGATTACACACTGGCAAACGCCTTGTGTGCTCAACGCTCGACAAATCGCACTTTCCAATCGAACCCTTGACTAGTTCCCATAAAAGGATATATTCAGGGCAAGGATTGCGGAGGTGAAACTATGCCAAAGAAGACGATTTACGAAAAGAAGGGGAACGTTGCCTATCTGACCGTCAACAACCCGACAAAGGCCAACGTGATGGACTCCCAGGTCATGGAGGAGATGGGAGAGGCCTACCGGGACTTCTGGCAGGACAGAGAGATGAGGGTGATGATCCTGACCGGCATCGGCGACAGGCATTTCTCCGCCGGCCATCACATCCAGCCCCCACCCCCCGGAATGTCCTACGACGACGTGCGAAATCAACAGGCTGAGAACTTCTTCTGGCCGAGAGCCGGGACGGTGAACGGACGCGACATTGTGGTCTTTGGGGGAGGCGTTGACTTCCCTCGCGTGTGGAAGCCCGTGATAGCGGCGGTCAACGGATGGGCCGCGGGCGCCGGGCTTTACATGCTGCTCAACACCGTTGACATCCGTATAGCCTGCGAGGAGCACGCCCGCTTCTACTTTGCGTTGCTTTCCAACCGTGGTGGGATTGGCAGCGGGCCATCCGCAACGCACCTCATACGCCAGCTCAACTATGCTCACGCCATGAAGATGCTTCTGACCGACGAGCCGATAGACGCCAAGGAAGCAGAGAGAATTGGCCTCATCTATGAGACTGTGCCCCACGACCAGCTGATGGCTCGCTGCGAAGAGCTTGCCGAGAGGATATGTCAGATGCCCCCGGTAGCGGTGCGAATGCTCAAAGAGTTCGCGGTGAAGAGCAGAGAACTGCCTGAGCAAGCGGCCTGGGACATGCAGTACACCCTGAACTTCATGGTAGGCCAGTTGAGCAGGGACAGCGACGACGCCACACCGGCCTTCTTGGAAAAGCGGCAGCGGAAGGTTACGGGGCAGATGCGTTCCTAGCGGTAGGGAGCGGGTTTGAAACCCGCCCCTACAGATAAAACCACCGCTCAGATTGCTCCCACCTGTCTAAGCGCGACAAGCTCGTCCTGGCTGCGGCCCAGCTCTCCGCGGAAGACGGCGCTGTTGTGCTGGCCGAGCAGCGGCGCGGGAAATCGCAGGTTCCAGGGAGAGCGGGGCAGCTTGACCACTTCTCCGGGGAACTTGACGCGGCCAATGACGGGGTGCTCCACCTCCGTGAAGTACCGCCGTTCCTCAAGCTGCGGGCACTCGGCCAGGTCTTGGGGCGTCTGCGCCGCCGCCGCCAGCCATTCGTTGGTCATCAACCTGTGATAGTACTCCAGCTTGGGCATCTCCCTTATAACCGGCAGCAGTATCTCGTCGATCTCCTCCGTGCTGGACGCTTCCGCCAGGGCATCGCCGATTTCGGGATGCCCCAGCAAGGCGGCGTACTCATGCCAGGGTTGAGGCCCGGCGCGAGAATAGAGCCTCTGCGGAGGGCTGATGGAGGCCCTGACGTACCCGTCCTTTGCCGGAACCATGCCCAGGAAGCCTGTGCCCTTCTCCTGGCCGGTATCGCTCTTGGGAGCGCGCCGCGTCACCGCTCCCGAAAATGCGTACCGGGCCGCTGGTTGGTAATGGTCGGCGGCCATGACCTCCGACAGCGACAGATCGACGTGCTGTCCCTGGCCCAGCGTCCTCCTGGCAAAGAGCGCAGCCGACGTAGCGTAAGCGGCCACTATGCCTCCCAGGTAGAGGCTCTGCGGCTGCCCGTGCTTGAGCGGTTCCCGGTGGTACGCGCCGCTGGTGTACATCATGCCGCCCATGGCGTAGTAGACAAGGTCGTTGCCCTTGTAGTCCCTGTAAGGCCCCGTTTGGCCGAACGGCGTGATGGAGGTCATCACCAGCTTTGGGTTAATCCCCTCCAAGCGCGGATAGCCCAACTCCAAGCTATCCAGAAATCCCGGGGAGTAGTCTTCCATCAAGACGTCCGCCGTTTCCACCAAATCAATGAAGAGCTTCCTGCCCGCAGCGGTTTCGACGTCCAGGGTCACGCCACGCTTGTTGCAATTGAGGTAGAGGAAGAGCAGGCTCTTTTCCGGGTGCGGGTCGTCCCCGGCGAAGGGGCCCATCCGCCTCGAAGGGTCGCCGTGAGGCGGTTCGACCTTGATGACGTCCGCTCCATAGTCGGCGAGGAGCTTAGTGGCGAACGGCCCCGCAATGCCGCGGGTCATGTCCACGACACGGAACTTCCCGAACACGCCGCCGGCCATCACTCCACCCCCAAGCGCTTCTGGTAGTCCGCGTCCACGTAGGCAAGGGTGCCGTCCTCCAGGCTGGGAGCGGGGTTGGCCGCGCCGGGTCTGGGCCGAGCGGGAGCCGCCTGTGTCTGCTGAGGCGGGGGTGGCGGCCCAGGGGCCTGCCTGGCCAGCGCTCCGGCTTCATACAGCTTGTCTATCTCTTGCGTGGTGCGATTCAGTACCTCTTTCATCACGTACTCGTTGTCCTGTCCCAGCGTGGGCGCCGGCCCGCGGAACCGCGACGGCGTCTTGGAGACCTTCCAGGGCCTGCCGATGAGGAGCCTATCGCGGAGGCCGGACTCCGGCGAGTGGGTCAGCTTTTCGTAGAAGCCCCTGGCCCGCATGTGAGGGTCGGTCATAAGTTCGGCGGTGTTGGGAACCACCGAGGCTATGACACCGTTGGCTTGGAGCAGGTTCATCAGCTCGTAGAAGTCCCAACCCTTCGTCCACTCAGCGACGTGGCCGTCTATCTCGTCCTGGTTGTGGTGGCGCGACAGAGCGTCTTCAAACTTGGGATTGTCAGCCCATTCCGGGTTGCCCATGACCTTGAGCATGGCGCGCCACTCCCCGTCGTTCTCTACGGCTATGGCTATCCACTTGTCGTCGCCGCGGCAGGGGTAGACGCCGTGCGGAGCGTGGGTCGGATGACGGTTCCCCATCTGCTTCCCTGTATTGCCGTTTACAATGAAATCAAGCAGCTCCCCTCCCAGGGTGGAAACGCCGACCTGGTACATGGAGAAGTCTATGTGCTGCCCTTCCCCGCTCTCCTCGCGCCAGTGAAGCGCCGCCAGTACGGAGAAGACCGCCATCCAGGCTACGTGTATGTCGATCCAGGCGTTGCCGACCTGCCTGGGCCCCTCATCCAGGTAGCCCGTGAAGTGACTGACCCCGGTGATCAACTCCAGGAACGTGCCTATGCCGGCGTATCGCTTCCAGGGGCCGGTCTGCCCGAATCCGGTGTTGGAAAGAAGGATGATGTCCGGCTTTACCTTGATCAGCTCGCCGTAGCCCACGCCCAGGCGGTCCAGGGTTCCGGCGCGGTTGTTCTCCACCAGCACGTCGCTCTTGCCGACAAGGTCTTTGTAAAGCTGGACGCCGCCGGGAGCTTTCAGGTTGATGGTCATGCTCTTCTTGCTGTGTTGAAGGTACTGAAAGCTCTCATCCCGCCGACCGGCCTCCTCCCTGGTGGGGGCCTCTATCTTGATCACCTCGGCTCCCATGTCGGCCAGGATGTGCATGGCCGTGGGCATTGCCACGGCTGTGGTCGAGTCCAGCACGCGTATTCCGCTGAGCATCCCGTCCATCTTCATAGGGAAGTATCCTTTCGGTGTCGTCCGGTATTCGGCCTAGTACCAGTCCCTGTAGAAGGTCTCGTAAGACACGTAGGGAGGATTGCCCCTGTGCGGCACGGGCAACTGAACCGGGCCGCCCTCGCGCGACGGCAGGTAGACGGCGATAGTGCCCTGCATCTGGGTCTCTCCCACCTGGTTCTTGCCTTCCAGTTTCAGGCCCACCGCGTGGTATTCCGCCATGCCCGGTTGCCCTCCGGACTCGCCGTCGCCTTCCTGGGACTCCTTGAACTTCTTCATCACCTCGGCGGTGTAGAAGGTGGTGTCGCCATAGTAGACGGGCTTGCGCAGGGCGCACTGGTACCTCCTGATGAAGCCGTCGTCTCCCATCCAGTCGCTTATGAGCCTGTGAGGAAGCTGCGACCTGTGCTGGCCGCCGTCGAACGGCCCCGGCTGGCCTCTGTATGCCGCCATTAGAGCGTCCTGATGCTCGTCTCCGGGTCCGTGGGGCCAGCGGGTTACGGGATGGGCAAAGCCCTTGCCGTAACCGCCCATCCCTTCAATGTTGTGGTAGTACACCGGCTCGAAGGCCAGTTCGTCTCCTGAAGTGCCGTACCTTCCCGTGGCGGCGGCGTTGACCACTCGTTGCACCGTCTGGTCGAGCAGGGTGAACGGGGGCACTACAAGAGGCCCAAGCGTATCCCCGACCTGCACGTCCTCCCAGTACAGGGTCTTGGAACCCCTGCGGGCGCTTGCTTCCATAAGCGACGCGTATTCGTCCATCTGCTCCCGGCTGTAGTTGGAAGTGGAACGTTCGTACATGAGCTGCTCGCCCAAGCGCTCCACGTTCATAGTCCGCGATCCGCCCATGCTCTCGATGGGCACCAGAATCAGGGTGCCGTAGCACTTGCCGACCAGGTCGGCGTGAGCGTTCCAGTACTTGATCTCCTCGATGAGGAAGAGCAGCTGCCCGCGAGAGCCGGACTTTTCGAAGAACTCGCTGGTCTTCTTGGTGTTCTTGAACCGCGCGTCGCCAACCCTCAGCACGTCGAAGAACTCCCAGGCCAGCCCTGAGAAGAAGTCCCCCACGGGATACCCTTCGGGGCGCGTCGGCCCCTGGCCGCCGGGGCTTCGCACAAGGATGAGCGCCGTGTTCGGGGCAAGCATCGCGCCGTACCTGGTGCGCCTTCCGTAATCGGGGTCGGTGTAGAGCGGGTTGGTGTTCCCTATGCTGATGGCGTAGTTGCGGATTGTACGCTCATCCAGCCTTATTGCGGCCTCGTACGGCGGCTCGCCGATGGGATACGGAGTCCCCGGCCCCGGCGGATGCCCTTCCTCCCGCTCCTTGCCCACCGACTCATAGCAGCGCTCTATGTATTCGGCTATGGCCTCTTCAAACGTCTGCGTCGTCATGATTCTCCTCCCTGTTGACGGCTAGAACCAGTCTCTATAGAACGTCTCGTAAGGCACGTAGGGCGGCTGCGCCAGGTGCGGCACAGGCAGTTGGACGTGGCCGCTCTTGCGGGATGGCAGGTAGACCACTGCGGTGCCCTGGGCCTGCAACTCTCCCGTCTGATTGACACCCTCCATCCTTATCCCCACTGCATTGTACTCTACGTCTCCGGGCGCGGCGCCCGGCGCTTTTTCTCCGGTCTGCCGCTCGGTGAACTTCCTGGCTACCCGGCCGCGGTAGATGGTCACGTCGCCATAGTAGACGGGACGGCGGATGGCGGTCTGATAGCGCCTGACGAAACCGTCGTCTCCCATCCAGTTGGTGAGCAGTTGCTGCGGTATCTGGAAGCGCTGCACTCCGTGGTCGAACGGGCCGGACTGGCCCCGGTAGGCGGCGAGCAGGGCGTCCTCGTGCTCGGAATTGGGCGTCCAGGGCCACATGGAAACTGGATGGGTTCGAGCCCCGCCTCTGTGCGATTGCAGGCCGTGGTACACCCGCTCGAACGCCAGCTCATCGTCGAGCGCGTTGGGATTGCGGCCCGTCAGTGAGCGGGCCAGGTTATTGGCTATCTGGTCTTGCAAAGTCCAAGGCGGCAGCGCCAGTGGGTCAAGCTCCTGGTCGACCTCCACGTCTTCCCAGTACAAGGTCTCCGCTCCGCGACGCTTGGGCTTACCGATCAGCTCCATGTATCCCGCGATTTCATCGGGATCGTATCGCTGTGTGCCGCGGTCGTACATCATCTGCTCGCCCAGCCGGTCCACGGACATAGCCCTGGAGCTGCCCATGCTCTCGGTGGGCACCATGATCAAAGTCCCGTAGGCCTTGGCGGGCAGATCGCCGTGGGCGTTCCGGTAGAATAGCTCGCAGATGAGGAAGATAAGCCCACCCCGCGACCCCTGTTTTTGGAACACCTCGCGATCCGTCTTGGAAGACCGGATTGGTCCGGTGCCCATACGGATAACGTCGTAGAACTCCCACGCCGTGCCCGCCACAAAGTCGGCTACAGGGTATCCTTGTGGGCGCATCGGCCCCTGGCCGCCGCCGGCCCGCACCACGACCATGATGGGGCCAGGCGCGATCTGAGAGCCGTAGCGAGTCCGCTTGCCGTATTCAGGATCGGTGTAGAGGGGGTTGTCGTCGCCTATGCTGAGCGCGTAGTTGCGTATGGTGCGCGCGTCGAGCCGCAGCGGGGATTCGTACGGCGGGCCGGACTGGTCGTACGGGGACGGCAGACCAGGGGGCAGTCCTTCCATACGCTCTTTGCCTATCTGCTCCTGGCATCGCTGCAGGTACTCGGCAATAGCCTCTTCAAATGTCTGTTGTCTGGTCATCAAACCCCTCCACCAATCTACACTACTTAGCGGTAAGCTTCGAACCCTCTACCCAGAAGCGCTGAGGCTATCTTCAGCTTCATGATCTCATCGGTGCCTTCATAGATGCGGCAGACCCTGGTATCGACAAGGTGCCTGCCCGGCCTGTAGAGGAACGACCATCCCCTGCCGCCAAATATCTGCACGCCCCTATCGGCGGCGTCCCAGGCGGCGTTGGTGGCGTGGAACTTGGCCTCGGCTACTGCGGCGTCGGCGGCGTCAAACGATTCGTCGCCGCCTTCGGCCTCGAACCTGTCAACCAGACGGGCGGCCCTCTCGACCATGAGCCTGGACGATTCCAAGTTCGTCTTCATTATCGCGATGTGCTCCTGGACAAGCTGATGCCTGGCTATCGCCTTCCTGTGCTGCACCCTCTCCTTGGCGAAGCTCACCGACTCCGTCAGGCAGTCGGATATGGTTCCGACGCTGCCCGCGGCAACGCTCAGGCGACCGTTCAACAGCGAATACTTGGCTATGTTCCAACCGTCGCCCATCTTACCGAGGAGGTTCTCCCTGGGCGCTCGATAGTCGGTCAACTCGAACATGCCGGTGTTGGCGGTCGGCATACCCATCTTCGCGGCCATGTCCTCCCTTTCAATGCCCTCTTCCCGCGTATCGACAAGGAAAGCGCTTATCCACCCATCCTCTCCCCTGGCGAACGTTACTATGACATCGGCAATGCCCGCGTTGGAGATGAGGTACTTGACCCCGTTCAGGAGATAGTGGTCGCCCTTGTCCTCCCAGCTCATGGACATGGAAAGCGGATCGCTCCCCGCGTCAGGCTCGGTGAGGGCAAACGCCAGTATGATATCCCCTCCGGTTGAGGGAACAAGGTACTTCTGCTTCTGCAAATCCGTTCCGAAGCGCTGTATGGTCTTCTGTCCCAGGGAGGAATGTCCGGAGAAGAACGTGCGAATGCCCGTGCCCTCCGCGGCGACCTTCTGCATGGCCTCCGCGTACGACAGGCTGCTCAAACCCCTGCCGCCGTACTCCTCTTTGACGGGCATGCCCAGAATGTTCGATTCCCCTGCCAGGGGTACCAGTTGGTCGTTGTACCTGTGTTCAAGGTAGAATATGTCTTCCAGAGGGCGAAGATTATCGCAGAAGTGTTGTACGTCTTCTAAGGCTTTCTTGTCTTCAGTGTTCATAGGCTGCAACACAAACCGAAGTCCGGATAGTATAGGCCGACAACTACCTATTATGCATGCAGAGAAAGAATATTCAATCGGCGCTCCCCTGAAGGAGGTCTGGAAACTCGCGTCCGACCCCAAGGGGATAAGCGAATGCATCCCTGGAATCAAGAGCTTCGAGGAAGAAGACTCCACGCATTTCGTCGCCAAAGTGGGCCATTCCTTCACCTTCTTGAAGGGCACGGTCACACTGAAATTTGAAGTGCTGAGCATGGAGAATCACATAGCCGGAGTGAAGATAGACGGCAAGTCCATTGGCAGCGCCTTTCAGATTCTGACCGAAATAAGGTTGGAGGAGCGCGACGATTGGACAAGGCTGACGTGGAGCGCGGAGATGAAGTCGAGCGGGCTGCTGGCAGCCGTACCCGACACCGTTGCAAAGGGCGCGGCGGTTTCTCTGGCGGACAGAATCTTCGACTGCTTGGAAAAGCGAAGCAAGTCAGGGAAGCGCTGCTAAGCTCGCGGAGTGGCAGAGCATCCAGGGAGGAAGCAGAAATGACGGACAGTTACAGACTTGACGGAAAGGTGGCCGTAGTCACCGGGGCCGCTCAGGGCATCGGGCGGGGCATTGCGCATGTCCTTGCCGAAGCCGGCGCCGCAATAGTCATCGGCGACATCCAAGATTCGACGGCGACCGCTGGCGAGGTGCGCTCCAATGGCGGCAGAGCAAGCCACTTGGTAATGGACACCAGCAGACCGGAAGACGCCCGCCGTCTGGTAGAGCTTTCCCTGGAAGAGTACGGCCGCCTGGACATCCTGGTTAACAACGCGGGCATAGACGCGCCCAGAGGCAACGCATGGGACCTGCCGTTAGAGGAGTGGCAGCGGGTGATAGACGTGAACTTGAGCGGCGTGTTCTACTGCTCCCAGGCCGCCCTCAAACCCATGCTGGAAGCGGGAGAGGGGTACATCGTGAACATAAGCTCGCAGGCGGCAAGGGTCGCCAGCGCCGGAGGTTCTCCGGCCTACAATGCGGCCAAAGCGGGGCTGATTGGGCTTACGGCTGCCTTCTCGGCCCACGTAGCGGACAAGGGCGTGCGGGTAAACGCAATCATGCCAGGGGAAGTAGAATCGCGGGATTTTGGATGGTCGCGGGAAGAGCGCGAGGCAAGGATCAAAAGCTATCCTCTTGGACTCGGCGCCCCGCGCGACGTGGGTCAAGCCGTGCTGTACCTGGTCAGTCCGGCCTCAAGATGGGTGTCCGGGACTGCATTGCAACTCACGGGCGGCTACCAGCGGGGAGCGCCATGGCTCTGAGCTAGAGCCACGGCCAGGGGACGGCCCGTCTCAGGGTGGGAATAGGGAACACTCCCTGGTCTATCAACGCCGTTAACCTGTATCGAGTCGCGTCCACTTCTGCCCTGCTCAGCAGCTTGCCCAGGCTTTCGGCCAGGCCGTCCGGCGCATCGAAGCCGTCGCGGAGGGTCGCCAGTTCATCCTGCAACCAGCGCGGCAAACGCTGCCCGGCAAAGTCCCATATCACCGTCCGCAGCTTGTACTCGGCGTTGAAGGTGATGCCGTGGTCAATCAGCCATATGCCGCCGTCGTTGCCCAGCAGGGTGTGGGTCGCCTTTCTGTCCGCATTGTTGGCAACCACGTCGAAGGCGCAGACGCGCAGCATATCCTCCACGAAACGTTCGCGCAGGGTGAAGTAATGCTCTCTTCTATCGCACTCCACGTAGAGCTGCGCCGAGCCTTCTCCAAACTCCCCGTCGCGGATCACCGTGGGCGGCACGTAGCCCCAACCCAAGGCTTCGCTGAGCAGGTAGGAGGCGTACTCCCTGAGGTAGAGCGTGCCTCCGGGAAAGTCCCACAGAGGCATCTCGCCGCGGCGTGGCTTGTAAATCACCTTGAGGTGCTCACCGCCCTGGGAGACGGTGGTTAGGAACGTGTAATTCGACCCGTCCGGAGTCAGCCTGCACTCGCCCATTTCGCCACTGGCTAGCAGGTCGAAGAGTTGAGGGCTGAATCGATCACTCCTGCTGTTGACCGTCACAGGCGAACTCCGTTAGGTAGCCAGCGCTCCGTGCCCGTTGTGCCTGGGGCAGAGGTGCTTTTCCGCGTCCAGGGGAGCGCCGCACAACTGGCAGCGCGGTCTGCCGGCGGCGCACACCTCGAACGCTTGGTCCGCCAGCGAGTCTATTTCCCTGTACGTGGCCTCCAGGCTTATCAGGGGAACGGGGTCTTCCTGCTCAACATCGTGGGCTTCCAGGAAGAACATGGCGGACGTCTGGTCGTATCCAATCGACATCTGCCCCGCCGTCAGCTCCAGGACGGGCGGGTCCGGCAAACCAAAGACGGCTTCATCGTACGAATCCTCCGAAGAACTGCGTTCCGCTTCATCTTGATATTCGAAAAGCAGCCGTTTCACCTGCACTCCAAGGTTGAAGAGCTGCTCCTTTTCCATCCATATCACTACGGCCTGGCCGTTTCTGGCTTCGGCCGCCACGTGGAAGCGCCTTGAACCGGGCTCACCGATGGACCTGGCCGTAAGCTTGGCTACGTGTCCTAGATCGTATTGCGCTTGGGGCATGTTCTCCGTGCTCAGGGACGTTTTGGCTATTCTAGCAACTCTATACAAGCGGGCAAGGCGGGTTGCCCGTATGTCCGCATGGCGCCCGCCCCCTTCGACCCGCTCAGAACGAACGGATTTGGTTATGTTTCCCTTCCATTGTACCCAATTAAGCGCGATACATCATGCCCACTTCACGGGTTACACCGGCACTATGCTCAGGTTTGCCATCCGCTCAAAGTGCCTGCGGTTATTTGTTAGAAGGGTGACGTTGTGTCTTATAGCCGTGGCGCCAATAAGCAAATCAAGGTCGCTGATGAGAGCGCCGGCTCCCCTCAACCTGCGGCGTTCTTCAGCAAACACACGGCACGTTGGATTCATCCAATGGCAACACCTCTACCGATGCCAGAAATCTTCTCAGCGCCCGCTCATCACTCTGGGGATTAGGAGAACCAAGCACGCCGTCATAGAGTTCTGCCAGGGATATGACGCTCAGGCCAACGCCCTCAGGAAGCAGCCTGTCAAGTCGACTGACCAGCAGCGAAACGCCGTGCATATAATCAATGACCCAGTCAGTGTCCACCAGATAGAGCATAAGTCAATTACGCATCCACAGGCTCTCGAGATCCGGCTATCCTGGCTTCGTAGATCATCCGCTTCAACTCATCCGGGTCTAGGCTGCCCTTCCAGCCTCCCGCAGCCGACTGCGTTGTCTTGATACGCTCCTCAAACGACTGCCGGTGGTCATCAATGGACTCTTTCCCAATGACCCCCGCGGGCGCGTCATCCACGGACACCATCACCTCCGCGCCCTCCGCCAGGTCAAGGGGCTCCAGGGGCGTGAGGACGCCGTTCTCATACTTTGCTCGCACTGCGCTCATCTTATCTCCTCGCACGCACGGGGTTTGCTTTCAGGCCATTGTAGCACACCGCCCCGCGCCCAGCCCTTAGCCCTTCGACAAGCTCACCACGAGCGGGGATACCGGTCGGCGGGCGGGCTATGAGCGGAACGGTAGCCATGAACCCACCGCGCCTGGTTCCCCGCCTGCGCGGGCAAGACGGTGGGGGCGCGGTTCGCGTGCACTGTGATACAATGCCTTGCGGAGGGGACGAGATGACCGCAGTGAGAGCAAGATATGAGAACGGCGTCCTCACGCCCCTGGAGCCCCTTGACCTGGCGGAGGGCGCGGAGGTGATGGTGTCCGTGGATGGCTCCCGCGCAGAGACGGCGGAGCGTCCGAACTTTGTGGAGCACCTGCTTGCCATACCCAAGGGAGGACCGGACGACCTGTTCGAACGTCTCCCGATGAAGCTCCGCGATACAGCGTGGTGATGTATCTGCTGGACACCAACGTGGTCTCCGCGTTGCGCCGGCCGGACCGCTACCCGGCCGCAATCTCATGGCTGGAGGCCCAACATCCGTCCAGTGTATACCTGAGCGTGTTGACGCTTGGGGAATTGGAGCGAGGCATTGCGCAGCAGATGACCCGGGATCCGAGCTTTGCCCGTGATCTTGCCCAGTGGAGCCAGGGCATCCAGGTATGGTTTGCGGACCGCATCCTGCCTGTGGATGCATCCACGGCTCTCCGATGGGGCCGTCTCTCCGCCTCCATCAGCAGCCAGGACGCAGACCTGCTCATCGCCGCCACCGCCATGGAGCGCGGCCTGACCATCGTCACGCGCAATGTGCGCCACTTTGAGCCGACGGGCGTTCCCGTCCTCAACCCCTTCGCCCCCACAAACACGGCCCCATGACAGATGAAAGCGGCCCGTAGACAAGCGGGCAAGGGGGTGTCTATTCGTCGTTCCCGACCCCGATCGGGAATCCAGGGCGGGGCGCGGTGGGTTCCCGTCCCCGTATCAAGTACGAGGCAGGCTTCACGGGAACGACGGTTTGGGGCTTTGTGGTTGACCATGCCAGACCAGATGATAGAATCGCAGGGTCAGGCCGGATACCCCCTGCCCTCCTGAGTCCGGCGGAGACAATAATTGCCTAACACAAGGCGCGAAGGAGCGGAGCAATGACAACGCAGACTTTTGAAGAAGCAGTCGCAGAGTTTCTTTCCAGGTCACGAGAGCAGATTGATCAAGAGTCCGATGAGAACCTGCCCCCATGGATGCCCGCGCCGTACGACCAGGACGGGCCTCCCTACGAATACTCGCAAAGGTTCACCTCCGACTTCATCACCAGGTACGCCCTGTCCATTGGGGACAACAACCCCATCTTCACCGACCCGGAGTACGGCAAGACCACCCGCTACGGCTGCCAGATAGCGCCGGGGCCGGCGATGGCCCTGGTGCGCTACCCCTCGGCGCACGGCGCGGTGCGTCCCGGCGGCTACCCGCTTGCCAACTTCATTTCCGGCGCGGCGTGGGAGTTCTTCGACGCCGTCCGGGAAGGGACGAAGTTCCGCTCGTCCAAAGTGACTAGGGAGATATTCGAAAAGCCTGGCTCCCGAGGCAACCTGGTCTTCTTCATCTCGGACAACCACTACTGGGACTTCCACGGCGACCTGCTGGGCAAGTGCTACGGCACGCAGATATACGTGCCCATGTCCAGCATGGGGAGCAGCCGCTCCATGCCGGTGGAACGGCTCGGCGAGCAGATGTTGTACGAACGGAAGACGTCTCAGTACAGCGACGAGCAGATAGCGGATGTGCTCACCGAGATCAAGAACGAGCCGCGGCGGGGCGCGGAGACGCGCTACTGGGAGGACGTGGAAGAGGGCGATACCGTCGGCCCGGTGACTCTGTCGCCGTGGACGCTGCTGGACCAGGTCTGCTATCACTCGCTGAGCTATGCAACGGTATCGGGGCCGCTTGCCGGGGGCGACGAGCTTTCCTTCGAACCCATGTACAAGCGGGCGCGGAAAAACGAGGTCGGACACGTGCATCCCATCACGCGCTGGCGCGGCCCGGGCAACGAGCACGAGGACGCCCTCACCGCCGTCTATCGCGGACAGCCGGGGCCGTTCGACTTCGGCGTGCAGCGCACGCAGATGTGCGAGCAGCTTTTCAGCAACTGGATGGGCGACGACGGCTTCATCCGCCGGCTGGTCATCGCTCTGCGCAAGCCGGTCTACTACGGCGACGTGACCACCTACACCGGCGAGGTCGTGAAGAAGTTCAAAGACGTCCAGGAAGGCGAATCCGGACAGGGCGCGGTCCCGGGAAAGACCGAGTACCACGCCGTGGGCATCAAGTACCAGGGCCTCAACCAGGTCGGCGAGGCCCAGGTCATCGGCACGGGTACGGTCTACCTGCCGTCCAGAGAAGCGGGGCCTGTGCAGCTACCCATTCCGCATCCGCAGCGGCCCGCTTTCGTCCCGTACGAGACGTTCTACAGGGACTGGTACTAGGGCTGTCTTGGAGTCAAACGCCACTCCCCAGAAGTCGGGAGTCCACACCTCCACCCCTGGATGCCCGTCGTCACGGGCAAGACGGTGAGGGTGAACCGCGGTCCATGCCCAAGCGCGCCATCAGGCTGACCACGGAGGCTTTTCTCCAGCGGCCTGCACTGGACACCGCCGTATCGCGGGCTTTGTTGCTGAACGTTGCTGAGGGAAGAGAGCCTGAGACGCTGCGGCTGCACCGCACTTCGGCAATCGTCGCATTCGGCAGGCAGGACGGCAGATCGCCCGGCTACGCCGACGCCGTTCAATCGGCCAGAGAGAGCGGATTCGAGGCGGTGCAGCGACTGGTCGGCGGCAAGGCCGCCGTCTTCCACGAAGACACCCTCGCCTTTGCCTGGGCGATACCCGACCCGCAGCCCAGAGAAGGGGTAAAAGCCCGCTTCGAAGAGCTGGCCGGGATCATGGAGGACTCGTTCCGAAGGCTGGGATTGGACGCGCGAGTGGGCGAGATACCCGGCGAATACTGCCCCGGCGCTTACAGCGTCAACGCTCGCGGGGTGAAGAAGCTCATGGGAGTCGGGCAGCGCCTGGTCACCAGCGCGGCCCACGTCGGAGGAGTTGTCGTGGTGAACGGAGCAAGCCGGGTGCGCGACGTGCTGCTGCCGGTGTACCGACATCTGGGAGTCGATTGGAACCCGAAGACGGCGGGCAGCATTGCGGACGAGGTCGGCGGCGTGACCTACCACGACGTGCAGCAGGCCATAATCGACGCCTTCTCCGCCAGTTACGACTTGGAGGAAGCGCCGCTTTCGGCGGAGACGGTGGAGCTTGCGGGCAGGTTGGAGGCGGATCATGTTGTTCCATAGGGGCAAAGCCCGCACATTTGTGGCTAGTGTTATAATGGGCGGGCTGCGTGAAACTACCGACTATCGAAAGGGACATGAATGCCACAGTATCTTGAAGAGTTCCACCCCCCGGCCAGGCTTCTACTTGGGCCAGGCCCCAGCAACGTAAACCGTCGCGTGCTTCAGGCCATGGCCGCGCCCCTGCTCGGTCACCTTGACCCCGACTTCCTGAAGGTCATGGACGACGTGCGGGACATGCTCCGCCTGGTCTTCCAAACCGACAACGGCATCACCCTGCCCGTTTCCGGCACAGGCTCGGCGGGCATGGAGGCCGCCGTGGTCAACGTAGTCGAGCCGGGCGACACCGTCGTCGTGGGGATCAACGGATACTTCGGCGAGCGGATCGCCCAGATAGCGGAGCGCGCCGGGGCCACCGTGGCCCGCGTCGAGGCCGAATGGGGCCACCCGCTGGACCCCGACGCAATCAGCGCGGAGTTGAAGAACCACGCCTCGGTGAAGGCGGTGGCCATGGTTCACGCTGAAACCTCCACGGGGGTACTAAGCCCCGCCGGAGAGATATCCAGGATCGCGCATGAGCACGACGCCCTGGTTATCATCGACACGGTGACGTCGCTGGGCGGCTTGGAAGTGGCCCTCGACAGGTGGGACGGAGACGTGTCGTACAGCGGCACGCAGAAGTGCCTGGGCTGTCCGCCGGGACTGGCTCCTCTCACGCTGGGAAAGCGCGCCGAAGAGGTTCTGTCCAACCGCAAGACGCCGGTGCAAAGCTGGTACCTGGACATGTCCCTGCTCAAGTCCTACTGGTCCGACCGCGCCTATCACCACACAGCCCCCATCTCCATGGTCTACGGGCTGCGGGAAGGTCTGCGCGTGGTGCTGGAGGAGGGATTGGAAGCCCGCTTTGCCCGCCACGAGCAGAACGCCGCCGCCCTGCGCGCCGGCCTGGAAGCGCTGGGTATGAAGCTGTTCGCTGAGGAGGACAGCCGGCTGCCCACGCTGACCACGGTATGGGTGCCGGAGGGGATCGACGAGGCGAAAGTGCGCCGGTCGCTGCTGGTGGACTACAACATCGAGATAGGCGGCGGGCTTGGGCCGGTTGCGGGCAGAATCTGGCGCATCGGGCTGATGGGCGAGAACTCGAAGCCGTCGAGCGTGCTGTCGGCGCTGTCCGCGCTGGAGCAGCTGCTGGACAAGGAAGGCTACGAGGTGGCGCGAGGCGAAGGCGTTGCCGCCGCCGAGCGGGCGCTGTCGGGTTAGGGATGCGGGCCGCGCAGTAGCAGCCGAGGCATTGCTATTTACACTTTCCTTTATATTGACTCACTTCTACGACACAATCCATCTTTTTTCGGAAATTCTGCCGTAACTTTGCATTGTTCGTGTCTCTCAATTCGGTCAAATAGGATTCAAATTCAGACTTCAAAGCTTTATGAAACTCTGTGCGGTTAATTATTCTTCTTTCAATATTCTTGGGATTTAATAGAGGGCCATTGGACCTAACTAGCCATCCGGAACGTGTTTCAGCTTGGTGAAGTATTCCACATCGAACATCTTTGTAGAATCTACAGGCTAATTTCTTATCTTTGAAATGTTTCTTAAATGATGGACGCCCCGTTAGAAAATCAATGAACATTCGCGGTTCCTTGTTCCTTGTGTTTGTCTCACCATCAATAAAAGCCTGTAGCGTTTCAATGAGAAGACAATCAATGGCAAGAATGGTGAATCCAAACCTGGGAACCTTTTTGTTTACCCGCCTTTTATCTAGCTCAATAAGCTCATCAACAGGATCTAGATAACGGTCTCTAATCCTTGCATCAAGTATCTTAATGGCCTCACACCAGTCCGAACTATTTTCATTGTCTAGATCATCAAGATTTTTCCAGTCTTCATCCGTGTACCCGGGTGCTATAGAAATCGGCTCTTTCTTATAAGGCGATTTTTTATTACCCATTACATCACAATCTGCTAGCTAGACTTCTTGTATCCGTCAGATTATAGCCATAGGGAGATGATCAAGACAAGGTTGTGGGGGTTACGTGGTAACATAATTGAGATGGGGTTTAACATGAGGAACAAAAGGAGGAAACAACTATTCAGTATCCCTGCCGCTCCCTGCTAGTGGTTCTATTGCTTTGTGTCGTTTTGGTCCTGGGTTGTAGCGCAACGCCAACCATCAGCACTATTTCGACCCCGACGCCTACTCTTACCCTTATCCCGCCAGTTCCAACTATCACACCTGTTATTGCTATAGCGGAACCTCTTAATAGCAACCCTGTATTCCAAGCTTGGCTGAAAGTTCAGCCCGATTTAGCAGAGTTCGACTTAGAATCCGCCGAAGGACAAAAAACCTTTATAGACCGCTTTTTAGCTGGTTTGGTTCTAGGTACGCTTCAACTGCCAACCGAAATAAACCAGAAAGATGTAGAAAAACTTTGGAGTGACCTTATAGCGGAGCCTTCGTTCGCACTTTTTCTAAAGCAAAACCCAGTTCTCGCTGGCATAAGTTGGGGGGACATAAACGATACTAATAACGCACTGTTAAACCACCTGAATGAGTTGAATGTTCCTCATGTGGTGATTGAGTTGCTTTTTAGTGGCACCCCGCCAAACTCTGTGGCGCCACATCCATCTCCTTCCCCTATGCCCACTCCTCCATCTATGCCACTCACTTTGACTCTTGACTGTGACAGCGACTATTTCAAAGGGGAAATCATAAAAACTTCCGAGAATGACGACGTCAGATTATTGAAGATATACGAAGGAGCAGAAGAACTAGACCGAACAAGAAACATCCTTCGATGCAAGAGCGAAGCAAGACTAAATAGAGAAAGCGGAAATTGGTATGTGACTTACTTTTGGGAGATAGACCGAGACGGAGATCATTTTCTAGGATATCAGTTGGGAGGTCGAGTGGCCCCAACACCGACTCCGACTGCAACTTTTACTCCGACCGCAACATTTACACCCACACCGCTTATTCCTCCCACGAACACGCCCATACCATCTCCTACACCGACGGGCATTGAGTTGGAACAGAGGGCCATAGCTCAGGGCTATGACTTGCGGCGTTTGACCGATGTGAGCGACTTGCTAACCCGTCACGAAGTTGACATTGAGGAATTCTCCTACGGCCCAGGCGTGAGCTACTTACTAAACCGTAGCGACATTGAGGTACGCTTTTTCCGAGAATACGTGCGAGCAAGAACTGCAAGAACTGGCGAGGAGATAATCGAGTACGTTTACACAAGCTTTGAGCTACACAAAAGCGAATCCGAGGCGACTTCCTTGATTCAACATTATAAGCAACACGAACCTAACAATCTGTTTAGCCTCATTTTCAATGAAGCGACCGGCTTATTCTGGAGCAGTGAGGTGTTTGGGGACATTGAGAGACTGGAAGTTCCAGGTGAAAGCATGATGGGCTTAGCCAACCGTGGTGATGGTAGTTTCCATCTTTATTTTCTCGCACATGGTCGCATGACGGGCTACATCTTAGTCATAAGTAATCTACCAGTGGAGAAAACCATGCCTTTCGCTACCGAGATATACGCACGAGCCACCGAGGTAAAGTGAGGCATACAAAGGGTGGCTGTGGAGCGGGCCGCCTGCTTACTCCGCTAATCGGTGGCGGCCAGGCAGTGTTTGCAAGCTATAACCGGCAAGGCAATGATGCCCCCGAGAGCGGGCGATTCGTTATTTGATGGTGATGTCGCCGCTGGAGGTTCGGATTGTTAGCGAGCTGCTTCCGTCGCCGATGTTGCCGGTCAAACGATCATCGGCGGCGCGGCCGGTGATTGTGATTGGCGCTACGCTGCTGATTTCACCGCTGCTGGTTTCGGCGTCCAGCCATACTCCCGGAGTATTCACCAGGGTTACCTCCACGTCGCCGCTGGAAGTCCTCAGCCTGGCTTGAGACCCTGGCTCCAGACTTCCGGCGATTGTGATGTCGCCATTGGAAGTCGTAGCGCTCACGCTGCCGTCTATATCGCCCAGGGTTATTCCGCCATTTTCGGATTCCAACTCCAGTAGGGCTTTTTTCGGTATAGCCACTTCTATATCGACTCCGGCATCGGCGCCGGAAGCGTTGGCTAAGACAGACACCGTATCGCCAATCTGGCTGGTCTGGTATTCCGTCTTGTCCGTGTCTCTTATGGTTGCGGTTACTTTAACTTCTCCCGCGCCGCCTGAGTAGCGCACCGTAATGTCGCCGTTCTCGGTCTCTACTATTAACCGGGGAGAGCCGCTCACTTGGAAAGCATTCTCCTGCACTACAATCTCCGGTTCCGATGTTGAACAGCCAAGCATGACCAGTGGCAACGCCAGAACAAGCGCGAATACCACTTTCATGCAAGTCTCCTTCGGCAAGCTCCTCTTGAGCCTGTTGCCAATACGCGAAATCCTTGTTCCTTGCAGGACGGCATCCCAGCAAACTCGCTAACCTGAACCTCTATACCTGGTGGACAGGAAGAAGACGGTGCACGAAATTATGCACTCGACCCTTGTCAGACTCGATTTGGTAATCTTCCATGAAGCCATTGTAGAAATTGGCGTGGAATTTCTCTGCAATAGCAAAGCCGTCGTAGACATCCTCACCCATGTCAGCGGATAGTCTATAGACCGCTTCCTTGAGGTCTCGATGTGTCTTGCTTCGCCGCCCCTCGGTTGTCAGGATCGACAGCACGGCCTGAGTAGCGGCGCCCCAAAGTTTCTCGGAAGCTTGTAGTTTGTCCCCAGCCGCCAGCTCGTTCTCCGCTTGTTCCAAGAACTCATAAGCCTGCCTTGCATGTTCATTAGGCGTCATGCTGACCTCCACCTACGGTTCATTTCCATTTTCCTGACTAGAGTCTACCACATGGGACGTGCGGCGGACAGTTGTTAGCGCCCTATCAAAAGTATGGGGCAGGCAGGCAGGCACAACGAACTGGTGTCCCGCCCCTGGGTTCCCGACTCCTCGGGAACGACGGAGGTGGGTGGAATGGGCGAGGCAGAGTTGCCTAGCCGCCGGTGCGGCCTCCGTCTACCCTGAACGTGGCTCCGCAGACCCACTCGCTGGCGTCGGAAGCGAGGAATATGGCCGCGCCAACGTGGTCCTCAGGCACGCCGAGCCGTCCGATGGCGATGCGCTGCGTAAGGCGCTTCACGTTCTCCTGGTCCTGGTACCTGTCCTCCTGAGGCCGCGTCACCGCCAGCGGCCATATCTCGTTGACGCGGACGCCTTGCGGCCCCCACTCGGCGGCAAGGCTCTTGGTGAAGTTGGTGATGCCCGCCTTGCTGATGCCGTACGGCGTGCGCCGGGGCGACGGCTCGTATCCGCTCACCGAGCTCACGTTTATGATGCTGCCCTTGCCCTGCTCCAGCATGGTGGGCCCCACGGCCTTGCACATGAAGAAGCACGACTTCACGTTGTTCCTTATTACTTCGTCCAGCACGTCCTCGGTCAACTCCTCCACGGGCTTTTCGTAGTACAGCCCATCCGAGGTGCGCATCCCGCCCGCTCCGTTGAACAGAATGTCTACGCGGCCAAACTTGTCCAGCACCCTGCCCACAAAGCCGGCAGCCTTGTCTTCATAGCCGATGTGCGCCGTATCGAACAGCGACTCACGGCCCAGGTCTTCGATGGCGGCGCTGGTGGCTTCGGCCCTCTCCGGCACCTTGTCGACTACCGCCACGTGCGCCCCGGCCTGCGCGAAGCCCAAAGCGACCGCTTTGGAGATTCCGTGGCCGCCTCCGGTCACTATAGCCACTCTATCCGTCAGATCAAACATTGAAAGGTCTGCCATGTATTCCTCCTTTAGTACTCACGCCGTAGTTGTGGCTTCAACTTACGGCCTGCATGCCTCCATAGTTGCCGTTACCGATTCCACTCCGGGGCGCGCCGCGACCACCCGCGCCACTGCTGTATCCAATCCCCGCGACAGGTCTCGGAAGGCTTGGGCCGCGCCGGATGGCTTGCCAAAGTAGCCCACGCGCAGCGCCATCTCCGGCGGTACGGCGTCGATGATCCTGTCCTCAGGCTCTCCCTTGCTCCTCATTTCATCCAACTCAGAAAGCAGATCGGCGAAGCCCATTCTATCGAAATGCGCCCGATATCCCAAACCGCGCGGCCTCTGAGTTCCGCGCTGTCCCAGCGCATAGCCAAGCATAGCGGCCACAAAGGCGCGCCTTGCCAGGTCTTCGTCCTCGTCTACGCATATCCTGATGTACTCGACGACCTTCACGGAACCCGGTTCGCGGCCCGCTTTCGCTTCGCCCTCCGCGACCCTTTCTCTGCTCCACGCGATCTGCTCCGGCGTGCACCAGTTCAACGCCGCGCCGTCGGCAAGCCGTCCCGCCAGCCGCAGCATCTGAGGCCCAAGAGCGCCGAGGTATACGGGCGTACGCGGCGGGGAGTCGAAGGCAAGCTGAACGCCGCTCAGGTTTACAGCCCTGCCATCGTAGGTGACCACCTTACCCGTCAGCAGCCCTCTGATGGTCGTCAGGTATTCCCTCATCAGCCGCACCGGCGGGACTTCCGGCGCTCCAAAAGCGCGGCGGGTCTCCTCCTGGTACAGCCCTCCCACGCCTATTCCTAGTATGAACCGCCCTCCCGTAATCCGGCTCAGCGTTCCCGCACTCATCGCCAGCGCCACCGGCCCGCGCAGAGACACCGGCGACACGGAAATGCCGGTGGTCAGCCCGCCGTCCACGACAGCGGCGGTAGCCGCCCATCGCAGCTGGCAGAGGTGGAAGGAATCCAGGCCGGGCCCCTCCGGCGTCCATATGCTGGAATAGCCCAAACGCGCCGCTTCCCTGGACACCTGCCCCTGGTCTTTCAGCGACAGACCCAGAGAACCGTCTATGCCAACTCCTACGTCCATACCGTCTCCTTGCAACAACGCGGTCAGACTATAGCAAGTCGGGCAATGGGGCAATGCATGCAAACGGGCAAGGGGAGCGGACGCTGTGCCTGTGTAACCGTAGTCCGTGGGGTTGCTATAGAGCGGTTTGCGAAATCGTTCGCTGAGGAGGAGGCGCTAGTCCAAGAGCAGGTGTCCCTTGATCATCTTTACGTCCTCTTGCAGGTCGCCTATGTGGCCGCGCAACTCGTCGCGCAGGTCTTTGAGGTCGTCCTTGGTGGCCATGGTGGCTTCCATCCTGTCCATCCTGGCTTCCAGGCCGTCCATTCTGGCTTCCAAGCCCCTGATGTCGTCCTTGGTCGCCAGCGTTCCCAAGACTTCCAATATGAAGCCCCACTTGCTTTCCAGGTCGCTCACTCGCTGCTCTAATGCCAAAGTTCGCCTCTTGATGAGTTTACAAACCGCAATATAGCGTAAATGGGGCGCCCGGTGCTACGTTCTGTCCGGCCTACTTTGCGGCTCACGCACCTGGCGCGAAGAGCACGAGGCCCGCAGGATGGCGATGTCTGAACCAGCCCGTGTCTACTCCAAGGCGTAAGCCTGGTCCAAAAGGTCTATTACGTGATTCACCCTAACCGGGCTCCCCGCCTCCCTGAGTCCCGCCTCCATTTGAATTGCGCAACCGGGGTTGGCCGTGGCCATCACCTCAGAACCCGTGGCCAGCACGGACGACACCTTGTTCCGCTGAAGCTGCCGCGACATCTCCGGCTGCAACGTGCTGTACAGACCGGCGGCTCCACAACAGCGGCTGGAAGCTTCCATCTCCACCAGTTGCAGCCCTGGTATCGACCGGAGCAGGCGGCGAGGCGCCTCCGTTATCCGCTGAGCATGAGCCAGATGGCAGGCATCCTGGTACGTTACCCGAACCGGCAGCTTCCCCTTGGGGGGATCCCAGGGCAAGCCGACCAGGAACTCGGAGATATCCTTAACTTTGGCGCTGAGGGCTTGCGCCTTCTCGGCATATTCAGAGTCGTCGCGCAAGAGGTCGTCGTACTCCTTCATCGTGGAGCCGCACCCCGCCGACGCCACGACCACGGCGTCCACGTCCGATTTCAAGAAAACATCGATGTTGCGCCGCGCCATGCTCTGCGCCTGCCGCCTGTCTCCGCCGTGCAGGTTCAAAGCGCCGCAGCAGACCTGTTCTTGGGGCGCCGATACCTCGCAGCCGTTCCTGGCAAGCACGCGCATGGCGGCTTCCATGGTAGGGCCATGGGTCAACGGCATAACGCAACCGGAGAGCAGTACGACCCTGGCCCTGGCTTTGGCGCCGGGGGCAGCAACGGCTCCCCTCGGCTTGAAAGACCTGCCGGGCAGGTTTGGCAGCTGCCTGTGAAACCTGCCAGCCACTCCGGGAACCCGTCTGAGCAGCCGGGGCAGGCCGGTGCGCTGGTATAGCCGCAGCGCCGCGCCCAAAGCATACAAGCGTACGGGGTACGACAGAAGGTGATGAAAGGCAAGGTTCAAAGCGAATCTCTTCCATCGCGGCGTTTTCTTTTGTACGGATATCTGTTCCCGTGTCGCCTCCATTAGCCTGCCGAAAGGGACGCCGGAAGGACAGGCCACTTCGCAGGCGCGGCATTGCAAGCACAAGTCCATGTGCGACGTTACCTGCTTGGTATAGGAGACGCGGTCTTCGCGCACCGCCTTCATCAGTGCAATACGCCCCCGCGGCGATTCGGTTTCAAGGCCGGTCTCCAAGTACGTGGGGCAAGCGTTGAGGCAGAGGCCGCAATGCACGCACTTATACAGGTCTTCGTCACGGGGTCCGGCAAAGACCGGACTGGCTGGGGCCTGTTGCCGCGCCACTTCAGATGCCTCCCACGTATCTGCCGGGGTTGAGAATACGGTTGGGATCCATTCTGTCCTTCAATCGCCGCATCAGATGCAAGGCCGGGCCGGGGTCGCCCCACACGTCCAACTCAGCCTTTGCCCCCAGAGGCGCTTGCTCCACCAGAGCGTAGCCGTCCTCGGACGCCGCGATGCTCCTAAGGTCGGACACGGCGGCGCTCATCCGGTCGGGCGGTGCCTGTATCTTGCACCTGACGACGCCCCGCGCCGGCCCGGCGGCCATTTCCCAACTGTAGCCGTTCTGCGCGCAATACTCGGATACTGCGCCGATTACGGAGTTCGTCTTAGACGGAAGACACCCCAGCCTGAGCGCTGCCTCCTCCTCCGCGCTGCCGTTCCACCCGAAATCCGCAACGGCGTTCCAGCGCGCTCTTGCCTCATCTTGGGCAAGGGTATCGACGTTCTCCGCGCCCGCTTGTTCCAGCAAGGACTTCCCCTTCTCCAGTCGAACTTCCACGGATGAGACCGAGCCTAAGAAACGGGCGTATACCCGGTTCCGTCCCTCGCTTCCACTGATCAGCTCTATGGCCTCACCGGTATATTGAGAATCAGCGATCTGGCGGCAGACGTCTACCGCCTTATCCGAATCGTCGAACTCAGCGGCCAGGGTCATATCCTCTTTGGGCAATGGAATCACCTTGAACGTGGCCTGCAAGATTATGCCCAGCGTCCCCAGCGCGCCTATGTGCAGTTTGGGCAAATCGAACCCGGTGACGTTCTTGACCACGTTTCCCCCGCTCTTGGTGACGACCCCACCTGCGCTGGCGACCCGCACTCCCAGCACGAAGTCGCGGGCCGCGCCGTGGGAAAGGCTGAGCGGCCCGGCCAAGTTCGCGGCAAGTATGCCGCCCACTGTCCTCCTGCCGGCCAGCGGCGGATCCAGCGGCAGCCACTGGCCCGCTTCCGCGAGCCGCTCCTGCAACAGTCCGAACTTAGTCCCCGCGCCGGCGCTCACCGTCAAATCGCCTGGGTTATGGTCGATGAGGTGCGGCAGCATTCCGGTGCCAACCACGACATCCAATCTCTCCGGCAGGTTCCCCAACCTATCGCCGTTTCCCGACCCCTTGGGCGCTACAGCCCAGCGTTCTTCGTTTGCCTCTTTGAGCAAGGCCGATAGCTCCTCCTCGGAAGCGGGAAAGACGGCTGCTTTGGGAACGAGGCCGTCCACCGCGTGACGGGACAGGTCGGAGTCGTGAACAAGGGAAGTCCCGTTCATGACGTGGCCGAGCATTTCCCGCATTTGGGCAGAAGACGGCATCACAACCAGGCTCCGGCGCCGGCTCTGCTCATCGCGGCTTGTTGCCCGGCATCCAGGCAGGACGCGCCGTCGGGGAACATCTTGCCGGGATTGAACAGGCCCTCGGGGGCAAAGGTCTCTTTTAGCTGAAGCATTGCATCCATATCGGCGTCGCTGAACATCAGCGGCATGTACGCCTTCTTCTCCAAGCCGACGCCGTGCTCGCCGGTGAGGACTCCGCCGGCGTCTATGCACACTTCCAGGATTTTGCCGCCGGCCTCTATGACTCGCTCGGTCTGGCCGGGCTGCCTTTCGTCGAAAACGATGCAGGGGTGCAGGTTGCCGTCTCCGGCGTGGAAGACATTGGCTACGGGCAAACCGTACTCCTCGCTGATCTCCCCTACCCTGCGCAGCACGTCGGGCAGCTTGGACCTTGGCACGACCCCGTCCACCAGGTAATAGTTCGGCGCCAGGGTACCAAGCGCGCCCAGAGCGCCCTTCCTGCCTGCCCAGAGTCGTTCCCGTTCCGCGGCCTCGCTTGCTTCCTTGACGTCTCTGGCTCCGGCGCCAATGCAAATCTCCCGCACCATGGCGGCAGCCTCGTCCACCTCCACATCCAGGCCGTCCACCTCTATGAGCAGCACCGCCCCGGCGTCCCTGGGGTATCCGAAGTTCATTGCCGTTTCCACCGCCTTTATGGCCAGGCTGTCCATCATCTCCATTGCAGTGGGTATCAGCCCTCCGCCGATAACCGCGGATACGGCCTTGCTGGCCTGCTCGATATCGCCAAACACGGCAAGCATCGTCTTCACCGACTGCGGAGCGGGCAGCAAGCCGACCACCGCCTTTGTAACCACCCCCATCATCCCCTCCGACCCAACGAACGCTCCCACCAGATCATACCCGGGGCGGTTCCGATAGGAGTCGCCCAGCCAGACCACCGACCCGTCCTCCAACACCACTTCGAGAGCCAGCACGTGGTTGGTGGTCACCCCGTAGCGCAGGCAGTGCGGCCCTCCGGAGTTCTCGGCCACGTTCCCGCCTATGGTGCAAGCGCGCTGGCTGGAAGGATCGGGGGCGAAGTAGAGGCCGTACCGGGAAGCGGCGATCGACAGATCGAGATTCACCACGCCCGGCTCGACCACGGCTATTCTATTCCGGGGGTCTATCTCCGGAATGGAACGCATCCTGGTCAGCGCCAGCTCTATTCCGCCTTCGCTGGCGATTGCGCCGCCGGACAGCCCGGTGCCCGCGCCCCTCGGTATCACGGGGAGGCCCTCCCTGCCCGCCATAGCCACTACCTGCGACACCTCCTCGGTGGAAGCGGGAAACACCACTGCTGCGGGCAGCCCCCTATCCACGGAACCGTCGTACTCGAAGACCAGCAGGTCGTCGGGATGGTGAATCACCGACCGCTTGCCCACGATGTGCTCAAGCTGTTTCACCAGGCGTCGCTTGTCCATACTTGAGGGACATGGTAACCCAAATCACGCTGTCTGGCATCAGTTTGCTTTGAGGACGGGTGTTGTCTTACCATCGGGACATGGTTGGCGAAGAACCCGAAACCAAAGGAGACAGGCGCGACCGGAAGCGGCAGAGCAAGCGAAAGATGCGCGTCACCGGCAGAGGCGTGCGGCTGCTGCAAGAATTAGCTCGCCGCCGCGCCGAGCGGTTGAAGACGGAACACTCGGAAACAGGCCAACGAGGAGGCTAACATGACGTTGACGAAACGGGAACGAGTACAAGCGGCGCTTGAAGGCGAAACGGTCGACCGGCCTCCCGTCAGCGTATGGCGGCACTTCTACGACAAGGAGACGACTGCCCAGGGGCTTGTCGAGTCGATGGTTGGCTTCCAGCGTCGATACGAATGGGACTTCATGAAGGTGAACCCGCGCGCTCAGTATCACGTCGAGGACTGGGGCGCGACGTTCCGCTATCCCGCCGACCCCGCCGAAGGCCCCACCGCGCTGGACGTGCCGGTCGGCTCGCCTGAACAGTGGGAGTACATCGAACCTCTGAAAGCGACTGCGGGTGTCCTCGATGAACATCTGAAGGCTCTGATCGACATCAGGAAGGAGCTATCCGGTGGCGTGCCTTTCATAATGACGGTGTTCAACCCCATCTCCATCGCGGGACGCCTGGTGGAGTCGGAGGACGCCTTTGTGGAGCACATGCGGAGTCACCCGGGCAGGATTCACTCCGCCCTGGAAGTGGTCACCGAGACCTTTTGCAACTACACCAGCGAAATACTGAACGCCGGCGCCGACGGCATATTCTTCGCCACCACGTCGTGGGCCACCACGGACCGCATCACCGGGGAGGAGTACGCCGAGTTTGGCCGTACCTACGACCTGCGCGTCCTCGACGCGGCCAGAGACGCCCGGTTCAACCTGCTCCACGTTTGCCGCGGCAACAACATGCTGCGCGATCTTGCGGACTATCCAGTCCACGCCTTCAACTGGGACACGCAGGACGACACCAACCCATCGCTTGAACAGGCCCGCGATTTCACAGACAAACCGCTCATAGGGGGCATCAGCCGCGAAACGCTCCTGAACGGCCAGCCCGCGGCGGTAGCGGACGAGGTGAACGAGGCGATGGGCCGGACCGGAGGACGTGGCTTGATGATAGCCTCCACCTGCTCGATTTCGCCGCGCTGCCCTGGTACGAACCTGGAGGCGCTGCGCAAGTCCGTATAGGAGTTGTCCCCAAGATGATATGCTATACTGAACACTATGGAAGACCGAAAGTCTTTTACACTGGATGAGCACATAAAAACAGCATACGCGTTCTTGGAACACTCAGAACGAGAATTAAGTAGTGGAGACAAGCTGCAAGCCTCGGAAAAGCTCTGGGGCGCCGCTGCCCACGCAATGACCGCAATTATGCTAAAGCAAGGAACGAGAGGTCGTAGTCACCGTGACCTCAAGGTAGCGGCTAAAAGACTATCCACCGACCTCCAAGACCCGCATATCTATGCAGGCTTTCTCGCCGCCGAAAAGTTCCACGTCAACTTCTACACTGGAATCATGGAAGATTACGAAATTGAGCTTGACAAAGATCAGGTGCATGATTTCGTCAATCGTATTCTAAGCAACAACAGCGCTAACGCCGGGAGCAACGAGACCGCGCCTTAAGAACCCTGGCAGCTTTGGCGCTACTTCACGGCCCGCGACACCACCACCGGCCAGCTGAAGTTGATGCCGTCGCCTTCCGGCTCTATTTCGAACGCGTCCACAACGGCTTCGGAAGCCGATAGAAAGTCCCTTCTCAACGGTTCCACCTTTTCCTGCGGGGTCGCCGAGCGCTTCACCCAGTCGTTGAATTCCAGGTGAACTCTGACCATCTGGAGATGTGTCACCGACAGCCCGACCTCTTGCAGCATGACGCGCCACTCCGACTGCTTCCTATCCCAAACGTGAGATACGTCGCGCCTCAGCTCGACGTCGTTCATCCACTCCGCTACGGCGTCGTCTTCAGGGGCGCAAGTGTCGCTCAACAGGAACACCCCGCCGGGCTTGAGCACGCGATTGATCTCGCGCAGCGCCAGGGGGAGGTCGTAGAAGTGGTGCGCCGCCTGCCGGCAAGTCACCATGTCCAGGGAGCCGTCGGCGAAGGGCATGTGCTCCGCCTCGACAAAGGCAAGCTCCACGTTGTCCAGGCCCTGCTCGGCGGCCAGCTGCCCGGCCTGCCGCAGCATTCCGGCCGCTATGTCGGTGGCGAGCGCCCGCTCCACGTACGGGGCCACGGCGAACGCAGTGAACCCGGCCCCCGTGGCTATGTCCACGGCAACGCCGGGATCGCCCAGCGACGCGTACTCTTGCAATACGTCCAACCCCTCGCTGTGGGCGTGCACGCCCGTGCTTACCGCGTAATGCTCCGCCTGCCTGCCGAACTGCTCGGCGGCGTTCTGCGACGATGCGTTCTGTTCAGTCATAGCGCTCCTTGACACAGCGTTTCGGGAAGATTCTCGTCAAGCTTGAACCGCACGGCGGCACCTACTCGCTCAAGGGCAATACGCGCTCTTTGGCCAGCTCGGCGGCGTAGAGCAGCGCCGCCCGCACCGCCTCGCGAGATACGGATGGGTAGTGCTCAATGATCTCTTCGGCTCCCAACCTTTCGGCCAAGCTATCCAGGATGACGGTGACCATCACGCGAGTGCCGGCGATGCACGCCTTGCCGTGGCAGATATTGGGGTCAACGGATATGTACTCTTGCCAGTTCATCATACTCCATTATAGACGGTTATCTGCCTCCCATGCACCGCCCGCCGAGGGCGTCGGCTCCGGTGATGGTGGTCATTATGTTTGACACTATGTGAACAGTAGTGTAGCATGCGTACATAGGCTGGTTACTGCGTATGCGGGGGCTGGCCTTCTTCTTTGGGCAATACTACAAGGCCATAGCCGTCGACACGCCCTCGGGGACTGCGTCGAAACTTCTGCTCTATCACTTCCCAGTCTCCCTTGCTTGGTTTACCCATAACACGACGTCCGATGGGCGAAACCACCAAGTCCGCCAACTGTAACCCCGCTATGTTGTCCATCTTGGATCGGAAGGACAGCCCGACAATTCGATCCTCAATCTTACTTCCCTGAATGTTAAAGGTTCCTGCAATCTTCAGGTTCAGCCAAGCCAGATCCAATTGACGATCTAATGTCTGCTCTCGCTTTTCCACTACAATCACTCCGCTCTTGCTTTCGTTGCCTAGGTCGAAGCAGAAGCGTTCCACCAAGATGTTAAGGCTTAGCAGGTATGGGTCAAGAGCGGCCAGTCCATATCGGACCAGGTGCTCATCCTTACGAATCACGCAAGCTACTACCGAATATTCTAGATTCGTCATCAAATCATTTAGCCGAGCGTAGAAGTGATTGCGGAAGTCATGATCCAGCATGGCCTCAAAGCCATTCCGGTTGCGGGTGATATCAGCAGTGTGCAGGATGATATCGGTGGTGCCAAATAGCTCGTATTTGAACTCGTTGAGTTTGTCCGTCAGCATGCCTTCAGCGTAGGCTTTGTCCGTGATGACTCCACCCAGCACGAACACAGGATACTGAGGGTCTATCACAGATAGATTGTGGTCTCCCGATTCGTCAAGGAATAAGACCTTCATAGCATGGTCATGCCAAATCGAATCGATCCAAGCTCATCACCTTGTTCCACGCGGCCACGAAGTCGCGTAGGAACTGCTCCTGCCCGTCGTCGCAGCCGTAGAGCTCGGCGAGCGCCCGCAGCTCGGAGTTGGAGCCGAATACCAGGTCTACCCTGGAGGCAGTCCACTTGACCTCACCGCTTTGGCGGTCGCGCCCCTCGAACACGTCCTGGGACGGAGAGGCAGCCGCCCACTCGGTGTTCATGTCGAGCAGATTGACGAAGAAGTCGTTGGTCAGCGCCCCCGGCCGGTCGGTGAGGACTCCGTGCGCGGACTGCCCGCTGTTCGCGCCCATGACGCGCAGGCCGCCAACCAGCGCGGTCATTTCCGGAGCAGTGAGCGTCAGCATGTACGCCCGCTCCACCAGCAGCTCTTCCGGCTTCCCTTCCTGCCCTGCCTGGACGTAGTTTCGGAAGCCGTCCGACTTGGGTTCCAGCACCCCGAACGACTCCGTGTCGGTCCACTCTTGCGTCGCATCCGTGCGTCCCGGCGCAAAGGCGACGCGCACGTCGTGGCCGGCGTTCCGAGCAGCCTGTTCGACGCCCGCGCATCCGGCCAGGACGATGAGGTCGGCGAGAGAGACCCGCTTCCCGTCGGTTTGCGAGGCGTTGAACTCCGACTGAATGCCTTCCAGCGTCCGCAGCGCGCCGCTCAGCGCCGACGGGTCGTTCACCTCCCAGTCCCTCTGCGGAGCGAGGCGGATGCGCCCGCCGTTCGCTCCGCCGCGCTTGTCGGTGCCGCGGAACGATGCCGCCGATGCCCAGGCGGTCGATACCAGCCGGGAAACGGACAGCCCGGAGGCGAGGATCTTCGCCTTGAGTTCGGCGATGTCCCGCTCTCCGATCAACTCGTGGTCTACGTCGGGGACGGGGTCTTGCCACAACAGCGCCTCTTCCGGAACCAGCGGCCCGACGTAGCGGCTGCGCGGCCCCATGTCGCGGTGGATGAGCTTGAACCACGCCCTGGCGAAGGCGTCTTCAAGTTCCGCCGGGTTCTCCAGAAAGCGCTTTGAAATCTCCGCGTAAGCCGGGTCCGCTCGCAGGGAGATATCCGTGGTGAGCATCATGGGAGCGTGCTTCTTCGAAGGGTCGTGCGCATCCGGCACGGTGGCCACCGAAGCCGCGTTGGCGGGGGTGTACTGCGACTTCCCGGCGGGGCTCTTCGTCAACTCCCATTCCAGGCCGTGCAGGTTCTCCAGGAAGTTGTTGTCCCACTTCACGGGATTGGTGGTCCATGCGCCTTCCAGGCCGCTGGTGATGGCGTAGCCGGCTATGCCGCTGCCGTGGCTGTTGCTCCACCCAAGTCCCTGTTCGCTTATGCCGGCGCCCTCCGGCTCCGGCCCGACGTTGCTCTCGGGAGCGGCGCCATGCGCCTTGCCGAAGGTGTGTCCGCCGGCGATGAGCGCAACCGTCTCCTCGTCGTTCATGGCCATACGCTTGAAGGTCTGGCGGATGTAATTCGACGCAGCGAGGGGATCGGGGTTGCCGCCCGGCCCCTCCGGGTTCACGTAGATAAGGCCCATGTGGTCTGCGCCAAGGGGGCCATGGAGGTCTCCGTCGTCGTTGTGGCGTTCGTCGCCGAGCCACGTTTTCTCGGAGCCCCAGTCCGTTTCGTCAGCCTCCCAGACGTCCGGACGTCCGAAGGCGAAACCGAAGGTCTTGAACCCCATTGATTCGAGAGCGCAGTTGCCCGCGAAGATAATGAGGTCGGCCCAGGAGAGATTCCGGCCATACTTCTGCTTGACCGGCCAGAGCAGACGCCGCGCCTTGTCCAGGTTCCCGTTGTCGGGCCAGCTGTTGAGAGGCGCAAAGCGCTGATGTCCTGAACCTCCTCCGCCGCGCCCGTCGCTGATGCGGTATGTGCCCGCGGCATGCCACGTCATGCGGATGAACAGAGGCCCGTAGTGGCCGTAGTCCGCCGGCCACCAGTCCTGTGAGGTCGTCATCACCTTCTCGATGTCCTTCTTCAGCGCATCGACGTCTATCGTCTTGACCGCCTCCGCGTAGTCGAAATCCCTCTCCATAGGATCGGACAGGGGGGAATTCCGGCGTAGAGCCTTAAGGCTCAACTGACCCGGCCACCAGTACTGGTTGGTAGTCATTTCGCCTCTCCTTTCGCCAATGTGTTGTGTATGGCGCAGCTTTACCAGGGTTGTGGCAGACCTACCATACGGCAGCCTCAATAGTCAACCATCGAGAATCTTTTCGAAGCCAGGTCTGGCCCTTGCAGCGTGATCCGCAGAGGTTCGGGACTGTGCTTTTCTTGCCACACTCAGAAAGTGATACAATCCTACCGTATAGATAATGATCTCGACGTTAAGTGCACGGTCATAAGGCCCGACGAGCTTGAAGTGGAGGTCGCGTCGGGCGCGGTGACGCGGCTGGCGTGTTGGACCGGAGACCGCGTTACCAGGACCGGAAGGGCAACGCCGTGATTGACATCCCAACTCATTACGCCCTAAGCTAACGCAGGTAGAATAGACAAAGGGTATGGAGGCGTAAACAATGGTTATGTCGATGCTGAGGAGACAGTGGCTTTGGATGGCTTTGCTGACAACATTGCTGATCCTGTTAGCCGCCTGTGGGTCCGACCCAACACCAACGCCTGAACCCACGGCAACACCAACACCTGAACCCACGGCAACGCCAACACCTGAACCCACGGCAACGCCAACACCCACGCCCCTTCCGCCCACCGCCACCCCGGCGCTCGAAGAGCTGAGGCTCACCATGACGACGACAGGGAAGGACGTGCTGGCGCTCTTCTCCGAAGCCGAGACCTCCTGCCTTCGCACGGCCATCGGAGATGCTGCCTACGAGAAAATGTCCAACGAGCCGATTCTGGCTATTCTGGCGGCCAGCGGCGAGCAATTTGTATTGCCGATATTCCAGTGTGCCGAACCCGAAAACCTCGTGGTCTTCGGAATCGCCTTCCTCGACCTGCAGGTGGGATGGACCTCCGACACCCGCGCGTGCATGATCAGAGTCAGTAGAGAAAGTCCTCTCGCGGTCCTGACGGGCCTGGGAATGACGCCGCCGGGCCAAATCAACGAAACTTCGGCAACGCGGCCGTATGCCCTGGAGTTCTACAACTGCATGACCCCGGTAGAGAAGGTCGGCTACCTGGCACGCATACAAGCCGCCCTGGACGTCAATACATCGGCGGAGACGGACATTATCGGCATGATTCCGGAGTCCGAGGCTGCCTGCATCCGGGAGGCGCTGACGGACGAAGACTACGCCAAGCTGCTAGGCTCCACGGCGGCCAATGCCTTCAGAATATCGGACTCCGTGACTGCTTGCATTTCCCAGGAAAGCTACGTGCCCATCTTCGTGTCGGTCATCGGATCCCAGACCGGGGGGCTGAGCGACAATAGCCAAGCCTGCATCACCGAGTTCGCCATCGGGCACCCGCGTTACGTAGCGCTGGTCAACCCAACATTGCTCGACTTTTCGTCGACGAGCATCGAGGACCTGGTGGAGATAGCGGACAATGGGATCAGGGTATGGGAGTGCTTCACCGACGAAGAGCTTCTGCGGATGCAGACGGTCTACACCGGCGCTCTGGCGGGGTAGTAACTCATACCGGCTAGCCGCACTGAATCAGGCTGTCGTCGCCAAGACCGGTCGGACAGAAGACCCTCAATGGCGGTCCGACGAGTGGAAGTAAACGACGGTGGACACGCGGCGAGGAGAGTCGAGTCGCCTGACTGGGCTCAGCCGGTGGTCTGTTTGGGCCCTGGCCGCCCGCGCCTCTTACCAGAATGAGGGCCGGATTTGGAACAAGTTGAGAGCCGTACCGCGTCCTCTTGCCGTACTCCGGGTCTATGAACAGGGGGTTGTCGTCGCCGTGTGCCAGCGTGTAGTTGCGGATTGTGCGGGAATCGAATCTTATTGCCGCTTCATACGGCGATGACAGGGAAACGGAGTCCCCGGGCCGGGTGGCCTGTATTCGTCCCGCTCTTTTCCAAGCGCATCCTTGCACCGTTCGATGTACTCGGCAATTGCCTCTTCGAAAGTCTGGGGCAACATTCGTTCATCCCCCTTTTCTCCGAGCGTGCGCTATGCCCCAACCGAGACACGGGCCGTGTGGCGCGCGGCACGGATGGACGATTCCGCAATCCGCTTTCCAATCCCACCGTCGGAGAGGTAATCGAGGTCGGTTGCTGCCTCCATTCAACTGAAACGGATACGACCGCTCTTGGCCGTTAAGCCGTCCCTTTTCCGCAATCTATACCCCTCGCTCATCGAGTGTAAATTGCGCGACTGAGCCGCTTCCATGCGCGGCGGAGCGGCTGGCTATTGCAGCCCTACTTATCCACGCGGCAACTGATAATGTCGATGCCGTAGTATTTGCGATGGTGCACCGATGAGGCGTAGTGGCGCAGAATGCGGAAGGACAGTTGCTCCTCGTCTTCCAGCGCCTGTGCCTGGTCCAGGTACGCCATGCGATTCTCGATATTCCCCTGGATGGCGTCGTCCGAGGCGACCACGATTTCAAGCTCGGCTGAGCCGCTTTCAGGACGAATCACGGCGACCAGCCTGCGCTTCTGTTCCACCGCGCCGTCGTTCTCTTCATTGAGCAGGCTCAACATGACCTCCTCTCCCACCAGCCGCAGCCGGCTCTTGCCTTCCTCCGTCCAGGAATGTCCGTCGGCGAACCGGGAGAGAAAATCGTCAATGGCGGGCAGCGAAGATTGGGACAAGTCAACCCTTAGCTTCTTGGCGCGAAAACCCGATAATTCGGTGAATACGGTCATCGCTATAGCCGCCATGCCGCCGACGACAATGGGATTGCTCACCAGATGAATAATCACCCCTTCGAACAATCCGCTCAAAGCGCCCGCGGACAGGCCCAACACCATGGAAACGCCGGTGACGGCGGCCTTCTTCTGGTCGACCTGTCCCGTAAATACCGTTTTCGCGCCCTCGATGAAGAGCATCCCGAAGATGATGACGTACACCGCGCTGACCACCGGGCTCGGAATGGCGATCAGTACGGCAAGCAGCTTGGAAAAGAAGGCGATCAGTACGGTCAACAGTCCCAGCAATATCCCGACGCTCCTGGCCGCGACGCCGGTAAAGCCAATGTAGACAACGGTGGCCGACCACGGCGCGGCGACGGGCAGGGTTCCCAGGAGGCCGGAAAGAAACGTGCCAGCCCCGTACACGTTCAAGCCCCCCTGTACGGAGCGGAAGTCGATGGCCGATTGATTTCGGTATGAAGCGCGGTAGATTACCGAGAGGTCTCCCACCGCTTTCATAAAGGCGGTGAGATTCACAATCACAAAGACCGGAAGCAGGGCCCAGAAGTCCGCGCCAAAGGCCAGGCCCAGCCCGGGCCAGTCGGAATGGGGCAGGCGCAGCCATGGAGTGTCAACTATGATGTCAAGGTTGTAAAAGCCCAGCGGCACGGCCACAATCAGGCCGACGGCTACGGTGATTGGCAAAATCCACATGCGCCAGAGCGGCGTATCTTGCAGGGATATGAGGACTCCAACGGCCAGAGCGGCCATTCCCGGCGCCAGGAAAACCCACGTGGATTCTCCTTCCGGCGGAATAACCGCTCTGCCGATGATGAAAGGCATGGCCGAAATCGCCACCAGCATAATCACTACTCCGCTCACCGTCTGCGTGAATATACGGCGGAGCGAGGCAAGGCGCAGCGTCAAAACAAACTGAATCAGGGTGGAAACCACCACCAGGCTGGCCAGCAGACCGGGGCCGCCAACGTGGAGAGCCAAAGCGCTAACCGCCAAAAAAGGAACGTTGAAGTTTGCCACAACCAGGCGGCCCGAACCTAAATACCGCAGCCTGAGGGACTGTAGGATCATACCGGCTCCGGTGACTGCCAGCACGGTAAACGTCACCCACGACAGGTAGGCTTCCGATTCGCCGGACGCCCGCACCACCAGCGCCGCCAGCATGACAAGGCTGATGGTGTTGGGTATGAATATCTGCAAGGCCGAGGTTATCGCCAGCAGCGGCGGGCACTTCTCATCCGGTTCGTAGTGGATTTCGGGTCGCCCTTGGGATTTTCGGAACATTGGCTAATTCACAATAATCGGCAGGAATGATATGCTATGATATGCCATATCAATAATACATTCTAGGGAGAGGTAAAATTTTGCGAAACGAACGAGGGAACAAAACGCGGGTCAACAGGACAGAATTGAAGCGACGGCGGTCGCCGGCCGGCTTCAGCCTGCTGATACTGTTGCTTGCCGTGGCTTCTCTGGCCGTCTTTGGCATGGCCTGCGGCGACGACCCATCCCCAACGCCGACCGCCACGGCCACCGCTACCGCTGTTCCCGAACCGCCGCCTGCGCCAACGGCTACGCCCGCGCCGGAGCCGCCCCCCGTGGAGGACGACGACGCCCTCACCCGCGCCTACGTGGATGAAGTCATCGCCTACTACGACGCCAACGGGCGGGACGCCACAGTCGAATACTACAAGTCGGCCGGCGTCGAAGACGGAAGGCCGCTGACCATCATAGACACCGATGAAAGCGTGCTGCTGGTCTTCGGCGCGCTGCGCGCCCTGGAGGGCCAGTACGTCGGCCCCGGATCAAGGTTCTCCGGCTTGGGGCAGTTGATAGACTTAGCCACTGAGGAGGGCCGTTGGGTTACCAATCGGGGCATCAACCCGGACACCAAGCAGGAAGAGCCTCGGAGAATCCTTGCCGTCCTTCACGACGGCCTGGTGTTCGTCGCCAGCCATTCCGTTTTGACGCAGGACGTGGCAAGTTCCACCAAGGAGTACGTAAGCAAGGCCATCGCCAAATACGAAAGCGACGGTCCCGACGCCACTATCGCTCACTACAACAGCCAGGACAGTCTGGACGGACAGTTCTACCTGTTCCTCATCGGCCAGGACGACAACTACCTGGCCCATCCCATATTCCCCCACCTCATCGGCACGGACATCAAGGACGTGGTCGGCTCCGACGGACAGGAACTGGGCAAGGAGATCGCCCAAGCCACTGAGGAAGGCGCGTGGGTGGAATACCTCTGGCCCCACCCCATCACCCGCAAAGAAGGGGAGAAGGTCACCTGGGCCATCCGACACGACGGCCTTATCTTCGCCTCCGGCTACTACGCCGGCGGGCTGGAGACGGGCGATCCGCCCTGGCAGGGCGCCGACCCGCGTGAGTACACCGTGGACTACGTGGAGCGGGCCATCGAGCGTTACCGGAACGAAGGCCTGGAGTCCATGCTCAACTACTACAACAGCGTCGCCAGCTTCGAGGGCGAGTGGTATCTCTTCGCCACCGACGAAAACGACATCTATCACGTCCATCCCCTGATTTCCCCGCTGATAGGTACGGACATCAAGGACGTGGTCGGCTCCGACGGCTTCGAGCTGGGCAAGAAGCTTGCCGCGGCTGAGGATGGCGGAGATGGCGTTTGGGTAGAATACCTCTGGCCCCATCCCGTGACACTGCAAGAAGTGGCAAAGGTTGGGTACGCCGTGCGCAAGGACGGGATGATCTTCGCCTCCGGCTACTACCCGCAGGTCGAAGACCCGGCCGCCCACACCCAGGCATACGTGCAGCAGGCCATCGACTACTACGAAGCCAACGAATTGGACGCGACCGTCGCCCATTACAGCAGCCAGGAGAGTCTTGACGGACAGTGGAGCCTGACCATGGCCGGTGAGAACGACATTGTGCTTGTGGCTTTCCTGTCTCCAAATCTCGTAGGAACCGACCTCAATGACCTCGCCCGGGGCCCGAGTCGGCAGATCGGCGAAGAGCTGACGGCAGCCACGGAGGAGGGAGTATGGGTCAGCCACATCTTCCCCAACACCAGGTCATCGGAGACGCTGTGGGCGCATAACTGGGCCATCCGCTACGACGGGCTGCTCTTCATATCGCGCTACTACAACGACAAGCCCAACGTCCCCGATTCGGCTTAGGGCCTCGTATCAAGAGAGTCCCTAACCTGGCTGAGTCCGGTCGGTTGTCTCTTGCCGCGCTTGGAAAGTGGTACAATCGTGCTCTATGGATAACGATCTCGAAGCTAAGTGTACGGTCGTAAGGCCGGGCGAGCTTGAAGTGGAGGTCGCGTCGGGCGCGATGACGCGGCTGGCCGGCGTGTCGCAGGCGCTGGTGGGCGCCGAGGGCATTCATCTTGCTATAGCCGCCATTCCGCCCGGCTGCGCCTCCTCGCCTCACTACCACGTAAACTGCGAGTCCGCCATCTACGTGCTGAAGGGCAAGGGGCGGTTCCTAACCGGAAAGCGGCTCGATAACAGCCTGCCTATAGCAGCCGGCGACTTCATCTATGTGCCGCCGCATTCGGTGCATCAGCCCGTCAACGACAGCCCGACGGAGCCGATGGAGCTGATCGTGGCGCGCAACGCGCCGGTGGAAATCGTCGTCGAGCACGACCCCCGCGCCTGCTAAGCGGACAACTGGCTCAACGCCTGCCGGACAAGGCCCACTCCTCCGTCATTCCCGACCCCGATCGGGAATCCAGGGCGTGGCGCGGTGGTTTCCGGCCTGCGCCTGCTAAGCGGACAACTGGCTCAACGCCTGCCGGACTTCCTCGTAATCGGGCTCGTTGGCCGGAGAGGGCGCAAGCCAGCTGTAACGCACCACCCCGTCCTTGTCCACAATGAACACCGCCCGGTTCGCCGCAACGTAACCCTGCAAACCTGCCAGGTTGGGCAAGGCTACGTCGTACTGGTTCACCACCTCGCGGTTGTAGTCGCTCAATACCGGAAAGTTCAGATTGTTGGCGTCGGCCCAGGCCTTTTGCGCAAAGGGAGGGTCAACGCTTATTCCCAGGACTTGGGCGTTCAACGAATTGAACTCATCTGCCTGGTCTCTCAACGCGCACATCTCGGTGGTGCAGACCCCGGTGAACGCGCCCGGAAAGAACGCCAGGACCACGTTCTTCCCCCTGAACTCCTCCAGACACCGCTCGTTGCGGTCGTGGTCGTACAAGCTGAATCCGGGGGCTTCCTGTCCTATTTCAACCGCCATGATAAATCCTCCTCAAGTCAAGTGTAGGCGACGCGCCGGCTGCCGGCATTCCTGCCGCAGCCTGGAATATAGCCGCGGTTATCCTACCACACCTCTCGCGTCATGGAACTCCTTGTAGAGGGTCGCAATAATGTCAAACCACGGAACTAAAGGCATCCTGGGCCGACCGCCGGCCTTGTCTACCTGACACTTCCTTGCTATGTTTCGTTGTCATGAGCGAAGCAGTTGCGCGTCCTCCCCAAAAACGAGGACTGAAGAGGAACTGATGTCAGAGGCAGACCAGGTGAAGCAGGGCGCAGCCGCCCTGGCCGACCTCTTCGAATCGGACTATGAGCGCATCGCCCGTTACATTGCAGTGCGTATCGGCAACGCCGGACACGCGGAAGAACTGGCCGGAGACGTGTTCGTGAGAGCATTGGAGAGGATAGACTCCTTTCAATGGCGCGGCGTGCCAATGCAGGCCTGGCTGTTTCGCATTGCCCGCAACCTGGTCGTCGACTACCTGCGAAAGAACTCGCGGCGCAAGACCGCCGCCTTGGACGAAGCCCTGGACATCGCCTCTGCCGATAGCCCGGAAAACGAGACCCTGCTCACCTTACAGCGAGAAGAGATCATGGCGGCCATGGACTCCCTGACCCCGGCCCAGCGTGAAGTGGTGGCTCTGCGCTTCTTTGGACAACTCACCTCCAAAGAAGTGGCAAACGTGGTGAAGAGGAGTCACGGCGCGGTTAGAGAGCTTCAATCCAGCGGCCTGAAGACATTGCGAAAAATTCTCAATGCCCAGCCTGCCCCCTGCATTGAGGTGGAAGGATAAGATGAACGTAGAACGGGGCAACTTCGAGCAAGTCCTGGACGCCTGTCTGGACCATGTCCTGCGCAAAGGCGGCTCCCTGGAGCTTTGCCTTCGGCAATATCCGGAGCACGCCGCGGAACTGGAACCGCTGCTCAGGCTGGCCGTGGAATCCAAGCGGCAGTTCGACTTCACGCCCGGCCCCCAAGCCAAAGCAAGGGCGCGCGCCGCGCTCCAACAAGCGATCCGGGAGCGCGAGGCAAACCGCTATTCGTCCACTCTGCTGGATTACCTGAAGAAGTTGTCTACTTCCCTGCTGCCCAGGCATCGCTGGGTGGTAAGCGCCGTCGCCGGAATGATCCTTCTGGCCTTCACCGGCACCGGGCTGGTCACCGCTTCCAACGGCAGCACGCCCGACCAGCCTCTGTATCCGGTGAAGCGCGCTGTGGAACACACGCAGGTCTTCTTCACGCGCGGCGACCAGAACAGAGCGGACTTGTACGCCAAGTTCGCCGAGCGGCGTCTGGCTGAACTGGAAGTTCTGGGAACCAGGGGAAATACGGAGCACGTTTCAAAATTGACCCAAGACCTGGACTACAGCTTGAAGCAGGTGCGGTTCTTTGCCATCCCCGGCGTGCGCGTCTTCTACCTGGACGACGGCACGCCCGTTCCAACCGAATTCAGGCCAATCTTCATCCAGGGCAGCGAGATAAGGCAGCCGCCGGTGAACTTCAGGTTCGACCCGCGCACTATGGAGAACCTGAAGCGCCTCCACGCCAAGCTGCAATGGGACTTCGACCACCGCGCCCCCGTGCTCCACAGGGCCTTCAAGGACGCGCCGCCGTCCGTGCGCACGGAGATGGTGAAAGCCCAGCAAATCACGGAGCGCGAATACCGGGGGCTTATCTACACCATCAAGCTGGTCATAGAGGAGGATTCGTACGGGCCGTCGCCATAGCCGGGCGGATGCGCCTACCCCATTATGCCGGACACTTCCTTGAGCTGAGGCAGCGACAGGTTCCCGCCGCTGACCACCAGCGCGACCCGTCTGTCGCGTATGGTTTCCTTGACCTTTATGGCTCCGGCCAGCGCCGCCGCGCCCGCCCCTTCCGCCAGGGTGTGAGCGCGCTCGACCAAGTGCAGTATGGACTCCTTGATCTCCTCGTCGCTGACCAGCACGAAGTCGTCCAGCATCTCCCACAGGATTCGCTGCGTCAGTTCGTATCCCGAACTTGTGGCCAGGCCCTCGGCGAAGGTAGCGTTTCCCGCCTGCGTAATCTTCCGGTTCTTCCAGGACAGGTAGCCCCCCGGCGCCTGCTCCGACTGCACCGCTATCACCTTGACCTTGGGATTCACCGACTTGGCCGCGATGCAGGCTCCGGACGCGCCGCTTCCGCCTCCCAGGGGCACGAATATGTACTCCACCTGCGGCAGGTCTTCCATAATCTCCAGGGCATACGTCCCCGCGCCCGCTATCAAGTCCGGCTCATTTGCCGAATGGATGTACCTGTAGCCGTACTCCTTCTCCAGGCTCTCGGCGTGTCCCCTGGCATCATCGAACACTTCGCCGAAGAAGACTACGTCGACTCCCAGCGATTGCACCGCCGCCGCCTTGCTGGGATTGCTCCCTTCCGGCATCACGATGACCGCCTTTATCCCCAGCATCGCGCCGGCGTACGCTATGGCCTGGGCGTGGTTCCCCGTGGACGCGGTCACCACGCCGCGACGCCGGTCTTCATCGCCGAGGTTGTGCATGGTGTTGATGCCTCCCCTGGCTTTGAACGCGCCCAGGGCGTGGTGGTTTTCGTGCTTCAGGTAGACCTCGGCGTTCAACATCTCGCTGAGCCTGCGGTAGTGGTGCAACGGGGTGCGCGGCAGGTACCGCGACACCACCTGCCGCGCCCGGAGTACATCGGCTAGAGTTGGAGTCTTCATTTGAACTGTGGTTCCTCCCTTTGGCCTTAGTGTACCAAAAAAGCAGGCAAGCGGGCAGGCTAGGCAGACATACGGCCATGCAGGCATACGGACAAGGCATACGTCTTGCCCGCGCAGGCGGGCATCCAGGGGGAAGTCGCGCGGCTGCAAAGCGGGCACCGACCCACACCACCGTCACACCGACCCCCGCCACTGTCATACTGAGCGGAGCTAAGTATCTACGCCGTGCGCAGGCCAGGGTACGTATCGGACTGCACTCACCGCAGTGGGTTCCCGTTCCCCAATCGTGGTTGGGGACAGGCTTCACGGGAACGACGGAATCGGGGCGTGGCTAGGGGTGTCGTCCCGGTTTTCCATCAGGACCCGGATGGCGGCGCTTTGCTCCTGCTGGACGTCGATTACGCGGTTAAGCGTGGCGACTACAGTCTCCACAAGCCCAACGATCTGGTTCTGAATCTCTTCAAACCGCTCCTGGTTGGAGGTTAGCATCTGTAGGGTCTGTTCGTGGTCTCTTTGGATTGCCTGGGCCATTTCCAGGAGTATATCGTGGCGCTGGATGGCGGCGGTCTGCTGTCGCTGGGTTTCCTCTTGCCGACGCTGGGTTTCGGCTTGTTGTTGCTGGGTTTCGGCTTGTTGTTGCTGGATTTCCTCTTGCCGACTCCGGGATGCGGCCAACTCTCTGTGGGTTTCAGCCAAGTCTACAAAGGCGGCTTCAAGGCGGTCTATGCGGTTTCGGTCTTGGTGGTTGTCCGTGGTCATGGGTGGGCCTCTTGCGGTAGTGTAAAAGACGGGGTGGAAGAGGGCAACCCCCCGCCTCGCCCCCACCCCTGGAGCCCCGATCAGGGTCGGGAACGACGATGAGCGCTAACCTTGCCATAAGCCCCTACCTGTGCTACGCTCAACGGCAGCGGCTAAGACGGAGACGAGTAAGCCAGTTTTCCAGCATAGCGAGTCCGGTACGGTGGAAGCGGACGTTTGGAGACCGGCTGAAAATCCCTCCTGAGCCTCCCGCCGAAATTCCGTCCCACAAAGGACGGGAAAGTAGACCGGGACGGGGTTGTCGCCCGTTATGAAGGACAGGGGTGTGGCTGCACCTCGAAAGAGCGCCCCGGTTTTTCGGGGAAGGAGAGTGGTACCACGGGTGAAAGCTCGTCTCTTTGTGAGACGGGCTGTTTTTTTGTAGGCCGGTGAGCAGGACATGATGAATCAAGTTGAGCTTTACGATACGACTTTAAGAGACGGCGCGCAGATGGAGGGCATCTCCCTCTCCGTAGCGGACAAGATCAAGATTACGCGCAAGCTGGACGAGCTTGGCGTGGCTTACATCGAGGGCGGCTGGCCCGGTTCCAATCCCAAGGACGCGGAGTATTTCCGACGGGCCAGATTCCTCAACCTGTCGAACTCCACGATAGTCGCCTTTGGAAGCACACGGCGAGCGGGCGTCTCAGCCGACCAGGACGCCAACCTGAAAACGCTCATCGAAGCGGAGACTCCGGTGATTACCCTGGTGGCGAAAAGCTGGGACATGCAGGTTACGCGAATCCTGGAAACAAGCCTGGAAGAGAACCTGGCGATGATTTCGGACTCGGTGGCTTTTCTGAGAGAGCGGGGGCGTCGCGTGTTCCTGGACGCCGAGCACTTCTTCGACGGATACAAGGCGGACCCGGAGTACGCATTACAGTGCATCCGCGCCGCCGCTTCCGCGGGCGCTGAGACCATAATCCTCTGCGATACCAACGGCGGGACGCTTCCTCACGAGGTGCAGGAAATCGTGTCGGCGGTGAAGCAGCATATCGACGCGCCGCTGGGCATCCACGCCCACAACGACTGCGAGGTGGCAGTGGCCAACAGCCTGGCGGCGGTGTCGGCGGGCGTCCGGCAGGTGCAGGGGTGCATCAACGGATACGGCGAACGCTGCGGCAACGCCAATATCCTCTCGGTTGCAGCCAACCTTAAGCTGAAACTTGGCATACCGGCCATCAGCGACGAACAGATGGAATCGCTGACGGAGGTACACCGGTACATAAGCGAGATAGTGAACATGCCTCCGGTGGGCAATCAGCCCTTCGTGGGGCACAGCGCCTTCAGCCACAAGGGCGGCCTGCACGGCTCGGCGGTGGCAAAGCTGGAGGACAGCTACCAGCACATCCGCCCTGAACTGGTGGGCAACAGCACGCGAATGCTGGTTTCGGAACTGGCCGGACGCGGCAACGTGGCCTACAAGATCAAAGAGCTCGGCATAGAGGCGGACGTATCCCCGGGGAAAGCGGCTCAACTGGTGGAAGAGATCAAGGAACAGGAGAGCCTGGGCTACCAGTACGAAGGTGCGGAGGCCTCCTTCGAACTGCTTGTAAGACGCGCCGTAGACGGGTACAGCCGCCCATTCCACCCCATAGACTACCGGGTCATCATCGACCAGCGGCTTGCCCCGGAGATAACCGGCAGCGAAGAACCGCTTTCGGAAGCCACGGTTAAGATCAGGGTGGGCACGGAAGTCCGGCATACCGCCGATATTGGAAACGGCCCGGTGAACGCCCTGGACGGAGCTTTGCGCAAAGCCCTGCTCATAGACTACCCGGAATTGAACGCCATCCGATTGGTGGACTACAAGGTCCGCGTCGTCGACCAGAGCGGCGGGACGGGCGCCGTGGTCAGGGTGCTGGTGGAGTCCACCGACGGCGCGCACACCTGGCAGACCGTAGGCGCGTCGCCCAACATAATCGAAGCCAGCTGGACCGCAATGACCGACAGCCTGGAATACTGGCTGCTCAAGTACGGGGAGTAATCCAAGACTGTCCCAAGCCGCTCGGTTAGACCCTTCGACACGCTCAGGGCGAGCGGGTATGGGGCGCAGTTGTGCAAGAGAACTCTAAGTCCGCGGAGCCTCGCCCATAGCGTAGCGAAAGTCACAATGTGAAGCGCCCTGCATTATCGTCTGGGTTCTGGCCAGCTTGATTTCGGGATTGAACCCCTGCGACATGGCGAAGTCGCGTCCGCAAGAAAGCAAGAACCCCAGCTCTGGGATGCCCAGCTCTTTGTACATCTCGGCATACCGGCAACGCACTACGTTAAACGAATACTGCTCCTCATCTTGCTCAATCGTCTCCGTCTCTATGGCAGCGTTTCTTGTCCACGGTTCCTTGGCCCTGGCAAAGGTCGTCAGGTCGTTACCGCCCACACGCTCAGCCAGGGCTCTGCCCTGTTCCCTTGCGATTTCCACAATGGTGCGGCCAATGATCTCTCTGGCCTTCTCTTCGCCAATCTCCCCGGCGAATGCCCTGAACACGGGACCCAGGACGCCCGCTTCAATCCGGCGTCTGTCAAGAACGCTCATTTCATCTATATTGAAGGTCATGTCGCTCCTCCAAGCAGCCCAACTGGCAAAGCTATCTTATCAGATGAGGAGCCAACCAAATACGCCGCCGCTGATAGGCTCGGCAGCGTATTTGTGAAAAACGCGAAACGTCATGTGTTGCGCCTTGCAAAGTAATGTGCTAGCATCTCCCAAGCTTTTTTCAGGCAGGCCTGAAGCAGTCATTAACTTGAGCTAAATGGCTATCGAAAAAAAGACCAACGAACGCTTGGCGGACCTGCGTGAGCTTCGGGAACGAGGCCGCGAAGGCGGCGGCAAGAAGCGCATCGAGCAGCAACACGCTAAGGGCAAACTGACGGCCCGTGAGCGGGTTGAACTGTTCCTCGACGAAGGTTCATTCAAAGAGCTCGACCCGTTCGTTACCCAGTGGTCCACCGGCCCCGGAAAGGACGGCGACCTTCATCCCGGCGACGCCGTCGTCGCGGGCTACGGCACGGTGCATGGCCGTCTTGTCTACCTGTACTCCCAGGACTTCACCGTCTACGGCGGCTCATTGTCGGAAGCCGTCGCCGAAAAGATTTGCAAAGTCATGGACATGGCCATGAAGAACGGCGCTCCCGTGGTGGGACTCATAGACTCGGGGGGAGCCCGAATTCAGGACGGCGTAATAAGCCTGGCAGGCTACGGCGACATCTTTCTCAGGAACACCATGGCGTCCGGCGTGGTGCCCCAGATTTCGGTCATCCTGGGGCCTTGTGCCGGCGGCGCGGTCTACTCACCCGCCATTACGGACTTCGTTTTCATGGCCGACGGCAACGGGCAGATGTACATCACCGGCCCGGACGTCATCAAGGCCGCCACCGGCGAGGTGGTCGACCACGAGTCCCTGGGCGGAGCCGACACGCACGCCCGTCTCAGCGGCATGTCCCACTTCACGCTTCCCACGGAGCAGGAGACCCTGGACGAAGTGCGGCGTCTCCTCAGCTTCCTCCCTCAAAACAACATGGAAGACCCGCCGTCCGTCATCTCCTTTGACGATTCGACCCGTACGGATGAGGCGCTGGGCGAGATGGTCCCCGACGACCCCATCAAAGCCTACGACATGCAGGACGTCATCTTCAGAATTGTGGACGACGGCGATTTCATGGAAGTCCAGCGGCTCTTCGCCCCCAATATAATCGTGGGGTTCGCGCGTATGGCCGGCTCTCCCGTTGGCATAGTGGCGCAGCAGCCGGCTTACCTGGCGGGCGTCCTCGACATAGACGCCTCCGACAAAGCGTCGCGTTTCGTGCGCTTCTGCGACGCTTTCAACATTCCCATCGTCACCCTGGTGGACGTGCCCGGATACTTGCCGGGCGCCGACCAGGAACACCGGGGCATCATTCGCCACGGCGCAAAGCTCATCTACGCCTATGCCGAGGCCACCGTCCCCAAAGTGACGGTGATCACTCGCAAGGCATACGGCGGCGCGTACATAGTCATGGGCAGCAAGCACCTGCGCGCCGACATCAACCTGGCATGGCCCACGGCGGAGATAGCCGTCATGGGGCCGGAAGGCGCGGTAAGCATAATAAACCGTGCCCAGATCGCCGAGTCGGACAACCCCGAGAAAATGAAGACAAAGCTGGCCCAAAAGTACCGCAAGCAGTTCGCCCATCCTTACATAGCCGCCGGACGCGGTTACATAGATGACATCATCGATCCGGTGGAGACCCGCCCTCAAATCATAAGAGCCCTGGAAATGCTGAAGAACAAACGGGACAGCCTGCCGCCAAAGAAACACGGCAGCATTCCTCTATAGGTGTATCTATGATCGAAGACAAGCGGCCAGAGGACACCAGCGAAGTCGCCTCTTTTTGGGCGGCCATCAGCAACATTGTCAATGCTGCCCCGTCAAGCCGCCAGCATTCTCTGATCAATCGGAAGAGCAACCCCTGGAAGGCCGGACTTGTCGAATCTTTCTCCCGGAACCTGCTGTGGCAGGGACTTGGCTGGGGTCGAATATAGTCCGCGCCCCTTCCGTTGCTCTAATCCATTTTCCTGATATAATCCGCCTAGCTGAAAGCAGCCGGTCAATACTTCAAAATGCGCGAAGGCGCTCTTGCATTGCGACCTCTGTCGCCTGGATCCACGGACGGAAAAAGCCGTCAAGTACAACTCACTATATTGTGCAGTGTGCTTGTTTGCCCGAAAGGAGTTAGGTTTGACCAATAATCAGGTTTCTGAAAAGGCCAGGGAGCATTTTGGAGTCATAGTCCAACAGCAGCTGGACCGGGTGGAACGACTCAAAACGGAAGACGCCGCCACCGACTTCTCCAACGTGAAGCCCATCATCATCGGCGTCATAGGCGGCGACGGCATCGGACCCGCCATCACCGCCGAGGCGCAGCGCGTCCTGGAGTATCTTCTGCGCGAGGAGGTGGACGGCGGCAAGGTGCGGTTCAAGGTGATCGAGGGGTTGACCATAGAGAACCGCGCCGAAAAGCTCCAGTCCATCCCCGACGACGTACTGGCGGAGATCAAGACTTGCCACGTCACGTTGAAGGGGCCCACCCATACTCCTGAAAAGGGAGACGGCTGGCCCAACCTGGAGAGCGCCAACGTCGCCATGCGCCGCGAGCTCGACCTCTTTGCCAACGTGAGGCCGGTGCGCGTCCCGCAGGAAGACATCGACTGGACGTTCTTCCGGGAGAACACGGAGGACCTCTACGCCGTGGGCAGCCAGGGCATCAACATTACCGACGACCTCGCCATCGACTTCCGCGTCATAACCACGCAGGGTTCGGAGCGCATCATAGAAGCCGCCTTTGCCCACGCCGCCAAGACGGGCAAGACCAACGTCACCGTAGTAACCAAGGCCAACGTGGTCAAGACCACCGACGGCAAATTCCTGGAAGTGGCTGGCAGAGTCGCGGAGCGCTACCCCGGCATCGACTGGGAAGGTTGGTACATAGACATCATGACGGCCAAGCTCTTGGACAAAGCGCGCCGCTCCAACTTCCAGGTGTTCGCTCTGCCCAATCTTTACGGCGACATCCTCACTGACGAAGCCGCCGAAATCCAGGGCGGCGTGGGCACCGCGGGCAGCGCCAACATCGGCAGGAAGAACGCCATGTTCGAAGCCATTCACGGAAGCGCCCCCCGCATGGTGCGCGAGGGCCGCGCTCAGTACGCCGACCCCAGTTCGATCATCCGCGCCGGCGCCATGATGCTGGAGCACATTGGCTACGGAGACCTGGGCGGAAGGCTCAACATGGCCCTGGAAGTGTGCGGCCAGTACGAGCGGAAGGTGATAACCACGGGCAGAGACAGCGGAGCAACCGCCCAGGAGTACGGCGATTACATAATGGCCACCGTGGAAGACCCGGGCCTTGAAGCCAAGTGGCAAGGGTACGTAAACGGCTGAACCTATCCATAGCAACCAAACAAGGAGTACAGACGGAATGCGTAAGAAGATAACCGTAATCGGAGCCGGGCAGGTTGGAGCGACCACGGCGCAGCGCCTTTTCGAGCGAGGCTACGCCGACATTGTCCTCGTGGACATCGTTGAGGGTATGCCTCAGGGCAAAGCCCTGGACATCCTTGAGTCGGGACCCGTCGTCGGGTCCGACGCCAGCATCGTTGGCAGCAACGACTACGACGCCACCGAAGGCTCCGACATCGTCGTCATCACTTCGGGGGTGGCCCGCAAGCCCGGCATGAGCCGCGACGACCTGCTGCTCACCAACATGAACATAGTGGGCGCGGTGACGCGGGAAGCCGCCAAACACTCCCCCGACTCCATCATCATCGTAGTGACCAATCCGCTGGACGCCATGGCGCAGCACTCATTCGAGGTAAGCGGCTTCCCCAGGGAGCGGGTCATAGGCCAGTCCGGCATCCTGGATACCGCTCGTTTCCGGACGTTCCTATCCCAAGAGCTGAATGTCTCCGTCAGGGACGTACAGGCCTACGTATTGGGAGGGCACGGCGACACCATGGTGCCCATTGTCGGCTATACCACCGTGGGCGGCAGGCCGGTCAGCGAGTTGCTGCCCAAAGAGAGGCTGGACGCCATTGTGCAGCGCACCCGCGACGGCGGCGGAGAGATTGTCGCTCTGCTCAAGACGGGCAGCGCCTACTACGCGCCGTCCGCCGGAGTGGCCGAAATGGTGGACTCCATCGTCCTGGACCAGCATCGCATCCTTCCCTGCGCCGCCTACCTCCAGGGCGAATACGGGGTCAACGGCTACTTTGCGGGCGTGCCCGTAAAGCTGGGCGCGTCCGGCCTGGAAGAGGTCGTGGAGATAACGCTGTCGGCGGAGGAGCAGGCCATGCTCCAGAAGTCGGTGGACGCCGTGGAAGAGTTGGTCGGCGTCATGCACAGTTCCAGCAGCTAAGAGGGCACCCATGGCAGCAACAAGAAAGCCGCAGAGCGCAGAGGAACGCAGCCTCCTGGAAAAGGCGCGGCGCAACATGCCCGCCGGAGAAATGGGCAACGGCTCCGGCAGCTTTGCCGACGGCTTCATCGTGAAGGAGGGGCGAGGCTCCAAGCTCTACGACTTCAGCGGCAACGAGTACATCGATTACCTGCTGGGCTCCGGCCCGATGGTGCTGGGACACGCCCACCCATCGGTGGTGCAGGCTGTCCGCGACTACCTGGAGCGGGGCAGCACTTACTTCATACCCAATGCCCCCGCCATACAACTGGCCGCGGAGATTGCGGAGGCGGTGCCCTGCGCCGACCTGGTGCGCTTCACCACCAGCGGCACGGACGCCACCTTCCAGTGTATGCGCGCCGCCCGCGCCTATCGCAAGCGCGACAAGATACTGAAGTTCGAGGGCGGTTTCCACGGTACCAGCGATTACGCCCTGCAAAGCGTGACCCCCAAGAAGCTGCTCGACTTCCCGCAGCCTGAAGCAGGCTCCGCCGGCATACCGAAAGCGGTTACGGAGACCGTGCTCATAGCTCCCTACAACGACTTGGAAACCACCTCCCACATCATCGCCGAGAACCACGACGAACTGGCCGGAGTCATAGTAGAGCCCATGCAGCGCATCCTCACCCCCATTGACGGCTTCCTGCAAGGACTCAGGGATATCACCGGCCAGTACGAGATTCCTCTGATATTCGATGAGGTGGTCACCGGCTTCCGCATGGCTTACGGAGGCGCGCAGGAGTTCTACAACGTGATACCGGACATGGCCGCTCTGGGGAAAATAGTTGGCGGCGGTTATCCCCTGGGCGCAGTGGCGGGACGGAGTGAAATCATGCAAGCCTACGATGCCTCATTGGCCGAAGAGGACGGTTTCGTCCCGCAGATCGGCACCTTGAACGGCAACCCCATCGCTGCTACTGCGGGTTTGGCCACGCTGGCCGAAATGCGTAAGCCCGGCGCTTACCGGCGGCTGCACGGCAGCGGCCACGCGCTCAAAACGGCGCTGCAAGAGATCATGGACCAGGCCGAGATCCCGGTCAGCGTGGTCGGCGACGACACTGTCTTCGACGCCTACTTCACCAGCGATCCAATCACCACCTACCGCTCAACACTGAACGCCGACGGCGCAATGTTGAAGCGGTTCAACGGCCTGCTTCTGGAGCGAGGCGTGCTCAAAGGCGGGCAGAAGTTCTATATGTCGTTGGCCCACACGGACGACGACATCCGGAAGACCATCGAAGCAATAGAAGAGGCCGCCAGGGAATTGCAGTCGTAGTCCCCTAACCCATTCCGAGGCGCTGCCAGGCCATCAGCAGCGCGGCGATGCTCTTGCCGTCGTGCAGTTCGCCGTTGTTCACCATTTCCACCGCCCGCTCCAGGGGAACGACGACTCGTTCCACCTCCTCGTCCTCGTCGGGGTGGGCGTCTCCTTCCGTCAGGTCGGTGGCCAGGAAAGCGTGCATCTCTTCGTCGGTGAACCCGGGGGTGGTGAAGTAGCTGCCGAGGGGTGTCAGGCTTCCCGCCGTCAACCCCGTCTCCTCGCCGAGTTCCCTGCGGGCCGCCTGCGCCGGGTCTTCGCCGCGGTTCATCCTACCCGCGGGGACTTCCAACAAAGAATCGCCCACGGCTTTGCGGTACTGCCTTACCAGGTGTACGTTCCCCCTGTCGTCCACCGGCACGATGGCAACCGCCGGCCCGTGCTCGATGACCTCCCTGGTAGCCTCCATTCCGTTGGACAGGGCGACCGTGTCCACGCGGAGGGAGAGTATCTTCCCGTCGAATATGCGCCTGCTGCTGATGGTGGGTTCCGGGTTGTCGGTCATGCCGTTCCTAATGGGCGCGGTGTGGCACTTCCCAGGGATCGAGTCCCAGCTTCCGCACCAGGTCCGCGTAGTAATAGGCGGGCGGGTTGCCCCTGAGGAACCGCGCCGCCGACGCGCCCGCGCTTATCTCCACGCTGTCCCCGTAGTGGACTTCGACGTCTATGAACCCGTCGATCGCCAGCACGCCCCTGCTTTGCGATAAGAAGCTCATCTTGACCCGGCTGGTCTGCGGCAGCGCCAGCGTCCACGACATGTCGAGATGAGGCGCGACGGGCGTCATCAGGATGTCCCGGGACTGCGGATGGAGTATCGGCCCGCCCGCCGACAGCGCGTATCCCGTGCTTCCCGTGGCGGTAGCCACAATCACCGCATCGGCGCGGTAGGTGGTCAACGGTTCGTCGTCCACGGTAATGCCAATCATGGACAGGCGCGCCACCTCTCCCCTGCCCATCACAACCTCGTTCAAGGCCTGGTACGTTCGGGCGTCGCCTTCCGCGCCGGCCCTGCGCACCGTGGCCTGTATCATGGCGCGTTCCTCTATCCAGCCGCTGCCGTCAAGGTACTTGTCCAGCTTCTGCAATGCTTCGTCAACGCGAAGCTCGGTCAAGAAACCGAACCGTCCCATATTTATGCCCAGAATGGCTACCTGCTTGGGAGCCGCCATATGCGCCGTTCTCAGGATGGTGCCGTCGCCTCCCACCGTGATCAGCAGATTGACTCCAGCAGGCCAGTCGCCTTCCCTGACAGCTTCCAACTCTTGGACTGTATCCACCAAGGCACCGCTTCCCAGGCCGAGATGAGCGGCTATTGTTCGGGCAAGCTCCTTGGCCTCCGCAATCTGGGAGTTGTAGACGATTCCAACCGTGTCGCGGGAAATCATAGCCCTCTTAGGATAACGAACCGAAGCCCAGCAGTCTATCCGGCGGTGAGGAGGGTGCGGACCGCGCTCTCCGTAATTTCAAACAGCGGCCCGGGCAATACGCCAATGAGCAGAATCCCTATCGCGGAGACCGCCACGGCTATGAATACGGGAGACGAATAGGCAATGCCCTCTTTCGCCTCTTCCGATTCGGCGGGCGTCAGGAACATGGTCTTCACGACCCTCAGGTAGTAGTAGGCCGACACCACGCTGTTGAGCACGCCGACAACCGCCAGCCACACCAAATCGCTGCTTACCGCCGCGTTGAACAGGTACAGCTTGCCCATGAACCCCGCCGTGGGCGGTATGCCTATCAGCGATATCATGGACAAAGCAAGTACGCCCGCCAAGAAGGGAGAACGCTTTGCCATTCCGGCAAGGTCGTCTATTTGCTCGCTGCCGGTGCGGTTGGCAATGGCCATCACGGCAAAGAAAGCGGCCAGGTTGGTGACGGCGTAGGCTGCCAGGTAGAAGAGCACACCGCTCGGCCCCAACCCGTCCACGCCGCCGGGCGAGCTTGCCGCCACTGCGGCCACTCCGACCAGGATGTATCCGGCTTGAGCTATCGTGCTGTAGCCCAGCAGCCGCTTCACGTTGCTCTGCAAAATCGCAACCAGGTTGCCGACCGTCATCGAAAGCACGGCGAGTACGGCAAAGAGGACGCTCCAGTCCACGTCCACGCTGCCAAACGCCACGTAGAAGACGCGTAGCAGAACCGCGAACCCCGCGGCCTTGCTGGCCACCGACAAGAAGGCGGCTACCGGCGTCGGAGATCCCTCGTAAACGTCGGGCACCCACATCTGGAATGGAACCATCGATATCTTGAAGCCGAAGCCGACCACTATCAGCGTAATCCCGACGAGCATGACGTTGCTCCCGAAAGGCACGCTGCCGCTGCTGATGCTGCTCGCTATGACGTCCAGATGCGTGCTGCCGGTGAACGCATAGACCAGAACCATGCCGTACAGCAGCAGCGCCGAACTCACCGCGCCCAGCAGGAGGAACTTCAGACCGGCCTCGCTGGACCGTTCGTCCCGCATGAAAGCGGCCAGCGCCGCAATGGGCAAGGTCGCCAGTTCAAGGCTGACGTAGATGGATACAAGCTCCTTGGTAGCCGCCACCAGCATCATGCCCACCGCGGATAGCAGGATTATGCCGTAGAACTCGCCCTGCGAACGGTGGAACTTCTCCGCGAAGTCCCTGGAACCCAGCACGACAAGCGCCGCGATGCTCAGCACCAGGAACTTGAAGAACAGGGCGAACTTGTCCACGACCACCGTATCGAATAGGCCGGTCAGCGCGCCGCCGCTCTCGGCGCTGACGTCGCCCCACAAGACGACGGCGAAGCCCGCCGGCACAAGCAAGCCCAGGACGGCGATTATGGGCAGGAGCCGCTTGTCGCGCAGCAACAGGTCGAGGACGACCACCACTCCCCCGACGGAAGCGAGCGCGATTTCCGGAGATATGAGATAGATGTCGTGTGCTGTCATCCGTTCTTATCCAAACCGTGCCGCCACCATGGGATTGAGAGTGGAGGAGAACACGTCCGTAACCAGAGCGGGGTAAATGCCCACCAGAATAATCGACGCCACCAGCAGCACCACGGGGATCGCCTCGACCAGGCTGGCGTCGCCGACTTCGGAGAAGCGGGGCTTCTCCGGCCCGAACATCACGCGCTGGATCATCCATAGGATGTATCCGGCGGTTAGAACAATGCTGAACACGGCTATCGCCGTGGGCCATGACCACACTTCGAACGCGCCGAGGAATACAAGCACTTCCGACACAAACCCGCTGAGGCTGGGCAAGCCCAGCGAGGCCAGACCGGCCACTATCATCGCGGTAGCCAGGAACGGCATCCGCGACGCCAGCCCGCCCATGTCCGGGATGTAGCGAGTGTGAGCCTTTTCGTATACCTGTCCCACCAGCAGGAACAGAAGGCCGGTTATGGTTCCGTGGGTGAACATCTGCATGGCCGCGCCGTTCAGCCCTACCGCGCTGACCTGGCCCGCCGCGCCCAGAGAGGCTATCCCCAGCAGCACCAGCCCCATGTGGCTGACGCTGCTGTATGCAATCAACCGTTTGAGGTCGCTCTGGCGTATGGTCACCATTGCCCCGTACATTATGCTGACCACCGCGAGCGTCACTATGAGCCATGAATAGTCGCTGGTTATGCCGGGGAACATGGCCGTGTTGATGCGTATCAAGCCGTAGCCGCCCATCTTGATGAGGACACCGGCAAGCATGACGCTGCCCGCCGTGGGCGCGTCGGTGTGCGCGTCGGGCAGCCATGTGTGCACGGGCCATACCGGCAGCTTTATGGCAAACGCCACAAAGAAGAGCAGGAAGACCATCTGTGCGGGGATGAGCAGGTCGGTCAGATTGCGGTTGCCCAGTTCTGTCATGTCGAAGGTGCCCGTCGAGAAGTAGAGCACCAGAATCCCGATCAGCATCAGCGCCGACCCTGCGATGGTGAAGATGAGGAACTTCATGGCCGAGTACTCTTTTCGGCCCGTGCCCCAAATGGAGATGAGGAAGTACATAGGGATCAGTTCCAGTTCCCAGAAGATGAAGAACAGGACAAAGTCCAACGACGTGAAGACGCCCATCACGGCGGTCTGCAACACCAGGAGCCAGAAGAAGTGCTCTTTTACCCTATCGTTAACCTTCCAGGACGCGAACACGGCGCACAGCCCCAGCAGTCCGGTCAGGAACACCAGCGGCGCGCTCAAGCCGTCCACTCCCAGGAAGTACTGGACGTTCAGCGACTCTATCCAAGTGACCTTTTCGACCAGATGGAGGGCGTCGCCCCCGTCCCGGTACACGATGTAAAACACCACGGACGTCAGAGCCAGTTCAACGACGGTTACGCCGACGGCAACCAGACGGACGGCTCTGGGCCCCTTGATGAACAAGAGGATGAACAGCGCCCCCGCCAGTGGTAGGAAAAGCGCCGCGCTTAGCAACTGGCTCTCCTCATATGTCTATCTGCCAAGTACAAGATACGCTCCTAGAATCAGCAACATTCCCAACGAGACAACGACGCCATAGGCCTGGACCTGGCCGTTCTGTATGGGAGCGACAACCCTCCCCGCATTGCGGCCGACAAGGCCTATGAATTCGACGATGCGGTCCACTACCTCCCTGTCGAACCAGTCGAGGAACCTGACTCCGCCCTGATAGAAGACGCGATACACTACGACGCCTTCGTACAATTCGTCCATGTAGTACTTCCTGAAGAGGAGGTTCCTGACCGGACCGAACAACCGCCCCACGCTCTGAGGCGATATTGCCCCTGTCTGGTACATCAACGTGGCCAGCCCTATCCCCAGCAGCGCCACGGCTGTTGAAACTCCGGCAATCACCAGGCTGAACTTCTTGACGTGCCCTCCCAGGAACTCGACGAACCAGTGCGCCGGTATGTTCCCCAGGTCGTTCAGCGGATTGACAAAGTAACCCGCCGCTATTGAAGCAACCGCCAGTATGCCGAGCGGCAATACCATCACCCACGGCGATTCTGCCAGGTGGACGCCGTGCCCGGCGTTCTCCGGGTCTTCCTTCTCTATGCCTCCGCGGAACTGGCCGTGGAAGGTCATGTAGATGACGCGGAACATGTAGAACGCCGTGAGGAAGACAGTGGCCAAAGCAAGCCAGAACACTACCTGGCTGACGCCGCCGCCGTGCCAGGCGTCCAGAAGGATCTCGTCCTTGCTCCAGAATCCGGCCAGGGGGAAGATGCCCGCCAGGCTCAATGAGCCTATCAGGAAGGTGAAGTAAGTCCACTTCATCTGCTTGCGCAAGCCTCCCATATACCGCATGTCGAACGTGCCCGTGGCATGGTTGACGCTGCCTGACCCAAGGAATAGCAGCGCTTTGAAGAAGGCGTGGGTGAACAGATGGAACATCGCCACTGCCGGAACGCCTATGCCCACGGCGGCCACCATGTAGCCAAGCTGGCTGACCGTGGAGTAGGCCAGTACCCGCTTGATGTCGTACATCACCAGCCCCATTCCGGCGGCAAACACCGCCGTGAATCCGCCAACCAGCGCCACCACCGTCAGAGCCGTTTCGGATTCGGCGATGAGTCCAAAGAACCGCACAATGAGAAATACGCCCGCGGCAACCATGGTCGCGGCATGTATCAGGGCGCTGACCGGAGTGGGGCCCTCCATGGCGTCGGGGAGCCAGGTGTGCAGAGGGAACTGGGCCGATTTGCCCACCGCGCCGGCGAATATACCCAGCGACAGCCATGTGGCCGCGAAGGCGGTCAAGCCGCCCGCGGAGCCGAGTATGTCGGGAATCTCAAACGGATTTAGCCCCTGACCCAGGTAGAAGTCCTTCTGCATGAAGAGGTAGAGGATGGCCAGCAGAAAACCCACGTCTCCGATGCGGGTTATCAAAAACGCCTTCTTTGCCGCCGCCGCCGCAGCGGGCCGCTGATGCCAGAACCCGATCAGCAGGTACGAACTCAAACCGACAAGCTCCCAGAACACGTATATCTGGAGGATGCTCCTCGCCAGGACAATCCCCACCATGGAGGTGGTGAATATCGACATGTAGGCGTAATAGCGGGAGTACTCGTGCCTCTCCATGTAGCCCAGCGAATAGATTTGCACCATCAAGCTGACGCCGGTGACCACCACCAGCATGATGGCGGTGAGCGGATCCATGAGGATGCCTATCTTTATCTCCAGCTCGCCGATGGTGAGCCATGTATGCGAGTCCCAGCCGATTGCGTCGTGGTTGCCTACCGTGCTCGCCAGGGCCCATATCGATAGCGCAAAGGCAAGCCCTATGGTGAGTATGGTGGCGTACCCGCTCAGACGCTGGTCGACGCTCCGCGCCAAAGGACGAATGACCAGCACGATGAGAGCAAGCGATACAAGGGGTAGGAACAGTATGGCCCAGGCTATCGGTTCGGTTATCATAGGACCTTCACAGCTTCCTCAAGATTTCATCGGCGACGTGTTCCCTGCCCCGCGGCACCATCACCTTGAAGGGGCTCTCTTCCGCCCAGTCCAGGATATCCCCTTCCGGGAGTATCCTGGCGGGAAGTCCCTCCCCTTCCAGGAGGTTCTTCCACATCTCGGCAACTATCAAGTTCGGCGCTTTCAAGTAATCAACCCACACTACGTCACCGCCTCATCAAGTTGACCTGTGTCACGTCCACCGTGCGCCTTGCCCGGTAGACGGCAATTATAATGGCGATTCCCAGAGACACTTCTGCCGCCGCCACCGCAATGATGAACATGGCGAACACCTGCCCCGTAAGCGCCATCTGCACCATGGAGTCAGCCGTCGAAGTGGGGTCGGCGCGCAGCGCGGCGGGCGTAACGTACCGCGCCGCGGCCACGGCGGCAAGGATAACGCCGTTGAACATCAGCTCTATGGCCATGAGCATAGTTATGGCGTTCCGCTTGGTCAGAACGCCGTACAGTCCAATGCTGAACAGTACCGCCGACAGTATGAGGACATTCTCCAGTGTCAAGACTGCCGCTCCCGTACAAGTACTATGGCGCCTATTATCGCCGCCAGCAAAAGGATCGAGACCGCCTCGAAGGCCAGCACCCACGGCTCGAGCAGGAGGCCGGCCAGCCATTGCGGCGTGGCTGAAAGCACCTGCTCCACCTTGTCCATGCTTTCGGCGGAGAGCGTTCGCTCCATCAGATCCCAATTGGTATCCCCGATGACAAAAACGAGAACGGCCAGGACAAGACCGGACCCCATCATAGCGGGCAGGCGAAGGTGTAGCTTGTTGGAAGGATTCCCCACCTCTATGTCCTGTGTGAGCAGGACGCCGAAGATGATGAGCACCGCTATTGCGCCAATGTAAACCAGCACCTGCACTACGGCAAGAAACTCGGCGTTGAGCAATACGAACAGGCCCGCCACCGCGCCGAAGGTGACTACAAGCATCAGAGCGGCCCTGAACAGGTTTTCGAATCTGAGCACAAGAATTGAAGCCGCCACGCTAATCGCGGCAAGCGCCCAGAAAAGAACGTCCTGGACTATCAATTGGCCTCTTCCTGTGCGCCGTTCGACTGCGCGGGCCTCTGAGGCATGTGGTACGGCCAGGGCTCGCGCCCCGCGTTTCCCCAGTCCAGCGCCGGATCCTTATGCGGATCGTACCCCTTGTTCTCAAGCTGAGGCCTGAACCACGTGCTGGGCTTCTTGTCCGCTTTTCGCAGCCTGTCCACCGTTATGACCAGGTCCTTGCGGCTGTATTGCCCTTCTTCAAAGCCGCTCCCCATGAACAGCGCGTCGTACGGGCAAGCCTCAACGCATAGCCCGCAAAACATGCACCGCGCTATGTCTATGTCAAAGGCGTCTATGGCGTACGACTGGCCTTCGGGCATATATTCCCCGCCGGGGTGCGTCACAATGCGTATGATCCCCAGAGGGCAGTATTTGGCGCAGCTGGCGCAGCCGGTGCATCTCTCTTCGTACCAGGCGAACTCCTCGCCGCGAAATCGTGGATGCTGTGCCACGCGCTGCTCCGGGTACTGGATGGTGAACGGCTTTCTCACAAAGTTCTTCATGGTCACCATCAAACCCTTGAAGATTCCTACTCCATACATCTATGACACCTCTGCGGCGGCGGCTTTCCGAGCCACCGGCGTGGATTCTACGGCATTCAACCCAACAAGCTTGGCCAATACGGCTATTCCCAGCAGCGCCACCACCAGATTGATTCCGCCCATTACCCACATATCCCCGGTGGTCAAGACTCTTCTGGTTACCCCGTCAACCACAACCTCTTCTCCGAATATCAATACTTCCACTGCTACCACAAAGATGTTCAGCAAGCTTAGCGGCAACAGGAACTTCCAGGCAAACGCCATGATCTGATCCACGCGCAGCCTGGGCAGCGTAGCCCTGAACCATACGAAGATGAAGGCAAAGAGTCCAACCTTCAGCAGAAACCAGACGTGCGATGGAAGAAACGGCCCTTCCCACCCTTTCAGGAACAACGTGGCCAGCAACGCCGACGTAATCAGCAATGCGCCGAATTCGGCTGCCTGGAACATGCCGAACTTCATGCCGCTGTACTCGGTATGGTATCCCGCTATTATTTCGCCCTCGGCCTCTACCTGGTCGAACGGCGAGCGGTTCATTTCGGCGGAGGTTCCGGCCAGGAATATGAAGAAGGCCAGGGGCTGCACTATCAGGAAGGGCACCTTCTGCGCCTCCACTATGCCTACCAAAGACATGGTGCCTGCCATGAGGATGATTCCAACCACGGAAAGCACCACCGGTATCTCATAGCTGATGAGCTGCGCCACCGCCCTCATCCCTCCAAACATGGCGTAACGGTTGCCGGTTGCCAGCGCAGCCATGAACATTGCCAGTGTATTCACTCCGGTCACGGCAAACACATACAGAATGCCAATGTTCAGGTCGGCAATAAACGAGTTCTTGCCGAAAGGCAGCACGGCCAAGACCAGTATGCCGGAGCCCATCATTATCATGGGAGCCAGGTTGAAAACCCAGCGGTCGGTGCCTTCCGGCATGGTGTCCTCTTTGGTCAAAAGCTTTAGCCCGTCCGCAATGGGCTGTAGTACCCCAAAAGGCCCGACTCGATTGGGTCCCAGGCGGCCTTGGAACCGCCCCAGCAGACGGCGCTCCACGTATGTGAAAAGCGCGGCGCCGGCAAGGAAAACGTTGACTACCAGCATTATCACGCTGAGCGCGGCCAGAGTGAAGGCAAGCCACTCCAGGCCGGCGGGCAGTATCCCGTCTTTTATGGCGGCAGCGCCTTCGGGGGTGCAATAAGCGGCGTTCCCCGGGTTTGCCCCCCAAAAGCAATAGACGTTCCTGTATATGGAGTTGCCTGCCAGCAGCGAGTCCATCAGCGGTCAACCTCGCCCATGTTGATGTCTACGCTTCCCAGGGTAACTATCATATCGGCCAGCTTCCAGCCTACCAGCATCTCCTTGATCGCAGTCATGTTTATCAGGGAGGGAGAGCGTATCTTGCACCTGTAGGGCGAAATGCCGCCGTCGCTGACCAGATAGAAGCCAAGCTCGCCCTTGGGCGATTCTACCCTGCCGTACGAATCTCCGGCAGGAGGACGGTAGAGATATGGAACGTCCGCCTTTACCGGACCCGGTTCTATCTGCTCCAGGCACTGCTCCAGGATGCGAAGGCTCTGCCTCATCTCCCGCATCCTGATGTAGAACCTGTCAAAGTTGTCGCCCTGTTCCCCTACCGGCACGTCAAAGTCGAACCTGTCATAGAGTTCGTAAGGATCCGCTTTTCGCAGGTCCCAGGAGAAGCCCGTAGAGCGAAGGACCGGGCCTGTAATGGACGCGTTCAGGGCCAGTTCCTTGGACAGCGTGTTGCCGCCCTTTGTTCTGGTCAACAGCACTTCGTTTCCCGTCAAGAGCTGCTCATATTCATCTATGTAGTGGGGCATCTCCTCCAGGAATCTCTTGAAGGCCGGCCAAAAGTCGGCGGGCGTGTCTTGGAACACGCCTCCCACCCTCATATAGCTGACGGTGATTCTGGCTCCGCACAGCATCTCGAACATGTCAAGTATCTTCTCGCGCTCCCTGAAGCAGTACATCAGAGGAGTGGCGAATGCGCCCAAATCGTTCAGCAGGAACCCCGTGGCTACAAGGTGGCTGGCGATGCGCTGAAGCTCCGCCGCTATGGTTCGCAGATACTTGGCCCGCTCCGGCGTTTTCACGTCGGCCAGCTTTTCGCAGGCGATGACGTAAGCCTGGTTGTTGGTCATGGACGCCACGTAGTCCAAGCGGTCCGTCAACGTGATGACTTGAGTATACGTCCTCTCTTCGGCAAGCTTCTCCGACCCGCGATGGAGGTAGCCGAATACGGGTTCCAGGTCCACTATGACCTCGCCGTCAAAGGTGACGCGCAGCCTCAGCACCCCGTGAGTGCTTGGGTGCTGAGGGCCTATGTTTACTGTAATCGGCTCGCTTAAAGTCATATCCCCGTTACCTGGGTGGCTCCATGTAATCCTTTCTCAGCGGGTGGCCTTCGTATCCTTCCCAGAGCATGATGCGTTTCAGGTTGGGATGGCCTTCGAACGCCACGCCCATCAGATCCCAGATTTCGCGCTCCTGAAAGTCCGCCCCTTGCCATACGCCGGTGACCGAAGGCAATGACGGAGTTTCGCGTCCGTACACTCTGGTCTTCACCACGGCGCTGAGCATATTGATGGTGGACGTCGCGTGATAGACCAACTCGAAGTGGTCTACGTAGTCCACCGCTGAGATCGAATTCAGCATATTGAACTCCAACCCGGGGGTCTTTGCCAGGTGGCGGCAAACGTCCAACACGGATTCGGGCAAGACCCAAACCTCGGCTTCGCCGCGCTCATGCACAACGGACGGAAGCGCCTCCCCAATGCGCTGCGCCAACTCTTCTCCCCGCAGGGCCGTAATCATCTGCTACCGACCCGCCGGCTTTCTGGTCAGACTGTACTTCTTGATCTTGTCGTGAAGCTGCATAATGCCGTAGAGAAGGGCGTCCGGGCGTGGAGGGCAGCCCGGCACGTAGACGTCCACGGGAACTATGTGGTTCACGCCGGGCACCACGCTATAGGACTGGTAGTAAGGCCCGCCGCTGGTGGCGCACACCCCCATGGAGATCACCCACTTGGGCTCCGCCATCTGGTCGTAGATGCGCTTTATCGCCTCTCCCATCTTCCAGGTAACGGTGCCCGCCACAATCATCAGATCGGCCTGGCGCGGCGACGCGCGGAACACCTCCATTCCGAATCTGGATATGTCGAAGCGGGACATTGCGCTCGCCATCATTTCAAAGGCGCAGCAGGCCAGCCCGAAGGCCAGCGGCCACACCGCGGAACGGCGTCCCCAGTTCAGCAGCGCATCCACCGAGGTCACCACTACGTTTCGCCCAATGTCTTCCGGGATCTCCAGCAACGGCTCGTCGTATGGCGCCAGGGAGGTATCCTTCAGGTGCTGTATCCTGGCTCCCTCTTCTCTATCCAACTGCCACGTTGTGGCGAAGAGAGGTATCGTTTTAGAGCTCTGCCCGTTCTCCATTCGGCTACTCCCATTCCAAGGCGCGTTTGCGCCAAGCGTATACCAGTCCTATCACAAGTATCAGAACAAAGACCAACATCTCAAAGAGGGCAAACAGTCCAAGCTGCTGGTACTGCACGGCCCACGGATAGAGGAAAACCGTCTCTATGTCAAAGATGACAAAGAGAAGGGCGTACACGTAGTAGCGGAAGTTGAACTGCGACCAGCGGCGGCCCCCTATAGGCTCCACGCCGCATTCGTATAGCTGTCTCTTGACGGGATCCGGCTTTCTGGGCCGGATGCGAATAAAGGAGGCCAGCCAGGACAGTATCAGCATACTTGCCGGAATGATTATGGAGAGTACAACCAAGAGGGCCAGAACGCCGTACTGTTGAAAATAGTTGTCAAGCATGTTTCCCTACAGTGTCCCTGGTTAGAACCTGCTACACCATATCATGGGGAACATTTAGCTTTCAAGTGAAATTGAACACAATCAAAGACGTGACTTGAAAGGTTTTGTTGACATCCTGAATGCAGAGTGCCACACTAAACCCCAGGGTTGTACAACCCTCGGTCTTAGTCCCGGATGAGGCTCCCCATGGCGCTCCTTGAAATAGAAGACCTTTACGTCCGTTTTGATACCAAGCTCGGGCCAATCAACGCGGTCAATGGCGTTGACCTCTCCGTGGAAGAGAACTCCATTGTTGCCTTAGTAGGAGAAAGCGGTTCCGGCAAGTCCGTCACGGCTCTCGCCTCCGTTGGTCTTCTGCCGTTTCCGGGGCGGGTAACGGCGGGAAGCGTTAGAATGGGCGGCGCCAACCTCCTGGAGATGGACAAAGAGAGCATCCGCGCCGTTAGAGGCCCCCTCATAGGCATGGTCTTCCAGGACCCAAGAGCCTCGCTGAACCCCAGCATACCCATCGGCGTTCAGGTGCAGGAGGTGCTGCTCGCGCACACGGGCATGACCAAGCGCGAGGCCCGCGAACGCTCCGAAGAACTGCTGGTGGAAATGGGGTTGCCCGACGCATCGCACGTGCTTACGCAATACCCCTTCCAGTTGAGCGGCGGCATGTGCCAGCGAGTCATGCTGTCCATTGCTCTGGCCCTCAGGCCCAAGCTTCTCATTGCCGACGAGCCCACCTCCAATCTGGATTCCACTCTTCAAGCCGCTATCCTCAGCCATCTCCGCTACCTCAGAGAGGAGTACGGCGCCGCCATTCTCCTCATAACCCACGACATGGGCGTCGTCGCACAGATGGCCGACTCCGTGGCGGTCATGTACGCCGGGACCATCGTGGAACGGGCCGGAACCATCGATCTCTTCAAGAGGCCCGCGCATCCCTACACTGTCGGTCTGTTTCAAGCGCTGCCCAGGCTGGACGACGCAGAGCGAGAGCTTGTCTCCATGCCGGGGAGGCCGCCTGAGCTCGACACCCCGCCGGAACACTGCTCCTTCCTTCCCAGATGCCCCTACGCAACCGGCGTCTGCCACAACAGCCCCAGGCCGGCCCTGCGCCTGATCGCGGACAATCATTCCGTCGCCTGCTTCAACGAAAGACGCTACGACTAGCCCCTGCGATTAAGGTCTCCAACTGGTCAACCAAAGCGCTTGAAGATTCCGGAGAGTTCTTTATAGTATTGCTTTGAGATGTAGCAATCATGAGTTGGGCATCAAGTGAAGTTGTTAGCATCCTATCCTTCCTCCTTCCTGGCTTCGTGGCTGCGGCTTTGTTTCATTGGTTGACTTCGTATCCAAGACCCAATGAATTCGAGCGCGTTGTTCAGGCATTGATATTCACAATCATTGCCCAGGCAATTGTCCAAGGAATCCAATGGATAGCGCCCACTATCAATTTTGAGGTTGCTTGGATCGCAGATTTCGAAATCTTAGTATCAGTGCTCGTCGCTGTAATCGTAGCTATAGTTGCTGTCTATCTGGCCAATCACGACATGCTACATGGATTCTTCCGGCGGCTAAAAGCCACAAAAGAAACCGCGTATCCAACAGAGTGGTATTCTACGTTCTACCGAAACTCGGACTGTTACGTGATATTGCACCTCAAGGGACAACGCCGCCTTTACGGATGGCCTGAGGAGTGGCCGAGCCACCCGGATCAAGGCCACTTCACAATTGCAGAGGGTGAATGGTTGGAGTATGACAAGCGTATTCCGCTTGAGGGTGTTGTTGCGATAGTAGTTCCCGTCAAGGACGTAGAAATGGTAGAATTAATGAGACACGAACCTTTGGACAAACCTAAGGAGTAAGGCCATGGCCAAAGAACCGATCCCCCCCCCGGCTAGAGTCGAGGAATCGAGAGGCTTAACACCCCCGCCTGACCGCTCTCTTAAGCCGCCACCACCGCCACCTCCTCCTCCGAGAAGGTAGAATCGGTCGCGCGCCTAACGGATGCGTCGTAGTTGCGCTGGGCGTGAACCTATTTCACGCCCGTCGCCTGCTTCAACGAAAGACGCTACGACTAGCCCCCGCCTCGCTCCGCGACGCCTGAGCCAGCTCAACGAACAGCGTCTCTACGGCAAGATCGTCGCTGAGCTGGCCTCTCTTGATGGCCAAGTCCGCTTCCATCAAACTGACGTACATCGCCGCCATCTTCTCCTTGTCGTGACGGCGCGCCTGTTCCAGGGTTCTCTTCACCGCGAACTCAGCCGTCAGTCCCAAACGCCTTCCCATTTCCGAACCCGACACACCCTGCCCGATCAGGTCTTTGGCCAGCAGCATCAACCGCAGCTGGCGCGCCAGCATAGCTATGATATAGCCGGCGTCCGCTCCGCTTTCTTGCATCTGCTTTATCAGGCGCAGGGCATTCGACGTCCTTCCTCCCAACACCATATCCACCGTTCTGAATATGTTGGCCTCCCTTGAATTAGCCACCAGAAGTTGCACCGCCTCATGGTCGATGGTCTCGCCGTCTGCGTACAGAGCCAGCTTCTCCAACTCCCCATGCATCACCCACAAGTCTCCGCCCACCAGGTCTATCAATTGCCGTTCGGCTCTGCCGGTAATCCTCAACCCCATCTCCCTTACCCTGTTTGACAGCCACCGGCTCAGGGCATCCCCGGTCAGGATGCGGAACTCCTTTACCTCCGCCACGTCGCTCAGCTCCGACAGCAACGGATTGCCCCTGCGCAGCCTTCCTTCCAGGAACACCAGCAGAGTAGTGGGGGGCAGTTCGCTCAGCGGCCCGGCCAGGCCCTTCCACTCTTCAAGAGGGTCGTTCTGCCTTCCGCCCGACGCCCTGCCTCTCCGCGCCGGCCGCGCTTCTTCAAAGCGTCCCAGCAGTCCCGCGGCAATCACCAGGCGTCGCTCCGCCAGGAAGGGCACAACGTTAGCTACCTCCAGCAAATGGGGCAACTTGAGGTCCGGGCCTTCCAGGACCGTGGTGTTGGCGTCTCTTACGTCAGGCTGGCCTATCTCTTCCCGCAGACCGTTCAAGAACGCCTTCTTGGAAAAATCGTCTTCACCGTGAAGAACGTAAATCACGGAAGCCCTCTTTCTTTCTTCCGGGAGATTTTCGTTGACACGACGGATACCTTACAATACTCTTAATGGATACAACACGTTCATCAGATAGCGATTGCTGGCTCCTCGTTAAAGACCGCCCCTGTCTTTGCGTCTATTTTGCCCCTCTTTAATACACATGAACCCTACTGCAAGCGAACTCTTAGGAAAATATGAAGTCATAGAATGGTTGAGCACCTCCGGTATCGCATCCATCCTTCGCGCCCGCGATACTGAAACCGGCTCCGTCGTCGTTCTCAAAATACTGCACGCCTACTTTACCAATGAGCAGGAAGCGCTGCGCGTCTTCCTGGAAGAGATGGTGCAGGTGAGCCGTCTTCAACATCCCAATATCGTGCCGGTGCGCGGTATCGAGCATGTCGAAGAGGACACCGCCATTGTGATGGACTACGTGCCATGGCCTACCCTCAAAGCCCGCAAAGCGCAGACCATGCCCGTAGGCGAGGTTATACACGTCCTGAAGCAGGTGGCTTCGGCGCTGGACTTCGCTCAGGCCGGGAAAATACTGCACCGGGACATCCGGCCCAGCAACGTCTTCTACGACAAGCAATCCGGCCGGGTAATGGTATCCGACTTCGGCATAGTGAGGCTGGTGGAAAGCGCCCACGCCCTGGTTAGGACTACCATAAACGTACCCCTGCCCGGATACTCAGCGCCCGAGCAGAATCAGGGACTCCACTACAACCCGTACAGCGACGTCTATTCACTGGCGGTGCTTGCCTACGAGCTTCTGACCGGCGGCCCTCCCTTTGATGCTCTGACGCCTCACTCCGTCCTCTCCAGGCAGCTCAGATACATACCGGAGGCTCCGTCTCGCTTGGTTGAAGGTATGCCGCCCGACGCCGACGAGGTCATCCTCAAAGCCCTGGAGCCCAAGCCTGAAAACCGCTTTGCCACCTCAACCGAGTTCGTGGAAAGCCTTATCCAGGCGGTTGGGCCTGAACTTGCTCAGAGGCCGCCCCCGCAAAGCGAGGCGGAGGCGGAAGAGGAGACGGTACCCAGTCTGGAACAAACAACCGTCGTTGCTCCCGACGTGGACGTGGAGACCGCCGAGCGCATCTTCTGCCCCAACTGCGGCACGGGCAACCCCGCTTCCACCAGACGCTGTCTCAACTGCTGGGGCTCGCTGGTCGCCCAGCCGGTTGTCTCCGTAGAGGAAGAGGAGAAATTGCTGGAGCGTTACTGGGGGCAACTGAGAAAGCGCAAGCGCATCACTTGGACAGCCGCTATTGCTGCCGTAGCAGTGTTTGCGGGATGGTGGGCGTTCAACCTGATTGAGACGCGCCCGCCCCTCCCCGACCCTGCCAGCTCCATCACCGCTGTGTCCGGCCCGGACGAATGGGTAACCGCGCAGCGCGGCAACTTCCACACCGGCCAGGTCCCCGGCCCGGCCTTCACTCCTTCCGGTGAAGAAGCGTGGCGATTTCAAGCGGAGGGACAGATCCTGGGAGTGCCCGCCGTAGCGGACGGCCTGGTGTTCGCCGGAACCAACGACCGGCGCATTGTGGCCCTGGACATGGAATCCGGCGGCGTGGTTTGGGAATACGCCCTGGATATACAGCCCAACTCACCGCCGACCGTGGCCGGTGACTTCCTCTACTGGGGACTGCGCGACGGCAGGGTCATTGCCCTTGACTACAAGACCGGCGAACTGGTCTGGGAATACAAGACGGGCGCAGCCGTCTACAGCGCCCCCGCCGTTGTCGAAGGCGCTCTCTACGTAGGTTCATCCGACAATGGAATCTACGTGCTGGATGCGCTAACGGGAGAGGAGCGGTGGAAGAGGATGACCAATAACTGGGTGGTGGCCTCGCCAAGCGTTGACCAGGGCATACTGGTCTTTGGAGGGCAGGACCGCGAGCTCTATATGTTCGACGCTAACAACGGCACGCTCCGCCATCAAGTGGACCTTGGCAGCGGCATAGACAACTCCACCACTATCGTTGACGGCATCACTTACGTGGCGACTCGCAGCGGCACCCTGGTAGCCTTCGATCACACGCAAAAGAGCACGGCGTTTCAAAAGGCGGTCTGGAGCTGGTGGTTCCAGCTTTGGGTCTGGAACGTGGCGCCGGTACCGGACCCCATTCCGGGGTTGCAGTGGGCCAGACGGCTGCGTGATACCGTCGTGGGCGACTTGGCCACCGACGGCTCCCTTTTATTTGTCAACACAACTAGCGGCGTACTGCGCGCCTACGACCTGAAGACGGGAGCTCTTGAGTGGGAGACGGAAGACCTGGGTACGCTCTACTCCTCTCCCATAATAACCGGCGATACGGTTGTGCAAACCTCTACTAACGGCAACGTCTACGGCCTGGACATCTCCAACGGCGAAGAGAAGTGGCGCATCTCCGTTGATGGATCGGTTATAACCTCGCCGGTGCTGGCGGGCAACAAGCTCTTCGTCCCTACCATCGAAGGCCGGTTGATAGCCGTTCAGTAGCGTCTCCATGGAACTCGGCGTCATCGGACTGGCTGGAAGCGGCAAGTCCACCGTATTCAACACGCTCACCCGCGGACGCGTCTCCACCGCGTCGGGCGCGGCGGCCAAGTCGAACGTCGGCGCGGCCAAGGTGCCCGATGGGCGTCTCGGCGTACTTGCCGGCATATTCAAGCCAAAACGCGTCACCAACGCCGAGGTCCAATACATCGACCTGCTCAACACCCCGGAAGGGCTGGGCAAGGACCAGGGTATGGGCGGCGAATACTTCAACGTCCTGCAACGCGTGGACGCGTTGGTCCACGTGGTGCGCGCCTTCCAAAATCCCGCCGTGCCACATATCCAGGGAAGCATCGACCCCCTCCGGGACATCGCTGCTTTGGACATGGAACTCACCTTTTCCGACGTGGTGATTTTGGAACGCCGCTTGGAGAGGCTGGACACGGAACTAAAGGGCGCAAAGGCGCAGGAACGCGACCGCATCAACCGCGAAAGCGCTCTGTTGAAGAAAATCAACGAGGGCCTGATGGCAGAGACGCCGCTGAGAGAGCAGGGCCTCAGCGATGACGAAAAGAAGCGGATCAGCGCGTTGCAGCTTCTCACCGCCAAGCCCCTGCTTGTGCTCCTGAACGTAGGAGAAGACCAACTGTCCGGCATCAGCCGGCTGGAAGCGGACGTCCAGCAAGAGGTCAACCGGCCAAATGTATCCTGCGTCGCCATCTGCGGACGCTTGGAAGAGGAGCTTTCCCAAATGGACGAAGAGGATGAGGCCGAGTTCAGGAAATCCCTCAACGCGGGCGAACCGGGGCAGGACAAAGTCGTTCAAGCGTCGTACCGTCTGCTTGGCCTCGTCTCGTTTCTCACCGGCGGCCCCGTCGAGGTCAGAGCGTGGCCCGTCCCCCGGAATACCCCGGCGGTGCAGGCCGCCGGACGCATTCATTCCGACATGGAGCGCGGCTTCATCAGGGCCGAGGTCGTCCCCTACCACGACCTGGCGGAGTGCGGCTCCACGGCGGAGGCCAAGCGCAGGGGCCTGCTCCGTGTGGAAGGCAAGGGCTACCCTGTCCAGGACGGCGACGTGATACACTTCCTCTTCAACGTTTAGACTTCGGCATGGAACCGGCGCCATGACAGTCAAGCAAACCCAACGCCTTCACATAGAAGAATCGTTCCAAGCGGATACCGTCTCGCTCTATATCCACATCCCCTTCTGCGAGACGAAGTGCCCCTACTGCGACTTCAATACTTACGCAGGCATAGAGCCGCTGATCCCCGAATACGTCGATGCACTCATCCAAGAGGCGCGCTTCTGGGGCGATGCCCTGTCGCGGCATCATCCGCTTGACGTCGGCACGGTGTTCTTTGGCGGAGGCACGCCGTCCTACCTGCCGCCGTCGGACATCGCCCGCATCCTGGACGAAGTCCGCTCCGCTTTCCATCTTGCCGACGGCGCTGAAATCACCTTGGAAAGCAACCCCGGCGACATTAACGCAGAGCGGATCGAGGCGTGGCTGAAGGCGGGGATAAACCGCCTTTCCATCGGAGTGCAGAGCCTGGACGACGGGCTGCTCCAACTGCTGGGACGCCGCCATACCGCCCAAGAAGCGCTGGACGCTCACCACACGGCGCGCAACGGTGGATTTGCCAGTATCAACATGGACCTGATGTACGGCCTTCCCTACCAGACGCTGGACCAGTGGCGCGCCACGTTGGAGGAGGCGCTGGAAGATGCGCCGCAGCACGTTTCCATGTACGGCCTCACCCTGGAAGAAGGCACTCCCCTGGAAGCGTCGGTGCGCCGGGGCAGCGTACCCCTCCCCGACCCCGACCTCGCCGCCGACATGTACCAACTCGCCGGAAAGCTGGCAGAGGAGGCAGGCCACCGCCACTACGAAATCTCCAACTGGGCGCTGCCCGGCCGCGAGTGCCAGCACAACCTCACCTACTGGCGAAACCGTCCCTATCTTGGCATTGGGCCGGGGGCGCACTCATATCTCAACGGCTACAGGTTTTCCAACCTGCGCTCGCCGAGGCGGTACATACAACTGGCCGGGGCGCTGACCTCGGCCAAAGTCAGGCCCGCAGACCTGGGGGAGTACGGCCTGCTGGACATGATAGAGGCCATAGACCAACGCCTTGAGATGGCGGAGACCATGATGCTGGGGCTGCGCCTCAGCGAAGGCGTCTCGCGGGGAGCGTTCCGACGCCGTTTTGGCGTCGGACTCGTCGAAACGTACGGCCCCCAAATCGACGAACTGCTGGGCCTGGAGCTGCTGGCCTGGCAGGAAGACCGCCTGGTCCTTACTCCAAAGGGCATGCTGCTGGGCAACGAGGTGTTTCAAAGGTTCCTGTTCCCCTAGGCCCGCCGCCCTATGTGCCAGACCGAGAGCCTGACCAAGTCTTCGTAATCACAGCTTACGAATTGAGGGGAAAACCGCTCGCCGCCTTCCGGAGGCGCATGAGAAGGAAAGGAATATGAAGAACAAGCTAAACTTTCCGCCCGGATGGGACGAGGACCGCGTGCAGCGCGTCCTCCAGCACTACGATTCGCTGACCGAGGAGGAAGCCGTTGCAGAGGACGAAGCCGCCCTGGAGGACTCAACGCAGGTGGTGATGGAGGTGCCCATAGAACTTGTGGGCGCTGTGTGCGCGTTGATCGCTGAGCAGGCCAAGTAATCCCAACCGCACATTCTCATAGCGGCTCCACCTTGCCCACCCATCACATCATGTCATGGTTCGACAAGCTCACCATGAGCGGGGGAAGAAGCATCCCCCTATACCACCAACTCCGACCCCTGTGGCCGCGCCTACAATCGCATAATTCAGCCCGACAAGCGCACGGTCAAGGAGTAGGGGTGGAGACTAGGGACAAGCAGGAGCGCACTAGCTCCTCGGAGATTCGGACAAAGGAAACCAAGTACGCCTCAATTCCCAGGTAGTCATCGGGACTGCCTAGATCCCTGATGAATTCTAGGGCCCCCTTGGTATCCTCGAACACCTGACGAAGCCGTTCGCAGGTTGCCTGTGTCGGAAAGTGCGTCGAAGCCTCTACTATCTCCGCAGCCCGCTCCAGCCTTCTTTCGTGATTCCTCCATTCTGCAACCTGCTCCTCTGGAAGTTGAGAGAGGTGTAGGAGGGAGAGTTGGTGTTCGACCCGTAGCTTCTCCTCGCAGGCCGACCTCCGCGCGGTGTCAGCGATTTCAGGACACCTGGACAACTCCTCGACCGTCCAAGTCTCCCACGCCGTCTCCGTCAAGGCCAGTTCAGCCTGGGTTTGCCTTGCCTCGGCCTGGAGGCGGTCAAAGCTGTCAAGCCGTAGCTTGACTTGCTCTTCTGAGCAACCGTCATAGCGGAATATCGCCTCTAGCTCCTCTGTAGTGAGTTCTGCGAAATCCCCGCCGGCTATACTGAAGTTGCAGTCACCGGCCTTGCCCAAGACCACAATCTCCAAAAGGCGGGGTTCTAGGGCAGGCTCTGGAGTTGGCGACCCACACGCTAACAGGACGGATAACATGACCAGACCGAAACCTGTCTGAACCGTCCTTTCCAATCGCTGGAGGATCTGTCGTCTGTTCATGCGAATTTAATTCTTAACGAGCTCTCTACTCTCAGCCCATCCGAGAATGAAATCTCTTATTTCACTTACTCTCCTGACTGCAGGTAACCTGCCGTTACGAATACCAAGTATTGATTCCTTGCAAAGGATTTTTTCCGTTAACCCTAGGTGATCAACGTACGCTTTATCAGTGTTGTCCTGAAACCCAGGATTAAGCCACTGAACGAATATAAAATAATCGTTCTCCACAAACCACCTAATGGTATCCATAGCTTTTGCTCCATACTGAATTGAGCATAGAACTATCCTCGGTTTCTTATTATCAATTATGTCACCTACGTACCTTTTACGTTCTTCCGGAGACCCACTTACAAGGAACACGTCGACAGATTTCCCACTCCCCAAGTCAAGCCTGCGAATATTTTTCCTAGTGCGCACAGTTTTACCAAACAACGTATTCCAAGTGTGAGATTTCCCTGAATTCCCTTTCCCAATGACTGCCACGAGCAGATTCTCAGACATTGTAATCCTCCAATCTCTATTATCTCATGAAATCGCCCAACACCGCCTATCATGCTGAGGAGTGGGTCAGACCGCTCACTCTCGAATTACTCCCGCCGACGAAGCATCTGCGCGGCCCAGGAACGACGAATTCGGACCCTGTTTGCTTGCCAAGCAGATTCTTCGCTCCGCTCAGAATGACCCCACCCCGCGCCGCCGCCCTGGGTTCCCGATCGGGGTCGGGAACGACGGTGGGGGGGTGCCCCTACGGTTGGGCCAGCCTCTCAGCGTCCAGTACGAAGTCGGAGGTCTGGCTGACCAGGAGGTCAATCTCCTCCAGTTCGTAATAATTGTGGTAGAAGCACTCTCCGTGGAGTACCTCCTGGCGATAGTGGTAGCGAAGCACAAGGTAGTCAAGGGAACGGTCTTTCATGGAGAGGGACCGAAGCCGCCGGCCGGCGTCGGTGGACTTACCCGGCTCCTGGCCGGTGCGGGCTAGGACTAGGGCCTCCGTGGCGCGCATGGTGGCGCACCACGCTTTTTCCGCCGCGTCCCGAATGTCCCCGGCGGCCATCTGCGAAAGGGCGGCGTCCCGCATAAGGCGGGCGTCTGCGAATATGCGCTCGGCGTTGGCTTCAACGGTGGTCATTGCGTCCTCCGGTGGGTATTTTACCATAAGGCAGAGGGCCCCGCCACGCGCCGCCCTGGGTTCCCGATCGGGGTCGGGAACGACGGTGGGTTGCGTGTTGCCCGCCGCCTCGCAGGGCGCCCACGAGGGACGCCCCTACAATTCGCGCGACGTTCCCGCCTGCCCGTAGGCCCGCCCTTGAATATGCTATCCTTCCCGCATCCTTGGAAAGCGGTTCAACCATCCCTATGTTTGTTATTGGCACCGCAGGCCACGTAGACCACGGCAAATCCGTGCTGGTCGAAGCTCTCACCGGCATAGACCCCGACCGCCTCGATGAGGAGAAGAGGCGGGGGATGACCATTGACCTCGGATTTGCCTGGATGACCCTGCCCAGCGGGCGCGAGGTCAGCCTGGTCGACGTGCCGGGCCACGAACGGTTCATCAAGAACATGCTGGCCGGAGTGGGCGGCATCGATCTGGCGCTGCTCGTAATCGCCGCCGACGAATCGGTGATGCCGCAGACCCGCGAGCACCTCGCCATCCTGGACCTGCTCCAAGTGAGCCGAGGGCTCGTCGCCGTCACCAAGAAAGACCTTGTGGACGACGACTGGCTGGAACTGGTCGAGGCCGAAGCGGAGGATCTTCTGGAAGGGACTACGCTGGAAGAAGCGGGCATATTCCCCGTCTCCGCCTTTACCGGAGACGGCCTGCCTGAGCTGATCGCGGCCATCGACTCCCTCCTGGAACAGACCCCGCCGCGCCGCGACATCGGACGGCCCCGCCTCCCCATAGACCGCTCGTTCGTCATATCCGGTTTCGGTGCCGTGGTCACGGGCACCCTGACGGAGGGCTCCCTCTCCGTGGGAGAGGAGGTCGAACTAGTGCCGGCGGGAAAGGGTTCCCGCATTCGCGGCCTTCAATCCCACCGCAAGAGCGAGGAGACGGCGCAGCCCGGAACCCGCACTGCGGTCAACCTGTCCGGCATATCGCAAGAGGAGGCGCGGCGCGGCGACGTGCTCACAATTCCCGGCTGGCTGAAGCCCGCCAGGACAATCGACGTGCAGCTACGGCTGGTGGCGAGCCTGCTCCGCCCCCTCAGGCACAATACCAACGTTGCCCTTCATACCGGCGCCAGCGAGACCCTGTGCCGCGTGCTGCTCCTGGACCGCGACCGGCTTCACCCCGGCGATACCGGATGGGCGCAGCTGCGCTTGGAACAGCCCGTGCCCGTGGTGAAGGGCGACTACTTCATAATCCGTTCCTCTGAGACCACCCTGGGCGGCGGCAACGTAGTGGCCGCTCAGGCTCGACGGCACAGGCGCAACGACGCCGCTGCCATAGAACGGCTGACGATGCTGCAAGAGGGCAGCGGCGGAGAGGCGCTGCTGGCCGCTCTGGAAACCCACGGCCCGCTGGACATCGATACCCTGGCCCGGCAGGTCAACCTGTCCCTTGAAGAGACGCGGAATTGGGCTGCGTCTCTCACTGAGGAAGGAAACATCCTTTCCCTGGAACCCAAGCGCGGCGGCGTGTCGATCCTGGTGTCGTTCTCTCTGTGGGCCGGAACCAGGCGAAAGGCGGAGGCATTCCTTGCCGGATACCACGTGCAACATCCCCTGCGCCGCGGCGCTCCGCGCGAGGAGGTGAGGAGCCGCCTGAACTCATCCTCGCAAACGTCTCAACTCCTGCTGGAAAGGCTGCTCGAAGAAGGCGCGGTGGTGGAAGACGATTCCCTCCTCAAGCTCCCCCAACACCAACCGTCGATCAGCGATGCGGAGCGGCGCGAGCTCGATGAATACGTAGCGCTCCTTGCATCCGACCCGTTCTCTCCCCCCAGCGCCAGCCTCCCCCGCCCCGACCTGCTCAACATCCTGGTGGAAGAGGGAAAAGTCGTCAAAGTCAGCGATACCGTCGTCTTCACTTCCAACGCCTATCAGGATATGGTTGACGGCGTGGTGAAGCATCTTGAAAGCGAAGGCAAGATAACCATTGCCCAGGTACGCGACCTGTTCAACACCAGCCGCAAGTACGCCCTTGCCCTCATGGAGCATCTTGACCGGAGGCGAATCACTCGCCGCGCCGGCGACGAGCGAGCGCTGAGATAACATGCCGCTTAACTTGGAACACGTCTCGGCGCAGGTGGACGCCATGTGCGCCGACCTCCAATCGCAGAACGCGCGCCGCCTCAGCCACGTCGAACAGGCCGTCGATGCCCTGCGCTCCAACGGACATGACGCGCGCCGTCCGCCCGCGCCCCCGCCGTCCGCCTACCGCGCCGTCGCCGCCGACGGTTCGCACATAGACGTTGACCGCCACATGCCGGTGCGCTGCGCCCTGATCAACATAAGCAGGGTGTCGCTTCAATACGGGGCGTCGGCGGGCGCAAGGCTGGAAAGCCGCTCCACGCTGTACGCATCCCCGGAGGAGCTTTCCATCCGCGACCCCAACGGCGCGGAAAGGGAGTCGCTGGAAGGCGCTCTCATGGGCGCGAAGCGCGCCGTCGAAGAGGTCGCGGCGCTGGCCGACCTGGCCGAAGACGCCGTGGACGACATCCCTACGCTGGCCCTGATCGACGGCTCCCTGGGCCTGTGGATACCGGCGTTCCATACCTACCCCGATTTCGTGAAGCAAAGCCTGCTGGATCAGGGGATTCTCCCCGCGCTGGACAAGATGCGCGCCGTTGCCGCCAAACGCCCCCTGGCCCTGGCGGCCTACGTCAGCCTGCCCAGAAGCACCACCGTGCTCAATACGCTGCCCCTGGGCCATCTGCCCAAAGACGAGGTGAGCCGGCTGACCGACAGAGACATCTTTGTGCAGGCGCTGTCCGGGGGCGAAAGGTCGGCGCTGTTCGAAAGCACGTCGTTGATTGTGCGCGAGCACTACGGCGTCCACGCGGTCTACTTCTACTACCTGCACACCGGCGACGAGATAGCCCGCGTGGAGGTCCCCGCATGGGTCGCGCAGGATGACGCCATGCTGGAGATGTCGCACGCCCTGATACTCGACCAGTGCCGCAAGGGGTTCGGCTATCCCGTCGCCATAATGGAAGCCCACGAGGAGGCGGTCATCGACGGCGCGGAGCGAGAAACATTCCGCCAAATGGTGGAAGACGCGCTAGCGCAGCACGACCTGCCCGTTTACACTTCCCAGAAAGAGCTTACAAAGAGGCTGAGGCTGCTCTGATATGAAAGTGAACATACGCGCCGCCGGAGTCGACGACCACCGGGACATCTACGAACTCCTGTCCTGCCCCAATGTGGTGCGCAACACCCTGCAACTGCCATACGTTTCCCTGGACAGGCGCAGGCAGTACCTGGAGAACCCGGAGCCGGGCCGTCACCTCCTGGTCGCTGAGGTTGAAGGCAAGGTGATAGGCGAACTCGGCCTTCAGCAGCAGCGAAACCGCAGAAGCCACACCGCAACGCTGGGCATGGCCGTCCACGACGACTTCCAGGGCAAGGGCGTCGGCACTCGGCTCATGCAGGCCGCGCTGGACATGGCCGACAACTGGCTCGACCTGAAACGGGTGGAGTTGCAGGTCTACACCGACAACGCGGCGGCGATACACCTCTATGAGAAGCTCGGCTTCGTCATAGAGGGAACGCACAAAGCCTTCGCATTTCGGGAAGGCGAATACGCCGACGCCTACTCCATGGCGAGGGTGAAGCCTTGACGCAGCCGTCCGCTCAGCCGCGCATCGCAGAGGTGGTGGAGTCCTCCAGCAACGGCTTCACCGCCCACTGCTACCGCCTCTACGAAGCGCCGCCGCTGGGCGCGCTGGTGCGCACCGGCGGGGAGCAGCCGGTGTTCGCCGTGGTGCGCGGCATCACCACCCTGCCCATGAACCCGGCGCGGCGACCCGTGGCGCGCGCCCGCAATGAGCGGGACGAAGAGGATGTTTACTCCAACAACCCCCAGCTTCCCCACCTGCTGCGCACCGACTTCCAGGCCGCCATCGTGGGGCACGAGTCCGGCGGCGCGGTGCGGATGCGCCTCCCGCCCCATCCGCCGCGCATCCACGCCTTCGTGTACAACTGCCCGCCGGAGGAGGTTCTCTCGTTCAGCCGGGACATGAGCTTCTTCCCGTTGCTGTTCTCGGAAGAAGTCCCATTGACCGATGAGGTGGTGTCCGCCTTCCTCCGACAGGCCTCCCCCCTCCACTCCGACCCCGAGGCCTTCCTCGCGGCGGCGGGCCGGCAACTGGCGCGCCTCTTTGCCCGCGATACGCGCCGCCTGGAGGCGCTTCTGAGGAGCCTGCGCCCATGAATGAGAGAAACGGAGCTTTCATGGGAACGGTCATCGGCGGGTCGCTGAACAGGGGCATCGAGGTCAGGCTGGATCCCTCGTTTCCCGTGGAAAGCGTCAAAGTGGGCGGATTCGTAGCGATTCAGGGGCAGGCGCAGCGATTCTTCGGCATCGTCTCGGACGTCGCGCTGGAAACGGCGGACGCGTCGCTGCGCGGTATGCCCCCGGAGACCTGGGACGGCTTCACCGCCTCCGTAATGTCCCACGCCAACGCCTACGCCATCGTCACCGTGCTGCCGCAGCTTGTCATCGGCGGCAGTCCCCTGGCCATGATCGAAGGGCCCCAGCCGGCGCGCGCCATACCGCCCCACTTTTCCAAGGCGCACCAGGCTTCCGAGGAGGACGTGCTCGCCGTGTTCGGCGCGGAAGACGAGCGGCACATCTGGGTCGGCAGCCCGCTGGACATGGAGGACACGCGCATCCACCTCGACTTGGAAGAGCTGGTGAAGAGGTCGAACGGCGTATTCGGCAAGAGCGGCACCGGAAAGTCGTTCCTCACCCGCATCCTGCTGGCGGGAACGCTGCAAAAGGACGCGGCGGTGAACCTGGTCTTCGACATGCACAACGAATACGGCTGGCAGGGAACGCGAGAGGGCGGCCCTCCCGTGAAGGGGCTGAAACAGCTATTCCCCTCCAAGGTGGCCGTGTTCTCCCTTGACCCCAAGATGTCGCAGTGGCGCGGCCTCACGCCCGACGCGGAAGTCACGATAGGCTACAACGAAATAGAGCCGCAGGACATCGAGACGCTGGCCGAAACGCTGAACCTCACGCCGCAGGGGGTATCGGCGGTTTACAGCCTGGTGCGCCGCTTCGGACAGGAGGCCTGGCTGGACGAGTTCCTCAAGCGGGAGTCGCGCGAGGAGTTGACCGCCCTGGCCGATGAAACTTCCGAGGTGTTCCAGGTCCTGTTCACCCTCCACAGGCGGCTGCGTACTCTGGGGCGCATGGGCTTCCTGCTGTCCAAATCGCCCGACGACGCGGTGCGCCGCATCCTCGACTACCTCGACCGCGGCATCCACGTGGTGCTGGAGTTCGGGCGCTACGGCAACGACCTGCCCGCCTACGTGCTGGTCGCCAACCTGCTCACCCGCCGCATTCACGATAGGTACGTGCGCCGCACTGAGGAGGCCATGGGCGATAGAACCAGGGAACCCAAGCCGCTGGTGATCACGGTGGAGGAGGCGCACCGCTTCCTCACTCCGGGCGTGGCCTCTCAGACCATCTTTGGAACCATCGCCAGGGAGATGAGGAAGTACAGGGTAACGCTGCTCATCGTAGACCAGCGCCCCAGCGGCATCGACGAAGAGGTCCTAAGCCAGCTTGGCACGCGGTTCACCTACCTGCTGGACAACGAGCGCGACGTGGACGGCGTCCTGGCCGGAGCGCCCGGTGCCCGCGAGCTTCGGTCGGTGCTGTCCAGGCTGGACTCACAGCAGCAGGCGCTGCTGTTCGGCCACGCCCTGCCCATGCCGGTGGTGATACGAGCCAGGGAGTACGGTACTGAGGAGTCGTATCGCGATTTCGGCTTCCGCGACGCCGCGGAACTCCGCCGCCAGGTGGAGGCGGATAGCCGGGACCTGTTCGGGTAAACCGCCCGCCCGTCTGCCCGCCAACCCACCAACCGATCGTGGCAAACCCTAAACCGTTCGTGGTGAGCCCGTCGAACCACGCCCCCCAACCGTCGTTCCCGACCCCGATCGGGAATCCATCCCCCTTTCGTCTTTGCGAGCGCAGCGAAGCAATCTGGCGGCGGGCGGGGCAACCATCGCGGGGTGTCGTGCGTGTTGCCAAAAACCGACCCCGTCCCTTACACTACCGCAAAGAGGCCCACCCATGACCACGGACAACCACCAAGACCAAAACCGCGAAGATACCCTGCAGATACTGGCCGAAGTCCAGCGACAGCAGACCGCCGCCATCCAGCGCCACGATATACTCCTGGAAATGGCACAGGCAATCCAACGAGAACACGAACGGACCCTACAGATGCTAACCGCCAATCAGGAGCGCCACGAACAGACCCTGCAAATACTGGCCGCCACCCAGGAGCAGCAAGCCGAAACCCAGCGGCAGCAAGCCGCCTCCATCCAGCGCCACGAAGAGACTCAGAACCAGATCGTCGGCCTTGTGGAGACTATGGCCACCATGCTGAATCGCGTAATCGACACCCAGCAGGAGCAAGGCCTGGCCCTGCGGGGCCTGCTGCAAAACCGGGACGACACCCCGTAGCCACCCCCCGACAATCACCCTGCCACCCCCGTATCCCCGCCTGCCCGCCATGCCCCCCATGTCCGTCCCCCCCATCTGGAAGTCGGCGCAACTACCATATATACTGGAACAACCATGAGCATCTTGGAGTACATGGAGCGGAACAACTTCGAGCAGCTGAGCGTCTACACCGACCCGGCGGTAGGCCTGAAAGCCCTCGTATCCATACACGACACCACCCTCGGCCCGGCGATGGGCGGAGTGCGTATCTGGCCCCATCCCACGGAGGAAGCGGCCATAGAGGACGTGCTGCGGCTGGGCAGGGCCATGACCTACAAGTCGGCGGCGGCGGGGCTTCACTTCGGCGGGGGCAAAGGGCTGATCATCGCCGACCCCCACAAGGACAAGACCGAGGCCCTGATGCGCTCCTACGGCAGGTTCGTGGAGGCGCTGGGCGGTCGCTACATCACCACGGAAGACGTGGGCATGACGCTGCTCGACCTGGAGTGGATAGCCCGGGAGACCTCGCACGTCGTGGGACTGCCCATCTCCATGGGCGGCAGCGGCGACACCTCCAAGATGACCGGCTTCGGCGTCTACCAGGGAATGAGGGCCTGCGCCAGAGAGGTCTGGAACTCCGATTCGCTGTCCGGCAGCACGGTTGCCGTCCAGGGCTTCGGCAACACTGCCCGCGCCCTCGCCGAGCAACTGATCGCCAACGAGCAGGACGTGAAGCTGATAGTCAGCGACGTCTACGAAGGGGCCTTGGACAGAGCCAGGGAGTTCGGAGCCGAAATCGTCGGCGTGGATGAGATCTACGGCGTGGAGTGCGACGTATTCGCCCCATGCGCCCTGGGCGGCGTGCTCAACGGCGGCACGATACCGCAGATCAAGGCGTCCGTGGTCTGCGGCTCCGCCAACAACCAGCTCTCGGACGACGACGACGCCGTCGCCCTGCGGGAACGGGGCATCCTGTACGCCCCCGACTTCATCGTCAACGCGGGCGGCGTGATCAACGTCTCCTGCGAAGTGGGCATGACCTACAGCGAAGAGGCGGCCGCGGAGAGGACGGCGCGCATCTACGGGACGATGCAGGACATCATAGCGGCTTCCAAAAGCGGCGGAATCACCACCGCTCAAGCTGCCAACCGGCTGGCCGAGGAACGCATTGATTCCGTACGCAAGGTGAGAAAGGGTTACCTGGAATGAAGCTCAAAACTCGTTACATTCTGCTTGCCACTCCTGTTATCATAGCCTTGGCGCTGGCCTGCTCGTCCACGCCCACACCGTGGCCCACGCCTACAACAGGGCCTGCGCCTACACCTACACCAACTACGGAGCCTCAATTGACTATAGACACTGCAAAACAGTACACCGCCACACTCCGCACCGAGAAAGGCGACATCGTCATAGCCCTCAGGGCGGACAAGACGCCAATTACGGTGGACAACTTTGTGAAGCTGGCAAGAGACGGTTACTACAACAATACCACCTTCCACCGCGTGATTTCCAACTTTATGGCGCAGGGCGGAGACCCCACCGGCACCGGTTCCGGCGGTCCCGGATACGCCATCCCGGACGAGTTCACCGACCTCACCCATGAACGGGGCGTCATCTCCATGGCCAACGCGGGCCCCAACACCGGTGGCAGTCAGTTCTTCATCACCTTTGTGCCAACGCCCCACCTGGACGGGAGGCATACGGTCTTCGGAGCGGTCACGGAGGGTATGGACGTGGTCGACTCTCTAACGCCCCGCGACCCCAATCAAGGCCCGGACTTTCCAGGCGATACGCTCATAGAGGTGCTGATAGCGGAGGAATAGCGGCATCAGCTTTGCGAACCTTTCGAGAGAGTACGCTCCAAACCTTTGCCAAGTCCGGCCCAAGCCGCTCCTGCTCAAATTCCAGGGTCAGATAGAGTTCAGCAATAGCCGCTTGCAGATCCTCGATAGCCGCTGAAAGGTTGTCGCCGAATCCGAACTCGTTTAGTTCCGTCGCCTCGACGACGTGCTGGCCGCCCTCCGTCATCCGTTTGACCTCAATGGGTTCTACAATTCTAAGACGCCCATTGAGCAGATTGTCCAGCGTAAATCTCTCCGGAAGCGACGCCGCTTCTACCGAGCCAGCAAGTTCCACCATTGAGCGAGGGTTCTTCACCATTGGTACGTCCTACATAAACTTGCCCAGTAGACTACCACATTTCGACTTCGATTGCTCCCTAGCTGGTTGCGCTACCGGTAATCGGTGTGCTCCAGCGTGGCATCGTCAATGCCGAAGTGGTGCGCCAGCTCGTGAATCACCGTCGCCCTGATCTGTTCGACCATTTCTTTCCTGGTGGAGCATGCCGCCTGCAGCGGTTGGCGGTAGATGGTTATGCGGTCCGGCAGTACCATGTCGTAGTGGGAACGCTCGGTGAGGGGAATGCCCTGGTAGAGGCCGAAGAGATCGTACCGGCTCTTTAGGCCCATGTCCCTGATCTCTTCCGAACTCGGCCAGTCTTCCACCACGATGTCTACGTTGTCCAGCCGCTCCTTGAACTGCTCCGGCAGCCCGTCCAGCGCTCTCAGCGTCAGCCTCTCGAACTCCCTGTACGATACGCGAATCACGATGCCCCGGCCTGCGCCCTCAACTGCTTGAGCTTGTCCACGTTGGCCTTGTCGGGGCCTTTGCCCTCCAGGCCGGGCACCTCCAGAAAGAACGGGACGTCCCTGAAGGCGGGATGGCTGACAACGGCGATAAACGCCTCCTCTCCCATGTGTCCCATGCCTATGTTTTCGTGCCTGTCCACCCCTGAAGCGAACTCCGTCTTGGAGTCATTCGCGTGCACGGCAACCAGCCTGTCCAACCCTATCTCCCTGTCGAACTCTTCCATGGTCTGCGCCACGCCTTCCGCCGTTCTCAGGTCGTAGCCCGATGCAAAGGCGTGCTGCGTATCCAAACAGACCCTGAGTTGAGGACTGTCTACCGCCTCCAGTATGCGGGCTATCTCATTGAACTTGGAACCTATTGTATTGCCCATACCGGCGCTGTTCTCAATGGTCAGATATACGTCGCTGGGAGAGTTGGCCAGGACCTCCTCCAGACAGTCAACCGTCTGCTTGAAGATGGCGTCGTAGCCCGCTCCCTTGTGGCTCCCGCCGTGGAAGATGACCCCGCTTCCGCCCATGGCGGAGGCCAGGCGCATGTAGTTGACCAGCGACTGCACCCCTTTGCGAACGTTCCCTTTAATATCCGTGCCCAGGTTGATCAGATAAATGGCGTGCAGGAAAACGGGCCTTAGGTCACTGGCTTCCGCCTTCTCCCTGAAGGCGGCCAGCTTCTCCTCAGGCGCCGGGTGAAAAGCCCAGCTCTGAGGCGACGAACCGAAGCACTGCATGGCCTCCGCCCCTATTTCAACAGCGCGATCTATCGCCTTGTCGAAACCGCCGGCGGTCGATACGTGCGCCCCTATACGCATATGTGAAGTCCTGACAACGTGATTAACTACCCGCGACTCATTATTAAAGCCGCATTCTGAAATGTCAAAAGGTCCACCCCCACCCACTTGCCCCTTTGCCGACCTTGCCAGCTTGCCCACCTTCAACCGCTCATGGTGAGCTTGTCGAACCATGCCCCCTTGCCGACCTTGCCCGCTTGCCTGCTTGCCCACTTGCCCGTTTGCCCGTTTGCCCCACCCTACTCCGGCGGAACGCAGCGCAGCCAGCGCCTGGCGGCAAACTCGGTCTGCAAATCCTCCACTATGCCGGTGTACTGCAAGTTAGCCGCGATAAGCAGCCCGTTGCCGGCCGTTATGTCGTTCTCAAGGAACGCGTCCATCACCACCACCATGCTGTCAAGGTAGGTCTCCATACGCTCGTGAAGGGCCGTCTGTTCTTCCGGCGGCGCGACGTCGGCGGCGTCCTTCACCAGGCGCTTCCATCTCTCTTTGAACGCATCGAACTCCTCCGACGCCAGCTCCGGCCGCGACTGGTCTATCCGGGACAGAAAGATGTTCCAGTCGCGGCTTATCAACCCTGATTCGTTGCCCAAGAGCGCCGAGTCGCACAGAGCGGCGCCCTCGATCTCCTCCGCGGTCAGATTTTCCAACAAGTCCCTGGTAAAGCCCTCCCAAAGGGCTTCGGAGGTAATCCCCAAGCTGTCCAGGAACGGGTCGCCCTCTTCAGGCTCATCTTCCCGGTGGCTTTCCATCAGATGCGCCAGCGCCCTCGTGGACGTGGCCCGCGCCATGTACTCCACAAGCTGCCAGCTTTCCGCATAGGCCAGCTCCAACTCTTGAAGCCGCTCTGCCTCTTTCCAGGAGAAGTCCCGCAGTTCCTGCAAGTCCATTAAGTCGCCGCTCTGCAAAGCGCGCCGCACCCGACCCCTGGAATCCAGAACGCGGAAACGGGCCTGGGCGGGATCCGCTTCCGCCTGCACCCTGGACGCAATGTACTCCGCCGCGCCCTCGCTGAGCCAGGTGGGTACGTTGGGCGTGGCGGGATGTACCAGTTCGTGAGCTACGTTGCGAAACAACTCCTGTCCGTTTGCATTCACGTAAACCTTGGCGTCGGACACCTCCCCGTCTCTGAAGATATGCGAACTCAATCCGGCCAGGAATACGGGATTGGTGAATTTGCCTTCCGCCACAAAGTGCTGAAACTGCTCGGGAAACAACACGTATATCTCGGGAAGCGGAGGCTCTTCGATCCTGAACTCTCTTCTAAGCATCTCCTTGGTGCGGAAATAGGTGTCCGTTACCTGCTGTAGAGTGGCGAACTGTATCCAAGGCTCATAATGAAGAACGGCGCCGTCCGACAGCGTTTCCCTCACGTAGGGCCTGCCGTTGACTACTACAGCCCCCGAAAAGCTGGCCTCATCGGGAGTGGGAGTGGCCTCTTCAACCTGCTCAGGTGTTGGCGTTGGTGTTGGCGTAGGGGTCGGCTCAGGGGTGGGAGTAGCGCAAGCGGCAGCGGCCAGCGACAGCGACATCAAGGCGAAGGCTAACGCCGGCCCAATCGTCTCTCTATTGCGCAAAAGGCTCATTTCTTCCTCTTAACGTATTACGGAGGCAATGAAAGGGTTGATAAGTCAAAGTTAGGGGAATATCCGCTTGTGTACCAATTAGCTTGAACGAGGGCAGTATCACACTTCAAGAAAACTGTTCACCGCACCTTAGGTGGACAGTTTAAGAAGCGTGGTGCGGTGCATGCACCTACAGTTCCTTCAACGTGCCTTCCCGTTTGGCTTGTTCGACCTCCGCTTTCAGGAAGTCTAGTCTGCCGGCCTCTGCGTCCTTCGCAAGCTCTCTGTCCCACTGTTCCCAATCTTCGTCTATCGGGGTTGGTATGTCGGTCTTATTCATATCTAACATCAACCTGGCTAATATAGATTACGATACAACGCGCGCCAATCCTCACACAAGATACGTGTACACAGACGGGTAATTTCCCAAAAGGTCACGACACTCCCAAAGACTCCGGGGTCTGCTCTTCTATGCCCGGCATCACATAGTAGCTGGGCGCGACGGTGGTGAACTCCAAGCCTGGCTCGTCCGGAGCTACCCCCGTGATGTTCAGCTTCATCTGCTCCACGTACTCTATCTCACCGTTCACCAATCGGAAGGGCTGGTCGTGGCCGGGATAGATGACGTCGGCCTCCTCAATGACCCTGTCCAGGCTCCTGATAGCTTGTTCCTGGTTCCAGAAGACCACGGGGTGCTTGCGCGACAACGCCTGGCTTGCAAACAGCAGCACGTCGCTGGTGAGTACGCATTTGCCTTGGTCCGTCTCCACCAGGATGCAGATGCTGCCCGGCGAATGGCCGGGAGTGTGCAGTACGCGTACGCCCGGCTCTATCTCGAACCCCTCCTCGACCTCTTGAATACTGGGGTGGCTCTCTATCATCGCGCCCGTCCATTTCGGCGTCGACCAGTCGTTCCTATGGGGGTGGCTGGCGTACTTGCGCTCCCAGGAATGCATGAGTAGCGGAGCGTGCTCGAACAGATCGAAGTTCTGGTTGTGGTCCCAGTGGGCGTGGCTCATCACCAGCAAGTCTATGTCCGACGGCGACAGGCCGCGCTTATCCAGCGCCTCTTGCAGGACAACGCGGCGACCCACGTGGCCCACGTCGACCAGCGTACGTTTCTGTCCTTCGATCAGGATGATGCTGCAAAAGCCGATTATCCCCTGCTGTGTGTTCATGCGGTACCCGTGAAGCAATACGTCCAGCTTTGGCATGGAGCCTCTCCTTGCGGTGTGGATAACGGCCCCATTGTCGGCTGGGCGGTGACTGTGGTCAACCGCCCGTCTATATGGTAGGCTCACCACATCCCATGCTGTGGTGACGACATGCCCGACGTAACGCCCGACGGCGTCAAGATACTGGCCCGTTCCCTGGACTTGGAGATAGCCGAGGAAGACCTGGCGGAAGTCACGCACCGGCTCAACGTAATCGTGGCCGGGGTGGAGCGGTTTTCGCACCCGGGATTGGACTCTGTAGACCCCGTGCCCTTCCCGCCCCTTGAAGAGGCAGGCCATGGACAGTAACCGCCTCACCGAGTTGACCGCCTCTCAGCTTGCCGGCCTCATCGCGAGCAAAGAGCTATCCCCCGTAGAGGTGACCGAAGCTTACTTGGAGCGCATCGACGCCATCGACCCCAAGCTCAACGCTTTCATCACCGTCTGCGCCGAAGGGGCAATGCAGGCAGCGCGGGAGGCGGAACAGGCGGTGGTCAACGGCGATTCGCTGGGGCCTTTGCACGGGCTGCCCCTGGCGGTGAAGGACCAGTTCGAGACCAGGGGCATCTTGACCACGGCCGGGTCGCGCATTCTGGCCGACTACGTGCCGGACCGCGACGCTACCGTCATAACCAGGGCCGCAAACGCCGGCGCAATCCTCATCGGCAAGCTCAACATGACGCAGTTCGCAGCAGGGGGCGGAGACCCCTACCCCTTCGGCGAGGCGCGCAACCCCTGGAACCCTGAGCGCACCCCCGGCCTTTCCAGCAGCGGCTCCGGCATTGCCATTGCCGCTTCGCTTGCCGCGATAACCCTGGGCGAAGACACCGGCGGCTCCATTCGAATGCCCGCGTCGGTCAACGGCATCGTTGGACTGCGCCCCACATGGGGCCTGGTCAGCCGGTATGGCATGCTCCCTTTCTGCTGGTCCATGGACATCGGCGGGCCAATGACTCGCACCGTTGAGGACGCCGCGCTGGTCATGAACGCCATCGCTGGATACGACCGCAACGACCCGCAGACCTCCAGGCTGCCCGTCTCCGATTACACCGCGTCGCTGACCGGGGATCTAAGCGGCGTCCGCATCGGCGTGCTCAAGGAGTTTGTGCAAGAAGAAGCCGTGCATCAGGACGTGCTCAGCGCCGTGGCCGCCGCGGCAACCCGGCTCGAAGAGCTCGGCGCATCCGTAGAGGAAGTCTCGTTTCCCACGGTGACCGACATCAGCATCGTGGCGGCGTCTATCTCCGAAAGCGACGGCGCGTTTGTGCACAGGGACTGGCTGCGCAACAGGCCAGGCGACTACGGCCAGAACACCCGCCGACGCCTCATTGCGGGCAGCCTGATACCCGCCCATATCGTGCACAAGGCGGCGCGTATACGCACCCTGTTCCGGAGTGAGTGGCAGGGCGTATTGGAGCGGTTCGACGCGGTGATCAGCCCCACCATGCCCAACCCGCCCGGCAAGATAGAGCACGTGGACGGAGTCAATTCGCGTGAAGAGGCGGAGCGCAGGTTCGGACACCGCAACAGCGCCACGTTCCCCGCCGCTTTCCTGGGCGCGCCGGCGTTGTCGGTGCCCTGCGGTTTCAGCTCGGACGGAATGCCGGTCGGCCTTCATATAATGACGGGCCGCTTTGAGGACGGACTGGCATTGAGGATAGGCCACGCTTACCAGGAAAGCACGGAGTGGCACACCATGAGGCCGGACGTATAGCCATGACTCAGTTATTCTTCGGCACGGGCGAGTACACCTACAGGGTCGTAGACCCGTTTGGAACGTTGCCCGGCGGCATGACCTGGGGCAACGTGAGCCACGTGGCCGTGGACTCCCAAGACAGGGTCTACGCCTTCCAGCGCAAGGACCCGCCCATAGTGGTATTCGACAGCGACGGCAACTACCTGCATAGCTGGGGCGACGGCCAGCTGATAGATGCCCACGGCATCTTCGTCACGCCGGAGGACGATCTGTTTCTGGTGGACAGGGACATGTATGAGGTCCTGAAGTACACCCTGCAAGGAGAACCGCTGCTCCGCATTGGAGTCAGGGGAAAGTCGGCCCTGCAAGCGCCGTTCAACCATCCCGCCGACGTGGCCGTGTCGCCTAGCGGCGACATCTACGTGGCCGACGGCTACGGCAACTCGGCGGTGCATAAGTTCTCTCCAACCGGTGAACACGTCCTTTCTTGGGGCGCCCCCGGCGAAGAGGCCGGTCAGTTCACCACGCCCCACGGCATCTGGGTGGACGGAGAGTCGAGGGTTTACGTAGCAGACCGGGAGAACAACTGCGTGCAGGTCTTCGATGGTGAGGGGAACTTCATCGCCTGGTGGGGCAACTTCTATCATCCCATGGACATCTGGATGGACAATCAGGACATCCTATACGTCACAGACCAGGTGCCCCGGTTTACTGTTCTGGACAGAGACGGCAACATACTGGCCCGTGGCCGCGCGCCAAACGCGGGCCACGGCATCTACGGCGATTCGCAAGGCAACCTGTACCTCGCCGCCAGCCTGCGCGGCATAGTCAAAATGGCAAGGTTGCAAAGCTAGGGGAGGATCATGACGCGACTACTGTTCGGCACCGGCGATTACGTATATGAAGTAGTCCAGCCTTTCGGAAAGCTGCCCGCCGGGATGGAGTGGGGCGTGATCAGCCGCGTTGCCGTCGATTCGCAGGGACGCGTCTACGTGTCGCGCATGGCCGACCCTCCCATCCTGGTCTTCGACAGCGACGGCAACTACCTCACGGGCTGGGGCGGTGATTCCCTCATAGACCCGCACGGCATGCTCTTCACCTCCAACGACGAGTTGATTGTCTGCGATAGGGACGCCCACCAAGTGTTGAAGCTCAACCTGGAAGGCGAGGTGCTGCTCAGAATCGGCTCCCGTTCACAGGCGCACTGGCAAGCGCCGTTCAACCACCCTGCCGACGTGGCCGTGTCAAGCAACGGCGACATCTACGTGGCCGACGGCTACGGCAACTCCGCGGTGCACCGCTTTTCCGGAGAAGGAGAGCATCTGCTGTCATGGGGCAACCCCGGCACGGGCCCGGGCGAGTTCAGCACGCCGCACGGCATCTGGGTCGACGCCGAGTCCAGGGTCTACGTGGCCGACCGCGAGAACAGCCGCGTCCAGATCTTCGACGAAGACGGCAGCTACCTCAGCGAGTGGCGCGACCTGTATCACCCCATGGATATCTGGATGGACGCCGACGGCGTGGCCTACGTCTCCGACCAGACGCCGCGATTCAACGTCCTCAGCCCGGAGGGAGTCCTCCTGTCTCGGGGCAAAGCCCCCGACGCTGGCCTCGGCCTCTACGGCGACTCCGGTGGAAACCTCTACCTCTCCGGCACCTTCCCCGGAGCCGCGCCCGTATCCAACGGCATCGTCAAATTCATCCGCCAGTAAGGCACTCCACGACCGTTTCAATTGCTCTGGATTCCCGTGTCAAGCACGAGAATGGCGGTATGGATAGCATCGTCCCCCCGCTCACCCTGAGCCTAGAGTTTACCCTGAGCACAGCCGAAGGGAAGGGAGTGAGCGGGCCCCCCGCCGTCTTGCCCGCGCAGGCGGGCATCCAGGAGTGGTGAAAGAGTGGGCCCCTAGAACCAGTCCCTGCGAAACGTCTCGAACGGCACGTACGGCGGCTTCGCCGCATGTGGAATCGGCAGCTGAACCGGGCCTCCATCCCTCGACGGCAGATAGACCGTCGCCGTGCCGGGAGCCTGCTCCTCACCCACCTGGTTCACTCCGCTTATGCGAATGCCAACAGCGTAGTACTCGTGCTCGCCGGGCGCTCCGCCGTCCTCGCCCTTCTCGGTCACCTTGTACTTCTTCACCACTTCGCCCGTGTAGGTGGTAACGTCCGAGTAGAAGACCGGCCTTCTCAAGCTGGCCTGCTGCCTGCGGATGAATCCGTCGTCGCCCATCCAGTTGGTGAGCAGCTGCTGAGGGAACTGGCAACGCTGCAATCCGAAATCGAAAGGCAGCGGCTGCGTGCGGTACGGCGAAAGCACAGCGTCCTCGTGCTCGTTGCCCGGCGTCCACGGCCAGTAGGTGTTGGGGTGGATGCGGGCGCGGCCCGGCCACCGCCGCATATTGCGATACGCCGGCTCGAAGCTGTAGACGTCTCCGTCCATCTCCTCACCGGCGGAAGCGGCATAGGTGAGGAAGTGATAGGCAAGCTGGTCCTGCAGCGTCCACGGAGGCAGAATCACCGGGCCCAGCTTCTCCCCTACTTCAACGTCCTCCCAGTACAGCGTTTCCGCGCCGCGGCGGAACTTGTTCTGCATCTTATCGATGATGTCCGCAATGTCATCAGCGTTGTAGTTGGAAGCGCCGCGTTCGTAGAGCATGCGCTCGCCGAGGCGCTTGGGATCCATCGACCTGCCGCCGCCCATGGTCGCGGTGGGCACCTGTATCTGCGTCGAGTAGACCTTGCCCAGAAGGTCTCCGTGGTAGTCCCAGTAGTTCAACTCGGTGATCAGAAAGAGGAGCGCGCCCTTGGAGCCTTGCTTCTCCACAAGCTCGCTGGGCACCTTCGTGGTGCGGAACTTGGAGCCTACCCTGATCGCGTCGAAGAACTCGAACGCGGTGCCCGAGTAGAAGTTGGCCACCGGATACCCCTCCGGTCTCCTTGCGCCGTGGCCGGTGGGGTAACGGATGGTGGAGACCACCACGCCCGGAGCAATCTGGCAGCCGTAGCGGGTGCCTCTTCCGTAATCGGGGTCGGTGTAGAGGGGGTTGTCGTCGCCCAGGTTTCTGGCAAACGACTTGATCGCCTCGGAGTCCAGGCGCAGCGCCGCTTCAAAGGGAGGCGGCCCCTGCTCGAAGGGAGCGGGCGGCCAGGGCGGGATGTGCTCCATGATCTCCTCGCCTATCTGCGCCCTGGACTTCTCTATGTACTCGGCGACGGCTTCTTCAAAAGACTGGCTAGAGGTAACGGTCATGTTCTTCCTCCCTATCCTTTACCGCACGAATCGGATGGCGCGATTATATTTTGGCCTTTCAGCGGTGTCAAAGTAAGCTCAACCAGCCGGCTGGCCAAGCAACTTCCACGACCCGGAGCGTCCCATGTTGTAGCGGCCGTCCACCTCTATGATCAGCGGCACCATCAAGTCCAACAGGTTGGCCCGGCTCAGAGGCCCGCAGTCCACGGCGCGAAAGCCGAGGTCTTCTATCAGCGAGGCCGTGACCTCCTTTGCCTCGCTATCGTCGCCGCAAAAGAAGACGTCCCGCGCCAATCCGCTAGCCGGATCGATGGGTTCGCCCAGCGTGCCGTGGAAGGTAGCCTTGAAGGCGGGAATCACCCTGGCCCCCGAGCCGATGGCCGCCGCGGTGCGCTGTGCGCCGGAACCCTCCGGCGGCAGGTTGTCCATGGGATTGGTGATGTCGATGACAATGCGCTCCCCAAGCAGGTCGCGCAGCGGAGCTATCACGTCCAGTACGACGCCGTTCGGCACGCCGACGACCACGACCTCAGCGCCGCCGACGGCCTCCGCGTAGCCGCCAATCTCCGCGCCAATCCCGTCGGCGGCGGCCCGGTTCGCGCCGGGATCCCTTGAGCCAAAGGTCACCCTGTGACCCGCTTTGACCCAACCCTCTGCAAGACCCGTGCCCATGCGTCCCGTACCCAATATGGCGATGTTCATGTCGCCTCCTCTTATTTCCGTGTTTCGCTCAGCAGCGGAATTTGCTTCCGTCCGCTCAGGAAATAGCTGCGTTACCGCTTATGTCCTCTGCCCAAAACAAATGCAGGTACTCAATTAGCTGGCCGGACTCATCCTCGAACTCCAGAAGCTCCAACAGGAAGACCGGCTCCTGTACGAAAGTTACGATGTCACTGGCCTTAAACCAACCGTCCTGGCTTGTGTCCTCCATATGAAACCCGTAATTCCAGAACTGGATGGCGTCTCCGGGGCCTATCTGGTAAGTCGCTTTGTCAAACTGTAGTGTGCCCTCTTCATCGTCTGGGCCGGAGAAGATGTACTGGTAAGTCTGGATATCGTGATACACAACCTCCCAGTCTTCATTGACTATTAGCGTCATGACAGCAGGGTCGGCAGTGGACTCTCCCGCTATGTAGTAGTCGATTTCAGCCGTATAAATGAAGTACTGCTCTCCGTCATCCTCAAACCAACCATCAAAGGAGGCCGGTATCCAGGCTGTCTGCTCCCCCGGGTTGTACTCCACCGTGAACCAGTATTTGTTCCACGTAGGGGCAAAATACGTTCCCTCAAAGTCGGTTGAATATGTAGCTTCCTCGGCGACAACCATAAAGTAGTCCTCTTCGACGAAACCGTAGAGGCTGCTGACAAAGCTCAGATTTTCATCATCAAAAGTGGCATAAATCCCATCGGAGTCCGAGAACTCCTCGACCAGTTCAGGCGGTTCGGTGTCGGTCTGGCGAAACTCAGAAAAGGTGTCCTGAAAGTCCAGCCAGGTATCGTTGACTTTGTAGGCTGCGTATTCTTGCCCCGCGTTCTCCGGCGCATCTATGGCAATTCCAAATGAGTTGGGTCTGGAGCCGTCGTGGTTGGAGTGGACAACGAACCGGTCAATCGCGGCCAGCAGACTATCAAACCCGGGGTCGCCCTCTGAGTCTGGAAGGTTTTCCGCCAAAAGCTGCGTGAAGTGCATCAGGTCTATGGATGTCCGGGTATCATCCTTTTTCGATACGTCGTAGGATTGAGCTCGTGTAGAGCCTGCTATCAGGCTGTCGGAATATTCAGAGTCGTAAAGCAACTGGTCGTCATAGGCTGCAATCACCGGGTTCAAGGCCGTCACCAGTTGGTCGTACTGGCTCAGATCGAGCAATGAGAGGGTCTTTCCAGACTGCTCAGGCGTCCCGTGAACGTCCTGAACGAAGTTGTCAACCATCTTCTTCCCGGCCTCTACAATGCTGTCCTCCAAGGCGTAATGCTGAACAACCGCGCTCCAAAGCCAGCCATGCCCCGGTTCAAGGTCTTCCGATGCGATCATGTAATTGGCGTGAGGAGCAATGACCTTTGCCACCTCAACTGAGGCCATCAAGCAGGCGTCGAAGCCAATGAGGTCGAAGCTGCCCGGCTGACTACGTTGGAACGCCCTAGCTATCTCACCCATAGATAACGCGTCGTTATTGAAGTTGCTGTCGTTGCCGAATTCTTGGTAAGACTTGCCATGGTCCCAGAACGTGAGGAACCGCTGGTCGAAGTCCCCGTACCCGTCTCTCAAGTAGTCTAGGAAAAGCTTGAGGGAGCTTTCGTCGCCCATGTTGGCGCTGTTGTCTTGGTAGAGATAGGCGTCGGTGCTGATCTCGTTGCCAAACTCAGAGTCTTGGGCGTCGGCCATTATCTGAGATATATCGGCAAACTTCATGCCCCGCCAGCCGTCCTTATTCGCGCCTCCAAAGGCAACGATAACCTCCATATCCTCCGGGTTGGGAAGGCTCTCGTAACCCTCGATCAACTCATCCAAATCAATTGTGCCCGCCCAGCCATCTTCTTCCAGGTCGCTACCCACCATGTAGATGGCCAGCAGCTTGGTCGGAGGTGCACTTTCCGGGGTTGAGGTTGCGGTAGGCGTGAATGTCGCAGTAGGAGTGGGTATCGCAGCAACTGTAGGCTGCGGCGTTGGGGTATCAACAGGGGCAGCAGTCTCTGTGGGAGTGGGTTCTGGCGTTGAAGCGCTGGTAGGAGTAGCGGTTGGAGCAACTGTCGGTTGCGGTGTTGGGGTCTGGTCGGCTTCACGGACGGGTTGAGGGTCGGAGCCGCAGGCGGTTAGGAGCACAGCAGAGAGCATTGCGACGGCTCCTAGGAGACTTACAATGTATCTTGAGATTACGGCAGAGATGCGGCCACCTCCTCACGCTTAATTGTCGGCATAGAATACTACAAGGCACTGAACAATGTTAGGGGATACGGAAACAGGCAATTCTCCCAGCCATCAGTGGCGGCCCGTCCGCCTTTACAGTGCCAGGCGTCAACCCTATAATGATTTGCGAAATCCGTAACTCTACCGCAAAGGGTGTATCTTGGCTCTGCTCGGCCTCCGGTTTGTGCCTGACCCCGTCCTGCGTGAAAAGGCAAAGAAGATGCGCGGCATCGACAAGCGAACCCAGCGTCTGATTGACGACATGCTGGAGACCATGCCGCACGAAAACGGCGTTGGCCTTGCCGCCAACCAGGTTGGCGTGCTACAGAAGGTTGCCGTAATCCAGACGCCGGAGATGGAGGAGCCGCTGGTGCTGATAAACCCGGAAGTGGTGGAGCGAAAGGGCGAGCGCGAGGTCGACGAGGGCTGCCTGAGCATACCGGGGTATCGCGGAGAGTTGATTCGCTCCGAAACGGTGAAGGTGCGGGCGCTGGACAGGAACGGCAAGCGTTACACCGTGAAAGCGGAGGGTCTGCTGGCGCAGGCGCTGGAACACGAGACCGACCACCTGAATGGCGTTCTCTACATAGACCACCTGGAAAGCCATGACAAGCTGTACAAGCTAGAACCCAAGGATTACGAAGAGGAAGAGACGGAAGAGGCGGAATCCGTAGGTTCCAAGGCAACCGCGGAATAAGCCTACTATTGCAATGAACCCACTGAGTACGCAGGTCAAATCGCTAATACGGCGAGTCATAGCCCATATCCCCCAAGAGGAGGAGCCTCACGCCGTGGGCGGCTTTCTGCGCGACGCGCTGCTGGGCAGGCCCACCAAAGACCTGGACGTAACCGTGCGCGGCGACGCAATGGAGGCGGCCCGCCGCCTGGCCGCAGAGATGGGCGGGTCGTTCGTGGCGTTGGACCAGCCGCACCGGATAGCCCGCGTCGCGCTGCAAAGCGAGGGGGAGTGGCGAATCGACCTGGCCTCTCTGCAAGGCGATAGAGAACAGGATTCGGCAAGGCGGGACTTCACCATCGACGCCATGAGCGCCCCACTGTCCGCCCTCTTGGAAGAGGGGTGGACGGAGCGCATACTAGATCCGTTCGATGGCAGGGCGGACGTCTCGAAAGGCGTGATCCGCGCCATAGGAGACGGCATCTTCCAAGAGGACGCCGTACGCCTGCTGCGGGCGGTGCGCCTGCGGGCTTCCCTGGGATTCGACATCGAGGGCGATACGCTTCGTCTCATCCGGCGCGATGCGCCGCTGCTGGACAAGGTGTCGGCGGAGCGGGTGCGGGACGAGTTTCTCGCCATACTGGCATCCAAAGAGGCGGTGGAGCGCGTATATCTGCTGGACAAGCTGGGGCTGCTTTGCCGTGTCCTTCCCGAACTTGAAGAGGGCCGGGGAGTAGCCCAGCCTAAGGAGCACTACTGGACCGTGCTGGAGCACAACATAGAATCGGTGAGGATGGCGGAAGGCCTGATGGCCCGCTCCCTCAAGCCCGACTGGGTGCTGGAGGAAGTGCCCTGGGACGACAACCTGGAAGCCCATTTCGCCGAAACGGTCTCCGACGGGCACACCCGGAGCACGCTGCTCAAGCTCACCGCGCTTCTCCACGACGTGGCCAAACCGGCGACCAAGATGGTGACGCCGGAGGGTAGGACGCGCTTCTTCGGACACGAGGAGCAGGGAGCGGAGACGGCAAGGAAGGCGCTGGGCCGGCTGAGGTTGAGCCGCCGCGGCAGGGAGATGGTGGCGACGCAAATAGACCACCACCTGAGGCCGAGCCAGATGAGCCGGAAAGGCGAGATGCCTACCCAGCGCGCCGTCTACCGGTTCTTTCGCAGCCTGGGAGACGTAGCGATCGATACCCTCTATCTCAGCCTGGCCGACTACCTGGCGGCGCGGGGGCCTGGGATGGAACGGGAAGAGTGGAAGAGTTACACTAGCGTAATACGCCATGCGCTGGAAACCGGCTTGCATCAGGAAGAAGCGGAATCCTCTCCCCGCCTGGTGGATGGACACGAAGTGATGGACGCGCTGGGACTGAAACCGGGGCCGGTGTTGGGGAAAGTCCTCAACGTGGTCCAGGAAGCACAGGCCACCGGAGAAATCGGCAGTAGAAAGGAGGCTCTTGCTCTGGCAAGAGAGGTAGCCTCTGCTGGTACAATAGAAGGCGATTATGCGTAGAGTAAGCATTTGGCGCATCCTTGTCATCCTTGTCGTAATTGGGATCTCCGCGTACTCGCTGACGTTCCAGAACATAGACGTCGTTGCTATGGGAAGCCGTTTCGAGCGCGGCAGCGACGCTGTTCTGGGAATGCGCTTGGGATTGGACCTCCAGGGAGGCAGCCATCTCGTCTACCAGGCTAGAGGAACGCAGGAACTGACCGTCACCTTCCAAGAACCCGTGTCCGACCTGGAAGCCGTGACCGCCGTGTTAAACGACGTCGGCAAGACGGAAGCCTCGGCGCGTCAAGGCAGCGAGGCCAATGTTGTCATAGTGCGGGTGAACACCATAAACCCGGCCATCGTGGACGCTCAGGGCAACACGGTCAAAGAGGACGACCGGGACATCATCCGGGAAGCGCTGGGCCAAGAGATAGCCCTAGTGGATACCATAACCGTCCAGGAAATACAGGCCAATCCGACACGAGACCAGATGGACGGTGTGCTCGACACCATCGCCCGCCGCATCAACCCGTTTGGCGTGACCGAGCCGGTCATCCAACTGATGGACAACAACCGGGTGCTGGTGCAGTTGCCCGGAGTGCGCGACGTGGAGGAGGTGAAGAGGCTGATAGGTCAGACGGCGCGCCTGGAGTTCAAGGAACGTAGGTGCCTGCCGATCACCCTGCCCGATGGAGAATTGACGTACCCCTGCGTGCTTCCCGAACACTACGAGGACCAGGAAACCGGCCTGACGGGAGAGGACCTTGCAAGGGCCTACGCCGGCACGCACCAGACCAAGGGCACCCCCATTGTGAACGTACAGTTCAACTCCCGGGGCCAGCGCATCTTCGCGGACATGACAACACGCCTGGCGGGAACCCCCCACCGCTTCGCGGTGTTCCTTGACGAAGAGGAGATCGTGGCGCCGGTGGTGAACCAGCCCATTCTGGCCGGAGCCGCCTTCATAGAGGGCCCGACCTTCACGCCGGAACGGGTGCACACCATAGCCATCCAGCTTGAGTCCGGCAGGCTGCCCATTCCCATCGAGGTTGTGCAGGAGCAGGACGTCGATGCGGTTCTCGGAGCGGAATCCCTGCGAAAGAGCCTGATTGCGGGAATAGTCGGGCTGTGCCTTGTGCTCCTGTTCATGGTCATGTACTACCGGATGGCCGGTTTGGTGGCTGCGGTGGCGCTGCTCATCTACACGGCGGCAGTGCTCAGCGTATTCAAGATGGTGCCCATAACGTTGACCCTGGCCGGCGTGGCCGCCTTCATCTTGTCTATAGGCATGGCGGTAGACGCCAACATCCTGATCTTCGAGCGGATGAAGGAGGAGCTGCGCTTGGGCAGGACTCTGACCTCGGCCATCGACATAGGATTCAGCCGGGCTTGGACTTCCATCAGGGACGGCAACGTGTCCACCCTCATCATCTGTGCCATACTGTTCTGGTTCGGACAGCGCTTGGGGGCCAGCCTCATAGCCGGTTTTGCCCTCACCCTTGCCATCGGAGTAACGCTGAGCATGTTCAGCGCGTTGACGGTGAGCAAGACGCTGCTCAACCTGCTTAACTTCTCGCCGCTGGGACGGCGCAGAGGGATATTCAGTCCTGAGAAGCTGCCCCGGACAAGGACGGCGTCTGCCGGCGCAATCGAAGAGGGAGGCGACGGCTAGTGAACATCGTAGGCAAGCGGCGCTGGTTCTATTTGCTGTCGGCGATCATATTGGTCCCCAGCATCATCTCTCTGATCATTCCGCCGTCGCTGTTCCTCGGTATAGAGTTCACCGGCGGCTCGACCATCAGCGTAGCGTTCCAGGAGGCCGTCGCGGAACAGGACGTGAGGGATGTGCTGGCCCGTGTTGACCATGCCGAGGCAATAGTGCAGCCGTCGGGCGGGGGAGAGTTCTTCATCCGCGTGTCGCGCCTGCGAGAAGGCAGCGTGGAGCAGGGCATCACCCCGGAGCGCGAGACCATACAGGAGGCCTTCGAGGAACTTGCGCCCGTGAGTCGCATGGACGTGTCCTCGGTTTCGGGAGTGGTGGCGGCTGATACCGTACGCAACGCCATCATAGCCGTGATAGTGGCTGCCTTTGCCATTCTGCTCTACATCACGTGGGCGTTCCGACAGGTGCCCAATCCCTTCCGCTACGGCGTGGCGGCCATAATCGCGCTGGTCCACGACGTGCTGATTGTCCTTGGCATCTTCTCCATACTGGGCAAGTTGATCAACCTGGAAGTGAACGCTATGTTCATCACGGGGCTGCTCACTATCATTGGCTACAGCGTCAACGACACCATTGTGGTCTTCGACCGTATCAGGGAAAACGTAGCGCGATTGCCCGCGGAACGGCTGGAGAAGAACGTGAACACCAGCCTGCTGGAGACGCTGGGACGGTCGCTGAACACCAGCGTGACGCTGCTCATCACCGTGACGGCGTTGCTGCTGCTCGGCGGCGATACCATCCGCAATTTCCTGCTTGTGCTGCTGGTGGGCCTGATATCGGGCACCTACAGCTCCATAGCCATAGCCAGCCAGGTGCTGGTCTCCTGGGAAGTGGGCGAGTTGGGCCGCGCCATGCGCCGTATCAGTCCGTTCCCCGCCAGGTCTCGCGCCTAGCCATCCCTTCGCCAAACCTATAGCCCCTTCCCCCCTCCCCCGTCATTGCCAGCGCAGCGAAGCAATCCGGCGGCGGGGTACTACAATTCTGAGCGCAGCGAAGAATCTTCTGCCGCATCAAACCAGACTCCCACACTGCACAACCACGCACACTCCACCCTGTAGGGGTAGTTCGCGAACCGCCCGATCCCCGTTCGCCCTTCACTCCAACGTCGCTCCCGCGCAGGCGGGAGCCCACTCCCCCCTCCTCTCTCCCGTCATTGCCAGCGCAGCGAAGCAATCTCGCGGCAGGGGCTAGGTTCCAAAAACCTCTTCCCTCTTGACGGAGGGAGATTGAGATGGGGGTGACCCACGCCGAAGTCACGCAAAGGTCTGCCTGGAAAAGATCAAAGCGTCGTAACCGGATCAACATCCACAACCCAACCGTCCCGCAGAGCCGCCTTGTCCAAGACCTTGTCCAGGAGCAGGCGCGGCTCCTGCCCTCGCAGCAGGATGTGCCAGCGATAACGACCCCTAACCCGCGAGTTGTAGGCCGGGGCCGGGCCCAACACGTCTACCTCCGTCATTGCCCAGTCGGCGCGCTCCTTGCGCAGCAGCCTTCCCAGCCGCTCCGCTTCGCGCTGACAGCGGACAGGGTCAAAGTGGGAGTAGACCAGCCTGAGCAGACGTGAGTACGGAGGCATCCGCTGGACTCTGCGAAAAGCGGCTTCCCGCTCATAGAAGGAGCCATAGTCCTGTTGCGAAGCCAGCGCCACGCCATAGTGACTGGGGCTGTAGGTCTGCACCAGCGCCGCGCCCTCCCCCGGCCCCCGTCCGGCGCGTCCCGCGACCTGGCAGAGCAGTTGGAATATCCTCTCTCCGGCCCGGAAGTCCGGCAGGTGAAGCCCTACGTCGGCAAGGACTGCGCCCACCAGGGTAACGGACGGGATGTGCAGCCCCCTGGCCACCATCTGGGTGCCCACCAGCACCTGGGCTTCACCGCCGGCGAAACGCTCCAGGATGGCCTCGTGCCCTGCCTCATCGGCGGCGTCCCTGTCCCATCGCAAAGAGGAAACTCCGGGGAGCAGCGCTTCCAGCTCCTTTACAACGGTCTGCGTGCCGATTCCCAGATGGCGAATGCGGCTGAGCCGGCAGTTCGGGCAGCGCGCCACCGTCCTGGAACGACGGTTGCACTGGTGGCAGACCAGCCTCTCCGGAGAAGTATGGTAGGTGAGCGGGGTATCGCAGCTGCGGCATTTCAATACGTATCCGCAGTCGCGGCACTGCACAATGCCGGCCGCGCCGCGGCGGTTGAGGAACAGGATGGCTTGATTGCCCTCGTGGATAACGCGGCGCAGGCCGTCTTGCAGAGCGCGGCTGAAGATGCTGCGGTTGCCGTCCCTCAGCTCCTGGCTCATATCGACAATGCTGACGCCGGCCATGGAACTGCTCAGGCCGATGCGCTGCGGCATCCGCAAAAGGCGCAGGCGGCGTCCGCTGAGAGCGCGGTGATAGCTGACCACGTCCGGGGTTGCGCTGCCCAAAACTATCGCGGCTTTGGACGCCTGGGCCATGCGCATGGCCACCGTGCGCGCGTGATAGCGGGGCTCCATCTCCTCCTGCTTGTAGGTCCATTCGTGCTCCTCATCCAGCACGACGAGGCCGAGCGGCCTCAGCGGCGCGAAAAGGGCGCTGCGCGAACCTATCACCACGTCGAATCGACCCTGGTGGATGCCCCACCAGGCGCGCCGGCGCTCGGCCTGTGAAAGGCGGCTGTGCACGACGGCGACGCGGCCCGGGAACCTGGCGCGGAACCTCTGCGCCATCTGCGGGGTGAGCGATATTTCCGGCGCTAAGACTATGGCCTTCCTGCCGCTTTCGATGCACCGGGCCAGCGCCTGTAGATAGACCTCCGTCTTGCCGCTGCCCGTGACGCCCTGGAGAAGAAACGCCTCGTGCCGGGCCTCGGAGATGGCGTCGTTTATGCTTGCCAGCGCTTCTGCCTGGTGGAGGCTGGGCATCAGGAACGGCTCCGGCGCATGTGACGGCTCCGAGTCCGCGGCGGGAATCGTCGCCCTTGAGCCGCGCCACTTCCAGGTGCGCCCCATCACTCCCTCGCTGACGAGCCTGTCCAGCAAGCGCCTGTAGTCCACGCTAAGACCGCGCCGCAGCGAGCTTTCCGGGGCAAGGCCGCGGCCCTTGAACAACCGGAGCAGGCGCGCCGCGAATTCGCTATCGACGCCTTGCAAGGCTTCTTCCGCGGGCTTTTCAATATAGGCTTTCGTGCGGTTTCGGAAACCCGGAGGCAGCATGAGGCCAATGGCGGAGTACAGCGAGGCCATGTAGTAGCCGGCGATCCATTCGGCGAGGTCCAGTTGCTCCCGGCTGAGCAGTACGCCGGCCGGATCGGCGGCGTTGATAGGGCGGACGGGGTCTACGTCGGTGCCGCGGCTGAGCCTGAAGACCACGCCGTCGGCCATGCGGGGCCCAAAGGGCGCCTGCACCATCTGGCCGGGAGATACACACATCCCCTCAGGCACGGAATAGGTGAAGGTTCGCGCGTCCCTGATGGGGGCGTCCACGGCCACTTCAGCGTAGGAAAACTGAGGCATCGCTACCTTCCGGTGAGTCTTCTACGATGATAACCGAGGCAGCGGGTCAGAGGTAAGAGAAAAAAGTCAGGCGACCTTCACTGTTTGGGAAAGTCCCCGACGCTCCAAAAAGCTGGCGGATAGCGTCGGAAGCTAGCGGCGGCGCTCTTTGATGCGCGCCGCTCTACCCGTGCGACCCCTCAGGTAGTACAGCTTGGCCCTTCGTACGTCGCCGTGGCGCACCACCTGCACGCTCTCCAGCCTGGGTGAGTACACGGGAAACGTCCGCTCCACGCCGATGCCGTGAGTGACGCGGCGCACGGTGAAGGAAACCCCCGGCCCCCTGCCCTGTCGGCGAATCACCACGCCCTCGAAGGTCTGGACGCGCTCGCGTTCTCCTTCCCGGATGCGCATACCGACTCGCACGGTGTCGCCGGGGCGAAACTCCTGCACCTTGGGGTTCGGCTCTACGTGTACTACGGTATCGATGTTCATAGGAATCCGATGGCTAAAATGACAACTGGTCTAGTTTAACGTCAACGCTATCGTCTGTAAAGATGAGCGGTGGGAACCCTCCATCAGACGTCCACGATTCGCAACAGTTGATTGCGGATGGTTTGGCTATCCGCCGCCAAATCAACTGTTGCAAAAGAAACCCGATGGCCTTGGATGATGGCCGATTCGTAGTAATCGTCACCTAAAGACGGATAGAGCAAGACTCCGGTAGCGTGGCGCGATATGGAGTTGCAGGGCTGTTCTTGGGAACGCAAGTAGGCGTACATCTGGTATATGTGCCCACTTTTGAGCGATTGCCGCCCAAATTGGCTAGGCGTAACAATTGACGTGAACTTAGTGTCGATTATGATTCGCCGGCCGGCCGTGGGGGTGCCATGTTCACGGCGCTCCAGAACGATGTCGGTAATCATTTCCGGCATGATGTCCTGCAAACCCGGCGTAGGGTTCACCACAGGCCATTTAATATGGCTGCCTGGGTTCACATTCCAGCCCAGATGGGACAGCGCGACATCGTAGAAACCGGCGACTGCGTTTTCAAAGAGCTTCCATCCCTTAGTTTCATCCCGATTGACGATGGGCAACGAGGCCAACCCCGATTGCTCGGTGGCGATTAAAAGGTTCAAGGCCAGAGTGGCAGCGGCCAGCATCTGTCGCTCGTGAGAATCTACCCACCCCACGTTGTCCAGTGACGCAGTCCTGGCCGCGCGTCGGGGGTCGAGATACCCGACGACGCCAGCCCTCTCCAAGCGGAAAACCAGATCACGACACCTCCGTTCAAGGTCAGAGCTGCAAACGATGCCTGCAATGTTTTTGAGAGCAGTCTTGACATAGCGGTTGCGTGTGGTGTCAACCGTCAGTTCGTCGAACACACAGGCAACGCGGCCCCTTTGCAACAGTTGTCGTCGTTCGGTGCGTAATAGGTCAATGCGTCCGCGTACTCTGTTGAGGTCGGCCCACCGCCGCTGGTAGCCGTGGGATAGGTTGCGGCGCAGACGCCGTTCCACGGCGTTAGCGAGAATCTCAGCAACCAGATCCGGTAGGTCGTCCGGCGCGTCTTCCAATTCGACTCGGCGAGACTCAGGTAGCTCGCGGTACAGCCGAGAAGCGTAGAGCAGCAACAACCAGATGTTTCGCACCGGGATGTAGCCGATGAATCCAGAGGTTGGGCTCTCGATTCCGATTGTCATAAGTCGCTCAAGAGTTGCGATTTGGCTTCGTCCACTTTGCCGGGATTGTCAAACCAATACTCGCTCAGCAAAGGGGTTATCTCTGTTTCTACCACTTGGATGAACCATTCTTCTGGGTCTGCGATGTCACCTGGCGTGGGTACTAAGAAGCTGTGGCCTATTCGGAACTGGCGCCCGAGGTCAGCGGCGATCTGGTCGTTCAATGAGTCAATGCGTCGCGATATATCAGTCAGAAAGTCGGCAGGAATGTCGCAACGCTCTTGAACCCAACCACGCCAGGTCTCGTTGAGTGTCGGTTCAAGGTCAAAAAATGCGAAACGGCGTCGCAGTGCGAGATCGACCAATGCTAATGAGCGGTCGGCGAGGTTCATGGTGCCTATGACGTACAGATTCGGCGGGATATGGAAGCGCTCACCGACTGTGCGTTGATGAGCCAGTGTCAATGCGTTCTCTATATTCCGCTTGTCGGCTTCAAGTAGGGTGAGCAGCTCCCCAAAGATGGAGGCAGGATTTCCGCGGTTTATCTCCTCAATTACCATTACATAGGTGCCGTCAGAGTCCTTGCGGGCGACTTCAGACAACTCTAGGAAGGGGCCGTCCACAAGTCCGAGCTTGCTGTCGCTTTGAGGTCGCCAACCACGTACAAAGTCTTCGTAGGACAGGTTGGGGTGAAATTGGACCTGCCGGATTTTGTCTTCCTCTTTCGCCCCTATGAGAGCGTAGGCGAGCTTCTTGGCCAGCCAGGTCTTGCCAGTGCCAGGCGGCCCTTGGAGGATCAGGTTGCGCTTTGTCTCCAAGCGCTGGAGCATTGATTCAAGGGTCGCATGGTCAAGAAAGCACCCGTCATAAACGATGTTGCCAACGTTATAAGGCGACGGAGGCATTTCTCCATTTTCGGGATAGCCGTACCTGTCACCCCAATATGGATCTCTCAAAAAATGGTTAATATCTTGTTCTTCGCCGTGAAAAGTGAATCGTATCAGTGCTCGCTGCCACTGTTTATCAGGTGGTACGCGCCAAATCGTCTTTTGGGATGTGGAGAAATACCATTCGCGTGGTGGGTTGATCGGAGTCCAATCCACTAGCAAAGAGCGACCGCCACCCAAGTTGTCAACGACGATGCCTGTAGCCTTGATTCGCATCACAGAGACGTACTCTCCGCGATTGTCGAAAGGTAATTCGTTCTTATTCTTGCGGGTAAACGAGGACTTAATAGCGATTCGATCCCCGGGTCGAATGGAAGCGAGCAAATCGCGGTACTTCTCTACAGGACCACATTCCCAGATTCCGTCTTGGATAAACCCTTCGGTTTGGTCTTTGTCACCAAACGAGGCACCGACGAACCAAGCGGGGCGAAGATTCTCCGACTCAATAGACATTCTCTTTATCCTCCAGTACCCGTCTGGTGACGTATACTATCACGCGGTGCCGGCTACCTAGAGATGGCAATGCGCTATCCATCATCATCAAGACGATTCTTGACAACACGACCCCGGCCCTCTACAATAGAAAGACGTACACAAGGGAGGATACACCAATGGTTGCCACACGTGAGAAGTTTTCCAGCCAGGCATCGCCGGAACTGCTTTCGGCCATGCGCGAGATCGCCCGCATTGAGGGCCGACACTTACAGGCGGTGCTGGAGGACGCCATGAACAGCTACATCGAAGCCCGAAGGCAGCAGAACGTCCGGCCTGAGGTAATGGCCCATTTCCATGCCAGCCTGGAGAGAAACCGTCGCCTGGGTGAGCTGTTGGGCAAGTCGTGAATCGCGACTTTCCAACCACGGAAGAAGTCGTGGAAATACACGACGTGGCAATCCGAGAGTTCGGCGGCTCCCTGGGCCTGCGGGACATGGGAGCATTGGAGTCTGCGCTCCTGCGACCCCAGATGGGCTACTACGACGGCATCATAGAAGAGGCCGCTGCCATGTTGGAGAGCCTTGCCATGAACCATCCCTTTGTCGACGGCAACAAGCGGACTGCCTTCTACGCCACCGACACATTCCTGCGCAAGAACGGTCACTTCATCGACTGCGACAACGACGACGCATACGCCTTCTTCATGCGGTTGTTCCAGACTAACTCGTTCCGCTTCGCCGAGCTGAAAGTGTGGCTGGAGGAGCAAGTCAAGCCGTTGCCGGGGTCTTGAAAAGGGAACTATATGCAATTTGCCGCCGAGCCGTAGTGTACAATGATGGTATGGCTACTAAAGAAGACCTCTACAAGCTAGTTTCCGAACTGCCGGACAGCGAATTGGATGCCGCAAGGCTTTACTTGGAATATCTGCGCAATCCCGGCGATCCGGTGTTGAAGGCTTTGCTGGAAGCGCCGCAAGATGACGAGCCGCTTTCCAAAGAGGATGAGCAAGCCGTCAGCGAAGCTAAGGAAGATTTGGAAAACGGTCGCGTTATTTCATCTGAAACGGTCCAAGAAGATATCTCGTGAGATGGTTTGTCCAATACGCCAGTCGCGCGCATCGCGATCTGCGTAGTATGGACCGACACATAGCCGCTCGAGTATATGGCGCAATTGAGCGCTTCGCCCAAGAAGGTCACGGGGACGTGCGACGGCTACGCAATAGAGACAACGAGTGGCGATTACGGGTTGGAGACTGGCGTGTGATATTCACTCTGGAATATGAAATACACACCATTGCAGTTCTCCGTATAGTCCATAGAAGCCGCGCCTACGCCTAGCTATCCCCCCCAGCCAATCTCCCGCAACAACTCCCTGTCCTGCTGCGAAAGCTCCGCCTTCTCCAACAGGTCCGGCCTTCGATGCAGGGTGCGTTCCAGCGACTGCCGCCGACGCCATCTGGCGACGGCTTGGTGGTCGCCGGAGAGCAGGACATCGGGGACGGTCCAGCCGCGGAACTCGGCGGGGCGGGTGTACTGCGGATGCTGCAACAGGCCGGAGGCGTGCGAATCGGCAACCGCCGATTCCTCCGATCCCAGCGCGCCGGGCAGAAGTCGGGCCACGGCGTCTATGACCACCATCGCGGCAAGCTCGCCGCCGGTAAGCACAAAGTCGCCGATGCTCAGTTCCTCGGTGGCAAGATGCTCGCTTATCCGTTCGTCGAAACCCTCGTAGTGGCCGCATATCAAGGCGAACCGCTCCTCCCCGGCCAGGCGCGCCGCATCGGCCTGCCGGAACACCCTGCCCTGCGGCGTGAGCAGCGCCACGGGACATCGAGGAGGCGCGCCCAGAACGGACTCGACGGCCTGGAACAGCGGCTCAGGCTTGAGTACCATACCGGGGCCGCCGCCGTAGGCGTAGTCGTCCACGGTGTGATGGCGGTCGCGGGCGTGGTCGCGGAAGTTGTGCAGGTCTACGCTGAGCAGGCCGCGCTCCACGGCGCGACCCAGAATGCTGCCCTGCAAAGGCCCCTGGAACATCTCTGGAAAGAGCGTGAAGACGTCGATTCGCATGGCGGCTAGCGTGACAACGCCCGGCGCAACTCATCCGGCGCCGCGACCGGCCTTCCGCTCTCCAAGCTCACGGTGACAAAGGTCATCCTGCCCTCGGCGGCGGCTGTGCCGTCCTCCTTTTCCGCGACGTAGCTGAGAATGACCGACGTATTTCCCACTCTCTCCACGCTTACGCCTATTTGCAGCAGTTCGTCGTGGTAGATGGGGACTTTGAAGTCGCAGCTTACGTGCACCCTGGGCAGGTCGAGGCCCATTTCGCGGAAGCGGGCGCTGGTGAACCCCAGGGAGCGCATGAACTCGCTTTCCGCCACCTCGAAGAAGCGGAACATGGCGGTGTAATGTATCCGCCGCGAGGCATCGGTATCGACCCAGCGAACGCGTACCTGCTGGCGAAATCTAGGTTGTTTCTCTGCATCTGTCATCTCCACTCCTAAACAAGGTACCAGTCGAATCTGCCCAGGCCAACCCCCAAAGCAAGGAGAAGCCCGTACCACCAGTGGAAGCTGGCCGATTGTCTGAGGCCGGTGAGCAGGGTGGGACGGTCGTTGCCGTATCGCAGGGTGCGCCAGGTCTGGTAGGCCCTGGGCAATGCAAGGAACGGCAGAAGCAGCAGAGGGCCCATGCCGCCAAAGACGGCAAGCGCCGCAGGCAGGGCGAATCCCACCGCCACCAATACCGTCCAGAGCCACCGGCCAAAAGGACGCCCCCAGATAGTGACCGGGGTGCTCTTTCCGACGCCCAGGTCCTCTTCCATGTCCCGCAGGTCGTTGGCGACTAGGATGGCGGTGGTCGTACTGCCCACTGCGGCGGCCAGCAACAACGACTCCACGGTCAGGCTCTGCGTATGCGCGTAGTAAGTGCCCATCACCATGACCAGCCCCATGAAGATGAAGACCATCGGCTGTCCCAGGGCATAAGCGCCCAAAGGCTTGGGGCCTCCGGCGTAGAGATACGCCGCGGCCAAACTCGCCAGGCAGGCGGCCAGGACGGGCCAGCCGGTAACGGCCACGATGTAGAGGCCGGCAACGGTAGCCAGTCCAAAGGAGGTCAACGCGCCCAGCTTCACCGCCCGCACCGAGAGCAGTCCCAGCGATATCACCTTGTACGGAGCCATCACCTTGCTGCCTTCCTCCACGCGCCCGTGGTCCGAATACTCATCGACAAGGTTTGCGCCCACCTGCACCAGAAGCGACGCCACCAGGATGAGGACGAACAGACCGGGACTGGCCTGCCCTTCCCGAAAGGCCAGCGCGGAGCCAACCAGGACGGGGACTACGGATGCGGGCAGGGTGAACGGACGCGACGCCCTGTACCAGGCATCCGGCTTGCCCCGCAGAGAAAGGGTTGACGCAGATCTTTGCTCCACTTTCGATACCTACCAGGGATGATGGCGGAATCTGTCGAAGTCGGGAGCGCGCTTCTCCAGGAAAGCGTTGCTGCCTTCTCTGCATTCGTCCGTGGTGTAGTAGAGGGCGGTAGCGCCGTGGGCCAGGTTCTGTATGCCGTAGACGTGGTCGGTGTCCGCATTGAAGCCGTGCTTGAGGAATCTCAGCGCCATGGGACTCTTCTCCAATAGCTCCCTGCTCCACTCCATGACGGTGGCTTCAAGCTCCGACTGAGGCACCACGGCGTTGACCAACCCCATTTGCAGCGCCTCCTGGGCCGGATAGCGGCGGCAGAGGTACCAGATCTCCCGCGCCTTCTTCTCTCCGACGATACGCGCCAGGTAGATAGCGCCGAACCCGGCGTCGAAGCTCCCGAACTTGGGCCCTATCTGCCCGAATACCGCCCTATCGGAGGCGATGGTCAAATCGCAAAGTACGTGGAGCACGTGCCCCCCGCCGATGGCGTAGCCGTCCACCATCGCGATGACGGGCTTCGGAATCTCGCGGATCAGCCTGTGCAGATGCGTGACCTGCAGCCGAACGCCGCCGCCTTCGTCTTGGTAGCCGCCCTCTCCGCGGGTCTTCACGTCGCCGCCGGTGCAGAAGTTGCCTTTCTCGCCGGTGAGCACCACGACGCCCACCCGCGTGTCGTTCCAGGCGTCCTGGAAGGCGTCCCGCATCTCGTCGATGGTGAGAGGGCGAAAAGCGTTGAGCACCCGCGGGCGATTGATGGATACCTTTGCCACGCCGCCTTCCTTTGTGTAGATGATGTCCTGATATTCGTCCATAGGTTCCTCCAAATGTCGGTTAGATAGCTCCCGCATCGCGCAGCCGCGCGACCTCGTCTCCGGAAATGCCCAGCAGGCCGTCCAATACCTCCGAGGTGTGCTCACCCAGACCGGGTGAAGGTCCGGCGGGGCCGGTGGCGGCTTGACTGAAGTTGAACGGCGTATTGGCCACCTTCCAGGTTCCCCTGGAGCTGTGCGGTATCTCGGCGATCATGCCGCGGTGGTTGACCTGTGCGTCCGCGGCTACGTCGGCGATGCTGTTCACCGGGCCGCAGGGGATGTCCGCCGCCGTGAGCGCGGATAGCCAGTGCGACGCGGGCTTTTCCAGGAACAGCGCGTCCAGCACGGGAGCCAGCAACTCATCGTAGCGCTCCATGCGGTCGCGGTTGGTCTGGAAGCGTGCGTCCGCGGCCAGATCCGCGCGCGCTATCGCCCCGCAGAAGCGATGCCATACGGCGGGGTCGTCGCTGAGCAGCGCCACCACAAAGCTGCGGTCGCTGGCCTGGAATATCTGGAACGGCGCGGCGACGGGGTGCCTTGCCCCAATTGGGCCTGGCACTGCTCCCGTAGAGAAATAGCGGGAGAGGGCGTTTTCCATCATCATCACCTGGCAGTCCAGCATTGATATGTCTATGTACTGTCCCTGCCCGGTTGCCTCTCGCTGGTAGAGAGCGGCCAGTATGGAGAGGGCGGTGAACACCCCGGCTAAGCTGTCTCCCAGGGACGCCCCGGGACGGGTCAGCGGGCCGTCCGGCTGGCCGGTGACGCTGATCAGTCCGCCCATGGCCTGCACCACTATATCCAGGGCGGGACGCTGCGATTCCGGCCCGTCCTGCCCGAAACCTGAGATGGATGCGTAGATGAGGCCGGGATGCAGGCTCTTCACCCTCTCATATTCCAGTCCAAAGCGGGCCATGGTGCCCGGCACAAAGTTCTCGACCAACACGTCGCAGTGCGGGAGCATGGAGTGGACCAATTTCTGCCCCTCTTCCGAAAACAGGTTCAACGTGATACTTTTCTTACCCCGGTTGATGCTTATGAAATATGCGGCTTCATCATCTCCCACCAACGGCCCCAGGTTCCGAGCCGGGTCGCCCTGCCCCGGACGCTCTATCTTGATTACGTCCGCGCCCAAGTCCGCCAGGAGCATGGTGCAAAACGGCCCGGCCAGAAGCCTGGTCAGGTCAAGGACTCGTACGCCGCTCAATGGTCCGGTCATTCCACTCCTCCAATCCGGTTTAACGATATGAAACTAGAGCGCGTTTCCTGGCAGGGCTTCTCCATCCCCTTCCGCAAGCCGTATGCTACGTCGCAAGGCGTATTCGACACACGGTATGGCCTCCTGCTGTTCCTCCACGGCGACGATGGAACCGTAGGCATAGGCGAGGCGTCGCCGGTGGGGGCGGGCAGCCGGGAAGAGGTGGAATCCATCGGAGCATCCCTTGAAGAAATGGCGCCGCGCCTCCTGGAAACCGAGCCTGGGTTTCCTTCCCTAACAGAGCGGCACGCGACGCCCGTTCTGCGATTCGGCATAGAGACGGCTCTCCTTGACCTGCGGGGCAAGGCGCTGGTGCGCAATGCCAGCGATCTGCTGAACGGAGCCGCCAAGTCCCTGCCGGTCAACGCTCTCATAGCGGCGGAAACGCCCAGAGAAGCCGCCGCGGAGGCCAAAGATGCGGCCGACGCCGGGTTCGGAAGTATCAAGCTGAAGGTGGGGCTTGAATCCGCAGAGCTGGACGAAGCCCTTGTCTCGGCGGTGCGACAGGCGGTTGGCGCGGAGATCAAAGTGCGGCTGGACGCCAACCGGAAGTGGAGCCTGCCGGAAGCCGTCGCCGCGCTGCGCAATCTGGAGCAGTACGACATCGAATACGTGGAAGACCCGCTCAGGGGTAACGACTCCGACGCCCTTGCCGAACTGCGGCGCTCCGTTGCAATTCCGCTGGCGGTAGACGAAGCCCTGGGCGTCGCGGACAAAACGCAACGCCTCGCTGCGGTGGATAGCGCCGACATACTGGTCATCAAGGCTGGACGGCTGGGCGGACTGAATGAGTCGCTGGAACTGATGCGGCTGGCTGAGGACAGAGGCAAAGGGCTGGTCGTGACCTCTTCCTTGGAAAGCGGCGTCGGACTGGCGGCCAGCGTCCACCTGGCGGCCACGCTGACGGCGCACCCCTTCGCCCACGGACTCGCCACTGGGCCGCTGCTGGAAAGCGACCTGCTTTCGGCAGCGTCTCTGCCCTGGAGGGGCAGCGTGATGACTCCGGCCGGGCCGGGCCTCGGCGTATCGGTGGACGGCAGCCTTCTGGAGAGGTACGGCATGGACGTTGCGGGTTCCATCACTGGGAAGCCGCCGGTGTGAGGACTTCTTCCAGGAATCGGATCACGACTTGTCCGAAGAGGTCGGGCTGTTCCAGGTGGGCGGCGTGTCCGGCATCGGGAACGATTATCAAGGGACTTTCCGGCATTAACCTGAGCATTTCAAGGGCTATGTCGGCGAACTTACGGTCATCCTCGCCAACGAGGAGCAGCGCAGGCGCGGCGATCTCTCCGAGCCGGTCATAGAGCGGCGGTTGCGCGCCCGTGCCCGCGCCCCGCAGGCTGTTGGCCAGCCCGATAGGGTCATTGCGCAGACGCTGCGCCTTCAAGTCGTCGCGGACGGGGGCGGGCAAGCGTTTCTGGCTGTGCCAGAGCGGGAGCGACTCCCAGTACTCCACAAACCGCTGCACTCCGACCTCCGCAATCCAGTCGGCAAGCGTCTCGTCGTCCCGGATGCGCTGTTGCCGCTCCTCCTCCAAAGCGATGCCCGGCGAGGCGCTTTCCAATACGAGCGCGGCGGTGCGTTCCGGTAGAGCGACGGCGGCGCTGAGCGCTATGCGCCCCCCCAGCGAATAGCCCAGCCAACCAACCCTTTCCAGGCCCAGTCTGTCCAGAATCTCGGCCAGGGCCTGGACGTGGCGCTCCATGGTGTACAGGCGGGAGTCCGGGGGCGAGTCCGACGCCCCGTGGCCCGGCAGGTCTACGGCGACCACTGTGAAGCTGGTCTCGGCGGCCTCGGAAAACGACCGCCAGGTTTCGGCGCTTCCCGTGAAGCCGTGGAGGGCAACCACGGCAGGCCCCCGGCCCGTCGTCTCCACGTTCAACTCCGCCCCTTCCAGGGCGCTAACAGCCATTCTAGTCAAGCTATCCCGCCCTCCCCGCTTTGATCCCCGCCGACACCGCCTCCCACACCTGCCGGTGCAGCGTCACGTTGCGCTCACGGTCGCCGGGCGCCTCTATCAGAGCAACGCCGTTGCTCGACAGGCTTTCCCGCACGCTCCGGTCGAATGTCTCCCAGTCGTCCGCCAGCGAATATTCGAGGCCGTACATTTCAGCGGCGGCGCTGAAGGTCAGCCCGTGCGGCGTGCCGAAGTAAGTTTCGAACACATCTTGATAGTCGGCCTGGGGCAGGAAGGAGAATATGCCGCCGCCGTTGTTGTTCAGCACGATTATGGTGGCGTTCAAGCCGTGCGCTTTGGCGGCAAGCAGCCCGTTCATGTCGTGATAGAGGGAGATGTCGCCCAGGACAAGCACGACCCGCTTTTGAGAAACGGCGGCCACTCCCAAAGCCGACGATACGACGCCGTCTATGCCGCTTGCCCCGCGATTGGCCATGAACCGGATGGAGCGGTCTGTCGAGGCAAAGAAAGTGTCCATGTCGCGTATCGGCATACTGTTGCCCGCAAAGAGAACGGAGTCGTCGGGAAGCAGCGCGGCCAGACGGCTGAACACCTTGCCCTCGAAAATCTCGCCGCATCCGGCCAGCGCGCCGTCCAAAGCATCGCGCGTGGAGCCAGCGATGCGACGCCAGCGCGCGCTCCACTCTCCGTCCGAACGCCCGACGTGCAACGCAGACGAAAGCGATTCGCAGAAAAGCGCCGGCGATACATGGAAAAGCTGCGACGTCAAGCGGAAGGGGTCGCGCCAGTCGTTGCTCTCGTCGACCAGTATGTGCCGCGCCTGCCTGTGCTTCTCCAGGTACTGCGTGAGCGGTTTCGACACCGGCAAAGCGCCCAGGCGGATCACCACCTCCGGTTCCAGCGACTCCGCCAGCTCGCCGTCGCGAATGAAGGCGTCGTACCCGTCGATGACCAGCGACCTGTCGTGAGAGCCGCAGCGCACGCCGGACAGGGCGTCCGCCAGCAGCGGATAGCTCAGCTTCTCGGCCAGTTCGGTGACCGCCTCCGCCGACATAGACCCGCTCTGCGGCCCGCAGACGATGACGCCGCGCTCCGTTGCGGCCAGGTCGGCGGCCAGTTGTTTTATGCCTTCAAACCGTGGCTTTCGCTCGTAGTCCGCGCTGAACACGAACGGCTTGCCGTCCTTGCGGCCACGCCAGGCCGCCATCTCCTCTTGCGGAACCGAGGCCGGGAAATCGGAGGGGACTGCCACAGGCTCCAGTGGCTCGCGGAAGGGGAAGTTGACGTGCACGGGCCCCGCCGGCGCCGAACCCGCGTTGAAGTAGGCGCGGCAGGCCGCCGACCTTGAATATGACATCATCTCCGTGGTGGCTTCCGGCGGCGGCATGTTCACCGACCACTTGGCGTGGCTTCCGTACATTCGGGTCTGGTCGATGGTCTGCAACGCTCCCCAGTCCACCATCTCAGGAGGTCTATCGGCGGTGAGAACGACTAGCGGCACGGAGCCGTATCTCGCCTCGACGACTGCGGGCAGGAAGTTTGCGCTGGCCGTACCCGACGAACAGACCACTGCCACCGGCTTGCCCGTGGCGCGCGCCATACCCAGGGCAAAGAACGAGGCCGAACGTTCGTCCAGGTGAACCCACGTCCTCACGCCGGGATGACGCGCGAACACAACTGCCAGGGGCGAGGAGCGAGAGCCGGGGCAGATGCAGACGTGCTCCAATCCGCATCGGGCCAACTCGTCGACGAATGCCCCTGCGATGGCGTAGTTCCTGTTCTCGAAATCCACCTCAGCCCTCACCCAAAGCCCTGAGCAGCGGCTGGAACTTCAACTCGGTCTCTTCAAACTCACGCTGGACGTCGGACCCTTCCACAATGCCGCTTCCGGCAAAGAGCGTGGCCTGGTCTCCCTGCAATAGCGCGGAACGAATCGCCACGCTGAACTCGCCGTCGCCTTCGTGGTCCAACCAGCCCAGGGGAGCGGCGTACCAGCCGCGGTCTCCTTCCAGACGCCGGATTAGCTCCAGGGCGGCCCCGGTGGGCGTGCCTCCCAGGGCGGGCGTTGGATGCAATAGCCGGACTACATCGAGGATCCCGCGGTCGGAGCCGAGACGCCCATTGAAGGAAGTCCTCAGGTGCTGCACGTTCCGTAGCCGCGCAATGTCAGGCTCCCGGTTCCAATAAAGCTCGCTGCAGGAGTTGCCCAACGCCCCGGCCAGCATTGTGACCACCGCCTGATGCTCGCGCCGCTCCTTGCCGCTGGCCAGCAGTTCACGGCCCAGCCGTTCATCCTCTTCCGGCGTATCGCCGCGCGGAGCGGTCCCGGCGAGGCAGGAGAGGGACAGCGCGCCCTTATGCAGCCGCGCCAACTCCTCCGGGGTTGCGCCTAAGAACGTCGAGGCCCCGTTGTCCACCGCGAAAACCGTGCATTGAGGATACGAATCGACCAGCCTGTCCAGCGCCGCAAGCGGAGAGAAATCGCCGTCGCCCAGCAGGGTGCGGCGGCGAGCCAGCACGACCTTGCTCAATTCACCGCCTTCAATCAAGCGAAGCGCCTGCTCCAACCACTCCTTCCAACCGCTGTAGCCGTCGGCGGAGTCGAGCAGGGTTCTGGGCTGAGGCTCAGCCTGGAACCCGGCCGACGTCAAAGCGTCTACCATTGTTGTTGTCCGGTCGGTCTCCTGCCGTGGATCGGTCTCAGGAGAGACCAGCAGATTGGCCGTCAGCCAGGCCTCCCCATTAGATATGGTGAGTAGAAGCCTGGGCAGAACCAGTCCGGCGTCGGGGAAACCCGACCACAACGGTCGCCTCTCGGCTAGGGGATCGAAGCGCGCGCCGCCGGTAAACACGGGACCGGTGCCCCGCCTTCCAACGCCTTCGATGATTGCCCCGTCCAGCAGAGATGCAAGCGATTGCCGCACCGTCTCGATGGAACATTCGCCGCTGCCCTGTACGATAGCGGCTGCGCCGCTTCCCACCATCCGGAAGCCGTCGTCGGGCCTGGCCCAAAAGCTGCGCACGCCGTATCTCTTGGCGGCGGCAAAGAAGGCCAGCGGATCGGGAGGCGTCCGCAACGGCCAGGCGACGCTGACCAGCACGGGACGTCCCAGCGATGCGGCGCGCCGCTGTCCCTCGCCAAACCGCGATGCCAGTTGCATCGGTTCCACTTCCGCGGCGGGCGGCCTCATCGACGGCTCCCTTCACCCCTCGCCGTCAAAGCAGGCTCCGCGCCTATGCTCCTCAGCAGCGCGGCGCGCAATACGGGAGTCGCCTTGGTCAATGGGGTGGGCCGACCCGTGAGAAGCCAGCGTATGATGACTTCGTACAGTGCGCCGAACCAGATGTGCGCTATCAACTCGGTGTCCTGCGGCGCAATCTGGCCCAGGGCAACCGCATCGTCAAGCTCCTTCTTGATGAAGGCGGAGAACCGCTCCCGCATCGGAAGGAACTTCTTGTCGCTGGCCTTGCCGTGCCCCAGCACGTTCAGAAGGAGCACCTGTGCTATCTTCCGCTGCCGGGCGAAAGTGGAAAGCAGCGATTCGATGCCTGCCGCCACCCTGTGCAGCGGCGTAGGCTCATGGCGGATGCCGTTCAACGTCTTGTCGATGAGCTTCTGGCTCATGCGATCGACAAGCGCCACGGCCATCTGCTCTTTGCTTGGAAAGTGGAAGTAGAAGCTGCCCTTGGAGGTGCCCGACACCTCCACTATCTCCTGCACGCCCGCCCCCGTGTATCCGTGCTGGGCAAGCACGTCCAGGGCGGCCTCCAGGATGCGCTCCTGGGCGTTTGCGGAATCTATGGCGGGCGTTCTGGCCATACTTGAACCGACCGGTTGGTCTAGTGATGCCGCCAGTATGTCACCAATGAAGCGCCGTGTCAAACCCGCCCGCCTCCGCCCATCCCCCGGACATACGGGCAACCCGTCGCCCCATCCGTTCGCCCTTGTATCTTGGAAGAGAGGCGTGGCGCGGCCACAACCCCCCACCGTCATACCCGCGCAGGCCGGCATCCAGGAGCGGGGTGAGGGTGACTCTGCTGATTCCTAGATCCCCTTGAATCCCACCCTGGTCACACGTATACTTTGGTGAAGCATACGTATGCAGAAAGGAGCGCCGATGAAGCAAAAGCTCACCGTCACTGTTGACGCCGACCTCCTCCCGTTGGCCAAGCGGTACGCCCGCTCACGAGGGGTCTCGCTGTCGTCGCTCGTTGAGCAGTCTCTGAGGGAGGTTGCCGGCGAGTGCGCCCCGTCCTTCGCCTCTCGTTGGAAAGGAAAGTTCCAGGCGGCGCACAGAGAGGACGATCCTCGTTACGCCGCACTCGCCAAGAAGTACCTCGAATGATACTTCTGGACACCGACGTGCTCATCGACGTCGCCCTCGACCGGCGTCCCCACTCCGGCCCGGCCTCGGAACTCCTGGACCGGATCGAGCATGGCGCAGAGAGCGCCTGCATCGCGTGGCATTCCCTGTCAAATCTCTACTACATCGTAGCTCCGGCGCGTGGCGGTGTGACTACCCGTGACTTTATAGTCGAGTTGACCCGCTTCGTCGCAGTGGCCCTAACCGATACGGAGGCCATCCGTTATGCTGCCGAGCTTCCCATAGCCGACTTTGAGGATGCGATGCAGGTCGCCGCCGCGCGTGCCTGCCGCGCTCGATACATAGTGACTAGGAACATCAAGGACTACGAGCGCTCTCCAATCAGCGCGGTCAGCCCCCGAGACGCCCTCGAAGGACTGTTTTGAAGAACCGCAGCGAAGCGCTTATAACCCCCTCCCCATCGCCACACACCCCCCCATCGTCTTGCCCGCGCAGGCGGGCATCCAGGAGCGGCGGGGACTACCCCTAGTGCGGCGGCGGACAATCCTTGAGCATGTCCAGGGCGTGGGGTATGACCGGAAGAAGTACCTCCAAGCACTGCTCTACTCCCCTGGTGCTGCCCGGCAGATTGATGATCAGCGTACTGCCCCTGCTCCCGACCACGGCGCGGCTCAACATGGCCATGGGGGTGTGCTTCAGCGTCTGCATTCGCATGGCCTCGGCCATCCCTGGCGCCTGCCGGTCGATGACGGCAAGCGTGGCCTCCGGCGTGACATCCCGCGATGTCAGTCCGGTGCCGCCGGTGGTGACTATGAGGTCCAAGCCGTCCTCATCCGACCAGCGCCGCAGCCGGTCCTCGATGAGCGCCTGCTCGTCCGCCACCACTTCGTAGCGGCGGAGCTGGAAACCGTAGCCCGATAGAACCTTCTCTATAAGGCGGCCGCTGGTATCGTCGCGCTTTCCCTGTGATCCCAGATCGCTTGCGGTGAGAACACCCAGATTAGGCATAACACGGCCATGGTATCACAGAGGCAGCGCAAACCACTCCTATGCGAACAGATGTTTTGTATTATGTACGCTCCTTCAAAATTTCTTAGGAATTATTACCAATTTCTTGATTCAGGACTTGACAATCTGCTGTCATAATGGTAAAAATCAGCGAAATCAGTAATTTTCAGATTGCTGTAGGTCGGAGACTCCAAGTCTCTATTTTGTAGGGTTCTCATTTTATATATGGTTCAAGCCGCATATCATAAACCCGCCTTGGTGGAAGAAGCCTTGGCCCTCCTGGACGTAAAGCCGGGAGACCGGTGCCTGGACTCAACCATCGGCGACGGCGGACACGCCGAGGCGATCCTGAAAGCCACCGCTCCCGACGGAAGGCTCCTCGGCATCGACGCCGACCCCAAATCGCTGCAAAGAGCCGGGAAGCGCTTGCGCCCCTACGCCGAACGCCTCACGCTCCGCAACGATAACTTCGCCAACATTGAAAACGTAGCCCAAGACAGCGGATTCACCCCTGTGATGGCGGTTCTCATGGACCTGGGCCTCGCTTCCTGGCACTACGAATCCGGCGGGCGAGGCTTCAGCTTCATGGAAAGCGCGCCCCTCGACATGCGGCTCAACCCGGATCAACCCATATCGGCATCCGACATAGTCAACACCTATTCGGAAACCGAGTTGACCGATCTCATATCAACCTACGGCGAGGAACCCAGGGCGCGGCGCATTGCGCGGGCCATAGTGAGCAACCGTCCCATACGGCTTGCCTCAGACCTGGCGAGCGCGGTGGAGAAAGCAGCGCCTCGGCGGGGTCGGCGCATTCATCCGGCCACTCGCACGTTCCAAGCAATCAGAATAGTTGTGAACAGAGAGTTGGAAAACCTGGAATCGGCGCTGGGACAAGCGGTACGGATCCTGGCCAAAGGCGGCAGGTTGGCCGTCATCGCCTACCATTCCCTGGAGGACCGCGTAGTCAAGTCCTTCATGCGGCGGGAGTCCCGCGACTGTATCTGCCCTCCGCAGCGAATGCAATGCGCTTGCAGCCACGTGGCCACCATACGGCTGCTCAGTAGAAAAGTGCTCAAACCCACCAGAGAAGAGGTCTTGGAAAACCCCAGGATAAGGAGCGCCCGACTCAGGGCCTGCATGGCTATAGGAGCGGCAACGGAACAATAGCTGGTTGAGGGAGGCCGTCGAAATTCGGCGCCTTCCACGTACTGGACACTTTCTCAAAAAATCGTGTGAGGCCAATCCCTTATAAACATAATACAACCGGTCAAACCCTCGTCATGACAACCGCCTCCCTCAACCGGGGTAAGTCGACAGAGGGCGCCCGAAGAACGGCCCGGGAGGGCTGAGGAGATAATGAATAGCGGCAACCTGTATATGGCTATAGATGTGGGGACTACAAAAGTCTGCGCGCTCATCGCCCAGGTCTCGCCTGATGGCGAGCTTGAAATAGTAGGTACGGGCGTGGAACCGTCACGGGGCATGCGCAAAGGACTCGTGGTGGACATAGAAGAGATGAAAGCGGCGGTAAAAGACTCGGTCAAACAGGCTTCATCCGGTCTGGAAAGAGACCTTCCCGGCGCCTGCATAGGAGTCACCGGCGCCCACATCTTCAGCGTCCACACCAGCGGAACGCTGGACAACCTGAACGGCGACCCCTCCAGGACCATCACCCGGTCAGAGTTGGACCTGGTGGTGAAGCAGTCCCATCCCGTCGTGGCCTCCGGACAGGAGTTGCTCCACGTCATCCCCCAGAACTACACGGTGGACAACGTGGACGGCGTGAGGAACCCGGTGGGACTCAAAGGACACCAGCTTACGGTGGAGTCGCACGCCGTAGTCGGCGAAGCCGCCTCTCTGGAGAACGTGGTGCGCTCTGTTGAGGAGGCCGGGCTGCAGGTCAAAAGCATGGTGATGGAACCTCTGGCCAGCGCCGAGGCCGTCCTCAGCGCGGAAGAGCAGGAGACCGGCGTTGTCCTTGTAGACATCGGCGGCGGCACCAGCGACATGGCCATCTTCATGGGCGGAGTCATGGCCCAGACGGCGGTAATACCCGTAGGCGGATTCCAGTTCACCAACGACCTTGTTGTCTCTCTGGGAATACCTTACAAGGAAGCGGAGAAGGCAAAGTTGGCGCATGGCCACGCAATACCGGACAGGGTAGACCCTGATGAAACCGTAGAGATCACCGGGTACGACGGCGAGTCGCCGCGACAGGTGCGCGCCAGGGACATCAGCCGCACCCTCAACGACCGTACCGATGAACTCCTGCGCCTTGTCCTCGTAAAGCTCAAGGAAAGCGGCCTCAGGGTAATCCCTCCCGCCGGAATTGTGTTCACCGGCGGAGGCGCAAACATTCCGGGGCTGCAAGAGATGGCTAAGGACATGATGCCCGGGCCGGTGCGGATAGCGCGCCCCAAAGACATTCTGGGGCTGCCGGATACTTTGAAGAGCCCAACCTACTCAACAAGCATCGGCATCCTGCTGTGGGGAATCCATCACCCTACGGAACAATTGGCGTACAGAAGCGCTAACGGAAACGATAGCTCCGGCAAGGGACGGAGCTGGCTGCGCTGGCTGGCCCGGTTCATCGGAGCCGGCAGGAACTAAATCTTAGGAGTGAGCAATGACTTCAAACCACAATCCTGACAGAATCGGTCAAGCAATTGTAAAGGTTGTTGGCGTTGGCGGCGGCGGCTGCAACGCGGTGACGCGAATGTACCATGAGCGCATCATCGGCGTGGAATACATCGCCATGAACACCGACGCACAGCACCTCATACAGATCGACGTGCCCATAAAGATACGCGTCGGCGACAAGCTCACCCGCGGACTTGGCGTCGGAGGCAACCCTGAGATGGGCCGGGACTCCGCCGAAGAGAGCCGCGACGAACTGTATGAAGCGGTGCGAGGCTCTGACATGGTGTTCGTAGCAGGCGGCATGGGCGGAGGCACCGGCACCGGCGCCTGTCCCGTAGTCGCCGAAATAGCTAAGGAAAGCGGCGCTCTCACCATTGCGGTGGTGACCAAACCGTTTGCCTTCGAAGGACACAAGCGCCGCAAGCAGGCGGAGGATGGCATTGCCCTGCTCCGCGACAGAGTGGACTCGCTGGTTGTCATTCCCAACGACCGTCTCCTGGAGATGTGCGAAGAAGACGTCACTGCGGAACAAGCCTTCAGGCTGGCAGACGAAGTGCTCAGACAGGGCGTTCAGTCCATTGCGGAACTGGTAACCGTATCGGGCACCATCAACCTGGACTTTGCCGATGTGAAGTCGGTAATGAGCGGGGCCGGACCCGCCTGGATGGCCATAGGCACCGGCCGCGGGCAGAACCGCTCCACGGACGCAGCTCGCAACGCCATCAACAGCCCGCTGCTCGACGTATCCATCGAAGGCGCAAAGGGTGTCCTCCTCAACGTAGCAGGCGGCGCCGACCTTACACTGCACGAAGTGCACGAAGCCGCCGCAGTCATCGAGCAGGTGGTAGACCCCAACGCCAACATCATCTTTGGCATGGTGCAGGACCTGAAACTGGACGATGAAGTGCGCGTCACCATCATTGCAACCGGCTTCCCCGGAGTGGAGTCCTTCATTCCGGAGGATGACCTGCTGCTCTCACAGCTTTCTATGTCCTCCGTAAATACTGAGGAAGAGGACCTGGACGTGCCGCCTTTCCTGCGCCGGCACCCCACTTTGCGAAGAAGGGGGCGGCAGGGACTCTAATCTAACTGGTAGATCTTCTCCGAGCGCCTGCACATTATCATTTTTCTAGGGGATATCATCGGCGGCTCGGAGACCGATCAAAGGTAGTCCCGGTTTCCCTCCCCCGGGACGGCCTTCCGATTATAGCCCGGTAGGTGCGATGCCTGCCGGGCTTCCTTTTTGCTTCTGCAAAACGCCACAACATATTGTTGCAATCTCTATTCAATCCACTGAATAACGGACACTACCCCCTTGACACCGGTATCCAACGCGGTGTATATCTATCTGAGTTTCGGTACTAGGGATTGTGGTTTGGTGTTAGCATTACCCCACAAGTTGTGTAAATTAAGGTAGTTGTTGGAAAATGCAGTGTCCGTATTGCGGTTATAGCAATTCTCACGTTATAGACACCCGTGACGCCGGGGACGGCATCCGCCGCCGCCGCGAGTGCCTTCAGTGCGGTCTGCGTTACACCACCTATGAGAGAGTGCAGACCACGGCCCTCATGGTCCTCAAGCGCGATACTCGCAGAGAGGAGTACAACCACCAAAAGCTGCTCAACAGCATCCGCGTCGCCTGCGCCAAGAGGCCGCTGCCCACGGGCGCCATCGAGCGAATCGTGGCGGACATAGAGGAGCAACTCCAAGGACTGGGACGCTCCGATGTCCCAAGCCCCGTCATCGGCGAGATGGTTATGGAACGCCTCAGAAAGCTGGACCGCGTGGCCTACATCCGATTCGCCAGCGTCTACCGCGACTTCGAGGACCTGGAGACGTTCCGGGACGAGGTCGACGCCATGCTGTCGTCTCGCGAACAAGCGGTGCCGCCGGAGAACCAGGGCGCTCTCTTCTCGCTGGACGAGGGCAGGCGAAGGCCGCAGCGCCGCGGCAGGCCCCCCAAGCAGCAAAGCCCCGCCAAGCAGGCCGAAAAACTGATCCAATAATGAGAAAAATCAACGTAGCCATGAGCAATAACAACCCGTTAATCTATGCGGCAATTGGCCGCTTGGTCAGCGGCGCGGAAGAGAAGCGCCGCACCTGCCGCTACAGCGGGTAGCAACCCGCTCCCGCTTCAGGCCTGGCCGCCTGTAATTATTCCGCCCTGCGCTTTGTCAAGCCGCTTTGAGGGCATAGATAGAAAGGATATAAATGACCACCAACAGAATAGAGCCGCAACTCACTGAAAACGCACACACCATCCTCAAGACCCGCTACCTCCTGGGCGACGAGACGGCGCAGGACCTCTTCATGCGAGTCGCCAGGGCCGTGGCGGAGCCGGAAGATCCGCAGAACCGTGAGCGCTGGACCGACACCTTCTACGAAATGATGGCCTCCACCAAGTTCCTGCCCAACTCCCCTACCCTGTTCAACGCGGGCACTGGTCAGGGCACCCTTTCCGCCTGCTTTGTGCTTCCCGTAGAGGACACCATGGAGAGCATCATGGAGGCGGCCCGCGCTTCCGCCATGATTCAAAAGTACGGCGGCGGGCTGGGCTACTCCTTCAGCAAACTGCGGCCGCGCGGCAGCGGAATCAAGACCACGCAGGGCAAGGCCTGCGGCTCCATAGCCGTGCTCAAGATGCTCAGCTCCCTCTCGGACATGATCACCCAGGGGGGCAAGCGTCACGGCGCAAACATGGGCATCCTGGATGTGTCGCACCCGGAGATTATGGACTTCATCCATATGAAAGACGACGACGCCACGGCGCAGAACTTCAACATCTCCGTGGCCATCAGCGACGCCTTTATGAAGGCGGTGCGGAACGACGAAGACTGGGACCTGGTAGTGCCGCAAGGCAGCGGGGACGACAAAGCCGGAGAGGTGGTCAGGACTCTGCCCGCCCGCCAAATATGGCAGGAGATCATTCAATCGGCGTGGAAGACGGGAGACCCCGGCCTCTACTTCATAGACGAAGCCAACAGGTCTAATCCCACGCCGCACCTGGGGCGGTTGGAAAGCACCAACCCCTGCGGCGAGGTGCCCCTGCTGGCCAACGAAGCCTGTAACCTGGGCTCCATAGACCTCGGCAAATTCGTCATCGAAGACGGCGGCGGCTCCCGCTTCGACTTCGAATCGCTGAGGGACGTCTCTTCCATCGCCGCCCGCTTCCTGGACGACGTGGTCACGGTCAACTCCTTCCCCACGGTCGAGGTGAAGAAGGCCGTGGACACCACGCGCAAGACCGGCCTCGGTGTCATGGGCTGGCACGACGCTCTGATACGGATGGGCATCCCCTACGAATCGGAACGGGCGCTGGAGCTTGGCGCAAAGGTGATGGCCACCATCAACGACGCGGCCCGCGAGGTATCGCTGGAGCTCGCCGTGGAGCGCGGCCCCTACCCTGGCTGGAAGCCGCAGTCGGAGAGCGACCTCCCCATCCGCAACGCCACGCGCACCTGCATCGCGCCCACCGGCACCATCAGCGCCATAGCCGGAGCTTCCAGCGGCATAGAGCCCATATTCGCCCTTGCCTTTGTCAAGAACGTCCTGGACGGCAAGCATCTGCGAGAGGTCAACGAGCAGTTCCTCCGAGTTGCCCGCCTGCGCGGCTTCTACTCGGAGCAGCTCATGGACGAAGTGGCGAAGACGGGCTCCTGCCAGCACATAAACGCCGTCCCCGACGACGTGAAGGCTCTGTTCAAGGTGGCCAACGAAATAAAAGTCGACGCTCACGTGAAGATGCAGGCGGCGTTCCAAGCCCATACCGACCTCGCCGTGAGCAAGACCATCAACATGGCCAACTCCGCCACCGCCGATGACGTGGAAAGCGCCTACTGGCTGGCTTACAACAACCACTGCAAAGGCATCACCATATACCGCGACGGCTCCAAGTCCATGCAGGTGCTGGAAGTGCAACGCGATAAGCCCGAAAGCGAAGCCGTTGCTCAGGCGGAAGCGACTGTGGCCAGGATCAAGCGCGAACGCCCCCTTCAGATGCAGGGCATCACCAACCGCGTCCGCACCGGCCACGGCAACACCTTCGTCACCATCAACCTCGACCAGGACGGCCTGCCCTTCGAGGTGTTCACCACCCTCGGCAAGGCGGGCAGCTGCGATTCGGCGCACCTGGAGGCAATCGCCAGGATGGTGTCGCTGGCGCTGCGCTCCGGCGTCCCCGCCGAGGAGATAGTCGACCAGTTGCAGGGCATCACCTGCCATCCCGTTTGGGACCAGGGAGTCATGGTGAGATCGGTGCCCGACGCGCTGGCCCAGGTATTGCGCAAGCACGCCGTGCCGGGCGCTCAACAGACCGAGGAGAGCTACGGCGCCCAGTTGGGATTCCCCGTGAACAACGGCAACGGCCATGCAAACGGCAACGGCAAGTTGGAGGTCGTTCAGCCGGTAGAGGCAGTGGGCTTCAGCTGCCCCGAATGCGGCGGACCCGTGGCCTTCCAGGAAGGCTGCGTGATATGCCAGGCCTGCGCCTGGAATCAGTGCGGAGGTTGAAGTGAATAAAGAAGATAGCTTTATTGAGAGAATCGAAGAGGCGATCGGTAATGCAAATATATCCGAGCAAGAGTTCTCGAATATGTTGGTAGAACGAGGAGCTAGGTTAGCGTATCCATACTGGTCAATAATGACGCCACCTGCAGCAGATATCTGGATCGCCGTAAATGTCCTAGGTTGTCAAGCAAGCTCCATTTTCGAAATGACTCCATACAAAGAAGACTTCGCCCGTGCATATTTACAAGAGCGGCCCGAAGTTATGGCTATGTCTTCCTTAGACAAGGAGTCGACTTGGAGTCAAATCACCACGGGGCTTGAGTTTAAGTCGCAAAAAACCTCCGACATACGAAGAGACATAGATTTATTCCTTGATGGATTACAACCACCAAAGAACAAGACTTACAGAAGCCTGTGCCAGTTTCCCGACTGTGCTTGTACTGTGAGATGTACTGTCACCGGGGAAATGCGAGGACCTGAGAGTTGGTGAATAGCATTACCCTCTCTAAGGGTATACAAATTGCTCGGAACCAGGCTAAGCCCTTTTGGGGTGTTAGTCTATCACCAACTTCCGTACGCAAGATGGCAGAAAAGGTTGGCATTGACAGGGTTGAGCTACGAAACATGACGGCTGACGCAATGCAGATTCCTCGACCTGATGGGGGATACACCGTCTTTCTAAACGCTGCACAGCCAAAATATCGCCATAGGTTTTCCCTCGCTCATGAGATCGCTCATGTCTTGTTGCGGCCCTATACAAAAGGGGTTGTAGTTCATAGAAGATCCTTCAGCCCCGAACAAGATCCCAAGTTCAAGCAAATCGAGGGAATTTGTAACAGAATGGCAGCTGAGATCCTTATGCCGCATTCAGCTTTCAAAGAAACTGCTGAGCAGCACGGATGGACGCTGAAAAACGCTATAGAGATAGCAAGCAAACTGAGGGTCTCGTCAGAAGCTGCAATTCGGCGTCTTGTGGACTTAGCGCCACAGCCGTTTGGCGTAATAGCGTGGGAGGCCTCTAAACCTGATTGGCTTAGCTGGAAGTGGTCCTACTCAAATTCAAAGATAAGAGCCAGCCGAATTAGCTTCAAACCTGGGGCGTGGCTCAGCCAGTACCCCTCACTAAAGCAGACTTACGAATCATCGCAAAGGACTCTTGGCACTGAGACCATGATCCTGCTAGTAGGAAGTAAAGGCTCCAAGGGTGCTTCATACCAACAAATGTCATGTGAATCTATGCTAGTAGGCTCTGAAAGATACAAACGAGGATATACCTTGATTCGGCCTGAGTGATACGACGGCTACCAAGTCGGCAAGGGAGGGAAACATGCCGATACGCTGGTTGATCGACAACGGACTGCCCCAAGTGGAGGCGGTTGAGCCTGACACTCTTCCGCTCTCCCGCTGCCGCCGCGACATCATCACAGAGGCTATCCATCAGGGGCGCTGGGTGGTCACCGCCAACCGCGACATCCTGAAAGGCCGCGCCATTCCCCTCAATTGCCCGCCGGTAGCCGTGGTGGATAGCAATGACTGCTCGGAAGAAGGCTTGCTGCGCAACCTGCTCCACCTGGAGTTCCGCCTGCTGCGCCGGCAGGGGCAGCAACCCGAACTATACACAGCGGGCCAGAGGTTCTTCATAGACATGGACCGTTCCATCTACAGAGTTAATTCGGAAGGAGGTTTGGAGGAGATAGAAAACTGGAAGGTTCCCAGCCTTAGCGTTAAGGCTGTCCCATTATGGGGTGCCCCGGCTTAGCTGCCGGGGCACAGGACCAGGATCGCCCCGGCATGTTGTTGCCGATCATCACTCATAGTTGCTGGGGCATCCCCTTCACTTCCTGAGAGTCCCCCGCTAAAACGGGGGCCGGTCGGTTCGCCTTCCCTGGGCGGGCCATCGATTCCTGCATTCGGGGGTGTCCCTCCGCCATCAAGGGACGCCTCCCTTCACAAGCGGCCCGTTGCCTCCTGCGGGCCGCTATCTCTTTCAGCCCGCACAGAAGCTCCCCACAAGGTCCGCCATGAAATGCCCCAGCAACCCTGTCGCGCACTATACATCAGCCCCCAAAACCTGTCCACGACGCCAAAACCTCTTCCCCCTTGATGGGGGAAGATTGAGATGGGGGTGAACCGCAGGCAGCCCCACCCCCGCGCCGCCCTTCCCCCGGACATGCGGACATACGGGCAAGCGGGCACCCCACCCGCTCACCCTGAGCCTGTCGAAGGGCGTGAGCGAGCAGGCCCCCCCACCGTCTTTCCCGCGCAGGCGGGAATCCAGGGCGGGGGGCAGGGTGCGGACAAGTGTGCTACACTTTCTCTGAACATGACACCGCATATTGACTATGACGACACCAAATACGCTGAGTCCGCCGCCGAGATACTCCGGCGGCACGATAGTGGCGAGGCCGAGGCCAACATCACTAGCGCCGTCCGCGATTTCCTGACCCTCACCAAGCTGGTGAAGAGCGAAGAGATCAAGGAGGAGAAAGCGCCGGCCCTGGGTTCGCGCCAGGCCGTTGACCTGACTGCCCTGGATACGTTTATTGAGATCAAGAAGAGAATTGGCAACGGCCTCAACCCCAACCCCGAACACGTCCAGCAACTTGACGACTACCTGGAACAGTCGAACAAGCAGGGCAGGGTGCGCATGGGCGTGCTGACGGACGGCAAGTACTGGCTATTGCGCTGGCCCGGCGCCGGGACTGTAAAGACCACGCCGCCGCATGGCTTCACCCTGGAAGACCCGAAGCATTGGATTCCCCTCTACGAGTGGCTGCGAAACCGCGCCCTCTACGCCCACGAGAACGTGATTCCCTCCCCGGATACCCTTGCCGAACGGTTTGGGCCAAATAGCCCCTCCTATGAGCGCGACATAGACACCCTGAGAAAGCTCTACGACGAGTACTCCTCCTTTGGCACTATCAGGGTCAAGAGGCAACTGTGGGAAAACCTGCTTATGGCTGCCCTCGGAGAAATCGCGCACACTCCCGAACAGATGGACGACCTCTTTGTCCGCCACACCTACCTGACCTCCGTCGTCGGCATAGTTGTGCAGGCATCGTTCGGCATTGACATTCTCCGTCTCGCGGAGACTGACCCCGCAGACCTGCTTCTTGGCCGCGACTTCCGCAGCAAGACGGGACTACAGGGCATCGTTGACTCCGACTTCTTCGCCTGGCCCGCGGAGGTGGGCGGCCTTTCACTGCTCAAGACCCTGGCGCGCGATGTCAGCAGGTTCGACTGGCAGAAGGCCCCGACCAACATTGCCGCTATCCTCTACGAGACCGTCATACCGGCCGAGGAGCGCCGCCAGCTTGGGGAGTACTACACTCCGGCCTGGCTGGCGGAAACGATGGTGCGTGAGTTGGTGACGGATCCACTGAACCAGAACGTTCTCGATCCGGCCTGCGGCTCCGGCGCATTCATCGCCGAGGCCGTCTCGCACTTTGTGCAGGCTGCCCAAAGAGCGGGATTGCAACCTAAAGAGGTTCTGGACAAACTGCGCTTCTCCGTAGCCGGAATCGACGTCCATCCCGTCGCGGTGCATCTCGCCCGCACAGCCTGGGTCATGGCTGCCAGACCCGCAATAGCCGCCGCAAAGGATTGGAGTTCTGCAACCAGCCTCACCGCTCCCATCTACCTGGGAGACGCCCTCCAACTCAGGTTCCGTACTGAAGATGAGGATATGTTTGCCCAGAACTATGTCACGGTGCAGGTTGGGGACGAGCAGAACACGGAGCTCGTCTTCCCTAAGAGGCTCGTGCAGCAATCCGAGCGCTTTGACGCCCTGATGGGCGACATCGCCGAAGCCATCGAACATCACGCCGACCCACACGTCGCCCTTGACGACCACGGCATCCGCGACCCCGAGGAGCGGCGGACTTTGGAGGACACCGTCCAGGCCCTGCGTCAGTTGCACCACGACGGGCGTGACCACATCTGGGCCTACTACACCCGCAACTTGGTTCGCCCCGTTGCGCTCTCTGAGAGCAAGGTCGACGTGATCATAGGCAACCCGCCCTGGATCAACTACAACCAGACCGTCAGCATACTGCGTACCGAGCTGGTGCGGCAGAGCAGAACCGTCTACGGTATATGGGCGGGAGGGCAGTACGCTACCCACCAGGACGTTGCCAGCCTCTTCTTCGCCCGCAGCGTCGCCCTGTACCTGAAGGATGATGGCATCATAGGTATGGTAATGCCCCACAGCGCCCTCCAAGCGGGACAGCACTCCAGGTGGCGCAAGGGCCAATGGACGGACCTCAGCGGGCTTCACACGCTTTCCGTGGACTTCAGCTACAAGACCCCCTGGGATCTGGAACAGTTGAATCCCAACACCTTCTTCCCCATTCCGGCGTCGGTGGTCTTTGCCAAGAGGTTGGGAGTGGCCAGCATGGGCATACCGCTAGTAGGAGAGGTCGAGCGCTGGCAGGGTAAGCCAGGCAGACCGGACGTGCAGCGGGTTCCTGTCCCGATTTCCGAGGCCTCCAAAGGTGCCTCTCCCTATGCTGAGCACTCTCGTCAAGGAGCAACAATCGTTCCTCGCCGCCTGTTCTTCGTTGAGGAGGCGGAGAACACCGCCACCATCCAGGCTGGCGGAACGGTGACCGTCAACCCTCGTCTGAGCAGCCAGGACAAAGTGCCCTGGAAAGACCTAGACCTCACCGCCATAACTGGCCAGACCGTTGAGGCGTCGCACATTTACAATGTCCACCTGGGAGAGACCTTGGCGCCATACGTGACCCTTGACCCGCTCAAGGCAGTCTTGCCCCTGAGAAGAGGCGAATACGAGATTCCCAGGGATAAAAATGGTGTGGGCGGCATAAGGATGGGCGGTTTGGAGTGGCGGATGCGAGACCGCTGGCAGACGGTTAGCCGCCTCTGGGAGGACAACAAGTCCAAGGCTAACAAGCTGAATCTGCTGGGCCAACTTGACTATTATGGCAAGCTGTCCGCTCAGTTGGAATGGCAAAAGAACCCGGACGGCAGGCCGGTTCGCGTGGTGTATAGCACAGCAGGACAGCCGACAGCCGCATTGCTGGGAGCCCGACTCTCTGTTGTTACTGAGCGTCTCTATTGGGTTACCTGCAAAAGCATAGATGAGGCCTTTTACCTCATCGCCATTATCAACAGCGATGCTCTGTACCGTGCTGCAAATCCACTTATGTCCAAGGGCCTGTGGGGTGCTCGCGACTTACACAAACACCTGTGGCGGTTGCCCATCCCGGCCTTTGACGCAAAGAACGCACTACATCGAGATGTGGCCAAGGCGGGCAGGGCGGTAACGGTTGGTGCCACCTTGGGGCTTGCCATGCTCCGGGAGGAGCGTGGCGATGTGGGCGTCGCCGTCGTCAGAGGGGTACTCCGCACATGGCTTAGGTCGTCCAAGCAAGGCAAAGCCGTTGAGAACGCCGTGGGTAAGCTGCTGGCAGGTTAACAGGAACCGCCGTCGGTGTACGTCCCCCGTCACCGTCATTCCCGACCCAAACCTCTTCCCCCCTCGATGGGGGAAGATTGAGATGGGGGTGAATCCTACGGCGCCCCCGTCACCGTCATTCCCGACCCCGAGCGGGAATCCATCCCCACCAGTCACCCTGAGTGCCCACCTGTCACCCTGAGCGCCCCACCTGTCATTCTGAGCGCAGCGAAGAATCTGTTCCCGCAACAAACAAGGCCCCCCACTCGCAAACTCCCTTTGCCCCTTTGCCCGCTTGCCCGCCTGCCCGCCTTGCCAGTTTGCCCGCCTGCCCGCCTTGCCAGTTTGCCCGCCTGCCCGCCTTGCCCATCTGCCCGTCCACCCCTGCCACCTCCCCCTTCCCAACACCCCTCCGCGCCCGCTACCCTTACCCCATGGACTCACGAAAAACCGCCCAACACCCTCGGCGTACCGCGACCCTTCGCAGCCAAAACGCCCGCCTCCATATCCTCAACTTTGCCCCCAAACTTGATTCGTTTCTCACCTCCGCCAAAATTTGGGTCGATTTTAGCCTTGTACTTGACATAACGTTGGAAACGAATCCCCCTTCTCAGGCACAACACAACTCCGCCGTTGCACGCTATCCCGTGCCTAACACCCCTTTTCACGACACCCCAAAATCGAGTTATGTCAAGTAGCCGCGGACTGGCAATCGGTCACCGCTGCCAATATAATCCTCTCAGCAAGTCAAACGGAGCAAGCCATGTCCAACCTGCCTGTCATCGCCGTCACCATGGGAGACCCCTGTGGAATAGGGCCGGAAGTCGTTGCCAGGGCGTTGCGCAGCCAGGAAGTCCGCGCCGCCTGCCTTCCCCTGGTAGTGGGCAGCGTCTCCATCATGGAGCAGGGCCTGAAAGCGACCGGCGTGTCGCTCCGCGTTGAAGAGGTGGAAGGCCCCGGCGGCATCGACGCGTCGCCGGAGGTGGTTTCAGTGCTGGACGCGCACAACCTCAACCCTGAAGACGTAATATGGGGCCGAATCTCTGCCGAGGCGGGTCGCGCCAGCATGGAGTGGGCCAAAACGGCGGCGGAGCTATGCCTGGCGGGCGAGGCGCAGGCCATGGCCACCGCGCCCATACACAAGGAGGCGGCCTCTCTGGCGGGCTACAAGGACGTCGGCCACATGGAGGTGCTTCAGTCCATGACCAAGTCGCCCCAGGTAGCCACCATGCTGATGTCGGGAACGCTGCGAGTGGTGCACCTGACGACGCATCGCTCCCTGCGCCGCGCGCCGGACTCCGTGACCAGGGAAAACGTCCTTGCCAAGATAATGCTCACCCACGACTCCTTCCGGCAGTGGGGCTTCGAGCATCCCCGCATCGGCGTGGCGGCGCTGAACCCCCACGCCTCCGACGGCGGGCTGCTTGGAGACGAAGAGGCCACCGCCATAGAGCCCGCGGTGAATGAGGCCCGCGACAACGGAGTGGACGCCGTTGGCCCCGTGCCCGCCGACACCATCTTCAACCAGGCCATAGACGGCAAGTACGACGCGGTGCTCGCCATGTACCACGACCAGGGGCACATTCCGGTCAAGGTCTACGGATTCGAGGAAAGCGTGAGCATAAACCTGGGCCTGCCGCTGACCCGCACCTCCGTGGACCACGGCACCGCCTACGACATCGCGGGAAAGGGAGTGGCCCAGGCCACCAGCATGATCGAAGCCATCAAGCTGGCGGCATCGGTCGCATCGGGAAAGGGGCTGCCGCGCTAGAGCCGCAGCCGCGCCCCGCCTTCCAACGGTGTTTGCTATAATAGAGCATCGCTTACGTGGAGCAGTAATGGAGATATCGTTCATAGGTGGAGGCGCAATGGCGGAGGCCATCATCGCCGGCATACTGCGGCAGGGCGTGGCCCAGCCGGCGGAAATATGTGTCGGTGAGCCTTTGCAGGCGCGCCGCGACCATCTGGTCAAGCAGCACGGCATAGCCGTGACCGCCGACAACCTGGAGGCGGCGCGCCACGGCGAACTGGTGGCGCTGGCGGTGAAACCGCAGAGCCTCAGCGACGTGGCGCAACAGCTCAATGGCGCATTGCGGGAAGACCAGACCGCCGTCTCCATCATAGCCGGGGCCAGGATGGAGACGCTGGCGACGGGATTGGCGCATCGCAGCGTGATCCGGGTCATGCCAAACACGCCGTCCCGCATTGGCGAAGGCATGAGCCTCTGGCTGGCTTCGGCATCGGTTGGGGAAGCGCACAAAGAGGCGGCGCGCGCCATCCTGCAAACGCTGGGCGAGGAGATGGAGGTCAGCGAGGAGAAGTACCTGGACATGAGCACGGCGCTGAGCGCCGGCGGGCCGGCCTACGTCTTTCTCTTTCTGGAGAGCCTGATAGACGCCGGCGTTTACATGGGGATGTCCCGCGAAATGGCGGGAAAGATAGCATTGCAGACCGTGCTGGGAAGCGCCAAGCTGGCTAAGGAGTCGGGGGAGCACCCGGCCCAACTCCGTGATATGGTAACGTCTCCGGGGGGCACCACGGCGGAAGCGCTGAAGGTGTTGGAGGAGAAGGGGTTTCGGGACGCCGTGATCAACGCGGTGGTGGCCGCTTACCAGAAGGCGAAACAGCTAGGAGAGAACGGATAAGCATGGATCAACTAATAGGCGCGATAGGCATGTTCCTGTACCTGGTCATTCTGGCCAGGGTCATACTGTCCTGGTTTCCCAACGTATCGTACAACAACCCCATCGTTCAGTTTGTCTATGCCGTGACCGAGCCTATACTGTCGCCCATACGGCGTATCTTGCCGAGCACGGGCATGTTCGATTTCGCGCCGATGGTGGCCATAATCGTCATCTTCGTCGTACAGCAGATTCTCCTACAGCTCTTCGGATAAGAGCCCGCTTTATCCGCGCTGGGAATGTTCTCAACCAGCGTATTATATTTGGCAGCAGAGACTAACACAGGAGAAGGCAGTTATGGCTATGGCTTTACGAGTGGTCGGCGGCTTATTGATGGTGTACGCGGCGCTGTACCTGGCGCAGTTCCTCTTCAGCACGCTCTACGACAACCCGCAGCGGGTCTGGGACGTGATGAACTACGTCTCCGCACTGGCTATCCTCATCGCGCTCGCAGTGAACTTCAAGCACATGCGCTCGCAGTCCGGCGGTGATGAACCGCTCAGCCTGGCGCGGCTCGGCGCATACGCCCTGTTCTACGCCAACGCGGCGCTCGCCATCTGGTACTTCCGCAACTGGATCTATCTGATGGCGCTGGACGCGGGTGAGTCGACCAGCGTCCCCGTGGACGTCATCTGGGATTTTGTCGCCGTAACGATTCCGCTGGTCCTCGCCACCACCGGGCACAGGCTCTGGCGGAGGGGCGCCTAGCGCCTCCGCACTGCGGCATTACGCAACCCAGACGTGAAAACCTGGCGGGAGCGCGAGGGAGTCGAACCCACCCCCCGGCGCGCTAGCGCCGGGGCAACGGATTTGAAGTCCGCGAGAGCCACCGGGCCCCATCCGCTCCCATAAGGAAAACAGAGCCCTACACCAAACGGTGAGGGCTCTGAATTATAACAGAGGCAGCCGAAAATTAGGCTAGGGCGTTTTCCAGCCTCTTCTTTAGAACAGCCTTGGGCACGGCGCCCACCACCTGGTCCACGGGGCTGCCGTCCTTGAATACCAGCAGCGTGGGTATGCTCCGGATGCCAAACTTCATTGCAATGTTGGGTTCGGAGTCAACGTCTATCTTGGTAAAAGCTACCCGGCCGTCGTACTCCTCCGCCAGCTCGTCTACTATAGGCGCGACTATCTTGCAGGGCATGCACCAATCGGCCCAGAAGTCCACCAAAACCGGAATGGCCGACTTTTCCACCTGCTCTTCAAACGTCTGCTCTGTCACTGCTACTGCTTGGGACATTTAATGAACCCCCCTTTTAATGTGCTTCTTATATCTTAAGTGTACGTCCAAGTGCTATTGTGGGTCAATTCACCGCCAGCGAATCGTCTTAGGGTTTGTATTGCCCCTCTATATGCGCCATGCTACTATTCAAGCCTGCGTTACAATACCGGTATGGACACTCCTTACACAGACCAAACAACTTCCCAATATAGCGCCGTCCCCTGGAATCTCAGGGACGCCTCCGGGGCCATCCTGCTCGTTGTAGTTGGAACCTTGCTTCTTCTCGTCATCGGAGGCTTGGTTGCTCTAGTCATCGGATCTTTGCCGGCGCTGGTAGTCATCCTCCTCTCGTTAGCGCTAGAGCTGATGTTGATCTTTGGAGTTTGGAAGCTCGGGCTCCGCAGATACGGCAAGTCATGGAGCGCCCTTGGACTCATACCATCGTTGAACAACGGTGCCCTACTGGCGTTGCTGGTGTTCCTTGCCAGCCTGGCGTTGACCGCTGTATACGGTCTTATTGTAGCGTACTTCGGCCAGGACATTCTCGCCCCTGAGCCTCTTCCCGGCGACCTTACCGAAACGGTCTTGCAGCGCATGGCGGGCCTCTTCATCGTCGTGCTGCTGGCGCCCTTTGCGGAGGAGGTCTTCTTCCGGGGTTTCCTGCTCCCCGCTTTCGCCAACAGGTGGGGATTTCTAGCAGGAGCCCTTATCACCTCCGGCCTGTTCGGCATAAGCCACGTCGCGCCCGGCGCCATAGTTCCCGCCTTCATGTCCGGGATGCTGTTTGCCTGGCTGTACCATCGCACCGGCTCTCTTTGGAACACCACTATCGCGCACGGGGCGCAGAATGCGCTGGCGTTCGCCGTAACCGCCCCGGTTTGAAGTCAGCATGAAACCAAGAAGCATCAGAGATACCTTTCAAGGGCTGGCCGGTTCAGGCAACACCGGCATCATCCCGTTCATCACCGTTGGATTCCCCGATGTCGAAACTACGCTGCAACTGGCGCCAGCCCTGGCCCAAGCCGGAGCCGACGTAATTGAGCTTGGCGTCCCCTTCAGCGACCCCCTGGCCGATGGCGCCACCATACAGAAGGCCAGCTTCCACGCCCTGGATCAAGGCGTAACCATGAAGACGTGCCTGGAGGTCTGCTCCCGGCTGCGCGGCAAAGGAGTGGAAGTTCCGCTGGTATTCCTGGGCTACTACAACCAGTTCCTGGCCTTTGGACTGGAGAGGTTTGCGGAGGAGGCGCGGAGGGCCGGATTGAACGGCGTGATAGTGCCCGACCTGCCGTCCGAAGAGGCCGGGCCTATGGCCGACGAATGCCGTTCCCACGACATCGACCTCGTGCCGCTTCTTGCGCCCACCAGCGACGACAGCCGCATCGCCGCCGCCTGCGACGTTGCCGGCGGATTCATCTACTGCGTCAGCCTCACCGGCGTCACGGGCAGCCGCGACCGCGTGTCGGAAGGAACGGAGGAACTCGTGCGGAGGGTACGCAGCCATACCGATTTGCCAATAGCCGTGGGCTTTGGCCTCTCACAAGCGGAACACGTAAGGGCGGTGGGGCGTTTTGCCGACGCCGCCATAGTGGGCAGCGCGCTGGTCAACGTCATAGACGCCGCGCCGCCCGGCGAAGCGGTGAGGCGCGCTGCGGAGTTCACCGCAGGACTGCGCCAATCTCAACAGCCACAAGCCGGAGGTGCGTTATGACCGTATGCAGGGGCATCCGCGGCGCGACGACGGCGGACGCCAACACCAAAGAGGCGATTCTGGAGGCCACCCAGGAGATGTTGGAACAGCTTGTAGCAGGCAACGATCTGGACAAGGACTCCATTGCCGCCGCCATATTCTCCACCACGCAAGACCTGAACGCGGAGTTTCCCGCGGTAGCGGCAAGGACAAGGTTGGGGTGGCAGCACGTGGCTCTTTTCAACGCTCACGAAATCGCGGTGCCGGACGACGCGCCCCTCTGTATTCGCGTCCTTCTCCTGGTGAACACGGACAGGAAGCCGGACGAGCTGGTCAACGTATACCTGCGAGGCGCCGTGAACCTGCGAGCGCGGGGTATGGAAGATGCCTAGGTGTACTTCCATTACCAAGCCTCCCATACTCTATAAACGAGCGTCATGTAACTGACATGGATCCTTTCTCCAAAGATTTCGCCAAGTACAGCCCTTCCCGCAACACCTATCTCACCGTAGGTGTTTTCGACGGCGTGCATCTTGGACACAAGCGCCTTCTGAGCTACCTGGCGGCTGAGGCTGCCGCGAACGGCTGCGTACCCGGCGTGGTTACCTTCCTGAATCACCCGCGAGAGGTGTTGACACCGGGCTTTTCCCTGGACTGGCTGGCCACGCCGGAGGAGCGCATCGACCTGCTTCACCGGGCGGGCATCGAGTTGGTGGTTCCGGTGCGATTCACCCTGGAAGCCTCACGGGTAAGGGCCGCCGACTTCGTCAAACTGCTTCAACAACATCTGGGTATGCGCGGCCTGGTGGTGGGCACTGACTTTGCCATGGGGCACAATAGAGAGGGCACGCCGGAGTTTCTCGCCGCGCTGGGCCGGACGGGCGGATTCGCCCTCAAGGTGGCGCGGTTGGAGGAGAACGATGGCGTACCCATAAGCAGCTCATCCATACGCGGTGCGTTGTCCAGGGGAGACGCCGGTGCGGCATCCCGTTTGCTTGGCCGAAACTACACCCTCTCCGGCAAGGTGGTTCATGGAGACGGTCGCGGTGGCAATACGCTGGGCTTCCCCACTGCCAACATAGCCGTGCCGCCCCAGAAAGCCCTGCCCAGTGATGGTATATACGCCGCCATGGCTTTCTTGGAGGGAAGCCGGTTTCAGGCCGCCGCCAGCATTGGAGTGCGCCCCACGTTCGGGGGCACGAATCGCACCGTGGAGGCGTATCTGCTAGACTTCGACGGCGACCTGTACGGGAAAACCGTTTGCCTGGAGTTCGTGCAGCGCCTCAGAGACGAGGCCTACTTCCCCAGCACGGAGGAACTGCGATTGCAAATCGAAAGAGACGTGGAGCACACCAAGCGGGCGCTCGCCGGAGCCTTCCATGAAGCCGGACGCTAAGACCATACAAAGCATCCTGAACCGCGGCGTCGCCGAGGTCATCGTGGAGAGTGAACTCAAGGCTCTTCTGGAAAAGGGCGACCCGCTCCGCCTCAAGATGGGCTTCGATCCCAGCGCGCCGGACATACACCTGGGCCACACGGTGGGGCTTCGCAAGCTCCGCCAGTTCCAGGACCTGGGGCACAAAGTAGTGCTCATCGTGGGCGACTGGACCGCCCGCATCGGCGATCCAAGCGGGCAGTCGGCCACCCGAAATATGCTCTCCCAGCAGGAGGTCGAGGCCAACGCCGAAACCTACATGGAGCAGTTCTTCAGAATCGTGGATAAGAGCAAGACGGAGGCGGTCTATCAGAGCGAATGGTTCGGCGAGTTCGACCTGGAGAAGGTGATACGGCTCACCAGCAAGTTCACCGTCGCACAGTTCCTGGCCCGCGACGATTTCAGCAAGCGGTTCCGCGAGCAACGTCCCATAGCCATCACCGAGCTGCTCTATCCTCTGCTCCAAGCGTACGATTCCGTGGCCATCCACGCCGACGTAGAGTTCGGCGGCACCGACCAGAAGTTCAACCTCCTGGTGGGCCGCGAACTCCAGGAAATGGAAGGCCAGCGCCCGCAGCAAATACTGACCGTTCCCATTCTCGTTGGCACGGAAGGCGTGCAGAAGATGAGCAAGAGCCTGGGCAACTACATAGGCGTAGCCGAGCAGCCCGGGGAGATGTTCGGCAAAGTGATGTCCATCAACGACACCATGATCGCGCCCTATTTCGAACTGCTCACCGACCTGCCCAACGGGGAGTTGGAGGAGATGCGCGACGCACTGGACGGCAACTCCGTCAATCCCATGGAACTGAAGAAACGGCTGGCGCTGGAAATCGTGGCACAGTTCCACAGCGCGGAGGCCGCGCGGGGCGCGGCTGCTGCTTTCGAGCGCACTTTCCAGCGCGGTGAGACACCGGACGAGATCCATGAGGTAGACCTGCGCGGTCTAGCGCCGGACGAAACGCCTCGCCTCTCTACCGTTCTCGTGCAGGCCAAACTTGCCAGAAGCTCCAGCGACGGAGCCCGGCTCATCAAGCAAGGTTCCATTCAGGTCAACGATGTTGCGATCCCCGGCAACACCGTTTATCTCGCCCTAAAGTCGGGGGACGTTATCCGCGTCGGCAGACGTCGCTTCGCCAAAGTATTGAGATAGCGTTAAGCCGGTTTTGCCGAGGCGGAACCAAGGGTTTCCAAAATCCTGCTCTAATCCGTAACGCTTCTGCCTGCGCCCCGGGTCTCAAAGTGATACCATTTGCAACAAATAATTCAAGCGATTCAGGAGGGTAACGATGACCGTTAATCTGCGTATTCCAGGGCCCACTCCTATTCCGGACGATATTTTGCAGGCCTCGGCCAAGCCGATGATCAACCACCGCGGCCCCGAGTTCAAAGAACTGATAGAAGGCATCACCGCCAAGCTCAAAACTCTCTTCTCAACCAGGAACGACCTGTACGTTCTGACCGCTTCCGGCACCGGCGCTATGGAAGCCGCCGTGGTGAACGCGGTCTCTCCGGGCGACAAGGTGCTGGTGGTCACGGTGGGCATCTTCGGCAATAGATTCCTACAGATTGCCCGCGCCTACGGAGCGGACGTCACCGTCCTCTCCGCCGAATACGGCAAGGCCATCGACCCCGGCCAGGTGCGACAAGCGCTCCAAGCCGACCCCTCCATAAAGACGGTGATAGTCACGCACAACGAAACGTCCACCGGCGTCACCAACGACCTGGGAAGCATCGCGGGTATCGTCAAGGGTGAGTTCGACAAGCTGTTGATTGTGGATGCAATCAGCAGCATCGGCTCCATCCCATGCCCAGTAGATGAGTGGAATATAGACCTGGTGGCCACTGGGTCGCAGAAAGGCTGGATGGCCCCTCCAGGCCTTGCCATGATCAGCGTGAGCGAGCGGGCTTGGAGCGCATGCGAAGAGGCCAAGAACCCGCGCTTCTACTTTGATCTCCTAGCAGCCAAGAGGTACCTGCAGCGAGGCCAAACGCCATGGACTCCGGCGGTTGGCGTCATGTTCGGGCTGGAAGCTGCGCTGGACAAACTGACAGATGAAGGAATGGCCAACGTCCACGAACGCCACGCCAGCATCGGCAGGATGTGCCGCGAGGGCATAAAGTCGCTTGGCCTGCGTCTCTTCGCCGACGAATCGGTGGCCTCCGATACGGTGACCGCTGTGGCCGTACCGGAGGGTGTAGAGGCTTCCAAACTCATTGGCATCATGCGCACGGATTATGACGTTGTACTTGCCGGAGGCCAGGCGGACCTGGAGGGAAAGATCTTTCGAATCGGCCACCTGGGGTACTGCTCGGAAAGCGATATCCAAAACGTTCTGGACTCGCTGACAGCCGCCCTTCCCCGGGCCGGTTTCAATCCGGCAAAGGCGGTAAGCAGGTGACGCCGAGGGTTATCGTCTCCGATCCCATCGCCAGGGAAGGCGTCGAACTCCTTTCCCGGCAAGCTGAGGTAGACGTTCGCACCGGCCTGGACAAGGAAGAGTTGAAACGCATCCTGCCGGAATACGACGGTCTAATCGTAAGAAGCGAAACCAAGGTGACTGCGGACGTCGTGGATGCCGGCGCCAAACTTCAGGTCATTGGCCGCGCCGGTGTTGGCGTGGACAACATAGACCTGGAAGCCGCCACGCAGAGAGGAATCGCCGTGGTCAACGCCCCTACGGGCAACACCATCGCCGCCGCCGAACACACGGTAGCGTTGATGCTGGCCCTGGCCCGTCATGTGCCCCAGGCCAACTCCAGCATGAAGCATGGAGAGTGGAAGCGGAGCTCCTTCATTGGAACGGAGGTACGTGGCAAGACGCTGGGCATCATCGGCCTCGGCAAGGTGGGGTCGGAGGTAGCCCGCCGCGCCGCCAGCTTCGACATGCATTTGCTCGGCTACGATCCGTATGTTTCGCCGGAGCACGCCAAGCGCCTGGGCTTGGACCTCACCTCCCTGGAAGAGTTGTATAAAAGCTCCGACTTCATCACGGTACACGTCCCCATGACGGATGTGACCAAAAGCCTGATAGGCGAGGCCGAGATGTCTGTAATGAAACCCGGCGTCAGGCTCATCAACGTTGCCCGGGGCGGAATCATAGATGAAAAAGCCCTTCTGGAAGCCTTAGACAGAGGCAGCGTCGCCGGCGTTGCCTTGGACGTATTCGTCAAAGAGCCTCCTGGAGAGTCGCCGCTGGTCGGCCATCCCAGGGTAGTTACGACCCCCCACCTGGGCGGCTCCACCACGGAGGCCCAGGCGGAAGTGGCTAAGGAAGTTGCGGAGGAGGTCCTTGCCGTCCTCAACGGCAGACCGGCCAAGTCCACCGTCAACATGCCGTTCCTATCGCCGGAGGTACATGAGGTTGTAGCTCCCTACCTGGAGACGTCCACTGTGCTGGGGACGCTGGTCTCTCAGCTTGCCAAGGGCCAGTTCTCATCGTTGACCATCAAGTACGCTGGCGCGCTGGCTAATTACAGCACCCCCACCCTCAGGGCCGCGGCGCTGGTTGGCTTCCTGGGCAGGGTTTCCGAAGAGCGCGTCAACCTGGTCAATGCCGGTGTGCTGGCCGCTCAACGCGGCCTCCGCATTATGGAAGAGGCGGACACCGAGGCCGGCGCCTACCACGCCACCATCACCGTAGAGGCCAGCACCGACCAGGGCAGCGTCTCGCTGATGGGGACGCGCATTCAGAACGAGACGCACATAGTCCAGGTCAACGATTACGTGTTGGACGTGGTGCCAAGCAGCAGCCATCTTCTCTTCATAGAGCACCAGGACAAGCCGGGCATGATAGGGGCGCTGGGCACTCTGACCGGCAACCACGACATCAACATTGCCTTCATGGCGGTAGGACGCAAGGCGCCGAGAGGCAAGGCCATGATGGTGTTGGGCCTTGACGACCCCATGCCTGAAGGGGTGATGAGGCGGATCAGAGACATCCCCAACATAGATAGGGCTGAGGTTATAGTCCTCTAGGTGAGTAGGAAGCACCCATGGTCCAGATAGAGTCCGCCGTCGCCCAGTTGCGGCTCTTCCTTGCCGAGTTGAACAACAAGGAAAAGCATCTGGACGCCCAGCTCAGGCAGTTCCGTCAGCAGATGAACCGCGCTCCTCAGCAGGCCATCTACTCGCGGCTTCCCCTGGAAGCCTCGCTCAACGTGATGAACGAGGTGCAGGAGAGGTTGGACAGAATCGAGACGGAGCGAAAGCACCTGCTCATGATCAAGGAGCGTGCCAGCAGAGAGTTGGAGGCGCTGCAACTGACGCGACAGGTAGAGGACGCCAAGGACGCGCTGGCCAAGCTCCAGTCATTGCGCCCCAAAGAGGGCGAAACCGCCTCCAAGATACAGGCGCTGGAGCAGTTCATCAACGACTACAGCCGGCGCGCCGCCAAAGCCATAACCGACCTGGCGCAACGCCGCGCCTCTGAACAGAAGCCTGGCTCTTAGAGCCTGCCTTCCAACGGGTTGAACACCATCCCCGTCGGCAGCTTGGGGTGAAAGTAGGTCGATTTCGAGGGCAACTTCTGCCCCGTGCTCACCACCGCGCGGAAAAGGTCAAGCGGAAACGACTTGAGGAAGAACGCCATCTGTTGCTCCCCGCTTACCACCTTCGACCAAGCCTCCTCCGGGTCGTGCGCGTAATCCAGATGGTCTTGCAGTTCGTCCCCCAGCGCGTGCGTCAGGACCTGGTGCAGAATCCACCCCTCGGATTCATGCAGGGCGTCTCCTCCCGACAGACCGCGCAGCTCGTTTCGCACCCGTTCGTCCTCCAGCTTGAGCAGATACGGGCCCTCACCGTCCGGCCCCAGTAGTCCCAGCGCCACTCCCTTAGTGTCCCTTACGGCCTCCTCCAATTCACTCGCCGATACCGGCTGTGACGGGAATGCGCTGATGCCGAACACGCTCAGCAGCAGATCGCGTACCGATGTCAACGTGGGAGCGTCCATATTCCCCAGGGTGCGGTGGTAGGGCAGCACCAGCAGGCCTGCATCGTTGAACTCAATCAGGGTCATCATCACGTAGTTGAAAGCATCCTCCTCGTCCAATGAGCCGAGCTGTCCACGCGCCCAGTCCCGGTATCTGAGCGCCGTCTCATACCTGTGATGCCCGTCCGCTATGAACACCGACGCATCCTTCAAAACGTCGTTCACCACTTCCGCCAGCCGCTCCGAATCCGCCGCCCACAAGGAGAAATGCTCGCCCCCGTAGTGGGCGACGGCGTCGGGTTCCCTTTCCGCTGCGGCCAGTATCGCCTCCCGGATCCTGCCCCTGCCGTCGCGATAGAGCGACATGATGGGGCTGAAGTTGGCCCGGCAGGCCTGCATCAAGCGGAACCTGTCCTCCTTAGGGGCGGCCCGCGTCTCCTCGTGCGGAAGCACCACCCCGCTTTCGTACTCCTCCAGCCGGACGGCGGCGGTGAGGCCCCATCTTTCAAACGACGCCCCTCCGTGCGAGAAGCTGTGCCTGAGCACGTAGAAGGCGGGCGTCTCGTCTCTGACCAGCACGCCCTTGCCCTGCCAGTCGCGGAAGGTTGCGGCGGCATTTTCGTACATGGCCGTGGCATCGCCCTCGGGCAGCTCCAGGCGCACGGCGTTGTGAGACTCGACCGCTCTCAGTCGCTCCTGCTCCCGGGGCGAAATCACGTCGTAGGGAGGGCATATCAGCCTGCCAAGACGGGACGCAGCCTCAGGAGAGTAGCGGACGCCGCGGAACGGTTTAACGTTTGCCATCGAGAGCTTCCTAAGTTGTGGATGTTCGTAGTATATCAACTAATAGGCACAATAGGACTTCGCTTGATATACTCGTATTACCCTTGCGGGGGGCTTCCCATGGCGGAACTTTCCACTGAACGGCACATACAGCAGCTTAGAGAAGAGATAGACGGTCACAACCACCGCTACTACGTTCTGGACGACCCCGTAGTCAGCGACGCCCATTACGACGACCTGATGAACAGGCTCAGGGAGTTGGAGGCCGACTACCCGGAGCTTGTCACGCCCGATTCTCCCACTCAGCGGGTGGGTGCGTCGCCGCTGGAAGGCTTCGACGAGGTGGAGCATCCATCTCCCATGCTCAGCCTGGCCAACGCCTTCGATACGGACCAGTTGCGCGCCTGGCACAAAAGGGCGCAAGACCTGCTGGAAGGCGCGGGCTTCGACATGGTCTGCGAACTGAAGATAGACGGCCTGGCAGTAGCACTCACCTACGAAGACGGCAGGCTGGCGCGAGGCGCGACGCGCGGCGACGGCCTGCGCGGGGAGGACGTGACCTCCAACCTGCGCACCATCAAGTCCATCCCGCTCCTGGTCAGAGGAAACGGCGTTCCACGGCGCTTTGAAGTGAGGGGCGAAGTGTACTTCCCCAAGTCCGGGTTCCTGAAGCTGAACGAGGAGCGCGTCTCCCAAGGGGAAGCTCCCTACGCCAACCCCCGCAACACGGCGGCGGGCTCCTTGCGCCAGCTCGACCCCAGGATCACGGCTTCGCGGCCCCTGGACATCTTCGTCTATGCCCTTGGTTACGCCGAAGACGGCGCGGCGCCTGATACTCACTGGGCAATCCTTGAATACCTGAAGGATCTGGGCTTCAAGACCAACCCGGCCAACGCCGTCTGCTCCACCCTGGAAGAGGTCGAAGCGTACTACCGGGACTGGCTGGAGAGGAAGGAGTCGCTCGACTACGGCGTGGACGGCGCGGTGGTCAAGATAGACCCGCTGTCGTACCAGAGGCACTTGGGCAGCGTTGGCCGCGAGCCGCGCTGGGCCATTGCCTACAAGTTCCCCGCCACGCAGGAGATAACCCGCCTGCTCGACATCCGCATAAACGTGGGCCGCACGGGAAGCCTGAACCCGTACGCCGTATTGGAGCCGGTGAACGTGGGCGGCGCAACCGTCAAAATGGCCACGCTGCACAACGAGGACGACATCCGCCGCAAGGACATACGGGTCAACGACTGGGTGGTGGTGGAGCGCGCCGGAGAGGTGATACCCCAGGTGGTCGGCCCTGTGGTCTCGCGCCGCAGCGGTGAGGAGTTCGAGTTCGAAATGCCGCCGCACTGCCCGGTATGCGACACTCCAACGGCGCGTCCTGAAGGCGAGGCCATGACCTACTGCTTCAACACGGTCTGCCCCGCTCAGTTCGCCAGGCTGTTCATGCACTTCGTCAGCCGCGGCGCAATGGACATCGAGGGCATGGGAGAACGGCTTGCCCTCGCCGTCATCGACGCCGAACTTGTCAAGGACGTCGGCGACCTGTACTCCATAACTGCGGAGCAACTGCTCACCCTGGAAAGGATGGGCGAAAAGAGCGCTGGCAATCTAATGAAAAGCATAGAGATGAGCAAAGAGCGTCCCCTGCCGAACATCATCTATGCCCTGGGAATTCGTCACGTCGGCTATGAAACCGCCGACGCCCTGGTGCGCCACTTCGGCTCCATGGACAGCATCGCCCAAGCCTGCGAGGAGGAGCTGACCTCGGTTCCCGGCGTTGGCCCCAAGGTGGCGCAGAGCATCGCGGCGCACTTCGCCCAGGAGAGCAGCCGCGCCGTCATCGAGAAGCTGCGCCGGGCCGGCGTGCAACTGGAAAGCGGCGTCGCGGCACAGGACGGGAGCAGCCGTCCTCTGGCGGGGCTACAGATGGTGGTCACCGGACGGCTGGACGCCATGAGCCGCTCGCAAGCGGAAGACCGCATCAAGGAGCTTGGCGGCTCGGTGGGTAGCAGCGTGAGCAAGAAGACCCGGTTCCTGGTGGTGGGAGAAGGCTCCGGCTCGAAGCTGGATCAGGCCCAGAAGCTGGGCACGGAAATCCTGGACGAAGCGCGGTTCCTCAAGCTGCTGGAAAGGAGCTTGGTGGAGGAGGCCGCATCGTAGCGAACTGAACTATGACCGACAAACAGCGAGAAGAGTCCATAGATACCCTGGCAGCAACGGCAGGCAGCGACGCCCCCACCGTCGATAGCATGGTGCCGCCCATCTACCAGACGTCCGTTTTTCCCATCGAAAGCCTGGAGGACACCGACGACCTGTTCGAGGGAAGAAAGCCGGGTTACTTCTACAGCCGAGACGGCAACCCCACCACGGACGCCTTTGCCCAGGCGGTTGCGCTGCTGGAAGGCGCGGAGTCTGGTGCGGCCTGCTCCTCCGGCATGGGCGCAACCCTTGTCGCACTGCTTGCCGCCGCCGAGCCGGGCACGCGCCTGGTGGCGGCGCGCGACCTCTACGGCAAGGCCACGGCCCTGCTGCGCGCGGTCTTCTCCCCGCTTGGCATCGATGTTGAGTTCGTGGACGGATCGGACGCGGGGGCCTGGGAACAGGCGTTGTCTCGCCCTGCCGGCGCAGTGTTCCTGGAAACGGAGACCAACCCGCTGCTCAGAGTGCCTGATCTGCCCCGTATCGCGGATGCGGCCAGACGGTGCGGCGCGACCTTGGTCGTGGACAACACCTTCGCCTCTCCGTACCACATACGCCCCCTGGAATTGGGAGCTGACCTGGTAGTGCACAGCGCCACCAAGTTCCTCAACGGCCACGGCGACGTCACGGCGGGCGTCGTGGTGGGAGACGCGGCTAGAATCGCGGCGGTGAAAGGCAAGGTCTCGCTTACCGGGGTCAACCTGGCCCCCTTCGAGGCGTGGCTGGCTCTGCGCGGCCTCAAAACGCTGGCGGTACGGCTGGACAAGAGCAGCGCCAGCGCATCGGCCATAGCGAACTACTTGGCCGGTCATGCCAAAATCCTCTCTGTAAACTATCCGGGCATGGAGACCCACCCCGACCATCCCATCGCGGCAAGGGTCATGCGCAACGGATTTGGTTCAATGATATCTTTTGAAGTGGCCGGAGGATTCCAGGGAGTATCCAGGTTGTTCAAGGGGTTCCAACGTATCAAGTACGCCCCCAGCTTGGGAGATGTAGCCACCACGGTCACCCATCCCGTCAAGACATCCCACCGCGCTATTTCCGCAACGGAACGAAGCGAACAGGGGATCACGGATGGACTCGTGCGTCTCTCCGTTGGCATCGAAGGCGTAGACGACATCATAGCCGACCTGGAGCGCGGCTTGTCGGCGGTATGATTATCGTGCTGGGCCTGGGCAACCCGGGGCGCGCCTATGTCGGAAGCCGCCACAACGTCGGCTACAGGTGCGTGGACATCCTATCCAAGCGGTATGGCATACCGCTCGGCCAGCGCCGCCGCCACGCCGTGCTCGGCCAAGGCGCCATGGAAGGAGAGTCCGTGGTGCTGGCGCGCTCTCGCAGCTACATGAACCTCAGCGGAATAGCCGCCCGCTACCTGCTGGACAGGTATCGCCTGCCGCCATCAAACCTGCTTGCCATCTACGATGAACGAGACCTGCCGGTCGGGCAAATCCGCATCAGGCCGCGCGGCGGCTCCGCGGGGCACAACGGCGCAGGCTCCATCATCGATGAACTGGAAAGCTCGGACTTCCCCAGGCTGCGCATTGGTATAGGACAGCCCGTTCAGCAAGACCCCATCGAATTCGTGCTTGGGCGCTTCACCCCGCAGGAATCTGAGATAATGGATGAAACGCTCACCCGCGCCGCTGAGGCCGTGACCTGGATCGTACGCTGCGGGATTGAAGCCGCTATGAACAAGTTCAATCAGCGTGTACAGGGTACAGCCGACCATACAAACTGCGATGAAGCGTAGCTTCTTAGCGGCCTTGGTTGCGCTTCTTAGCGTGGCTTGCTCACTGGGAGGCAGCGAACGCGCCGCCGTTGTAACCCCCTCTCCCGCGACAAGCCCAACCGCAACGTCCACCTCCCAAGCGGTAACTCCGACCTTGGCCACGCCTTCACCCACCCCACCTCCTGCCGCGTCCACGCCAACCCCTACTCCACGTGCTACGCCGACGCCCACTCCAACACCCGCCGCTACAGCAGCCGCAACGTCCACGGAAATCCACTACCCTACTCCGCCTGACCGCGATCTCTACGACCTAACCAGCCGCCTCGTCATCAAGTCCGGGCAGCCCATACCACGGGTGGTGAACTCTCAGCCCGTAGTATACGAAGTTGGACGGCAAGATACCTTTCACGTTACCAACATTGAGAATCGCAATGTTCACCAACTGCAAGCCACTCTGCACGTGGTCACCGACCACGCGTACTGGTATATCGCTGACGGCGTACATTTCAACCTGGATGACCTGGAAGAGTCGGCGAGGGTTTTCGAAGAAGAGATTCGCCCCAGGGTGACCGCTGTATTCGGCACGGAGCTTGTGCCCGGCGTGGACAACGACGTTCACCTGACCGTTCTGCACGCCCCTCTGTCCGGCGTGGCCGGCTACTACTCCTCGGTGGATGAATACCCGTCAATTGTCCATCCGCACAGCAACCAGCGTGAGATGATCTATATGACCTCCTCTTTGCCCCTCAATAGCCAAAGCTATTTGGGAACTCTGGCTCACGAGTTCACCCATGCCATCCAGTACCGCGCCGACGATTCGGATGAAAGCTGGGTCAACGAGGGACTGGCGGAAATAGGTTCTGAGATCGCGGGCTACGTGACATCCTTCCGCAACGCCTTCCTCTCCAGGCCCTCCACCTCTTTGATCAACTGGCCAGACGCCTACGGTTCCAGCTTCTACAACTACGGCGGGGCAAACCTCTTCTTCGAATACTTGGCGCAGCATTACGGCACGGAGAGCCTGGGGATGCTCCATGAGCATCCCGCCGACAGCATCCAGGGGGTCGAGGCTTATCTGCAAAACGTGGACGAAGGCAGGAGCTTCCGAGACGCATTCGCCGACTGGACGGTGGCCAACTACCTGGACGTGGACGGTGGCGGTCCCTACGGCTACCCCGATTCGCAGGTGCGTATTTCGGATGTGCGGACCATAGCCGGACCGGCGCAGTTCCGGGACGATGTGCCCCAATACGGATCGAAATACTACGAGGTAATCTCCCGCGGCTCGGCCACTCTGCACTTTGAGGGACATACGGAAACGTCCCTTGTACCACGTCCTTCCGCCGGTGGAGACCGTTGCTGGTGGAGCAACCGTGGAGACTCCATCGACACCACTCTCACTGCGGAAGTCGCATTGCCTGATCAAGATTCCCTGGCCATGACCTACTCCCTCTGGTACGACATAGAAGAAGGGTGGGACTACGCCTACGTTGAGGTCTCCACCGACGGCGGCGAGACCTGGGACGTGCTGGAAGGCCACCACTCCTCACCCTCCGACCCCGTGGGCAACGCATTCGGCCCCGGCTATACCGGGAGCAGCGGGCGCTGGCTCGAAGACAGGATAGACCTGACCGCGTACCGCGGCATGGACGCGCTCCTCCGCTTCGAATACGTGACGGACGACGCCCTACACGGCATGGGCCTCTGCCTGGACGACATCGCCGTCGCCGGGAGGGACGGCGTCCCCTGGGATGCAAACGGCTTCGTGCGGACTCCCTACAACGTACCCCAGGAATACCTGCTCACCGTCATCGAAAAGGGTACTGAGCCGTCGGTGCGCCGCGTCGCGCTGGACGAACAAGCGTCCGCCGTCGTGGAAATCAATGGTTCGGACGTCGGCTTCTCGAACACCGTCGTTGTCGTTTCCGCTGTGCAGGAGCAGACCCTGGAGCCGGCCTCCTTCCGCATCAATGTAACCCTCCCGGACAGCAGCTGAGCACGCCTGCCCGGTTTACAGGCTGGGCGCAATCCCGTATAGTTCACAACGCCATTGATTCAAGTGAGGTTTGCCCATGCGTTTCCAGATAGCAGTATTGCCTGGCGACGGGATTGGTCCCGAAGTGACCACTGAAGCAGTGCGCGTGTTGGATGCAGTGGGGCGAAAGTTCAACCACACCTTCGATCTTACCGAGGACTTGGTAGGCGGTGCTTCCATAGATAGGCACGGGGTGGCCCTCCGCGCTGAAACCGCCGAGACCTGCCGCCGCAGCCACGCCCTTCTCTTCGGAGCAGTGGGCGGGCCAAAATGGGACGACCCCCAGGCCAAGGTGCGCCCGGAAGACGGACTGCTTGGCATTCGTAAGGTGATGGGGCTATGGGCAAATCTGCGCCCCGTCAAAGTCTACCCGTTCCTGGAAGACTCCGGTCCGCTTAAGCCGGAAGTGGTTAGGGGCGTGGACATCCTGGTGTTGCGGGAGCTCACTGGAGGGCTTTACTTCGCCAAGCCCAAGAAACAGTGGAATACCTCGCGGGGCAGGCGCGGAGTCGACACCCTCAAATACGAAGAGCGTGAGATAGAGCGTATACTCAGGGCCGCCTTTGAGCTTGCGCGGGGGCGGCGTAAGAAGCTGACCTCCGTGGACAAGGCCAACGTCCTTGAGACGTCCCGATTGTGGCGGCAGATAGCCATTGAGCTATCACCGGAGTACTCGGACGTTGCCCTCGACCACATGCTGGTGGACAACTGTGCCATGCAGCTTGTCCTGAACCCCAACCGCTTCGATGTCATAGTGTCCGAAAACACCTTCGGCGACATTCTCTCCGACGAAGCGGCGGTGCTCGCGGGTTCCATGGGGATGCTTCCCTCGGCGAGCCTTGCCGGCGTGCCGGACGCCACGGGACGCCGCCGTGCCCGCGGCATGTACGAGCCGATTCACGGCAGCGCTCCCGACATTGCAGGCCTGAGCAAAGCGAATCCTCTCGCTGCAATCCTCAGCATGGCCCTCATGCTGCGTTACTCCCTGGGCTTAATCAACGAAGGGGAAGCCGTGGAGCAATCGGTGGAGCGAGTGCTGGAAGACGGCCTCCGCACACCCGACCTGGCCGAACCAGGGCAGCCTTCCATAGGCACCCCCGAAATGGGCAAAGCCGTGGCTGAAGCCGTACTACAAAGCTGAAGGACATGCAAGCAGGGCGCCCTGGTGAACCGGAGCGCCCTGCCTGCCTAGAGGGGTGCCTAAAAGCAATTGCCCTGATAGGGCTAGCTCATCTCTTTTTCTTCCATCCTTCCCATTCGTCCTTGCTCTTGAACCGTTTCTCCAGCAGGTCGTTCAACCTGTCTTTGGAGAAAGGAGCAAGCTCTACCGGGAACCCGCCGTAACTCCTGAACCCAAACTTATCCATGCCAGGCTTATAAAACCCGCTCCGGAAATAGAAACGGCCACGGTATGCGTCTCCCGGCCAAGCCGCCGCCATGGAAAGGTCCCCGTCTTTTGTCACCACTCTTACGGTAGTATCCTCTTCTAAGCCGGACATATTGATGGACTGACCGCCAACAATCACTTTGGTATCGTCCGTTGCCCTGAACGTCATCTCTTCGTCATCTCTGCGAACTATTGTCAGCGAATCGTCCGTGGCTGACTGGACTGTACCTGTGACCACCCCTACGGTAACGGTATTTCCATCCTTGTCCAACATCTCCACTTCCGCTTGAACCAAGTTGTCAGGGAAACCCTTGCCCAATGCGAACACATATCCCGGTATTGCATACTTGAGGGAGAATGCCCGCTTTTTCGATTCTCCCAGCGTGACCTGAATATCGATCTCATCGCTGCCTCTGAGGAGAGCAATGGCGACCTCTGTCCCGGGCTCCAGGTTGCTCACGACTTTCACCATCTCATCTACCTCTTCCACCGACGTATCATCTATCGTCTTGAACACGTCGCCGACTTCCACACCGGCAACGTCCGCTGGGCCACCGTCCTGCACCTGTATCACTACCACCCCTGAATCGACCGTTAGACTGTATTTGTCCGCTAGACTCTGGTCTATCTGGGCAATCCGTACGCCCAGCCAGCCGCGAGCATGGGACTCCTCTTTCTCCGTGTCCTTCTTATCCCAGGGAAGAGCCCCGGCGACGACTATGGGTAGGCTGGCTACAGTAGCGATAATGACCGCGACAACTCCTATGATCAACAGCCTTTTCATATTGCTCTACTCCCGTCTGACATTTCGTCCTGAATAACGAAAGTACCGTTGGATTTGTCAGGGCCGAAGTCGGGCATAGAGCAGACGGCGACTACTCCGGCGCTACTACGGAGGGAGCGGGCTTGAGACACGAACTCTTTGCGCGGATACACGAACATATGAAAGAACACGCTAGGCGGCATCCCCTGGAAACCTTGATACCTCAATGAAGTCGTTGGCTTCCCAGGACCAGGCAAACAGGGCCGCTTCCACAACGCGGGTAGCGTCGATGCCCACCACAAGCTGCTGGACAGGGTAAGCAGGCCCATCACCCCACATCGACTTGGCAAACTGACGGTCAGTTTTGGAGAAATAGGCCCGTCCGTTGGGATGAGAGTGGTAGATGAGCACGGCGGGGGCGTCCGTGTCAAAGCTGCGGTCAAGGTCTATGGCATCCTGGGCGGTGAATTCGTAGGCAGTCTCAGCTCCGCGATCAGCTACTGCGGAGTGTATTCCCAGGGTCTTGGCGTTGACACAGGCACGTATAGCGACAGCCCGGTTACGGGCTGCTAAACCGGTGAGCCAGCCGCAGGCTTCGTTGGGATAGGCGTTCCTGGCCTCGCGGTAGACCGCCCGGAGGAGTCTGCGGGGAATGGCGACTGGCGAGGGTGTTTCCGACATGAAGCAACCTCTGTGGCCTTAGCTGTCCACTTCTACTGTACAGGCCTTGCTGTCCATAACTTCCCCTATGACCGCTGCTCCTGCAACCCCGTGTCCTTTCAGTTGCTCTAGCAGAACATCCAACCTGTCCCTGGGCACCGATATGAGAAGTCCACCCGACGTTTGGGCGTCGCAGAGCACAACCCGCGCCGTATGCGACAAGCCTTCGCCCCAGCGCACGGAGTCCCCCAGCGAATCCAAGTTGCGCTGCGTCCCTCCGGGGGCTATGCCCTGCTCGGCAAGCTGCCACAGCCCTGGGAGCAGCGGCGTCTTCGACCAGTACACCCTCGCCGACGTTCCGCTGCCCCGCATCATCGCATTCAGGTGTCCCAGCAGCCCGAAGCCGGTGACGTCCGTGGCGGCGTTGACTCCCACGTGGGTCATGGCGTTGGACGCGCCCTTGTTCAACGTCTCCATCACCGCCATCGCGCCCGCCAGCACGTCCGCGTCCACGGCCTGGTTCTTGCCCGCCGTGGTGATGATTCCCGTGCCTATGGGCTTGGTCAGCACCAGCGCGTCGCCCGGCTTTGCGCCTGAGTTGGTGACCTGGTCGCCCGGCTTGACCAGCCCTGTGACCGCCATCCCGTATTTCGGTTCCGCGTCGTCCACGGTATGCCCGCCCACTATCAACACACCCGCCTCCGCCGCTTTCTCGTGGCCGCCCTTCAGAATGCTCGCCAGTATCTCTTTAGGCAGTCCGACGGGGAAGCCCACCAGGTTCAGCCCCAGCAGCGGCGTGCCGCCCATGGCGTAGACGTCGCTCAGCGCGTTGGCCGCGGCGATAGCGCCGAACCGGTACGGGTCATCGACAATCGGCGGGAAGAAATCGACCGTCTGGACAAGGGCAAGATCGTCCCGTAGACGATAGACGGCGGCGTCATCGCCCGTCTGGGTGCCCACCAAGAGATCCGGATGGGATACGGTGGGAATCTGGCTCAGGACCTGCCCCAGGTCCTCAGGACTGAACTTGGCGGCTCAACCGGCGCAGCTTGCCAAGCTGGTCAGCCTGATGGCTTCCTCTTGCATGGAGGCTCCTTCCTTAGGAATTGGACTGAATGTAGGAAAGCCTTTCCATTGTAGGCTCACGGGACTAGCTATACAAGGAGGAGTACCGCTCGCCGGTGTCGGGCAGGACGGTGACCACTGCTTTGCCCCGGCCCAGCCGCCGCGCGATCTTCATGGCGGCGAAGACGTTGGCGCCGGAGGAAATTCCGACCATCGCCCCGACCTTCCTCGCCAGCTCTTGCGTGGTGTCCAACGCCTCTTGAGTGCCGACGGTTACCACCTCGTCTATCAACTCGCGGTCCAGTATCTCAGGAACGAAGTCAGCGCCCAGTCCCACAATGCCGTGTTCCCCAGGTCGCCCTTCGCTGAGCAGAGGAGACGTGGCCGGCTCAACAGCAATCAGCACCACGGAGGGGTCATTCTCCTTCAGAGCTTGTCCCACACCTGTGATAGTGCCTCCCGTGCCCACACCGGCGACAAAGGCATCTACCCCACGTTCTCCTAGCACATCCAGTATCTCTCGTCCCGTCCCCGTATAGTGTGCTCTTGGGTTCGCATTGCTGGCGAACTGATCCAGCAGAACATATCCCTTGTTTTGCTTGGCCATTCGCTGGGCGGCGCGTTTCGCGCCGGCCATACCCAGGTTAGAAGGAGTGAGATGCAGTGATGCTCCAAACCTGGCGATCAAGCGCCGTCTCTCTTGCGGCGCGTTCTCCGGCATCACAATGGCAGACCGGTAGCCCTTGGCCGCGGCCACCATGGACAGAGATACCCCCATGTTCCCGCCCGACACCTCGACCACGGTGGAGCCCGGTGTGAGCAGGCCCGCGTCCTCGGCTTCCTCCACTACGGCAAGAGCCACCCTGTCCTTGATGCTGCCGCTTGGATTCACGCTCTCCAGCTTGGCGTAAAGCTCCGCCGAGCCTTCCGTTTCCATGGCTTCGAGCCGCACTAGGGGGGTGTTGCCGATAAGCTGAAGCAGGCCGTTTTGCACCGCAACCTCCGCGGGCCGATTTTGTCACGGCTATCTGCCTGCGTCAAGAAAACGACTCGCCTGCTGCGTAGGTGGCCACTCGCACCTTCCACTGCGACTTGCTCTGTGCGACAATAGAGTCCCATCATGTCCAACCGCCTGATCAACGAAACAAGCCCGTACCTGCTACAGCACGCCGACAACCCGGTCGACTGGCATCCCTGGGGCGAGGACGCCTTCGCCCGCGCCAGGGCGGAGGACAAGCCCGTCTTCCTCAGCGTCGGCTACTCCGCCTGCCACTGGTGCCACGTCATGGCCCACGAGTCGTTTGAGAACGAGGAGACCGCCCACCTGATGAACAACGGCTTCATCAACATCAAGGTCGACCGTGAAGAGCGCCCGGACGTGGACTCAATCTACATGCGCGCCGTGCAGGCGCAGACCGGCCGCGGCGGCTGGCCCATGTCCGTGTTCCTCACCCCGGAGGGCAAGCCGTTCTTCGGCGGCACCTACTTTCCGCCGGAGGACAGGCACGGAATGCCCGGCTTTCCACGGGTGCTCCATGCCATCGCAGAAGCGTACCGCGACCGCCGCGACGACGTGGTGAGCTCCGCCGATGAGCTTGTGGCGCACCTGAGCAGCGGCCTGATGACCTCCCAGGGACAAGAGCCGCTGACCTCCGAGGTGTTGAACCGCGCCTTCGACGGCCTCGATTCCGAGATGGACAAGGAGCACGGTGGCATAGGCGCCGCGCCCAAGTTTCCCCAGCCCATGACCCTGGAGTTCCTGCTCCGCTACTATGCCCGCAGCGAAAGCATCGAGGCGCTGGCCATGGTGGACCTTACCCTAGAGAAGATGGCGCACGGCGGCATCTACGACCAGCTTGGCGGCGGTTTCCACCGCTACTCCGTCGACCCGTTCTGGCTGGTGCCCCACTTCGAGAAGATGCTGTACGACAACGCGCTGCTGAGCAGGCTCTATCTCCATGCCTATCAAATCACGGGCAGCCCGCTGTACAGGCGCATCGTGGAGGAGACGCTGGACTACGTTCTCCGCGAGATGACCGGCCCGGAGGGCGGCTTCTATTCCAGCCAGGACGCAGACAGCGAGGGCGAAGAGGGCAAGTACTTCGTCTGGACGCCCCAGGAGATCGAGGAAGTCCTGGGCAAGGAAGAGGCCGTAATCTTCAACCGCTGCTACGGGGTCACTTACCAGGGCAACTTCGACGGGCGGAACATCCTCCACGTCCGCGATTACGCCGAAGCGGCTGCGTCCGAGCTGGGCATCGACGAAGAGCAGCTAACGGCGGCCCTGGACGACGCTCGCGCCAAGCTCATGGAGCGGCGCATGGAACGCGTCCCTCCAGGCCGCGATGATAAAGTGCTCACCGCCTGGAACGGCATGATGCTGCGCAGCTTTGCCGAAGCCGCCGCCGTCCTGCGCCGTGACGACTATTTGCGGGCGGCGCTGGCAAACGCCGGGTTCCTGCTCCGCGCTCTGCGCTCCCCGCGGGGCCGCGTCCTGCGCAGCTTCAAGGACGGCAAAGCCGTGCTCAACGGCTACCTGGACGATTACGCCAACCTCATCGACGGCCTGATTGCCCTGCACGAGGCCACCCTGGACCTGCGATGGCTTGACGAGGCGCGTTCCCTAGCCGATGACATGCTGGAGCTGTTTTGGGATTTCAAAGAGGCCACCTTCTACGATACCGGCAGCGACCATGAGAAGCTCATCATCCGTCCCAGCCACCTTTTCGACAACGCAGAGCCCAGCGGCCCCGCCGTAGCCAGCGACGTCCTGCTGCGGCTGGCCGTTCTCACCGGCAACGCCGAATACCGGAATCGCGCCGTCACCATGCTGCGTTCTCTGCGTATGCTCATGGCTCGTGCGCCGATGGGGTTCGGGCACTGGCTGTGCGCCCTGGACTTCTACCTCTCCACGCCAAAGGAGATAGCCGTGGTCGGGCCGCCGCAAGACACGGGCACTCAAGCGCTTCTCGACGAGGTGTTTGGCCGCTACATTCCCAATAAAGTCGTTACCGGCTGCCATCCCAACGGAGCCGACGAGTACGAAGGGTATCCTCTACTGGAGGACAAGTACATGATCAACGACCTGCCCTCCGCCTTCGTATGCGAGAACTACGTATGCATGATGCCCGCCACGGACCCGGCCGCGCTGGCCGAGCAGCTCTCAGCGCCGTGACGCCTCAGCCGACCGCGCCCGCGGCGAGAATTATCAACCGCAGGCACTGAAACGCTTCCGGAAAGCTGTCGGACGTATAGGCAACCGTCAGGGCATCGGAACGCACTACGCCGGGCGCCCACTCCGCCACGTCGGCCATGGCCGAATTGACGAATCGCAGCGTAAGCGTCACCGGCTTTGAGTAGTCGACGGGAGCAATCTCGGCGCGACGCTCCACGCCGAGGCGCGCCTTCTCCTTGATGAGGGCTTGCGCCATCGCGGGCGATAGCCCCTTTGCTGCGTACCTGGTCAGGGACGACTTCACCTCCGCCGCCTCTATACCAGGTATCAACTCCCTGGCCTGCTCACAGCAGGCCGTGTCGCCCGCCACCATCACGATGGGCACACCGTGATGCGCGGCGATGCCCGCGTTGAGGCCAAGCTCTCCCTGCGGCTGGCCGTTGACCAGTATCTCCTGCACCACTCGACCGGAAATGGTGTGGTCGAGTATCCCCTGGGAACCGGCCCTGGCGTGATACCCCACGCACAATGCGGCGTCGAATGTGGCGTCCAGGCCGGCCATCATAGTCTGCGGCTTTGGGGAGCCGGTTATAAGCTGCGCTCTCTGGTCCAGCAGTTCCGGCAGCAGGTTGCGCTGCGTGCCGTGGCTGTCGTTGACAACCACCTCGTCCGCTCCCGCCTCAATGGCTCCCTCTATTGCGGCGTTGGCCTCCAGGGTCATCAAGCGCCTTCCTATGTCGTAGTCCTTGCCGTCTCTGCCTGTGTGGTCGGCGTGAACCACTCCGCTGACGCCCTCCATATCGACTGAAATCAGCACTTTGACCGACATATTCCCCTCCTTTGGAATGGTACAAGCCGCGCCGCGCGCCTAAGTATAACTTGGCGACGCAAAGCTCTCCACCTTGATTTGCTTGACGCGATCCCGCACCTGCCAAAGGTCGTAGGCGGTCTGCAGGCCAAGCCAGGTTTCGGGCGTGGAACCGAACGCCTTGGATAGGCGAATCGACATCTCAACCGATACGCCCGCCCTTTCGTTCACCAACTCCGACAGCGCCTGGCGAGTCACTCCCAGGCCTTCCGCCGCCCTGGTCACCGTTAGACCCAGCGGCTCAAGACATTCCCACTTCACAATCTCGCCCGGATGGGGAGGGTTACTCATTGCCATCATCACACCTCTCAATGGTAGTTCGTGTAATCGACATCGACTGCATGTCCATCCTCAAACCTGAAGGTCACCCGCCAATTGCCTGACACCGAAACGACGTAGTGCCCCTTCAACTCACCACTCAGTGGATGCAACCGAAAGCCCGGTATGTTCATGCCCTGAGGCGTCCGGCTTTCATCGAGCACGGCGAGGATGCGCCTCAGCTTCCGGACATGCTCCGGAGCCACCCACCGCGCCCCTCCGTCGGTGTAAAGTGACCTGAGGCCTCGGTGTTTGAAGGATAGGATCACGTGAATAGCCTATAGTGTCGCCTGTCGCTTGTCAATAGACGTTAGGCTCCACGCTCACCACGCTCCGCCCGCGTGAGAGGTGTCGTTCCAGAGGTGGATGACGGTGTGCTCCGTGCCCACGTCCAGCACGGAAAGACTGGTATTGCCCAAAATAAAGTTGTTCCTATAGGAGAGTGGCAGGCCCAGAAGGTGCACCGCCAGCACCAGGAGAGATGCGCCGTGTCCCACCACGACTATCGAATCGTCGTTGGAGTGTTGCTGGTTTATATGCCGGGCGGCGCGCGAAGCCCTGACCAGCACTTCCTCCAAGCTCTCGCCGCCGGGCGGCGTGTAGGTATCCGGCGACCTCTTCCAGTGGGCGAAGCCTTCGGGGTCCGTGGCTTTCCACTCTTCATGCGTGACCCCTTCCCATCTTCCGTAGTTCCGTTCCCGCAGGTCGAAGAGCTCCCGCACTTCTATTCCCCGGCCTTCAACGGCAACCTCGGCGGTCTTGCGCGTGCGCGACACGTCGCTTGAATAGACGGCGTCTATCCGCACGCCCGCCAGCCTGGATGCCAGGCGTCTCGCCTGCTCAATGCCCGTGGCATTGAGCGGCGCGTCGGCGTGGCCCTGAATTCTGTGCTGCTTGTTCCAGTCGGTTTCACCGTGGCGCACCAGCATCCATACCGTCATTCGTTCTCTCCTAATGGGTATTTGTTTCAAACGTTATGTAAAGTTGCAAGGCTAAATGCGAGCCAATTTTTTGCAAATATGGGAAACAAATCCGATTCCTTCCCTTCGACTTTGTTCATGACAGTCTCTTCGGCAAGGCTCAGGACAGGTTCCGTAGACATATTAGCGGGTTTCGCCACGGTGTCTAGTTTCCTCCGGCTCATGTAGACAAGTATAGGGGACGGAGGCAGATGCGGGGAAGCGGGGGACGTCGGGCGCACTTGGCATGACGCGGGGAAAGAGCCCGTCATAGATATTTTCAATATCTTGTTGTTGACGAATTAAAAGGGTTGACATCTCCAACAACGCTGTGTTACAAACACTAACCAATCCGAGATAAGGTGGAAAACGTCTAGCAAGCACCTTGCTCGGATTCACTTGTTTTTAGGAGGGTGCATAATGAGCTTAGGTAGATATACCAAAAGGCTTCTTGGATTGACCGTTGGCATAGGCTTGCTAGCCATCCTTGCCTGCGGCCCTTCCGAAGAAGCCGACCCAACCGCAACGCCGACGGCAACCCCAATACCCGCAATGCCGACCTTTGACGTTGGGCAGCCTACGCCGACACCAGAGCCGCCTGCGCCTGGGGAGCCGACGCCGACACCTGTGGTTTCCGCACCGGCGCCTGCTGACACACCGACGCCGGTGCCGGAACCTGGTGAGGAGCCCCAGTACGGCGGAGTTGTGAACCTGCCCCTAACGGGCGTCAACCGCTGGGACCAGCTTCACGGCAGCACCGGATACGGATGGGGCACGATTGCCAACACAGGCAATCTATTCGGGCAGTTCATTCGCCCGAACCTTCAAGACCGCATAACCATTGAGGGAGACCTTGCGGAGTCGTGGGAGATCACTGACGGTGGTAAGACCTGGGTTCTAACCATCCGAGACGGAGTTATAGACCACGATGGCAATCCCTTCACCGTGGAAGATGCTTACTACTCCGTGTACAGGCTCATAGAACAACCGAACGGAGTGGTGGCCCGCAGATGGGGCTGCATGCGGGATTACCTCAACCCCATAGAAGACGATAACATGATGGCAGTAGAGAACCCGGGGGCAGAGATAACAGGGCCCAACGAGCTCACTCTCCGCCAGCCGGTGGCAAAGGGCGCTTTCGCCGCCTGCTTCCTCAGCGGATTCGGCGCCATTACGCCTGACACCTACGCCAAAGCGATAGATGCAGACACCGAGACGGGATACCGCGACTTCGATTTCGAAAAAGGAGAGGTGGTCGGAACGGGTCCCTTCAAGATCGTCGGAGGGGAGATGGGGAACGTCTGGCGCGCCGAGCGCCACGATCAGTATTTCCGCGAAGGCCGGCCGTACTTGGACGGTCTTAACATGTTCGCCATCCCCGATGGAACAACTCGCGTTGCCAACTTCAGGGTAGGCCGCATAGACGCCACTGAGATCTTCACCGGCACAGCAAGCTTTGGCCTGAGAGCCGTCCATGATCTGCAGAGCGCTATCGGAGAGGAAGCGGCCTTCCCAATCGTCGCCGCTCCCGGCTGGCGCGGCTTCGAGTTGAACGTGACCAAGTCGCCTTTCGGTCCGCTTGACGACCCAACGGCGAGAAAGGTTAGGCAGGCGATTCAGTACGTGATGAATCGCGGGGACATGAACACGCTATGCCACGACGGCATCGGTTTCTTCTCAACTCCGTACTTTGTCGGGATCGATTGGGTCTACACGCAACAGGAGTGGTTCGACAAGTTGATTGGTCTGGACCCCGACCCCATGAAGAAGGAAGCGGACCTTGCCACAGCCATAGGGTTGATGGAAGAGGCGGGTTACAGCGATTCAAACAGGATCGAGAACGTTAGCCTGCTCGCCGGGCGAGGCACCGATTGCCGCGCTGACTTAATTACCAACGCTCTTTCAAAGATCTACATAGACGTGGTAAAGAATAGCGTACCTGACAGCACGGCTAATCGTGAAGCATCCGTAAACCAAGAGTTCGATCTGCGCTTGGAGAGCAAAGGCGCATCCTTCGTCGACCCGGACGCCTTCGCAATCTCCATACACCCAGCCTTCGAGGATGGCGGCTTCACTTTCGGCGGCTGGGAAAATTCCAGATGGCAAGAGCTTCAAAGTGAACAGGTGCTGCTGACTGATCCCGCAGAGCGCGCGCCCATTCTACGGGAGATGGCCGACATCCTTTGGAACCAGGACGCAGCCTGGATTGGGATGGTAAGGCCGGGACTGTTGCAGGGCCACCGCGGCAACTGGCGCGGCTGGACGCCTGTGCGGTTCCACGCATCCAACTACTCCCTTGAGAACGTGTGGCTGGCAGACGAGGCGAAAAACCCCTACCCACCGCTGCCTAGTATTTAAGCCTCATTGAAATGTAGGACAGCGCTGGCGCGGCTGTTATAGCCGCGCCAGCGCTGTCCTAATAATCATCATGCGCAAGTACATACTAAGAAGACTCCTGATGTTCATCCCGACATTGATTGGGGTGTCTCTGGTCATCTTTATTTTGCTGAGAGTGCTTCCCGGCGACGTGGCAGTCGCGATACTGGCCGGGCCGACCGGTGAGGGAATCTTTACCGAAGCGGATGTTGTCCGCTTGACCGAGGAACTGGGTCTGGACAGGCCAATCTACATACAGTACTTGGACTGGGTCTGGGGCTTGATCCGCGGTGATCTGGGCAATTCCTTTGTGTTAAATACACCAATCTTTGAAGAAATGAAGCGGCAGTTCCCCGTGACGCTGCAACTGGGCATCTTAACGTTCGCCACCATTGTGCTTTCCGCTATCCCGGTTGGGATCATTGCAGCGGTGAAACAGGACGGCTTGACTGACTACTTCCTGCGCGGCTTCGCCATATTCGCTCTGGCCATACCCAACTTCTTCTTTGGCCTATTGGTGGTGTTGATTCTATCCAGGGGGTTTGACTGGCTTCCCCCATTAGGCTTCGATCATGTCTGGGAAACTCCATTCAAGACCCTGCAACAGTTGGTGCCCCCGGCCGTGGCCCTGGGACTGAGTAGCAGCGGCCTGCTCATGCGCCTCACTCGCACCCAGCTCCTGGAGGTGCTGAGGGAGGATTACATTCGCACGGCAAGGGCCAAGGGGTTGGCGGAAAGGGTGGTCATTGTCCAACATGGCGTACGTAACGCTTTGCTGCCCGTGGTTACCTACGCCGGTTTTCAATTCGGCATACTGTTCTCAGGCACCGTTGTCATAGAACTGATCTTCAACCTTCCCGGAATCGGGCGCGGACTGATAGAAGCCCTGTTCCTGCGCGACCTGCCCACCATCCAGGCGTACATCATGTACTTCGCCCTGGTGTCACTGGCAATCAACCTGGTAGTCGACCTGACCTATGCCTGGCTGGACCCAAGGATCAGATACGAATGAGGGACGTTAGGGAACCACCGGACACACGGAGGAGTTTAGATGAACGCCAGGGATGAACTCGTCCTAGCTCAGCCAACCCGAGAGATTTCATCGTGGGAGCGCCGCCTGAGAGCGGTCACTACTTTCCTGCGTCGCAAGCCGTTGGGGACCACCGGCCTTGCCATAGTACTATTTGCCTCAGTTACTGCCGTGGCCGCGCCGTACATTGCGCCGTACGATCCGTACGATATCAGCACCAGCAGGGTCTTGAAACCTCCGTCCATTGACCACTGGTTCGGCACCGACAGACTGGGCAGAGACATCATGAGCCGCACGATGTATGGCTCCGGGGTCTCCATCTACGTGGGAATAATCGCCATGACAGCCGCCAGTATAGTGGGGAGCTTCGTAGCGGTGACCAGCGCCTTCTACGGCGGCAAGTTCGACCTCATTGTTCAAAGAGTGATCGATTCGCTGTCCGCCTTTCCCAGCTTACTGCTTGCGCTGGCGCTGATGGCTGCCCTGGGCTCTTCCCTGAATAATGTGATCCTGGCCATAAGCATTGTCTTCCTGCCCAGGATAGTCCGTATTGTTCGTTCCGTGGCTCTCAGCGTGAAAGAGATGCCGTACGTTGAGGCTTCCAGGGCCATAGGAGGGTCCGACCTCAGAATCATGCTGCGGCACATACTTCCCAATACATTTGCCTCCCTGGTCGTAGTGGCGACTTCTCTGGTGGGCAGCGCAATCATCATTGAAGCGTCCCTGAGCTTCCTTGGCCTTAGCGGCGCAGGCAACACCATCACCTGGGGAGCCATGCTCAACCAGGAGCAACTCCTTGACTTCTCGGGCGCGCCCTGGATTGGTCTGTTCCCAGGGTTTGCCCTCTCCTTCGTGGTCTTCGGGATCAACGTCTTCGGAGACGCCCTCCGCGACGTGCTTGACCCCAAGCTGCGCGGCAGGTAAACCCCAGACAGCACACTAAGAGCCTGGGCAGTAGCCCAGGCTCTTTTCATTTGGCACGTTTGGTTGTAAGGTCATGCTGCCGTCCAATCGCGTTCAATTTCAGACCTTTGGAGGTGTCGCGTGACTGAAAATCACTCCACCGTGCATCCAAACTACCTTAACGCCCTTGAGTACCGACTGGCAGGCCCGTTTCGCGGAGGCCGCTCCGTTGCGGTCGCCGGCGACTCACAGAATCCGCTGGTCTTCTACAACGGCTCCACCGCGGGCGGCGTCTGGAAGACCACCGACGCCGGGATGTACTGGGAAAACGTCTCCGACGGCTTCTTCAATACCGCCGCCGTTGGCGCAATTGCCGTGTCCGACTCCGACCCCAACGTTGTCTACGTCGGCACCGGCGAGGGCGTCTTCCGCGCCGACGCCACCCACGGGGACGGCGTCTACAAGACGACCGACGGCGGCAAGACGTGGCAAAACATGGGGCTTCGCGATACGCGCCACATCGCGCGCATCCGCATCCACCCCACCAATCCCGACATCGCCTATGTTGCCGCCATCGGCCACGAATGGGGCAGCAACCCGGAACGCGGCGTATATCGCACTGTGGACGGAGGCAAGACCTGGGAACACGTCCTCTTCAAGAGCGACAAGGCAGGGGCCGTAGACCTCTCCATGGACCCCAGCAACCCCCGTATCATCTACGCGTCCATCTTCCAGGTGCTGCGCCAGCCCTGGACAATGACCTCCGGAGGGCCGGACAGCGGCCTCTACAAGTCCACGGACGGCGGCGACACCTGGGTGGAGATAACCCAAAACCCCGGTATACCACAGGGTATAAAGGGCAAAATTGGCGTGGCCATATCGCCGCCCAGGCCGGAACGGGTCTGGGCCCTGATAGAGATAGAAAACTCCCAGGGAGGCCTGTTCCGCTCGGACGACGGCGGATCCACCTGGCAGATGGTATCCAACAAGCCGCAGCTGTACAGGCGACCCTGGTACTACACCCACGTCTTCGCCGACACCCAAGACCCCGACACCTGCTACTGCCTGAACGTGCAGTTCTGGAAGTCCAACGACGGCGGACGCAACTTCTTCGAGATGCGCCTGCCGCACGGCGACCACCATGACATCTGGCTCGACCCGCGCAACAATCAGCGTCAGATCAGCGGCAGTGACGGAGGCGCATCGGTGAGCCTGGACGGCGGCGCTTCCTGGTCTACGCTGTACAACCAGCCCACGGCCAGCCTTTTCAAGATGGACGTGGACAACCAGCACCCCTACAACCTCTACGCCACCCAGATGGACAACACCGCCATCAAAGTCCCCAGCCGCGGCGACGAAGGCGCAATCTCCTGGAAGGACTGCGACGTGGTGGGCAACTCCGAAAGCGGATACATCGCGGTGAAGCCGAGCAATAACAACATCGTCTTCTCCGGCGCCAACGGCTCCGCGCCGGGCGGCGGCGGCACGCAGCTCTGCTACCACATGGGCACCAGGCAGACGCGCATCGTCCACGTCTGGCCCCACGACCAGTCCGGCTCGCCGGTGAAGGACATCATCAACCGCTTCTACTTCACCTACCCCACCGTCTTCTCCCCCCACGACCCCGACCTGCTCTACTGCTGCAGCCAGTACGTCTATAAAAGTACGGACGATGGCGGAAGCTGGGAGCGCATCAGCCCGGACCTTTCGCGGAACGACCAGTCGAAGATGCAGGTCATCTCCGGCGGCCTCAGCACCGACTCAGGCGGCACCGCCGACTATTCCGGCGTCATCTTCGCGTTTGCCGCATCGCCGCACGAACCCGGCGTCCTCTGGGCCGGGTCGGACGACGGCCTGGTGCACGTCACCCGCGACGGCGGAGGCTCCTGGGAGAACGTCACCCCGCCGGACCTGCCGGAGTGGACCCTGGTCTACACCATCGAGCCGTCCCGGCACGATCCGGCCACAGCTTATTTGGCCGCTACACGCTACAAGTTGCACGACCACGCGCCCTACGTGTTCAAGACCGGCGACTATGGCAAGACCTGGTGCAAGATCACCAACGGCATCCCCGACGATCACTTCACCCGCGTCATACGTGAAGACCCGGCCAAACAGGGCCTCCTCTACTTGGGCACCGAGCTTGGCATGTTCGTGTCCTTCGACGACGGCGAACAGTGGCAGCCGATTCAAGCCAATCTGCCGGTGGTCCCCATCCACGATATGGCCGTGAAGAACAACGACCTGATAGCCGCCACGCATGGCCGCTCGTTCTGGATACTGGATGACCTCACGCCTCTTCAACAGATCTCGGACAGGGTTGCAGGCAGCGACGTCCACCTGTTCAAGCCCAGGGCCACGCACCGCACCGCTCAGCCTCTGGGCTTCGGGCGCGGCGGAGGCATCCCCGGCAAGGATTACCAGCGCATCAACGGCGAGACGGTGACCTTCTATGAGAAGCGCAACGAAGCCGGAGAGGTGCAACGGGTCTACCTCAACGCGGGTCAGAACCCTCCCGACGGCGTTCCCATCAACTACTACCTGAAGGATGCCCCGCAGGAGGACGTTGCCATAGCCATCCTGGACTCCGACGACAACGTCATCAACACCTTCAAGCGGAAGGCCAAGGCGGGCATGAACAAGCTGGTCTGGAACATGCGATACCCGGCGACCGCCGGCCCCGACGCCCGCGGCAGGCCGGCGGGCATATCGCCGCTGGTCCCGCCGGGAACGTACCAAGTCCGGTTGACGGTGGACGACCGCAGCTTCACGGAGTCGTTCCAACTGCTCAAAGACCCACGCGTATCCGCGACGGAAGATGACCTGAAGGCGCAGTTTGACCTGCTGATACAGGTCCGTGACAAGCTGGTGGAGAACAACAACGGACTGCACCGTCTGCGCAGTGTGCGCGGCCAGCTCGACGAGTGGGTAGGCCGCGCCGGAGACCAGGCGTCGCGGGACGTTCTGTCCGGAGCGGCGCAGGCCATCAGGGAGAAGCTGTGGCCCATCGAAGACCAGCTTGCATCCGTGCACGAACCGCACGCCCAGGTTGTGCCTCCTGTGCGCCTTGACGCCAAGCTCATGGCCTTGTCACAGGTTGTGGCCTCCGGTGACTTCGGGCCGACGCAGGGGCAGCTAGGCGTATACGATGAGCTTTCGGGACTGGTGGACGGTCATCTGCAAGAGCTTCAGCAGATCATCGACGAGGACGTTGCCGGCTTCGTGGAACAGCTCAACGAGCTGGGCGTTCCGACGATAGCACCATAGCCCTGCAAAATAGTAGGCAGCGGCGCATGCCGCTGCCTACTATGAACTCTTTTCTCCGCGCCAATCCATGATTTGATCGCGGTGCAGACGGTAATGGCCGTACGTATCAATGCGCAAGCGCCGTCTGATGCGGGTCTCCGTAGCCCAGTGCTCTTCGGACATCTCTGCTACCACCGACATCAACATGTGGTGGGTCTCCATGAGCCGGCTCTGCACATCCTCCAGCGAAAGGCCCGCCTTCTTTTCCGATTCACGGGCGTTGAAACCGTCCACCCCGCCGTATTGCCTGTAGCGCGGCTGGGGTTCACCTCTCGCCATCGAGTCCATGGCCTTGATGGCCTCCTCTTCCCAAGTGGTCAGGTGACCCAGCAAGTCCTTAACCGACCATCCGCCGTCAAAGACGGGCTCCGCCATCTCTTTCCGAGAAAGCCCGTCCAGGGACTCGTGGAGCTCTCGCCATCCTCGTTCCAATCGCTGTAGGATTTGCTGTCTGTTCAAGTTCCTGCTCTACGGCCATCTACCCCGCCCGTCGCCTTGCCCGCTTGCCCGTCTGCCCGTTTGTCCGGGGGAAGGGCGGCGCGGTGGGGCTGGCTGCCCGGCCTGGATTCGAACCAGGGATTTCAGCTCCAAAGGCTGACGTGCTACCGCTACACTACCGGGCATCGCGATGGCTACCATATAATGCTAAGCGCAGCGGCGGCTTTAGGCAAGCGCTTGCCATCTGCCGTATACTCTCCTAACCATGAACGCAAAGCACGACGTTACCGTAATCGGCGGAGGCATCCTTGGGCTGGCCGCCGCATTGGAGCTATCGGCCAAGTATCCCAACTACTCCATCGCCGTACTGGAAAAGGAGCAGCGAGTCGCCGCGCACCAGACCGGACACAACAGCGGCGTCATACACTCCGGCCTCTACTACAGGCCGGGGTCGTACAAGGCGGAGCTTTGCGTCGCGGGGAGCCGCGCCCTGCGCGACTACTGCGAAAATCGCGGTATCTCCTACAACCTCATCGGCAAAGTCGTCGTAGCCACCCATGAGGAGGAGCTGCCGCGCCTGCAAACCCTGTACGAACGGGGCACGGCCAACGGCGTCGAGGGACTGGAGATGATAGGCCCCGAGCGGCTCAGGGAGCTCGAACCGCACGCCTACGGCATCAAGGCGCTGCATTCGCCCAAGACCGGCATCGTCGACTTCAAGGAGGTCGCCGCCGCCTACGCCGAAGACGCGCGGCGGAACGGCGTCGAAATCGTGCTCGGCGCGAAGGTGAACGGCATCGCGGCGTCGGGCGGGTCGATCACCCTGGAGACGACCAAGGGCGACTTCCACACCAGCTACCTGATCAACTGCGCCGGCCTTCACGCCGATAAGATAGTGGCGAAGATGGGGCTTCGTTCCGAGGTGCGCATCATCCCGTTTCGCGGGGAGTACTTCACCCTGAAGCCTGAGAAGCATCACCTTGTGAAAAGCCTCATCTACCCCGTGCCCAACCCGCAGTTCCCCTTCTTGGGCGTGCACTTCACCCGCATGATTCACGGTGGCGTGGAGGCCGGACCCAATGCCGTTCTGGCCTTCGCCAGGGAGGGCTATACCATGTCCAGCATCAATATCCCGGAGTTTCTGGGCACAGTCGCCTACCCCGGCTTTTGGATGATGTCCTGGAAATACTGGCGCACCGGCCTCGGCGAGTTCCACCGCTCCCTGAGCAAATCGGCCTTCACCAGGGCGCTGCAACGGCTGCTGCCCGAAATTGCGAAGGACGACCTGGTTCCCGTCGGCGCGGGGGTCAGGGCCCAAGCCGTGAACCGCAAAGGGGCGCTGCTGGACGACTTCAGCATCGTGGAGACCGGAAACGCCCTGCACGTACTGAACGCCCCCTCACCGGCGGCAACGTCATCCCTGGCATTGGGCAAGTACATAGTAGATAGAGCCGCCAAATCGTTCGGGTTGCAGGCTAAGTAGGAAGGGACAGTTCAGGCATCCCCAGCTACCTGCCGCGCAGCCTGGGATCGAGCACGTCGCGCATGGCATCGCCTAGTATATTGACCCCGAACACGGCCAGCGTCAGAGCGAAGCCCGGGAAGATGGCAATGTGCGGCGCCACCGTGAAATATCGCAGTACCTGCCCGCTGAGCTGGGCTCCCCAGGTGATGGTGCCCACCGGCATTCCAACTCCCAGGAAGCTGAGCGAGGCCTCTATCAAAATGGCGCTGCCCACCAAGCTGGTGGAGTACACCATAAGCGAAGCAAAGGTGTTGGGCAGCACGTGTCGCAGCATGATACGGAAGTCGCTGGCGCCTATGGCCCGCGCCGCCTCTATGTACGGTATCTCCTTGATGCTCAAGGCCACTGATCGTATGACCCTGGTCAATCTGGGCGTGAACACTATGGAGATGGCGATGATGATGTTGGTCAACGACGCAGTAAACAGAGCGACCAGGGCAAGGGCCAGCACCAGCGAGGGGAACGCTATCAGAGCGTCTACAAAGCGCTGCACCACAAGGTCATACTTGCCGCCAAAATAGGCGCTGGTGACTCCGACCATCGAACCCACCACGGCCGCGATGAGCATCGACGTCATCCCCACAAATATGGAAATCCTTGCTCCAAAAATAACGCGGCTCAGGACGTCCCTACCCGCAAAGTCGGTACCAAAGAGATGATTTGCACTGGGACCTTCCAGTAGCCTGCTCGAGTCGAAAGCCCTGGGATCTTGTGGAGCGAACACGTCGGGGAATGCCGCCAACAATGCAAACAAAACCACCAATACAAGCCCAGTTGTTCCCAGCGGCTTAGACCGCAGGAACCGCGTAAAACTTCGCCACCATCTACTCCATGGAGAACGAGCACGGGGCGCTAGTATCCCGGTGCTTTCAATTGAGTTTCGCGTAGCCATAAACCGACCTTCTCCAACAGACTTATGCGTAGCGTATACGCGGATCAAGCCAGGCATAAGTCAAGTCTACTATCAAGTTCGCCACCAAAGCCACCAGCGCAAAGTACATGACGTATATCTGGATCACGGGCAGATCCCCGGTGTTCAAGGCATTTATTAACCCTCTGCCTAGCCCGGGAAGGTTAAACAGAGTTTCTATGACAATGGTGCCGGAGAAGAGGAAACCTATCTGTGTCCCGCCTACCGTGACCACGGGAAGGAGGGCATTACGCACGGCGTGCTTCATAATCACAACCCGCTCAGCCAGCCCTTTGGCCCTAGCGGTGCGGACGTAGTCCTCACGCAGCACCTCTAAGAGCTGGGTACGAGTGATCCGCAGCAGTAATCCGTTGCTGCTGAAACCAAGCGCGACAGCGGGCAGAAGGAGCTGCTGAATGCTCGTTATAGGATCATCCCAAAGATTACTGAAGCCAACGGGAGGCAACCACCCTACGTAGACCGACAACCCCAGTATGACCAGCAAACCTACAAAGAAGCTGGGCATAGCCAGTCCCACAATGGCAAACGTCCTCAGGATAAAGTCCAGCCACCCATCCTGCCTTACGGCCGCAATGATGCCGATAGGTATAGCGATGACCGTAACCACTATCGCGGTCAGGATGGCAAGCTGAAGAGTAATGGGGAACTGTCGCTTTAGCTCCCCCCACACTGGACGGTTGGTGGCGTATGAGTGGCCCAAGTCTCCCCTGGCGAAATCCCATATCCAATTCACAAATTGAATGTAGAGCGGATCGTTCAGGCCAAGCCTTTCTCTGAGATTCTCCACGTCCTCCAGGGTATACTCGGCCTCTCCATTGGGACCGGCCAGTATCTGCACGGCAACGTCCCCCGGCAGGATGCGCAGGAGTATGAAGATGACCAGGGCAACACCCAACATAGTCGGCACAAAAAGCAATACACGTCTCAGAATGTACTTCTTCATAGCTTCTCTAGTTTACTCTACTCAGGACGTGGAATCACACCCCTAAAACGAAGTCTGCGACCATCAGATGATCGCAGACTTCGTTCACTATCGAGTAACTCTATACTACTCAGCCAGCCAGACGTGCTCCAGCGTCATATTGGAGGCGTGAATGATAGGAGCCACGTAGCCCCTCCAGTTTCCACGCCAGCCATGTACCAGAGCCGGCCTGTTATTACCAACCAGAGCAGCATCGGCATAGAGAATCTTAGCCATTTCAAACAGCACGGGACCTCTCTCCGCCGTGTCGTTTAGCACCAGCTGCTGGTCCATGAGCACGCGCCAATCATCGTTTACCCATGATGTCCAGTTCCTACCGCCCTCTTCGTCGGTGAAGAACACGCCCAAGTTGAAGGCATCAGGGTCAGCAAAGGAAGCGCCAATGCTCTCCACCGCTATCATCTGGAAATCCCCGGGGCCGGTGCGTGCCCGCAGACCGGAGGTGTTACCCATATTGGTGGTTGTCACGTCAAGGTATAGATTCTCTCTCAGCCACTGGCCTTGTATCTCCGCTTCATTTTGGCCACCCGATGTAGTCAGGGCCTCAACGGGGAGCATGTTGTCCGGGCCGTAGCCGGCTTCCTGCATGAGAGCTTGCGCCTGGGCAAGCTGATCAGCCCTTACCATTTCGTCAGGGTTGAATCCAGGCAATGCCTCATACCACTGGTCAGGCGTGGCGATCCAGTCCCAGTAGAAGAAGTACGGAGTCGCCAACGTACCTATGCCGTCGTAGTTCAGCCGGCTCATCTCTTGGCGGTCAAAGCCCATCTGGATGGCGGTACGAATCTTGTCCGCAGTGGGGTCGCCTATGGGGCCAAACGGCGCATTGGCTACGTTCAACTGTATGCCGCGCCAGCCCATGGCGTTGATCAGAGGAGCCACCAATTCGTCTCCCACAGCCCTCTGCAGTTCCTCTGCATCCGACTTGCTCGGCTGGTTGTCAAAGACACCCAGGGCATCGATTCTGCCTGCTCGGAAGTTGGCTACACGAACTGCCGCATCAGGAATGAAAGGTGATACGTAACCATCAAGGTAGGGCAGTCCTTCACGGAAGAACTGGTCGTGTCGCTCGAGCTCCGTGATGTTCTCAATCTCATGGTTGACAACCTTGAAGGGGCCGGTACCGATAGCCTCACCCCTGGCAAAGTCAAGGTCTCTGTAGCCGTCCGGCGTAACCATGGGGTCGTCAATCTGGCGGGTGTACGTATCGGGCAAGAACGCGCTCCATGCACCGGAGATGCAGGAGACAAAGGCAGCGCGAGGAGCATCCAGCCTTATTAGCACTGTTGAACTGTCAATGACCTCGGCGCCGGGGTTGGCAACAGGATTACCGTTGTCGTCAAGTACATCAGCCACATAGGCCTGTATGCATCCCTGGCGGCGGGGGTTGATGCCGTTGGGGCGCTCTTCATAGCGCACTATCTGGTACCAAGCATCTTCGGCAGTGTAGGGGTTGCCTTCATGGTCAACCACTCCGGGCCGAATATTGAAGGTGTACTCCGTACCGTCACCGCTTACACTCCAAGTCTCGGCCAGGTCGCCTTCAACGGAGACGCGGTCGACGGGGTTAACCCTTATCAGTCCGTTGTAGATGTTCCCAATCCATCCCAAGCCGTTCCAGCAGAAACCGGTCTGGCTATGGTTGGCGTCCAACGGTCCGCAGTTGCCCGGCACCGTCACGCTGCCGCCATACTGCGGCTGCTCGCCGGGAGCGGGCTCCGGTGTGGGGGTATTGGTCGGGGCAGGCGCAGCCGTCACGCCTGGCGCTGGCGGCGCCGGTGTAGGTGTCGCCGTTGGCACCACAAGCGTTGGCACCGCCACAGACGTAGGCGTATCTACCGGACGCTGCGTCGGCGTTGGGTCTTCCTCAGCCGAACCGCACGCCAGCACGAACAAAAGGCCAATGCCTACGGCAGCCCCTAGAAATTTACGAGGCGAGAGAACTGTTCGCATAATGCGCACCCTCCTAACGAAACTCCAATAGATTTTGTTTGGTTTGGTCAGTTGACCGTCAGCTTATCAGAAAAATCACAACCGCCACTCTGTGAAGCAACGATTGTGCTGAGACATACAATAAACAAAACAATAGCCCTGTGTCAATTAAAATTCGCTGACCCGTTTGCTTTACTCTAAGTACGTTGGAATGTCCATATCGGATTCCTTCTATCAGGGCAAACGGAGTGACATCTGGTGCCGAAGCCCGGATTCGAACCGGGACGGGGTTGCCCCCAATGGTTTTTGAGACCATCGCGTCTACCGTTCCGCCACTTCGGCCTACCCCACATTGTAGTGACCGGCCCCGCGCCCCGCAATCTCCTCAACATGCGACGCCTTTATGTTGACCCTGTTTTGCCGCAATGCTAAACTGACCGGCAAGCAAAGCAGCGCCCACCTTATCCGCGGCGGGGGCGAAAAGGAGACCGCATTGGAAGAGATTACAGTTACCGAACTGGCCGCGACGAAGCTGAAGGAGATCATAGAGGAGGAAGGCGAAACCGGAACAGCATTGAGAATAGCCATCACGGCAAGTCCTCACGGCGGACCGGGGTATTCTCTTTCCTTAGACGGCCAGACCGGCCAGGACGACTTGCTGATGAAATCCAACGGCGTCCAGATTGTGGTCGATCAGGACAGCCTTCCCCTGCTGCAAGGCTCCGAGATAGATTACATGGACGGGCTGATGCGCAGCGGCTTCGTAATCAACAACCCCAACATAGAGTCGGGCGGGTGCGCCTGCGGCGGCACATGCGGCTGCGGCGGTTCCGGCGGCGGCTGTGGCGGCCACCACTAGCCACTATAGAGCTTGAGGAAAGTAGAGAGGGGGCCGGAAATCCGGCCCCCTCTCTGTATTCATATGGGTATCAACCCTCTAACTCTTCAATGTAGTGGTACGCGCTGAGCGCCGCCGTTATGCCGTCTCCCACGGCGGTACCCAACTGACGATCGGAGTTGGCTCGCACGTCGCCGGCTCCGTAAACTCCCGGCACGTTGGTTTCCATTGCCATGTTGGCAATGATATGGCCACCGCCATCGATCTCTATGGGGCTTCCCCTGAGAAACTCGGTGTTGGGATGGAAGCCTATGAAGATGAACAAACCGGGCACGTCCAAGGTCGAGTTCTCACCCGAGCTCGTGTCCTTCAACAGCACCGACTCCATCTGACCGTTGCCCTGCACCCTCTCCACAACCGTGTTCCACTTGAACTCTATCTTGGGGTGCTTCATAGCTCTGTCCTGCAATATCTTGCTGGCGCGCAGCTTGTCGCGGCGGTGCAAAACGGTCACCCTCTCCGTCATCTGCGTCAGATACAGGCTTTCCTGCATCGCAGAATCACCGCCGCCGACAACGGCGACCGGCATGTCGCGGAAGAAGTTGCCGTCGCAGGTGGCGCAATAGGAGACGCCCTTGCCGGAGAACTCGTCTTCGCCCGGCACCTCCAGCTTGTTGTGGTCGCCGCCGGAGGAGATGATAATCGCTTTGGCGGTGTATTCGCCCTCGTCGCCGACCACGGTTTTCACCGCGCCGTCCAGGTTCTTCAGCCCAACGACCGAATCGTACAGAATCTCAGCGCCGTACTTGACGGCCTGCCGTTCGTACAGTTGAGACAGTTCCGGCCCGGTAATGCCGTCGGGGAAGCCTGGGTAGTTCTCGATGACGTCGGTGAGCAGGATTTGTCCTCCCGGCGCGAGTCGTTCCACCACCGCCGTCTTGAGCATGGCGCGCGACGTGTACAGAGCCGCGCTCAGCCCCGTTGCTCCTCCACCCACTATGATTACGTCGAAGTCAGCGTTGCCAGTCACTTGGTGTCCCTCCCTACTGTGCTATCTAATCATCCTGGGGCCTTTGTTGGCCTCGATTTCCTGGAGCCGCCGTATGCGCTCTTCAATTGGGGGGTGCGTCGAAAAGAGGCGCACCATTCCACTGCCGCTCAAGCTGCTTAGCGGATTCACAATGAACAGGTGGGAAACCGGCTCAAGGCGCTCTTTGGGCATGTCCATGCTCCGCGCATTGCTGCCCCTCTCAAGCTTTGCCAGCGCGCTGGCCAGGGCCAGCGGTTTGCCCGACGTCGCCGCGCCCGTGCGGTCGGCCTGGTACTCCCTGGTGCGGGATATGGCCAGCCGCACCAGAGTTGCCGCCAGGGGCATGACGATGATTACGACCAGCAGCGCCACCAGCCCTATGACGCCGCCGCCTCCACCGCCGCGCCGCCCGTCCATTCCCCCGAAGATGAGCGACCACTGCGCCATCCAGGCGATCATGGCGATGGCGCCGGCCATCGCGGCCACCATGGTCATAATCAGCGTGTCGCGGTTGCCGACGTGCGCCAGTTCATGGGCTATCACGCCGCCGAGTTCGTCGCGGTTGAGGATTTGCATGATGCCCGTGGTCACAGCAATTGAGGCGTTCTTCTTGCTGCGGCCCGTGGCGAAGGCGTTGGGCGAAGCGGAATCCATGATGAACACCTTGGGCTTGGGGATTCCGGCGTAGTGCACCTGCTCGTCCACCACGCTGTGTAGTTCCGGCGCTTCATCCTGCGAGACCTGCTTTGCCCGCGACATTGACAGCACCAGCTTGTCGCTGAACCAGAAGCCGAAGAAGTTCATCGCCAGGGCTATGAAGAAGAAGAGCATCATCACTGAGGGGTCGCCGCCGCCTATCAGCGCCCCGGTGAGAAGCAAGAGAGAGCTTAGAAAAATGAACAACACGCCCGTCTTTATTAGGTTCATGATTCTTGCGTCGCCCTCCCGATATATCCAACCTGCGTCTCTATATTATACACAGCACGGCGTTTTGAGGGGCAACTGTTACGTCTTGATTCCAACGCTCTCCTAGCTCTTAAGATTGGGTTTCTTGACCATCAGGGTGAACGGCACGGCGGGAATCATCAACAGCCCCATTGCTATGAACGCCGGTCTGTAGCTGCCCGTGATGTCAAAGACAAGCCCTGCGAACACGGGCCCCACGATGCCGAACACCGCCGTCAAGGTCATGATCAACCCCACCAGCGCCCCGTACGATCTCCTGCCGAAATAGTCGGCGAGGAGGGCAAACCGCACCGGCACGGTTCCGCCGTGCGCCAGCGCATACAGCGGGACGAAGATTGCGATGTGCCACACCTCCGTTATCAGGGCAAAGGCGAGCGCGCCCAGGGCGAACATCACGTAGGTGAAGGCCAGCACGTTGCGCTTGTTCAGCGTGTCGGCAAGAAACCCCAGAACCAGGCGGCCCGTTATGTTTCCAATGGCCAGAGCCAGAACGGCAAAGCCGGCTGTGGTGGTGGCTATGCCGAAGCTCTCCAGGCCGGGGATAATCATCACCACGGTTGTGGACATCACCATGCCGGATAGTCCCATCCCCACCACCAATTGCCATAGAGCGGGTGTCCTCAGCATCTGCCGCACGGTGAAGTTGACCTCGTTCGACTCAGGGGAATCAGACGCACCGTCTCTTTCCCGCGGCTCCTCCTTGCTTTGGGAGGGATGGACGCCGTCGGGTAGGTAGCCATACTGCTCGGGTCGGTGACGCATGATGAGCGAGACCGGTATCCCCACCAGGAGCGTGCCGATTCCGATCCAGTCGAGGACGGCGCGCCAGCCGTAGGCGCTGATTGCCCAGACAAGGACCGGCGCGCCAGTGCCTCCCAATGAGCCTCCGGCGAAGGCGAAGGTGAGCGCCCTGCTTCTCTTGCGGATGAACCAGTTGCTGATTACGGGTGTAGTGGTGACCATGGTGGCCATGGCTATGCCGAGCGCCAGCAGCCCGAAGGAGAGGTAGAAGGTGAGCAGGGACGTTATGCGAGCCAGCGCAAAGAAGCCAAGCGCCGTAGTTACGGTGCCCGCCACCATTACGCCGCGCGCTCCATACCGATCCACCAGGAAGCCGACGAACGGCCCGGCAATCCCCGATTCGGTGCGCTGAAGCGACAGGGCGGTAGCGGTTGCCGCCCGGCTGAAGCCGAATTCGTTGGCTATCGGGTTGAAGAAAGCGGTGAATCCGAAGAAGAAGGTAGCCGACGTGAAGAACGCTTGCAGCGCCGCCCCGGCCACTATGTACCAGCCAAAGAAGATTCTGTTCCTCTTCTTATCTACGGCTGTTTCGGTGGGTGTTGGTTCCATCAAGCGGGCACTTCCGGCATCGCTTGAATCATACCACAGGCGGACATACGGGCAGACGGCACCTGACCGTTCTCCCTAAGCCTGTCAAACCATGCCCGTATGTCCGTATGCCTGTATGTCCGTCCTCCCAGTTGTGATATATTGCGGGCCTACCCCTGACTAAGAGGTGGCCCTATGCAATCCAAGCCCGAGTACGGCGTCATGGTTCTGGAAGACGCCATGGTCTCCATGCGCGACGGCGTTCGGCTGGCAACAGACGTCTACTTCCCCACCGACGGCGGCAAGCCGTTGCCGGGCCCGCTGCCGGTGATCCTGGAGCGCACGCCGTACAACAAGCGCGCCCCCGACAGGGTGGAGAAGAACTGCCGTTACTTTGCCAAGAGAGGCTACATCTTCGTCACGCAGGACTGCCGCGCCTGCTACCAATCGGAGGGGGAGTTCGGCTTCTTCTGGCAGGAAGGGCCGGACGGCTTTGACACCATGCAATGGCTGGTCGAGCAGCCTTGGTGCAACGGCAAGATAGGCACCACCGGAACGTCCTACGCCGGTTGGACACAGAACTCGCTGGCGGTACTGGACCCGCCGGGGCTGGCCTGCATGTGGGTCAACGAGGGCGCTTCCAACGGATACACCAGCACGCTGCGGCAGGGCGGCGCTCTGGAGTTGCGCTTCCTCACCTGGCTGTACTGGCACGCCGGCGCCAACACCAACGCCCTGCTCAAGAGCGACCCCGCGGCGGCCAGGGCGTTGGACGCGTCCGACACCCGCGAGATTCTGAAGCGGCTGCCCATCAAGAAGGGACAGACGCCGCTGATGCACGCCCCGGCTTACGAGCGGCTTGCCATCCGGCTGCTCACTCGCGGGGACTACGACGATTTGTGGAAGGACCCCAGCGTCAACTTCGAGCTTCACTGGGACCAGTTCGCCGACGTGCCCACGGTCTTTTCCAGCGCCTGGTACGACTCCTATACCAGGGCCAACCTGGAGAACTTCATCGGCCTGTCCCAGCGAAAGAAGGGCCCTTACCGCCTGCTCATGGGCCCCTGGACGCACGGGGACGGCACGATGGCGCTCACCCACTCCGGCGGCATAGACCTGGGGCGCGAGGCTCCTATCGACTATAACGAGGAGCGGTTGCGCTGGTTCGACCACTGGCTGAAAGGGGCGGACAACGGCGTCGAGGACGACCCCGCCGTACGCATATTCGTCATGGGCGGCGGCGACGGCCGGATGAACCGGGAGGGCCGCCTCAATCACGGGGGATACTGGCGGGACGAGCGGGAGTGGCCGCTTTCCCGCGCCGCAACCGTGAGCTACCACCTCCACGGCGACGGCTCTCTGCGCGTGGACGCTCCCGAAGAGCGGGGCGCTTCCACCACGTACCGGTTCGATCCCGCAGACCCGGCGCCTTCCGTGGGAGGCAACATATCGTCGCTGGCGACGCTGCGCCCGGTTCCCGATTTCATCGCGGACTCGTCGTCGCTGCCGCAGGGGTACCGCGTGGAGCAGATAGTGACGGCGGGCGGCTGGGACCAGCGGGAGCGAGAGGGCTTATACGGGGCCAAGCCTCCCTTCAACGCGCCGCTGGGGGCGCGGCGCGACGTGCTGGTGTTCGAGACGGAGCGGTTGGAGCGCGACATCGAGGTCACCGGGCCTATCGAGGTGAGGCTGTGGGTATCGTCCGATGCGCCCGACACCGATTTCACGGCAAAGCTGATCGACGTCTACCCGCCGAACGAGGACTACCCGGACGGGTTCGCGCTCAATATATCGGACAGCATCTTCAGGATGCGCTACCGGGACTCGTGGGAGAAGCCGTCGCCGATGAGCGCGGGCGAGGTCTACGCGGTGACGATAGTTCTGTACGCCACGTCGAACGTGTTTGCCGGGGGGCACCGCATAAGGCTGGACGTGTCCAGTTCCAACTTCCCGCGCTTCGACGTGAACCCCAATACGGGGGAGCCGCTGGGGCGCAACACGCATACCCGCGCCGCGCTGAACACCGTCCACCACGACGCGGAGCATCCGTCTCACGTTGCGCTCAGCGTTGTGGGGTAGGCTACTTGACATAACTCGATTTTGGGGTGTCGTGGAAAGGGTTGTTAGGCGTGAGATGTCGGTTAGCGGCGGAGCGGCGTTGTGCCTGAGAAGGGTATTCGTTTCCAACGTTATGTCAAGTACAAGGCTAAAATCGACCCAAATTTTGGCGGAGGTGAGAAACGAATCGGATTTTCGTGAAAGAGAGGGGGCGGAACGGGCGCCGCGCCGCCGCTCCTGGATGCCCGCCTGCGCGGGCAAGACAGTGTGGGTGTGGGTGGTTGTCATGGTGAGGCAAGGATAACGCGAGCGGGCGGTTATGGGGAAGGGGGAGATGGCAGAGGGCCTCCTACCCGCCGGGCACAGGGGCGGCGACATGGGCAGGATAGCAGATGGTTACAGGCTAGGGATCAGCGGGGCATGAACTTTAACCCTGAAACGGAGGGAACATGGTGAAGGCCAGCACTCCAAAGCCGAAGAGGAGAGGCCATGTCGCAATTGCCCATTTTGAAGTCTTTCTGAAGGGTGCCAAATAATGTCCAGGGTCATCAAGCCCGCCGTCCCTTACGCCATTCATACGCCTGTAATAGGCAAGAGACTGGCTCAGGGAACGAACCCACATCCGCGACGACCATAGGGCAAAAACACTCGCATACATTGCCAGAATGGTGTAGCCTATCGACGCAGATACCCTCATACCGTATACACTGTAGTCCTCGATATCAACCAAACTTGGGAATAGCTCGTTGAGAACGATATCTAAGCAAATCAGTGTGAGGCCAACCCAGACAACGACTGAGCTCATGAACCACAGCGTGTGTACAAGCAACAGTCTGGAGGGCCTGAAGGGAGTCTCAGAAATGTCGTCGGGGTTCTCGGCGGATAGGCGCACCCAGGGATACAACAAAGCAACGGGCTGACGCGAGAAGGGTCTGAGCAGGAGGCCAACCATACTCAGCAAGAAGATTATTGTGTGGGACCCAAAGAATATTATAAAAAACATCACCAACGCATAGGTCAACAAGGTCTCATTCAGAAGCGATAGCAACATGGCTTACTCCCTCTACTTATCGGAATGGTACGGTTGATCTCTATAACGTAGTACTGGCCGCCGTATACCCCGTTCTTAGGGTACAAGCGGATGGTTGCGCCAACTCCTTAGCTTGATCATATCCCCTACAGCAGATTCCCTACACCGAACATCACACTAACACTAACGAAACCAAAGGCAAAGGGCGCTATGTAGATTAGGTCACTGGAGCTAGGGGTATATCCGCCAAGAAAGGGTTGGACATCCTGCCCTAACTCCACTCGTCGGTTGCGATTGCGTATCAGTCTCCAAGCCGGTCCCAGAGCAAAGATAGCAGGGACGGCTATTAAAACTGATGACATCAACACCAGCGAACCGTAGAGCAGTTGAGTATTTATCCCGTATACAGCGAAGAGAAGTACGAACCAAATCACGCAAAAGGCGACGTATCCTGCAATTAGTTTGCGGGAGCTAGGGGTGTATCCACCAAGCAAAGGTTGTACATTCTGCCCGAACTCTTCACGCCGGTTGCGATTGCGTATTGACAAAGCTATTAGCACCAAAGACCCGACAACAGCGATAGCGCTGATGGAGACATGAACGAGACCCAATAGCCCTACCAGATCTCCACCGTAGTCACCACGATAGTTCCAATCCGCGATGAGGAACATCCCGAAAAGCCACGCGACCCACCACACATACATGTTGACGTATCCTGCAATGACGATCTTGCCTGACATTCTACGTCCTAACAGCCGCGTTGCCAGGTATATCCAAGGATACAAGAAGGAGAGCGAGTAGATAGCGCCGATCAGGCCATAGTGCCAGACATTCAGGCCGCGTCTACGGGCTAGCCACATGCAGATGCCAGCAGCAAACGGCGAGAACACCACAGATACGAGCACCCATGAGTATGTCACGAAGAAAGAGTATATAGAAGTGACGAAAATGATACCAATCGGAGTGGGGGGAATATCCATGAGTACCTTTAATCGGAATCGGGATATATCTGCCGGTTCACATCTCTTGTATAGGGGAGGCCGGTTCCCTTGCGCTCTGTGCGGGAGCGGCTTTAAGCCGCAGGCCCAGCGCTTGCACCACCTTCAACACGGTGGCGAACTCAGGGTTGCCCCCGGGTGATAGCGCCTTGTAGAGGCTTTCCCGCCCAAGCCCCGCCTCCCGCGCCGTCTCGGACATGCCCTTGGCTCTGGCGATGTCCCCAAGCGCGGCAGCCGCAAGCTGAGGGTCGCCTTCTTCAAGCGCCGCCTCCAAGTAAGCGGCCATGTCCTCCTCCGTTTCCAGATGCTCGACCACGTCCCAGGGACGGGTATGTATCTTCGCCATGATGGTTAGCAATGTATCCCACAGAATACATGTACGCAAGTTGTGCGCTCAGCGTTGTGGGATACGTACAGAGAGTTGTACGCATATCTGTAGACTCCCCGGCTTGCCCGTATTTATCAAGGCCAACCCAAATCCGTTTTTCCAATGACCCGTGTTCAGGTCTATCTTCGATACCGTCTATCAGGAATCAGGAAGGGTTATCGTCGTCACCGAGGAAGATCTGGGTGAACATGGGATTCAAGAAGCGATAGATGCGAAAGGTTGCCACAATAAGCGATGCGGCTATAGCCGCTACGATTACAAATGAAAGCGGGGCGCTCAAGCTGCCCAGCGAGAGCAGCCTGGAGACAAACGGAATGCTCCAAATCGCAGGCACAAGCAAGACGGGAATCAGGGCGGTATCGCGGAGCGCGGTACTCAGGTTGCCGCGCATCCATTTGTCCGCGATTCCCAGATAGCCCGTGAGTCTGAAATCCACCACGGCATCGGCGAGGCTTCGCAGGGCTTTCCAAATGGCAATGCCCGGGGGAATGCAAAGGGCCAGAACCGCGCTTCCAATGATCAGTCCAATCGTACTCTCGCTGAGGTGGGTAAGCGCAGATAGCTGAGCCGTGAAACCCAGGATGCCGGTGCCAAGCACCAGAAAGATTGCAATGATGCCCATGTCCCGCATGATGGTTCTGGCGTTCTTTTGGATCCGCCTGGCCCTGGGGCTGCTGAACTGAAAGGCGCTGCGGAGCGTGGTCAGCAGAATGGACATGTATTCGATGTACTTCTTCAATAGCCGGGGTGTCCGCCGCTCCAGGAAGTTCGCTACGGTGTCCGTGGAACGGAACAGGAACGGATATACCAACGCGGTCAAGGCGGTAGCCCCGGCGACGACCGGGAACATGAAGATGCTAACAGCTCCGTAATCGGCTCCTGTTTTGACCATGGCCAGAGAGAACTCGCCGGTCTGGGGCATACCCAATCCCACGCTGAGCGAGACCCGTCCTTGCTCTCCCGAAAGAAACGTCCCCAATGTATCGGAGACTACCTTGCCTACCACAAAGACCGCCGATACCACCAGGATGGGAATGATGAAGTCCGCCGCCAAAGAGAGGTCTATAAGCATCCCGATGGAGACGAAGAACAGAGCGGAGAAAAGAGTTCGCACCGGACGGACTATTCGCTCCATCTCCCCCGCGTGTTGAGAATCGCCAAGCACCGCGCCGATGAGAAACGCTCCGGCTGCTCCGGATAGCCCCACCTGCTCCGCGGCCAGCGCCAGGCCAAAGCAGAGGGTAAGTCCGGTAATCAGCAGGGTCTCCTCAGAGTGGAAGCGGTCTACAAAGTTGACCAGTTTGTTGGCAAAGAAAGCTCCAAGAACCAAAGCCAGGACGGCAAAGATCAACAGCTTCAAAACCAGCAGGCCGATTCCTTCAAAGTCGGCCTGGCCCGTGCTGGCAACACCCGCCAGCACAGTGAGCAGAATAACGGCAACGAAGTCCTCCACCACCAGGATCCCTATGATCAACCTTCCGCGCCTCTCCAGCAGTTGTCCGGAATCCCGCAGCATGGTCATAAGAATTGCCGAACTGCTGATGGACATAGCCGCCCCCAGGAACACGGCATTTACGTCGCTCCAGCCCAGCAGGTGGGCAATCTGGAACCCGAGGGCGAACATAATCGCCATCTCCAGTGAGGCGATGAATACAACCCTGGCGCCGACCTCGCGAATTCGCCGCCACCCGCACTCCAGACCGATGCCGAACAGGAGCAGCACTATTCCCAGGTCCGCCATCAGGCGAATGGTCTCCGCGTTTTCCACGGCCCTCAACACCGACGGGCCAATCAGAACACCGGCGCCAAGATAGCCCAGGATGGGCGGCATTTTGATCAGGCGCAACAGCAGCGCGGCCCCTCCGCCTCCTGCGGTAATGACGGCCAAGTCACGCAGCAGGTGAGGGTCGCCCCCTGCGGCGGCGGCTGAAGCGCTGAAAATGGCGGGTTCCATCATTTCATCCGGGCTGAGTATCTACTTGCTGAGGCGGCCTTACACAGCATACAACGGGTTGGCTTTTGTGATGAGGCGGCTCTCTTCAGCGAGGCCGCGGCGGAGGTACTTGGGCAGGGTGAACATGCCGGAGTGGGCAGCGCCGTCGTAGTAGCGGAGGTCGCGGGTCAGGCGCTGTTGGATGCGTTGGTCTATCTCCCGGGCCGGCAGGGCGTCTATGTCGTCTCCCGCGATGATGAAGCCCCAGAGCAGTCCGAACGACGGCACGTGGGCCTGGCAGGCGGCGGTGGCGGTGAAGACGGAGCCAAGGGTGCGGTGGATAGCGGTGAAAACTTCGGTGTAGTTGAGCGGGCCGGAAGGTCCGGACTGGGTGACGATGAGTCCGCCGGGGTTGAGGCGCTGTTTGGTCAGAGCGTAGAACTCCTGGGTGTAGAGGAGATAGGCCGGGCCCGCTTCCAGGGGGTCGGGCACGTCTATGATGATGAAGTCGTACTTGTCGTCGTTGTCTTCCAGGTAGCGGAATGCGTCATCGTGGACAAGGGTGAGACGCGGATCGTCGAAAGCGCCCTGGTGATGGTTGGGCAGATGCCGCTTGCACAGCTCCACGACCTCCTGGTCGAGGTCAACCATGGTGACTCGCTCAACGGTGCTGTGGGCCAGCGCCTCGCGGAGGGTTGCGCCTTCGCCGCCGCCGGCAATGAACACGGACCGCGGGTCGGATATGGAGATGAGGCCGGGGTGGACAAGGGCCTCGTGATAGACGAACTCATCGGCTTCCGAGGACTGGGTGCGTCCGTCCAGGATAAGGGTCCTTCCGAAAGGTACGGTGTCCAGGACCTCGACGCGCTGGTACTTGGTCTTCCCTGAGTAGACTACCTTAGAGAGGTTGGACGCCAGGAACAGGTCCGGCGTTATGAACTCGTAATACCACTTGGAGGGTGGATCGGGTACGGTTGGCACTGTACTATCCGGTTGCTACGAGCTCCGTGAGGACGCCGCGGGCCAGTTCCGTGGTAGACGATTCGGCGGCGCGGAACTTGTCTTTGAGGAAGATGGCCGCTTTTTGCGGCTGGAACTTCTCGCTGCATGAGAAGATGTCCACCGCGGCGTAGGAGTACTCCGGCCAGGTGTGGATCGTCAAATGGGACTCCGCGATGGCTACGACACCGGTGATGCCCACGGGGCTGAACTGGTGAAACGTCTCGTCGATTATGGTTGCTCCGACGACTTGCGCGGCTTGAATCATGGAGTCTCTTACGTAATTGAGGTCGTTCAGTAGGTTGCTGTCACACTGCTTGAGCTCTTGTATCAGATGTATTCCTAGCGCATTCAATCTCACCCGCCCTCCGATTTGAAGTCACAAGGGATAATTATACCTGAGTCGGTTGTGTACGCAACCCTTGACCTGTTCTTTATGCAGGGATGGGGAGCAATCCGGTCGGTTGTCCACGCAGGGTTCACCCCCATCTCAATCTTCCCCCATCAATGGGGAAGAGGTTGCAAAGCTCTGCGCGGGTATGTCCGCTTGTCTGCCAACGATCCAGATTCTTCGCTCCGCATTCGCTCCACTCAGAATGACGGTAGCGCTTGGCCCAGCGCCTCCAAGTCGGTGTGGCGATGAAGCAGGTCGGCGAAGGCGTCCGCTTTGTCGGGATGGTGCGCCGAGGCCCCGTCGAACAGGGTGTCCAGCTGCCGGGAGGCTTCCAACGTGCCCTGCTGCACCAGAATCACCGGCACCTCCTCCTCTCTGGCCTCGTGCTCGATGTACTGGATGGGCCGGTGGCCGCCGGTGAGGACGAGGCAGCGCGTGGGCGTTTGCAGGGCGGCCATCTGTATGTCGGGGCGGTCGGCGCGGACGAGGACGGCCTTGGTGTGGTTGATGCCGAAGTACTCCACCCCGTTATCGAGGACTATGCCCCCGATGAGGACGTTGTCGAAGAGGCGGTCTTTCTTGTCCTGCCCCAGGAAGTACTCGCCGTCGAGGTGCCGGGCCATGCGGTCTACGGTGACGGCTTGGAGACGCCGGTCCTCGGGAAGGAGCGCCAGCACGGGTATATTCTGGGAGCGGAGACCGTCGGCGAGGTGGACCTGGGCGTCCTGTGTGCGGTACTTGAAGACGCGGTTGACGACCACGCCCGCCAGCCTGTCCCCGAAAGCGCCGGCGGCTTCCGCGATCCGCTCGGCGGTGAGGTCGGGGGAGTAGCGCGCCACGAGGAGCACGCGGGCGTCCAGGGCGTCGGCCAGGCTCCGCACCAGGGGAGCGGCGTCCACGCCCTCGTCGAGGAGGGCCGGGGCTTCGATTATGGCGTCGGAGTCGGGCGTGAGGGCGTCGGATATGGCTTGGGCGGCGTCTTGTGGCAGGCCGTCGCCGGGCGAAACGGTCAAAGGCCAGCCTTCGGGCGGCGCGGCGCCGGTAATGGAGGCAAGGAAGGCGGAGTCGCGGCCTTCATCATCGGTGACGCGGAGCGGGTTGAAGGCGCGGACCGCCCTGCCCTGCTCTGCGAGAAGACGGGCGAGTCCGGAGGAGAGGGCGGTCTTGCCCTCACCCTGCCTGAGTGAAGTAACGCATAGCATTGCCATTTGCCCCTCCGCAGCCGTGGGAGTCCGCGGCGCTACGGAAAAAGCCGCCCCTGAACGGGGCGACGTTGCTTGTCCTGGAGCGGAAGACGGGATTCGAACCCGCGACCCTCTCCTTGGCAAGGAGATGCTCTACCACTGAGCCACTTCCGCTTGCTGCCGGCCATGATGCACCGGCGTGTCCAGTGCCGAGGGGCAGAGTCGAACTGCCGACACGTGGATTTTCAGTCCACTGCTCTACCACTGAGCTACCTCGGCGCGGGTTTCATAGTATGATAGCGGTGAATACAGTGTCAAGGCAAAATGGCCCGCTACACCTCCGTGTAATGACTGTAAGTGACGCTTCAGGACGAGATGTTCCCCTTACAAGCAATCGGCTACGATTATTGACAGAATGGGTAGGACTAATTACGATATCTGATGCTAAATAACTAATATCCTATAGCCTCATGCTATAAGTGAGACGAAAGATGAAAAGATGGACGACTTAGACCGCAAGATCATAGAGATCCTGCAAACAAACGGCAGAGCCTCCAATGCACAGATTGCTCGCGAGGTGGGAGTCAGCGAGGGAACCGTGCGGAGGCGCCTGCGTCATTTGGTTGAAAGCGAAATCATCCGCGTTGCGGCCATCCCCGACCCTGAGAAAATAGGGTACAACACCGTGGCCCTCGTCGGTATACAAGCCGACCCGGACAAGATAGATGAAGTGGCCAGCAATCTGGCGAATCTGCCGGAGACTCAATACGTCTCTCTGACAACCGGCTCCTTTGACATCTTTGTCTGGGCGGCATTGCCAAGCTCAGAAGAACTGGGCAACTTCCTGCGCGGCAAGGTTGGCGCTACGCCGGGGATCCGCCGCACCGAAACATTCGTCAATCTGGTCATACTAAAGAAGGGTTACGGGATAGTGGTCTAATGGTTGACAAGGCCAGCCTTGGTGTTACACTAACCAGCGATATGGTCACAAGAATCTGCACCTGTTCCTGTATGAAATAGGGGTAAGCGTTCCGGCGAACGCTTAAACCCCTCTCAGTTTTATTGGCCAAGCTGGGAGGGCTTTTTATTTGCCCCCTAATGATGAGACCGGAAACAGAGAGGTGATATGGCAACTCAAGCCGCACAAACAGTCATCATCCCCCCAGTAATAGAAGAGATAGACGAATACGAGCACGAAGTCCGTCGCTTCCGTGACGGAGGATGGGAACCCGATCAGTTCATGGCCTGGCGCCTGCTGAGAGGAGTCTACGGCCAGCGCCAGCCCGATGCGCAGATGTTCCGAATCAAAATCCCCTACGGCGGCCTGAACGCGGACCAGATAGACGCTCTGGGAGTCATTGCCAGAGAGCATGCTCCCTTGGAGAAGGGCCACTTCACCACGCGAGAAAACATGCAGTTCCACCACATGAGCCTGGAGGGAGCAGCGCATTCAATGCGGATTCTGGCAGAGGTGGGACTAACCACTCGCGAGGCGTGCGGCAACACGGTGCGCAACGTAGTGGGATGTCCCATGGCGGGCGTCTGCCCGGATGAGCCGTTCGACATGACACCGTACGCCGCCGCCTATGCCAGGTACTTCGTGCGGCACCCCGTCACCCAGAAGATGCCGAGAAAGATCAAGAGCGCCTTCTCCGGCTGCGAGAACGACTGCGCCATAACCGCCATTCACGACGTTGGCTTCCTGCCCGCCAAGCAGAACGGCCGGTTGGGCCTGAAGATGGTAATGGGCGGCGGCCTTTCCATCATGCCCCGCATTGCCCCTACCCTCTACGAGTTCCTGCCGTTCGACGAGTTCCTCAAGGTCTCGGAGGCAGCGTTGAGGGTCTTCGACAAGTCGGCGGAGCTGCGCAAGAACCGCATGAAGGCCAGGGTCAAGTTCCTCATCGACCGTATCGGCATAGACGAATTCCGCAAGCTGGTAGAAGAAGAAATGAAGGGAGAATGGGCGCAGAAGTCCTTTGATCCCACCCCATTGATGGGCATCCCTGAAGAAGAGCAGGACGCTCCCAATCCCGCCGTCTTTGAGAACGGCGATGACTCGCACGGCGGCAGCGACCCTGAATATGAAGAGTGGCTCAGAACCAGCGTAACTCCGCAAAGGCAAGCGGGATACAACGCCGTTCTGATCAAGATTCCCATAGGCGACGTATGGCATCACCAGTTCCCCATGCTGGCCGACATTACAAGAAAGTACGCCGGCAGCAGGGCGCGCGTCACCCAGAGCCAGAACCTGATGCTGCGCTGGGTGCCCGACCAGGCTCTGCGCAGGGTATGGGAGGACTTGAAGGACGTCGGCTTTGGCGAGTCCGGCGTCGATGAGATATCGGACGTGACGTCGTGCCCGGGCACCGACAGCTGCAAGCTGGGCATCACCTCTTCAATGGGGCTGGGCTGGGAGTTGCGCCGCACACTCCTGGAAGAGGTCGATATAACCGACCCCCTGATTCGCGGGATGCACATCAAGATGAGCGGCTGCCCCAACTCCTGCGGCCAGCATCACATAGCCAACATAGGCTTCCACGGCGGCTCTATGAAAGGGCCGGGCGGACAGCAGGTGCCGTCCTACGAGATGTTCGTTGGCGGCGGCTACGATAACGGCGACTCGCGCATTGGACAGAGACTGAAAGGAAAAGTCCCGGCCAAACGCGCCCCGGCCATGCTGAAAGAGGTCATCCAGTTCTACAAGGACACCCGCGTGGAGAATGAAGCGTTCAACACCTTTGTGGACCGCGTAGGCGTGGAGCCTTTGCAGGCGATAACGGCCAAACATTCGCAGCTTGTCGAACTGAATAGAGAGACCATAGACCTGTACATGGACTGGGAACGCACCACGCTGTACAAGGTGGAACGCGGAGAGGGCGAATGCGCCGTCTGATCACGGGTTGCGCGGGTTTGAATAAACCGTTCCTCAGTTCCGCTGACGTTGGCACCTGTTCCTGTATGTGCTCCTGTTGCTTCCCGCAAGGGGGACGTACAAGGTTTGCCTGACGCCTGATTCAAAAACGACAAACGAGTCTGCCCCCTTTCGGAACAATCCAAAGGGGGCTTTTATTTTGCAGGAGAGGAGATGGCTTAATTGGTAGTACAAGCAGAAGCAGGAGTGGAAGAAGACCTTCAGATATCGGCCTTGGAACTGGAACTCGCCAGTCCGCAGGAAATCCTGGAGTGGGGGTTCAGGCGCTACCACCCGGACATCACGCTGGCGTGCAGCTTTGGCGGCGTCACCGGCATGGCGTTGCTGGACATGGCGGTCAAGATAGAACCTGGCGTTAACGTATTCTACCTGGACACCGGCTTCCTGTTCCCCGAAACCTATTCGCTGCTGGAACAGGTGAAGCATCGGTACGAAATAGAACCCGCGGCTTTCAGGTCTCGGTGGTCCCCGCGTGAGCAAGCTCACGAGTTTGGCGAGGAGCTATGGAAGCACAACCCGGACATGTGCTGTGAGATCCGCAAGGTGGAACCGAATCTTCGCGCCCTGGACGGCAAACGGGCCTGGATCGCCGGGCTTCGCCGCGACCAGGCTTCGACGAGAAGGGGCCTAAGGGTGGTGGAATGGGACGATAGGTTCGGGCTGGTCAAACTGAACCCGCTGGCGGCCTGGTCGGAAGCGCAGGTGGTCGAATACATCCATGCCAACGACGTCCCGTACAACCCCCTCTACGACCGGGGCTACCTGAGCATCGGCTGCATGCAGTGCACCAGGGCGGTCAAGCCGGGAGAAGACCCCAGGGCCGGACGGTGGTCGGACTCCTCCAAAATCGAATGCGGACTCCATCTGTCCGCTCAGGAGACATCATGAACTACATAGAATCAGCATATATGAACCGCGGCGCCACCATCTGGCTTACCGGCCTCTCCGGCGCCGGCAAGAGCACCATAGCCCAAGAGCTATACGGCCACCTGAAGGGGCTGGGCAAACGGGTAGAAATCCTGGACGGCGACGTGATACGGACCAACCTGAGCAAGGGCTTGGGTTTCAGCAAGGAGGACCGGGACACCAATATCAGGAGAATAGGGTTCGTCAGCAAGCTCCTGTCCAGAAACGGGGTGATTGTCATAGTGGCGGCCATCTCTCCCTACCGCGAGGTACGTGATGAAGTCCGCGACGAGATCGGAGACTTCGTCGAGGTGTTCGTTGGCTGCCCCCTGGACGAGCTGGTCAAGCGAGACGTGAAGGGGCTTTACGCAAAGGCGCTTGCCGGTGAACTGCCCAATTTCACAGGCGTCTCCGACCCGTACGAGGAACCTCTCTACCCGGAGGTCTCGCTCAGCACGGACAGCGAGTCGGTGGAGGAGAGCAGTTGGAAAGTCCTGAACAAGCTCCAGGAACTGGGCTACCTTCCCGCGGGAGAGGTCTCGCTTCAACTGGCCGGGCTGCCCGCGGACGACTAGCCCTTGAATTCCGAAACGGTTGACATGATTGTCTTAATCGGTCTATTATGCCCATGCGGCCTCGTATTGCGCCGCACACATAAGAGTATCCCATCATGGGAGGCCGGGGGCCAAATAGGCCCCCTTCTTTTTGGAGGATTGTATTCGTGCCTCTGAAGACGGCCATATTCGTTGATGGAGCCAATTTCCGTTCAAACCTCCGGGATTTCTCCTTTACATCTAACCCAACCGATAACCGCACGTACCAGTTGGAAGAGCGTCACTTTGACTGGAAGAGCTTCTACAGAGGGGTTCTTGCCAAGTTCGACCAGGCCACCGGCTGGGAGCATCAGCTTCTACGAGTTCACTGGTACAGTTCCGCTAGTATATCTCCATGGCCTTCGTCTGAACAACATCAGATGTACTTAGCCCAACGGGTGGTAAACCGACATCCTAATGTCAGTGGGCTGACGCCCAAGATAGTGATTGACCTCGCCTCCAAGTGGTACAGAAGGGAGAGAACCTACTTTGAGCGATTGAGGGAGCAGGTATTTGAGAACATCCAAAGGCAGACAGACTTTCTGGAGTTCAAGTACGTGGGACAATATCAAGTTCACCCCCTGCGAGCGTATCGCATAGAACAACGGGATGACGGTGAAATAACCTATTTGGGTGTTCAGGTTGGAGAGAAGGGAGTTGATACCGGCATATCCGTGGACATGATTGCCAAGATGTCCAACTATGACGCGGCCATTCTTGTCAGCGGAGATGCGGATTTTCTGCCAGTGGTAGGATACTTGAAGGACAATCTCAAGTACGTCTATCAGTTCTCAATAGCAAGGGGAGTTCCTCCATCAATCCGATACCTCTCTCCTTATCTGATAGGTAAAGTCGATTGCTTTGCCTCATACGACGAGGTAGAACTCCTAAGTCAGTATCTCAATCGGGAGAGTGGAATCCCGCCAGCTATTCTTGATGCAATTGATGCCAGAATTGCAGACCTCCAGAGCGGAACTTCCGGCATTACGTAAGGCTGCAACCAGCTAAAGGAACTTATTGCCCCTCGGTTCGATTGGACTAAACCGATTATCAGAAGACAAGGAAGGCTAACTTTGACCTCGACTACAGCAGCAGCGCCGACAATCGTCTCACCTCATGGCGGGACGTTAATCAATAGTAAAGTAGCTCCCGATGAACGGGAGGGCTTCTTGGAACGGGCGGAAGGCCTGGCATCCGTCAGGCTCGACCCGCGTCAGGCCTCCGACCTGGAGATGATCGGCATAGGAGCGTTCAGCCCGCTTCAAGGCTTCATGTCCCGCGCCGATTACGAAGAAACGGTCTCCTCCATGCGCCTGGCCTCGGGAGTGGCCTGGTCGATGCCGGTCACTCTGTCGGTGGAAGGCGAAACGGCGAAGGGCATTCCTGACGGCGCGGAGATAGCGTTGAGGGATGAGGACGGCGGGCTCATAGGCTCAATGATGGTCGAGCAGAAATACACCTACGACAAGGAGAAGGAGGCCGGTTTGGTGTACCGCACGACGGACGAGGCCCACCCCGGAGTGGCGAATCTGTACGCCCAGGGCCCGGTCCTCCTGGGCGGCCCGGTGCGATACCTGCAACCGCCGCGCCAGCTAGCGCCGTTTCACGAATACAGATTTGAGCCGGAGGAGACACGCCAAAGGTTCATAGAACTAGGGTGGAAGACGGTGGTCGGCTTCCAGACGCGGAATCCCGTGCACAGAGCCCACGAATACCTGCAGAAGTGCGCCATGGAAATAGTCGACGGGCTTCTGCTTCACCCCCTCGTGGGCGCGACCAAGGACGACGACATACCGGCGGATGTGCGAATGCGGTGCTACGTGGCCATCCTGGAGAATTACTACCCCAAGAACCGCGTGCTCCTTTCCGTCAATCCCGCCTTCATGCGCTACGCAGGGCCAAGAGAGGCCATATTCCACGCCCTGGTGCGGAAGAACTACGGCTGCTCTCACTTCATAGTGGGCAGAGACCACGCCGGAGTCGGCAGCTACTACGGCACCTACGACGCCCAGCACATATTCAGTGAGTTCAAACCCGGCGAGCTGGGCATACAACCTTTCTTCTTTGAAAACTCGTTCTACTGCACGGAGTGCAGAGGGATGTGTACGTCCAAGACCTGTCCGCACGGCGACGAACCACACATCTTCTTAAGCGGCACGCAAGTCAGGGCCATGCTGAGTCGCGGGGAGCTTCCGCCTGAAGAGTTCACCAGGCCGGAAGTGGCGTCGATACTGGCGGAGGCGTACCGGGACGGCTAACGGCGCTGGAGCTTTCTGCGCAGCTTCTCCCAGAGATTGGCGGGCGGCGGTTCGTCGATGACCTGGCCCCGCCAGCGCCGCTCATAGGAGCCGCTGGGATTGATGAAGAACAGGGCGTACCCCAGTATGAAGATGACCACGGCTCCCCAGCCGATCAGAGGCGCAAGCAGGCCGGGCATACTGGAATTGAACAGCAACGCGATGAGAAGCAGCGCCACGCTGGCGAACATTATTCTTCCAGGGGTGATGCTCCAGCCCTTACCGGCAAAGAACCGTAATGTTGCCTTGAACGGGCTGCGACGGGCCCTTGGCCTCTTGGGCTGAACCGTTTCGTACTGCCCCTCTATTTGACTCAGCAAGTCCTCGATTTCGCGTCGATACTTCTCCGGCATACCACCTCCTCCCACAAGTGGGATGCGCTTTGAGTATACCATACGGGCAAACGAGCAATACACGGGCAAGCTGGCAAATGGGCAAGTGGGCCACACGCCTGTGATGGTGTAGGGGCGTCCCTCGTGGGCGCCCCCGCCATGCGCCCTGCTGGCGCCGGGAAAGCCCCACACCCCGCCGGATTGCTTCGGTTTCCCGCGCAATGATGAACGGGCGGTGTTTGCCCGTCCGGGAGCAAGGATGTGTGCGGCGGGGTATAATGTGCTGTAGGAGCGTTGCCGCCGCCTCTGGATACCCGCCTGCGCGGGTAAGACGGTGGGGCAGCAAGGAGTTGAATAGCCGATGTTCGATAATCTCCCCATATTCTACGCCTTCTCAGCGGGAATGGTGGCGACCATAAACCCTTGCGGATTCGCCATGCTTCCGGCTTACATTGCCTACCATCTCGGCCTGGGAGACGAATCGAAGAGCGTGCTGGCCCGCTCCGCGTACGGAACGGCCATGGGTCTGGTGGCTACGCTGGGGTTCGTCACGCTGTTTGGCAGCGTGGGGCTGATCATTTCGGCGGGCGGAAGGTTCATAATAGAGTTCTTTCCCTACTGGGGCCTGGGAGTGGGAATCATCCTGGTACTGTTGGGGTTATTCCTACTCATCAGCCGGAGGCACATCGGCATTCTGGCGGCCAGCCGGTTCCAAGGGCCAAGGACAATCAAGGGCGTGAAGGGATTCTACCTGTTCGGCATTGGCTACGGCTTGGCCTCCCTGAGCTGCACACTGCCCATATTCCTGGTGGTGGTAGGCAGCGCGCTCGGCCTGGGCGGGATAGTGCCCGGCCTGATCCAGTTCGTCAGCTACGGGCTGGGCATGGGCGCGATAATTATCGGCGTTACCCTGAGCGTCGTCTTCTTCAAGACCGCGGTGGCCAACGGGCTGCGGGTCATCATGCCTCACGTTGAGACCATAGGCGCGGCGGCGCTGGTGCTGACGGGCGGATACCTGGTGTACTACTGGACACTCGGCTCGGGGAAAGAGCTTCTGTTTACGTAGCTTCGGCTATTCTAGGCATGTTACAGCCTACTCTACTCCAAGTTGATAGGAGGCTAGTACGTTGCTATACTTGGAGTTGTGGAAAGGTATCTGAGCAGAACCACAACCAATTCAGAACCCCTAGAGTAAGTTAGCATGAATGACAAAAAAACTAATAACAACACACCCGCCCAAGAATCCCAGTCTTCGTCGGAGAACAACCCTTCTCCTGAGATTGAGAAGGCCAGAATACCGTTAGTACCTCATGAACGTGGGTTGTTTTCTATCCCCAGAATACCAGGATTACGGCGCAAATAAGACAAACGACCTCCAAAGCCAAAGCTAAAATCGCCCAGAATATGGCTTTAGCTTTGGTTGCTAAGACATTTTCATTCTGGTGTGCGGCTTCGGTCATGTAATTCGCCGCCAATCTTTGTGCTTCGCCTGGTTGTGATTCAGGCGCATTTGGGAATGGGTCACGTAACGCATCAGGGGGTGGGAAGGCAAACCAGTGTTGTGTTCTTAGCCCCCACCACATGCACAGGATTGAAACCCCCGCAAACCCTACAAGAAATGCAATCCCCAGACCTACCAGCAACGGTGTCCATTCAAAGTCACCGACTCTGGCGTTGAGTATAAGTCCAGCAGCTATCAATACTGCTACGCCTATATTGAGTAGATTAAATGCTCTAGCGGTAAACTCAGCATGGAGCGCGCTTTGGTATAGCACCGTGTCCTTAGCAGTTTGATAGTAGAGTTCAGTAGGATTCACTTATCACCTCCAATGGCAGGATACATACCTACCCCCGACTACCCATCGCCGGTCACCAGGTATTCCTTGGGCAGTTCCGCGGGCCTCAGGGAGCTTTTCACCAACCGTATCGCTTTGTCCGGATATACGGTGGAGAGCAGACCCCCGGCGTACATCATGTAGCCGGCGTCGACCAGAAGCCGGGGATGCTTGGGCCGCAGAGAAAACGGGTCGTTGTGGTCGAACAGGCATTCCGCCATTATGATCTCCGGGTTGCGCCCAAAGGCAATAACGCCGCCGGTCCCTATCAGCGTGCCGACCTGGGTGAGGTCTTTGCCCCTCTGCACCATGACGGTCGTGCCAAAGTCGGTCCTGGCCGTTTCCAGCCTTCCCGCGTGGCGCTCCGCGGCGATGAAAGAGGCGGCGGCGGCCATCTTGGTGTCCATCTCCCATTCATCCGAGACGTGGGGCAAAGTGGAGGTGTTGGCGGTGAGGTATTCCATGCGCAGCAGGGCTTCGTTGCTCTCCAGCGCCATGCGAATGTTCCGGGGCATGATGCTGCGACTCACGGCGTCTATCAAAGACCTGGCGCTGACGCGCAAGCCAAGGTCGCCTTCCACGGTTCGTTTGGCAAACGGCTCGTCAAGGCCCATCATCCTGACCTCCGCCTCCACGGGCAGACCGCCGGCCGCAGTATGGACGTCGGTGGTTGCGCCGCCCACGTCCACGACCATTGTGTCGCCAATCCCCGGCTCGGTATCGGCGCCCGTGGCCAAGAGGTCGGTTATTCTGAGCACGGCCATCGGCGTGGGCATCACCAGATTGCCCACGTAATCGACGGCGCGTTCCAGGCCCTTGGCCTCCACGATGTGCTTGACGAAGACCTCGCGAATCATCTCTCTGGCGGGATCGACGTTGAGGGTGTTCATCTCCGGCATCACGTTCTGGCAGAGATACGTCTGATGCCCGCCCTGTCTCAATATACGGCTTGCTTCATCGCCTGCGTCCACGTTCCCGGCGACGACCACTGGCGCTCTCACTTTGGAGGACGCTATCTGCTGGGCATTTTGCAGGATGACCTCCTTGTTGCCTCCGTCCACGCCGCCGGCCAGGAGTATGATGTCGGGGTTTATCTCTTCCAACTGCCTGACCTTCCGCTGGTTCAATCCCCTGTCGAACACGTCGATCACTTTGGCCCCTGCGCCAAGAGCCGCCCGGTTGGCGGCTTCCGAGGTCAGCCTGGCAATGAGACCCACAGCGACCATGCGCAACCCACCTGCAGCGCTGGACGAGGCCAGCTTGAGCGAGACGTCGGCCAGGTCTACCCGGGCTTTGAGCAGTTCCATCGCCCTGAGGAGGCCCTGGAGCACGTCGGTGTCCACGGTGCTGGGCGCTTGCGCCCGGCCCACGGGCCGATCCGTTTCGAGGTCAACGGCGGTGACTTTGGTGTACGTGCTGCCAAAGTCTATGAGGAGAGCCAGAGACATACGACGCCCTTACTCCGGCTTGGCTAGGCCGGCCGCCACCTGAGGTCGGGCTGACGCGCGGCGCGTGCCTCATCCAGGCGGGACACCGGGGTTGTGTGCGGGGCGTCGTGGAGGAGGTCGGGGTCGTCCTCGGCCTCGCGCGCTATGCGGAGCATCGCGTCTATGAAAGCGTCCAACGTCTCCTTGCTTTCGGACTCGGTGGGTTCGACCATCAAGGCTTCGTCCACGACCAAGGGGAAGTACATGGTGGGGGCGTGGAAGCCGTAGTCCAGCAGCCGCTTGGCGATATCCAAACCTCGCACGCCGTTCTTCTTCTGGCGGGTTGCGGACAACACGACTTCGTGCATGCAGAGCCGGTCGTAGGAGAGGTCGTAGGCGGAGCGCAGCTTGGCCAGCAGATAGTTGGCGTTGATGACCGCGTTTTCGCTGATCTGGCGAAGGCCGTCGCCGCCCAACGAGCGGATGTAGGTGTACGCCCTGACCAGCACGCCGAAGTTGCCGTGGAACGCGCCCAGCTTGCCGATGGTCTGCGGCGGCGCTGCCAGAACGTACCGCTCGTCCTGGGGCGACTCCTCCCTGACCACTATTGGCGCAGGCAGGAACGGCTCCAGCTTGTCGCCCACTGAGACGGGGCCCGCGCCGGGCCCGCCGCCGCCGTGCGGCGTGCTGAAGGTCTTATGCAGGTTGATGTGAACCACATCGAAGCCCAGGTGGCCCAGCTTGGTCTGGCCCAAGACGGCGTTCATGTTCGCGCCGTCGCCGTAGACAAGGCCGCCGGCCTTGTGCACGGCGTCGCATATATCCAAGATGTCGGTTTCGAACAGGCCCAGCGTGCTGGGCAAGGTGAGCATGATTCCGGCCAGGTCATCGCCTACCGACTCTTTCAGCGCGGCGATGTCCATGTTGCCGCGATCGTCGGAGGGGATGGCCTTGACCTGGAACCCGCCCATGGCCGCCGACGCCGGATTTGTGCCGTGGGCGCTGTCCGGTATCAGCATGAGTTTTCGCTTGTCGTCGCCTCTGCTGTCGTGGTAGGCGCGTATCATCAGCACCCCGGCCAGCTCCCCCTGTGCTCCGGCCATGGAGGCCAGGCCGGTGGCTTTCGTGCCGGTCACCTCGGTGAGGTACTGCTGGAGCCTGTACATCACCTTCAACGCGCCCTGAGAGAGCTCGGCGTCGTTCATGGGGTGCAGATGGGCCATGCCGGGCAGAGAGGCCACCATATCGTTTATCTTGGGGTTGTACTTCATGGTGCAGCTGCCCAGCGGATAGAAGTTGGTGTCGATGGAGTAGTTGAGCTGGCTGAGCCGGGTGAAGTACCGCACCACCTCAGGCTGCGAAACCTCCGGCAGTTCCAGGTCGTCGCGCAACAGGCCCGCATCGGGCAACGGCTGCTCCTCGACGTCGAGCGGGGGCATGATTATGCCGCGTCGTCCCGCCACGCTGCGGTCCATGAGCAGATCGGATGCTTCGATTTCCGTTATGCTTTCGATTGCCATATTGCTAAGCGATCTCCGATAGGGCCTGTGCCAAGTCCTCTATCTCGTCCTTCGAGTTGACTTCCGTGACGCAGAGCAGCAGGCCGTTGGGCACTTGGTCGCTGACGTCCAGCCCGCCGATGATTCCCCTTTCCCAGAGGGCGGCGTTGACCTCGGAAGGCGGCCTGGGGCACTGCACCACGAACTCCTGGAAGAACGCGCCCTTCATGGGCAGCGAGTAGCCCGGTATGCGCTCTATGAGAGACGCGGCATAGTGGGCCTTGTGATAGCAAAGCTCGGCGACCTCTCTGAGGCCGTGCTTGCCCAGCGTGGCCGCGTAGACCGTGGTCATAAGGGCAATCAGGGCGGTGGAAGTGCAGATGTTGGAGGTGGCGCGCTCCCGCCGTATGTGCTGCTCCCTTGTCTGGAGGGTCAGCACGTAGGCCATGCGTCCCTGCGTGTCCACCGTCCTGCCCACAATGCGCCCCGGCATCTGGCGGATGAACTCGCTGCGGCAGGTGAACAGGCCCACGTAAGGCCCGCCAAAGCTGACGGGAACGCCCAAGGGCTGTCCCTCCGCGGCGACGATGTCCGCGCCGTAGCTTCCGGGCGGCTTGAACATGGCGGCGGCTATGGGGTCGGTGGAGGCCACGGCCAGGGCGTCCGCGTCGTGGGCCGTCTGCACAATGCCCTCAACGTCCTCGATGTAGCCGAAGAAGTTAGGGCTCTGCACGACGATGCAGGCCGTATCCGGCTCCAAATCGGGCGCATCCTGCTTCACGGGATATATCGAAACGCCTTGGGGACGGGTGTACGTCCTGAACACGTCGACATAAGAAGGGGAGACGGTGTCCAGGTAGGCCACCTTGTAGCGCCGCTTCACACGGCAGGCCATCAGAGCGCCCTCGGCCAGGCTGCTCGCGCCGTCGTACATTCCGGCGTTGGCCACGTCCATGTCCAAGAGCTGGCTTACCATGGTCTGAAACTCGTAGGCGGCTTTCAGGGTGCCCTGGCTCACCTCCGGCTGATAGGGGGTGTACGCCGTAAGGAACTCCCCCCGGCTGGCGATGGCCTGTACGGTCGCCGGGATGAAGTGGCGGTAAGCGCCCGCGCCCAGGAAGCAGGGGCCCTGGAAGGCGTGGCCGTTCTCGGAAGCGAGCGCCTGCAACTCCTGGGCAAGCTCCAACTCCGACAAAGCGGGCGGGATGTCCAGCGAGGGCTGCCGGTAGCCGTCCGGTATATCCCCGAACAGCTCGCGGACAGAGGAAACGCCGATTGCCTTGAGCATCTCCCGGCGGTCGGCGGCGGTATTGGGAATGTACGGGTGTTGAAGGGAGGCGTTCTCCATCCGGCCTACTACTCTAACTCCGAAAGGTAGCGTTCGTAATCTTCAGCGCTGAGGAGGTTGTCCAGTTGGGCCTGGTCTATGCCGGTCATGCGCACCATCCAGCCTCCGGAGAAGGGGTCTTCGTTGACCAGTTCCGGCCTGTTTTCCAACTCTTTGTTGGACTCCACAACCTCCCCGGAGAGCGGGCTGAACAGGTCCGACACCGCTTTCACGGACTCTATCTCGCCCAGCTTCTGAAACTGCTCGACGGAGGCCCCCGCATCGGGCAAGTCCACGTAGACGACGTCGCCCAACTGGTCTTGGGCGTAATGCGTAATGCCGACCACGGCCCGGCCGTCGTCTTCAATCAAGACCCACTCGTGCTCCTTGGAGTAGCGCCTGTCGGTGGGGTTCATCAGGTCCTCCTACGGGAATAGAACGGAAGGTCAACAACCCTGGCTTCCACCACCCTGCCCCGCACGTCCACGTCAAGCCGTGTGTCCGGCGAAGACACGTCGGTTGGAACATATCCCAAGCCAATATAGCTGTCAAGCGAAGGGGCGTAGCCGCCGCTGGTCACAACGCCGACCTCGGCGCCGTTCTTGAGCAGCCGGTATCCGTGCCTGGGGACTCCCCTGCCGACCATGGTTATGCCGACCAGCTTTCGCTTCAGTCCCTCTTCCAGGCTGCGTTGCAAGGCCGCCGAGAAGATGGCCTCCTTGTCCGTGAAGACGAACCTATCCAGCCCGGCCTCCAGGGGATTCACCGCTGCGTCCATGTCCGACCCGTGCAAGAGCAGGCCCGCTTCCAGCCGCAGCACGTCCCTCGCGCCCAGGCCGCAGGGGGCCGCGCCCATCTCCATCAGCCGTTTCCACAGAGCGGCGCTCTGCGCGGCGTCGGGCATTATCTCGAAGCCGTCCTCTCCGGTGTATCCGGTCCTGGCGACGTAAGCCGGTATGCCTCCGACGTCCGCCCAAGCGATGCGGAAAGGCCTCAGCGACGTGGGCAAGCCCGGCGCAAGCTTATCCATGGCCTCCGCGGCCAGCGGGCCCTGGAAGGCGATCATGCCTATCTCCAAGGTGCGGTCGTCCAGCGCAACGTTCCCAAACCTGGCGTCGCGCCACGTCATCAGGGCGGCCCACACGTCCGCTCTGTTGGCGGCGTTGCATATAAGCATGTACTCCTCGTCGGCCAGGCGGTAGATGATGCCGTCGTCCAGGATGCCGCCGCTTTCGGTGCAGACCAGCGTGTAGCGGGCGCGGTTATGCCGCAGAGCGGGCACGTTGGCTGTGGTCAGCCAATCCAGGAGAGGGGCCGCGTCTGAGCCGTGCAGCATGATGCGGCCCATGTGCGACACGTCGAACAGGCCGGAGTCGGAGCGAACGGCGCGCGCTTCGGCCAGGATGCCTTCGAACTGTATGGGCATCTCCCATCCGGCAAAATCGACCATCCTGCCGTTCAAGGAGACGTGCGTATCGAATAGTGCGGTGCGATTAAGCGTCTCGGCCAATTGCATCCTCCATGTGGAAATGGTACTTGCCCGTTCGATGCACTGTCAACGCAATTTACCCGCGATTGGCGGCTGCCTATGCGTTGGGCGCGAGGCTCACCGGCATCTCCATGTGGTCGATGCCGTACCACAGCGTTGTGAACGGCTCCGCCGGCAACTCCTCCGGCTTCCCGCGCCGCGACGGCGAGAAGTACACCGCGCCCTCCCGGACCTCGTTGCGCTTCAACGCCGCTCCATGGAGGCAGTCGTCCGGCATAACGCCTTCCGCCTCGAAGTCGTGGGGCTGCCACAAGCGCCGTATCACCCCGAACTCATCCGGCGTCGTGCCGATTTGCAACATGCCTTCGATGAATGGCCGGGCGCGGCGAAACCGGGAGGCGAGTCGCACCGGCAGACGCGCCATTTCATCCGCGACGCGCTCCGGCGGGCCGAGCGCGGTCAGGTCCCACCACCCGTCGCCGGGGGCGGGCGCGACCTTCAACACGTCTCCAATGCCCGCGACCGGGGCCTCGCCCAGGCCGCCCCACTGGCTGCCCTGCTTGCGCAGCCAGGCATCGAACGCGCTCTTGTCAAGCCTGCGCTCCGGCACGCCGCCGTGGAACCGGATGCGTTCTGCGGGCTCAACGCGATTACTTAAGTCCACCACAATCAGGGCGTCGCTGCCGTCAATCCAGTGCAGTTCGACAAACGGATTCGCTGGAACCGTACGCGGCTCCTCGCCTTCCGCAGCTCGGAAGTAGAGGTGACGGTCGTATGTCCCGCCCTCGACCAGAACTAACTCCTCGAAGTCGGAACTCCATGGGTTCTCGTACTGGCTCTCCCACGTCACGCGCTCGCCGTCCGCGTTCTCCGCGGTGTAGAGCAAGGCGGAGTAAGCGCCGACGCCGGAGTGCGACCAGCGGTGGATGATGCCGGTGTAGCGGACTGGCAACCGCACTCGCTCGCGGTCAACCCGCACAGGCGGCCCCAGCGTCGTCACGGCGAAGGGCGGCTCCTTCCAACTCGTCTGCAGGACTACCGGCTCGCCGATGACCGCGAACCGGCCTTCCTCCGCATCGCCCTCATCATCCTCACTGGTGAAGCTCCAGTAGCCGTCCTGAAACACGCAGGTCGCCGGCGACGGCCCGTGGGGCGCGTAGCCGGGCACGAGTATGGTAACAACGGCGGTCACGCTGCCGTCGTCGTGGCGTTGCACGGAATGGACGTCAACCGCGGAACGCCTGAGGGACTCCAACTCCTCGAGGTACTCGCGGTACGCCTCGTCCTCCTCTTCCGCCCGATCCGTTCTCTCCATTTCGAACCGATACTGCTCCTCGCACTTGTTTCTCCAGTACGCCATCATGCTCCGCATGATCTGGGAGTCCGTGTGCCCGGCGGGATCGCCCGTAAGAGGCCCTGTTGCCGCGCCGTATCGTTTACGAGCGGCCAGAATCCTGTAGGCAAGGTAGACGGCGACGGCTATGGCCGTAACCAACATCAAATCCATGGGACAACTCCTGCGTTAGATGCGAGGCGTCTCGGAGAAAATGGTACTTGCCCATCCGATGCAGTGTCAACGCAAACGCTTCACGCATCTCTGTGTTATGATGTGAACAAAGCTACATGCGGCGCTGCCCATGCCGGCCAAGTTCGTCAAGCCGGTGAAGAAGGAGGGTAACGGTGGTTGAATCCGAGGGCTACATCATTCTAACCGAAGTGATCGAGGAAGAAGACGGTCAATTCGCGGCGCACTGCCTTGAATTGGGGACAGCCACATGTGGGGATACGATTGAAGAAGCCCTGGCAAACCTTAGGGAGGCCATTGTAGTACATCTAAACGCCCTGGAGGAAGTGGGAACCAGGGACAAGGTCTTTCGAGAACGAAATATCGTGGTCAGGCCATTGAGTACCACCGATGTTGAATGGCCCATCCCTATCAGTGAAGCAGTCGACAAAATCATCAGACCGATTCGCCAGCCGATCCCTGCTAGCGCCTAGTCATGCCGTTTAGTCGATTGCCCCTGTGCTCCAGCAGGCAGTTGATAGCCGCTATTGAGCGATTGGGGGCATACCCGGGCAGGAGCAAACGGGGAAGCCATGTTTCCTATCATCGCCATACGGAAGACCATGGCATAGTAACCGCTACGGTAGTGCTGAATAAACAAACGGTGCCCAAGAGCATCTTGCGTAGTATTCTTCAACAACTGCACATCTCGGTAGAGGACTTCCTAGCTGCTCTAAAGTAGCCGTTAGGCTTCAAGTCCTTGCAGTGTCAACGACACTGGCCTATAAGCCCGGCAACTCTTATACTATGGTTGACATGAACAGATTGCCCCTACACCAGATACACCGACAGCTTGGCGCGTCCTTCACGCGCCTGGCGGACTGGGAAGCGCCCGCCACCTACGGAGACGCGGACGGCGAGTACAGGGCGGTTACGGAAGGCGTAGCCCTCATCGACAGGTCGTACATGGGCAGGTTCCGCGTGCAAGGCAAGGATGCCCTCGACCTGTTGAACCGGCTGTCGTCATACAAGGTGGACGCGCTGCCGGAGGGCACGGGAGCGGCCACGGTGCTGCCCACCAACAAGGGCCGCGTCATCGACCTGCTGCATCTGTTCGCCACGCAGGACGGCCTGCTGATGACGACAAGCCCGCAGACCAGGCAGCGCGTGGCGGATTGGATAGAGCTTTACACCTTCCTGGAAGAGGTTTCGTTGGAGGAGGCCACGGATAGCACGGCCATGCTGACGCTGCTCGGCCCCGAAGCCGGGGGGCTGCTGCAACGGCTGTACGGCGAGAACGCGGCCCCGCCGGAGTTGTACGGCAGCAGGAAGGCGTCGTTGAACGGCATCGACGCAACGCTGCTCAGAACCGACCCACTCGATTCGCCCGGCTACGACATCATCGTGGACGCGGCGGATGCCGGGCGCATATGGCAGGCGCTGGTGGACGGCGGAGCCGCGCCCGTCGGAGAAGAAGCTTACAACGCGCTGCGCGTCCTGGCCGGAGTCCCCCGCTACGGCTGGGAACTGAGCGAGGCGGTGAACCCCTGGGAGGTCAATCTCGACCGATACATACACTTCGAAAAGGGGTGCTACACGGGCCAAGAGGTAATCCTTAGGCTCTACAACTACAACAAGGTGCAACGAAGGCTGGTTTCCCTACGGCTGCCCTGTGGCGACATAGCCAGCGGGGCAAAGCTCCGCGCCGGCGAAGAGGACGCCGGTTGGGTGTCTTCGGCGGCGGTGCATCCGCTGACCGGAGAGTCCATTGGCCTGGGCGTGGTGCGTTCCGCCCACGTCAGGCCGGGTGTCGTTCTGCAAGTGGTCGACGCGGCGGGCGCGGTCTTGGGTGAGGCCACGGTGGATGAGCTTGCCGCGAAAGAAGCGGCGGCCAGCCGGTGAGTGCGGGGCCAACGGTATCGCGCCGTCGCTACGACGCCTACATAGACCAGTGGAACCGCCAGAAGCAACGACTAAACGCCTTCCCCACCAAGCTGACGCCGAGGCTTGTGGCGCTGCACTACATATCGCGCGGCTTTGACCACGACCGCGAGTATTCGGAAGACGAGGTGAACCAGAAGATTGCGGAGCGCAATCTGTTCGGTCTTGACCACGTCCACTTGCGCCGCTATCTGATAGACCACTTGATGCTGGAACGCACCCGCGATGGCGCAGTGTACAAAGTCTCGCGGGGATATTTGAGCCTGGCCCAGTGGGATTCGGAAATCCCCGGCGTCACCGCAAGGGAGTGAAGCTCGCTCTGAGATGCGCCGCTACAGCACCAGGCCGCCGTCCACGGAAAAGGCCTGACCAGTGATATAGCCGGCGTCTTCGCCGGCAAGGAAGGCCACCAAGTTGGCCACATCCTGCGGAGAACCCAGGCGCCCCATGGCGATACGGCTGATGACCAGTTCCATCATCTCACTTGTCATCGTCCTCGCCATGCCGGTTTCGATGAAACCGGGAGTGAGCGAATTGACCGTTATGTTGCGCGAGGCCATCTCCCTTGCCAGGCTCTTGGTCAATCCCACCAATCCGGCCTTGGAAGCGGCGTAATTCGCCTGGCCGACGTTGCCCACCATGCCGACTACGGACGATATGATGATGATCCTGCCCCAGCGCTTCCGCAGCATGGTCTTGGCGGCGGCCCGGCAACAGAGGAAAGCGCCTTTCAGGTTGACCGCCACCACGTCGTCCCAGTCCGATTCCGACATGCGAATAAGGAGGCTGTCCTTGTTGATGCCCGCGTTGTTGACCAGGATATCGACGCCGCCCCAGTCGTCCTCCAGTGTGCGGAACATATCCTGCACCTGTTCAGAGTCGGTCACGTCGGCGGCTAGGGGCATAGCCTCCGAACCGGCATTGCGTATCTCCTCAGCGACTTCATCCGCTCGCGCCTTGTCCGAGTTGTAATGCACACCGAGGCAAGCGCCCTGCGAGGCGAGCTTCAAGGCTATGCTGCGGCCAATGCCGCCGGACGCGCCCGTAACCAGGGCCACTTTCCCCCGCAGCGGACGTTCCCCGGTCATTTTGACGCCTTGTCCGAGATATCGAGTCCCGCCAGTTCGTCCCTCATCGCCTCGAGCAGCCCGGCGTCGACAATGCGTTCGGCGAGCCTGGCGGCTTCCGCTATGCTGGCGGCGCTGGCGCGTCCGTGGCCGACGATCACCGCGCCGTCCACTCCGAACAGAGGGCCGCCGCCGCCGACCTCGGCGGGAGCGGTCAGGGCGGCAAGCTCGCCGGAGATTCCTTCCAAGGCTTGAGGGGGCAGCTTCTGGCCCAACGCCCGCGGCAGATACCGGCGCAGCGCCATGCCCAGTCCTTCCGTGTACTTCATCAGCACGTTGCCCACGAAACCGTCGCAGACCACCACGTCGGCCTTGTCCATGAACAGGTCCATGGCCTCCACGTTGCCCACGAAGTTGAGGCCACTTTCCTTGAACAGCGGATAAGCCTCCTTGGTCTGGCGGTTCCCCTTTCCTTCCTCCGCGCCCACGCTCAAAAGGCCGACTCTTGGCGTGCGGACTCCCTGCATGGTGCGCGCAAAGGCTACTCCCAGCGCGCCAAACCCCAGTAGCTGTATGGGGCGGCAGTCCACGTTGCTGCCCAGGTCCATGAGCAGAGTTTGGGACAGCTTGCCGAAGAGCGGCCCGCCCACTGTGGGGCGGTCTATGCCTTCCAGCAAGCCCAGCACCAGCGTGGCGGATGCCATGGAGGCTCCCGTGGAGCCCATGGAGACCGCCGCCTGCGCCTTTCCGGCCTTGACCAGCTTGGTCGCCTCCACTATGGAGGCGTTGGGCTTCTCCCTGATGGCGCGCACCGGGTTGTCGGTTTCTTCTATGGTTCCCTGCGAAGGCACGACGGTGATATCCAGGCCGCCCGCGTCGAATTGGGATAGCTCGGCTTCCACGGCGTCTCGGTCTCCAACAAGTAAAACGCGGTAGCCGTACTCCCTGGCGGCCTGCACGGCGCCGCCCACGGGTTCCTTGGGGGCAAAGTCTCCACCCATAGCATCGATGGCGACTCTGAACTTACCTGCTTCCGACATTCTCCGTCCTTTCAAGAAGTCCTTACAAATAGGGATGCCTCTCCCGTGATGACGTCCTCACCGTCTACTTTGCGGCATCCAACGGCGCATTTTACCCTATTGCCGCCGTCACCGTCAGCGACGCCCGTCACTTCGCCGAAAGTGACCACTTGGTCGCCGGGATAGACCGGGGCCCGGAAGCGCACCTTCAAACGCCCGGAGTCCAGCCAGTCCTTGCCGAACTCCTTGGTCAGCATCTCTGAAATGAAGCCCAGTACCAGCATACCGTGAACCACAATACGTCCAAAGGCGCTCCTCGATGCAAACTCGGCGTCCAGGTGCACAGGGTTGTGGTCGCCGGAAACCTCGGCGTAGCGGTTGATCTGAGCCTGGGTGACGTACCTGGCCAGCTCCGGCAGCGAGTCGTTCTGTTGCAACGGTCTACTCATCCTTTCCGAACACAATCAAGGTAGTGCGGCCATCCAGCACCGGCGACGATTCATGGTCTGCGATGGTGAACTCGAACACTACAAAGAGACCGCCCTTGCCCCTCCGGCTGGACTGCGCGATCCTGGCCTGACAGGACACGCTCTCCCCTACCCTGGCGGCGCGGTGCGATTCCAATTCCTGCGATACGTGCACTGCGCCTTCGGGAAGGCCAAAGCCTGTGAGCAGAGTTCGAATTCCCAGAGCGGCCAGCGCCGTCGTTGGCGCGTAACCCTCGTCGTAGACGGACGACTCCGCCTCCACGACGGCGAGGTATTCATCCAACGTGGCACGGTCAAGGAGGAAGCTTGCCGACTGCAACTCGCGGCCCACGGTCAGTTCTTGTTCGCTCATCTTTGCCATAAACCGTCCGGTTCAAACCGCACAGATTATAGGCGTGAGTATGCTAACATGCAATTGCCAATGCACTCCCCAGCAACAGCCAACTCGGCAGACCTCCTGGAACGCGCCTGGGTAGTCCTGGTAGACACCGCCAGGGCGGGCAAGACCATCTCCTACGGCGAGCTTGCCCTGGCCGTGGGTCTGCCCCACATGCAGCGCAGCATCCACAAGCGGGTGGTCGCGCCGCTCTGCTCGCGCGTTTGCCAGCCCAACGGCTACCCCGACATAGCGAGCCTTGTAGTGCGGAAGGACAGCGGACGCCCCGGCGACGGCTGGTGGAGCGAAGCGGGCGGCCTCAATATGAAGATGTGGCGAGACGAACTGGCGCGGGTGCACGCCTTTCGGTGGCCTGATCATCTGCCTCTTTGATAGAGTGGAGGCATCATTGCAGCATGGGAGGCGTCATGCCCGTACAGTTCATCAATCCAGCCGCCATACACACTCCAACCGGATATAGCCACGTAGCGAAAACCGGCAACCTGGTCTCCATAGCCGGGCAGCTATCCATCGACAAGGACGGCAACGTAGTCGGCGAGGGAGACATCCGGACGCAGACCAAGCAAGCCCTGTCCAACCTGGAAGAGGCAGTCAAGGCAGCAGGCGGCGCAAAGGAGGACATTGCGGCCATTCGCGTCTACATGACGAACCGCGACGACCTGGAGGGGATGCGGGAGGCCCGCGGCGACTTCTGGGAGGGCACGCCTCCGGCGAGCACCTTGCTGTTCATCAGCGGACTGGTGCGGCCTGAGTTCCTCATTGAGATAGAGGCGCTGGCCGTGGTGGGCGAATGATCGGGGTTTCGGAAAGCCGATGACTGACCGGAAGTCGCCGCACGCTCTGCAAGGGGAGGAGAAGGCCCGCTACGTGGCGGGCATGTTCGCCCGCATTTCACGGCGCTACGACCTGCTGAACACCGTGATGACCGGGGGAATGCACCACCGCTGGCGCAGGCTGACGGCGCGGCTGGCTGCGGAGGGGTTGGAAGGCGACGCCCTCGACGTGGCCACGGGCACCGGCGACCTAGCCTTCGCCCTGTCGAAGCGCGGCGAAGTGCGCTCCGCCGTGGGCGTAGACTTCGTGCCGGAGATGGTGTCGCTTGCCGCCCTGAAGGCGGAGCGTCGGCGACTGTCGGGCCGTGCCGTTTTCCTACAGGGCGACGCCCTGGCCCTGCCCTTCCAGGACGATACGTTCACTTGCGCTACATCCGGGTTCGGTATGCGCAACATGGCGGACGTGCCGCTGGCGGTAGCCGAGATGGCCAGGGTGGTGAAGCCCGGCGGCAGGGTGGCCGTGCTGGAAATCACCCCGCTCCCGGGGAACGGCCCGTTCCCCAAGCTGTTCCGGTTCTACTTCCACCGGATAGTGCCGCTCGTCGGGGGGCTGCTCACGGGAGACCGCGAGGCGTACACCTACCTGCCGCGCTCCGTAGACCTGTTCCCCGCCGCGGAGGCGTTTGCGGCGCTGATGGTGCAGGCCGGGTTGATAAACGTGCGCTGCTTGAAGGTCGGCATGGGTTCGGTGGCGATCCACGTCGGGGAAAAGCCGCCCTGACGTATTTCAAAGCATTGGTTTATACTGGAAGCCACCTTTGACACACATGGAGGGAAGATATGCCAATCATCCGATCAGGAGACTTACCGCCGGACGAACTTTCAGGCAACACGAGGCAGACGCTGGTCAACGGAGAACTGGGCGCGGACGCGCTGACCGTATTCCAACTGGACGTGCCGCCGGGAGGCGCGATACCCCTGCACGTCCACCCCGGCCACGAGGAGGCTATGCTCGTCCTGGAGGGAACTCTTGAAGCCTTGGTGGGCGACCAAGTGGAGCAGGTGGGCCCGGGCGACACGATACTTGCGCCCAGCGACGCCAAGCACTCCCTGACCAACAAGAGCGACAAGCCGGCCCGGTTCATCGCCATCTTCCCCACAACCGACGTGCAGCGGCACTTCCTCGACTCGTAGCGCGGTTGCCCGCCGGGGCAACGGCTGATAGATTGTCCGTCCATAGAGCAACCAACCTTTGCAAGGAGTAGACATGGAATACCGTCAACTAGGAAATTCAGGGCTCAAGGTTTCGGTGGTGGGTCTGGGCTGCAACAACTTCGGCGGAAGGATGGACGCCGAGGGCACGGAACTCGTCATCAACCGGTGCATAGAGGAGGACGTCATCCTGTTCGATACCGCCAACATGTACGGCGGCGGCCTGTCGGAGGAGTACATGGGCAAAGCCCTCAAGGGCAAGCGCCACCAGGTACTGCTTGCCACCAAGGCGGGCATGAGCGTCGGGGACGGGCCCAACCGGAGCGGGACGTCTCGCAAGCACCTCATGGAAGAGGTGGAGACCAGCCTGCGCAAGCTCCAGACCGACTACATAGACCTGTACCAGATTCACCGCTACGACCCGAACACGTCCGCGGAGGAGACCATGCGCACCCTGGACGACATGGTGCGCCAGGGCAAGGTGCGCTACATAGGCTGCTCCAACTACTCGGCGTGGCAGATGGTGGAAGCCGCGGCGGTAACGAACGCCCTGAACCTGGAGCCTTTCGTCAGCTCACAGCCGGAATACAGCATGATAAAGCGCGAGGTGGAGAAGGAGGACGGGCCCACGGCGGCAAGGCTGGGCATGGGAATCCTTCCCTACTTCCCACTGGCCAGCGGGTTCCTCACCGGCAAGTACAAGCGGAACCAGCAGGCGCCGGAAGGCACGCGGCTGGCGGGCAACGCGCAGCGGGCGCAGGACACGTTGACCGACCGCAACTTCGACCTGCTGGAGACGCTGGAGGAGTTCGCCGCCGAGCGCGGCAGGACGATGGTGGAGCTTGCCATCGCCTGGCTTCTGGCAAATCCGGCGGTCAGCAGCGTCATATCCGGCGCTACCAAGCCGGAGCAGGTCACCGCCAATGCCAAAGCCGCCGACTGGCACCTGTCGCAGGAAGAGAAGGCTCATCTGGACTCCATTCTGGACGAGCACGGATTCTAAATCGACTCCACGTTGAAGCGCAGGTCTGCGGCATAAGTGACTCCTGAAACGGAAAAAACGCCTCCGGTATGGATGCGATTGTCCTCCATAGCGGGGCCGTGGCTGAGCGCCATGATGCTGGCGCTCAGTGTCGCCATAATCATAGCGGCGTTTCTCCTCGGCGACCGCATACCAGGCGTCGAATCCTTGGGGTATCCCGCCGTATTCCTCATTTCCATGTTCGGCAACGCCACGTTGATCGTTCCCGTGCCGGCGTTTGCGGTCGTGTGTACAGGGGGAACCATTCTCAATCCGCTTCTGGTGGGAATCCTTGGCGGAACCGGCCAGGCGTTGGGAGAGATGACGGGCTACATCGCCGGTTATGGCGGGCAGGGCTTCTTCCAAAAGGGTCGGTACTATCAACGGATCAACGGCTGGGTGGAAAGACGGGGCTTTGTAGCCATAGTCCTGCTGGGATTGATACCGAACCCCATCTTCGACTTCGCGGGGCTGGCGGCGGGCGCTCTGCGAATGCCCGCCTGGAAGTTCCTCACCGCCGCCGCCATCGGAAAGACGATACGCGCGATCGCAATAGCTTACGGTTGCGCTTATGGAATAGACCTGTTGGGAGTGCCTGATCCGGCTTCTTGAACGAGAATGAGTCAAACTATTGACAAAGCGCCTATATTAAGATACGTTAGAGTTAATTCGGATGACCGAAGGTGGATAGTCCGTAAGGGCTAGCGTGGAAGGCGGGTTTATGACCCGCCTTTTCCATTTGCCTACGCAAGCAGCACTCTCCCGTATCTACTATATTTTCGCTTTATTACATTGATCAGTCGAATGGTATAGTCACTAGGCCCAGGAACTACTGTACGTCCATGCCCTAATATTACATCCAACTTGGAAGGTGCTGCTAGGCAGTCCGCCAGTTGGAGACCGGCGATGTTATGTTCCTTTGTCCTAAACTTAATTTCTTTGCTGCTCAGCACCCGTTGGAATTCGGATGCTTTGCGGTAGTACGTCCCATGACTATACACATCTTCATATACTCGCTGTAACTCGTTGTTTTCCTTACCTCCTCTAGATTCGGCCATCACATCGGCTATACCGCCTTGGAATCGCAAATGGCCGACCAGTCTCTCTAGCAACACAGTTAAGCAATAGTGATACGGATGACGAGCGGCGTGGCCGTAGGTGGCTAGATGATCTTGCTTATCGATCACAACTGTAAATATCACCATCTGTAGTGGTTGAATGAAGTTAACGAAGGCGTCTTCCCATGCCTCACGCCTATCTGGGTTTGACAAGCGTCCAAAAGGCCCCCTTCTCCCTACTATGCGACTCCGTACCAGCACCACGGGGTCATCTGGGTTGTGGGGGAAATGCAACTGCTTTAGTTGCTCAAACTGGGCGTGTACATTTGAGCGATAGTAATCATCCTGCATAAGAATGCCGGTCAGCCCCAAATAGCGGTCGACAGAACTAGTTGGTGAACCGTAAGTGTGGTCTCCGGATTCATCCAAGTATAGCCTGTGCCTCGACATACGCCCATTATATTACACTCCCTTCCTGACAACCCCCGTTTTTGACAGGGCAGCCGCGCCTTTGCTACACTTTGGCTGTAATTATTCTTTGATTTTGTCCCGTAAGCCCGTCAGTGGCCCGCGGTGACATTTCCTTCATAATTGCCCGGCGTAATCATCAAATCTTGTCGCCGGGAGAGAAGGGGTGGTAGAGGAGGAATCATTTGTCTATTTCCAATCTCTTCCCTCGCCTCATTGGAGCTATCCTGTTGGGATTGGGTGGATGGCCCCTTGGCGTCGCAGTAGGCAATGCCGTTGACTTCACCGGCGACGTTCCCCTCGGTCTCATCGGCACGCTGATTGGAGTCGTCGTTGGCGCTATTGCCGCGCCGTACGCATCCAGGGCGTTCATACGGAGCACGGTCAACGCATCCCGCAACGTCTCCACGGCCAGGCTGGCCGCGGCGTCGCTGGGGCTTGTCGCCGGACTGGTTATCGCCATACTGATCTCCCTGCCTTTCGCAAGAATACCCGGCTGGCCCGGCGTGTGGCTGCCCATTGTCCTCAACCTGTTGTTCGCCACGGCGGGCGCGGCTATCGCGGTGAGCAGGGAGCGCGATTTCCTCGCGTTCTTCCCCCAAACCGGCAACTCTCAGGCCCATTCCGAATCCTCCAACGGCAAGATAGTGCTGGACACCAGCGCCATCATAGACGGACGCATCGCGGACATCTCCGAGAGCGGTTTCATCAACGGGCCGCTGGTCATACCCCGCTTCGTCCTGGACGAACTGCGTCACATCGCCGACTCCAGCGACTCCCTGCGCAGAAACAGGGGACGGCGCGGCCTGGAAATGCTGAACAAGCTGCGCAAGGAGTCCTCCACGCCGGTGGAGGTGCTGGACGTCGACCACTGGAACGGCTTAGAGGTCGATGCAAAGCTGGTCATGCTTGCGGAGAGCTTGAACGCCCCCATCGTGACCACCGACTTCAACCTGAACCGCGTCGCCGAAATCCAGGGCGTCAGCGTTCTCAACGTCAACGAGCTGGCCAACGCCCTCAAATCGGTGGTGCTGCCGGGAGAGGAGATGTCGGTACACGTGATCCAGCAGGGCAAAGAGGCCGGACAGGGAGTCGGCTTCCTGGACGACGGCACAATGGTAGTTGTGGAAGGCGGTAGAGTCTTCCTGGACAGCGCCGTAGAGGTTTCCGTGACGCGAGTATTGCAGACGGCGGCGGGCCGCCTCATCTTTGCCCAGCCCAGAGCTCGCTAGACATGCCCGGGGACGAAAACAGCCCTGATTCCAGCAACGCCATGCCTCGGCGGGCCGGAGCCGTGATTGTAGCCGCAGGACAAAGCACGCGAATGGACGGCATAGACAAGACCCTCATGGATATCCTAGGCCAACCCTTGCTGACCTACTCCCTGGCCGCATTCGAAGCCGCGCCGTCCATAGAAAGCGTTGTGCTCGTGCTCCGTTCCTCCTCTATCGAATCGGGGAAGGCGCTTGTCGAAGCGCACGGCTTCCGCAAGGTGCGCAGCATTCAAGCCGGAGGCGAGCGGCGCCAGGACTCGGTTCGCAACGGCGTCGAGTGCCTGGACGACCAGGAATGGGTCGTGGCGCACGACGGCGCGCGTCCCTGCATTGAACCGGACCTCATAGAGCGGGGCATCGACGAAGCAATCCGGTGGGGGTCCGCCGTGGCCGCCGTGCCGGTAACGGACACCATCAAGGTGCGGGGCTGCGACGGGCAGGTGGAGGCCTCCCTTGACCGCGACAAGTTGTGGGCCGCTCAGACACCGCAGGTATTCCCCCTGCGGAGGCTGCGCGACGCCTTCAACCGCGTCGCCGCCGCCGTAACCGACGAGGCGGCGCTCATGGAGCAGGCCGGTTACCCGGCACATCTCTACTTCGGCTCATATTCCAACATAAAGGTCACCACCAGGGAGGACGCGGCAATAGTCGAGGCCCTTCTGAAGCAACGGCAGGACGTGGGAGTTTGAGGACCGGCATAGGCTATGACGCTCACCGCCTTGTTCCCCAGCGACCGCTGGTTCTGGGGGGCGTCGGGATTCCCAGCGACAAGGGACTGGCCGGTCACAGCGACGGCGACGTGCTGCTCCACGCCGTCATAGACGCCCTGCTTGGCGCGGCGGCCCTGGGCGACATCGGCCAGCACTTCCCGTCGGATGATCCGCGCTACGAGGGCATAAGCAGCCTGAAGATGCTGTCGAAAGCGAACGCCGTTCTCAAAGAGGGCGGTTGGCGTGTCTTGAACGTGGATGCTACAATCGTGGCTCAAAGTCCCAAGCTGGCGCCGTACTTTCAGGCTATGAGGCAATCCATCGCGGACTGTCTGGGAGTGGAGCCGGATAGGGTGAGCGTGAAGGCCACTACCACGGACGGCCTGGGCTTTGCCGGAAGCGGCCAGGGCATCGCCTGCTACAGCGTGGCCTCCATCGAGCCGGAATCATGAACCTGTACGATTCCCTTAGCGAACAGAAAAGAGAACTGACGCCCTCCGACGGGACGGTCAAGATGTACGTTTGCGGCGTCACGCCGTACGCGTCCAGCCACGTCGGGCACGCCATGAGAGCCGTCGTCTTCGACGTGCTGCGCCGCTACCTGGAGTACCGGGGGCAGCAGGTCAAGCACGTAGAGAACTTCACCGACATCGACGACAAGATGATAGCGGGCGCAGCCGAGATGGGCATATCCGTCGCGGAACTGGCGGAGCGCAACATCGCAGCCTACCTTGAAGAGATGGACGCCCTCAACGTCCGGCGAGCGCACGTCTACCCCAGGGCCACGGAGGAGATAGCCGGAATACAAGAGATGATCAGTGGCCTCATAGAGAAGGGCATGGCATACCCGGCAAGCGGCGACGTCTACTACCGGGTCAGGCGAAACAAGGAGTACGGCAAGCTGAGCCACCGCACCCCGGACACGATGAGAGCCGGCGCCAGAATCGAGCCGGGCGAGATGAAGCAAGACCCCCTGGACTTCGCGCTGTGGAAGGGCGAAAAGCCCGGCGAACCGTCCTGGGACAGCCCCTGGGGCAAGGGCAGGCCGGGCTGGCACATAGAGTGCAGCGCCATGTCGCTGGCCTATCTTGGAGAGACCATCGACATACACGGAGGAGGCCGCGACCTGGTCTTTCCCCACCACGAAAACGAGATAGCACAAACCGAGTCCTACAACGACGGCAAGCCGCTGGCGCGGTTCTGGATGCACAACGGCATGGTCAGGATGGGCCAGGACAAGATGAGCAAGTCGCTGGGGAACTTCATCACCATGAGGGAAGCGCTGGAACGGTTCTCCACGGACGCCTTGCGCCTCTTCTTCCTCACTTCCCACTACCGCAGCCCCCTCACCTACAGCGACGAAAACGTCCTGGCGCAGGAACGCGCCGCCGAGCGCATGCGCGCCGCCCTGCTGCCGTCGCCCGCGGAAGGGGAACCGCTGGACGCAATGTCGTACAAGCAGCGGTTCGAAGAGGCCATGGACGACGATCTGAACACGCCCAGGGCCATAGCGGCGCTGTTCGACCTGTGCCGGGACATCAACCGGGCGCGCGGCGAAGGCAAGAACCTGGTCGAAGCGCAGCAGACTCTGCGCGGGCTTGGCGAACTCCTCGGCCTCACGTTCGCCGCCCCCGCAACCGGTGACGACGTGGCGGCGCATCCCTTCATAGACATGCTGGTGCAGGTGCGCACCCAACTGAGGGAGGCCAGGCAGTTCGCCTTGGCCGACTCCATCAGGGATCGACTGGCCGAACTGGGGGTTTCGCTGGAAGACTCGGCGGAAGGCACCCAGTGGCGGATGCGTTAGGCGGAGGGCAGGACTGCCGCGCTTTCAGCAACGGAGTGCCAGTTTAGAGGGAATTATTATGCCTGTGTGCCAAGAAGACCTAAACGCTACGAGAGGGAAGCCAACGCTTCTCCCTCGTTAACTCTGGTGCGGAGTTGTAAGCTTAGGGTTTCTTTTCAGGCACACTCTCAACAATCTTAATTGGCGCAGCTCCAGGCGGCTTGCCATTGCCTTCGGTCTTAGGTGGCGCTATTCTCGGCGTTGATCCTCTCGTACCTTCTTCTTTTCTGAAAAAGTTCTTAAACATGTCGTCCACCTCAAAGTCCTACTTAGACTATATCATGAATCGTAGTTGCCGCCCAACCTTCCGCGGAATTAGAGGAACGCTTAGAGTTATAGAAGAAAGTGTACACAAGGATTGTCTTTAGATTGGAAGCAACTATGAACTCGTAGACCTCTTGATGGGTCTCCCCAGGTTCTATAATTAGGGTGTTTTTAGGCCAAGTGCGTTGGAACTCGTCTATCACACGCCATTGAATGTCCGTGTACTCCCCGCTTGTGAACGCTTGGGCATACAGGCTTTCTAACTCTGTACCTGTAATCGGGCGTACTTGTTGAAAACGTATAAAAGCCTCGTTAAGTGTTACTCGCACCCTCGAATTATTGTTCAACATAACGGTAACAGCGAGGTGAACGTAATCGCTGTCCGTGAATCTGTGGGAAACTTCCTGAGAGAGCGATAGATGCGGTTCAAAGGGTCTGAATAGACGAAACTTGAAAATGGCAAAGCCGCCCGCAACTATCAGTGCTATTAAGGCAATAACCGCTTGAACAATGCTAGACCAATCCGCAATGGTCGAAATGTTCATAGATAATCCTAGTGCCTAATGTTAGTAGCTAGACCAGCGACTTCTTTGTACGGTTGCTTCGAGAGTGCAACCAAGAAGATGACTTGGCAGAAGATACCGAACCCCTCGGCGTAGGCCAATCTCTTAACCGTTAGACCTAAGCGTCACAAGCTCTATCTGGTTGTGCCTGCCCTCAAACTCTGTCGCGTAGCGGTCTAGGCGCTTTGGGCTAGAGCGATGATACACTCCGTCATGCCCTCGCTTCAATATTGCCCAATGGCTCTCAATTCCATTCGTATGAGGCATGTTCCCAACCTACTCGCTTATCTCTCCTTGCTGATAACATAGGAACATGCCTCACGACGCAGTGAACCGCTTACGTCGCTCTCTTGGCAGCCGTTCGGTATTCACCGATCAGCGCACCGTCGACTTCCACTCCGCCGACGCACTGAACCCATCGCGGGCTTACCATACGGACGCTTCCGCGTGGAGCGCGCCACTGGCGGTGGTCTTCCCCCAATCCACGGACGAAGTGTCCGAAATCGTGCGGATAGCAAACCACTGCGAAACGCCCCTAGTCCCATACGGAGGCGGCACCGGAGTAATGGGCGCGGCGGTGCCTCCGGCAGGTTCCATCGTGGTGGACATGCAGCGCATGGATAGGGTTCGCGCCGTCTGGAAAGTGGACGGCATAGCCTGGGCCGAGGCCGGCGTCGTCTTGGAGGACTTGGACGCCGCGCTGGCAAGCCATCGCCTCATGCTCGGACACGACCCCTACAGCAAGTCCATCGCAACCGTGGGAGGAGCCATCTCCACCGACGGCGTCGGCTATCTTGCCGCACGCTACGGCTCCATGGGGGCACAGGTGGCCGCGCTGGAAGTCGTCCTGCCTACAGGGGAGGTGATGACCACCAAGGCCGTGCCCAAACCGGCGTCCGGGCCGGACCTGAACGCGCTGTTCATCGGCTCGGAAGGGACGCTGGGCATAATCACCGCCGCCGCTCTACGCGTCTTCCCGCTGCCTGAGGAGCGCCGCTTCGCCACGGTCTCATTCAATACATTCGAAGACGGGTTTCACGCCGTGTCGGAGATGTTCTCCATCGGCCTGCGCCCCGCTCTGACCGACCTCACCGAAGAGCCGGGCGACAGCGTCCTTCTGTACATGGTCTTCGAAGGGTACAAAGAGGAGGTGGACGCCCAGGAGATGCGCGCGCTGCACATCTGCAAGGAGCGCGGGGGCAGCGACATCGGGCCGGATGAGACGGCAGCGTACTGGGAATCGCGGCACGACAGCGGGGAGGCTTACAAGCGGGAGGCGCTCCCCCTGCCGCCCCGTGAACGGTGGTCAAGATGGTGGGCCGACAGGGGCCACTGGGACTACTTGCACCTGGCCCTTCCCGTTTCATCCGTTCTGGAGTTCCGCCGCCGGGTAGACGAGATCAGCAGCCGGAACGACGTTGCGGTCAGGGAGTATTCCGTTTGGACCGACCCCGGACTGTTCTCGTTCATAATGACCGGGGCGCGCTTGGAAGACGACGCGCGGCGGGACGGTTTCGTGGAAACCGTGGACGAGGTGCTCCGGCTGGCGCAAGAGATGGGCGGCGCCATGGAGTACTGCCACGGCGTCGGGCTGAAGCTTTCGCACCTTGTGCAGGAGGAATGGGGCGACAGGTTGGAAACCGCCAGGCGCATCAAGTGCGCCCTTGACCCACACAACCTGATGAATCCTGGTAAACTGGGGCTGTGAACCACGGTTTCAGCCGTGAGGGACGCGCCGTCATAGACCTGGCCGAGGATCCTTTGTTAAAATAGCGGTAGAACACGGGGAGAAGCAAAGTTGGTTACACAAGCTCCTTACAAGGAACAAGCGCTCATATACTGGCAACAAGCTCAAGACGAGCTTGCCAACGGGGACTTGCGGCAAGCATCGGAAAAGGGCTGGGGCGCAGCCGCCCAGATGGTCAAAGCGGTAGCCGAACATCGCGGGGTTCCACACAGCAGCCATAGGGACTTGTTCAAGACGGTGTCCGGCTTGGGCAACCAGCAGTTCAACGCGGGCTTTGCATTTGCAAACGGTCTGCACACGAATTTCTACGAGGGCTGGCTGGACGAGGACTCGGTTCATCAATATCTGGCGTCGGTTGGTGAATTCATACGTATACTGGCCGAGGCTGAGCTAGGAGATAGAGCCTGAGCAATGCATCAAACGTTGGAGCATGGAACGGTAGTAGCGGTATGCCTCAGAGCGGAAAGCGGCGTGCCCAAGTATCCGCAGCCTGAGATAGCGATTGGCAGCCACGGCGTGGAGGGCGACTTTCACTCCGGCCCGATAAACAAGCACAAGAAGACCGGCGACCCTGAGCCGAATAAGCGCCACGTCACGATAGTGGCCCAGGAAGCGCTGGAGGCGGTAAGCGATCAGTTGCGGGTGGATCTGGGCCCCGGTTCCATCGGCGAGAACATACAGGTCAGCGGCCTCGGCGATCTGTCCGGCCTGAAGGACGGCGACCTTCTGGAGCTGGGAGCGGACGTCGTGGTGCGGGTCAGCGGCCAGAACGCGCCCTGCGCCACGCTCAACGTGTATCACAAGGACATCATCAAGTCTTTTCTGGGGCGCAGAGGCGTAGCCGCCACGGTGGTCAAGACCGGCGCGCTGAGACCGGGCGACGCCGTCAAACTGGTGAAGGGCTGAGCCTTCTCACCACTACCCTGTCCCCAACCCGCACCCCCAGTTCCAGCGCCGCGTTCCCGTTAGGCAGCGCCGCCTCCAGGTACCCATGCCCGCCGATTAGGGCGGTCAGTCCCTCCGCTTCACCGTAGTTCTTGGAGAAGCGGTCTATCTTCCTATTGCCGACCTCTATTTCAATTCCACCCGACATCTCCTTGATGTCCCGCATTACGATATTGGTCACCACGTTGCCGAACCTGTCCACGTGCAGCACGTAGCCCGTTAGAAAGCCGTCCTTCCACATTGGGCGCGGCGCCGCCAGCCTGACCATCTCCTCCACCCGCTCTCCCATGTCGGCGGGTGCGACGCCCAGCAGCAGATTGGCCGCTATGGGGGCAAAGATGTCGCGTCCGTGGAAGGTGTTGCTCACCGGATGCAGCCAGTAGGCGGGGTTGGTCAAAGCGAACGCTTCGACCCCCGGTGGAACGGCTGCCTGGTAGGACTGGAAGGGAGCGGCCTCGGCGTTCTCTTCGGGCACGGCAAGGCTGAGGATGCCGTTGTCTGGCGCCAGGAAAAAGTGGTCACGTACCCGCACCAGCAACGGCTTGCGCTCGGTTCCAACGCCGGGATCGACTACGGCTACGTGCACGGTGCCGGAGGGAAAGAAGCGCCACGCTGTGCTCAACAGGAACGCTCCTTGCAGCACGTCCTGCGGCGGCACTTCGTGGGTTATGTCCACCACGCTGGCTCCGGGGCAGATGTCGTAGATCACCCCTTTCATGGAGCCGACGTAGGAATCGGACAGGCCGAAGTCGCTGAGCAGGGTAATCACCGGGCCGGGCATGGCTCCCTAGAACCGTTCCCAGGGCCTCCAGACGCCAACGAGCGACAGCACTACGAAAAGCACCCCAAGCACGATGGTGAAGCGAAACAGGGTCTGTTCTACGCCGCGGCGGGTGCGAAACGTACCCTCGGCTGCGCCGAACAGGCCGGTGCCGCCGCCTCTGACCTGGGCCAGCACCACTACTATGAGGACAATGGAGAGAATTATTGCCGCAATGCTTACGTATGTCTGCATTTGTTCTTGTTACCTCTCATTAACTCTAACAGGGACGCTTCAGGTGTCAAGCGGGCCTCAACCTTATCCTTCCTTCAGACCGTCCAACTTCTGTCGCAAGACCTGGTTGGCCAGCGCGGGGTTTGCCTGGCCCCTGGTCGCTTTCATCACCTGGCCCACCAGGAACTTGACCGCCGTCTCTTTGCCGCTCATGTAGTCCTGGACTGCCTTGGGATTGTCATCGATGGCGCGGTCCGCCGCATCCTCTATGGCGGACGAGTCGGAGATTTGCTCCAGACCTCTCTCACGCACAATGTCCGACGGCGCTTTTTCCGGCGACTCAAATAAGGCGTCGAGCACCTCCGATGCCATGTTGGTGCTCAGCTTGCCCTCCTCCAGCATGACGGCGACTTCAAAGAGGCGCCCGGCGTCCAGCCTATCGCCGCTCACCTCCTGGCCGATGGTGTTGTACAGCCGCGTAACGTCGCCGAGGACAAGGTTGCACAAGACGTCGGCCCGCTTGCGCCTGTTCGCTTCGCTCATATCGCCTGCGTGGCTCATTGCGGAATCGAAATAGTTGCTGGTAGCGCTTGTGCCCAAGGTGAGCTGTCCCGCTTTGTACTCGCTCAGCCCCAGCTCGTCGACGTAGCGACGGAGCCTGGCATCCGGCAGTTCGGGCATCTTTGCCCGCACCTCGTCCACCCACTGGCGGCTGATCTTCAAAGGCGTCAGGTCAGGCTCCGGGAAGTAGCGATAATCATGGGCATGCTCCTTGGAGCGCTGCGAAGCGGTCACTCCCCTGTCCTCCAGCCAGCCGCGCGTCTCCTGCTCGATATGCCCTCCGTCTTCTAAGACTGCGGCCTGTCGTTCCCATTCGTGCTGTAGGGCGCGGAACACGGAGCGAAAGCTGTTCATGTTCTTCACTTCCACCTTTGCGCCAAACTCGTCGCTGCCCTGGGGGCGGATGCTGATGTTGGCGTCGCAACGAAAGCTGCCCTCCTCCATGTTGGCCGTGGACACACCCAGGTAGCGCAGGATGGTGCGCAGCTTCACCAGGTACTGCCGCGCCTCCTCCGGCGAGCGCAGGTCCGGTTCGCCCACTATCTCCATGAGGGGCACTCCGGCGCGGTTCACGTCCAGCAGGCTGTAGGCCTCTCCCGTTTCGTCGGTGCGATGGAACAGCTTGGCCACGTCCTCTTCCAGGTGGACGCGGTTGACGCGCACCTGCTTTTCGCCGCCGTCCGACGGGATGGACATCCATCCGCCGCTGGCTATGGGCTGGTCGTACTGCGAAATCTGGTAGCCCTTCATCAGGTCGGGATAGGGGTAGTTCTTCCTATCGAACTTGGTCTCCGCCGCGATGCCGCAGTTCAGCGCCAGGCCGGTCATCATGACGAACTCCACGGCGCGTTTGTTGATCACGGGTAGGACGCCGGGCATGCCCAGGCAAACCGGACACACCTCGGTGTTGGGCTCAGCGCCCTGATAACCGGCGCGGCAGGCGCAGAACATCTTGCTTTTGGTGAGGAGCTGGACGTGCACCTCCAGCCCGATTACGGCTTCGTATATGGTCTCTATTGTGGCTGTTGTCATGGTTGTGGGAATTGACCTCACGGAGTATTATACACTGGATATAGCAGTCAAGAACTTATGAGGTAGAGTAAGGAGGCCCTGATATGGCAACAGCAGAACACCCCATCACCAGGTCAGAGCTTCGAGAGGAACTGCAACACTACGCTACGAAGGCTGACCTTGCCAAACTGGAGACCAGCCTTGTCAAGTGGATAATAGGAATGATGGTCGCTTCAATCGCGGTTGCTTCCTCGGTAGCCCTATTTGTCCAGAGGCTCTGGGGATGAAGAGAAGAAAGTAACGGGAAAGAACGGCTCTCTTGTAGCGGCTGCTACTGCGCCTCCTCTCTGCTCGCAGCCCCGAACACCTTGAACCCGTCGCCGCCGTCCTCGAAAAGCGACCCGTGCGGATACCGCATCACCTTGCTGAGGATTACAACGTCGCCCACCGACCCTGTGACTCCCAGGAAGAAGGCCCACAGCGCTGCAGCGTGGACGATGCCGCCCACGGGCGCGAAAAGCAGAACAGGCGGCAGCAACGCCGTCAACAGCGCGGCCGGCGCAAGCGCCGCTACCGCGAATTTCGACCTGCTCAGGTAGCAGCCGGGAGCTCCGACCCAGAAGACCGGACCGAACTTTGTCCAGGGCTTGAATCCGAAGCGCGGACGCCCGCCGTACGCCAGGAAGGCGATGGCGTGGGCCATCTCATGCAGCGTGGCCCCAACCACTGTCCCTATGACAAGCCCGGCAATGAAAGTCCCCTGCAATATGGTGAAGCTATCCACGCCGGAAAACACCAGCTGGGACAGGACCATGAGCTGAAGAGAGACATACGCCAGAATCACAAAGGCGACGAACAGGACAACCCAATCTCTACCGGACAACCTGTCGGGAGTCCACACGTCAATCTGAACATAGCCCGGCGGCGGATTCGGCGCGCTCATTGGTCGCGCCTGCCAAGCCGCCGCTTCATCCGCTTGAAACAGGCGCTCCGGCGGCAAGCAGACTCTCCATCCTCTCAACGAAGCGGGTTACCTGTTTGAGGAGGGCTTCTACAGTGGCGCGGTCGAGCCAGTCCTCGTAGAAGTTGGTGTGCAACTGACCGGCCGCTGCAAACCGGTTCCTCAGTTCCTCGTCATTGGTCTCGTCAGCCAAACTGCTCACAATGCCGTAAAGCTGCCGGTGACCGTTATGCTCCCAGCCCCGCGCCTCGGCCACGGCTTTGACTATCTCGGCAGCCGCGCCCCAGCCCTTTTCGGAAGCCTGGCACAAATCGGCTTTGGCAAGCTCCTCCGAGGCTTGTGCCAGATAAATCCTGCTGCGGCCATTGTACGATGTCTGGTTCATTCCCGTTCTCTCGCAAGCGCCTTGCCCCTTCACTATACAACAAAAGCGATGCCTCCACTATAAGAGCCGCCCTAGCCCGCATCCGGCGCATCGTGCTCCGGCGCATCGTGCTCCGGCCAGGCTCCGGCCCCGACCAGCGGGACGAAGCGGCACGACCCGTGGTTCTTCACGGAATAGCCGTCGTGCGACTTCGTGACGAGCAGCAGGTCCTGCTGGCTCCGCGAGCCGACCGGAATCACCAGACGCCCGCCTTCGCTCAGCTGCTCGAGGAGCGCCCTGGGCAGCCTGGGCGCGGCGGCGGCGACTACTATGGCATCGAACGGCGCATCCTCGCTCCTGCCCAGGACATCGCCCGCCTGATGCACCGCGACGTTGTGATAGCCCAGAGACCGCAGCCGCTCCCTTGCGCCGTCGGCAAGGCTCTTGAACCGTTCCGTGGTAATCACCTCTTTGGCAAGCAAGGAGAGCGCCGCCGCCTGATACCCCGAACCCGTGCCCACTTCCAGGACTCTGTCGCCGGGCTTGAGGTTGAGCATGGAAACCATCATGGCCACAATCATCGGTTGAGATATCGTCTGCCCCTGGCCTATGGGCAGCGGGATGTCTTCATAGGCCAGGTGTCTACTGGCCGCAGGCACGAACGCCTCTCTGGGCACGCTTGCCATGGCGTCTATCACTCCGCGGTCTTTGACTTCCCTGTATATCAGCTCCAGGAGCCGTCGCTTTTCCTTTTCCAGATCCAAGAGTGGGGTTCCTCTCCATGCCGACTTTGCTTTAAGAAGGTTGGATAATCCACTGAGCCGCATCAGTGCGGTCATTTTATTACAGATTCGCAGACGGTTGGTGTGAAACCACTGCATCTTGCACTCTCACCCTACAGATAAGATGATAGCTCCGGCAAAACGACATGATAGTTGCGCACGACATCAGCAAAGCCTACTCAACCAGAACCCTGTTCAGCGGACTCACATTGAGCCTGGCTGCCGGAGACCGCATTGCTCTGATAGGCCCAAACGGCTCGGGGAAGACCACGCTAATGGACGTTCTGGCAGGCGATATCGCGCCCGACACAGGGAAGGTGTCCAAACAGCGCAACGTAACTATAGGCTACCTTAAGCAGGAGCCCGGTCTCTTTGCCGGCAAGTCCCTGCTGCAAGAGGTGCTGGACGCCGCTTTCGAAGTGAATGCACTGGTGGCTGAGATTGCCGCTGCGCAGGAGGCCCTGTCAACGGAATCCAACTCTGCGCAACAGCGCCACCTGCTGCGCCGACTCAGCAAGCTTGATATGGCGTTGGAGGCTGCGGGCGGAGCGGACCGCGAGCACGAGGCCAAGGCAATCCTCCTGGGCCTGGGGTTCAAACAGCAGGACTTTAGAAGGCCCATTAGCGAGTTCAGCGGCGGCTGGATCATGCGAGCAAGCCTCGCCAGGATTCTTTTCAGGAAGCCCAACCTGTTACTCCTTGACGAGCCGACTAATCACCTTGACCTTGAGGCAAACCTGTGGTTTGAGAAGTACCTGGCCTCCTTTCAAGGCGGCGTGCTGGTCACATCTCACGACCGAACTTTTCTGAACCGGACCGTAACCAGGGTTCTTGCCATTGAACCGGACGAGGTGGCGCTTCACAGAGGCAACTATGACGATTACCTGGTTGCACGCGAGCGCGATCTCCAAGTCAAGCGGGCGGCCTCCGCCCGGCAGGAGCGCGAGGTTCAGAGGCAAATGCAATTCATAGATCGCTTCCGCTCCAAGGCTAGAAGAGCCAGCCAGGTGCAGAGCCGTTTGAAGCAGCTTGAGAAGATAGAGATCATCAGGTTGCCAAGGGCCACCAAGAAAGTTCGCTATTCATTCCCCAAACCCCCGCGCAGCGGCTCCGAGGTCATATCTCTGACCAACATCAGCAAGTCCTACGGAGACAACTTGGTATATCTCGGCATGAATCTCACGCTTTCGCGCGGCGACCGTGTTGCCTTGGTGGGACCAAACGGCGCCGGCAAGTCGACGCTGCTGAAGATACTGGCGGACGTCATTCCAATTGATGAGGGCGAAAGAAAGACCGGCCACAACGTGATCACGACCTACTACGCGCAGCACGTGCTTGAACTCCTCAACCCCGACAATACAATCCTTGAGGAGCTGAAGCAGGCGGCGCCAATGGAATCGGAGCAGAACCTGCGCACTACTCTCGGCGGCTTCCTCTTCAGCGCCGACGACGTGTATAAGCCGGTTGCCGTGCTGTCCGGCGGCGAAAAGGCCAGGGTGGCCTTGGCCAAACTGCTGCTCCAGCCCAGCAACCTGCTCCTCATGGATGAACCGACCAACCACCTTGACATCGCTTCCAGGGAGGTCCTCACAGACGCCCTCGGCGATTATCAGGGGACTATCTGTTTCATAACCCACGACAGGACTCTAATTAGCCAGGTTGCAAACAAGATCACAGAGGTAGACGGCGGTCAACTCACGATTTTCCCCGGAAGCTACGACAGCTATCTCTACAAAAAGCAAACCGAGACCGGCGAGAGAGGCGCCGGTTCAACGGACGTCTTGGAACAACAGCCTAAGAGCCGTAACGGCAGGTCAATCAGCCCCAGCGAGCAGCAACGCCGGTCGCTGAACAAAGAGGCGCGCAAACTCGCGGTCCGCATAGAGGATATATACGCTTCCCTGGCTGACTACGATGAACGGATAGCAAAGTTGGAGGCCATGTTCTCCAACCCTGGTCAATTTGATGAGCCGGCTCAGATTGCCGCCTCAGGAGAGGAGTATCGCGTGCTCAAAGCGGAGGCGGAATCGCTCTGGGAAGAGTGGCAGAGGCTGTCGTTGGAAGCGGAAACCGTCAACAGCAAGCTGGAGGAATTGAAAGCGGGCTAACACCGCCGGCCCCGGGCTAGCCTGAGGCTCCTGCCCTCTACCGGATGATCGCAGTCTTGGAACGACGGCATGGCAACGCCCGACCGTACGGCGCTTTAAGCTCACGGGTGGCAGCACCTCACGACCCCTGGATGCCCGTCGTCACGGGCATGACGAAAGGAGGACGCCGCTCCCATCCCCTCTCCGGTCATTCTCGTGCCAGGCACGGGAATCCATGCGCGGCAGGAGTGTCATGCCGGAGCTACGGCGCTATTGGCGGCACCTCTATCTCATGGAGCAGATTGATGAACTCCTCCAAGTCCTTGTCCTTGACCTGCTGCAAGCTCTGAAGATTAGGGTCTATGCGCCCCGTGATGTCGGTGAAGACGTCATATATCTGCTTGGTCGGCTTGAAGTCGGCGGCTGCAATCACGTTCATCAGCTCGGCGAGCTTGCGGTTGAGCTTGACCTGAATGTGAAGGCGGTCGCGTTCGCCCCTGTAGCCTGTCTGCATCAGCTCGTTTTCGATAGCGGTGAGCTTCTCCTTGAGGCCATCGGCGGCGGCGGTCACCGTGTCGGCGGCGGGAGAGCCTTCGGCGCGCTTGGCCCACTCCTGGGCCTGCTCCCGGATGCTGCGCAGAGAAACGATGGCGTCGGTGACCTCCGATAGCTTGTCGCGCACCTGCAGAGAGGCGGCAAGCTGTTCGTCGAAGTCCTGCTGGCTGGCGGCTACGCGAGGGTCTTTGAGCAGCTGGAAGCTCTGAGTTTGGGATTCACCGTCCACGGTGAGGGTAACCGAGTACGTCCCAGGAGTGGACAGAGGGCCGGTGGTCACTGAGTCCAACGCCTTGTCGTCGGGAACCTTGCGGGCGTATGGATATCGCATGTCCCAGACAAAGGAGTTGCCGCCCTGATTGGCAGACAGGCGGGGGTCTTCCGGCTGGTACGGGGACGGCTCCGCAAGCCTCAAGCTGGAAAAGGTCTTGATCAGACCGCCGTTGGAATCGTGGAAGGCCAGGGTCGCTTCACTCTCCGGGGCGTCTTTCAGATAGTAGGTGACGATGACGCCATGTGGCGGGTTCTCGCCGGCGTCGAGCAGTTTCTGAACAACGTTCCCCATCTCGTCCTTGGTCTCGTAGTAGGCGATGGGAGCGCCCAGCGAAAGCATGTAGTTCTTGCCCGCGGAACCGCGCCTGGCTCCAAACGGAGCCGCGGGGCGGTACGTATCGCGGGGCTTGAAGAGATACGCTCTCTTGTCCGCTATATCCCGGCTTATCTGGCGCAGGCGTGTAACGTCGTCCAGTATCCAGAAGGAGCGGCCGTGAGTGGCGGCGACCAGGTCGTCTTCCTTCACGGCAAGGTCGTAGACGGGGACGGCGGGCAGGTTCGACTGAAGCGGCTGCCAGGCCGCTCCGTGGTCGAACGATACGTATGCGCCGGTCTCGCTGCCCGCGTAGAGAAGACCCGGGTTGACCGGGTCTTCTCGCACGCAGCGCAGATAATCGCCCTCGCGGATGCCGTCCGCTATGGATGTCCAAGTCGCCCCGTAGTCCGAGGTCTTGAACAGCATCGGCCTGGTGTCGTCCAGCTTGTAGCGCGTGGCGGCCAGGTAAGCCACTGCGGGGTCGTGGGACGATGGTTCGATCATGGAGATCAGAGTCCACTCGCCGAGGTCTTTGGGCGTAACGTCCTGCCAGTTCTCGCCTCCGTCACGGGAGACGTGCACCAGCCCGTCGTCCGAACCGGCCCAAAACAGACCTTTCTCCACCGGCGACTCCGCAAAGGCGAAGATGGTGGCGTAGGTCTCAGCGCCGGAGGTGTCCTTGGTGATGGGGCCGCCAGACACCTCCAGTGTGGAGGGGTCATTGCGGGTGAGGTCGGGGCTTATGGCTTCCCAGCTATCGCCCTGGTCGGTGGAGCGGAACACCATGTTGCCGGTCGCGTAGAGGACGTTGGAGTTGTGGGGAGAGAACTTGATGGGGTACGTCCATTGGAAGCGGTACTTCATGTCCTTTGCGCCCCAGCCGGTATAGAACTCCGGCCAAACCGTGACGATGCGGACCTGTCCCGTGCGGTGGTCGTAGCGGAGCATGTTGCCGCCGCCGCCGGGAGAGCTGCCTATCGCGCCTGAGAAGACGACATCGGGGTCGTCCGGGTGGACGGCGATGTAGCCGCTTTCGGAACTGCCGACCGTGTAGCAATCGCCCCAGGGGATGACGCCCTTGTGGGTGCGGGAGGGCACGCTTATCGCGGAGTTGTCCTGCTGCGTGCCGTAGACGCGGTAGGGGAACCGGTTGTCCGTGTCCACGTGGTAGAACTGGGCGGTGGGCTGGTTGTAGATGGTCGACCAGGTGTCGCCGCCGTTGAAGGTGACGGTGGCCCCGCCGTCGTTGCCCTCAATCATGCGCTGGGGATTCCGAGGGTCCATCCAGAGGTCGTGGTTGTCGCCGTGAGGCGTGTTCACCTGGTTGAAGGTGCGCCCGCCGTCGGTGGACTTCCAGGCGGAGGAGTTGAGTATCCACACCGTTTCCGCGTCTTTCGGGTCGGCGAAGATGTGCTGGTAGTACCAGGGACGGGCCTGGATATCCAGGTTGTCGCTGACCAGCTGCCACGTCTCGCCGCCGTCGTCGGAGAGGAACACCCCGGGCGGTTCCGCCTCGATAGTGGTCCAAACGCGCCCGGCGCGGGCGGCGGAGGCGGTGATGCCTATGCGTCCCTTGATTCCCTGGGGCAGCCCCGGCCTGCCGCTGAGCTCCTGCCAGGTGTCCCCGCCGTCCGTGGAGCGGAAGATGCCGCTCTCCGGCCCGCCGCTGTTCAGGCTCCACGGCGTGCGATGCGCCTGCCACACGGCGGCGAATAGTATGCGCGGGTTGGTCGGGTCGAAAGTGAGGTCTATTGCGCCTGTGTTTTCACTGCGAAACAGCACGCGCTCCCAGTTCTTGCCGCCGTCGGTGGAACGGAAGACGCCGCGTTCGCTGTTAGGGCCGAAGGCATGGCCCAGCGCGGCTACGTAAACCAAGTCGGGGTTCTTGGGGTGGACCCGGACGCGGGCTATGTGGCGGGTGTCTTGCAGTCCCACGTTGGCCCATGTCGCGCCGCCGTCCGTGGACTTGTAGACGCCGTCGCCGTAGGAGACGTTGCCCCTGATGCACGCCTCGCCCATCCCGGCGTAGATGACGTTGGGATCCGATTCCGCGACGGCGATTGCGCCGACGGCGGAGGTCTTGAAGAAGCCGTCCGATACATTTTCCCAGTAAGTGCCGCCGTCGCTGGTCTTCCAGACGCCGCCGGTGCAGGCGCCGAAGTAGAAGACCATGTCCTGAGTAGGATGTGCGGCTACGGCGACCACGCGCCCGCCGCGCGGCGGGCCGATGTTGCGCCACCTCAGAGAATTGATAACGCTGCTGGAAATTTCTTTGTCAACAGGCACGGTTCACGCTCCTTCAGAGAGATGCCATCCAAGGCGCCGGCAACGGCCCGGCCGCCTCCCGGTAGATAGTGGCAATTGTAATGACATATGCGGCTATGTCAACGTGCTACCAGCTTCCGGGATAGAGTATGGGATGGCCGCCCGCGTCGAGCTCAGGCCAGGTTTGCGAGGAGTATTCAGGATAGGCCTGACGGTAAATCTTGGTCACGGCTTGCAGCTCCGGAATCGGGTTGGGATGGTCGTCTATACGGATGTCCAGGTAGGGGTTGGCGTCGATGCGCTTCCAGTGGACTTGGATGGCGGCGGACTGCCTGCCCCGGTTGTCGCCGCCGGTGGCCTGAGCCGCCTCCAGGCACATGAGGAGCCGCTCTTCCAGGCGCAGGCCGCTGTTTTCCGTCTGCTCAAAGGTGTCTCCCAGCGCCTGCACCACCGCGGGGCCGACCATGGTGTTGGCGCCGCAAGCGTAGTTCTTGCCGCTGCGGCTGCCGTGCCAGGGAGCCAGGGACGGCGAGGAGTAGGCGGCGGAGACGCCGCTGCGGTCGATGAGGCTGTACTGCCCCTGCCCTTTACTGACCTTGATCAGCGCCTCCAGGACGACGGGGGCGGGAAAGCCCAGCTGGAGCATGGCTATGCCGCGGCGTCGCTGGGTCTCGTTTGAACTGAAGCCGACCATGCCCACTTCTCCCAGGCCGCGCAGCACGCGCGAGCCTACGGCGGGGTTCTTGGTGGCAACGGCTCCTCCAAACTGGCCCGTTCCCGGGTCATAGCCGACTATGGTCATGGTCATAAGAGGCCTCCTTGGTGACGGTGTCTAGCGGAGGCATTATATCCGAACAGACGGACATGCGGGCAAGGTGGGCAAAAGTGGCGTTTTTTGCGTCGAAAAGGGGTTTTTTGCGTGAAATGGCGCGAAATGGCGTTTGACGGTGGAGTCGTTTTGTGCCTGAGAAGGGTATTTGTTTCCAACGTTATGTAAAGTTGCAAGGCTAAAATCGACCCAATTTTTTGCAAATATGAGAAACAATTCAGTTTTCGAGTCAAAAATGGGGGTATGAAGGCGGGCGTTTTGGCTGACACGGGTCGCGCTACGCCGAGGGTGTTGGGGGCTTTTCAGGGAGTCCATGGGGTAAGGGTAGCGGGGGTGGAGGGTGTTGGGAAGGGGGTGGTGTCAGAGGGGGGGCAAGATGGGCAAGGGGGGCAAAGTGGGCAGGCGGACAGACGGTCGGCCTGCTGATCGGGCTGACACTCGGCCCACTGTGGACGGGCATCATCATGGGCACGATTACGAGCGTAGTGCTGACGGTGATTTTGCAAAAGTGGGGCAACGGGGAGTGGGGAGCGTTCGTGCCAAAGCACGAGTCACCAAGTTTATCTAGTGACGAAGTCGACTGACGTCAATTACCGAAGACAGCCTCGAGGGCCTCCTCAACTGTCTGATTTAGATCGACATTGTGAGGGATGGTCTCATATGGGACAACTAGGGCTTGGAGAGTTTGCTCGAATCGGCGGAACCCATCTATGGACTGTAGCTCAGTCCAGTTCCTTCTAGCGCCATCAAGTTGCCGCTTATTGGCATCTGAAAGCGTGCTTGCCACGACAACCTGGGAACCTCTGGCAAAGACGCTGTCCACTCCTTCAGGGTTACCTTTCCCCATGAGTTTCACCTCGCACAGCGCTTCATTGCCACCTTCCGGTATTAAATAGAAGTCTGACTCACGAGTCCCTTGCCGACCACGCGCCGGCCGCCTGCCATACCTCTCATTAGGGACATTGTACATCCTGCAGAGAGTTTCCATAAGTGGCGACTCCACCTGCTTACCCATTGTACTCCACACTCCACCGCGTAAAGCCGCCCGCCGGACGGCGAGGGCATTGACAACAACAATCGTTTCGGCAAGATCCAACTCTACGCTACCCTCGCTTGTACTGATAGTCAGGCTGAGATCCAGTTCGCCATCAATCATCGAATCTACTGCACGAGCAAATTTGTCATGGTGACTGAGCGCTTCTTCGATAATAACCTCACGTCTGCTTGACCCCCTAGCATTTTCAACAGTCTTTTTGTTGAGACCCGCTCGCCACAGCAGTTGTTCGGATGTGGATATAGTAGGGTCAAGAAAACTCTCTCTATACCAATCCTCATTAATCGTCTCACCAGACCCTTTTGCAGCAACCAATTCTTCCAAAAAGTCCGCTACTTCTTGGACAAAATAGGCGTCGATGAGCTCCACCGCGACAACACGGTGATCTTGTCCCAAGATGGCCAGTCGTATGATTTGCATGGTCAAATCCGGGGGAAATGCTATAGCCATTGGTTAGCCGCCTTCGCGAATTCCGGCTGCTCCAAGAATTGAAATGGCCTTTCGTCAGTCAACGACGATGTTAGTTGCTGTTTCATACGAGAAATGTACTCCGGTAATATCTCTGTCATCAGCGCGTATCTTTCCAAACCAACAGCTGCCCTTGCCAGAGTACCGCTCCCCGCGAAAGGATCGAATACTAGATCGCCCACAAACGAGTATAACCGCACAATCTCCAGACAAAGTTTGAGCGGAAAGACGGCCGAATGTACTTGATCGGTTGTCGGCGCGATGTTCCAGACATTTGATCTCTCATAGTCGCCCAATACCTTGCTCAGGGATACCGTATCCCAATCATATTGGCGCAGGTTCCAGTCGATCAGTTTGTCCGTCTTCTTGCGGTAGACCATGACATACTCAGTCCTGGGATTGGCCTTGTACGTGAGCGGCTTCCTGTTGACTTCGAATCCCGCCACCCTATTCTTCGCGCTCTTTTCCGGCTTGGCCCACACGATGTCATCAATGAATTCCCATCCCATTGATGTAAGGCGTGCATGGATGTCAAAGGGGACAGGATATCTACGGCTCGAGTACTTCCGTCCTGCTCGGGGGATAATCACCGGGGAAGTATTGAGTATAAAGAAACGTCCTTCTTTTGTTACTCGGTGTACTTGAGAGAATACGCCCTCAAGAAAATCAATGTATTCTTCATAGGTCTGATAAATCGAATAATCCCTGGCGTTGTAATAAGGGGGTGAAGTAAATGTGAGGTGGATTGATTCGTCGGGGACGTGCATCAACGTCTGAGTGACGTCCCCCTCAACGACTAGGTTTTTCAGGAGATCCGGTGATTCTCTATGATTCGAATCAACTAATCGTTTCTGCCCGTTAGTTTCACGTTCAACGATTTCGCGAACCATGTCATTGGGGTGTTCGCGTAGCCGTTCTAATTGGATACGAACCTTGCTGTCATTGCGAAATACAAGGAGTCCCCTGACAGCCTGCATGACTAGTTCGGGGTTTTCATCGCCTAAATACTTGATCAGTATTGGCAAGAGGTCACGGTTTCTCTTACGCCCGATTGAAGATAGTGCCTCTTTCCTCTCAACTGTGGATGTTGATCTTTCTAGAATGTAAAGACTCTTCTCAACTGGGAATGCTGCAGATCCCAATTCTTGAGTGGAGCCCGCCCCTTCATATACCGTTGGCATTCTTCTGGATCGGGAGATACCCTTGCCTATTGTTGCTTCCATGCTTCTAGCACCTCCCTATTGTCAGAATAGACGTTCGCCTTCAAGGACTGTAGCACATTCAGTCGATCTTGTCTTGCGCCCTTCATCATCTCTCCACCCCTCTCCCGCCCCCGTAGCAGTGCCTGGTAGTGGCGGGCAGGCGGGCAAAGCCGCCATCAAGGGTATCTTTCCAGCCACCACTTGGCTATATCCGTACGGCCCGCAAACCAGACGTCCGGTTTGGACGCGGCGTATTCAAGGAATCGCTGCAAGGCCACGGCGCGGGCCGGGCGGCCCACCATGCGGCAGTGCAGGCCGATGGACATCATCTTGGGATGGGTGGCCCCTTCCTCATAAAGCCTGTCGAAGGCGCTGCGCATTATCTCGTAGAAGTCGCTGGGACGGGCGATGAGTCCCTGGAAGAACTGGAAATCGTTCACCTCCAGCGTGTAGGGGACAACCAGCCACTTCCTCCCCTTGACGTTGGTGTAGAAAGGCAGGTCGTCGGCGTAGGAGTTGCAGTCGTAGAGGAAGCCGCCCTCTTCAATCAGCAACTCGCGGGTGTTCAGGCTGGGGGTTGCGCGCGTGTACCAGCCCAGAGGGCGCTGGCCGGTGGTCTTGATGAACGACTCCACCGCCTTGTGGATGAGCTCCCTTTCCGTATCGCGGTCCATCTGGTAGTACGTCTCCCACCTGTAGCCGTGCCCCACCAAATCATGGCCGCGCTTGATGATTTCAGGGCCGACGTAGGGGTTGCGTTCCAGCGCCAACGCGCATCCGAAGAAGGTGGCTCTGACGTTGTACTCGTCCAAGATATCGAAGACGCGCCACACCCCGGCCCGGCTTCCGTATTCATGGGTAGACTCCATGTAGAGGTCGCGCTGGCCGGGTTCGACCAGGGACGGCCCTTCTCCCTCGGGGTCTCCGTCCAGCACCGAGTACTCGGAGCCTTCTTCGTAGTTGACCACCACTGAAACCGCGATGCGGGCCCCGTTGGGCCACTCCACCCTGGGCGGATTTGGGCCGTATCCAATGAAATCGCGTTCCGTGACCATAGCTCCTCCCGTTATCGAGATGTGGATGTTGCCCCCACCCCTGGATGCCCGTCGTCACGGGCATGACGAGAGGGGCCGCGCACTCCCGTAGGGGCGGTTCGTTAACCGCCCTCACAATACTTGCCTAAGGCTGGGGTGGATACTTATCCAGCCACCAGCGAGCGATGTCAATCCTGCGTGCAAACCAGACGTCCGGTTTAGATGCGGCGTATTCCAGGAACTGCTTGAGGACGGCGGCGCGCGCCGGCTTCCCCACTATGCGGCAGTGCAGCCCTATGGACATCATCTTGGGGTGCGTTGCCCCTTCCTCATAGAGCAGATCGAAGGTGTTGCGCATGGCGTCGTAGAAATCGTTGGGGTTCGCCATGCCTCCGCGCCAGTACTTGGTGTCGTTCACCTCCAGCGAATAGGGCACGACCAGCCACGGCTTGCCTCCGACGCTGGTGTAGAACGGCAGATCGTCCGCATACGAGTTGCAGTCGTAAAGGAAGCCGCCCTCCTCCACGACCAACTCCCTGGTGTTGACGCTGGGGCCGTAGCGGGTGTACCAGCCCAGGGGTCGCTGGCCCGTTGTCCTGGCGATGGAGTCCACCGCCTTGCGGATTGCTTCGCGTTCCGCGTCGCGGTTCATCTTGAAGTACTCCTCCCACCGGTACCCATGCCCCATCACCTCGTGCCCGCCTTGCACTATCGCCGGGCCCACTTCAGGGTTGCGCTCCAATGCCAGGGCGCATACGTAGAACGTGCTTTTGAGGTTGAGCCGGTCGAAAATGCGAAGAATCCGCCAGACCCCTGCCCTGCTTCCGTATTCGAAAAACGACTCATTCGCCAGGTCGCGCTCTCCCGCGGGAACCGGCGACGGCACCTCCCCCATGCTCTCGCCCTGGGAGTCGCCGTCCAGTATCGAGTATTCCGCGCCCTCTTCGTAGTTGACGACCACGGACACGGCTATGCGCGCCTTCCCCGGCCACTCTATCTGTGGCGGGCTGGCGCCGTATCCGATGAAGTCGCGTTCCGTGGACATAGGGCGGTTATCTAGGCGTTTGCTTCGCCCTGAGGGTTTTGGAGCATATTCTTGATGGACTGAATGTCAACGGAGTGTTCAAGAAGTATCCGCGTGTGCTCGTTCAGCGTGCCAATAGCAGTACCAAGGGCCTCCGAGTGTTGGCCAAGCAATCGGGAGTGCTCAGCAAGCAACTGGGAGTGTTCGTTTAGAGTGCCAGTCATAACGCGCATGATCTCAGAGTGCTCAACGAGCATCTGAGTGTGCTCAACCAGTATCCGCGTATGCTCGTTGAGGATCCGCGTGTGCTCGTGCTGCGTATTCAAAATACCGCGAAGCACCTGGGTGATCTGTTCAAGCACAGTTCCCAGTGAGCCGACTTCGCTTTCCAATTGGCTGACTCTATCCTCCAGCGCCATGCCGTCTCCTCTGCGTCTCCATACAGGGTTCAACTATACAATACCCCGTCGCACGATGCCCTGTCCATGCCGGTCTTCCTTATCCATGAAGCCACTCCTATGCCATGCCAAAGGCTTTGCTGAAGAACGCCTTGATGTCTTCGGCAACCGGCTTGCCCATGGCGTAAGTGGCATGGCCGACGCCCTTGTAGGTGTAGAAGGTGTGCCTGGCTCCGCACGTTTCCAAAACGGCGGCCAGGGCCACGGGATTGCCTTCGTAGAGCATGTTTTCATCCTCGTCGCCGTGGAAGAAGCCGACCTCCGGCAGGAGCGCCGCCGCCGCTTTGCCACGCTCCAATATCAGCATGCGAGTCCTGGTCACGGGGTCGTTGCCGGCAAGCGAGGCCACGGCCAGGTCGTCGTCCGCCTCTCTGGGGATGCCCCAAGCCTCCAGCAGGTCGCCCTTGAACTTGTGCGCTCGGATGACGCTGTCGAAATTGAGTGTGGCCTGCTGCAACGCCGCGGCGCGGACCTTGCCCAGAAGCGGGCCGGTGACCGCGCTCCACAGGGCGGAGCCTCCCAGGCCGCCGCCAAGCATCCCCATGCGCTCCGCGTCAACGTTGGCGTGTTCGATCAGCGAGTCGAACAGCGCGGCGTATGCCGCCGCCGCGTCGGGTCTGCCCCAGGCGCTGCCCCTGGCGTGCGAACCGGCCACGGCGATTCCCGCGTCGACCAGCGTCCTGATGAAGATGCTGTTTCCCTGGTCGTCCAGGGTGTCGGAAGTGGATATCGCGTACTCGCCGTCGCGGACGTAGCCGCTGTTGCCGTGGCACTGGATCACGCAGGGCAAGGGCGAGCCGGACGCGGTGTAAGACGACGGGGTGCGGAAGAAGCACCACTCGCCGCCGGATTTGAAGAAGACGGTCTGTGCGCCGTCTTTCAGCTGTGGAAGGGAGTCTGTCATGTTGCCTCCTTTGATATTGGACTACACGGGCGACATCTTAGCAGATGATTGCCGAACAATCCGATGCCCGCCCGGCAGACGCTATTACCACAAAGGCCATAGCATCAAGTGGAACGGGCCGTTCTCCGTACGTGCTCGCGGAGCGCTCCATTGATGTCTGTTTGGTATCCGCGACCGTTGCGAGCACGGGTCTTGAACCAGGCGATGATGTCCGCATCCAGCCTCAGCGTAATCTGCTGCTTCACAGGGCGATAGAAGACCCCGCGTCTAGCGTCGGCCCAGTCGAGAATCTCCGGGGCGTCGGTCGTGTCGATCTGGTCTTCAGGCAGAGCTTCTAACGCCCGTATCTGCTCCTGAACGTCTGACGGCAGCTCAGTAATGTCCTTCTTCATAAGCCTCCCTCTCGCGCCTCGTAGCCTTGCGTGCGGAGATAATGCGTCCGACCTCTTCTCCTGTTTCGATGTCTAAGTGGGGGCCAAGTATGGACGACCATCACAACTTGAGTGCCCACCATGCCAATGGTTCGCCATCGTTGCTCATGTTAATACGGGTCTTCCTGGGTTGCGGACAAAGGGTCGTCAAACACGAATGCCGCAGCCTCGAATCCGAGTCCATGCGCTTGAAGGTTCGCATCGTTCTTTGCCTTATCCCAAATCCAACGCACGTGCTGTCGTCCTTTAACATACTACGTAATTGTAGTTACATAAACGGCATGCGGTCAATACCTTTCAACCCGCTGTCATGCTGAGGAGTCGGTTGAACCCCGCCTGCGAGAAAGCCCCCACCCCGCCGGATTGCTTCGTTCCTCACAACGACGAATGGGGGGCCTTGCCCGCTTGCCCGGGGAAGGGTGGCGTGGGGCGGAGCGCGGCCTACGCGGGGCGGCGGCGAAGCGGCTGTCCGCTTCGATACGTAGCGACCCGCCAGAGCCACTCCGCCGGGCCGAACAGGAAGCGGCTCAGCCACGCCTGAGACCACCACAGTTGCAGCGCCCACACCGCTACCACGAACGCCAAGACCGCGCTGCGGTTCACAAAATCGGCGTCGGCCAGGAGGGTTGTCAGGACGAGCACGCCCAGCACCGTCTGCGTCAGGTAGTTGGTCAGCGCCATCCTGCCCACGGCGCGCAGACGCTCCTTGAGCCGGTTATCGGCGCGGTTGTTCCAGAGGATGATGAGGCTCATGTACCCCAGCGAGGCGGGAATTGTGGCGATCACGTTGGGAATCTGCCCAATGAAGGCGACCTCGCGGGAGTAGTCGTTCAATGCGGTGACGATGACCCCGGCGGCGGCAAGCGGCAAGCCGGCGGCAAGCCCGGCGATTGCCGTGGTTCGATACGTCCTCGCGGGCAGGCCGCCGTTCATAAAGCCCATGCGATACAGACCCGCGCCGACGAGGATCAACCCCAGAGCGCGCAGGAAGAAGCCAAGCAGCACAATAAGTCCAATCGGGTCTTCGTCCGAAAGCTCGCCCACGGTCCAGATACCGGCAAGCGACGTGTCGGTCGTGTCGGCCATGTGCTGCGTCAGCAACCCGGTAGCAACGGACAGTGCGAACACGGCAACCCCAACCGAGATGAGCGCCCGGTTCGGCAGCTTCCGCAAGGCTATGAGAAAGACCGACGACAGCGCATAGGCCGTCAGCACGTCGCCGTCCCACAAGAGCATGTGGAAGATACCGATGAGCAGCAGCAGCCCGTTTCGCCACAGGTTCAGCAGGACTGCGCGCTTTCCCTTCCCGCTGGCGCGGTCTATGAACAGAATCATCCCCGCGCCGAACAGCAGGGAAAACAGCCCCATGAACTTCTGGTCGACGAATATCTCGCCGAAGATGCCCACTGTCCAGTCCAGCCATGTCTCCGAGCCGCCCGCGCTGAGGTTGAAATACGGCGCATCGCCGAACCTGAAGGAAACGGCGTTCATCAGCAGGATACCCAGCACGGCAACCCCGCGTATCAGGTCCAGGCTGGTTATGCGCGCCGACTCTCGAACGGGGCCGGAATCAGTGGTCTGGGAAGGTGTTGTCAATTTGGTTGGACTCCTTGAGCCGGGCTGTAACGTGCGGATGTTCCGCTGGAAAGTGACGTTGCGGCGACAGTGCCCTAGCGCCGTTCAATCACCCCGCACGCTACCCGTTCGCCCGCTTCCGGCTCTGCGCCGTAGCTGTCTGCCTTGGCGTGTACTATGAATGCCGAGCCGTCTGCGTCGAACAGTGAGTGGTCCTCGTCTTGCTCAAGGGTGACCTTTGCGGTGAAGGAATCGGCGCGAGCCACACCGACGTCGCTGGCGTAGATGTTCGGCAAATCCCCGGCGTGGGCTCCATCTTCGTGCAGCAAGCCGTGCCCCTCGCCACCAGGGTTGAAGTGACCCCCGGCCGCGGAGAAGTCGGGTTCACAGGCTCCAACGGAATGGATGTGGAAGCCGTGCGCGCCAGGGGACAGCCCCCGCACTTCCACGGAGATCAGGACTCCGCCTGGCCCCTGGGTGAGCGTGGCCTCGCCCATCTCCACACCGTCGATTCCCCTCAACAACGCGGCGGCGCGGGCGCCCATTTCCCCGGACGATTCGTCGCCGGGCGAGCACGCCCCTACCAGTAGAACCGTCAGCAGTCCCAGCATGATGCTCAATATCCGCATTGTTGCGTCCTCCCGTTGGGACAGATATGGCGCGGCCTTGCCATAATGTACCATAAGCCACGTCTATAGAAGTTTGGGTGTTCTCTTTTGGGAAAATGCAACGGCATCTTAGCACAAACGCGCTCTTGATTTTGGCGCTGGCGGCTGCGCTGCTCCTTTCACTGAGCTGCGGAGACAGGCTTTCCGAAGTGCAGGGACTGGTCACCGGCGTGGAGGCGCGCTCCGCGGTGGAGGTGGAGCGGTTCACCGTGGAGGACGAAGAGGGCAGGGTGTTCACCTTTACCACGGAGGGATTCATAGGCTTCACGACCTCGCACTTCAGAGAGCACATGATGCTGGCGGATCCGGTAAAGGTGCGCTACAAGAAGGACGGCGACACCCTGATAGCGGCGCTCATAGAGGACGCCTAGACGACGCTGCGCAGCGCCTGCTCCAGATCATCGTAAGAAGCGAAGCCCTCGAACTTGGCGGCGACCCGCCCCTGGGCGTCGATTACGAAGACCCACGGCTCGCTGGGCAGACCCCATTCCTCGAAGATGGGCGAGACCTCGCCCTCGCTCAAGTCGCCCCGCATCTCATGGGGGTTGTCGAAGACCTCCACGTGGATGAAGTTGGCCCGTTCCCGATAATTCTCCTTCAACTCCTTGACCACGTCCAGTTGCGGGCCGCAGGTGGCGGAGGCGCAGAAGGCGGGAGTTGCAAAGGCGACGACCAGCGGCTTGCCCGACCGCAGAGCCTCCGCGATGGTCATGGCGTAAAGCTCCGGGTCAGGCTCAACGTCGGAGGTCAACTCCTCCAATGAAGCCACATCGGAAGCCGTGCGGTTCATGCTGGCCGGGGCCGGGGATCCCGGGGCGGGCGTCCTGCTCTCCTCGGATACGCGCATGACCAGGCGAGCCAGCTCTCCTTCCGCCGCGCCGTCGTTGGGAGAGATCTGCGCCAGCCAGAGTCCGGCCTCGTCGAAATCTATCCGCGCCTCAAACACTCCGCCCGGCCCGGCGGGCCAGGAGCGCCATGCGGCCTGTACCTCACCCTTTTGCGCTATCCTCGCGTCCTGCTCGTGGGCCAGGGTCAGCGTCGCCGAGCTTGCTCTCACCGGCGCGTTGTTCGCGTCGATAAGCGCGAATACCACGCGGCTGCCGCCAACCGATAGGTCGGAAGAAGCGAGGACGGGGCGCAGGGAGAGGTTGACCACGCCGTCGGAAGCGGTTGGCGTCGGGGTCGCCGGCGCGGGAGGAGAGCAGCCTGCGAGAAGAAGCAGGCAGGCGGCGGCTGGCAGAACGTATCGGGCTGAACGGAGACGCGAAAGAAAGCGCATGTTAGCTCTTGGCCCGGTATATCTCCACGGACGCGCCCTTGGAAGTAACCCCCGCTATGGGAGGCGATAGCTTGGTTACCCGCGTCCAGACCGCCTCGACCGGGAAGGAGGCAAGAACCCTCGTGGCAATCGTCTGCGCTACCGCCTCTAATAGGTTATACGTTTCATCCTGGACAACGGTTCTCACCGTCTGGTACAAGTCGGTGTAGCTTATGGTGTCGCCGAGGCGGTCGGAATCGCCGGGCTTGCTCAGGTCGAGGTAGACGCTCAAGTCCACCGAGAACTGCTGACCCAGGCTCCGTTCCTCCGGTCTCACCCCGTGAAAACCGTAGAAGGTAAGCCCCTCCAGCAGGATGCGGTCTTGTCCTTTACGGTCGGCCATTGCAGGCGAAGTATAACACGCAACGTGAGCTATAATCGGCTGACACTGCATAAAACGAGGCGCAAAAGTGGCTACAGAGATTCGCGTTATTGGAATAGAGGGACTGCCTGAAGTCACGCCGGGGATGGAGCTTGCCGCCCTGATAGTGGATGCGGCCAAGCGTCAGGAGACTCCCCTGGAGCAGGACGACGTGCTGGTAATCACGCAGAAGGTGGTTTCCAAGGCGGAGGGCATGCTGGTCGACCTGGACACCATCACGCCGTCGCACCTTGCGAAACAGTGGGCCGATGAGTACGGCAGGGACGCCCGGCTGATAGAGGTCGCCTTGATGCAGAGCCGCCGCGTCTCCCGCATGGACAGAGGCGTCCTCATTACGGAGACCGTGCACGGGTTCTACTGTGTGAACAGCGGCGTGGACGCCTCCAACGTGCCCGGGGAAAGCATGGTGGCCCTGCTTCCCAAAGACCCCGACGCCTCGGCGGCGCGGATAGCGGGCGAGGTCAGGGAGCTTACCGGCATCGACGCGGCGGTGGTCATCACCGACTCCTGGGGCAGGCCCTGGCGGGACGGCATAACCAACGTAGCGATTGGGTCGTCGGGCATAGAGCCGCTGCGCGACTACAGAGGCTCGACCGACCCCCACGGATACGATCTCCAAGTAACCGCAATCGCCGTGGTCGATGAACTGGCGGCGGCGGCGGAACTGGTGATGGGCAAGGTGGACATGGTGCCAGCCGCTATAGTGCGCGGCTACGAATACGCCGCTTCCACCAGCGGCGTCAAGGAGCTGATACGCCCCCCTGACCGCGACCTGTTCAGATAGCTACCCGGCGTTCATCAGGCGCCTGTCCAGGAAATCGGCTATTGCCGTGTAGGCTTTGATGCGGTTGTGCTGCTTGACAATGCCGTGTCCTTCATCCTCGAAGCGCAGGTACTCCACGGAACCGTCCCTCTGCCGTATAGCCTCCACCATCTGTTCCGTCTCGCTGATGGGGACGCGCGGGTCGTTTGCGCCGTGAATCACTATCAGCGGCGCTTTGATCCTGTCCACGTAATGTATGGGCGAAATGCGCTTGAGCAGGTCGGCGTCCTTCTCCGGGTCGCCGTACTCCGCGGCGCGATGCACGCGCCTCCAGGGGCCGGTGTTGGCCAGGAAGGTCTGGAAGTTGGCTATGCCGTACAACTCGGCGGCGGCTCCCCACGAATCGGGGTAGGCGGTGATTGCGGCCAGGGTCATGAAGCCGCCGTAGCTGCCGCCCATCACCGCTATGCGCTCAGGTCTGGAGTAGCCCGAGTCAACGAGCCATTTCGCGGCGTGGTTCAAGTCGTTAACCGCGTCCATCCGCTTCTCCACGTCGTCCAGGTGCTCGTAAGTCCTGCCGTAGCCCGTGCTGCCTCTCACGTTGGGCACCAGCACGCCGTACCCTCTGTAGGCCAGGTACTGCACAACGGGATTGTAGACCGGCCTCGACTGGCTCTCCGGCCCGCCGTGGACAAAGACCACAACGGGCAGGTTCCCGCCTTTGGCGGCGTTGGACGGCAGGTAGAAGAACGCCGGTATGTCGCGCCCGTCGAAGGTTGGATAGTGGACGAGGGACGGCTCGGTGAGGGCGTCGGGAGCTATGCTCGCCTTGGGGCTGTGCGTGAGACGGCGGGCCTGCGCCGTCCGCCCGTCCACCAGCCAGACGTCCGAGTTCACGGTCGCGCCGACGGCTGTAACCGCCAGGTCTTCCCCGTTGGGCGACCACGCCATGTCCACGATCTGGCCCCTGGGCAAGCCGGTGACCCGCTGCGAGTTGCCGTCGTTCAAGGAGAGTGTGGCGGCTTCCGAATACCCGTCCGCATTGACGGAGTAGGCGATACGCTCCGTCTTGGGCGCGTAGGCCATGAGCTCCACGTCCCACTCCTCGGAATGGATGTAGACCAACTCTCCCGCATCCAGGTCAAGCCGGGCCAATCCCTTCCACTCCCTGTCGTGGTCGGCCAGTAGATAGACCGCTTTGCCGTCGGACGACCACACCGGCGAGGAGTAGGTGCTGCGGCCATCGCCCGCGGTCAGCAGGCGGGGCCGCGCTCTGGCCGAGTCCAACGGCAAAAGGTAAAGCTCGTTGTAGTGGTTGATCACGGTGCGGTTGATGAGCATCGAGCCGCCGTCGGGCGATACGGCGCCTGCCAGGTTGGTTCCGTCGTGCTGTAGAAGCATCCCGACTTCGCCCTTGGACAGATGATTCACGTAGACGTCGAAGAGAGCGGGGTGGCGGCGGTTGGAGGCGTAGACGAACGACGCGCCGTCCGGCGTCCAGCCTCCCGGCGTATGAATCGCCTGGGGATTGGCGGTCAGCGCCTTGATGGACTCTCCGTTGCCGGAGAGCAAGTATAGCTGCTGGCGTTCGTCGCCTCCCGAGTCCATGCCAAAGACCGTCTGATCCAATACCGGGGAGTTGAATAGGGTCATCACCCTTTCCGAGTAGACGGTAAGCTGGTCCGGCCAGCCGCCGTCGACGTCCACGGCCCATAGTTGGGGGACGCCGGCGATGTCCCAGAGAAAGGTCACCCGCCGGCCGTCGGCGGAGAAAGCGGGCGTCGATGCGCTGCGTACGGTTAGGAACCGTTCGAATTCGTAGGGCAACTGCGGCCTCCTGAGCTTTGATTGGGTAGAGTATATATCAAGAGGCGACGAGGCGGGGCGAAAGGGGAAAAAGAAGAGGGCCCGGAGTTCCGGGCCCTCTTCCTACCTCAAGCCGGAGTGGTCTCCGGATGGGTTAATGAGCTGCTGCATAAGGTACTACTCATCGGCATCACCTCCTTGTGTTTCAAACCACCCCACCAAAACTGACCCCAGTATAAGGAGAGAAGTCGTCCGTGTCTAGGGGGTATCCACGTTTCTTCTACGGATTTGTCCTTGCGTCCTGAGCAGAGAGTTGCTATGCTATAGCCCTGCTCTCTGGTGGTTAGAGCGGGGTGGAACCACCCGTTCCCATCCCGAACACGGAAGTGAAACGCCCCAGCGCTGACGATACTCTGCTTGCAAGGGCACGGGAAAATAAGCCATCGCCAGAGGGCTTATTTTTTGCGCCTCATCTTGGGCCGTTCACCGCCAACGAATCCACGTTCCACGCGCCGTACGCTTTCATGGGAAGCCTTCATCTGTTACATTTAGTGTGGCGTTGCCGGGAATATAGCTATGCAAGCTAACTCCCTTTACAGCAAAGAAAGCGTCTGGCTATAATGTATGGCTAGAGAATAACGTCCCTCTTGGAATGGTGTAAAAATTGTCCTTCTCTGTTGAACAAGCTTCCCAACCCAAGCAACCGGATATGGAGCAACTGCTGGAAGAATCTTCCTGGTTCAAAGAGTTGCGCCGCGGCGACTTGGTCACGGGAGAGGTGATGTACGTTAGCCAGGACGGCCTCCTGATCAACATAGGCCACAAGTCGGAGGGCTTCATCCCCCTCCGGGAGATGAAGACGCTATCGGAGGAGGAAGCCGGCAGCTTCAAGGTTGGCGATGAGGTCTATGCTTACGTCCTGCGCCCCGATAGCGAGGAAGGCCAGGCAATCCTTTCCATGGACAGAGCCAGAGGCGAGAGGGGATGGAAGATACTGCAGGAACATCTGGACGCTGGCTCCACAATGAAAGGAACAATACGGGGTTTCAACAAGGGCGGCGCCGTTGTTGACGTGGAGGGCGTACAGGGTTTCGTTCCTCTATCGCAGCTAGCGCCGGTTGCCAGAGGAGCAGACGTAGACCAGGAAGAAGCGCTGGCAAAACGTGTCGGCGAAACAATATCCCTGCAGCTATTGGAGCTGAACCGCCGTCGCAACCGGGTTGTGCTATCTGAAAAACAAGCTTTGCAGCAGCGGCGCGACCAGGAGAAAGACCGGCTGCTTCAAGAGTTGAAGGAAGGTGAGGTAAGGACGGGCGTGGTCTCCGGGGTATCCGATTTCGGAGCTTTCGTGGATCTTGGAGGCGCCGATGGCCTGGTGCACATATCGGAGATGTCCTGGGAACAAGTCCAATCGCCTTCGGACATCGTAACAGTAGGTAGCCAGATAGAGGTCTACGTACTCAAGGTAGACCAGGAGACAAGGAAAATAGCCCTGAGCCTGCGCAGACTGTCGCCTGAACCGTGGCAGGCCATGACCCAAAACTACGAAACGGGCCAGCTTGTGCAGGCAGTGGTCACAAGCTTGACGAACTTTGGCGCATTTGCTCGAATAGAAGGTAATGTAGAGGGTCTGATTCATATTTCGGAGCTATCCGACCGAATGATAAGACACCCAAGGGAGGTAATCAGCGAGGGTGACGAGGTTACCCTGAAGATAATCAAGATAGAGCCTGAACGGCGCAGACTGGGGCTCAGCTTGAAGCAGGCGGCAGAAGAGTGGGACGGAGTAGAAACCTGGTCTTCCGGTGAATAGCGCTATCCGTACTGGTATCCCTGCTTATGGAGCTATCTAATGGCAAGTAGATTCGAAAAATTCTCAGAACGAGCGAGACGAGTCCTCTCGCTGGCCCAGGAAGAGGCCCAGCGATTCAATCATAACTACATAGGCACCGAGCACATCTTGCTCGGGCTGGTCAGGGAAACCGACGGGGTAGCGGCCCGCGTGCTTTCCAACCTTTCCGTTGAGCTTAGCAAAGTGCGTTCCGCCGTGGAATTCATCATTGGCCGCGGCGAGCGATCCTCCGGCGTAGAGGTAGGTCTTACTCCCAGGGCCAAGAAGGTGATAGAGCTTGCCGTGGATGAGGCCCGCCGGCTCAACCACCACTACATAGGCACTGAACATCTGCTCATAGGTCTCATGCGTGAGGGAGAGGGTGTTGCCGCCGGGGTGCTGGAGAGCCTGGGGGTCAGCCTGGACAAAGTTCGCGCCGAGACCAACCGGATACTCAGCCAGAGCGTAACGCAGGGCAGCCAATCGGGCGGACGCACAAGCAGCCGCACGCCCACGTTGGACCAGCTTGGCATAGACCTGACCAACATGGCGCGGCAAGGCAAGCTGGACCCCGTGGAGGGTCGTACCAAAGAGATCGAGCGTGTGGTGCAGACACTGAGCCGCCGCAGAAAAAACAACCCCGTTCTGATTGGCGAACCCGGCGTGGGCAAGACCGCCATTGTGGAAGCTCTGGCGCAGAAGATCGTCAAAGGAGATGTCCCGGAGAGCCTGCACAGATGCCGCGTAGTCACACTGGACATGGGCATGCTGGTGGCCGGCACCAAGTACCGCGGAGAGTTCGAGGAGCGGCTCAAAAAGATCATCGAAGAGATAAAGAACTCCGGAAACTGCATCCTTTTTGTGGATGAAATGCACACAATGATTGGCGCGGGCGCGGCTGAAGGAGCCGTTGACGCGGCCAACATACTGAAGCCGTCCCTGTCCAGGGGAGAGTTGCAGTGCATCGGCGCTACCACCATGGACGATTACCGTAAATACGTGGAACGCGACCCCGCGCTGGAGAGGCGCTTCCAGCCGGTGAGCGTGGACGAACCCACCGCGGAAGAGACGGTCGAGATCCTCAAAGCTGTGAAGGGGCGGTACGAAGAACACCACCACCTCACTATAACCGACGACGCTTTGGAAGCCGCGGCTCACCTTTCCGCTCGGTACATTGCCGACCGCTTCCTGCCGGACAAGGCGATAGACCTCATAGACGAGGCCGCCTCCCGCGTTCGCATCAACTTCAGCACCCCGCCGCTCGGCATCAAGGAGATGACCATGATGCTGGAGAGCGTCCGCAAGGACAAGGACGAGGCCCTGGCCGGCCAGCAGTACGAATACGCCTCGGAACTGCACCAGCGAGAGCAAGCCCTTCGCGCCAAGCTGGAGGAGAAGGAGAAGGGCTGGCAGGAAGAAGCGCACCAGGAAGGAAACGAACCAGTGGTTTCCAAAGAAGTGGTGGAGGAAGTTGCCAGCATGTGGACCGGCATACCCGTGACCAGACTGGCAACGGAAGAGAGCCAGCGTCTGCTCCAGATGGAAGAGGCGCTGCACAAGAAAGTGGTGGGGCAGGACGACGCCATTGCCTCGGTGGCAAAGGCGGTGCGCAGGGCGCGCGCCGGTATGAAAGACCCGCGCCGGCCCATAGGAGTCTTCCTCTTCCTGGGCCCCACCGGCGTCGGCAAGACCTACCTGGTAAGAGCGCTGGCCGACTTCATGTTTGGCGGCGAAGACACCATGATCAGGCTCGATATGTCGGAGTTCATGGATCGCCATACTGTGGCCCGCCTGCTGGGCTCCCCCCCGGGATACGTGGGCTACGAAGAAGGGGGCCAGTTGACCGAGGCCGTACGCCGGAAGTCCTACTCCGCCATCCTGCTGGACGAAATAGAAAAAGCGCACGAGAACGTGTTCAACATCCTGCTCCAACTGTTCGACGACGGGCATCTGACCGATGGCAAGGGCCGGAAGGTGGACTTCCGCAACACCATAGTTGTCATGACCAGCAACATAGGCTCCGACCTGATCAGGCGTGACAGCCAGATGGGATTCTCCCCCAAAGGCGCGAACCAGGAGCAGACCTCCAAGCAGGCCTATGACCGCATGAGGGACAAGGTCATGGACGAGGTCAAGAGGTTCTTCAAGCCCGAGTTCCTCAACCGGATCGACGCCTCGGTTGTATTCCACGCCCTGGACAAGAACCACATCATCCAGATAGTGGATCTGATGCTCAGCGAAGTCAGCAAGCAGCTTCTGGAGAAGGGCGTCTCCATGGAAGTCAGCCAGGAAACCAAGGAGCTTCTTGCAGAGACGGGCTTTGACCCCAACTTTGGGGCGCGCCCTCTGCGCCGTAAAATCCAGGATCTAATAGAAGATAGACTCTCCGAGGAGTACCTGGCCAGCAAATTTGGCCCCGGCGATACAGTTCGCATAGAAGTGGACAACGACGACATAGTCCTTCGTGTGGACGCTCCCGTAGCTCCCTCGGTGGAATAGGCGCCCCGGCAATTTCCTCCTGTCAATTCAGCCAATAAGCGCCTGTCCCAAGCCGTAGAGACTGCCGTTTGCCTATTCCGAGAAGAGCCGCGCCCTATGCTACAATGCGCCCACTGATAAAGGGGGGCGACCGCTGAACAGGAACAAGCCAAGAAGAGTCTTCGTGTGCGAGGAGTGCGGCGCTCAATCCGCCAAATGGGAAGGCCGCTGCTCGCAGTGCGGCGAATGGAACACCCTGACCGAGACGGCGCTGCAACAAAACAAGCGCCATTTCTCGGTCGCCGCCGGCCCATCCCAGGTCGAAGAGCTGTCCAGCATTCCGCTGGACATGGAGCAGCGGCTGCAAATGTCGTTCCAAGAGTTCAACCGCGTCTTGGGAGGCGGGCTTGTGCCGGGCGCAATGGTGCTCATGTCCGGCGAGCCGGGCGTGGGCAAATCAACACTTCTGTTGCAGACCTCCGCAGCGCTGGCGGGGCAAGGCCATAAGGTCTTGTACGTTTCCGGAGAAGAGTCGTCCAATCAGGTGCGCATGCGTGCCCAGAGGCTCAACCTGCCCGGAAAGGGTGTCTATTTCCTGTCGGAGACCCAGTTGGAAAAAATCATCTGGGAAATGGACGCGCTGAGGCCCTCCCTGGTAGTTGTGGACTCCATCCAGACAATGACCACGGGAGAGATTGCGTCCGCGGCGGGAAGCGTGGCCCAGGTAAGGGAATGCGCCCGGCTGATCACGGAATGGGCCAAGGAACACGCCGTGCCCGTGCTGCTTGCCGGTCACGTCACCAAGGACGGCGCCGTGGCCGGGCCCCGCGCCCTGGAACACATGGTCGACGTGGTGCTCAACCTTGAAGGCGATGCCATGGGGATATACCGTATTCTCAGGGCCGCCAAGAACAGGTTTGGCCCTACCAATGAAATAGGTGTTTTCCAAATGGGGCAACTCGGCTTGGAAGAGGTCACGGAGCCTTCTCTGCTCTTCCTCTCCAGCAGGCGCAAGGACGTCCCCGGTTCCACCGTTACGGTGACCATGGAGGGAAGCAGGCCCCTGCTGGTGGAGGTGCAGGCGCTGACCAACCTTACCGTATTCCCACAGCCGCGGCGTACAACCAGCGGCGTGGATTTCCAGCGACTGCTTCTCATAGCCGCGGCCGCGAGCAAGCGGTTGGGTATCCCGTTTGGCAACCAGGACATCATAGTGAACATACCGGGCGGCCTGAGGGTGAAGGAGCCGTCCGTTGATCTGAGCGTGGCCCTGGCGCTGATATCCAGCTTCCGGAACGTGCCTTGCGACCCCTGGACGGTGGCCATCGGCGAGATAGGCCTGGGTGGTGAGTTGAGGGGTGTGCCTCATCTGGCAAGACGGCTGGCCGAGGCGAAGCGGCTGGGCTTTCACCGCGCCATTGTGCCCTGGGTACAGTCCGGCGAGGCAACGGACGGCGGCATTGAATTGATTGCCGCGGCCACCCTTGGTCAGGCGGTGCGCCGGATGTTGCCTAGAGCGCGCCAAGATGCAGAGGAGATGCGGGAAACAGCCGACTTGGGAATGGAAGAGGATGTTGCCCTGTTCCAATAGACGGTGTTAGATGAGCATGGTATTACAGCATATCTATGAGGTGTGGCAATGAATGTATCTCTACTCTACTCGGACGGTTGTCCCAACTGGGAGCAGACGCTGGCGGATGTGAGAGAGGTCCTTGCCGGATATCACGTGAATGCGGACGTAGAGCTGATAAAAGTCTCTTCGCAGCAGCAGGCGGAAGAGATGGAGTTTCTGGGCTCGCCCACGGTGCGGGTGGAAGGCATGGACGTAGAGCCGGACATCCTGGAATCCGGTTTCAACCTGGAATGCCGGGTCTACTGGATAGACGACGACCCATTTGACAGGCCGCCCAAAGAGTGGATAGCGGCGGCAATAGAGGTGGCCTTGGAATAGGGGCGCCTGCCCTTATCTTTTTTCTTGACGGCGCTTGGCCTTGAAGATATACTTTATGTTTGAGAGTGCTCGGATTTGCAAAGTTTGCTTATCAGCGACTCAAGTCAGGGATGGCTTGAGTCGTTGTTGGGTGAGGAGGGATAAAGCTACGTGCCCGAGTGGCGCAATGGTAGCGCAACCGATTTGTAATCGGTAGGTTGGTGGGTTCGAATCCCCTCTCGGGCTATAACCTGCGCAGTTCCTTTGCGCCCCGTATTAGTGGCATGTTACACTGAGGCGCTTTCGGGAGGGGTGGGTGAGTGGCTAATACCACCAGACTGTAAATCTGGCGCCCGGAAGGGCTTCGCAGGTTCGAATCCTGCCCCCTCCACCATGAAGTAGTAGAGTTATAATGGGCAAGGGCCCACATAGCTCAGTAGGCAGAGCACGTTCTTGGTAAGAACGAGGTCATCGGTTCGAATCCGATTGTGGGCTCCACCAGGAGGAAAGGTAAATGGCAAAGCAGAAGTTTCAGCGCACAAAGCCGCACGTAAACGTGGGAACCATAGGTCACGTAGACCACGGTAAGACCACGTTGACATCAGCTATTACGCAGGTGCTGGCTAAACACAACACTGGCACGGCGTTCCGCGCCTTCGATTCCATAGACAACGCTCCGGAAGAGAAGGCTCGCGGGGTGACAATAGCCATAGCTCACATTGAGTACGAAACCGAGACCCGTCACTACGCCCACGTAGACTGTCCCGGCCACGCCGACTACATCAAGAACATGATCACAGGCGCGGCTCAAATGGACGGCGCCATCCTGGTAGTGAGCGCGCCGGACGGCCCAATGCCGCAGACCAGGGAGCACATCCTGCTGGCCCGGCAGGTGGAGGTCCCGCGAATCGCCGTCGCCTTGAACAAGGTCGACATGATGGACGACGAGGAGCTCCTGGAGCTTGTCGAGTTGGAAGTCCGGGAGCTGCTCTCCCGCTACGATTTCCCCGGAGACGATATACCCATAGTGCGCGTTTCCGCTTTGAAGGCTCTGGAAGGAGACCCGGAAGCGGAGCAGGATATCCTGAAGCTGATGCAGGCGGTCGACGACTACATTCCGGTGCCGGAGCGCCCGCGCGACCTGCCTTTCCTGATGCCCGTGGAAGACGTGTTCGGTATCAAGGGCAGAGGCACCGTGGTCACCGGGCGCGTGGAACGCGGTATAGTGAAACCCGGCGATGACATTGAGATTGTGGGACTTGTAGACACCCGCAAGACTGTGGTCACCGGCGTGGAGATGTTCCACAAGCTGCTGGATGAAGGCGAACCCGGAGACGCCGTGGGGTGCCTGCTGCGCGGTGTGGACAGGGAAGACGTGGTGCGGGGCCAGGTACTGGCGAAACCGGGGAGCGTAACGCCGCACACAACGGCGCTGGGCCAGGTCTACGTGCTTACCAAGGAAGAAGGCGGGCGACATACCCCGTTCTTCAATGGCTACAAGCCTCAGTTCTACATAAGGACCACGGACGTTACGGGTGAGATAGAGTTGCCCAGCGGCGTTGAGATGGTAATGCCGGGCGACAACATTGAAATGACCATCAAGCTGATCTCGCCCATAGTGCTGGAGAACGGACTGCGGTTCGCCATACGTGAGGGCGGCAGGACCGTGGGATCGGGAGTGGTCACCAGCATCGTAGAGTAGGAACATGGCCAAGAAGAGAACCGAAGCCAGGATAATAGTCACGCTGGCCTGCTCAGACTGTCGTGAGCGGACGTACACTACGGAAAAGAACCGTCGCAACGACCCCAACAGGATGGAGCTGAACAAGTTCTGCCCGCGCTGCAGAGGCGCGCGCGCCTATAGGGAAGTGAGATAGCATGGCAAGACCCATCCTGAGGCGGCAGCCCTCCTCAGAAGCGTCGAGGGGCGGACTTTTTCGCTTCTTCGGCGAGGTCATTAGCGAGCTCAAGAAGGTCACCTGGCCCACACCCCAGGAGACGGTGCGGCTTACCATGCTGGTGATTGCCGTATCCATAGCAATAGGCACGGCTTTGGGCCTGATAGACATTGTATTCACCAGACTGCTGGACATAGTCCTGTCCTAGCCTAGAGAAGAATCAGCATGACATCCAAGACCAAGAAAGCGCAGACCGAAGCAGCAGACCTTCGCTGGTATTTCGTCCACACCTACTCAGGGCAAGAGGAGCGCGTCAGGAAGAACCTGGAGCAGCGCATCACTACCATGGACGCCCATCACAAAATCGTCCAGGTAATTGTTCCCACGGAAGAGGTGGTGGAGATCAGGGAAGGCAGGCGCGTTCCAAAACGGGTGCGGCTCTATCCCGGCTACATCATGGTCCAGATGAACATGGACGACGAAAGCTGGCACATAGTACGCAACACTCCGGGCGTTACCGGATTTGTCTCTTCGGAAGACGAACGAGATAAGAGGCCCAAGCCTGTTCCCCTGGAGCCTTGGGAAGTGGAGAACATTCTCCAACAGGTAGAATCGCAGACGCCCAAGGCCAGGGTGGGCTTTACCAAGGGGCAGAGCGTTAGAATTACGGACGGCCCCTTTGCCGACTTCATAGGAGTGGTGGACACCATAGACACCGACAAGGGGAAGCTCAACGTTCTGGTGTCGTTCTTTGGCAGGGAGACGCCGGTGGAGTTGGACTTCCTGCAGGTGGAAAAGCTTTAGCGGATTGCAATAATGGCAAAGAAGATAAGAGCAATCATCAAGTTGCAGATAGCGGCGGGACAGGCAACGCCCGCCTACCCGGTTGGTCCCGCCCTGGGCCAGCACGGCGTCAATATCATGGGTTTCGTGAAGGATTTCAACTCGCGAACCGCCAATCAGGCGGGCAGCATAGTACCGGTTGAGCTAACCGTATTTGAAGACACCTCCTTTACCTTCATAACCAAGACATCCCCCGCCTCTGACATGCTCCGAAAGGCGGCCGGTGTAGAGAAGGGCAGCACACAGGCCGGCAGGGAGAAGGTGGCGGCGGTGCCGCGCTCTGCCATACGCGAGATAGCCGAGACCAAGATGAACGACCTGAATGCGGCTTCGGTGGAAGCCGCCATGAAGATCATAGAAGGCTCAGCGCGCAGCATGGGCATAGAGGTTACCGAGTAATGGCCAAGCTAAAGAAGAGGTTGTCGGAAGCGGCGACCAAGGTGGATAAAGATCGGCAATATGAGCCGGAAGAGGCCATAAACCTGGTGAAAGAGACCGCCACCGCCAATTTCGACGAAACGGTGGAGATTCACCTCCGCACCGGCGCCGACCCCAGGCACGCAGATCAGCAGCTTCGCGGGGTGGCGCTTCTGCCCAACGGCCTGGGCAGGCCGGTAAGGGTGCTGGTCTTTGCTCAGGGCGACGCCGCCAGAGCGGCAAGAGAGACGGGCGCTGACTTCGTAGGTGACGACGACGTCATCCAAAGGATAAACGACGGCTGGGTTGAGTTCGACATTGCGATAGCCACCCCGGACATGATGGGCAGGATAGGCCGGCTGGGGCGAGTGCTGGGCCGCAGAGGGCTTATGCCCAACCCCAGAACGGGAACCGTGGTACAAGCGGAAGACATCGGCAGAGCCGTGGATGAAGCCAAGAAAGGGCGCGTGGAGGTTCGCATGGACAGGACCGCAATAATCCACGCCCCCATTGGCAAGGCCAGCTTTGAATCGGAGAAGCTCTACGAAAACCTGTCCAGCCTGATGGAGATGGTCACCCGCTCCCGGCCTGCCGCCGTCAAGGGGCAGTTCATCCGCAGCGCCTATATGACATCCAGCATGGGACCGAGCATTCCGCTTGACCTTGCTTCTTTGACCGCGCTGAGAGTAGAATAGGCTCTCAAACTGAATAACTAACGCCGTAGACAGCGGGCGCCAACAGGCTTAATCAAGTCCCGCCGAGGCAGGAAAGCAAGCCGGTAAGTTGGCTTTACTTCCCCTGTCGTTTGCGGCAGGGGATTTTTGTTGAGGTAAATATGCCGACTCAGAAAAAGATAGACGAAGTGCAACTCTTGGCCGATAAGCTCTCGCAGGCTACCGTTGCCGTGGCGGCGGATTTTACATCCATGCCGGTCAAGAGCATGACGGCGCTGCGCAAGCATCTACGCGAGGCCGACGTGGAGTTCCGGGTAATCAAGAATACCTTGACCCTGAGGGCCGCGGATGCGGCGGGCAGACCGGAGGTGAAGGAACTGCTGGCGGGGCCCACGGGCCTGGCGCTGGGCTTTTCTGACCCCCTTGTGCCCATAAAGACCATCCACGACTACGTGCGCGGCAACAGGCTGCCCATGGTTGTAAGGGCCGCTACCATGATGGACGGCCGCGTCTACAAGGACGCGCAGCTCACGTTGCTGACCACATTGCCTCCAAGAGAGGTGCTGCTGGCACAACTACTGGGGCAGATGGCATCGCTGCCCACCCGCCTGGTCAGAGCCATCAACCAGCCTCTGCAGGGACTGGCGAACGTGATGAACGGCCCGCTGGTTGGCCTGGCAAACGTGTTGCAGGCCAGGGTGGAGCAGCAGGAAGGAAAGTAGAACAAAGCTATCGAACTCAAATAGCTAGAATCGCGGAAACCAATTAGCAAGGAGACGTCAGTGGGCAAAGAAGAGGTTATAGAAGCAATAAAGTCGTTGTCGGTTGTTGAGCTGTCGGAAGTGGTGAAGGCTCTGGAGGAGGAGTTTGGCGTGAGCGCCGCCGCCCCCGTGGCCGTAGCCGCCGCACCCGTTGCCGCCGCGCCTTCCGGCGACGGCGCTGCCGCGGAGGAGGAGCAGACCGAGTTCAAGGTGATGCTCAAGGAAGCCGGAGCCAACAAGATCAACGTGATCAAGGCCGTGAGGGAAGTGACCACCCTGGGTCTGCGCGAGGCCAAGGAGCTGGTAGAGGGAGCGCCCGTAGCAGTGAAGGAGGGCATCGGCAAGGAAGAGGCCGACGACATGCTCAAGAAGCTGCAGGAAGCGGGCGCCACCGTTGCCGTAGAGTAAACCCGCGATCAGGAGGCGTGCCGACTTTGAGCCGTAGCAAGGACAGGGCCCGCTACGAAGCTATGAAGCGGCTCAATCCGGATTACAAAGGCTTCCGGGGTTATTCGGTTGAGCCCGACCGTCCCGGGCAGACTCCCACGCAGGCGGTGACCTGTACGGTGTGCCGTCGCAAGCGCAACGTGCCGGTGGGCACGGCCCTGGAACAGGGCCAGGAATTTGTTTGCCAGAGCTGCCGTGAAGAGAGCGGCGCTTAGAGCCATCGAGGGAGCATCATGGCGGAGCGGGACAAGCCGCAATACAGGCTGCTAATCCGGGACATGCCCGCCAAAGAGAGGCCCCGCGAGAGACTGAGGGACTACGGCGCCTCCTACTTGAGCAACGCTGAGCTGATTGCCATTCTGCTCCGAACCGGCACGTCATCCGAGAACGTGATAGACCTGTCCAACCGGCTGCTGTCGAAGTACGGCGGCCTGGAGGGGATATCCAAAGCCAGCTTCCAGGAGTTGGCTTCCATCCACGGCATGGGAGAAGCCAAGACCGCTCAGCTCAAATCCGCCCTTGAACTGAGCAAGCGTTTACTGGCCGCCAGCGGCGACGCCAGGCCGGAGATCAATTCACCGGAGGCCGTGGCCAATCTGCTGGGGCCGGAAATGTCGCTCCTTGAGCAGGAGGAGTTCAGAGTCGTTGCCCTCAACATCAAGAACCAGGTCATCAACGTTTCGACCGTGTACAAGGGCAACGTCAACTCGGCGGTGGTGCGTGCCTCCGAGGTGTTTCAAGACGCCGTCAGGTCCAACTGCCCCTCGGTGATACTGGTGCACAACCATCCGTCGGGAGACCCGACCCCCAGCCCCGACGACGCAGCGGTGACCAAGCAGCTTGTGGCGGCGGGCGAACTGCTGGACATAGAGGTGCTGGACCACGTAGTGATCGGACAGAGCGCCTACGGAGGTTTCGTCAGCATGAAGAAGCGCAGGCTTGGGTTTGGATAGCGGCCAGGCCTTGCCGCCGGCCCCGCCTCGGCTCAAAGCTCCCTGGTCTTACAAGTGGACGGCCTTCATCATCGTCTCTCTGGGCACGTTGATGTCCACCCTGGACGGGAGCATAGTCAACATAGCCTATCCCGTCCTTTCCGAAACGTTTGGCGCGGACGCCTCCGTCGTGGCCTGGGTGGGCATAGCGTTCTTCCTCACCAGCACCAGTCTCCTGCTGACCATGGGTTGGATTGGCGACTTCCTGGGCAGGGAGCGGCTGTACGTAGCCGGAATGTTGCTGTTCACGGTCGCGCTGGCGATGTCCGCTCTGGCGCAAGACATCGCCCAGCTCATCGTGGCGCGCGCCCTGCAGGGGATAGGCGCGGCGATGGTGGTTTCGGTCGGCTCCGCCATTCTGGCGGCCACGTTCGAGGCCAAAGAGCGCGGCCTGGCATTCGGCCTGCTGGGCGCGGTGGTCGGTGTTGGGCTGGCCGGCGGGCCGCTGCTTGGCGGTGTAGCCATCGATCTGCTGGACTGGCGCGCCGTGTTCTGGACGCGGCTCCCTCTAGGCGTGGTTGCGGTGCCTTTGAGTTGGCTGTTGCTGACACGGCAGCCGCGGACGCCGGGCGCATTGCGCCTGGACAGCCAGGGGGCTGTAATCCTCCTGGCCCTGCTGAGCGGTTTTCTCCTGGCGGTGAACCAGGGAGGCAGATTGGGAATCGCCTCTCCCCTGGTGCTGGCGGCCATTGTGCTGGCGGTGACGTCGCTCCCTCTGTTCGTATGGTGGGAACTGCGAGCGCAACGTCCTATTGTGGACGTGCGCGCCTTCCGCAACCCGGCGCTATCCACGGGCGTTGCCACGCTGCTGGCGCATTTTCAGGCGTGGAGCGCCGTGGCGTTCGTCCTGCCCTTTGCCATGATAAACGGCCTGGGCTACAGCACGGCCAAAGCGGGACTTGTGCTGGCCGTCTTCTCAGTAGTGCGATCTGTTACATCGCCGGTGACGGGCTGGCTATCCGACCGCATAAGCCACGGTTTGCTCATGGCCTCAGGTCTGGTTGTAGTCTCAGCGGCGCTATTCCTGCTGTCGCAGTTGGGAGTAAGCGCAACCGTTTGGCAGCTTGCCATGATTCTATCGCTGGCCAGTCTCGGCTCCGCCCTGTTCGATCCGACCAACGCCAGTTCCATAATGAGCGCAGCGCCGGCGGAACGGCTGGGAATGGCGGGGGCGTTCATAGCCACGGGCCGGCAGATAGGCCTTTCGGGCGGCGTGGCTCTGTCCGGCGCGATACTGGCCTCCCGCGAAGCACATCATCTGAGCAGCGGCCTGCCGCAGAACGAGGCGCTTGTGGCAGGGGCCGGAGACGCCCTTGTAGTGAGCGCGGTCATCACCGTATTGGGCATAGCGCCGATTGTGCTGGGCAAAATTCGCGCTATGGCCAGACGCTAATTGCTGGCCGACCGGTTCCGGCTAGCTCAGGCCGGCGCGCCGGCTTTTAGGTGGTCGCCCGCGGCCAGCGCCTGGTAAGCCTGGGACAATAGATCATCGGTCTCTTCCCAGCCGATGCAGGGGTCGGTGATGGAGACGCCGTACTCCAGCTTGGACGGATCGCTTTCGTCGAGCTTCTGACTGCCCTGTGATAGATTGCTTTCCAGCATCATGCCCACGATGCCCGCATTCCCCGATAGGCGCTGCTGGAGAACGTCTTTGAAGGCAACCGCCTCAAGCGCGTAGACCTTGTTGGCGTTGGCGTGGGAACAGTCCACTATCAGCCTGGCGGGTACACCGGCCTGCTCGAGCAAAGACATGGCCCTGTCCACAGAGGTGGCATCGTAGTTTGTCCCGGTGGTGCCGCCGCGCAGGACTATGTGGCAGTTGGGATTGCCCTGCGTCATCACTATGGAGGCGTGGCCTTCGCCGTCCACTCCGAGAAAAGCGTGCCGGGCGCGGGCGGCGACCACTCCGTCAACGGCGAGCTGGATGCTGCCGCCGGTGCCGTTCTTGAAGCCCACGGGCATACTCAAACCGCTTGCCATCTGGCGATGTGTCTGGCTCTCCGCGGTGCGCGCGCCAATGGCGGCCCACGAAACCAGATCCGCTATGTACTGGGGCGTGATGGGGTCCACGAACTCAGTGGCGGAAAGCAGACCTACCTCGGCGATGTTCAGCAGGAATTCTCTCGCCATGTACAGCCCATTTTCCAGGTCGAAGCTGCCGTTCAGGTGAGGATCGTAGATAAGGCCCTTCCAGCCAACGGTTGTGCGAGGCTTCTCAAAGTAGACCCGCATTACAACGAGAATACGGTCGCTGTACCTGTCCGCGACCTGCTTCAGCTTATGCGCATACTCCAGGCCGGCCTTCGTGTCGTGGATGGAGCAGGGGCCGGAGATGAGCAGCAAGCGGTCGTCCTCTCCGGAGAGTATGGCGGCAATCTCCTCCCTTCCTTTCACCACCAACTGCGCCACCAAATCAGGAGCTGGTAGGCGGGTTAGATATTCCGTCGGTGGAGGCAGCCTTTGTATGCTGGAGACGTTGACGTTTTGCAGTTGACTCATGATGATTCCTCGGTGTTACTTATACAAGTAAAAAGCCCTCGCGAGGAGGGCTTTGTTCATTGACTCTGCTGTGGATTAAACAGCCACCCTCCCCATCCGGGCTTTATACGTAAAGTCAAAATAGTAGGAAAGGTGCGCTATTGACCTGCTCATGGCGGGTCATATTATTGGGCGGTTTCATGAAACTGTCAAGGGTTAGCCTAAGAAGCCGCTACCTGATCCTGCGACCGGCCTTCAGCGGCCAGTATCTTATCCAAGCCTTGCCCACGATGTGGGAGGCGTTTATGGGCCCAAACGAACGGCTGTCGCGGCTGTCTTGCCTGAAGTCGCCGAGCACAAGGTACTCCCCGTCCGCCAGCAGCCACTGACTGGGAAACGGCGTGTCCGTGGGAGCGGGTTCGGCGAGGTACGGCTCATGGAGCGGGCGGTCGTCTATGAGGACTACGCCCTTGCTGATCCTGACGTGCTCTCTCTGCAGCCCGATTATCCGTTTCACGCAGTGAATCCCGGGCTGGCCGGGGTCCAGCAGGACTACCACGTCCCCCCTGGACGGCGGCGCGGAGTTGAAGGCCAGCCTGTCCACCAGTATCTTCTCGCCATGGGCCAGCCCCGGTTGCATACTGTCGCCTGCTACGGAGAAACGACAAAGAGTTGCCAGGGGAAGGCGCAATATGGAGTTCAGGATACGTGGCATGTATTCAATTCTAGGCGTAGCATCAAGGGTGAGCAACGCGGCAAGTCTTGATGCTGGACGCTTCTCTTGATAACCTAGCGTTGCTGAACGTACAAATCGGGAGGGATGAATGTTCTCGTTTTTTGGCCTGTCCACAACGCTTCGGAAAATAGCTTCCACCAAAACGGCTTATGCCCACTGCGATATCCCGTGCGGAATATACGATCCTCACGCGGCCCAGATCGCCGCATTGACCACCGTCCGCATGAACCAGCTCATAGAGGCGCTGGAAACCCCAGGGGCAGACGCCTCCGCCCAGGAGCGCAACGCCTACGTGCACGCCGTCAGCCGCTACACGACTGTCAAGGAGGAGCACGCCGAGCAGTGCAAGAAGGAACTGCGCATCCTCTGGGGCGACTATTTCCGTCCCGAACACGTCGATGAGCATCCCGACCTTCATGAGAAGTTCTTCAACGCCATGAAGGCCGGTTCCAAAGTGCGGCAGAACCAGGACATGCAAGCCGCCCAAGACCTTCTCTCGGCCACCCAGGATATAGCCGAGATTTTTTGGAAGACCAAGGGCTCCACGCCGGTAAAGCAACCTTCTCGCCAGGGCGCGGCGGGCGGCGAACTGGTCTACCCCAGCTAAGCCGGTAAGCGACTCGGCGGCGCAGAATCCATACGGGCTATTCTTGCCCGCTCAGCCACCGCGCGGCATCCTTGGCGTGATACGTCAGAATGACGTCCGCGCCGGCGCGCTTGATGGAGGTTAGTATCTCCAGTACTATCCGCTTTTCGTCCAGCCAGCCGGCGGCGGAAGCCGCCTTGACCATGGCGTACTCGCCGCTGACGTTGTACGCCGCCAGCGGATGCTGGAACTGCCCCCTGGCTCTATTCAGTACGTCCAAGTAGGCCAGGGCGGGCTTCACCATCACCATGTCAGCGCCCTCATTGATGTCCTGCTCCAACTCGCGCAGCGCCATGCGGGCGTTTGCCGGGTCCGCCTGGTAGCCGCGCCTGTCTCCGAACTGCGGCGTGGAGTCTGCGGCTTCCCGGAATGGGCCGTAGAAGGCGGAGGCGAATTTGGCTGCGTAGGCCAGTATCGGCACCTCCGAATGTCCGTTTTGATCTAACCCATCCCGTATGGCCTTGACCTGGCCGTCCATCATGGCGGAAGGCGCCACCATGTCCGCGCCGGCATCCGCGTGGGACAGAGCCGACCGCGCCAGCAAGTCCAGGGTCTGGTCGTTGTCCACCGTCCCATCGGCGTCTATGATGCCGCAGTGCCCGTGATCCGTGTATTCGCAGAGGCAAACGTCCGTGAGCACAAAGAGCCGCGGCGCGGTCTGCTTGATCATCTTTACCGCTTCCTGCACGATTCCCTGCGGGTCGTATGCCTCCGTGCCCGCCTCATCCTTGAAAGCGGGTATCCCGAACAGCATCACGCCCGATATGCCCAGTTCTGCCACTTCGGCGACCTCAATGAGCAGTTGGTCCAACGAAAGCTGGTAGCAACCCGGCATCGACTCTATGGGGGTCTTCACTTCGCGCCCGTGGCAGACGAAAAGCGGATATATGAAATCCGACGGCGCCAGAGACGTCTCTCTGACCATTTCACGAACGGTCTCGCTTCTTCGCAGCCTTCTTAGCCTGAGCTGTGGGAACGCAACCATGCTTCTCCTCTCTTCTACCCGGACTGGGCCTGGCTTGAAAAGTGCTCTTTGAGGGCTTCAACCAACCCGGCTATAGTATACTCCCTGGCTTGGACGGCGACCTTCAAACCCAGTCCGGCGGCGGTTGCCGCGGTAACCGGCCCTATGCAGGCTATAGCGGGTTTTTGCAACAGCGAGATGTCTCCGTCCAGTATAGAGACCAAGCTCCGCGCCGTGGAGGAACTGGTGAATGTGACGGCGTCTATTCCCCCTTGCTGCAACAGGGCAAGCGCTTCTTGCTTGGACTCCTCGGAGGCAACGGTCTTGTAAGTGACGACGTGCTCCGCTTCCGCGCCGAGATTTTGCAGTCCCTCCACCAAGGCATTGCGTCCTTCCGCGGCCCTGGGCAACAAGACGCGGTCGCCCGGCTCTATGTGCTCTCGCAGCGACTCCACCACGGACTCCGAGATATATTCCGAAGGCATACGGTCGGCGTGGATGCCGCGCCGTGCCAGCGACTCCGCGGTGGCCGGCCCGATGGCGGCGACTTTGACTCCGGCGAAGGCCCGCGAGTCGAGGTCGGCCTCCCTGAGCGCCTGCCAGAAGGCATCGACGCCGTTGACGCTGGTGAAGACGACCCAGCTATAGCTTGCCAAGTTTTGCGCGGCACGCTTCACCGGGGTAGCGTCATCGGGTGGGACGATCCTGACGCTGGGCAGCTCTATGACCTCCGCTCCTTCCCTGCTGAGCAGGTCGGCGGTGGCGCTGATCTGCGTCCGCGCCCTGGTCACCATTATCCGTTTTCCCGATAACGGCCTGTTGTCGAACCAGCGGATCTCCGAACGTAAAGCCACCGCCGGACCGAATACGGCCACTACGGGAGGCTCCAATCCGGCCTCCCTGCCAAGATGCAGCACGGTGTCCAACGTCCCTTCCACAACGCGTTGGCCGGGCCGGGTGCCCCACTGTACTAAGGCGGCGGGAGTATCCGCGGACATGCCGTTTTCCTTCAACGTCTTGCAGATGCTGCCCAGGTTTTCCCAGCCCATGAGCAGCGCCAGGGTGCCGCCGCCCGCCGCCAACGCTTTCCAGTCAATGAGAGACTCTTCCTTGCCGGGGTCTTCGCTGCCGCTGACCACGGTAAAGGAGGAGGCAACCTCTCTATGCGTAACGGGGATGCCGGCGTAAGCCGGAACCGCGATGGCGGAGGTTATGCCAGGCACGATTTCAAAGGGCACGCCCGCCCTGGTCAACGCCTGCGCCTCTTCACCGCCGCGTCCGAAGACAAAGGGGTCTCCGCCCTTGAGCCGCACCACGGTTTGCCCTAACCTGGCGCGGCGCACCATCTCGGCGGCGATTCCCTCCTGAGCGCCGGACTCGCCGTGCGCCGATTTCCCTACGAAGATTACCCCCGCCCTGTCAGACGCAAAGCTGAGGATACGCTGATCAACCAGCCGGTCGTAGAGCACGACGTCCGCGCTGCGCAGGAGTTCCAGCCCGCGCAATGTCAGCAGACCGGGGTCTCCCGGGCCCGCTCCCACCAGATACACGACGCCGGGACGGGTGGCCTTCATCCGAACCCACCCGCGGCTCTCACCGCCTCTATGGCCCCGTTCAAGCCGAGTTCCCGATATGCCTCGTGTGCAACGGCTTCAGGGTCTGCCGCGCTTCCCGATGCCGAGACTCTGAACAACCGCTTCCCCGAACTGTCGGCGGCGAGCATGGCGCTGAGGGTCAGGGTCTGAGCGCTGATTTCCGCGTACGCTCCAAAAGGAGCGGTGCATCCCGCGCCGAGAAGCGACAGCAGCGTCCGCTCCGCCGTCACGCTCATTGCCGCATCCGCGTCCTGTACCGGCTCCACCAGTTGCCTCATCTCTTCATCGTTCGACCTTATCTGCACCGCCAGCGCTCCCTGGCCGGGAGCGGGCACGAACTGTTCCGGCTCAAACACCTGGACAGCCTCGTCCTCTCTTTGCAGCCTGCGCAACCCGGCCATGGCCAGCACCGCGCCGTCGTACTCCTCACCCGACGCCTTTTGCAGGCGAGTGGGGACGTTGCCCCGCATGGGCAGGACCTGAATATCGGGGCGGATGGCAAGCAACTGGGCGGACCGGCGCGGACTCCCTGTGCCTATGCGAGCGCCTTGCGGCAGCTCCGCCAGGGGAAGCCGCCACTTGTTCACCAACGCGTCGCGCGTGTCTCCACGGCGTATGACCGCTCCTATGCTCAGGCCATCGCTGATCTTGGAGGGCAAGTCCTTCAAGCTGTGCACCGCCAGGTCTATCTCTTGTCGAAGCAGGGCAGCCTCCAACTCCTTGACGAACACGCCGACGCCTATCTGCGGCACCGGCGACCGGTCGTCCAAGTCGCCGCCGGTGGCGATGGTTCGAACCTCCAAGGGCGTATTGGGAGCCGCGGCGCGCAGCAACTCCAAGACCTCTTCCGTCTGCTTCAGGGCCAGTTCACTGGCCCGCGATCCTGCAATCACGGGACCAACTCCATTACTCAAGCTCCCGCTCCCTGCGACGCGTGGGGTTGTTCCTCCAGCATCGTCCGCAACCTCTCCTTTGCCTGCTCCGCCTGTCCGCTCTGGAACATGGCCAGAAGCTCATCGTCCATGCACTCCTGCCACCGTTCGGGGTCGGGTCGCAGGCCCTTCCCCCGCACTTCGGCGCGTACGTCGGCGAGAACGTCCACCATGTCGGCCCACTGCAAGCACAGGCAGAGGTCGGGGTCGGACATCATCTCCCTGAGACGGCGGGCCAGCGCCGGACTGAGGCCCGCGGTCGATATGGCGCACTGCACCTCGCCGTTCTGCCCCCTTCTCGCTATCGCGGGGGCTATGAAGCTGCAAAGCTCCGGCCTGTCCACCACGTTGAGCAGGACGCCGCGGCTGTGGGCCTCCTGGGCAACCCTTGTGTACTCATCCTCGTTCAGGTTCTCCGACACGACCAGGAACGCCCCTTCCAGGTCGCCTTGGCGGTACTCGCGGCGCTTCCACTCTATGAGGCCGCGTCCCGCCAGGTCCTGAAGCACGACGCTGACCGCGCGGCTGACCAGGGTCACCCGCGCGCCGTGTTCCAACAGCCCCTGCGTCTTGCGCTCGGCCTCATGCGCTCCGCCCACCACCACGCAGTGGCGTCCGTTCAAGTCCAGGTAAACCGGATAGTATGCCGGCATAAACTCTCTTTGCTCCGCTGTCCCATGATTTGCACCCCCTTATATTAGCGGTATCTGTAAAGTACCTGGTAGCCCACGGCATCACTGGTACCGACTCAGTTTGGGAATCATTCAAGGGCACTTGACGTATGGGCAGTCAGCAGATTCGGACGGAAAGCGGTTTCACTGGACTTTCTAGTACTCCTAGAAAGTCAACCGATGTTGCGGAATCATTGCCTAACTTCCAGCGGGGCGCTAGGCAAAACGAATACGAATTTCACTTTTCGAACGATAGACCACAGTACCGTTAACGGTTCTCTGTGTCCGGTAGGTCATCCCCTTGACTGGCTGACCCTGGTAGTGGAGTAGTTACTGACTGCCTCTATTGCTTCCCGCATGTTGGCTCTCAATTCGGCAAGCGTTTCTCCCTGTGAGACGCAACCGGGCATCTCAAGGACTTCGCCCCAGTAACCGGTCTCTCCTTCTTCAGCTTCGTGGATCAAGACGGTGAACCCTAACAAGTCAATCCGCAGCGTTGAATCGCCGCTTATGACGGTGTCCATCGTTCTCCTCCTTATTGCACCGCAGATGCACGTTCTCCAAGAATTCGCTTTCGGTTCTGCCCGATAACTTTATCAGCCGCTTGATCAATCCAATCTTAAGAGTCCCATGGGGTATTGATAGATTATATCGGTTTAAGTTCACTACGCGATGGCTTCCCTTGCCCCCTGCGCTCCTTACCACCTAGACGCACGAACGCCTTTACTGCGGCCTCCTGAGAGATGTTCCTTAGCGAAGGCATTGCCCCACTGTAGCAAACGTACTGTACAAGATAAAGGCCTACAGTGTCCATCGTTGGTGTGGGGTGTAGCGATACCGAACGGTTGTAGAACGTCCGCGCCTGAACCACCTCCGCGCCGACGAAGCATCGCAGGCCTCCCGCCCGCCTGCCAGTCTCTCCGTTTGCTTGCTTGCCCGTTTGGCCCGCCTTGCCCTTATGCCCTTATGCCCTTATGTCCGTATGTCTCTATGTCCTATGCCCCCCACCCCCCTGCCATATCCCCCTTCCCCATACCCACCCGCTCGCGCTATCCTCTCTCCATGACAACTACCCGCATTCACACCGCCTCCCCCGGAGTTTACCCTGAGCGCAGCCGAAGGGTCTTGCCCGCGCACCCTGTCCCCGACCCCGATTGGGGAGCGGGCATCCAGGAGCGGCGTGGCGCGTCTCTTGGTAGCCAAAACGCCCACCTTTCCACCCTCAACTTTGCCCCGGAATTTGATTCGTTTCTCACCTCCGCCAAAATTTGCTTCGCATTTAGCCTTGTACTTGACATAACGTTGGAAACGAATACCCTTCTCAGGCACGACGCAACTCCGCCGTTAACCGCCATCTCACGCCTAACACCTCCTTTTACGACACCCCAAAATCGAGTTATGTCAAGTAAGTCGATCTCACCCAGTGTGCTTCCATGTATAATCCCCCCTACCAAACCAGCGAGGACGACGTCATGATAAATCAAGACCGCTTGATAACTACATTCTGCGACCTTGTACGGATAGACAGCCCATCGGGAGAAGAGGAAGAGGTGGCCCAACACCTCACGGAGCGTCTCGGCGGCTTCGGCTTCAGCATAGAGCGAGACTCCTACGGCAACCTGATAGCCTCCGAGGAAGGCGACGAGCCGCTGCTGATATCGGCGCACATGGACACCGTCGAGCCGGGCCGCGGCATAAAGCCGCAGGTGCTGGACGACCGCATCGTCTCCGACGGCACCACCATCCTCGGCGGCGATTGCAAGGCCGGTGTCGCCTCCATACTGGAAGCGCTGGAGTCGCTGCACGAGGACGGAACGGAGCGCGTCCCCGTACAACTCATATTCACCCGCGAGGAGGAGCTCGGCCTGGTCGGCGCGCGCAATCTTGACGTGTCGCTGGTCAAGGCCAGGCGCGGCGTCGTCTTCGACGGCAACGGCCCACCCAGCAAGGTGACCAGCGCCAGCGCCACCAACGTCATCTTCACCGTGAACGTCACCGGCCGCGCCGCACACGCCGGCGTCGAGCCGGAGAAGGGGCTGTCCGCCATCCGCATCGCCGCCGAAATCATCACCGGCCTGCGCCAGGGCCGCCTCGACGACGAGACGACCATCAACGTGGGCGTCGTCTCCGGCGGTACGGTTCGCAACGCCGTGCCGGAAGACGCCTCGTTCATCGGCGAGTTCCGCAGCCGCAACATCGAGTCCCTGGAGCTGGTGCGCCGTGAAATCAGCGAAGTGTTGGAACAGGCGCGCGGCAAGTATCCGGATGCCGTCATAGAAGAGACCATGAACGTGGCGTACGAGATGTACCGGCTTAGCAAGGACGACCCCATGATCCGGAAGGTGTCGCGCATTCTTGAGGGACTGGGCAAGACGCCGGAGATTGTCCCCTCCGGCGGCGGCACGGACGGCAACGTGTTCAACAAGCACGGCATACGCTGCGTTGTCGTCGGCATGTCCACCCAGGATATGCACACCGTGAGGGAGTACGTGCCCATCGCTGACCTGACCGACACCGCCCGCTTCTGCCAGGCGCTGCTCCTGGACAGGGAGTAGGGGCTAGCGTTTGTCCTGCCATACAACGTCTGCTATCATCCCCCCTGAGCAAGCCGGAACACGGAGGTGAAGCGTGGCTACCACCCAGACCTTTGAAGAAGCTGTCCAAGAGTTCATAGAGCTATCCAGAGAACTGGTCGGCAAAGAGACCGAGGAGAGCATGCCCCCCGCGCCGCCCGCGCCTTTCGAGCAGGACGGCCCCCCATATGAAAACCCCATTCGCTTCGACCAGCGCAACATCCGGAACTACATGCGCACCATCGGCGACGACAATCCCCTGTACAACGACCCCGATTACGCCAGGGGCACGCGCTACGGCTGCCTGATTGCGCCGGGGCCCATACTGTCCCAGATAAGAGGAATCACCGCTCACGGCGTGCAGTACGGTGGCGAAGGCAAGAAGCGCAAGGAAGGCTACCCCGTGGCCAACTACTTCTCCGGCGCCGCTTGGGAGTTCTTCGATACGGTCAAGGTAGGCTCCAAGTTTCGCTCCTCCATGGTGACCAAAGACCTGTTCACCAAGCAGGGTTCACGCGGCAACCTCATCTTCTTCATATCGGAGTTGATGTACTGGGACTACCACGGCGACCTGGCCGGCAAGTGCTACGGAACGCTGATCATGGTGCCCATCGAGGCTATGGGGGCGTCCCGCTCCATGAACGTGGACAAGGTCGGCTCGCAGCTCCTCTACGAACGGGGCACGCAAAACTATTCGACGGAAGACCTGCAGGCAATAGTGGAGGACATCGAAAGGATGCGCCCCAGTCGCCGCGGCGCCGAGACCCTGTACTGGGAGGACGTGGAGGTCGGCGAGAAGCTTGGCCCGATCGTCGTGCCGCCCTGGACGCTCCAAGACCTGGAGGCTCCCAACATGGTCGGCTCCTGCGTTCTCCACATCGCCAAGGGAGACCCCGGCGACGAACTGGCCTTCGAGCCTGTGTACAACCGGTTCAAGCTGCGCGGTGAAGGCCACCACGTAACCCATCCGGCGACCGGCTGGCCGTGGTCGGCCTCCGCCGAACACTCCGACCCGCTGATGGCGGCTTTCCGCGCTCTGCCCGGCCCGTTCGACGGCGGAGTGCAGAGGACGCAGATACCGCACCGCCTCCTCAGCGACTGGATGGGGGACGAAGGGTTTGTGCGGCGTCAGCAGACCGCTATCAGGAAGCCCGTATTCTACAGCGACACCACCTACTACACTGGCGAGGTGATCAAGAAGTTCAAAGAGGTGCAGGAAGGCGAGGAAGGTCCGGGCGCAGTCCCCGGCAAGCGCGAGTACCACGCCGTGGGCATCCGGCTGGAGGGCAAGAACCAGGTCGGCGAGGTCTCCACGCCGGGAACCGCCTGCATCTACCTGCCATCGCGCGAGGATGGGCCGGTGCAACTCCCCATACCCCACAAAGCCCGCCCCGACTTCGTGCCCTACGACGTCTTCTACCGCGACTGGTTCTAGGTTGCCTCTTATCCGTCAGCCTAGAACTAATCTATCCGTCACTCCGGATCTACACGTCACTCCCGATCTATCGGTCTCTCCCAATCTACACGTCACTCCCGAGAAGTCGGGAGTCCAGAGGGGATAGCGCGTGATGTCGTGCTGAACTGCTAGTACACAATCAGCGAGCGCAGGTCGTAGTCCGTGAGCTTATCGCGTCCTTTTAAGAAAGCCAGCTCGATGAGCACGGCTATACCAACGACCGTGCCTCCGCACTTCTCCACCAGTTCCACGGTGGCCTGCATGGTGCCGCTGGTGGCCAGAACGTCGTCCACTATCAGGGCCCGCGACCCTTCCTTCAAAGCATCCTGGTGCATCTCCAGCGTCGCCGAGCCGTATTCCAGAGCATAATCGACCCCGTACGTGTGCCAGGGCAGCTTGCCCGCCTTGCGCACCGGGACAAGTCCAATCCCCAGATCCATGGCCACGGGAGCGCCCAAAAGGAAGCCCCTAGCCTCTATTGCCACCACGGCGTCTATGCCCGCGTCGCGGAAAGGCTCGCTGAGCGCCTTCACCGCCGTTTCCAGGGCGTCGGGGTTGCCCAATAGCGGGGTGATGTCCTTGAACTGGATGCCCTCTTTGGGGAAATCCGGCACGTTGCGGATGAAATCCTCCATTCGCAAGTCGCCCAATCGCATTACCTCCTACGCAAATAGCTGCGGCGCTGAATCCGTCCGCGTGGAACTTTCGCCGCCTCAGCAGCGCCTGGCTGCACAGATGTTGGTCGGGGTGAGTGGACTTGAACCACCGGCCTCTACGTCCCGAACGTAGCGCTCTGCCAAACTGAGCTACACCCCGCGATAACAATGATTATATCGCAATTATCCAAAGGGTGTAATCGGTTCGCCATGGCCGCTGGGTCAATCACTCGGCTCAAACGGTGTAGGCGGGAACTGCTCTGCCGCTCCTGTACATCTGTCGCAGGGTAGACCGCCACAGACTGAGCAGCAGCAAGAGGCCAATGAACATGGATGCGGTGATTGCGAGAATGACAGGCGCGCTCCACTGATCGGCCAGATAACCGTTGATCAGGTTGGCGAACGCCATTGTGCCGCCGGCATGCATTGCGTAGATGCTGGAGACGCGTCCCCGCACGTGATCCTCCACGGCGCTCTGCACCAAGGTATTGGTGATGGCCATGAAGGTAGCCTGGGAGGCTCCCATCCCTGCCGCCGCTAAGAACGCCAGGGGCAGAGTGGAGGAGGCGGCCAGGGCCAGAGGAGTCAACCCGCTGGCCAGCGCCGTGACCAGCAGAAACCAGCCCGTCCACCGGCTGTTTGTCAGGCTTGCCAGTACCAGAACTCCGATGAGAGCGCCGCCGCCGGTGGCCATGATGAGCACGCTGAACACCGATCCCCCCGCTCCCAGCTCTCTCTGGGAAAACACCGGCAGCATCGACTCGAACGACATGGTCAACGAACAGTGCAGCGCCACCAGGAGGATGATCAGCCCTATTGTGGCGTGTCGATAGGAGTACACAAGCCCCTCCGTCAGGTTGCGCACCATGCCTTGTTCGGAACGTACTTCACCCCTGGAAACGGTGTGCACCCGCAGGACAAAGAAGATTCCGGCGGCGTAGAAGAAGACGCTGAGCAGGAATGCGCCTCCCACGCCAACCGTGGCCAGCAGCGGCGCGGCCAAACCGGGCCCTCCAATGCGCGAGCCGTGCATGGCTATACCGGAAAGAGCCACTGCATTGAGCAAATCACGGCGCGGCACCAAATTGGGAACCAACGCCTGCATACTGGGCATGATTACGGCCCGCACGGAGCCGCTGATGAAGGCGAAAACCACCACATGCCAGACCTGCACGGCGTCAAAGGCAATCAAGACCGCGAGCAGCAGCGCCTGCACCAGATTGACCGCGTAGCCCAGGGAAATCATCTTGCGCCGGTCGAAGCGGTCGGCGAGGAGTCCGCCCAGGGGCGCGGCGATGACCAGCGGAATCATCGCGGCGAACGTGACTACGCCCACCATCAGCGACGAGGAGTCGGACAGGTTGAAGGCCAGCCAGCCCCTGGCGACTATCATCGCCCAGACGCCCATCCCGGCAAAGGTGCTGCCCGTCCACAGATAGCGGTAGTCGCGGTGATGCAAGGAAGCGAACGTTGGCAGCCGGGAGAGGAAGTTAAGTTGTGGAGTCTGGATCACGGGTTCTCCAAGTGTCGCCGAGCTGGGCATAGCTTACCAGAATCGCTGCGGCCTAGCGAAGAGCGAGGGGCCCTGCGGAGGGGGAGCTTTGCGTAACCTATGTCCATTTCACCCCCATCTCAATCTTCCCCCATCAATGGGGAAGAGGTTTTTGCGCCTTGCCCGTTTGCTCGTATGCCCGCTTGCCCGCCCGGCATTTGACACGCGCCCGTATCCCGTATAAGGTTAGGCTGTTCCAAGAATTACACGGGGGGTATTACTGTTATGAGGTACGGTAAAGGCTAGCTCTCTAGCTACAAGGAATACTTCTTCTCGTCTCTCAAGGTTCGGTAGTTTCAATCATCTGCCCCGCTCGTAAGTTCTCCCCATTGCTTCCCCAGGTCATTATTGCTTTTATCCTATAGACACGAAATAGAGAGGAACCAAATAGAATCAATGTTTGATTTTCCAGAGAGTTGGGTAATACGCGCAGACGTACAAGCGTTCATTGACACCAATACAGAGTGGGTCATTAGGAACTGGAATGCCTTCTTTCGCGCCATCAACGAAGCGGTGCTGACCATTCTGGTGCCCATAGAAAACCTCCTGTTGTGGATACCGTGGTGGCTGGTCCTGATAGCCGTCACAGCCGTCGCTTGGAGGATACTGGGCCGCCGTTTAGGCATCGTAACGTTCGCCTTGCTGCTGGTAGTCGACTTCCTGGGCATGCACGATCTGGCTATGCAGACTTTGGCTATAGTAGTGACATCAACCCTGATCGCGTTGGGATTCGGGATGCCTCTTGGCATCCTGGGCGCTAAGAATGACCGCTTTGATAACGCCATGCGCCCCATATTGGACAGTATGCAGACAATGCCCAGCTTTGTTTACCTGATTCCCGCTTTGATGCTGTTCGGACTGGGCAAGACCCCCGCCGTAATGGCCACCGTTATTTACGCCATCCCCCCTCTGATAAGGCTTACCAACCTTGGCATAAGGCAGGTAGACCCGGAGGTGGTGGAGGCGGCCAAAGCTTTCGGCTCTACCTCGCGCCAGATACTGGTCAAAGTTCAGCTTCCCATGGCATTGCCTACCATCATGGCCGGCGTTAATCAGACCATTATGATGGCCCTGGCCATGGTGGTCATAGCTTCGATGATCGGAGCAAAGGGTATAGGCGTAGAAGTGCTGAACGGCATCGCCAGGTTGGAACCTGGCCGCGGCCTCATCGGCGGAATAGGCATAGTCATCATGGCCATCATCATCGACCGTATTACACAAGGGCTCGCCAGGGGGAGAAGGGCCAAGTCCACGTAGTCCCCCCTAGATTCAACAGATTCACGAAAAGGAGATGTTTATGAAAATACTGCCTGAAATGAAAGCCAAGTTTCTTTTGATTGCCGTCGCGCTGCTGGCGCTTCCCCTCTTTGTTGCATGTTCATCCGAAGAAGAGGAGAAGCCGACCATTCTACTGGCCGACAACCAGTACGAATCGCTATGGATAAACAACGCCGTGTTCAAGTTCGTTGCGGAAAACGGGTACGGTTATCCCGTAGAGAGCGTGGAAACGACAACCCCCATTGCCCAGGTGACCTTGGCCAACGGCGAAGTTGACATTTGGATAGAGATCTGGCCGGGCAACATAATAGACTGGTACAACGAGGAGCTTGCCAAAGGCACCATAGAGGATCTCCTTAACCCGCCCATTTTTGAAGGCGGACCGCAGTTCTTCATGGTACCCAAGTGGGTAGCGGAACAGCACAACATCCAGACAATAGACGACATGAAGCGCCCCGAGGTCGTGGCCCTGTTCCCCGACCCTGAAGACACGAGCAAAGGGGCCTTCGTCAACTGCCCCATAGGCTGGCAGTGCGCCGAGATCAACCGCGCCAAGCTGCAAGCCTACGGCCTGTCGGACCTGTACAACATACAGTCGGGAGGCACCGGCGCCGCCCTTGACGCCGCTCTTGTCGGGGCGCAACTCAGAAACGAACCCGTCTTCGGCTACTATTGGGCCCCAACGGCCATCATGGGCAAGTACGACTGGACCATAGTAGAAGAGCCCGCATACAACGCGGCATGCTGGGAAGAGGTCATCAAGGGCAGAGACGACGCTTCCTATACGGCTACCGAAGCATGCGCCTATGAAGACAACCCCGTCGGCAAAGGCATCAACAGCGGCCTCAGGGAAAAGGCCCCGGACATAGTTGAAATGCTGGAAAAGATGGATATGGGCGTGGAAGTCATTAACAAAGTCGCTGCCTGGGCAAGCGACAACGACATTCAGGGCGACTGGGAGAAAGCCGCCATCCACTTCCTGGAAACCTACGAGGACAGATGGACCAACTGGATGCCGTCGGACAACGCAGACAAGGTCAAAGAAGCGCTGGCGGAGATGAGCTAGTAGATCAAGTCTAGTCACCAAAGTAAAAGGCGGGCTGGTTGGCCCGCCTTTTCTTTGGCTGCGTATGCGGTTCGTTCTACCTTACGACCGCTCCGACTCGCTGGCGGCCCCAGCGGTCTGCGGTTCTTCCTCTTCTTCAGCCCCGTTCTCCGTGACCGGGGAGCCTATGCTGGTCAGCACCGCGGCGCGGTGCACTTCTCCCAGCAACCGTCCCTCTTCGTCCACAACCGGTATGGGATGCTCGTATTCCGCCGCCAGGTTCACCAGGTCCTCAACCAGGGTATCGGACGTGACGCTGGGCATATCCATGCCGTCCAGACCCTTGAACTCAGTGACGCCTCCTTTGAGTGCGTTGTTTGCCGCATCCAGGTCTATCAAGCCCCGGAACTCGCGGTTGCGTCCCAGGACAAAGGCGTGGTTCACGTCGTTGGAGCGCATTGAATGCAGCGCCACGCGCGGTCCTTGCCACTCGTAGACAACGCTCTCCGGCTCCTGCATTATGCTGCTCGCGCTCAGCACCTTGGCCGGTGATATATCCTTGACGAACTCGGTGACGTAGCTGTCCGCAGGTATTGTAACTATCTCTTCCGGCGTGCCCAGCTGGATTATCTCGCCGTCGCGCATTATGGCAATGCGGTCGCCCAGCTTCAGCGCTTCGTTGAGGTCATGAGTAATGAACACAATCGTCTTTTGCACCTGGGTCTGAAGGGTAATCATTTCGTCCTGCATCTCGCGGCGGATCAAGGGATCAAGCCCGCTGAAAGGCTCGTCCATGAGCAGGATTTCCGGTTCCAATACCAGGGCGCGCGCAATCCCCACGCGTTGCTGCATCCCTCCGCTGAGTTCGTCCGGATAGGCCTGGTCCCACCCCGTCAAGCCCACCGTTTCCAGCGTGGTATGCGCTCTCTCGTACCGTTCCTCTTTACCAATGCCCTGGACTTCCAGCCCGTAGGCCACGTTGTCAAGGACCTTTCTATGGGGAAGCAGGCCGTAATGCTGGAATATCATCCCGGTTTGCTTTCGGCGCAACTGGATAAGCTGCTCATCGTTGTATTGAGTGATGTCTTCACCGTCTATCGCAATTGAACCAACCGTGGGCTCGATCAGGCGAATGAGGCACCGCACCAGCGTGGATTTTCCCGAACCGGAAAGCCCCATCACCACGAAAACCTCCCCGACGCCAACGTCAAAGGACACGTCCCTGATGCCGATGACGTGCCCCGTCTTCTCCTGCACCTCTCTCCTGGACGACTCTCTTATCCACTCCTCATGTATCAGAGAGTCCGCGTCCGGCCCGAATATTTTCCACACGCCGCTAACGGATATCCTAGCTTCTGCGGGGTTGTCACCATTCATTGTGAAGCCCCTCCTTATCATGCTTGGAGATTTATCGGGGGACGGTACCGTCCAAGAAAAGAAACGCCCGACAACTGGCGCTACCAAATGGAGTTCAACCTTATTAACATACGGGTTGGGTGTCAAGGTTGCCAGATTACCCGTCCACACTGACGACTGGCGCTCTTAGCTTGGCTTCCTTCCTAGTGCTATACTCAACTAATGCTCAAACCGGTGACCATAGCCGTTCCCGCAACCACCGCCAATCTTGGACCCGGCTTCGACTGCCTGGGAATGGCGCTGGATATATGGAACTACGTACAGTTTCATCCCGGCCGCTCGCCTGGGGTAGAAGTGGTCGGTGAAGGAGAAGGAAGGCTACCCCCAAGTCAGGGCAACATGGTGTTCCGATCGGCGCAACGGTACTTCCAGGAGGCCGGCGCGCCCCTGCCCCAGTTCTCGATTACTTGCCGCAACCGCATCCCCCTGGCCCGCGGCCTGGGCAGCAGCTCGGCGGCGATAGCGGGAGGCATCCTCGGCGCTTGCCTGATGAGCGGGGCAACCCCCGATCCGGAGATGATTTGGAAGCTGGCCGTCGCCACGGAAGGGCATCCGGACAACGTGACCCCTGCCCTCTTCGGCGGATGCCAAATAGCGGTAACCGACGGCAATAGCCTGGTGCGAGCGCCCGTGCCGCTGCCGGAAGGTATAAAAGCCGTACTGTTCATACCGGACCAGCCCATGGGGACGAGGAACGCCCGAAACGTCGTACCCAAGAGGGTCAGCCTGAAGGACGCCGTATTCAACTCCGGCCGCGTGGGGCTGCTGGTGAACGCCCTGGCAACGGGCCGGCTGGACGACTTGAGAGTAGCCACGCAGGACCGCCTGCACCAACCGGCGCGCCAATCCATCTTCCCCGCCATGAAGCCGCTCTTCCAGAGCGCGCTGGACGGCGGCGCGCTGGGCGTGTTCCTCTCCGGAGCAGGTTCAACCGTGCTTGCGCTCACCAAGGGCAACGAAGTTACCGTAGCCAGGGAGATGGAGGACGGCGCAAACAAGGCCGGAGTCAAGGGCAGCGTGAAGATTACCCAGCCCTCCTTGCAGGGAGCGCATGCCACTGTAGACGGCACGGTAGGCGCTACTTAGCCATGGCAGCATCGCAGGACGTCCCATTCCTCTGCGTAGTCATCCCGGCTTACAACGAGGAGAAGCGCATACCCTCAACATTGGAAAGGGTCGCTGCCTACTTGCAGACCCAAGACTACTCCTGGGAGGTGCTCGTCGTCGACGACGGCAGCAGCGACGGCACCGCCAGCCTCGTCTCCGACTTCGCGGGCAGCCATCCCGGCGTATCGCTGCTGTCGATTCCCCACGCGGGCAAGGGCTGGGCGGTGCGATCCGGTATGCTTCACACCCGCGCCCATCACCGGTTCATCTGCGACGCGGACCTCTCCATGCCCATAGAGCAACTGGAACGGTTCCTGCCGCCCCGTCTCAGCGACTGCGACGTGGCGTTGGGTTCGCGGGAAGCCGCCGGAGCGCGCCGCTTCAACGAACCGCGCCGCCGCCACCTCATGGGCAGGGTGTACAACACCCTGACGAGGCTGCTTGCCGTGCCCGGGGTCAGCGACACGCAATGCGGGTTCAAGTGCTTCACGGGGCCGGCGGCGGATAAGCTATTCGTCATGCAGCACACCCCGGGGTTCGCTTTCGACGTTGAAATACTGTTCCTGGCTCGTCGCCTGGGGCTGCGCCTTGTGGAGGTGCCCATAGACTGGCATTACGCCTCGGAGAGCAAGGTGCGCCCCCTGCGCGACGGGCTGAGCATGATGCTGGATATCCTCAAGATTCGCTGGGCCTCCCTCAGAGGACGGTACCGCGCCGTGGGCCGTTGAATGAAGACCATAGTTGTCATTCCAACCTACAACGAGGCCGAAAACCTCCCCGCCCTGTTCGACGCCCTGTTCGCGCTTCAACTGCCGGGGCTGGAGCTGCTAATCGTGGACGACAACTCGCCGGACGGCACCGCCGAACTCGCGCATAGACTCGGCCAGGAGCGAGGGGGCGGCGTGCGCGTGCTGCGCCGCCCCCGAAAAGAGGGGCTTGGCCCCGCCTACGTGGCCGGGTTTGAGGAGGCGCTGCGTTTAGGAGCGGAGGCCGTTGTGCAAATGGACGCCGATATGTCGCACCCGCCGGAGGTGGTGCCCGACCTGCTGAACGCCCTTGAACGTTACGACGTAGTAGTCGCATCGCGATACATACCTGGGGGAGGAGCATCGGAGGATTGGGGAGTGCTGCGACGCCTGATCAGCCTCGGCGGGGATTTCTATGTGCGGTTGATAACCGGGCTTAAGGTGAAGGACACCAAGTCAGGCTTCAAAGCCTATCGCAGAGAGAGTCTGCAAGCTCTACCTCTGAGGTCGATACGGAGCCGCGGTTACATCTTCCAAGCGGAGGCGCTCTACTTGTGTCAGCGCCTTGGCCTTTCTATGGGAGAAGTCCCGTACACGTTCGAGGAGAGAGCCGCCGGCCGCTCCAAGATGAGCCTCGGCATAATGGTGGAAGGTTTGTGGCGCGCCCTCCAAATGCGGTTGCGCCCCCTGAAGTAGGCGGGTGTCATACTGAGGAGTCGGTTGGTCCCCGTCCGCTCCAAGACTACCCCCACCGACGAAAGCATCTGCCAGGCCCGCGGAACGCCCTCCCATCCTGGATTCCTGCCTGCGCCGGAAAGACGGTTGGATGATTCTTCACGCTCAGTTCTGGATTCTCCGGAGCCTCTGGATGAACGTAGAGACATCCGCGAGATAGAGGGCAACTAGACGAGCATCAAGGTTGCCTTCGTAGAAGGACACGTGGAGTGATTGAGCCGCGGCAAAGTAGCTCGCAAGTTCGGTGTCGTTTCCTTCTTCGATCAGCCGTGATACAACCCCGGCAAGGTAGCGATGTGACTGGTGATTCCATCCGCGCTGTTCCGCCACGGCCTTGATCATCTGTGCGGCTGCTCCCCAGCCTTTTTCGGCGGCCTGGCGGAGGTCGTGTTTTTCCAACTCCTCCGTCGCCTGCTTGAGAAAGACGTCCGCCTGATTGCTGTAGAGATTAAGCTCCGTCGCCATGTTGCATCTCCAGAGAGTTCATACCCTATTATGTACAGTAGTATACGCGTATGCAACTAGCCTTCCTCCTGCCCTTGCTGGACAGACAATCGATCCGTCGCTTAACATCTGCTCAACGCTACCGATTGAGAACCGGTGTCTACAGGAAGGAGCAGCCATTATGAAATCTACCATAGAGTTCAGCCCCAGCTACACCATGCTTACCGTGGACCTCTCTCCAGGCGAGTCCATAAAGGCGGAGCCGGGGGCCATGGCGGCGCAGCAGGGCGTAGACATGAAGACGGGCATGGGCAGCGGCGGGCTTTTCGGCGGGTTCAAGCGGATGCTGGGCGGGGAGTCCTTCTTCCTCAACACCTTTACCGCCGGGCCGGCAGGCGGTTGGGTGAGCCTTTCGCCGCCCACTCCGGGAGACATCCTCTCCCACGAGCTACGGCCGGGTCAGGAGCTCTTCGTACAGTCCAGCTCCTTCCTTGCTTGCACCGAGAACGTGGAGACGGACACCAAGTTCCAGGGCTTCAAGGGGTTCTTCAGCGGGGAGAGGCTGTTCTTCCTGCGAATCTTCGTCAACGGAGAACCGGGAACCGTCTACTACAATTCGTACGGGGCGATCAAAGAGGTGGCCGTCCAGCCCGGGGAGGAACTGGTCGTCGACACGGGTCACCTGGTGGCCTTCACCAACGACGTGGAGTACTCCATCGGCAAAGTGGGCGGCATCGGTTCGCTCATCGCCGGCGGCGAGGGGCTGGTTATGAAGTTCAGGGGCAACGGCAAAGTGTGGGTGCAGACGCGCACGTTGGCCTCCCTGGCGGACAAGATTCTGCCCTTCCTGCCCTCGTCAAAGGGCAACTAGCCGTCCGTTCACACTTGCTCTCTCGCCATACCCGCCCTATTGTCCTTCGACCTCGCTTGTTACATGATGTAGGTGCGACTAAGTTGAGAGAAGGTGAACAGGACATGGCGGAGTTGGTAATGCGGGCCTACCGGGAAACCGATGAGGACGCGGTGGTAGAACTATGGCGCGAGTGCGGACTGGTGGTGCCATGGAACGACCCCAAGAAAGATATTCGTCGTAAGCTAAGTGTCCAACGGGAGATGTTCCTAGTCGGACTAGTCGGCTCTGACCTGGTAGCGACGGTGATGGCTGGATACGAAGGGCATCGTGGCTGGATCAACTACCTGGCGGTGGCCGTCGACAGTCGAGCGAGAGGATTCGGGCGCCGCATGATGGACGAGGCGGAAGCAAGGTTGAGAAAGATGGGTTGTCCAAAGATTAACCTACAAATCCGAATGTCTAACTCTGGCGTGATTGATTTTTACCAGGCTCTTGGGTATTCGGTGGACGATGTCGTCAGCATGGGCAAGCGCCTTGAGGCCGATATCTAAGTGCAATCACTACGGCACGGAAGCCAAAGCGCGCGCCCTTGACGATATGCCGCGGCCCCTTGAAAAACACTGGCGCTAACGATACTATTCTCATTATCAGGCTCAGCGCGGCGATGAGGAGAATTTGCGATGGCAACGGTACTTGAAAGCACGGTATGGGAAATGAAAGGCCAAGTAGACGGACTAAGCCGCCGCTTGGATGACATGCATCGCTTGCTCATGGTGCTGATTGGCGTATCGGCCACCGGCCTGATAGCCATAATTGCAAGCCTGGTGGTTCAAATCCTCCGAAGCTAAAACCTCCGCTGACAACGACCAGCTACACGTATACCGCAACCGCTACGGCACGGAGGCCAAAGCGTGCGCCCTCGACGATATGCCGCGGCCCAGCCCCAGCAGGTCCACGGCCCTAGCCCGCATCTCCTCGTCAAGTTCCGTGTGCAGGTGAAGCTCTCCGCCCTGCTTGGAGGCTAGGGGCACGCCGTCTCGATAGACCAGTCTGTTGCCGTTCACGGCGGGGACTCTGGCCCCCGGCGTCAGTATGCCTGCCAGGTTCAGCGGGTCGCTGGCGGATATGGCCACCAGCCGTTCGTCCGGTTCCGACTTGCGCATGTTGCGCAGAGTTTCGATCGCCTCCGGCAGGGCGAACTGCTCTCCAATGAACCCGGCAACGAACCTGCCGCCGCGTATCTCGCCCCTTGCTTCAGAACGGCGGTAGACTTGGAGAAGCGTGCGCCAGGACGGAGCCATAGGCTCTCGGGCAAGCAATTCCGGGAACACCACCCCGTAGCGATGCAGCAGCTGAATGGCGCGCTCCTCTACGGCGTTGTCCGCAACGTAACGCGTCCGGAGCAGCGACCATCGGCTGGCGGGTAACCGTCCCGCCCTGGAACGTCTCTTGAACCTGGGAGAGCGCCGCACGCGCTTGGCCGCGCCGCTGACAAGGCCGCGCAGGGCGTTGAAGCCGTCGGCGGTGACCAGGCCCGCGGCCACAAGCTGCCAGAGGGCGTTTTCGACCTCCGAGGGCATACGCTTCGTACCGGCGATGATGTCGGGAAGGAAGGATGCGCCGTAGCCGGACAGGAACTCCCTGACCTCGGCGGCTGCGCCCGTCACCGGATAGCCGTCCGTGGGCGCTTCGTGCAGCAGCCAGGGCAACGCTTCCCTGAGACCCAGGGAAACCGTCCCGCTCCTGGAAAGCGGCATTCGCGCCGGCGGAGCCTGGCTGTCGGCGGGACGACGGCTGAACCTGCCCCAGACGACCTCACCGGCCATGCACAGGTTGTCCAGCGTGGAGGGTAGATAGGTCTCCATGCGAGACGGCAGTATGTCCGACTCCCAGGACGACGCGGAAGCCTCGAAGCCCTGCAACTGTTCGATGACTTCCAGCAGGCCATCCTCGCCTCGCCCCCTCCATGAAGCCGACGCGTGCTGCCAGCGAAAGAGGAACCGCATGAACTCCGCCGACGACACAGGCTCTATTTCGCGCCTCAACCGGGTGATGGTGTCCTTGTGGATCCTGGCCAGTATGCGGCGGTCGCAGAACTCCTCATCTTCCAGACCGGGGGTGAAGTAACCCCGCAATACGCCGCCCGTGGCTTCCAGGTGGGCCAGCGCTATGTCCACTGCGCCCTTCCTCATCCCTAGCGCCTCGGCCATGGCGGCGGGCGTGAAGGGGCCGGAGCACTCCACCCTGTTCCTGACCAGGATCAGCTCCGCTTCGTCCTGGCCGGGAGGCTCCGCATCGGTCAACGCTCCGTTGGGCACGGGTTCAAACCCGGTCTCGGGGAACGCCGCCGACACCAGCGGGACGTTTTCGCGGGCAATCCAGGCCATGCGTCCATCGCCGTAATGCGCTTTCAGGGCGCGTCCCTCCCCGACCAGCTCGTTGAACCAGCCCAGCCAGGCGTCCTTCTCGACGAGGTTTGCGCCGCGCCCTATGTCCGGTTCAGGCAGTATGCCAAGGGTCAGCAGGGCGTCATGCAGCTCTTCAGCGTCCCGCACCAGGGGCCAGGCATCCTGCGAACTGTTTTCTATGGCGGCAGCGTCCAACGCCCCCAACTCCCGCGAGTCTTCCGGCAAAGCGCGGCGCAGCGCCACCGCCCTGGAACGGCGCTCTTCCAGCGGCACGTCGTCCAGGAAGGCGTAGGGCATGGCGTTCAGTATCTGGTGGCTGAACACGGACGGCTGCACGGTGTCCCTGGCAAACACCTCTATCGAACCCGTTTCTATGCCCTCCAGCACATCGCGCATCCCCTCCACGTCCATCGCTTCGTTGAGGGCGTCCCGCATCGTCTCGAATACCAGGGGATGTTCCGGGATTTCGATGTCGCCGGGCATGGCGTTGTCCTGGCAGGCGACCTGCTCCGGGAACACTGCGGCAAGCAGGTCTTCCGAGCGCATCCTCTGGAAAGGAGGCGGCACCTTCTTCCCGCCGGCGAAGCGCAGTATGGCCAGGGCGCGGGTAGCGTCCCAACGCCACCTGATGCCGAAGAGCGGCGCTTGGAGTATGGCCTGCTCCAGCACCTTCTTCGCCTTCCTGGACGATATGTACTTGAAGACGTTGTCTATGGGGAACGTCATGGAAGGCCCCAGCGAGAGGTTGATCCCGTCCTCGGTCGCCGACGCCTGAAGCTCGAAGTCGAAAGTGCGGCAGATCTCCTTTCTCAACGACATGCCCCAGGCCTTGTTGATGTGAGACCCGAACGGGGAGTGTATGATCAGCTGCATGCCCCCCGCTTCGTCGAAGAAGCGTTCGGCCACGATGCGCTTCTTGGTGGGCACACTTCCCAGAACTCTCATGCCTTCCACAATGTACGCCGCCGCCTGTTCCGCCGCTTCCCTGGAAAAGCCCTGGCTCACAAGCCATTGAACCGCTGTGCCGTCCTCGGAACGCTGATACAGCTCCTCGCGCAGGTCTGAAACTTCGTCCGACAGTTCGCTGGTCCTGCCCGGCGCTTCGCCTATCCAGAACGGGATGGAAGGCGCCGCTCCCTGGGCATCCTCCACTCGCAGCCTGCCGTTCTCTATGCGGAGGATTCGCCATGGCGTATTGCCCAGCAGGAAAACGTCTCCCCTCATGCTCTCAATGGCGAAATCTTCGTTGACCGTGCCCACAAACGTGTTTTCCGGCTCCGCTATAACGTCATAGTCCGCATTCTCCGGTATGGCCCCGCCGCTGGTCAGGGCCGCCAGTCGTGCGCCGCGGCGACCCTTCAGCTTGCGGTTCACCGCGTCACGATGGAGATAAGCGTTGCGCCTGCCCTCCCTGGGTGCGACTCCGTAGGAGAGCATCTCGACCACCTGGCCAAATCTCTCCCTGGGCATGTCCCGGTACGGATAGGCGCGGCGGCACAGGTCGTAGAGGGCGTCCTCGTCCCAGTCCTGTGAAGCGCACTCGGCGACTATCTGCTGCGCCAGCACGTCCAAGGGCCAGGGGGGAACGACCAGTGTATCCAGGTTGCCCCTGTTGAAGCCGCGCACCAGCGCCATGCACTCCAGCAGTTCGTCCCTGGTCAGCGGGAACAGACGCCCCTTGGGCAGGCCGGTCAAGGAGTGCCCCGACCTGCCTACCCTTTGCAGCAAAAGGCCGATGGAGCGCGGAGAACCTATCTGGCAGACAAGGTCTACGGAGCCGATGTCTATGCCCAGCTCCAGCGACGCCGTGGCCACGCATACCTTGACGTCCCCTTCCTTGAGCCGCTTCTCTGCGTCGTGGCGCGTTTTCTGCGAGAGGCTCCCGTGATGCGCCGCCACTGCCTCCTCTCCCAGCCTTTCCGAAAGCAGGTGCGCCACGCGCTCCACCAGGCGGCGCGTGTTCACGAAGACCAAAGTGGTGGTGTGGCTCTCGACCTCGGCGGCTATCTTGTCCAATACCCTGCCCCACAGCTCATGCGAGGCGATGGGGCCCAACTCGTCTTCGGTTAGCTCTATGGCCAGGTCCATCTCTCTGGCGTGGCCCGTGTCAACAATCAGACAGCCGGGCTTGCCCTCAACATCTGTATCTCCCGCGCCTACCAGGAATCCGGCCATCTCCTCGATGGGCCGCTGCGTGGCGGACAGGCCGATTCTGGTTACCGGACCGCTTGCCAGCTTGCAAAGCCGCTCCACGGAGAGGCTGAGGTGAGAGCCGCGCTTGTCGTCGGCCACCGCGTGGAGCTCGTCCAGGATGATGCTCTTCACCTCTCGCAGAGACTGACGGCCTCTCTTGGAGGTGAGCAGGATGTACAGCGACTCAGGCGTGGTGATCAATATATGCGGAGGTTGCTTTGCCATGGCCTGTCGCTGGCTGGGAGAGGTATCCCCGGTTCGAACCGCCACGCGTATCTCCGGCAGAGGCGTGCCGTTGCGCTCCGCCGTCTCGGCTATCTCCTGTAGAGGCACCGAGAGATTTCTATGAATGTCGTTGGAAAGAGCCTTCAACGGGGATACGTAGACCACCTGGGTGCTATCAGGCAGACCGCCGTTCAGGCCCGCCTTCACCAGGTTGTCCAGACAGGTGAGGAATGCGGCCAGCGTCTTGCCGGAGCCGGTGGGCGCGGCAATCAGGGTGTGCTTGCCCTCGGCAATGGCCGGCCAGCCCTTGGCCTGCGCCTCCGTAGGGCCGTCGAACCGCTGGTTGAACCAGTCCCGTATAAGCGGATGGAATCCTTGAAGACTCACGTACCAACCCTCATAGCTCATAAGTTCTTGGAAGAGGATTATATCCCTTTCATCCGGAATTGTCGCCCGTCCCGACCGTCAAACTCGTTGGAAAATTCCTCGGCTACCCATATTGTGTACCGCGAAGAATGGCCTTATCATATTAGTACGGTTGAGGCGAGGTAAGGAGCAAGATGAACGCGATCCCGTTCCTAGGGTCACAGATTACCGACGAATACAGCAGGACGGCAATCAGGTTGCAGCAGGCTACCCATGAGCAATGGTCGGTGGACTGGCAGAATCTAACGATTGTCTGCCGGCACGGCATTTCGCTAAGCCCCCCTGCCTGCGCCAAGAAATCAGAGGCCAACCTGAGGGAGTACGCAACCGCCCGGCACGCCAAGCCAAAGCGTTAAGCCTCGGCGCTGCTCCGCTGCTAGCCACTTTCCTCGCCCTGGTCGAAAAAGGTGACTAGGACGCTAGATTGGTAAGGGATTGCGAATCCATCAAAGATCGCAGTACCTGACGGGGTTCTGGGAACCCAGGTATTTATCCGGTACGCGCTTTCCCACGTATCTGTCCAAGACTTCCGGCTCAGCTTCTTGGCCTTTGAATCCGCATCTTTCAGAATTATCCTTAGTCATCCTGCGGTTGTCCGGGAAGTTTTCCCTGGTTGCGTCAAGCCACTTCTCTGGTCTGTATGCCACTTTGACCAATCCCCCAACTTGGGCCAATACCAACTTGTAGTTTTCGGCCCTTTCTTTCTTTGTCTTCCAGAAGCCTTGAACCACCCGGTAAGGATCGTCACTACCCCAGAGGTTACCTGGGGAGAGTAGAATAAATGACTCCGTCGCCTCGAATATCTCCGCCTCGTGCTCAGATATGATTTCTTCCGCATGTCGGCTGCCACGCTCTCCAGACCCGTGCCCCGTAACTTTGTTGGTAAGCCCTGGGTAAGCGTCAATCAATGCAGCTTCTACTTCGAGGGCGATTTCTTCGGGCATTCCATGTCTGTGGATTATGTGCGCGACCTGGAGACGTGAAGCACGAATTTCGGAGATGCGTTGCTTTTTGGGGTCGTTGCCTTGCTCCTGCATTTCGCCAACAACGCCTCTAGCGTGTTCAAAGACTCTGTTTCCTCGGCCTTTGCCAACGTAGAATGTTTCTCCGTTGCGCGGGTCGATTAGCCGGTATACGTACCAACAGAGCTTCTCTTTCACCTCTTCCGAAAAGCTTCTTACCTCTTTCTGAAAGCTGTCCTGTGCCAAGGTTCACCTCCCCATTCACGGCAAATAGTATACCTAGTCCGCCACTTCCCTCAGAGGCCGCAGTCCCTCAGGCTCCTCGGGCCCTTTCTTGACCGAGGCGCGAGGGCCGGTCTCAGGCAACAGTATCCCCGCTATGAGCATGGTGACCGGCATCAGCGCAAGCAGCGATAAGCTGGGCAGATACGTTCCGAGCAAATCGGTGCTGGCGCCGACCAGGACCGGCCCGGCCAGGCTGAACAGATTGCCCACGGCAAGTCCGGCGGCAAGCACCATGGCGATCTCCTGAGCCGACTTCCCGGGAAGCTCCGTCGCCACGGTGAAGACCGTGGAGATGAACACCCACTGCGATATTCCAAACGCGACCACGGACGCGTATATCAGGAACTGGTTGTTGACTAGGAACGTGCCGAACCCGGCGGCGACGAACAGAATCCCCGCCCCTATCAGAAACGGTCGCCTCAAACCCAATCTGGCGGAAGCCAGGCCCGCCACGGGACTCACCACCAGGCCGATGAAGGCGGGGATGCCTATGATGAAACCCGCTTTGGACAGAGAAAAGCCAAAGACCTCGTTGTAGTAGGTGGGCAGCCAGGAACTGAAGCTCAGATAGGTGAGGAACGGGCCAAGAAACGCCAGCGACACCAGGATGGTGGTCCTTTCCTTGAGAACGCCTAGCAGCCGCGGAATGGAAGGAGAACTGACCGATACCCTGTCTTCCTCTGGTTCTTTGCCCAAGACCACCCAAGCTATGGCTCCCAACAGAGCCACCGCGCCGAAGACGAACAGCGTTATGTCCCAACTGAACAGGTTGGCGATAGGCACGCCTATGAACAGCGATATGGCCATGCCGCCCGTCTGTCCCATCCAGTTGACCCCGTTGACCACGGGTAGCTCCCGCCGGTCGAACCATTGCGAAGCCACCGCGCCCACCAGTGGGATGACCACTCCCGCGCCGAAGGCGAAGACCACGCGCCAGGCAACGTGTCCGGCGAAGTTGGGCATGAACGGCGCCAGCATTCCCACCGACATCAGAAACGCGCCGAACGCAAATGTCCTGTGTATGCCGAAGCGCGCCGCCAGAAACCCGGACGGCACGTTGCCCACGGCCAGCATCAGAGCCATGACCGCGACCAGGATGCTGACCGTGCTCCTGTCCAGGCCGTATTCCTCCATTATCAGGGGGAACAACGGGGCCGGGGCCAGCACGTTGATGCCTATGCTCAACTGGGCCACTACAAGCAGGCCTTCCATGACCCAGCGGTATCGACTTCTGGAGGGTTGCTGCATATGTATTCCACAAAAAACGCGGCTCGTGGGAGCCGCACTGTCGTTTCAGGGCAAATCAATCCAACTTACGCAGAGAATTATATCGCAGCGTTGGAACGTAGTCGATAGAGGCCAAGCATAGATGTTATGGTACGGTTGCCGGTAAGCCCTTCGATAGAGGATGGTGAGAAATGACACGTATGCAAACGCTGGCCGCCAGGCTCAATGAAATGTGCGGTGAACTACCGTTTCACACGGGGTGGCGCCTGAAAGACGTATCCTCCGGGGAAACGTCCCACCTGAAGGGCGACGTAGTGGTTCCGTCGGCCAGCACCCGCAAAATCGCCATCCTGATGGCCGCCCTCAAAGCCGTGAACCAGGGCACGCTCAGGTTAGACCAGCCTTTTGTGGTGCAGTCCAAGTACCAGAACAACGATTCGGGCTGCTTTCAGCATTTGACGCCGGGGTTCGCCATAACCCTCCGGGACGCCCTGGTGATGATGATCATAGTCAGCGACAACACCTGCACGGGCGCAGTCTCGGACTTGGTAGGTCTGGACAACGTCAACGCTCTCTGCCGGTCGATAGGCATGACGGGCACCAACCACCTGGTCGGGCTGCCGCCTCTGGGCCTGGGACGCAATCACTCGCTGGACCAGGTGAACACCACTACTCCAAACGACGTCGGTCTGCTGCTCGACCTGATCCTGCAAGGCTCCTCGGACCCCGCGGCGGCGGACAAGCTGGGCTGCACCACAGAACTATGCCAACTGGCCATCGACATCCTCAGCTGGCAGAAACTGCGCAACAAGCTGCCCGCTCTGCTGCCGCTGGGCACAAAGGTAGCGCATAAAACGGGCACCGGCTACGAATCGCGAACCATAAATGACGCGGGGATCATCTATCAAGGCAGCGAGCCGCTGTTCATACTCTCCGCCTATATGGAGAATGTCCCCGTTGAGTTGCCGGACGGACAAGCGGGACATGCCGCCGCTTCCGCGCTCATCGCGCGCCTGTGCAGGGAGTGCTACGACGTCCTGGCGGAATAAGCGTCGATTGTTCCCCCGTTGCACAAGACTGCTATAATTGCAATAGCTATCGAAGGGTATCGGTAAGGAAAAGCACATGGCCGATTCAGTCGAAGAACAGGCGGCAAGCGGAGGCGTGTCAACGCAGGTCCGGGGCGAGGAGGCTCAACCCGAACCGGCCCAGCGCAGAGGGGCCGCGCTCTACGCCCACCCTTCCCCGTTCCCGGAGGGCTGGTACTTCGTGACGACCCGTCGCGCCGTGGAAAAGGCCAAGCTCATCCAGAAGACCTGGATGGGCGAGAACGTCCTCATATGGTGCGACAATAACGGGCGTATCTGCATATCCGAGTCGTATTGCCCGCACCTCGGCGCGGACATGGGTCCCGAAGGCGGAGGATGCATACGCGGCGGACGGCTGCTCTGCCCCTTCCACGGCTACGAATTCGATACGACGGGCCAGTGCGTGGCCACTCCCTATGCCCCCGCGCCCAAGACCGCCAAGCTGCGCGTCTACGAAACGCAGGAGATCAACGGTCTCATCTTCGGCTGGTGGGGCATCGGCGGGCGCGCGCCGCAGTGGAACCTGCCCGCGGAGTCGCTGGAACTGGAAGGATGGGGCGGCTCTCGGATCACCACGCTTAGCTTTGCCGGACATCCCCAGGAGACGACGGAGAACTCGGTGGACTTGGCCCACCTGCGCTACGTCCACGGCTACGACAACGTGGTCTCCGTCCTGGAACTGGCCGTGGACGGCCCCCGCTTGGAGGTCCACTTCGACTTCAAGAGGGTGCGAAGGGTGGCCGGAATAGCGAACCTCACCTTTGACACCTCGGCCAAAGCCACCATATTCGGGCTGGGCTACTCGTTCGTGGAGGTCCGCGAGAAGTCCATCGGCATGGACTTGCGCCTGTGGGTGCTGGCGACGCCGGTCGACGGCAAGCTCATCGACCTCACGCTGGTCTCGCAGGTGAAGGAGCTCCGCAAGCCGAAGCGGTTTTTCGCCGGCCTGGGGTTCCTCCCTACGGGGTTGCGCGCGCCCATAATGAACAGGTTCATCGCGTCCCAGCAGAAGGACGACGTTCTACAGGACGTGGAAATCTGGAGCCGCAAGCAGTACAAGTCTCGCCCGCGCCTCTGCCGCTCCGACGGCAAGATCATGCCCTTCCGGGCCTACTGCGCACAGTTCTACGCCGACCCCAACGAATAGTAAGGGCCGTTCGCGAACCGCCCCCCACCGTCTTGCCCGTTTGCCCGTTTGCCCGTTTGCCCTTCCCCCCTCAGCCCCTCGCCTTCCTGAATCGCCGCCCGTACATCAGGCTCCCGTAGTGGTTGAACCACCGCCGCGCCTCGGGGTCGTCGAAGTGGTAGTCCGCGCCGAGTTGTCTTGCCGCGGCAAGCCCGGTGACCAGGCACGTCTCCTGGCTGTTCACCAGCGTGTGAGCCCCGCAGTGCCACGTCCGCCTCCGGCCCTGAATAAAGCGGAACATCGGGACGAGCAGCACGACCTGGCGCACGTCATGCACTATGTGCTGAAGCGACCGCTCCTTGATAATCTTTCGTTCATCTATTGGGCTGGCCGGGTTGTAGGTCACCAGGCAAGGCTTGTCTGAGCGCGCGGCCCACGGCTGCTGGTTGTGCATGATGTACGTAATTTCGTAGTTGTCGGGCTTGTCGCCGTACTGCTGAACGTGGGTGCTCCGCGTCGTCAGGGGCTTCGCCTCGTTGTCGGGAAGGACCGACGCGTCGGAGTGTATGACGGCGCGGCCATGGATTTCGTCTTCGTAGCGTATGCGGGAGAGGATGTGCCGTTCCAGAAACGAGGGGTCGTCCAAGAGCCTGAGCGTCTGGTTCGCGTTGCAAGCGAAGATGACCTCGTCGAAGGTCTCCTGTACGCCGTCCTCGTCCTCCACCACTACGCCGGACGGCTGCCGGTACACCTTTCGCACGGGCCGGTTCAGGTAAATCTTGTCGCGGAAGTTGATGGTCAGGTGGTCGTAGATGCGCCGCGTCCCCTGGTCCCAGGTCTTCATGGGCGTGGCCCTTTCGATATCGAAGAACTCCAGGTACCTGGCGAACAGCGAGGCGGGCATGTCGAATATGTTGGTTGACAGCACGAAGTTGATGAACATTGGCTTCAGAATCTTGTATCGGAAGTCGTCGGAGAACCTGCCCAGCTTCAGGACCATCCCCATGCTGACGTAGTTGAACGGGTTGAGCGCATTCAGCAGCTTCGACCGGGAGCGGGTCAGCCGGCCGAACCGGTGCAAGCGCCTCAAGAGCCGTTGGAACCTGGCGATCTCGGGCTGGAGCTGCCGCCTGATGCCGGAATCGAAGTCGTGGGCGTAGACCCCGTCGCCGTACTTCACGCTGTAGCTGAACTCGGTATCCAGCAAGTCGATGCCGAACCGCTCCATAAGCAGCAGGATGTGATGATACACGGACGGGATCAAGGCGGTGACGGATGCATCGAAGGGGATCGAACCGCCGTCGTCCTGCGGCATGTCGGCGGTGTAGGCGTTGCCGCCAAGCTGCTCCTCGGCCTCGAACAGCCGGAAGTCAAAGCGATCCGGGTGATGGTGCAGCGCCCACGCCGCCCCCAGCCCGGACACGCCCCCGCCCACGATGGCTATGCGCCGCGGCATTGTCATGCTTCCGCCGTCTTCCATGATCGCCTATTGTACTACGTTCTCCCCGCGCTCCACCGGCTCCGGCGCCGGGCACGGTTCGTTGACAGCGCATCACAGGTCGCATATCATTGGCAGCAGATTAACTTTGCGTAAAGAGGGTGAGAGTTTGGTCCAAGTCAGCATTTCCGAAGGGGAGAGTTTCGACAGCCTGCTGAGGCGTTTCACCAAGAAGGTGCAGCAAGACGGCATCCTTTCCGAAGCCCGTCGCAGAGAGCACTTCGAACCTCCCAGCATAAAGCGCAAGAAGAAGGCAGCCGCCAAGCGCCGCAAGAGTTCCAGGCGCTAGCCGCCTTTTCCCTGAGATGTCACTCCAGGAACGCCTTTCAGAAGACCTGAAGGACGCAATGCGCCGCAGGGACGAAACCCGCCGCTCCACCATCCGCTTCATCCGCGCCGCCGTACAAAACCAGGAGATAGACAAGCGGAAAGCCCTGGACGACGACGAGATCATAGGCGTGCTCAGCCGCATGGTGCGCCAGCATCAAGAGAGCATCGCCGAGTTCAAGAAAGCGGAGCGGCATGACTTGGTGGAGAAGGAAGAGGCCGAACTGCGTATCATCCGTGAGTATATGCCGGAGCAGATCCCGGAAGAGGAACTGGCCAAGCTGGCCAGGGAAGCCATCTCTCAAACGGGCGCGTCCGGCCCCGGCGACATGGGCAAGGTCATGGGAGTCCTTATGCCGCAAGTCCGGGGCCGCGCAGACGGCTCCCAGGTCAGCAGCGTGGTCAGGCAACTCCTCTCACCCTGACGCGCGACCCTCCACGTGGGCGACTGCCTACAGCTTGTCTATAACCAGCTCCTTCATCGCTTTCAGCCGCTGGGGGCGGTCCAGGTCGGGGACGTTGAGGTTGTACTGCGTAACGCCCAAGGGCGCCAGGCGTCGTATCCGCTCTATGCACTCGTCGGGGGCGCCCGTCATCCCGCGGTACCGTTCGTTGAGGTAGTCCCGCACGCCGTACTCCTCGGCCAGACGGTCGTACTCCCGCAGCTGCTCCAGGGACGGCCTGCCGTGGGTCGTCAAGTCGTAAGCCAGCGATAGCTTCTTGATTCCCTCTTTGTAGCGGTCGGGGATGAACTTGCCCTCCAGGGTATAGCGTCCCAGGTAGTTAGCCTCGCGGGTGGCGCCGCCCTGCCGCTCCAGAGGCGCGCTGTCCGGATCCGTGTAGACGTTGAAGGCAACGTTCCACCAGATGTCCAGGTCTTTCAGAGTGCGCCCCGCCGACGCCGCGCCCTCCTCCACCGCCTGCAGCGCGCCCCGCGCCACCTCCGGCGAAGTGCCAGAGCCGATGATAACGCCGTCGGCTATTTCACCGGCGAGGCGCAGTCCCCTCACCGCAATGGCGGCGATGTAGATGGGGATGCGCCGCTTGGCCCAGGGCAGCCGGGAAACGCCGCCCTGGTACTCGGCGCGGCCTTCGGTTAAGAGGTCGCGTACGGCGACGACGTACTCCCTCAGAGACGCCACCGACGAGGCCCTGTTGCCCGCGTTGTACACGCCGCTGTTCCCCGTGCCGATGCCTATGGCGACCCTGCCGGGGGCAATTTCATCGAGAGCGGCGGCGGCGCTGGCGGTAACCACGGGGTGCCGCGTCACGGGGTTGGTGACCCATGGGCCGAGCTTAACGCTATTGGTGTTGAGCGCGGCCACTGTACAGGCGACCCAGGGGTCTCGGTACAGCGCCGGTGAATCGGCGATGCCCATGCGGTGATAGCCGAGGCTTTCCACGGCGCGGGCCCATTCGATAACGTCCTCATAGGAGCCTGGTCGTGAGCTGGTGGAGAACTTGACGTCCATTGCGCCCATGCTATGTGGGTGAATTGAGCAGTGTCAATTGTAGCCATCTATCCTCCCTGATATGATTGCTTATTATGGGGCGGGGTGAGTAGCCCCTCTCCATCTTCTTGGAGTGGGCAACATTCAGGGAGGGAGGCGCTAGTGAACAACATATGGGTCGTTGGTTCGGTGGCTGTGATTGCCTCGGTCGCCGCTAACCTGATAATACGTGCGATTACCGTGCCTGCATTGGACATCTCCAATGAGTTCGAGCCCATGCAGATGCCTCGCATCGCGTTCTTTACTGTAATCGGCACGGGCGCCGGGGTAGTGGCGTTTCACTTCATCAGGCAACAGGCCAGCCGGCCCGTGAGGACGTTCTTCATCGTCGCCGCGGCGGCGCTTGCCGGGTCATACGCGCCCAACCTGTTTCTCCTCTTCGCCGGGACGCAGGAAGCGTTCCCCGGCCTAACGGATTCGGCGGTTGCGGTTCTGATGTTGATGCATTTGGCAGCGGCGGTAATCACCGTAGGGATTCTGGTGTGGTGGGAACTCCGCGGCAGCGGATGACTTGTGGAGATGCAGAAAGTAAAACAACAATGCACCAAACGGAGGTCTTTACATGCCAAGAATGACCGGCGGTGAAGCTGTAGTCAGGGCGCTGGCGGCGGAAGGGGTCGAAGTGGTGTTCGGGTTGCCCGGGGTGCAGATAATGCACATCTACGACGCTTTCTACAACAACCCGGACATACGGGTCATCTCCTGCCGCCACGAACAGACCACCGCCTACATGGCCGACGGCTACGCCCGTTCCACGGGCAAAGTTGGAGTGGCGCTGGTGGTGCCCGGCCCCGGCGCTTACAACGCCGCGGCCGGCATGTCGGACGCTTACGCTACGTCGTCGCCGGTACTGCTCATATCGGGGCAGATAGACAGCAACGAGATCGGCAAGGACTTCGGACAACTCCATGAGATCACCGACCAGCTTGAGTTTATGAAACCGGTGGTGAAGTGGAACGACCTGGTGACAAGAGCGGAGGCGATACCGGAGACCATCCACGAAGCGATGCGGCAGATGAAGACGGGCAGGCCGCGTCCCGTAGAGGTGGAGATACCGCCCGATACCCTGGGGACGGTGGCGGACATAGACCTGATCGAACCGGAGGAGTACGCCAGACCGGCCCCCGACCCTGCCGCCATAGAAGCCGCCGCCAAACTGATCGCCTCGGCGGAGAGGCCGCTGATCTGGGCCGGCGGCGGCGTGAACCTGGCCGATGCCGGCGCGGAACTGACCCGCCTCGCCGAGCTGCTGCAAGCGCCGGTGATCAACACGTCCGAGGGTAAGGGCGCCATTCCCGAGACGCACCCGCTTTCCATGGGAACCACGGCTTATAGCTGGGGGCCGGGGGCGGAGATGTTCCCCCAAGCCGACGTAGTGCTGTCCGTGGGCAGCAGACTGGGCAGCTACAGGCCGGAGCCGGGAACGACGCCGCGAAGCGACCAGAAGCTGATCAACCTGAACATAGATGAGACCGAGTTTGGCAAGACGATGCCCGTCGAAATCGGCATCGCCGCCGACGCCAAGATAGGACTGAACCGGCTTATCGCCGCGCTGGATGGTCGTGCCATCCGCAACGGGTGGGACAAGGGAACGCTGGCGGAGACCAAGGCAAGGACGTTGGATAAGGTCAGAGAGGCAGGGCCCCGGCAGGTGTCCCTGGTGGAAGACATAAGGAAAGCGGTGCCGGAGGACGGCTTCCTGATAGGCGGCATCACCAACATAGGCGCCTGGAGTTACCTGGCGTACCCCGCTCTTAAGGAACGCACCTTCATCACGTCGTCGTACATGGGGAACCTGGGGTTCGGCTTCCCCACCGCGCTGGGGGTGAAGGTGGGCAACCCGGACAAAGCGGTGGTGGCGCTTACGGGGGACGGCGGCTTCGCCTATGCCATGGCCGACCTGGCCACGGCGGTGCAGTACGGGATCAACGTGGTGACCGTGATCTTCAACAACGGCGGGTACGGCGCATCATACCGTGACCAGCACCGGCGGTTCGGAGGACGGCTGGTAGGCACTGAGCTGCACAACCCGGACTTTGTAAAGCTGGCGGAGAGCTTTGGAGCCAGGGGCATGAAGGTGGCGCACCTGGAGGATACGGGCCCCGCCATCGAAGACGCCCTCTCCGATAACAGGCCGGTGGTAATCGAAGTGCCGCTGCCCCCTGAACTCGACCCGCCGTACTATTTAGCACCGCCCAGGACATAAGGACAAACCCTGGTTATAGTAAGGATAATCCTGGCTATCTATACGGAGTAGAGACATGTTTCAGTGGCTGGAAGGGAAACCACCCATACAAATCATCGAAATCAACCAAGTGTGGAATAACGTAATCAAGCTCATCGGAGACGCAAGAGAGGAGCTCGTACTCGTCTCTCCCTACAATGAATACTCAGTTCCTCTGACAGAGGAGGTTGCCAAAGCCGCCAAGACAGTTCACATCGTGGCCGTATGCCGTGAGGAGCAGAAGAAACAAGAAGACAAGCATTTCGAATGGCTTAGAAGCATCGGAGCCGATGTTCATCTAGTGAGCCGTCTGCATGCAAAGATCTACTACAACGAGTCTACTGCTATCGTCACGTCAATGAACCTCCTTAAGGGTTCAGCTACTGACTCCAAGGAGTTTGGATTCATAATCAATGACTCGCGAATACTCGCCCGAATTCGCGAGTATGTGCAAGAGGGCCTAATAGACTATAGCAAACAGCTAGCACCTCCACGTAAGGTAGCCAAGCCCAGGACTCCTACTGCTCGTTTTCCCAAAGCAGAACCGAAACAAGCCCGCGCAAAAGGCTTCTGTATCCGCTGCAAAGAAGAGAGTATCCCCTACAACCGGGATCGTCCGCTGTGTCCCAAGTGCTTCCGAGCCTGGGACAAATTCAATAACCCTGACTTCGCCGAGAAACACTGCCACCGCTGCGGCAAAAAGAGTAAAACATCATTTGCCAATCCGCTCTGCCCTTCGTGCTAGAAAGAGAACGACTGATGGGTAGACGGCTGGATTCTCTGCAAGCAGATGAGCGTAGTGGTGGTACCATAAGGACACCACGCGCCGCCCAGGTGATGAACCATGGTTAGATTATTCCCCAAACGGGCTGGAATAAGAGTTGTAGGGATACGCGGCATCATAGGCGCAGGCGTGCAAGCGTCCGTGTACCACGAGTTGCTGGACAGACTGGAACGCGATCCCAAAACGGGAGCCGTGGTGCTGGACATCGACTCTCCGGGAGGAGCGGTTGGCGCATCGGAGGACCTGTATCTGAAGACAAAGCGCCTCTCCAAGAAGAAGCCTGTGGTGGCTTTCATCAGGGGCAGCGGCGCTTCCGGAGCATACCTGCTGGCCTGCGCCGCCACCAGGATAATCGCGCTGCCCAGCGCCATAGTGGGTTCCATAGGCGTAATATCCATGCGCCCCGAAGCCTCCGGCCTGCTGGACAGGCTGGGTGTAGGCTTTTCGGTCAGCAAGAGCGGGCCGCTCAAGGACATGGGCACTTTCTACAGGCCTCCCACCGATGATGAACGGGCCAAGTTGCAGTCGCTGATCAATGAGCTGTTCGAGGCGTTTCTGCAAGAGGTGGCGGAGTCGCGGAAGATGAGCTTGGATGAAGCGCGCCGCTACGCCACGGGCGAGGTGTTCACGGCAAGACGCGCCGCTGCGGCCAAGCTCATAGACGAGACAGGCGACTTCGAAAAGGCGCTGGACACGGCGGCAGAGCTTGGCAATGTGCCGCGCCGCGTCAAGTATCTGAGGCCGCCCAGGACGTTCCGGCAGAGAATGCTGGGCCAGTTCGCCGCATGGTCGCTGGAGGCAGCCCTGGATGGGACGGAGGCAGCAAACGCGCCCAAGCTATGGTATCTGTGAAGCGTGGCAGGCGCAACATCCTCTATTTTGAAACTCCGGTTGCAATCTCAGCGGCAATTTGTACTTTTTGACCCAATTAGTTTATAATTGCCGCATATTGTAACGGAGTTAGAAATTGATGCAGCGTTTGACCGGCAGCCCGTGCGGCCGGCTGGTTCCAACCATCGAAGGCCAACTGGCGTTCGTTCCCCACCCGCTGCCTTCAGAGCTGCCCATAAGCTCTGAACTGCTCTCATTGCTGGACCGCTCCACGCTTGCCGTGGGAACACTGGCCGGCGTGGGGGAAACGGTCGCCAACCCGCACCTCCTGATCCGTCCGTTCCTCCGTCGCGAAGCCGTCCTGTCCTCCCGAATCGAAGGGACTATCGCATCGTTGTCTGACGTGTTCACCTACGAAGCGGCAGGCCGAAACCGGCCTGGTGGAGACGTGGCGGAGGTGGTGAACTACGTGACCGCGCTGGAGTATGGCATCGACAGACTCAGCGCTATTCCCATATCGTTCAGACTGGTCAACGAGCTTCACGAACGTCTTCTACACGGGGTCAGAGGACAGGACGGGAGGCTGGGCGAATTCAGAAGAGGACAGGTCTGGATAGGAGCGCCCGGCTCTCCCATCCAAGAGGCGCGGTTCATACCGCCCCCGCCCGCGTATCTACGCGACCTGTTCCATGACTGGGAGCAGTTCGTCAACGAATCCTCGGACATGCCGCCGCTCATTAAATGCGCCCTCATGCACTACCAGATAGAGGCAATCCACCCCTACCCGGACGGCAACGGGCGGATAGGACGGCTCTTGATAACGCTTTTCCTGCGTTCAAGCGGACTCCTGCCCGTACCGCTCCTCTACTTGAGCGCATACTTTGAGCAAGACCGGCAGAGATACTACGACGAGCTGTACAATTTGAGCGCGCACGGAGACTGGGAACGGTGGCTCCGGTACTTCCTCACCGGCGTACACAGCCAGGCCAGGGACGCACTCGAGCGAATCAGGCGAGTGCGGAAGCTTCAGGATGAATGGCGGGAACTCCTCCACGGCCGCCGAGAATCGGCAAGCGCGCTTCGTCTCTTTGAAGAGTTGCTGGTTAACCCTGTAACAACTGCGTCCCGGGCATCTGAACTCCTCGGCATATCAGGCCCCGGTACCCGGCGAGTTCTCAAACGCCTGATAGACGCCGGAATCCTAACTCGCGTGGATGTCACCTGGCCCCACCTGTACGTAGCCCGGCGCCTGTTGAATGAGATCGACAGGTCGCTTCCAGTGGCCAACCAATGACTAGGAAGCAGCGCCTACAGAGGGGTTGCGGCTTCTTGATATAATCCCATACTCGTAATGCGTACAGTACAGGGGATTGCAACAGACGCCAGGAGGCTTGGGATTGAACTATTACCCGGGCAGTTGGACAAATTTCAGGCCTATGCCAAGGATCTGCTGGATTGGAACCGGCGCGTCAACTTGACCGCCATCACGGAGCCCTTCCAGGTCGAAAGGCTCCATTTCCTGGACTCGTTGACCGTGTCGCTGGCCTTGCCGGCGCAGGTCAAGTCTTGCGGAACCCTGTGCGACGTGGGCAGCGGCGCCGGTTTCCCCGGCGTTCCTTTGAAAATAGCCTTCCCCGGCATCAAGCTCACGGTTGTGGACTCGTCAGCCAAGCGCGCCGGTTTCCTGGAAAGGCTGATATCCATCCTTGGTCTGGCGGACGTTGAGGTGATCAACGGCAGAGCTGAGGACTTGGGGCGGCGCCCTGAATTCAGGGAGAGGTTCGACGTTGTGGCGTCGCGGGCGGTCGCCGAAACGAGGGTACTCTTGGAATATACCCTGCCCCTGTGCCGGGTAGGCGGCTTGGTCGTCATGCAGAAGAAGGGGGACGTGCAAGAAGAGGTGGAACGTGCGTCGGGAACCCTCTGTGAACTGGGGGGCGGAGGACTCAAGATGATAGAAGTGCCGGAAGAGGTACTGGAAGGACAGCGAAAACTCGCCGTGGTGGAGAAAACATCAAAGACGCCGTCCCAATATCCCAGGCGTGCGGGGATCCCCGCCAAGAGGCCTTTGTGAGATACGGAGAGCCGACATAGATTCGCCCAAGCAGCAGCCCAAGTTCTCCCTGAGGCGAAGGTTTTTCTCAGCGCCGACGCTGATATCCTTTGTCCTGGCTTTCGCCATCATCTACTTTCTGGTCTCCCGCTTTTCCATCAACTTAGATGCGACCTGGGAAACCATCCGCGGCAGCAACCCGCTGCTCTATCTGGCGGCGATGCTGGTGCACTACACCACGTTTCTGTTCAGAGGAGCGCGCTGGCGGGTGCTGCTGAACAACGCGGGAGTGTCGCAGACGGCGGAGTTGCCTTCCGTCCTCGCTTCGGCAAGGCTGGTGCTGGTGGGATGGTTCACCAGCTCGGTGACCTGGTTTCGCATGGGCGACGCCTATCGCGCCTATGCCTACACGGAGGAAAGCGGCGCGCCGCTGGCCCGCACCGGCGGCACCGTCCTGGCGGAGCGGGTGATGGACGTTATGCTGGTCTTTGTGCTGCTGATGGCGGGCTTCCTCCTGGTCACCCTCGATTCCGAAAACAGGCCCTCTCAACTGTTGATAGTGATAGGCTTGGCGTTGGTGGCCTTCTCCCTGCTGGGACTGCTTGCCATGCAGATATTCTGGAAGCAGGCCGCGGCCATACTCCCCAAACGTCTGCGCAGAACGTACGTCAGCTTCCACCAGGGCACCATGCGCAGCTTCAGGACACTGCCCAAGGCGGGTCTCTTTGGACTGCTGGGCTGGCTGTCGGAGGTGGGCCGGCTCTACCTTGTGGTCAGCGCAACGGGTCTGGAGGTCGGCATTGGCCTCATCCTATTCGTCACCGTTGCCAACGCGCTGCTCTCCGCCGCGCCCATCACGCCGGGCGGCCTGGGCATAGTGGAGTCCGGCATCGCCGGGCTGCTGACCCTGGCCGTGGCCGAGGAGAGCGCGGTATCCATTGCCCTGCTGGACAGGTCGATAAGCTACCTTAGCGTAATCATCTTTGGCGCGGCGGCCCTGGCCTACCATCAGCACGTGGTGGTGCAAAGGGCCAGGAAACAGGCGCAGACAAGCCAACGGCGCTCCGCCGAAAACGGGCGGAGGGACGGCCATTGACTACCGCTTTCCTTTGTGCAATCCTTCCAGCGGAAAAGGACGGGGCTTCCGGCTTCGTGGAGCGCTTGCGCGTCGACGAGGCCAGGAGCGGACCCGCAGGACAAGAGCCGACAGCTTCAACGATAGGCGCTGGTAAGCCAATGAGTCCTGTTATGTTAAAGACGGATTGCAACTCAACCATGGGAGCGCTTCTATGACTTGGGCCGAAGATATGGTGCAATGCCTCAAGGACAGCAAGATTTCTCTGATTGCGTTTGTGCCGGACATCTCCATTGCCCAGGTAACGCAGCTCATGCAAAAAGACCCCTACTTCCACGTCGTTTCGGCGACCCGAGAAGAGGAAGCCATCGGCATAGCGGCGGGAGCTTACGCGGTGGGTCGCAACGCCGCCGTCTTCATGCAGTCCAGCGGCTTCGGCAACTCCATCAACGCCATCAACAGCCTGTGCATCCCCTGCCGCATTCCCATACCGTTGTTCATCAACCTGCGCGGCGAGCTCAACGAATTCAACATCGCGCAGGTGCCCATGGGCCGCTCCACCAGGCCGATCCTGGACACGCTGGGTATCATCAACTACACGCTGGACGACCCCGTGAAGATGCCGGCAGTCGTCTCCGGCGCCCTGAAGCTGTGCTACTCAAGCAGAGAGCCGCTGGCCTTGTGCATGACTCCTCTGCTTCACGGAGGCAAACTTGCATAGATTGGAAGCAACCAAACTCGTCCTGAGCCATCTCGACGACGAACCCGTGGTGGCCAATCTCGGCCCCACAACCGATGAACTGTGGCACGCCGGCCACCGCGACCGCAACTTCTACACCTACGGCTCCATGGGGCTGTGTTCGTCCAACGCCCTGGGCATGGCCCTGTCCATACCCGACAAGGTCATCTCGCTGGACGGCGACGGTTCGCTGCTGATGAACCTGGGCGCCATAGCCACCATCGGCCAGGAACAGCCGAAGAACCTGGTAGTAGTGGTCTGGGACAACGAAGAGTGGGGACAGACCGGCCACCAGACCAGCCATACGGGGCGCGGCACTGACCTGGAACAGGTCGCCAAGTCTTGCAGCATCCCCCGAACCGCTACCGTGGAAACGCTGGAGGACCTGGATCAGGTGTTCCGGCAAGCCCTGAACGAGGACGGCCCCTGGTTCATAGTGGCCAAGATAGAGGAGGAGGAGAACCTTCCTCTGGCCCCCAACGAGCCGGAGATGACCCTCTACCGGTTCAGGAGCACGTTCGTAGAGCCTGAGTCGCCGTCTCACTGATAGAAGGCAATCGTCCTCTTCCGATAAGCCCCCCGTGTTCAGACGCGTTTCCTATGTCCTCAGTCCGCTTCGCCGCTGTCGTGTCACCCCACCAGCGCCCGCAGGAACCGGGGAGCATTGAGGATTCTGGTACCCAGATGCTCCCCAAGCGGCAGCAGATGCCTACGGTCTCCGGTGACGAGGTAATCGGCGGAAGCCTCAACAGCGCACTCAAGAATCCGGTTGTCGGCGTGACCGCCCTCTATCACCTCCGGGAGATGACGGGGTTCGATGACCGTGGCAGCGTCGCTCAGCGTCCTCAGAGCCTGGGAAGCGATCTCACGGCTCCAACCGAACTTGCGCCCAAGCACTCCCTCAACCTCTTCAAGAATGAAGGGAGACAGGCACAGTTCGAACCGACCTCTGAGAGCCAGTTCCAAAACAAGACGCTCGTTGCCGGGAAAGTTCAGACCTGAAACTATAACGTTGGTGTCCAGGACAACTCTCATCTACGGGAGGAGCCGACCTCGGCCCGGTACTCCTCCACCAAACCGGCCACGTCCTCGGGGCCAATGCCCTTTTCCCTGGCCCGCTCCTCTCCATACCGGAGCAGTTGTCTCCACTCGCACTCCTCGATGTAGCGGAGCACCGCCTCTCGAAGGAACTCGCTCCTTGACCGTCCCTGCTGCTTCATCACCTCGTTCACCCGGTTCGCCATCTCCGGCGGCAATGAGAAGGTGATGGTCTTGGTCGTTCGCGGCATGTTCACCTCTTATTATCGAGTCTTACCAAGATAGTGCGACACGGGCTGGCCTCCTGTCAACTGTCCTAAGAACCCACTGCCGTCACAGGCAAACAAGGGCCCAATTCATCCCCCTCTTGACATACGTGTAATTTTTACGTTACTATACTAAGGTAATACACTTACGCTAAGGTCGGTAATTCACTAAGCAAAGAGAGAACGCCATGACAAACGAGAAATTCACAGGAAACGTCGACTCATTGGTTGAGGAGGTGGAGAAGGCCGTACGCGACGCACTCGGCGAGGGAGCGCAGACGGAGAACATCGACGACCTAGTTAACCGTGTCAGCGAGTCGGTGAGGAAAGCGGCCAGCGGAGACAATGCCTACGATTTGGGCTCGGTCGAGAGAGACGTCCGCAAGGCGGTCCGGGACGCGGTGGGAGACGAGCGGCCGGGAGAAGAAATTGAAACCCTGGCAGAGTGGATCACCAAATCCGTACGCGCCTCATACAACCGGGGGTCGAAGCTGGCCGGATCAGTTGGACAAAGCCTGAAGGATACAGTGCAGGATACGATAAAGGCCATGCGTGGCGCCGGCAGGGATGGCGTGGTAATGGTCAGGGTCAACCAGGAGAGTATAGAACGCATCGACGAGCTTATAGAGACCGGCCTGGTAGGCAGCCGGTCGGAGGCGGCCGCCTACCTCATTGCGGAAGGGATCAAGGCGCGCCAAAACCTCTTCAACGAGATATCTTCAAAGGTAGAGGCCATCAGGAAAGCCAGAGAGGAGTTGCAAAGCCTCCTCAACGAGGATGGCGCACCCCGCGCTTAGCTTTCATCAGTAACGAATCACGAATTTCGGAGGGAAAATGCAAACCACAACCAAGGGCAAATCGCACGGACTCATCAACTGCGACGGGTGCGACCATCCCATCTCTGAGAACCAGCCAGTTTTGTCCGACAGACCGGAGCATATTCCGGAGAACTTTCCACGAGAGGCTTTCCGTCACTTCCACATCCATTGCCATGAGTGTGGGGACAATAGCATCCCTTGCTATCAGCTATACGCCTCTCGGCAAGCCTCATTTACGGCTCAGGCCAACGCAGACTGCGGCCGGTGCGGCCACACTATACACGCAGGCCAAGACGCGCTGAGGGATTCCTTCTTCATCTGGAGCATAGCCGGAGACTCCAGAGATAACGGAGTAGCAAGCGGAGGACTCGCAGGCATAGGCAGAGCCCACAAGTCTGTAACTCCCACTCCCTTTGAAGCCCTACCCTATTGGCTTCAGACGAGGTTCAGAACGGCGGGACTTGGCAATGGCCGCAGGTATCGCACACTTGCCGAGGCCGAGCATCTCTATCTTCGTACTGTTCCACTCCCAGTCCGCAATTCTGGATGGAAAGGTGTCGCCAATTTCTTGAAAGACAAGCACGCCAGCCACATCGAGTCGGTGGTGAACGTGCCCAGCAAAGCGAAAATGCCCTCGAACACTCTCTGGGAGCCTGGCAAGTGGAACCTTCGGCGCGGCGCGGCTAACATGAAGTTCTTGGAGAGGATGCGCGCTCGCACCATGAATGGAGCCGATGTTACTCGCATCGTGGGCAAGAACGCTCTGGTTAACGCTCGTAGGACGATACTATTGGCCGTGCTGATGGAGGCTCTGGCGAGTGCCGTCGAGGGTACTATTTGCGTGGCCAAAGGCAAGACGTCCAAGGAGGACGCCACGAAGAAGGCCGCCAGTAACACCGTCAAGGAGGGAGCAGTAGCCGGAGCTACGACCGTAGGGTTCACTGTTGTAGGTTCGCTAGGCGCTGCGCGTGTCTTGGCAGCTATATCCCCCGTGCTGATTCTGGTCGGGGTGGCAATCTATGGCTTCTCTACCGTTCAACGCATAAGGGCAGCAATGCACGACCCCAATCCGTTGCAGCGTGTGCCCTTTTACTTCCATGCCGCTTGCTCAGATTGTGGAAATGGAGTGAACTGCTTTGAGGAGTTCGCGGCTGAAATAAGCGCACCCCGCTTTTAGCTTTCATCAACCTATCGTCCCTACGACGCAGACTCTTCGCTGCGCTCAGAGTGACAGTGCGATGGCTAGCTGCCCTCTTGCCCGTTTGCCAGCTTGCCCCCCTCACCCGCGCGGTCTGACCCAGGACTCGGCCCAGGCTAGTACCGCGCTCATCGACTCGCGGCCTCCGCGGTCGTCGCGCTGGGGCACGCCGGAGGCCCGTTTTCCGTTGACCACCAGCGACGCCTCCCTGGCCGGGAAGAACACGCTGTAGACGCCGTGGCTGCGTCCGTTGACGCCGGGGGGAACGTGCATGGGAAACGGCTCCAAGACGTTAGACCACGACATAAGTATATCCAACCCGTCGCCTTTCACGGTTTCCGTGGCCGTGCCGCGCACGTCGCCGCCGCGCTCGAAAGCGGCCTTGACGATGGGCAGGCTGGTATCGGCGAACGCCGGGTAGAGCATCGACTCGATCTCCTCCTGGAGCCAGCGAGCCACATCCTCGTTATCGGCGTAGACGGTTATGGGGGTATCGGTGACCTCGGTCAACAGGAACAGGGCGTGCCCTACGCCCGCCGGCGAGTAGAAGACGCGCCAGTGGCTGGCGCGGGTCGTGAACTCGCCGCCCTCCTGCTGGGCAAGCCGTATAAAGGAGTTCTCGCCGGTTACTCTTACTTCGTTGGAGTCGATTTGCACCATGTTAGACCTCGCTTATAGATGTATCAGAAGTATTGTAGCCGAAAGTAATTAACTCCCTACAGGCAGCATCCCCCAACGCGCTCGTTGTGCTTCAGGGGCACCGGTAGGTTCCTCTTCCAGGGGTATTGGCAACACCTTTGCTCCCTGCGATCTCAGGTACTCGCTCGTATAGCCCAAGCGAGCCATTTCGTTCAGTTGAAGATCAACGGCATCCGTCAACTCGACTTGAAGCTCTTCTAAAGTCTGCGCCTGCGTTGACGTTCCAAGCTCAAGACAGGCGCCTATCCACATCCCGTCTTCCTGCTCGAACTCTACCGTTAAAACACTCACTTCAACGGGCCGGCCATCCAACTTTAGTATAGCGACCAGCGTATCCCGCATAACTTAGCTCCAATAGAGAGTTGACCAACAGCATAATGCTAACAAAAATCAACAACAAAACAAGAATACAGTGGACAGACCGCGTTCCGCGCCGCGCCTATCCCCGGCTGGCGCCGCCTACGTCGCGGCGGTGAACGAGGTAGAAGGCCAGCGCCCCGGCGACCATGGTGTACGCCGCCATCACCAGCAGGGCATGGACGTCTCCGGCGTATTCGGAGGACTCCCCTCCACCTCCGCCTACGCTGATACCGCCTCCCTCGGCGGCGTAGGCCTGCATGATGTAGACGGGCAGGAACTCCGCTATGTTCTGGAACCAGTCGAAGAAGGCGCCGAATATGCCGACCACGGTCTGCTCCAAGAAGTAGTACCCCACGCCGATGCCTATGCCCGCCGCGGACGAACGCGTCGCCACCGTTACCAGTGCGACCATCGCCGCGTAGGGAAGCACGGCGAGCAGTGACCTGCCATAGAGTTCCGTGACGCTGCCCCAGGGGGTGCCGTTCTCCAACTCCTCCGCGCCGGAGAGCAGCCCGTCGATTATCTGGCCGGCGATCGTTCCCAGGACGCCGATAAGCAGCAGGGCCGCGGCAAAGGCAAGCCAGGCTACGCCCAGCTTGGAGGCCAGCACGTGCCACCGCCTCACGCCTCTGACCAGCACGAAGCGCATTGTGCCCCAGCCGTGCTCTGTGCCCACCAGGGAGGCGATGAGGATGGCCGCCAGTATCAGGCCGATGCTCTGGCCGATGGACATGGTGAAACTGGCGCTTCCGGGAGGAGTGATGATGTCGTACATGTTCTGTACGTTTTCCTGGCGGCGCCGGTCCCAATCCTGGCAGTCGTCCACAATCATGGGCTCCAACTCACCGGCCTGGCTGAGGTCGGCTCGCCCCTCCACCACGTCGTAGCAGTCGAACTCCAGCGGTGCGCCGCCTTGCCCCTCGAAGTATACGGTATCGCTCCGGGTTCTGGCATCGTTGTAAGCCAGGATGGTGGCCCAAATGCTCACCTGTGTAATAAGAACCATGACGGCCAGGAGGACGTAGGGCATCCAGCGGCGGCGGAGCTTGAACCACTCCCAGCGGAACACTTTGGCCAGGTCCAGAATCAAGCCTGATCCTCCGCGTCGTCCCCCGTGACTTCCAGGAAGTACTGCTCCAGGGAGAGCTTGGCGGACGACATCTCGCGCACGTGGACGCCGTCCTGCGCCAGTGCAGCCGACAACTCCGAGGAGCGTTCGCTCGGAGCCGCGGCGATTAGCGCGCCGTCCTCCGTCCGCACCTCGTCCACCCACTCCAGCGCCGATAGGATGCCGGCGGCCCGCGCGTCGTCGGTGGTGGCGAGACGGACTGCGTCCTGCCCCTTCAGCAGGTCTTGCACCCTGCCCTGCGCTATCAGAGAACCCTTGGAGAGAATGGCCACGCTGTCGCAGACCTGCTCCACCTCGTGGAGCAGATGGCTGGAGAGGAGCACGGTGTGGCCGTCTTCAGCCAGTTCCCGTATCATGGTTCGCACCTCGGCCATGCCCGCCGGATCCAGCCCGTTGGTCGGTTCGTCCAGGAACAGCAGTTCCGGGTTGCCGAGCAGTGCGTAGGCGATGCCCAGCCGCTGCTTCATGCCCATGGAGTAGGTGCTGAACTTGCTCTTGGCCCGCGCCGAAAGTCCCACCTTTTCCAGCAGCCGGTCTATCTCGGCCCTGTCGCCTCTGCCGGCGACGCCCTGGAAGTAGAGCAGGTTGTTGCGCCCGCTGAGGTATGGGTAGAAGCTGGGCTCCTCCACGATCGCGCCGATGCGCCGCAGGAGGTGGGGATTGACCCCGTCCGCAGGCTCCCCAAATAGGCGGATGCCGCCGGACGTGGGCTTGGACAGGCCGAGCAGCATGCTCATGGTGGTGGTCTTGCCGGAGCCGTTGGGCCCCAGCAGTCCGAACACGCCCCCGCGGGGTATGCGGAGAGATAGGTCGTCCACGGCCTTGATGTCGCCGTAGTGCTTGGTCAGGCCGCTGGTTTCAATCACCCAGCCGGGATCGGTATTGATGGTGTTTTCCTACTATAAATGGGATTTTTCGAGTGAGCCTGCCGGCAGCTTTATACATTAGTCACCAATCCCCATCCTGTCAAATTAGAAAAGGGTGGACGAACGGCGTTACCGCATCTCCCGCGAACGTGCTATTATCCAAGCCTGCAAGTTATTCTTGAAAGGCGTCTCGTTTGTCATGTCTAACCTGGTAAGGCTCATGCTGGTAGCCAGCGTGCTCGCCGTCGTCGTTGCCTGTGACAGAGGCGCGCCGGAGGAGCCGGAAGCCCCCGATGGCATGAGGATCGGGCTGATGCTCAACTTCAGCAGCGCCTCGCAGACCGTGACCGACAGGAAGCGCGCCTTCGACCTGGCCATACTGCACGTCAACGCGGCCGACGGCGTGCTCGGCGCGCCGGTGGAAGGGTTCGAAGCGAACTCCACGCGCGACCCGCAGGAAGGGGTCAAGGCGGCGCGCCGACTTGTGGAGGAGGAGGGCGTCCACGCCATCGTGGGCCCCACCTCCAGCGCGGTGTCGCTCCCCGTCGCCGAGACGGTCACCGGACCTGCGGGCGTGCCCACCATCAGTCCGTCGGCCACCTCTCCCCAGCTTAGCACGGCGGACGACGGCGGCTACTTCTTCCGCACCGCCCTTTCCGACACCGCCCAAGGGCCGGTGCTGGCCCGCGTCACCGCCGAGCGGGGCTTCGAAAACGTGGGCTTGCTCTACATAGACGACCCCTACGGCCGGGGGCTGGCCCGCAGCTTCGAGGAGGCGTGGGGCGGGAAGCTGCGCTCCGTTGCGGTCGACCGCGAACAGACCGAGTACCTTGCGCCACTGCGGGAGAGCGCGAGCGCGGGCGCGCAGGCGCTGGTGGTCATCACCTTCGAGCAGCAGGCGCTGTCCATTGTGCGGGAGTCGCTGGAAGCGGGCATCTATAGTCAATTCACCTTTGGAGACGCCGCCAAGAGGCTTACGCTGGTCGAGGAGATAGGCGGCGAGCGGCTGGGCGACATGTACGGCACGGCGGGCGCCCCCGCCCCGGACAACGACGCCACCGCGACGTGGGAGGCGGCATGGCAGGCCGAGTACGGCGCTCCGCCGCAGTCCACCTACGTCAAGGAGACCTACGACGCGACCATCGCGCTGGCCCTTGCCGCGCAGGCCGCCGGCAGCCTTGACGGCGAAGCCATCCGCGACCATCTGCGAGCCATCGGCAGCGCGCCCGGAGAGGCGGTCGCGGCAACCCCCCAGGGAGTCGCCGACGGCCTCCGCCTGCTCGCCGAGGGCCGCGAAATAGACTACGAGGGCGTCGCCAACTCCCTGGACTGGGACCAGAACGGCGACCTGCTTCGAGGCTACATAGGCGTCTGGAAATATACCCGGGACGAGCGCATCGAAGAACTGGAGACCATACTCTTCCAGTACTAGCAGGCCCTACCCCGCCGTCTTGCCCGCGCAGGCGGGCATCCAGGGGTGTCGGAGGGCGCGGTGGTTTCCCGCCTGCCCTGAGCAAACGGGGAAGGCCCGTCCATTCGTCATTCCCGACCCCGATGAGACCTTTGCGCAACCGTACGTCCCTTCCCTCTTGACGGGGGAAGGTTAGGATGGGGGTGAGCAGGATGGACAAACAAGCGTAGTGCCCTCGTGGTATGCGCGCCTATCCCGCCTCGGCTCCGGCGGCGTCCACGGCAACCTCCGGCTTGCGCAGGACTGGGAAGACGGCGATTGTGGCTATCATAGTCGCCAGACCCAGGATGCCCATCCACGCCGTGGCCCAGACGGGGCCTATGATTTCGGCGGCAGTGCCCAGAAGAATCATGCCGACCGGGCCCAAGCCGAAGATGATCATCCTTATGCTGAGAACGCGTCCCCTTATTGAGTCCGGGATTACTATCTGGACCTGGGTGAAGTTGCTGGTCATGAAAACCTGGAAGAAGAAGCCCAGCAACAGCACCACGACTAGCGACAGGAAGTAGACCGGCGATAGCGCAAACAGAAGGACCAGTGTGGGCAGACCCAGAGATCCGGCTATGGTCAGCACCTTGACCTGGTTGTGGCTGCCCATGGCCGCCACGATTATCGAGCCAAACAGCGCGCCGACACCCTGCATGGCGGCAAGCCAGCCCAAGCCGCGTACTCCCACGTCCAGGACGTCCCCGGCGAACACGGGCAGTATGCTCATGAAGGGGAACCCGAACATGGTAGCGCCAAAGCCCAGCATCATAAGGCCAAGCACCAGCTTGCTTTGCCTTACGTAGCTGATTCCCTCGGCTATGCTCTGCCACATGGATAAGCCGGCGTTGTGACTACTCCAGGTAGCCCTGGTGTTCAACGGTATCAGCAGCGCCATGGCTAACAGCAGCACCAGGGAAGAGCTGAGGAATGTGGTTCCCATGCCGAACCTATCTACGAGCTGGCCGGCCATAGCTGGTCCCAATAGCTGGCCTGCGCTGAACACCGTGGTGAACAGCGCCACGGCGCTGGCAATGTCCCTACGCTCCACCATCACGGGGATAGCGGAGGTGCGAGCGGGAAAGCCTATTGAAAAGGAGATGCCGTTGAGGAATGAGAGGGCAAATATCTGCCAGACCTGAATAACTTCGAAGATGACCAGGACGGCAAAGAACAGCAATACCGTCATGTTGAACAGCTCAGAGTAGAGGATCACCCTCTTGCGATCGAAGCGGTCTGCCACGAATCCGCCGATTAGCGCGGTAAACAGCTGGGGCAGCATGCTGGCCGCTTGACTGGCCGTAACCAGAAAAACGGAGTCGGTCATCTTATAGACCAGCCAGCCCCGCGCAATGGTCATCAGGAAGAAGGAGGTAATGGAAATGCTGGAAGCTCCCCAGAGATAGAGAAACTGAGGATAGCGTAGCGCCCTTAGCGGCCCGTTCTTGAGGAACTCCAAGGCGGCTATGGTGCCAGGCGACGAATGCGGAGGCGGTGTATTGGCGGAAGTGTTTGAAGCAGTACTATCGTCCAACTACGATTCCTGGAAACTGGGTAGATTCTGTATTATACACCCGGACTTGGCGCTCGACTCCTGATTGCTTTGTCGCCCTGCTTCTCGTTGGTTGCTTTATGTTCAGTTCGATTCTGGTTCAGCGCCGTGCGCCCGTGCTATACTGCCTGCGCACAGTGACCAAGCAAATGGAGCGGACGAATGACTACCGAACAACGCTTGAATGCATTGGACATGATAATCGCCAATCACGATAAACACCTAACCGTACTGACCGAGATTGCACAGCAGCAGCAAGCGAGTATTGCGCAAAATGCGGCGCGCATTGCACAAAATGAGGCGCGCATTGCACAAAATGAGGCGCGCATTGCACAAAATGAGGCGATGCTCAAACGACATGATGGAATGCTCGAACGACACGAGGAGGCGATGAAGCGACTTGAGGAGATGCTCCTGGAAATCCGCAGAGAAGCAGCAATGACTAAGCGTCTCTGGACAAGGCTGGCCCAGAGGTACGGCTGGCTGGAAGATGAAGACCTGGCTTAGAAGGAAGAGGATGCTACGCTACAATGGCCGCTAGCTTCTCCAGGAGGCGTATATATGACACTGAACCTTGCTAAACAGATAGGTCGAGTGCCGTCCATGACGGTGCCGCTGGATGCGGAGGGCGAAAAGCGGTTCCAGGGCTTGATGGAAGACCTTGTCATGGTGGACATGCACGAGCATCCCATGGTGTTCACCGAGAACATCGACGATCTGCTGGAGTACTTCCGCAACGGCAACTACGAATGGGGCTACCAGGCCGCTAAGCATGGAGGCTGGGCTGCCGTGGGCACTTCCAACGGATTCCGCGGCGGCATCAAGGCCACACACGCATCCTCCATGGATTTTGAGCTGGTGCTGGACGAGGTCGGCCTCATGCTCGCCGACGTCAGCCTGCACAGCGACATTGTGGTGGAGGTCAGCAACGCGGACGAGATACTGTCTGCTCATGCGCAGGGCAAGGTGGGATTCCTGCCTACGGTGGAGCACCTGGCCATAGGCAACCAGATACACCGGGTGGACGTGCTGTACGGCATGGGCATACGTTTGGCGGGACTCACCTACTCGCACAAGTCCTATATCGGCGACGGCTCATACGAACGCACCGACTCCGGCCTCAGCGATTTCGGAATAGCGGTGGTGAAGCGTATGAACCAATTGGGCATGTGTATAGACCTGTCACACGCCGGCCACCAGACGGCGTTGGAGGCCATCGAGCGCTCGGAAGCGCCGCCCATCTTCAGCCACAACGCCGCTTATACGCTGAGGCAGACCAAGCGCGCCGTAAAGGACGATGCGCTCCTGGCCTGCGTCAAGAAGGGGGGCATAGTCTGCATTACGTCGGTGCCCAACTCCCTGAGCGACGATCCGAAACAGAACATCAACGTGGTTCTTGACCACTACGATTACATGGTGAACCTGCTGGGCATAGACCACGTGGGCATAGGCACCGACACAATAGTGGGCGACCACGTAGCCTACTCCACCCGATCCATAGGCAGCAACGTGCCCAACGCTCCATACATGGACGGACTGGAGTCACCTGCGGACGGGAAGAACATCATCCGGGGACTGATATCGCGCGGCTACTCGGATGATGATGTGCGAAAGATAGCGGGCGGCAACGCGTTGGCCTACCTGAGGCGGGTGCTGCGGTAGAACCCACTAGGAGGAGTCATGGCCATCCAACAGCCCAAACCCCATCGCATCTGGACGGTGGCCGAGGCGAAGGCTCGGCTGTCCGAAATCCTGCGTCTAGCCGAAACGGAAGGGCCGCAGCGCATCGGTGCTCGGCGTCCGTTCGTAGTGGTGCCCGCCGACTACTGGGACGCAAAGACGCGGGTACGCAAGCCGCTAGGTCAGTGGCTAGTAGAGAATGCGCCGCGCGGAACCAACCTCGAAGTGCCAGACCGCAGTTCCAATCGTACCATCCCCTTCATTGAAGAAGATGACGGTCTATGATAGGCGAGTAGTCGAAGCGGTCAGTCTCCATGTTGGCCTCCCCTGGTTGGCTTGTGGGATGATATGCAGGGGAGGGTGCGGTGTCAAATGGGGGCAGGTGCTATAATGCCCAAGAGTCAAACTAGGAGCCGGTCATGGAAAAGCAGCAGAAGTTCACCGTAATACTGGAGCCGGAAGAAGCGGGCGGCTATTCCATCCACTGCCCCGCTCTACCCGGGTGCGTGAGCCAGGGAGAAAGCAGGGAAGAAGCGCTTTGGAACATCCGTGAGGCCATTAGCCTTTCACTGGAAGTGCGCGATGAAGAAGGGTTGGGTTCAGAACTGAGAGACGACCCACAGGTTATAGGGGAGGAGATAAAGCAGATTCTGCGGTCCAGGGAAGAAGACGGGTTGCCGTTCACCATTGAAACCGCTGTGGTTGAGATACTGGTAGAGGTCCCGGCTTAGATGGCCGTACTGCCTGTAGTTTCTGGGCAGCAAGCAGTACGGGCGTTTGAAAACGCGGGTTGGAGGGTTGCAAGGCAGGCCGGCAGCCACATCATCATGACAAGAGAAGGATCACGGGCAACCCTCTCAGTGCCAAACCATCGAGAGGTTGCGCGTGGCACACTGCGGGGACTGATTCGCAAATCCGGGCTTTCCGTGGAAGAATTCACCGAACTGATGAAGCAGTGATGTGTGGAGAGTCTAAGCTGGTCACTGGGAGGCCAGAGTAAAGGAACCGTCTGGCTCCTTTTACTCTTAGGATGACACGCAAAATATAGGTGGCGTCAGATGGGGGATTAGGCCAGTGCAGGTGATTGCCATAGCTCTTAAAATTTATTGCCGAAGTCATTGACCTAGTGTACTACAGACTCACACCATGCCTCCAAGCATTGACATAGTCATACCCGTATTGAATGAGGAGCGAACGCTGGCCAAGACGGTCGGCACGCTGCGTGAGTACCTGCCCGGCGCCATCTCCAACCCGTGGCGCATCGTGGTGGCCGACAACGGCTCGGAAGATGGGACGCCTGAGATAGCGCGCCGGCTCTCCCAGGAGCACTCCGACGTGGCATGGACGCGTCTGGAGCAGCGAGGCCGAGGCAGGGCGCTGCGCCAGGCCTGGCTGGAAAGCGACGCGGACATGGTTTGCTACATGGACGTAGACCTGTCCACCGACTTGAGTGCCGTTGCGCCCATGGTCAAAGCCCTGGAAGAAGGCTACGACCTGGCGGTCGGCTCCCGGCTGGCGAAAGGCTCCAAGGTATACCGGCGGACCCTGAAGCGTGAGGTCATCTCGCGCTGCTACAACCTGCTCATAAAGGCCATGTTCTTTTCGCGTTTCAGCGACGCCCAGTGCGGCTTCAAGGGGCTGACCCGCAAGGCGGCGCTGGCGCTGGCGCCGCACGTCAATGACACGGGCTGGTTCTTCGACACGGAACTGCTGCTGCTGGCCGAGAAATGCGGGTTCCGCATCAAGGACATCCCGGTGACCTGGACGGACGATCCCGATACCCGGGTCAAGGTAGTGAGCACGGCATGGGGCGACATCAAGGGGCTGATGCGCCTGCGGTTCGGGGGTATTCCGAAAGTGGAGCGGCCCAACGGGGCGTAAGTGTCGCTCTAGGTCTCCGTTTTGCGGAAGCTCACCTCCAGCAAAACCCCCGTTTCCGGTGTGACCCTGGCCCAGTGGGCAATGCGCCAGCCCACGACCCAGGCCACGCGATCATTGGCCATTACCAGAGGCGTGCCGTTGCGTTGGGTTCTTGGAACATGGGCGTCTATCATGAACTCTTTGAGGCTCTTTTCGCGGGGGAGTCCCAGGGGCTGAAAACGGTCGCCGGAGAGGCGGCTCCGCACCGTCAACTCTTCACCCAGAGCGTCCAGGCTCAAATAAGCGCAATATGGGTTGTCGTGCTTCAGATCAGACGGCCGGTTGCCACGCTCTAGCAAGCGGATAGCCACACACCAGCCTCCGGCCCGGGTCTCACCGGGAACCCTGAGCGTCGTTTCATCCAGAGCGCGGTTAGAACGGGGATCGCCCTTGCCGGTAAGGAAAATCTCCTCGTAGCCGGTGCCGAACCTTACTCCGCCATGCAGGGAAAGGAATCGTCCCGCCCCCTTTTCCGCCAGCTCCTTCATCGTCTCTATCTGCACCATGCTCAGACCTGAAGCCTCGCCCGCCGTCTGAGCGTAGGCCCTGTGCAGCACGTGAGCCTGCAGCGAGGGGTGCAGGGCCTTGAAGGCGTGTCTATCCAGTCTGACGCCGTCCTGCTCCACGACAGCCAGCGACGACCAGACGGATGCCGTCTGCTGGTCGAGATAGGCTACGTCCTGGGCTACGGTGCGGGCCAGTCTGAGCAGCGATTTCTTAACCGACGGATTGAACTCTTCCAACTGCGGCATCAGCTTGCGCCGGATGCGGTTGCGCGTGAAACGCTCCTCCAGGTTGGAAGAGTCCAGGCGAGGGGTCAAGCCGTGCTCCAAGCAGTACGCCTCCGTCTCCCGGCGGCTGACGTTGAGCATAGGACGCGCCAGTGTAGCCGAGCCATGCGCGGTGCGCCAGTTAGATAGAGGAAGCATACCCCTCAGGCCGCGGATGCCGCTGCCGCGCAGCAGGTGCAGCAACACCGTCTCGGCCTGGTCGTCGGATGTATGCCCAAGGGCTATGGCGGAGGATTGGGTCTCCACGGTAGCGCGGGTCAGGAAGTCGTAGCGCGCAATGCGGGCGGCCTGCTCCCAGGAGAGACGCCTACGGGCGCGCACACCGGCCACGTCTACCTTGTCCGACACAAGTGGTACGCTGAACTGAGAGCAGATGCCCTCCACGAATGCGGCGTCGGCCTCGCTTTCAGCGCCGCGCAGGCCGTGGTTTAGATGAGCGGCCCGCAACTCGAACCCGTGCTTGTCAGCCAGTTGGTGAAGCGCCAGGAACAGGGCCAGGGAGTCTGCTCCCCCGGAAAGAGCCGCCAGAATCACGGAGGTGGGCTTCAACAGGGATGCAGCCTCCAGCGACGCCTCCACCTTTTCTTGCAGCGGGCCGGTCTTCACCCTACCTCGTAGACCCTTCTACGGTGGCAACGCGGGTCGCCTTCACCTGCTCTATTCTGACTCCGCGCATCTCCGTGATCTCCAGGATGAAGCCCTTGTGCAGTAACCGCTCGCCCTCGCGGGGAATGTGGCCCAGCCGGCTCAGGATGAACCCGGCCACAGTCTCGTAATCGCCCTCCGGGATATCGATTCCCATGCGATCGTTGGCTTCGTCGATATCCATTCCGCCTTCCACCTGATAGGTGTTGGCGTCTATGGCGTGGAACTCCTCTTCCGGGGCCGCTCCTTCTTCTCCTACGCGCCCCACAATCTCCTCTACAAGCTGTTTGAGCGTGACCAGGCCGGCCACGCCGCCGAATTCGTCGGCGATCATGATCATCTGGTAAGAGGACTCTCGCAACTCAGGGAAGACGCTTCCCACCATCTTGGTCTCCGGGACAAAGTAGGCGTCTCTGACCATTCTGGTGACATCGTAGTCCAGCGGTATTTTGTCCATGGACATAGCGCGGACCACGTCTTTCACGGACACGGTGCCTGTCACGTTGTCCAGGTTGCCTTCAAAGACGGGAAAGCGCGTGTGCGAGTGCCGGCTGTAGACATTCAGGAAGTCCTGAAGAGTGGCCCCTTTCTCCAAAGCTATGATCTCGGTGCGGGGCGTCATCACCTCACGCAGCTGCCGCTCACCGAAGAAGCGGAATACTTGCTCCAGCATATCCGCCTGAGGCGCCTCCACTTCACCGGCCTCACGCCCCATCACAATGAGGGCGCGTATCTCTTCACCGGCAAACATGTTGGCCCCGGATACGCCGAATAGCCTGGCCACCAACCGGGCCAGCCGCTCCAGTATCCAGACGGCGGGGAGAAGTAGACTTCCCACCCACTGCAGGGGTCGCACCGCCGTGAGAGCGAATCGCTCCGAGTTCCGGGCGGCGATGGTCTTGGGTATGGTCTCCGAGAATATGAGGAGGAGCACGGTGATGAGCACCGTGGACACAATTACGCTCTGGCTGGGGCCAAGCCTGGTGGCAATGAGGGATGTCCCCAGCGCCGCGGCGGCGGTGTTGGTCAGGTTGTTGCCGGTTAGCACGGTCGGCAGCAGCTTCTCCGGCTGGCCCGCCATCTGGGCGACGCTCTCAGCCCGGCGCACCTTGTTCTTGATCATCACCGCCAGTTTGCCGCGCTGTATTGAGAGGAAAGCCGCCTCCGAGCCGGAGAAGAAAGCGGAAAGCAGCAGCATCACCAGCATAAGGGCCAGCCAGATAATCTCTATTGTGTCCATACCACTCCTTGAAAAGCAAAAGACCCCCTAGAGCTTGCTAAGGAGTCTCTTTAGTTGGGCATCGTCTATTCTATTTGCGAAACGGGGGTCCATGCCTCCTGACATTGAGGAATATAGCACCGGAGGAGGCGGGTGTCAAAGGGTAGAGGGTGTTTCATTGAGTGGCAGCGGACAACAAAATGGGAGGGTCTAACAACTATGGGCTGAGTTCTCCCAGCGGCGGGTATTTCGGATGCCCCGGAGCATAGTAAATAGAAGCGATTTCTAGGGTAGCTGCGTTGGCGATCTTATAGGTGAAAGTCCAGTTTCCTACTGCGCGCTGCACTAATCCTTGGCCGTATGGGAAGGCAGATGGAAAGTTTTTAGCGTCGTCTATTGAGGCGATGTAGCAGAGCTGGTTCAGAATTGTGTCGTTGCAGTCTCTTTGCTCCTCTGTCGTCAAAGAATCCATGAATCGTCTTGCGATTGGGGTCAGATAAGCATCGAAGGGCAATTTGTTCGCCTCAAAGGGTCACTGTATTGGAACAAGAGGACGTTGCTTCTTAATTTCGTCATCCAGCGAAACAATGCCCCATTCTGTATAGGCGTGCTCCGCATACTGGAAAGCCCAGTTTACAAGCGCAGCAGCGTTGGGACGTAGTTCTTCAGAGCCTTTGAAAATTGCGTACATAATGCAGGTAATTGACAAGTTGTACAGAACAAACCAAGAAGCGACACCAGCAAGTTTCCTGCCGACGCTAATGTTAACGGGTTGTTTGCTTAGGAACTCATGAACGTCTTCATCCACGAGGTCGGCAAGCTCAAAGGTGCTTATCAATGTCTTTGCGGCAGACGGACCTAGAAATGCTTTGGCCCCCTTTTCGATTTCGGCTCTTGCATCTACGAGTGTGGCCGGAGAATCTTGTACCCCGGTCATGTGGCGAATAAATATCGGGGCAAGTTCAGAAAACCTGGGGAAAGCCTTCTCAAAAGCTTCCTCTAAATCATTAGACCTCAGGATGGGCAGAACTACTTCTCTTTCAATATGTTCAAGAACTGCACAAGCCAGTTCCTCATGAGAAGTACGTCTTGGCTCAGACCAAGGATTACGAATTAGAGCAGGCAGGTCGCCGCTAAGAGAGGGGGGAGAGGTTGCCGTTTGCATAGTTCTTTCTCCCTACAGTGATATACGGAATCGCTCCGGACATGGATAATCGGCAAAACATTATCACGACTTTGACTACTTGCCAACTTGCCAGCTACTTGCGCCGATCACGGCCCCCAGTCGGTGGACTGGCTCGGCGTTGGATACGCAGGCAGGTACAGCGAGCGGACGCGGACGGCGTTGTTGCGGCCAAGCTCCGCCAGGCGGCGCAGGAACGCCGCCATGCGGTCCTGTCCCCAGGTCAGGTACCGCTGCCAGACCTCTTCGCCGCCCGCGTTGCTGCGGTTGATGGCGAAGTTCGACCGCTCTATGGCGGCGTAGGCCCCGGCGCCGCCCGCCACCACCTCCTCCAGGCTGGCGGGCAGCGTGGAAGACACGGCGTCCAGGACGTGATGGGCGTTGTAGTAGAGATTCACCGTCTCTCCCCCGGCGGGCGCTGCGGGCACGAGCAATGTCAGCGCATCCGCCCAGACGCTGAATCGCACGTAGCTGGGCGGATACTGTCCCGCCGGGTACTCCACGGCCTGCACCGATAGCAGGCCGCTCAGCGAAGACAGGCTGAGCTCCCGGCTGCCCGCGCTGGCGGTGAGCGCGGCCTTCAACTCCTGCGGTGAAGCCGTGCTCACCTCGTTCAGGGCCCGTTGAATGTGGCGGTCGATCTCATGATCCGTCCAGCGGTATTTCCCCGACTCCTCGTCATGCAGGTCACGACGCACCCTGGTTCGCATCGCCGGCAGGTTCATGCGCTACCTCCTTGCGTCTAGTCCCTGACTCCGGTCAGCTTGGCCAGCTTCAACGTGTTGAACAGGGCTATCGACACGTACCACTTCACCCGAGTGCGCGTGGCGTCCTTGGTCTCCAGGCTGCCCACGCTCTCTACCTGCAAGCCGCCGGGCGCTGTCAGCCCGACAAGCCCTCCCTCACCGAGTTGCACGGCGTAGATGGTCGAGCAGTCCGTGCTGGTGCCGACGGTCTGCGCCTCGGAGATGTAGTCGTTGATGCCTATGGGTACGCCGTCGTAGAACTGCGCCATCATGCCGAACTCGTTGCGGTCGGTCTCCAGCAGGCCGCCGCCCGTGGCCCGCGACAGCGCTCCCAGCTTGCGGCGGGAGCGGCGGCTCATCAACAGCAGGTGCGGCTTGCCGCCTTTCACCGTGTCTATGAGCTGGTCCAGCTTGTCCAGCGACAAAGTCGCGCCGTTGACGCCCATGGATATCGTCTGGCCTGAGGCGGTGAGCCGGTCGATGCCGTCGAACGACTTGGGGTCGGTGTCGATGTCGCCGTTGATGAAGGTGTCCTCGAACTTGTCGCGCACCGCCTTCGCCTTGAGCTCTATGACCGCGGCCTCCAGGTCCTGGATGTTGGAGCGCGTGGCCTTGAGGTAGTTGTCCACGTCGGCGTCTCCGCCCAGGATGGCCAGCGCGGTGCTGACCTGGGTGAAGGTGGGCGTGGACTCCGTCCAGGTATCGCCGACGTCAAAGAAGGCGGCGGTGGGCGCGGCGTTCTCCCGGTTGTAGGTGAGGCCGTTGCCCGTTATCTCGATGAAGGGTAGCTCCTGGAGAACGGGACTCTCCTTGATCACCGACTCTATGACCCCGGCCAGAAGTAGGTCGTTGGATAGTTTGGCCGATTCAGTAAGTGTTAGCGCCATCTGCTCTGCTCCTTGTTTGGGGATTTGTAAGGAGCATAATAGAACGAAAGTTCTGCTATAGGGAAGAGGGAAATGTCAGTGGAGATGTTTGGTTTCCAAAGGTGTCAATAGATGCTTGATAGGCCGATTAGGGATGGGGTATTTTAAGGTTGTATCATTGGCGCGAGGCTACGGTTTGTTAAGTGTTCCTCAGAATTATCCGCGTATAGAAAGCGAGAACAACAAATTCAATGGTTTCTTGGATGAGTCTCGATTAGTTCAGCACACTCATAGAATTCCTACCCAAGAACTCAAGCGGATTATCTTGGATGCAATTCAATATGCAAACGGGAAATCAAGCCGAGAAATCCTTAACGTGCCTGAAAATGCAACTGAAGCTGAAGCTAGAACTACTTATACAAAGTTAGGCAAGAAACTCTTTGACTACTTCGTAAGATACTACGACGACCCGGCCTCAGCCGCTCATCAGTGTCTAGGCAAGCACTATTCAGAGATCGCCGAGGAACAGTTTAGAAACCAGCTTCTTCAGAAACGGCGCATGAATTCCGGCTGGCGATATCAATTCTTGGCTGAAGAGACCGCACGCAAGTCAAAGAGATTCATTTCGGTTTCCGGGCTCGGGACAGCCGAGGCCGATTTCAATGCTCAGATTGGACAGAACCGGATCGGGGAAAGGCCAATCAACATATATGTGTCGGTCAAGAATAGGAGCAACACCCTGGGAGGGCAAGATTGGCCAAAGGCTATACAAGCATTGGAGCAAGTCGCCAAAACAGATAAAAACAGAGACGGCCCTTACATTTGCGTATTCGGAATAGCTATGCAGAAGGGCTCGCGATACATCAAGACTATCCAGAAAACCAAATCCCCGCACTCCATAAATACAGAAGTGTGGATGTCCGATTACTTCTGGCCGTTTTTTGCCAACTACTCATACGAAGAGATTATTTTGGCGGTGCTTCATACGTTGAATGAAACCCAAACACCTGACCTTGCCGCAGCTAACGTTGCCATTCCGCAGGAGTTGAAGGATTCATTTGGACAACATTGCAAAGACTATAAACTCCTGGACGGAGAAGGACGCTTCAATGATGCTGACAGACTGGTGGGAGTATTCTGCGGGACAGTAAAGAAATGAGCACGTACAGAACTGAAGTTTATCTGGGAGACTCGCGGGAGGTCCTCAAGGCATTTCCCGACGGTTTCATCAATCTCATCGTGACCTCTCCTCCGTACGCCGACGCGCGCAAGAACCACTACGACAGCATAAAGCCGGACGACTACGCCGACTTCATGCTCAGCTTCCACGAACAGCTCTGGCGCGTTCTGGCGGACGACGGGTCGTTTGTGCTGAACGTCAAGGACAAGGTGATCAAAGGGGTTCGGCATAGGTACATCTGGCACACTATCGAGGCTCTTTCCAGGCAAGGTTGGCGGTGTGTAGACGATTACCTATGGACGAAACCAAACGCCATGCCGGGCTATTGGAAGAACAGGCTCCGCGATGAATGGGAGTACTGCTTCCACATGACGAAGCAAAGCAGCTTTGCCATGCACCAAGACGCGGTGCGCAAACCCATTGGGGATTGGACGGAGAAGCGGTTGGCCAAGCTAACGGGGAAGAGCAACGGACGCCACAACAGCGAAAACAACAGCGGCTTCGGGCGCGACCTTCGGAACTGGCAGAACAAGAACACCGTATTGCCCGGCAACACGGTATCCGTGCCGCTGGTCGGCAAGAACATGGGACACCCGGCCGCTTTTCCGGTGGGGCTCCCGGAGTTTTTCATAAGGCTGTTCACCAAAGAGGGGGACAACGTGCTGGACCCGTTTGCGGGAAGCGGCACAACAGGCGTGGCGGCGGAGAACCTGATGAGAAACGCCTACCTCATCGACGCCAAGAGAGAGTACTTTGAAGCCTCTATGCACCGACTCAACAAGACGCGCGCGAATTCTCGTGAGAGAGCCTTTATTGATTGCGTAGCGCCAGCCGGATGCCTCACCACGCCCGAAAACGTAGCTTCCGGCCAGCCCGCCCTTTTCGAGAAATCGGCGCGCTATACTAGGTAGGCTACTTCCCCTACCCGCTCCCCTTTTCCAAAACGCTCTTCGGCCAGAAGTAGTCGCGCTTGGGTACGCCGGGGGACCCGCCCCAGACACCCTGCTTCTCTGTGTCCACGGAGTAGGTATAGGCGTTGTCCAACACCTCCTCCTGCGTTGCCCACGCCCTGCGCGCATGGACAAAGTGCTGCGGCATCAACTGTTCGTCATCCTCTTCCAACTCGATCACGCGTAGACTTGGTTCGTACCGGCTCACGTTGCGCCTCCCAGCTTGTTCTCAGGCTAATATCATACCCATCTGGCAAGCAAGCGCAACTTCTGGTATGTTCTGACAGAGAAAATCCATGCAGGGAGGACACGATATGGAGAGACGCGTCCAGGTAGCGCAAGTGGACGATCTTGAACCGGGAAGCATGATGATGGTGGAGGTGGAAGGCAAGCCTGTGCTGCTGGCCAACGTGGACGGCGAGTTCTACGCCGTCAGCGACCTCTGTACCCATGAAGAGTACAATCTTTCCGAAGGCTCTCTGGATTGCGACGAGGTCGAATGCCCGGGCCATAGCGCTTTCTTCAATCTGAAGACGGGTGACGTTATCGACGGCCCGGCCATGAGCCCCTTGGAAACTTACTCGGTCCAGATAGAGAATGGAGCCGTTTTTATCGAATCGGCATAACCTAGGCAACAATTGGAACATGGAGGGTGAACATGAACTTGGTAGGACGCAGCGGAATACTGGAAGTCGGAAAGGACGCTTACGGCATTGTCCATCCGGACGGCGCCACCAACGCAGGTTTCATCGTTGGAGATGAGGGCGTCATTGTAGTAGAGGCGCTGGAGACCCGGAAACTCACCGAAATGGTGAAGGCGGAAGTGCGGAAGGTGACGGATAAGCCGATACGCAGCCTTATCTGCACCCACTTCCACGGTGACCATTCCCTTGGCAACGAATACTATCTGCCGGCCCACGTCATAGGCCACGAGCTGTGTCGCCGCGAGATCATAGATAGATGGGACTTCTCCGTGGACAGGTTCGCCAGCCGCTACGACGACAACGACCCGGAGCAAGCCGCCGAGATCCGCAACGCTCGCATCACTCCTCCCGACGTGGTGTTCCACAACGAGAAGATGACCCTCTACCTGGGCAACAAGCTCATAGAACTCTACTACTTTGGCAAGGCCCACACCTCCGGCGATATCCTCACCTATCTTCCCGACGACAAGGTCCTCTATTCAGGCGACGTGGTCACTGAGACCGGAGCTCCGCCCTATGCGGAAGACGGCTTTCCTGCCAGCTGGGTCAACGTCATTGAAAGCGTAGAAGAGCTGGACATACAGACCATAGTGCCCGGACACGGCGTTGTGGGTGACAAGAACATGGCCGTCACTGAGCGGGAGTACCTTGCTCTTCTCAAGGATGAGACCCGCAAGCAATACGATGCCGGAGTAGACCTGGCCAAGGCCATCTCCGACATCACGGTGCCCGGCTTCCAGTCATGGTCGGAAGGGGCCATGTTCGAAATGGCGGTGGACCGCCTGTACAAGGAGTTTGCGGGGACGATATAGCTTACCCCTCGCCGACGGTGGCTATCAGATAGGCCTCCAGCAGAGCGTCTATGTCCCCGTCCAGGACGGCGTTGGGATCGGTGGATTCGTAGCCGGAGCGGTGGTCCTTGACCATCTTGTACGGGTGCAGGACGTAGCTCCGTATCTGGCTGCCCCACTCGGCGGAGACGCGTTCCCCCTTCAGCCTTGCTTGTTCATCGGCGCGCTTCTTGACCTCGATTTCCATGAGGCGCGCTCGGAGCACCTTCATCGCAGTCTCGCGGTTCTGCGTCAAGGAGCGTTCGTTCTGGCAGGTGACTACGATGTTCGTTGGCAGGTGGGTGATGCGCACCGCCGTGGCGTTCTTCTGCACGTTCTGCCCGCCGTGACCGCCCGCCCCGAAAGTGTCGATTCGCAGGTCGTCCGCGTTGATTTCGACCTCGATGTCGCCTTCTGCCTCAGGCAGCACCTCGACGAGGGCAAAGGACGTGTGCCGAGAGCGAGAAGCATCGAACGGTGAAATGCGCACCAGCCGGTGCACGCCGTGCTCGGTCTTCAAATAGCCGTAGGCCAAACGGCCCTGCACCTCTACCAAAGCGCTCTTGATGCCCGCTTCCTCCCCGGGCGAAGAGTCCAGGATGCGTCCCTTGAATCCCTTGCGCTCGGCCCAGCGCAGGTACATGCGAAGCAGCATCTGCGCCCAGTCCTGCGACTCGGTGCCGCCTGCTCCGGCGTGCAGGGCAAGGATGGCAGTGCGATTGTCGTACTCGCCGGAGAATACAATGTCGAACTCAAGCCTGCGCAACTCCGATTCGAGAGAGCTCGCCTCTTCATCAAGGGCTTCTTCAATGGAAGTGTCGCCCTCCTCCTGGGCGATCTGCACAAGTTCAAGGAGGGACTGGACGCGACCATGGAAGCCCTGCCATCTCTCCACGGTGTCCCGCAGTTCGGCGAGGCGGCGCATATCCTGCTGCGCCTGTTGAGGACTGTTCCAAAAGTCGGTGGCAAGGCTGCGCTTTTCCAGGGCGGCCATGGCAGCCTGTTTCGCTTCTACGTCAAAGACGCACCATTAAGTGGGATACTCTTTCCAGCAACTGCTCTGCTCTGCTTCTGATCTCTTGCATTTCAACCTTCCACGACCCGTCTTGCGGATCTACGATTCAATTAGTTCCATGCGGCTCTGGGCCGGGGCCGCAACTGCTTCTCGCTGCGGTATCCTGCCCGCCGCGGCCTGATGAGCCAGTCGAGTCGGCTCAGGCATGCGGTAGCCCTTGCCGCTGGCAAGAACGTAGCGCATAGCGGTGTCCAGGTCAACCTTGTGGCCTATCGAGACGTACAGCGGGCTGACCCTGTCCCTGGTGCGCAGCGCGACGCCGACCACCTCGCCCTTGTCCTCCAAATACGACCACGAGCCGCGCTCGTCTCCCAGCGGGCCGTGCTTGCCCCTGAGTATCGACTTGGCGCAGCCTATTGTCGGCAGGTCGGCCAGCGCTCCAACGTGGCAGGCGATCCCGAAGCGTCTGGGATGGGCCAGCCCCTGCCCGTCGATGAGCGCTAGGTCCGGAGTGATGGTCAGCTTTTCCAAGGCCCCCAGCAGCACCGGCGACTCTCGGAAGGAGAGGTAGCCCGGGACGTAGGGGAACGGAGGCACGCCCTCCGAGCATTTGACCTCAACGATTTCAAGGTCAGGGATGCTCATCACGACCACGGCTCCCCTGGCAACGCCGTCGCTGTCCGGCGGCGAAAGGTCCATGCCCGCAATGAACCGCGCCCTTTCGGGAACGGCGCTGACCCGCGATACCCGTGAGGCCAGGTCGGACTGGATCGCCGCCGCTTCTTGAAGAGAGACGTCCCAGGGATGAAGTTGGAGGATGTTCAAGGCGATTGCTCCGTTTCAGACGGTGGCCATGATAGCAGTTGAGCGGCGGATGGTTCAATGGTATGCTGGCTTGCGGTCGGGGCGTGGCGCAGCCTGGTAGCGCACCTGCATGGGGTGCAGGGGGTCGGTGGTTCGAATCCACTCGCCCCGACCATTCAATTTACACCGCTTGCTCTGAGTTTCCCTGGCCTGCGCCCGTGAATCCATACCGCATTCTGCAAAGACAACACATATGTTGACAACAACACGATTGTTGTGCATTATAACAACGGATGAACGCACGAGAGTTCCGACGCTGGCTGAGGAGGCAAGGATGCACCTTCCATACTCATAAGGGCGGGAGCGGACATCTCACTGTACGGCTCGGAGGCCGCACCAGCCAGTTGCCGATGCACGGAGGCGGCAAGGAGTTGGGCCGGGGTCTCGTTGCGAAGATCAAGAAAGACCTGGGGTTGGACTGATGCTTGCATATCCGGTAACGCTGGAAGATGATGACGGGACTCTGCTTGTAACTTCCCCCGACTTCCCGGAACTGACCACCTTTGGAGACGACCGCGAGGAGGCCGTAGCTCGCGCGATCAACGCACTGGAAGAGGCGATAGCAGCCCGCATCCATGACCGCAAGGACATTCCCACGCCGTCCCTGGGCAAGACTTACGCCATACTGCCGACCCTGACCTCGGTGAAGGTGATGCTGTACCAGGGCATGAGAGACCAGGGCGTCGGCAAGGCGGAACTGGCGCGCCGCTTGGGTTGGCACATGCCGCAGGTTGATCGGGTGCTGGACGTTCAGCACAGATCCCGGTTGGACATGATGGACGCTGCCCTGGGAGCCATTGGACGGCAATTGCACGTGACCGCCGCAATGACGAGAGACGCTGCTAACCCCTGACAGCCGCGGCCGCCCGGAGAAAAGATGTCACTGGAACAGCACAAAGACGCCAACCGGTCGTACTGGGATGAACTGGTGGCGATACACGCGTCCTCTGAGTTCTACAACCTGCAGGCTTTCAAGGCGGGCGTCTCCACGCTGCATTCCATAGAAAAGACGGAGATCGCGGACGTTCAGGGCAAGCATCTGCTACACCTGCAGTGCCACTTCGGGCTGGATACGCTTTCTTGGGCCAGGCTCGGCGCAAAGGTGGTGGGCGTAGACTTTTCGGAGAAGGCCATAGAGCTTGCCGGTTCGCTGTCTCGTGAGATGGACATACCCGCCCGGTTCATACAGAGCGACGTCTACGATTTGCCCGCCAAGCTGAAACGCCGGTTCGATATCGTGTTCACCTCTTACGGCGTGCTCACCTGGCTGCCCGACCTCCGCTCTTGGGCAAAGGTGCTGGCCCGGCTCGTCAAGCACACAGGCTTCGTCTACATCGCGGACGACCACCCCTACGCCAATACGCTTGACGAGACGAAGGACGGCACGGTCTTGCCCGGCTACTCGTATTTCCAGAGTTCTGAGTCGATGTGGCTTCCCGCCGGAGGGTCCTACGCCGACAGGACCGCGCCGGTAGTGAACGGGCACTACGAATGGCGCCATACATTGGGGGAGCTGGTGGGCTCTCTGGCGGATGCCGGCCTTGTGATCGAGGCCCTCCGCGAGTTTCCCGTGTGCTCATGGCAGAGGTTCAGCGCCATGACCAAAGACGACGACGGCTGGTGGAGGATCAACGGCGACCCGTTCCCCTTGACCTTCTCGCTCAAGGCAAGGCTCGGAGCGGGCTAATCCCCCGGAGCCTGGGCCGGCCTTGGTGTTCTGAATACAATGAAGATAACCGGGATGGTCACCGCCAGTATCGCCATCATGACGTAGAACGCGGGCACATAGCTGTCGAAAGTGTCAAACGTCCAGCCTAGGAATAAGGGCCCAGCCAGTCCTATGGTTACTATTGCTCCGTCCACCACGCCCCAGATGGTGCCGAACGCTCTGGTGCCAAAGATGGTCCCGGCGATGATGGGACGGGAAGGGACCGACATGCCGTGGAACAAGCCAAGGACAACGGCGAAGACCAGGGCCTGCCAGTAAACGGTCACGTTGGCCAGGATGAGCAGTGCGACGAACTGTCCAAACATGATCGTGGCAAGGACACGCCGCCAGTCGAAGATGTCCATGAGCACACCGGCGAATATCCTGCCTATGGCGCTCACGCTGAAGGCAACCGCTACGGTGGAAGCGGCCTGTGTCCCGCTGAACCCTATACCCTGAAAGTAGGCTATCTGATGCACCTGAAGGCCGCCCATGCTGGCTTGCTGCGCCCCCAGAACGCCCGCGAGCGCCCAGAATGCCCTGCTGCGTACTGCCTGTTTCACCGTGAACTCGGACGGTGGAGAAGAAGCCGCAGTCCGCACGGGCGCGGCGGCCTGCTTGTCGGAGGTCTCCGGCGGCGTGTCGCCGTCGGGCAGGTAGCCGTAGTCCTGCGGCCGGGCGCGGGCAACGAGGGATAGCGGGATACCGATGACAAGTACGCCGAGGCCCAGCCAGAAGACGGCGGCACGCCAGCCCACTGCACCTTCCAGGATGGATATCAGGATTACCGACGGCCCTCCCAGCGCGCCGCCCATCATGGCCAGGCTGGTGGCCCGGCCTCGCTTTCTGCGAAACCAGCGTGCCACCACGACCGCCCAGGTGATGCCGTGCGATGCGCCGCTCATGCCAATGGAGGCATAGATAAACGCAACGTAGAACAGCCAGATGTTGGAGGCAAAGCTGATGAGCACCATCCCCGTTCCTACAATGATCACGCCAACCAGGATGACCTTCCTTGGGCCCACCCTGTCCACCAGATAGCCGACAACGGGAGAGAGGAGACCCGACTCCACCTGGCGCAGGGAAAAAGCGCCCGATAGAACGGTGCGCGATACGTTGAAATCGTGGAGTATGGGCAGGAAGAAGACAGTGAAGCCCTGCCAGAAGGATATGGAGAAGTAGGAGTTGAGCAGTACGCTCGCCCCGACGATGTACCAGCCGTAGAAAATGCGGGGACGCTGCCTGGTCTGTCCGGAACCGTTGTCTGGGCCCGCTGACGGGGTTGTCTGGATCCTCTTTCTCCCTAGAACAGTGTGATGAAGGCAGCGAGGCCGCTATGGAGCTACATACGCTCCGGCGCGGACATTCCCATGATCGATAAGCAGCGGGCCAACACGATGCGGCAGGCCTCGATAAGCTTGAGCCTGGCAAGGGTGACGGGCATCTCTTCCGGTGCTTCCGATACGACGCGGCACTGCTGGTAGAACCAGTGGAACGCCGTGGCCAGTTCCGTGGCGTAGCGCGGAAGGTGGTGAGGCTCCAGGGTTTCGGCCATGTGCTGCACCAGCTCAGGCAGCACCACCATCTTCTTGATCAACGCCGTCTCCGCCTCATGGGACAGCAGACTGACGTCGCCGGAAGCGTAGTCCAAGCCTCGTTCCCGGGCCAGCGCCATGATGCCGGCGATGCGGGCGTGGGCGTACTGCACGTAGTAGACCGGGTTGTCCGCCGACTCCTTCTTCGCCAGCTCCAGGTCGAAGTCCATCTGGCTTTCCGGGGTGCGCGACAGGAAGAAGAAACGGCAGGCGTCGGAGCCCGCCTCATCCAGCAGCTCACGCAGGGTGACTATCTCGCCGGAACGTTTGGAGGCGCGCACCGTCTCGTCGCCTCGCTTCAGCGTGACAAGCTGGCTGACTATGATGGTCAGCCGCGCCGGGTCGATGCCGAGAGCGGAAACCGCCGACTTCATGCGCGAGATGTGCCCCTGGTGGTCTGCGCCCCATATATTGATGACGCGGTCAAAGCCGCGCTCGATGAACTTGTTTCTGTGGTAAGCGATGTCCAGCGCAAAGTAGGTGGGATCGCCGGTGGAGCGGATGAGGACGTTGTCCTTATCCTCGCCCAGGCTGGTGGATGTGAACCAGGTCGCGCCCTCTCGGTCCGCCATGTATCCGTTGCTTTCCAGGTATTTAAGCGTGGCGGCGGGTTCCCCCCTCCGGCGAAGCTCGCCGTTTTCACTGAACCAGACGTCAAAGGTGACCTGTACGTCCTCCAAGTCCTTGCGGATGATGGCCAGCATCTTCTCCAGGCCAATCTCGCCTATCTGGGCGTGGGCTTTGTCGGCCAGGAAGAGGTCTCCGTGTTCGGCGGCCACTTCCCCGGCAAGGTCGTTCATGTACTCGCCCATGTAGCCGCTTTCGGGCATCTCGGCGTCCCTGCCCATCAGCTGCTGGTAGCGCACCAGGAGAGAGCGGTAGAAGGTGTCCATCTGCGTGCCCGCGTCGTTGATGTAATACTCCGTTGAAACGTCGTAGCCTGCGGCGGCCAGGATGCTGGCCAGGCCGCTGCCGAGCACGGCGGTGCGGGCGTGGCCTACGTGCAGCGGCCCGGTGGGATTCACACTAGCGAACTCCACCTGCACGCGCTCTTTTGTCGGGCGTTGCAGGTTGCCGTAGGTTTCACCGGCCCGGATTATCTCCTCCACCTGCTGCCGCAGCCAACTCTGCTTCACCACGAAGTTGATGAAGCCGGGAGCGGCGGCGCGCACTTCTTGGATGGAATCGTCGGCGGGAGTGAGGGGCACCAGCCGCTCCGCGATGGCCATGGGGCTCATGCGCGCGGCGCGCGCCAAGCGCAGCGGCAGGCTGATGGCGAAGTCGCCGTGCTCCGGGTTCTGGGGCCGCTCCACCTCTATCTCAGGCGTGGGCCCGGCGGGCAGAGCGCCGCTCTGCTGTGCGGCCTCGACCGCCTGCGCGGCAAGCTGGGCTATGCGGTCTTTGAGCAACATTACGCCCTAAATCATACCACGATGGAGGCTTGGTGAGGTTGGTAGACCCGGAATCAGACGTCTACTAGTATGTCGGTTTCACTCCACGAGCCCCTGGGTGAGAGCTTCCAGCCTTCCAATCCATTCTGCAAAGTGCTGGCATCTCGTTCGCAGAGTAGCCAGTCCAATCCTCTCCGCCACTATTGGGCCAGAAGACGCTTTGGTGGATGCATACTCCGGTATTTCTCTGACTATTCGCTTAGACGGTGCAGTTTCGTTCCCATCGTTGATCAGCTCAGGATTAGATTGTTCGGCAACTTGGGCGAGCCTCCCGATTCCTGCGGAGTGCCGGTTAAACTGCGCTTCAAGTTTTTGGGGATCGGAAAATAATAGCGCCTCAAATTCGTGGAGTTGGAGATAGGGAACGAACCGCTGGTCGGGTATGTCCTCCAGCAAAGCATCCTCAAGAAGCCTAACGCGAGCATAAGGATCGTGCAATTGTCTGGCATCTTCGTAACCAGGGAAATCCCCGGGCAGGGCATAAAGGTCGAACATGGTTGTGAAACGCGCATCGGCGTTTTGGTCTTGCTTCATCCAACGCTCGATGTCCCTCTTTGCCTTAGCATAACTCCGAACACCTCCACTGTACTTTCGGCCACGCGAACGGCTCGTCTCAACACATCTGGCGGCAACCCAGATGGAGTGGTCGCCTAAATGCGGACCAAGGACCTTCTCTATGAACTGGCGTTCCGTCGGTCCTTCTACGACGAAATTCAACCTTACGGGCATTTAGGGTTGTCCACCCAACACATTCTTTTCCCACAACTCAGAGAGTGAGTAGTCGTCTAACCACTCCTCCAGCTTTTCGGAATCAAGATGCCTGAATACTGACTGTCGACCCTCGCGCTCGACCACCACAATGTCTTCAGGCTCAAAACAATCTACCAGTGCCGTTGATTGGGTGGCTACTATCACTTGAATACTTTTTGATACCGCGCCTATCAATCCGCCTACCACAGTTATAGCGTAAGGATGCAATCCCAACTCTGGCTCGTCCAGAATCAGGACGTCCGGCAGAGTTTCTTCCGGCTGCAGGAGCAGTGATACCAGGGCAATTACTCGCAACATACCATCCGACGCCTGTGACGCGTCAAACACCTGGTCGCTGCCTCGCTCCCGCCAGGCCAGCAGCACAGAGCCATAGTCATCTACCAGTTCAAAGTCGGAAAAGAACGGCAGGATCAATCGGATGTTATCCACTATGCGCTTGTAGTGCCAACTCTCCTTTTCTCTCAGGCGTAGTAAGAACGGGGCAATATTGCCTGCGTCCTCTTTCAAGTAACGGTTGTCGTTGACAGCCCATTTGCTACGGATTCGGGCATTGTGCGCCGTATTGTGGAACTGATATACGATTATTCTTCTTAGAATACCTAGAATAACGCGGGCTGTCGTATCTCCACCGGCTTTCTCAATCAGCATAGGACTGCGATGCCCGGCTCCCGTAGAAGTCCAATCAGCTAGTGAACTGTAATCTATCCCTGAAAACCGGTATCTTTCGTCGGCGAATATCAACGTATCGCCAGCGGCGAAAACCAAGCGGAAGAAGTACTGATTCTGCCCTGCGCCTGTTTCAATCGTCAACTCGGCTTGTATCTCTTTGGTCAGGTCTGGCCCGTAGTGCAGCAACTTGCCGGCCCCTCCTTGCTGACCCACGAAAAGCTGTAGGTTGTCTTGGTCTGCCAGCATCCAGCTCATCATACGGAAGAAGGAAACAAAGTTTGACTTACCTACACCGTTGGGGCCAATGAGAACTGTAAGAGGGCGAGGCCGGAAGCTTCCCAAGTCTTGGATTGTCTTGAATCCCCTCAGAGTTATTGACGCGAGTTTGTTGTCCATAATCGAAACTGACACTTATCCTTTGACTGGATCAGTCTACCACAGTGCGAACATATAACCCCCTACCCCGCCTCTCCCCCGCCGGCAAACGTCGATTGAGCCAGCGACTCCCTCAAATCGGGATGCTGGGAAAGAGTGGAATCGCGGTCAAGCAGGGCCTCCGCCTCCCGACGGGCCAGCGACAGCAGGTCGGTGTCACTGATACGGGCCATGCGCAGGTCCGGCAGGCCGCTCTGCCGCGTGCCGAAGTAGTCGCCCGGGCCCCGCAGCTCTAGGTCTTTCTCCGCCAGCTTGAAGCCGTCGCCCATCTCTTCCATGGCGGCAAGACGCTCCTTGGCGTCTTCCGACGGTTCTTCGGCGACAAGGGCGCAGTAGCTGGCGTGATCGCCGCGTCCCACGCGTCCCCGGAACTGGTGCAACTGGGCAAGCCCGAACCTGTCCGCGCCCTCTATGACCATGACGGTGGCATTGGGCACGTCTATGCCAACCTCCACCACCGGCGTGGAGACCAGAATATCCAGGCTGCCATGGCGAAAGGCGTCCATCACCTCTTTCTTCTCGCCGGTGGACATGCGGCCGTGAAGCAGTCCCACTCGCAGGTCGGGGAAGACCTCTCCGGCAAGGCGGTCGCGCTCCTTCACCGCGGCGCGGGCGTTGATCGCCTCCGATTCATCGATCAGCGGATAGATGAAGAAGACCTGCCTGCCCGCAGCAATCTGCTCTTCCACAAATTTGTAGATCGAACGGCGGCGCTCCGGGCCGACGGCCTTGGTTCGTATGGGCTGCCTGCCCGGCGGCAGCTCGTCGATGGTGGAGAGATCAAGGTCGCCGTACAGTGTGAGGGCAAGAGAGCGTGGAATGGGAGTGGCCGACATGACGAGCATGTGCGGACTCCGCCCCCGCTCCCGCAGAGCGGCGCGCTGCATCACCCCGAAGCGGTGCTGCTCATCCACCACGGCCAGCGCCAGGTTGGGAATCTCCACGCTCTCCTGGATGACGGCATGCGTTCCAATCACGATGTCCAGGGCGCCTGCGCCAAGCATCTCATGAATCTCGCGTTTGGCCTTTGCCGGTGTGCTGCCCAGCAACAGACCAACAGTAATGGGTCTGGCATGAGCCTCAAGACGCACCGAAAGCAGATGTCCGCCGACGGTGGGCGCGGCCAGGCCCTCCAGCAGGCGGCCCACGGTGAGGAAGTGCTGCTCGGCAAGGACCTCTGTGGGCGCCATGATTGCGCCCTGGTAGCCGCATGTGGCGGCGGTGAGCAAGGCAGCCAGGGCGATCACGGTCTTGCCGCTGCCGACCTCTCCTTGTAGAAGACGGCTCATGGGACGTTTGTCACTCTCGATATCGGTCATCACCTCGTTAAGTACGCGCTTCTGGGCCTCGGTAAGCGCAAAGGGCAGCGAGCCGAGGAACGCGTCCATAACCCCATGAGGCGGAGACAGTAGCGCCGCCGTCTCCACCAAATCCGACTGCCTGCGAATGGAGAGGACGCCAAGCTGCTGCATGAACAGCTCCTCGAAGGCGATGCGGCGGCGCGCCGCTTCGTAAGAGCTGGGGTCATCCGGATAGTGGGCTTGCCACAGGGCGCGTTCCAGGCGAAGAAAGCCGTTGCGTTTCAGGATATCCACGGGTAGGCCGTCCTTTACCGAGGAGGCGGCCCGGCCCAGGGCTTCTCGCACTATCTTGCGCATGGACTGCTGCGTGATGCCTTCGCTCAGAGGGTAGACGGGAAAGAGGCGTCCATGTTCGGCTAGCTTCTCCAGGCTGCTGCCGGCATTCACCAACTCCAAGTGCGGAGCGTTCATGCTGCGGCGTCCGTTAAACGTGGTCACCCTTCCGCTCAACACGTATCTGGCGCCGCTCTTTAGATTCCTTGCCATGTACGGCTGATTGAACCAGACGACACGAATAGTGCCCGTTTCATCTACGAAGTCGGCTTCCACAATTTTGAGGGGATGTCTTGGATTCGGGGGTGAAGGCGATGTCCACAGACTGGCCGCCACCGAGTGCTCCTCATTTATTTGAAGTTCGGCTATCTTCACCACGCGGTTGTGCCGCCTGGGAAACAAATGCAACAGGTCGCCAACCGTCTTCAAGCCAAGACGATTCAGCGGGGCGGATACCCGGGACGTAACGCTGCGAAGCACGGATGCCGGAAGGTCCGCGGACAGCGACTTGTCGACGGGAACAGGTTTCTTGGGCGCGGGCTTGGCGGCGGGCGTCCCCTCCGCGGAGGCTTCAACGCCCAACGCCGAAAGGGCGGTTAGCGCCCAGCGGGAACGCTCCTTCTCAGTCATGCCAGCGTAGGAAACCGGGAGCAGATTGCCGGCGCGGAGAGGCCTGGCTTCGCTCTCTCCGTCGTCAGAGGCTTGCCACTGTTCAAGGAACGCATCCAAGCCGCCGTAAACGGACTTGTTGTCGTAGCCGCGCTGTTGTTCCAGCTTCAGCGCCCCTATGAAGGCCTTAAGCCGGGCGCCGTCCCCTGATTTCTGGCTTCTAGTCTTAGAAGGCGTGGCAGCCTCCTTACCGGGTGGTTGTCTCTTTAGGCCGATTCGGGGGTCTTTTCCGACTGAATCACTATGCCGATGACGCCGGGCCCTGCGTGCGTGCCAACTACGGGCCCAATACGGCCCTGCAACACCTGGCCGTCCGCGACGAGAGGCCTGATCCGTTCAGCCAGCGCCTCAGCCTCCTCGTCCGTGCTGCTGTGCATCACCGCCGCCTGCTTCAGCGGCGCCCTCTCTTCCGCCAGGGTGACCATGTACTGTATCCCGTATGCCCGGCTGCGCACCGAGGTGGCCGACTGCACGATGCCGTCCAGTACGGTGATGATGGGCCTCACCTTGAGCATCGTGCCGATGAATCCCCGCACCATGCCGATGCGACCGCCCTTGCGCAGATATTCCAGGGTGTCCAGCAGCCCGAAAAGCTGCACCTGTTCTACGGCGCTATTGGCTTCTTCCAGGACGGCTTCAAGGGAAGCGCCCTGTTGAGCGGCTTTGGCCGCGGCGATGGCCACCAACCCGGTCCCCAGGGCGGCCTGCTCGGAATCTATGATCTCGATGCTGGAGCCTTCCATCTGCTCCTTGGCCTGCCTGGCCGAGTTCAACGTGCCGCTGAGCTTATCCGAGATGTGGATGGAGACTATCTGGTCTCCGGCCTCCGCCAGAGAGCCGTAGACCTCCATGAACTTGCCCGGCGAGGGCTGAGAAGTGGTCGGCAGTTGCCGCGCCGCGGCAAGCCTCTGAAAGAACTCGTCAGGGAGGATGTCGATCCCGTCCAGTAAGGTCTCCTCTCCAAAATGAACGTTGAGCGGGATCACGGTGATGCCCAACTGCTCGGCTGTTTCAGCCGGCAGGTCGGCGGTGCTGTCGGTGACTATTCTTATGGCCATAATGAGCTAAACTCCCTATTCAATAGATACCAGGTAATTGTAATGTGGCTGTCCGCCGTATACCAGGTCAACCTCAACGCCCGGACACCATTCCTCCACCTTCTCCGCCGCTTGTCGGGCCTGCTCCTCCTGCGTGTCACCACCCCAGTACAGGGTGACGAGGTTCCCCGGCGAAGGCGCGGCGCGGCGGCACAACTCTCGCAGCGCCTCTTCTATATCTTGTGAAGCGGCGACGAGTTGTCCGTCCAACAGGGCTATGATTTCGCCTTCGCTCACGCTTCTGCCCTCTATGGTGGTGGAGCGCACCGCCCTGGTCAGCTCCCCCGATTGCAACGCGGACACGGCGTCCCACATGCCTGCCAGGTTGGACTCTGCGCCGGCTTCCGGGTCGAAGGCCAGCAAGGCGGATACGCCCTGGGGAACGGACGTGGTGGGCAGAACGTGGACTGGTTTTTCCGATAGAGAGGCGGCTTGCCGTGCCGCCGGTACTATGTTGGAGTTGTTGGGAAGAAGTATGACCTCCGCTGCGGCGCAATGCCCTGCGCTATCCGACAGCTCCTTTGCGCTGGGATTCATGGTCTGTCCGCCCCGCACTATATCAACCGCGCCCAGATCAACGAATATCTGCTCTATGCCGCTGCCTGACGCCACGACGACCACACCCAGAGGCGCGGCTTCCTGCTGGCCATGTCGGTGGCCCTCCAGGAAGCCGCGATGTTGCCGGTCCATATCCTCCATTTTCAGCTGAGATACGCTGCCCAGCGTCCTGACATGGGCAACTATGGCTTCTGGCTCCTCGGTATGAAAGTGGACTTTGATCACGTCCTCCATGCCCACGACCACCGTGGAGCGCGCGTTCTGCTCCAGGTAGTTCCTGATTTCCGCAACGTCCGCAGAGAAGTCCGAAAGGAGGAATTGGGTGCAGTAGCCGAACTCCTCTTGCTCAGTGGCGTCCAGGTACGCCGCGCTGGGGGCCGCCTGCCCAACGTCTATGTCAAGAACCTTGGGCTCTTCTCCGTTCAGATAGCAGATCATCCCGTCTATGATGGCGACTATCCCCAGACCGCCGGCATCGACGACGCCCGCTTCCTTGAGCTTTTCAAGCAGGTCCGGCGTCTCCAGCAATGCCTGACATGCGGCTTCATAGGCGTAGCTCAGCACCCGTACTGGGTTACCCTCTCCGGAGGCTGTCCTTTGCCCGGCTTCCTCGGCGGCTTTTCTGATCACGGTGAGCATGGTGCCTTCCACAGGATTGCCCACGGCTTTATAAGAAGCCCGCGAAGCTTGGTCAAAGGCGCGGGCAACGTCCTCCGCCGAGAGCGACTCCCTGTCCTTGAACCCCTCGGCAAGCCCACGGAAAAACTGCGACATGATGACGCCGCTGTTGCCGCGCGCGCCCATAAGCGTCTCGTAGGCCACGGCCTGGGCCACCTCGTCTCCCGTTGCGTCGTTCAGCTCGTCAAGAGCGGGCTGAGCCGATTTAAGGGTGAGGTACATGTTGGTGCCGGTATCGCCGTCGGGAACGGGAAAAACGTTCAGGGCGTTGGCAATGGGGGCGTTCAGTTCCAGAGACGTTGTGGCGGCAACCAGCATACCTCGAAAATCGTCGCCGCTGAGGTTGGCAAAGGTGCTTTGCGCTCTGTGGATCATTGAGGCATCCGCTTGAACTGTACTCGAACCTGTGCTACTTTAAGCGGAGTATATATCCAGCCCTGCGCTGGCGTCAAAGAGATTGAGTCATGGCTAAGTGCAATGTTTGCGGAAAAACGGGCCAGTTCGGCCACAACGTAAGCCACTCCAAGAGGGCCACCAACACCAGGTGGCTCCCGAATGTTCACAAGACCAAGCTGCTGATAGACGGACGGATGCAGCGCGTACGGCTATGCACCCGCTGTCTGCGCACGCATCACCGGAAAATAGCCTACGCTGGCTAGCTGAAGGAGACCCCTTCCAGCTTAGCCCTCAGCCTCTCCAGGGCCTGCCGCACCGTTTCGCGCTCGTTGAAAACGGCGGAACCCGCCACCAGCACAGTCGCGCCGGCTTGAGCTACCGAAGCGATGGTGTCCTGGTTCACGCCCCCGTCCACTTCCAACTCGGCTTTGGCGCCTAAGGCGTCGAGGCGCTGACGCATACGGCGCAGCTTATCGACTGAACTGGCGATGAAGGTCTGGCCGGGTAAGCCGGGGTTGACCGACATAACAAGGACTTGGTCAAGGTAGGGTAGAACCTCTTCGATAGCGGATACAGGGGTTGCCGGGTTGATTGCCACGCCCGCTTTCGCGCCCGCTTCCTTGATCTGCCGCACGACTCCGTGCAGATGCGCGCAAGCCTCGGCGTGGACGGTTAGGATGTCTCCTCCGGCCCTGGCAAACTCCTCCACGTGCCGCTCCGGCTCCACGATCATGAGATGTATGTCCAGTGGCAGCGCAGTGCGAGCGTGCAGCGCCTGCACCATGGACGCGCCGAAGGTGATGCTGGGCACGAACCGCCCGTCCATGACGTCCACGTGGATGTAGTCCGCGCCCGCTTTTTCAGCTTCGCATACGGCGTCTCCCAAGCTGGCGAAGTCCGCGGAGAGTATGGACGGAGCTAGCTTGAAGTTGCTCATCGGCTAAGCTTCAACTCTCCAGCAGGGAGCGCGCCCGTTCCAGCGCCTCCCGCACCCGATTGGGCGCGGTGCCGCCGTGTACGTCCCGCGCTTTAATGGACCGTTCGGCGGTGACCTGGTAGACGTCCTCTCCAAACACTTCCGAGAAGCGGCGGTACTCCTCCAGGCTCAACTCTCCGAACTGCTTCCCCTGCTCCGAGGCGTATTCGGAGACCCGGATCATGACGCCGTGAGCCTCGCGGAACGGCACGCCCTTGACCACAAGGTAGTCGGCGAGGTCGGTGGCCAGCACCATGCTGTCCTCGGCGGCCTGCCTCATGCGCTCCGTATTGAACTTGGCGGTGGCTATCATGCCGGACATGACCTCAAGCGTGGCTTGAAGCGTGTCCACCGCGTCGAAGAAACCCTCCTTGTCCTCTTGGAGGTCGCGATTGTAGGTCATGGGCAGGCCCTTGATGACCGTCAGCAGCGCGATGAGGCTGCCGTAGACGCGCCCCGTCTTGCCGCGGGCAAGCTCGGCGAAGTCGGGGTTGCGCTTCTGCGGCATCATGCTGCTGCCGGTGACGTACTCGTCGCCCAGGCGGATGAAGTCGAACTCTTGCGACGACCAGTAGACAATCTCCTCCGCCAGCCGCGACAGGTGCGCCATGCAGAGGGCGGCGTTCGCCAGGTATTCGACCAGGTAGTCGCGGTCGGAGACAACGTCCATGGAGTTCTCGCTTATGCGGGCGAAGCCCAGCTCTTTGGCAAGGAACTCGCGGTCGTAGTCGTAGGGCACTCCGGCCAGAGCGCCGCTGCCCAGAGGCAGCACGTCGGCGCGCCGCAGGCATTCCTGGAACCGCTCCGCGTCGCGCTGCAGCATGTGGAAGTAGGCCAGCAAATGGTGGGACAGCAGCACGGGCTGGGCGCGCTGCACGTGGGTGTAGCCCGGCAGCGCCGTCTCGATATTGGCCTCAGCTACCTCCAATATAACTTGCTGGAAGTGGCGAATGAGGCGCACCGTATCCTGGATGGCCTGCTTGGCGTAGAGTCGCACGTCCACCGCCACCTGGTCGTTGCGGGAACGGGCAGTGTGCAGCCTGCCCGCCGCGTCGCCTATCTTTTCATAGAGCCGCGATTCGATGTTCATGTGGATGTCTTCAAGTTGAGGCTGCCAGGGAAATGCGCCGTCCTCTATCTCTTGCCGTATCTCGTCAAGGCCGCCGGCTATGGCCTCGGCGTCGGCTTCGGAGATGATGCCCTGCTTGGCGAGCATGCGGGCATGCGCTATGGAAGCGGCTATGTCCTGCCTGTACAGCCGTCTGTCGTAGTGCAGGGAGACGGTGTAGTCCGACGAAATCTTTGGCCTGGGAGTCTTGCTTTGCGTCATAGCTGTAGCGATTCGACTTTGATCAGACGCCGGTTCACCGGGTCTACCTGGTAGCCCAGTGCCTCCAGCGCGGTGACGCCGAGCACGGGGATATCGTCCGGCTCACCGAAGATTATAGGGGCCACAGTGATGGAGTCCTCATAGTTAAATTGCGCGCCGCCTATTTTCCTGTTGATCAGTCCGCCAAAGCCGCGAAACTCTCGTTCTCCTATCGGCTCTATGCCAAGCTCTCTGAGGATTAGGGATGGAACGACGGTGAGCAGTGCGCCTGTATCCGCCAGGAACTCTATACTGCGATGCTTCCCAGGCTCTGATACGTTGGCGACTTCCATTTCTACGTGTGTGAAGCCCATCAGCCGGCGTCTCCCCGCGCCCGCAGGGCGCTGCTGCGCAGGCGATGAGCGTTGACTCTGATGAATCCCGTGGAGTCCGGGGCCTCGAAGCCGCCTATCCTGTCCATGCTCACCAGGTCCTCGTTGTACAGCGTAACGGGCGAGCGCCGCTCCTTGGTGACGACGTTGCCCTTGTACAGCCCCAGGGTCACCGTGCCGGTGACGTACTCCTGGCTTTTGTCCATCACCAGGCGCAGCAGCTCCATCTCCGGGGAGAACCAGAACCCGTAATACACCAGCTCCGAAAAGCGTGGGATCAGCGAATCGCGGAGGTGCATCACCTCTCTGTCCAGCGTGATGCCTTCCAGGTCTCGATGCGCCTTGTGCAGGATTGTGCCGCCCGGGGTTTCGTAGACGCCGCGCGACTTGACGCCGACGAAGCGGTTCTCCACCATGTCCTCCCGCCCGATGCCGTTGACCCCGCCCAGGTGATTGAGGTAGGCGAACAGCGCCAGCGGCTCCGATTGTGTCGTGCCGTCGCTGAGGTTGCGCACCTCCACGGGGTTCCCTTCGCGGAACTCTATCTCAAGCTCCGTCTCTTTGTTGGGGGCGCGTCTGGGCGAGCGCGTCATCTGGAACATGGAATTCCGCGGGCGGCGCGCCGGGTCTTCCAACTCCCCGGCCTCATAGCTGATGTGCATCAGGTTGGCGTCGCTGCTCCACGGTTTGCGCTTGGTCGCCGAAACGGGGATGCCGTTGAGCCGGGAATAGCGCAGCATGTCGGACCTGCCGGTGAACTTGTCTAGAAAGACGGGGTCGCGCCAGGGGACGTATATCTCCAACTCCGGAGCCAGCGCGTGGAAAGTGAACTCGAACCGCACCTGGTCGTTTCCCTTGCCGGTGGCGCCGTGCGAAAGGGTGGTAGCCTTCTCTCTCAGCGCCGCCTGCACCTGGCCTTTGGCCGTGACGGGACGCGCCAGCGACGTGCCGAGAAGATAGCGCCCCTCGTAGATGGCGTTGGCCCTGATTGCGGGATAGATGAAATCGGTGACGAACTCGTGTCGCAGGTCTTCCACGTAGGTGGCGGAAGCTCCAACCTGCCGGGCTTTGCCCACAACCTCCTCCATATCCTCGTCCTGGCCCAAGTTTGCGGTGTAGGTGACCACGTCATGTCCCTGGCTGATGAGCCAGTGCAGGATGACGGATGTGTCCAGGCCTCCGCTGTAGGCAAGGACTATCTTCTTCTGGCCTTCTGTCATGCCAACACCTTTTGCAAGGCACTATCCAGCTTCTGGACGCCCTGGTCTATCTCCTCCTTGCTCACCGTCAGCGGCGGCATGAACCGTATGGTGGTGGGCCGCACCGCGTTGAGCAGAAGCCCCTCTTCGTTGCAGGCTGCGACCACCTTGGCCGAAAGTTCATCATTGAATACGAGTCCAAGCAGCAGACCCATGCCCCGCACCTCGGTGATGCTGGAATGGCGCGACTTCAACTCGACAAGGCGCTCCTTCAGATACTCTCCGGCCGCTGCGGCTTGGGACGGCACGTCGTTGTCGACTATGTACTTGGAGGATGCGTACGCCGCGGCGCAGGTGAGGACGTTGCCGCCGAACGTGGAGCCGTGGTCGCCGGGTTCCAGCACGGCGGCTTCCTCCTTGGCGAGGAACGCGCCGATGGGCACGCCGCCGCCCAGTCCCTTGGCCAGGGTCATCACGTCCGGCTCCACGCCAAACGTTTGGTAGCCGAACAGGGTGCCCAGGCGGCCCAAACCTGTTTGTATCTCGTCGAAGATGAGGAGAAGCCCGTTCTGGTCGCACCAATCGCGGACGGCCTTGAGGTAGCCCTCCTCCGGCGCGTTGACTCCGCCCTCGCCCTGCAGCGGCTCAAGCATAACGGCGCAGGTAGCATCGCTGGTGGCGTTCTTGATCGCCTCCAGGTCGTTGTACTCGACGTTGACGAAGCCGTCGGCCAGCGGCCTCCAAGCCTCCTGATAGTGGGGCTGTCCCGTGGCGGCTATCATTCCCAGAGTGCGTCCATGGAACGAATTTAGCGCGGTGATGATCTCGTATGCGCCGTTGCGGTGCAGCTTGCCGTACTTACGCGCCAGCTTCGCCGCCCCCTCATTGGCTTCAGCGCCGCTGTTCGAGAAGAAGACCCTGTCCAGGCAGCTGTTGTCTATGAGCACCTGGGCAAGCTGAAGCTGGGGTACCGTGTAGTAGGCATTGGAGGTCTGCATCAGGGTGGCGGCCTGTTCCTGGATAGCCTCCACAACCGCGGGGTGGCAATGCCCTATGTTGTTCACCGCCCAGCCGGCGGTGAAGTCCAGGTACTCCTTCCCCGTTTCGTCCCATACCTTTGTCCCCTCGCCTTTGACTATGGTCACAGGCTGACGACGCACCACTTGCATGTAATATTCGCTCTCTATCTGTTGCCAAGTGCTCACGATGTCTGCTCCTCTTCTAATAGGTCTGATAGTTGCCTTACCGCCTCTTCCAGCGTGATTATACCCGTCCTCAAGTCTTGCAAGGCCTGCTGTATAGCCTCCAGCCGTCTCGCCGTTTCCTCAGATACTGTGGGAGGAGCGCCTCCATCGGGCGGACTTGGGCCTGCGACGACCTGGTCTCCAAGCAAGGCTTCCAGCGCCTCATCCAGCGAGGGCTCCATGACCACCCTGTTGGCGGAAGCCAGTATAACGCGCTTCAGCTCAGGCAAGGGCAACCCTTCCGCTCTGAGATATACCGGCTCCACGTAAAGTATGGAATCGGCTACCGGAATGACCAGCAGGTTCCCCCTGATCACCACCGACCCGGACTGGTTCCATAACGTGAACTGCTGCGATATATCGGTATCGTTGTCTATGCGCGCTTCTATCTGCACCGGGCCGTCTATTTGCACCCCCCTGGGGAATGTGTAGGCCACCAGCTTGCCGTACTCGGGCCCGTCCATGCGCGCCGCCAGCCAGGCCACCATATTGGGTTTGTCCGCCGGGGTAAAGGGAAGGATCAGGACGAACTCCACGTCCTCCTCGCCGGGCAGCTTCATAATCACGTAGTAAGGTTCAACCGCCTGCTGATTGCCAAAGAAGACCTCCAATGGAACGCTCCACTGGTCCTCTTTGTTGAAGAAAACCGTTGGATCCGTCATGTGATACTGGAGGTAGGTCTGCGCCTGGACCGAAAACAGGTCTTCCGGATACCTCAGATGTTCCCTGAGGAACGGCGACATTTCATCCATGGGCGTGAACAGAGCAGGGAATATCTTGGCGTAAGTCTGAATAAGAGGGTCTTGCGGATCGGCTATGTAGAACTGCAGCTTGCCGTTGTAAGCGTCTACCACCACCTTCACGCTGTTTCTGATGTAGTTGAACTGATCATCGAACGGCCTTGAGTACGGATATTTGTCCGTCATGGTATAGGCGTCTTGCATCCAGACCAGCCTTCCATCGTCCACTATCAAGTAGGGGTCTGCGTCAAGCTGCAAGAAGGGCGCTATGTGGCTGATCCGCTCCTGAATGTGCCGGCTGTAGAGGACTTTGCTCTGGGGCAGGATTTCACCGCTGATCAGTATGTTGATATCCCCAAACTGCCAGGCATACGCAATCCGTCTCAGCAGCGAGCTAAGGTGGACGCCGCCCGAACCCTGGTACTGGACGTAGACGGGCACGTCTTCCTCGGTTGGATGGTCGAATTCAGGCGTGTTGCTGTTGACTATGACGTAGCTATTGGTGTTCTCGCCGTAGTAGACCTCCGGCCTGGTGATTTCAATGTCGCCGGTGGGAGGCACGTCCTGCACGAAGAAGATGGGCCTGCCCTCATCGGTGAACTCGGTGACGGGGCTGGCGGCGGCGCCGTAGCCATGTGTGAACTGGAGCCGCTGGTTGACCCATCTCTGAGCCTCTTCAGGCAGAAACTCCGGGTAGAGCTCGCGGGCCCCGATGAGCACCTGGCGATATTCATCGTTTATGTGATACCTGTCTACGTCCACGTCTTGGAAGTTGTAGTAGAGACGGAGATGCTGGATCTGGTTGTAAGTGTCAACCAGGGGGCGCGGATCCCATAGACGCACGTTGTTCACGGTCTCCTGGTTGGCCAGTATGTCGGCTGAAGTAAGCTGGGCCGTCGCTTCGTGCGAGCGCTCCTCTACCCGGTCCAGCCCAAAGGCGGCGCGAGTAAATTCGATGTTGCGGGCGATGAAGCTGCGCTCCCTCTGCAATTCGTTGGGTTCAACGGTGAAACGCTGGATGAACGAAGGGTAGAGGCTGCCCAGGCCAACCGCGGCTGCCAGCCAGAGAACCACGCCGCCGATGATGAGGCGGTTGCCCCTTGCCCCTCTCAGCGAAGGATGCAGGGTGGCCAGCAGCAAGACGCCGCTGGCCGCGGCAATAGCCGCCATGACCAGCAATACCGGCAGGCGCGCGTTTATATCGGTGTAGGTTGCGCCAAAGACCGCGCCGTCTCCGGACAGCAGCACCTGATACCTGTCCAGGATGTGCATGAACGCCAGGTTGAAGAAGACCAGCGATCCCAGGACGGCCAGGTGGCCTCTCTGCCAGGGCGTCAACTGAAAGGGCATGCCCCTCAGCGCAAAGTAAGCTATGTATATGACGGTGGTTGCCAGCAGCAGGACTATGAACGCTCCAAGGAACCAGCTTTGCGCCAGGTTCAGAATGGGAAGGGAGAACACGTAGAAGGAAACGTCGTTTTGGAAAACCGGGTCTGAAATCCCAAAGGATGAGCTGTTGATTAGCCTCAGCGCCAGCTCCCACTGGCTGCTGAGGCTGGAGCCAAACGCCAGCGAGACGAGTACGGCGCCAAGTACAATGGCCAGGATGGTCAACCTCTTCAGCCAGTAAATGGTCTCGGCCGGGAGCGGAAGAACCGACTCCCCGCGAGCGTGGCGCAGGGCGAGTACGGCGGTTACTGCGATCATTGCGCCAAAGGTCAGAGACCCCGCAATAAAAAGCCAGGCGCGAGTCCACAATATGGTCCTGTACACGTCCAGGTAGCCCAGCGAGTTGAACCACAGCCAGTCCGTATAGACGCCCCGCAGGGTGTTGAACAACACCACCAGGAAGACGACGCCTAGTAGGATCAGCCCCCACTTGATGAACGAGCCGGTATTGGGAGGAAAAGCAAGAGTAGGCTCCCACTCTAAGGAAGATCCGTTGCCGCCGTTCTGTCTCAAATCACTTCACCTCTTGGAATTGCCTGGGCTGTTAATCGCGTACCTACATTATCATTGTTTAAGGCTTTAAGCAGCGACTGGGGAGACCTGCCGTCTATTATATGGGCTGCCGGAACTCGCTGCAGGGCTTTCACGCAGGCTTCCAGCTTTGGAATCATGCCGCCGTCCGCCGCGCCGGACGCGAGCAGCCCCTGCACTTCCTTGGGCGTAAGCCTGGTTATCAGCCTCCGCGATGAGCCCAGAACGCCCTCCACGTCCGTAAGGAAGATGAGCCGCTGCGCCGCCAACGCCCAGGCCAGGTGGCCGGCCGCGGTGTCGCCGTTGATGTTGAGTAGAGAGCCGTCTTCACCCGAACCGTTGGCTGCGGCCACCGCCACGGGAGCAATGAGCGGAATATAACCGGCTTTCAGGACATCTATCACCGGCTGAGGGTCCACCTCGGTGACTTCACCCACAAATCCAAGCTCAGGGTTGCTGATTCGCGCCCGCAGCATTCCCCCGTCGGCGCCGGAGAGCCCCACCACCTTGCCGTCCAGAGCGGATATGGCGGCGACAAGCTGCTTGTTGATAAGCCCGGCGAGCACCGCCACCACCACCTCCAGGCTGGGTGCGTCGGTGACGCGCAGGCCTCGTATGAAGCGCGGCGGCAGCGACTGCCTCTTCATCCAGTCCGATATGACGGGGCCGCCCCCGTGGACCACCACCGGCGTACGCCCCGCCTTTTGCAACGCAACAATGTCGCGGAAAGAGGTATCCGCGCTGCCCAGGGTGCTCCCGCCTATTTTGACTACTATTGTATCCGTGGGGGTCATATCCTAGAGATCGACTTCAGGCCCCGCTTCTTCAACTATAACTGACACACCGACCGCTGACAGGCTCAGGTCGTGTATGCGCTGTTGAAGGTCACGTACGCCTCGCTGAGGTTGCAGCCCCACGCGCTGGCCGAGGCGCTGCCCAGGTTCAGGTTGATGGTGAATTTGACCTCCGGTTGTTGCATCTGGAGCACAATGGCGTCCTTGAAGAACGGTATGGGAAGCCCGTTCTCCATGATGCACACGTCGTTGATGTAGAGCGACAGTCTCTCTTCTCTGACACGCGCCCCGCTGCGGCCCAGGGCCACTACCAGTCGGCCCCAGTTGGGGTCGTTGCCGTGAACCGCCGTCTTGACCAGGTTGGAACTGGAAATGGTGCGAGCCGCCAGGCGCGCCTCGTTATCGTTGCGCGCTCCCACCACCTCTACCTCGAACAGCTTGCTCACGCCCTCGCCGTCCAGGACGATCTCCTTGGCCAGGTGGATGCAAAGCCGCGTCACCGCTTCCTGGAACAGCCCCGCCTCGTCCGACGCCTCGGTAATCGCCGGGGCGCCCGCGGCTCCGTTGGCCATGATCAACAGCGAATCGTTTGTGCTGGTGTCGCCGTCGATGGAAATCATGTTGAACGAGCTGTCCCCGGCCTGAGCGATCACTTTCTGAAGGAAGGCGGCATCCACCTGGGCGTCCGTTGCCAGAACGCTGAGCATGGTTGCCATGTTGGGATGGATCATTCCCGCTCCCTTGGCCGCGCCTCCTACCGTCACCGTCCTTCCCTTGTGCCGGTAGGAGACCGCCGCCTCTTTGGCATGGGTGTCGGTGGTCATGATGGCCCTGGCAAAGGCGTTGCCGCCGTCGGAAGAGGTCTGTATCTTGGGCAATGAGGCTCTGATCAAAGCCATGGGAAGCTCCACGCCGACCAGTCCCGTGCTGAGGAATCCCACCTCTTCTTGTTTCAGGCCCAGTTGCGACGCGACCAGCCTGACGACCTCGGCGGCGTCCTTCACGCCCGGTTCGCCGACAACCGCGTTGGCGATGCCGCTGTTAGCCGCCACGGCGCGGACGTTCCCCTGCCGCACGTGCTTTTCAGTGATGACAATGGAAGGCGATCTCACCTGGTTTTTGGTGAAAATGCCGGCGCTGACGCAAGGCGCGGAGGAGTGGATGATTCCCAAGTCCAGCTTGTCCTCCGAGTAGGTCTTCATACCGGCGTACGTGGCGCCGGCCAGAAAACGGGGGACACTGGTCAGCGACCCATTTAGCAGAACCTCTATATTTTCATTCATTCCTCGCTCCATTGCTTTTGAAGTATAGTTTGCCTGATACCGCCTGTCCTTCTTGGACCTGATTGTGTAGCAAGCCATCACCGAGTGACGGTCCAGGATCATCGGCTTGCCATGGCCTTCCGCCTCCTGAAGCACTTTGACCCAACCGCGTTTTACCCAGTACCGGATGGTGCCCGGCTCGACCGACAGGTCGCGGGCCGCCTCCCGCAAGCCAATACCCGTCTCTAAGGACATGGTGCCGCCTTGTCACGTTTTGCACACATTATTGACGGATTGTAATGGAATTAACGGGCAAATGTCAACAGTAGGGAGAACGAATTGCTCGTTATCTCGAAGTATCAGCCCATATTATGCGATTTACACACTTTACGATGCAGTATCCGTCTCTTTTGAGGCGAGCGGACTTTCTGGACGCGACACTTTCGACCTGGGATGACCAGTTATGCCGTTTACTATTCAGCCTCTGGCGAGGTCTGAGATCATTATTCTTGCCGTAGTGAGATATTCGTCAACTTTGGCCACGGCACGGCCCCGGCGTGAGGTCAAGAACGCTTCAATTCCGACTCTGCTATTTGCACCGTAGACCACCCGAACCACTTCTCTGTAGCTTTGTCTCGTCCTCGAATTTCTATGTGCTAAGAAGTTTCGCACCTTTCTCATTTCACTGAGTATGTTTCCGTGAACTCGTGCGTACATTATGAAGGGATCGGTAGGATTGAGAACCTGCGAAGTGCTATCGCGAATATCCTTTACACTTGTCCATCTCAGGTAGTTCTTCGTTTTTTGTCGGCCATGCCTTAGCATTGCGGATCTCGCACCCTCCACACTCCTAGCAGTGAAGAGCCTTGTTGGCTGGGTTCCGTTTACATAAGATGCACCTGCTATTAGTTTGCAAGCTACATCTTCGATCGCGCTCTCAATAATTGAGAACAGCCGCAGCATTATCAGCTCGGCAATCAGGTATTGATATACTGGAGCAAGGCATTGGGAATTTGTTCTGAATGTTTTGAGATGCTCGATATCAGTGGTAGTTTTTCGTACAGTAACATCCACCCGAGGTGTCGGCATTATTCTAGGAACCTTCGTATATAAGCATCCCGGATTCTTCGCTGCCTGATTCGTTGCGTTGTAGCGGTGGAAGCAGCAATGAACTGCTGGTCTTCTTCAGTCTGCGATTGACTATCTTGGTGATATCGTGCATCAATTTCGTACAATGACTTCTCAATCTTCTGAACTTCCAGTCTGCCCATGGAATCCATTACAATCAGAAGAGAGAAAAAGATAGGTTGGCGGCTAAAGATAGTATCGCGAATTGCCAATGGATTGATATCGACAATAACGTCAAACAACCGATCGATTCGCTGAGCCGTCTCGATTTGATGCGGAAACTCTTCGTCAAACCTAGAATAAATATCATACAGTTTCTTAGGGCTAAAATCGGACAACCCCTCAAGCAAATTCAGTGCCAAATCTGATATGAACTGCACCTCGTTCATTCTTGCGATATCATTTGCGGTGAATACATTGTAAGTACGCCACAGTTCCACTCTTGACGATGCCTGATGTAGACAAAACTGCTTGAATTCTCCGCTAAAAGCCGAGTTGCGCTTTTCCTGTGCATTCAGGCTTTTGCTCACAGAATTGATTCTGCCGAAAATATCTATTACATCCGCGTCCGTAGCACCCAAGAGGTACCCGATTGGTATCGCGGTCAGCAATAAGGCCTGTCGTTGTTTTCTGCTCAATTGAGAGAAGGTCTGTCTATCTCCATTCTCAGAGCATTTCGCTGAAAACTCGTCGCCGCAAAATTCGAGGATTGCCCTTATTCGCTGCTGGCCATCTACTACTTCCCGAACAGTTTTCCTACGATCCAAGTCCAGTGAATACCTGATGTAGATGGCTGGAATGGGCTTTTGCTCAATCAGTGTATTAATCAAATACGATTTCTGAGGCGTGGTCCAAACCGAGCGGCGTTGATACCAAGGAGAGTAGTCGAGTTCCCCGGAGTTAGCCAGGTTCCAAATATCCTGAACCAGCAACGACTGGTAATCAACTCTTTCCATATCTCACCTTCGTATACCGCCACTCGTAGACCTGCTCTAGATGCAGTGGCTGTAGCCGGAGTATATAACCATGCTCAGGTTTTGCAATACTCTGACCCAGACCATTAAGTGAAGCCAAGTTTATGGTGACTGAACAAACATGGGACGTCGATTCAGGGAGCACCTTGTTCTAATAGTTACCTCACGCGCCTGCCCGCCTGGAACACGCCCCAGACGTTTCGCAAAGCGGCGGGGTCGGAGTACGGGTCGCCGTCTATCAGCGCCATGTCGGCGACCTTGCCGGTTTCAAGCGTGCCCGCTATATCGTCGATTCCCAGCAGAGCCGCAGCGTCGCTGGTTGCCGCGCTCAAGGCGGCAGGCGGCGACATGCCGTGCTCCACCATCAGCTCCACCTCCCTGGCCAGCATCCCGTGCCGCACCGCCGAACCTCCGGCGTCCGAGCCCGGAACCACCTTCACGCCGGCAGCCAGGGCGCGTTTGAAGCTGGCAATGGACTCGGCGGCGCGCTCCTCCGTGCGAGCCAGCGTCTCCCTGTCCTCTCCGGCCATGTACCCCTGGCTGAGGCGGGCGTCCCATGTGGACATGGTCGGCACCAGGTAGGTGCCCTTCTCCGCCATGAGGCGGGCCGTCTCCTCGCTTATGAAGAAGCCGTGCTCTATGGAGGCCACGCCCGCTTCCACCGCTTGATGCGTACCCTCGTACCCAACGCAATGGGCGGCGACTTTAAGTCCGGCCTCGTTGGCCACGCGAACCACCGCTTCCAGCACGTCCAGCCCAAGCGTGGGGAACTGCTCGCCTTCCGGGGTCATGCCGGTCGCGCCTACTTTGATCAGGGCCGCGCCCCTCTGCGCCTGGTCTCTGGCGGCTAGGACCATCTCTTCCAGGCTGTGCAGCGTGCGCACAAAAGGCCCCCAGGTGCCCGGGAAAGCCAGCCAGTCGCCCGCAGCCAGAATGCGCGGTCCGAACACGTTGCCCGCGGCCACCGACTCGGCGAAGGGAACGTTGATGCCGCCCTTGGAACCGACGTCCCTCGCCGAGGTGATGCCGGAAAGCAGGGCGCGGCGGGCGTTGCCCACTGCTTTCAGGGTGGCGACCTCCGGCGGGTCGGCGGCCAGGATCTCGCCGTTGTCAGGCCCGCCGTCGCTGGTGAAGTGCTCGTGGCAGTCGATGATGCCCGGTATCAGCGTGAAGCCGCGTCCGTCCACTTCCTCCGTGTGCCAGTGGCGCGCCGGGTGCGCGGCGTCCTCGCCGATCCAGGTTATGCGGCCATGTTCCGCCTCCACGGTTACGGACGGCGCGGGCGCGGCGCCCGTGCCGTCCACCAGCCTTACGTTGCGTATCAACAAGCTCATTGCATCCCCCCTTTGCCTTGCGTTAAGACTTTGGTCAGGCGTGATTTCCTTCCCTGCTCAATCCGGTCAGTCCGTGGACACCCTGATGGGCACGACAAGCGAGGCCACAGCGGTGACCGCTACCATGGTGGCGGTGAAGTAGAAAATGCCGTCCATGCCGTAAGGCCCGCGTATCCACCCCGCAATAACCGGCGACGCCGAGCCAAAGATGGCTCCCCCGGTGAACACAACGGCGGTCACGGAGCCTTCCGTGCCCCTCTTTGCGGCGTCGATGGCCGCCGCCAGCATGACGGGGTTCACCGAGTATAGAAACAGGCCGAGCAGGGCAAGCGCCACGGCAAAGCCAATGCCATCTCCAAAGACAAGCAGCGAGTAGATGAGAATTGATATGGACGCCAGCCCCACGAATATCACGGGGCGGCGGCCTATTCTATCGGCGGCCCATCCCATCGCCGGAGCAAACCCAATGCCGAACAGGGTGAGCAGAGCCACGTGGTAACCTATCTTGAACGATGAGAACCCCAGGTCTTCGCTCATGTAGATGACTATGAAGATGTTGAGGGCGTTGTGGGCCATAGCCCGCACCGTAGTGAGCGTGGTCATGCTCAATACCGCGCTGTTCTTGACCAGTGGCCGCATGGACTTCAGGTACGCCTTGAGCGTCAGACCCGCAGAATTTCCGCCGGGTATGTCCCGGTAGGCCAGCAAAATGGTTGCCGCGCTGATCAACGCGGGCAGCACCAGGAGCAAAGCCAGCGCTCTCCAGCCAAGTCCGGCCCACTCCAGGCCGAACAGGGTGAAGCCGCCCAGCAGAACGCCCACTACTACCGGAGATATGCTGTCGCCTATGGAGCCTCCCATCCTGTGCACCGACAGCGCGGTGGCGCGACGGCTGGGGTAAACGGCGGCTAGCGTGCCAAAGGCGGGGGCATGCCAGAAAGAGGTGCCTATCCCCGTAACGGCGACGCCCAGGACGAGCAGCCAGTAGCTTGGCGCAACGCCTATGAGCAAATAGCCTATTGCCAGCGAGCTGAGGCTGGAGGCCAGGATGAGCGCGACTTTGCTCCGCCACATATCGGCAACAACGCCGGCGGGGATGTTGACCCCGGCGCTGAAAATGGTCCGGGCGGAGCCAATAACGCCGATCTGCACGTCGCTGATCCCCAGGGAGGCTTTGATCGGAGGCAGCAGGAGAAGAAACGCCTGCTGGTAGAAGTGCTTCACGGCATGGCCTGCCGCCAGGCCAAGCATGAAGCCCAGCGACGGCTCTTCAGCCCTGGCCCGTTCCCTTTTCTCAACCGTTGTTGCGGACTGCGTCAGAAGTGCCCCCCCGTTTAAGTGCTGCCCAATACTAAACCCGTTGATGAATAAGTGCCAGTGGACGGGTATAATCCACCGTGCAATGCAATTTGATACGACCTTTCGTTTCCGAAACAGAGCGGCAATAGTGGCCGGAGATGATTACGGCCTCCTCAGAGAAGCCGCGCTTCTCCTTTCCGCGGAGGGCGCTTCGCTGGCAATCAACTCGACGGACGCCGCGGAGTCGGACAAGCTGGCCGCCGAAGTCGGAGACGCCGGAGGCAAAGCCGTGCCGTCTTCCTGCAACACCGCTTCAATGGAGGGCGGTCAGGCGCTGGTGGAGTCGGCGGTGGAATCGTTTGGCGGAGTGAACTTTCTAATCAGCGTTGCAGGCGCAAGGCGCGGCGAACCTATTGCCCAGATGTCGGATCGGGAGTGGCGCGCGGTCATCGGAGGAACTCTGAAAAGCGCGTTCACCGTGACCAAGTACGCCTGCGCCCAAATGCGCCAGCAGCGTAACGGTCGCATAGTCTACCTGCTCCAAGAACCCGAATACGGCCAACCCGGTACAGCCGCATACGACACCGCGCTGGAAGCCATTGTAGGGCTGAGCCGCACCACGGCGCTGGACATGCAGAGATACGGCGTCAACTGCAACGTGGTAATCGCAAGCGACGCCAGGAACGCCGCTTTCCTGGCCGCCTACCTCTGCACGGACGCAGCCGCCCGGTTCAGCGGACACGCGTTCGGCGCGGGCGCGGAAGAGCTCTACCTGTACTCCAAGCCGGCGGTGTCCCGCGCTCTCTACAGCGCGGAGGTGTTCTCGGTGGAAGAGATTGCGTCGCTTGCTCCCAGGCATCTCTTCCACGAAGGAGGGCTGCAGTGAGCAACACGCTGGAAGGCAGGGTCGCCGTGGTTACCGGAGGCGGAGGCGGCATCGGAGGCGCGGTCTGCAGGCGGCTGGCTGCCGAGGGCTGCTCCGTGGTGGTCAACGACCCGGGAGCCGCACTGAGCGGAACGGGCGCTTCCGAGGCTCCGGCCAATGCCGTCGTTTCACAAATCATAGCCGCAGGAGGCCGGGCCATCCCCAGCTTCGATTCCGTGGCCGCGTTTGAAGGAGCGGGACGCATGGTACAGGCGGCGCTGGACGCCTATGGCCGGCTGGACATCGTCTGCCACGCGGCGGGCATCCTTCGCGACAGAATGGTGTTCAATATGACAGAGGATGAGTGGGACGACGTCCTGCGCGTCCACCTGTACGGAGCGTTTAACCTCGTGCGACAAGCCGTGCCTCACATGGTGCGGCAGCGATATGGCCGCATTCTGCTCTTTTCCTCGGTGTCCGCGCTGGGCAACCTGGGCCAGGCCAACTACTCTGCGGCCAAAGCGGGACAGATCGGCCTTGCCCGATCGCTGGCTAAGGAGCTTGCCCCTTACAACATCACGGTCAACGCCGTCCTACCCGGAGCCGACACCCGGATGACGGAGGGCATGCCGGAGACGGCCAGAGCCTACGTAGAGCAATGGGGGCGTCCCTCGGACGCTCCCGTCATCGAGGGCGCTCGCTCAACGGAACGGAACGCTCCCAAGATAGCGTACCTGTGCACGGAGGCCGCCGCCGGTATCACGGGGCAGGTCATCGGCGCGTTCGGACTGCCTATGACCGTCTATTCGCCCAGACAGGCCGTGAGGACATTGCTCAAGAGCGGCGACTGGTCGCTGGACGACATGGAGCTCGTCATGCCCAACTCGCTGACCAAAGACCTGGCAAGCGGCGACGATGAATAGCAACGAGCAGGTGTTGGACAGAGCCAAGGCGCTGGAAGCGGCTCTGGTGGCTGCCAGAGAGGCCGCTGAAACGCTGCGCGTGCGGTTCAGGCGGAAGATAGGAGAACCCGCCTTGAATAGCTGGACCAAAGACGACGGCGGCCTGGTCACTGAAGCGGACATAGCTTCAGACCAGGCCATAGCCCAGGTTCTCAAAGTCCATAACGTGCCCGGCGCCATCCTGTCGGAAGAGAGCCACACACCCGCCGGCGACGGGCTGACCTGGCTGGTCGACCCGCTCTGCGGCACGGTGCCGTTCAGCGCCGGACTGGCGCACTGGGGAGTGAGCATCGCGCTGCGACAAGGCGGAAGTCTGGAGCTAGGCGTCCTCACTCTGCCGGCGCAGCAGGAGCAGTTAACCGCGGTCAGGGGGCGCGGCGTATCGCGGAATGGGCGCGTCTGGACATCCTCTCCGCCGGGTGAAAGGCTGTCGGAGGTTGCCGTCGGCTTGGAGATAGACGGCGGCGCGGATTGGAAGAGGGCGCTGTCGGGAAGGCTGGACTGGGTGGGCGATGTAGGGCAAATCAACTCGTTCTCCTCCGCGGCTTTCCCCGTGGCGCAGATATGCCTGGGGCGGCTCGCCGCGGCGGTGTTCTACAGGATAACCCCGGTGCATCTGGCGGCGGGAGCGCTCATCGCAACAGAACTGGGGATTGCGGTGACGGACGCCTCGGGAGCGCCCCTCGATTGGAGCCGGGACGATGACTTTCCGGCAGTGGTCATAGGCTGGCCGGAGGTACACGGGCAGCTCATCGAGGCTATGCTGGGTAAATAGCGCGGAGAGCGTGCCCATTGCGGCGGGGAATGGGGGTGTCTACAATTCTTTATCAGTAAGATGATAAGTTTTGACCAACTCAGCAATTCGGGGAAGTGTGAGATCGAAGCTGAGGCTAGGTTTCGGTCCTACGGGCTTAGGTAGCTTGGAAACCCAATCAATATCGATATTGCCATTTCGTTCCAACTCGAAGATGAGGCGAGCAAGAAGTATTTGAGTCGCTTGCAACTCCTCATAAACATGATCTCCCATTATTCCCTCCACTCGTAGTTGCTTGTGATTGCGATTATCTTAGCAACTCCTGAAGAATTGATACCAGAAACTTGAGGACACGTCCGACTCCTCATCTTCCATACTGCTCATGTGCTGTCCGGCACAAGCATACTCAATTATGATATCAGGCGAGACCGCTGTACCATCAAATCCACGGTGGATACAGAGTCGAGACAACTGACGTCCAGCAATGACCCCGTCTGAGAATCTACTACTATGGGAATGACTTCCGACGGTAATGACGCTGTCGTGGGTATGGCTACCGTCGTATCTAACACGCTCGTATAATGCGTGCCACAAAGTACGTGCCGCCCTCTTCATCGGTGGGTCATCCTCAATCATCTCGTAGATAATTCTCGCATGATCAACGACGTTGAACTGAGCCTGTGGGTCAACAGTAGCATTGTAAGCATCCACCGTAAGCTGTGAGAATGCACTACATGCTGCAGAGAGACTACTGTTTGTAACAGGGATAATAGCAGGGACAACGCTTGTAATATTACCTTCTATATCTGGTGTTGGTGTGGGTGGCGAAGCCGGCGTGGGAACGAGTGTAGGCGTGGGAATGAGTGTAGGCGTGGGAACGAGTGTAGGCGTGGGAACGAGTGTAGCTGTAGGGAGTTCGAATTCGGCGATCCGCCTGATAGCATCGTCGAGATTGGGTACGGGCGCAGGCGTAGAAAACGTCGATGTCGGGGGGACAACATTATCGGGTGTTTGCCTCGTTTCAACGCCATCATCGGAAGTAGGCTCTTCTACTACACAAGAAGTAAAAAGCACTACAAATAGAACGAGAAGATGAGCTAATATCAGACGTGGCGGGTTCATATTACTCCTTTTGGGAATGTGGTATAGACCTTACCATGAAAACTTTAGTTACGGATTAGATCCATCGCCGCTCATACCAGGGGATTGTGACCACTGTAAGGAGAAGGCCCGTCCATGTCGAACACCTTGAAGGGCCGCCACACTGCAGCGGCGCGGTCGAACCTCATCAGAGCAACGAAAACACCGTCCCGGCTATAGCCTCTGGCCTCCTGAAGATGCGACGCATAGTGAGTGCCGGGACTCAGGGGAACGGCTTGGCCGTGCGTCACCTGGCGCGCTTCCCAGGAGTCCATTTGAACGGCGGGCAAGTGGAGCGCAACGGAATCCGGGGGAAGGAGCAACGGCTCCCAGGTGCCGTTTTCCAAAGAGGTCTTCAGCGCCTCCAGCGGGGTGGCGTCATCAGCGCGGAAAGTGCCGGTACGCAGACGGCGCAGCTCGGAGAGATGCGCTCCGCATCCCAGCGCCTGACCCAGGTCGTGGGCCAGGGAACGCACGTAGAATCCGCGGCTGCACTGCACGAAAAGCCTGGCCTGCGGCGGCTGCCATTCGACCAGCTCCAACTTGAGCGCCTCGACCGTCCTGGGGGGAGCCTGCACGGCAACGCCGTCGCGCGCCAGCGCATAGAGGCGCTTGCCCTCCTTCTTCAGCGCGCTGAATGCGGGGGGCGTCTGCTCCACCACGCCTCTGAACGGCGGCAGGGCCGACTCTATCATCCCGGCGGTTACGTGCGAGGCGTCTTGCCTGTGGGTCACTTCTCCTAAGCCGTCGTAAGTATCGGTGGATACGCCCAGATGGACGGTGGCCAGGTACTCTTTGCTGGTGTTGACAATGAACTGCATGAGGCGGGTGGCCTGACCCAGGCAGACCGGCAAGACCCCCGTGGCCGCCGGATCAAGCGTCCCGGCGTGTCCCACGTGCCGTTGCGAGGAAAACCGCTTGATCTGCCGCACCACGTCCATGGAGGTGATGCCCGGAGGCTTGTCCACGTTGAAGATGCCGTGGCTTGGCCGTTTCAACTGGCCGACCTCTCCGATTGGATGTTGTCCATGTACTGAAGCATCTGCAGGCCCTTCTCTATGGACTCGTCCAGACGAAAAGACAGCACGGGAACATAGCGCAAAGCGACTCTGGCCTTAAGCTCTCTATGGAGAAACCCCGATGCCTTTTGAAGAAGCTCGACGGTGGAGCGCTTCTCCTCTTCATGGCTCATCACGCTTACGTACACTTTGGCCTGCCGCAGGTCCGCGGAGACGTCTACGTGGGTAACGCTGACCAGCAGAGGCAGCCTGGGATCGTTCATTTCGGTTGCCAGCAAAATGCCCAGTTCCTTGCGTACCAGTTCGTTGACGCGCTCGATTCGCCTGCTCATTGGAATGTCCTCGGAATTGGGGATGGAGCTTGGAGCGTAGGGACTGGAGACCGGGGCGCTTTAGGAGACCTGCTCCTGCCTGTGGAACTCCAGGGTGTCCTCTTCCTGGAAATCGTTGAACCCGTTTAGCATCACTCCGCCTTCGTAGCCATTGGCCAGTTCGCGGACGTCGTCTTTGAAGTGGCGCAAGCTGGCTATAGCTCCGTCGAATATAACGCTGCCGCCTCGCGTTACGCGGGCCGACGAGTTCCTTACCACGCGGCCGTCCGTTACGTAGATTCCGGCTATCTTGGAGACCCTGCCCCGGCTGAAGACGGCCCTTACCGTGGCGTGGCCGTCTATCACCTCTCTCACCGTGGGGGCGGCCATGCCCTTTATTGTGCTCTGTACGTCATCCAACAGCTGATAGATAATGCTGTAGAACCTCACCTCCACCCTTTCGGCGTCGGCTACCTGGCGGGCGCTTTGCTGTATTGTGGTGTTGAAGCCGATGACAATGCCCTCCGAGGCCAGCGCCAGGAACACGTCGCTCTCCGTTATGGATCCGGAGGCGGCGTGAATGATGCGCACCTGGGTCTCATCCGTGCTCAACTGAAGGATGCCGTCGCGAACGGCCTCTATGCTTCCCTGCACGTCAGCCTTGAGCACCAGGTTTAGCTCCTTTGTTTCTCCGGTGCGGATGCGGCTCATTATGTCTTCCAAGCTTACCTGGCGCCTGGATTCCTGCTGCCGCTGTGCAAGCTCCGCCGCCGTTCTGGCTTCCCTTTCGTTCCGCGCTACCTTGAAAGTGTCGCCGGCCGCTGGGGGCTGGTTCAAGCCAAGCGCTTCCACAGGAGTGGACGGCCCGGCGGAACGTATTCGTTTGCCGGCGGAGTCCACCAGCGCCTTGATTCTACCCGTGATCGAGCCAATGACTAGGACGTCGCCCACGTTGAGGGTGCCGTTCTTGACCAGCAGAGTAGCTACCGGACCGCGGCTCTTGTCCAGCTTGGCTTCCAGCACCACTCCCCGTGCGGAGCGGCTGGGATTTGCCTTGAGGTCCGAAATTTCAGAGACGACCAGAATGTTCTCCAGCAGGTCGTCCACGCCTTCTCCGGTCACCGCCGACACCGGCACCGCGATAACGTCGCCCCCCCACTCTTCAATGAGAAGATTGTTCTCTGAAAGCTGTCTCTTGACTCGGTCTAGGTTTGCGTTGGGGCGGTCTATCTTGTTTATGGCTACTACAATGGGGACTTCGGCTGCTTTGGCATGGTCTATTGCCTCCACGGTTTGCGGCATTATTCCGTCGTCCGCGGCCACCACCAGGATCGCTATATCCGTAACCTCCGCGCCCCGCGCCCTCATGGTAGTGAACGCCTCATGCCCGGGGGTATCCAGGAAAGTAACTATCCGGTTGTTGTACTCGGCCTGGTAAGCGCCGATGTGCTGAGTGATGCCTCCGGCCTCTCGCTCAACCACCCTGGTCTTGCGAATGTTGTCCAGCAGCGTTGTCTTGCCGTGGTCTACGTGGCCCAGAATAGTGACCACGGGAGACCTTTCCTCTAGCGCCGAGGCGTCCTCTTCCGCCTCCTCTACGGCGGTGGACTTCCTTGCCCGCTCCTCCAATGGCGCTGCCTTGTAGCCGAACAGCGGAGCCAGCGCCGCCGCCGTGTCAAAATCGACGGCTTGATTTATGTTGGCCATGATCCCCGCTCGCATGAGCTGCTTCATAAGGTCTATGGGGCTTACCTTCAGCATCTCGGCAAAGTTTGCCACGGTGATGGCTTCAGGTATCCTGACCACTCGGACGGTCGTCCTGGTCCTCTGTCCCTGCTCCGCCTGTGGTTTGTCTGTCGTCTGTGTAGCCTGAGCTTCTCTTTCCATGGCAAATCCAACCTATTCCCGGCTGTCTAAACTCTTGGCGAATTCTTGCAGCCTTTCCCTGTCACCCGCGGCGAGCTTTCCCTTGAGCGAGTGTTCCAGCCTGCCTCTGTTCAGTCCCCGCTCCCAGCATTCGGGCGTCCCGCACAGATAGGCTCCGCGGCCCGCAATCTTCCGCCTCCCCTGGTCAACCTGTACGTCTCCAAGGGGAGTCCTCACAATCCGCACAAGCTCCTTTTGTACAACCTGCTTGCCGCAGGCCACACAACGCCTCAGAGGTCTATGACGCTGCCGCACTGCCCTCCCCCCGCGAGCTTATTACCGGCTATTATGTTGCCGCGCCCTTGCGGCGCTTGCCTCGCCTGCCCCCTTTGCCGCGGCGCCCTTCGCCGCCCCTGGGCACTATGAGGTCCTCGGCAAATCTGATCTGGGAGCCTCCCCCTGTGGGAGTAAGCTGAGGTACTTGCCAAATATCGTCTGTAAGAGGAATCTCCTCCACTTCTTCCACCTCTTCCGCTTCCTCTTCCTCTATAGCGAAGTCCGACCAGTCGTCTTCAATAGCGACCGGCGCCGGAGCCTCCTCCTCTACCTCTATCACAACTGGCTGTTCCTCTGCTGCCGGCTCTGCCATCTCAGCTTCAACCGGCTCCAATTCCGCCGCGGGCACGGCTGCGTCCGCAGCCTCCACAGGCTCCACCTCAACCTTTTCATCCAGGACTTCCACCGGCTCGGCCGGTGCCTTGGCCTCTGATACGGGCTTGGCGACTGCCGCGGCGGGAGCGGGCCTCCGCAGACGCTCCAACTCAACGTCGGCGGAGCTCAGGATGTCTATCTTCCAGCCGGTTAGCTTGGCCGCCAACCTGGCGTTCTGTCCCTCCCTGCCTATGGCAAGGGAGAGCTGCTTGTCCTGAACAACCACGGTGGCGTTGTTCTCCTCTTCGTTCAAGGAGACGTACAGCGCCTGCGACGGGTTCAACGCATTGGAGATGAAGGAGGAAGGGTCGCGATGCCACTGCACCACGTCTATCTTTTCGCCCTGAAGCTCGTTGACTATGTTCTGGATCCTTATGCCCCTCAGGCCGACACAGGAACCTACGGCGTCTACGCCTTCCTGCAAAGCGACCACGGCCACCTTGCTCCTGGAGCCGGGCTCCCTGGCTATGGCCTTGATCTCCACTATGCCGTTGTATATTTCAGGGACTTCCATCTCAAAGAGGCGCTTCAGCAGGTTCCTATGCGACCTGGATATTAGTATCTCAGGCCCTTTGGCGGTCCTTGCCACCTCCACTATGTAGAACTTCATCTTCTGTCCCTGGCGGTACCTTTCCGTGGAGACCTGCTCGCGATCGGGCAGCACCGCTTCGGTGCGGCCAAGGTCGACAATGGTTTGCCGCGCCTCGATGCGCTGCACCGTGCCCGTCACCACATCCTCCGAACGGTCCGAGTACTCCTCGAAGACCAGTTCCCTTTCCGCCTCGCGGAGGCGCTGCATGACCATCTGCTTGGCGGTCTGGGCAATAATGCGACCGGAGAGGTTGTGGGTGGACTCTATCCTGATGATGTCGCCTATTTCGGCATCCGGCTTCATCTTCTTAGCCTCGGCGCGGGTCATCTCTAACTTGTCGTCTTCAACTTCGCCCACTACGCTCTTCAGAACGTATACCCGGATATCACCCGTGCCTGGACTAAGGCTGACCGCAATATTCTGGCCGGCGGCTAGATTATCTCTCTTGTAAGCGGAGGCCAGTGCAGCTTCAATGGCGCCAAGCACCATCTCTCTGGGCAGGCCTCTCTCTGCGGCAAGCTGGGTTAGCGCGATCAAAAAGTCGCTCTTCATATCCAGCCACCTCCTCGTATGCTCTGTTCAACAAACCCCCAACTGAACAAAAAAGTGGGACAAAACCCACTTTTCAAGTAAAGCAATTGAGGCTGGAGAACAATAACTAAGCGGATTATAGCACTGTCGTTGGATACAAACAACCCAAGAGCCGCTTTTCCTGTTGCTCCCAGGGTTGACGATTAAAGACCTTAACCATGACTCCGTTGAGCCTAGTCAAACCCCGGCTACTGTTCTACATAGCTGAGGATGCGTCAACTAGTAAGTCAATAGAATGACCGCATCGTAAGGCAAGGAGCAGCTAGGGCCTGAATCGCTCAAGTAGTACACAGTTTTCATCGCCAGCCAGTAGTGAACCCTAACGCAGTTCAGCCTGACGGTGGGGTTCTTGTACTGACTTTCACTGACTGTTCTGTATGCTTGTCAACGACAACTCGGTTTCTCAGTGGCTCTTGAAGTTGGACATCAACGGTATCTTGACACTCTGGGCCGCCTCGAAAGGGAGTGGAGGAGGCAATGACCTTAACCTGCACCTCGGTATTCGTTTCCCGGAAGAGCGTCACCTTCGGGTTTCCGTTGCAGGAATCGACGAGGAGTGCGAGCCTGTCCGGAGACCGCAACGCCGCTTTTACCACAGGCACTTCACTTCGCCAGACTCCCCCACCGATGGTCAGCCAGGCCATGAAAAACGCCATTCCAAGCACCGCGACCACAGCAACGAGCACAGCGACCGCAGTAATAAGCAGTTTTACACGACGGGACAGGAATCTCATTGAACCGCGGTTGTCAGTCGCAAGAGTCTTCATTGGATGGTACCCTGGTCTCTCTACAACATTCTATAACAGCGCGGCTACCTCTAGATAGAGTTACACACATGGGAACAACTCTTGGGAACATAGCACTCTAAAAGTCTGTAATCAGTCGGTGGCAATATTAATGCCTAAAGCGTCATCAATACGATCCGCCCGCGAAAAGACTTCCCGGCTAAAGGGCCAGGGGTCGTACATTGCGCCGTGATGGATACCGTATGCTGTATAGACCCAATATACAGGTCCGCCGCTATCGCCGTCCGCAGACAGATGTTCCCCCATCTGCACGAGATTGCAAATGCTTCCCTTACAGACGTTGAGCTTCCGTACTTCCTGACAGTCCTGGTAACTAGTCTTACCGTTCCGGCAGAGGGCCTGCCCCACGACTGGAGATCCGATAGAAGAGACATCTCGCCGGTCCGTTTCAAGTACCGAAAGGTCACCTGCGTAGAAGTCATCACCTTCGGCATCAGGTCCCGTGTGCCATTGAAAGTCACCATGCGTGCTCTCGTGCTCCGCCTTAAAGGTGAGGTTATCGCCGTCATCAGTTTGAGAGTTGTTGTTGCAGTGGCCAGCGGTAGCGATGCCCCTCACTCCTGATGACGTTTTCGTCCCGAATCCTGAGGTACAGGACCAGAGTTCTTCACCGCCTAGATGCTCAGTATCGCTCTCGGCAATGCCAATAACAGGGTGAGTTGAGCGGATCACCGATAGTCGCGGGTGTTCTCAGCAATCTCGCCGACCGAGTGGTCTTTGGCCACGTGACCGACTTCATCGACATCTTCTCCTGGTTCATCTTTAACATAGCGGACGCATCGATTGGAATAGGGCTCATCGGCTTTGCTTGGGACGTCCAAGCTGAAGCTTCCCGATCGCGCACCAGATTAGGTTGCCACTCGTAAGTTCACGACCCGCTGGAAGCCAGTCGAAGTCATGCCGGAGGTCATCGCGGACACGGCCCTGCCCTTATCTGGATACGGAGGCTCTCTCCCTGTTTTGGGTAGACGCTCAGCCTTGACCAAGGCAAGCAATATAGTATCGCCACTGGCTAACCTACGGCATCGGTTCCTTAAACCCGAATCCGGTCAGAGGAAAGAGCACGCTCTCCGAAGACGTTATTGCACCTTGCGCCCGCAGTCTCTCCGCAGCGGCCAGTACCGTGGCCGACGTGGGTTCCACGAAGAGGCCTTCCATGCTGTTCAGCCGCCCTTGCCACTCCACGATTTCGCCATCCGATACGGCCAGGCTCTGACCCCCGGTCTGTCGACAGGCTTCGACTAGCTCTTGCAGTCGGGGCGGCGAGGGAATCTTTATGCCTATGGCCACCGTCTCCGGCCCCGGGGTACTCGGACTCCAATCACTTCCCTGGAAAGCCGACGCCAGTGGTTGATACGCCTCCGACTGGACGGCGTGCAGGCGGGGAATCTTCTGTACGCGCCCGTCCTGGAGCATCTCTTTGAAAGCCCACCACATGCCCAGAAGCTGCGACCCGTTCCCCACGGCGATGATTATATTGTCCGGCAGCGGGTCCATCTGCTCCGCGATTTCATAGGCCATGGTCTTGTTGCCCTCTATGAAGTAGGCGTTGAGCTGGTAGGTCAGGTTCAAAGTATCCGAGTCGGAGCAGAACGCGTCCATTGCGGCAGCAGCCGCCCTGCGATCGCCGTCCACCCAGTGCATCTCGGCCCCGGTCTGCCTGATGGCCTGTACCTTGCGGTTATCCTCTCCTTCAAACGCAAAGGCGACAAACGTGATGCCGGCGCGGGCGCAGTAAGAGGCCAGCGAGTGCCCCGTGTTGCCGCCGCCAATCTCGGCGGCGCGCTTTACCCCCGTCTCCTTCAACACGGAGACCTGCACGGCGTTGCCCCTGTCCTTGAAAGAGCCTGTGGGATTCATGTACTCCAGCTTGGCGTACACCGCATCGATGTCCAGGGCCTGGCCGGTATGGATCAGAGGTACGATGGGCGTATCTCCTTCTCCCATGGTCACCAGGTTGGCCTGATCGAGCACTGGCAGCATGGGCAAGTGCCTGGCGATGCCCCTTTCTCCCGGCACGACCCTTGCTTCTGCCGTTGCCGGAGTGTCGTACTCTATGTTGAGCAAGTCCCCGCATTTATCGCAGGTGGTCCTGTACCTGGAAGCGTCATGACGGCGGCTGCACTCCACGCATACGAGCTCAAAGGACATGGCAAATCTCCCCGCTTGAGATGAGCGCATTATAGCACCCCCACTCGTCTTTCCTGCCCACTTGCCCACTTGCCCGTTTGCCTGTTTGCCCACTTGCCCACTTGCCCGTTTGCCCACTTGCCTGTTTGCCCGTTTGCCCACTTGCCCACTTGCCCACTTGCCTGTTTGCCTGTTTGCCCACTTGCCCGTTTGCCCACTTGCCCGTTTGCCTGTTTGCCCGTTTGCCCGTTTGCCCACTTGCCCGTATGTCCGGGCTATAAAAGAAACAGGCGCTCCGAATCGGAGCGCCTGTTCAGGGTGTACCTGTTGTGCGGCCTAGTAGTCCATGGGAGGAGCGGCTGGCATGGCGGGTTCCTTCTTGGGAATCTCCGTAACCATGGATTCCGTGGTCAGGATCATGGTAGCCACGCTCACTGCATTCTCCAGGGCGGACCTGGTCACCTTTGCCGGATCCACAATCCCCATCTCGAACATGGAGCCGAACTCACCAATCTCGGCGTCGTACCCGTAATCGCTCTCACCCTTGAGGATGGAGTCCAAAATCACGGAGCCGTCCATGCCGGAGTTGTTGGAGATGATGCGGATGGGCTCTTCTAGCGACTTGCGAACTATCCGGATGCCGGTGGCCTCGTCGCTCTCCACGTCCAGATCGTCCAACGCTATGGCGGCGCGAATCAGGGTGGAGCCTCCGCCGGCCACGATGCCCTCCTCAACGGCGGCGCGTGTGGCGGAAAGGGCGTCCTCGACGCGGGCCTTCTTCTCCTTGAGCTCGATTTCAGTGGCGGCGCCCACCTTGATGATGGCGACTCCGCCGGAAAGCTTGGCCATGCGCTCCTGCAGCTTCTCTTTGTCGAACTCGGAGGTCGTCTCCTCTATCTGCGCCTTGATCTGCTTGATGCGGGCCTGGATGGCGTCGTCGGAGCCTCTGCCCTCTACAATGGTGGTGTCCTCCTTGTTGGACACGACGCGGCGGGCGCGGCCCAGGTCGTCCACTGTCACCGAGTCCAGCTTTCGGCCCACTTCCTCGCTGATCACGCTTCCGCCCGTAAGGATAGCCATGTCTTCCAGCATCGCCTTGCGCCTGTCTCCGAAGCCCGGAGCCTTGATGGCAAGGGCGCTAAGGGTGCCGCGCAGCTTGTTGACCACCAGGGTGGCCAGCGCCTCCCCTTCTACGTCTTCTGAAATGACAACCACGTTCTTGGTAATCTGCAGAATCTTCTCCAGGGCGGGAAGAAGGTCCGACACCGCCGAGAGCTTCTTGTCCGTGATGAGGATGTACGGGTCGTCTATCACGGATTCCATGCGGTCGGCGTTGGTGATGAAGTAGGGGCTGATGTAGCCCCGGTCGAACTGCATCCCTTCGACCTTTTCGATTTCATCGGTGATGCCGCGCGACTCTTCCACCGTGATTACGCCGTCCTTGCCCACGTCGTTGACCACCTCGGCAATAAGCTCGCCTATGGCCTTGTCGTGTGCGGCCAGAGTGGCAACCTGGGCTATCTGCTCCTTGCCCTCTACCGGTTTGGACAGCTTCTTGATCTCTTCCCGCAGGGTCTCGGCCGCCTTGTCCATGCCGCGCTTCAACACCATGGGATTGGCGCCTGCGGCCACGTTCTTGAACCCTTCCGTCACCATGGCCTGCGCCAGTACGGTAGCGGTGGTGGTGCCGTCGCCGGCGGCGTCGTTGGTCTTGCTGGCCGCCTCTTTGAGCAGCTGCGCGCCCATGTTCTCAAACGGCTCTTCCAGCTCTATCTCTTTGGCTATGGTCACGCCGTCGCTGCAGACGGTGGGCGGACCGAACTTCTTGTCCAGAATTACGTTGCGGCCGCTGGGGCCCAGGGTCACTCTAACCGATTCGGCCAGCGTATCTATCCCCTTCTTCAGGGAGCGCCGGGCCTCCTCGCCGAATACTAACTGCTTCGCCATTGTCCCTCCTTAAAGCTTGGACTGAATCTTAAAGTGCTTCTAGCCGATTTTTGCCAGGATGTCCGACTCGCGGAGTATCAGGTAATCCACGTCGTCTTCCTTTAGCTCGGTGCCCGCGTACTTGGAGTAGACGATCTTGTCATTGACCTTCACCTCCATCGCCAGGCGCTTGCCATCATCGCCTAGCCTGCCCGGGCCTACTGCCACGACCTCACCCTTTTGGGGTTTCTCTCTTGCGGTGTCCGGGAGAACCAACCCTCCTTTTGTGACCTCCTCCTCTTCCAGAGGCTTGATCACTACGCGGTCTCCCAGCGGTTGGAAAGTAACTTCCACACTGCCCTCCTTTTAGATTTGATATTGCTGCCTATCTAAAGCTTAGCACTCTCAGAACCAGAGTGCTAATCCAACAAATGATGATAGTGCCCACTGTGAGGGTTGTCAAGTGCGCGCAATGTTTCCGTAAATATCCGACAGTGCCTGCCCTGCCATGCGCACGGCATCTATCTGAAAGGGATCATCTACTAAAACGTAGAGGCCTCCTCGCCTATCCACTTGACGATTATGGCGTTCAGCGTGCCGTCGGCCTTCATCGACGCTATGGCCTCGTCCAGCTTGTCCTTTAGATGGCCGCCCTTGCGGAGGCCGATGCCCAGTCCCCGGTCCAGCAGCACGGTCGGCCCTACAACTTCCAGCCGGCCCTCGTATTCCGCCAGCTTCTCCACGCCGTAGCCGTGGTCGACTAGGGCGGCGTCCGCTTCGCCGTTTAGCACCGTTCCGGCCAAGTCTACCGAGCCGTCGAACGATACGAAGGATCTGCCCTGCTCCGTGAAGTAGTCGGAGTAGATGGTGTTCGCTGTAGCGCCAAGGACCCCATCGATGGCCGCGTCGCCCTCGCCTGCCCTCGCCAGGTATATGGAGGGCGTGGGCGGGTAGTACGCCTCCGTGAAGTCGATCATCTCCTCACGTTCGGCGGTGATGCTCATGCCGGCGAGGATTACGTCGAACTCTTCGGCCATGACGTCGGGAATCATGGTCTCCCACTCGTTTATGATCCACTCGCACTCCAAGTCGGCGCGTTGACATAGTTCGTCGCCAAGTTCGCGCTCAAGGCCCTCTACTTCGCCGGCGTCGTTGACGAAGTTGAAGGGGTCGTAGTCGCCGGTAGTGGCTATCACCACCGTTTCGGCGCTCCGGCACGAAGCCAGCAGCGACAGCAGCGCCGCCGCCAGGGTAAGGGCGATAAGCGCATGTATGAACCGGGCTTTAGTCAACTCTCACCTCACTTGAGCCGGGGCCGTATATTGACCTGGGAATATCGCTGTTTTGGTGTCGGGCTTACTAGACCCGTATATTAACACATGCTGCCATCGACGCTTCTGGGCAAGGGTTCCGCGTTCAGGAACCGGAGGCTTGCCTCCAGAGACGGCAACCCGTGACGCCCAGTACCAGGGGCAGCAGCACGTCCACCGCGGCCCAGATTACCCAGGCTTGGTGATTGCCGTCCAGACTGTCTCCGCCTTCCGCCAGCAGCGAAAACCAGTTGTGCAGGAACAGTACCGTCACTCCCGCGGTGAGGAAGAACGCGACGTTGGCTTCCAGGTACCCGCGGGTAACCGGCTGGTCGGGGTCCCGCGACCCCACTTCCCTTTTGTGGAGGTAGTTGAACGCCAGGGCCAACCCAAGCCCGATAACCATCAGCACGTCGAGCACGTACCAGACGGCGAGCACGTCAATTGAGTCCACCAGGAACGAGTTGATTATGAAAAAACCCGCCACGGCGACCGCCAAAGCCACCATGTACGCTCCGACGACCTTTGTTATCCCTTCCATGATACCTCCTATTGCCGCTTGCTCCCGCGCAGGATGCGGGAATCATAGCACAGCGGTTGACACCGGGGTTCGCCTCATATATGAAGGCATCCGCGAGATTATGAAGCTGAATTCACCGGAGGGTTCTCTATGAATGGCGTGACCGCAATTGCCGAAATACTGAAGCGAGAAAACATCGACTTCATTGGCTGCATACCCAGCAACCCCATTATAGAAGCATGCGCCATAGCCGGTATCAGGCCGATTATCTTTCGCCAGGAGCGCGTCGGCGTAAACATGGTGGACGCCTACACCAGGGTGCGCAACGGCAAAAGCATCGGCGTGTTCACCATGCAGGCGCAGGCCGGCGCGGAGAACGCCTTCCCAGGCGTTGCCCAGGCTTACGACGACTCCACGCCCATCCTGCTGCTGCCCGCCGCCGCCTCCCGCGACCGTGTAGGCATCAGGCCCAATTTCAGCCCCTCGCTGAGCTACCGCGAGGTCACCAAGTGGTCGGCGCAGATCAACACGGTGGAGCGCATTCCGCACATAATGCGCCGCGCCTTCTCGCTGCTCCGCACGGGGCATCCCGCTCCCGTCCTCCTGGAGCTTCCGTCCGACATAGCCTCCGCCGAGCTTGACGAATCATTGATGGCTTACGCGCCGGTGCAGCCGCACCGGTCGGCCGGCGACCCCGTGGACATAGAAAAAGCGGCCCGGGCGCTGCTGGAAGCCCGGCGTCCCGTAATCCACGCCGGGCAGGGCGTCCTCTACGCCGAAGCATGGGACGAGCTTCGCCGCCTCGCCGAGATTCTGCAAGCGCCCGTGATGACCACAATAGGCGCAAAGAGCGCCTTCCCCGAAGACCACCCCCTCTCCATAGGCTCCGGCGGCGCGACCACCACCAGGGGGGTCGTGCACTTCGTCAAGGGGGCCGACGTCGTCTTCGGTATCGGCGCCAGCTTCACGTTGACCTCGTTCGGCATAACGATACCTTCCGACAAGACGCTGATTCACTCCACCAGCAACGACGACGACATCAACAAAGACTACCCGGCGGACATCGCCGTCATTGGCGACAGCAAGCTGGTGCTTCAGCAGCTCATCGAAGCGCTGGAAGAGCGGGTCTCCAGGGAACGCGGCAACGACTCGCGGGTTGCGGACGAGATCAAAGCGGTGAAGGAAGCCTGGCTGGGGGAGTGGATGCCCCTGCTGACCTCGGACGAGGTTCCCATCAACCCCTACCGGGTTATATGGGACCTCATGCATACCGTAGATCGCAGGAACACCATTGTCACCCACGATTCGGGGAGTCCCCGTGACGAGATGACTCCCTTTTGGGAGACGTTGATACCCAGGGGATTCATCGGCTGGGGCAAGTCCACGCAGCTCGGCAACAGCTTGGGGCTGGCTCTGGGAGCCAAGATGGCCTCGCCGGAAAAGCTGGCGGTCAACGTGATGGGCGACGCCGCTTTCGGCATGGTGGGGCTCGACTTCGAGACCGCTGTGCGAGAGCAGATACCTATTCTAACCGTGCTTCTGAACAACTCCGGCATGGGCATATACGGGCCTGAGCAGTTTCCAGTAGCCTCGGAGCGGTACGGTACCAAGGACCTCACGGGTAACTACGCGGAGGTGGCAAGGGCCATGGGCGGCTATGCGGAACGCGTGGACAAGCCGGATGAAATCATCCCCGCCATCAAGAAGGCGGAGAGAATCGTGGCCGGAGGCCAACCGGCCTTGTTGGAGATAATCACCAAGAGGGAGTACGCCTTCTCCGAACGGCTGAGATAGCAGCCCAATGCGCAAACGGATAGTCGCCCATGTCCTGCTGTTCCTACTTGCGTTCGTTGTATTCTACTTCGGGCTGGGCGTGGGATTACAGTTCAATCCTGCCTTGGGCACGCTCCTCTGGTTGCTCGCCGCGGCCATCGTCGCATTGAATCTCCTCTGGATAGTCAGAGCCCGGCGCTAACGCTTCGCTTACCTATCCTGTGGCGATTCTGCGCAGAGGTCGTTGTGACTACTCGGATCGGAGCGCTTCCGCCTGCGCTACATGCGTGTAATCTCATCATTACTTTTAGATTGATTTCCTATGACTTCTTGTAACCTTTCGCCAAAAATCAGGTATAATCATCCTGTTGACTCCCAATGATGAGCCATGAGAGCGGTCAGCCCCAATGTCCGGACCGCCCAATGTCCGGACCGGAAGAAGGTGACGAATTGAACCGACCGGACAACCTTGTGCAAGAGATAGCAGCGCTGCGGGAGCGGCTCACAAGGCTGAGCCAGGCCAACCTGCACATCACCGAGGATCTCGACGTCGACGTGGTGCTGCAAGGCGTAGTGGATGGAGCCCGACTCATCACCGGGGCCGAAAGGGGGTGCATGACCGTCATCGACGGCGCGGGACAGATCCGGGACTTCATCACCTCAGGCATGACCGACGAGGACGAACACCGATTAATTGGCCTGCCTGGAGCGCTGGAATTCTTCGACTACCTGAGCAGTTTGCCCGAACCCCTGCGTGTGGCCGACTTCTCCGACCACGCGGCTTCCCTGGGATTGCCGGAGATCGCTCCGCCTCTGGGTCCCGTGGGCAGCTTCCTCGGTGCCCCCATCCGGCTCCGGGGGGAGCGCGTCGGCAATCTCTATCTGTCGGACAAGCGGGTTAATGAGGAGTTCACCCGGGAAGATGAGGAGACCCTCGTCATGTTCGCCTCCCAAGCCGCAATGGCCATCGCCAACGCCCGCAGGCACCAGGAGGAGCGACAGGCCAGAACCGACCTGGAGACCCTTATAAACACCTCCCCCGTCGGCGTCGTGGTCTTAGACGCCGTCACGGGAACGCCCAAGTCCTTCAACCGTGAGGCCGGAAGGATAGTCGACATTCTGCGGAACCCCGACCAGACGACGGAGGAGTTCTTGGAGATATTGACCTTCAGGCGCGCCGACGGGCATGAGATCTCGCTGCGGGAATTCCCCATGACCCAGCTTCTAAACATGGGAGAAACGGTGCGGGCCGAGGAGATCGTCATGCGGGTCCCCGACGGACGGAGCGTGACTGTACTGCTCAACGCAGCGCCCACCCTCTCCCGCGACGGCGCTGTCGAGTCGGTGGTCGTCACCCTGCAGGACATGGCTGAAATTGAAGAAATGGCGCGGATGCGGGCCGAGTTCCTGGCCATGGTGAGCCATGAACTGCGGGCGCCCCTGGCATCCGTCAAAGGCTCCGCCGCCACCGCGCTGGGTTCGCCAACAGACCTCGACCCCGCCGCGGTGCGCCAGTTCTTCCACATCATCGAGGAACAGGCCGACCACATGCACGGCCTGGTGTCCGACCTTCTCGACGTGGCACGCATCCAGACGGGCGCTCTGTCGGTCAGCCCCGAACCCGCAGAGGTGGCCGTGCTTTTGGACCGCGCAAGGAGCGCCTTCGTCAGCGCAGGGGGCAGGAACAGCCTCGACATCAACATAGACACGGACCTGCCCCTGGTGATGGCCGACAGGCGGCGCATCGGCCAGGTTCTGGGCAATCTCCTCGCCAACGCGGCCCGACGCTCCCCACAGTCGTCTGCCATCAGGGTCGCAGCCGTGCGGGAGGGCGTTTATGTTGCCTTCTCCGTGATCGACGAGGGACGGGGCATCCCGGCGGAGAGCCTTCCGCGCCTTTTTCGCAAGTTCGCCAGGATACAGTCCGAGGACCAGAGGGAAAACACCGGCTTGGGCCTGGCTATCTGCAAGGGAATCGTGGAGGCGCATGGCGGCCGCATCTGGGCCGAGAGCGGCGGGCCCGGCTTGGGCGCGCGCTTCACCTTTACCCTTCCTACCATCAACGTAGCTGGAGGCGGCGCGCTAAGCGAATTCCCGCCGGCCTCAACCCGTTCCTCGCAGCAAAGGCGCAGGGAGGGCGCCAAACAGGTTCCTGTCCTCGTAGTGGACGACGACCCGCTAACCCTCCGCCACGTCCGCGACACCCTCGCTCAATCAGGGTACGCGCCCATAGTGACCGAAAATGAAAAAGAGGCGCTCCGCCTTGTCAAAGAGGAGAAGCCCCATCTGGTGCTCATGGACCTTATGCTTCCCGAAAAATACGGCATTGAGCTGATGAGGGAGATCCTTGAGATAACGGACGTGCCGGTTATCTTCCTCTCCGCCTACGGACAGGATGATTTCATCGCCAGGGCATTCGACATGGGGGCCGTCGACTACGTGGTCAAGCCCTTCTCGCCTACGGAACTGACGGCGAGAATCGGAGCGGCCCTGCGGAGGAGAGAGGTATCAAGACCGTCGGAACCCTACGTGCTTGGCGATCTGACTATCGACTACGCCGAGCGCAGGGTGACCATTGCCGGCCGGACGGTGCCAATGGTGGCAATGGAGTACCGGCTGCTGGCCGAGCTTTCGGCCAACGCGGGACGGCTCTTGACCTACGAGCATCTCTTGGACCGGGTCTGGGGCACAAGGAAGCAGGACGACGTGCGGCCCATGCGCACCATCGTAAGCAAGCTGCGCCGCAAGCTCGGTGACAACGCGGACAAGCCCACCTACATCTTCACCGAGCATCGCGTTGGATACCGGATGCCCAAGGGTGAGACGCCATACGAGGAAGATGACAACACTCCCTGAGCGCGGAGCGCGCCGGCTTTTGCGGTAAGTGGCGCATACGGGATTCGAACCCGTGATCTTCGCCTTGAGAGGGCGATGAGGCCGACTTTTTAGCAACGCGGGTGTGAATTCAACTCGCCAATCCAGTGGACATTACCTACACCCTCCGCCGCTCGGTAGAACCTCTGATCGGCTGTCCACAGTTCGCAGCCAAACTCTTCGGCCAGCGCCAAATAGTGGGCGTCGTAGACCGCCCCCTGCTGGAGTTCGCTTGCCAACTCCAAGGCTCTTACGTGAAGCTTTGCCGTTTGATGCAACTCAAGCCGCGAACTGAGCAATTGTGAGATCATGCGAGCGGTTTCCCCAACGCTCAACTGGCCGCGAAACACCCTTTGATGGAGGGCGTTGGTGACCTCGAAGGGCAGCAGGTGTGGAGCGACCGGGGTGACCTCTTCATCATGCCATGCACGGAGAATCGCCAGCGCCTTGTCGGTGTGCTCCTCCCTCACCAACCACTTGATGGCCACGCTCGCATCAACGACGACAAATCCGCTCACGCCCATCCCTCCATCTCGGCATCCCTGATCTCGCGTGCCTCTCGAATCAGGTCGGCGGAGTTCCCCGGTAGAGTCCTGTCCCCGAATATCTCCTTCTGCAGTTCTGCGAACAGTTCGTGGTCGGGCTTCTCGGATAACAGCCCGCCCAAACCGTTGGATTCGTCCCTCGTCAACTCCCTATCAATGGCAGCTTGGCAGTACCCGCGCATGCTGACGCCCTTGAGGGCAGAGATGGCCTTCAGTCGCCGCTGAAATGCGGGGTCTAGGTCCAGGGTCAGTCTCTTTTTCTTGGTTTCCATTGCCCGTCCCTCTCCCCAAATCAATAGCTACTGAAATAATATGGAAAACACGGAAAGATAGTCAATGCGCTTAGTAGATTCACCGAGCATCGCGTTGGATACCGGATGCCCAAGGGTGAGACGCCATACGAGGAAGATGACGACACTCCCTGAGCGCGGAGCGCGCCGGCTTATGCGGTAAGTGGCGCATACGGGATTCGAACCCGTGATCTTCGCCTTGAGAGGGCGATGTCCTTGGCCGCTAGACGAATGCGCCACGGAGTCTGGCTGGGGATCCTGGATTCGAACCAGGGCTTTCAGATCCAGAGTCTGACGTCCTACCACTAGACGAATCCCCAGAGAGGAACCATTCTAGCACCGACGGCTTATGACGGGCAAACGCCTACTCGTCCATCTCTTCTTCCACTATTGAAATAGTGGCCACACGCGGACGAGGAGAGTCGGTTATCACCGACGTATCCCTCTCCCACCCCAAACTATCCAGAGAATTTCTAAAGAAGCGCTCCTCGCCGCACACACGGCAACGCCCTTTGCTGGTGGGCCCTCCCGCAGGCTCAATCAGCCAGTGGTGCCGGCACAGAGTTTGCGTTTCCTCCGCAGTCTTCTCTTCCAACACATGGTTTATATTCACTGTGCTCCCTCGTCACACATCCGTTCTAATATAGGACATTCCATTGTAATACCTGGCATATGCCCGGTCAAGCGTTATCGTTGCCTCATAAATCATTGTTACCGGAGGGAGCATGAGGAGGAGCAGCGTGAAAGAGTATATAGAGTTGATGCAGCAAAGGTATCAGCGTGCGCGGCGTACGGAGCGTGGGTCTCTGTTGGACGAGATAATATCTGGCACCGGCTATCACAGGAAGTCCGCCGCGCGGCTGATGTCGAGTAAGAAGGCCATGCTGCCATCCCGATCCGCACCTTTGGGAAGTGGGGAGACCCGCCGGGGCTCCCGGAAGTGGACCTGGCGGCTCATTGCGGTGAGACGCCAGTTGGACAAGGCGCTGGAAGCCCTCTGGGACACGGCTGAACTACACCTCTCGGTAACAATTCATTTTGACGCAACACGCCCTACAATCGACGCCTGGCCCGAGACGCGGGCCCGCGCCTCCTGCGGCGCGCTACTCCCGTGCGGCGAGCCGCTATTGCCACCGCACGCGCCACGCTTCTCACCATGGCCCTGTCGAAAACGCTGGGCATTATATACTCCTCGTTCAAGTGGCGGGACGGGACGGCGCCGGCTATGGCGTGCGCCGCGGCCAGTTTCATCTCGCTGTTCACCTCCCTGGTCTGGGAGTCCAGCAGCCCTCTGAAAACTCCGGGAAAAGCCAATACGTTGTTTATCTGGTTGGGGTAATCGGAACGACCCGTCGCCATCACCCGGACGTGGGGCAGCGCGTCCTCCGGGCTTATCTCCGGCTCCGGATTGGCCATGGCGAACACGATGGGGTCGCCGTTCATCGCCTTCAAGTGGTCGACGCCGATCACGTTCGGACCGGACAGCCCGATGAACACGTCCGCGCCTCTCATCGCGCCCAGCAGGTCGCCGCGAAAGTCGTCCGGGTTGGTGTTCTGCGCGAACCATCTCTTCCCGGAATGTTCGCTGAAGTCCATGCCCCTGTGAAGAACGCCCTCCCTGTCGTAGCCAATGATGCGGCGGGCGCCCGCCTCCTCTATCAGCTTTGCCGTGGCGACCCCCGCCGCTCCCGCGCCCGACATCACGATTCTTATCTCGTCTATCCTCTTGCCCACCACTTTCAGCGCGTTGTACAAAGCCGCCATTACCACAATAGCGGTGCCGTGCTGGTCGTCGTGGAACACCGGTATGTCCAACTCCTCCTTCAGCCTCTCCTCTATGTAGAAGCAGTTCGGCGCAGCAATATCTTCCAGGTTTATCCCTCCGAAGCCCGGCGATATGTGCTTCACTATCCGGATGATCTCCTCGGGGACGGTGGTGTCCAGGCAGATCGGCCAGGCGTCCACTCCGGCCAGTTCCTTGAACAGCAGGGCTTTGCCCTCCATGACCGGCATCGCCGCCGCCGGGCCTATGTCGCCCAGCCCCAGCACGGCGGTGCCGTCGGTGACAACGGCCACGGTGTTGGACTTGGAGGTCAGCGTCCAAGCGCCGGAAGGGTCTTCGTGGATGGCGGTGCTGACGCGAGCCACTCCGGGCGTATAGGCCAGCGAAAGGTCGTTGCGGGTGCGAATCGACACCTTCGACGCCATGGATATCTTGCCGCCAAGATGCAGCAGGAACGTCGGATCGGAGACGCTCCTGACGCGGACGCCGGGCAGCGACTTTATGGTGGTGGCAATCTGAATGCCGTGCTCGACGTTTCGCGCATTGACCGTTATGTCCCTCACCATCCGCCCGCGGTCCGTGGAGACTATGTCTATCGCTCCGATGTCGCCGCCCACTTCACCAACGGCCGTGGTGATTACGCCCAGCTTGCCTGGCACATTTTCGTAGCTCACTCTGAGAGTAACGCTGTAAGCAACTGCGGGATAGCGGTTAGTCATGCTCGGTTTTCATGGCGTCCCTGAGATAACGGGGAGTTATCATATCGCCTTCGAATGAATACCGCCACCATGCGCCATACCGCTTCTTCATTACGCAGGCGAACCTGAGCAAAACCTCTTCCCCCTTGATGGGGAAGATTGAGATGGGGGTGCACTCCTGTCCACCGCCATGCCCTCCCATGGGCATCCGAGCAGATCCCCCTTCGTCGTTGCGAGCCCTTCGGCTGCGCTCAGGATGAACTCCGCGAAGCAATCTGGCGGGGTGAGGAGAAGACGCCGCGCTCACCCTGAGCGGAGGTTTACAAGCGAGTACACCGTCATCTGGCCACGATTGTCGTTCTGAGCGGAGTCGAAGAATCTGGGTTGCAAGCAGACAGGGCCGCGTCCCGCATAAGGCGGGCGTCTGCGAATATGCGCGCGGCGTTGGTTTCAACGGTGGTCTAGTATTCTCCGGTGGGCATTTTACCATAAGGCGGAGGGCATCTCTGCGCTCCGCGTGTGTCACGGAAAGTGGCGATAGAAGTCCCGCCGAGGTCTGAATCTGACCAGCACGACCACATTGTCTTCAAGGGCAAGCCCTAGGCGGTATTTGCCTACCCGGATGCGGTAATGGTTGTCATAACCTGCCATCTTAAGAACGTTGGTTACTCCAGCGATATTGGACGCTGACTCAATTTCTTCAATTTTGCGGCGTAATCTCTGTCTTACATCTCTGTTGCGTATCCGCCTGAGGTCGCGGTTGTAGGATGGCTTGATGTCTAACCTCACCCGGCCAACTCCTCTTCCCGCCATTTCCGCATTATTTCCTCGAATTCCGCCCTGCTTCTATCATCTGCGACATTTTCTGGATCCTCCAACGCCTCATTCATAGCCCGTCCTATGGCCGCGTCCTCCTCCTCGTCCGTTTGGTGGATTAGCCCCAGGCTGCGCTCTATGGCCGTGTCCTCCTCCTCCGTAAGCCCGTAGTGGTCGTACACCAGCTCGTCGATTGCGACCTCCAAGTGTAGGGTGTCCGCGGCCGGATCGGCGGCTTTGACCGCCTGCATTTCGTCCACCAGCCGCACAAGGTCGCCCTCCTCCTCCGCGCTGAGCCTGGGGATGGGCATGGACTCCCCGCGCAGCGAGCACCAGCGCGCCAGGGTGGAGCTCAGAATGGCGTTGACGCACCTGGCCTCGCCAGGCGAGTTCTCTCCATTGACATTCAGCGTTCCCCGGGAACGTATCTTGTCCATTATGCTCTGTTCTATTGATGCTTTGCTGTCAACCATGAGCGGGCCCCCCTATTGGAGCCATTATACATCGGGGCCTGGGTATGCAGCAAAAGCTGTTCTGCCGCACATTGTCCTTCTACCCACGCCTGCCCGCCCGCCTAGGGCGCCCACGAGGGACGCCCCTACAGAGATGCCCGTATGTCGGTATGCCCGCTTGCCCGCCCCAGCCGCCTACGCCACCCTCCTGCGACGGCTGCTCAGGTAATCGACCAGGACGAACTCGCCCAGTCTGTCCGGGGTGGTGTAGAAGGCCCTGCCCTTGTTGATTCGGGTCATCCGGTCGACGAAGTCCAGCAGGTAAAAGCTGGTCTCCAACATGAACGTGTTGATTACTATACCTTCCTGCGTGCACCGCCTCACCTCTTTCAACGTCTCGTGGATGGTGCGGGGGCTGGGCGGATAGGCAAAGTATGGGTAGCCGTCCTCCATGTGCGCCGTCGGCTCGCCGTCCGTGATCATGATTATCTGGTGAGCGCCTCCCTTATCCGACTGAAGACGCGAGACTCCTAAATAATCATTGCTATCTCTTGCCGTCTTTTCGTATAATCGGCAACACGTTCATCCGGGAGGGACTTGTGAAACCGTTCTCTTTTGCTGGGCCAAAGACACTAGACGAGATGAATCAGGCGCTGGCGCAAGCCAGCTCTCACGGAGACGTCCGCCCCATTGTCGGCGGCACTGACCTTGTTGACCAGGTGAAGAGCGGCAGGCGCACGCCCTCCGTCATCATGGACATCAAGCGCATCCCTGAGATGAACCGTCTGGAGTGGGTGCCCGGCGAAGGGCTCCACCTTGGAGCAGCCGTCAATTGCACGGATACCGCGGCCTTCTCACCGGCCATAGAAAGCTACATGGCCATCAAGGAGTCCTGCCAGCTTATAGGCTCCATACAGATACAGAACCGCGCCAGCGTGGTGGGGAACATCGCCAACTCCGCGCCCTCCGCCGATGCCGTGCCAGGTATGCTGGTGCACGAAGCGCGAGTCGTCATCGTGGGGCCGTCGGGACAGCGCGAGGTGGCGCTTGACGACTTCTTCACCGGGCCGGGCCGGAACGTACTGGCCCCGGATGAAGTCATCCTGGAGACCATAGTGCCGCCGGCTGAGGACAACAGCAGCAGCCACTACCTGCGCTTCATTCCCAGGAATGAGATGGATATAGCCGTGGCAGGGGTGGCAAGCTTTGTCGCCTTGGAGCCGGGCACGCGCAACTGCGTCAAGGCCCGCATAGCTCTGGCCTCGGTAGCGCCCACGCCGGTGCGCGCCAGCGCCGCCGAGGCGCTGCTCGAGGGCAACGAAATCACCGCCGAGCTTGTCCGCGAGGCCGGCGAGAAGGCGGTGGAAGCCGCCAGCCCCATCGACGACGTTCGCGGCACCGTGGAGTACCGCAAGGAGCTGGTGCGGGTGCTGACCCGCCGCACCCTGCTCATGTGCATGGAATCGCTCGGTCAGCCGCTGCAGGTAAATTAGTTAGCCAGGGAGGAGAATCGTGCCAAAAATTCCCGTTTCTTTCACTGTCAACGGAGATCCCGTGGAGATACTGGTGGAGCCGTGGCAGACCCTGATGGACGCTTTGCGAGACGAGCTCCAACTCACCGGAACTAAGGAAGGGTGCAGCAACGGCAACTGTGGAGCCTGTACGGTCATGCTGAACGGGCGCGCCATAGACTCCTGTTGTATGTTGGCCGCCGAAGTGGAAGGCCAGGACGTCGTCACTATAGAGGGCCTGGCAAAGGGCGGAGAGTTGGACCCGCTGCAAAGGGCGTTCATCGATTACGGCGCGCTCCAGTGCGGTTTTTGCATCCCTGGCTTTCTGGTTTCGGCGCGGGCGTACCTCAACACGAATCCGCACCCCTCCGAGGACGAAATACGCCACGCCATCGCGGGCAACCTTTGCCGCTGTACCGGCTACGACAAGATAGTGCGGGCCATCCAGCACGTAGCGGATACAACCGAATAACGCCCAATTTGACGGTTGCCCGTCAAGTATCTACAATGCCCATCAACAACTGAATATCTCCGACCAAGGGGGAGCCTACACCAGGCTGAGAGGTCCCAATTCGGGGCGACCCTTGAACCTGATCTGGGTAATACCAGCGTAGGGAGTTGGTTACAGCGCTCCACAAATTAGGGGCCTCCGGTTCTCAAAGCTGGAGGCCCTTATATTTTGGAGCGGCACATGTCCACGGAAACTCTGGCCATCATATTTGCAGTAATTACGGCTCTGACATTTGCGGCGATAGGCATCCTGTACATACGGGGCCGCAGGCTCAGCGTGGAAGAGTTCATAGTGAACCGGAACACGGCCGGCGCGGGCGTCGCCGTCGCCACCGTTGTTGCTTCCATAGCCGGCGCATGGATACTCTTCAGCCCGGCCGAAACGGGGACGTGGGCCGGTTTGATAGCGCTCATCGGCTACGGCATCGGCCAGGCGGCGCCTATCGTCGCCTTCGCAGTCATCGGGCCCCGCATGAGGCGGCTCATGCCGCAAGGGCACTCCGTAACCGAATACGCATGGCACCGCTTCGGCAAAGCCATGTACGTATTCGTGCTGGCCGTGATGCTGTTCTATATGTTTGTCTTCCTCTCCGCCGAGCTTACCGGCACCGCCCTGGCCCTCAACCTCATCGCCGACGTGCCGCTGATCTGGACGGCGTTGATCGTAGCCATCGGAACGCTTGCCTACACGGCGTACGGAGGAATTCGCGCCTCCGTGTTTACGGATACGGTCCAGTTCCTGGTCATACTCCCGCTCTTCCTCATCGCCTTTGTGGCAACCGTGGTGGCTATCGGCGGATTCGGCGACGCCTTCGAACCCGTACGCGATTCTTCGCCGGAACTCCTCTCCCTGTCGCACACCCCCGGCATAGAGTTCGGTCTCACGCTGATCATCGCCGTGTTCGCCGCCAACATGTTTCACCAGGGCTTCTGGCAACGCGTGTACAACGCCAGGGACAACAACACCCTGCGCAAGGCGTTCGCCATAGGCGGGGCGCTGGTAATCCCCATCATCATCCTGGCCGGTCTCTTTGGCATCATGGCCGTTGGCTACGGCGTCCCCGCGGAAGACAGCTCAGTGGCATTGTTCTGGCTGATTCTGGAGATACTGCCCACCTGGGCCGTGATGGTGATACTGGTGCTCGCCCTGGGGCTGGTGATGAGCAGCATGGACACCCTGCTCAACGGCATAGCCAGCGCCGTGACCAGCGACCTGCCCCGGCTCAAGCCCTCCATCAGGACGGCGCTGCTCCTCCGCTGGTCGCGCGCCATCACGGTGGTGGTGGCCATTCCCGCCGTGTTCATCGCCTCTCAGGGCTACAGCGTGCTCTACCTCTTCCTGATTGCGGATTTGGTTTGCGCAGGCGCTGCGTTCCCCGTCTTCTACGGGCTTTACAGCAAGCGGCTGAGCGGCACGGCGGCCCTGGTAAGCTGCCTGGCCGGAATCGCGGTCGGCGCGCTGTTCTTCCCCAAGCCGGACTTTTCGCCGTGGCTGGACATACCCTGGGGCGGCAAGTTCCTGGTCAGCTTTGGCGCCGCGCTCGCCGTTTCTACGGTCATTGCGGTGGCTTGGAGCATTGTCGCATCAAGGTCCGGCGCCGCCCAGGACTACGATTTCGAAGGACTTCAGGAACGGGTGGAGGCTATCCCAGGTTAATGGGCGAACACAGTCTTTTGAGCCGAACTTGGGGTGGCTTCGCCAGAATCTTTGCGTCTCCCTCTTGCGGTTTGTTATGATTGTGCGGCGCTGGAGACTCGGAACAAACGGAATTACAAGGGCGAAATTATGACTACGGTTCGGGAAATGATCGAGGGACTGGGAGGGTTCGAAGCCATACGGCAACGCAGCGAGGAGTTTCGCCAAGTCGTTGACTTTTTTGCCAGCCAGGAGAAATTTCTTGTCAAGGAGCATCCGCACAAGTGGGTTGCTGTAACCAAAGACAAGGCCTTGGTGTTTGGTGATTCTCTGGAAGATGTGCTGGCTAAAGCCGAGCGAGAAGGCTTTACGAACTCAGATATTCTGGTCAGGCACCTTGACCCTAACCCGCCGGCCTTGCTCCTGTAATGCCCGTAATTCATGGAAAAGCGGAGCAAACCCATGACCAATAAACGCATCGCCATGACCATCGCCGGCTCCGACTCCGGGGGAGGCGCGGGCATCCAGGCCGACCTCAAGACCTTCGCCGCTATGGGGGTGTTCGGCGCATCCGCCGTCACCGCCGTCACGGCGCAGAACACGCTGGGAGTCACCGCCATCCACGAGATACCCGTCGCTGTCATCGAGGCTCAAATCGACGCCGTCCTCACCGACATCGGCGCGGACGCGGTCAAGACCGGAATGCTCTCCTCTTCCGAGATAATCGAAGCCGTGGCCTCCAAGCTGACCGAGCACCGCGTGGCCATGCTCGTGGTAGACCCGGTGATGGTGGCCAAGGGCGGCGACCGATTGCTCAGGGAGGACGCCGTGGAAGCGTTGCGCGGCAAGCTGCTGCCGCTGGCGACGGTGGTCACGCCCAATTTGCCGGAGGCCGAGGTGCTCAGCGGACTGACCATCAGGTCTCCCCACGACGCCAGGGAAGCCGCCAAGCGAGTGCTGGACGCGGGCGCGGCAGCCGTGGTCATCAAGGGAGGCCACCTCTCCGGCGATGAGTCGGTGGATATCTTCTACGACGGCGCGGAGTTCCACGAACTGCGGGCGGAGCGCATCGACACCAGGAACACGCACGGCACCGGTTGCACCTTCGCATCGGCCATTGCCGCCGGGCTCGCCAAGGGCCAGCCTCTGTTGGAAGCGGTGACGCAGGCCAAGGAGTACGTCACCAACGCCATACGCGGCAACCTGAGCATCGGCGGCGGCCACGGCCCGCTCGACCACTTCTACGGGATTCGGTGAACCCCTACACAACCTCAGGATTCACGCAGTTGGGCATAGCTTCGCCCCTGAGCCTGGCAACTATGTTGCGAGCAGCCAGCACCGCCATCGCCCTGCGGGTGCGAACGGTCGAGCTGCCAATGTGCGGCGTGATCACGACATTGGGCAGCGTGAGCAGTGGATGTTCGGAAGGTATCGGCTCAGGTTCCGTGACGTCCAGACCCGCGCCCGCGATTACGCCGTCGCGCACCGCCTCGTACAGCGCCACGTTGTCGACCACGGGGCCCCGCGCTATGTTCACCAGGATAGCGTTGCGCTTCATCATGCAAAGCTCGTCCCGCCCTATGAGGTGATGCGTCTCCGCGGTCAGCGGCGTGGTGATGCAGACGAAGTCGGCCTCACCGAGCGCCGATTCCAGGCTATCGCAATACTCATATTCGTCCCCCACGTCGCTGCGGCGATTGCGGTTGTGGTAGACCACACTCATCTCGAAGGCCAGGGCGCGCTTGGCCACCTCCACGCCTATCTTGCCCATGCCTATCATGCACAGCGTAGAGTCTGCCAGGTCCTGGCCCATGTACAGCGAAGGATGCCAGTACTTCCATTTCCCCTGTCGTGTTTCCCTGTCGCCCAGCACGACCTGTCTGGCCACGGCCAGAATCAGCGCAAAGCCCAGCTCCGCCGTGGTCTTGGTGAGCACCCCCGGAGTGTTCGACATAGCTACTCCGAGCCGTGTGGCAGCCGGCACGTCGAAGTTGTCGTAGCCAACGGCCATGTTGGCTACGACTTTCATGCGACCGCGGCCCTTGGAGAGCAGTGCCTCATCGATACTGTCCTCGTTCGTGGTAAAGATGCCGTCCACCTCCGCCGCCTTTTCCAGCATGACTTCCCTGGGAGGAGCCGCGTCGTCCTCCCACACTTCAACATCGGCCTCGGAAGCAAGCAGGTCTAGCGCTTCCTGGTCTACTCGCCTGGTGACAAATACGCGGGGACGCGCCATGCGCTCCTCCTTATCCCGATAAATGCAAGAGGGGCCTCATCCGGGGCCCCTCTTTGCTCAGACTAGACCGAGAATCTATACGGCCCCGGCGTCCTTCATGGCCTGTACCTTGGCGTCGTCGTAACCAAGCTCTGCCAGCAGATCGTCCGTGTGCTGTCCCAGTCCCGGAGCGGGCCTGTACTCCTCCTCCTGCCCCATCTTCAAGGGGTTGCCAATCGTCCTGTACTCTCCGGCCTGCGGGTGGTTGACCATCGGAGTCATGTTGCGGTTGATCACGGACGGTTCGGCAAACGACTCGGCGAGGGTGTTGACCCTGGCCACCGGCATGTCGTTGCCCAGCTCCGAATCCCACTCGTCGGCGGTCTTCTTCGAAAAGACGCCGGTAAGGAACTCCACAAGCTCCGCCTTGTTCTTCAACCGCGCGGGAGGATTGGCAAACCGGGGGTCGTTTGGCAGGTCCCCGTACTCGTCCGGATACATCTCCGCCAGCTTGTTGGCCAGTTGCATGTAGAGCGGCTGGTTGGCGAACTGGATCTGCACGTAGCGACCGTCCTTGCACTCCAGGGCGGTGACGGGGACGTTCGTCGGGTGAGTGGAACCCAGAGGCCCCGGCTCCGAGTCGAACATGAGGTAATACTGGCCTATGTACGCCTGCAGAGTGAGCATCGTGTCCAAGAGCGCCACGTCCACGTGACGGCCCTCACCGGTCCGCTCGCGGTCGACAAGCGCCGCCAGAATGCCCGACAGCGCGGCATAAGCGCCCGCCAGGTCGCCCACCGGCACACCCATGGTAGAAGGGGCCTGGCCGGGATGGCCTATCACGCTCATCACGCCGCCGCTGGCCTGAATGGTGGTGTCGAATGCGGGGCGGTTGGGATTGGGGGCTCCGTCGTGCCCGAAGCCGGAGATGGAGCAGTAGACCAACCGCGAGTTGATCTTGTGGATGGTGTCGTAATCGATCCCCAGGCGGGGCGGCACCGACGGACGGTAGTTTTCCACCATCACGTCGGATGTCTTTACCAAGTCGTAGAACGCCTCCCTGGCCAACTCCTCTCGGAAGTTGAGGGTGATGCTGCGCTTGTTGCCGTTCAGTCCCAGGAAGTAGTAGCTCTCCACGTCCTTGTACTTGGGCGGGAAGTTACGGGACGGGTCGCCCGTGCCGGGCTGCTCCACCTTGATAACGTCCGCTCCCATGTCGCCCATCAGGCGGCAGCAGAACGGGCCGGCCAGTACTTGGGTCAAATCCAGAACGCGCAAACCTTCCAGTGGCTTAGTCATAGAATGCCTCCCTATTCTTCAATGAAACGCGCCGTAGAAACGCAAACCGAGTTTAGGTGCGCCCCCAACCACTGTCAAGGGCAACCCTCCATCCGTTGTTCCCGACCCCGATCGGGAATCCAGCGCGGCGACGGTGGGGGGGGAGTTTACCCAGCTTGTCGAAGGGTGCGGGCGATGGTCGAGCACTTGACATAACTCGATTTTGGGGTGTCATGAAAAGACATGTTAGGCATGAGAAAACGGTCAGACGGCGGTTAACGGCGGAGTGGTTTTGTGCCTGAGAAGGGGTATTCGTTTCCAACGTTATGTCAAGTACAAGGCTAAAATCGACCCAAATTTTGGCGGAGGTGAGAAACGAATCAAGTTTGGGGGCAAAGTTGGGGGCATGGAGGCGGGCGTTTTGGCTGCCGAGGGGCGCGCCACGCCGAGGGTGTAAGGCGGTTTTTCGTGAGTCCATGGGCTAAGGGTAGCGGGTGCGTAGGGGTGTGGGGAAGGGGGTGGTGTCAGGGACGGCGCGGCGCGGGCAAAACGCAACCCACCGTCGTTCCCGACCCCGATCGGGAACCCAGGGCGGGGCGGGGACGGGTACCCCCCTTGCCCGTTTGCACGATTGCCCGTATGCCCGGCGGCGGCGCGTGGCGCGTGCCATCTGCCTTATGGTAAAATGCCCACCGAGGATACTATGACCACCGTTGAGGCCAACGCAGAGCGCATATTCGCAGACGCCCGCATTATGCGGGACGCCGCCCTGTCGCAGATGGCCGCCGGGGACGTTCGGGACGCGGCGGAGAAGGCGTGGTGCGCCACCGTCCGCGCTACGGAGGCCCTTGTCCTTGCGCGCACGGGGCAGGAGCCGGGAACGCCCACAATGGCGGGCCGCGGGTTACAAGCCCTCGTCGCCGCCGACCCTTCGCTGTGGGACCTGCGCGCCAGCTACTCCGACCGGCAGGCGACTCTTCATGGCGAGTGCTTTTACCACGACTACTGCCAGCCGGTGGTGACGGAACGCCTCATCCGCGAGACCGCTGAATTCATACAGGACGCCGAGCGGCTGGCCTCACTGTAAGGGAACGTCCCCTTGCCCGTCTGCCCGTTTGCCCGCTATACTCCGCCCTACTAGCACCTGTTGGGGGGAATTCATGCCTACCGTAGCCGAGATGAAGCAGGCGGCCATAGAAGCCATAGAGGAACGCAAGGACGAGATCACCGGCATAGCCCAACACATCCTGCGCAACCCGGAGACCGGCTTCACCGAGCAGAAGACGTCCAGGCTGGTGCAGGAGAAGTTCGAGGCCATGGGCATCCCCTTCCAAAACGGCCTGGCCATCACCGGGGTCAAGGGCGCGGTGGAAGGCGGAGCCGGGCCCGGGCCGTCGGTGGCGGTCATCGGAGAACTAGACTCGCTGCGCGTCCTGGAACATCCCTACCACGACGAAGTAACCGGGGCGGCCCACGCCTGCGGCCACCATTGCCAGATAGGCAGCATGATGGGCGCGCTGATCGGGCTGATGGCGCCGGGGGTCGTGGAGAATCTATCGGGGCGAATAGTGCCTATCGCCGTGCCTGCGGAAGAGTTCATCGAGGTGGAGCGCCGCATGAACCTGCGCGAGAGCGGCAGCATAGAGTTCATGGGCGGCAAGCAGGAGTTCATCAAGCTCGGCGTCTTCGACGACGTTGATATGGCGATGATCTGCCACACCATGGCGGATGACTTCAACCTGGCCGTCGGAGGCACTAGCAACGGCCACGTGGTCAAGTTCGTGCAGTACACGGGCCGGGGCGCTCACGCCGGCGGCGCGCCGCACATGGGCATCAACGCCCTCAATGCGGCGATGATTGCCCTCACCGGCATAAACGCCAACCGTGAGACCTTCCGCGAGCAGGACACCGTGCGAGTGCACGGCATCCTGACCCGCGGCGGCGACGCGGTGAGCGCGGTGCCGTCCAACGTTACCCTGGAATGGCGCGTTCGCTCCGGCAACCTGGACGCCGTCGTGCAGAACAGCGCCAAGGTGGACCGCAGCTTCAGGGCCGGCGCGCTGGCGGTGGGGGCAAAGGTCAGCATCACCAACATAGCGGGGTACCTGCCCATGCGCAACAACAAGACCATGCAAGACCTCTTTGCGGAAAACGCGGCGGACGTAGTGGGCAGAGAGAACGTGCTGGTGCGCCCCGACACCCACAACGGCGGAGGCTCCACGGACATGGGCGACCTTGCTCACATCATGCCGCTGATTCACCCCTATTGCGGCGGAGCGACCGGCACCGGCCACGGCAAGGACTACGTCATCCAGGACTACGAGAAGGCCGTCATCCAGCCGGCCAAGTCGATGGCGGCCACCGTAATAGACCTGCTCTCCGAAGGCGCGGCCAGGGCCAACGAGGTCAAGGCCACCGACAAGCCGCCGATGACCAAGGAGCAGTACCTGGCGTTCCAGCGGGAGCGCAACGAGGTCATAGAGTTCGACGGGGCCACCGCCTAGCAAATTTGCAGGGCAGACGTAACGTCTTCTTGTAGTAGGGGCGGTTCGCGAACCGCCCCTACCTGGTTATTGCCTCGACCCTTTCCCGCTCATGGTGAGCTTGTCGAACCATATGAGCGGGAAGATAGTCTGGCATCGAGGCTATCCAAAGTACGGCGCAACCTGCGTTCTCTCAGGTTGTATTGGCAAGCCTCGCTGTGTCAAGATAGGGCATGTTGCAAATGCCCGCAGGAGTTGAGCCGATCACCCTGATTCCCGCGGTGTTCATAATACTGGCCGCGGGGATAGTCAAAGGCACCACCGGCTTTGGTTTCGCACTCATAGCCACGCCGCTTTTGTTGCTGTTGTGGGACCCCAAGACGTTGGTGCCCGTATTCATCCCTCTCAGCATTGTGGCCGATACTTTCATAGTAATGCAGACCTGGCGGCAGGTTGAATGGGGCAAGGTATTGCCCCTGGTGGCCACCGGAGTGGTGGGCGTTCCACTGGGTACTTACGTTTTGCTTGTGGCGCCTTCAGACGTGCTGCGTATAGTGGTGGCAGGCATTGCGCTGGCTATGGCAACCTTTTTGCTGCTGGGAATTACCGTGCCCATACGGAGAGAGCGGATAGCGTCCGGCATCACGGGGTTGCTCAGCGGGTCGCTTTCCACCAGCACAACAATGTCCGGGCCGCCGGTGGTGCTCCTCATGATCAATCAGGGCTGGAACCGGCAAACCTTCCGCGCCTGCCTGGGCATGTTCTTCTTTGTCATCCAGGTATTCGCCATAGTATCCCTGACTTTGGCGGGTTCTCTGACCTTGCAGACGCTGACCGTATCGGTAATTCTGTGGCCCGTGGTGCTCGTGGGCAGCTCCCTGGCTCTGCTCATACTGCCCCGTATATCGCAGCGGGTTTTCATGCGCATAGCCATCGTGCTGGTGATTACCACGGCAACCGTGGTAATAGTGCAGACAGCGCTGCAAGCAGTCAGCTAGCCGGCCAGCTCTGCCAGGACTTCGCGCACCAGCTCGTATGGAACGTCGTTGCGCACCACCGCCCTGCCAACCCCCTCCAGCAGCACCCAGCGCAGGTTCGAACCTTCCGCCTTCTTGTCCAACGTCATCGCCGCCTCCACCCGCTCCATCTCCACGCCGGATATGCGCACCGGCAACTCGAAGCGGCGCAGTACCTCCTCCTGCCGCTCCAACACGTCGGCGGGGGTAATCCCCATACGCGCTCCTATCTTTGCCGCGCCCATCATGCCGATAGCCACGGCCTCGCCGTGGAGCAGCCTCCCGTATTCCGTGGCCGCTTCCAGCGCGTGTCCGATGGTGTGGCCGTAGTTGAGCAGGTTGCGATAACCCAGGGTCTCGCGCTCGTCCTGGGAGACCACTCCGGCCTTGATCGACATGCTTCTCTTGATTACTTCGGTGGCCAGCTTATGTTCCAATCCAATCAAATCGTCGGCCTGCTGCTCGAATGTCTCGAACAGACCGGCGTCCAGAATGAGGCCGTGCTTTATCGCTTCCGCCCAGCCCTCCATCGCCTCTCGCACCGGCAGGGTCAGCAGGGTCGCTACGTCCGCGACCACAATGAGCGGCTGGTGAAATGCGCCGACCAGATTCTTGCCCTGCGGAAGGTCTACCGCGGTTTTCCCGCCTATCGACGCGTCCATCATCGCGGCTATGCTGGTGGGCGCTTGCACGAAGCGCATGCCGCGGGTGTAGGTGGCGGCCACGAAGCCCGCCAGGTCGCCCACCACGCCGCCGCCAAGCGCGACGACGGTGTGGCCGCGCTGCGCTCGCAGCGACGCCAGCCAGTGGTAGATTTCGCCTGCCGAGGACAGAGTCTTGCTGGCCTCGCCGGGAGCGAAGGCGTACAGGTGCGATTCGATTCCGGCAAGCTCAAAGGCGGCCTGGACGGCCTCGCCGTAGAGACCGGCCACCGTCTCGTCCGATATCAGGTAGACCGGCCCGGCCACGCCCGCTTTGCCCAGAATCTCCCCGATCTGCGACAGAAGCCCCCAGCCGACCAGCAACGGGCACTCTCCCGCCGAGGAGTGCACCGTGGCGGCCAGATGAGGGTGCCCGGCAAACGGCTGAACGCCGGAGGCCGGCCTGCCCGACAGAATGCGCCAGGCGCGCGCCACCTCATCGGCGGCTTGCTGCACGGAGATGCGGTCGGTGTTGACCGTCCAGTGCGCCGCGGCATAGGCGGACTGCCGCTCCGCCTTTTGCTGGCGTATCCTTGCGAGCCGGTCGCCGCTCTCCAGGAGCGGACGCACCGCCTCCTCGCCGCGCTCTATCTTCTGCTCTTGCAGACGCCGGTGGATGGTCTCGGGCGGGGCGTCCAGGCAGACGACTACGCCCGCCGCTTCCATCCGCTCCCTGTTTTCGGGGAATGTTATCGCGCCGCCGCCCACGGCAATCACCCGGCCTTGACCCGCGCACGCCTCGCGCACGGCGTCGCGTTCCAGCTGTCTGAAGCGCTCCTCGCCATGCTCCTCGAAGATGGCGACTATGGTCTTGCCAGCCTTGTCCGCAATCTCCCGGTCGACGTCTATGAATTGCCAGCCCATGATGCGGGCGACGACCTGACCCACCGTCGACTTGCCCGTTCCCGGGTACCCTGTGAGGATGATGTTCCGCAAGGTCAGGCGTTCCATTCCCGCTGCGTAGACCTTTCCATAACCTCTTCCCCCTTGATGGGGGAAGATTGAGATGGGGGTGTACCGTGCCTCGGCCGGCGGGGACTCAAGCCACGTCCTTTACCATTTCCACGTGCAAGATGCCCGCTTCCATGAATGTGCCCCCGCGCTCTTGGTAGCCGCGATTGGCGTAGAACTGCCTCACGTAATGCTGAGCATGGAGCGATATGAGCTTGATCCCCTCCGACCGCGCCTCGCCTTCCAGGAAGTCGAGCACCGCGCCGCCGATTCCGCCCCGCCGCAGCGACGCGTCCACCGCCATCCGCCCGATGCGCGCCTCGGTGGGCGTGTCCAGAATGAGCCGTCCCGTCCCAACCACCGCGCCGTCCTGAAAAGCGACGGCGTGGACGGCGGTGGCGTCCAGTTCGTCCACCTCCAGTTCGGGGGGAACGCCCTGCTCATAGACGAACACGCGGGTGCGCAGGACGCGGACCGCCTCCGTCTCCTCCGGGGTCTCCAATCTTTTCACTAAAAGCGACATACCACAGATTATAGCAAAGGAAACGGAAAAAGACCGCCCCGCCCCGCGCTGCCCCCGGACATACGAACATACGGGCAGGCGGACAAGGTGCCCCCTTCTTCGTCGTTGCCCTCTCCGTCATTCCCGTGTCAAGCACGGGAATCCAGTGGGCGGGGCGGTGGGGCAGCCGTCGCGGGTCATGGCCGCGCCGTCTGCCTTATGGTAAAATGCCCACCGGAGAATACCATGACCACCGTTGAAGCCAACGCAGAGCGCATATTCGCAGATGCCCGCCTTATGCGGGACGCCGCCCTGTCGCAGATGGCCGCCGGGGACATTCGGGACGCGGCTGAGAAGGCGTGGTGCGCCACGGTCCGCGCCGTGGAGGCTTTGGTTCTCGCACGCACGGGCCATGAGCCCGGAACGTCCACCGCCGCCGGCCGAAGGCTGCGAGTCCTCGCAGAGGAAGACCGGTCCCTTGATGACCTTTCGTCCCTTTACTCACATCGTCAGGTGGTACTTCACGGCGAGTGCTTTTACCACGACTACTGCCAGCCAGTGGTGACGGAACGCCTCATAAACCAGACCTCGGACTTCATACAGGACGCTGAGCGGCTGGCCCAGGGGTAGGGGACCCCGCACCACCCTTCCCCCGCGGTATGGCGCAAGCTGTCATGCTGAGGAGCCGGTTGAACCCCATCCGCACTAAGACCCCTCCGCCGACGAAGCATCTCAGGCCTCCCGCTTGCAAACACCCCGCCATTCCCGACCCCGATCGGGAATCCAGCGCGGCGGTGGGCGGGGCCTGCCCGTATTTCCGTATGTCCGCCTGCCCGCCTCCGCTCGTTAGCATGTATACTCCGCAGGCATACCATGACTCTGAAAGCGTTGAAGCAAACCGTAACCGCCCTGCTGCCCGACATTCGCACGCGGCGCTGGGGCCTGTTCTGCGACATCGACGGCACCATATCCGACATAGCGCCCCGTCCGGAGCAGGCGCGCGTCAGGCCGGGTGCAAAGCGGGCGTTGGAAGCGCTGGGAGGGCAGCTTGCCGCCGTGGCAGTGGTCACAGGCCGCGATATGAGAGAGGCGCTATCCATGGTGGAGGCGGATAACATCGTATATTTCGCGACGCACGGCCTGGAGCGATGGGAGGACGGCAGGCTGACCGTCGCGCCCGAAGCGGAGCCTTACCTGGACAGGCTCAGGAGCGTCACGGCGGAGTTGACGAACCGTTTGACGCTACCCGGCATAGTCGTGCAGGCCAAGCAAGTCGGCCTGTCGATACACTACCGCCTGGCAAGCGACCCCGAATCGATGCGGGACGCCGTCCTGGAAGCGGTCGCATCCGCCGCCGCTGATTGGATGGTCGTGCGCCATGGCCGCATGGTGGTGGAGCTTCTCCTGCCCGTCGCCATAGACAAAGGCACGTCCCTGTCCGCCCTGGCGGACGAGCGCAGCCTCGATGGCGCGCTGGTGCTCGGCGACGACGTGACCGACGTCAACATGTTCAAGGCGGCGTCGGAACTGCAAGCGGACGGCGTCCTGAGAGCGGTCAACATAGGCGTGGTAGGAGACGAAACGCCCGCCGAGGTCATGGAGGCAACGGAGCACAGGCTGAACGGCGTGGATGAAGCGGAATCGTTCCTCACCTGGCTTAGCGGCGAGCTGGAGACTAGCTAGTCAGCGAGGCAATCTCCTCGAACTGGCGTTGGAACCAGAAGTGGATGTCCTCTCTCTCCACCGCCTCTATCATGGAAGCGCTCCGGCGCTGCCGCTCCTCCTCGGGCATATTGAGCGCCTGGTGCATCGCCCGCATGGTGCCTTCCACGTCGGCGGAAGCTACGGGAAGCGCGCCCTCCGCAAGCTGGGGGTAGGCTCCGGCGGTCTCGGAAAGGATGACGACGCCGTCTCTCCGGTTGATGAGCGGCGCCTCTTTGGCCACCAGCGTCATGCCGTCTATGACGGCGTTTTCCAACAGGACGTCGTAGCGGCGCATACCGGCCACCGCCTGAACATAGTTGTTCTCCATGAACAGTTGGATGGGCTCCCATTCCGGCGTGCCGTAGTTCTGGTTGATAGACCTGACCGACTGCTGGATCTCCTCCATGTAGCGCTGATACTGGCGGATGTGCGTGCGGGAAGGAACGAGGAAGGCAACGAATTTGACCTTGCCCCTCATTTCGGGATAACGCTCAAGGAGCATCTGGTAGGAACGGAATCCCCGCAGGATGTTCTTGTTGGGCTCCGCCCTGTCCACGCGCACTATGTTCTTTTCGGCCCAAACGTCGGCAAGCTGGCGCTCGTATTCCTGCACACGTGGAGAAGAGCCGATGCGCCGCACCTCGTCAACGCTGATGGAGAGCGGGTAAGCGCGAACAGCCGTCTCTCTGCCCTCGTAGCGCACCGCGGACGCGGCGTAGTCCACCTCCGCGCCGGGCAGGAACTCCTCGCAGGACTGTAGGAAGTTGCGGCAGTCCCGCCGCGTCTGGAATCCCACGATGTCCGCGCTGCACAGGCTGCCGCAGATTTCGCGCCTGATCTGCAACGGTATCATCTCCCAGTAGCCGGAAGCGGGCCACGGTATGTGGACGTAGTGCTGGATGACCGCTTGGGGAAGCCGCTCCCGCACGTAGCCGCTCACCAGGTACAGGTGATAGTCGTGCATCATCACGCAGACTTCCTGGTCCAAGCCTGCCGCCTCTTCAATCACGGCGTCGGCAAAGGAACGGTTCACCTTTACGTAGCCGTTCTCCCAGGCGTCGTATACCGCGCCGTCCACGTTAGGGGTATACGACGTGCTCCACATGTAGTGCTGAAGAAACCAGAGCAGCGGGTTGCAGAACGTGTTGTAATACTTGTGATAGACGCGTCGCGGAGTGTTCACGTAGCGGAGCGAGAGCTTGTAGCCGGGAAGCGCGGCGGGAATGCTGGAGCCGTTGCTGTTTTCCCAGATGCGCCTGTCGCCCTCCCCCATGGCGGAAGCTATCCAGGTGAAGTCGAATTCGGGCATCAGCGAGGAGAACGCGGTTACCAGGCTGCCGCTGCTGCGCCTGGGCTGAATGTCGCCTGAGGGAGTTATCTGGTGCCCGATGGGCCCGCGGTTGCTTGCCAGAATGAGACGCCTGCCGTTCAATGCCTCGGCGCAAAGCTGCAACAGCTTAGCACGCCTAGCCTGGCCAAGAGACGCCACACTCATAGATTCGCCATCCATTCAGAAGCAACGGTGCGGTGAACCGCCGCTATCGCTTGAGCCGCCCCGCCCTACAGGTGCCTCCCCAGGGCTTTGACGGCATCCTCTCCCAAAGCGGGCACGACGTTAGCACAGGGCATGGGTCATGTCAAGGAAACGTTAGTAGGCTACGGGCTTATTCCAAGAGACTCTCAAGTCCTGAAATGCTGGTGTTGCCTCCTCTGGCAATGAATGTCAGTACTGGATTGCCTACCTCTCCGCTTTCCTGCTACACTCCCTGGCACCAGGACTGGCACCCACTCTTTACAACGTAATGAATGCACACATAGTCCTACCCGGCAAAGATTACGCGCTCACCCGACTCGATGACATCGAATGGGACTTCGGTTCCGCGACCACGACATATCTGACACACAATCTACATCCCTATCCCGCCAAGTTCATCCCTCAAATCCCAAGAGCGCTCATCCAAGAGTTGTCGTCGGCGGGAGAGACCGTTGCTGACATCTTCTGCGGCAGTGGAACAACCTTGCTAGAGGCACTCTCTCTCAAACGGCGTGCGATTGGAATCGATGCAAGCCCTCTTGCTGTCCTCATCAGCAAAGCGAAGACTACGCCCCTATCTGATGCAGATTTCGAGGAATTGACCGACCATCACAGGGACTGCGAACGGCTCTTGGTGAAAGCAGCGTTGCCAACCGGAAACATGCTTTGGGAGGAGAGGCCATTTCAGTCAGATGGCTGGCGGCCATCACCAGAGATTTGCGACTTTTGGTTCGTTCCCCATGTCGTTGAAGAACTCGCAGAACTTCTCGTTATGCTTGGAAGAGTCCAGAGTAAGGCCATCCAAATGCTGTGCAAGGTTGTCTTCTCTGCGATTATCGTTCGGGTATCAAAACAGGACTCGGATACCCGATACGTCCGTCGCGAGAAAGATATAAGGCCTGGGGACACGGTGCGCTTGTATCTGGCTCAACTCGATGCAGTCATACCAGCGTTACGCGAGATGAGTGCCGCGATCAATGACAGCGGTTGGTGTCAAGTGCTCGCTGCTGACCTGTTGAAGACACCAGAGACTGAGCCCTTCGATTTGCTTATAACTTCGCCTCCCTATCCCAATGCGTACAGCTATCACCTGTATCATCGCACGCGGTTGATCTGGCTGGGCTACGATCCAGAAGAATTCAAGAGTGCGGAAATCGGCAGCCATCGCAAGTACAGCGCAAAAGGGCGTAAGCGAGCGACACCAGACACGTTTAGTAGAGAGTTTGAAACAATCTTCAGTTGGACACGGGACCGACTAGGTGATCACCGTTACGCTTGCTTTGTCATCGGCGACTCCACGATCCAAGGCGAACGTATTGACAACGCATCACTACTCGCCGACGCTGGGGCCAAGTTCGGATTCCGGGAAGTCAAGCGAATAGAGCGGGTGATCGCGTCAACTCGTAAGGCATTCAACCCAAAGATAGGAAAGATAAAGACTGAAAACATATTGATCCTGCAGAAGGTCTAAGGCTTTGGAAACTCTAGTCTGCCAAATGAAAGAACACATCCAACCCTTTGAGCGCAAGCTCGCACTCCAGGAGCTGCACGCTCTAACAAGTGGTCCTATAGTCCCTATAAATGGTAACCATGAAACAGCTTCGATATTCTCGATAGCGCCCACCAGCAACATTGACGGACTGAGGGAGGCGCTCGCCTACTGGCACTCAGTAGGCAATGACAGCGACGGGCTAACGGCTCAGCTTAGGAGCGAAGCAACGCAGAGAATTGCACGAGCCACCTCGCAGAATGGCATATCGCAAGAAAACATCTCTGATCTAGTGGCCTCAAACTTGCCGAACCGGCGGTCCCTTCGTTATGCGACGCACGGATTACATGAGTACACAGGCAAATTCTTTCCTCAACTTGTGCGAGCGCTGATGAACATTGCACAACTGCCAAAGAGCGCCGTCGTCTTGGACCCGATGTGCGGAAGTGGCACGACTTTGGTTGAAGCACGGCTGTCGGGACGCAGCAGCTATGGGATCGATATGAATCCACTCTCAGTGTTCATCACAGACGTGAAGTGTCAAGCTCTTGCGTTGGAGCCAGCGACTCTGACGGCAGCCTATCCCAAACTTGCCGAAGCAGTCCGTGCCCCGCTGTCTCATCATGGAGAGGCGAGTTGGTCTGCGTCGCTTCCGAACGGTGACCGATTCTACCTCGAGCGTTGGTTTTCCGAGCAGACCATCATGGAGTTGAACCATATCGAAAAGGGAATCAGTAAAATACCCGTAGCGACAACAATCAAGAGCTTTTACCGTATCGCTCTAAGTAACATCCTACGAAGGGTTTCCTTGCAGAAGAACGAAGATCTACGGATACGTAGAGAAGAGAAGTATGTTGCGTCGGGAGAAGTCATTCTGCTATTCCTCGAAGAGGCTGCCCGATCCACACAAACTGTGGCAGCCTTTCTAGCAGAACGCGGGCACACCAAGCTCGGAGCCTTTGAGGTGCACGAGGCCGACGCACGGAAGGCGTCCAGCGTGGCACCCCTGTTGGTTGGGAAGGTTGATGCAGTAATCACTTCGCCGCCGTACGCGACCGCGCTTCCCTATATTGACACCGATAGGCTGAGCCTCATCTACCTTGGACTACTGCCACGTGATGAACATAGAGCAAGAGACACTCTGATGATTGGAAACCGGGAGGTATCGCGTAGGGACCGAACCGCATACTGGGCGTCTTACGAAGAGAATAGAGCCTTGTTGCCAGAGGCCACCCGCCTTTTGATTGAGGAAATCGATCAACTCAACGACGAAGCTCCAGTCGGCTTTAGACGGAAGAATCTGTCAGCACTGCTGGCGAAGTATTTCTTCGATATGCGTCAAGTGACGCAACAAATGTACACCTTGCTTCGACCAGGCGGCTCGATGTTTCTGGTAGTGGGCAACAATCGGACAACAGCAGGTCGAAGGCGTTTCGAGATAGATACCCCCCACCAGATTGCAAGAATCGCGAAGAGCATTGGCTTCCGTATGGTGGATGACATGCCCATGGAGATGCTCGTGCCACGCAGCATATTCAAGAAAAACGCGATAGCCTCTGAACGTATACTGCGATTCGAGAAGGTCTAGAAATACCCATAGCGCTTCTGGGAGTTGCGCACAGGGACGCTACACAGTGCAAGATACACTGGGTATTGCGGCGTTCCTTGCCGGATTACGTCGACGAGGTACTCGTAGTCAGCATTCGGGTCCACTGCTCTCTCCAATCGGAGAATGTCGCCGATATTCCCAGCACTTCGCAAAGATTCGCTGCGTAGCCGAAAGTCATGCTTAGCAGGCCAAGTCATCATGTTCACACTGATTACTTCGCTGGCCAAGCGCATTCTCACGCCGTGGCGATCAAACTTGCCGGGTCTACTGGGGTCCTCTGTGAAACCATAGGGCCACTTCCAGAAGTCAGCATCTGAATTACGGGCCGCTAGAGGAATGAAGATCTCAGGTGAACGCATTGAGGTTCCCGGTGTCATTTGCCCCACACCTGCGTCTGTCCGCTGGAGGGTCATCACGAAACCGATGTTTGGTCCTGGAACTGCCGAAGGTGGCTCTGATGATCTGCTCACAGGTGTATGCTGTCTATGGGTAGAAGAAGGTGGTGGCCCTGGCTCTGAACGAGCCTTAAATGGAAAGTCATCGCGCTCAGTCAGGTCTCCAATATCCCCTTGCTCACTTGAAGGAGTGGAGGAGACAAGCAATTCTGAAGGGGTAAGGCCCCAGGCAGCAAGCTTGGTAAGTAGTTGCTGATCCAGCAAGTGTGCCGTATCGCTTGATAGGTCGCTCCACCGGTCAAGTACCCTCTCAACCTCCGTCAAGATTGCAGCTTCATCTGGATTCGCTAAGTTCAAGCGAAGGCGAACCCCGGCCTCGTAGTTGACAAACAACCCTCCACCAGTGAGATTGCCTGAACCCACTACCATGTCAGCAGCCACAGATGACTTGAACAAGTAGATTTTCGGGTGAAATGTACGGAATGTGGGATTGTGGAATATCACCACTCTGCCACCAGGAGACACTGCATGCAGGAGGTTCTCAAGTCCCTCGTATGATGTGCCGCGGTGATCGATTCCAGCGATGATCTCGACATCATGATTTCTTGCAAATGAAGCCAGACCCCCCTCAATGTGACGAGTGCCCGACCGCTTTACGAAAGCAATCGCAGCGCGAAAATGCGTCCAAGGGCCAGCAAATCCTTCATTGAGGAAATCGGCCAAGCTATTGCTCTCGGAGGGTTGATGAACGAACTCCATAAGCCACCTCCCATCTAGAAGATAATCCCAGTTGGATTGAGGGCTTCGTGAACCCCACTCTAGCATATGCCAGACAGAAATAAGGGGGCAAGCCACGACGCAGACTTTGGAACAGCTGGCACTCAAGGAAACCGCCGCTTGCGTTGACACCCCCAAACGCCGCACCTAAAATCGACAACCACGTGAGAACGTCTGAAGAGATACGAAAGGCTTTCCTGGATTTCTTCCAAGAGAAGAACCACCTTCTCATGCCCAGTTCGTCCCTGATCCCGCCGCCGGACGACCCCACGCTTCTGCTCACTAGCGCCGGCATGGTGCAGTTCAAGCCGTACTTCATGGGCGAACGGACGCCGCCCCGGCCCAGGCTCACCACCGTGCAGAAGTGCTTCCGCGTCACCGACGTGGACGAAGTGGGCGACGCCAGCCACCTCACCTTCTTCGAGATGCTGGGCAACTTCAGCGTGGGCGATTACTTCAAGGAGAAGGCTATCGAGTGGGCCTGGGAGTTCGTTACCGAGCGCATGAAGCTGCCCAGGGAGCGGCTCTGGGCCGCCATCTACCTGGACGACGACGAGGCCCACGACATCTGGCTGAACACCGGCGTGCCAGAGGAACGCATACGCCGCTTCGACGAGAAGGAGAACTACTGGGGCCCGGCGGGCAACGAAGGCCCCTGCGGGCCGTGCAGCGAAATCCACTACGACTTCGGCGGGGAGTGCCGCCAAGACGAGCCGGACGAAGGGTGCGGCCCCAACTGCGACTGCGGACGGTTCCTGGAGCTGTGGAACCTGGTGTTCATGCAGTTCTACCAGGACACCGACGGCAACCGCACTCCCCTGCCCAACCCCAACATCGACACCGGAATGGGATTGGAGCGCGCCGCCCTCATCCTCCAGGACGCTTCCACCCTCTACGAGACCGATCTGTTCCAACCGCTGGTGGCCAGGGTTTGCCAGCTATCAGGCAAAGAGTACGGAAAAGACGCCGAGACGGACACGGCCATACGCGTGGTGGCGGAACACGCCCGCAGCGCGTCGTTTCTCATCGCGGACAGCGTCGCCCCCGACAACCAGGGCCGCGGCTACGTGCTGCGCCGCCTCATACGCCGCGCCATACGGTTCGCGCGCAAACTGGGATTGGAAACCGGCAAAAGCGCGGTGCTGCCCCTGATTGCGGAGGCAGTCATCGAGAAGATGGGGCCCATCTACCCCAACCTGGCCGAGGGACGCGACTTTGTGCTCAGGGTATTGCAGGAAGAGGAGGAGCGGTTCAGCCAGGTCTACGAGACGGGAATGCGCATCCTGGAAGAGATGTTCGCCAGCGAACGTGACGGTTCCCTCGCCGGAGAGCAAGCCTTTCTCCTCTACGACACCTACGGCTTCCCCGTGGAGGTCACGGCGGAGATAGCCCGCGAGCATGGCCTGGAAGTCGATATGGACGGCTTCCAAAGGGAGATGGAAGCGCAGCGACAGCGCGGACGCGTCGCCGGGGAGCGTTTCGCCGGAGGGTACGACGCACAGCGCCTGTACCGCGAGATGGGCGTGTCGCAGGTCGATTTCCTCGGCTATGAGACCACCACCGCGCCCTCGGTGATCAGCGGACTGATAGTGGACGGCCACCCCGTGAGTGAGGTGTCGCAGGGGCAGGAGTTGGAGGTCATCCTCAGAGAGACGCCCTTCTACGCCGAAGGCGGCGGACAGGTGGGCGATACCGGCGTCATCGAGGGACCCAAGGGCGATATACGCGTCGAAGACACGCAATCGCCGGTGGCCGGAGTTATCGTACACCGCGGACGCGTGGTCAAGGGCGCGATAGCCAGGGGCGACGAAGTCGTGGCCACGGTGGACGGCGACCGCCGCCTGGATGCGGCGCGCAACCACACCGCCACCCACCTGCTCCACGCCGCCCTGCGAGCCGTCCTCGGCAGCCACGTCAGGCAGGCCGGGTCGCTGGTCACGCCGGACAGGCTGCGTTTCGACTTCACCCACGTCGGCCCGCTGACCCCGCAGGAAACGCGCCAAGTGGAGGCGCTGGTCAACGAGCGCATACGGGCCAACGTGCCCGTGCGCAAGAGAGAGACCACCTTCCGCGATGCGGTGTCGGAGGGCGCGCTGGCCTTCTTCGGAGAGCGCTACGCCGATGAAGTGCGAGTGGTGGAGATAGCCAACGGCGACAGGTTCAGCTTCGAGGTCTGCGGCGGCACCCACGTCAGGGCCACCGGCGACATCGGCTACTGCCGCATCACCGGGGAAAGCAGCATCGGAGCGGGCATGCGCCGTTTGGAAGCATTGACCGGCCACGCCGCGGAAACCCTGTCCACGGAGCAAGACGACCTCCTCAACCGCGTATCGCGCCAACTGGACGCATGGCCGCAGGACGTGGAAGCCAGGGTGGCATCCCTGCTGGACGAGGTATCGCGCCTGCGACGGGAGGTCGCCGCCAAAGAGCGGGCCTCCTCCAGGGATCAGGCGCAGGAGTTGCTGGAGTCGGCTAAAGAAGTTGGCGGCGTGAAGATAGCCTCTGGAAGGATGGACGCCGGCTCCATGCAAGCCTTGCGGGAAGCAGGGGACTGGCTGCGCGACAAGCTGGGAAGCGGAGCGGTGGCCCTGGGAGCCGTAATCAACGATCGTCCCACCATGCTAATCATGGCCACCAGCGACCTGGTGCAGAGGGGACTGCACGCCGGAAACGCGGTTAAAGAGGCCGCCAAGGTGATGGGCGGCGGCGGCGGCGGACGTCCCGAAATGGCGCAGGCGGGCGGACACCAGCCGGAGAAGCTGGAAGAGGCCCTGCGGGAGGCGGTTGACATACTGCGCGGCCAGCTAAAATGAGAGTGCTTGGCCTAGACGTTGGCGAGCGGCGCATCGGTGTCGCCGTATGCGACTATTCCGGTCTGCTGGCCACGCCCTACACCGCCATCGTGAGGCAGAACCTGAACAAAGACGTGGAAACCGTCATCAAGATCGCCGCCGAGGAGGAGGCGGAACGGATTGTGGTCGGTATGCCCTTCTCCCTTGATGGCACTGAAGGCTATCAGGCCAAGAAGACCCGTCGCTTCTATGAGGCGGTGAGAGACGCCGCCGCGCCCATGCCGGTGGACGTCTGGGACGAGCGTTTTTCCTCGGAAGAGGCCGAAAGACGCCTCCACGAGGCAGGCGTAGCGCCGTCGCGCAACAGGGGCCGGTTGGACGCCGCCGCCGCCGCCATCATCCTGCAAAGCTACCTGGACGCGCAAAGAAACCGGTAGAACGCAGCCGGTTGTCTGCTGCACGCGCAAGACACTATACTGAATGCGTAAGAGGAGAGCTTCCGCCGATGCTCGCAAAAACCGCCACATACGTCGCTCGCAGCAAAATGTACATGACGCAAGCGCAGGATGAACTGGACAAAGGAGACCTGCTGCAAGCGTCGGAAAAGGCATGGGGCGCTGCGTCCCAGATGGTAAAGGCCGTAGCGGAGGAGAACGGCCTGGCGCACGGACGCCACAATCACCTGCTCCACGCCGTGCACTGGATGGCGGAGACCACGCAAGACCAAGAGTTTGAGACCTTGTTCGGGCGCGCCCGCGACCTGCACGCCAACTTCTACGAGGAGTGGCTTTCCCCGGGCACTATCAGGTCACACCTTCACGAGATAGGGCTTTTCATCCGGAAGGCGGAGGACCTTTGCAACGGCGCCAAAGCCGCGGGTTAGCCAGGACGGCGCAACCGGCCATGACCGACACCGTAGGAATCATCGGCTACCCCCTGCGCCACTCGGCGTCTCCTGCCTTCCAGCAAGCCGCCTTCGACCACCTCGGAATCGACGCCCGCTACCTGGCCTGGGAAACGCATCCCGATGCCCTCGCCGGGCGCATGGCGTCGCTGAGAAGCCCCAGCGTCCTGGGAGCAAACGTAACCGTGCCCCACAAACAGGCGGTGGTGCCATTCCTTGATGAGGTATCGCAAGCGGCGCAGGACACGGGTGCGGTTAACACCATCGTGAACCGGGAAGGCAGACTGACGGGGCATAACACGGACGTAACCGGCTTTCTCAGAGCGCTGCAATCCGACGCCGGTTTCCAGCCCCACGGCAAGCGGGCGCTGGTGCTCGGCGCAGGCGGGTCTGCCAGAGCGATTGTATACGGCCTGCTAAAAGAGGGGGCCGGACAAATGACCATCGCCAACAGGACTGTGGAGCGGGCGCACCGGCTCATCGAGACTCTGGACAGTCCGGGGAATACGGACGCCGTCCTTCTGGAACCGTCGGAACTATCGAACGGGTGGGACCTCATCGTGAACTGCACCACGCTGGGAATGCGACACGCCCCGGGCGAGAACGAGACGCCCCTGCCCGGCGACGCCATCCCCGCGAACTCGCTGGTCTACGACCTTGTCTACAACCCGGAGCAGACGCCGCTGTTGCAAGCAGCCGCCAAAGCGGGAGCGCGTACCCTGGGCGGCCTGCCCATGCTAATCTACCAGGGCGCGGAGGCGTTCCGCCTCTGGACGGGACGGGACGCCCCGGTGGACGTGATGTTCCAAGCAGCGCGGCGGGCGTTGGGGGAGTGAGGGGACTGGCCATCCTGATTTCATAGCAGGAGTGTGAATATGATTGAGATTCAGCCTCAGCATATAACCCTTGGTAGTTTACTTAACGGGAGACTCTTCAGAATTCCACAGTATCAAAGGGCGTACAGTTGGCACTCCAAACAGAGAAAAGATCTGTTTGAAGATATCAAGCGCACCTGGACTGCAGGGGGGGATACTCAGCACTTTATGGCGACCATAGTGGGTCTTCGTAGAGAAAAAGTAACCATTATTACTGACGAGCATCAGGTCGTCGACGTTGTAGACGGTCAACAACGCATCACAACTCTTCTACTGATCCTCAAGGCAATTGCAAAGGCCCTTGACCGTTCGGACGATGTTAGCAGAAGAATTGGACAAGAACTTGACGAAGCGCTGGTAAAGCCCGACACGTCCTTATTACTACTTCAAACTAATCACGATACCAGCCACTATTTTGCAGATTATATGCGAACAGGCCGTCATCCTCGTTCAAAGGATGCACCTACTCTCGCTGACCGAGAGCTTCTGTCAGCGATTGAGGAAAGTGACGAATTTGTCCACAACTGGCAAGGCAGCGGCTTGTCGCTAGCGCAATTAGTCAGTTTCTTAAAAAATAGGCTAACGTTTGTTTTCCACGAAATACATAACGAGGCCCTCGTCTATACCGTTTTTGAGGTCTTAAACAGTCGTGGCCTTGAAGTTTCGTGGTTTGATCGTCTTAAGAGCATGCTCATGGCAATTGTCTTTGAGGCCGACACCGGTACTAAGGATGAAATCATAGATGAGGTGCACCAGCTTTGGGCAGATATCTACAGGTGTGTAGGACTACGTCTGGGCATGAGCACTCAGTCTCTCCGCTTTGCAGCAACGTTGCGGCTCGGGCTCGAAGATCGACCTAGTCGTCTCCTAAGTGAGGAGGATGCTACTAACCTACTTCAAAGTCAGTCAACGTCAGGTCCAGGGAAGGTAATCGAAACCACGAAGTGGCTAAAGCTGGTAACTGAGACATTAGACAAACTAGTTGCTGATCCCAGACTTAACGCCGTCAATAGGATTGCACATGCCAGATTGGTTGCTGTAGCAATACACCTTCGCTCAGATCTGACCAATAGTGAGAAGGCAGACATATTGAGGCGATGGGAGAACGTTACGTTTCGTATCTACGGGATGTTTCGAAATGATGCCCGGACTGCTGTGGGGGATTATGTTCGTCTCGCTTGGAGCATTATCAATGAGAATCTGCCTGCTTCAATGCTATTGAAACGACTATCAGCGATTGGTGCGGGTTACCCTATTGATAAAGCCATCAAGGCACTCCGGAAGACCGATTGCTACTCTGACTGGCAAGAAGGACTTCGCTATTTCTTCTACCGATATGAAGAACATTTGGCACAAGAAGCTGGACAGAATTTCGACAACGAGCAATGGAAACGTATTTGGATGAGCAGCGCGTCCAATTCAATAGAGCATATTCTGCCTCAAAGCTCTGAAAGAAAATGGGTACACTGGCTCGGGAACCTGCTAGTCCTCCCTCCAAACTTAAATTCCAAGCTAGGTGCAAAGGCCCCTAAAGAAAAGGCTAAAGATTATAGAAAGACGGGGCTACTGATCACTCAAGAAGTAGTAAAAGATCTTGGCAAATGGCAAAGAGTTGCAATTGAGAGGCGTGAGAATGAACTTTTGGAGTGGGCACTGAACGAGTGGGACGACTAGTGTTATCGGACGGAGGGAAGAATAAATGTTTCGTTATCTAACAGCGGGTGAATCGCATGGCAAGGGACTGACCGTGATCGTCGAGGGCATGCCGGCTGGGCTGACCCTCAGCGAGGAGTACATACTGCGCGACATGGCGCGACGACAGCAGGGCTACGGGCGCGGGCCTCGCCAGCAGATAGAGCGCGACAAAGCGGAGATTCTCTCCGGGGTGCGGCACGGCCTCACGCTGGGCAGCCCCATAGGCATGTGGATAGAGAACCGCGACTTCGCCAACTGGACCGAGGCCATGTCGATAGAGCCCGTCGGCGAAGACGCCAAGATACGCCTCGTAACGCGGCTGCGCCCCGGACACGCCGACTTCCCCGGCGTGATGAAGTACAGCCACCACGATGTGCGCAACGTGCTGGAAAGGGCCAGCGCCCGCGAGACGGCGGCGCGGGTCGCCGCCGGCGCGGTGGCGCGCCGTTTCCTGGAGGAGTTCGGCGTCCGCATACACAGCCACGTGGTCTCCGTCGGCGACGTCAAGGCGAACGTGCCGGAGAATATCGACTGGCAGGCGGTGGAGGAGTCCCCGGTGCGCTGTACCGACCCGGAGGCGGCGGAGCGGATGATGCGACATATAGACCACGCCCGCGATACGGGAAACACGGCCGGCGGGGTGTTCCGGGTGGTCGCCTACGGGGTGCCCGTGGGATTGGGCAGCCACGTTCACTGGGAGCGGAAGCTGGACGGGCAGATAGCCCAGGCCATGATGAGCATCAATGCCGTGAAAGGCGTCGAAATAGGCGCTGGATTTGCCAACACGGAAAAGCCCGGCTCGGAGGTGCACGACATCATCGAACCGTGGGACGGCGACGCCCGGCCCTTCCACCACGTCACCAACCACGCCGGAGGAATCGAGGGCGGCATGAGCAACGGAGAGCCTATCGTGGCGCGCATTGCCCTGAAACCCATATCCACGCTGAGCAAGCCGCTACCCTCCGTGGACATGGCGACGGGCAAGAGGGTGCAGGCGCACTATGAGCGCAGCGACGTCTGCCAGGTGCCGCCGGCCTGCGTCATAGGCGAATCCACCATGGCCCTGGTCCTCATCGGCGCTTTCCTGGAAAAGTTCGGCGGCGACCACCTGGAGGAGACGCGGAGCAACTACCTCGGTTTCCTGGACGGCCTGAAGCAGTTCCAGCCAAGTGAAGACGCGGCGGCCTCCGACGAGCGTCCGCCGGACAACGCCGTTTAACCGCCTTGGGAGTAATCCAATTTGACAGGCCAAATGCGCCAGCGTAAGATATTTTCCACTCGTTGAGGAGGCTTGGTCTCTTAGAATGTTGGAGATGGTAATAGACAGCATCCGAGTGAGCTTGATGAACTACCAGCGAGTGGTGATTCTCAAGGAGAAGGACTCGGACCGCTATCTGCCTATCTGGGTCGGCCCCGCCGAGGCGGACGCCATAGCCGTGAAGCTACAGGACGTTTCAGTCCCGCGCCCTCTCACGCATGATCTGCTCGGCTCCGTCATCAACAGCCTGGGCGCGTCCGTCCTCCACATCACGGTAAGCGACCTCCGGAACGATACCTTCTTCGCCAAAGTCTCCATACAGGTGAACGGCGCCTCGGTAGACGTCGATTCCAGGCCAAGCGACGCCATTGCTCTGGCCGTGCGGGCCCAAGCGCCCATATACGTAGCCGACGACGTGCTTGACAAGGCGGGCATCAAGCTCGACGAGTCCGGCAAGCCCGTAGCCCCCGGTGACGAGGATAACCGGCCCCGTCCGGTAGGAGAAGAGGACCTGCGCCGCATATCGGCCTTCACCGACTTCATAAGTACCCTGGACATGGAAGGCATCGGCAAGGAAGGCCAGCAGGGCTCAGGCCAAAGCGGCTGACGCCCACCCACCCGTCTCGCCGCTGCCCACAATGCCCCTCCCCCAACAACTCTGGCTGTTTTGTGTCCCTCTAGAGTTGACAACAGGGCATATACACCATCATTATGGGCATAGACTCAGAGGATACTATGGCAACAGAGCAATACGTCACCAAATCAGAATTGGATGAAAGCTTTGAAACTATGCGCAGCTATGTCGATACTGCTGTGGATGCGCTCACAGCAGAAATGGACAGGCAGTTCAAGGAAGTCCACAGCAGGCTAGACCGCGTAGAGAGCAGGCTAGACCGCGTAGAGAGCAGGCTAGACCGCGTAGAGAGCAGGCTAGACCGCATAGAGAGCAGGCTAGAACAAATGGACAACAAACTTGACCAGATCCTTGCCCGCTTGGAAGGATGATGGAGGAGGGCTGACCCGAGCTATGCTGGGTGGATAGTCCGCCCTGCACGTTCCATAGGCCATCTCGCACGCCCACCCGTTTTCCCACCTGCCCTTGCCCGCCTGCCCGTCTGCCCGCTTGTCCGTCCCCCAAAACTTGACACCCCAACTCCAACGGCGGTAATCTGAAACTGCTTACTGGTCCCCGCGGGCGAATCTTTATTTATACGCCGCGCGGTGGAGCGAAAGGACGGTGGTTTTATGGACGCATTAGTCGTCTCAATCGTCCTTCTGGCTCTGGGGCTGGGGGCAGCAGGTGGTTATCTCGCACAATCCTTCCTGAACAAGAGAGGATTGGTAACAGCCGCACAGAAGTCGCAAGGCATCATCCAAGGCGCGGAGGAGCAGAAGAAGCGAATCCTCCTGGAAGCCCAGGAAGAGGCCTTGAAGCACAGGACTTCTGAGGAACACGACCTTAGGGAGCGCCGCTCTGAACTGCGACGGCAGGAACGGGGCCTGAGCAACCGCAAGGAGCAGTTGGAGCGGCGAAGCGAAGGTCTGGAAAAACGGGAACGGTCTGTAAATCAGCGAGACCGGGAGCTAGACGGACTCAGACGAGAACTGGATGATTTCGTTCGGAAACAGCAGGAGCAACTGGAGGCCATATCCGGCCTCTCCAGCGCGGAAGCCAGGGAACAGTTGTTGCAGCGCGCCGAAGGAGAGATACAGCACGAAGTAGCCCGTCGCTACATGGACGTGGAGCAGCAGGCAAAGGACGAAGCCGACCACAAAGCTAGGCGAATCCTCGCCTCCTCCATACACCGTCTCGCTTCCGAGGTAGTCTCGGAGACAACCACCGCTGTCGTCCCATTGCCCAACGATGAGATGAAAGGTCGTCTCATTGGCCGGGAAGGACGCAACATCAGGGCCATTGAGGCCGCAACCGGCGTCGACCTCATCATCGACGACACGCCGGAGGCCGTGATGGTCTCATGCTTCGATCCGGTCCGCAGAGAAGTGGCGCGGATCGCCATTGGCAGGCTTGTGCAGGATGGCCGCATTCACCCGGCCAGAATAGAGGACGTGGTGAAGAGAGCCCATGAAGAGGTGGAAGAGACCATCCTCAAAGAGGGCGAGCGCGCCGCCGTGGAGAGCGGGGTGCGCGGCATGCACCGCGAGCTAATAAACCTTCTGGGCCGCTTGAAGTACCGCTACAGCTACGGCGAAAACATCCTCCAGCACAGCATGGAAGTGGGCTACATCTCCGGCATGTTGGCCGCGGAAGTGGGCGCCAACATCGAGATTGCCAAGGCGGGCGGCCTGCTTCACGACATCGGCAAGGCGCTGACCCACGAGGTGGAAGGCCCCCACGCCGAGATTGGCGCGGCGGTAGCCCACAAATACGGCGTGCCGGAGGCCGTGGAAGTCTGCATACTGGAGCACCACAACGACCACATGAGCTCCGTGGAGGCTTTCCTGGTATCCGCTGCCGACGCCGTGAGCGCGGCCAGGCCCGGAGCGCGGCGCGACACCCTGGAGAACTACATGAAGCGCCTGGAAGCCCTGGAGGGCGTCGCCAACAGCTTCGACGGTATCGAGAGATGCTACGCTATCCAGGCCGGACGCGAAGTGCGCATCATGGTGCAGCCGGACACCATGGACGACGTGGCCGCCGCCGGACTGGCCCGCGACGTGGTCAAGAAGATAGAGGACGAGCTTGCCTATCCCGGTCAGATCAAGGTGACCGTAATCCGGGAAACCCGCAACGTGGAGTTCGCCAAGTAGCCTTGAAGCAACAGGCTGGGCAAATGCGTCCGCATTTGCCCAGCCCCTACCATGAGACGTGAGGTGCCGGGCCCACATGCCGGTTGAGGTTGATCTACATCTGCATACCACGGAGTCCGACGGCAGGTTGAAGCCCGCCGAACTGGTCGACTTCGTTGCCAAGCGCGGCCTCAAAGTGGTCGCCATCACCGACCACGACATCACCGACGGCCTGGAACCCGCCTGGGAAGCGGCCAAAGCGTACCCCGATCTGCACATAATCCCCGGAATAGAGCTCAGCACCGACATCCCGGGCAACGAGATACATATACTCGGCTACTACATTGACTATAAGGACAGGGAGTTTCAGGCCACGCTCCGCTGCTTCCGCGAGTCCCGCATTGGACGGGCCAAAGAGATGGTAGACAAGCTGGGCGAACTTGGATTGCCGGTGGACTGGGAGCGCGTCAAGGAGATAGCGGGACAAGGGGCCATCGGACGGCCTCACATAGCGCAAGCCATGGTGGAGAAAGGTTACATCTCCCTGCCCGCGGAGGCGTTCGTAAAGTACATAGGGCGCAACGGCCTAGCCTACGCCGAGCGCGTCAAGCAGACCCCGGAAGAAGCCGTACGGCTGGTCTCCGGCGTGGGAGGAGTGGCCGCCATGGCGCATCCGGCGCAAATCGAGAATCTCGATGGCATCCTGGAAAACCTCCGCGCCGCGGGTCTGAAGGGCATGGAAGTGCACTACGCCGAATATGACCAGCCCACCCGCGACCGGCTGGCGGAAACGGCCCGCCGCCACGGCCTTCTCACCTGCGGCGGAAGCGATTATCATGCCCTGGGCGTACCGGGCGAGCATCTCCCCGGCGAAGCGGGCCCCCCCATGGAGGTTGCCCGCCGCCTGAGAGAGATGGCCGGTTCCGGCACACGGAAAGGAGCCGTATGAGACTTGAACGTAAGGTAGCTTTTATCAGCGGCGGCGCGAGGGGCATAGGCGCGGCCATTGCCAAGCTCTTCGCCAGCGAGGGCGCAAGCGTCGTCATCGGCGATATCCTGGAGCGCGACGGCATCGCGACGGAGGCCCGCATCCAGGAAGCGGGCGGCGAGGCGCGATTCGTCCACATGGACGTGCGCAGCGAAAGCCAGTGGCGGCACGCCATAGGAACGGCGATATCCCGCTATGGCAAGCTCGACGTACTGGTCAACAACGCCGGCATCAGCAGGTCCGGCTCCGTCGAGGAGATGCCCGTGCAGACCTGGGACGAAGTCATGTCCATCAACAACCGCGGCATGTTCTTCGGCGTCAAGGCCGCCATGCCCCACATGCGAACGGCGGGCCGCGGCTCCATCATCAACGTCTCGTCCCAGTTCGGCGTGGTGGGCACCGACATCGCCGACCCGGCCTACGTGGCCTCCAAGGGAGCGGTCACCCTTTTCACAAAGGCGCTGGCCGTGACGTACGCTAAGGAGAACATCCGCGTCAACTCGTTGCACCCTGGCCCTATCAAGACACCGGCCAACGACAACCTGTCCGACCCGGAGCGCCTCAGCCGTGTGCTGCCCTTGGTGCCCATGGGGCGAGTCGGCGAAGCGGAGGAAGTGGCCTACGCCGCCCTCTACCTCGCCTCCGACGAGTCGTCCTTCGTCACCGGCGCGGAGTTGCTGGTGGACGGCGGATGGACAGCGATATAAGATTACCGCACTAGCAGACCTTTGCAAAAACCTCTTCCCCCTTGATGGGGGAAGATTGAGATGGGGGTGAACCTGCGTGGAAGGGACTCTAGGTTGCGAAAAGGTCTCCAAAACAGGAGGAGAACGATGAGAGTAGCAGGTAAAGTTGCCTTGGTATCCGGCGGCGCTCGAGGGCTTGGCGAAGCCCAGGCAAAGCTGCTGGCCGCCGAAGGCGCCAAGGTCGCCATCGGGGACGTGCTGGAGGAAGAGGGCCGCAAGGTGGAAGCTGAAATCAACGAGCTCGGCGGAGAGGCGTTCTTCATGCCGCTCGACGTCACCAAGACGGATGATTGGAGCGCAATCATAGCCGAGACCGTATCCCGCTTTGGCAAGCTGGACGTCCTGGTCAACAACGCGGGCATCGGAGGACGCGGCGGCCTTGAGGACATGACCGAGGAGGAGTGGGACGAAGTAATGGCGGTGAACGCCAAGGGCGTCTTCCTCGGCACCAAGCTGGCGATGCCGGAGTTGGTGAAAACCGGCAACGGCTCCATCGTCAACATATCGTCGCAGATGGGCATCGTGGGCAGCGACACCAGCAACCCCGGCTACCAGGCATCCAAGGCGGCGGTGCACGTCTTCACCAAGTCCATCGCCCTGCGCTACGCCACACAGGGCATCCGCGTCAACTCGGTGCACCCCGGCCCCATCGACACGCCCATGCTCCAGGCCGGATTCGTAGACCCCGAGCGCATGAAGCGGGTGATGAGCAAGGTGCCCATGGGCAGAGTGGGCCAGCCGCAGGAGATAGCCTACGGCGTCCTCTTCCTCTCATCCGACGAGTCGTCCTTCATTACGGGCGCGGGCCTTGTCATAGACGGCGGATACATAGCCCACTGATGAAGCGCGCAACACACACGTCGTTCCCGTGCTTGACACGGGAATCCAGAGGGGCCGGCGGGCAACCCCTTTCGGCATTGCGTCGTCCGTTACGCAACAGTGTCCGAAAGCGGGAAGTTGGAAACACATGAATTCAGAGGCGAAGGAATTATGAGCCAGACCCAAGCAACCGCAAAACTGCCCATCGTCTTCACAATCCACGGCTGCGACGCCTGCGTAAAGCTGCTCAACAAGTGGAACGCGGAAGGCATCGAATACGAGGAGCGCCGCGCCGACCTCAGCCAGGAGGTCTTGGACGAAGCGCGGAAATACGGCGACGTCGTTCCCATAGTCGTCTATCCGGATGGCCGCGTGGAAGAAGGGTTCGAAGGCGGCATCGGCTGCCACATAGGCTAGCGCCGGAATGAAGAAGCCCGGCGGGTCAGGATAAGCAAGGCATCCCACCAGACCCGTCCATCCGTCACTGTTAGCGAATTGAGCGAAGCAATCCGGCGGTGGGGTAAGGGCTTGCTCTCTTGCCCGTTTGCCCCTCTATTCTATAACCGTCATCGACTCCGTGTTCGTGTAATCGGAGAGCATCTCGTAGCCGTCTTTGGTCACCAGAATGGTGTCCTCAATGTGATACCGTTCGTCGTACGGCTCCTCCGTGCTGCCGTTCTCGATGCACAGCACCATGCCCTCCTCCACTACCCACGGCTCGCCGGGAGCGGCCACCGGCCTCTCGTGAATCGTGACGCCTATGCTGTGCCCGACCATGGTGCGCGAACCCAGCCCCATGTCCACGTGCGCCTGTATAGAAACGTCGAACAGCTCCTCGCCGGTGATCCCGGGACGCGCCGCCTGGATGCTGCGCTGCTGCACCTCGTAGAACTTGGCATACGTATCCTTCTGCCGCTGCGACGGCTTGCCCACCACCGCCATCCTGGCCAGGTCGGTGAAGTAGCCGCCGAAATTCGCCCCGAAGTCGCAGCGCATGATCGTCCCTCTCTCCAGCGGAACGTCCGCCCCCAGGAAGTGCCCGCTGGTGCTGCGAACGCCGGAGGCTATGATGTTGAACGTGACTATGTCCGCCCCGTTCCGCATCACGTTGTGGCTCATGGCGTCGCCCACCGACTTTTCCGTGTCGGTCGGTCTGGCGCGTGCGTAGGCAAGGAAGATGGCCTTATCGGTGGCGCGGGCCGCCGCTCTCAGCAGCTCGACCTCTTTGGGAGTCTTGATGTGCCGGGTGCGCTCCATCACGTCGCTGCCGTCCGCCCAGTAGACCTCCGGCAGCTCGTTGTTGATCACGTCCCAGTAGTGCGCGTTCAGGTATCGCTTCTCCAGGCCGACCCGCTCTCCGCTCAACCCCTTCTCCTTGAGGATGTCGACCAGCGTCCAAAGCGCCGTGTCCACCTCCGAGTAGCCGGGGAAGCGCCGCACGTCCTTGATGAAAGTGCGGAACGGGTTCCTGCTGTCGTAGACCACGAAGGTAGGATCGCCCTCCAAGGGCCAGATCACGGCGTGCATTATCTCCGGCAGCAGGTGCATGTCCAGGTTGTAGTAGCCCGACAGGTACACCACGTTGGCCGGAGAGAAGCCCACCACGGCGGAGAGTCCCTCCTCCTTCATCAGCTGCTTCAACCTGGCCTCGTTGAACAGGTCCTTGTTCTCTATGGATATTTCAGACATAACGTCGAGCATGGCAATCCCTCCTCTGCAAGCCAGCCCAGATTACCACGACACCATTCAGCCAACAAGAGCGCGCTTCTTATCCGCTCATGGTGAGCTTGTCGAACCACGCCTGCGCCTGCCCGTCTGCAAACCCTCCGCTCATCCTGAGCCTAGCCGAAGGGAAGGAACATAAGCGGGGCGTCCCTCACCCGCCTACTCCCCGTCTTACCCGCGCAGGCGGGTATCCAGGAGGGGCGCGGGCGGGTTCATGGCCAACCCCTCCGCTCATGGTGAGCTTGTCGAACCATATGAGCGGGAAGATGGCAGATGTAGTTGTCCACCTGCCCGTCTTACGCGCGCAGGCGGGTACCCAGGAGGTGAACGGGCGGTCTAACCGTGATGAAATTGAATGGTCCCGCTACCAGTAGCGAGACCATTCGCATACACCCAAGGCTATGGTTGGATTCTCGGCTTATTGGGCAGCATCAAGTACCTGTTTTGCGCCACCAGATATGCCGTGTTCCACGCTTGAGTGTCCTTACCGGTGCGATTGGGGTTGCGGTAGGTGTTGATGGACTCCCGTACTGACCTTATGAAAACGTCAGCCGCCACACCATCCTTGATAAGTTGAATTGGATCAATGCCCTTGCCCCACGTCCACCTGCGGTTCTTTTCCACCAACATGGCCCGAAACGCGCTCAGCACTGGGTAAATGTATCCGGTGGGAATGATGTACTCCGTGGACTTCCCGATGAATGGCAACTGCTTTGGCTTCTTCGCGGACTGCGCCACCCCGGTCAGCCTCCCGAATTTTCCGCTAGTTCCCGGCTCTGGCCCTTTCTGGTTGTAGTGCCCTGGAAGATAATACTGGATGGAGTCCCACATCCGCAGTGCATCAATAGCGATGCCGTACAGCTTCTCATACTCTTTATCCTTCTGCCGAAAGAGCTTTAGGCACTGCTCCTTGCCAGAGTAGGCAACAACAGGGGAGGTAGAACCATGGCTAGGGTCAAGAGCCGTGAGTATACCGATTACTTCCCGCACATCCATATCTCCATCGTCGTTTTCGAACCAAGAGATCTTGTCGACTAGAGCGTTGCCGAGAGCATGCTTCAGGTCGTCAAACTTACCTTGAAGGTTAGTCAGACTCTTGGATGCCACTTGCTTAGAAGTGTTGCGTGCTTCAACGACGGCAGGAATCTCGTCTTCGACTAGACCTGTAAAGACCTCTACATTGCAGTGACCAGCCTGCGAAGTGCCGTCAAGGTCTTCGCGAGAATCTAGGATGGCTTTCAAGGTGTGTCCGCCATCCAACACGCCGTGATAGAGCTGGTCATCGAACCTGAGTGTGAGTTCACGGGTCTTGTTGTCGTACTCCACCTGCTTGGCGACCACGGTGAGGCCGCGATTGAAAGCCGCAAACCACTCAGGCTTGTCTGTCAGCGTCTCCCGTATCGCATGTGGTACCTTGCCTTTGTCGGTGGCCTCACGCGCGTTGACTTCAAGCCAGTTGGCCCACTCTAATGGAATGGCGCTGACAGGCACTACGGCGTAGTAGCGACGCAACTGCACAGAAGATGTATCCTCAGGGGGTTGCTCAGCGAACAAACGGGAGAACGACTTCGTGGGTAAAACACAGCTATACATTGTAAACTCCTTCCGGTGCCTCAGGCATCCGGCGAGGCTTACGCCCCAACCAAATAAGCCACGTTGGACTTGATCTGGTCTCGCAGCCCCAATGAAGGCTTGCGACTTATAGTTAGTATAACAAAAAATTCCGGTACCTGCAAATAATTTCAACCCGCATGCCCGCTTGCCCGCATGTCCGCCCTCCATGTGCGCATCGGGGCGGAACCTGCTATAGTACGGCATCGCATATTGTATAAAGGAGAGCAGGGTGGAAGCGCAGTTAACCAAAGAGCCTCTGGCAGATGCGCTGGCCGGCCAGCGCATCCGAAAGTCGGTTGTGCAAGAGCTGGCGGCCAGGCGCGAAGAACTCACCCGGCATCACCCCGACCAGTGGATTGCCCTCTACCGAGAGGGAGACGAGTTCAAGACCTTCGCCGCCGCTTCCCTGGAGGAGCTCATCCATGAGTCCGACAATCGCGGCCTGGATAGAAACCTGACGGCAATAGGGTTGCTTGAAACCAAGAAGAAGAAGCTAATCCTGTAGCCGTGATTACGGGGTACTTCGATAGTCTGGGACGCCCATACGTCGAGGCGGAGGTTGCTTTCCGAATACAGGGCGCAGCGCATAGCGGCAAGCTATCGCTTCTTCTGGATACCGGCGCAGACTCCACCTGCCTGATGCCAATGGACGGCCTCTATGTTCTGGGCATTGATTATAGCCGCATAAAGAGTTGGGGATCTCCCATCGGAAGGCGTGGGCGCGCTTCATAGAAGACAACGGAACGGCCAGGTACTACAGGGTGGACGTTGTCATCATGCCGGACACCCCAAAGCTGTACGGCCTGCCCTCGCTTCTGGGCCAAGACATCCTGTCGCGCTGGCGGACTACCCACAGCCCCGCCGAGGGCCAGTTGCACGCTGCCGTGCTGCCCGCGGACCTTACCCGCCCCTGAGCAGACGGGCGGGTGGTGCAACCGTTCATGGTGAGCTTGTAGAACCATGCCCGTATGCCCGCATGTCCGTCCCCCCTGCCCGTTTGCCCTCTTGCCCGCTTGTGTGCTACGCTTTCATGCCAAAGGCTACGACGGAGACGAGTACGCGTATCGCAGAGGCACAGCGAGTCCGGCACGGTGGAAGCGGACGCCCAGGCGCACGCCGAATATCACTCCCGAGCCGCCGGCTGAACGAAACCAAATTAAGCCAGGACGGCCTTGCCGACCGTTATCGACGGCAGAGGCGTGATTGCGCCTCACAGAGCGTTCCAATACCGGAAAACAAGGGTGGTACCGCGGCAGAAAGTCCCGTCCCTTAGGGGGACGGGTTTTTTGTTGGCGCAAGCCGGAGGAGCCGCAATGGCAACAACCGAAGAGAAAGAATCGACCGTGTTCAGGCCGGTCTCGCCCAGGGTCAGCTTCCCCCGCATGGAGGAGGAGGTCCTCGCCTTCTGGAAAGAGACCGACATCCTCCGACGAATCGACCGGGCGCGGGAAGGCGCGCCCCTGTTCACCCTGTACGAAGGGCCTCCCACGGCCAACGGCGCGCCCGGCATCCACCACGTTCTGGCCCGCGTCTTCAAGGACGTTATCCCCCGCTACAAGACCATGAAGGGCTACCGGCCCGTGCGCAAGGGCGGATGGGACACCCACGGGCTGCCCGTGGAGCTTGAGATCGAGAAGGAGCTTGGCATCTCCACCAAGGGCGAGATCGAGGAGTACGGCATCGAAAAGTTCAACGCCCTCTGCCGCGACAGCGTGATGCGCTACGTCCAGGAGTGGGAAGCCCTCACCGACCGCATAGCCTTCCTCGTGGACATGGACGACCCCTACGTCACCTTCACCAACGACTACATAGAGTCCGGCTGGTGGATTCTCAAGGAGCTTTGGGACAAGGGGCTGCTGTACCAGGACATGCGGGGTACACCCCATTGCCCCCGCTGCGTCACCAGCCTCAGTTCCCACGAGGTTTCCCTGGGCTACCAGGAAGATACGCCTGATCCTTCAGTATTCGTGAAGTTCCAGCTAACAGGATACGACAATACCCGACGGCGCAGAGACGCGTTCCAGGACTCCTACCGCCGACTCACGAAGCACGGCGAACCAGTCTATTTCCTCGCCTGGACCACCACTCCCTGGACCCTTCCAGGCAACACCGGTCTTGCCGTGGATGCCACTGCCGAATACAGCCTGGTAGAGGTGGACGGAGAAGCAGAAAAAGAACGGTTGGTGCTGGCAACAGCCCTTCTAGACAGAGTGATCCAGCAGCCATACAAAGTGCTTTCTACGTTTGGTGGCAGGGAGTTGGTCAGACTTACCTACAAACCGCTTTACAACCCTTCGGAATACGGCGTCGAGATCAGAAAATTCGGCGGGCCAGAACTCGACCGTAAAGACTGGGGAGTATTAGGGCCGGCAGAATCTCTGAACTTTCTGGTAGTCGATGGCCAATTTGTCTCCATGGATGACGGCACTGGCATCGTTCATATTGCTCCTGCCTTCGGTGATGAAGACCTGGGTCTGGGTCGTTACGAAGGCCTCAACTTCGTCCAGCCCGTTGACCTGCAGGGGAACGTGACCGGCACTTATCCCTTCGCCGGAAAGTTCGTCAAGGACGCCGACCAGGACATCATGCGCGACCTGGAGCAGCGCGGTCTGCTCTACAAACGCGACATATACCGGCACACCTACCCCTTCTGCTGGCGCTGCGACACTCCCCTTCTCTACTACGCCAAGTCTTCCTGGTACATCCGCACCACCGCCAAGCAGCAGGCCCTTGTGTCGGGCAACCAGCAAATCAACTGGTACCCGGAGCACATCAGGGACGGCCGCTTCGGAGAGTGGCTGCGCAACAACATAGACTGGGCGCTGTCCCGCGAGCGGTACTGGGGCACGCCGCTGCCTATATGGCACTGCGATTGCTGTGACGAATACGATTGCTTCGGCAGCGTGGCCGAGCTCAAGGAACGCGCATTAGGCGAGCACAAAGAGTCGCTGGACATAGAGAGTTTCGACCTGCACCGGCCATACATCGACGCCGTGTTGGTGTCCTGCCGGAAGTGCGACGGCGCAATGCGCAGGGAGCCGCACGTTCTGGACGCCTGGTTCGACTCGGGAGCGATGCCGTATGCGCAGCATCACGTGACCTCACAGAGCGACCTGCAAGGACTGCGCGGCGGCCATCTCTTCCCCGCCGACTACATATGCGAAGCCATAGACCAGACTCGCGGCTGGTTCTACACCCTCCACGCCCTAGCTACCCTGGTTGCCGATGAGCCGTCTTACCGCAACGTCATATGCCTGGGACACATCCTGGACAACAAGGGCGAGAAGATGAGCAAGTCCAAGGGCAACGTGGTGGAGCCCTGGGAGGTGATCAATGCCCACGGCGCAGACGCCATACGATGGTACATGTACACCGCCGCTCCGCCCGGCAACTCCCGCCGGTTCTCCGCGGACCTGGTCAGCGAATCGGTGAGGCGGTTCTTGCTCACCCTGTGGAACGTATACTCGTTCTTTGTCACCTACGCCAACCTGGACGGCTACGACCCAACGCAAGCCCCCGAAACAAAGCCGTCCTCCGACCTGGACAGGTGGATTCGCTCCGAGCTGGAGCAGCTAACCGCCGAGGTGACGCGCCTCATGGACGAGTACAACGCCACCGACGCCGGACGCCGCATCCAGGAGTTCGTGGAGGCGCTGTCCAACTGGTACGTACGCCGCAGCAGACGGCGCTTCTGGAAAAGCGAAAACGACGACGACAAGGCATCGGCGTACGCCACCCTCTACGAGTGCCTCTCTCGATTGTCCAAGCTCCTTGCCCCCTTCACGCCGTTCGTGTCTGAGGAAATGTACCGCAACCTGGTCGTTTCGGTGGATAAAAGTGCTGCTGATAGTGTGCATCTGGCCGATTTCCCCGCCGAGGACGAGTCCTTGATCGACAATGAGCTATCGGAAGGAATGCGCCTGGCGATGCGGGTGTCCAGCCTGGGACGGGCGGCGCGCAGCAAAGCCAAGATACGGGTGCGGCAGCCCCTGGCCAAGGTGATGGTGAAGCCGCGCTCCTCAACCGAGTCGGAGGCGCTTAGCAAGCTGGCGTCGCACGTAATCGATGAGCTGAACGTGAAAGAGGTGGTCGCTCTTGAGGACGAAGGCGACGTGGTGGATTTCGCCGTAAAGCCCAACCTGCAACTATTGGGCCCAAAGCTGGGCCCCGACCTGCCCAAGCTGCGGAAGTTGCTTGGAGAAGCCGACTCCCACGAAATAGCCGGGCTGGTGAACGCCAACCGGCAGGTGCGGCTGGACGGCTTCTCCCTGGAACCCGGCGAACTGCTGGTCGAAACCTCCGACAAAGAGGGGTACGCCTCCGCCATGGAAGCAGGCTACCTGGTGGCGATTGACACCAACCTTACGCCCGACCTGGCCGACGAGGGCGTGACCAGGGAGCTTGTCCACCTCGTGCAGAACATGCGCCGCTCGGCGGGCTTCAACATCTCCGACAGGATAGTGACCTGGTACCAGGGCGACGACCGGGTTGCGCGGGTGATGGAAAAGCACGGCGGCTACATCAAGGAAGAGACCCTTTCCCTGGACCTGCAGCCCGGCGAAGCGGAAGAAGGCGCGCATGTTGAGGAGCGCCGGATCGACGGCGCATCGGTCAAACTGGGCGTGAAGCGGGTATCCTAGCCTGGGCACTCGCCCGCGCCATGCTCAACTGAGGCCGCTTATCGCCTCCTCCTGTACCCTAAACAGGTAATCGATGCCCTGCTTGCCCAGGGCCAAGAGGCTATCCGTCGTCTCACGGGAGAAAGGCGCGCCCTCAGCCGTGCCCTGAAGCTCCACGTATTCGCCCCTGTCGGTCATCACCACGTTGAAGTCCACCTCTGCCCGCGCGTCTTCTTCATAGCAAAGGTCAAGGTAAGGGACGCCATCCACCACCCCAACGCTGGTGGCGGCCACGGCGGCTTTCAGCGGCATCGACTCCAAAGCGCCCTGCCGCACCAGGTGAAGCAACGCCTGGTACAGAGCCACGTATGCGCCCGTGATAGCGGCGGTGCGAGTGCCGCCGTCGGCCTGAAGCACGTCGCAATCGAGCGTCACCGTGCGCTCACCAAGCGACCTCATGTCGGTCACGGCGCGCAGGGAACGACCTATGAGCCGCTGTATCTCGGATTCTCTGCCGCCGGGCCGCCCGTAGCCCCTGGCGGTGCGCGACAAAGTCGACCTTGGCAGCATGGAATACTCCGCGGTGACCCAGCCCTGTCCGCTCGACCTGAGGAAGCCGGGCACGCGCTCCTCTATGGAAGCGGCGCAGATCACTTTGGTCTTGCCCACCCGAATCAGGCAAGACCCCTCGGCGAACTCCTGGTATCCCACCGATATGCTCGTGTCCCTGGCCTGAGTGGGGGTGCGTCCGTCTATTCTCATCGACTCTCCCTTTGGGTTGGCGCGCTCCCACCAAAGGCCGCGAAGCGCACCCGCAAGAAACCTTAAACCTCGGTATGCAATCTGACAACCGTTCCGTCTGAGACAAGGGTTATATCGCCCATCGTGGAGGTGAGCAGGACGCGGTCGGGACTGCCCGCCACGTCTTGCAGACGGCCCATCACCTCGGCGTTGGGGTGTCCGAAGCTGTTGCTGGCTCCTACGGATACAACCGACAGCCGCGGGCCGACCGCTTCTAGAAAAGTTCTGCCGGAAGACGTCTTGCTCCCGTGATGGGCGACTTTGAGCACGTCCGCCGCCAGCTCAATATCCCTGGAAAGCATGGACATCTCGCCCTCTCTGAAAACGTCGCTGGCGAAGAGAAAGGAGACATCGCCGTGGCTGAGGCGGAGCACCGTCGCGTTGTTGTCTATGTCGGAAGACGTCCCGCTTAGCCGTGGCTGCGGCGGGTTCAGCACCTCAATCGTCGTCTCTCCGCCCAGCGTCAACCTCTGACCCTGCTCCGCCTGTATGACCGTGGCGTCCTCCGCCTCCAGGGCGCTGAGCCACTCCTCTCGCGCGGAAGATTGGCGCTCGTATCCATTGTCCAGCACCGCCGACGCTTGGTAACGGCGCAGCACCTCCGGCAGACCGCCTACGTGGTCGGCGTGAGAATGAGTCAGCACTACCAGGTCCAGGCTCCTGTCCCAGAACGGCATCCGCTCTCCCAAGGCGCGCAATACGGGGCCGGGATGGCGTCCTCCGTCTATCAGCGCCTGCTCGCCGCCGGGCGTCTGAACGAAAACGGCGTCCCCCTGTCCAACGTCTATGAAAGTGACGTACAGCTTGCCGTCGGGAAGCGACAGGTTTGCCGACCAGATGAGCACCGCGACAGCCGCCAGCGGCGCCAGGCTGAACAGACGCAAGGGCGCTTTGACGTGGCCGGGGGTTTCCCTGTGTAAGACGGGAGCAAGGTGGAAGGGGCGCTTCCTCAGCCGGAACCAGGCCAGAACGGAAATGAGCGCGCCGTAGTAGCCCCACACCAGCAGGTGCGACACACCGTCGAGCTCTATTGTCCACTCAGGCAGGGCTTGCACTATCCCCAGTAGATACGTCAGCGGCAGCCAGGCCAGCCAGCCTATAGCCTGTCCCAGTACGGGAAGCGCCAGGCCGCCCACAGCCGTTGCCAGGGACGCCGCCAGTATCAGGGGCAGGGCGGGCAGAGCGATCAACGTGGCCGGGATGCTCAGCAAGGCAACCTGGTGAAAGTAGAACGCGAGTATGGGCAGCGTAGCTGCCACGGCGGCGGCGCTGACCGCAACCGATGCTATAGCCCAGTAGCCCAACCTCTCCGGCCAGCCGTCGCCCGGCGCTATCTTTTCGAAAAGGGTTCTCATCGCGGCTTCCAGCGGCGGCCATAGGGTGATGACGCCTGCCATAGCGGCAAAGCTCAGTTGGAAAGAGACGTCGTACACCACTTGCGGATCCAATGCCGCCATGAAGGCGGCCGCAAACCCCAGCGCCGGCAGGGCGCTGCGCTGCCTGCCCAGCGCAACCGCCGCCAGGTAGAAGCTGGCCATGATTGCGGCGCGCTCCGCTGAAGGCGACAGCCCGCTGAGAAGGACGTACAGCCAGATAACCCCCAGCGGGAGCAGCAGGTACAGGCTCTGTCTCCTGCCGAATAGACCCGCCGCCGCCGGCAAAACCAGTCCAAGGACTACGCCAACGTGCAACCCGGAAATGGCCAGCAGATGAGATGTCCCCGTGTTGCGAAACGCCTCGACAACGTCTGAAGGCATCGTATCCCGGATTCCCAGAAGCACGGCCTTGGCAAAGGAAGCCTGCGGCTCCGGCAGAGACGCGTCCAGCGCGCCGGCCAGCGACCTTCTCAGGCTATGCAGAATGGCCAGCGGCCTGGAACCCTGGCCCTCCGCCAACCAGGTCGTCTCCGGTTCGAACATGAGGGCGTTTATCCCGCGACGCGCCAGGTACTCCCTGTAGTTGAAGTCGGCGAAAACGGGCGCTTCCTCCAACTCTCCATCAAGCGAGAGACGATCTCCATAACGGAAGAAGGGCGCATCCCGACGCCGGGTCAGTTCTAATGAAGGCGAAGCGGTGACCAGCACGCCGCCCGACGCCTCTTGCCAGCCTGAACCGTCGTTCACGCGTTCCAAGTGAAGCAGAAACCGTGAAGCGTTGCCTCCGGCTTCGGGGGTATCCCCTATCACCCCCTCCACTTCCACGCCGTCCGATCCCATCCAGGAGGCCAGTTCCGGCGGCTCAGGCGGCAGCGCTACCACGCGCAACATCCCAACCGTCAGCGCCGCCAGCGCGACGGGGAGCAGCAAGTTCCACTTCCTGATCCAACAGATCGGTATGAGCAGTACGGAAGAGCCCAGAAGCAGCATAGCGGAAACAAACGGGACATCCCATTGCAAGGCCAGCGCCACGCCTGCGACCCATCCTACGAAAACGGCGAGCAGTCTCAAGGAACGGTTCCCACGGTCACCATGCCTCGGACGCTTTCAAACGTGACGCTTCCTATGTCGGGCACGTCCATGAGCTGGTCGATGCTCTGGAAGCGGCCTATCTCCGTCCTGTAGTCCACTATGGCCCGCGACCTGACCTCTCCAATGCCCGGCAGCGCCATTAGCTCCGCCGCAGAGGCCCGGTTTATGTCGAGGAGACCGTCCCCGGGACCGGAGGGAAGGGTCTCGCCGGCGGAGGAATCAGGGGGAACTTCGTCAACAGAGGGAATGTGTATCTGATCTTCATCGGAGACGCGTTTCGCCAGGTTGACCGACGTTATGTCGGCATCGAGCGAAGCGCCGCCCGCGGCCTGAATAAGGTCGTTGACTCTGCTGCCGGGTTGCAAAGTATAGACGCCGGGATTGGCCACCTCGCCCGTAATGTAGGCCTTTATGGGGCCGGTTTGAGTGGGAGAGGGCGCTATCACGGTTACGCCGCCGCCCGATGGCATGTTGAGCAGTAAGAAGACGGCGCCGGAAAGGGTCGCGCCCATCAACACCCAAAGCAACGGTTGGAGAGCTTTATCCGTGGGCGCCTCCTCACATTCGGGATGTGCGCAAGTCTATTTGGAAGCGCGCCAAAGGGTCAAGCAAATACCGCACCCTATATTGCCCACTTGTCCGCCTGCCCGCTGCGTCTTACAGAGGTTGACATTCCAATGATAAGGTTTAGTTTCAATGGCAACAGTGACAGGGCGTATCCGACGAACAGCATGGGTTCCACTGGCAATCTTGCTCGCCGTTGTAATGCTGGCAGCGTGCGGCGATCGGCAAACTCCTACTCCTACACTAACGCCCACACCCAGGCATACACCTACACCAACATCCACGCCTACGCCGACTCCAACAAGCTCACCCGGCGCAGATGTCTTGCGTAGCCTTGTGGTGGCTCCGGAGTATCGCTGTTCTCCTTATGACCGTGACGACTACTCTTATCCGCAGTCCGTTGAGCAGCAAATTGTCTCCGGCATGGGAGGAATCTACAGCCCATACACAGGCAGGTGGTTTGACACCACCTCTGAGACTGAAATTGAGCACATCGTTGCACTCTCCGAGGCTCACGACAGCGGCCTCTGCGCGGCGGATGCTGAAACGAGGCGAAGGTTTGCCTCAGACATTGTCAACCTTACCCTGGCTAGTCCCGCAGTCAATCGCGGGAAGGGCGCTGGGGACGCAGCCGATTGGCTTCCCGACCTGAATCGCTGCTGGTTCGCAAGCCGCGTAGTGGAGGTGCGCCAAAAGTACGGCCTCACCATCGACCGGCGTGAGCGCGACGCGCTGGAATCCATCCTGTCGGAATGCACGTCCACTGAAATGATACTGCTAAGCCCAAACAAGCCGTGATTCTTGTATGTGATAGGCAACACCTTGTTAAGGTGTTGCCCTCGTTTGTGAGTTTAGGCCCCCCATACCGTCGTTCCCGACCCCGATCGGGAACCCAGGGGCGGCGCGGGGCGCAAGCTGTCATGCTGAGGAGTCGGTTGATCCCCTCCCGCCCTAAAACAACCTCCGCCGACGATGCATCGCAGGCATCCCGCACCGTAGGGGCAACCCTCGTGGTTGCCCTTGCCCGCCTGCCTACCAACCGTTCGTGGTGAGCTTGTCGAACCACGCGCCCACTCACGCGCGCCATACCCCCCTGACACCTCCCCCTTCCCCACACCCTCCGCACCCGCTACCCTTAACCGACCATGACAACTACCTGCACTCACACCACCGTCTTGCCCGCGCAGGCGGGCATCCATGAGCGGCGTGGCGCGACCCTCGGCAGCCAAAACGCCCGCCTCCATACCCCCATTTTTGCCCCGGAAATCCTTGTCCTGAGTATGTCGAAGGATGATTCGTTTCTCACCTCCGCCAAAATTTGGCTCGATTTTAGCCTTGTACTTGACATAACGTTGGAAACGAATACCCCTTCTCAGGCACAACACCACTCCACCATTAACCGCCATCTGACCGTTTTCTCACGCCTAACATGCATTTTCACGACACCCCAAAATCGAGTTATGTCAAGTAAAGTCAACCATCACCCGGACACCCTTTCCTCAGACCCTTGCCCGTCTGCCCGCCTGCCCGTATGTGCGGATGTCCGTATGTCCGTACGTAGCCATGTTGTGCCCATTGACGTAAACAAATATAATGCCCACACTGCTGACCTATTAGGACGGAGAGCATACATGCCTGGAATAGCTTTTCATAACGGTGCGTTCATCCCCTTGGAGCAGGCCACGGTAGGGATTATGACCCACGCCCTCCATTACGGCACTTCCGTATTCGAAGGCATTCGCGGCAACTGGAATGAGGACGACGAAAAGCTCTACCTCTTCCGCCTGGAGGAGCACTACGACCGCCTGCTGGCCGGCTGCAAGATAATGCGCATCAACCTGCCCTACTCCGCCGGCGAACTCTCCAACATCACCACCGACGTGGTGGAGCGCAGCGGATACAGGCAGGACATCTACGTCCGTCCCATAGCCTACAAATCGGAGGAGCGGGTGGCCACCCTCAACCTGAGCCACTTGGACGACGGTTTCTCCGTGTTCGCCATTCCGTTTGGAGCCTACCTGGACATTGAAGCGGCGGCGCGGTGTTGCACTTCGTCCTGGCGCCGCACCCAGGACAGCGTGATTCCGCCCAGCATTAAGATAGGCGGACTCTACGTGAACAGCATCCTGGCCAAGACGGAAGCGGTTAGAAACGGCTTCGACGAGGCCATCCTGCTCAATGACCGGGGCCAGGTCAGCGAAGGCACCGGAGAAAACCTGTTCCTGCTCAAGAACGGCAAGCTCTCCACGCCGTCCATAGCGGACAGCGTTCTGCCCGGCATCACCAGGGACACTGTCATCGAGCTGGCCCAGAACGAGTTGGGCATCGAAGTAGTAGAGCGCAGCATCACCCGCAGCGAGATCTATCTAGCCGATGAGATATTCCTCACCGGCACCGCGGCGCATCTCACCGCGGTCGGCTCGATCGACAACATAGACGTCGGCGAGGGGACGATGGGGCCGGCGACCCGGCAGTTGCAGGATATGTACTTTGACGTGGTGCGCGGCAAGAATCCAAAGTACCTGCACTGGTGCACTCCGGCCACGCCCAAACTCGTGGAGGCCTGATCGGGCGCATCGCGGAATGCCTGAATTCGCCCTCGACTACTTTGTCCTAGTCTTCCTCTCAGCGCTCGGCGTATTGCTGTTCGTCACCGCTTATTACCGCTTTTACGGCCTGATGCTCTTCTCCAGGCGCGTTTCCATGGCGCTGGGCGCGGCGCTCATATCCGGCGCCCTGATCTGGTTCTTCACATCGGAGTACAGAAACGTACCCGACACGGCGGCGGGACTGGACGGCAACGAACAGACCCTGCTCTTCGCCTTCGGCGCTGCCTTGGCAATCGCTTTTCTACTGCTCGTCTCCTCCTTGCGCAACCGGTCCATGAAGGGCAAACCGGACGCAAGCGGTTTGGACGTGCTGCGCCACAGCAGCTACTGGCGGCTCATCACTGAAGCGTTGAGGCAACGATGGGATTCATGGAAAGAGCGGACGAATCAGCATTCGTCTGGCTGAACGGCTGGGTTGGGCGGTTCCCGCCGCTCGACCGCATTGTGGAGCTAACGGTCAGCGATTACTTCGTGCCTTTGACCATGTCCCTGCTGCTCTTGGGGCTTTGGTTCGCCGGCCATAGCAACATCCATAGGGAGCGCAACCAGCTTGGCGTGATGACGGCCATACTGTCTGTGGCCGCAGTGAACTTAATCGTTGAGCTGTTCAACGACTTCTTCTACCGTCCTCGCCCTTTCGAGGATTTGGACGTGAACCTCTTGTTCTATATGCCAACCGATTCGTCATTTCCGGCGAATCCCGCCGCCTTCGGCTTCGCCCTGGCTTTGGGCGTGTGGGCCTGGAACCGAAAGGCGGGGTGGGCGCTTTTGGCGCCGGCAGCGGTGTTCGGCCTGTCGCGGATATACGCCGGAGTTTGCTACCCGCTGGACGTGGTCGGCGGAGCAGCCATTGGCGCAGCCGCCGCCCTACTGTGTGGCTGGCTTATGCATACCTTCAAGCGCATACCGTTGCAGGTACTGCGATTAGCCAAGGTGCTGTACCTGGCCTAAATGCGGAAGGTGAGCCTGTGGAACGCCTCGGCGTACTCCAAGCCCGCCTGCTCTCCCAGCCTTCTGGCCCCCTCCACAACAAACCATGCCGGCTCTCTATTGGGGTCGCGGCTCGGCCTGTCCACAAACTGGCTGCGATGTTGCAACATTGCCCGCCTCTTCTGCTCCACCGTCCGGCTTATGTCCACGTACTCGTTGGGAGTGGACGAACTCCAAAGCAGCGCCGCGCCGACCTTGTGCGGCTGATACCCCTGTTGTGTGAGTTCGGCGAAATGGAGCGGGTCGCGGGCGTAGGGGAATATCGCATCCAGCGTGGCGGTGCCGCAGGCGCGATGATCGCGGTGGGTGTGCCTCATGCTGTTCAGCGGCGAATGTGTGAACACCACATCCGGTCGGAAGCGGCGTATCTCCCGCACAATCTCCATGCGCAGCTTCCTGGTGTCCTCCAGTTCGCCGTCCGGGTATCCCAGGAAGACGACGTCGCTTACCCCAAGCTCGCGGCAGGCGTTCCTCTGCTCCTCCTCCCGAATCCCGGCAAGCCGCTCGGAGGTCATCTCCGGGTCCTCGGTGCCTTTGTCGCCGTTGGTGCAGACCACGAACGCAACCTCCGTGCCCTCCCCCGTCCAGAGGGCAACGGTGCCCGCGCAGCCTATTTCATCGTCGGGGTGGGCGGTCACCACCATGGCTCTAGCCGGTCGCTCTATCATAGGTCAACGCCCTCAACAGGAAATGAACAGGAAGGTTACCATACGCCTGCCCGGTTGAGAACGGCATCTATTCTCTTTCTTGCTGCAAACTGGCTGCGGCGCTCGTAACATTCCGCTCCGCAAGCGCGCTATAATGCTGAATCATGCCTTACGAACATCGAAAATTCCCAGAGTTCTCCTGGTCGCACAGCCGCCGGGATGTCTTCCGAGAGTGCCCTCGCAGGTACTACTTTCGCTACTACGCATCCCACAACGGCTGGTACGACGACGCCCCCGATGACGCCCGCCTGGCCTACCGGCTCAAGAACCTGACCGGCCTCGCGCTGGAGATTGGCGCGGCAGTGCACGAGGGCGCATCCACAGCCATACAGAAGGCCCGTACCGGGGACGAGATTCCAACGGCTGACGAGTTGCTCTCCATGTCGCGGAACCGTCTGAACAAGGCCTGGGTCGAGTCGAAAGACGTACCGGCCTGGCAGCGGTCTCCCAAGTGGCGGCGAATGTTCCGAGAGGTCTACTACGACACCGGGATCGGAGAGAATCAGTACGCCGAAACGCGAGAGCAGTTGCAGACCTGCTTTGAGAACCTGCTGGCCTCCACCAGCTTCAGGGAGGCGGTGGAGGCCCCTAGAGTCGAAATCAGGAGTAACGAGGAGTTCATCACCTTCGACATCGACGGTACGAATATCCACGCCGTCCCCGACCTCATCTATCGAAGGGGCGACGACACCTGGACCATCGTCGATTGGAAGTCCGGGCGCAACACGACCGACAACCGCGACCAGGCCCTGGTGTACGCCCTGTACGTCCGTGAGCGGCACGGCGTGCCTGCGGAGAGCATACTGGCGCGGGTGGAACACCTGGCCCTGGGGCCGCCCGCGGAGGAACATTCCTTTACCACCGAGGAGTTGGACGGCTATGTCGACGGCATCCGCGACAGCATAGCCGCGATGAAGGCGTATCTCAGCGATGCGTCTCTAAACGGCCCTCGCGAGAAGCAGGACTTCCCCATGCGGGAGGACACTTCCTCCTGCGGCGCCTTCTGCGAATTCTACGAACTGGATCGAGCGGAGATAGCGTCCCTTCAAGAAGGGCCGTTCTAGGCGCTACCCTCTCACAGTCTACACGCCCAATTCGGCGTATACATCCGCGATGGCCGATGCGGTGGCTTTCCAGCTCAGCCTCTTCGCCAGTTCGCTGGCGCGTCTGCCCAGGCTCTTGCGCAGCGAGTCGTTGCTCAGCAGCGCCTCCAGCCTATCGGCGAATGCATCCGGACAATGCCATGGCACAAGGTAGCCTGATTGGTTGTCCTTCACTACCGTTTGCAAGCCGCCAACCCGCGACGCCACCACCGGCGTGCCGCAGGCCATAGATTCAAGCGCCACCAGGCTGAAGCTCTCGTAGTAAGACGGGACTACGCACACGTCCGCGGCCTGATAGTAGAGGGGCATCAATTCGTGCTCGACCATGCCCAGAAGCTCCACTCTGTCCGCGACTCCCAGGGCGTTCACCAGCTCCTGAACCTTGTTGAACTCCCTGTCCCGGTTGCTGCCGCCTATCACTAGAACCCTCAGATTGCACGGCGTCTCCATGGCGGCCACGGAGTGTATGAGCACATCCAGACCCTTTATGGCGTCCATGCGTCCCACGTAAAGGACTATACTCTCCCCGTTCAAGCCCAGCTTCTCCCTTGCCCGCATCCGGTCACCCGGACGAAACATATCCAGGTCAACGCCTGCCGGGACCACCCGGATCCTATCCTTGTCCGCCTCATACAGAGATACCATGGAGTCGTATTCATGCCGCGTCGACGCGATTATCCTATCCGCCGAAACTGCTATCTTGCGCTCGGCGCATCTCCGCATGCCGGGTTCGGCGTCTCCGCCCGGTGTCATGCCCTTTAGCTCAGCCGTGGTGTGGAAGGTGGTGACGTGAGGCACGCCCCATTTCCGCGATAGATCGTTTCCTACCCAGCCGGAAAGCCAGTAATGGCTGTGTATCAGGTCGTAGCTGAAGCCGTTAGACTCTCTGAACTTCTCCAGTTCACAGGCAAATGAAGGAAGATGTCCGAACAACTCCTCTTTGGGAGCGTCTACAGGGCCTGCCCGGAGATGCACGACCCTGGCGTGTTCGTTGAGGTTAACCACTCCACGGTGATCTGCGCATTGTTCCCTGGTGAAGATGTCAACTTGGCAGTCCAGTTCAGCCAGGGCAGAGGATACCTGGCGTATGTAAACATTCATTCCCCCGGCGTCCTTGCTGCCCGGCGGTGACAGGGGAGAGCCGTGAACGCAGATGAAAGCTAGCCGTTTTGGCAACCGCGCACCGGTCAGCGCCGCACCACCATCCTGTACAGCGTAACGTCCTTTGCGCCCAGGTCGTATTTGTAGCGTTCGTTGCCGCGCAAGAAGTCGAAGTAGTCCATGCCGCTCTCTATGGCGTCTCTCAGGCACATAGCTTTCAGAAGCAGCCCCACGCTCAAGGAGCCAAACTCAGGGTTGAACCCGCTGTTGTACAGGTAGCGTACGTTCCCTATGTCAAAGCACAGAGCCGCCGCCACCCGCTCTCCGCCTATTTCCATGAAGAAGAGCCTGAGGAAGCCCGCATTAGCCATTTCACCGGCCATGCGACGGAAGAACCGTTCCCGCTCGGAAGTAAGGAACATGGCCTTGTCCTGTCGGCTGTCCCTCATCAGCGTGAAGAAATCGTCCAGGCTGCCGTTGGTGGACGCTGCTCCGCTGACTGAGTAGCAGTCGAACGAAGCCTGCGCATCCAGCCGCCTCATCTTGCGCCGCAACTCGTGTCTGTCCTTCTTGCTCAGAGTCGCCAGGTATTCATCCCAATCGCCGGGGAGCGTTACGCCCGGCGAGACGTCCTCCTCAGTCAGCTCCACCGTATACGCCGAGGCTCTGGCCATCTCCACGAACTTCCGATACGTGGAAGAGGTCTCCAGAAGCGAACGCAAGTCCATGCTAGACCATTCTGCCTCCGTCAAATAGCTGAACAGCGCATGATAGAACTCTTCCGACCTGGAGCCGTCCACTACGACTTTGTGATAGTCCCAGAGGTCCTCGTCGCCTACAAACATCAGCCTGCCGTCGCCGCAGGACATGAACGGGGCCACGCCCACCAGCTTGCCGTCGTCCCTGGCCGCCAGCAGGTGGAGCTTGGCGTCGCCGGAGAACTCGTCCCACCACACCTGGTGCCAGATTGGGGTCTGGAACACGGTGGGCTGAACGCAAGAATCCAAGAGAGACGCCCACTCGTCCCAAAGCTCAGGCAGGTTCTCTTCGGATATGTGAAGTGTCATGGACGCTCCATTCGGATTTTTATGCAGGTCAGTGGACTGCTATGAGACCCAGGGCTTCCTCAACGGTATGCATCTCGGCAGAGGTCTCTTTGGGTAAGTAAGCGGCCTCTTGTGAAGCTAACTCCGGTTCTTTGAGGCCGGTGCCGGTGATGACGCAGACCACGCGCCGGCCCTTGAGGTCTAAGCCTGAGGCGGCCATCTTGAGCAGGCCCGCCACTGAGGCCGCCGAGGCGGGTTCGCAGAAGATCCCCTCCCGGTTGGCCATCAGCTTGTAAGCAGCCAGTATCTCATCATCGCTGACCATGTCAATAGCTCCACCCGACTCATTGCGGGCCGTGGTGGCCAGGTTCCAGCTGGCCGGATTTCCAATGCGGATTGCAGACGCTACCGTTTCCGGGTTTGCCACCGGAGCGCCCTTCACTATGGGGGCCGCTCCCTCTGCCTGGAAACCCATAAGTTTGGGCAGCACCATGGACTTTTCCAGGTGGTAATACTCGGTGAACCCCATCCAGTAGGCGCTGATGTTGCCCGCGTTTCCTACAGGTATGAACAGGTAGTCCGGGGCTTCTCCAATAGCCTCTATCACTTCAAAAGCCGCCGTCTTCTGTCCTTGAAGACGATGCGGATTGAGCGAGTTGACCAGCGCAATGGCATGATCGGCGGCCAACCGCTTGACCAGTTCCAACGTCCTATCAAAGTTGCCGTCCACCACCAGCACCTGCGCCCCGTAAGCTATAGCTTGAGCCAGCTTGCCTGAGGCAACGCTTCCCTTTGGCACCAGCACCACCGTCCTCAAGCCGCAGTGAGCGCCGTAAGCCGCGGCAGAGGCGCTGGTGTTGCCCGTGGAGGCGCAAACTATCGCGGTGCTTCCCGCTTCCAGCGCCTTGGCAACCGCAACCACCATACCCCTGTCTTTGAAAGAGCCTGTGGGATTGCATCCCTCCAGTTTGAAGTACAACTCTTCGCACCCCGCTTCCTGGGCCACGTAGCGCGAGCGAACCAGGGGTGTATTGCCCTCGCCAAGGCTTATGAGGGGCGTCTCACCCGTAACGGGCAAATGGTCTCTGTATCTTTGCAGTACCCCGTGGTAGGGCCACATGCCGCTATCGCTATTCATCATCTCCTTGTTGTTCCGACATTAACCGTCAAGTCCACCGCTCAACCCTGATCAGACTGCTAACCTCGCTGACCGCCTCCAGGCTCTCCATCCGCCGGACTGCTTCCCTCACGTGTGATTCGCGCGAGGTGTGAGTCATCACCACGAATTCCGCCGTTTTGCCCTCAGGGTCGGCGCTTTTCTGAATAACCGAGGCAATGCTGATGTCCAGATCACCCAAGATAGCGGTTAACCTGGCCAGCACGCCGGCGCGATCAGCCAGCGTCATTCTAACGTAATACTCGGTAGCCAGTTCCTCCAACGGGACAACTCTCAATCCCGGGTTCAAAGCGCCGCGTTGAGGAGGCTTTCTCCCTATGACAATACCCCTGGCCGCTTCAAGGATATCACCAAGTACGGCGCTGCTGGTAGGTTCGGGGCCAGCGCCCTGGCCGTGAAATACCACGCGGCCTACCAGGTCGCCTTCGAATTCGACGGCATTGAAAGCGCCGTCTACCTTGGCCAGCAGATGTTCCTGGGGCACCAGGGCAGGATGGACGCGCAGGGACAGTTCATTTTCCTTGCGGAGCGCTATTCCCAGCAGCTTGATTTCAAAGCCAAACTCCCTGGCGTATTGAAAATCCCTGGGAACGAGACCGGAAATCCCTTCCCTGTATATGTCCTGATCAGAGACTTGGGTGTGAAAGGCAAGCGAAGTCAGAACGGCCAGCTTGTAAGCGGCGTCTATGCCTTCAACGTCGTTTGCCGGGTCAGGTTCGGCGTAGCCCAGCGCCTGGGCGTTGCGCAAAGCGGATTCAAAGTCCAACCCCTCTTGGGACATCCGGGTCAATATGTAGTTGGTAGTGCCGTTTATGATGGCGTGGAGAGAGGTGAATTCGTTGGCCAGAAGGTCTTTGCGCAAGGGACCTATGATGGGTATCCCCCCCGCTACGCTCGCTTCGTATAGAAGATTGAGTCCGGCTTTCTCCGCAAGCTGCAAAAGCTCCTGACCACAGGTGGCCATGACCTCTTTGTTAGCGGTAACAACGTGCTTCCCCTTTTCCAGGGCAGTCCGAAGGTGTCTCACAGCCGGGTCCACGCCGCCCATAAGCTCAACTATTATGTCCACGTCCGGGTTATCTATCAGCGAAGCGGGATCCGTGGTCAACAGCGCGGGTTCTATGGACAAACGTCTCTCCCTGGCGGGATCACGGACCAGGACGCCATGAAGCTCCAGAGGGCGGCCCACGTGCTGCGCCCAGCGCTCAGGTTTGCTGAGGAGTGTTTGGGCAACCTGGGAACCGACCACGCCCAAGCCAAGCAGACCTACTCCAATTTTGCTTTTGCCGTTCATACGGATGTCAAAGAGACTTCACTGCCTCTTGAACTAGGATGCCTGAAAGCCAGTATGACAGCGCCTAGCTGCTCAAGGACTGAGAGATGTTGGTCAACTCTACTATCTTGCTGATGACCCAATCGTAGTCGTCCGAATCGAAGTCTACCACCACGCTGTTGCTGTTGCGCTGTTCATCCAGCCAGTTTTCCAGCGCCCGAGTCTTCAAGACCTCTTTCATATTATCGTTGATTTCAACAATCTCGGGCCCATCGGTGACTTTGAGCACGTGGACACCGGCACGCGTCCTCAGCGGGTGGGAATACACTCCGTGCTCAATGCTGAACAGCGTCTCCTCCATCTCGAAGAAAGCGCCTCTGGGCACCCAGCCCACCTCTCCATTGTGGTCCGCCCATACAGTGTCCTGGTTGTATACACGAGCCACGGCGTCGAACTCCTCGCCGGCATCCAGCCTGTCAACGACCTCAGACGCCACCGCTTCATCGCTGACCCTAATCCAGTGAACGTATACGGACTCCTCCAATGAAGGTACTTCCTGGCCTACTATTTCGCGTATCTGCGTGCGCAGGATATTGGACCTGGCTATTTGTCTATACGTCTCATCTGAAAGCTGCGAGATAGTCAGGAAGTCGGTGTATCGCTGCTGGAACTCCCTCTCCAGGGCATCGGGGTCCTGCTCCTCTCCGGGAGTGGGCCTCGGATAAAAAGTAGACCTTATTTCCTGATCAACGTCATCCCTGGTAACCGTTACGCCAACCTGAGGAGCGCCTTGGGTGAGAAGCTCCTCATCCACAAGGCTGGTGAGAACCTCAAACGGCACGTTGGCTATCTGAGGTTGGGCGCCGGCCTCAACCTGGGAGGCCACTCTTGCCCTGGCGCGGTCCACCATTTCACCCATAGTCCGTTCCACGTCATTCACGTTGACGATCACTTGCCTGGGCGGCATGACAAACGTGACGTAATAGCCCACAGCCGGAATAGCGAGCACCAGCAGCACCACGGCCGCCGCAAACAGCAGTAACCGCCGCTGACGCCGCCTTTCTTGCAGCCTGCGGGTTGCCTGCCTTCTACGAGTCGGTACTCTGGCCTCTTGATTGCGGGCGTTTGTAGTCATCCAATAACCAACCTGACTTTCTTATCGATACGTATCCCGGAGACGGTGCGGGATGCGCGCTGCGCCGGAACGCAGCGGCTCATCTAGCCGTGCTCTCCGGTGTAAGGAAGCATAGCCAAGTGCCGGGCCCGCTTCAAAGCCCGCGCCAGCATCCGCTGGCACTTGGCGCAGTTGCCCGTCTTGCGACGAGGCTCTATTCTAGCTCTGTCCGAAAGATAGCGCCGGATCCTGGAGATGTTCTTGTAATCTATGTACTCCATCTTATCGACGCAAAATGAGCACACTCTGCGACGCTGGTAATATCGTGGGCCATCTCTGCGGCGGCCCCTTGCCCTCTGGGTCATGCGTTCCTCACTCCTCTTACTTTGCTGCTAGAAAGGCAGGTCTTCCGCGTCCACCCGGCCCGGCTCATCCTGTAAGCCGGACTCTTGGGATTGCGGCCCTGTAGCCCTGTCCAAGAACAAAACCGTGTTGGCAATTATTTCGTTGCGGAACCGCGTCTGACCGTCCTGCCCCTCCCAACTGCTGCTGCGCAGCCGTCCTTCCACGTATGCCCGGCGGCCCTTGGACAGGTACTGATTGACCTGCTCCGCCAACTGGTTCCAGGCCACTATTCTAAACCACTCCGTTTCCTCTCTACGCTCACCGTCGGAAGTGGTGTACGACCTGTTTGTAGCCAGACTAAAGTTGGTCACCGCACTCCCGCTGGGTGTATAGCGCATTTCAGGGTCAGCGCCCAAGTTGCCAATTACCATAATCTTGTTGAGCATTCCCTATATCTCCACTTTGCTCCTAGGCTAGTCTTCTCTCTTCATCACAAGATGCCTGATGACTTCCTGATACGCTCTCAAGGCGTCATCAAGTTCTTTGGCCGTGGCGGGTTCCGAGTTGAACTGTGTCAGAACGTAGTTCCCTTCCCGGTAGTCTTGAATGGGATAAGCCAGCCTTTGAGTTCCCCAGTTGTCCTGGTTTGTTATCTCTCCGCCCCGGTCCGTTATGAACTTGCTCAGACGCTCCACCACGCCGGTGGCGGCCTCTTCTTCAACTTCCGGACTAATTACTATTACCAGTTCGTATTCACGCACTCCGCAACTCAACTCCTCTTAGATTTATTGAGACGTCCCTCAGACGCGGCACTGTGCGAGATTATAACACGATTCGCCATGTGCCGCACATTTTGCAAGGCTCCGTCAGGCCGCCATATGCTATGGTACTGGGAAGCCGGAGGAAAGGCCTTGCACTTCCCCGCGCACATCCTCTTCTATGGCTTCATTCCCCATGTTTGTCAGCGTCTTAACTATGAGGCGCGCCACCTCCGCCATCTCCTCAGTCCCAAATCCCCTTGTGGTCAGCGCCGCCGTGCCCAACCTGAGCCCGCTGGTCACTCGCGGCGGCCTGCTGTCGAAGGGAATGGCGTTCTTGTTGACCGTGATATAGACCCTTCCCAGCGCGTCCTCAGCTTCCTGGCCTGTGATGTCCATGGACGTGAGGTCCACCAGTATCAGGTGATTGTCCGTGCCGCCAGATATTATGCGCAACCCACCATCTTCCAACGACCTTGCCAGCGCCCGAGCATTTTCCACCACTTTGTGCCCGTAATCAGAGAACTCCGGCCTCAGGGCCTCGCCGAAGGCCACCGCCTTGGCCGCTATGGTGTGCATCATAGGCCCCCCCTGCGTCCGGGGGAAGACGGCGCTGTCTATGGAGCGCGCCAGGTCTTCATTGCACATGATCAAAGCTCCTCTGGGGCCCCTGAGCGTTTTGTGCGTCGTAGACGTGACCACCTGGGCGTGGGGCACGCAGGAAGGATGAGCGCCCGCGGCTATCAACCCGGCTATGTGGGCGATGTCCACCATGAGGATGGCGCCCACCTCGTCCGCGATGGCTCGGAAGCGGGCAAAGTCTATTGTCCGTGAATACGCGGTGGCTCCCGTAACTATGATCTTGGGCCTGCGCTCCTTAGCCAGCCGTTTCACCTCTTCGTAATCTATGAGCTCGGTTTCGCGGGTGACGCCGTAGGAGACGAAGTTGTACAGCCTGCCGGAGAAGTTCACCCCGCTGCCGTGGGTAAGGTGGCCGCCCTGGTCCAGCCTCATGCCGAGCACCGTATCGCCGGGCTGCAACAGGGCAAAATAAACGGCCATATTCGCCTGAGCGCCGCTGTGAGGTTGGACATTGGCGTGCTCAGCGCCGAACAGCTCTTTCAGACGGTCTCTGGCAAGGTTTTCCGCCACGTCCACGTATTCGCAGCCCCCGTAATAGCGCCGGCCCGGGTAGCCTTCAGCGTACTTGTTCGTCAGAACCGATCCCTGGGCCTCCTTTACCGCCCGGCTTACGTAGTTTTCCGAGGCGATGAGCGCCAGGTTGCGCCTCTGTCGCATCTCCTCATTTTCTATGACCTGGGCGATTTCAGGATCGGCCTGTGCAAGGACTCCCATCGATATCCCTCCCTCACAGGAGCAGAATGAAGGGAGAGCCTTCAGACTCTCCCCGACTGTTCCTGTAACTAGCTGCACGCAATACGGCTTGTATAAAAAGTGTATTGCCCACGCAATGAGCGTGTCAAATGGACATGCTGGCGGACAAGCGGGCAAGCGCGCAAACGGGCATCCAACGCCTACCCTCCGTCATACCCGTGGCGACGGATATCCAGGGGCGGCGGGGCATCCCTCCAAGAGCGGTGTGGCCTCCTCAGCTCACCCTGAGCATAGTCGAAGGGAGTGAGCTAGGCCGCCCCTACTGGCTGGGGATTTCATAGTCGAGCATCCAGCCTATGCCGAACCTGTCGGTGCAGGCGCCAAAGTAGGAGCCCCAGAACATCTCCGCCGCCTCCATGGTCACGGTCCCTCCATCGGACAGCTTGGCCAAGAGAGCGTCGACCTCCTCCCTGCTCTGAGTCGTATAGGCGATGGAGAAGTTGCTGCCCATGACCGGGGGCGGACCGAACATGGAGGGGACGTCGCTGCCCATGAGCACGCTGTCGCCTATGGGCAGCGAGACGTGCATTATCAGGTGCTTCTCCGACTCCGGGACGCCCATGTCGGGTGGGCCGCCCTCCATGGTCTCCATGACGGTGAACTCACCGCCAAACACGGAGCGATAGAACTCGAACGCCTCGCGGCAGTTGTCGTTGAAGTGGAGATAGGTGTTGAGAGTCATGGCTGGCCCCTTTCTTGTCAGTGCTTACGGCCACAGGATAAAACCGCCGCTATGCAGCGTCAATGCGGGACTACACCTCACGCGCCAAAGTCAGACCCTGCACCGACACCGCCCCCGCCGCTTTCAGCGCCAGCGAACACGCCTCCAGGGTAGCGCCCGTGGTGCATACGTCGTCCAGCACTATGACGCGTTTTCCGCTCACCAAGTCCGGCGACGCCTGAAACGCCTTCGTCACGTTGGCCCAGCGCTCGTCCTCGCTGGATACGGACGCCTGGGAAGGATTGTTCCGCACTCGGCGCAAGGCGTCGCTGCTCGTCTCCATGTTCAACAGCGCGCCTGTCTCCCTGGCCAGAAGCAGCGACTGGTTGTACCCCCTGCCGCGCTCCCTCCTGGGATGCAACGGCACGGGGACCAGAAGATCGGCCTCTATGGACTGCGACTCGACAAAACCCGCAAGGAGACCGGCCAGCACGGGAGCCATCGCCCGCAGGTTCCTGTACTTCAGCGAGATCACGGCGTTGCGAATCGCGCCCTCAAACCGGTACGGCGAACGGATGCCGTCTATTTGAAGCGGCCTCTCCCAGCACCGACGGCAGAGGCGCATCGTCAGATCGTCCGGCTGAGAGCAGATGAAGCAGTAGGGAGGCTCCAGCGTCGGCAAGTCGTCACCGCACTCGCCGCACAGGAACGCGCCTTCAACGTCGCATCCCACGCACCTCTTGGGGAACAAGAGATCGACGGACGTAGAGACGGCGCTCCTCAGAACCCGGATGATTCCACTGCCTTGTTGCAGAGCCATGGACGCAGCCATGTTAGAATGAGGCTAAGGTGGGTGCAATGACAATCAAAGCGGTCTTTTTCGATTTCTACGGCACGCTCGCCGGATTTCACCCTCCCAAAGAGGATGTACAGGCCCAGGCCATGGCCAGCATGGGCTTTCATGCCAGCCATCAAGGAATCACCCAGGGCTATCGTGAAGCCGACAGGCTTATGTCCGAGGTGAACTCCACCGATTCCCCCATTAGAGAGATGTCGCCCCAGGAGCGGCTGGATTTCTTTGCCAGATACGAGCAGCTTATATTGAAAGGCGCAGGCATAGAGGCGGACCTTGAAACGGCGGGGAAGGTATGGGAAAAGGTGCGGGCCGTTCCCTACGACTTCGCCCTGTTCTACGACGTGCTGCCCGCGCTTCAGGCGCTCCGTGGCAAGGGGCTAACCGTGGGGCTGGTCAGCAACATAGGTTCGAACGCGCCCAACCTGACGGCGCAACTCGGCCTGACCGACCACCTGGACTTCATAGTCACCTCCCACGACGCGGGCGCGGAGAAGCCGCATCCGCCCATCTTCCGACTGGCGCTGGCAAGGGCGGGCGCAAAGCCGGAAGAGGCGATGCACGTGGGCGATTCGCCCGTGTCGGACGTGGAGGGCGCGCGCAACGTCGGCATAAAGCCACTGCTCATAGACCGCGACGGCGTGATGGCCGGCTACAAGGGCTGCCCGCGCATAACCGGCCTCGCCGAGGTTATGGGGCACCTTTAGCCGCCAGCCGGTGTTACCCTGCGGCGACCAAGCCAAGGACTTCCGAGATCGCAGACACCGTAGGGCCTCGCCACTCCTTGGCTTCGGGGCGGGGCGGGTCGTCCAAGTCATCGCCGGGCACCCGGATCAGCACCGGGTGCAGCCCCACCCGCCTCGCGCCCTCCAACTCGCCGCTGCCCCCGTCGCCAACGAAGAGACATGCGTCCGCCGCCAGTTCAAGACCTTCGAACGCCAGGTGGTAGATGCGCGGGTCGGGCTTGGACATGCCTACCTCGCAGGAGAAGACGGGCACATCAACCAGCGGGGCCATCGGCGTCTCTTGCCACAGCTCATCGGTCTGCGCGCTCGCGTTGCTTACCAGCCCTATGCGGAATCCGGCCGACCGGAGAGCAGCCAGCGTTTCCACGCTCCCAGGCCTGGGAACAAGAGAACGACGGTAGAGGTCCAGCCGCAGCTCTGCCGCGGCCTTTACTTGAGAGGCGTCGCGCTGGATCCCCAGGCGTTGGCACACGTGCCGGATGTTCTCCTCAATGGTCGGGAATACCCCCCTCTCTCGATCCGAGAACGTCTCCCTCCACAGCCGCCCGAACTCGTCTTTAGGCGCCCCCAGAGTTGCCGCCATCTCCGCGATGCTTGCCAGGCTTTCTTGGGAACGGAAGGACTCTACAAGTGTTCCGTAGAGGTCAAAGATCACTCCCTTGTACTCATGTGCATCCACAGTTTCACCAGTCGCCCGCTAGCCGGTCTGCTTGGTCACCGGCCCAAGCTCCTCCGCCACGGCCAGCGTACTGCCCGGCTCTTCCTTGTCGGGCTGCTCAAGCGCCTCCATCACCTTGTCGGCAAAGGCAGCCTCCGGCACCGCGCCGACGAACTGTATCCTGTTGTTGATCACGGTCTTGGGCACTCCGCTCACCATATACATCCTGGCGACGGCGGGGAACTCCTGTACCTCCACAACGTCGGCGGTGATGTTCTTGTTCTCCAGGGCCATTGCATGCGCGATGCGCGCCATCTGGGGGCAATATCCGCAGGTTGGGGTAACAAACACCTGGATGTGCACCGGCTCCTTGATGCGCTTCAGCTTCTTCCGCGTATCCAGGGAAAGCGGGCTGACCCCGCGCGATACGGTTATCAGGTCTTCGATGATGGTGGCGAACTCGTATCCCAGTGGAATGCCGTAGAACCTTACGTTGGACTCCCCGTTTTTGGATATGACCATCGCCGGTATTCTTTCCACTCCGGCCTTCTTGGCCTCCTCAGCCTCGGAATAGAAGTCTTTGATCTCAAGGCGCAGCTTGTTGGAAAGTCCCGTGACCTCCTCCAACAGCTTCTGCGTCTGCTCACAGTAGGCGCATTCGCGGCCTGGTATGGTCAGGCCAAAGGTGCGCTGCGTGAACAGGCGGATGGTAACGTCCTGCTTGAGCTCACGCTTGAATCTGTCCTTGAGAGCCTGTGTGTCCTTATCCGAAAGAAGCGTAGTCATAGGTCATCCTCCAAATAGCCATGGACAGTCTAGCAAAACAACCACCCGCCGTTCCACACCGCCCACGAATGCGCCACATAAGGAAGACCCGCCCCACCAGATTGCTTCGTTCCTTGCAATGACGAAGGGGGCGGCAAGTCTGTCCACCCGTCCCGCTCATGGTGAGCTTGTCGAATCATATGAGCGGTACAAGCTCCAAGGAAAGAAGAGTGCGAACGCAGGCCGCTCTTCGTCTACCTGTCCTTGCCCGTTTGTCCGTTTGCCCGTTTGCCTGTCCTCGTACCTCTCCATAGCGCGTACACCCGCTGCGCCGATGACACTACGGACAGAGCGATCATAATGGACAGCGCCGCAACCAGCCAGCCGGTGAGCAGCCCTATGGTCAGCGCCAGCACACGCTCCGTCCTGGTGAACAGGCCGCTCTCCTTCATAGCCACCCCCAGACCTTCGCCACGGGCGCGGAGATAGCTCACGGAGAAAGAGGAGACCAGGGCCAGGAAGGCCAGCAGCACTCCGGCGTCGCTATCGCGGTTGAGGAACAAGGCGGCTGCCCCCAGCAACACAATAGCCTCGCCTAAGCGGTCCGCCAGTGAGTCCAGGGCTGCGCCGAAGACGCTTTCGGCGCCCTTGAGCCGCGCCACCGCGCCATCCAGCATATCCATAACGCTGGCAAAGAGAAACACCAAGCCGCCGATGAGGAGCTCATCCTGAGATACCAGGTAAGCCGCCACTGCCGTAACCAGCAACCCGGCCACGGTTATGGCGTTGGGAGAAATCTTGAGTCTAACCAGGAGCCGAGCCGCAGGGCTTTCCAGGTAGCGGCTCAGCGACTCGCGGGTCTTTTCTCTAATGGCCCACCGCCGCCACTGATGAGGCCGCACCGGCTCGGCGGGCCATGGCGTCCCGGTATATGCCCACCACCTGTTCCGCCACCCTCTCCCAGCGAAAGGTCTGCACCCTTTCCATGCCGCGCTTTGCCATGTCAAAGCGCAACTCCGGGCTGTCCATTAGCCGTTTCAGCCCGGCGTAAAGCAACTCATCGTTCTTGGGGGGTACAAGGAATCCTTCCTTGCCGTCGGTCATCACGCCGGCGAAGCCCGGTATGTCCGAAGCAACAATGGGCCTCCCAGAGGCCATGGCTTCTCCCAGCACAATGCCGAAGCTCTCTTTACCCGTATTGGGGGCGCAGAAGATGTGGGCGGTCTTGAAGTAACGCCGTTTCTGTTCATCGGTGACCCTGCCTACAAAGACTACGTCCTGCAGGTTGCGCTCCGCCATTATGCGGTAGCTCTCCTTGCCGGGATTCCCCGGGCCCACCACTATGAGGCGTATGTCGGGGTACTCCCACTTCAACCTGCTGAACGCCTGCAGCAGGTACTTGAGACCTTTGCGTTTCTCCAGTCGGCCCACGAAAAGAATGTTCAGCTTGCCGTCGTTGAAGGCGTCGAAGGGAGGCGTATCATCGGCAAAGAAGTCGACGTCTATGCCGTTTGGGACGATGTGATAGTCAGCGGGAAACGACCCGCTCACGAACTGCCGCGCCGGCTCCGAGACGGCGATTCTAGCATCCAGCTTGTTGAACCACCGCCTCATTATTCTCTTGCCGAACCAGTACATGTAGCCCCTTCCGTGAAAGGCATGGAAGGTGCCCACGTTCGCCGTGTTGGAGAAGCGAAGCACGGTCAAGGGAAGCACCGGCGCAAGGGGTTCGTGGAGATGAACTACGTCAAAGGCCTCTTCCTTCAAGATGGCCTTCACCCTGCGCTCTCGCCACACGGAAAGGGAGATGCGGGCAATGGAACCGCCGCTGGGCACCGGGACAGGCCGCCCCACGGGAATGAGGTTGTCTTGCTCTATCGTGTAAGGAGACTTGACAGGGGCCAGCACCTTGACCGCGTGCCCCATGCGTTCCAACTGACGGCTTAGCTGTGAGACGTGGGCGACCACTCCCCCGTGGTAAGCGAAATCGTATGGCGACACCAGCCCTATTTTCATGGAAAGCAGGCTCTTATGCTAGCTGATCGTTGGCCGAACCGTCTCCTTCTATGTAAGCCTCAACCAGGTCATGGGCATCGTCGTCAGTGAACTGGATCGGCGGCGACTTCATAAAGTACGAAGACGGCGCCACCATGGGGCCGCCCCATCCCCTGTCCAGGGCCAGCTTCGCGCAACGTATGGCGTCGATGAGCACGCCCGCCGAATTGGGGCTGTCCCATACCTCCAACTTCAGTTCCGCGTTCAACGGCACGTCGCCAAACGTCCTGCCCTCTACGCGTATGTAGGCCCACTTGCGGTCCGTAAGCCACGGCACGTAATCGCTGGGGCCTATGTGGACGTTGCCGTCGCCGAGGTCGTACGGAAGCTGAGAGGTAACCGAATTTGTCTTGGATATCTTCTTGGAAACCAGCCGCTCGCGCTCGAGCATGTTTTCAAAGTCGGTGTTCCCGCCAAAATTGAGCTGGTAGGTCCGCTCCACTTTCACGCCGCGCTCATGGAATAGACGGGTCAGCACACGGTGTGTGATGGTGGCTCCAACCTGCGACTTGATGTCGTCTCCTATGATGGGGATGTTCTTGTCCTTGAATTTCTTCTGCCAATAGCCCCCGGTGGCTATGAAGACGGGAATGCAGTTGATGAAAGCGGTGCCCGCCTCCAGCACCTGGTCGGCGTACCACCTTGTGGCCTCTTCGCTTCCCACCGGCAGGTAGTTGATCACAACGTCGGCGCCGGTATCCTTGAGCACCTGGGCCACGTCCACCGTATCGCCGGGCGCTTTCTTCACCTTGTCGGAGATGTACTTGCCTATGCCGTCATGAGTCATGCCGCGCATTACCTTTACGCCTGTGCGCGGCACGTCGTGGAACGTAACGGTGTTGTTTGGCGGAGCGTATATCGCTTTGCCAAGGTCCTTGCCCACTTTGTTCTTATCGATGTCAAAGGCGGCGACAAACTCTATGTCTCCAACGTGGTATCCGCCAAGCACCGTGTGCATGAGGCCCGGAATGAAACCGTTTTCAGATGCCTCCCGATACTTGTAGACGCCCTGCACCAGAGACGAAGCGCAGTTGCCAACGCCTATGATTGCAACTTTTATCTTTCCCAATTCTATCTACTCCTTTTCAACGAAAAGTGCCATCAACTCAGGTAGTTTGCTATGAATCAGCGGCGTGGAATTCGTCGATCCCATGCGGAATGGGATTGTAATCTAATTCATGTCTAAATCATGTCGTAGAAAATGTCAAGTGCGCAGGCACGGGGGATGGTTCGACAAGCTCACCATGAGCGGGCGCCTGCGTCCACTCATCCTGTGCCCTTGCACGTGGGGAGTGGGGCCTGCCCGCTTGCCCGTGAGTGGCGGTGCGAGGCAGGAGTTGCCCGCTTGCGCGTGGGCATCAGCGGGGAAACGCTTCCGCCAAGCCGCCGTCCACCGTGATCATGCAGCCGGTAGTCTTGGCGGAACGGTCGCCGGCCAGGTATAGCGCCGCTTCCGCAACATCGCGGGGAGTGATGTAATCTTGGAGAATGTTGCGACGCGCGTAGAACTCCTCCAACTCCGAGACCGCTACGCCGTGCGCGGCGGCGCGCTGCTCACGCAGCTCTTCCGACCACAGCTTGGAGTCCTGGAAAACGGAATCCGGATTTACGATGTTGCTTCTGATGCCGTACCTGCCGTTTTCGATGGCCAGCACCCGGGCAAGCTGCGCCTCGGCGGCCTTGGCGGCGCTGTAAGCGCCAAAACCTGCGCCGGGAGCCGTAACGTTCTTGGTCACCACGAAGATCAGACTGCCCCCCATGCCCTGAGCGCGCATAATTCGTACCGCCTCCCGCGAAACCAGCAGATGAGCCGTGGCGTTAACGTCAAGACTCCTTTGCCAGTCGGACAAGGCCAGCTCATCCAGTCTCCCCGTGGGAGCTATTCCGGCATTGGATACCAGAACGTCCAACCCTCCAAACGCCAGCACCGTGCGCTGAAATGCCCCGGCTACCTGCTCTTGATTGGCAACGTCCGCGGGCACGCCGATGCACCTGTCCTCGCCCAGTTCGGCGTTGATCTCTTGCACCGCTTTGCCCAATCCGTCGGCGTCTGCGTCCACCAAGGACACCTGCGCTCCTTCCTGGGCAAGACGAACGGCGATGGCCTTGCCTATGCCGCTAGCTGCGCCCGTCACCAGGGCTATACGCCTTGTCATCTCCTTTTCAGGTGGCAGCAGGCTCAGCTTGTATAGCTCCAAGGGCCAGTACTCGACGTCATAGGCGTCCTTAGGCGGCAGGGATACGTATTCATCGACCGAGTGGGCCCCGGCCATAATCGAGATGGTGTGGTGATAAATGTCGGAGACGGTGTTCAGACCCCTGGCATCTTTGCCCCCTACCCACATGCCCAGGCCGGGCACCAGGACAACCCTGGGATATGGGTCACGCATCTCGACAAGCCCCTGCTTGTGCCTGTTGAACCAGTCGGTATACGCCCTGCGGTACTGTTCCACTCCCGCTTCCAGGCTGCGGCGCACGTCGCCGGCGTAGGAAGGGTCCGATACCTCCACCAGCAACGCATTTCTCTTCGTGCTCAGCATATGGTCGGGCGTGGCCGCGCCAGCTTCCGCGAACTCCCCGGCTCTCTTAGAGCCGGCGAATTCAAGCACGTCCGCGCTATCTTCGAACCGCACCAGGACGCGTTTCTCCGGCGAACTGCTGAGCAGCGACCTGAGCACAGGCGTCACCGTACCGGCCACCCTCCGGCGCTCCGTCTCTCCCAGGGCAGGCGTTTTGACGCCGCCGAACGGGGCCTTGACGGACGCTCTTTCCTTCAAGAACCGCTCCGCTTCGCTAATCAGCGACACGTGGGCCTGGTAGCTGGCCTGCGGAGTGGCGCCCCAGGTGATCAGGCCGTGGTTGAGGAGCACCAGGCCCCTGGCCCCGGGTCGCTTCAACACGCCGGCAGCCACCTCTTGGGAGAGGAGAAAGCCCGGCCTCCGGTACTCCAGCACTATGACATCCGGGCCGAAGACCTGCGCCAGCGCCCTGTGTGGGTTGCGCGTGTTGGTCAGGGACAGAATGGCGTCCGCGTGGGTGTGGACAACGCTGTTCTGCGGCAGAAAGCCGTGGAGCAGCGTCTCTATGGAAGGACGCGGCGAACCGGGGTCCATGACGCAATGCGACAGATACTCCACCATCCCGTCATCGGACATCTGGGACAGCTCGAACAGGGGCAGGATATCGTCCATGCGAAGGGCGGAGAAGTCCTTGCGCAATGCCGACTTCATGTCGGAGCCGGACCCCTTGACCAGCATCGCTTTGACCCGCCTGCCCCGGAAGTCCGTTCTGGTCACTTTCAGTGAGGTGTTTCCTCCACCCCATAGCACCAGCGACGGCTCTTCCCCGATAAGGCGGCTCTGATAGACAAGCAGATCCAGCTCATCCAGATCGTTGACGTCTTCCGCAGACCAGCGGTTTTCCATACCGGTTGCATCCTAACAGAGAGCCGTGCGTTCCTACAGCTACGACCGCGTAAGACCGACAGCTACCATGCCCCTATGGTTCGACAAGCTCACCATGAGCGGGCGCTGTGTGTCCGCTCATGGTGAGCCAGAGTTAACCCTGAGCACGGCGAAGGGAAGGGTATACTACCTCTCCACCGGCACGCCTACCGCGGATCCCCACTCCGTCCAGGAACCGTCGTAGTTGCGTACGTTGGGATAGCCCAGCAGTTCGCTCAAGACGAACCAGGTGTGGGAAGACCGCTCACCTATGCGGCAGTAGGCTACTATCTCCTTATCGCCGCTTATTCCCTTTCCGCCGTATATCTCGCTGAGCTCATCGGCGGACTTGAACGTGCCGTCCTCGGCTACGGCGGTCGCCCAGGGCACGTTGGCCGCGCCGGGAATGTGGCCGCCGCGCTGCGCGCCTTCCTGGGGCAGGTTCTCCGGAGCAAGGAGCTCTCCGCTGTACTCGGCGGGAGACCTCACGTCGACAAGCTCCAGGTTGGATAGATTGCTTGTGATGTAGTCGCGCAGAGCGCGGATGGAACCGTCCGGCTCCTGCGCCGTGTAGCTGGCCGCGGCTGGACTGGGGACATCGGTTGTGGTCGGCCTGCCCTCGGCAATCCACTTGGCGCGACCCCCGTTCATCACGCGGGCGTCCTTGTGGCCGTAGTACTTGAGCTGCCAGTACGCCCAGGTGGCGAACCAGTTGTTGTTGTCTCCGTAGACCACCACGGTGGTGTCGTTGCCCACGCCGGACTCCGACAACAGCTTCTCAAAGTCCGCTTTGCTGGTCAGGTCGCGGCGGACGCCGTCCTGAAGCTGCGACTTCCAGTTGATGCCCACGGCGCCCTCAATGTGGCCCTGGTCGTACGCCGTGGTATCCACGTCGACCTCCAGCAGCCGTACGTTCTCGTCCTGTCCATGCTGGGCCACCCACTCGGTGTCTACCAGGACATCCTGCTTTGCATAATCTGCCATCGTTCTTTTCCTCCTGAATTCTCTGCAAAATAAAAAGCCCCTCGATATTGGTTTGCGAGGGGCTTTGTTGCCTATTGAACAGCCACGTACTACAAGCGACTATGCCCCACATGGTGAGTACATGTACATGTGCACGTCCAGACGAATGCTTTAGTCATGGCGGCCACTATGCTAGCCGTTTACTGGCAAAGCGTCAAGCGAGCAACCCCCTCCCGTCGTTGCGAGCGCAGCGAAGTATCTTCTACCACAACAAACCAGCCCCCTGCCCGCGAACTCCGCCCGCCTGCCCGCCATGCCCGCCTGCCCACTTTGCCCGTTTGCCCGCCCCCCCCTGCCATCTCCCCCTTCCCCACACCATCGGACTCCCCTATCCTGTACCCATGAACGCTGCCCATAAACTACCGCATGCCCGCTTGACTTATGTCCGCATCCCCGTATGTCCGTATGTCCGTCATTTCCGACCCGATCGGGAATCCAGGGGCTGGGAGAAGGGCCGCACTCTTCCCCTCAACGAAAACCGCCGACTTCATAACGAAAATCGGATTTGTTTCCCATATTTTCAACAAAACACCCCGTTTTTATGCCTGTCAACTTTACATAACGTGAAAACAATTAACCCCAAAACGGCCCTACAGGCACGAATCGACACAGCCCTCGCCGCATCGATGTCCGCCTTCTCACGCCTGAACCCGTCTCCGGCGACAGGGGTTCCGCTCAACCACCCCTACGATTCGCGCGCCGTCTCCTCACTGGCCATGGCCGTTTCCGCCGTAATCTCCATGATAGCCTCCCGTCCCGCCTCCGCCGCCGGCGGGCGGATGCCTCATTTGCCAACTATGGCCGAAATTGCGCCGCTATACCGTTTGACCGCAGCGCCCCCAGCAACTTATAATCTGAATGTCCAGCCTGCCCGGGGGTGCTTGGTGGCCTCATTCGCGGAGTCTTCCATTGGGACTGTAGCTAATGATGACGATTCTCTCCACGAAAGTTGTGGAGTTATAGGGGTATACGCACCAGGCATCAACGTAGCCCAGACCGCATTTTACGGTCTCTTCGCCTTGCAGCACAGGGGACAGGAAAGCGCGGGCATCGCTACCGCCGCCGGCAAACGCATTCACACCCACACTTCCATGGGGCTTGTCTCTCAGGCTTTCCGAGAGAGCGATCTGGAGCGCCTGGAAGGACACGTCGCCATAGGCCACACCCGCTATTCCACCACCGGCTCAACGCGCATTCAGAACGCCCAACCCATTGTGGCCGAAAACGGCGGGCTTGAGCTGGCCCTGGCTCACAACGGCAACGTCATCAACGCGGAAGAACTGCGCGCCGAGCTTATGGAAAGAGGCGCAACCTTCTCCACCGGCACCGATTCCGAAGTAATAGCTAAAATGCTGGTTCACGCCCCCGGCGAAGACATTGCCGGGAGAGTAGCCTACACTATGCTGCGTTTGCAGGGAGCCTACTCTCTGACCGTGCTAACCAGCGACGCCCTAATCGGCATCCGCGACCCGCGCGGCGTCAGGCCGCTCTGCCTCGGTAAGCTGGACGGCGGCTGGATCATCGCGTCGGAGTCCTGTGCCCTGGATCACCTGGGAGCCCGCTACCTGCGCGAGATAGAGCCGGGCGAAACGGTTGTCATCAACGAGGACGGCTTGACCTCCATTCCTTACGCCGGCCGTCTGCCCAATCCCGCGCCATGCGTTTTTGAGTACATCTACTTCTCCAGGCCGGATAGCCTGCTGGGAGGCCGGCTCAACTATCTGTCGCGCGTTGCTATGGGCAAACGGCTGGCCAAAGAGCATCCCGTGAAAGCGGACATCGTCATCGGCGTGCCCGATTCAGCCACGGCGGCGGCGGTAGGCTATTCGCAGGAGTCGGGCATCCGCTTCAGTGACGGCCTGATCAAGAACCGGTACGTGGGGCGCACCTTCATACAGCCCGACCAGCGCATACGCGAGCTGGGCGTGCAGATGAAGTTCAATCCCCTGCCTGAGGTCTTCAGCGGCAAGCGAGTGGTCATCGTGGACGATAGCATTGTGCGGGGCACCACCACCCCGCAAGTGGTGAGCATGGTGCGCAGATCCGGCGCAAAGGAAGTTCACATGCGGGTATGCGCCCCGCCCATACGCTTCCCCTGCCACCTTGGCGTGGACATGGCTACCAAGGGCGAACTGCTGGCGGCCAATATGTCGCTTGATGAGATTCAGGAGTTCGTGGGCGCCGACAGCCTCGGCTACCTCAGCGTGGAAGGACTGCTGGAGACGGTAAACGGCAGCGAAAAGAGTTTCTGTGCCGCCTGTTTCACGGGCAACTACCCCATTCCGGTCCAGTTGGAATTGGACAAGCTGGCCTTGGAGCGCTCCTAGAGCATGCCCAGAATGACCTATCTGGCATCAGGTGTAGACCTGGATGCCGCCGCCCGCGTCAAAGACCTCATCAAACCCCTGGCTCGCTCTACTTTCGGGCCACAGGTTCTGGGCGACGTTGGTCTGTTTGGAGGGCTGTTTCAGCTTCAGAACTTCAGGGAACCCGTGCTCGTTTCCAGCACAGACGGCGTGGGCACCAAGCTGAAACTGGCGGTTTGGCTGGACCAGTACCGATCCATTGGCAAAGACGTGGTGAACCAGAGCATCAACGACGTGCTCACCAGCGGGGCAAGGCCGCTCTTCTTCTTGGACTACATCGCCATGGAGTCGTTGCTGACGGAGCGGTTGGAGGCCCTGGTAGGGGGCATGGCCGAAGCCTGCCGCGAGGCGGGATGCGCTCTCTTGGGCGGCGAGACGTCTCAGATGTCGGACGTCTTTAAGCCGGGCGTATTCGAGCTCGTGGGGTTTGTAGTCGGCGCGGCGGAGCGTGAAGCTCTCCTTGACCCTTCCCGCATAAAGGCGGGCGACGCATTGATTGGCCTGCCCTCCAGCGGGCTGCACACCAACGGCTACTCCCTGGTGCGGGCCATATTCAATCTGGAGGAGGATAGGTCGCCCCTGCACAGGGCATACGACGAACTGGGGGGCACCCTCGGCGAGGCGCTGTTGGAGCCGCACCGCGGCTACTGGCCCTTGCTGGAGCAGGTTCTTCCTCGCATCAAGGCTATGGCCCACATCACCGGCGGCGGTACGGAGGAAAACTTGGAGAGGGTAACGCCGCGGGGTTTGACGGCGCGCGTTGACTGGTCTTCCTGGGAAACGCCGCCCATCTTCCGTATAATTCAGGACGCGGGGAACGTAGACCTCGCCGAGATGAGGCGCGTGTTCAATATGGGCGTGGGCATGGTTCTGTTCTGCGCCGCAGAGCACGCCTCGAATATACTCCGGGCATTCCCCGAAGCGTGGGTAGTTGGGGAAGTGGCAGAGGCATAGGATTAGCGCTATGGAATGGAAACCTATAGAGCCTTTAGAAAATACTGGGGTAGATTACGATTTCGGCGAGATTGATTCACTGCAACGAGAGTGGCTTAGCAACAGGAAGCAAGCGGAGAACAAAGACCCAAACGCTTACAAAGAATTCTTGGGACGTTTAGAACGAAGCTGGGCCATCGAGACAGGCATTTTGGAAGGTTTGTATACGATTGATAGAGGAGTCACCGAGACGCTTGTAGAGAAGGGTCTGGTCGCCGACTACATTGAAAGAAGTTCTACAAATAAAGACCCCTTAGAGTTAGTTGAGATCCTCGAGGATCATCAAGAGTCTATAAGACTAATAAATTTTTGGATCAACGAAGGACGTCCTTTAACTAAGTGGTTTATTCGAGAACTGCATGTTGTTCTAACTAAGAACCAAACCACTTTTAGAGCGGTTGACCAATTGGGCCACTCTTTTGACAGCGATCTGAAGAAGGGCGAGTTCAAGTCACTACCCAACAATCCTACCAGGCCAGACGGGCTTATTCACGAATACTGCCCGCCGGAGCAGGTGGAATCGGAAATGGATCAGCTTTTGAGTTTGTATGAGCGGTACAGCCAGGAGGCACATCCGCTTTTGGTAGCAGCTTGGCTGCATCATCGATTTACACAGATACATCCTTTTCAAGATGGCAACGGACGTGTCGTGCGAGCTATTCTAACGTGGCATCTTCTACGTGAAAACTACCTTCCAATTGTCATATCTAGAGACGTTCGTAGCGAATACATAAATACCCTCGAAAAAGCAGACGAAGGAGATTTGGTTCCTCATTTAGATTTTCTTGTTGGGCTAGAGAAAACTACCATCCTGCAGGCTCTTAGTTCAACTGAAGACACTATTACAGGAACCACTGGAGGATTAGTAGAAAAAGTTGTTGACAGTCTTGTTGAGAAAGTTCGGTCAAAACGTCAGTTTGAGCTAAAGCAGAAGCGTGAAGTTAATGAAACAGCCCTTGATTTAAGGAAGTCAGCTGAACAATTCTTAGATTCAAAAGCTCAAGAGAGTATCGAAAAACTAAAGGAACGAGCTAACGTCCTTATTTCGCATGAACTGACTCTAGGCGGGCCAGATTACGAAAATGAATATTGGTACCGATTCCAAATTATAGAAACTGCATCAAAAGCCAAAAACTGGGTTAATTTCAATGAGAACAGATATTTTGTGAAGTTATCCCTTAATCCTTTACCTGGAACACGCAACCCTCGATTGGCATTTGTTATCTCTGTACACCATGTTGGCCGCCAACTTACAGGAGTAATGGCGGCTACTGCCTTTGCAGAAATCGACTACCACGATGAGGAAATAGGACAGTGGAAACCTTCTGAACTTTTTAAGGACTGCACTGTTAGCCCATTTACTTTCACATGGGAAGACTCATCAGAGCAAGTCCTTCCTCGCTTTATTGGATGGGTCGAAAAAAGCTTTAGCATTGCTTTAACCTATTGGAGCGAATATGTATCTTGAATCTAGTAGCAAGCTTTGAGAGGGAATCCATTGAAAGCATTGCTTAGCGTATCCAATAAGACCGGCCTTGTGGAGTTCGCCGGGTCTATTCACAAGCTGGGATACGACTTGGTCAGCACCGGGGGCACCCACCGCGACCTTTCGGAGGCGGGTCTGCCGGTGCAGCAGGTCGCCGACCTGACCGGCTCTCCCGAAATGCTGGACGGACGCGTGAAAACGCTTCACCCCAAGGTGCACGGCGGCATCCTGGCCAGGCGCAACCTGCCCGGAGATATGGTTCAACTCGCCGAGCACGGCATCGACACGATTGATCTGGTGGTCTGCAACCTTTACCCGTTCCGCGAAACGGTGAGGAAAGACGGCGTAACCCTGGAAGAGGCGCTGGAAAACATCGACATCGGCGGGCCTACCCTGATCAGAGCCTCGGCAAAGAACTTCCCTCACGTCGTGGTAGTCGTCGACCCTGCCGACTACGAGTGGGTGTCGGACAAGCTGGCTGGCGGCGGACTTTCCCTGGAAGACAGGCAGAGCCTGGCCCGCAAGGCTTTCCAGCACGTCGCGCTGTACGATACCGCCGTTTCGCAGTACCTTTCCCGCGACGGCGCATCCTCCTTCCCGGATGAGTTGACCATTGGTCTGAATAAGAGGTTGGACCTGCGTTACGGGGAGAACCCCCATCAAAAGGGCGCATTCTACACGCTGGACTCAGGGCCGGTTGACGGCATGGGAGGCTTTGTACAGCACCACGGCAAGGAACTGTCCTTCGTCAACATTCTGGACGCCGACGCCGCCTTCAACCTGGTCGCGGACTTCCCGGAGCCTGCCGTAGCTATTATCAAACACACAAATCCCTGCTGTTTTGCCACGGGAGAAGGCGACGTTGCCAGCCTCTATGAGAAGGCGCTGACACAGGGCGACCCCGTTTCCGCCTATGGGGGAATAGTCGCCAGCAACCGGCCCATAGACATGGCCTATGCCAAGGCCCTGCGCGAAGTGCGCAGTCCGCTGAACGGTGCGCGCATGTTCTACGAAATCGTCATCGCGCCCGGCGCGGAACCGGAAGCCCTGGAGCACCTGAAGAAAAAGTCCAAAGACCTGCGCATACTCACTGCCCCCACCGGGGACGCGCGTCGGCCCCGCAGGGAAGTCCGCACTGTGAGAGGAGGAGCCCTGGTACAGGAAGCCGATGTCACCGTATCCGGGGAGACCTCTTTCCGGGTAGTTACAAAGAGACAACCCTCAGCGGATGAATTAGCAGACATGGGTGTGGCCTGGGCAGTGTGCAAGCACGTGAAATCCAACGCCATCACCATGGTCAAAGACGGCGTGCTCGTTGGCATGGGAGCCGGACAGCCCAACCGCGTAACCAGCGTAAGGCTGGCGGCGCAGTTCGCTGGCGAACGGTCAAAGGGCGCCGTGCTCGCCTCGGACGCTCTGTTCCCCTTCGATGATAACGTGGTGGAAGCGGCCACGGCGGGCATCGGGGCTATCGTTCAGCCGGGCAGCTCAATCCGCGACGAAGAGGTCATAGCCACCGCTGACCGCTTGGGGATAGCGATGGTCTTTGCAGGCGTGCGTCATTTCCTCCACTAACTATCGGATGGCGTGCCCGCGGCTACGGGTTCCTGCGCCGGCGGCTCCGGCTCTTGGTGGAGGGACCGTCCCAATACGTACCTGCCCAAAGCCGGCGCTATCAGTGCGGACGCTATTGCCAGCAGCACAAGAGTTGAAAATAGGTTCCGGTCTATCAGGCCCAGCCTTACCACTATGTCCGCAGCGGCTATGATCAGACTGAGGCGCGCTGCATGGAAAAGTCCGAAGGCCGCGCTTTCTCTGGGCGTCATTCCCAGCAGTCTGGTTGCCGCCGACACGCTTATCATCTTGGAGAGCAGTCCCACGCTCAGGATGACCGCCAAGACTCCCAGGTTCTGCACGTCGGAGAAGAGGGACGGAAGGTCCACCCTGGCTCCGGTGAAGATGAAGAACAACGGTATGAAGAAACCGTAGCCGAAGCTCTCCAGCTTCTCTTCTATCCGTGTTGCCCTGGGCATTATCTCGGAGAATATCAACCCGGCAATGAACGCGCCCATGATTGAGTGGAACCCCAATTGCCCGGATATGGCAGCCAGCAGAAAGATCAGGGCGAATGCCAGCCTGACCTCTAGGTCAAAGTATCTTTGGCGAGACAGCAGCGATGCGAACCGTCTGGTCAATGCCGATCTGCTGAGCAGCATTGGTATAACGAATAGTATCAATATAGCGGCCAGCGAATAGAAGAACTCCACCTGAAGCGGGCCCTGGATGACACTCAAAGAAAATGCCAGCAAGAATATGCTGATTATGTCCACTATGACCACCGTTCCCAGCATCAGGTTGGCGAAATCTCCCCTGGCACGCAAGTCTTTCAACAACGGCAGCACCAGTCCTAGAGAAGTAGTCGAAAGTATGGTGCCCAGCAGCATGGGGTGCACCCCCACGTAGGAAGCCAGCAACACACCGCTAAGCAGCGGCGCTCCAACGGAGACGGCTGCTATCGTTGTTGCTTTGAAGACGTGACGGCGTACAACCCTCAAGTCCAGGTCCATGCCGGCCAGGAACATGAGGTAAGCCAGCCCGAACGAGGAGAAGAATTCCACGGTTTGGTTTTCCGGAACAATGTCAAGGAAGGAAACGCCTATAGCTATGCCAAAGATTATCTCGGCTACAATAATGGGTATTCTGACCCGGTGCGCCAGTGGCGGAATTAGAACTATTCCAATAAAAACCGCCAGCATGCTCAGGGCAAGCTGTTCCAAGGTGGACTCCTTAAGCTACGGAATCTGCAGATTTGTGAACAAGGCGGCGACTATTATAACCATGTTCTGAGTTTAATGGAGCGCGGTTTGCGGGCAAAAGCGAGTGGTAAGGCACGACCAGGGGGCAACTGTGCTTGAACATCGTTCCCCGATATACCACTTGGGCATGTATATGCCGCACACGCTATAATCTCCAGTGTCCAACACATAAACGAGGTGCTCCTGATGGTTACAACGGTAGTAAGCGGTAGGCAGTTGATCGACGGTACGGGGAGGGCTCCCATACAGGACGCCGCAGTCGTGATCGAAGGATCCAAAATCACCCAGGTCGGCCCAAAGTCGCAACTCAAGCTGCCGGAAGGACCAGACGTGCGAACCCTGGAGTTCCCCAATGGCTATGTCTTGCCCGGACTGATCGACGCTCACACCCACCTGATGTTCGGTACCGTTAATGGCTACGGTTACGATAGCGGGCCGTACGAGAAGGTGATTGAACGCGACTCCGATGAGATTATGCTTCTCAGGGCTGCCCACAACACCCATATCCACCTCAGCGCCGGAGTAACCACACTGAGAGATAACGGAGCGCGCAACAAGATAACCTTTGACCTGCGAGCCGCCGCGGCGCAGGGGCTCGTGACGGCTCCACGCCTTCTGCTCTGCGGACGACCCGTGACCATGACGGGCGGGCACTTCTTTTGGTGTAACGGCGAAGCCGACGGCGTGGACGGTGTGCGACAGGCAGTGCGAACGCTGATCAAAGAGGGAGCCGATCATCTTAAGATCATGGCCTCCGGTGGAGGCACCGCCATCACCGATAACCGCAAAGATTCCTACAGCGTGGAGGAGATGAGAACAATCGTCGAAGAAGCTCACGTGCACGGCAAGCTCACCACGGCGCATTGCCTGGCTACTCAGAGCATCACAAACGCCCTGGATGCGGGAGTAGACATGATTGAGCACGCCGGGTTCATTGAGCCCGACGGCTCCTACAAGTTCGACCCGCGCATTGCGGAGCGGATCGCGGAACAGGGGGTGTACGTCAGCCCAACGGTGCAGACCGGGTACCGCGGACGCGAGAGGCTGCTGGCGAAACTAGAGACGGAACCGCTGTCCATGGAAGAGCATGTACGGCTTGAAAGCCTCAAGGCCAAGTGTGAAAGTCAACTGGAGTTCGTGGGGAAAATGTGGACTGAGTGGGATATCAGGATCATTGCCGGCACCGATGCCATACAGTCCTTCGGCGACTACTGCCTGGGGCTGGAACTCCATTCGGACGCAGGCATGTCCAACATGGACGTAATAAGATCGGCTACCGGTGAAGCCGCCGAAGCAATAGGCATGGGCGACCAGGTCGGAACTTTGCAAGCCGGCAAGGAAGCCGATCTGATCGTCGTCGAACAGGACCCCCTGCGGGATATTCGAGCATTGCGCGAAATGGCTATGGTTATGCGAGCCGGACGTCAAATACTGCCATATGCACCCACCGAAATCTGATTCCGCGCGCGTCATGCGCCGATAGACGTCTGGGGACAATGCTGAGATGAGCGACACAACGCACGATACTAAGCCCCGGCGGAAGTGGAACCCCGACGGCATTTTCTACGGCTGGTGGATAGTGGCGGGAGGCTCCATCGTCACTGCCATGGGCGCGGGGCTGAACTTCTACGGCTTCAGCGCCTTTTTCTATCCGCTAACCGTGGAGTTTGGCTGGAGCCGCAGCGTTCTATCAGGCGTCTTTGCCCTGGCGCGCTTGGAGGGCGGATTCCTGGGACCGGTTGAGGGTTTCCTCATAGACAAGTACGGGCCCAGGAAGATGATGTTCATCGGCATCCCGTTGATGGGATTTGGCTTTGTCTTACTTGCGACAGTCAATTCCCTTCTTAGCCTGTACTTGGTCTATATCTTCACTATCACTCTGGGGAGTAGCCTGGGAACGTTCGCCCCGGCCACCGCCGCCGTGGCTAACTGGTTCCTTAGAAAACGCAGTAGAGCAATTGGATTTGTGATGTCCGGCGTGGCCCTGGGTGGAGCGTTGCTGCTGCCGGTCTTGGGATGGTGGATAGAGACCTACGGGTGGCGCAGTGCGGCGATAGCATCCGGGGTCCTGATACTAGTCGTGGGCTTGCCGCTTGCAATGCTAATGCGACATAGGCCGGAGGACTACGGACTGCTCCCAGACGGCTCGGGCGTATCCACCGCCGTCCCGGATGCTTCTCGTGGTACAAGCCGTCCCAGACCAGTCAGCGGCCCTGAGATTGGAGGGCTTCAGAGCCTTAGAACAACCCAGTTCTGGTTCCTGGGTACGTCGCTATCCCTTCGTGCCATAGTAACTACAGGGTTCACCATCCACTTCGTTGCGATGATGGTCGATAGGGGGGTTTCATTTGTCGTAGCCAGCTCACTCCTTGGGTCAGTCGCACTTGTAAGCCTACTCGGAAGAATCGGCTTTTCCTGGCTGGGTGACTTCATCGACAAACGGTATCTGCTTGCCGCCACACTGGGGGTAACTAGCTTGACCATGCTTGCCATGTCTCAAGTGCAGTCCCAATCGCTGCTTGTCGGTATTCTCGTCCTGTATGCCGTGGCATATGGCGGCTCTATTGTGCTGCCCGTTTCGCTCCAAGCTGACTACTTTGGCCGAAAGTCCTTTGCCACCATCCGTGGCTTGATGAGCACTGTGCAGACCGTAGGTACTCTAATCGGGCCGATCTTTGCTGGTGTGGTGTATGACCGCACCGGAGACTACTTACTGGCTTTCACCGGTTTTGCCGCAGCCGGATTCGTGGCCACGTTACTGGTAGCCGGCATACGCAAGCCGAACGTTGCCGATTCTGAAACCTAGCCTGCCAATGCACAAAAGAGATACTATGCCATCAGTAGCTCAGCATCTTGCTCCAAATACATCGTGGGGGTGTCCAAGAAATGAACTCAACGGAACGGAATCTACACTACTCCTCTATCGTAATTGACTGCCACGCCGACACGCCGGACCGCATTGTGGACAACGGCGCGGACCTGGGACTTGGCGGAAGTCTCACCCACGTGGACGCGCCCAAGATGCGCCGGGGCGGCCTGGACGCCGTCTTCTTCTCCGCCTGGATACGCCCCAATCTCATTGCAAAGAGGGAGTGCATCCAGCGTGTCTTGCAGGACTTGGATGCGATCAAACAGGTATGCAAGAACTACCCGGAAGATTTTGAACTGGCAACCACCGCCGGCGACATAAGGCGCATCGTCGCCGATGGCAAGCTGGCGGCAATCCTCTGCATAGAGGGGGGACATGCCATTGAAGACGATCTGGCCGTGCTCCGCATGTTCTTTGACCTGGGCGTGCGCTACATGACCCTTACCTGGAGCAACAATAACAACTGGGCAGACGGCTGCCTGGATACACCGAAGCACCACGGGCTGACACCTTTTGGAGTCGAGGTAGTGAAGGAGATGAACCGGCTGGGCATGATGGTTGATATCTCCCACGTCTCTGAAGAGACCTTCTGGGACGTAATGAAGGCCACTTCCAAGCCGGTCATAGCTTCGCACTCTTCCGCCAGGTCTATATGCGATCACCGGCGGAACCTAAGAGATGAGCAAATCAAAGCGGTCGCGGACGACGGCGGCGTTGTCTGCGTTACTTTTGTTCCTGCATTCATCTCGGAAGAGTGCCGCAAAGCCAACGACAAGCTGATGGAACAGCACCGCCTTGAAGAGGAGGCCCTGGAAGAGAAGCTGGCAGGAGATGAGGAGGCGCTGGACAGGTCAAAGGAAGAACTGCGAGCTAAGTATGATGATTTAGTGAGCAAGGTGCCCGCGCCGGGTCTTGGGGTCATTGCCGACCACATAGAGCATACGTTGAAAATCGCAGGTCCCGACCACGTAGGCTTTGGATCCGACTTCGACGGGGTAGTCAGCCTACCGGTGGGCATGGAGGACTGCAGCAAATTGCCTGCGCTAACGGAGGAACTGCTGCGCCGGGGGCACTCAGAGGACACGGTAAGGAAGGTGCTTGGGGAGAACCTGCTCCGGGTAATGGAAGAAATTATCGGAGCCTAGGATGGGCACGGAGGCCGCTAGAGGACTATCTCGAACGTAACCCCGAATTTTGTCCGGTAATCGACGATGCGGTTGATCTTCCACCCTCCCCGTTCGCTCTCGGGAGTCCGTATAGACCCATACTTGCTAAGGTCTAAGTTCGTCTCACTATCGGTCATGATCACCATTTTGGTGCCCGGCGGATAGAGAGGCAACCGGTCGGAGTGCCATGTCCCCTTCTTCAGGACATAGCCCTTGGTGCCATCTATGAGAAAAGCGTGGCATTCTTCGGGTTCTGGAATCGCATCAGGATCGTTTTGGTCTGTGGGAGCGGCAACGGCAACCACCGCCGGCGGCCCGCTGAGCGGCAAGAAGGCTTGAGTAACCTGGAAGTGTTGCTCCATCTGGCTGAACTCCAGACCGAGATAGGGCAAGAGAGTTGCGTTCATCCGCAAGCCGCCTCCTTGAAAATCGACCGGAGAAATCTCATCCGGTACGTCCGAGGCGTCGATGACCTGCCCGAACGGCGCGAACGACGCCGGGGTCATCAGCTCCGCTTTTATCTTATGTATCCTGACCATGCCGCTTGTTAAGCTCTTTGCCGGGAGGCCGCCGCCTGAGTCGCTGCATTAAGAGCTGCTGCGTCCTCTCCTTGTGGGCTGGATGAAGTGCGGCTCGACCTCTTCCAGTGCGTCGGACGGCACTTCATCCAGTTGCTCGGCGAGAGTGTTGTAAAGCGTGGTAGTCGCCTCAATCTCTTGAGGAGTGGCATCTGCGCCGCCAAGTGTTATCAAAGAACTAACGGTTTCTTTCGACATTTTGGGCATGTGTGCGCCTCCTCAGGATATCGATGGATGCATATCGTGCCACAGTGTCGCCTGCTCATAAGCGTGGGCCACGCGGAGCACCGTGGAATCGTCAAAAAGTCTGCCGGCTATCTGCAATCCTACCGGTAGGCCGTCCGGGGAAAAGCCGCAAGGCACGCTGACTGCGGGCATTCCCGTCAAGTTAAATGGCCGGGTGAAGCTGCGCTGCGCGGCCATTCCCGTGGCGGCGCCGGTCGCCACGCTGACTTGGAGCGTTCCGGGTGGAGTCCTCTGGATTGGGCCGACCAGCACGTCTACTCGATTCAGCATCTGTGTCAGCTCCTCTTGAACCTTGCGCCGCATCTTCTGCGCCTTGTGGTAGTCGTTGGAGGGGATGACAAGCCCCACCTGAACCTTTTCCCTGACGCCAATGGAGTATTCATGCAGGTGTTGGAGATACGGCGTATGTATCTGCCCGGCCTCGCTCCACGTAATCACGTTGCCCGCAGTCGTGGCGTAGGCGTCGGTTATAGGCACCGAAACCTCTTCAACCGAAGCCCCCAACTCCCTCAGCGCCGATAAAGCCTGCTCTACCAAGAGATCCACCTCTGCCGATGTGCCTTCACGGAGTTCCTTTGGTACACCTACTCGGATTCCACGGATGTCTCCGGTGAGTGCGGAAGCATAGTCCGGAATTGACACTCTGGTGGAAGATGGGTCCTTTGCGTCGTAGCCCGCTACCGTCTGGAGCAGAAGTGCACAGTCTTCAACAGTTCTGGTCAAGGTGCCGGGATGGTCCAACGACCAGCTCAATGGGAATATGCCGTATCTGCTGACCAGTCCATAACTGGGCTTCAGGCCCACTAAGCTGCAGTTAGAGCCGGGCACGCGAACGGAGCCGCCTGTACACGACCCCATGGATGCAAAGATCATCCCGGCAGCAACCGAGGCCGCCGAACCGCTAGAGGAACCGCCCGGCGTGTAGCCCAGCTTCCAGGGGTTCTGCACTGGGCCGCAGAAGCTGCTGTCGTCACCGCCGCTGGCGAATTCGTTGGTGTTGTTCTTCCCCACCATGATTGCGCCCGCCGAGTTCAGCTTCCTAACCGCCGTGCTGTCGTGATCGGGAACGTAATCAGCGAATACTTTCGACCCGCTTGTAGAGAGGATTCCCTTGCTGGCGTAGATATCCTTCACCGCGTAAGGAATGCCGTGCAAAGGGCCGCGGTACTTGCCTCCGGCAATATCCTTTTCAGCCTTTCGCGCAGCGGAAAGGGCATGATCGGGGCAGATCGTTATGAACGCATTGAGCTTGGGCTGCAGCTCATCGATACGGTCTAAGCTCGCTTGCGTTAACTCTACGGGTGAGATTTCGCGAGACTTGATCTTGCTGGCCGCTTCCGCAAGCGTTAGTGACATCGGCTCTGTAACCACTCTGCGCCTCCCACTTCCGGCAGTTCTGAAAGATGCGCGAACAGGGCGTTCTCCTCCGCGGCCACCGTGCCGGGGTAGACGCCGTAGTTGGTGTCGTACTTGAACAGATGGGCGTTGGTCTTGGCGTCGGTCAGGTCGTTGACGGCCACCACCTCCAGCTTGTCCGGGTGCCGCTCCATCGACGCCCGCAGCACCTGCCGTCCTATTCTTCCGAACCCGTTAATGCCTATACGCGTAGTCATGGCCGCCTCCCTCAGAAACTTCCAATCTAGTATGCATTCCTGCGAGCGTGTCTGCCAGTAGCCCCGCCCTACTCGACGGCCACCGGGATGACGGCCAGGAGGGTGTCTTTGATATTCCGGTCATCGCCGCTGGTAGAGTCGTAGCCGAAGACGCGTAGCTCCAGGTCGCCGGGGCCAACGTCCATAAACAGGGGGGAGTAGGCCGTGAACGAGAACAGGGACTCCCCCTCAAACTCGTGCTCCATTGTGGCGACGGTGTGGTCTGTCTCCCATATATGCGTGGGGCCGAGGTCCGGCAACAGCAGGGCCAGAGGCTCCGGATTCCCCTTGTAGTAGACGATGAAGCTCGCCCCTTCGCCGTCCACCATTGGGTTGAAGAGCGTATAGCCGTGGTCCAAGACGCCGTGGGTCGAGAGCGCGCTGCCCTCTATGACAGGCTCCGAGGTCCAGTTTACGACGTCCAGAGGCTCCGCGCCCGCTAGCGCGGTGTTCCGGCTGATGTCTATGCCCGTCCCCTCAAAGCCCGGGTTGGTGGCGACTGCAACGCCGTCGCTGTCCGAGTCCGTGCCGGAGTGGCCGCTGCCGTCGCTGTCTGAGGCGTCCGAATCCGACTTTCCGCTGTCGTCGTCCGAAGAGGATGAAGAGGCTTGGGAGGTTGCGCCGTTGGCGTCTGCGCCGGAGGTGGCCTCAGGCGCGGTCTCCGGGTCGTCGGAGCAGCTTGCCGCGACAAGCGCGAGGCATATCAGCAGCAGCGAGACTATCAGGCGTTTCACGGGCCGTACCTCCAGCTTGTGCTGCTGACAGCATAGCACAGACCGCCTTCAGGGTGAAGGCGGCGCTGCCTCTACTCTATGACCAGGTATCGCCGGAACTCGTCCATTGTCATGTCCGCCCGCAGGTACGGATGGGTGTACAGCTCCAGCAGCTTCTCCTCAAGGGGGCTCAGCGTGTGGGTCTGTGACGGGTCGGTCGGCCTCACGCTCATAAGGTAGTTGCCCTCCGGCAGGTGGCCCATGGGCAGGAGGGCGTGGAGCAACTCGTGCTTGAGCACCTGGCTGAAGAACTCGTCCGGGGCGGAGACGTATATGTCGGCGGACGCGCCAGTTTCGTCCTCCATATACACGTTGCAGCCGTAATTATGGGGGCAGTTGGCGGGAGACTCCAAGCCAAAGTAGAGCGAAAGGTGCGGCCTCTGGCCGGACGCTGCCTCCGACACCTTCACACCCAGCCTCTCCTCTATCCAGGGTATGTGGGAGACGAACTTGTCCCGCGCGCCTTCCCCCTCGACTATGGTGTAGAGGACTTCATCGGGCAGCCACCTGACGTGACGCCCAAAGAAGGTGTACCTTCCGCCGCAGGAAACGTCGCTGCCTTCCTGAAAGTCCCGGCTGTCGGTGAAGCAGTCCCAGACGCTCTGTTCCACCCTCATACGGTCTTCCAGAGGCACAATGTGGTACGTCACGACCTTCAGGCCGCAGTCCGCCACTCCCTCAATGATGGACATACTCACGGCGTGGATGTCCTCCACCATAAGCTCCTCGTACTCCGACACAGACGATTCGCAGCCCACGTCAAAGCTGTGGAACGGAATGTAGGCGTCGTCCTCCTCTACAGCGGCGGCGAATGCGCTCAGCCCCATCGCCTGCCGCTCGTGGTTGAACCGCTCAAACGCGGCGTCGATGGGGGAGACCGGCACGGGCGTGGCTGTAGGCTCCGGGACGGCAGTGGGCGTAGCCGTTGGCTCAGGGGCCGTCGTTGGCGTTGCAGAGGGAGCGGGTGCGTAGGTGGGCGCCTGGGCAGCCGTGGCGGTAGGCTCAGGGGTAGAGGTAGGCGCAGGCGTGACCGTGGCCGGCGCGTTGGTGGGCGTGGCAGTGGGAACGGGCGCGGCGGTAGGTGTGGCGGCCGGGGGCGGTTGCGTAGGCTTGGTCGCCTCCTCGCCGCAGGCCGTCAGAGCCAGAGCCAGCACCGAAGCTATTACGAGTACGACCGTTGGTTTAATGCGCATTGCGCCGCTGTTACACACAACAGGATTATTGAGCAGACCCTGGGTAGTGTCAACCGCCAAGGTGGTCGTTTACCTCTACGCCGCGGGGCGGTTGTGGCTGTGCAGACCTTTGTTGTGTTAAGGTCGCCTCAAATCGACACGGAACTTCAGAGGAGGACGGCAATGGTTACTCGCGACGAGGCTTGGGCGCTGCTCCAGGAGTTCGGCAAGAGCGACGCTCTTTTCAGGCACGCCACCGCCGTGGAGGCCTGCATGCGCGCCTACGCCCGCAAGCTGGGAGAAGACGAAGACCTATGGGGCATCACGGGGATGCTGCACGACTTCGATTGGGACTCCTGCCCCACACCGGAAGAACACCCCCAGTTCGGCGCGGACATCCTCAAGGACAGGGGCTTCCCGGAATCAATTGTGAAAGCGGTGCTGTCGCACGGCAACCATACGGGAGTGCCCAGAGAGACCATGATGGAGAAGGCGCTGTTCTCGCTGGATGAATTGTCGGGCTTTGTCACAGCCGTGGCGCTGGTACGCCCCACAAAGAGTCTGGCGGATACCGACGTCCGCTCCGTTAGGAAGAAGATGAAGGACAAGGCTTTCGCCAAGTCCGTGAGCCGGGAAGACATCGTACAAGGCGCAGAGGAATTGGGCGTGGACCTTGACGAACACATCACGTTCGTCATCGATGCGCTGAAACCGGTGGCTGGCACACTTGGTCTTGCCGCCGGCTAGCAAATGAGGGAGCTTGCATAGTGGCCACATTGGAGGGAAAGGTAGTGCTGGTAACGGGCGCGGCTAGAGGCCTCGGCTGGGGAATTGCAAAGTCATCTGCACTGGCTGGCGCCAGGGTCTGCGCGACCGACGTGGATGAAGCGGAGATGGCGGCTTCTTTCAAGGGCATGGACGTAGACGGCGCACAACTCCTCAACCTGCCTTTGGACGTCGCCGACCCTGAGATGTTCAACAGCGTTGTCCAAAAGATGGTCGACGAGTGGGGCAGGCTGGACGCGCTGATCCATACCGCGGCGGTATTGCCCCTGCTCAGCTTTGAGGAAACAAGCCATGAGGCTTGGTGGAGTGAGTTAAACATTCATATAGGCGGTATGTTCAACGGCGCAAAGGCGGCATGGGACACAATGAAGGCGCAAGGCGGCGGACACATCATGGCCGTGGCAAGCGGCGCCAGCTTTAAGGGCTATGCCAATGAAGTTACATACTGTGCCGGAAAGCACGGACTGGAGGGATTTGCCAAGTCCCTGGCCTTGGAAGCGACGCCTCATAATATAGCCGTCAACACCATGAGCCCCGGAAAGCGAATCAAGCCAACCGGAGTAACCCTGGCGAAGGCCGAGCGGATGCCTGAGGAGGTGACGTCAAGCTGGACGGACCCTGCCGAACTGGGCAAGGCGTTTGTCTGGCTGGCCGGCCAGCCGCCAGGCAGCTTTACCGGGCTGAGCTTCGACGCGGGCAGAGTGGCCGATGCCATCGCAGCTGAGGGGTGGGATTTCGACTTTGCCCCTGAGAAGGTCACGCCCAATCCGGAAGAGATGAAGTCGCGATTGGAATGGCAGGCGCTGCAAAGAGGAGGACCCTGATGGTGCTGCGTCATCCATTGACTCTGGTCACCAGGGAAACCAGGCCCATAACTCTGACTGCGAGCAACACGTGCTTGCTGTTGCAGGACCTCCACGCTCCGTTCACCGACCCGCAGAATGGGTGGCTGGCGCGCCGCGTCAAAGAGAAGGTGCTAAGCAGGGAGTTCGACGACTACTTTGAGCTGCTCAGCATCATTTCTCAGAACATCCCCAAAGTGCTCGCAGCAGCGCGCGGCCTGGGTATGCCCGTGGTCTTTAGCAGCCTGGGCCACGACGACGGCAGCGTTTCGGACTTCCAGCAGGCCACCGGCTTGTCGTGGGACTTGAACGGAGAGGACGGCGGCTATCCAGCCGCCTGGAAGCCCGTAGATGGGGAAACGGTGCTTCCCAAGCCGGGGTGGAGCGCCCTGTCCAATCCCGACTTCGCAGCATATTTACAAGAGAACAATATCGCCAACGTCATGGTGGTGGGCGCTATGCTGGACTTTGGCATAAGCCAGACGTGCCTTGACCTCAGCGACCGCGGCATCAGCAGCTTGATCATTGCGGACGCAGTGGCCGCGCTGACCAGGCCCAGTCAAGACTACGCAAGCGGCAACATCGCGCACGGTTTGATAAAGCTGCGCACAACGAGTGAAGTGATCGACCTGCTGCAAGTCGTGAAGAAGGAAGGCTCCTTTCTCATCTAGGTAACGTAGGGATGCACGGATGATTCAAACCGTACTAGGCCAAATAGACCCCGATCAACTGGGATTTTGCCTGCCCCACGAGCACATCTGGTGCGATCAGCGCTTTGGGCCGAGGGTAGACCTGCTTGGAACCACCCGTTCTGAGAGCACCTACATGCGCCTGGATGACTTCGATGTAATGGTGGCCGAACTCACCGCCTATCGCGAAGCCGGGGGCAGGGCAATCGTGGAGGTAACCTGCAACGGATGGGGCAGAGACCTGGACATGCTGGCAAGGCTGTCCGAGGCTAGCGAGGTGCACATACTGTCCACGTCCGGATTTTACATCGAGCCCCATATCCCGCAATTCGTCCACGAGTGGCCGGTATATCGCATCGCCGATTACATAACAAAAGAGATCGAAGAGGGGGTCGACGCCAGCAAACGCCGCTGCGGCCTCTTCAAGTCGGCGATACACCGGGCCAGAGTAGAGGGTGTGGAGTTGAAGGTGCTTAAGGCCGTCGCCACTGCCCAGAAGCGTACGGGCGCGGTGATTACGACGCACACCACGGGAAACCGGCGCATGGAGGTGCCTGGCGGAGTGGCGGGGGTACAGCAACTGGAGATTCTTAAATCGGAGGGAGTCAGCCCTTCGCGGCTTGTAGTGGGCCACGTCGACGAACGACCCGACGTAGACGTTCTGTCCAGGCTGGCCGGTGAAGGGTGCTTCGTCCAGTTCGACGTTATTGGCAAGGAACACTTCTTGCTCGACCAGACGCGGGCGGAGTTGGTGCACGCCCTGATCCAACGGGGGTACGCGGACAACCTGCTTCTCTCTCAAGACACCAGCCGCAAGAGATGGCTGAGGAGCGGCGGCCACTCCGGTTATTGCTACATCTTTGAGGATTTCCTGCCCAGGCTGAGGGCCCTTGGCGTAAGCGACCTGGACATCCAGAAGATGACGGTCGCAAATCCGGCCAGGGCTTTGAACATAGAGTAGCCCACATTCCGGATGCTTCGATGGCGAGGCTGGCAGACGCTTCACCAATCCACTCTGCATAAGCTGTCGTACAATAACCTGTACTGAACTGATGGGTTGTGCTGTGAAAAGAGTTGGGAATATAGCCGCGATTGCAATATGCGCCGTCATCTTTACTGGCGTAGGCTGCGAAAGAGAATCAAGCAGAGACAGCGTTGGTACGGGTACGCAGGAGACGCCTGCCGCACCGAGGTCGACACCGACGCCTACACCGATGCCTACAGCCACGCCGAATCTTCACGACCAGCTAGTTCAGCAGTTTTTATCCACTGGAGCTACGGCCACGGCTACAGCACTGACGCCTACGCCCACGTCTACGCCAGTGCCGACGCCTACGCTTACCCAAGAGACACCTTCAGTACCAACATATCCGCCTATCCTCGCGTCTACAGCCGCGCCGACGCCTGAACCGCAATATCTGAAAGAGGATATACCACCGTGCACTCCGGCGCCAGGTTCTATAGTGGACCCTTGCGACCCCAATGCTGAGCAAATCTCCTTTAGCTTAGGCCACCCTGAACTGTGGGACGTCGAGGCCCCTATGAGTGTGCGCGAGATGCTCAACGACACTGACTCTCCTTCTCCAGTCTGGGCCACCCACTTTGTGGCACACGGCACGTACCTTCCCGGTACGGGGCGCTGCACGGCCGGAGACCCTTTCCGCCCACCCGCATATCTACTGAGTGAGTTTGGTGATGTCTCAGGTGTGTGGTCTATCAAGTGCTACATGGATGTACGGGCCAACGCCTACATCGTCGGCTCTGGCCCGCCCAGCTTCACGGCCCTCTTGCTCGCGTGGGTCGAGTCGGGGGACACCCACACTGAGGAGGCAAGGGAATACATGGAGATGTCTAGGAATATGTTTGAGCACAGCATCAACACCGCGTTTGCTGGCAGAGAGCACGTGATTTTCTTCGGGCCACCGGTGGATCTCTCATCTGAGGCGTGGCGTCTCTTGGGATTTTGGGACGTGCAGCGACAGGAGGACGGTACGGTGGTAGTCAAGCATCCCGACATTGAACTGTGGAAGTATCAAAGGCCTGATGATTATCAGACCTACCTCTCCAGGCTGGTTATGGAGTTGCCGGCGTTCACGAATGAGGTGACCGCGGCCCACCAACAGCTTGTCACCGAATACGAGGGACGTATAGGCGCCGGTGCAAGCTTGCCCATGCTGGTCACCGACGCGAACCGGCTACGCGACTACTACACTGAGGTTGGCGGCTTCGCACCCGGCGCCCCCACTCCGGCACAGCCCCCACCACCCTACCCCAGGGCCGAGATTGGGAAGGAATACCCTTACGAACTCTTCAACACGTGCCCCCTGTTTGACGGGCGTTTCTGGATGGCTGACCCACCCCTCCGCGATGGCAACGGCAACTCGCTGCCGGATCGGGAGAACTGGGAGACCCCCACGATCAAGGGTGTCATGGCGCTGGTGCAGGAGGACAGGGCCGTGTTCACCGCAAGTAGCGGCGAGATAGCAGAGTTCGTCGATTGGCCACCGGGGGTCGAGTTGGGAGATGACACGTGTTCCTGGTAATGGTGCCTGGCTCATGCTTCCCAGAGCCTTGATTCAACAGGACGGCTGAACTCGCAACCCTACCCGTCGTCATCCGCCCTTCCCGGCGGCTTGGCCAGTACGGCCAGTGCGCCTCCCGCAATGAACAAAGCCACCATAGCCAGGAAACCGCTAGTGTATGTTCCCTGGATGTCGTATCCTCTGGCAATCAGCACCGGCCCCAGCGCCACTGAACCGGTAACCAGAGGGCTGATCGCTCCTCTAATCGACCCCACGTGGTCTCTACCGTAGTAGTTGGCGAAGGCGACGGTAGTGGTCACTGAGTAGCCGCCGATGCTCAGCCCATAGACAACGGCAAACACAAGGAGCAAGGCGGCAAACTCCGCTGTCACCAAGAGCACAAGCGACGTCCCGCACAGTATGTAGACGGCAGCCATGGCGTATCTGACCTTTACCCTTTCTACTATGAAGCCCCAGAGAAGCCGGCCTACCGAAGCCATAGCGGCATGAGTACTGAGCACGGATGCCGCTACGGCCTTGGAAAAGCCGCGATCCGTTATGTAGCTGACCTCGTGGATAACCACCGAGGAAACGCATAGACCGACTACCGTTAGTGCGCCTGTCAGAAGCCACAAGGACTTGTCGCGGAGCGCCTGTCGCAGAGTCCAAGACCTTTCAGTGTCAGCGCCTCCCCCGGACTGAATGGTATCCAGCGACTCATCCCCGTCAGGTTCGAGTCCGACGTCCTCGGGACGGCGTATCATCAAGTATGAAACAGGCAAAAGTATGAGGAAGAACAAAACTGCCATCAGCACCCAACCGTCTCTCCAACCGGAGTTGTCCACGATGAAGATCATGATTGGCGACAATAAAGCTCCGGAGGCGGCTCCCCCCATGCTGCCAAAGGCTACCGCCCTCCCGCGGCGTCTCACGAACCACTTGACTACGGTGGACTGCGTAACCACTTCGCCCAGAGCCGCTCCGCCGAATATGCCGGCAACGGCAAATATGAGGTAGAACTGCCAGAGCTGCGTCACCTGGCTGAGCAGGAAAGCAGCGACTCCTCCTACTACGGCGGCGGCGGCCATTAAGGGCCTTGGCCCATGCCTGTCCACGATGTAACCGAACAGCGGAGCAATGAAGGACGCAACCAGCGTATTGATCGCGACTCCCGCGGTCAGAGCCGCCCTATCCCAACCCAAGTCCTCCGACATCGGCTTGAGGAAGACGCTGAAGGTGAACCCCTGGATGCCGCCGCTTGCGAACGCGCCGAAGAATGCGCCCGCCACGATAATCCAGCCGTAGAAGAAGGGAGTCCGTCGTACAATCTGTGCTCTCACAGCGGCCATGATACCCTATCCTTGAAGGATGATGCCGCTTGCAGACCAATAGTCCGGCAACAAGGAGCAGCAAATGGATATGGACGACAGAAACTCTGAGGGTGCGCCGCCCCTCGAAGGCGATATTCAACAGCCTCAAGCGATCTCACTGGATAAGGCCGATGAAATCGCCAGCGAGGTCCAGAACCTGGTTAAAGCGGGAAGAGAGGGAGCGGCATGGGAGTTGATCCGTCACCTGCACCCGGCCGACATGGGCAGCATCGTGGCGAGCCTGCCTCGCGCCAGCAGGGACGCCATGGTGCGCGTCATGTCGCCGGAAACGGTGGCCTGGATGCTTAGGCAGATGAATCCCGTGGTCGCCGGACGAGTTGGGGCTCGCCTCGGGGTGCAGATGCTCACGTTCGTACTTAGCCAACTCAATCCAAATCAGGCGCTGGCTACACTGCGGCGGATTCCCTTCCTGCGCCGCCAAAAGGTAGCCGAGTCCCTGGAGCAACCCCTGGTGGCTGAGGAGATCCTTGCCCACGAGCCGGGCACGGCGGGGTCTCTCATGGAAACGCAGTTGCCTACCGTCGATATCGATGGCCTGGCCGGCGCGGCGCGGGAGAAGCTCAGAGAGTTGACGGAGGTTCGAGACAAGCTCACTCACGTCTACGCGGTCCGAGACGGCGGCGACCTCGTCGGTCAGATCAGCATGGTTGACCTCGCTCTGGCGGACAATGAGACGCCGGTTCGAGCCATAGCCGGGCCAATCGTGGCCGCGGTGACAGTCGACACGCCCGCCCAGGAGTGCGCCCGCCTTAGGCGGCACTACAACCTTACTCAGCTACCCGTAGTCGACGGCGACCGACTGATTGGCCTCATTCCGGCGGAGTCGCTACTGGGCGCAACGGTCGAGCAGCACACCCGCCAGATGCAACGGGTGGCCAACGTGGCCGGTGAGACGGTGGGCGGCCCGCTTGCCGGTTCGGTACGCGCACGTCTGCCATGGCTCACTATCAACCTGGGCACGACCTTCCTTGCTGCGGCAACCATCGCGCTCTTCGAATCGACCCTGGCTCAGTTGGTAGTCCTCGCTGCTTTCCTACCCGTGGTTGCCGGACAGGGCGGCATCGGGGGCACCCAGACCTTAACCCTTATCGTACGGGCAATCGCGCTCGGGGAACTTGTCGGCGTTGGAGCGCGGCGTATCCTGGTCCGGGAAGCCTCGCTTGGCCTGCTGCATGGCGTCTGGCTGGGCGTTCTGGTGGCCGCTATTGCCATCATCTGGAAACAGAACCTTGGATTGGGCCTCGTGCTCGGCGTAGCAATGCTGGGGAACATGGTCATCGCCGGCTCAGCCGGAGCGGCGGTGCCGCTGTTCCTTCGGCGGATCGGGCTGGACCCTGCGCTTGCGTCCGCGGTGATTGTAACCACAGCAACCGACGTGTTCGGCTTTCTGTTGTTCTTGGGGATAGCGAGCGCTTCGATTAGCCTGATCGTATAGGCCATCCATGATTATCTCGTTACTTAGACCAAGTCCTACGCTGACCGATCAGGAGATCGGACGCAGCCTTCGCCTGATGATATGGCAGGGCGTCGCAGGCAGTGCGCTGTTCGGCCTCGGCAGCGGCGGTTTCATGGCGGCCTATGCACTGGCGCTGGGAGCTAACAACTTTCAGGTTGGGATTCTGGCCGCTCTGCCGTTCATCACACAGGTGACGCAGTTGCCAGCGATTATAGCAGTAGAACGCTTTAGGAGAAGGAAAGTCATCGGCATCCCCGCCCTATTGGCGGCCCATCTCCTCTGGTTGCCCATTGGAGCAGTGCCGTTCCTGCTGGATACACCGGGAGCTCCCGCCTTGACGCTTGTCATCGGCCTGATGGCGATGCGGGGGCTGTTCGCCTCGGTTTGGACTACCGCTTGGACCAGCTGGATGCGGGATCTCGTCCCAAAGGACATGCTGGGAAGCTACTATGGGCGCCGGCTCGCCGCAATGACAGGTGCTCTCACTGTTGTCGGCATCGGCGGCAGTTTCTTTGTCAGGTGGTGGGAGAGCGTCTCGTCCCCCGACGATGCGATATTCGCTTACTCCATACTGCTGATTGCCGGTTCCCTTACATTTGGACTATTGAGTTCCACAATGGCGCTGCGTGCACGAGAGCCTCTCATGCCGGCCTCTGTTGATTCGGGCCGTTCCGTGCTCTCGGTTCTGTTGGAGCCGCTAAGCGACCGCAACTTCTCCCAACTCGTGCGGTTCCTGTTTGTATGGAGCTTGGTATCGAACCTGGCTATCCCCTTCTTTGCCGTGTACATGCTCACAGAACTGGGTCTCTCCCTGCCCACCGTCATCGGCTTCACCGTTCTTGGCCAGGTTACGAACATGCTGTTCGTGCGAGTCTGGGGCCCAATGGCCGACCGTTTCGGAAGCAAGACCGTACTGTCTCTGTCCGCTTCCCTGTATCTTCTGGTCATCTTCGGCTGGGTGTTTACCGCCTACCCCGACAGCCACTTTTTAACCCTGCCGCTACTCGTAGTGCTCCACATATTCGCGGGTGTGGCCGCGGCGGGAGTAACACTGACCGTAAGCACTCTGGCGCTCAAGGTAGCTCCGAGCGGAGGGGCGTTCATGGGAGTTTCCGGTATTGCAACAAGTCTGGGCGCCGGAATCGGCCCGATAGCCGGAGGTCTGATGGCGGACTATTTTTCCGTGAGGTCTCTGGGGCTGAACTTAACATGGACATCTCCAAACGAAGTCCTGCACCTGCCTGCGGTCGTGTTGACCGGTTTTGATTTTCTGTTCGTCATAGCGTTCTTAGCCGGCCTCCTTTCCCTGAACCTGCTGGCAGGGCTGCGTGAGGAGGGGGAATTGCCGCGCAACGTTGCGCTCAGCGAATTGGTAGCTCGCGCTGGGCCTGCAACTCGGGCTGTTTCGTCTGTTCCTGGGCTCGGAGCCGTGTCGGCCTTTTCCTACGGCTATCTGAAGCGTGTGCCCGGAGCGGATGTCGCTCTGGGCGTCACGGCCTACCAGATTGCAGCTTCTGCTCAAACAGCTGTCAGTTCGGTAAGGCGTGGTCGTACGCTGGCCCGGGATGTGGCCAACGTTGTAGGCGGCGCTTTGGAAAGGACAATCCAAGAGATGGATGACATCACGGATAAGGGGCTTGAGCTTGCCCGCCACACAATCAGGGGAGCGATTCAAGTGGGAGACGACCTAACCGACCAGTTGGGCAGAGTAGCACGAGGGGCTGTCCTTGGCGCGCTTCGCACTATGGCCGAACAGGGGATTGACCCCGGAGATGCTTTGTACGGGGCAGGGTACGGAGTAGTGCAGGGCGCTGTTGAGGCCGGCGAGGATCCCGCCATAGCCGCCACTCAGGCCATGGAAGCAGCGCGCGAGGCCGCCCATGAGTTGGGCATGACGGATGATGAGGCCGCTGCGGCCCTGGCTAAGGGGTCATTGGACGCAGCCGAGGCTTCGGGTGATGAGGCGCTTGCTGCCGTTCGCCGGGCGTTGCCTGATACGTAGAATTCGACAAAGTGCTTCTTGGCCTACGCTAATAAACACATCTGAAAATGGAGGGTGAGGTGAGCAACTCAACATTGGAGCAAACTCTCAGCAACGAAAGGCGAGAAGCGCTGCTTGTCAGGATGGAACAGGTGACCGAGCTGCCCCTTCTGGTCCTTGCCTTTGCCATGGTGCCGCTCCTTGCCGCTTCGCTGTTCTGGGATCTGACGCCCGGCGAAGAGCGGTTGGTCTTCATTCTCGACGCCGTGGTCTGGGCACTGTTCGCCGCCGACCTGGCGGTGAAGACGGCCATAGCGCCGAACCGCCGCCGCTTCCTGATGCGGCACTGGCTGGAGGTGCTGATTGTGGTCATTCCCTTTGCCCGCCCCTTCCGCATTCTTCGCATAGCGGTCTACGGAACCAGGGCGTTCAGCAGCGCCGTCCGCATATTCAACGTGGACTTCCTGCTGGTATACGCCATTGGACTCGTCCTGGTAGTCGCCACTATTGTGACCACGTTGGAAGAAGGCAGCGGCTCCCCGCTTGGCTTCTTCCCGAACTCGCTTTGGTGGGCGGTCACAACCGTTACAACCGTGGGATACGGAGACATGGTGCCCGGCACGACGGCGGGAAGAATCGCGGGCATTGTGCTGATGGTGGGCGGCGTAGGGCTGTTCACCGCCGTAACCGCGAACTTTGCCGCCGTGATGGTCAGGAGACAGCGCAACAACGATGCAATCGAAGAGATGGTCAAAGAGGTCAGGGCGCTCAGAGGGGACATCGACCGGCTGGGCGGCAGGCGGAACCCTGGCGGCGAGGCGTCACAGGCGCAGCCGTAGAACCGAAACGTGCGCCTACCAACGGCATGAATGAGCAGTTGCTGGATAACCACAACGAAATGTTAATATCTGAACACCCTGGCCCCGGGAGGACATCATGGCGGAGCGCGACGATGCAGGCGCGGCAGCGTACGAGAAGACGATCAAGGACCCAACGCCCTTGGACCCGGCCTTTGCCGCCCAGCGGCTGAAAGAGGTCAAGAGCGTTTTCGACGAGTTGGGCGTCTTCTTCTGGCTGGGCTCCGGCACCTGCCTTGGCGCCGTCCGCGAGGGGCGCTTCATTCCCTGGGACGATGAGATGGACACGGCCGGGGTCATCGGCATGCACGGCCTCACTATCGAGACACTCGACCGGGTCGCCGAGGCGTTCAGAGCGCGCGGCTTCTACTGCCCCGTCAAACACAACTCCTTCTACTCCATTGTCAACTTCATAAAGGACGGCGTCAGGGTTGACTGGACCTGCCACCACGTCGTCGACGGCAAGGCCTACGAGTTCCCTGGCGTCGAGTTGCCCCTGAGCCTCTTCGAGTGCCCGACAGAGATCGAGTTTATCGGCGAGACGTTCCGAATTCCGAACCCGCCCGAGGAATACCTGCGGCTGAAATACGGCCCCGACTGGCGAACACCGAAAGGCCCTGGCTTTGAAGCGGACGTTGTCATGAAGATCAAAGACGGCACACTGCTCAGCCGGACACAAAGACTCCGGCGCGCCGTCACCATAGGCTGGCTGCCGCGCCCCAACAATAGCTTGCGGGTCTTCAATCGTGAGGGGGAAGCGGTCAGCGGTGCACAAGTCATCGTAGCAGGAATAGGCCGCACGATGACCGACGCACAAGGCCGGGCCAGGTTCTTCGTGCCGGACGAGGCCTACTACGCAGTGATCGTCGCCTATCCCGGCCACAGGGAGATCCTCTACGAGGAGGTGCTTACTCCGGGAGCCGCCTACACCTACCGCCCCGGCCCCATCGTGACTCCGGAGGAGCACTACAAAGCGGGCGTGCGCGCGCTGGCGCTGGTCAGGGAATAGCCCTCTCAGACGGGCAGTTGGGGGCGCATCCATTTGATGCCTAATGCCACATTACAGTGGCGGAGGGAGCGGGATTCGAACCCGCGAGGGGGCTCAACACCCCCAACCCGCTTAGCAGGCGGGCGCACTAGGCCTCTATGCGATCCCTCCTCCAATCAAGGAAACTATAGCAAGGCAGCCACTCAGCCGCAAGGTAGGCTACCCCTGGCAGGCGTCGCAGAAGTAGGCGCTGCGCCCCCTGATCACCAGCCGCTTCACCCGCTTGTCGCAGGCGCTGCACTGCTCATCCGCGCTCCGGGGCACGCGCAGCGCCTCGTGGCCCGTTTCCGATAACGTGGGCGACGCTCCCCCGGCAATCAGCGGCGCCAGCACGCCGACCGCTCTCCGCAACACCTCCACAATGCAACCGTGCAAGCAGGCCACCTCTTCATCCGTGAGCTTGGAAGCGGAGCGATTGGGGTGTATTCGGGCACGGAACAGCGCTTCGTCGGCGTAGATGTTGCCCACCCCGGCGGCTATATCCTGCTCCAGCAGCAGCGGCTTGATGGGAGCGTTCCTGGACGACAGCCTGTCTTTCAAACAGTCCGCGGTGAACTCCGGCCCCAGTGGCTCCGGCCCCAACCCTGCAAACAGCGGCTCTACGTCATCCACAAGCCACAGCTTGCCCAGGCGTCTCCTATCGTAAAAACGCATCTCCCCGCCTGTAGAGAGCGAGAACGCAGCGCTGGGCGCCCGCTCCGCAGGCTCCTCCTCCGCTTCAATCTTGAGGTTCCCCGTCATGCGTAGATGTACGACTAGCGCGCCCTCGTCCAGGGGAAGGTAGAGGTACTTGGCGCGTCTCCTCGCATCCAGCACCACGCGGCCTCGCATGCGCTCCGCGAACTCGGCAGCCGACGGCTCCAAGACGGCCTTTGGATAGTTCAACTCGACGCCTGTGATGCGCGACTCCACTATGCCCGCTTCAACCAGGGCAAGTCGCACCGATTCTACTTCAGGCAGCTCAGGCATCTCGCTTAGGCCTGCTGCCCAGCCCGCCACGCACCTACGAAACGTTCGCTTTCCTCGTTCAGCACCCCAGTGGTCAGCGACAGCTTTTCCTGGAACCCTGCCAGATCAATCAGCCGCTCCACAGAATAGCCGCTGTACTGTCCTCCCCTGCCTCGGAACCTGCCGCCCAGCACCAGCCTGCTCACGTCCGCTGCCATGATGGCGCCGAGGCACATGGGGCAAGGCTCCCACGATGCGTAGAGCACGGCCCCGGGGAAGCGCAACGTCTTGGTGGATGTGCCGGCATTGCGCAGCGCCATAGTTTCGGCGTGGGCCGTGGGGTCGAAGGTGCTGTACTCCAGGTTACGCCCGGTGGCTATGACCTCGCCGTCCCTGGCAAGCACCGCCCCGAACGGCTGGTCGCCCAGTTCAAGGCCGTTCAGCGCCTCGTCTATCGCTATTTGCATGAGTTGCTGGTCGTTCAATGCCATGATTGCCTCCTGGGATGCCAACGTTTATTGGGCAAGGTACGTTTAAGTAGCTGATAGCGGCACTCCTTCAGCGACGGCTGCCCGGCCAAGCGGCCCGTCCAGTGTCGCCAGATCTGCGTTTTCCCTCTTGGCCAGTTCCAGGTATAGGGCGTCGTACAAGGACAGTCCATGCTCCCTCGCCAGTTCGAAGGCGGATTGAAGGTCGGGCTCCTCATCGGTGGCGATGGGCAAGCCCTTCAATGCGTCCAACCGCTCCTTGACCTCCTCCAGTGAAATGCGGCCGCGCCGCTCAGCCGTAAGCAAGGAGTTGCGCGTCTCCAAATGCCAAATCTGGGGCACCAGCACCCCGTCTTCCGCCAGTCGTCCCAGCACCCTATCCGCGCGCGGCTCGTCCTCATCGTCTAAGAGCCAGGCTACGACCACCGAGGCATCGATGACCAGCCCGCTCATAGATGGTGACCCTCGTGACGCGCGGCGAGTATTTCATCCGTCGAGAAGGCAACGCGCCTCCACCCGGCGCGCCGCTCGCGGAAGCGCTCCACGGCCCTCTCGCGGCTGGCGCGGTCCTGAGCGCCGGCGGGCACCAAGTGAGCCACCGTCTTGCCATGCCGGGTTATGGCGACGGTCTCTCCATGCTCCACTGCCCGAAGGAGTTCGGCCAAGCGCGTCTTGGCCTCGGTAGCCTGAATCTCACGCATGTTGGACTCCAACCTGTTGTTTTGACCATACCATTTTATCCAAGCGCCTCTATCGGGGTCAACAACGCAAACGTCAACCTAGGCCCACCCTGTGCACCTTGAGGAAGTTCGTGGGAGCGCGTGCCGTGAACGGCGACGAGCCGACCACGACTATCCTGTCGCCGCGCCGCACCAGACCCTTCTCCATCAGCATATCGTCCACGACTCCGGACGTGTCCGCGGTGACCTGCGGCAGGTCGGCGACTACGGGAAGCACGCCCCACCACAGGTTCAGTTGACGGGCCACGTTCGGATCCCGGGTCAGCGCCAGGATGGGCACGGCGGGCCGGTTCTTGGATACGCGGTGCGCCGTCACGCCGGAGCGGGTCAACACCACGATGGCGCGGGCATCGAGATCCTCCGCCAGGCCGCAGGCGGCCCGCGCCACGGCCTGAGCCTCCCGCCGGTATCTGCCCGTGATGCCGGTCTCTTCAGGCGCGTATATCTCCTGCGCCTTCTCTATGATGCGGGCCATCACCTCCACCGCCTCCACGGGATGCGATCCTATCGCCGTCTCGCCGCTGAGCATCACGGCGTCGGCGCCTTCCCAGACCGCGTTGGCCACGTCGGAAGCCTCGGCGCGAGTGGGTCGCGGCTCGTTGATCATCGACTCCAGCATCTGCGTTGCCACTATGGTCACCTTGCCTCGCTGGTGGGCCTCGCGGATTATTCTCTTCTGCCACAGGGGCACCTCTTCCGAGGAAAGCTCCACCCCCATGTCGCCGCGGGCCACCATCACGCCGTCGAAGGCGCTGAGGATGCCGTCCAGGTTGCGCAGCGCCATGGCCCGCTCCACCTTGGCTATGAGCGGCAGCCGCACGCGGCGGCGGCGCATCACCTCTCGCAGCGGCCTGGCGTCGTCGCCGTTGCTCACGAAGCTCATCGCCACCCAGTCTACGCCGATCTCCAGGCCCATCTCTAGGTCGGCTTGGTCCTTTTCAGTGAACGTGGGAATATCCAGGGCAACGCCGGGCAGGTTGATGCCCTGGTATGCGCCGAGCAGCCCCCCTTTGACCACGCGGCACCTGATGTCGCGCCCCTCTATGGCCACTACCTCCGCTTCCAGGCGGCCATCGTCCAGCAGAATACGGTCCCCCGGTGACACGAAGCGGTACATGTCGGGATAGGTGCTGCTTATCCTGCCTTCCTCGCCCTCCGCCTGGTCGTGGCAGATAAGGAGCTCCGAGTCCTGCTTCAATTCCAGTGCGGCGTCGTTTCTCAATGGGCCGGTGCGCATACGGGGGCCCTGCAGGTCTTGAAGCACAGCCACGTGCCTGTCCAGCCGTTGCGCCGCGTCGCGGACCATCTGCACAAGCCGGGCGTGGCCTTCGTGCGATCCGTGAGAGAAGTTGAGACGCACCACGTCCACGCCGGCGCGTATCAACTCCTCGATCCGTTGAGGTGAAGAAGTGGCCGGGCCTATGGTCGCGACAATCTTTACGGCGCGCATGGGAACATCACCTACTCCAGGTCTCCCCATGTGGGGCCTACCTTGACGTCCACTTTCAAGGGAACGCTCAGTTCCAGAGCGGAAGGCATCAGCTCCAGGATTATCTCCTTCATAGCCTCCATCTCCTGGGGCGGCGACTCAAAGATAAGCTCGTCGTGTACCTGTAGGAGCATGCGGCTGGCCAGCCCGCTCTCCTTCATGCGGTTGTGAATCCGTATCATGGCTATCTTTATGATGTCCGCCGCCGTGCCCTGGATGGGCATGTTGATGGCGATGCGCTCCGCGGCCTGCCGGGTGTGGATGTTGGAGTGGTTTATCTCCGGCAGGAAGCGCTGCCTGCCAAGAATAGTCTCGGAGTAGCGCTTCTCCCGCGCCTGCTGCTTGGCCTCCTCTGTGTAGAACCCGATGCCCGGGTACTTGGCGAAGTAGCTTTCGATGAAGGCGGCGCTTTCCTGCATGTCCAAGTCGGTCTGCTGCGACATGCCGTGCGCCGACAGGCCGTAGATGATGCCGAAGTTCATCACCTTGGCCAGACGCCGCATGTCCGCCGTGACTTGCTCTATGGACACCCCGTACACCTGTGACGCCGTGGCGGCGTGTATGTCCTCGTCGCGGTGAAACGCGTCCAGCAGACCCTGGTCCTGGGACAAATGGGCAAGGATACGCAGCTCTATCTGCGAGTAGTCGGCGGCGATGAGGCTCCACCCCGGCTCCGCCTTGAAGGCGCGTCTCACTTGCCTGCCCAGTTCGGTGCGGATGGGGATGTTCTGCAAGTTGGGGTCGCTGGACGAGAACCGCCCCGTCGCCGAGCCGACCTGGTTGTAGTTGGTGTGCACCCTGCCCGTTTTGGGATTCACCAGAGTGGGCAGGGCGTCCAGATAGGTGGACTTGAGCTTGTTCAGTTCGCGGTAGCGCAGCACCTTGGACACCATGGGGACGGCGTCCTTGAGGGTTTCCAGCACCGACGCATCAGTGGAATAGCCGGTCTTGGTGCGCTTGGGCGCGGGCAGTTCAAGCTCGCGCAGTCTTGCCGGCGGTAGCAGCTTTTCGAACAGGATGACCCCCAGTTGCTGCGGCGAGTTGATGTTGAACCGCTCTCCGGCGTCCCTGTACACCTCATCTTCGACGCCGCCCAGTTCCTCGCTGATGCGATCCGACATCTGGCGAAGCTCGTCGGTGTCCACAATGATGCCCCAGGCCTGCATGTCGACCAGCGCGGGGATCAAGGGCAGTTCCATCTCTTCAAGTACCTTCCGCACTCCCCTTCTCTCCAGCCTGGGTTCCAGGATCGCCCTGAGTCGGCCCGCGACGTCGGCGTCAGCCGCGGCGTAGGGCGTGGCCTCTTCGATGGGCGCTTTGTCGAAGGTGATCTGCTTCCGGCCCGTGCCGATGAGCGCGGTGATGGGAGTCATCTCCTCGTGCAGGAGTTGGAACGCCAACTGCTTTAGGCGTATGGCGTTGTGGCCCAGCAACTGCGCCGCGATCATGGAGTCGAACTCCAGCCCCTGCACCCGGACGCCGTAGTTTTGCAGCGCCGTCATGTCGAAGCTGGCCTTGTGCGCCGTCTTGGCTATCGACGGGTCTTCCAGGAGCGGCTTCAGCGCTTCCAGCGCCTCGCCCAGCGACACCTGCCGGCCCTCGGCGTGGCCCACGGGGACGTAGTAGGCCAGCCCCTCCTGCGTGGAGAACGACAGGCCGACCAGGTCGGATCGCACGGGGTCTATGCCGGAGGTCTCCGTGTCAAAGGCGAAGCGCCCCGCCGTCCTGAGCTCCTCGACCAGGGCTTCCAGCGCCTCCGTGGTGTCCACGCAACGGTAATCTCCTTCCAGGCTCCGACTGACCGGCTCCCCGTCCTGCGACGGTTCGTCCATGTCGAGCAGCGTACCTTGCCGGGGCCGCGCCTGCGATGTGTCGTCTCCGCCGGGGACGCGGTTGATCATGCTGATGAACTCAAGGTCTCGCAGCGCGCCGGCCACGCGGTCCCGGTCGAAGCTCCCGAACTTCACCGACTCGGAATCCAGTTCCACCGGCATGTCCCGGACGATGGTGGTCAGGTCCCTGCCGTCGAAGGCCGCTTCCTCGTGGTCTCGCAGCAACTGCTGGATGCGCGGCGGCTTCACTTCGTCCAGGCGGCGGTACACTTCGTCCAGGCTCTGGAACTGGAGGATGAGCTTCACCGCCGTGCCGCGGCCTATCCCCGGCACGCCCGGTATGTTGTCGGAAGGGTCTCCCTCCAGCGCCTTGATGTCGGGGATGTGCTCCGGGCCCAGGCCGCCGTACCGTTCGCGCACGGCTGGAATGTCGTAGACCTTCTGCTGCTGGACGCTGTAGCTGAGCACGACCCTCACCTGCGGCGTGACGAGCTGCAGGGTGTCGGTATCGCCGGTGAGGATTATGGTGTCCAGACCGGCCTCTTCAGCCTGAGCGCACAGCGTGCCTATGACGTCGTCCGCTTCGTAGCCCTCCATTTCGTAGATGGGCACCTCGAACGCCTCCAGCACCTGCCGCACCAGTGGAAACTGGGCGTGAAGCTCGGGCGCGGTGGGTGGGCGGTGCGCCTTGTACTCCTTGTACTGCTCGTGGCGGAAGGTGGGGCCTTTGACGTCAAAGGCTATGGCGCAATGGGTGGGCTTCCACTCCGAAAGCGCCCGGAGGAAGGTGTTGGTGAAGCCGTAGACTCCCCTGACCTCCTGCCCCGTGCGGCGCACCGTCATCGGCTGCTGGATGGCGTGGTAGGCGCGGTGCACCATGGCGTTGCCGTCCATGAGCATGAGGAGGGGCCTTCTTTCCATGAGCTTTCCCTGGTTGTCTTTAGCCATTGCTCTCCTGGGACGGACGGGGTTCGCCGCCCATTATAGCAAGCATCCGCGCAAGGGCTTACACGTTTGACACTCATATTTTAGCGGGATAAGATTGTTTTACGTTGGGGAGAGGGTATGAGACGGCTGGTCGCTCCTCTCCCGGGGGCAACGTAGCTCAGCGGCAGAGCGGGCGCTTCATAAGCGCTAGGTCGTTGGTTCGAATCCAACCGTTGCCACCACACGAACCCCAGACAGGCCGCGCAGAATCAGGGGCGGTTAGCTCAGTTGGCTAGAGCGTCGCGTTCACATCGCGAAGGTCACTGGTTCGAGTCCAGTACCGCCCACCACGCGCCTCCCCCGCGCAATAGACGGAAAGTGACTAGAACGGAGCCGTGCAAATGAGCGCCAAGCGAGTCGTCATAGTTGGCGGGGGCTTCGCAGGTCTCAGCGCCGCCTACACGCTGATGAAGCGGGGCATCACCCCCATCCTGCTAGAGGCTAAGGACCGCGTGGGGGGACGCGGCAGCGGAGAGAGGGTGGACGGGTTCTACCTGGATATGGGCGCATTCGTCTTCACCTACACCTACGACACCGCATTCCGCATCTGCGAAGAGTTGGGCCTTCCCCTGGTTCCTTCGCAGATGAAGTTCGGCCACTACCGCAGCGGGCGGTGGGTTACCACGACGCCCGATCAATCGCTGCGGAGTTTCGTACGGCAACTGCCCGCGGCTTTCGCCATGGGCCTCCTCTCGCCCTCAGGCATGAGGGCCGGCTTCAAGGTGATGCGGCAGATTCGTCAGCAGTCGGCGTATATGAGTTTCGCCGGCGACAGCCCCCTCGCCGAGATCGACGACGACGAGTCCTTCGGCGATTACATGAATCGGCTCGGCGTGCCGGAGAGACTACAGGTGACGCTCAGAGGGCCCCTCGACATGATACTGGGCGATCCATTGCCCGCGGGCCAGGCGCTGATGCGGGCGTACATCGGAGAAACGATGCTGCACTCCGGCAGGGTCTACATGCCCGAGCGAGGCATCGGCTCCCTGAGCGCGGCGCTTGCCGCCGCCTGCTCCGATGCGATTCGCGTATCGACCCCCGTGAGGAGAATCGTGGTCGCGGACGGGAAGGCGACCGGCGTAGTCGTGGACGGCGAGACTATCGAGGCGGACGCGGTCATCTGCGCCGTCCCCGGAACGAAGGTCTCGGACATCATACCCGACCTGCCGGAGGAGACGCGCCGCGCGCTCAGCGCCGTCAGTTATTCAACCGGGTGCCGGGTGGTGATCGGCCTAGACCGCTCCCCGCTGCCTCCCGGCTGGCACGGCGCGCTTTTCCCGGAGGACGACGATACCCCGCTCCTGCTGGATCGAACCGCCTTCCTGCCCGACTGCGCGCCTCCGGGCAAAAGCATTCTCGACCTGCTCATCGGGCGCGACCGCGCCAGGAAACTCATCCCGCTCGATGACGATGAGATAAAGCGCCTGCTGCTGAGTGCGGTTCGCCGGAAAGCGCCTCCGGGCTCAGCCCTTCCCGGCGACGACGAGGGTCTGTTCTACCGCGTGTACCGCTGGGAAGAAGCGCTGTGCATGGGTACGCCCGGGATGCTCGCCGCAGTGGCGAAAATCCCGGGACAGCTTGCCGGGCGCATCGACAACCTGTTCCTGGCGGGCGATTACATGCGCGTGCCGTCGGTCAACGGCGCGCTCTCCAGCGGCTGCGACGCGGCAGTCGAGGTCGCGGAGTTGTTGGCGTCTCGCGCCAACTAGGCGGGAGCCCTAACTGCGGTTCTCTACGGCGGCCAAGGCTGAGGCAACATCCGCATGATTGGGGATGATCCGGTCGAACCCTATTATCTCGAAGACCTGCTGTATGTACGGTCTGAAGGCGCAGATGTGGAGGGTGCGATCCTCCTTCTTGAGGTCCCGCCAGAGGTGTAGAAGTACGCGTAGACCCGGGGTGCTCAGATAGGTCACGTTTGATGCGTCTATGATGACATCGCGGTCAGTGCCCGCAAAGGCGCGCCTGGCCTGGACTTCAAACACGTCAGCGTTGAAAAAGTCAATGCGTCCCCAAGCTTGCAGCAGCATGGCGTGGCCCTCGGAAGATACAATGTCGAGCATCATGCAGGCTATTGTAGTGGACGGTTATACGGACAAGTCAAGGCTTAGCGTTGGCTGTGCCTATACCGGCCACTCTTCCATCCTGTAAGCGGCGTCCCAGAACAGGTACTCGTACTTGCTGTTGGAAACAAAGATCTGTGCCAGGCGCTCGCGCTGCTCCTCGCCTAGGCTCAGCGCGGTGCGGTCCATAAAGGAACGAAGCCACTCTGCCAGTTCACCGAATTCGGGCGAACTGTACATCTCTATCCACCGGCAGTACAGGGGGTGGTCCGTGGGCTTGCCCCGCGCCTCCAGGGACTGCCCTATCTCCGCGTATCCCCAGGAGCATGGCAGAAGAGTAGCCGCAATCTCACCTATTGTGCCCGAATACGCATTGGAGAGCATGTGGTTGGTGTAGGCGAGAGTGGTGGGCGATAGCTGCGTTGCCGGAAGCTCGGACTCCGATATGCCGAACTCCTTGCAGAAGCTGACGTGCAGGGCCATCTCCGTGTTCAGCGTCTCGTGGAGCAGCCTGGCGAACCAGCCCATGTCGTCCAGGGAGTCCGCCCTGGCGACTGCCATGGCAATGACGCGGCTGAATTCGATCAGGAACAGGTAGTCCTGCCTCATGTACCACTGGAATTTCTCCAGAGGAAGCGTGCCGTCTCCAAGCTCGACTACGAACGGGTGCCGGTGCTCCATCTCCCAAATGCCCGAAGCGCGGTCTCTCAGAATGTCGCTGAACTTGGTCACTCGCGGATTACCCCCTCATTGCGCGGTTATCTAATTATTCACCTATTTAACCGCGGCGCAAGACCCAATTGCATCTTTACAGTGCCTCCGGCCCGCTCAAATGGTTCGACAGACGCGTACGCCCATCCTGAATCCGTCCGCTTGCTTCACTTCCCGCTCGGCCTGAGCTTGTCGAAGGGAGCCGTATGCCGGTGTGCCGCCCCAAATATCACCTAAATGGAACGATATTGCGTCTATGTGTAACCCCTATGTGTCTGAAAGGCGTCTATAATGGTAGGCATTGAGATATAGCGGCCCAAGCTGAGATTTGGAACAGCCAGACAGCAGCCGGGGAGAAACGGACTTGCCCTCAACACCGTCTGATAAGAGAAATCTTCTGCCCGCCTTGATTGCGGCTCTGGTCCTGCTGGCCGTGTCTTTGGCTTGCAGAGAAGACGACACGCCAACGCCTGTGCCCACTCCCCAAGACATGGCCACGGTCATAGCCGAGGCCGTGGCCACGGCGGTAGCCGGGGTCACAGCCAGCCCCGGCCCCAGCGCCACAGGCGCTGCTGGGCCCCCCGTTGCCACGCCCATGACCGGCGTGGATGGGCCCCCCGCCGCCACGGCCACCGCCGCCGCCATTATCAACGCCCAGGCCGAAGCTCTGAGAGAGGCCCTTATCGAGGTCATCCAGCAACTCATGCTCTCTCCCAATGTCAGAGACCAGGCCATAGCCGAAGCCAGCGTCAAATACAATGTCGATCCCAATGTTCTGGCCACAGCCGTCGCCGAGGCCTGGGACAACCCCATCATCCCCACTCCCAATGCCACGCAAATAGCCATAGCCACCGCCAACGCAGAATCGGAGGCCAGGGCCATCGCCGCGGCCAAGGCCAGAGCCGAAGCCACCTACGCCGCAGCCACGGCCACGGTCACCGCCAATACCGGATACATTGCCACCGCCACAGCCTCCGCCTACGCTGAAGCTACTTACGTCGCCGCCACGGCCACCGCCTACGCCGACGCCACCAAGCCCAAACGGTACGACGCCTGGAACGACCACGAATGGCTGGCGGAGCCGAAGCCCTGGTGGAGACCGTCCAATCCGTACAACTGCGACCCTCCGTCCAACCCCAACTCGCCCTGGAGCGCCGCGGGGCTGCCTGACTTGGGCGGACAGGACCCGCTTTCGCTGATACGCTACTTCGGCAACGGCAGCTACGTCCGCTACGGCCTTATGGGATTTGATGGATGCACCTTTATGAGCAAGCATCCCGAGCGCACACACCTGGATACGCCCTACGACCCAACCTACTACTCCCTGGGCGCTCTGGAGATAGCCGTGGACATTGCCCGGGTGCCGGCGGGCGCGCCGGAGTGGGACAACGACAACGGCGTTCGGGTTCAGATGAGCATGAGCGAAGCGGTAAGCGTCCTCAACGCCAACGTGGCCGCGTACTTCAACAAGATTTCCCAGGGCAAGCTGCGAATGGGCTTCGTCCCCGGCGTCGAGTTCACGGCGAGCGGCCGGGGGACGCCACAGGAGGTGGAAGACCAGTGGCTCGACCTGATAGACGTCAGAGGCTGCGACCCGGCAGCCCCGAACGCGCCCGGCTGCCGATGGGGTACGCCCGGCGCGCTGAACCGCATCATCCTGAACGACGTCGGAACTTCCTCAGGCGGGTCGGCGTGGAACGGCTATGCCAATCTTGGGCTTGTCAGCCTGCAAGCTGCCACAATGCCTACACTGGTGCACGAAATCGGCCACGGCTGGATGTTCTGGCCCCACTCCTACACTGAGCTTCCCTGGAGGCCGGACTCCAACAGGCCGTACCAGAAGCCCAACTTCTACAGCAACCGTCACGACTTTATGTCTGAGTTGACTTTCCGCAGGCCCACCGGCTGGCATCAGGACATGCCATCCACCTTGGCCGTCAACCGGTACGCCGCCGGATGGATTGCGCCGGAAGACGTGGCGCTGCATCTTTCGGACCAGGCAACCTACAAGCTGGCCAGGCCCAGGGAGAGCGGCCACCAGTTCCTGGTCATTCACTCCGGGAGGCCCGGCGCTTTCACCACCCTGGAGGTGCTGGACGAACGGAACGCCGTCTACCGCGACACCGACGCAGCGGTCTATGACCCCGCAACGGGCCAGAAGCGGCCCATTAGATACGACGGCGTGCTGGTAAGCCGCTACGACCAGACCAACGGCACAGGCGTCAACGCGCGGGTTGGCCCGGCCCTCTACAACACCGCCAACCCCAACTACCAATCGGACGTGGGCTATGGCCGCGACGACTACTCCGTCATCGCCGACGGGGAGTCACGGGCAATCGGCGGCGGGTTGACTGTCTCCGTGACGAAGAACACGGACGGCAGCTACAACGTAACCGTATCGGGCGGCAAGATAGCATCGTATGAGCCGTGGTGCGTGCCCATCTGGTTCCCGCCGGGCGGGTACGACACCGGCTGCAAGCTGGCGGACTTTGACTTTGGAGGCTCCAATTAGCGGCATCTACTTGTTCAGAGGTTCCTCAGAATCGAATCATTGAAAAATAACCATATCAAGTCCATAAATCACACTAATGCCATTTGCAGCATTGTTATAATTCACCGCAGGCCACGGATAAAGGATCGGGTATAAGGATTTACCGAATGTTGTGTGTCGGTGTATAATGCTGAGACTGAGAGGGGGTATCATGGAAAACTTGCGACTGAAATGGATAGCGCTGCTGGGGTTGGCCTTGGTGCTGACGGTCTTCGTAGCCGCCTGTGAAAGCGACGGCGATGAGGAGGAGCCCTTCAGGATAGGAGTGATGGAGTCCGTCACAGGCCCCGGTGAGTCCTACGGCACCGTGCTTGTGCAAGCCAAGCAGATGGCGGCGGATGAGATCAACGCCGCCGGCGGCATCGACGGGCGCAAGCTGGAGCTCATTGTGGAAGACTCCAAGTGCGGCGCGGAGAGCGCTATAACCGCCTACAACAAGCTCACCGACGTGGACGGCGTGAAGATCATCCTGGGCACTTCCTGCAGCGGCGCGATGCTGGGCGCTGCGCCTCTGGCGGAAGCCGACGGGGTCGTCATGCTATCCGCATCCGCCACCAACCCGGACATCGCCGAGGCGGGCGACTACATCTTCCGCACCGCCATCAATGATGACAACCTCGGAGTTGACACCGGCAACACCATGTGGGTGGACGGCATCAAGACCGTGGCCACCATGACCGAGACGACCGACTACGCGGAGGGAGTGCGGCGCACCTCAGTTGCCCAGTTTGAGAAGAACGGCGGCAGCGTTGTGGCGGAGGAGCGCTACGGCTCCGACGCGACCGACTTTAGAAGCCAGGTCACCAAGCTGATCGGCGCGAATCCGGACGCCATTCACATCGCGGCGCAGTCCGAGTTCACCGGAGGCACCATCGTCAAGCAACTGCGCGAGTTGGGCTATGCAGGCCCTATCTATGGCGAGAGCGTGGTCTCCGGGACACAGGCGCTTGAGATAGCGGGAGACGCCGCGGCCGGCCTCAAGGCCATCATCCCAAGCCCCGACCTGGACACCGAGCGCGGCAGGGAGTTCCTGTCCAGCTTCCGGGAGCGGTACGGCTTCGTTACCCTTCCCTGGTTCCTGGGTTCGGCCTACGACGGCGTTTACATTGCCGCGGAATGTCTTGGCAAGACGGGCGACGACCAGGACGCCAACGGTTTCCGCGACTGCCTGTACGACCTGACCTATAGCGGCGCCATCGGAGACGACTACAGCTTCGACGACAAGGGCGAGGTCGTGGGCCTCTCCAACGTGGTCGTTCAGGTGCTGCCCCTGGCTCAGAGAACAGAGGACAACCAGGGCTACCAGGTCTTGGGAGCGGCTCCTGCGGTTGAGTAGCCGCTGCCGCGCCGCAGCCTTGAAAGTTTAGGCAACCGGAAAGCTGAGGTGAGGTGCTCTTGAGGAGCGGCCTGATGCTCTTGTCAACCGATCGCCGCGGGAAGCTCTTGGCGGCGGTGCTGTTGACGGCAATTGTCGCCTACGTTGGCTGGAAGATCACGGAGTCGCCCAGCCAGGCGGCGCAGTTCACCTTCAACGGCCTTTCGGTTGGCGCGGTGTACGCTCTGATGGCCATGGGCTTCACCCTGGTCTACAGCACCGTCTGGTTCTTCGACCTGTACTATGGCGCCGCGGCGGCCCTGGGCGCATACGGCGTCTTCTATCTGCGTTCGCAGGAGTCCCTGGGCGGCCAGTACGCTATCAACGAACTCTCCATAAACGTGCTGTTCGCCTTGATAATCGCTGGAGTGGTGTTCTGGGCGCTCCACACCGCCTTCCACAGCCGCTTCCGAGAACGGTACAGCCGGAACGCGCTGCTGGCGGCGGGAGGGCTGCTGTCCGGCGGCGCGGGAGCCTACACCTGGTTGGTGCTGGCCTACCCCAAGAGCCTCCACCTGACCTTTGCTCCCGCGGTGGGCGTTGCCACCGCCGTGGTCGTCTACTGGCTGCTGCGCCGGGGTCTGCAACGCGTCCTTCCCTACCCAACGCGCCCGGCCATTGCCGTTTCGTCCGCGATTGCCGTTGCGCTGGGGGTCTATTGCGGGTATCTGCTGACCGGCGCCCCGGGATCCAAACTATACCTGAGTTGGGTCGTCTCATGCTTGCTGGCCGGTACCGTGGCGCTGGCTCTGTACCGCGGCCTCTACGTATTCATGCGCAGGCGATCCAGGTCTCCCCTCATCATGCTGGTCGCCTCTCTGGGCATCCTCCTTGCCATCACCGCCTTCATCACCATCATATTCCACAGCGCCCCCCGCCCGTTGCCGATGGCTTTGGGCAACGATCCCTGGACTCTGGCCGGGGCCAACATAAAAGGCTTCAACGTGTTCACCATTGGCGTAGCCGTAGCCGGTTTTCTGGGGCTGCTCTACCTTCTCAAGCTGACCACCTTTGGCAGGGCCGTCCGCGCCATCGGCGACGACGAGGACGTGTCCAAGGTGGTGGGCATCAACACCACCGCAATCATCGCCGTGGTGTTCTTCATCGGCGCGGTATTCGCCGCCATGGCGGGCATACTCAGCGGCCACGACACCGCCGTGCAGCCCAGGATGGGACTGCTCCTCCTGCTCAAGGGGTGGATAGCCTCCGTGGTGGGCGGCATCGGCAACCTGTACGGAGCCATAGTCGGCGGCTTCATCCTAGGCATGGTCGAGCAGTTCGGCATCTGGGACCTGGCCGGGGAGTGGAAGGACGTCATATCGTTCATCATGCTGATACTATTCCTATCGTTCTGGCCCCAGGGCCTGCTGCCCAGGAAGTAGACCGGTGTTCGCCAACTCGCAAGCATACGCAAACGTGAGGCAAATTGCCCGCAATCCCAGGGATGCTTTCCGGTCCGCCACTCGGAACCTGGAACTGTGGGCCAACCTGTTCGTCATCACGCTGGCTATTGTCCTCATGTTCTGGCAGGGCCTTGGATTTGCCATATCGGTGAGCACCGTTTTTGCCATTTGGGCCATACTGGCGGTGAGCCTGAACCTGGTCATTGGCTTCACCGGCCTGCTTTCCGTGGGACACATTGCCTTCTTCGGCATTGGCGCGTACACAACCGCCATCCTCACCTCACAGGCCGCTTACGACCAGCTACGCACCGACGCCATTCCAACCTTTGGCTTGCCCTTCTTCGCCGCGATGCTGGTTAGCGTGGCCCTGGCCGGGCTGGTGGCCGTCATGGTCGGCATAGTGCTCAACCGGTTCCGCGACGACATCTTCGTCCTGGTCTCCTTCGGCTTTGCCATCATCGGCTTCAACGTCTTTCTGAACTGGCGCGGCCTCACCCGGGGCGCGTTCGGCATCCACGACATCCCCCGGCCTGAGATAGCGGGGTGGGCCTTCACCGGCGACGTGCCGTTCCTTCTGCTCTCGTTGTTCTTCCTGGCGCTGGTGGTACTGATCGCCTGGTTCATCGTCACCTCCTCCTTCGGACGGGTGCTGACCGCCATCCGCGAAGACGAGCAGGCCATAGAGGTGTTCGGATACCAGGCGACCCACTACAAGCTGGCGGTGTGGGTCATATCGGCCATGATGGCCGGGCTGGCCGGGGCGCTGTTCAGCGCCTGGGCCAGGTTCATAGACCCCAACTCCTTCATTCTGTTGGAGTCCATCCTGCTGGTTTCCATAGTCATACTCGGCGGGCTGGCCAGCATCTGGGGATCTCTGCTTGGGGCCATGGCCTTCGTGCTTCTGGAAGAGGGGATGCGGTTCATCCCGGGCTTGCCCACGGAGTACATAGGCCAGGCGCGGCAGGTGGTCTTGGGCGTCTTGCTGGTGCTGCTCATGCTGTTCAGGCCCCAGGGCCTGGTCGGGAGGTTCAAGCTATGACCGTTGCACCGGGCAATCCCGCCGCCGACTACGCCTTGCGGACGGAGGAGATATCGAAGCGCTTCGCTGCGGTGACCGCCGTCGACCGGCTGTCGATATCCGTCCTTCGCGGCAAGATAACCAGCATCGTCGGCCCCAACGGCTCCGGCAAGTCCACCCTGGTGAACCTCCTCAGCGGCATGCTGCCGTTGGACGGGGGCATCGTAGTTATCGAAGGAGCGCGTTTCAGCGTGGTCAGGGCCCACGAGACGCCCGACCACGGCATCACTCGCACCTTCCAGGAGGTGCGCCTCTTCGACCAGATCACCGTTTGGGACAACATCATGGTCACTCTCACACAGCGCAGGCTCTTTCCAGCCATGTTGGAACGCACCAAGCGCAGCCACACCGAGAGGGCGCGGGAGATACTGGAAACCGTTGGCATGTGGGAGAAGCGCCGCTCGCTGGCCATGGACCTCTCCTACGGACAGCGCAAGCTGCTGGAAATAGGCCGCGCCATGGCCCTGGACGTGAGCATATATCTCTTCGACGAGCCGTATGCCGGACTCTTTCCCCAGATGGTGGAGCGGGTCAAGGTCATAATGAAGGGGATGCGCGACAATGGCCGCACGCTTATCTTCATCTCGCACAACATGTCCATCGTGCGGGAGATATCCGACTACATCGTCGTCATGGACAGCGGCCAGCTCCTCACCGAGGGCGAGGTGTCGGAAGCGCTGGGACGGCAGGAGGTCATCGACGCCTACCTGGGCGCATAGCCCCCGTCCACGACGCACAGAGCAACGCTATGGAAGAAGCACAGCACAAGAACGGCGAAAGCCCGCCAAACCCCGGCGACGGAGCGACGCTCCTGGAGCTGGTTGACGTGTCGGTGCAGTACATGGCGGTGCTCGCCCTGAACCGGGCGTCGCTGGAGGTCAAGCAGGGCGAGCTTGTCGCCGTAATGGGCCCCAACGGCGCGGGCAAGTCCACCGTGCTCAAGGCCATCATGGGACTGGCCCCGGTGGTGAACGGCACAGTGTACCTTCGAAACAAGCCTCTGACCGCGGCCACCCACGAGATCGTGAAGCAAGGGGTCGCCTTCGTGCCGCAGGGCAGGCGCGTCTTCACCCACCTCTCTATCGAGGAGAACCTGGAGATGGGCTGCATCTACCTGAACGACCGCGCCGAGCGGAAGCGCCGCCTGGACGCGGTGTTCGATATGTTCCCCATCCTGCACCAGAAGCGGCGCGATATGGCCAGCCAGATGTCCGGCGGACAGCAGCAGATGCTGGCTCTGGGACGAGGCCTCATGGCCTCTCCCGACGTGCTGCTGCTGGACGAGCCGACCATTGGCCTCGCCCCCATCGTGGTCAAGGAGGTCTTCCAGAAGGTGGCCGAGATCAACCAGGAGCTCAAGACCACCGTATTCGTGGTGGAGCACAACATCAAGGGCGTGCTGGACATTGCCAACCGGGCCTACGTGCTGAACCAGGGGCGCGTGGTGCACCAGGGCACGCCCAAGTCCGTCCGTGACACCGACATACTCACCACCGTCTTCCTCGGCCAAGCAGACGTAGAGGAAGAATAGGGCCCTGACCAGACGCTATCCCGCAGGTGTACCCGCATCTATCCAAACAGAGATCAAGACAGACATTTACTCCTTGACCGACAATAAGCGGCTACATATACTTGATTCATGTGGGGGACTCTGCTCCCAGACTTATACGTCAGGGGCGGGTACTTAATAGCAAATCTGAGGACAGGATACCGATAGCGTAGAGAGGAGCCGGGGCAATGGATCAAGTAGTCCCGCAGGCAAATTCTACGGGCACGGGCCGCAGGATCGCTAGTCGGAGAAAAAACGGCAGAGGACGAAAAATCGCCTTTGGGTGGTACGGCGGTAAGTTCAGCCACCTAGATTTCATACTGCCCAACATACCTTCTGACGCGCATCACTTTTGCGACGTATTTGGCGGTTCGGCGGCTGTACTCATTAATCGCTCACCCGCACCTGTAGAGACATATAACGACATAGACTCGGAGCTAGTCAACTTTTTCAAGACGTTGCGGGACGATGGGCCGGAACTGATACGGGCGGTTAGCCTGACTCCGTTTTCCAGGGAAGAACTTGCTCGTGCATGTGAATACGAGCCAGGACTCTCTGAACTGGAACGCGCTAGACGGTTCTTCGTTAGGGCCCGCCAGACGCGGACCGGCCTCGCACAGCGGAGTAGCGAAGGACGGTGGGCCCATTGTGTCCTCACTTCCAGGGCCGGTATGGCTGGGGCGGTCTCTAGGTGGCTGGGCTCCGTGGATGGCCTTGCCGAAATCACATCGCGACTCCAAAGGGTTCAAATTGAGAATGCCCCGGCTGTCGATGTCATCCGGCGATATGACACCTCCGATACGGTTTTCTACTTGGATCCGCCGTATGTCCACTCATCGAGAGGCGACACTGCGGCATATGAAAACGAGATGAGTGATGACGAGCACATCGAGCTTGCTGAAGTGCTCTCAGCCATTCGTGGCCGAGCTGTCCTCTCCGGATATAGAACATCACTTTACGACCGCATCTTCAGGGATTGGAGACGCATAGACGCACCTGTGCGAACCGCCAACTCAGTCCGCCAACCTAGACAGGAATCCTTGTGGATCAATTTCGAGCCATGAATGAAGAGGAATTGACCCTCTGGTTGGAAGACCAATGGGAACAGATCCTATCCACTTATGAAAGCGATCCCGATCAGGAAATCGACCGTTTTGTGGATTCATCAATCGTCAGTATCCGCTATGCGATTCTGACCCAATTACTGGGCAAGCATGCTGAACCAACTCGTGACCTGCTTTGTCTTCAAAGGGGTAAACAGGAGTCAACCGCAGGGCCAGATGGACGCTGGGACCCGAGAGGATTCTGTACCCGCGTCGTCGTGCCTTGGGTTCGCAGACATGAGAGTGTGCTGGGAACCAGCGGCGACCCTTACGTAAGTAAGCCCCTCCGTCGCCCGCGTCTGGATCAGGGAATGGAGTCCCTGAAGAGCCGCCAAGAGTGGGATGCGCTGGTGAGTTTCCTAACCACATTGCAGGATGCTTCCGATCCGGTAATGGTGAAAGATGCAGTCTTAAGATGTCTAAAGAGCATTGCTCGTCGACTCAGCAAGCAGCAGGTAGATTATCCGGTTCCTATGCGCATCGGTTTGGATCATCTCTGTGACTTATTGGATCGATACTTAGCAGTTTCCAGCGGTGGGCTGCGGCCTATGGTCGTGACGACGGCACTGATGAAAACTATAGGCCGGGCATACTCTCTCTTCTCAAGAGTCGAGAGCCAGGGCGTGAACGAGGCAGATGCAGCAAGCGGTGTGCCTGGGGACGTAATGTGCTATGGAGAAGCTGATTCACTAGCTTTAGCGGTCGAGGTGAAGGGTGACGAGCTAACTCTCATTGAGCTAGAGTCCACAATAACGAAAGCACGCTCCAGCCGTGTTACAAACATCCTCTTTGCGACCCCTGGCTTTGCCTCTGCTGATAGGGAAGCCATAGAGGCCAAGATTACAGAGGAATTTGCGCAGGGAAGCAACATCTATCAAACTTCAATCCACTCGCTCACTCGCAGTGCATTCATGCTCCTTGGAGAAGAGTGGCGCGTAACGTTCCTTCAAGCAGTGTGCTCAGAATTGGACGCCCGCAGCACTCAGCCGTCCGACCGCCTCGCATTCGCCGCTTTGTTAACAGCATAGTGATCAAAGGAATTGTCTTAACATGCGCCGCATGACGCCAATACAGTGTGCCTTCCTGGGCAGAATGGACTACACCGAAGCCTGGAACTTGCAGCGCGATCTGGCCGAAGCAAGGATCCGCGCTGAAATCTCCGATACGCTGCTGCTGTTGGAGCATCCCCCTACCTACACTCTGGGCAGGCGCGGTGGCGACTCCGACCTGCTGCTGTCCGTGGAAGACCTGGAGTCGCGGGGCGCGGCGGTCATAGACGTCGACCGGGGCGGGCAGGCCACGTTTCACGGGCCCGGGCAGCTGGTCGCGTACCCTGTCCTGGATCTGAGGGAGCGGGGCCTGGGGCCGCTGAGCTACGTGAGGACGTTGGAATCGGTCTTGATCGGTGTGCTGCAAGAGTTCGGAGTGCGGGCAACGCGCATCGACAAGCTGACCGGCGTCTGGGTCGGCGAGAAGAAGATAGCCGCGATTGGCCTGAAGATAAGCCGAGGCGTGACAACACACGGCTTCGCGCTCAACGTCTCCACCGACCTGGCCTGGTTCCAACACATCGTCCCCTGCGGTGTCCCCGACAAGGACGTGACCTCCATGGAGCGCCTGCTTGAACGACCGGTTGCCGTGGCGGAAGTGACACCCGTTCTGCTGAAAAGGTTCGCCGCCGAGTTCAGTGCGCGGATGGAAGCCGTGGCTCCGGAGGCGCTGCTCGGTTCCGCATCCGGAGTGGTTTAGCTGCCCGGTCGCGTAATCTGGACTGTATCTTCTCGCTGGTAAGCTCGCGCAGTGCATCCGTAGCAACCCAGCGCGCCGGCCTGACCCCGGAGTCCAGGATCCGTCGCGCCGAGGCAACGGCCTTTTCGTTCAATCTCAGGTTCCGCTTGCCTATCTGTCGCAGCGCCCAGTTGACCGCTTTGCGCACGAAGTTGCGGTCGTCCGAAGCCTGCGCCTCTATCACGGGCAGGAACTCCTCGAACGGCTCGTCGCCGGCCTTCTTGTCGTGGATGGCAAGAGCGACCATGAGTGCGAATCCGGCGCGCTTTACGTACTCCTCCTGCCTGACGCTCCACTCATGGGCTTTCCTGTAGGCATAGGGAGACCTGCCCCATAGGTTCATGCAGACCTGGTCGCAGACGTCCCACGAATCTATGTCCTCTACCCAGGCCTCCATCTGCTCCGCGGTCACCTGGGCGGGCTTGCCGATGATGCTGGCCAGTATGCGCGCTTCGTGGATGCCGGACTCCCATAGCCGCTGCGCCAAGTCGTGGTCTCTCCCCATCTCCCTGGCCAGAGGCCGCAGAGTACGAAGCGGGATGCCGAGGGTGTTTCGAGGGTTGATGCCAAAGCGAGCCATACCCTCTACGTTCTCCGGGTTGGCCAGCATCTTGAGGTGACTGATGACTTCTTCGGCCTGCATCTTGGTTACGGTACCATGTTCAAAGCGAAAGTTTAAGCTGCCCGCCGTCCTTGACACCCCGCCGACACCTGCCTACGATTTGTTTACTGTCGATGCTGGGGAGGAGAGTTGACCACAATACGACCGATTTACGAGCTTCAGGAGATGGATTCCAACATAGACCGGCAACAATCGGAACTGGCCGCGGTGGAGGCGCGTCTTGCGGACAACAGCTTGATGCATGAATTGACGAGACAGCTTTCCACCAACGAAGAGCGCTTGATGCAGACCAAGAGCAGCCAGGCCATGCAGGATCTGGAAGCAAAGCAGTTCCAGGCCAAGGTGCAGAGCCTTGAAGAACGTCTCTACGGCGGCTCGGTAAGGAACCAGAAGGAACTGGAGAGCATCACCAGCGAATTGCAATACACAAAGCAGCAGTCCACGGAAAGCGACGAGCAGCTTCTGGCTTTGATGTTCACCGTGGATGAGCTTGAACAACTGCTAACTGAAACTCGGGCGCGGATCAAGGAGCTTGAGTCCACACAGGCCGAAGCCAGGGTGAAACTGGCCGGAGAAAGGGACGCGCTCAAGGAGAGCCTGGCCTCTGACGCGGAGAATCGTGCGCGGCTGGTCCAGGCAATACCTCCATTGCTGCTCAGCCAGTACGAAAGACTAAGAAAGGCGAAACAGGGCGTGGCCGTGGCTATGGTGCAAGGCGGCAGGTGTATGGCCTGCCGCCTTGCCTTGCCCACCAGGGAGATGCAGAGCCTCCGTACCTCCAATGTCCCCATTACCTGCAGCAGCTGCGGCCGGATTCTTTACACGAGTTGATTTATGCACGCCGTGGGCTACATACGCTATAACAAGCATCTTCCCCCGAATTCAGCCATGTCGCGGAAGGACCAGCAGGATCGACTGGTTGCTTTTGCCAGGAACAACGGCCACACGCTAAGGCGATTCTTCATAGACGTCGCATCGGAGGCCAACGCCCAGGGCTATACCGACTTGCTGAACTACCTGCAAGGACAGGCCGAGGAGTTCTTGGTCCTGATCAACGACCCATCTCAGCTATCCATGACTTTGGAAGGAGCCGTGGATGCCGTGCTCAGCGTAAACGGCCTGGGGTCAAACGTAGTATGCACCATCGACGGCCTGCCCGACCCTATCCAGGCCCTGTACAGGACAATGACCTCCGAAGGGCGGAACGCTGCCAAACGACAGCAAATTATACAGGCCATGCAGGACAAAGCGCTGCGCGGGGAGGGCTTGGGAAAACCTCCCTACGGATACTCTCTGGGTGACCAGGGCAAATTTGAAGCGGTGCCCCATGAAGGAGAGGTCGTCCGCCTCATATTCAGGCTCTACCTGGAAGGATCGGGGCTGAGAACCATCACGCGGCGCTTGAATGAAAGCGGGCACAGGACCCGCAGAGGGCGGAACTGGAACATGGTCACGCTGCGTGACATGCTGCGTAATCGTGCCTACACGGGCACCTACCAGGGGTTTGGCTTGCGGCTTCCTAACAATCATCCCGCCTTGGTGTCGTCGGAAGACTACAGGCGCGTTCAAGACCTGATGTCCTCTCGAAAGCCGCTCCGGCGAACGGGAGAGAGCGAACCCTTCTTGCTTTCGGGGATGCTGTACTGCGCGTCATGCGGCAACCGGATGATTGGCGCGACCAGAAGGCAAGCGTGGCGCACCAAAGACGGCCGGCGCAAGCACGGCAGCTACAGGTACTACCAGTGCCAGACCCGCGCCAATCAAAGCCAGTGCCGGTACCATACCAAGAGAGCCGGTGAGCTGGAGGAATCCGTCAAACAGTACGTTACGGACGCCAAGGGAGGGTCCCTGGAACAACGGGAACCTGCGGCAACCGGCGAAGGCGTGAGCGAGAACGGCGTATCGCAGAGGCTCTATCTAAAGTACCTCAAACAGGCGGCGGACGGGTCTATCTCCCTGGAACGGCTGGCGGCGCTGCTGCGCGGAAGAGAGCAACTGGAAGACGAGTGGCGCCATCTGTTGCGGCAGCACGTGGATAGAATCGACGTTGCTGAAGACTCCTTCGAGATCAAGCTGCATCCCGCTTAACCCAGGTAACTGAGCCGGTGTGTTAAACTGGAACCGGACTGGGTAGATTGGGCGGCCGCTCTGGCGCGTTGAGCGCCGGGGAGGAAAGTCCGAGCTCCTCCGGGCAAGGTGCTGGGTAACACCCAGGCGGGGCAACCCGATAGAAAGTGCCACAGAAACATACCGCCTCCGCATCGGGGGCAAGGTTGAAATCGTGAGGTAAGAGCTCACGGCTCCTGCGGCGACGTTAGGAGCGGGTAAACCTCACCTGGAGCAAGGCCTAATAGGGGGACACAGGCGCCCGGCCTATCCCCGGGTTGGCCGCTTGAGCCTGCTGGAAACGGCAGGCCCAGATGGATGGTCGCCATCCGCCTCAGGCGGATACAGAACTCGGCTTACAGATCTACCCAGTCCGCCGCAAACCTCTTCCCCATTGACGGGGGAAGATTGAGATGGGGGTGAACCGTATGTGGGCAGCCGACCGGATTGCCCCATCCCCGCATCAAGTGCGGGGCAGGCTCTACCCTTCACCCACAGACGGGGGAAGGGGCTTTAGGTTCCTCAAAGCGTGCGGCCTCAGCAGAGCGTAGATGGCCTCGTTTGTCGGCGTGGATACCTTTGCCTCTTTCCCTAGACGAACCACCGCCCCCGTGAGGGCCTCCAATTCCATGGGACGCCCCGTTTCCATGTCCTTCTGCATGGACGCCTTCAGCGAACTCGCTTCGGTTTCCATGTAACGCAGGGTCTTTTCGACAGCATCGCTGTCCAGGTTGACGCCAAGCTTCCTGCCCAAGCTGTCTATCTCACGCAGCGCCTGCGCCACGAACCGACGGGACTCCGGCACCGCCAGAAGATCGGCCAGACCCGCGTGTGCCGCGCATGTGGTGCCCGCCAGAGCCGTGATGAACAGCCATTTGCTCCATAGCACGCTGGTTATATCGGTGGAGATTTCCGTGGGCATACCCGCGCTTTCCATGGCGGATGCGATAGCCTCAATTCGCGGCGTCATGGAGCCGTCCGCTTCACCAAAGACAAGGCGACGCACGTTGCCCTGCTGTTGCACTACTCCCGGTTCCATCACACTGGCCTCGATATAGACCGCGCCGGGCAGTACCGTATTGGGCGGCAGCGCTTGTTGCGCCTGCTCCCAGCTATCGACGCCGTTCTGGACGCAAAGTACCGTCGTATTCTCCTTAAGCAACGGGTGAAGCATAGGGACAGCTTCCGAATTATGGTAGGTCTTCACCGCGTGGATCACCAGGTCTACGGGACCTATCTCAGAGGGCTGGGCCGTGGCCTGTACTCGGGCTGTGAACTCTCCCTGCTCACTCCGTACCTGGAGACCGTATTCTTGGATGGCCTGCAAGTGCCGTCCGCGAGCTATCAACGATACCTCATGTCCGGCGCGGGCAAGCAAGGCCCCCAGGTAGCCGCCCACGGCGCCGGCGCCCATTACCGCTATACGCATTTGGGAGCGCCCTTTGTCAAGCGTCACTTAGACCCCCTGCTTTGCTTGCTATTCAGTGGGCTTGATAACCAGTACCGGGATGCCGGACTCCCGCATCACTTTGTCGAAGACACTCCCCAAGACCATCCTGCCCAGCCCATATCTGCCGTGAGTGGAAATAGCAACAAGGTCGAACTGGTTCTCCTCTATGTGCCGGAGAATTTCATCCGCCGCAATCCCTTCTCTTACCGACCAATCGACGTCGAAACCGCTTGCCTCTAGCTTTTCTGCTTGGCTCTCCAGGTAGTCGCCGGCTTCTTTACTCTGCAGCTGCACGGATTCCTCGAAAGCCTCCCTGTCCGGAGCTGTAATTGTGACGACTCTGAACAAGTGAATGCCCGCCGAAAGACCCGACGCCATCTCTTTGACGTGGGGTAGCACCGCCTCCGAAAGAGGGGAACCGTCTAAGGGAACTAGAATGCTTTTCATAGCGCCCTCCAATTGGCAATCGCCGCTTTGTCCATCAACACCATTGCACAGTATAGGTGCATCAGTCTACGGTTGAAAGCCTGGTTGTATAATACGAACAACTCCGTGGGAAGGGGATCATCTGTGGAACCGTTGCTTCAGGTAGAGGCCGTCCAGGAATTTCTTAGCAATGCTCTAATTGGCCGCCGCATAGATTACTACCAAAGCGTTGGTTCAACTATGGACGTAGCGCGACAGGCGGCGGAGGAGGGTGCGGCGGAAGGGACGGTGATTGTGGCCGAGGAGCAGACGGCGGGCAGAGGCCGCTTCGGCAGAAAATGGGTGACCGCTCCCGGTCGGAACCTATCCTTTTCGGTAGTGCTCTATCCGGATAAATGGGCTGTCTCACGTTTAGGCATTGCCGCCGCTGTGGCAGTTGCCAGAGTGATCCGCCATGTGTACGGGTTATACCCTGGGATCAAGTGGCCCAACGACGTACGCGTCAATGGCAAGAAGGTCTCCGGCATCCTCATTGAGTCGGCGGTCCAAAACGAACAGGTGCGATACGCCGTGCTTGGAGTGGGCGTCAACGTCAACACCGACCCGTCGGATGAAGTCAACGAGGGCTTGGGGGATACCACCTGCCTCTCCAAGGAGGTTGGCTACTCCGTGCCGCGAGAAGAGACGCTTCAAGCTGTCCTTCAGGAACTGGGCTACATATACGCCGGCTTGCAGGAGTGGGGCTCCGTGTGGAGCGAGTGGCGTGAAAGCATGGAGACGCTGGGTAAAGAGGTGCGGGTGTTGTGGGGAGAGCAGGTAGAGGAGGGACTTGCCGAAGACATAGACGGCGATGGCAACCTGGTGCTGCGCCGTAAAGACGGTACCGTGGTGTCGCTGACGGCTGGAGAGGTAACTTTTCAGATCTGAAGATCGATCTGAGGCAGGACGAAAACCATAGCGACCAATATCGCAAACACTATCGCTGAGGCGATGCCGATGCGGCGTACCTCAGATACGAAGTAGGCCTCGACAGGCTTGACCTGTATTCCCCTGCTTCTTGACCGGGGCGTGCGGGTCTGAGCGACTGCTGGCGTGCTGGCCTCCGTTCTCGCCGCGGCCCGTGGTTCTGCCACGGCCACAGCCGAGTCCGCGGCTGTTTTGGATGATGAAGAACTGTTCTCTGCCGCAGAGGTTACGGGTATTCCTGAAGGACCGTGTGAACGCGTCCTCTTTGCTCTCCCGCTCAGCTGCGCCTGGCGCGATGCGACTTTCTTAGATTTCTTCGGCATGGTCAGATGCCCCCATTGCTACCCGGACTCCCGGCTGTCTTAGTCCTGGAACAGCTAAATAATTTGCCGGCTACTATCTTAACCCACTGCGGCCTTAATGATAAGGGCCGCCGCTTTTTCCTGGTCTACTATGCTGGTGTTCAGCATCATGTGAAAGTCGCTGGGATTATCCGCCTCAGCCTGAAAATACTTGCGGAAGTATTCCAACCTGGCTATTTCGGTTTCGGTGATGAACCTGAGCGCGTCTTCTTCCGGCATGTTCTCGCGCTTTTTGATGACCTCAACACGGTAATCGATTGTGGAGATGATCCCCACGTGGAAAGTGCCCGGACGATCCCTGAGGATGTGATTGCTGGCCCGTCCGATTATCACTACGTTTCCCGTGTCGGCCAGGTCGAAGATCACATCCCTGGTAGCCTCCAGGAAGTGCTCGTCCACCAGCTGATCAGACGTGTTTATCGGCTCCGCTACCGCCTCAGGGTAGTCCTGTCCAAGCAGAACTCCAAGGCCCGGCCCGAAGTAGGGGTCTCCTCCGGCCCCCGCGGTGGCCGAGCGTTCCATGATGCGTTCCAGGAAACGCCCCAGCCGTTCCGCCAGTCCGGGCTTTCGCTGCCATTTGTCCTCTACCGCTTCTACGGTGGCGCCCAAGCGCATAGCCGACTCGGCCAGTATGAGCCGGTCTACATAGTCATAGCCCAGTTGTTGTGCCACCTCTGCGCCTATTTCCCTGGCGGCGCTGCCTCTCTGCCCGTTTATCGTGATTACGCCCATGGCATCCCTCCATTTCCGCTTATGCAATGTGGCGGGTCAGTTTTGTTGCAATGTCATGTCAAGCCCTCGGATGAGCGCGGTCGTACTCTTCCATGATGCGTTCGCTTGTGATGTGCGTATATATCTGTGTGGTGGCAATGCTGGCGTGTCCCAAAAACTCCTGTACGTTGCGCAGCGAAGCTCCCCCGGCCAGCAGGTGGGTAGCAAAGCTGTGGCGCAGGGTGTGGGGAGTGATTGTCTGGACTATACCGGCGTTGACGGCATGATTCTTGAGGATAAACCAGAACCCCTGCCTTGTCAGCCTGTCTCCGTGACGGTTTAGGAAAAGCGCCTGCTCATTGCGGTTGCTGTCGGCAATGAGTTCGGAGCGCCCGTTTGTCACGTAGTCCTGTACAACGTCCACCACTCTGTCATAGAGGGGCACTATACGCTCTTTGGACCCCTTGCCCATGCAGCGCAGGTACTGCTCGTCTACGTTTACGTCGCGCACATTCAGATTGATCATTTCGCTGACGCGCAGGCCGCTCGCATAGAGCACCTCCAGCATTGCGCCGTCGCGCAGACCTTCGGGTGTGCCCAACTTGAACGGTTCTTCAAGGAGGCGCAGTATATCCTCTTCGCTGAGCGGCTTGGGCAAACTTCTGCCGGTTCTGGGCGAAGACAGGTTTTCCGTGGGGTCTTCCTTGACCTCTCCCTCTTCCAGAAGATAGCCGAAGAAAGACTTGACGGAAGCAATCTTCCTGGCAACTGTGGTGTTGGAGTAGCCGCGTTCTTGGAGTTCAATCACGTAATCGCTGAGAAGGCGTGGGCTGACTCTGTCCCAATCTCCCTGATGGCCGTCCCTGGCAAACTCCAGCAACTGGCCCAAGTCGTTCCGGTAGGCGGCGACCGTGTGAGGCGACGCCCCTTTCTCCACGGTAAGGTGGTTCAGAAAACCTTGTAGAGCTTGCTCCATGTTGTCCAACCTCAGAAACTGGGTACCCTATTCTAACACATACGGGGAGATTTGCTTGGCGAGGGGTTTGTGGGTTGTGATTGCGGTGCGTAATGCCGGCCCACTCCACCGTCTTGCCCGCGTAGGCGGGCGCCCAGGGATGGCGGGGTGCGCAGCCTGCTTATGCGTCCCCTTGTTTGCCCGCGAAACGGATTCTTCGCTCTGCTCACATATCTCACCTGCTCAACCTGTACCAAAATTCCCGAGAGAATAAGCCTGTTCCTTGACACCAAGCCATCCCGTAATACAATTGGTGGGTTATGTTGAACTACGCCATACAACCGTTAGCTATCCGAATTGACATCGATCCCAACATTTTCGAAAGCGGGGGGTTCGTACTAAGCTGGCACGGATTCCTCACCTTCGTGGCCGTAGTTGTGGCGGTGATCCTCGTGGGCTGGTGGGCAAAGCGAGAAGGCACGGATACGGACGTTGTCTACGCCACCGCGGTCTGGGCCGTCATCTTCGGCATAGTGGGCGCAAGGCTCTTCCACGTCATTGACCGCTGGGACTACTACAGCCAGAACCTGGGGCAGATATACGCCGTATGGGAGGGAGGAATCGCCCTCTACGGCGCAATACTCACCGGGTTTGTCGGCGGGTACGGCTACATCCGGTTCAGGCAGTACCTGGGGCGAATCTACTCCGGGGAGACCCAGTCTTGGTTCAAGCGCCTGGTGGGAGAGAAGATTGCCCAGGGCTATCTCAACGGACAGATGTACGCCAAGCTCAAGAACTTCTCCGCCGGCGCGCTGGCCGACCTGACCGCTCCGGCGCTCCTCATCGCGCAGACCATAGGCCGCGTGGGAGACATCATCAACGGAGAGCACCTCTCCGTGCGCACCGACCTGCCCTGGGGCTTTGTGTACGGTCATCACTTGAGCCCATCCTTTGAAAGATGGGGGCTGAACGCCAGCCAGCCCGTGATCGCCTACGAGATGATCTGGAACGTCATAGTTCTGGCGGTAATCTGGAACCTGCGGGGACGGCTCGCCCCGCCGGGGATGCTGTTCGCTCTGTACCTGATGCTCTACTCCATAGGCCGTTTCTTCATTCAGTTCCTCAGGTTGGACAAGGAGTGGTTTGCCGGATTTCAAGAAGCCCATATCATTGCGCTGATAGTCCTGGCAATCACGGTGCCGCTGCTGGCCTACAAGGCCCGCTGGATCCGCCGTGCGCCCAAGTCCGAGTCCAGGTCGCGCAGGCGTCGCCCCGGGGCCAGGGCTTAAGCGGCGGGCCGCGCGTCCTTGACGTTCAGCCGCAAGGTCTGACGGGACATCCAGCGGTCTACTTCTACCGTATAGACCACGTCCACCTTATCGATGCCCCCAGGCAGGCGGCAGCTATTGCCAAAAGCAATGGCGTCCCAGGTTATGCCGTTCTCCTTCAACTTGAGCAGGCTATGGTCTCCGTTGGAGCCTATCCGCCGGCTGCTCATCAGTTGCACGTTGCGGCTGAGGAACAGCGGAGCCGGGTTGGCCGCGCCAAACGGAGCCAGCCTCTGCACCGTCGGGTAGATGTCGCGCGGCAGGTCGCGCAGCGGCAACTCCATGTCTATGTCCAAGCGCGGCTGCAAGACCTGGTCGGACAGCGCCTGCTCCGCCACGGAGGAGAGCCGCCTCCGTAGGGCGTCCAAGCTCGACGTGACGATGGTGAAGCCCGCCGCCTGGGGATGGCCTCCGAACCTTAGGATTCCTTCCACCAGTGGCGCCGCTTCGTGCAGCGCGGAACCGATGTCGAACTCCGGTATGCTGCGACAACTGCCCCGGCTGACCTCCGGTCCCAAGCTGAGCACAACGGCGGGCCGGTGAAACTCCTCGGCGAGCCGGCTGGCAACCAGTCCAATGATGCCCGGAGAAAACGACTCGTCGCCCACCATGATGAGCGGCGCAGGTTCCACCAGAGACCTCGCCTTCTCGTATGCCTCCTTCGTCATCGTTCGCCTGTCGCGGTTCTGCTGTTCCAGCTGCTGGGCCAGGATTTCCGCTTCCCCGGCGTCGTTGGTAACCAGCAGTCTGTAGCTTGCGTCGGCGTGGTCCAACCTTCCCGCGGCGTTGAGCCGGGGCGCCAGCGCCCACCCAATGGTTTCGGCATCAAAAGATACGTCTTGGATGCGTGCCGTCTTGAACATGGCCTGCAGACCCGTCGACGAGGAACGGGCAAGCTCCTCCAGGCCGCGCCTGACAATGGAGCGATTCTCATCCAGCAGCGGCGCAACGTCGGCCACGGTGCCCAGAGCAGCCAGAGAGATCAGCGTGCCCATTTGCTCCTGGCCGCCTGAGCCAAACGATTGCAAAAGGGCCTCACACAGCTTGTAAGCCAGCCCCGCGCCCGTCAGGTGCGGGAACGGATACGTCGAATCGGGAAGTCGCGGGTCTACAACGGCGCAAGCATCGGGAATTCCATCAGGAGCCAGGTGATGGTCGGTTATGATTACGTCTACGCCCAAGTCCTGTGCCGCCGCCGCCTCGGCGAAGGCGGTGACGCCGGTGTCCACCGTGACCAGCAGCGTCGCGCCCTGGGCCGCCAGGAGGCCGACGGCGTCCGTGTTCAGTCCGTGGCCCTCCTCGACGCGATGGGGAATGTACGGCAGCGCCTCCACGCCCAGCGAGGTCAAGGCGCGGGCCATGATGGCGGTGCCCGTGATGCCGTCCACGTCGAAATCGCCGAACACAGCGACGCGCTCCTTTTCCCGTACCGCCCTCCTCAGCCGTTCCACCGCCCGCTCCATGCCGGGCAGTAGCGCGGCGTCGTGGGAGACCTCCTCCGTGGAAAGAAAGGCCAGGGCGTCGTCCGGGTTGTGGAAGCCTCTGTTGTAGAGAATCTGAGCAAGGATCGGCGTCAGCCCTGAATCCATCAGGGGCCGTACTATCTCTTGGGGTACGACGGGGCGAACTCGCCATTCAATCCGTTGCTGGACGGGCGTATCGCCTAGCGCCGTATTCACGCCGTCCCCGCCGGCATCAGGCCAGGCTTCCATTCACTGAACGAAAGATGAGCGATGAGTTGTGCCCGCCGAATCCCAGTGCGTTGCTCATCACGGCGTCCACCTTGAGCTGCCTGGAGGCGTTGGGCGTGTAGTCCAGGCCGCACTCCGGATCGGGGTTGTCCAAGTTGATAGTGGGAGGGACTACGCCTCGCTCCAGCACTACGACGCTGATTGCCGCTTCCAGCGCGGCGCCCGCTCCAAGAAGGTGTCCCGTCATCGACTTGGTGGAACTGATGGCCACCCGCTCGGCGTGCTCTTTGAACACGGCCCTGGTAGCGATGGACTCCACCTTGTCGTTAAGCTGCGTGGATGTCCCGTGGGCGTTGATGTAGCCGATATCTTCGGGAGCCAGGCCGGCGGCTTCAAGCGAGGCGCGCATAGCCCTGGCCGCGCCGTCGCCGTCCGGGTCGGGCTGGGTAACGTGGAATGCGTCGGAGGTAGCGCCGTAGCCCACAAGCTCGGCCAGTACCTGCGAATCGTGCTTCCGCACGCTGTCCTCGCTTTGCAGCGCCAGGATGCCCGATCCCTCGCCCATGACAAAGCCGTCGCGGTCTACGTCGAACGGCCTGCTTGCGCCCTTGGGGTCGTGATTGCGCCGCGACAGGGCGTGGCAGGAGTTGAACCCGGCGATGGCGATTGGGCAGATGGGCGCTTCCGCGCCGCCCGCGACGGCTATATCCACCTCGCCGCGCTTGATCATGTGCCAGGCCTGGCCTATGGCCTCGCCGCCGCTGGAGCATGACGACACCGGTGAGTAGTTCAGCCCCTTGATCCCCAGCTTCATGGACACCTGGCCAGAGGCCATGTCCGCCAGCATCTTGGGAATGAGGAACGGGCTTACCCTGCTTGCGCCGCGCTCTTGAAGCACCCGGTACTGCTCGGAAAGGGTGAGCAAGCCGCCCACGGCGCTGCCCACGATGGCGGCGACCCGCGTGGGGTCCTCCTTCGCCAGGTCCAGGTCTGCCTGCCAGATTGCCTCCTGGGCCGCGACCACGGCGAACTGGGCGAACCTGTCCATGTGGCGGGCGCTCTTCTTGTCCAGGAAATCGGTCGGCTCGAAGCCGGTGGCCTCAGCGGCGAAGCGAGTCGCCAGGCCCTCCGCGTCGAACGATGCGATGTAGTCGACGCCGGACACGCCGTTGACCAGGCTGTGCCAGGTTTCGGTGGTGTCCAGTCCGACGGGTGTGACCATGCCGACGCCGGTCACAAAAACGCGTCTACTCAAATAAGCTCCTCAACAATAGACGATAAGTCCAACAAGCGTAGATTATACTTGAAGGAGGGTTGAAGCAAGCAAGCGGCGTAGACCAACCCTTTATTTAGTTCGCTGTGGATGCTACTATCTTTACGTAGTCATGGTGGGCGTGGCCAAGTGGTTAAGGCGCCAGGTTGTGGCCCTGGAGATCGAGGGTTCAAATCCCTCCGCTCACCCCATCTTCTCTTCCTTGTGAAAGCCGTCGTAGTCAACCAAGCCGCCCTTATTGAACACGTTGCCCTGGACGTAGCGGACGTCGCCGTCCCACGGCCGGGTCCCGGAGATGTCCTGGTTCGGGTCAAAGCGTGCGGCCTCTGCCGCACCGACCTGCACGTCATCGAAGGAGACCTGCCCCGGCGCAAGCTGCCCGTGATTCCGGGCCATCAGGTGATTGGCGTTGTGGAGCAGGCGGGAAGAGAGGCTGTCGGCGTGAAGCCCGGCGATCGCGTGGGCGTGGCCTGGCTGAATTGGACGTGCGGCGCTTGCGGCTTCTGTACGTCGGGCCGGGAGAACCTCTGCGCCGCAGCCCGGTTCACCGGATACGACGTTGACGGCGGCTATGCCGAGTACCTCTCCGCGCCCGCTGATTTCGTGTACCGCATCCCCGGTGGCTTCTCCGATGAGCACGCCGCGCCGCTGCTCTGCGGAGGCGTCATCGGATACAGGGCGCTGAAGCTATCAAGCGTCGAACCGGGGCAGACGTTGGGGCTGTACGGGTTCGGCTCCTCGGCGCACATCGTGCTTCAGCTGGCGCGGCGCTTAAACTGCCGCGTGTTTGTTTTCACCAGAAGCGCGGAGCACCGAGAAATGGCGCTGGAAATGGGAGCGGAATGGGCCGGCGCGGCGTCGGACAGGCCGCCCGAAGATACCGACGCCTCCATCATATTCGCTCCCGCCGGCGAGCTTGTCCCGCAGGCGTTGAGCCGCCTGAAGAAGGGCGGCGCGCTGGCGCTGGCCGGGGTCACCATGAGCGCCATCCCGGAAATGCCGTACGAGCTTCTCTATGGCGAGCGCATCGTGCGCAGCGTAGCCAACGCAACACGGCGGGACGCCATGGAACTGCTAGATATAGCCGACCAGGTGCCGGTTGAAACCCAAATCCAGACGTTCGGCCTGCAAGAGGCCAACGAAGCGCTGCGGCTGCTCAAGGCGGGAGGGATCAACGGCTCGGCGGTGTTTGTGATAAGTTAGGGGCAGTCCCACGGCCCAGGCGCAAGGAGGTGCGGCATGATTGTCTCCAGAAACTCGGACGTTGAGTACCGTACGGTCACCAGCGTGGAGGGCCTGCCCGTGAGCGGCAACGCCAGGGTCAAGCCCCTTCTCCAGGGGGACGAAATGACCATCATGCAAATGGTCTACGCGGAGGGCGCCAGCTCTCCAATGCATTCGCACGACCATGAATCGCTGCTCTACGTGATAAGCGGCAAGGTACAGGCAATCGTCGGTGACGAGACGTACACGCTGCAACCCGGCGACGTGTGCCGGCATCCCATAGGAGTGCCGCACAACGTTAAAGCGCTGGAAGAGTCCACCTTCCTGGAAGTCAAGTCGCCCGCGCCGTCATTGGAACAGTTCGCGGGCACTCAATAACAAATCGTATCGTAGGAGCAGACGGATGACCATTACACAGGTGCGCATTCCGGTTCAAAGGCTGGAGACGTTCGTCCACGATGTGCTGCGCGCCATCGGCATGTCGGAGGAGCAGATTCGCTATTGCGGCAACGGCATAATGCAGAGCCACCTGCGCTGCCTCCCCGGCCAGGGGCAGGGCGTGAGCAAGTTGCTGCAATACTACGAGCGCATAGGCAACGGGGGAATCGATCTGGAAGCGCCGTTTGACGTCGTGAAGGAATCCGCCGCGCTGGCCCTCGTAGATGGCCACAACGGTCTTGGCTCCATGATAGGGCAGAAATCCATGGAGCTAGCCGTGGAAAAGGCCAAGTCCAGCGGCATAGGCACCGTGATAGTCCGCAACAGCACCCACTTCGGCTCGTCGGCGGTCCATGCCCGTATCGCTCTGGAGCACGATTGCATCGGCATAGCCATGACCAACGCCGGGCCCGAGATGGCCCCCTGGGGAGGAGCGACAAGCGTGGTCGGAACCAACCCCTGGAGCGTCGCCGCGCCCACAGGCGGAGATTTCCCCCTGGTGCTGGACATCGCCCTGACCACCGCAGGCAAAGGGATGATGCGATGGCTGGTGCGTGAAGGGAAGAAGATGCCTACGGACTGGGCGCTCACCCCCGACGGCTATGAGACGGACGACCCGGCGGCAGCCATGCAGGGCGCGCTGCTCGGCATAGGCCAGCACAAGGGATACGGGCTGGCCATGATAACGGACGTGCTGACCGGCGTGATCAGCGGCGGGGCCTTTGGGCTGTCGCCGTACTCGGACCCTGCCAGGCAGGACGTGTCGCATACCTTTGTCGCCTTGGACATAGCCTGGTTCATGCCGGTAGACGAGTTCAAGTCGCGCATGGACGCCTTCATCCGCGAGGTCAAGTCGAGCAAGCTGAGGCCGGGCTTCGACGAAATCCTGGCGCCGGGCGAAATCGAGTACCGCCGCGAGCAGGAGTACCTCCGTAACGGCGCTGAGATAGACGAAGACTTGGTGGAGCAGCTTGAAGAGATAGCTTCCAAGCTGGGCGTGGAGTCGCCGTTCCAGCGGTAGCCGTAGTTTGTCAACCTCCGTTGGAGTGGTGTAGACTCAGATAGCGCACCGATACGGTATAGGCACAGGGCGCACAATGCCACAAGGACATCGACCAACACCATGACTACCGAGCGGGTACCAGCGATCCCAGAGCCATCTACCGGCGTGAAGTCCGTGTGGATTCCAATGGAATTTACTTGGGATGCTAACTGGCGGTTGACGCAGGGGGTCATGGTCCACTTGGAAACGTCCGCTGAGTCCGTAACAGCCGTTGCAGGCTTGGAAGGCATCGATGAGTATGGAGAGGGCGCAACCCAGGATGCCGCGCTGTATGATCTGTTGACCTCTCTCACTGAGTACATGGAATCACTTGAAGAACGAGAAGGGCGCTTGCACCCAACCGCGGAACAAGAGTTGGAAGCGCTGCGCCGCTTGATTCAACGCAGTTCCGCTGATTGATGCATGGACATCAAGTCCTTGCAGAGGGCCTTGCGTAGAAAACTAGGCGCTTCCGAATCCAGGAAATCCCATCACGTGTATTTCTTCATTACGGTAGGCGGACGGGAACTCAGAGCGGCCAAATTCTCGCACTCAAGCCGTAGCCAACTCTCCGACCTCGTTATATCCGATACCACACGACGACTACGCCTGCGCCGTAACGAGCTTGACCAACTGGTTGAATGTTCACTGGATGGAGAGGACGTATTCCGGCGGCTAGAGGCCAGTTGACATATAGTCCAAGCAAACAACAGTGGACAGAGTAAAGAACGGGGTCTACGATAAATCAGTGTGCGCCCGTAGCTCAGCGGAACAGAGCATCGGTCTTCGGAACCGGGGGTCGTGGGTTCGAATCCCACCGGGCGTGCCAGATGTTGCTTATGCGCTTCTCTCTACAGCGCATTTCGCCGTTAAACTCAGCGGTATGAAGTCACCAACTGGCTGGTTTGGTGATGACTCCAATGTTGTCCCTCAAAGTGTCGGGAAGCTGGCTTCGTCTCAGGTGGCTTTTCCAAAGGCGCTTGACGTAAGTTGCAGCGTCCGCCAACTGCCTTGGGCTCGTGTTCCTATAGTCAGGGTTGACCAAGGTGACACGAAGGCCAAGGTCGTCCCGCACATACCTCATCGCCTCTGCGAAGTCCGCATCATTAGACACGACGACTGCCTGTTCATACTCTCCGTTGAAGCCGTCCACCAGGAGACGCGTGGCAAGGTTGACGTCGGATCCCTTCTCTTCCGATTCTCTGATCAAGACTTGGGTAGGCAACCCAGGCACCGGCTCGGCTAGTGGACGCCGCTTGGTGCCAGACCGAAAGGCGCCGTAGTAAGCCTTGAAGCCTGATAGTGTCTCCAGAGCTCTCAGATACACCAGTTGCCGGCGGGGTTGGCTGGGATCATCTGGGCGCGCATCGAGGAGAGCGGTGAAGTAGCAGACTTGGTGAATTGTGTCCTGGGGAAAGAGGGTCTCGGCGAGCTTCCTCAGGTCCAGCCACTTGAACGGGGTTCCCCGTACTGCGCGGTAGTAGAGGTTGAAGCCGTCTATGTAGAGGTTAGTAATCATTCGCTACTCCCCTATACAAGGACAGAGACCGCCCAAAAGGACGGTCTCGACCCTACCGGCGAAGCGATAGGGGTGGTACCGCAAAACATACCAAAAGTGACAGGGGATGTCAACATTCACGCAGGTGAGCCAAACTAATCCTGTTTAGGCGGATGCCTTGACCAGCGGCTCGATGGCGCTGAGGTCGGTGTTGGCGCGGGCCACGTCCAAGTCGTACGTTCGCTGGAGATTCAACCAGAAGTCGGGGGTCATCCTCAGGGCCCGGCCTATTCGCAGCGCCGTGTCCGCCGTAATGGCCCTGCGCCGGTGCACGATGTTGTGGATGCGTATTGGGGGCACTCCTATCGTCTTTGCCAGGCGGTACTGAGTAATGCCCAACTCATCCATGATTTCAGCTAGATGCTCGCCTGGGTGTATCGGTTCGGGCGCGGTCATGGCCATGGCTTCTTCCTCCTCAGTGATAGTCGGTGACTTCAATCTCCATTGCTCCTCGGTCTGTCCAGACGAAGCAAACGCGCCACTGGTCGTTGACACGGATGCTGTATTCTCCCTCCCGGTCTCCGCGCAGGGCCTCGAGTCGGTGGGACGGCGGAACCAGAAGGTCGGTAAGCCTTGCGGCTGCCACCACTCGTTGTATTCTCATCCGTGCCCTACGCTGGATGTCGGGCGGCAAATGTCGAACGGTTCGTCCGAAGAAGAGCCTTGTAGTTTCGTCGTTGCGAAATCGTTTCACCGACGGCTATATTAACGTTGGTCGTTAATAATGTCAAGGGTGCTTACTCTCTAACCCTCTTACCGGGGCATCCACCGCCTACCGTCCTTCACGGTCAGCACCGGCGCAAGCCGTTTCTCAGCCTCAATGGAATGGCCCAACTGGTCTTCGAAATAGAAGCTGCCCTGCTCGATGTCCAGCACCGCCGCGTCTCCCTCCGCCCCCACTCCCAGGTGACCCAGGTCCTCCCTGCCTATGACCGCCGCCGGGTCGATAGTCGTGGCCCTGACGACATCCTCAAGTCCCATGCCCAAGTCGTGAAAGATCGACATTATCTCCAGCAGGTTGTAGCAGACCGTCCCCGGACGCTCCCCCACTATGTCCGTGCTGATGGTGTCCGGCTCGAACCCCTGCTCGATGGCGGAGCGGCATAGCGGAATTGAGAAGTGCCGCATGAAGCACCCCGTATCGAATACAAGCCCGTCACGCCTTGCCTGCCGCATCTCCGCCCTGACCTCCCCGCCTGCGTCCATGATGTTGTGCTCCTCACCGTGAAAGGCGTGAGTTAGGATGTCCCCTCTTCTCAAATACTTGACCACTTCAGCCATGGGAAGCGGCGAGTCCATAACGTGCACCATGAACTTGGTCTTTGTCCTGTCCGCCACGCGGCGCGCCATCTCCATCGAAGGCACGGCGTTGGCCACCGTTGTGCCGTGGGGCGAAAGGCGCACCTTGACGCCCAGAATCAGGTCGCGGTTCTCCTCTATGCACTGCACCGCCTCCTCCTCCCTGGCCAGGCGAAAGTCCTCGGTGTCCGGTATCCCCAGCGTAAGGACGGTGGAAACGCCAAGCGACGATAGGTGAAGAAACGCATATATCCGTGTGTCCACCCTCTCGATGACGTATGCCCGAAAGCCGGGGAAGTTGATCCATCCCGTGCTCCCTGTATCCACCGCCGTGGTAACCCCCACTGGCAGGCAGACGGCGTCGGGGTCGGCCCGGAAGGGCGTTATCTTGTGTGCAAAGTGGCCGTGTAAGTCTATCAGGCCGGGGACTACCAGCTTGCCGTTCACCTCCACCGTCTCCTCGGACTCTGCGCTTGGGATATCCTTGGACAGCGCCGCTACCTTGCCCTCGGCAAAGGCTACGTCCAGCGAGTCGTTCACCCCTTGCGAGGGATCTATAACTCTGCCGCCCTTTAGGAGAAGGTCGTATTTTGCCGCCATGGTTTGTTCCTCATCGTCTGCTGTACTTGAAAACGCGCGATCCTGATGATACCGCAATGCCATCGGGTCGACTAGCTGCGGCGTCATTGACCTGGCGCAGGGCAAAGGCCATAATTGCCAAAGCTGCAAGGTATCCAACAGTCCAGAGGTGCGATATGGAAGCGTTCGCCAGCGGCATAGGCAGCGACTACCCCAAGGCGCTGAAACGGATACGCCAAGTCAAGGCGGGTGAGAAGATTCTGTTCACCGACGTACGGCTCATCGACGGCACGGGCGCTCCACCCCGCGACGGCGTGTCTCTGCTGGTGGATGACGGCAAGATCGACTGGATTGGCCCGCGGGAAGCAACGCCGGAGCAGGCGACGGGAGCGGAGACCATAGCCGCGGACGGCAAGACCTTGATGCCCGGCCTCATGGACTGCCACGTCCACTTTTCGGGAGAGGCTACCGCCGGAGCCTACCAACGCTACCTTGATCCCCCGCTGCAGGTGCGCATCCTGCGCGCCGCGACCGACGCTTTTGATGCGCTGGCCTCCGGCTTCACCACGGTGCGAGACGCCGGAACGGCAAGCGGTGTGCCCATTGCGCTGCGCAGGGCCATCGACGACAACGTGATCATGGGGCCTCGCATCTATGCCGCCGGCGACGCTCTGTCTCAGTCCAACGGGCACGGCGACTGGCACGTATTTCCCTATAGCTGGATGAAGGAGTTGCAGCCGAGGGCCTGGCTTGTCGACGGTGTTGAAGAGTGCCGCAAGGCGGTGCGTCTCAACTTCAGACAGGGCGCGGACCTTATCAAGGTCTTCCTCGCGTCCGGCGGCATCACCAACACCCCGGAAGACCTGGAGGCCTACCCTGAGTTCTCTCTCGACGAACTGCGGGCCATCGTGGACGAGGCGCATCGCCGGGAAAAGCGCGTAGCGGCTCACGTGGTAGGAGCGCCCTCCGTGCTCCACGGCCTGGCGGCGGGCGTCGACACCATGGAGCATGGCCGTATTGGCCCCAACCGCGAGTTGCTGGAGAAGATGGCGGAAGCCGGTGTCTTCTTCTGCCCCACCATAAGCATATTCCACTGGATCGCCACGGAAGGCGAGCGATGGAGCGTATTCTCCGGGGGCATAGATGCGGCGAAATACGAGGTGGACAACCAGCTCAAGATGGTCGGTCTTGCCAATGAGGTGGGCGTGAAGCTCGCCAGCAGCAGCGACTGCGGCAGCAAGTACGGCCGCGGCAATCTGGCCAAGGAACTGGAACTTATGGTGGAAAGCGGACTCACCCCCATGGAGGCAATAGTGGCTGCCACCCGTACCGGGGCTGAATGCATCGGCATCGAGGATAGCGTGGGCACAATAGAGAACGGCAAGAAGGCCGACCTGCTTCTCATCGACGGAGACCCGCTGGCGGATATCCGTCTCTTGCAGAACAGGGACGCCATCTCAATGGTAATGAAGGCGCGGGATTAAAGCGCCGTCGGGAGGTATCAATGGTGCGCAAGAACAGGACAAAGGAGAAGCTGAACGCCGGAGGCGTCGCATTTGGCGTAACCGTAGCGGCAGACGAACCCGCCACACTGGAGTTGGCCGGCCTTCTGGGCTTTGACTACGCCATCATAGACTGCGAGCACGACCCGTTCACCGAGCGCGAACTGGAAGAGTCGATTCGCGCCGCCGACCTGAACGGCATGACGGCCATCGCCAGGATGCAGAACAACCCTGAGCTTATATTGCACGCCCTGGATGGTGGAGCGCAGGGAGTGCTGGTGGCGCGCGTGAATACCGCACAGGATGCCCAGGCGGTAATCGACGCCGCCAAGTTCCGCCCCGAGGGCAAAAGGACAATCTTCTTCAGAAGCAGGGGCGGAGAGTTCGGCTTGAACATGTCCTCGGCTAAGCAGTGGACGCTGGACATCAACAGCGAAACTATCATCGGCTTCATCATGGAGGAGATCACCGCCGTGAACAATCTGGCGGATATACTGGCGACGCCCGGTCTGGATTTCATAGACTTAGGGCCGCTGGATCTGGCTCACTCCATGGACTGGCCAGATCAGGATCAGGTCAGCGGCCACGTGGAGAAGATAGTCAACGACTCCATCGCCGCGGGGAAGACCGTCAACTCCGCCGCTAACGTGGATAACCTGGCCGACGTACTGGACAGGGGCTTCCGCATGATCACGGTGTCGCCCAGGGAGTTCTTCCAGAGCGGAGGAGCGCGCTTTCTGGCACACGCCGGAGAGGTCGTCCGTAGCAAAGGCTTGGCCTAGCCATGTCCCTTCCTCTTTGATGGGGGAAGGTTGGGATGGGGGTGAAGAGCAAGTTGATCAAAGCAATCGCCGGCGTAATCATCTGGACCGCCAACGCGGAGCGGCTCGCCGGCTTTTACCGCGACATCCTCGATATGGCACCGATCTCGCAGCGCGACGGCTTCATGGCGTTTCAGTTTGGCGAATTGCGATTGACCATAACCAACCACAGCGAGGTCAAAGGCGACGCCAGAGACCCCCTCCGCATCATGGTCAACCTTGCCGTGGACGACATCCACTCGGCGTATCAGCGCCTGCTTGGAAAAGGCGTCAAGTTCCTCAGAGAACCGGAGAAGGAGCGCTGGGGCGGCTACGTAGCCACCTTCAAAGACCCCGACGGCAACGTATTGCAGCTACTGCAACAACCCGACGCCATAGCGCCGTGAGAGTTCTGTTAATTCTGGCGGTTGCGCTGACAGTTAGCGCGGTCAGCTGGCTTATCACGGAACCGCTAAACTCCGCCCTGAATAAACTGCCGGTGTCGTTGGGGCCATCCGACAGTTTCATTGAGGGGTTGCTCAGCTGGCTTTGGGTTCCCCTCATCATCTTGTTCAACGTAATCGCGTTGCCTGGCCTGCCCGGCCAGTTCGTGGGAGCCCCGGTTCTAATCGGTCTGGCGGCGCTCTGTGGCCTCGCGTACGGCGGTCTGCGGCTCTACCACAGCCGCCGCTAGCCGGAAAACGATCCCCCGTGCTACGGATAGACCCCCCGCAACTTGAAAGCCTCCGCAACGCGTTCAACACCCAGCATCAACGCAACGTCGCGCATGGGCAGACGTTCCGCTTCCTGGCGGGCCACTACTTCGGAGAAAGCCGTGGTCAAGACCTTCCGCATCCTCTCTCGTACTTCGGAGAGCTCCCAAAAGTAAAACTGGATGTTCTGCACCCATTCGAAGTAGGAGACCACCACTCCCCCGGCGTTGGCCAGTATGTCGGGCACGACTGTGACTCCGTTGTCGTAGAGGATGGCGTCCGCCTCAGGGGTGGTGGGGCCGTTTGCGCCCTCCACAATCATCTTGGCGCGCACCCTGTCGGCGTTGCTCCCCGTGATCTGGTTCTCCAACGCCGACGGCACCAGGATGTCGCAGGGCAACTCCAGCAACTCTTGATTGGAGACCCGGTCGTACTTGGGGAACTCCGCGAAGCGGCCTCCCTCCTTGCGAAACGCGATTAGCTCATCCGGGTCCAGCCCGCTGGGGTCGTGCACGCCTCCCGACGAGTCGCTGACCGCTATGACGGACGCCCCCATATCGCGCAGGGTCTGAGCGGCGTGCACACCGACATTCCCGAAACCCTGGATTGCCGTCGTGGCTCCCTCAATTGGCCGTCCCGCGTGGTTCATAGCCTCGCCGGCTATGATCGCGGCCCCCCTTCCGGTGGCCTCCTCACGGCCCTGGCTGCCGCCGAGTTCAAGGGGTTTGCCGGTCACGACGCCCGGCGTGTAGCGTCCCGCGTTCATGCTGTAGGCATCCATTATCCAGGCCATCACTTGGGCGTTGGTGTTGACGTCCGGCGCGGGAATATCGGATTCGGGGCCTATTATTATCGATATCTCGGAGGTGTACCGTCTCGTCAGCCGCTCCAATTCGCCCTTGGAAAGCCGTTTGGGGTCGCATTGGACGCCGCCCTTGGCCCCTCCGTACGGAATGCCCGCCAGGGCGCATTTCCAGGTCATCCACATGGCCAGCGCGCGCACTTCGCCCAAGCCGACCTGCGGATGATACCGTATGCCGCCCTTGGCCGGGCCGCGAACCATGTTGTGCTGGATGCGGTACCCGGTGAACACCCGCACCGAGCCGTCGTCCATTGAGACTGGAAAGTTCGTGATAAGCTCGCGCTTTGGAACGCTGAGAAGCGCTCTAACGCCGTCGTCAAGCCCCAACCTGTCGGCGGTTGAGTTGAACTGGGTGAGGGCCGTTGCGTAAGCGGGGTCTCCGGCTGGCTCTGAAGCTGGTCCGGCGGTATGAACAGGCTCTGTGGTCACGGTTGGCAACCCTCCTTTTCCCCTAGCGCGCTAATTGACTTGCAGCCGCGTCAAGACTTGATTTCCAGCCCGCCAAACGCAACCGAAGCGTTGATGGTCAGAGTGGGAGCATCCTCCGTGGCATCGGGACGCGGACCGGAATATTCGATGCCCCCCAGAACCGGCGAGCCGTTGACGTTTATCACCCATTCACCGGGGACGCGCAACTCTACTCCGCCCATGAAGACGCTCACGTTGAGAACGGGGTTTTCCGACAGCTTGGCGGCCCTCAGGTCAAGCTCAACGCCGCCAAATGTGGCCGAGACGCTGCCGCCCTGGAAGCTCTGCGAGGTGACGCTCTGCTCCACGCCGCTGAACAGCGCCGACACGTTTATCGAATCCTGCCCCACTTCATCCGGTCCCGCCTCGGCGGCGGTAGCTCGACGCGATACGCGGCGGTGGAAGAGAATCCAGAGGCCGGCGCCAATGATGACGACGGGCCAGAGTACGTCGAAGCCTACTACGTCGAGCGTTATCAGCAGAAACACCGCGCCCAGGGCGACTAGGAAGATGGAGCCAATGGGTGTGTTCCGCGCCTGAAAAACGCCGGCCAAACCAAGCGCAATCAGAATGAGGGGCCACCATGCGCCAATGAGGCCGCCAATGTTTACGTCCACGACGTCCAGGTTGTCCAGGAGGAATACTACGCCCAGGGCTATGAGCACAATGGCTATGATGAACTGACCGCGCGGCCTATTCATGGCGTCTCCTCAAATGCGGCTTGCAAGCTAACCCCCGCCGACCGGCTGGACTATCTCCAACACGTCGCCCTCTTGCAGCACTACGACGCCGTACTCCTCTTTCCGCAGCACGTCGCCGTTGTAAGCCACGGCAACGAACTTGGTGCGCACGTTTCGCTCGTCCAGAAACCGCTGCAGAGACAGCGGCGCTTCAAGCTGCACCGGCTTGCCGTTGATGGTTAGAGTAATCATCTCGCCGCGTTGATTTTATCACGTTTGGCCTGCGGCTGCGGACATGGCCTGCTTTATCTCCCGCGCCGCCCGCGCCGGATTTGACGAGGCGAGTATCGACCTGATGGCCGCGACGCCGTAACCGCCCGACTCGATTACCTGCCCCGCGTTGCTCCCGTCGATGCCCCCTATTCCCAGTATCGGAATGCTGACCCGTCGCGCCGCCTCCTCCAGCAGGCCGATTCCGGCAGGCTCGACGCCGGGCTTGGAATCGCTGGCGAAGATTGCGCCCAGGACAAGGAAGTCTGCCCCCTGGGACTCCGCTTCGACGGCTCCTTCCACGGAGTGCGCCGAGCGTCCCACCAGCATCTCCGCGCCAACCAGGCGGCGCGCCGCTTCCACGCCAATGGCGTCTTCCCCCAGTTGCACGCCGTCGGCCCCGGCGGCTATCGCTACGTCGATGCGGTCGTTGACGAACAGCAACGCCCTTTGGCGGGTGATTCCGCGCAGCGACCGGGCCAGCGAGAGTAGTCTTCCGGAGGCAAGCTCCTTGGCGCGAAGCTGCACCGCGTCTACGCCGCCGTCCAGCGCCTTTTCCACCCTATCTAGCAGCGTCTCCCCGCCGGCGAGGCTTAGCTCCGTGACCAGGCAGAGGGTGGGATAGGGCAGTCCGCTTGGCTGGTTCATGTAGACACGGCACCGTCCCGGGGGCTGCTGGGGACGGCGTACTGTCTGGCCGGAATGCGGCCCGCCAGGTAGGCCGTGCGGCCCGCTTCCACGCCCAGCTTGAAGGCGCGTCCCATGGCGGCGGGGTCCGTAGCTTGGGCAATGGCCGTGTTTACCAGGACGGCGTCCGCGCCCATCTCCATGGCCTGCGACGCGTCGGATGGAACAGCCAGTCCCGCATCCACCACCACCGGCACCCCGGCCTGCTCGATGATGATTTCAATCTCTTCCTTGGTGTGAATCCCCCGGCCGGAGCCTATCGCCGACCCCAAAGGCATCACGGTGGCGCAGCCCACCTCTTCCAGCTGGCGTGCCAGCACGGGATCGGCGTGTATGTAGGGCAGGACGGTAAAGCCCTCTTTGACCAGTTGCTCCGCCGCTCGCAGCGTGCCTATGGGATCGGGAAGGAGATACCTGGCATCCGGCTGCACTTCCAGCTTGATCCAATCGGACAGTCCCATTGCCTTGGCCAAGCGTGCCGTGGTCAGGGCCTCCTCAGGAGTCTTGCACCCCGCCGTGTTGGGCAGAATGGTGTACTTCGTCCAGTCCAGGTAGTCCAGGATGCCCTTGCCGCGGGTGTCGTCCAGGTCCAGGCGGCGTATCGCCACCGTTATGATCTCCGTCTCGGAGGCCTCTACCGAAGCGACCATCTCCTCCATGGAGCGATGCCTGCCGGTGCCCACCATGAGCCGGGAAGTGAAACTCTTTCCTGCGATTACAAGCTTATCTTCCATCCTCGTTCCCCAAGAATATCATAGCCGTAACCCGGCCTGTTAGTTCTCAGGACATTGTACACCTGTCGCACCGGAAAGGGGCGCACGCATTACATGAGCAGGGCGTCGGTGGGAAACAGGCGTTGCCCCACCGGATCGACGGCTAACAGGGCGCGCTCCAGCGTGTATACTCCAAGCAAAGCGCCAGCGTTGTCGTCACCGAAAACGACCACGGTATTAACGGTCTGGCCCTCTATCCTGACCTGCGTTTCGCCGATGGGCCGCTGGATGATCGACCCGTCGGCCAGACGAAAGCTGACCGTTTGCGTCGGTTCGACGCCCAACTGCCGCAGGATGGTTGAGGGAACTTGAGTGAAGGTGGAGCCGGTATCAACCAGGGCAAGCACCTGCTGAAACTCCCCCGAAGAAGGCCCCGTTATCTCCAGAGCGTATTGAAAGATACTCATCTGATTGCCTCAGTAAAGTGGTTCCATTGTAGCATTGGACTGAGAAGGCGCGTCCCCCAAGACTATCATAGCCGTGACCCGGCCTGTTAATTCCAAGGGTATTGTACACCCGCCGCCGTGTTGATGCTGTCCGGATGTCAAGGAGCCGGGGCTTCCACGGGCAGGTCGGTGGTAACTATGGCGAAGATGCCTGCGGCGTCGCGAACCGGAACGGAGCGGGTGACCATCCAGATATCGCCTCCTCCGGCATCAAAGTAAGGGTCCGTCCAGACGCCCGCGTTGGCTGCCAGTGGCGCCGTGACCCACTCCTGGGAGTCGATATTGTAGGACGGCACGGCTAGATTCAAGGTAGCGTAGCCGTCGGCAGTGCGATAGACGTAAGGGCTGGCGGTGACCCTTCCGTCGTCATCCAGCAACGCCGCGGCGCTGCCGTAGAAGGCGGGGTGGACATCCAGGTAGGCCCGCAGGCGCTCAGTATAAGCAGCCGCATCGATGGGTCGCTCCGCCGCTAACTCTGCCGCCAAGTTATCCAGGGCGGAAACCACCTCGGCCTGTAGGGCCTCCTGGGTAGGCGCACTGTTATTGCAGGAGAGGGCAACCGCCAGGACAAACAGGAAAACCGGGGCGATCTTAGCGCTCAAAGTCAATCCCACATGATGGTCAGGTTGCCATCGTAGTAAAGAGCGTTGGTCATGGTGGGTCAATTAAAGCACAGGGCCTGTGCGCTCGCAACGGGCTAGGACTACCGTCACTCCCGAGAAGTCGGGAGTCCACCGCTTCTGGATGCCCACCTGCGCGGGCATGACTTGCGTGAATCTCCCGCTTATTTCCTTCGACAGATTCAGGATGAGCGGGCAAGCCGAGTGCCCTACCCCCTGACACCCGCGGCGCGACCTTGCCCGCCTCGTTCACGTGATGGGTGTCCCAACTCTTGGCGTTGTTCTTCGCAATAACCTCTTCCAACGCCGCCGACGCCAGCCCGCGATCCAAACGCAGCACCGTGCCTATCGCCACGTACAGCACGTCCACCGCCTCGTTGGCTACCCGCTGCGGCGTTTCGTAGAGCACGGCCTGATGCAACTCGCGTACCTCCTCCTCCTGGATGGGTATGCGGCTCAGCAACTCCTCTTGCGACGTGGGCCCCACCAGCCCGAAACGCTCGTGGAACAGTTGCACCGATCCCGCCAGCCCGGCAATCAAGCGCTGTATATCGCTATCCATCATAGACAACCCTCCCCTGATTTCAGAGCCGATTATCAACCCCAAGCGCCGGCATTCCCAAGTGGGACGGACGCCTTGTGGGAAGCAAACTCCGCCGATGAGGGGTGTGCGGCCTGCGAAGGGACTATGGGTCTAAAGCGACCTCAGTTCTGAGAGAACCTTGCCTAGTCTTTCTGCCAGCAGGTCAAGGTTCTGCGCCGCGCTGGCATAGTCGACCTCCCAGGCTCTTTCATAACTTCTAGAGACGTCTTTAGCAAAGTCATCGCCTGAGAAACTATCGACCCACCGAGTCAGGGCATTGCGCAACTCAGGGGGTGCGTCATCGTATGTTGATGCGCCGAATGTGGCGTTTCTAAAGCCCATCCATCTAGCCGCTCCCGGTGGGAATAGCCAAGCAACGCTTACTGGGTTATGCCAGAGCTTGCAACGTATCCGTATGCTGACGCCGGTCGAACCCCAGGATGGAACCCCTCCTTGTTCCTGTGTCACATCTAAGAGCCGCTCGACGACACTCTGCGCCTCCTCGCTGGTTAACTCGTCCAAGAACGTCTCGCGCGTCAGCTTTCGACGTGGCCCTGTCGAACCAGTGGTTGATGTGGCCGCGATCCTTCCCAAGACGCGCGGAACAAGCGTCTGGGAGGAACCGCCTCGGAACTGCTTGATCTCCACTGCGAGCACCTCAATGTTGGGCATCTGAGCGTTGAGAAACTCCACAACCCGCGCCAGTGGGTCGGGTATCTCGTCCGCCACGAACAGGAGACGTAAACGCCTAGCGGCTAGGTTCGTGGACACACTATCCCAGAAGGCATCTGCGTCCCCTTCCCCATCCGCCAGAAGCAGTCGCCTTATCACTTCATCAGGGTCATTTGCCGACTTCTCAAAGGTCTGGCGCAATTCGTCTACAGTCCAAGTTTCGGAAGCGTGGGCCGCGTACTCCAACAACTGACCGATAATTGTTCGTCGCAGCTCTGGATTGGAGCCGCGCTTCACTTCAACCAGCGTCGGCACAGCATCTTGATCGACTATCAGATGATCTAGCGCCCACCTGGCGCTGGAGCCGGAAGTCTCGGCGATTCCCTTCTCGCGAGTTATCAGAATCCATCGCCTGGGGTCGCCCGGACTTATCTGCTCTCCGTCAAGCAGTTCGGGATGCTGGGCTATGAGTTTCTGCAGATCGTCCTCGCTTGAAAAGTGCTCCTCTTCAAGTGGTTCAAGCCCTCCGCCCTCAACTCTGATATAAATACGTTCAGACATAAGCATTCCCTCGGCAACCGAACGTCTATGACTCCGGTCATCTTCAGTGTTGTCCAGCCCCCATAATACCCGCTCGCCCTGAGCTTGTCGAAGGGAATTAGCGGGGCAGGCCGCCCTCCACCAGATGCCCGCCTGCCCGTATACCCCCTGCCATCTCCCCCTTCCCCACACCCATCCGCCTCCGCTACCCTTAACCCATGGACTCACAAAAACCCGCCCTTCACCCTCGGCGTACCGCGCCCCTTGGCAGCCAAAACGCCCGCCTTCATACCCCCATTTTTGCCCCGGAAATCCTTGTCCTGAGTATGTCGAAGGATGATTCGTTTCTCACCTCCGCCAAAATTTGGGTCGATTTTAGCCTTGTACTTTACATAACGTTGGAAACGAATCCCCCTCTCAGGCACAACGCCACCCCGCCGCTAACCGCCATTTCACGCCTAACAACCCTTTCCACGACACCCCAAAATCGAGTTATGTCAAGTAGCAACCCTCCGAGCGGTCTCTTGCCCGCTTGCCAGTTTGCCCGCTTGCCCGCCTGCCAGTTTGCCCGCTTGCCAGTTTGCCCGCTTGCCCTCCTGCCCGCAGCTTGCGTGAAGCGCGGGAATTATCTACAGTTTTAGGCGCATCCGCGACACGGTTAGGAGATTCCCCTTTGAAAGAAGGAGCCCCGACGGCTCAAGCGCCGTTCCAGCCCCGGACAGGCATCCTGGTGGCGCGGCTGGTGGTGGCCGTCGCCTTCCTCGACCTCTTCATGCAGTTCCCGGTCATCGCTCCGTTTGCCAGGAGCCTGGGAGCATCGGCGTCCATGACCGGAATCATCGTGGCCGCCTACTCGCTGACCAACTTGGGAGGCAACCTAACCGCCGGGTTTCTACTCGACCGGTGGGGGCGCAGCGCGCCCGTGCAGGCGGGCCTGCTGCTCACGGCCCTGGCCCTCCTTGGCTACGTCTTCTCAAGCTCGCCGACCCAACTGCTGGCGGCGAGGCTGATCCACGGGCTGAGCGCGGCCATCCTTGCCCCAGGCGCATTCGCCATCATCGGCGATGCGGCCACGGAGGGCAGCAGGATGCGCCTCATGGGAAGAAGCAGCGCGCCCATAGCCGCCGCCGCGGTCATCGGTCCGTTGATAGCGGCATCGCTGGGCAACGCAGCCGGTTACCCCGCCGTTTTCCTGCTCAGCGCCTCGCTCATGCTCATCGTCTTCATCGCGTTCCTGATCGCTTCCCGATCCGCCTCACGACCTTTGACAACGGAGGCTAAAGACCCATCGGCCCAGCAGGAAGCAGGCCGGGTAAACTACCCGCGGCTCATCATTGCCTATGCCGCCGCTCTCTCTATGACCATAGGCCTGGGAGCGCTCGTCGCTCACCTGCCAACCTGGCTGGCGGCGCAGGGACAATCTGCCTCGGCTTCCGGCCTGCCCTTCACCACCTTCGCCGTGATAGGCATGGCAATCATGGCCAGCCCCCTGGTCTCAGTGGGCGACAAGCGAGGCAGGCTGCTCCCGCTGGTTGCCGGACTCCTGCTCATCAGCGGCGGAATGCTCCTGCTTTCCGCTTTCCAGGGAATGCCTGGCGCAGTCGGCGGTATGGCTGTCTTCGGCGGCGGTTTCGGGCTGCTCTTCCCCACCATGACCGCCATAGTGGCCGAAGCCGCCTCACCCGGAACCCGTGGCAGAGCATTCGGCGTATTCTATGCCGTCTATTCGCTGGGAGTCGTCATCGGCTCCGTGAGCAGCGGCGCACTAGCGGGCATCTACGGAGACGCCAGCGCGACGCCGTTCTTGCTGGGCATGGCGGCCACCCTGGCAGCCGTCCCGGTCATAGCCTTGATCGAGCGTCTTGACCAACGTAAGGCGCTGCCGGAGTGACGACCCGCAAGCCGCGTTTTTTCTACGGCTGGAAAATTGTAGGGGCGGCATTTCTATCCCGCTTCTCCTTCGCCAGCGGCAATGCATCCGTGCTTGGCCTGTTCTTCACCCCGCTGAACGCTGAGTTTGGCTGGTCGCGCACCGCCATCTCCGTCGTCCTCAGCCTGGCCCGCCTGTTCGAAGGGCTTGCCTCTCCCCTTCTTGGCCCCATCATCGACCGCTATGGGCCCAGGGTGCCAATGGTCATCGGCGGGATACTGCTCAGCCTGGGATTCGTCGGCCTCAGCCTGATAGGCAACCTGTGGCAGTTCTATCTGATCAGAGGCGTCTTCATGGCGGCGGGATTTGCCCTCACCGGCATGCTGGTCACCAATACCGCCGTTTCCAACTGGTTCATAAGACGCAGGGGGCGCGCCATAGCCGCGGCAGGCATGGGAACCAACACCGGTATGCTCATCATCGCGCCGCTTACCGTAGGCATAATCGCCGCCTGGGGATGGCAAGCCGCCTGGCTCTTCTTCGCGGGCCTGGCCTGGATCGTCGTCGTCATCCCGTCCGCCATTCTGATGCGGCGCAGGCCGGAGGACATCGGCCTCCAACCCGACGGTGACCTTCCCGCCGACAGTGAAACCCCCAAGGATCCGTCCCGCCTGAGCGCAACAACACGTTCCTCCGTCGGAGAAGCGGTCTGGACTCGCAGAGAGGTGATCAGAACCCCGGCGTTCTGGCTCCTCATCGTAGGCATCTCATCCGCTATGCTGGCTTTCCAGGGCGTCAACATCAGCATAGCTCCTTACGCGGAAGACTTGGGCTTTGGCCCTCTCAACATCGCCGCGTTGCTCATGGCGCGCTCGATTGCCACCCTGGCGGTTGCACCCGGCTGGGGAATCCTCAGCGAACGGGTGCACCTATCGGCTGTTAGAATCAGCCCCTTCTTCATACAGATGCTGGCCAGCGCCTTCCTTGCCCTGGCCGATAGAACCGCCATGCTATGGCTGGGCGTGGTGTTCTACGGAGCGGGCTTCTCCGGCATGATGATTGTCCAGGAAGTGATATGGGCCAACTACTACGGACGCCTCACCCTGGGCACGGTGCGCTCGACCTCTCTGCCGTTGCAGGTGCTGATTGCGGGAAGCGGGCCCGTACTCATCAACGTAGTGTTCGATGTCGTCGGGTCGTACCGGCCCGCCTACACGGCGTTTATCGGCCTCTACCTGCTGGCGGCGCTGCTGGTCTGGTTCGCCAGGCCGCCCCAGGCAAAGAGATTCGCGCAGGCGTAGTCCACGGCCAAGACCTGCTACAATCGGTTGCGCCATGCACCTGGCCGATTCGCATACCCATCTCGACCAGTACCAGCCTGAAGAGGCGCCGGATATTCTACGGAGGGCCGCCGACGCAGGCGTTGAGCTTGTCGTCACCGCAGGCGTCACCGAGGAGTCGTCGCTCAACTGCATTGATCTCGCCAACCGCTACGACAGCGTCTACGCCGGAATTGGCATCCACCCCATGGACATCACGGAGCCAATGAACGAGGCCGCATACCAAAGGTTCCGCTCGATGGCGCTTGCCAATTCCAAGGTGGTCTGTATAAGCGAAGTTGGGCTGGACTTCAGCGAAGGCATGCCCGGCCTGGACGTGCAGATTCAGGTGCTCCGTCAGCACGTACGCCTGGCCGCAGAGCTCGACCTGCCCGTCATCTTCCACTCGCGCGAGTATCCCGGCCGCATGGACGACCATTACCGGACGCTGCAGGCGCTCCAAGAAGCAAATGTGCAAGAGGTCGGCGGCGCAATGCACTATTTCCAGTGGGACGCGGACATAGCCAAAGTGTGCCTGGAAATGGGACTTGCCGTATCCATCGGCAAGCCGCTCCTGCGCCTGCCGCAGCTTCAAGAGACGGTCAGGGATATACCCCTGGACAACATCGTTCTGGAGACCGACTCCTATCCGCAATACTTCAAGCGCAACAGGATGCGCTGGACGGAACCCAAGGATATCAAAGACGTTGCCCAGAAGCTGGCCGAGTTGAAGGGTATCTCGGCGACCGAAGTGGCGGAAGCCACCACCGGCAATCTCCTGCGGATATTGAAGGGGCGGGTGAAACTGCGAGGGCCTGTGTGAGCAGACCTAAATCGGCCAGACGCCTCATCCCTCTATCCCTCGCTCTGGCCTTCATTTGCGTCACTTTAGGCGGTTTATACATGACAGGATTCATAGAACGGCGTCTCATCTACTTCCCTGAGAAGCATCTAACCGCCGACCCGTCCCAGCTGGGCTTAGCCTATGAAGACGCATTCTTCACCTCCGGCGACGGCGTCCGGCTGCACGGTTGGTACGTGCCCGGGTCGAGAGACGTGACCCTCCTCTGGTTTCATGGCAACGCGGGCAACATCAGCCACCGTCTGGGCAACCTGAAGGAGATGCAGGATGAGCTGGCGGTTAACATATTCATCTTCGACTACCGCGGCTACGGGCAAAGCCGGGGAACCCCCAGCGAACAGGGGACTTATCTGGATGCCAAAGCGGCCCTCGATTACCTGAAATCGAGAAATGACGTCTCCATCGATAAAATCGTCTACTACGGGCGCTCCCTGGGAGGAGCTATCGCCGTGGATCTGGCCAGTCACGAGCCGCCTTACGGGCTGATTCTGGAATCGACCTTCCCCTCAGTGCCCTACATGGCGCGCAAGTCCGGCCTCTTCCAGCCGCTCCACGGGCTGCTGCGCACCAAGTACGATTCGGCGGCCAAACTGCCCAGCGTACAAGCGCCCCTGCTGCAAATGCACGGAGACAGTGACGGCACCGTCCCCCTGGAGGCGGGTATGGCTCTCTTCGAAGCGGCCAGCGCGCCCAAGGAGTTCTACGCCATCCCCGGCGCGGACCACAACGACACTTACCTGGTCGGAGGAACGGCGTACTGGGAAAAGCTCCGTGATTTCATAGATAGATTGAGCAGGTCTGGTACCTAGACTGAAGCGTATATACGTTGAAAGGCACACCTTATGAATAACAACAGCCATGAATTCTCCATAGTCCCGCGCCTTGCCGTTGGCGTCATGGGCTCTGCAGGCGGTGGCCTGGCTCTCCGGACACGGCGCAAGGTACACGAGCTGGGCAAAGAGATCGCACGCCGCGGCTACGTGCTGATCACCGGCGCCGCGCCCGGGCTGCCCCACGACGCTGTACTGGGAGCAAAATCGGAGGGAGGGCTTGTCGTCGGAATCTCCCCCGCTCTCGACATGTTCGAGCACGTGGGCAAATATAATGCCCCCACCCGCGCCTACGATGCTATCATCTACACTGGCAGCGGGCTTATGGGCAGGGAGATAGAGAACATCAGAAGTTGCGACGTAGTTATCTTTGCCGGCGGCCGCTCTGGCACACTGGGCGAGTTCGCCATCGCCTATGACGAAGGGAAAGTCATCGGCGCTCTGACCGGCACGGGGGGAATTACGGATAACATCCGCGAAATCATCAATGTTTTCGACAAGGAGACATCCGCCTATATTTGCTACCACTCGGATCCCAAGAACCTGATGGACGACTTGGAAAGGGTCTACGCGGAGAGCATACTACCGGGTTACATGAGAGCCTTGGAAGGCCACGACCCGGACGGGACACTTGAAGCTTGAATACTCATCATAGGGCCTGCGGAACAACCCCATCTCCGCCGTGTACAGCTCGCATGGCGCGGCCTGTTTCGGACTGGACGGCTCGTGGCTGATTTTCTACTGGCGTTTGGCCTATTGGCCACCGTTCTAATCGTTACCGCCATCTCCTCCGGGTTCATCCAGAGGTCTCCGCTGAGCTTCCCCTTGGTTTTCCTCACCTTTGGGCTTGTCCTGGGGGAAAACGGGTTGGGCTTGATAACCGTATCCCCTCAGGCTTTAATCCTGGAGGTAGTCGCCACTCTAACCCTGTCTTTAGTGCTGTTCCTGGATGCGCTGCAAATACAGATCAAGGAGCTCGGCAAACGGTGGCTTATACCCGCACTGATATTGGGGCCTGGCACAGCGCTCATCATCGCGTTGGGAGCAGTGCCCCTGGCTTTGCTGCTGGGATTCACTTGGATCGTAGCTTTCATCGGCGGCGCAGTCCTGGCATCGACCGACCCTGTGATACTCCGCGAAATCCTCCAAGACGAGCGCATACCTAGACCTGTACGGCAGGTATTGACCATAGAAGCGGGCACCAACGACCTCGTAGTATTGCCGGTCATACTGATTCTGATAGCGGTAGCTCAGTCGGAGATCGGTTCTCCATTGGCATGGTCCGGCTTTCTCTTCAGGCTGCTCGTCCTGGGGCCTGCCGTCGGCTTCATCATTGGAGGCTTAGGCTCCTGGCTGATGGTCAAGAGCGATGCTCGCCTTGGAGTCAAGAGAGAGTATCAGGTCCTCTTTGGTGTGGGTCTTGTGCTCGCTTCTTACTCAGCCGCTACGGCAATGGGTGGAGATGGATTCCTGGCAGCTTTCTTTGCCGGTCTTTCCGTCACGCTGCTGAACCAAACGCTCAGCAACTATTTCTTGGACTACGGAGAGGTCTCCGCGGAAATGGCCATGATGGTGGCTTTCATTCTATTTGGCGCCGTCCTGTCCGGCTTGCTGCCGGGATCGGATATTTGGCCCGCTTTAATCCTCGCAGTGCTCGTAATCTTTCTCATCAGGCCATCCGTACTTGGCCTGGTCTTGGCACGTCCCAAAATGAGATGGGAGGCCCTTGCCCTGGTGGGTTGGTTCGGTCCCAGGGGCCTCAACTCGCTCCTGCTCGCCCTTCTGGTTGTGCATGCTGCTCTCCCTGAAGCGGAGGCGCTGCTCGCAACGGTAGGGGTAGTAGTCCTCGCCTCGGCGGCTGTACACGGAGCCTCCGTTGCGCCCTTAGCCGGATGGTATGCCCGTAGAATCGACAGGGAGGCCAGCCAAAAGAGGCGCTAAAAATGCTATTATGGGATAAACTTGCAGTATCTTGTTCTCTCACGACTTGGTACAGGCCTATAGTTGCTTGGGTGTAAGGTGTTGTGCTCTATTCCCTCTTCCTCACATTTGACACTCGGGGGGTTGACATTTAGTACCCCAGTGGTACGCTTGTACTTGGTATCTGAGGAGCCGCTGACAAGAGCCACTTCGCGCTCTTCTCTTTGGGGATAGGCGGCTCATGCTTTTTCTACCTAGTAGTAGTACGTGTTTGCCAAACCGAAGACGTCAAATTCAGAAACTACCTTATTTTTAATTAGATCATACGACCTTGTGTCGCCCGATTCCCATTTTCGTTGGATCGCCCAGCAACAATAGTCCGCTATCTGTAAGCCAGTATCTGCATCAGCAGGCCATTGTGCTGTCTTGGTCGTGATTGATGGAGAAACTTGTTTCATAACATCTCTCACACCTCTCTGAAAGCTCGCAAGTTCCTTCTTTGTTCCTATTGACGCTGCTACTACAAGCAACTCGTCATTGTCAGTGGCTATTAGTGGTGTGACATATTTCATGTGAAGCCACCAAGCATACTGATAAAAGCGTTGTGGACTGGTTCGAAGCCTTGGTAACGTCTTTCGCTTTTCGAGAATAGTAGCATCCACTCGAAAATTATGAGGCTCGATCACAGCAAATACACGATTACGGATTGTTTGCTGCTCTTCAGAGGCTCGAAACGGTCCTGGATGCAGGACCCCCTCCCACGCAAGATCAAAACGCAACTGTTGCAAATCTGCTCGTGCTTGCTGGTCGTCAAAGAATGTAGCGGTGGCAAGGATAAAATAGCGAGTTGCTCCCACTTTAAGGTTGAAGTCAAAGTTGCCGAACTCATCAGCGAATACGCATATACGAGTCATATTGCTTTTCTCAAAGCCTCCACCGGCGGGCATTTATGGTGATTTTTCCTTAATGGCTTGACAACGGCCTTGAGAATATAACACCGCCTGGCCTAAACCGGTAAGTAGCATAGTATAATCCCCCAGACCGCAGTTTTATCCGTAATTCCGACAGTGCTTGTCTTCCTCTCCTCAAAGCCGATGCTCAGGCGGTCTGTCCTAAAATGCTATTATGAGATAAAATTCCAGCGGCATTTCATACCTTCTCCGCTGTCATGGTAGGATGCCTCCTACCCGGTGAGCATGATGGAAATAGCAGCACGGACTCCGTTTAGCTCTGTCGATATAGCGGCATCTCAACAATACCAAGATGCTCCCAACATACTGGTTCGCGCAGCGGCGCTGATTGCGGGAGGATCGTTGCTTGCCTCTGCCGTCGCCGTTTTCACCGTTTCCGGCCAGTACCCCAACCCGGAGCACCAGGTCATGGGCGCTGCCGCCACTCTTGTACTGGGCCTGGTGGTGGGAGCCGCCGCCCTCGGCCTTGGTGCCACGAACCGTTACCTTGACCTCTCCGTGTTCAGCCTGCTCTTCTTGCTCGTACTCGCCCTGCCGCTCCTGCGATTCGTTCCGTCCGTCTACACCATCGTCTACGAGCGAGACCTCGAATCTCTGTTCCCGCCGTTCTGGGTGTTCAGCCTCAGCATCCCGCTCATGGTCCTGGTAGTCACGGAACTGGCTCTATCTGGTAGGAAACGCACCTTTTCCGCGGCTCTGATGGTGGCCGCCGTGGCGCCCGCCGGCTTGCTCCTGTTCTATAGCTCAGTGATAGTAGACATCATGTCATCTTTCGCGTTTGTGACCTTGCCAAGCAGAACGCTGTATGCATACGGCGCGTGCGTTGGGTTGAGCAGCTTGATTGTAGTCGGTGCTGCCATGGCCACGCGGGGCATGGCGGTACTGGGTGTTCTAATACTGGTCGCAACCGGCTTGTTCTTGGAAGTAACCTCCATATATTTCTATGACGGGATTTCAAGGTACTGGACGTTCAGCAAGATATGGAATCCCTACTCCGTCTGGGTTCCCGTCATGGCGGGCACGGTGCCCGGCGCTATGGCTCTACTGATAGTGCTGGCAAGAGTAATCTTCACCGATTCAACGGATCAAAACGGGCATGAAGGGTATGCCTCCGCCGGCACCGCTGCAAACCCGGATACAACCATGTTCCAGAGGAAGGGCGTCTCTTGACCAAGCGCTTCTATATGGTTCTGACCATAACGGCGCTGACGCTGTTCTCCGCCGTAAGCTCCGGCTTTACCGTATTCTATTTCATGTTCTACGTGCTGCTGGCCTCTCTGCTGGTCAGCTTCCTTTTGACGCGCCTCAACCTGGCCGGCATCTCCATTTCTGCACGGCGCAGGTCTGGCCGGGCCCAGGTTGGGGACTACGTGGAAACGGAGTTGTTCATCAGGAACGCCAGCCCCTTGCCGAAGCTCTTCTTGGAAGTGCAGGACATGGCCCAACTGCCCGGCCAGTCTACAGGCGCCGTGATGAACATGGCCCCTTACCGGGCAACGGTCTGGCAGGCGGAAGCTCTTCTCAGAAAGCGCGGAGTCTACCAGTTGGGTCCGCCACAAGCATTCGCCAGCGATCTCTTTGGCATATTCAGCTTCCAAAAGAGTTTCCCCGGCGTCAATGAGATCACCGTTTACCCCCACACCGTGGACGTGCCCTACTTCCAGCTATCGGCCAGCCATGGGTTTCATCCCAGCATCAGCCGCAGGTTGACTCAGGACGTCACCCCGTCCGTATCCACCATACGCGACTACAAATACGGCGACGCCATGAGACGCATCCACTGGGTCTCCACCATGCGCCTCTCCAAGCTCATGGTCAAAGAGTTCGACGGAGATACCAGGAGCCACGCCTGGATACTTCTGGACTTGCACCGGGACGTTCAATTCGGCGATGAGATAGACAACACGGAGGAAATGGGCGTCACCCTTGCCGCTTCCGTAGCCAACAAGATGCTGAACATGGACGTGCCTGTGGGATTTATTGCCTACGGCGATCAGAAGTACGTCGTCTCTCCTCAGAGGAGCGCTTCAGCCCACGATGAACTGCTGAGGGTCTTGGCAGTCGCCAAAGCCGAAGGGACTCGTTCCATGGTTGAGGTGCTCAGGGAAGAGCGCAATCTATTTGCCAATTCTTCCAGCTTGGTGATTATCACCCCTTCCACCAACGGAGCCTGGATTCAGGCTGTCAGCGCCATGACGGCCGAGGTTCCCCAGATAGTGGTGATCCTCGTAGACCCCCACTCTTTCGGAGCGGAAGACACCATCGACCGCGCCTTGAATCTGCTGTACTTGAGCGGCGCTTTGAGCTACCTTGTACGCAAGGGAGATAACCTGAGCGAAGCCCTCAGCTTCCGCAGGACCGCTCCGGAAACGGCAAGCGCTTCCCTTGCCGGGCAGGCGGCGTCATGATCCAGGTAAGAGCCATACCCAGAATCGATGTGCTCCGATGGCTGCGCACGGAGGACTGGATCACCTTTGTTCTCACCGCCGGAGTGGCCCTTATCGTAATCAGGTCCATAGAATCCGCGGAGTGGGTGGCCACTCCCTCTCTTTCTCTGGCGGCTTTACTGGGAGCCTTCGCCGGCCTCATTATCGCCCGCTCACCCCTGGCAGGATGGCGGGCATATCTGGCTGCCGCGCTCCTTGGCCTCTTACTGGTATATCTTCAAACCGTAGGCCTGGTCGAAGGAGAGTCCTTCACAGAGCGTGTCTCTGACCTGAACACGCGCCTGTGGGCCTGGCTAAATGCAATCTTTGGCAACGGCATCAGCACCGATGCCGTTCCATTTGCCGTCATCCTGTCCGCAGTGGCCTGGTTCGCGGGGTATATTTCGGCCTGGGCCGTTTTCAGGCTAACCAAGATATGGATAGCCATTGTGCCCGCCTCCGTGGGTCTGTTCGTCAACCTGACCTACCTGCCGGAAACTCATTTCTCCGTTGTTTTCCCGTTCCTGCTGGCCACCTTGCTCCTGGTGGCGCGTTTCACCTCTCTACAACGCCAGGAGTCTCTGGACAAGCAAGGCATCTCCTACCCGGCGTCGCTGCGCAGGGTATGGATTGGCATAGCCGTGGTCTTCTCATCACTCATCGTGGGTTTGGTGTTCATACTTCCGGATACGCGCGTCAGAAGTGAGTCGCTAACACACGTATGGAACGTTTCCAGGGAACCCGCCTCATTGTTCCAGCAAGAGTTCGGGCGCCTTTTTTCCGCTATAGAAAGCAAGAAGGATTCGCCTCAACTGTTCGGTCCCGTACTGCCCATTTTGCCCAATGCCTCCATCAGCGAGGAACCTGTGTTCAGGGGAGACATCCCCAGGCCAACCTACTGGAAAGCTCGGGCATATACCACCTACACCTCCGGGGGCTGGACCACCGACGCCACCATCTCCGAGACGGCGTTCACCTTCTTTATTTCACCCGAGTCCCTGGCATTGGAAGACGAGCCTGAGGAAGCTCAGGCCATCGGCGGCCTCAGCTTCAGGGTGCAGTTGGACTCATCTCCAAGGTACCTATACATACCTCAGACCGGGCTGGACTCCATGCCCATCAGGCTGGAGGTTGAGACCCACGCCGGCTCTCCGGTGGAGCGAAACGTCATCACCGTCCGCGCTGAGGAGCGCCTGGGCGAAGGCGACGTATATTTCGGCACTATGCGCGTGCCCGTTTTCACGGAAACTGCAATACGCGGCTCAGACACGGACTATCCCGATTGGGTTACCGAGCACTACATGGACCTTCCCGATTCCCTGCCGGACAGAGTCCACACGCTGACCCAAGAGGTCTCCCAGGGCGCGGTTACCCCCTACGACAAGGCTCTGGCTATTGAGCGCTACCTCCGTGATTTGGAGTATTCCACTGACCTCGTTCCTCCCAGGTTCGACGAAGACCGTGTCGACCACTTCCTCTTTGAGAGCAAAGCGGGCCATAGCGACCACTTTGCTTCCGCAATGACGGTGATGCTCCGTTCTGCCGGTGTACCGGCGCGGCTGGTGTCCGGTTTCAACACTGGCATTGTTGACCCCGAAACTCGGACTTTCACCGTCAGGGAAATGGATAAGCACAGCTGGGTCGAAACCTATTTCTCCGGGCCGGGCTGGATACCCTTCGAGCCTTCTCCAATTTTCGACCCCCTGCCTCAGACGGCACAGGACTACCTCACCCTATCAGGATTGGACGGAGAACTGCAGGCATCAGCCCCGGAGTTTGTGCCTGAGGAGTCCACAGCGCCAGAGACCGTGGAAGGGCCTAACGAAGATCTCCCAGGCGGTCGGGAGCAAGGTGGCGAAGGCGGTCGGCCCCCGCCCCTCTCCTTTACCGCGTCCCCATTCGGGTCGGGCGGATTGCTCCTCATCATCACAATGGTTGCCTGGATAGCCGCTCTATGGCTGCTCTGGCACAGGTTCATAATGCGCCTGCCCCGCCCTGAGTTCACCTACTTCAGAATGCGACGCATGGCCGGCCTGCTTGTCGCCCAACCTGAACGAACCCATACCCCCTTGGAGTTCGGACGCCTGTTGTCCGGGGCCGTCCCTGAAGCCGGAGAAGACATCGGCTACATCTGCAACACCTACAGCAGGTCCATATACGGCAACTCGCCCATCTCCATGATGGAAGGACTGCGGCTCCGCTCAGCATGGAACCGCGTCCGCAAGGCGCTCGTCCTCCGCACCTTCAACTAGCTCAGGCGGTAGCAGGCGGCGCACACTCCACTGTCTTTCTCAACGTACCACCACTCAACCGTCATTCTTGTAGATGTCAGATAATTCGTTGACAGAATAGCCTCCTTCACCATGAGCCTCTACCGTCATGCCCGTGACGACGGGCATCCAGGGCTGGAGCGGCGGGGCCACCCACCCCGCGTTGCCCGCTTGCCCTTTTGCCCTTTTGCCCGCCTTCCCCTCCTTGCCCGTCTCCCCACCCATAGCGGATAATGCCAACCATCCTTCCATCAGGAGGCCGTCCTAATGCAGATCGTCAGACCGTCACAAGTTGCTAAAGAGCAGTACCTGAGCGATCTCTTCACCCATTCGGACGTTACCCGCCAGCCGGTAACGCCGGGAAGCATCGACTATAACGCCAATATCATCGGTTTCGGGAAAGGGGTGCGAAACAAGCTGCACACCCACACCAGCGAGCAGATACTCATCGTGACCGACGGCAAAGGAATCGTCGCTACAGAGACGGAGCAGCGGGAAGTTGCCGCCGGCGACGTCATACTCATCTCAGCCGGCGAAAAGCACTGGCACGGCGCAACCGCCGATTCCGAGTTCGCCCATATAGCCATCACCCGTTCCGACAGCGTCACGGAGCAGGTGGAGAAGTAGCGTCGTCGGAGCGCGCGACCCATGACCACAGCCGCAGCCTGGTACCTCTACACCGAAGACGGCGCACCCGCCGGACACCGCATCGTCGAAGGCGATTCGCCGTTTCCCGCAGTGGGAGACCGCATAGCCAACGGCAGCGAATGGACCAAAGCGGAGATAGTCGCCTTCGAGGAGCTGGCTCACGTCTGCGCCATGAGGCGCTTCAAAGTGATCGTCCGCATCCTCCGCTAAACCCCTCAACACACCCACGCTCGTCGTTCCTGCGGAGGGAGACCTTTGCAAAACCTCTTCCCCCTTGATGGGGGAAGATTGAGATGGGGGTGAACCGTGCCTGAACAGGCGGCCGGGCTTACCCCTAGCCTGAGCCGCCGTTCTTCCCGTTCTTCGCCAGGTACCGCACGGCCAGGGGCGTGAGTCTCCCTTCGGGAGTAACGTACTCGCCCGGCTCAAGCTCGTCCAGGCTGAACGGCAGATACTGCCCCCAGGAGTACTCCTGGTAGTCCTGCTCGCCGGGATAGCTCACCGGCCCGCCGCAGGGCCAGCCGTAGCAGTAGCTCAACGTCCTGCTCGCTGGCTCCACTATCTCGGAGCTTACCGTGCCGCTGCGCTCTCCGTCCGCCGATTTGGTGTGCCCGTGCGCGCATATCGACCAGCCCGTCTCGGCCAGCGTTTCGTGGTCGCGGTACAGGTCGGACAGATAGGCGACGTCTATGCGGCCCTCGCCGTTCCCCATCAACTCCGTGGCCCTTCTCAATCTCACCTGGCTGGAACTTTGTTCGCCGGAGGAACGCCCCTTGTACGACATCTCCTCCGACACCCAGTGGTTGCTTCGCGCCAGCCAGCCGTCCCTGATGCGCGTCTCCACGTGCATCGACTGGGTGCTCACCTCTATCAGCGCGACCTCACCCTCGGCGTCGGCCATGAGGAAGTTCCCGTGAAACGCCCTGGGAATCGACTCCAACAGCGCGATGCCCTCCGCGACGGAGCCCGCCCTGCCCAGCAGCATCCTGCCGAACTGCTCGAACGGAACGCCGTACGACCCCCGGTAGTTGGGTTCGTACTGCGTGTTGGGCGGCGCTCCCGACCACACGTAGGCGAACCCCTTCTCATTCACGCCGCGCGTGTGCATGTGGTGGAACTCCACCGGCTCGCAGCCCGGCAGGGTCACGATCTGCGTGGCCACGAACCTGTATCCGTCCTCCGGCTCCACCGCCACCACCCGCGTCCTGGTATTGAACGGGTCGTCGCTGGTGCTGGCGATGAACGGCGTCCCGCCCCTGGTCGCCGAGCCGGTCGCGCCGACTATGGTGCAGTTCAAGTCCAGCGATTCCATCTTGCCTGCGCGCTCCATGATGCCCTCCTCTTTTTGCTCCGGCCTCAGGGGGGATTATGTCCCCGCGTATTACTCATGTCAATGAAGTAGTGGTATCCTTGCAACAATGAAGGCTCTAATACCAAGACCGTTCTTTACCTGGCGTAGCATCGTCGCCCTGCTGTCGCTGCTCTGCATAGCGGCTGGACTGACCGGCTCCGTGCAGGCTCAGCAGCGGCACGTCCTGCTGCTGGAAGTCGACGGCATCATCAACCCCATCTCGGAGGGGTTCATCGCCAGGGGCGTGGAGCGCGCCGAAAAGGAAGGCGCGGAACTGGTCGTCATACGCCTGGACACGCCGGGCGGCATGTTGGACTCGACCCGCAAGATAACCCAGCATCTCCTGGAAGCCGACGTCCCCTCCGCCGTCTACGTAGCGCCTCGCGGCGCAAGGGCGGCCTCTGCGGGCACGTTCATCACGGCGGCGGCCAATTTCGCCGTGATGGCGCCAAGTACCAACATCGGAGCCGCCAGCCCTATCTCTGGCAGCGGCGAAGACCTGCCCGACACCCTCAAGTCCAAGGCGTTTCAGGACGCCGCCGCCGAAATGCGCGGCATAGCCGAGGCAAGGGGAAGAAACGCCGAGCAGTTGGAGGCCACCGTGCTTGAGGCGCTCTCCTTCACCTCCGAAGAAGCTCTTGCCGAAAACATGATCGACTTCATCGCCGGCGACGTGGACGATCTGCTCCGGCAGGTGCACGGCCGGGAGACCCCGCTGCGGCCTCCCGGCGGCCCAAAGGTTACGCTGGACACGCAGGGCCTCACCGTGCGCACCATGGAACTGAGCTTGGTGGAACGGCTTCTCCGCTTCCTCGCCGATCCCAACATATCGTTCCTGCTTCTCACCCTGGGCGGGCTTGGCCTGTTCGTAGAGCTGTTGAACCCCGGCCTTATCCTGCCCGGAGTGGCCGGAATCATAATGCTAGTCCTGGCCTGGGTCGTCTTTGGAAACCTGCCCGTGAACTGGGCCGGAGCCATCCTCATCCTGCTTGCCTTCGGACTTGCCCTACTGGAATACTACGTCGCGGGTTTTGGCGTCCTCGGAGTCGGCGCAATCGTCTGCCTGCTGCTGGGCGGACTGCTGCTCTTTTTCCACACCGGGGTGCCTTCCCCGACCGCGCCGCCCGCCGTCTCCGTTAGCCTCTGGGTGCTCATCCCCACCGTCCTAGTCCTCGGATTCGGAGGCGGACTCGTAGTCAGGTTCGCCTATCAATCTCGCCAAGGCCCGCCCGATCCCGAGGTCGTAGACCTCATCGGACAGGTGGTGGAAACCACCAGCGACCTCAACCCCAGGGGCACCGTTCGCGCCCGCGGCGAGACCTGGACGGCAGTACTTGAGGGACGCGGTTCCATCTCCGAGGGACAGCAGGTGCGCATTGTCGCCGTGGACGGCATCATGCTGACCGTAGCCCCCATTGACGAAACCGCCGAGCCTCCGTCTCTGCCGGAGTAAGCTGCCCCGGCACGGGCGAACCGCCCCCACACCGTCTTGCCCGCGTAGGCGGGCATCCAAGGGGTGGCGGCAGGGCGGTGGTTTCTCTAAGTCCCTTCCCCCCGTCGTGGGGGAAGGCTGGGATGGGGGGGCAACGCGGACAACCCACCGTCGTTCCCGACCCCGATCGGGCATCCAAGGGGTGGCGGCAGGGCGGTGGTTTCTCTAAGTCCCTTCCCCCCGTCGTGGGGGAAGGCTGGGATGGGGGGGCAACGCGGACAACCCACCGTCTTGCCCGCGTAGGCGGGCATCCAAGGGGTGGCGGCAGGGCGGTGGTTTCTCTAAGTCCCTTCCCCCCGTCGTGGGGGAAGGCTGGGATGGGGGGCAACGCGGACAACCCACCGTCGTTCCCGACCCCGATCGGGAACCCAAGCGGTGGCGGCAGGGCGGTGGTTTCTCTAAGTCCCTTCCCCCCGTCGTGGGGGAAGGCTGGGATGGGGGGCAACGCGGACAACCCACCGTCGTTCCCGACCCCGATCGGGAACCCAGGGGCGGCGGGGCGGCGCCCCCCAGCCAAAACGACGTAGGGGCGGGTTTCAAACCCGCCCCTACCGATGTCCGAACCACGCTGAGCGCCTAGTTCTTCGTCGCCGTCACCTTGAACCTGAGCGTTGATATGTCGCCCGGACTGGCGTCCTTGGCGGCGAATTCCAGGGTTACGGCGGCCAGGGTGTAACCCGCGCTGTGGCTGCCGGTGGTGAAGGCGTTAGCCCGCTTGACGTTGCCGGTACCGCCCACGACCCACCTGATGCTGTCCCTAGTCTCCCCCAGATTGCCCACCGCCACGTCCGTGGTGGAGAAGTAGACCGGTGAGGGATTTCTCCGTTGCTGACACCTTGAATTTGGCGTTGAGGAAAGAACTGGTCCACGTGTTGCCGGTGCCAGACGTGGTGAACGCGGACTCGATGGTCCAGCCATTATCAGAAGGTTCCGGGTTCTCATCCGCTGATACTGTGGCCGCCCACCGATAGACGTTGCCGGTTCCCGACCCATTCGCGCTTAGCACCGCGTAGTACGTCACGTCCTTCTCCAAGGCGCAATTGGTGGAGCAGTTGAACTTGGCATTCCCCGCGCTTGTGGGGCTGCTCCCATTCAGCGTCGTCTTCAAAGCCCCCGGTTTGGAGGATTCGTCGGAGTGAATGGCGACCGTGACATTCGCGGGCGATCCTTCTACCCCCGAGAACTGTATGGTGACGCTCACGAGGTCATACCCGTTGGGGTTGCTACCCGTCGTGAAAGTGGCGGCAATCCGCTGGTCACTGCCATGTCCGACAGGGAAGGGCCCCGACGTGTAGGTAGATTCGCCCAGGTTGCTGACCGAGACAGGCTGAGGAACCGGCCCAACCGTATTCGAGTTCGTCCAGTCGCTTGCGCCTACGAGGTTGACGGCGCGCACGCCCACGATGTAGGACTTGTCCCCGGACGCGCCATTTATCGTGATGACCGACGTGTTCCAGTGCAAGGCGGCGAGCTTCCAGGTGCCGCCGTTGTCCGTGCTGTATCTCACGTCGTAGCCGGTCGCTCCCTCCGAGTGATACCAACTGGCGACGATGGTTCCAGTCCCCCGCGTGGCCGTAACCGAGGACGGAGCGGGAGGCGCGGAGGGCGAAGAAGGAGGCGGCTGCACGTTCGAGTCGGGCGTGGCGGACACGTACCAGGGCGCGGAGGTCGGAGCGGGCGCGCTCACCGCGCCGGAGTTGACCGCGCGCAGCTTGAAGCGGTACTCGGTCCCGTTCTCCAGCTTGTGAATGGTGTATGAGGTCGTATCCCCGTCGCCGTCCGGCACGGTGTGCCAGTCGCCCCATCCGGGCGCGGGCGGCGCGGCCCTGAACCGGAACTGGTAGCCGGTGACGTCGCCGCTGGGCCTGTTCCAGCTGAGGGTTACGCTCTTGTCGCTTCCCGTCGCGCTAAGCGACGTGGGAGCGCCGGGCGGCTTGGGGGGCGCGGGCGGCGGCTCGTAGCGTCCAATGGACGACGAGTTGCGCCATCCGCTGTCTCCCGCCGAGTTGCGGGCGCGCACGCCCACGATGTACGGCTTGGAGTTGTCCACCCCGCTTATGGTGATGCTGGTCGTTCCGTTGCCCGCCGGGTGGTTGAGCGCGGCCAGCGACCAGCTCGCGCCGTTGTCGCCCGTGTATGTTACGTGGTAGCTCGTCGCTCCGCCGACGGAGTTCCAGAAGGCGTGGAGCGCGCCGTCTGAGCGTGAGACGTTTATCACGCCGGGCGTTGCGGGCGGCGTGGGCGTGGGTGGAGGCGCGGGCGGGTTGTACGGGCCTATGGCGTAAGAGTTTCGCCATCCGCTGCCGCCTGCCGAGTTTCGGGCGCGCACTCCCACAATGTAGGACTTGGAGTTGTCCACTCCGCTGATGGTGATGGAGTTGCTGCGATGATTCAGAGCGGCGAGCGACCAGCTCGCGCCGCCGTCTGACGAGTAGGTGACGTGGTACGACTCGGCGCGCGCGGGCGCTTTCCAGGATGCCGTGAGGCTGCCGTCTGAGCGGTCAACGGCGACCGATGAGGGAGTGTCGGGCGGCGACTGCGCCAGCGCGGGCGACGATAACAGGGTCAGCGCGGCCAGCAGCAGCGCCGCCGGGACGAGCAGCCGGATATTCCCGATGCCAAGCCTTCGCCAAGTAGCCATGATTCTCCCCCTCTGTAACCGCTATTTTCCGCCCCCCATTCTACACCATCATCCCCAACATTCAATAACATCCACATAATTTATAATCCTGAACCCCCAATGATAACCCATGACATCCCATCCGTCGTTCCCGACCCCGATCGGGAACCCAGGGGCGGCGACGTGGCGGGGGCTCTGCCCGTCTGCCCGTCTGCCCGCCTGCCCGTTTGCCCTCTTGCCCTCTTGCCCTCTTGCCCGTCTGCCCGTTTGCCCGTTTGCCCTCTTGCCCGTTTGCCCGTCTGCCCTCTTGCCCGTCTGCCCGTCTGCCCTCTTGCCCGTTTGCCCTCTTGCCCGCCTGCCCGTCTGCCCGCTTGCCCGCTTGCCCTCTTGCCCGTTTGCCCGTCTGCCAGTTTGCCCGTTTGCCCGTCTGCCCGTCTGCCCGTTTGCCCGTCTGCCCTGTTTGCCCGTTTGCCCGCCTTGCCCTCTTGCCCGTTTGCCCTCTTGCCCGCCTGCCCGCCTGCCCGTCTGCCCTCTTGCCCGTTTGCCCTCTTGCCCGCCTGCCCGTCTGCCCGCTTGCCCGCCTTGCCCTCTTGCCCGTTTGCCCGGGGGAAGGGCGCGGCCGGGCGGCCCCCGTTTGCCCGTTTGCCCGTTTGCCCGTCAGATGATAACGTTATCCAAACAGGGGTGCCACAGGAGGAAAACATGGCGACCGGCATAGTAATAGTCAAACAGTACGAAAGAATGGTGAAGTTCCGTCTTGGCCGCTACGTAGGCGAAGTCAAGGGCCCGGGCTTCCACTTCCTCATACCAGTCCTGGAGACGGGCAAGGTGGTGGACACTCGCGAAGTGCCTGAACGCGTGCCCACTCAGCAGTACATCACCAAGGACAACGTGGTCGTGGACATGGACTTCGTCCTCTACTACCGCGTCCTCCCCGAAATGGCCGACAGAGCCGTCCTGGAGGTTGCTGACCACCAGCTGGCCGTCCGCAACCTCGCCATGGGCGAACTGCGCGCCATCATGGGCAACGTTAGCCTGGCCGAAGCTCTGTCGGAACGCGAGCGCATCCAGAGCCAGCTCCAGATGGCGCTCGATGAGAACACCGGGCGCTGGGGGGTGAAGGTGCAGGGAGTGGCCATCAACGAGATCGACCCGCCTCCCGGCGTTAAAAGCGCCATGGAGCGCGAGAAGTCCGCCGCCGCCATCAAGACCGCCGACATCACCGAGTCGGAAGGCCAGCGGCAGGCCCAGATCAACCGCGCCGAGGGAGAAAAGCAGGCCGCCATCCTCTCCGCCCAGGGCGAGCGTGAAGCCGCCATCCTCCGCGCCGAAGGAACCCGGCAGGCCGCCATCCTCAACGCGGAGGGCTTCTCCAACGCCCTGGACCAGATAAACACCGTGGCCCAGAGCGCGGACAGCCGCACCATGAGCCTGCAATACTTCGACACGCTGAATCAGTTGGGGAAGGGACAAGCCACCAAGTTCATCTTCCCCATGGAGTTCACCAGCATGTTGCAGAACTTCGTCAAGGGCAACGGTACGGACGGCAAATAGCCGGAGACAGCGCGGGACAGCCGCGTCGAGTGTCATAGAGAACATGGATATAACGTTCGAAAGAGGAAGTCGCGACCAACCCAAAGGCCACGCATTCTTGTATTACCTGGCCGGAGAAAAGGTGCTGGCCACCTACCTGGTCGTCCTGCCCCTCAGGATGGACCCGACCAAGTACGTGCCGCCTGCCTTGGCTTCAGGCATGTTTGCCTCAGCCATGAAGGAGTTGCCCTTTTTACCTATTCCTCCCCTTCCGGAAGAGGTGGCGAACCTGGAATACCTGGAGCGGCTCGCCGATATGCGGGGCGACGACCTCATCTACGCCGGCCCCGTGGGTGAAGACGACCCTCTGGAAACCCTCCAAAAGCTAAACGACGCGGTTGAGGAGTACGCCCGATTCTACAACAGCGCCGTTCAGGCTCAACCGGGGCTGGACGCGTCGCACGCTCTTCCCCCTGAGCCCGCTTCCGATCTGGACGTCGGAGAGGTCATGCTCTCTCTGATGAGCGAACGCGACCGTCTGGCCGAGCTTGCCAAGCTGGTCGGCAAGCTGCAATTCGCCATGGAAGGCAACGATGGTCGCCTCATTGAGGAGTCCCAGGGAGAAATAGCCGTCCTCGCCAAGTATCTGCCCCAGAAGTACCACGCTTCCCAGATAGTTGATGCCATAAGCCGGCCCGGGCCCTATGGCTCGAAGCTGGCCCAACTCTACCTTGACCGCTGCTACAAGATCGCCGACGACGACTTCGACGGCCTCCAACGGGTCGAACAGTCCATCAAAGACCTGCTGAGCAGTTCGCCGGAATGACCATGACGGAGCCTCTCTACCACTACGACAGCTACATCAGAGAGTTCCAGGCCGAAGTCGTAGAGACGCTGGACAACGGCGTCGTTCTGGACAGGAGCGCCTTCTACCCGGGCGGCGGCGGACAACCCAGCGACTCCGGCGTCCTCCGCGCCGCGGACGGCGAATACCGCGTCACCAGGATCAGCCGCAGGGACGGCAAGGCCGTCCACGAAATAGAGGGCGACCCTCCCCCGGCGGGCACGCGGGTCACCGGAGAGATCGACTGGGACAAGCGTTACAAGCTGATGCGCACCCACACCGCCCTGCATATCCTCTGCGGCGTCATCTGGCGCGACTACGGAGCCCAGGTCACCGGCGGCGACATGCAGCCCCTCAGGGCGCGCATGGACTTCGAACTGGAGAACATGTCGGTGGATTTCGCGCGTGAAGTGGAGGAGAAGATCAACGCGGAGGTGGCCGCATCGCGCCCCGTCACCACGCGGAACCTGCCCCGCGACGAAGCCATGCGCATCCCCGACCTCATTCGCACCAAGATCAACCTGCTTCCGCCCGCCATCGAGCAGGTGCGCATAGTCGACGTCACCGGCCTCGACCTCCAGGCCGACGGCGGCACTCACGTTGCCCGCACCAGTGAGGTAGGCCGCATACGCGTCGTCGGCCACGAAAGCAAGGGGCGCATCAACAAGCGCCTCCGCATAGAAGTGGAAGAAAAGCCCACCGGCAGCTAACCGCCTGTCCCGCCGATGGCGTTTGCCTGTCACGGAAGGCGTCCCATAGCCGAACAGATGCTTCGTCGGCGGGAGCGCTACTAAGGCGAACAGCGTCTAACCGACTCCTCAGCATGACAGAACGGCTGTCCGTATGCCTGCTCCCTTGCCCGTTTGCCTTCTTGCCCGTCTGCCCGTGGGGGGAGGCGGCGGGCGGCGGAATCAGTGGGTGAGGATCTGATTCAGGAAGTGCTTGGTGCGCTCCTCCTGCGGGTTGGTGAACAACTCCTCCGACGTGCCCACCTCCACTATCTCCCCTTCGTCCATGAAGATGACGCGGTCTGCAACCTCCCGCGCGAAGCCTATTTCGTGGCTGATTATCAGCATGGTTATGCCGGAGGTGGCCAGCTCTCGCATAACGTCCAGCACCTCCTTGATCATCTCCGGGTCCAGGGCCGACGTTGGCTCGTCGAACAGCATGATCTTGGGCTGCATGGCAAGGGCGCGGGCTATGGCGACGCGCTGCTGCTGGCCGCCGGAGAGCTGGCTGGGGTACTTATCGGCCTGCTCCGGTATTCCCACCCTGGTCAGCAGTTCCATGGCAACGTCCTCGGCCTCGCTCTTGGGCCGCTTCCTCACCTTGATGGGCGCCAGGGTTATGTTCCCCATCACGGTGAGATGCGGAAAGAGGTTGAACTGCTGGAACACCATCCCAATCTCCTGGCGAATCGTGTCTATGTTGCGCACGTCGTCCGTTAGCTCAACCCCGTCTATTACGATTGTGCCCCGCTGGTACTGCTCCAGCCGGTTCAGCGTGCGGATGAAGGTGGACTTTCCGGAACCGGAAGGCCCAAGAATGACCACCTTCTCCCCCCGTTTCACGGAGGTGGTTATGCCCTTGAGTACGTGAAAAGAGCCGAACCACTTGTGCACGTCCGTGGCTATGATTATGTCGTCCGGCGAACCGTTCCTCTCTATGTCCATTGCGGTCTCCTAGCGGCGTCATCGCCTTCCGACGCCCAGGTGCGTCTCGATTCTCCTGCTCACGTAGGACATGCTGTAGCAGAATATCCAGAACACCAGCGCCAAGAAGATGAATAACTCCTGCGCGCTGGGCAGAAACTCCGGGTTTCCCTGGATGAACGCTCTGCTGATCTCCACCACGTCCAGCATACCGATAATGTACACAAGGCTGGTGTCCTTGAACAGTGCGATGAACTGCCCCACTATTGCGGGTATGACGTTGCGGATGGCCTGCGGCAGAGTGACGAACATGGTGATCTGCCAGCTATGCAGCCCCAGCGATAGAGCCGCCTCGGCCTGTCCTCTGTGAAGCGCCTGGAGTCCGCCGCGTATGTTTTCGGCCATGTAGGCCGCGCTGAACAGCGTTATCACAACGGCGGCGCGGAACAGGGAGTTCTGGGGAAAGTCCTCCGGGAAAGCCAGAGGCACCAGAACCTGGGACATGAAGAGCAGCGTTATCAGCGGCACCCCGCGGAAGACCTCTATGAACACCACGCAGAGCAGCTTCACCACTGGCAGCCTGCTGCGCCGTCCCAGAGCCAGCCCAATGCCAATGGGGAAGCTCAGCGTTATGCCGGCCACCGCCAGCAGCAGGTTGAGCATCAGGCCGCCCCAGTAGATTACGGACACGGGTTGCAGGCCGGGCATCCCCTCAACGCCTCGCAGCAGCGCCAGCGTTATGAGGAACGTCCCCACGGAGAGCGCGGCCAGCCATCGTACGCTGCCCAGCCGCGTGTATTTGGCCAGGGCCCAGCCCGCCGCCAGGGCGGGAATGTTGGCCAGCAGCAACAGCCGCACGTCCCAGCCCATCCGTTCCAGGCTGTACGGCAGCAGGGAGAAGGCGGCCAGCACGGCCACTACCCCTAGTGCCATGCGCTTGGCCAGGCCTCCGCCGGCCAGCGCCCAGCCCATGCCCAGGAGCATCGTCACCAGCAGCAGCGCGGCCTGCGGCCTCCAGAAGCAGTTCTTCCCCGGGCAGGCCGCTTCGGTGTTGTACTGCCCCATCACCATCTGGCCGCCCAGCGTGGATATCACGGTCCAGTCCGCGTCGAATACGAGCCAGCCAATCCCGAACCAGGCCAGCGCGCCCAGAAAGAGGCCGGACACCACGGTCAGGGTGGTGTTGAACCTGCTGCTGAACAGGTTGGCGTAAATCCAGCCGGTTACCCCTATTTCCGATGCGGGCGGCTTGAGCTCCGGGGCAGGCATTATGTTGTGATTGGTTGACATCAGGCTAACTTCACTAGAACCGTATGTGGCGGTTGTACAGGTTTCCCACCAGCGAATAGGTCAGGCTCATGGCCAGGTAGGCCAGCATTATGAGAAGGAAGATGGAAACGGCTGGCGCGGTCTGCGTCATGGTCTTGGCCACGTTGGTCAGGTCGGAGAAGCCGATGGCTCCGGCAAGGCTGCTGTTCTTGGTCAGGTTCAGGCACTGGCTGATCAGCGGAGGCACTATGACCCTCAGCGCCTGCGGGAAGGTCACGTGGCGCAACGCCTGCAGGTAGGGCAGCCCCAGCGACCGGGCGGCTTCGCTCTGCCCCCGTCCCACCGATTGGATGCCGGCGCGGACGATTTCCGCAATGAAGGACGACGTGTATATGACAAGCCCCACCAGCAGCGCCAGCAGCCCGGCGGAGGCGGTGAACCCTCCCACCTTAAGAAGGAAAGCCCCCTGCGTCTCCGGCACGGATATGGTGAAGGGAGCCCCGCCGAACGCTGCGGTAAGCGCTGTCCAGCCAATTGCCAGGACCAGCACGGCTGTGCCCGCGCCCAAAATTATGGGGTAGGACGCCGCTCCAGTAAGGGTCTCGCGGCGCGCCATGGCGCGATGCACGGCCACCCCGGCGAACGCCGCCGGCGCCAGCACCAGCGGAAACAGCCAGGCGGCCCAGGCGCTGACGGGGTCCAGCCATGGCACGGACACGCCCCTGTTGTTTATGTGTATGACCTCCGCTATAACGTACTCTTCCTGGATGGGCGGAAGCGCCAGTGCTATGTAGAACCAGAAGAACAGTTGCACCAGCAGAGGGACGTTGCGGAAGAACTCTATGTATACCAGGGCGGCTTTGGACACCAGCCAGTTGCTGGACATCCGGGATATGCCTATGAAAATCCCCAGCGCCGTCGCCAGTATCACGCCTACTATGGAGACGATTACGGTATTGGTGGCCGCCACTATGAAGGCATACAGGAAGCTGTCCGACGACACGTAGGGCAGGAAGTGGTCCCCAATGGGCGTCTGGTACTCCCGGGACAAAAAGCTGAAGCCATACGGGATGTCTCTATCCCGTATGGCTCCGCTAATGTTTGCAAAGAACCATACTACGAGAACCACCGACAGCAGGCCCGAAACGACCTGCAGCGCCCACTGGATGACCCTGGTGTGTCTCCAGAGGGGTATGCCCTCATAGGTCAGTCCTCGCGGTAGGGCCGCCATGGCATCGAGTTACCTCAGTGGAGCGGCGTAAATCTGCCCTCCCTTGGGGCAGTTCACACAGGAGGCGTCGGCCCAAAGGGCGTTCCGACCGCCCTCTCTGGGCAGGTTGACGCCGCTGGGCCCCAGGTTGCGCTCATAAATCTCACCGTAGTTGCCCACGCTGCGAATCACGTCCTGGGCCGCCGTATTGCTGATGCCCAGTTCTTCCTGGCCGTAGCTTCCGGACAGGCCGAACAGCCGGTCAACCTTGGTGTTGCCCGTGGCGGACGAGGGCACGCTGCCCGACGTTACGTCGTACGCCTCGGCGTAGATGAGCATGCCCATCACCGTCTTCACGATGTCGTACCACTGCTCGTCGCCATGGGGGACGACCGGTCCCAGAGGCTCCTCGGAGATGGTCTCCGGCAGGATGACGTGCGCGTCCCTGTCGGCGAAGGCGGTGCTGATTGCGGCCAGCTGTGAACGGTCGTTGGTGAAGGCGTCGCACTGCTGGGCTTCGTAGGCGGCTACAACCGCGTCGGTGTCCTCGAAGGTCAGCACCTGAATGTTCAGGTTGTTCTGGTTCGAGAAGTCCTGCAGGTTCAACTCGGTGGTGGTGCCCAGGGTCACGCAGACGGTAGCGCCCTGCAGATCTAGGGCGCTTTCGACTCCCAGGTCCTTTCTGACCATGAATCCCTGGCCGTCGTAGAACATGGTCTGGGCGTAGTTGCCCCACTGGGCGTCGCGGGAAGTGGTCCAGGTAACCGTGCGAACCAGCATGTCAACCTCGCCGGACTGGACGGTCGGGCCGCGCTCGGCGGCGGTGATCAGGCGAATCTCGATGGCGTTGGGGTCGCCCAGCACTGCGGCGGCAAGGGCGCGGCACAGGTCTATGTCGAAGCCAACATTGTTGCCGGAGGCGTCCAGGGAGCCGTAGCCGGGAACGTCGTTGCGGCTGGCGCATATCACGTTGCCCCGCTCCTTCACCGTCTCCAAGCGGCTGGCCGTGGTATCCGTTTCTTCCGTATCGGACTCGCAGGCGGCCAGAACCAGCAGCGACAAGCTTGCCACAATTGTGATAAGCAATATTTTGTAAATGTTCATCTCTCCTCCACGAGGTGTTATCTATACGACTATAACAATATGACATTCAAGCCCTGCTTGCAAGTGTGCGGAGACGCCATTTTCCATCTGTTGATACCTCGTCCCACGTACGCATAGCAGTGCAATAGGCCAGTTGGAGAGTGAAGCAGGCGATTGCGCTGGGATGCAGGCACTAGCTATACTGAGCACAGATTTAACATAGGGACTGCCAAAGAGGTTGCATGAAATATCACCTAGACATCAGCACTCCTGAGACTTGGGAGGCATTTATAGAGAAAGACGCAACGGTCACTGGCTTCGAGGAGAAATATCGGCGGTTCGCTGAAGAGCGGGTCAGCCGAGGCGATATCTTCCTCTGCTACCTGAAAGGCCTGATGCGATGGTGCGGAGCGCTGCAAGTCGAATCTGGTCCCTTTTTTGACGACACTCCGAGGTTCGGCAACTCCGACCCTTACACCGTGCGATTTAAGGTCAAACCTATAGTCATCTTACCCCCGGAGCTGGCATTTCCCATAAAAGAGCAGCAAGTTTGGCAAGCCTTGTCCATAACTAAGGACCGTAAGAACTGGTCATCGTTTGTCCGACGCACCCTTACAACCTTCGATGATGATGACGGGAAGTTCCTCTTGAAGTTGCTGGAGGAACAGCAGGCTAACCCGACAAATTATCCGCTCACCAAGAAGGGCAAGGAAACCCGTGAGTCAACTCGATACCAGGCGAAGGTGGCGCAGATAGGGGCAGAGATGGGATTTGACATCTGGGTGCCAAGGAACGATAAGGGACGGGTGATGGAACTAGTGCCAGGGAAGTTTCATGAGATGTTTTGGGGCGAGCTCGAGCTTCCCTATTCCGGCTCGACCCTAAGGACTATAGAACAGATTGACGTGCTGTGGCTCAAGGGCAAGTCAATGGCGAGGGCATTTGAAATCGAGCACACAACCGCTATCTACTCCGGCTTGCTGCGAATGGCGGATCTGTTGGCCCTGCAACCCAACATGAACATCAAGACGCACATTGTGGCGCCATCCTACAGACGGGAGCAGGTCTTCCATGAGATAAAGCGCCCAGTATTCTCGCTATTGGAACGTCCTCTCTCCAAGCAGTGCTCGTTCCTGCCCTATGACAAAATCGACTCATTGGCGCAGGAGCAGAATCTTTCCTATATGAATAGGAACGACACTATCATTGATGAGAAATACGCGGAAGCTGTGGAGACATAGATTCCAAGCTTAATTCAGCCACATCTATCCCTGTTGACCTTCCCCTTCTCCATCAATAGAATCAGCCCACTATGTCCAATCAAGAACTGCACTACCTCACCGTTGCCGAACTTGCCCCCCTGCTGCGCGACAAGAAGCTGTCGCCCGTGGAGCTTCTGCGGGCCTGCCTGGAACGCATCCACGCCCTGGACGGCGCGTTTCACTCTTTCATCACGCTGATGGAAGATTCCGCCGTCAAAGAGGCGGAGGACTCGGAGAAGGCGCTGGCTTCCGGCGGCTACAGAGGCCCGCTGCACGGTATACCTATCGGTCTGAAGGACCTCTACTACACGAAGGGCGTGGTCACCACGGCGGGGTCGCCCATCCTGGCCGACTTCGTGCCGGACGAGGACGCGACCACGGTGACGAAGCTCAAGGAAGCGGGCGGCATCATCCTGGGCAAGCTGAACATGCATCCCTTTGCGTACGGCGCAATAGGGATCAACCCGGACTACGGCACGCCGCCCAACCCCTGGGACACGGAGCGCATACCCGGCGGCTCCAGCAGCGGCTCCGGCGTAGCGCTCATGGCCGGTATGGTGCCCGCTGCCACCGGCTCCGATACGGGCGGCTCGATACGCATCCCGGCCTCGATATGCGGAATAGTGGGGCTAAAGCCGACCTATGGACGGGTCAGCAAGCACGGCGTGGTGCCGCTGTCGTGGTCGCTGGACCACGCCGGGCCCATGGCTCGGAGCGTGGAGGACTGCGCCATCCTGCTCCAGGCCATGGCGGGGTACGACCCCAAGGACCTCGGCTCCAGAGAGGTGCCGGTGCCCGACTACGTCGCGGAGATGAAGAGGCCGCTGAAAGGGCTTAAGGTCGGCCTGCCGCGAAAGGAGTTCTTTGTCCGTTTGCAGCAGGGAGTGAGTGACGCCGTGGAGAAGGCCATCGAAACCCTGGAGGCGATGGGCGTGGAGGTGCGCGAGGTTGACGTGCCCAGCATGGACGACGCCGTAGCCATCTCGCTGGGGATACTCGGCCCGGAGGTGGCGGCGTTTCACCGCAAGTGGATAGAGGAACGCCCCGGCGACTACGTGCCGCAGGTGCTGACCCGGATAAAGTCGGGGATGTTCGTTCCCGCGGTGGACTACATCAAGTCGCACCAGGCCAGGGCCAGGTTCACGCAGGGGTACCTGGACGCCATGGATGACCTGGACATACTGATAACCCCCACCGAGCAGCTCACCGCGCCCAAGATCGAAGAGAGCCGCGTGACCATAGACGGGGTGGAGGAAACGACGCAGAACCTCATGCTCTGGCACAACCGCCCCTTCAACATCACGGGCTTCCCCGCCATAAGCCTGCCCTGCGGCTTCGACGACAAAGGGCTGCCGGTCGGCTTGCAGATTGTGGGCAAGCCGTTCCAAGAAGGGACTGTGCTGCAAGCAGCCTACGCCTACGAACAGGCGACTCCCTGGCACGAGAAGCGACCTCAGTTGTAGGAGATTTCCCTTGCGTTTTGGAATAGTAGTCTTCCCGGGCACCTGGAGCGATACCGATTGCTATCATGCAATCACCGGCGTGTTGCATCAGGACGCTAAATACATCTGGCACAAGGACACCGACCTATCGGGCGTGGACTGCGTAGTCCTACCGGGCGGCTTCTCCTACGGCGACTACCTGCGCACGGGGGCTATTGCCCGTTTCTCGCCGGTTATGAGCGCGGTGAAGGAGCACGCCGAACGTGGCGGTCTGGTCATAGGCATATGCAACGGCTTTCAAGTGCTCTGCGAAGCGGGCCTGCTGCCCGGCGTCCTCATGCGCAACCGCGACCTGCGCTTTCACTGCGAGTGGACGTACCTGCGAGTGGAAAACCATCACACCAGGTTCTCCTCCATCTATGAAAAGGACCAGGTGATCCAGGTGCCCATTTCGCACGGCGAGGGCAACTACTACGCGGACCCCGACACCCTCCGGTCGCTCAACGACGACGGCCTGATCGTTTTCCGGTACTGCGACCCCTCCGGCGAGATAACGGACGGTTCCAACCCCAACGGTTCGGCGCAAAACATAGCCGGTATCGTCAACAAGAACGGCAACGTACTCGGCATGATGCCCCATCCCGAACGGTGCTGCGAGATGCTGCTTGGCGGAACCGACGGACGGCCAATCTTCGAATCGATAGCGGCTTCGGCGGGCTAGATTGGCCCTGGCGATTGTCTTCGCGCTGCTGGCCGCGACCGGATGGGGAGCGTCGGCAATCTTCGTGCGCCTGGGCTTGCAGAACATCAGCTCGACGACGGGCACCGCGCTTTCACTGGCCGTGGGGACGCTTCTCATCGGCGCAATCGCCTTCGCAGTCCACGGCCCGGATGAATTTGCCCTGTCTTCCACGGCGATAGGGTGGATAGCCCTGCTCGGCCTGCTCAACTACCTGCTGGGCCGGTTCCTCAACTTCAACAGCATACGGCTTGCCGGAGTGTCGCGCGCCGCGCCGCTGCTTGCCGCCGCGCCCCTGGTGGCGGTGACGCTGGGCGTACTCATCGGCGGCGAGACCCTGAGCCCTCTGATTGCGCTGGGAACCCTCACTATAGTTGGCGGCGTTGTACTCATAGTAACTGCGCCGGAGCAGCGTTAACATGAACACCCCCGGCAGCCTCAACAACAAACCCATCGTTCTGGGCATGGCGCTTGCCCTCATGGCCGCTACGGCCTACGGTTCAAGCCAGTTCCTCGCCAGGCAGATTGTGACCGAACACGCGCCGCCGTTGGTAGTAGCCGCAGTGGCCTTGTTCGTGGGCTTTCTTGTCCTTACCGCGCTTGCCAACAAGAACATAATCAAAGACCGGCGCGCGCCCAGGAAGGCGTTCCTCTTCCTGGTCTTGTCGGGCATCGCCGCGTCGTCCGGGGTGGCGTTCAACTACTCTGCGCTCAGCCTTGCCCCCGTGGTGGTGGTCGCTCCCGTATCGTCCGTTTCGCCCCTCATATCGCTTAGTCTGGCGCACGTCTTCCTGCAACAGTTGGAGCGGATAACGCTGCGAATTTGGATAGGAGCGTTTCTAGTCGTAGCGGGGGTGATCTTGGTAACATTGGGAAGCGGCGGATAGTTTGAAGTTAGGTGTACAAAGTGGCCATATCTAAAGAAACCCTGGATCAGATAGCCCTCACGGAAGAGGAGTACAACGATATACTCCGCAGACTCGACAGGGAGCCGAACTCTGTCGAGCTTGGCATGTTCGGCGCGCTATGGAGCGAGCACTGCGGCTACAAGCACTCCAAGCAGCTCATACGCACCTTCCCCTCCGAAAGTCCGTATCTTCTCACTGCTCCCGGCCAGGAGAACGCAGGCGTCATAGACATAGGCGACGGGCTGGCCGCCGTGATCAAGGTGGAGTCGCACAACCACCCCTCCGCCGTCGAGCCGTACCAGGGCGCGGCCACGGGGGTAGGGGGCATAGTGCGCGACATACTGGCCATGGGCGCACGACCCATAGCCCTGCTGAACTCGCTGCGGTTCGGGCCCTTGACCGAATCGCGCAACCGCCGTCTCTTCCAGGGGGTGGTCGGCGGTATCTCTGGATACGGCAACTGCATAGGCGTACCCGATGTCGGCGGAGAGATCGCCTTCGCCGGCTCGTACTCCGGCAACCCGCTGGTAAACGCGCTCTGCGTCGGCATTGTCCCCTCCGACGGCCTGGTGCGAGCCGTGGCCAAGACTCCGGGCAACCTGCTGGTCCTGGTCGGCGCGGAAACGGGGCGCGACGGCATACATGGGGCGTCGGGTCTGGCGTCGCGCACCTTCGAGGAGGAGACGGAACTCAGGCCCACGGTGCAGGTGGGCAATCCCTTCATGGAAAAGGTGCTCATAGAAGCCTGCCTGGAAGTGGCGCGCGCTGATCTCATAGAAGGGATGCAAGACTTGGGCGCCGCCGGACTCACCAGTTCAACCGTGGAAGCGACGACCAAAGGCGGTACGGGGTTCAGGCTGGATGTCTCGCGTGTGCCCAGACGCGAGTCCGGCATGTCTCCTTACGAGGTCATGCTTTCCGAATCCCAGGAACGGATGCTGCTTATACTCCGTCCCGATAACCTGGAAGCGGTGAGAGTCATCATGGACAAGTGGGACATCCCATGCACCGTTATCGGCGAGGTGACCAGGGACGGTATGGCGCGTATTTTCCAGGGAGAGGAACAGGTCGGGATTGTCCCTGGGGGAATGCTCACCCATCCACCGCTTTACAATGTTGCCGGAGAAAAGCCCCAGCTTCTCAAAGACCTGCAGGCATACAACCTGGACTCCACGCCGTTGCCGGAGGAATCGCCTTCCCAGGTGTTGCTAAAGCTCCTCGCCTCGCCCAACGTCGCCAGCAGGGCAATGGTGTATCGCCAGTACGACCACCAGGTGCAGACCAACACTGTCCTTGCCCCGGGAGCAGCCGACGCCGCGGTTCTCCGAATCAAAGCCACCCGCCGAGGCATTGCCCTTGCCACCGATTGCAACGGACGTATCTGCTATTTGGATCCCTTTGTCGGCGGCGCGCTTGCCGTCGCCGAAGCCTGCCGCAACGTCTCCTGCACCGGAGCGACCCCCGTGGCCGTCACTGACTGCCTGAACTTCGGCAACCCTGACGAGTCCTACGTGGCCTATCAGATGAGGGAGTCGGTGAGCGGCATGGTGGAAGCGTGCAACGCTCTGGACGTGCCCGTGGTGAGCGGCAACGCCAGCCTCTACAACGAGACCAGGGGAACGGCGGTCTACCCCACCCCTGTTGTCGGCGCAATGGGACTGCTGGAAGACGTAAGCCGCGCCGTGGGGTCGGCTTTCCGGAAAGAGGGCGACCTCGTCCTGCTCATCGGTGCGTCGGAGCTTTCGGGAGACGCCGCGCACTTGGCTGGCAGCGAATACCTTGAGCTGATTCACGGCGTGGTAGCGGGCCAACCAACCATTGACCTCGACTTGGAAGTGAAGGTACAGCAATGCTGCCGGCGGCTTGTGACCGGGGGGATAATCGGCTCCGCCCATGACTGCTCGGAGGGCGGCCTCGGCGTAGCAATAGCCGAAAGCGCCATTCAAGGCAACCTAGGGTTTGCCGGCGGCGTTGGGCCGGGCCAACGCTGGGACGCGGCTCTGTTTGGCGAAGCGGCCTCAAGGATTCTGGTGTCCTTGGACCCGGCCAATCTACAGGCGGTGGAAGCAGCCTGTAGAGAAATGGATGTGCCGTACCTCTTGCTGGGCACGGTGGGAGGGGATCGTTTCTCATTTCCCAATACCCTTGACCTTCCCCTGGCAGAGCTTTCGGATGCCTGGCACAACGGTCTTGAAAGAGCGCTGCAAGCCTGATGCTGCGACCTTCCCGCTTCCATCCCTTCTCAAACCGGAGGCTTCACGGTATAATAGCTCAAACGTTCCAAAGAAACTTGTTAAACTGTTACGGCTAAAATTCTCTTTTCATCTTCTTGGGGATTTAGCCCCAAGTTGGAGAAAATCTAATTTTCTGAGGTGTTTTGGATATGAAAGTAATCTTCCTGTCAGATGTGCCCGGCAGCGGTCAAGCCGGAGATGTAAAAGAGGTGAAGAACGGGTACGCCCGCAACTTCCTCCTTCCCAGGCAACTGGCCGTTCCCGCATCCCACGACCACATGCAGCGGCTGGAAGCCATACGCAAAGCGGGAGATGAGCGCCGCATCAAAGAGCAGAATGACCTGAACGCCCTGGTGCAGTTGCTCAGCGAACTGACGCTGCGCCTCACCGCCCGGGTTGGGCCCACCGGTAGATTTTACGGCGCGGTGACCACCACCCACGTCACCGAAGAGTTGACCCGCCTTACCGAGCGCGAGTTTGACCGCCGCTCCATTATCCTGGAAAACCCTATACATGAGCCGGGAGCCTACGAAGCCGAGGCGCGCTTCGCCTACGGCATATCGGCTACTTTGAAGCTCATCGTCGATGCTGAAGGACAGGAGGGCTCTGTGGAGGCAAGCATGGCCGAGGAGGCGGAACAATCCGAAGCCGACGGCCTGGACATGGAGCCGGAGGCTGTGGAATCTCCGGCTGCGGACGATGCAGACGAGCAGGCCCCCTCAACCGATCCTGAACCGAGCGTAGAAGAGGAACCGCAACCTTGATGTACACCGACCGCTTGCCCCCTCATGATGACGCCGCCGAAGAAGCCGTGCTTGGCTCGATCTTGCTGGACGGCGCTTCCATGCTGCAGGTGGCGCCGTTCCTCAGAGCGGATGACTTTTACCGGGAGCGAAACAGATGGAGCTTCGAGGCGTGCCTTGCTCTTTTTCAACGCGGTGAGCCTATAAACCAAGTCTCCGTTTCCCACGAACTGGAGGGCCTGGAGCGGCTCGACCCGTCCGGCGGCGCGGCTTTCCTCAGCCACCTGGTAACCGCCGTTCCCACGTCCGTGTACGTGGAGCACTACGCCCGCTTGGTGAGCCGCACCTCTACCATGCGCAACCTCATCTCAGCCGCCACGGAAATAGCCGCACTGGGTTATGAGCAGGACGCCGACGTTGACCAGGTGCTGAGCCAGTCGGAGGAGCTGCTGTTCCGCATCAGGTCTCGCAGGGAAAACAGAGATTTCGTTCCTCTGAGAGACGTCCTGGACAAATACCTGGAAGATACGGCGTCAGTGCACACCGCGCTGGAACACGGCACGGCGCCGGTGCCGACGGGATTCATGGACCTGGATACCGTGCTGGGAGGACTGCAAAGGTCGGACCTTGTCATACTCGCCGCCCGTCCCAGCATGGGCAAGAGCACCCTGGCGCTGAATATCGCCCAGCATGCCGCCGGTCAAGGCGCAAACGTGGGCATATTCAGCCTGGAAATGAGCAGCGAGCAGCTTGCAATGCGTTTGCTCTCTTCCGAGGCGCAGGTCGACAGCCACAGCCTGCGTATAAACCTGATGAGCGATCGCGAACAGCAGCGGGTCATCGACGCGGTGGGCGCGCTTTCAGACCTGCCCATCTTCGTTGACGACACCCCGCTTCAGACAATCATAGAGGTGCGCAGCAAGGCAAGGCGGCTGCACATGGAGCGAAGGCTTGACCTGATAGTTGTGGACTACCTCCAGCTTATGCAGGGCAGCAGCCGTTCCGAAAACCGGGTCCAGGAGATGAGCGACATCTCGCGCGCCTTGAAAGGCCTCGCCAGAGACCTGAACCTCCCCTTGATTGCCATTTCACAGCTAAGCCGCGCCGTGGAGCAGCGCCCCTCGCATAGACCCCAGCTCTCCGACCTCAGGGACAGTGGCAGCATAGAGCAGGACGCCGATGTGGTGGCCTTCATCTATAGAGACGACATGTACTACAACGAAGAGGAGTGGGAACGGTCGCATCCCGCGGAGCCATATCCCAAGAACATCGCCGAGCTCATCATTGCTAAGCACAGAAACGGCCCCCTCAAGAACCTGAGCCTGTACTTCCGAGACCAGTTCTCCCGATTCGAAAACCTGGCTACTCAGAGAGCGGTCTAGTCATGTCCCCAACGCTCGCCTTCCCCAAGGGAACCAAGCTTATCCCCGTTCCGGCGCAGGCGCTGGGGCCGCTCCTTGCCGAGATAGACTCCCTTGCCGAGTTGAAGTGCACCCTCAGACTTATCGGAATGGTGTACCAGCGCCGCAGCGAACGCCTCTGGGTCACTGCATCCGAGATGGAGAATGATGCCATCCTCACCGAGGGACTGGCCCAAGAGCCGGACGGTTCCAAGCAGGCAATCGTCAGGGGAATCCAACTGGCGGTGGCGCGGGGCGCCATTCTGCAAGCCGTGCGGGACGCCGAAAAGGCGCTGTTCCTGAACGACGAACCGGGAAGAAGGGCCATGGCGCGGCTGGGCTACGTGGCGGTGGAGGAGCCGGCGTCCGTACCTCAAGGTGAGGAGCGTCCGAACATCTTTGCTCTATACGAGGAGAACATCGGCTCGTTGACCCCCATGCTTACGGAGGAACTAAAGGAAGCGGAGTTGGAGTATCCCCGGCGATGGATCGAGGATGCGTTTCGCATCGCCGTAAGCTCGAATCACAGAAACTGGCGATACATAGCCGGGATACTTAAAAGATGGGCTATTGAAGGAAAGGACGATGGAGAGCCTGGGCGACATTCTCAGACGAGTGGCCGCAAAGAATACCTCCGACGGTACGGCTACCTGGCGCGCTGAGGAGGAAACCCCCTCGGACGATTGCGCCGTTTGCGGAGGCAAAGGCTGGATAAGGCAGGACGTACCCGTCGGAGACCCCGACTTTGGGCGGGCCATGCCCTGTTCCTGCCAGCACGAGGTCACCCAAGCTCAACGGCTGGAACGGCTGCAAAGCCACAGCAATCTGGGCGCGCTGGACAGGCTCAGGTTCAACTCCCTGGACTCCAACGGTCGCTCCACCAAAGCGGAGGCTCAACAGAGATTCGCCCAAGCCTACCAAGCCGCCGTTGAATACGCCGACGACCCCCGGGGCTGGCTGCTCTTCACCGGATCGGGGGGCTCCGGCAAGACCCACCTGATTGCCGCCATAGTCAATCGCGGCATAGAGCGGGAGACGCCCGCCTTCTACATCTCGGTGCCCGACCTGCTTGACCATCTCCGCTCGACGTTCGCCCCCAGCAGCGAAGTCTCCTATGACGAGCTGTTTGAACACGTCAGAAACATACCGCTCCTTGCCCTGGACGATCTGGGCGCGCACGCCACAACCCCCTGGGCACAGGAGAAGCTGAACCAGATATTGAACCACCGCTTCAACCGGCAGATGCCCACCGTAATCTCCCTCAGCGTCCCCCTCGGCCAGCTTGACGAGCAGCTGCGGGCGCGCCTGGAGGACCGGGATCTGGTGATGCAAATCGTGCTGGGAGAACAGGCCGGCGCCTCTACTCACTGGCAGCTGGACAGAATGAAGGCCGATCTAAAGCCCCGCATGACTTTCCACGATTTCAATGTCAAAGGCAATAGAGCGGACGCCGAAGAACAAGAGAGCTTGGAGGCCGCGCTAAAGGCGGCCCGCGTCTTTGCCGAGCAACCCTCCGGCTGGCTGGTGTTCGCTGGAGGGGAAGGCTGCGGCAAGACCCACTTGGCCATAGCCGTTGTCAACGAGATAGAACGCAACGGCAGATACGTTTGCTTCGCCTTTGTGCCCGACCTGTTGGATCATCTCAGATACACGTTCAGCCCGGAGAGTCCGGTTAGGTACGACCAGCTCTTCGAAGAGGTTAGGACCGCGCCCTACCTGGTCCTGGACGACTTTGGTTCTCACAGCAGCACGCCCTGGGCGGAAGAGAAGCTCTACCAAATAATAGTGCACCGCCAGGAATCCAGGCTCCCCACCATAATTACTCTGCACGGTGTTATGTCGGAATTCCTTAAGGAGAGGTCGGAAGGCCGCCCTCCATCAGTAGAGAAAAGGTTGAAAATCAACCTCCCCGCATCGGTGGAGTCACGATTAAAAGACGCGAGCATTGTGCATTGGTGCTACATTTCTGCACCGGATTTTCGTGACAAGGGCATCTCCAAAGGGCGGAGCACAAGGAGGAGGACGTACTGACCAGCGCCCCATGCGTGTTCTGTAGGATAGTCCGTAGAGAAGAACCCGGCGACATCATCTATGAGGATGACGACGTAATGGTCTTTCGCAACCGTCTCAGGTGGGCGCCTGTCATGCTCCTGGCCGTACCCAAGAAGCATCTGACCCAGGAAGAGTTGTGGAGCAACCAGGAGATGTCCGGCGTAGCCTCAGTGGCGGCGCGCATCGGCAATGAGCAATGCCCCAACGGGTTCAGACTGCTTTCCAATTTCGGCCACGACGGTATGCAGAGCCAGCCCCACGGTCACATACACATCATCGGAGGTATGCACCTGGGCCCCTACGTCTAAGGGAACCGGGACACCTCGTTGCCTCCGCTGTCGAACAGTACGGCAACGTCCCCGTCATTGTTCCAAACGTAACCCCGGTAAGGGCTGCCGTCTGATTTCAGCCACTGCAACACGCCGGGAGGATCTTGCCGTCCGTTGCGACCGCTGGTAACCAGGACGGTAGCGCCCGGGTCTAGGGTGAACTCAGGGAACACGAAACGCTGTCTGCCCTCCTCGCTCAGCAGCTCCCAGCCGGTCATTACCTGGGGGCTAACTCCAGCATTGACAATGACGACAACCTCCCCCACCAGGTCAACGTTCTGGATACTCACCTGATATTGACCCTCCGCCTGCGGTGTCGCAGCCGTAGCAATAGGTGCAGGCTCCGGCTGAACCGGAGCAGTTGCAGTAGCCGTCGGCGTTGGTTCAACCGTGGCAGTAGCCGTCGGCGTCGGTTCAACCGTGGCAGTAGCCGTCGGCGTCGGTTCAACCGTGGCAGTAGCCGTCGGCGTCGGTTCAACCGTGGCAGTAGCCGTCGGTGTCGGTTCAACCGTGGCAGTAGCCGTCGGGGCCGCGCTCACGGTGGCCTGAACCGCGGATGCCACCGTCGCTTCTAGATCGGGCGTGGTAGTGCGGTTGATAATGGCAGGTACGGGTGAAATCGTAGGAATCGCTGTAGTCTCACTCTGGGCGCACGCGGAGATGAGGAGAACGATTGCAGTAATTAGCAGGGATGACTTTCTCCGCATTTGACCTCCTGGACAAAGGCGGTCAGTAGGGTATCACAACCTGGGGCAACGGCTCAGGGCAATTCTGCCTAGTAATTACCGGGAAAGCGCGGCGGCGGTCATCTGGCTTCTCCCCGAATTGTGGACGCAAACGAACAAGACCCGCTTCATCACTCTCCATCATCCGCCTTGCCGGAGTAATGCTCCTCTCCCCTCAGCCACCAATATGCCAGTGAACCCGCAGCAGCCCCGATGAGAGGGCCCACAATGTAGAGCCACTGGCTGGACCACGTCCAACCCACCAGGGCCGGCCCCAGCGACCGCGCCGGGTTCATCGACGCCCCCGATATGGGCCCGGCGAAGATGGCTTCAAGGCCAACAGTGCCGCCTATGGCCAGCGCCGCGACCCCGCCGGCGGCCCGCACGTCCGTAGCCACCGCCATGATCACGAACATGAGGAAGAAGGTGAGCACGATCTCAAGCCCCAGCGACTGCAAATCACTGCCCGACGGCAAGGTGGCTCCCATGTCCGCCGCGTCTCCCAGGATTGCCAGCAGCGCCAGGCTGGCGGACGCGGCTCCGGCCAGTTGAGCCGCCAGATAGTAGGGGACGTTCTTCCAGGGAAAGTGACGGCTGACCGCGAATGCAATGGTGACGGCGGGGTTTATGTGTGCGCCGGAAATGTGTCCCGTGGCGAATACCATGACACCCACCGCCAGCCCAAACGACAGTCCCACGCCCAGATGGGTCAACTGCCCGCCCATGAGGTCGTTGATCATAATCGCCCCGGTTCCGGCAAAGACCAGGCCGAACGTCCCTATGAACTCTGCCACGCTTTTCTTCAGCATTTTTCCACACAAACTGCGCTGTCAGGCCGTTCATTCAGCATATCTGCGATTGTTTAACGTATTTTTGACGGCCTTTTAACAGATTTTCCTCAGTTTGACGACCCTTCAAGCGGCTTGTACACTCTATTCAGCAAGGTTTAGGAGAGAGTTATGGGCAACTTCCACGGCGTGGTTCCGGCACTGATTACACCATTCGACGCGGAGGGCAACCTCAGCGAAGAGGCGTACCGCGGAGTGATGGAGCACAACATACAGGCCGGTGTAGACGGGTTCTGGATAACCGGCGGCACCGGCGAGAGCGTCCTGCTCAGCGAAGAAGAGGTGATCAGGATAGCTCAGGTTTCCGCCGACCAGTCCAAGGGCAGAGCCAAGACCATTGTCCACGTGGGTGCTCTCACCACGCAGAGCGCCGTGCGAATGGCCGAGGCCTCCCGCGCTGCGGGCGTCGACGCCATAAGCTGCGTGCCGCCCTTCTTCTACAGGCCCACCGACCAGGCCGTCGTCGACCATTACAAGGCCGTCGCCGGCGCGGCGGACCTCCCTTTCTTCGTCTACAACCAGCCCAAGTACACCGGAGTCGAAATTACTCCGGCGTTGATGAGTGCCCTGATAGAGCATATTCCCCAGGTGGCGGGGGTCAAGCACTCCGCGCCGGACTTCCACAACATCCGCCGCTTCTCTCAAATGGGCATCGACGTCTTCACCGGGAGTGGCTCGCTGTTCCTTGCCGCGCTTGCCGCCGGGGCCGCCGGAGTGGTCGATGGGCCGCTCACCGTGGCGCCGGAGATATGGGTAGATGCTTACCGGGCATACAGGGAAGGCGACGTTCAGCGTGCGCAGGAGCTTCAAGAACAAGGCGCAAAATTGATAGACCTGGCGGGCAAATACGGAATGCAAGCCACCTGCAAAGCGCTGGTCAAGGCCCGCTTGGGAATCGATAGCGGCGAGCCCAGGCAGCCTATTTCTTCTCTCAGCGAGGAGCAGACAGAGCATCTGCTGGACGAGGCGAAGGCCATAGGGGTGCTCTCGGCCTAGTCAGACCCCCGTTTAGGAAATCTTTGCAAAACCTCTTCCCCATTGACGGGGGAAGATTGAGATGGGGGTGAGCAGGCTCACTGGCGCAGTTCGGTCTCATCTAACGCCCGCATGAATGAGCCGACCCCCTCCAGGTACTGCGAAACCAGGGATTCGCTCAACCAGCCCTCGTAGAAATTGATGTGCAGCGCGCTGGCCAGGCCGAAGTCGGCGCGCAACTGGGGATCGCGAAAGGTGTCCACAACCGCCCACAGGAGCGCATGTCCGTCGTGCCTCAATTCCCTGACCTCGGCAACCGCCTTGACCATCTGAGAGGCCGCGCCCCAGCCCTTCTCCGACGCTTGCCGCAAGTCGCCCTTGTCAAGCTCTTCCAGAGCCTGTTGCCAGTATACGTCCGCTTGTTCCCTGTAGTAGGACGATTTGACCAGTGTCATCTTTGCCCACTCCGTGCCCGTTCTCTGCTCGTCCGTGGTCAATTCTAACCGCTGTCGTCCAATCCAGCAATTTCCTATTCACCCACTCAGGTTCTTCAACCCGACGGCGTAATCCATATGTTGCCGTAGCCGTCCACGCGCCCTGCATATCCAGGCGGTATCACCGTTGTCGCGTCCAACTGCTCCACGACTGCGGGGCCGTCCATCACGTTGCTGGCTTTGAGTCGATTCCTATCGTACACCAGGCACTCCGTCGCGCCGCCCTGCGCAAAGTACACCTCCCTTGAGCCTGTGCAGGCGTCCGAGGAGTCCTCGCCGCCTGCGGCAATGCTCTTGACCTTGAGCGGAGGAGACGAAGCGTAGGCATGGACGCGAAAGCTCACCACCTCTACCGCGTCGGTGTCGCTGGAATGGCCGTACATCTGCTGGTGAAGTCGCACGAACTCCCTTCGAGCCGCCTCCAACTGCTCCTCCGACGTCGGCAGCGCGTCGAGGTTGACCGTAAGCTCCCAGTTCTGCCCCACGTAGCGCATGTCCATAGACCTGGTGAGCGCCCGCTTCTCTGTGTCGATGCCCTCGCTGTCCATCCAGGCCACCGCTTCCTTTTCCAAAGCGGCCACCGTGGCCAGCATGGTCGATAGGTTTGCGTCCTCCCAGCGGGTGACCCGTGTCCTTACGAACTCGTTGAGGACATAGGCTTGGCAGAGGCCCTGTGCCGAGAACAGGCCGGGATACAGAGGCACCACTACCTCCGTAATGCCAAGAGCCAACGCCAGGTCCGCGGCGTGCAGCGGCCCCGCGCCGCCGAAGGCCACCAGGGTGAACTCCCGCGGGTCAAACCCGCGCCGCACCGACACCACCCGCAGAATCCCCTCCATCTGCGCGTTGGCCACCTCTATGATGCCTTCCGCCGCCTGGGCGACCGTCATGTCCAACCTATCGGCTATGTGCTGCTGAATAGCCGCCTCGGCCCGGCTTGCGTCCACCTCCACCTCTCCGCCCAGCAGGCGGCCTGAGCCAATCCTCCCCAGCGCCACCTGCGCGTCCGTCACGGTCGGCAACTCTCCGCCTCTGCCATAGCTGGCCGGGCCCGGGCTGGCGCCTGCGCTCATCGGCCCGACCTTGAGCACCCCGGCGGGATCCACCCAGGCGATGCTTCCGCCCCCCGCGCTGCACTCCACCAGGTCTATCATGGCCGCCCTTACCGGGTAGCCCCTGCTCCTCGTGGTGAAAGCGCCGTGCTGCTCCGTGCCCACCTCGAACTCAAAAGCAAGTCCGGGTGTGGCATTCTCCATCAGGCTGGCCTTGGCCGTCGTGCCTCCCATGTCGAAGGAGACCAGCTTCTCCCTGCCCAGCAGTCGCCCCAGTTCGGCGGCGGCGAGCACACCGGCGGCGGGGCCGGACTCCGTAGTGGTGTGCGGCTGCCTGACCGCGGTGTCGACTCCCACCAGCCCGCCGGCGGACTGCATGATGTACAGGCCGGACGGCTGGGAAAGTACGCCTCCAAGTTCGCGTTCCAAACTGGCGACATAACCCTGTAGCACAGGCGCAAGATACGCCGCCACCGCCACCGTGCTGGCCCGCTCGAACTCCCTGAACTCGGCGGCTATGCCGGACGATATCGAGACGAACCCCTCAACGCCGGCCTTTGCGAACTCCTCTTCCACGATTTGTCTGGCGCGAATCTCGTGGGCGGGGTTGGCAAACGAGAACAGGAAGCAGATGCCCACGGAGTTTACCCCTTCCGCAATGAAATCCCTGGCCAGGCTGCGGCACTGCTCCTCATCCAGGGGAACCACCACCGAACCGTCGTTCGCTACCCGCTCATCCACCTCTCTTCTCAAATACCGCGGCGCAAGCGGCTCGGCGCGGTCCACGGTGTAGTCGAACTGGTCAGGCTCTATCTGCCTGCCTATTTCCAGGATGTCGCGGAACCCCTTGGTGGTGATGAATCCAAGCCGCGCCCCCTTGCGCTCCAACAGGGCGTTGGTGCAGACGGTGGTGCCGTGCGCCACGTACGGCACTACCGCATCGTTCTGATGGTCGCTGTACATGCGCCGCAACCCATCTACAAAGCAAACCGCGAGGTCGTGCGGCGTGGTGGGCGTCTTGACTACGGAGAGGTCGCCCGTAGCCTCGTCATACCATAGGTGGTCGGTAAAAGTGCCGCCTATGTCTATGCCTACGCGGAACCTGGCCACCTATCGCCTTGCCTTCCTCAGAGCCGCGGTCTCCTCTTCCAGCGCCGTCCGGCTTTCCACGTCTATAGCCACGCCGTATACCTCACGGGCGCGCTCCGGCGATACTTTCCCGTCTCGCACGTCGCGAAGCACGGCTGCCGGGTCGCGGTCCAGCGGATTCGCATAGCCGCCTCCGCCGCCAGCCAGCACGGTCACGACGTCGCCCTTCTTCAGAGGATAGTTGGCCGTCTCCCGGGGCAGTTCTACGGCGTCAGCCGAACCGTAGTTCAGCGCCAACCGGGACAGGCCGCCCGGCTGGCCGCCGGACACGCCAGGAGCCGGTATCTTATGCCTGTTGGAATGAGTGGCCAGGTTTACGTCCGCCAGTACCTCCCAGTCCTGTCTCACGCCTACTCCTCCGCGGTACTTGCCCGCCCCTTCCGAATCTTGAATATACTCCAGCCGCCTGCCCCTCAACGGATATTGCATCTCCATCGGCTCCACGGGCAGGTTGAGAACCTCATGCACCGAGTCCACGCCGTCCTTGAACGTGCGTGCTCCGCCTCCGCCCCCTACGGTCTGATAGTGGATGAAGTAGCGCTGGCCCTCCCTGTTGCTGAAGCCCACTCCGTGAACGCCATGCCAGGGGCCCCTGGCTTTCTCCGGAAAAGCTTCCATCACGGCGGCCAGGATTACGTCTCTAACCAGGTAGGTGGTCTCCGTCCTTGCGCCCACCGCGGAGGGGGGCTTGGCATTGATCAAGGAATGGTCCGGCATGATCACCTTGAAAGGTTTGAGGAAACCGGCGTTTATGGGCACCGTGTCGTCTACCAGCAGGTTCCTGAACACCCCGACGACCATCTGCCACGTCCCGTGGTAGGCGACGTTTATGCCCCATTTGGCCGGTGGCCCGCTCCCCGTGAAGTCCACCTCTACCAGCGGACTTGGCCTATGCTTTATCGACACCTTGACCTTGACCGCTATCGGAGCGTCGCTGCCCAGGTCGTCATCCAGGTAATCGACAGCCGACCAGACGCCCCGCGGCGCAGCGAGGATGGCCTGCCGCAGCCGCGTCTCGGAATAATCGACAAGCGCCCGCATGTAACGTTTCAGGCCCTTGGCTCCGTACCGTTGCGCTAGCTCATGGACGCGCCGTTCCGCCAGATGCAACGCCGCCATGTGCGCCCTGATGTCCGCCGCCCTCTCGTGGGGGCCGCGGATGTTCGCCAGCATGATCTCGTAGATGTCCTCTTCCAGCCTGCCCGACTTGTACAACGCCACCGGCGGCAGGCGGATGCCCTCTTGGTATATCTCCGTGGCGTCGCCCACCACGCCCTGCGCCGGAGCCTTCCCACCCACGTCCGCCCAGTGGCCCTGGTTGCACACGAAGCAGAGCAACTCCCCGTCATGGAAGACGGGTTTGAGGAACGACATATCCGGCAGGTGCGTGGGCCCTCCCAGGTACGGGTCGTTCATCACGAACACGTCGCCGTCCGACATCCTGGAGCCGAACTTCTCCAGGATGCGCGCGCCCACGGGGCCGTACCCCGAATTGTTGTACTGGCCGCCTGAATAACGGCCTCCGCAGAAAGGCTGGCCGTCCGAATCCAGCAGCCACGCCGAACAGTCCTTGCGTTCCTTGATGTTGGTGGAGTACGCGGAGCGCACCAGTATCGCCTGCGATTCGTCGCAGAGGGTCATGAAGGCGTTGAGCATCACCTCCATGATCACCGGGTCAACGCCTGGAGATTGCTTTGGTCTCAAAGAGTGCTCCATACCAACTCAGCAAACACGGCCAGCCGCCGGAATCAAGGGACGTCCATGGTGCGCAGGCGAAGTATCGTGAGAAGGAGGAAGGCCAGCGAAACCGCGGCCGCCCCCACGATGGCCGCCGGAAACTCTATCACACTGCCCCCCAGCGCCTGGAAAGTCGTTTCGTCCAATTCGTACATGATGGCCAGCGTGTAGTTCCTGATGCTAACGTACCGCAGCCCCTCCAGGAACGTGCTGACGATCCCCTCCCAGAGAAACACGTAGACCAGCCCGAACGCCAGTGCGCGAGAGGTTATCAGCCCGGCCCAGGTGAACACGGAGGCGTAAGCGGCGACACAGGCGAATAGGGACACGGCGACGGCCAGCAGGGGCTTGAAGCCTCCGCCCAGGCCTATCGCCACGGTCAGCACGGCGCTGATTATCAGTACCGGCGCGGCCACTATTACGGAGGCAAGAAGCTTGGGGAACACGATTTGGTACCTCGGCGCCGGTTTCAGGGTCAGGAAGTTCAGCGTCCTGTCGTCTACCTCATCGCCGAAGGCGGCGGTTGCCAGGGCCATGGTTACTATCGGCACAATGCCGCCGATCACCATGCCGTTCACCAGGGTCGTCACGAAGTCCGAACTGAACGACTCCCCCGATGACGCCAACCTTGACACCACCACGGCCAGGACCACGGGCAGCAACGACAGCAGCGCAATCACAATCAAGCGGCGCTTGCCCATCTGGCGCAGCGACAGCAGCAGTATCTGTGCCATCACCGCTCCACCACGTAGCTGAACACGCTCTCCAGCGAATCGTCCAGGGGTTCCACCCGAAGCAGGCGCACCCCCAGCTCCTTTGCCAGGCGGGGCAGCGAGCGTTGCAGCACGCTCACCCTCTGGCTCAACACGGTGAGCGCCCCCTCGCCATCCACCGATACCGAATCCGCCTCCTCCATCCGAAGTATCGCCGCCGCCATCTTGCGCGGCTCGCTGACCACCACCCGCACGCGGTACGGGCGCTCGTCCAGCTTGGCGCGGATGGCGCGGTAGTCTCCGGAGGCGGCCAGCTTGCCGCTGACCATGAGCAATATCTGCTCGGCGAATACCTCTACCTCCTCCAGAATGTGCGATGAGATGATTATCGTCCTGCCCTGTGCGGCCAGGTCTTTCATCAGGTCGTGAAACTCCAACCTCTGGCGGGGGTCGGTGCCGTTCAACGGCTCGTCCAGTATCAAGACCGGCGGATCGTGCACCATGGCCGCGGCCAGCCGCATGCGCTGGCGCATCCCCCTGGAATAGGTGGACAGCGCGCGGTGCTGTGCCTCTTCAAGCCCCACCCTTGCAATCGCCCGGTCCACGTACTCCTCCAACGGCTGCAAACCGTACAACCGCCCGGAGAACTCCACGAACTGACGGCCCGTGAAGAACCCGTACACTCCCTCATGCTCCGCCATGATGCCGACGCGGCGGTACAGTTCCGCGTTGTCCCTGGGCCGCTCGCCAAGCAGCTTGACCTCTCCCTTGGACACCTTGGAGAGGCCGGTGATCATGTGCAGGATGGTGGTCTTTCCCGCGCCGTTGGGGCCCAGAAGCCCCGTTATGCCCGGATGTATGTCGAACGAAACGTCGTTCACCGCGACCACGTTGCCGAACCACTTGGAGACGGCGGCAACGCTGACGGTGGGGCCGGCGGAAGACGTTTGCATTGCGCTCATACGGCTATCCTCTGATAACGCCGCCAGAGCAAGAATCCGGGCCCCGCGGTCAGAATCAAGTACCAGCCGATGGGAACTATCTCCGGCAACTCCTCCACCAGCGCGCCGAACCCGGACTCCGCCTCTTCTCCAAATATCAAGTCATTGATTCTGATGGGCGCGTCTCCAATGCTCAACAGGGCGAACCACTTGGCCGAGTCTCCCGCGATGGGCACGCATTCCTCCGTCGTTACGGTCACGCTGCCGTCGGTCGTCGTGGTCGTGGTGGTCTCCTCGCACGTGGAAAGAATGCCCGCGGTGGAGATGGAGACTATCCACAGGCCGATTACGAACGCGGCGGCGTAGGCCCTTCTATTGGTGAACGCGGCCACCGCCAGGGGCAGGGTCGTGGTGAACACCGCCATCACGAAACCCGCCGCCAGGAAGCGGGGAATGTCCAGCCAGTTCTCCCTGACGTACTCCACCGGCTCAACTGCCGTGAGGAGAAAACCCAGGAAAAGCATAACCTGCCCGGAATAAACAATGGCAAGCGTGACTATGAAGAACGCCGACCACCTGCCGGCAACGTAGTCGGTGGGGCTCAGAGGCCGCACCAGGTAGAGGTGGAGAACGCGGTCGCGGCGGTCGGGGATCAGCAATTCGGGCGCGATTATGGCGGAAAAGAGCAGGAGGATCGTGGAGATTATCGAATAGTAGCCCGCGTGGCCGGACGTCTCGAACACCGGCCCGGCCTGAGACGCTATCAACGCCATGACCAGCGCCGGGGTTATCGCCGACACGAAAAGCAGGGCGGGCAGTATCTTGGCGCGCGAGCCGCGGCCTATCCCCAGCGCCGACCTGACGCCGTTGGCCAGCAGCGCCCGGCGCGCCCGCGCTCTGCCTTCCCTGGGACCGAGGTATCGCTGGTAGCCCAGGTCATATATCTCTCCCCTCTGCTCGGAAGTCATGGCCGGCCGCCCCTGAAGATGTCCTGCAGGCTGCCACGCCCGGGAGCCAGGCGGCGCAGTCTGCAATCAGCGTCCACTAGGGCGTCCCGTATGTCGTCGTACTGGTCTTCGGTCACGTCCTGCACCACCACGGCGGCCCCCTCCAGCTCAGACTGGATGCCGTGCTTTCGCAACGCTTCCATCAGGGCGTCCAGGTTGTCGTCTACCTCCAGGAAAACCGTCTGCGTCTCCTGGGTGAACTGCGCGACCGCTCCCGCCTCGGTGACGCGTCCGCCTTCCAGAACGACGATGCGGTCGCATGTCCGTTCCACCTCCCCCATGAGGTGCGACGAAAGAAGCAAGCTTACACCGAACTCGCGTCCGGTGCGCCTGATCAGGTCGAGCATCTCTTCGCGCCCGCCCGGGTCCAGTCCCGCCGTAGGCTCGTCGAGCATTACAATGGCGGGGTCGTGCACCAGGGCCTGCGCCAGCTTTACGCGCTGCTTCATGCCCGTCGAGTACTCGCCTATGGGACGGTAACGCTCTTCGTCCAATCCGACGTGCCGTAGAACGTCGGCGGCGCGAGTGCGGGCGTGGGAGGGCGGCAGTCCGCTGACCTGCGCCATGTGCGATAGAAACTCGGACGAGTTGATCGAATCCGGCAGGCAATCGTGCTCCGGCATGTAGCCAAGCCGCCCGCGTATCTCGATGGAGTCGTACGGCTGCCGGCCCATGACCTCGGCGGCGCCGGACGTCGGCTTGAGCAGCCCAAGGAAGAGCTTGATAGCCGTGCTCTTGCCCGCGCCGTTGGGCCCCAGAAGCCCGGTGATGCCCTGCTCCACCGCGAAGTCCACCGAATCAAGGGCAATAGTGGAGCCGTAGCGCTTGGTGAGATTCTTGGCTTCCAGGATAGGCGGCATGAACAGGAGTATATTGAATCGGTGGTAGTTTTGGAAGGGGAATTATCAGCCTGTGCGCTAAAATGCGTCTGCCCCCGTAGCTCAATGCATAGAGCACACTAGTGACATAGGTGTAGGTTGCCTGGCGTCCTTGATGTGACTCTGAACGCTTGGTAATCTTTAAGCGTCACTAGTGTGCTGTAAAAGTCCGGACGGGCTAAACCAGCATTGGGAGAGACCATCCCTATTTAGATGGTCTCTCTTTTTGTCTTATTCGGCGGTCAAACAGGTAATTCCCTTATAATGGATAACCTGTGCTTTGTTTGCGCCGGGACTCACTGAATCATGGCATCTCGAATCTTCAGCACGTTGAGCATACGCGACTTCCGCCTCCTATGGGGAAGCAGTTCCCTATACGTAATAGGAGCGGCGACGGAGCTTATCGCCCAGGGCTGGATGGTGCTCCTGCTCACCGACGACTCCGCCCTCTGGGTCGGCATAGCCTCCGGCATACGCGGCGCGGGGCACATAATCTTTGCGCTTATCGGAGGCGTCCTGGCCGACAGGCTGAGCCGCCGCTTCGTGCTAGGCTCGTTCAGAGCCGCAAGCGGGCTGGTCCTGTTGGGACTGGCCGCGCTGGTCTTGCAGGACAAGGCGCAACTCTGGCATATACTTGTCGTCGTTTTCATACAAGGTTCCGTCGACGGCATGGTCGCGCCCGCATTCAACGGCCTCATCTACGACACCGTGGGCCCGCGCCGCCTGATGAACGCCGTCGCCTACACGCTGGGCGGCTTCCATATCTTTTGGACAGTTGGCTCCGTGCTTGCCGGCAACTTAATCAACTCATCGGGTATAGGAGCCGCCTATGCTCTGGCCGGCGTCGTCTACTCGGTCAGCGTCCTGCCGCTGCTCTTTATGAAGGTTGCCAACTCGGGGCAGCAGAGGCCGGAATCCGTCTGGCGCACCCTGGGACAGGGGCTTGCCTACGTTGCCGGAAACAGCCACTTGCGGGCCTTGCTCATGCTCAGCGTCCTCACCGAAACCTTCGGCTTCTCCTACATTGTCATGCTCCCCGTGATAGCCAAGACCGTTCTCAACGTGGGGCCCGTCGGACTTGGCTACCTCTCCGCGGCGGGGGGCGCGGGTGGACTGATAGGCACGGCGGCGGCAGCCGCATTCAGCGACTACCCCAACAAGTGGAGGCTGCTCACCATCGGCACGCTGGGCGCGGGAGCCTGCATCCTTCTATTCGCTTTCTCCCCTTTGTACGCAATCTCGCTTGTCCTGGCAGCCGCCATCGGGCTCTGCCTTGTCATGTACGACGCATCCCTCAACACCCTGCTCCAGCTATCCTCCGACGACAACATGCGCGGACGCGTCCTCGGCCTCTACGGCATGACGTGGGGATTCACCCCTGCGGGCGGCTTCCTCGTCGGAGCCATCGCCAGCATAGCGACCGCGCCGCTCGCCGTGGGAATGGGAGGCGTCGTCATCCTAACCTACGCCGCAGCCGTCATAGCCCGTATGAGCGCCAGAATCAAGCCTCCGGACCCCAATTAGTCCGCCGAGGTAATCGGTGGTGCGGGGGGAGTTTACCCTGAGCCTAGCCGAAGGGTCTTGCCCGCGCAGGCGGGCATCCAGGGCGGGGCGCGGTGGGTTCTCGTCCCCGTATCAAGTACGGGGCAGGCTTCACGGGAACGACGATCCTCCACAACTGTCATACTGAGCCCCCACCACTGTCATACTGAGCGGAGCGAAGTATCTGCGTGGCAGGCGGACGGTGCCGCGTGTAAGTGCGCCGCGCCCCGCCCATTTATCGGGCGGCGAGCTTGATGAAGATGACCATGAATCCGATGACCAGGGTTGCCCAACAGCCTCCGATAACCAGCAGTAGCAGGGTGTTATGGAGGGAGGTCATCTCGGAGCGGATGGACGCCTGACTTTCATCGACCCGCTTGTAGGCGCTTTCAAGGCGACTCAGGCGTTCTTCCGTTGAGGGTGTCCGGGTAGTCATTGTATTACTCCTTCGGATTGTAACGCGACGGCGTCACCTTGAGCTTGCTGCCCTCACGCGTTTCAGGCGGGCCTGGGACTGCGCCACTGTTGCAATAGTGATAGTCTCGCCGTCATGGGTCATGAACTCCGCAACAAAGCCTTCAGCGCCAGGGGCCGTATGTACGTGCACCACCGTCCCAACGTCTCCAGGCTTTAGCTCTCTCCCGTCATCGCCGAGGACGCTGTCCGTCAGAACAATCTGTTCGTGCTCCTTGAACACCTTTCACCTCCTGAATGGATAGGCTGTTATCAGCCGTGGATGAGAGCTCCCAATATCAAACTGCCAAACCGTCCTGATCTCCGCGGCGTCACCGCCGGGTGTCTGGAGCAGACCGTCTACATGATAACGCGGGCCGTAGTCTGTCTCCACTACCCGGGACACCTCGTTGGATTCTGCTTGCGCCTTCAATGCATCCGCCAGGATCTCCCAGGAATCCCGCCTGAATCCAAGGGAGGCAAAGAACCACGCTTTGCCGCCGCTCCTCTGATAGACGGGGGACAGCAGATACTCCGTGATTTTTGTTTGGTCTATTTGGGCATTACCGACATTCGGGAGTTTCAAAACCTGCTTCCCAAGCCTATAGACATATCCAGGGCATTGTATCACACCCGACGCCCCCGCCTGCCTCTACCCACCACCCGTTCGTGGTGAGCCCCGTCGAACCACGCCCCCACTCACACGCCCCGCACGACGTAGGGGCGTCCCTCGTGGGCGCCCTGTGTGGGGGTGCGGACGGGGCAACACGCCCCCCAACCGTCGTTCCCGACCCCGATCGGGAACCCAGGGGCGACGGGGCGGAGGGTGATTGTCATGCTGAGGAGTCGGTTGGTCTCCTCCCGCCCTACAACACCCCCCGCCGACGAAGCATCTCAGGCCTCCCGCTTGCAAACACACCTGTCCCTCCTCCCCTGACACCTCCCCCTTCCCCACACCCTCCGCGCCCGCTACCCTTAACCCATGGACTTCCAGAAAAGCCCCCAACACCCTCGGCGGAGCGCGCCCCTCGGCAACCAAAACGACCGCCTCCATATCCTCAACTTTGCCCCCGAATCTGATTCGTTTCTCACCTCCGCCAAAATTTGGCTCGATTTTAGCCTTGTACTTGACATAACGTTGGAAACGAATACCCTTTCTCAGGCACAACACAACTCCATCGGCGCACGCCGTCTCGTGCCTGACAACCCTTCCAACGACACAACAAAATCGACTTATGTCAAGTAGCCAACCATCACCCCCGCCTTGCCCCCTTGCCCGTTTGCATATAACCTTAGTCCCGTCACCGCAGCAGGGAGGAGGTATCCATGACCATCGAACAGACCTTTGAAGAAGCCGTAACCGAGTTCATCGCAAAGACCAAGGAGTTCATCGACACCGAATCGCTGGAGGGCATCCCGCCCAACGAGCCCTGTCCCTACGAACAGGAAGGGCCTCCCTACGAATCGCCCATCCGCCTCGATTCCAACTTCATCACCAAGTATTCCCGCGCCATAGGCGACAACAACCCCATCTACACCGACCCTGACTATGGCAGGAAGACCCGCTACGGCACGCAACTGGCTCCCGGCCCGGTGCTGAACTACATAAGGTACCCCGGCATTCACGGCGCGACCCGTCCCCAGGGCTATCCCGTAGCCAACTTCGTGGCCGGATGCGCCTGGGAGTTCTTCGACGTGCTCCGTGTAGGCGATAGGTTCAGAACATCCAAAGAGACCAAAGAGCTCATCGAAAAGAAGGGTGGCCACGGAGACTTGCTATTCCTCATTTCGGAGGTGAACTACTGGGACTTCCACAACGACCTCAGAGCCAAGTCCTACGGCACTCTGATCATGGTGCCGCAAAGGACTATGGGCACCTCCAGAGCTATGGACGTGCAACGCCTGGGTGAAAGCATGCTCTACGAACGAAAAGCCCAAAGCTACTCCCAGCAGGAGATGGAGGATCTGGTCAAACGGCTGGAAGGCGCGGAGCGCAGGGGCTCCAACACGCTTTACTGGGAAGACGTAGAAGTTGGCGACAAGCTGGGGCCCCTCGTACTGCCGCCCTGGACTCTCCAGGACCAGGTCTGCCAGGACACCGTCAACTCCCAGACTGTCGGCACGGGAGACAATCCTGGAGACGTCCCAATCAAAGAAAAAGACGTACTCTCCTTCGAGTCGGCTTACCGCCGCATGAGAGAACGCCCTGGCAGCGCGCGCACTCACCCCAACACCCTCTGGCCCTGGACTCCCGGAGCCGAGCATGAGGACGCACTGCTGGCCGCTTTCCGAGGTCAGCCCGGCCCGTTCGACCACGGCGGTCAGCGGTTCCAGATACCGGAGCAGCTTTTCACCAACTGGATGGGCGACGACGGTTTCATACGCCGCCAGTACTCGGCGCTGAGGAGGCCCGTATACTACGCCGACGTCACGACCTACACCGGCGAAGTGGTCAAGAAGTACACGGAAGTACAGAAGGGCAACAGCGAACCCAGCGGCGTCCCCGGAGAGGCCACGTACCATGCAATCGGCATTCGCTGGCAGGGAGTCAACCAGGTAGGCGAAGCGCAGGTTCCGGGCACCGCCACGGTATACCTGCCATCGAGAGAGAACGGCCCGGTGCAGCTACCAATACCCCATGCCGCCAAGCCGCCTTTCGTCAACTACGAAACATTCCGCAACGACTGGTATTGAGGCTAACCTCTTCCTCCTTGACGGGGGAAGACTGAGATGGGGTGAACCCTGTAGGGGGGCGGTTATCCGCCCCCTACTTTAAGATTTCGCCAGTTCTTCCTTCAAGCTGTGGTACGCCACCCAGGGACCGCTTGCGCCAGCGCTGGACCTCTCCGCGGCCCTCTGTTCAATCGTCCTGATCTCAGGCTCTATCCTGACCGTTGCCAGCACGGGGCCTTCCGTATCGAATATCTCGGCGGCGGCGGTGCTGAAATCCTCTAGGTCGTCGAAGTCGTAGGCGGCGTTGTACCCCGCGGACAGCGCCATCTCTTTGAAGGAAACCGTCTCCGCTCCCACTATGGGCTGCCCGCCCGTGGAAGCATAAACGCCGTTCTGCACCACAAAGTGGTACAGGTTCTTGGGCTTCTGCTCTCCAATTGTTATCAACGCGCCCAGGTTCATTTCAAGGCTGCCGTCGCCGTCCAGCAGGATAACCGCCTTGTCCGGCCTGGCCAGCGCCACTCCCAAGGCAAACGATGACGCCTTCCCCATGGCTCCACCTACCGGCAAATCTAATCCAGGGCGATCGCTCACCTCTTTCCAGCGAGGAGTAGCCCGAAACACTGGAATAACCACCGCTTCTCCCCTGTACTCTTGAATTACCCGCATCATCTCTGCTTGTTGGATCATTGCCGGTTCCCCCGTAGCTAAATTATTGCCTGTAAGTCTGCCTCTCCTGCGCGACCTCTGAAAGCGGCCTGCCAGAGTCCAGTTGTCCAAGGGCGTACGCCTCCCACTCCTCAAGCTCCAAGCACGCATCAAGCTGTTCCCGTGCTTCATCAAAGGTGCACACTATAACGCCGTCCTCGTCAGCGACTATGAGGTCGCCGGGATTCACAGTTAGGCCGCCTACCTCCACCGGAACGTTGACTGCGCCCTCATCCGGGCCGCCCCGCTTGGCTATAATCGCCGAAACGCCGCGGCAGAATATGGGAAACTTCAACCGCTTGATGGCCCGCTGGTCCGTGACCAGGCCGTCGGTGATCATCCCCGCTATGCCCTTTTCCTGGAAGTTGAGCACCGCGAAGTCGCCGGTAGTAGCGTGCCGAAGCTCGCCGCCGCGGCTCATCACAATTACGTCGCCCGGCTGGGCAATCTCCACTGCCTTACCCAGAGCGGCGGCGGAGTTGGGAGTGGTCTGCACGGTCAGCGCCGGGCCAACCAGCTTCACCGGCTGCCACAAGGCTTTGATGGCCGGATCCATCCCTCCGTCCAGAAAGTGCCCTAGTGAAGGGGCCAGTATCTTCTTGTAGGCCTCTATCAGTTCAGCGTCCGAGGTAAAGGAACGCGGGTTGACGGTTACCATTCTGCGCCTCCAATCTTATCTGCGCTTGGGCTGTGCTCTAGTGGGTTGTATGTAGTGAGGCTCCGACGCCGCCAGCGATTCGGCGGACGCCCTCCCCATCTGCTCGTCCAGGGCGTTGTGCAGCTTCTGGGTGGTCTCCACCTCCGCCTCGGAAGCGCGGAGTCCCTCCTGCCGCAGCAGTTTCCTCACCATATCTTTGGTTATGCTCATGGCTCTCTCCCTAGATTTCAGGATGCTTCTTGTGCCATTCCGTAGCCTGCTCGTAAGTATGGGCCACCTTCAACACCACGTCGTCTTCAAACAAACGCCCCGATATCTGCAGGCCGACGGGCAGCCCCTCTGCCGAGAAGCCGCACGGCACGCTCACCGCGGGCTGGCCCGTGAGATTCTGAGGCCTGGTAAAGCTGCGTTGCGTAGCCATTCTCAACGCGCCGGCGTCGCCCCCCGCAGCCACTGTAGCCTGAATCCGTCCCGGAGGAGCCGCCGAAGTAGGCCCTACCAGAACGTCCACGTTCTTCATGACCTGGCTTATCTCATCCTGGATCTGCCGTCTCAGAAGCTGCGCCTTGTGGTACATGGTGGACGATATCACAGACCCCACCAGAACCTTTTGCTGCACGCCCACCGTGTATTCCTTTAGCCGATCCTTCCAGGGAGCGTGTACCTGGGCAGCCTCGCTCCAGGTGATGGTGTTGCCGGAGGCGGCAGCGTAGTCAGCCGTTATCGGCAGCGACACCTCCTCTACGGACGCGCCCAGCTCGCTGAGCACTTCTATAGCCTCTTGCACCAGGCCTATCACCTCTTCCGTAGCGCCTTCGGTGAACTCCTTGGATACCCCAACGCGGATATTCCCTATGCCGCCCTTCAGCGCCCCGGCATAGTCGGGCAGGCGCACCCTTGCCGACGACGGGTCTCTTGAGTCGTAACCGGCCACAGCCTGCAGCATCAACGCGCAATCTTCCACGGTCCTCGTCATAGGCCCGGCATGGTCTATGGACCAGCTCAGAGGGAAGACCCCGTATCTGCTCACTAAACCATACGTAGGTTTCAGGCCGACAATGCTGCAGAAGGAGGCCGGCCCGCGTATCGAGCCGCCGGTGCAGGAACCCATGGAGCCAAACACCATGCCCGCCGCCACGGAGGCCGCCGAACCGCTGGAGGAGCCGCCTGGGGTGTGCTCCGTGTTCCAGGGGTTGCGCACCTCCCCGTAAAGGGCGTTGTGGTTGCCGCAGGCGAACTCCAGGCAGTGGTTCTTGCCGACCAGCACTCCGCCGGCCCTGTTCAGATTGCGCACGGCTGTACTGTCCCGGTTCGGAACGTTCTCCGAGAACACGCTGGAACCGTTGGTGGTGCGTATGCCTCTTGTGTTATAGATGTCCTTGACCGCATAAGGCACGCCGTGCAGCGGCCCGCGATATTTCCCCTGAGATATCTCCTGCTCCGCTTGTTGCGCCGTTGCCAGCGCGCTGTCACCTAGCACGGTGAGAAACGCGTTCAGCTTGGGATTGAGCGCGTCAATGCGATTAAGAATGGCCTGCGTAAGCTCAACAGGCGAAAGCTTACGGGACTCGATTGCTCTGGCAGCGTCCGCCAAGGTCAGGCTGGTTAGTTCCGCGCTAGACATCTGGCTCCTCCCGTTTTCGGAAAATGTTTAGAGTGCGGCCTATTCTATCAAAGATGACGAGAAATCCAAGTTGGACTCTTGTTCGTAAGGCATTTTGTAGGTAGAGAACCTAATTTGCTTCAAGGAGGTATTGACAAAAGCGAGATATCCCATAGAATTGTTGCGATTTCTCGCCAAGCGTGACGACTACGCTTGGCGGAATTTACCTATTTGGAGGGGTGAGATATGCATTTAGGACTTACCTTAAGGAAACTACTGGGTGTAACTGTTTCCATTGGGCTGCTGGCAGTACTAGCGTGCGGACCTTCGGAAGAGGCCACGCCTACGCCTACTTCGCCGGACGCGCCCGGGCCCGCTCCCACAGCCACACCCACAGCAGCGTTGCAGGTGCCGGTTATCACGGTGCCCACGCCTACGGCAACGCCCGTACCGCCCGCACCGGGAGTTACGGCCGTACCGCAACCCACCAGCACGCCGACTCCGGTTCCCGAAGGCGGCGGACCCGTCTACGGCGGCACTACCGCCATAGGACAGCGCTTGGTGGGATCCCCAGGCCACTTCGATGCCTCCGGAGGCTCTGCCGGTTACGGATGGTCAGGCCTTGGATTGATTGGCAACGTCTGGGGCCAGGTGCTTCGATTCAGCGTGGCAGACAAGCAGACCGTGGAGAACGACCTTGCCGAGTCGTGGTCAGTTGACGATGACGGAACCACTTACAGGTTCCAAATTCGCGACAACATCTACGACCATGAAGGCAATAGGTTCACCGCAGAAGACGCCGCGTACTCCCTGTACCGCTACATCGAGCGCCCTCAAGGCCTCTCCTCGAAGCGCCAGGGATGCCTGCGCCAATACGTCAAAGACGTAACTGACGACAACGGCAACACACTACCCGAGCCTGGCGTCGAGGCGGTTTCCGACACCGAGTTGATCGTTAGGACCAAGGACTCCGTTGTAGCGTTCGTAGCCTGCTTCGTCTCACCTTGGACCAGCATAATGCCCGATACCTACACTAGGGCCATCGATGAGAGCGGTGAGTGGAGAGACGTAGACTTCGCCCGGGGCGAGGTTATGGGCACCGGTCCATTCAAGATGACCGTATTTGAAGACGAAAACCGCGTCGAACTGGAGCGGAACCCCAACTACTTCCTGCCCGAGTATCCCTACCTGGATGGCTACTCGATCTTGGCAATACCTGATCCCAACACCCGCGTCGCCGCCTTCATGGCGGGGCAGGTTGACTACCTGGGTCTGTTCGGCGATGCTCCTTCGCCGCGTGACGTTGAGCGCATTGTGGCACGCCTGGGCGAAGACGCCGTTAAGCAGCCTCGCGTCAACGCCAACGGCTGGCGCGGCTTCCCTCTGAACACCATGAAGCCGCCGTTCGGCCCGGTGGGTGACCCCGTCGCCGACGATCTTCGCACCGCTATTCAGTGGATGGCGGACCGCAACGAGTTCAACAAACTCGCCTTCAACGGCACGGGCCATCTGTCCACGCCGTACTTCATCGGCTGGAGCTGGATCCACACCGAGGAAGAGTGGCTGGCACAGTACAAGGGCCTTGATTCCACGCCTGATGTGAAGGCTAGAGACCTGGCCGATGCCCAGGCTCTAATGCAGAAGCATGGCTACGGTCCGGACAACCCGTTGAAAGTCCACTTCATGTGCGCCACCGGCAACCGGAAAGACTGCGAGGTCTTCGACCAGCAGCTCGAGCGCATCTGGATTGAGGCTGATCTCGAGATAGCTCCGGACTACGCTAGCTCCGACAAGGCCGGCCAGGAAGGCAACTTCCAGGTCATCCAGATCAGCAAGGGACTCTCCTTCCAGGACCCCGACGGATACAGCGTATCCACCTTCTTGACCTGGCAGGAGGGCGGTCGTAACTACAGCGGTCATGTCGATGACGAGTGGCGAGCCCTCATGAATAAGCAGTCGTTCATAAGAGACCAGGCCGAAAGGGCTGAAATCATCCGCCAGATGGCCAGAATCTTCTGGGACGACGCGCACATGATCGGCATGGTGAGGCCGGGAGTCATTGGCCTGCACAGGTCAACCTGGCAGAACTGGACGCCGCCGATTGTGCACACAGACTCCTACTCCCTGGAGAGGGTCTGGCTGTCCGACGACATGTAAGCCAGTCTGTTGATTCGCAAGTCAGTGGGCGCCGCTATCAAGAGGCGCCCACTGACATTAACTAAGCTATGAGACAGTACCTACTACGTAGACTCGCTCTATTCGTCCCTACATTGATCGGGGCGTCCATCGTTATCTTCGTGATTCTGCGCATCCTTCCCGGGGACGTGGCCGCCATTCTCCTTGCCGGCCCGTCCGGTGACTCCGAATACACCCAAGAGGACATCGACAACCTGCGCGAGACCCTGGGCTTGAACAAGCCCATCCCCGTACAGTATTTGGAGTGGGCCTACGGCATGGTCCGCTTTGACCTTGGCAATTCCTACGTAACCAATGTACCAATAGCCCGGTCCATCAAACGGCAGTTCCCCGTATCCTTAGAACTTGGCATCTTCACCATCATAGTGACTTGGATAATCGCCGTTCCCATAGGCATACTCGCCGCGATACGCCAGGACGGGGTTTCAGATTATATCCTGCGCGGGATAGCTATCATCGGGCTCGCTATGCCGAGCTTTTTCGTGGGGTTGCTGGTCATCTTATTCCTCTCAGTGTTTTTCAACTGGATACCGCCTTTAGGCTTTGTGCACCTCTGGCAGGATCCCGTGGTAAGCTTCCAACAGCTCGTCTTCCCTGCCGTAGCCCTCGGCTTCTCCATCAACGGCACGCTGCTGCGTATGACCCGCACGCAGCTATTGGAGGTGCTCCGTGACGACTACGTCCGCACCGCCAGGGCAAAGGGTCTATCGGAACGAGTTGTCATAATGCGGCACGCCGTGAGAAACGCCTTGCTTCCCGTTGTCACCATAGCCGGAGCGCAGATGGGCCTCATCTTCTCCGGCACTATCGTAATCGAAAACATCTTCAGCATTCCCGGAATTGGCCGCGGCGTACTCCAAGCCATGTTCTTCCGGGATTTGCCCATGGTGCAAGCATATCTAACCTACTTTGTGCTGGTGGCATTGGTCGCCAACCTGCTGGTTGACCTGACCTATGCCTACCTTGACCCGCGCATACGGTACTCCTAGGGAGATTTAGGTATGACCACACGTCAAGACTCGATTGAAGTTCCCGTAGCTTTTGAGAAGATCAAGCGTCCCAACGCGGCCCAGCAGTTCTTGAGTTTCATGCGGACCAAACCGCTGGGCGGGACCGGCGTAGTGATACTGCTCTTGGCGACGTTGGTGGCAGTGGCCGCGCCTGCAATCGTGCCCCATGATCCCTGGGACATCAGCGGAGACACTCAACTCCTATCCCCAAGCTCAGAATTCTGGTTCGGAACGGATATACTGGGAAGGGACATCCTCAGCCGGACGATCTACGGGACGCGGGTTTCCCTCTTTGTGGGAGTCATCGCTATGCTGGCTGCGACCAGCATAGGAGCATTCGTAGGTATAGTCAGCGCCTACTACGGCGGCAAGACCGACCTGATCGTTCAGAGGTTCATAGACTCTATAACCTACCTGCCTTCGCTTGTACTGGGCCTTGCCCTCATGGCAGCGTTCGGGCCCGGTTTCACTAGCCTGATTATAGCTATGATCATCATCTTCACCAGCCGCGGGGTGCGGATCATCCGCTCACAGGCGCTCAGCATCCGGGAACTGCCTTACGTGGATGCGTCCTACTCTATCGGCGCCAGTGACCTCCGAATCATGCTGCGGCACATCCTGCCCAACACCTTCGGCCCCATGATGGTCGTTGCCACGACCATGATCGGCTCCGCAATTGTGATTGAGGCCTCGCTCAGCTTCCTGGGAGTGGGCCTCCCGCCCGAAGTGATTTCTTGGGGCGGAATGCTCTCCGGCGAGATACTCATGGACTTCGCCAGCGCGCCCTGGATTGGCATATTCCCCGGAATGGCGCTCACGCTGGTTGTGTTCGCCATCAACGTCCTCGGCGACGCCATGCGGGACATCTTCGACCCCAGGCTTCGCGGACGCTAATCACCAGTTCTGCGGATAGAGTATCCGGTAGCCGCCGGTCCCGGTGAGATCAGGCCATGTGCGGTCGGAGTATTCAGGGAAAATCTGGCGATAGTTCTTTATCGCCGCTCTTAACTCAGGTATCGGATTAGCACTGTCGTCCACCCTCACGTCCAAGTTCGGATTCGCATCTATCCTCTTCCAGTGCATCTGCACCGCCGCCGCCTGCCTCCCACGATGGTCTCCTCCCGTTGCCTGCGCCGCCTCCAGGCATCGCAGCAGCCTCTCCTCCAGCGGCATCCCAACACCCTCCGTAGCCTCGAACGTGTCGCCCAGCGCCTGCACCACCTCAGGACCCACCATGGTGTTCGCGCTGCACGCGTAGTGCTTCCCCGTCCGACTCCCAGCCCACGGACTCAGTCCAGGCGACGTGTACGCTGCTGACTGACCCGTCCTGTCTATCAAGCTGTACTGACCGGCTCCGTTGCTCACCTTGATCAACGCCTCAAGCGTCACGTCTGCCGGGAAACCCAGCTGCAGCATCGCTATCCCACGACGCCGCTGCGTCTCCACCGAGCTGAACCCCACCATCCCTACCTCTCCCATACCGCGCAGCACCCTGGAGCCCACTGCCGGGTTCTTCGTAGCCACCGCTCCGCCAAACTGGCCTGTCTCAGCGTCATAGCCCACTATCGTCATTGTCATGGCCTACACCCGCCTGCCTTGCACGGCGCGTTCCTTCTCGCCCTCAGTGAGCGCCTTCATCACGGTAATGCTGGAGTTCTGCCGCTGCTCCAGCCGCTTGGCAAAAGCACGAGCTTCATCCTCGTCTCGCTTGGAATACGTAAGCACCATGTCGGCTTCACCTTGGGTCCAGTACAGGCCGTAGTAGCCGCTGCTTGTAGTAATGGCCGAGATCCCCCCGCTCTCCTCCTGCGACAAGTCCAGCGCTGCTTTCCCTGCGGCAAGCTCTTCCTCGCCCGTTCTCTCTCCGTTCAATTTCACCAAGGCAACGTATACCGGCATCTTAGTCTTCTCCTTTGTATTGCAACAGGGTCTACCAGCCGCCAGGATACAGGATGTTGTAGCCACCGGTGCCAGACAATTCCGGCCATGTTCTATCGTGGTACTGAGGGAAAATCTGGCGGTAGTTCTTCACCGCCGCCCTCAGCTCAGGTATCGGGTTCGCGCTGTCGTCCACCCGCACGTCCAGGTTGGCGTTGGCGTCGATGCGCTTCCAGTGCACCTGCACCGCCGCCGCCTGCCTCCCGCGATGGTCGCCGCCCGTGGCCTGCGCCGCCTCCAGGCAACGCAGAAGCCTCTCCTCCAGCGGCATCCCCAGGCCCTCCGTCTCCTCGAACGTGTCGCCCAGCGCCTGCACCACCTCAGGACCCACCATGGTGTTCGCGCTGCAGGCATAATGCTTCCCCGTCCGACTCCCAGCCCACGGACTGTGTCCAGGCGACGTATACGCCGCGGACTTGCCCGTCCTGTCTATCAAACTGTACTGGCCCGCTCCGTTGCTCACTTTGATCAACGCCTCAAGCGTCACGTCTGCCGGGAACCCCAGTTGCAGCATCGCTATCCCGCGACGCCTCTGCGTCTCCACCGAGCTGAACCCCACCATACCCACCTCTCCTATGCCGCGCAGCACCCGGGAGCCCACTGCCGGGTTCTTCGTAGCCACTCCCCCGCCAAACTGGCCTGTATCAGCGTCGTAGCCCACTATTGTCATCGTCATAACCCAACTCCTTAGTAAGACTTCCCCTGTACCGACAGCCGCTTCTCCCAGTCCACCAGCGCCGGCGATACCGCTATCGTCGCGTTCTCCTGTTCGCCTAGCTTGGCGAATATGGCGTTCGCTACCGCTTCTTCCTTCGACTCCAGGGTCAGCACCATATCGTAATCGCCCTCCGACCAAAGGATGCTGAGGAACCTGGCGCCGTGATTCTCTATCTCGGCGATAGCTCTCGCCACCCGGCCTGTAGCCAACTCCTCGTCCCCGCTCCGTTTGGGCGACTCATTGAATTTCAGCAACCCTATGTAAGCTGTCAAGATTGGCCTCCTTGCCAAGTATGCTCAATCAGCGTCAGAGAAGGGTAGGGGCACACGCCGCTTGAGACGAGACGCATTATTCAAGGAGCAGCCTTAGGTGTCAAGGTTGGCGACGTAAATGCCCTCCATGGCGGGAGGTATTGTCTAAAGGCTAGGCCATTACGGCAAGCATTTCCCTATACCCTCACCCCTCCGGCTTCGGCAGCCTTCCCTGCTGGCGCAGGTATACGCGGGCCAGCCGGATTTCGCCGTAGGTGAACTGATCACCGAGAAACTCCCAGACCGGTCTGAGGAACGCACTGTCGCAGACTTGGAAGGCCTCCTCTATTCGGCTCAACCGCTCCGCGCCGGGTACGGCGTGCTCCATGTCCAGAGACATCCCTTCGTACGCCATGCGCTCTATGTGGCCGATGACGGTACCCTCCGATAGTCTCCTGTGCGCCGCTATCTCACCGACGGACAGCCCCTGCGACAGCATACGTTTGGTCTCATCATAGGTGGCGCCCCGGCGGGACGGCCCCGCGAGACGGCCCCCTTCAGATGCCTCCGCCTGCGCGCTTTCCTTGCGTCGCAAGCCGTTCTCCGCCGCGTACCGTTGTATAGTCACCAGGAACGGTTCGCCGTACTGCTCTGCCTTCACGCCGCCCACGCCGTGCACATCCAGGAACTCCGCCATGGTACGGGGTACGACCGCAGCCATGTGCCGCAGCGACGCGTCGCCGAATACCACGTAGGGGGGCACGTTGCGATCGTCGGCCAGCCTCCGCCGCACCGCCCGCAACTCCTCGAACAGACCCTTGTCGTAGTCAGTCGCCACTGTCGCTGCCGGGCGACCGCTTTCTTGGGCCGACTGCGGGCGCGGCAGAATCAGCGTGCGACGCTCGCGCAGGAACGCTTGCCCCTCGTCGGAGACCTGTAGGATGGGGAACTCGCTCTCCGCCCGTTGCAACAGCCCCTTCGCCTGTAGCTGTCCGATTATCTCCCGCAGTTGCGCCCGTCCCACGCCCCTGGCGATGCCGTACACGCTCAGCTTGTCGTGTCCCAGCTCCAGCAACCGCTTCTCGCGGCTGCCCGTCAGTACTTGGACGACGTGCTGCGCTCCGAACCTCTGGCCGGTGCGTATCACCGCCGAGAGTATCTTCTGCGCGACCTCGGTGGCGTCGAACCTGCCCCTGGACTCCAGGCAAACGTCGCAGCCGCCGCAGCGCTCCTCCGTCCACTGCTCGCCAAAGTACTCCAGCATGAACCGGCGGCGGCAGGTGGGAAGCTGCGCCAGTTCCACCATACGGGCCAGCTTCTCTTGGGCGTTGCGCCGCTCCGATGCGTCCTCTATGCGGTTGATGAAGTGCTCCTGCTTCACCTTGTCGGCGTAGGAGAAGAAGAGGACGCACTCGCTGGGCAGGCCGTCCCTGCCGGCGCGACCCGTCTCCTGGTAGTAGCCCTCTACGGACCTGGGGAGGCCGTAGTGCGCCACGAGCCGGACGTCGGGCTTATCTATGCCCATGCCGAAGGCGATGGTGGCCACTATGACCGAGACCCTGTCCCGGATGAAGTCGTCCTGGTTGTGGCGGCGGGTCTCGGCGTCCAGCCCGGCGTGATAGGAGCGGGCCGATAGGCTGCGTTCGTTGAGGAATCGCGCCAGTTCATCCGTCTCCTGCCGTGAGAAGCAGTAGACTATGGCCGACTGCCCGCGTCTGTCGTCGAGCAGATAGGCCAGCTGCGCCCACGTCCTGCCCTTGGCCTGCACCGAGTAGGTGAGGTTGGGACGGTTGAAGCTGGAGAGGAATATCCGGCCCTCCCACAGTCCCAACTGGCCCACGATGTCCCGCCTCACGCGCTCCGTGGCCGTGGCGGTAAGGGCTATGACGGGCACGGAGGGGAAGTCGTCCCGAAGCTGCCGCAGGTTGCGATAGTCGGGGCGAAACTCGTGGCCCCATTCTGATATGCAGTGCGCTTCGTCTATGGCGATGAGGCTAAGGTTGAGGCCGGAGAGAAAGCGGCGAAATGAGGGCAGCGCAAGCCGCTCCGGCGCAACGTAGAGGAGCCTGACCTGCCCGGCGAGGAGTTCCGACCGCACGCGCTCCATTTCGAAGGCGGAGAGGGAGCTGTTGACGTAGCGCGCGGCGATGCCGTTGTCGTTCAGGGCGTCCACCTGATCCTTCATTAGCGCAATCAGCGGTGAGACGACGAGCGTTAGGCCGTCGAGGAGGAGGGCGTGCAGCAGTTCGTGCTTGAGCACCTGGCACACCTGCCCGCCTTGCCCGCAAAAAGAATAGGGGGCCTCGAAAGGCCCCCTATCTTTTTGCGTCTGTGGTCAGGCTTACTGTTGCTGTTGCCTGTTCCTCACTACCAGGACTCCGGCTGCTATTACTGCCGCCAGTCCGAGGACTATCACCACCACCAGCCATGCCGGGAATCCGCCTTCATCTTCCGGTACCGGCGTTGCCGTGGGCGCCGGGGGTACCGGCGTTGCCGTAGGCGCTGGCGGAACCGGGGTCGCTGTTGGCGGCACTGGTGTCGCCGTTGGCGGAACCGGAGTCGGCGTTGGGGCCGGCGGAACCGGGGTCGGTGTTGGCGCAGGCGGTACCGGGGTCGGTTCCGGCGCCGGAGGTTCCGGCACAGGCGGCAGACCCGTGGCCGGGCTTGCCAGCTCGGATTCTTCACCCGACGCGTCGCTGTACTCCACCATCACCCGAATCAGCAGCCCGCCGTCGCTTTCCGATGGCGTGTAGCTGGCCGACCTTCCGCCGGGTATCGCGCTCCACGTAGCTCCGGTCTCGGACCATTGCCACTCCCAGCTTTCGCCGGTCACGCCGCCGTCAGGGTCGGACACCGAGGCCGTCATTCTCACGCCTAGCTCCGCCTGGTCGGGCGATACCGTCAGCGTGCCAGCCTCGTTCACGTTCTCCACGCCTATGGCCACGTCTATGCTGGCCTGTCCGCCGGTCGCATTCGTCGCGGTCACTGTGACCGAGTACGAAGTCGCACCCGACTCGAAGTCCAGCGTCGTGCCTTCGCCTGTCGTGATCTGGCCCGTGTTGATATCGATCTCGAACGAACCCGCGTCGTCGCCGCCCAGCGCGTACAACACGTCCCCTTCGGGAACCGTCGCCGTCACCGGGTCTCCAACGCTGCTGCCGGCTGCCGAGTTCTCAGCTATCGAGCGGCTCGCGCTTTCGCCGTCGTCAAAGACAGGCGGCGGCGCCGCAGTAATCGTTATCGTCACCTTGGCCGACGCCGTGCCCTTGTTTCCATCGTCAACGGTCACCGTCAACGTGTAGGTGCCCTTCGTCGCCATGACCAGCGCGGCATTCGTCGTTATCTGGCCGTTGCCGTCGATTGCGAACGACTCCGCATCGTCCCCGCTCAGCGAGTAGCTCAGCGTGTCGTCCTCGTCCTCGTCGGTCGCCGCTACCGCGTCTCCCACGTTCCGGCCCGGCGTCGTGCCCTCAGCCACCTCTAGTTCATAGGTAGCCTCTGCAAACTCCGGAGCCTTGTTCGGCGCAGCCAGCTTCGGCGGCTCAGGCTCCACGTCCAGGACGTTGATCACCACCGAGATGGTCGCCGACGCCCCGGAGCCGTCCTTTGCCGTCACCGTTACCGTGTACACGCTCTTCGTCTCGTAGTCCAGCGACTTCTTCGCCGTGATCTGGCCGGCGGTTGCCTTGACAGTGGTCGAACCTGCCTGACCATCAGCGGGGTCGCCGCGGTCGATCTTGAACGAGTCCGCGTCCGCGCCGCCCAGGGTGTAGGTCAGGTGATTCACTGTCGCTGTGCCGTTCGGATCGGTCGCCTGAACTGCACGGTCTACGTTAGAAGTGGCTTCGCCGACTACGTTGTTCTCCTTGATCTCTCGCGTCGTGCTCGTGATCTTCTTGCCCTCGTCGTCCTCGAACACGGGAGCTTTGTTCGATGTCTGCACCCCCCTTATATTATAGGTGCTCGAAATATTAGCGTCAGCAACAGTTTGGTTATCGCCAGTGGCGCCCGCTTCCGCGTCTTTGTAGGTCACCGACACGCTCAGGGGGGAACCCTGGGTGTTGGCTCTCGGCGTGAAGTTGGCTTTGCCGTTGGTAACTTCTGTGCCGCCATCATTCCAAGTCCACGAAGGCGTGCCCACTACGCCGTCCGGGTCGCTCAGCGTGGCCATTACCAGCACGCCGACCTGCGGCTGCACCGTCGACAGCGTTATCTTGCCCGGCTCGTTCACGTTGGTCACGTTGACCTTCGCGTTCTTCGTCGCGCGGTTGCCCGCCGGGTCAGTCGCCACTACCGTCACCTTGTACTCGTTGGTCCCCGCCGCCGACCCCTTGGCCTCGTAGTCGGGGTTCTTCTTGAAGGCGAGAGTCCCAGTGGGGTTCCCATCGCTTGTACCGGCGGTGATCTTGAACTTGTCGCCGTCCGCGCCTTCCACGCTCCAGGTGACCGCGCTGTTTTCGTCCGCGTCTTGATCCGTCGCGGTGTAGGTGGCGGCAACTAGAGTACCGCCCACAGTTCCGTCCGCGTCTATCACCGTCCCGTTCTCGGCAGCTTCGAATACGTTGTCAGCCGCAAAGCCGCTGGGAGTTGTAATCTTGGGCTTTTCATTCACGTCGGTCACTATGATGGTCACCTTCACGTCAGCCGTGGCCGCGTTGGCGTCCGTCGCCCTCACTCTCACCACGTAGCGGTTAACAGTGGGCGCGCCTTCGTAGTTGAGCTGCGTGCCATCCGCGCCCGCTGCCGAAACCTTGATCTGGCCGCTCGCCTTGTCGATTGTGAAGTACTGAGAGTCCATGCCTTCAGTATCTGTATTGGCCGCGTCAAGGAGGCTGTAGGTCAGCACGTCGTCGTCTTCGGCCTTGACCGGGGCTCCCACCGCGGTTCCCGCCTTGGAGTTCTCCGCCACTTGCCTCTCCTGGTCAGTGTCACCCGCCTCGACGTCTTTGGTGGCAGGGACCATGTCGGGGAAGACCGGCACCGCGTTCGCCACGTCCACCGCCGCCGTCGCGTGTCCAAAGACGCCGGAAACGCTCTTCGGGTCGTCGTCCGCGCCGTAGCTCGCCGTAGCCTGCAGGTACTTGCCCGCGTCCGCGGTGACCGGCGTGTACGTGGTACTCGTGGCGTTCTCGATGGCGGTGAACGGGCCGCTGCCCGAATCGCCGCTCGCCCACTGCCAGGTCGCGCTCCCCGCCTCGTCGGCGGTGTCCTCGTCTGTCAGCGTCGCCGTTGTCTCGACTCCCACGCCCGGCTGCACCACGTCAAAGCTGATCGAGCCCGCGTCGTCCACGTTCGTCACCGTGACCTCGACATTCTTCTTGCCCACGCCGTCCACGGTGTCGGTGGCGACCACCGTCACCTCGTACATGTTGTTCTTGCCGGTGTCCCCGGCTTTGTCGTAGTTGGGCGAACTCTTGAAAGAGAGCGCTCCGCCGTCGCTGATGCTGAAACTGCCCTTGTCGGCGCCGTCCAGGCTCCACACGACCGCGTCATTCTCCGGGTCGGCCGCCGTGTACGTGCCCACCGCGTCCGTGCCGTTCTCCGCGTAGGTCACCGCGGCCGGCCCGCTGACCTTGGGCACTTCGTTCACGTCGTTGACCGTGATCGTCACCGAGATGTTGGTCGAGGCCCGGCTGCCGTCCGTCGCCCTCACCGTCACGTTGTGCTTCTGCTTCGTCTCGTAGTCCAGCGTATTCGCCTTTGCCGTAATCTGGCCCGTGCCGCTGTTGATGGTGAAGGACGCGGCGTCGGCCCCGTGCAGCGAGTAGGTCGGATGGTCAGCCAGGTCGAGGTTCGGGTCGCCGTCGGGCCCGCTGCCTCTGGAGTCGTCCGGGTCTATCGCGGAAACCGGCTTGCCGACCATTGTATCGTCCTCATCCACGCTCCTCGTGGTCGAGGTGATGACGTCCCCGTCCTCGTTCTTGAACTGGGGCGGCCTGTTGGCCTGACGCTTCGGCAGCGCCGGATTGGCCGCTCCCTGCGTCAGGACATCGTCTGCGGTTTCAAATCCGTCTTTGTACGTTGCCGTAACACCGATACAATTGGCCGCGAATGCGTTGCTGTTCGTGTTTACGTCCGCCGCTGTGGGCGTGAAGGTCGGCTTCTTCGCCCTGTCGTTATCGATGGGGCTGAAAGTGTCACTTGAGAAAGCCGTCGGGCAAGTTGAAGTACCGGTCGTGCCCCATTGCCACTTGATGCTGCCCTTTATGCCGTCTTCGTCGCTGAGGCTCGCCGTAATCGGCACCCCGACCTGCGGCTGCCGCGTTGACAGCGTTATCTTGCCGGTGTCCTCTTGGTTGGTTACCTTGATGGTAACGTCCCGCTCGGCGGTCTTGCCCCTCGCGTCCTTGGCAATGACCGTCACGCTGTAGGACTTCTTCTTCTCGTAGTTGATCTTCGTATCTTTCTTGAATGTAAGCACCCCTGTGGCTTCAACTATCTGGAAAACCTTGGCGTCGGCGCCGCCCAAGTGGTAAGTAACGGCCTCGCTGGTTTGGCTGCCAGCCGGGCCGACCTGGTCCTCGTCCGTGGCGCCGTAATCGAAGGCCTCGGTTTCGCCAGTCGTATCGGGGTCGTCGCTAGGCGATACCGGGTTGTCTGCGTCTGACGTGTCTACATTCTCTGCGACCACGCCTCTAGTGCTGCCGCCGCCTGGCGCGGCCTCGAACTTTGGCGCATCGTTTAAGTCGTTGACCGTGATCGTCACGGTAACGGTGTCGGTGGCGCGGAACGGGTCCGTCGCCGTGATGTTGACCACGCGTATTCCGTCGGGGTCAACCGAGTCCTCGTGGTCAAGTGTGCCCTTCACACTGATTTGGCCCGTCGCCTTGTCGAGGTTGAACTCGTCTTCGTCACCATCCGTATTTGTCCACGAGTACTGCAGGACGTCGCCGGCGTCCTTGGCCGTGACCGCCCCGCCCACCAGGGCGTTCTTGTCGTTCTCGTCCACGTCCCTGGTCAGCTGGTTGTCGGTTGTATTGTCCGGCGTGAGCGTTTTGTCGTCAGGGAACGCGGGCGACTGGTTCACGTTGGTCGTCGCCTTCACCGGGTAGCTGGACCGCGCGGAGGCCGTCCTGATCGGTGCGTTGGCAACGGGGCTGCTGTCCAGGGTCCTGTTGCTGTAGGTCGCCGTCGCCTGCAGGTAGTACCCCACGTCGGCGGTTGCCGGGGTGTAGGTCTGCCCCGTCTCGCCGGTGATGATGACCCAGCTTCCGGACGTGCCGCTCTGGGACTTCTCCCACTTCCACGCCACATACTGCGAGGCCGGGTTCAGCGTGTTATCGACACTGGCGTTGAGCTTCTGACCGTCGTCCTCGTCAGCCACGACGGCCTTAAACTCAACGTCCTCCGCCGGCTGCAGGTGGTCCAGCGTCACCTTGCCCGGGTCGTCCACGTTCAGTACCGTGATGGTCGCGTTCACCAGCGTCGCGCTGATGCCGTCCGTGGTGGCCACGATGTTCACTAGGTAGATGTTGTTGGCGTCGCCGTCCGCCGGCTTCTCAAAGTTGGGAGTCTTCGCGAAGGTGAGCACGCCGTCGTCGCTGATCTTGAAGTCGGCGGCGTCTGTTCCGCTCAACGTCCATTTCACGGCCCTGTTCGCCGCGAATGTGTCAACGGGGTCGGTGCTATTCTCGTTGATCCTGTAGGATTTCGCCTCCTGCGCGGATACGGAAAAAGTGGAGGCCAGCAGTAAAGCCGCCAGCAGTATGCCCGCAATCACAACAACCGGATTAGTCATCAGCTTCATTGGCTTATACACCGCCTCATTGAAAATTGCCGCATTGTAAAGTCGGTTAGACATGGAGATCCTCACTTGCCGCTATTCTTGGACTTGAATCTTTGAATTGGCTTGAATTTTTTCGAGAAATCATAATAGCGCAACTCGGCGCACTTTACCACCAGTTGAGAACCCTTGTCAACTATTTCGATGACTATTCAAGGCGTCATCCCCAACCGGCTCAGGCAACGCTCAGCCGCTGCGCCAAGCATAATACCACCTACGGCCTCACACTACAATAGGGAACAGGCCGGACATACGGAGATATCGGACACATCGGTTTGTCCCGCGCCATCCGCCGTGTGGGAGGGTCGGGATGGGGGGCAGACGGCGGAGACGGAAGAGCGCTGTCATCTCTTTATTGGGAAATACATAGAGGAAGAATAAGCAACTCCGCCTTTAAGGCGCTTGTGTTATTCTTCCTCCGGTGGGGCGGGCTCGGTGCCACTGCCGCCTGTCAAGTGTGCCAGTGCGGGGTTCGATTCCCCGCCGCTCCATCTTTAGCGTAGAGGTTGCCATGGGTTTTTGTCAACCTTCCAGGTTCCGCCTGCCCGTTTGCCCGCTTGCCCGCCTGCCCGTTTGCCCGTTTGCCCGTTTGCCCGTTTGCCCGTTTGCCCGCTTGCCCGCTTGCCCGTTTGCCCGCCTGCCCGTTTGCCCGCTTGCCCGCTTGCCCGTTTGCCCGCCTGCCCGTTTGCCCGTTTGCCCGTTTGCCCGCCTGCGCGTTTGCCCGTTTGCCCGTTTGCCCGTTTGCCCACGCAATGGTAAAATACGCCTACGACAAGGCCAATGCGCCGCTGCCGTATAATAATGTAAGCGGAGACAATAGCAATGACCGTTGCTGAAAACGTCCAAACCCAGCCGCTCAGCTTCCTGGAAGAACTCATGCTCATGCTCCTCAACGAGGAGAACGGCTACTTCTACCAGGTGCCCGGCTGGAACCTGAACTGCGCCGTAGCCGGCGCCGTCCTCGCCGAACTCTCCCTGAGATTCCGCATCGACACCGACCGCGATTCCCTATTCCTTATTAACGACGAAGAGACGGGCCGTCCCACGCTGGACCCCACCCTCAAAGAGATCGCCGCCGAAAAGACGCCGCGCAGTACGCAATACTGGGTGGAACGAATCGCGCCCAAGGCCGAATCCCTCATCGACATCACCCTGGACCGCCTCGTCGAAATGGGCATCCTGCAACACCACGACGGCGAATTCTGGACGCTGGCCCGCAACGCCTGGAAGACGGAGGTCTTCGACAACTCGTCGCATGGCGGCGAGCGGTTCGTCAGGACTCGAATCAGCAGGGCCATCTTCGAAAACGAAACCCCCGACCCCAAGGACGCGCTCATCATCTCCCTCATAAACACCTGCGACGTGTTGCGCTTCATGTTCCAACTGGATGAGGACGCCGAAAAGCGCATCGATTTCATCTGCAACCTGGACCTCATCGGCCAGTCCATCGCCACCGCCGTCTCCAACAACCTGGCGGGCCCGCTGCTGCGGCATTCGGCGCTGCGCAAGAAGATCCCGCGCGTCGCCCTGCGCAAGATGGCGTTCAACCGCAACCTTCGCAAGGGCAACGTCCCCGCCATGCTGGCAGACCTCGCCAGAGAGTACGGCCCCGTCTTCGAGGTACGTCCGCCGTTCGCCCGGCCCATGATCTTCCTGGCCGGCCCGGAAACGAACCGCTGGACGCATCGCAGCGGTCGCATGTACCTCAGAGCGCAGACCTACTTCAGCGAATTCGAGAGTGTCTACGGCGCTCACGGGGTGCTGCCCTCGCTGGACGGCGCGGACCACTTCCGGCTGCGCAAGTCGCTGTCGCCGGCGTATTCGCGGGGTCGGCTGGCCGGCCAGCTGGACGCGGTCTATCGCTATGGACGGGAGTACATGTCGGCCTGGAACGTCGGCGAAAATCTTCCCGCGACCAGGATGAGCCGGCTGATGATCAACTCGCAGCTCTCGCCGCTGTTCATCAGCGTCGATTCCCAGGACATCATCGACGACCTGATCAAGTACAAAGAGAGAGCGTTGATGACCCACATCATAAGGGCGCTGCCCAAGTTCATGCTGAGCACGCCCGGAATGAAGCGCCGCGCCAAGCGCGTGGATACGCTGCTGGAACGGGTGCAGAACGTGCACACCACCGCGCAGCGGGCCGGAGCCGATAGGGACCTTGTGGACGACCTCCTGAGCCTGCACGCCAGCGAGCCGCAACTGGTGCCGGAGTCGAACCTGCGGTTCGCTATATCGGCGGCGCTGATTGCCAGCGTGTACCTGGGCGACGCGTTCAGCTTCGCCCTCTACGCCATGGCGTCGAACCCTGAGCTACACGCCAAAATCCAGAGCGAAGCGGACGCCCTCTTTGAAAACGGCGACCCCAAAGGCGAGGACTTCACCCTGTCCTCCATGGAGGTTACCCACCGCTTCCTAATGGAGTGCTTGCGCATATACCCCATAGTGCCCGTGTCCATGCGCGACGTGATGAATACCTGCATAGTGGAGGGCTACGAAATTCCGGTAGGCTCGCGGGTAGTCATTGCCCAGACGGCCACGCACTTCATGGAGGACGTCTTCCCCGAGCCGTTCAAATTCGACATCGACCGCTATCTGCCTTCGCGCAGCGAGCACACAAGCCCCGGCTATGCGCCGTACGGGCTGGGCACGCACAAGTGCCTCGGTTCCCGGTGGATGGAGCTGCACCTTGCCGTCAACGTGCTCATGGTGGCGCACTACTTCAACATTGAGGTCTTCCCCTCCACCTACAAGCTCCGGTTCAACCCGCTGCCGTCAATGAAACCGAGCAGGGATCTGCGGTTCCGCATCGCGGAGCAGAGACGCGACCTGGGCGTCTAAAGGGGTTTGCGAGCCAGGAAACAGTACAACGGCGTGAAAAGGCCGGACTTGCCGCCTGCCACGTAGGCGTTGGCTGTGCGGTCCATCAGCCTGACCACTTCCGCAGACCCTTTGGGGAACATCCTCAGCGCCTCCGCCAGCCGGATTAAGACGACCATCGCCTTGCGGCCCAACGGAGTCCTGCGCAGAGCGTTGCCCAGCGTACCGCCCCTGGCCTCCATGGGTCTGTACCACGGCGTGGCCGGGCCGTCCTCAACCGCCATGTCCTTTGCCTCTATGACCTGGAACCCCACCGCTTCAAGGTCCCTGTTCACCTCGACCGTCGTTGCAATGTCCTTGAGCGCGATGCCGTGCATCAACTCCCGCTTGATGGACAAGTGCCGCTTGTTGCCGGGGTCGAACTTGTCAGTCATGCACATCTCCTGGCCCCAGAAGAGGGCGCCTGGTTTCAGCACGCGGTAAATCTCGGCAAACGCGCCCGCCTTATCCGGCGCATGGCACGTCGACTCGATGGCGTATCCCCGGTCGAACGTGTCGTCCGCTATGGCGCCCATGTCCATGAAACTGCACGCCAGGTAGTCGACCATGTGATCAATCCCGGCCTCGGCGCTCAACGACCTGGCCCTGGCCAGTTGGACTTCACTGCTGTTGACCCCGGTGACCCTGACACCGGCCTCCTGGACGACACGGCGCATAGGGCCGCCGATCCCGCAACCGACATCTATCACCGCCATGCCCTCCTGCAACTCCAGCTTGTCGATCATCAGCCGCTGGTGCCGTATCTGGGACTCCTCCAGGCTCTCACTGGGCGACAGCGGCGCGAAGTGCAGGGATTCGCTCCAACCGAACACCATGAACTCGCTGCAAAGGTCGTAGTATTCCTTGACAGTTTCGGCGTGGTCGTAGCCCGTTGAGCCGGCATCTTCCCCCGCTCTGTCCATCCATCCGTCGAACTGTTCCACGCGACGGTGGACGTCCGAGCCGCCGTACGCGGCCTTCAGCCCTTTGGATAGCTTGCGGAGTTGCATGAGCCTCTTGCCCTATGTCCCTGTGGCTAACTCTGTTCCTGCTCGTGGCGCTGGTGCACGCTCTCAATCGCCACGTCCAGGTCGTCCCACATTCGCTCAATGGTTGAACGCAGCCGCATGTTCTGGTACGCGCCCCAGACCACCATTGCGGGCAACACCACTGTGACGGAGACTATCAGCGAGTAGACGATGGTGATAGTGGCCGTAATGCCGAACTGCTGGGACGCCACCAGCGGAGAGGCTATGAGCACTCCGAAACCGAACGCCGTGGTCAGAGCGGAACCCAGCAGCGCCGAACCGACGGTGGAGAGGGTGCGAATCGCCGCCTGCTCCGGGTTGCGCCCATGGGCAAACTCCTCCCGGTAGCGGTGAATGACGTGGATGGTGTAGTCCACGCCGATACCGATGGACAGCGCCGTGATGATGGAGGTGATGAGCGTGTAGGGGATGTTCAGCAGCGCCATGGTGCCCAGCACGCAGATGAGCACTAGCACTATTGGCCCCACCGCGACTATGCCCAGCGAAGGCTGGCGCAGCGTCACCCAGAAGAAGGCGCAGAGGATGCCCAGAGCGACGGCAATGGTGGTGCCTATTGCCTCCGTCTGCCGGTTCGTAATCTGGTCCGTGACCGCCATTGCCACCACTTCATTGGAGGTGACCGTGATGGCGGTGTCGTCTCCGGGCCACAGAACCTCCACTTCTTCTTGGAGCGTCCGGGTCTGACTTGGAGAGCCCAGAACGCTGGGGAACTGCAGCAGCATGATGTCCATGCCCTGAGGATTGTTGATGAGCAGCCGATCCAGGTCCGGCTCCCGCTCGATAACCTTATCGATGAACTCCTGCATCAGCTCTCTATCAAGTTCCACTCCGGCGGAGGCCTCCCGGAAGAGCGCCGCAAGCTCCGGGTCGTACAGGTCGCCGGGCTCTCCGGAGTCCTCCACCCAGTCGCGCATGTGAGTGTAGTAGGACGCCTGGATGGGCCCCGCCGCCGCTGCGGGGCGGCTCTGTGCGTCCTCGAAGGCGGCGGTGATGTCGTGGAGGTTCAGCAGCGTGCGGGTCGCCGTGATCTCCGCCTTGAGGAGTACGCTGGCAAGCTCCGTGGAGCCACCCACCGCCGCCTCCAGCGTATTCATGTCCTCCAGCACGCCGCCGCCCCTGGGCAACACGTCCTTGATGCTGAACTCCGAATGCAACCCCCTGGCGGCAAATCCAAGCCCAATGGTCAACGCGGCCACGGCTATGAGGTAGGGCGCAGGCCAATGCGTAACGTTTCTGCCCAGCTTCTCCATCATCCGGCTTATGCCGGGCAAAGCATTGGATATGGGGCGGGCCGGTGGCAGCTTGCCGCGCGCCTCACGGCGACGGTCGATTATCGTGCGGCCCGCCGGGATCAGCGTCAGCATCACTATCAGGCTCATGCCCACGCCCAGTCCCGCAACCACGCCGAAGTCACCTATGACGCCAATCGGCGAGAAAAGGGTCGCCAGCAGGCTGACGATTGTCGTGACGGCGGCCAGCGTGAGCGGAACGGTTACGTTTCGCAAGCCCACTCGTACCGCCTGCAACACCGGCTCGCCGGCTATTCGCTGCTCGCGGTAGTGGGAGATGGACTGGATTGCGTAGTCCACGGTGAGGCTGATGATGATGACTGGCACCATGGTGGAAAGGGAGCTGGGAGCGCCTATCACCCCCAACCCGTTTGGCCCAAGCCAGCCCTCTGCCCCTACAATCCAGGTAATGGAGAGGATAAGCCCCGTAAGCGTGAGAAGCGTATCCGATATGGTGCGAGTGAAGAGTAGCAACAGCGCCACGATGAGCAGCAGCGCCAGCCCAATGAGCGGCGCCATCCCCGACTCCGTAGCCTGCTTGTATTCGTCCTCGAATACTATCGGCGACAGGCTGCTCGCCTGCAGCGGGCCATCATCCCCAGTAGCCAGTTCGTAAATCTTCCGCTCAGCGTCTTGTATCCTCTCGTCTTCCGTATTGCTCAAGCGGATGGTGGCAATGGCTACAGACGTGCCGTCCGCGTCGACCCCGGTCATCGCGTCCAGCGCTCCCTGGATCTGCGGGATGTTGCGAACCGAATCGATCTGCACCTGGTTGACCGATCCAAAGTCGTTCACCTGAAGCGCGGAGCCAACGATAAACGACGGCGCGAAGATGGGATGGCCGGGCGCCAGCAGATCGGCCACGCCCGGCTCGTTTACTATGTCGTTGATAAGAGAGGACATCTGGGAGAGGCCGTCGGGCGTGAGCGCATCTCCTCGGAAGATGAGCGTTACCACACTGATCTCGCTGGAGTCGCCAAAAAGCTCCTCTATCTCCTGCGTTGCAGTGGCAATCCGGTGCCCGGGCGGGAGGAACGCCACGTCGGCGCCCTCCGTCGGCGCGGCGCGGCGCCCAGCGCCCGCAGCCAGCAAAACGGTAATGATAAAGAGCACGGCGAGCGTGATGTACGGACGGGCCGTAACCAGCTTGCTGAGGAAGTCAAGGACCTTGATCATGCTGCGGACAACTCCTCGACAGCGCGGGTATCAAGCGCACCCGCGACGGGCGCGGAGCCGGGCTTTGTATCCGTTGTATCTGTGTCTGTCATTACGGTTGTATTACTTTAATCGCAACCCCGGAAGGCGCGGGACGATATAGGAAAGCCACTTTAATCTTACAACTTCACGGTACGCCCCTGCAAATCGAAGGGGCTTCACCGATCTAATTCCGGGCCGGCGGGCGCGGACTCAGGGACTTCCTCCACGCTCTCCACTCTCATCAGCAGGGCGGGCAGAATGGCGAGCAGGGAAAGGAAACCCGCTATGGCAAAAAGATTCTGGAACACCGTAACCCCAGCCTCTATCAAGGGCGCCTCCGTCTCCTCAAATGACGAGCCAATCGTCACGTGAGCGGTCAGGCTATAAAACCGCTCGATACCCCAGGCGGACAGGGCCGCCAGCCCCAACGCCATCCCCACCATTCGCGCCGCGGTGACCAGCGAGGCCGTCGCGCCCCAGTAGTGGCTGGGCGAGGCGCTCAATGCGCTGACGCCTATGGGCGGGATCACCAGTCCAAACCCCAGTCCGGCTGTCACCAGGGGCAGGGTCAGCCTAAGTTCCCCAACGTCCGTATCCCAGCCGCTCATGAACAGCATGCCCGTTCCCATCAGCGCAAGGCCGGTTATGCACACCTCCCTGACTCCCGTCCAGCGAAGGATGTAGCCTCCAATCAACGCCCCGACCGGAATGGCCGCCGTAAGACGAACCAGGCTGAGGGCGCTCTCCCACGTCTCCCTTTCCATAACCGTGCCGGTCATCAGCGGCACGCACACCAGGGCCATGACCAATGCAGTCCCCACCAGAAACTGGGCAACGTTGGATGATACGAACGCCCTAGAGGTGTACAGGAAAGAGGCCAGCAACGGCTGTTCCGAGCGCCGTTCTATCAGGATCAACACGCCCACAAGGAGAACACTAAAAGCTATCATCAAGTACGGGATGATAGACTCTCCGGAAAATATGCTTCTCTGGGCCAGCGCAACGGTCAGGATGGTGAGGGCCGCTCCAAGGACCAATGCCCCGACGTAGTCCATCCTGGCCTCGGGATTGGCGCGGTTCGGCAGAAAAGCCATGAACGCTATCAGAACGAGGCTCTGGGGAACGTCCAGCCAGAATATCCACCGCCAGCCGACCCATTCGATAATGGCTCCTCCGTAGAGGGGACCCACAACGGACCCTGCTTCAGCCGAAGCGGCCACAACCCCTATTGCAATTCCCCTTTTCTCCTTGGATACCGCCGCCACGGCCATCGCCAGGCCGATGGGAACCGTAGCGCCGCCCCCAAAGGCCTGGAGCACCCTGGCCGGCACAATCGTGTTGAGGCTGGGCGCAAGGGCCACCAGCGCCGACCCAATGGCGAATACAACCAGCGCCCCCTGGAACACCCTGACGCGCCCGTAGACGTCGGAGAGCCGCCCCGCCAACGGCATCGCCACGGTGTAGCTTATGAGATAGCCGGTTACTATCCAGGACGCCCTGTCCAGGTCCGTAAGCGGAATCTCCAGGTCAAGCATAACGTCCGACAGGGCCACAACCAGAACGGTCTGGTCCAAAGCCGTGGAGAACACCCCCAGGCAAAGGATGCCCAAGACCGTCCACTCGGAGGAACGCAGGGAGTCGATGGCAGACCGGGCGGCGTTCACGACCCGGAGGCTATGCTGGGAAGTTGGATGTCGACAGGGGTATCGACTTCCACGATGTTTATCAGACGGGTTGTCTCCGGCGCATCGTCGTCGAAAATCTGGCCGTCTATTCTGAGCCGCAGCAAAGTATGCTCGGATTCGTCGATCCATAAGGTCAACGCGATTGGATGGCCGGAGTCCGCCGAAGTGATGAGCTTCGACAGATCATCGGAAACTATGTCCCCATCGACGCGGACGACCCCCGTGCCATCTATGGACTCCCGGTCCACAACGGTTGGATCCTTCATCACGGGCACCAATTCGCTCAGGGTGACGCCCAGCCTCACGAAATTGAAAGGCACCTGCTCTAAGGGCAGGGGTAGCCACGACGCATCTCGGGAGAACTTTACGTATGACTCTTCCCCAATTGCTACGATTTCGATTTCCGCAAATCCAAGACCCGCAATCACGTCCACCAGCAGCCTGACGCTGTCCGGGTTGCTTACCTCGCCTTCCACCTTTTTCAGAGTGGCCTCGAAGAACTTTGCGCCGGACTCCTTCTCGTCTGTCATCTCGAACTTCACGCTGTTCATGGCGGCCAGCGATTCCCCGGTGTTCGCCAGCATCTCATCCAGCGACACCTTCGGTTCTTCCGGATCCGGTTCCGATTCCACGCCGCACCCGGCGGCCAGCAAGAGGAACGCCGTAGCCATCGCGGAGATTGATAACCTTAGACGCATTACTGCGGACGAATTCATACGCCTGCTCCTCACCCTTTGAGTATGGTACCCCTGGGCGGACTCGAACCGCCGACACACGGTTTAGGAAACCGTTGCTCTATCCTCTGAGCTACAGGGGCGCGTGAACCACCGGCGCGTCTAGCATACCATACAGCGACTTTTCCAAGCGGGCCTATATGCGTATAGACCGAGCAGCCTTTGGCCCGGCCGCATAACTATATCGAAGCGACTCACGGTCTGTCAGAACCCGTCCCAGCCGGGCAGGGCAGCCGCCTGCCGAATCCACGCTGCCATCCGCTCCTCGTTGAGCTCGCCCTCGTAGACGTCGATCCAGCGCGAGTACGGGTCATTGCCCGATCCGGGCGGAGTGGGACTCAGCGACGCGCCATTGAGGAACGTCACCTTTACGTAGCGGGCGAAGACGTGGCAGCTCAAAAACCAACCCATGCCCTCGACGCCGTACCATGGCGAGTTCCACCTCACGGCCTTGCGTACGTCGGGCACGTTGCGCGCAATGAGGTCGTCTAAGCGCCGCCCCACGTCGCTCTTCCAGCCCGGCATGGCCGCGATGTAGGCCTGCACTGGGGCATCGCCGTCGCCCTTCGGAATCTGCGGGTTGCCGCCTGAGAGCAACACCGGCTCTCTGTCGGCGTTTTCAGTGTTGTAAGCCACCGCCTCGCGCACCAGCTCCTGGAGGGCGAGAGCGTCTATCGCGTCGCCCTCCAGGAGGTCTATCGTCCGCATCGTGTCCGCGCCCAGGCTTGCGTTGAACAGCTTGCTCGGGTCAGGGAGGCTCGCGCCGTGCGCGAACGTCAGCCGCACCTTGACCCTGGTCACCTTGGCGGCGGCGACCACCCCGTTGTGCGACCACACAGCGGAGTTCTGCCATTTCCACTCCTCGACCGCCTCGGGGTCGGCCTCTAGGATGAGCTTGCGGATTTCGGCCAACCTTTCGCCTCTCCAATCGCCCAAGTCCGCAATCATCTTGTCAATCTTGCTGGATGCGCTCATGCTTTCACTCCAACCTTGTCATGTCGCATCCACACACCCTCTTCGTTCCCTGAATTTCTAGTAGGTATCTGCCCTTGAAGCACTACCGAACGGCGGGGGCCGGGTGATGGTTGACCACTTGACATAAGTCGATTTTGGGGTGTCGTGAAAAGGGGTGTCAGGCGTGAGATAGCGTGCAACGGCGGAATTGTGTCGTGCCTGAGAGGGGTATTCGTTTCCAACGTTATGTCAAGTACAAGGCTAAAATCGACCCAAATTTTGGCGGAGGTGAGAAACGAATCATATTCCGGGGTAAAGTTGGGGGTATGGAGTCGGGCGTTTTGGGTGCTAAGGATCGCGCTACGCCGCCCCTGGATGCCCGCCCCCGTGTCGGAGCACGAGGACAAAGCCTTCGCGGGCAAGACGGTAGGGGTGCGCCTTAGGATTATCGCCCCCGCATCAAGTGGCGGGACAGGCTGCGCGGGCAAGATCCTTCGGCTGCGCTCAGGGTAAACTCCGGGGGCGGCGATGTGTGTGCGGGTAGTTGTCATGGTGAGGCAAGGATAGCAAGAGGGCGGGTGATGGGGAAGGGGGAGGTGTCAGGGGGCATGCGGGGATGGTTCGATAAGGCTCACCATGAGCGGAGGGTTACATACGGGCACGTGGACATGCGGGCATACGGACATACGGGCATACGGACATACGGGCAAGTGGGCATGCGGGCATACGGGCAAATGGGCAAGTGGGCATACGGGCAAATGGGCAAGTGGGCAAGTGGGCATGCGGGCATACGGACATACGGGCAAATGGGCAAGTGGGCAAATGGGCAAGTGGGCAAGTGGGCATGCAGGCACGTGGACATGGGGGCAGGAGGCACTGTTCACTACGGACGTCCATTCGATTTGACCGGCTTCTCGGCCTCGTTGTGGTGGAGATAGGGGGACTCGAACCCCCAACCTCCGCGATGCGAACGCGGCGCTCTCCCAGTTGAGCTATATCCCCACAAATACAGCTTACGCCTAATCAGGGGGAATTGGAAGCTGTGCCACACCCCATCTCCAGTTTGTCGGGCAAGCCTTGCAGTTCGCCCAGCAGGTTGCTTGCGGTCAGGTCGGTATCCAATGGCGTAATGGAGACGCGGTTGTGGCGCACCGACCATATATCGGTACCCTCCACCGGCTCCCAGGCTTGCCTGCTGTGCGATATCCAGAAGTAGCGCCGCTTGCCGTCGTCTCCGCTCCTTACGCGGGCGGCGTAGGCGCGGCGGCCCAGGCGGGTGACGTCGATGCCCTCAATCTCGTGCTCCGGCAGCGGGGGCAGATTGACGTTGAGCAGGAACGGAACGGGCAACGCGCCCTTCTCGAACTCGCCCACCATGCGCCGCAGGAGCGAAGCCGCCGCCTGGAAGCCTGTGGGGTGGAGCGAGGCCACGGATACGGCGATGGAGGGCAGGCCGCGCACGTACCCTTGCAGAGCCGCGCCCACGGTGCCGGATATGAACACGTCCTGACCCAGGTTGGCTCCACTGTTGATGCCCGCGACAACCAGTTCCACGCCTTTGACAAGACGCTCCAAAGCAAGGATCACGCAGTCGACGGGGGTGCCCTCTATGGCGTATGTGGTCACGCCCGCCGCTATGGGGCGCACCTTTGCCGCGCGCACCGGCCCGTTCAGCGTCACCGACGCGCCAACCCCGCTCTGCTCTCTATCCGGCGCGGCAACCACGACCCTGGCTACTTCCCGCAACGAAGCCGCCGCGGCCCGCAGGCCGGGGGCGTTCAGGCCGTCATCGTTGGTGAGCAGTATCTTCACGGCGCGCCCTCTTCACCCAGAATCAAGTTGTCGATGAGGCGGGCCTTGCCGAACCAGGCGGCCACCGAAGCCATGGCGGGAGCGGACACCGTGTCCATCTCCTCCAAACCGTCCAGCGCGGCGATGCTTACGTAGTCAAGCCTGGTGGGACACCCTTCATTGATGACGCGCTCCATCTCGCCGCGCAGCACGGCGGCGTCCGTCTCGCCCTTGCGCCACATCTCCCTGGCCGCGCACAGCGCCTTGTACAGAACGGCGGCGTCGCTCCTCTGCCGCGGAGTGAGGTAGACGTTGCGGCTGCTCATTGCCAGGCCGTCCGGCTCGCGCACCGTGGGCATGACCACGATCTCCGCGCCCAGGTTCAGGTCGCGGTTGAGCCGCTCAATGACCAGCGCCTGCTGCCCGTCCTTCTGCCCGAAGTAGGCGCGGTCAGGCCGTACGATGGCAAGCAGTTTAGCCACCACGGTTACGACGCCCCGAAAGTGCCCGGGGCGGCGCTCGCCCTCCAGCCTCTCTCCCATTTCGCCCACGTCAATGTAGGTGGAGTAGCCGGACGGGTACATCTCGCCGGGGTCGGGAGCGAAAACGATGTCCACGCCGTGTCCGGCAAGCATGGCCAGGTCGCGCTCGAAGTCGCGGGGGTAGGCGTCCAGGTCCTCCCCCGGGCCGAACTGAGCGGGATTGACGAATACGGACGCCACCACGGTCTTGTTGTCGCTCCTCGCCCGCTCCACAAGCGTCATGTGGCCCCGGTGCAGATAGCCCATGGTCGGCGTCAGTCCAAGGGGACGCTCCGCCCCGTCGCGGGCCTTCATCATGGCGGATACGGCGCTGATTACTTCCATGAACTAGGTTGTAGTAAGCAGGTCCGACAGTATGGCTTCGTCCATGTGGAAGCTGTGCTCCTCGGTGGGGAACCTGCGCTCCCGCACGTCGCGCCGGTAGGCGGCAAGCGCCTGCGAAATGGCCTCGCCGAGGTTGGCGTACACCTCGGCGTGCTTGTGAGCGCGGGGCGTCAGTCCCAGTATCTCATAGATGACTTGGATTTCACCGTCGCAATCCGGCCCGGCCCCTATTCCGATAGTGGGGATGGTGAGCCGCTCGGTGATGACGCGGGCCAGTTCCGACGGGATGGTCTCCAGAACAACGGCGAAAGCGCCCGCCCTTTCCAGTGCGACCGCGTCGTGGATCAGGGCAAGCGCGCCGGCCAGGTCGCGTCCCTGAACCCTGAATCCGCCCAGAGCGTGCTCCGATTGAGGCGTCAGGCCGATGTGCCCCATGACCGGAATACCCGCTTCCACAATTCGTCTGACCGTCTCCGCAGAACGCTCCCCGCCTTCCAGCTTGACGGCCTGCGCGCCGCCCTCCTGCACCAGCCTGCCGGCGTTTCGCAGAGCCTCCTCCGCGCTCACCTGGTACGACATGAACGGCATGTCGGCCACGACCAGAGCGTTCTTGGCCCCCCTGACCACGGCCTTCGTGTGGTGCAGCATCTCGTCCATGGTGACGCGGACAGTGGTCTTGTAGCCGAGCACCACGTTGCCCAAGCTGTCCCCAACCAGAAGCATCGGTATGTCCGCCTCGTCGGCCAGGCGCGCCATGGCGTAGTCGTAAGCGGTCACGGCGGTGATGCGCTCCCGCCTCTGCTTCATCTCCCTGAACTGACGTACTCTAGTCCGCATTGCTGCCCTCCTTATAACCGGAGACCTGGGAACCGTATCCTTTGCGACGCATCCATCATCGCGCAAGCTCATTTATCGCAGGCACACCGGCCAGTCCGCTGGCCTGGGTGACGCCTCTGACCACCGCCTGGGCCATTACCAAAGCGGCCACCGCGCCAATTCGCGTGAGCTGCGTGCGGTCGATCCGGCCTTGCCAGCCGCCCGTGGCCAGGGCGAACACGGTATCGCCGTCGCCCATGGTATGAGACGGCCTCACGGCAAGCGCGATGCCGTCCTGGCCGCGCTCCGCCAGCTTGTTGGCCTGCTCCTTGCTCAGAGAGGCGTTGGTGGCCAGCACGCCTATGGTCGTATTCCCCCCGGCAACCGCCTGCGCTTGCGGCCGGGGACGGGCCATGAGCTCAACCGTGCTATGAAAACCGACGCCGTCCTCGGTCCGGGGAGCGGCGACGACCCGCGCCGTCTCCGGGTCCACGACGTCGCCCCAGGCGTTGACCACGGCAATGGCCGATACGACAAGGCCGTCGCCCAAGTCACGGCTGCAAGCGCCCAACCCGCCCTTGACGGCACGACCCATCCCCAGCGCCTTGCCCACGGTGGCTCCCGTGCCCGCTCCCACGCTGCCCTCGGCCGGTTCGGCGGAGGATGCGCTTTGGCAAGCGGCATAGCCGTCGTCAGCCGTGGGCCTCACGTTTGGGCTGCCCAGACCCAGGTCGAAGATGATTGCAGCGGGAACGATGGGGACTACCGCCGGGCCGACTTCGTAGCCGGTGCCGTTCTCTTCCAGATAGCGCATGACGCCGGAAGCGGCGTCCAAGCCGTAGGCGCTGCCCCCGCTGAGCAGCACGGCGTGAACCTCGTCGACCAGGTTGCCCGGCCTCAGCAGGTCGGTCTCCCGCGTGCCGGGAGCGGAGCCTCTGACATCGACTCCGCCGACGGCGCCCGAAGGACAGAGCACCACGGTGCAGCCCGTGGCGTGTTCAAGGTCGGTGCTGTGTCCGACCCTGATTCCCGGTATGTCGGTTATAGACCCCGCTCTCTTGTCCATAAAAAACGCCTTCCCCAAGAACCGGGAAGGCGCTTTGCAACTTAGCGTTGTCGCTTCCGCCGTCTCGGTCGCCAGGGATCCCAGCGGCGATTTCGTTATCGAACGTTCTCTGCTCGTCTCCAAAGCGGTAGACGGCGAAGCTATGCTAACAACGGCGGCCTGAGCAGTCAAGGAAACGCGCCGCGCCATTGTTCCTTTCAATTCATTGCCGACAAGTTATCAAAATTCGCAATCGGCATCCCTTGAGAGGACGCAAGGGCGGTGCTATACTCCGTCAAATTTACCTGGCGGGGTGTGCAAAATGATCGGAACGTTGAAAGAGGTCAGGCACGCATACGGCTTCGAAGACGTCGCCATAGTGCCCGGCGACGTGACGGTAAACCCCGAGCAAGCAACCCTGGATCTGGAGATAGACAACCTGCGCTTCTCCCTTCCCATCATCGCATCCGCCATGGATGCCGTGGTTTCGCCGGAGATGGCGGTCAGGTTGAGCAACATGGGCGGCCTTGGCGTATTGAACATGGAAGGGCTGTACTCCCGCTACGAAGACGCCGCCGCCAAGATAGACGAAATCACGTCGGTTCCCGCGGAAACGGTTACGGAGGTCTTGCAGAAGCTGTACCAGGAACCGATGAAAGAGGACTTGGTGGCGAAACGAGTCGAGCAAATCAAAGGCGCAGGAGCAACCTGCGCCGTTTCATTTACCCCGCAGAACACCAAGCGAATGGGGCCGGTGGCGGTGGAGGCCGGAGCGGACATTCTGGTAGTGCAGTCCACCGTGACCACGGCGCGGCACGTATCCAAGAGCTATCACGGCCTGGTCTTCTCCGAACTGGTGGAGCAGATCAATGCGCCGGTGGTGGTGGGCAACTGCGTTACCTACAGCGCCAGCATAGAACTGATGGAAAGCGGCGTAGCGGCCATCCTGGTCGGCGTGGGCCCCGGCGCGGCCTGCACCACGCGAGAAGTTACCGGCGTCGGCGTACCCCAGGTCACCGCCACCATAGACTGCGCCGCCGCCAGGGACGAATACTACCGACGCACCGGGCGGTACGTATCGGTAATCACCGACGGCGGCATTCGCACCGGCGGAGACCTCTGCAAGTCGATAGTAGCGGGCGCGGACGCGGTGATGATAGGCACGCCCTTTGCGCAGACGGAAGAAGCGCCCGGCAAGGGGTTCAACTGGGGCATGGCCACGCCTCACCCGGCGCTGCCCAGGGGCACCAGAATAAAGACCGGCGTCAAGGGAACCCTGGATCAGTTGCTCTTTGGGCCCTCAAGCCGTACGGACGGGACGCAAAACCTGGTCGGCGCGCTGCGGGTCTGCATGGGAATGTGCGGCGCGCTCAGCATCCGCGAGTTGCAGCAAGCCGAGATGATAGTTGCCCCCGCGATAGCTACCGAGGGCAAGGCTTTCCAGCGAGCCGGGCTCATATAGCACCTCCTCCCCCTGGCTAACTACGCTCACGATGAGCGTGGTACCCTATCAACCGCAGACTACTCCCGTTATACTGTTGGCAATTGGAGGCTGACTTTGACCAAACGTGACCTGCTGTCCGTAGCCGACCTCTCGCCGGAGGAGATCCGGCAGGTCGTGGGGCGCGCCTCGCTTCTCAAAGGCGGCGAGAAAAGCGCGGCGTTGCAGGGCAAGAGCGTGGCCCTGCTCTTCGAGAAGCCGTCGCTGCGCACCAGGGTCAGCTTCGACGTGGGGATCAAGGAGCTGGGGGGTCACCCCGTGTACCTCGGCAAGGACGAAGTGGGGCTGGGAGGCCGCGAGGCCATCTCGGACGTGGCCCAGGTGCTTTCCAGGTACGTGGACGCCATAGTGGCGCGCGTCTATCACCACCAAACGCTGGAAGAACTGGCCGAGCACGCTTCCATACCCGTGATCAACGCCCTGTCGGACGTGGAGCATCCCTGCCAGGCGCTGGGAGACATGCTCACCGTCCAGGAGAGCCTGGGCAAGACCTACGGCGTATCCATAGCTTTCGTAGGGGACGGCAATAACGTCGCCGCCAGCCTGGCGCTGGCCGCAGCCTCCCTGGGAGCGGGCTGCACCGTCGCCTCTCCGCAGGGATACGAGCTTCCCGCGGCCTTGCTGGAAGCGGCCGGGGTGGCGCAGGTCACCGCGCCCGAAGAAGCGGTGGCCGGAGCGGACGTCGTCTACACGGACGTCTGGGTCAGCATGGGACAGGAAGACCAAACAAAGGAGCGGCTGAAAATCTTCGCAGGCTACCAGGTAAACCCCAGCCTGATGGAGCTTGCCAAGCCGGGGGCAATCTTCATGCACCCTCTCCCTGCTCACCACGGAGAGGAGGTTAGCAGCGGTATGCTGGAACATCCCGCGTCCGTGGTGTTCGATCAAGCGGAAAACCGGCTGCACGCTCAAAAAGCGGCGCTTGAAACGATATTGGAAGGACGGGGTAGCGGGTAAGTCCGGCTTACCGCCTGTGTGATGAGCAAACCTGTAATTGTCATAGTGGGACGCCCCAACGTGGGGAAGTCCACCCTGTTCAACCGTCTCGTGGGGCGCCGGGTTGCCGTAATCGCGGAGGAGCCGGGCACCACCAGGGATCGTATCTCGCTGGACGCCATGTGGGAAGGACGCCCTTTCATCGTAGTCGACACGGGCGGACTGGAACACGGCGCGACCGCTCCTCTATCGGAAGAGATCGAGGAGCAGGTGGAAGCGGCCATAGAGTCGGCGGACGCAATCGTATTCCTCACCGACGCACAAGACGGCGTAACCCCGTTGGATTTGGAAATAGGGGGGCGTCTGAGGAGGTGGGATAAGCCCGTATTCCTGGCGGTCAACAAGGTGGATAACCCCAGGCTGTCACAGGGTACGGCGGAGTTCTACGAGTTGAGCCTGGGAGACCCCGTTCCGATAAGCGCCTACCACAACACCGGCATAGATGCCCTGATGGACGCGGTGATGGAGCCGTTTCCCCCCGCCGGTTATGAGCGGCCCGACGAAGAAGAAACGCTTTCGCTGGCCATAGTGGGACGAGTCAACGTGGGCAAGTCCTCGCTGCTCAACGCCATCTTGGGTGAGGAGCGGGCCATAGTCAGCGACGTGCCCGGAACCACCCGCGACGCCATAGACACCTCCCTGCAATACAAGGAGCAGCGGTTCCTCATCATCGACACGGCAGGGATACGGCGGCGGGGTAAAGTCGTCCCCGGCATCGAGAAGTTCAGCGTCTTGCGCTCCGTCCGTTCCATAGACAGGGCGGACGTGGTCTTTCTGGTGCTGGACGCCTCCGAACTGGCAACCGCCCAGGACGCCCACATCCTGGGGCAAGTGGCCGGCGCATTCAAGGGAGTGGTGGTGCTTGTGAACAAGTGGGATCTGGCGGACGAGCTGCGGCTGAACGAAGCGGAGTGCGTAGCGTTGATACGGGACAGGTTCAGGTTCATCCCCTATGCTCCCATACGGTTTGTTTCGGCAGTGGAAGAGAGCGGCATAGATGAGGCGCTGAACGCGGCGTTGATGGTGTTCAACGACTTGAACAAAGAGGTGCCGCAAGACCGGCTGACCAGTGAAGTCGTAGCGGCCATGTCGCGCCACCTACCGCCGCGCAAGGGAAAGCGCCATCTGCGGCTGAGCCGGGTGGCCCAGGAGGGCGTGAACCCGCCAACCTTCGCCTTCTACGTGAACCATCCCGACCTGATGCACTTCTCCTATCAAAGATACTTGGAAAACCGCCTGCGAGAAACTCTAGGGTTTCGCTGGTCTCATTTGAAGCTGGAATTCAAGAACGGCAGGAAGAAGTGATCGAGTACGCTTTGATTCTACCTGGGGCGTATCTTCTGGGAAGCATCTCCTGGGGGCTGATGATGGGGAGGCTGAAGGGCGGCGTCGATATACGCCAGCACGGCAGCGGCTCCACAGGAACAACCAACGTCCTGCGCATACTGGGCGCACGCACGGCGGCCCTGGTCTTTGCGGCGGACACCGCCAAAGGAGTCGTTGCCGTACTGGCGGCAAAGCTGGCAAGCGACGACCCTCTGTTGGAAGCGCTGGCCGCTCTTTCCGTGCTCGCGGGACACAACTGGCCCGTCTTCAGCAAATTCCGGGGCGGTCGCGGAATCACGGCAGCCGTCGGTTCCATCACCGTGCTTGCGCCGTTGGTGACGGCGCTGGCTCTCGCCGCCTTTGCTCCCATCGTGGCCGTGAGCCGCTACGTATCGCTGGCGTCCGTTTCGGCGGTGGTGGTGGCCATCGCCGCGTTGCCGGTCATGGTTGCATTGGACGTCGCGCCCTGGCAGTATCTGGTCTATACAATGGTCGGCGGACCTCTGATAATCTGGCGGCACAGGGGCAACATCCAGCGCCTGCTCAACGGCACGGAAAGCCGCCTACAGTTCGGCGGCGGCCCTCCGGGGGCTGTACCGCCACATGCAACATGACGGACGACACCAGGACAGTAGGAGTTGTAGGCGCGACAAGCTGGGGCACCACGCTGGCCATTCTCATGGCGTCTCAGGGCCACCGCGTCACGCTGTGGGCCAGAACGGCGGAAGAGGCCGCCGTTCTGAGCAACGACGGTGAGAACAAGCGTCTGCTGCCCGGCTTTCCCTTTCCCAAGACGCTGGCCGTTACCGCTTCCACGGACGCGGCGTTTCAAGCGGCGGACCTGGTCATCATAGCCGTCCCCTCCAAAAGATTCAGAGCAAACCTTCAACAGGTGCGGGACAGCCTGAATCAATCGGCAGTGATAATCAGCGCCACCAAGGGGCTGGAGTTGGACACGGGACTCAGGATGAGCCAAGTAATGGAGCAAGAACTCCCTGAGCCGTTGAGAGCCCGCATAGGGGTGCTGTCCGGCCCCAATCTGTCCAGAGAGATCGCACAGCGCATCCCATCGTCAACCGTCATCGCATCCAACGACGCCGGGCTGGCCGGCGCGGCCCAGGCCATGATTATGACGCCGTACTTCCGCGTCTACACCAACACCGACGTGCTGGGAGTAGAACTTGGAGGAGCTTTGAAGAACACCATAGCCATCGGCTCCGGCATAAGCGACGGTCTGGGGTTGGGAAACAACGCAAAGGCCGCTTTCATCACCCGCGGGCTTGCCGAAATTACCCGGCTGGGAGTGGCGGCCGGGGCAAATCCTTTGACTTTCACAGGCCTGGCGGGCCTGGGCGATCTCATAGCCACCTCAGAAAGTCCATTGAGCCGCAACAGGTACGTAGGAGAGCATCTGGCCAAGGGGCGCAAGCTGAACGATATACTTGCTACAATGCAAAACGTGGCTGAGGGTGTGGACACCACGGCTGCGGCAATGAAGATGGCGCACGAACTCAATGTTGAAATGCCCATCACAGAGGCAACCTATCGAATCCTCTTTGAGGGACTGGACCCCAAACAGGCTGTTACGGAGCTTCTGGGGAGAGCGCCACAGCCGGAATAAGTCGATGAAGTGAGCAAGCCCAACGGAGCATTGCTGTGGCTATCATACTCGTAATTTTTGCAAACTCGTTCCTTGTTGGCTTCTCCGGCGCGATCTCTCCGGGCCCTCTGCTTGCCTACAACATCAAGGAAACCGTACGCATCGGCTTCATAGCGGGGCCACTGGTGGTGGCCGGACATTCCCTGCTGGAACTGGTCGCGGTGGTTGCGCTGGCTTTTGGGCTGGCGCAAGTCTTGGACTCAGACCCCGTTGTGGCGGCCATAGGACTGCTGGGCGGAGGCTTCCTTGTCTTGATGAGTTGGGGGCTGCTCAGAAACCCGTCCAAAGACGCCCCCGACCTCTCCTTGCAGGACGTGCAAAGGTCTAGCCTGAGCCTGAAACCGCTGGCGGGCGGGGTACTGGTCAGCTTGAGCAACCCCTTCTGGGCGCTGTGGTGGCTCACGGTGGGGGCGGCGCTGATTACGCGCTCGCTGGAGGCCGGATTGGCAGGCATAGCCGCCTTCTACCTGGGGCACATCCTGTCCGACCTGGCCTGGTACGGCTTTGTTTCGGCCACCATCGCCTCCGGCAAGCGTTACCTGTCCCGGAACGTCTACCGCGGCATAATCCTGGTCTGCGGCTCCTTCCTGGGGCTTCTCGGCGTCTACTTTGTGGTCACGGGAATACGCCTGCTCAACTGGTAAGCCCCGCCTTGCGCGCCACCACTGTCACCCAATCGCCGTCGGTCAGGGTCTGCTCGACGACGAACGATTCCCCAAGCGCCGCTTCGACCTCGTCCCGCCGCTCCTCCAGGATGCCCGAAGCAATGAGGAGGCCGTTTCCCCTCAGCGCCCGTGCCAGCGATCCGGCGGATGAGGCGACAACGCGGGCAGTGACGTTGGCAAGGGCCAGGTCATACTCGCCGTCCCGAACCTCGGAGTGGGGCAGCGTGCCGTGCACGAGCCGCACTCCGAGTACCCTGTTCTGTTCGACATTGGCGCGCGCCGCCTGTACCGCCGCCTCGTCGGTGTCCAGACCCACCACGCATCCCGCGCCCAGCTTCGCGGCGGCTATGGCCAGTATGCCGGATCCTGTGCCCATGTCGAGGACGCTCATGCCGGGAACCAGCAGCCTCTCCAGCTGTTCCAGGCACACGCGAGTAGTGGGGTGGTGCCCCGTGCCGAACGCCATGCCCGGGTCAAGCTCAATGACAACCTCGCCCGCGGCGGGTCGATATGTCTGCCAGGTAGGCTTGAGAACCAGCCTTTTCCCGATGTGCTTCACGGTGAAGCGGGACTTCCAGGCGGTTTCCCATTCACCCTCATCTACAATCTTATCTTCCAGGGAAGCGCCGGGCTGCAAGATGGAAATCAAGCGAACGCCGGCGTCTATCATCTCGCGCTTGAGGCTGGCGGTTGAGTCCATGGGGAGGCAGGTCATCACTACCACGGAGGTTGGTGGATCCATCTCGGTGTTGTCCGGGTCCCAGTCGCCCTCTTCCTGGACAATCACGTCCCGTTCTCCGTAGCGCCGAAGAAGCTCGGAGACGGGCTCCACGAACTCAGGAGTGGTGCGAACGCTCAGTTGCAGCCACTTCAAGGCCCGGAGCCGCCCCCAAAGGAGTCCTTGATGCGGTGGAACCAGCCCTTGTCCTCTTCCAAGACCTGGCCTCCGCTCAACTTGCCCGCCAGTTGCTCCAACAGCTTCTTCGCTTCCGGGTCCAGCGAGCGCGGCGTGACAACGTGTACGGTAACAAATAGGTCGCCGCGTCCTCTGTCATGGACCTTGGCCACGCCCTGTCCCTTGACTCGGAGCACGGCGCCCGTCTGTATGCCGGCGGGAATGGCCAGCGATGTCGTACCTCCCAGGGTGGGAATCTCCACCGAGTCGCCCAGCGCCGCCTGCGAAAAGTTGATTGACAGATTGAGAAGCAGGTTGGACCCGTCCCGTTGGAAAACCCGGTGCCCTTTCACGTTGAGCAAAAGCAGTACGTCACCGGGCGGGCCGCCGTGAGAACCTGCGTCGCCCTCCGACGCTAGTCGCAGATGCGAACCGTCCTCAACCCCGGCCGGAATCGCCACGTTGAGCTCCCGCGTGTTTCGCTCCACTCCTTGCGCGCGGCATTTCTGGCAAGGCTGCGACACAATCCGGCCTTCGCCGCGGCAACTGGGACAGACCGCCACCTGTACGAACTGCCCAAACAGGCTCTGCTGGGAACGCTTCACTTGGCCCGCGCCGCGGCAAGCGCCGCAGGTCTCCATGGACGTACCGGGTTCGCTGCGGCTCCCCTGGCACCGGTCGCAGGTCTCTATGCGCGACACCCTGACCGTCTTTTGCGTGCCCATAGCCGCTTCTTCAAAGGTCAGGGTCAGGCCAATCTCTAGGTCGCGGCCCCGCGTGGGGCGCGCTTTGGTTCGCGTAGCGGCTCCGAAGTCGCCGAAGAAAGCATCGAAGATGTCGCCGAAGCCGCTGAACGTGTCGAATCCTTCGAACCCGCGCCCCGCGCCGCCGTTGGACGCGACTCCGGCGTGGCCAAACCTATCGTACGCCGAGCGCTTCTCCCTGCTGCTCAGCACCTGGTACGCTTCGTTGACCTCTTTGAACCGCTCTTCGGCGTTGGGCTCCTTGTTCCTATCGGGGTGATACTCCAGGGCAAGCTTGCGAAACGCCCTCTTGACCTCCTCGTCGGAGGCTCCTTTGGCGACGCCCAGCACCTCGTAGTAGTCTCTCTTCACTGCCATAGCTATAAGATTATACGCCAAACTTCCACGAAAGTTGAGTCATTAGGCGGAGAGGCGCGAGCTTGGACGGTCCGGCTACCTGCCGTGCAGGCTGCCCACCATTTCTGTCATCAAGTGGGAGAAATAGCGAACGTTGGATATGGCGTCCGGGTACCGCATACGCGTGGGCCCCAGAATGGCGACGACGCCGCCCGTCTCCGAAGGCTCCCCGTAGCGCGCGTACACAACGCTGAAGGGGTGGAGCTGGTTCATCCTGTGCTCCGTCCCTATCGTCACGTTGACGTCGCCGGCGCCCGGGGCCTGCGACAGCACCACCGGCACAAGTTCCCCATCTTCCACCAGCTCAAGCACGTTCCTCGCTGTGGGGCCGGCGGCAAGCTCCGGGTAGGCGAACATGTGGCGCAGCCCGTCTATGAAGTGTACCGGCTCCGAATCGTATTCCTGTTTCAGCAACTTGCCGGCGGCGTCCATTACGTCGGACTCAAACGGGGCGAACTCCTCATCGCGAGCCGTCAACTCTTGCCGCGTATTGCCCGAGTAGAGCGCGTTGAGTTTGCTGGCCACGCGTGTGAGCTGATCCTGGGTCATGCTCTCTTTGAGGGGCATGAGCCGCTGGCGCAGCCTGGATTCGTCCAATACCATTATGAGGAGCGCCAGGAACTCCTCCAAGTAGACCAGCTCCAACCGCTTCCAGCGGGGAGGCGTCCCTGCGGGGAAGCTGATCATGGCCAGGGTGTGGACAAGCCCGGCCAGCATACGCACCGCCATGCGCCCCCACGCCTCTACCTCCATGTTAGCCTGGCTAAACCTGCCCTGAATCTCCTCCCGTACCTGCCTGGGCAGGTCGGGTATGTACAGCGACTCCACATATGCGCGGTAAGCCTTGTCGGAAGGGACGCCGCCCGCGGAGGTGTGGGGACGGGTGATGTAACCCGCCTTGTCCAACTCCGCCATCTCGTTGCGGATCGTCGCCGAACTGACGGGGCGGTCCATCTTGCCGGCCACCACGTCTGAGGGCACGGGGGCAGAGCTATGAATGTACCGATCGACGATGATGTTGAGTATTTGCTTCTGTCGGTCTGTGAGCATCGCTGAAGCCTGTTCTTATGTGATTGCCCGCTCCTCGAATCTAGCAACCAAGTCTTGCGGGTGTCAATAGCGGACGGGCCTCCCCACCACCGCACCCGCCCCGCTGGCAAGCGGGCAAAGGGGCAGGCAGGCAAGGCCCGGCGCTCTATTCGTACCAGCCTGAGCCGAAGAGCAAACCGTCGTGGCGCACCGCCCAGGTGTGCTTCTGCCGGTCCTCTTCCGTTTCAGGGTTCAGCAGCACGTAGTCCACCCATTTCCCGGACTCGGTAGCCGAGAGCAGGTCGTCGCCGTAGAAGTACCCCTTGGCATCTATGCGGAGGCTGGGGTCCCGGCCCCGGTACTTGGGCTGGGGATGGGCTATGGTGTAGCCGTCAGGGTCAATGATGAAGACGTACCACTGGCCGTCCTCGCTCTCCTTGGTGTTGTAGTAGGCTAACGTGTCCTCGCGTCCAATGGCGTTGTACAGGTTTATGGCTCGCTGCACGAAGGCTTGGGTGTAAGCGGGCTGGTCGGACTTGCTGGGCCCGTCCTCGTACCAGCCCGACCCAAAGAGCCGGCCGTCGTACCTGACCACCCACGAATGTTTGAAATTCACAGCCCCCGTGTAAGGATCGGCAAAGGCGTAGCTGAACCACGTCCCGTCTTCATCCGCCACTTTCGCAACCGCCGCTCCCGACGGATAGTTGTTCGGCGCCGTAATCTCCGAATAGCTCTGTCCCACCAGGTCCGGACTGAACGCATGGGCCAGCATCACGTCATTCTCGTCGCCGAGGAACATGTACCACTGGCCGTCTATGCTCTCCGGTGTGTTGTAGTAGGCCACGGTATCCTCAAGACCCACTGCGGCATACAGGTTGATGGCCTGTTGCACAAAGCTCTGGGTGTAAGCGGGCTGGTCGGACTTGCTGGGGCCCGGCCCGTACCAGCCGGAGCCGAAGACCAGGCCGTCGTATTCGACTATCCACGAGTGCTTGGCCTCAACAGCGCCTGTGGCCGGGTTGGGGTATGTGTAGCTGAACCATTCGCCGTCTTCGTCGGCAACCGCAACGACGGCCTCTCCAACGGGATAGTTGTTCGGTCCGTCAGCCACGGAGGCTGGCTGGTCAACCAGAGCCGGATTCGCGGCGTGGGCCAGCATTACGTCATCCTCGTCAAAAATGAACGTATACCACTGGCCGTCCACGCTCTCCGGGGTGTTGTAGTAGGCTACCGTATCCTCACGGCCAACGGCGTTATACAGTTCTATAGCGCTCCCAACGAAAGCCCTGGTGTAAGCGGGGGCGTCGTGTTTGCCAGGCCCGCGCTCGTACCAGCCTGATCCGAAGGTTAGACCGTGGTACTCCACTATCCACGAATGCTTGGTCTCAACTCCGCCTGTAGACGGGTTGGGGTATGTGTAGCTGAACCATTCGCCGTCTTCGTCGGCAACGGCAACCACAGCCTCTCCGGCGGGGTAGTTGTTCGGTCCGACAGCCACGGAGGCCGGCCGGTCAACCAAAGTCGGATTCGCGGCGTGAGCCAGCATGATGTCATCCTTGTCAAAAATGAACACGTACCACTGGCCGTCTATGCTCTCCGGGGTGTTGTAGTAGGCTACCGTATCCTCACGGCCAACGGCGTTATACATGCTGATGGCTTCCATGACCACGTATTGGGTGTACTCCTCCGGGTCCCACTTGGGGGGCGCTTCCGGCAGCGGTTCTTCCAAGTCGGTTATCCCAAACTTCGCAAAGCCGTCCAGGATTTCGCCAAACAACAGTCCCTGCAACACCTCAACAATGGATGCTATGGCGGCCTCATCCAGAGAGAAGGGTTTCCCTGCGGGGCCCTGAGGCCCGACAGGCCCTTGCTCTCCGGCGGGCCCTTGATCTCCGGCAGGCCCGGCTTCTCCCTGGCAGGCAACAACCGTCAGAACAAGGACAATGCTCAGGATAGCCAGTATCGGTGCACGCTTCATTGATAATCCTCCGTTGTGCCGCAGGAGGGATGGTCAGTCGCTCACTGCGCCGTTGCTTTCACATTATAAGCATAGCACATCCGATACAGCGTTCTATTCCGCCGTCCTCAAACTCGCGCCGTTGCACTGCAACCGCAAGCCGCTTCCCCTCTACGCTCGGACGGCGGTGAGGCAGGAAGAATCGTGTATAATATGACCGCTATTCTTGAGGAGCGCACCCGCAAATGAGCAACGCGCCGACATCCAGGACTGCGCCGCAAACCCTCGGTCGGGGCACAGGCGCATGACGACACGGCATGAGTTCCCGGCGGGTACGAACATTGCCCTAAGCGAAGTGCAAGCCGCCTACAAGCACTGCGAACGGCTGGCGCGCAGCCATTACGAAAACTTTACCGTCGGCTCATGGCTCCTGCCCCGCGCGCTCAGGCCCCACCTCTTTGCTGTCTACGCCTTCTGCCGCCGCACCGACGACCTCGGCGACGAAGCGCCCGGCGACCGCCTGTCCCTCCTGGACGAATGGGAAGCCGAGCTGTCCCTCTGCTACGGAGGCCAACCCGCCGACCCCGTAACCTTGGCTTTGCAGGACACCATCCGCAAGTTCGACATCCCCGAGGAGCCGTTCACGAGGCTCATAGAGGCGAACCGCATCGACCAGCGCCAGCGGCGTTACGAAACCTACGACGACCTGCTGCACTACTGCCGCCACTCGGCGGAACCGGTGGGCCGCATGGTGCTCTACGTTTTGGGATACCGCGACTCCGAACGGCAAGCCCTCTCCGACGCCACCTGCACGGCGTTGCAGCTTGCCAACTTCTGGCAAGACGTGCGTCGGGACTACCAGATGGGCCGCGTCTACATCCCCCAGGAGGACATGGCGCGCTTCGGCTACTCCGAGGAGGAACTGGCCGCCGGCGTGGTGAACGACAACTTCCGCGCCCTGATGCGCTTCCAAGTAGACCGGGCGGAGGATCTGTTCCGACAGGGACTCCCGCTGGAGCGGAGTCTCCGAGGCCGGGCAAGGCTGGACGTCGCGCTGTTCAGCAGGGGCGGCATGGCCGTTCTGGCGGCCATCCGCCGCCAGAACTACGACGTGCTCAGCCGACGCCCCGTGGTGACGCGCGCCCGCAAGCTACGGCTGATGCTCTCCACCATGACGCGGCTGGCCGTCCTGAGGCGGGCGTGATGGCGGCGGACGGAGCGCTGGCACAGGCCTACGGCCACTGCCGCGACGTGGCCAAGAAAGAGGCGCGAAACTTCTACTTCGCCTTCCTCACGCTTCCTCCCGCCAAGCGACAGGCCATCTACGCCGTGTACGCCTTCGCACGCATCTGCGACGACATCGCCGACGGCGACGCCTCCACCCAGGCCAAGCTCGACGGCCTGGCCGACGTCCGCCGCTCCCTGGAGCGCGCCTACGCCCGCGATCCGCAGGGCCCCGTATTCACGGCGCTGGCGGACGTGGCGGCCACTTACCGCATAGAGCAATCTAGCTTCCAGGAGCTGGTGGGCGGCGTGGAGATGGACACGTCGCAGAGCAGATACGCAACCTTCGAAGACCTGCGGCGGTACTGCTACGGCGTCGCTTCCACCGTCGGACTGATCTGCGTCGAAATCTTCGGTTATTCGAAATCGGAGGCGCGCCGCCACGCCGTCGACCTCGGCCTGGCCATGCAGCTTACCAACATCATGCGCGACATCCGGGAGGACGCCGAGCGCGGCCGCGTCTACATCCCGCAGGACGAACTGGCCCGCTTCGGTTACTCAGAAGAGGAACTGACCAGGGGCGTCGTCAACCGGCGCTTTACAGAGCTGATGCGCTTCCAGGCGGAGCGCGCCCGCGGCTACTACGACAGCGGGGCGCGGCTGCTTCCCCTGGTGCCCGTCCGCTCCCGCGCCTGCGTCTCCGTGCTCCACGGGCTATATTCGCGGTTGCTTGACCGCATAGAAGCCCGCCGCTTCGACGTATTCCAGGGCCGGATCAGGCTGTCCACCGCCGAAAAGGTGCTGCTCACCGTCAGGCTGTGGGCGTCGAGCCTGCTCCCGGCGCGACGGGGCGCGTGAGCAGCGTCGCGGTGCTGGGCGGGGGGCTGGCCGGCATGGCTGCGGCATGGCGGCTGGTTCGGCTGGGTCACGACGTGACGCTGGTGGAGCGGCGGCCCTACCTGGGAGGGCGCGCCTTCTCCTTCACCGACCGCGAAAGCGGCGTGCAGGTCGACAACGGCCAGCACGTGTTCCTCGGCTGCTGCACAGAGTACGCCCAATTCCTGCACGAAATCGGCACACTGCACCTCACCCACCGCCAGCGACGCCTCCGCATAGAGGTCTTTGATCCATGTGGAAAGCGCGGTCTGCTCTCCGCTCTGCCGCTTCCTGCGCCGCTCCACCTTGGGTGGTCATTATTGCGCTACCCGCACATCAGCTGGACTGACAAGCTGACCGCAATGCGGGCACTGTTGCGCATCAGGCAGGAGCGCCACCACGACCGCCACGACCTAGAGTCGCGTTCCTTCCGGGACTGGCTGGAGGAAGCAGGCCAGAGTAGCAGAACAATCCGGAATCTATGGGACCTGCTGGTGCTCCCGGCGCTCAACGATTCTTCAGAGGTCGTTAGCGCCAGCGCCGGTTTCATGCTATTCAAGACCGCCATGCTCAAAGACCGCCATGGCGCTAACGTGGGCTACGCCAGCGCCGGGCTGTCAGAGGTGATGGGGAACGCCGTTGAACGAAGGCTGCGCGAACAAGGGGTCACGCTCGTGATGGGGCGGTCGGTGGAACGACTGCGAATGGACGACGGCGCGGTGACCGGAGTGGAACTGAGCGGCGGCGAGCCTGTGCGCGCCGATTTCTACGTTAGCGCGCTCACGCCAACGGCGCTGCTTGGACTGCTGCCGGAGGAGTGGCGCTCCGCCTTCGCCCCCGCCGCGTCTCTCACTTGGTCGCCCATCGTGAACCTGCACGTCTGGTATGACCGCCCGGTAGCCGACTTCGACTTCGCCGCGTTTGTAGAGAGTTCGGTGCAGTGGGTATTCAACAAGACTCGCATTTTGGGGCTGCCCGGGCCCGGCCAGTATCTCACCGTCTCGCTGAGCGGGGCCTGGGAGCACTGGCCAATGAGTAAGAAAGAGATCGCCGACTCCTTCTTGCCTGAACTGGCTAAGGTAATGCCGGGTGCACGGGATGCAATCGTGGAACGGTTCGTGGTTGTCAAGGAGCGGCAAGCCACGTTCCGGCCCGCCCCGGGTTCCTCGGCGTCACGGCTGCCGTCGGAGACGCCGTTAGACAACCTGCTGCTGGCCGGAGACTGGACCGATACGGGTTGGCCCGCCACCATGGAGGGCGCGGTGCGAAGCGGCAACTCAGCGGCGGACAAGGTCCACCAGCGCACCACTGAGTGACTAGCCTGCCCGTCTTTACGGTACCGGGACGCCAGCTTGCTCTACGTACAGCCAGTAGGCTTTGCCCACTTCCATGTCGTGGCGCAGTGGCTAACAACTCCCGCGCTGTGGTATCTTGATACTGTGAAATTCGTTGACTACAACCTAGAACCGTCCATATATGATGAGATGTTCTTGCAGGACGGAACGCCCAGGGAGCATTACCGACCTCTTCACGAAAGCTTGCTCTCTCTCTCCTACGATGAGATAAAGAGCATCCAGGAACGGGTGACCCGTTCCTTCTCCAACGAGGGCATCTCCTTTACCGTCTACGGCGATGAGGAAGGCGAGGAGCGGATAATACCCGTGGACTGCGTACCCAGGGTCATCTCCGCTGAGGAGTGGCGTTTCTTGGAGAAGGGGCTGGCCCAGCGGGTGAAGGCGCTCAACCTCTTCCTGGAAGACGTCTACAACGAAGCCCGTATTCTGAACGATGGCGTTATTCCCGTGGACGTGGTCATGGAGTGCCCGCAGTATCGCACGGAGATGCGCGGCTTTTCGGCGCCCCACGGCACCTGGGTCGGCATCTGCGGCACCGACGTCATCAGGACCAACGACGGCTTCCGGGTGCTGGAGGACAACCTGCGGGTGCCCTCCGGCGTCTCCTATATGATCGCAAACCGGAAGGCGGTGAAGACCAGCATGCGCCGTCTCTATAGGGGTTCGCGCGTGCAGGAAGTGGAGCACTACGGCCGTCTGCTGCTGGCCACCCTTCTGGAGCTTGCCCCCAGGGGCCGCTCCCAACCCAGCATCGCCCTCCTCACCCCGGGAGTCTACAACTCCGCCTTCTACGAGCACATGTTCCTGGCTCACGAGATAGGCGCGGAGCTTGTGGAGGGCCGCGACCTGCTGGTCAATGACGGCTTTGTGTACATGCGAACCACCACCGGCCTGCGCAGGGTAGACATCATCTACCGCCGGGTCGACGACGATTTCCTGGACCCGCTGGTCTTCCGCCCCGACTCCATGCTGGGTGTGCCGGGGCTGCTCCACGCTTACAAGCTGGGCAACGTGGCGTTGGTCAACGCTCCCGGCACCGGCGTCGCTGACGATAAGAGCGTCTATGCCTACGTGCCGGACATGATCCGGTACTACCTCGGCGAAGAGGCCGTCCTGGCCAACGTTGAAACGTACCTTTGCCGCCGACCCCTTGACCTGGAGTACACCCTGGACAACTTGGCTAACCTTGTGGTTAAGCGAGTGGGAGAGTCCGGAGGCTACGGAATGATCATCGGCCCCCACGCCACGCAGAAGGAACGAGACGATTACGCCGCACAGATCCGCGCCAACCCCGCCGACTTCATATCGCAGCCTGTGCTCTCCCTTTCCAGGTCTCCGTGCCTCATAGACGGCAACTTTGAACCTCGACACGTGGACCTGCGCCCCTTCATACTCCACGGACAGGAAACCCGCATGGTGCCCGGCGCATTCTGCCGCGTAGCCCTGCGCCGGGGCAGCCTGGTGGTGAACTCCAGCCAGGGCGGCGGAGGCAAAGACATCTGGGTGTTGGGAGACTGATTGGGATGCTTTCTCGCAGCGCACAGGGGTTGTACTGGATGGGTAGATACCTAGAGCGGGCGGAGTTCGTCTGCCGTTTGCTGCGACTACAGACGGAAGCCCTGGTGGACCGCCCCATATCGGAGATTCATTCAGGCTGGAATCGGATCTACAACGGGCTGAACCGCCTGCCTCCACTGGGAAGCCAGATCACTACGGGCAGCGACGAGTTCACCCAGGCCGATTCTTACACCCTTGCCGACGACCTAACTTTTGAACGTACCAACCCCGACTCGGTATGGAGTTGCTTCTCCATGGGGCGTGAAAACGCCCGGCAGATGCGCCATTGTATCAGCGGTGAGTTGTGGACCAGTATCAACCTGGCTTACCTCAAGATGCAGAAGCTGACCATCACGGATATATGGGCTACCTCACCCGAAGGCTTCTATGCTGAAACGGCGGCTAAGATGAACACCTTCTCCGGCGTGGCCGGAGCCACCATGTACCGGGATGAGGGCTGGAGCTTCATGCAACTGGGTCATTTCATAGAGCGGGCCCAGATCTCCACCTCTCTGCTCCTGACGCAAATCGACGCTGATGCCCAGGCCGGGGAGTACTCCGAGGCCGATTGGACCAGTCTGCTCCGTCTCTTCCACGCAGTTGAGGCTTACAACCGCAGCTACAGCGTGGAGGTGCAGCCGGATCAAGTGCTGAACCTGCTTGTCACGGATGCCCTGCTGCCGGACTCGCTCTGCCGGTCTCTGGACAGGGCCCATTCCGGTATATCATCCATCGGCTCCGGGCCCAACGTCAAAGCCAGCAGTGCGGCTCTACGACTGGCGGGCCGCACCGGGGCCCTCATCCGTTACAATTGGCCGGATGGGGAAGACCGGCCCAAGCTGCTGCTACAGGTGTTGCAGTACAGTCGCGAGTTGCACCACCTCCTGGCCGGCGCCTACTTTGATTACCCCATAGAGGAATTACCAGCCCGTTAGCCCATGGTCGAATCGACGCTGGAACTCTATGAAATAGAGCACGTTTCCCGCTATCTGTACACTTCTCCCGTACACCACAGCATCCTGTCCCTCTGCCTCAAACCACGCAATGACAGGCTGCAACGGCTTTTTAGCTATGACGTAATCACCAACCCACAGGCACATCTGAGCAGCGAAACTGACTTCTACGGCAACACAAAGCAGATTATGAACATCTACCAGCAGCACCAAACCCTGGAGATTGCCTCTCGGTCTGTTGTAGAATGTAGTTCCCCTCCTCCGCTGCCCGACTTCTCCGGCTCTGGGGCATGGGAGGAGATATTATCCTGGCAGGGCTCCTTCAGGCACTGGGAATTCACTCGCCCAAGCGCCTTCGCCAGACCCTCTTCCGCCCTCAACTCCTTTCTGAAGGAGCTGGACGCCAGAGCAGGCGACGACCCGCTGCAGTCTCTGCTCCAGCTTTCCGGCACCCTCTTCCGAAGGTTCCAGTACGTTCCAGGCGCCACCTCTGTGTTGTCTCACATTGAGCATATCCTGGAGACCGGGCAGGGAGTATGCCAGGACTACGCCCACGTGATGATAGCCATTGCCCGTACCTGGCATATCCCGGCCAGGTACGTGTCGGGCTATCTATACTTAAACGGCAGCAGGGATTCTCGACAGATGGCCAGTCACGCCTGGGTGGAGTGCCTGTTGCCCAACTTAGGATGGATTGGCTTTGATCCCACCAATGATTGCACGGCGGATCAGCGCTACGTACGGGTAGCCGTTGGCCGCGATTACCAGGACGTGCCTCCTGTTCGCGGAGTTTTAATGGGAGGCGGCGAGTCTCAGCTTGACGTGAACATACGTGTCAGGAAGGCATGACGCCTCATGGGGGATGCTCAGTACGCGTAGGGGTGGATTGACATTGCCACGGACGCCTCAATGTCTCGAATGGCCTGGGTCATGGCCTGGCCTATGAGGTCAAGCTTTTGCAGTTGCTCTATCCGGTCGGCCAGATTGTTGAGTTCGTTCCTAGACAGCAGATGCTCAAAGATGCGGCAGGCATTGACCAGAGCGATGATGACCACGTCCCTCGGGTCCGGGATCTCGTCGCTGAACAGGATGCCCATTATGCGCAGCTTGACCTCCTGCTCTACCTTGCCCTCGATGGTCGGGTAGCGCCTGGACTTGAAAACCCAGAGAAACCTGGCGTCCCGCCGCTCCAGGATGCCCTCGGCAACCAGCCGGGATAGGGCTTCCTCTCGAATGAACGGGCCGCGGGCCGCCGCTCGCTCCACCCAGTAGCGGGCGTCGTGCTCCCCACCGGCGGCGATGTCGGCCAGGGTTGGGTCCAGGAGGCTATCGCCCACGGGGGTAGAGTCGAGCAGGACAAGATTATCAGGATCCGTGTCGATGCGGTTTTCCAACGCCAAGTCCATCAACACGCCTCCGGCAAGGGCGTAGTCCAACGCCCAACTGGGTACGCGCGCGAACCGACCGCCCTCATCGTCGAGCAGCAACAGCATCAGTTCCTCAGCAAATCTCAGCACGGTGTTTCCCTCCAAATAGACCGAGTCCTCAATATCAGGAAGAACTGCGGGCTATGCATAGCCAACGAACTCCTGAGCGGACGGGTCGCCATGTTCTGTAGCTCCATATCTGGCGCTTGGCCGGTGTCTTAGCTGTGGTAGCAAGTGAAACAGCCTTGATCGCCGCCGAACTGACTTACATGTACCAAGCTTACCTCAATTAGTTGTTGCATTGTACTAGAGAAAGTGTAACTTTAGCAATTCTGTTGTATAGCACTTGGAATTGCGTTATCATGTGCTCCTTGGCCGGTCTGCAGGCAGTAGGCGGCTGGCCGGAAATCTCCATTCGCGTGAGGAAGGAATGAGTATAAGAGCAGAGTACATCTGGATAGATGGCAGCGTACCCACACCCAAGCTCAGATCAAAAACCAGGATCATCAATGAAGGCGACCCCCTGCCCATCTGGGGCTTTGACGGCTCCAGCACCAACCAGGCTCCCGGAGGCGATTCCGACTGCGTCCTGAGACCGGTCTTTCAGTGTCCTGATCCTGTGAGAGGCGGGAGCAACATTCTGGTGATGACAGAAGTTCTGAACACCGACCTCACCCCCCACGAGTCCAATACCCGCGCCGCATGCGCAGAGGCTGAGGAGAAGTACGCCGAGCATGAGTACATCTTTGGTATTGAACAGGAGTACACCTTCTTCAAGGGCTCCAGGCCATTGGGCTTCCCGGAGCAGGGAATCGCCGCTCCGCAAGGGGGCTACTACTGCGGCGTTGGAGCCGACGAGATATTCGGCAGGCCGGTGGTAGAAGAGCACCTGGACGCTTGCCTAAAGGCCGGACTGGACATCTCCGGCATCAACGCGGAGGTAATGCCGGGCCAGTGGGAGTTCCAGGTAGGGCCCGTTGCGGCGCTGGCCGTATCCGACCAGCTATGGATTGCCCGCTGGCTGCTGTACCGGGTTGGCGAGCACCATGACATCAACGCAACCCTCGATCCAAAGCCCGCCCGGGGCGACTGGAATGGCGCCGGAGCGCACACCAACTTCTCTACCAGAGAGATGAGATCCAGCTACGATGCCTGCGTTCAAGCAGCCGAAGCTTTGAGAACCAGGCATGAACTGCACATTGCCAACTACGGCTACGGAATAGAGGAGAGGCTTACCGGACGGCATGAGACCTGCTCCTACAAGGAGTTTCGCTACGGAGTCTCAGACAGGGGCGCATCCGTGAGGATTCCCTGGCAGGTGGAGAGGGAAGGCAAGGGCTACATAGAGGACCGCCGCCCTAACGCCAACATGGACCCCTACGTGGTCACGCGCCTAATCATGGAAACAGTCTCGGAGGCGGCATAAGCGTTGCAGGGACTCTGTACGATAGATGGTATTGCCCTAGCGATTGATTTTGTGTATGCTTCCACAGCACAGAGCTAGGTCTAAGCTCAATAATCTAAATTTGGCAGTGATCTGGTAGACTGGTGGTATCCGCTGATCCAGCTCCTTCAACCGGAGCGGATGAGTTGGGTGTGGGTCTACAAGGCACTGTACTAAGTCTCTAGGGAGGAATGACGCTCCCTAACTGATGGTAAGACGTTATGATAGAATACGCGTCGCTGTAACTTAAGCTACAGGCACGGCCAGGGAGATAGATTGCATGGAGATTCAACAGGAGCGAAGGGGAGATACTCTAATAGCAATGACGGAAGGGCGGGTGGATGGCACCAACGCCAGGGACTTTCAGGTTGCTTTGGAAGGCGCCATAAACGGAAGCGAGACCGCTGTGGTTCTGGATCTGGAGAAGCTTTCCTACATCAGCAGCGCCGGCCTTCGCGTGATTCTGCTAATGGCCAAGACGCTGCGAAACCAGCAGGCCGAGTTCGCCGTCTGCTCTCTCTCCGAGTCTATCCGGGAAATATTCGCCATAAGCGGCTTTGATAAGATCGTGAATATTCACAACTCTAAGGACGAAGCCCTTGCCGCTCTCAGCAGCTAAGGGAACCTGCACCTGGGTCCACTTAGCTGCCTCCCCTGAGACTCCACCTGGGCATCCCCCGGCACGGGGACTTGACAGACCCGCAACACCCTGTAGCAATCATCAAACCCTCTGACACTGAGTATCATGACAACGCCTCTGATAGCACACTTGGACATAGCGTCCCTCCTGGAAGACCGGGGCTACAGGTCCACGGTGCCAAGACGCGCCATCATCCACATTTTAGAAGAAAAGCAGGAAGGCTTCACCGCGGAGGAGATCTGTAATGAATTGCCCGAAGTGGGAAGGGCAACCATCTTCCGCACCATCAAGATTCTCATGGAAGTCGGCGTCATATGCAGACTTAATCTCATCGACGGAGCCCCCAGGTACAGCCTCTCTCGCATTGGGCACCATCACCACACGGCATGCGTCAAGTGTGGCAACGTAGGCGAGTTCCGCGCCGCTACCGTTGAGCGGCTGATGAGAGCCTTGGGTAACAGTATACCCGGCGAAATTGTAGGTCACCGCATAGAGGTCTACGTCCTCTGCGACAAGTGCGGTAACGGTCAGTAAGCCCTAGTTATATCCATGAAAATCCACTGAGCGGGACTTCGGCTGAGCATACATTGAGACTCAATCTCAATCTTATGAGGCCGCGCCCCCGCCGTGAACTTGTTGGTTCTAACATAAAACATACGGAAAGGACAGTGGCACAATGATGATACCATATATTGATAGACGCATATCCGGCCTGTGGGTAACTACGCTCCTAGCGTTTGCCATGGTCTTGGCTCTGGCCGCCTGCTCCAGCGAAGCAACGCCTACGCCAACACCCGGGCAAACCAGGACTGCTCCGCAGCCAACGGCCACTCCGGTGCCAACGCCCACTCCGGAACCAACTCCCACCCCGGAGCCAACCGTCCTCAGCGTAGTCACCACCACCAGCATAGTAGCGGATTGGGTGGAGAACATCGGCGGCGACACCGTAGAGGTCTTCAGCCTTGTCCCAAGAGGCGCAGACCCGCATGGATATCAACCGGGCGCCAGGGACGTTGCCAGAATTGCCGACGCGGACCTTGTGTTGACCATCGGCCTGGGCCTTGAGGAGGGCTGGCTCACAGAACTGCTCCAGAACGCCGCACGCGACCCCTCTAGCATCATTGAACTAGCCGATTCGATAGAACCGATAGAGTTCGGCGAGACCCATATAGAAGACGTGGAATTCCTGGAAGAACTCAGCCACATAGTCCATGAGGTGGAAGAGGGAGAGATAACCGCGGATGAGGGACTGGAAGAGATTGCAGAGTTGCTGGAAGGCGTTGAGCATCACGGAGAAGGAGAAGATGCGGAAGAGCCTTCTGACATGGTGCACGAGATACTGGAACAGTTCGAAAGCGGGCAAATTGACGCCGAAGAAGCCATCGAGGAGATTGAACACGTTGCCGAAGAGGGCGAAGAGGGGCACGAAGGCCACGGACACGGAGTTCACGACCCCCACTTCTGGTTCGACCCCATTCGCGTGACGGCCGCCGTCATTGAAATCGCCACCCAAATTGGCATGATGAACCCGTCCGGCGCGGAGATCTACACTGCCAACACCACCGCCTACGTGGCCCAGTTGCAGGAGCTCCACGCTTGGACCGAGCAGCAGGTTGCCATGGTGCCGGAGGAACGCAGGCTGCTGGTCACCTCACACGACAGCCTCGGTTATTTCGCGGAGCTGTACGGCTTTGAGGTAGTGGGGGTTATCCTGGGCACAACCACGGAGACAGAGCCTTCCGCTGAGGACCTGGCGGAGTTGATCCATGAGGTGGAGGAACTGGGCGTTCCCGCAATCTTTGGCGAAACAACGGTTAGTGAGCGCCTGGCCAACACCGTGGCAACTGAGTCGGGCGCAAAGCTGGTGCGCCTCTACTCGGGCGCCCTGGACAGCGAGGGAACCGATGCCGGGAACTACATAGGCATGGTGAGGGCTAACGTAGAGCGCATCGTAGAAGCCCTGCGATGAGCCTCGGGCGATTGCTTGTGAATACTGGCCTATGACGACTTAGAGGCGGCCTTCCTGAATTAGGAAGGCCGCCTCTTTTTCTCCATAGTCAGACGTGCGCTGATGGCGAGAAGCTTAGCCGGAAGAGGATTCGCGGAGCAACCGGATGCCGGTGGAGGCCAGCAGCAGGGGAACCGCGGTGTCTATGAACATCCACACCAGCGCGTTGTCGTTCCCCGGGTCTACTATTACGAAGCCAAGCCAGTTCCAAAGGAGAACCAGCAAAAGAACCGCCGAGAAGTAGACGGTGAAGTTGGACTCCACGTAGTCCCGGGTGATCCCCTGGGAATCGTCCAGGTTCAGCTTCCTGTGCAAGGCGATGGCCAGGGCTATGACAACCCCAATCACCATCAGCGGGTCCAGAATCAGCCACACGTCAGTGGCGGCGCCCTCCAGCGTGGGATCGTAGAACTGGGTGGCCAGAAAGTGGACGGCCACTGCCACGGCCAGCAGTATCAAGCAGACGGCAGCCAAGCGCTTTATCAACATTTAGGGGCCTCCTTGCGCTAACCTCTCGACAACAGGGCTATCGGGCCGCCCAGACCTCGTTGAGCCTACCCGTCTCGCAGTCATAGACGAACCCGCGAATCTGGTCCTTGACCGGAACGAAGGGGTTGGCCTGTATGCGGGCTATGGACTGGCGCACGTCATCCTCCAGGTTCCCGAAAGCCTCCAGCGCAAAGGACGGACGCAGGCCGGTGTCCGCCTGGATGGCGTCCTTCACGTCGTCGTCGCGGAAGGTCAACATGCCGCAGTCCGTATGGTGTATGAGCACGACCTCGCGGGTGCCCAGCAGGCGCTGGGAGATGACCAGCGAGCGAAGCACATCGTCGCTGACCACACCTCCCGCGTTGCGGATTACGTGGGCGTCGCCTTCGTTCAGTCCCAGCAGCTTGTGGGTGTCCAGGCGCGCGTCCATGCAAGCCACAACCGCCATGTGGAGCGCCGGAGGCAGGGGCAGGCTTCCCTTGTCGAAGTTGTCAGCGTACCGTTCGTTGTTCTTCAGTGTGTCATCCGTCGCAGTCATCTGCGCCTCCTCAGGGTAAGTAGTAAAAAGCAAGCGCTGATTCTACCCGCATTTCCAGTCAATGTAAAATTGACCGGCGGCTGCGACGGGGTGAACATCCTACCTGAGAGTGTCACCCATGTTTCATAACATAAGAGCTAGCGGCTTTTGTGGTTGACAAGGCTAGCCTTAGAAGATAGAATTGCCGATTGTTGCCATCTGGGATGGTTCGGTTATCTATGCTTGGGCTGGGAGACACATGCCTACCGTAAATCAACTGATACGCAAGGGCCGCAAGAATCTGCACAAGCGCACCAAAGCGCCTGCGCTCAGATTCGTGCAAAACTCGCTGCGCAACCGTACCGTGAGAGGTCCCGGTTGTCCGCAGCGCAGAGGCGTCTGCGTTCAGGTTAAAACCGTAACCCCCAAGAAACCAAACTCCGCATTGCGCAAGGTGGCGCGGGTGCGTCTCACCAACGGGATAGAGGTCACGGCCTATATTCCCGGCGAAGGCCATACTCTCCAAGAGCACTCCGTGGTCTTGGTTCGTGGAGGCAGGGTGAGGGACGTTCCCGGGGTGCGCTACCACATAGTTCGCGGCGCTCTGGACTCCACAGGCGTATCGGACCGCAAGCAAGGCCGCAGCAAATACGGATCCAAGAAGGGCTAGCAACTCAGCGGTCATTATGTCCAGAAGAAGGCGAGCAGAGCGCAGGCAGGTTATGCCCGATCCGAAGTATGGGAGCGAAGAGCTTGCCCGATTCATCAATCGCGTAATGATTGGCGGCAAGAAGACAGTTGCCCAGAGGATTGTCTACTCTGCTTTGGCCAGGCTGGAGGAAGAAGCACACCGCCCCGGAATAGAGGTTTTCCAGCAGGCCATGCGCAACGCCACACCGGCCTTGGAAGTAAAGCCACGCCGTGTCGGCGGGGCCACCTACCAGGTTCCGGTAGAGGTCAGGGCAGACCGGCGTCAAGCGCTGGCCATGCGTTGGCTCATCACATCGGCGCGCTCTCGCAGCGGGTTGCCGATGTCTGAAAGACTGTATAGAGAGCTCCTGGAAGCCTCCCGGGGTGAGGGAGCGGCAGTGAAGCGGCGGGAGGACCTGCATCGTATGGCTGAGGCCAACCGGGCCTTTGTCCACTATCGCTGGTAGTGCAGCCGCGTATATTTAATTCCCCTACACGGGTTGGATCTCGGAGTCGCCTATCCTCATGGATGAGATTCGTAACATAGGGTTTATTGCGCATATCGACGCTGGCAAGACCACCGTCACTGAGCGCGTGTTGTTCCTTTCCGGGCTGACCCACAAGCTGGGAAGCGTGGACGAGGGCACTGCGGTAATGGACTGGATGGACCAGGAGCGAGAACGGGGCATCACCATCACTGCCGCCGCCGCCACCACCTTCTGGAAAGAGCACCGCATAAACGTCATAGATACGCCCGGCCACGTAGACTTCACCGCGGAGGTGGAGCGCAGCCTCCGCGTCCTAGATGGCGGAGTGGTCGTCTTCGATGCCGTGGCGGGCGTACAGCCTCAGACGGAGACGGTATGGCGCCAGGCCGATAGGTACCGCGTGCCCCGCATCTGCTTCATCAACAAGATGGACCGCGTCGGCGCCGACTTTCAGAGAACCATAGATATGATACGCCACCGCCTGAAGGCCAACCCCGTGCCCGTGCAGATGCCCATTGGCAGCAACTCCGAATTTCAGGGCGTGGTGGACATTCTGGAAGAAAAGGCGCTCATCTATTCCGATGGGAGCATCCTGGCTGAGGAAGCCCCCATCCCAGAGGAGTGCCGAGAAGAGTACCTCAACTACAGAGATGCCCTGATGGAGAAGGTGGCTGAGACGGACGAATCCCTTCTCATCAAGTACCTGGAGGGAGAAGAGATATCCTCCGATGAATTGCGCTCCGCCCTGCGGCGCTCCACAATCCAGAACCACATTGTGCCCGTGCTGTGCGGCACGGCGCTGCGCACCAAGGGCATTCAGCCCCTGCTGGACGCCATAGTGGACTACCTTCCGTCTCCGCTGGACGTTCCCCCCGTAACGGGCGTTCATCCCAAGACAGGGGAAGAGATGCTTAGAGAACCAGGCACGGATGAACCGTTCTCCGCGCTGGCTTTCAAGGTGGTCACCGACCCCTACACGGGCCGCCTGGTGTACCTGCGGGTGTACTCCGGCAAAGTGGCCAGCGGTTCCACCGTCTACAACGTCACCAAAGGCCAGCGTGAACGGATGGGACGCATTCTCAAAATGTTTGCCGACCGCAGAGAAGAAGTTAAAGAGCTCCAGGCCGGCGACATAGCCGCTACGGTCGGCCTGAAGAACACCTTCACCGGCGATACCCTCACCGCGGAGAACGCGCAGGCGCTGCTGGAAGCCATCCGCTTCCCCCAGCCCGTCATCACCATGGCCATAGAGCCAAGAAGCAAGGCGGACCAGGACAGGCTTACCGACGCCCTGGTCAAGCTGGCCGAAGAAGACCCCACCTTCGTCATGAGGTTCGACCAGGAGACGGGGCAGACGGTCATATCCGGCATGGGCGAACTGCACCTGGAGGTGCTGGTGGAGCGGCTGAAACGCGAATTCACCGTTCAGGCCAACATAGGCAAACCCAGGGTCTCCTACCGCGAGGCGATTACGTCCGCCGTGCGGGTTGAGGGCCGCTTCGTGCGCCAGACCGGCGGGCGCGGCCAGTACGGCCACGTCTGGCTGGAAGTGGAGCCTTTGGAGCGCGGCGCGGGCTTCGTCTTCGAAGAGAAGATAGTGGGCGGCTCCATACCCAGGGAGTACATCTCCGCCGTTCAACAGGGCATCAGAGACACGCTAGAGAACGGCGTCGTCGGCGGCTATCCCGTGATCGACGTCAAAGCCACGCTGGTCGACGGCTCCTACCACGAAGTCGATTCGTCCGAGATGGCGTTCAGGGTCGCGGGCGGCATGGGCATGCGCGAGGCTTTGCGCCGCGGCGGTTCGGTCCTGATCGAGCCGGTGATGTCGGTAGAAGTGGTCACGCCGGGGGATTTCCTCGGCGAGATACTCTCCGACCTGAGCAGCCGCCGCTCTCAGATAAACAACATGGAAGGCCAGGGAGACACCCAGATGGTGTCGGCCTACACCCCGCTGGCGGAGATGTTCGGCTACGCCACGGACTTGCGTTCCATCACCCAGGGCCGCGCCAGCTACACCATGGAGTTCGACCACTATCAGCGCGTGCCCGACAACATCGTACAGGAGGTAGTCCGCGAATAGCGCGGCCCGGCAAAGCAGGAAGATATGACAACCTCGGCCCCGACACAGCATAGGCAGCGCATAAGAATAGTCTTGAAGGCGTTCGACCACCGGCTCCTCGACCAGTCGGCGGAGCACATCGTGGAAACGGCTGAGAGGGCGGGAGCGCAGGTGGCCGGTCCCATACCGCTGCCTACGTCCATCAAGCGGTTCTGCGTCATTCGCTCACCGCACGTCGACAAGAACTCCCGCGAGCACTTCGAACTGCGCACGCACAAGCGGCTCATCGACATCCTTAGCCCCACGTCCCGCACCATCGATGCGCTGACCAGGTTGAACATGCCGGCGGGCGTGGACATATCGATAAAGCAGTAGTTGGAATAGAGATGCCAATAGGTTTACTAGGAGAAAAATTAGGCATGACCCAGGTCTTCCAAGAGGACGGCACGGCGCAGGCTGTGACGGTAGTGGAGGCCGGCCCCTGCATGGTGACCCAGGTCAAGACCGCGGCCAACGACGGCTACCAAGCGGTGCAGCTCAGCTTCAGAGAGAAGCGCCGCCTGAGCAAGGCCGAAGAGGGGCACGCCAGAGGGATGGGGAGATTCCGCTATCTGAGGGAGATGCCTCCCGCGGACCTGGACTACGTTCAGGTGGGCCAAACGGTGGACGTCTCCATATTCCAGCCCGGCGACATCATAAACGTAACCGGAACCACCAAGGGGCGCGGTTTTGCCGGAGGCATCAAGCGGCACGGCTTCAGCGGCGGGCCCAAGACTCACGGACAGTCCGACAGGCATCGTGCGCCCGGCTCCATCGGCGCGGGCACCACGCCTGGCAGGGTGTTCAAGGGCAAGCGTATGGCGGGGCACATGGGCAACGTCCGCGTCACCGCCAGGAACGTTGAGGTGGTGCAGGTGGACGTGGAACGCAACCTGCTGCTCATCAAGGGAAGCGTGCCGGGCGCAAACCGGCAGCTGGTGCTGATTCAGCATACCATCAAAGGCATCAAACGGCTGAGGGAAGACCCCGTTTGGAGCAGGCCCGTGGAGCGGGAGGAATTCCCGCAGGATACGGACGCCGTCGCGGAGGAGCAGGAGTCCGCCGCCGAACAGCCGGTACAGCAACAGGAAGCGGAGGATCCCCAAGCATCCACCGAGGAAGCTGCCCCTGAATCAGAACCAGAGTCGGAACCGCCCGCAGTGGAAGAGACGGCGGTACAGGTAGAAGAAGCGCCATCGGATGCGGCGGAGGCTGAACCGGCTAAAGAAGCCGCTCCGGATTCGGAAGAGAAGGAAGGGAAGGGTCAGTGAAGCTTCCCGTGATGGACATAACTGGTACGCAGGTTGGAACGCTGGAAGTCAGCGATCAACTGTTTGACGTGCCGCCCAACCAGCCAGTCGTGCACCAGGCCATGGTGCGCCAGCTTGCCAATGCCAGGCAGGGCACGTCTTCCACCAAGACGCGCGCCCAGGTATCGGGCGGCGGAGCCAAGCCCAGGCCGCAGAAGCATACGGGGCGCGCCAGGCAGGGCAGCATACGTTCCCCCCACTACGCAGGCGGAGGCATCGTGTTCGGTCCCAGCCCGCGTAGTTTCCGCCAGAGCATGCCCAAGAAGATGCGCAGACTGGCCATTCGCTGTCTGCTATCGGACAAGGCCAGGGAGAACAGGCTGACCCTCCTTCAGAGCATGGAGTTGCCGACTCCCCGCACCAAGGAGATGCTAAGCGTCCTCAAGGCGCTGGAAGCAGCCTCCAGCACCCTGATAGTCACCAATCAACCCAGCAGCAACGTAGTTCTCTCCGCCCGAAACATCAAGAAGGTAAAAACGCTCCCCGCATCCAACATCAATGTTCTGGACTTGTTGGAACATGATCGCCTCATCATGACGGTAGATGCCGTTCACCTGGCGGAAGAGTTGTGGGCGGGCGGCATAACATCCGCTGAAGTGGAGATGGAACCAAAGACGAGGCCGCGCCGACGTGCCTCTGCTGGCTCTGCCCGCAGCGGCAGGGGCCGCCGGACCAAGGCGAGCGCGGAGCAGGAAGAGACTGTGGAACAGGAGTCGGAGGCGTCGGCTGATGTAGAGCCGGAAGCGGCGGTGGAAGTGATAGTGGAAACGGAGCCGGAAGCAACGGTGGAACCGGAGTCGGAAGCGGCGGTGGAAGCGGAGCCGGAAGCAACGGTGGAACCAGAGTCGGAAGTGACTGTGGAAGCGGAGCCGGAAGCAACGGTGGAACCAGAGTCGGAAGTGACTGTGGAAGCGGAGCCGGAGGCGTCGGCTGATGTAGAGCCGGAAGCGGCGGTGGAAGTGGAGTCGGAAGCGGAAGAAAGGCGTAGGGAGTCATAGCCATGCAACAGCTCAACATACTGCTGCGCCCCATAGTCACCGAGAAGAGCACCGTACTCCAGGAGCGGAACAAGTACGTGTTTGAGATTGCACCCAGAGCCAATAAGATAATGGTAAAAGAGGCCGTGAAGCGCGCCTACAACGTAGACGTGCTCCAGGTGAACATCGTGAAGAACAGGGGCAAGAGGAAGCGCTTTGGCCCTCGCTGGACGCAAACGCGGGACATCAAGAAAGCTATTGTGACCCTCAAACCCGGCGATAGAATCGAGATATTCGAGGGAGCGTAGCCCATGCCGTTGAAGACATACAGACCCACGACTCCCTCCCGGCGCGGCGCGGTTTCCAACACTTTCCAAGAGTTGACCGGTTCCCGTCCTGAAAAGTCGCTCGTTGCGCCGTTGAAGCGTTCCGGGGGGAGAAACTCCCGCGGGAAGATCACGGTGCGGCGGCGCGGCGGCGGCGCAAAGAGGGCCTACCGCGTCATCGACTTCAAGCGAGACAAGCTGGGAGTGCCCGGCAAGGTGGCGTCTATAGAGTACGACCCCAACCGTTCGGCAAGGATCGCCCTCATCCACTACGCGGACGGAGAGAAGCGCTACATACTGCACCCGGAGAGGTTGAAGGTGGGCGACCGCGTTGAAGCCGGCCCCGACGCCGAGATAAAGGTTGGCAACGCGCTTCCCCTGAGCCACATACCCACGGGCACCCAAGTGCACAACATAGAGATGCAACCCGGCATGGGCGGCAAGATAGTGCGCAGCGCAGGGCTCTCAGCGCAGGTGCTGGCCAAGGAGACCGACTACACGCTGATCAGGCTGCCGTCGGGCGAGGTTAGACGCATACTCAGCCGGTCCATGGCTACCGTTGGTGAGGTGGGAAACGCGGATAACAAGAACGTGAAGCTGGGCAAGGCCGGCAAGAAGAGACACCTTGGCAGGCGTCCCTCGGTGCGCGGCTCGGCGATGACGCCCAGAGACCATCCCCATGGAGGCGGCGAAGGCCGCTCATCCGTAGGCATGCCCGGGCCGAAAACGCCCTGGGGCAAGCCCGCCCTGGGCTACAAGACGCGCCGAAACAGGCGTACCGATAATATGATAGTCCGCAGAAGAGGCAATAGGAGGTAGGGTAGGTAAGTTATGTCACGCTCTATAAAGAAGGGGCCTTATGTGCACCCAAAGCTGGCAAAGAAAGTGACGGCTGTACAGAGAAGCGGGTCTCGCACGGTAATCCGCACCTGGTCGCGCGCTTCCATGATTATGCCGGATATGTTGGGATTGACCATTGCCGTTCACGACGGTCGTCGCCACGTGCCCATCTTCGTTACTGAGAACATGGTGGGACATCGCCTGGGAGAGTTCGCCCCCACCCGGACGTTTCGGGGCCACTCCTCCAAATCCGAGCGCGCCAGTTCCGTGAGGTAGGCATGCCTGCACAAGCTACAGTCAAGAATATCAGCATATCAGCCAAAAAGCTGAAGTGGGTGGTAGCCCTGGTTCGCGGTAGAAGGGTTGATGAAGCGCTTACCGTATTGCATCATCAGCCGACTCCTGCTGCAAGAGAAGTGGCTAAAGTGTTGAAGTCGGCGGTAGCCAACGCGGAGAACAACCTACTACTTGAGCCTGACGAACTGAAAGTGGCGCAGATATACGCCAACCAAGCCCCGTCCCTGAAGCGGTTCCGGGCTTCGGCGCGGGGACGCGCCGGGCGTATAAGCAAGCGCTCCAGCCATATCACCGTTGTGGTGGACGAGGAGGTTTAATTGGGCCAGAAGACCCATCCCATAGGCTTTCGACTTGGCATTATCAAGGACTGGGATGCCAAGTGGTTTGCTGCTAAGAGCGAGACCTACCGGGATCTCCTTCAGGAGGACCTGAAGATCAGAAAGCACATCAACAAGACATACGTGGACGCCGGTATAGCCTTGGTGAACATAGAACGCCCCAGCAATGATCTGGTGATCACCATGCATACCTCGCGCCCTGGCATAGTCATTGGGCGCGGCGGCCAACGCATAGAAGAGTTGCGGAGGGACATTGAGAACATCACCGGCAAACGCGCCCGGGTCAACGTCCAGGAGATTCGCCAGCCTGAGCTGAACGCTTATCTGGTGGCTAGGAACATCGCCGACCAGCTTGAGCGCAGGGTGGCTTTCCGCCGCGCCATGCGGCAGGCTTTGTCCAGAGCCATGCAGGCCGGCGCACAGGGGATCAAGATTGTTTCCTCTGGCCGGCTCGGGGGCAACGAGATAGCCCGCAAAGAGAAAGCCATGGAGGGACGAGTCCCCCTGCACACGCTGCGCGCCGACATAGATTACGGGTTGGCCGAGGCTGCCACCACCATGGGCAGAATAGGCATCAAGGTCTGGCTGTACAAGGGTGACATTCTGGCGCAGCAACAGGAAGAGGTAGAGGAGTTGGGGACAATAGAAGTGACCGTCCAAGCCGGCGATACTGATTCAGAGAGAGATGGCCTTAATGAAGCGCTGGCGTCCGGCATAGAGAGGAGTGCCAATGCCGGCGATGTTCAGGATGACTCAGTAAAGGATACGGAGGCACAGGATGTTGCAGCCGAAGAGAGTTAAGTACCGCAAGACGCATCGCGGCCGAATGCGCGGCGCATCCCATACCGGTAATCAGGTGCTCTTTGGCGATTTCGCCCTGAAGGCAATGGAACCCGCCTGGATCACGGCGCGCCAGATAGAGGCGGGTCGCCGGGCCATTACGCGTCACGTGCGCAGAGGCGGCAACATCTGGATACGGGTCTTCCCGGACAAGCCGATAACCAAGAAACCGGCGGAAACCCGGCAGGGGTCGGGCAAAGGCCCCGTGGACCAGTGGGTTGTCGTGGTGAAGCCGGGCAGGATCCTCTACGAAATCGCGGGAGTTCCTGAGGATACGGCAAAGGAGGCCTTGCGCCTGGCTTCTCACAAGATGCCCATAGACGTCCGCATCATTGCCCGGCAAGACGCTCACGCCTCAGCCGGAGCAGGAGAGTAACCGTGCGTATCTATGAAATAAGGGCTTTATCCCAGGAAGACTTGGAGAAAGAGTTGCAAGAGACATACAAAGAGGCGTTGAGCGTGCGCTTTCGACTTTCTACGCGGCAGTTGAGCGATACTTCTCAACAAAGAAAGGTGCGCAACAAGATAGCTAGAATCAAGACCGTGCTGCGGGAGCGTGAACTGTTGGAGCAGGCAAAATGAGCACTGCAAACCGCAAAAGACGCATTGGCCAAGTGATCAGCGATAAGATGGACAAGACCGTAGTGGTCGCTGTCCAGTGGCGGCAGCGGCATCCCATATATCGCAAGAGCATACGCCGCATCTCCAAGTTCCACGCACATGATGAGCAGAACGACGCTCGCATAGGCGACAGGGTGCTGATAGTAGAGACCAAGCCGTTGTCCCGCCTCAAACGGTGGCGCATAGCCGAAATACTGGAACGGCACGAAGTGCCGGAGATAGCGCCGCAAGAGATAGGCGCGGACATAGAGGAAGAGATCGCCCAGCCGGAGGCTGCCTTAGCCGTAGCGGACGCCCCTCAGGCTGAAACGGCGGATACGGTCGAACAAGAGCTGACTGGGGAGGCTGAGCCAGAAGTGGCTGAGGAGCCAGAACCGGAAACGGTTGAAGAACCGGAGCAGGAAGCGACCGAGGGGGCAGAGCAGGAAGCGGTTGAGGAGGCTGAACAGGAATCAACTGAGGAGCCGGAACAGGAGTCGGCTGAGGAAGCTGAGGTCTCTACGGAAGAGGAGATTGGACAGCCGGTTGAAGAGAGAGAAAGCAAGGAAGGACCGTGATACAGACTTACTCCAGGCTTAAGGTAGCCGATAACTCAGGCGCCAGGGTGATCATGTGCATCAATATCCCGGGGGGCACCCGAAAGCGCTATGCTCGTGTGGGCGACATCATCGTTGCCGCTGTGAAGGAGGCCACGCCCAACGCCCCGGTGAAATCCGGAGACGTGGTCAAAGCGGTGGTGGTTAGGACGTCTCAGCCCTACCGGCGTCCTGACGGTTCGCATATCCGGTTCGATGACAATGCAGCCGTAGTCCTCACGGATCAGCTCTTGCCCAGGGGAACCCGTATCTTCGGCCCGGTAGCTAGGGAGCTACGGGACAAGGAGTATATGCGAATAGTTTCCTTGGCGCCGGAGGTGCTCTAGTGAACATTAGGAGGAGCGATACGGTTGAGGTCATCTCCGGCAAGGACGCCGGAAAGAGAGGTACTGTCCAGGCTGTCCAGCCTGACAAGAACCGCCTCACCGTGGAAGGCGTCAATATGGTTAGAAAGCACCAGCGCCCTACCTCTACCTTGCGGCAGGCCGGGATAATCCAGATGGAAGCCGCTTTCCATGTTTCCAAGGTTATGCTGGTTTGTCCAAGCTGCAACAAGGCTGTCCGCGTTGGGCGCACGTACCTTGACGATGGTCGTAAGGTACGAGTGTGCCGTTTATGCAAAGAAATGATAGATAGATAGAAGACCGTTATGGAAGAAGAACAAAAGCAACCGAAATCAGAATCCACTCGGGGCCGGAAGAGTTCGGCCTCTTCCCAGCGCGGAAGCCGATCCAGGCCGCAGAGCGCTCAAGGAAACGGCGCTCAACCCGCTTCCAATCACGCGCCGGCTCTGCTGCTCAAGTACCGGCAGGAGTTTGTGCCTCAGCTTATTAGCGAGTTTGGCTACAAGGTCCCTCTGCAAGCGCCGCGCATGGAGAAAGTTGTGATGAACGTGGGTCTGGGAGAAGCGTTGACCAACTCCAATGCTATTGACTCCGTATCTCAGATGCTGACCGCCATCTCCGGTCAGAAGCCCGTGGTTACCAGGGCCAGGAAGTCCATAGCAGGCTTCAAGATCAGGGACGGCATGCAGATTGGCGTCATGGTCACTCTGAGAGGCCGCCGCATGTATGAATTCATGGAAAGACTTATCAATGCCGCACTCCCCCGCATACGGGACTTCCGCGGCGTGCCCAGAACCAGCTTCGATGGGCGAGGGAATTATTCGCTGGGCATTAGAGAGCAGATCATCTTTCCAGAGATAGACTACAACCGTATAGACCGCATCCGCAGCTTCCAGGTGACCTTTGTCACCACCGCCCAGAAGGATGAAGAGGCGTACCGCCTCTTGGAAATGTTCGGAGTGCCGTTTGCCAGGGAGCGGCTAGACTGAGGTAAGAATGGCCAAAGCAGCAAAAGTAGCCAAGTGGCGGAAGCCGCCAAAGTTCAAAGTGCAGCATCACAACCGTTGCAACCTCTGCGGGAGGCCCAGGGCGTATATTCGCCACTTTGGGCTGTGCCGCATCTGTTTCAGAACGCTCTCTTTGCGCGGCGAGCTTCCCGGCATCAGAAAGGCTAGTTGGTAGGTGCTACTGTGACTCAAACGGATCCCATAGGGGACATGCTGACAAGGATACGCAACGGCATTGCCGTGCACCGTGATTGGGTGTCCACCCCGCCTTCCAAGCTGAAGCGGGCCATCCTGGAGCTTCTGAAGAAGGAAGGCTTCATCAACGACTATCATCTGTTCCAGGAAGAGGCCGGAGAGGTGCTGCGAATCAGGCTCCTCTATGACGAGGAGAACCAGTCCGTCATAAAGGGTCTCAGGCGCATCAGCAAGCCGGGCTTGCGTGTGTACGTCGACAAGAAGCATCTTCCGCGCTTCTACGGCGGGCGCGGCCTGTCGGTGATCTCCACATCCAAGGGCTTGCTGAGCGGGCAGGACGCTTGGCGGCGTGGAATAGGCGGAGAAGTACTATGTTACGTGTGGTAGGCAAATGTCCAGAATAGGCAGGCAACCAATAGAGATACCGTCAGGGGTCAATGTCACGGTAGAGGCCGGCCTGGTCAGTGTAGAGGGGCCCAAAGGCTCCCTGACGCAACAGATCAGAGACGGCATAAACGTAGTGGTGAACGAATCGCAGATCCTGGTGACCAGGGAATCCGAAGCTAGAGAGCACCGTTCCCTGCATGGATTGACTCGCACTTTGGTAGCCAACATGATCACAGGCGTCTCACAGGGATTCCAAAAGACTCTGGACATAGTTGGGGTGGGATATAGAGCCCAGCAATCCGGCCGCAACGTTATAGTTCAAGTCGGCTATTCCCATCCTGTGGAAGTGCAGCCCATGGAAGGTGTAGACCTTGAAGTACAGGGCAATAACCGCATCCACGTGAACGGCATAGACAAACAGCTGGTGGGAGAGATGGCCGCCCGTATCAAGAGGATACGCCGCCCCAACGTCTACACCGGCAAAGGGATAAGGTATCTTGACGAGCGGGTCCGTCTCAAACCGGGCAAGAGTGCGGCGAGGGCTAGGTAAACATGGCTCGAAAACAAAATAGGACACACAGCAGACGCTCCAGGCATCTCCGAGTACGCAAGAAAGTGGCGGGGACAGCCGAGCGTCCCAGGTTGAGTGTGTTTCGCAGCCTGCGCCAGGTATATGCACAGGTCATCGACGACTCAACAGGCCGAACGATTGCTGCTGCCTCCAGTCTGTCTCTAGAACAGAATGGAGCCAGTATGGTGAAGACACAGGCCGCAGCCGCCGTGGGCAAACAGATTGCGGAGGCGGCAAACAAGGCAGGCGTTACCAGGGTTATTTTTGATAGAGGGGGATATCAATACCACGGTAGGGTCAGGGCGCTGGCCGATGCTGCCCGTGAGGGAGGTCTTGAATTCTAATGGTGAACCAGATGGATAGAGTTATTGATAACCTGGATAGGGAGCAAGTGACCCTTGCCGAGCGTGTTGTCAACATTCGCCGTGTTGCCAAAGTCGTCAAGGGCGGACGACATCTCACTTTCAGCGCCCTCGTTGTGGTCGGTGACGGCCAGGGGAGGGTCGGTTCCGGTTTAGGCAAAGCCATCGCTATACCTGATGCCGTGAGAAAAGGCGCCACCATTGCGCAAAAGACGTTGATTACCGTGCCTCTGAAAGGCACCACCGTACCCTTTCAGGTCAAGGCCAAGTACGGCGCCGCTCAGGTGATGCTCAAGCCTGCTCCTCCTGGAACGGGCATCATTTCCGGGCCTTCCATGCGTGCCGTGTTGGACATGGTTGGCGCAAAAGACGTTGTGGCCAAGTCCCTGCGTAGTCAGAACCCTATCAATGTTGTAAGAGCTACCGTAGAGGCATTGAGACAACTGGCAATGTTTCCACCTGAGCAGGAAGAAACCCCAGCGGAATCTGAACAAGAATCGGCAGATTCTCCACTGGTTGAACAGGTTGAAGAGGAGGGGGCACGGGACTTCCAGCAACCAGAGAGCGGGTATCCAGGCTGAGGCGTAGAATATGAGCAAGCTGCTGATAACGTGGACCAAGAGCACAATAGGTTATCCTCAAACTCAGCGAAGGGTGATCAAAGCGCTGGGCTTACGCAGGTTGCACCACACGGTGGAGCACGCCGATACGCCTTCCATACGCGGCATGCTGCACAGGGTGCGGCATCTGGTTAGAGTTGAACAAGTTCAGGGATGACGAATAAACAATGAAACAGCATCAGTTGAAATCCGCCAGAGGAGCTCGTACTCGCCATAGGCGCGTGGGTCGCGGCGACGGGAGCGGCCGCGGGAACTACTCCGGGCGCGGTATGAAGGGACAGAAGTCGCGAAGCGGCGGCAAGATGCGCCGTGGATTTTCCGGCGGCACCCTGCCCTTGATGAAGGCTCTGCCCATGTTGCGGGGATTCACCAATATATTCCGCGTGGAGTACCAGGAAGTGAACCTGGAACGTCTGCATTCGTTCCCTTCTGATGCCGCTGTGAACCCCACAACGCTCAAGGAGCTTGGCATCATAAAGAGTGATAAGAAGCCGGTTAAAATACTGGGCAGGGGCACTTTGAAGACACCCCTCAACGTGACCGCCCACAAGTTCAGCAAATCGGCGCGGGCTGCAATAGAGGCAGCAGGAGGTTCGGTAGAGGTAGTATGACAACCCGTGCTTCATCCGTAAGGCAGCAGCAGTCATCTCGCCCGGCTCTTCTCCAGGCGATGATAGACGCCGTTCGTGTGCCGGACTTGCGGAACCGCATTCTCTTTGTGTTGGTCATGCTGGTGGTGTTCCGCTTCCTGGCCCACGTCCCCGTCATCAATATAGACCGTAACGCCTTGAACAGCGCCTTTGAGAGCAACGCACTGTTTGGCTTCATAGACCTGTTCAGCGGCGGCGGGCTGCGCAACCTCAGCATAATGGCGCTGGGCGTCTACCCCTATATTACGGCATCCATAGTCATGCAACTGATGACTCCGGTTATTCCCCGTCTGCAGGCGCTGGCCAAGGAAGGCGAGTCGGGACGCCAGAGAATCAACCAGATAACGCACTACCTGATGGTGCCCATAGCCCTTGCCCAGGGATACGGGCAACTTACCCTGATACACCGCTTTGGCGGCCTTGCCGGTTCCGACTTCACCACCGGCCTGGGCCTAACCACCATTACCATGGTCATTTCCATGACGGCAGGCGCGGTGTTCCTGGTCTGGCTCGGCGAGCTCATCACTGAACGGGGCATTGGAAACGGGATCTCCATCATCATATTCGCAGGCATAGTGGCAGAGTTCCCTCAGCTTGTTGGGCAAGGCTTCCTTGAGCGGAACAACCTTGGCGGCCTGTTTCTACTCATCGCCATCGGCGTAGTGATCGTCTACCTAATCGTCTACTTCACGGAAGCACAGCGGCGCATCCCCGTGCAATACGGCAGAAGCGTATTCAGGGGAGGCCGTATGTACCGCCAGTCGGGTACTACCTATGTCCCGTTGCGGGTAAACTCCGCCGGAATGATACCTCTCATCTTCGCCTTTTCCATCATGGTCCTGCCCGCCACTTTGGCCAGCTACATCGCCAGCCCTACCAGCACGTCGGTCTGGGGCCAGATTGCCCGCTTCTTCGAAACCTCGCTGGCGCCGACCGGGTTCACCTACTGGGCCTTTCTGTTCGTGCTGGTGGTCGTGTTCACCTTCTTCTATACGCTGGTCACTTTCCAGCAGCAGAACTTGGCCGAAAACCTGCAAAAGAACGGCGGCTTCATACCCGGCATTAGACCCGGGCGCCCTACCGCGGACTACCTGAACCGCGTCATCATACGCATAACGTGGGGTGGCGCTATCTTCCTTGGCGTGGTGGCCATCATCCCCTACTTTGCCACTATAGCAACGGACATACGGGCTATTCAGCTGAGCAGCGCCAGCCTGTTAATCATGGTCAGCGTGGCCTTGGACACACTGAGACAGCTAGAAGCGCAGCTACTCATGCGCAACTATGAAGGATTTCTAAGGTAGGTAAGATTTGCGGATAGTATTGCTTGGACTGGCCGGAGCCGGCAAAGGTACACAGGCACACCTTCTCTCAGAAGAGTTGGGTGTTCCCTCCATATCTTCCGGCGACCTGTTCCGGTATCACCGTTCCCAAGGCACTGAGTTGGGGCTGCTCGCCAATAGCTACATGGAGAAGGGCGAGCTTGTCCCGGACGACGTGACAATAAGAATGATCCTTGAACGCATTGAGCAGGTTGGCGGCGCGGGTTTCGTCTTGGACGGCTTTCCCAGGACACTCCCGCAAGCCGGAGCCTTGGACCAGGCGTTGGGCGGCTTTCCAATAGAGTGCGCTGTCTACATCCAGGTTGGCGAAGACGAGCTTGTGCAACGGCTCAGCCGGAGGCTGGTCTGTGATGGCTGCGCAGTTCCCTATTCGAAGATCGACCTGGATGCCGGCTCCCAGTGTGGGAAGTGCGACGGAGTGCTGTATCAGCGCGACGATGACAAGCCAGAAGTCGTAAGGAACCGTCTACAGGTCCAGTGGTCAGGCCTCAACGAGTTGCTGGACCACTACGGCGCACAGGGAAAACTGATTGAAATCAACGGAGAGCAGCCTGCCGAACAAGTTGCCGAAGAGACCTTGCGGGCTGTCTCCGGGCTTGTTGTCATTCAATAAGCGAGGTTTGGAAGCGCGAGAGATTGAAGTATAATAGATAAGTTGACCATGCAAACATGACTGACCTTTTATTGAACGAAATAAAGTTGGGCGCCAGCGGAATAACCGTAAAATCGCCGCAGGAGCTTCAAAGCATGCGCCAGGCCGGACAGGTCGTGGCGGCGGCCTTAGAAGCCGTGCTTGCCGCTATTCAGCCCGGCATGAAGTCCAAGGAACTTGACATCATAGCTGAACGGGAAATAAGAAGTCTCGGTGCAGTTCCCTCTTTCAAGGGCTATCGCGGGTTCCCTGCCACAATCTGCTTCTCATTCAACGAAGAGATAGTGCATGGCATACCGGGGAACAGGATCGTCCGTGAGGGCGACATTGTGAGCATCGACTGTGGCGCTATAGTGGACGACCACCATGGGGACAGCGCAGTAACTGTTGCCGTGGGTAGCGTGCCCCCTGAGGTTGAGCTACTCATGGAAACTACGCGCCTTAGCTTGGAAGAAGGTATCAAGGCGGCAATTGCGGGGAACCGTATTGGAGACATCTCCGCCGCGATTCAGCGATTCGCCGAGCCGGGGGGCTACGGAATAGTCAGAGAGTACGTTGGCCACGGCATAGGCCGCGCCCTGCACGAGGAGCCGTCCGTGCCCAACTTCGGAGAGGGCGGCAGGGGCCCGTTGCTCAGGCCGGGCATGGTCATTGCCATAGAGCCCATGCTCAACATGGGGGGATGGCAGACCCGCGTCCTAGAGGACGATTGGACCGTGGTCACCGCCGACGGCTCCCTTTCGGCTCATTTCGAGCATACGGTGGCCATAACGGAGCAGGGGCCGGAAGTCCTCACCAGGCGAAACAGCGAAAGGATACAAACCGCATTCTGATTGCTTATGGCTAAGAAAGAGAAAGACACCATAGAAGTGGAGGGAACGGTCAAGGAGGCCCTGCCCAACGCTACGTTCAAGGTGGAGTTGGCCAACGGGCATCAGGTCCTGGCGCACATCTCCGGGAAGATGAGGATGCACTTCATTCGCGTGCTTCAAGGAGACCGCGTCTTGGTGGAGTTGTCTCCCTATGACCTCACCCGCGGACGGGTCACTTTCCGCTTCAGGTAGGAACGGTAGGAAATGAAAGTAAGGTCTTCAGTCAAGAAAATGTGCGACAGGTGCAAGATAATTCGCCGGGAAGGCAGGGTTAGGGTTATCTGCACCAATCCCAAGCACATGCAGAGGCAGGGATGAGACGGCAAGGCGTATCACCCAAGGAGGGGGCAATATGGCGCGCATAGCGGGCGTGGACATTCCGGACAACAAGCGAGTGGAGGTCTCCCTGAGGCGCATCTACGGCATAGGTCCCAAGATAGCTCTCAGAGTGCTGGACAGGGCTGAGGTAAAGGCCAATCCCAGGGTTAGAGACCTATCGGAAGAGGAGTTGAACAGGCTTCGTGAGGTCGTAGACAAGGAATACAGGGTAGAGGGCGACCTCCGTCGCGAAGTCAACATGAATATCCGGCGTCTCATGGACATTGGGAGCTACCGTGGTCTGCGACACCGGCGGGGCTTGCCCGTCCGTGGACAGAGAACCAAGACAAACGCACGCACCAAACGCGGCGCGCGCAGGACCGTTGCCGGGCGCCGCCGCACTGTAGGTAAGAAGTAGGAGAGCACTCAACATGGCTAGAGGAAGATCAAGACCACGCAGAAGAGAAAGGAAGTTCGTTCCCAAGGGGAAGGCCTATATCCATTCCACCTTCAACAACACTTTGATCACTTTGACGGACCCGGATGGCAACGTCTTATCCTGGGGCAGCTCAGGCACGGTGGGCTTCAAGGGCGCTCGCAAGGGCACCGCTTTTGCCGCTCAGCGTGCTGCCGACTCCGCGGCGCGCCGCGCCATGGAGCATGGTGTCAGGGAAGTGGAAGTATTGATCAAAGGTCCAGGCGCGGGCAGGGAAGCAGCCATTCGCTCTCTCCAAGCCGCCGGTATCAACGTGACAAGCATACGGGATGTCACACCCATCCCGCACAATGGCTGCAGGCCACCAAAGAAAAGGAGAGTGTAAAAGAGTATGGGCAGATATACCGGTCCTGCGTGCAGGCTGTGCCGCCGCGCAGGAGAGAAGCTTTTGCTCAAGGGTGAGAGATGCTATACACCGCGCTGCGCCATAGAGCGCAGGCGGCGTCCACCTGGAGACCAGACACCAAGGCGCAGAAGGGCCAGCGACTGGGGCCTTCAGCTTAGGGAAAAGCAGAAGGCGCGTGTGATGTTCGGACTCTTGGAGCGCCAGTTCCGCAACTACTTTGAGCAGGCCCAGAAGAGTCCGCAGAACACAGGCGAAGCTCTGCTGCAGTTGTTGGAGCAGCGGTTGGATAACGTGGTCTACCGCTTGGACTTCGCGGAGTCGCGGTCTCAGGCGCGTCAGCTGGTGCGTCACGGCCACTTCACCGTGGACGGCAGAAAAGTGAACATCCCTTCTTACCGCTTGAAGCCCGACCAGGTCATAGCCTGGAAGCCGGCCGATAGCGATAAGCAGTTTGTCAAAGACCTAATCGCCGGTATGCCCAGAAAGGCGGTTCCCGCGTGGTTGACCGTGGACGCCAAGAATCTCTCCGGCGCCATGATAAGACCGCCGAATGCCACCGAGTTGGAAAGCGGCATTGAAACCAGGTTGATAGTTGAGTACTACTCTAAGTAATGTATCGCCCCAAGTGGAGGTGTTGTGTTGTTGACGCCTGTTCCTGTTCCAAACGTTGAAATTCCTCGACCTGAAATCAAGGTTGAAGATATCGCGGACGGTTACGGCAAGTTCATCATAGGTCCGTTGGAGCGTGGATATGGGACCACGCTTGGCAACCCCCTGCGCAGGGTGCTGCTCGGTTCCATACCCGGCACCGCTATTACATGGGTAAAGGTGGAGAGCGTTGCACATGAGTACTCCACCATACCCCACGTCAAAGAGGGAGTCTCAGACCTTCTTCTCAATTTCAAGGCCGTCAGGCTCCGCTCTCTGGCAGACAGACCCGGCAAGCTCAGGCTGGAAGTGACGGGAGAAGGAGAGGTCACCGCCGGAGACATCATGACATCGGCGGATTTTGAGATAGCCAACCCTGAGCTTCACATAGCCACACTGGACTCCCCAGAAGCCAGCCTTTCCGTGGAGTTGAACGTGGAGCAGGGCACAGGCTACGTCCCAGCCGTCGAGGGCGACGGCTTGCCCATAGGCGTACTGCCCATGGACGCCATCTATACTCCCGTTCGCCGCGTCAACTTCGGCGTTGAACTCACCCGTGTCGGTCACAGGACCGACTTCGAGTTGCTGGTGCTGGAGATATGGACGGACTACACGATAAGCCCTCTGGAAGCGCTGTCCAAAGCCGGCAACATTCTGGTGGACAGGTTCTTCCTCTTCGCCAATATACGGAAGTCAGCCGAAGCGACGGGAGAGGCCGCGTCCCTGGCTGTAGCTGTCCCCGCGGAGGTCTACAACACACCCGTCGAAAAACTGGACCTCTCGGCGCGGACCTTGAATTGCCTCAAACGGGCGCACATCAACCGTGTCGGCGAAGTGCTGGAAAGGGACAAGTCGGATCTGCTCAAGATACGTAATTTCGGTGAAAAGTCGCTGCGCGAACTTTATACAAAGCTGGAAGACCTGGGATATCTCCCTGAGGAGGCGAAGTCCCAGAACGGCTCCAGCAATGATGACCTTCCCGCGGAAGAACACCTGACCACCATAGAAGAGGAACTTGAGCCGCTTGGTCTTGCCCCGGAAAACCAGGAGGAGCAGTTGTGAGGCATAGAGTCGCTGGAAGAAAGCTCAACCGCAACGGAGGTCAGCGCAAAGCTCTCTACCGCGGCCTTGTCCGTGATCTGCTGCTCAATGAGCGCATCACTACCACGGAGGCCAAGGCCAAAGAGGTTCGCGGCCTGGCAGAGCGCGTCATCACCTATGGTAAGAAGGGGTCCCTTCACCATCGCCGGTTGGCCCTGTCTTTCCTACCCGATAAAGACGTCATAGCCAAGGTGTTCGATGACCTCAGCGAAAGATATTCAGAACGGCCTGGAGGCTATACCCGCGTTTTGAAGCTGGCGCCCCGCAAGGGGGACGGCGCTGCCATGGCCCTGCTGGAGTTGGTGTGACCATGCAGCCGCATCCCCGCAAAGCCGCCCTCATCGTCGAGTACGACGGCACCGCTTACCGCGGCTTCCAGTATCAGCCAGGCGTTCCCACGGTGCAAAGCGAGATAGAGTCCGCCATCCGCCAACTGACCCAGGAGGAAGTCCGCGTCAAGGCCGCGGGCCGCACCGACGTTGGCGTGCACGCCAAGGGTCAAGCCGTGGCGTTTCTCACCCGTTCCAATTTGTCTCCGGATAGTTTGCTCAACGGCCTGAATCACTTTCTTCCCAGCGATATTGCCGTGAAGAAAGCCTATTATGTAGACGTATCCTTTGATCCCCGGCGCCATGCGGTCAGCAGAGTCTATGGATACTCCATTCTCAACAGCGAATCGCCCTCGCCGTTGCGGGAGCGCTACTCCGCCCGCGTGGCGGAATCGCTGGATGAGGACGCCATGCGCCTTGCCCTGGATTGCATGGTAGGAGAGCACGACTTTGCGCTTCTCAGCGGCCCGGTGCCGCCGGGGAAGAGCACCGTGCGGCGCATCCTTACCGGCGCCGTAGACCGTGATAACGATACGGTGAGGTTTCAGGTGGAGGCCAACGCTTTCCTTCCCCACCAGATGCGCCGCATTGCCGGACTGCTCGTGGCTATAGGAAACGGTCGCGCCTCTCTTGAGGCCGTCCCCGCCACGTTGGACGGTCGCAGCAACCCTTGGAGCTCAGGTCTGGCCAGAACAATGCCTCCCCAAGGCCTTTGCCTGTTGCAAGTTAACTACAAGGACTTTCCACCCAATGGCTACTAAACATAACAGAACACATACGGCAAGACAGGCGGATATAACCGCTGAATGGAAGGTTGTGGACGCTGCGGGCAAGCCGCTTGGCAGGCTGGCCAGCGAGATAGCGCGCGTCCTGCAGGGCAAGCACAAGCCGGTCTACACACCCAACATCCTTACCGGAGACTACGTGATTGTTCTCAACGCGTCCCGGGTGGCGGTCACCGGCAAGAAGCTGGAGCAGAAGAAGTACTACCGCCACTCCGGCTATCCCAGCGGCCTGCGCACCACCACGCTGCAACGGCTTCTGGACAAGCATCCGGAAAGAGCCATCCAGCACGCCGTCAAGGGCATGCTGCCCAAGAACACACTTGGCCGGCACATGCTGCGCAGGATGAAGGTATACGCCGGAGCTGAGCATCCCCACGAAGCGCAGGTCACCGCCACGGAGAGACGACAGGCGCTTCTGGCCGCTGAGGAGTCGATAGAGGAAGCGCCCGCAACGCCGGTCGGCGGCGCGGAGACGGAAAGCGCCGCGACGGAAGCCGCCGCTGGTGAGGAATCGGAGGAGTAAATGACGATGCAGGAAACGTACTATCACGGCGTGGGCAAGCGCAAGACGGCCATTGCCCAGGTGCGCCTCTACATACAGCCCGGCGGCATTGTCATCAACGGCAAGCCGATGGAGGAGGTCATCCCCTGGAGGCCGTGGCAAGAGATGGCGATCCGTCCTCTGGAGGTCACCGACAGCGAAGGAAAGTACACGGCGCAGGTCAAGGTGAAGGGCGGCGGCCCCAGCAGCCAGGCTTGGGCCATTGGACACGGCATAGCCAGGGCGCTGGTGGCCCTGGACGAAAGCTTCCGCAAGCCCCTGCGGCAGCACGGCCTCCTCACCCGCGACGCCCGCATAAAAGAGAGCAAGAAGTACGGCCTGAAACGCGCCAGGAAAGCCCAGCAGTACAGCAAGCGGTAGTTCACCTCTTTCCCCATCAGATATGTTGACACTACTACATATATGTAGTAGTGTTGCTTCATGGCGTCGGTAAAGTCTCAACGGTACAAGTTTAGTCCGCAGAGCATAGTAACTCTCCGGCAACGCATGGGGTTTTCTCAAAGTCGGCTGGCTAGTTTGCTGGGCATCCCTCAGAACTCACTCTCCAGGTGGGAGACAGGTGCGACCACCCCGGACGCTAAATCACTGGCTGCCATTTATTCCATAGGCGCTGAGGAAGGTGTCGTGCCAAACTTTTTTGTGAAGCAGGCCGTGAAAGAGCCTGTGCAAGTCAGGGACGTCATTCTTGTCTACTGGGACATCCAGAACTTAACCCCGTCGTCCCCCGACGTTCCAGCCTTGGATATCCTGAACCTAGAGCCGTCGTTCTCAAACGTTGAAACTTGGGACACCTTCATCAGGGGCGAGGCAAAACGACGTGTCCCCCAAGCTAAGAAGAAGCTGTTCAAGGCATTTTCAAACTCCATGCACCGGCATGTAACGGACTATCTTGAAAAGAAGGGCTGGGGGGTGTGGGAGGATCATGGCGACTGGGACGAGGAAATCTATGACCAGGCGATGAGCGATTCAGGGCAGTCTCCTCGGCGCACCGTGGTGTTCCTTGTCACGGCTGATGGGGATCACTCTGAGACGGTGGAAGAACTCCGCAAGAGAGGCGTGCGCGTTTACCTGATTGCCCCCTCAACCGCGAGCGACGCCCTAGTCCGTGCAGTAGGCAAGAAGAGGTGGATCCGCGATGGCCTGCCAGGTACCGATCCCCTAAGCCAGATATTCAGAACACACCTTGCAATGATGTAAATTGATTTTAATGGCCAGGAAAAAAGCAAGAGCTCCAAACGCCGTTGCGAGTACAAACGAACCTACTCCACCAAGGGTGCTGCCTACGCGACGCTCAAGAATCTCATGAAGGAGAGACCTTCCTTATCTGTACCGCTCCGGGTCTATAGCTGCGGGATCGGACAACAGCACTGGCACATCGCCACGAACTGGAAGGTCGGCATACACAGGAACCGTAGGTCGGCTGCATGAGGTCCCTGCGGTGCTAGAGAAGCCTTACCTGTCACCCCCGGCACGTGCCGCGTGAAGGTGCTTTTCGGCGATCGTGGAATACGTTTAGTCTAGGAGGAAGTACACTTATGACTACCACATCTCAACAACAGCGTGCACTGGAGTTCATAGAGCTGATTGACCGTGATGTAAGCCCTGTGGATAGACATAAAGGCTACGACTTGGAAAAACCCGGCAGGAAGCCACGTGTGGGGTTTGTTAGATTTAATGTCAGAGGGCCAGACAGAGATAAATATCGAGTATACGTCTACCAGCCTTTTTTCGACCCGAGAGGGAAGTTTGTTAACGACCGTAGCACCAGCAGGGGCTGGACTTGTGTAGTACATCCCGACGATGTAGAGGGCATGAGATACGTCGTATCCGTGCTTGAGTCATCCTACGATCAGAGATGAGGAGAGTGGGACACTCATGTCAATGATGAATAAGTGAGAAAACAAAGAGATAGAGGACTAATCCCATTCCCTCACACGCCTGCTAGGTTCCGGCCCTCATCCAGCAACCGCTTCACCGCGTCCTCGCTGGCGGCTTCCGCGTAGATGCGCAGCAGCGGCTCCGTGCCGGAGAACCGTATCAGCAGCCAGGCGCCGCCCTCCAGCATGAAGCGCACGCCGTCCGTCTCGTCGCGGCTCATCACGCGGGAGCCGCCCAGGGTGTCGGGCCGTTGAGAGGCCACCCGCTTCTCCGTGGCCCGGCGGTTTTCCGGGGAGAACGGCACGTCCAGGCGGTCGTAGTAGTGGGGGCCCAGCTTGTCGAAGAGATAGTCCAGCAGTTCAGAGGGGCGCTTGCCCGTCTTGACCACCATGTCCAGCAGAAAGAGGCCGCTCAGGATGCCGTCGCGTTCCGGCACGTGTCCCCGAAAGGCAAAGCCGCCACTCTCCTCGCCCGCCGTCAGAGCGTTCTCCCGCATCATCACGGGCCCCAGGTACTTGAAGCCGACCGCGGTTTCGTACACCGGCACGTCGAACAGCTCGCCCAAGCGGTAGATCATGCTGGTCATAGTGGTCGACTTCACCAGAGGCCCTCTCTCCCCGCGCTGTTCCAGCAGGTAGAGAGCCAGCAGGGTGAACGTCTGCAACGTAGTGATGAACCTGCCCTTTTCGTCGACAAGCCCCACGCGGTCCGCGTCCCCGTCCAACGCGATGCCGACGTCCGCGCCGTTGGACTTAATCCATTCCGAAAGCGGCGTCAGATTGTGCGCCACCGGCTCCGGCTGCTGCATACCGGGGAAGGCAGGGTTGCGCTCTCCGCGTAGCTCCGTGACCGCGGTACGGCCTCCGTCCAGCAGTTGAGGCAGGTAGCCCGCGCCCGCGCCGTGCATGGCGTCGACCGCTACGTTCAAGCCGCTGTCCCTGATGGCGGTCAGATCGACGAGCTTTGCCACGTGGCTCAAATACGGAGCCGAAGCGTCGATGTATTGCAGCGCTCCCTGTCGGTGCGCCTCGTCTACGGAAAGCGATTGGATAGAGTCGCGGGAGACGCCGTTTATCTCGGCTTCCAACGCTTCTACCTCTTCCGTCGACGCGCTGCCGCCGTAGTCGGGCTTGTACTTGTAGCCGTTCCAGTTCGCCGGGTTGTGGCTGGCCGTGATTACCACCCCACCGCCGGCGCCGCGGTCGATGATGTTGTAGCTCACCGCAGGCGTCGGTGCTGGCGCTTCGCAGAGGTAGGTGCGGACACCCATCGCCGCGGTTACCCCGGCGACTTCGGCGGCGAACTCTGCCGATAGGAACCGGGTATCGTAGCCGATGACAAGGCCGCGCTCCGCTAGCTTGTTCTTTCGCAGGTACAGCGCGGTGCCCGCGGCGCAGGCTCTTACGTTGTCGGCGGTGTACTCCCAGCCCATGACGGCCCGCCAGCCGTCGGTTCCGAAGCGAATCGTCATCGAGGCCTCTCCGCTGTCAGGGCTGTCACAATCCGGCCTCGGCCTTGAGCGCCGCCGCCTTGTCGGTACGTTCCCAGGGCAGGTCGAGTTCCTCGCGCCCGAAGTGTCCGAACGCCGCCGTGTCTTTGTAGATTGGGCGGCGCAGGTCGAGCCGGTTGATTATGGCGCCGGGCCGCAGGTCGAAGTGGCGGTCTATCAGGTCCAGGATCACCTGGTCGGGCACCCTGCCCGTCTGGAAAGTCTCAATGCTGACGGATATGGGATGAGCGACACCTATGGCGTAGGAGAGCTGAACCTCCGCTCTGTCGGCCAGGCCCGCCGCGACCACGTTCTTGGCCACCCATCTTGCCGCGTATGCGCCGGAGCGGTCTACCTTGGTGGGGTCTTTGCCGGAGAACGCGCCGCCGCCGTGGCGGGCCGCGCCTCCGTAGGTGTCTACCAGTATCTTGCGCCCGGTAAGGCCGGTGTCGGCGTGCGGCCCGCCCATGACGAACCTGCCGGACGGATTGATGAAGAGCTTTGTGTCGTTGTCCACAAGGTCGGAAGGCACCACCTGCTCAATCACGTGTTCCTTCAGGTCTTCGCTCAGACGCTCCTGGCTCACATCGGGCGAGTGCTGCGCGCTGAGCACCACGGTGTGCACCCGTTTCGGCGTTCCGTGGGCGTACTCTACGGTGACCTGCGACTTGCCGTCCGGCCTCAGATAGTCCAGCATCCCTTCTCTGCGCACCATGGAGAGACGCTGGCACAGCTTGTGCGACAGCGATATGGGCAACGGCATCAGTTCCGGCGTCTCGTTGCAGGCGAAGCCCACCATCATGCCCTGGTCACCCGCTCCGACCTCCTCCGCCGCCTCCGCGCCGCGCCCGCCCCTGGTTTCCAGGGAGTGGCTGACCGCCTCCGAAATGTCGGGAGATTGCTCCTGCACGGAGACCATCACGCCGCAGGTGTTGAAGTCGATGCCGTAGCTGGCGTTGGTGTAGCCTATGCCCCGGATGGTGTCCCGCACTATCCGGCTGATGTCCACGTAGCAGTTGGTGGTGATTTCGCCCATCACCACGACAAGCCCCGTGGTGGTGCTCACCTCGCAGGCGACACGGGCATTGGGGTCTTCCGCCAGAATGGCGTCCAGGACGGCGTCAGATATCTGGTCGCACAGTTTATCGGGATGGCCTTCCGTCACCGATTCCGACGTGTACAGATAGGAAGGCGATTCCATGAAGCTTAGCCCCATTGACTGTATCCTCCTCTAGCGCGATTGCTTAACATCTAAGTGCCTATCTCCCAACTGGCCAGGTAGCGCCCCTGCTCCTCGGTGAGCGAGTCTATGGCGACTCCCAGAGAGGAGAGCTTGAGCCTGCCCACCTCGCGGTCTATCTCTTTGGGTACGGGGTAGACGTCCGGTTCCAACGGCTCACTCCGCTTTGCCAGGTATTCCACGGCAAGGGCCTGGTTGGCAAAGCTCATATCCATTACTGCCGAGGGGTGGCCTTCCGCGGCGGCCAGGTTGATCAACCGACCCTCGCCCAGCAGGTACAGCTTGCGCCCATCCTCTAACGAATACTCTTCCACCGACTCGCGAACCTGGCGATGCGTCTCAGACATCTCCTCCAGCGCGGGGATGTTAATTTCAACGTTGAAGTGGCCGCTGTTGGCCAGCACGGCGCCGTCACTCATAGTCTCCAGGTGCGCCTTGTCGATTGTATTCATGCCGCCGGTGACGGTGATGAATACCTCTCCTACCCTGGCGGCCTCTTCCATCGGCATAACCTGGAACCCGTCCATCACCGCTTCCAGGGCGCGTATCGGGTCTACTTCCGTTACTATGACGTGGCTTCCCATACCCTTGGCCCGGCTGGCCACGCCCCGGCCGCACCATCCGTAGCCGGCCACGACGACTTTGCGGCCCGCCCACAGCATGTTGGTGGCGCGAGTGATCCCGTCCAGGGTGCTCTGCCCCGTACCGTAGCGGTTGTCGAAGAAGTGCTTTGTATCGGCTTCGTTCACCGCTATGATCGGGTAACGCAGTTTGGAGTCTCCGGCAAGGGCGCGCAAGCGGATTACACCGGTGGTGGTCTCCTCAGTGCCGCCGATGATGTTGTCGATCAGGTCCTGACGCTCGGTGTGTATAGTGGCTACCAGGTCAGCGCCATCATCCAGGGTTATATGGGGACCGTGCTCCAGCGCTGAGCGGATGTGCTCATAGTATGTATCGTTGTCTTCGCCCCTTATGGAGAAGGTGGGTATGCCGTACACCTCCACCAGGGCGGCGGCAACGTCGTCCTGGGTGCTCAGGGGATTGCTGGCGCACAGCGCGACCTGCGCGCCGCCGTCGCGCAGCACCAGGGCCAGGTTGGCCGTTTCGGTGGTTACGTGGAGGCAGCCCGATATGCGCAGCCCTTCCAGGGGGCGCTCCTTGCCGAACCGTTCGCGGAGCAGCCGCAGCACGGGCATCTCCCTGGCCGCCCACTCTATGCGGTCGACTCCCTGTCGGGCCAGCGCCGCGTCCTTCACGTCTCCCGGTGTCTTTTGAACTGTCAACCGTTCCTCCTTCAAACCGCTAGGCTGCTCTTCTCCCGCGCGGGCAGTTCGGCGTTTTCCACTCCGTGGAAGTAGGCCAGCTTATGGAACCATGTGGTTCTTAGCCGAATCATACGCCACTGAGCCTACCGCCGGTATAGACATCTCCGCCTACTCGCCGTCTTCCGCTTTCTTGACGGTGCGCCTGGCGCGCTTGGGCTTCTCCTCCGCCGATTCATCGCCGTTGGCCGACGCTGCGGCGCGGCGAGTCCTCTTCGGCTTCTCCTCCGCTGCCGTTGTCTCGGCGGCCTTGGCGCGCCTCGTCCTGCGGGCCGCGGTCTCCTCCGCAGGCGCGGCCTGGGCGGCTGACGCGGAGCGGCGGGAGCGCCTGGGCGCGGCGGCCGCCACCTCTTGGAGCGGGGTCTCAACCAGACGCCGCGCCGTTCTCCGGCTTGACTGCGCCGGTATCGTGCCCGCCAGCACAGCCGCCTTGCGCTGAGCTTCGTACCTCTTCCTCTTGTGGCGGTGCTTCAACATCGCCACTCGTTTGCGCTTATTCATCTGAACTCCTAGGTTGGATTGACTGCTACGGCTGGTTTTGATAGCTGGCGGGATAACCCCGGTCTATCCAGGCCTGAGTGCCCTCCTCAATGTTGAACAGAGTGTCCGGCGCTCGTCCCATGGCAGCCGCCATCTCGCAGGCCAGGGCGCTGCGCACACCCTGGGCGCAGATGAACAACAGATTCTTGTCCGCCGGAAGCTCATCGACGCGGGCGATCACTTCGTCCACCGGGACGTGCACCGCGCCCTTTACGTGGCCGTCGACCCATTCGTCCATCTGGCGCACGTCCACGACCACGGAATCGCCGGCTTGATACATCTCGTGCGCCCTCTCCACCGGTATTCTGCTGAACGGTTCCTGTTGACTTGTCATGGTTTCAATTCTCCCGCCTGTAATTTCAAGCGCCGACCGCGCTCGCCAGGTACTTGCCGATGAGAGGCGCGAGGCGCTGCCTGGCCGCTTCCGGCACGGACTCGCCCGATGTCAAAAGGGCGTTCTTCAGCGCCGACGCGCAATCGCAGTCGCGCTCTCCCGTCAGCCGTGGCACGGCGTTGCGGACAACCTCCCGCGACCTCTCCACGTTCTTCGTCAGGTTCTCTATCACCAGTTCCGCAGAGACGGACGCCTCCGTTTCGTGCCAGGTGTCGAAATCGGTGACCATGGCCAGGGTTGCGTAGCACATCTCGGCTTCCCTGGCTAGCTTGGCCTCCGGCAGAGCCGTCATGCCTATTACGCTGGCTCCCCACGACCTGTAGAGGAACGACTCCGCCCTGGTGGAAAAGGAAGGCCCTTCTATAACCACGTACGCGCCGCCCTTGTGCACCTCCGCCCCCGCCGTCCGGGCTTCTTCCGCCATGACGCGGCTCAGGGCGGAGCAGAAGGGGTCGGCGAAACCGACGTGGGCCACCAGCCCGTCGCCAAAGAAGGTGCCGCTACGCTGCCTGGTGCGGTCGATTAGCTGGTCGGGCACCAGGACGTGCAGCGGATGCACCTCCTCCTTGAGGCTTCCCACCGCGCTGACCGAGATGATTCGCTCGACGCCCAGCGTCTTCAGTGCGTATACGTTGGCCGCGGCGGGCACTTCGCTGGGCAGGAGGCGGTGGCCGCGCCCGTGCCTGGGAAGGAAGGCGGTAGCGACGCCCTCTATCTTGCCGATGGTTATGGCGTCGCTGGGCGGGCCAAAGGGCGTGTCCGGCCTAACCTCCCGAACCTCAGCCAGGCCGCTCATTTCGTACAGGCCGCTGCCCCCGATCACGCCTACCGTTGCCTCAGCCAACGGCTTCTCCTTTAACCTTGTCCGCCGCCACGTCCACGTTATCACTACGGGCCGCGCCGTCCGCCGACGCGCTTGCTCCGGTCAGTTTTTGCAGTTCCTCCGCGAAGGGAGGCCGCACCACGCCCTTCTCCGTGACTATGCTGCTCAGGTATCTATGGGGAGTAACGTCGAAGGCGGGGTTTCGCGCCTTGATGCCCTTGGGCGTTGTGGCCGACTTGCCGAAACTGTACACCTCTTCCAGCCCGCGTTCCTCTATCTGGATGCCGTCTCCGGACTCCAGCGACATGTCCAAGGTGGACGTTGGCGCGACCACGTGGAAGGGCACCCCGTTCTCCCGGGCCACCACCGCCAGCGGATAGGTGCCTATCTTGTTGGCCGTGTCGCCGTTGGCGGAGACCCTGTCCGCGCCGACGAGCACGCACGACACCTCGCCCTTTGCCAGGTACGTCCCCGCCGCTGAGTCCACGATAAGTTCGGCGGGTATTCCCAGTTGCACCAGTTCCCACATGGTGAGACGCGCTCCCTGAAGCACGGGACGCGTCTCAGTGACCATTACCTTGATCTTCTTTCCGGCTTCCCAGGCCGCTCGTATCACTCCCAACGCCGTCCCGTAGCCGGCCGTGGCCAGCGCTCCCGTGTTGCAGTGGGTGAGCACAACATCCCCGTTCGACAGCAACTCCGCTCCCATCCGTCCAATACTGCGGTTGGCCGCAAGGTCTTCCTGGTGAATGGCAATGGCCTCGGCCTCCATGCGGCGGCGCATATCTGAAACGGAGCGCTTGGAGTATGCGGCGTTCAACACCCTGGCCACTGCCCATTGCAGGTTCCTGGCCGTGGGTCTTGCACTAGCCACCTCTTTGCCCACGTCTGCCAGGTAGTTGAACATGCGCTGCAAGTCCAGGGTGCTCACCGCTTTGGCCGCCAGCACCAGGGCGTAGGCTCCTGCCACGCCAATGGCGGGAGCGCCCCGTATCTGCAGGCTGCTTATTGCCTGCACAACGTCCATGTGGGTGCGGGCCGTGACCACGGCCTCCTCTTGGGGAAGCATGGTTTGGTCCAGCATCCGCAGGGAGTCTCCGGTCCACTCTAGGGGTACTATCTCTGGCATCTCTTTCTCTGATGGCACAAAAAAACTTCTCGATGAGTCGAGAAGCCTGAGCGCCTTCCGCTCCCATCTTTCAAGCTGCTTAGCTTGCCGGAGTTGGCACCGTATCGCTTACTTCACTCAGGCGATCGGTTGCCGGGCTTCACAGGGCCGGTCCCTCTGCCGCTCTTGATAAGAGAATAAACCTATTGAATTGCGGGAATGGTACTATGGCAGGCAGGCACTGTCAATACGAACTGCCTTTGAGGGTTCTTATGTTATGAAACATGGGTGACACTCTCAGGTAGGATGTTCTGTAGACGAAAACAGCGTCCTACGAGGAGGTCACCCGGATGGAGACTAGCAGTTGGTACATAATCAGGCAACGATTAGCCTGGATCGTTGGTGGAGGGTATTGGCGAGACGCCAACGAGTGAATTTGAGGCGCCTTCACGGAACACAGAGAATCCGGGGATTGCTGAAGGCCGGCCCGGCTTGACCAGGCCTAGTGGCTAATCTCAATGCAGTGGTGGGCGGTACTGGAGTCGAACCAGTGACCTCCGCGATGTCAACGCGACGCTCTAACCAGCTGAGCTAACCGCCCCTGTCCGTAGGCTTGCCAGTATAGTATTGCGATGACGGCTTGGCAATGATGGTTTGACAGGCTCGCCATGAACGGGATGGGAGCGCTAGCCTCCGCTCATCCTGAGCGCCGTCGAAGGGTGTGGGCGGCTTACCATGCGCGGGGGGTTACGGCGCGTTGCTCGTGAGCCGGGCGCGGAAGTAGGCGTCGACCCGCTCCACGTATTCGTCGGTTGCGTCAAATACGGCATCGGCGTGCTCGGAGCCGGGGAGCGTCCATAGCTCGCTGCCCGCCGGAGCGGAGGCGTGTATGCGGACGCTCTGCTCCACGGGGACGCGCTGGTCCGCTTCGCCGTGGATCACCAGTATGGGGTAGTCAAACGTTCCCGCCGATCTCTCCGGAACCACCGCGCCCACGTCTATGCCATCCAGAAGGCGGGAGACGACTTTCATGCCCGGGATGAACAGCGGCACCATCCACTGGGGAAAGACGGTGGCGCTTGCCGTCTCCTGGGCGATGAGGTCGTGCACGTCGGCGAAGGAGCTGTCCGACACCACGGCCTTGATAGCGGGCTCCTGCTCGGCGGCGAGCAGAGCCGTGGCCGCGCCTAATGACCAGCCCAACAGACCTATGCTCTCCGGCGGCGCGCCCCTCTGCACCAAGAAGTCGTAAGCGCCCAGGACGTCCCACTTCTCGAAGTACCCGGCGGACAGCTTGTCGCCGTCCGACTCGCCATGGCCTCTCAGGTCGAACAACAGCACGTTGAAGCCGCGGTCGAACAGCCTCTCAGCCAGCGCCAGGGCGTTGTCTCCGGTGCGGTTTCTGTTCACGCCGTGCACCATTATTACGGTCAACCCGTCTCTCTCCGCCTCGATGAGCCAGCCTTTCAAGACGATGTCATCCCACTCCTCGCCTCGCGGGGAGAACGCCACGTTCTCGTAGGGCAGCCCGTATTCGGTGGGATGTCCTTCCAATGGAGTTCTTTCCAGCGAGGTCACGCCCGACGCCATGGCGTAGGAGACGTAGACGTAGAAGGCCGCCAGCAGCAACGCTACGGGCAGTCCCCAGCGCAAGGCCCGGGATCCAGTCGACCGCGTGATCCGCTTTTGCCCGCCAGCCTTCGCCCGTGCGCCGGAGGGCCTGCTAGAAGGTCTGCGGCCTTTTGCCATAACTCCTTTTGCAGCCGTGTGACGTCAAAACAGCCCGTCCAAGGCGCGATCCAGGTTGAAGGCGGAACTGATGAGGGCCAGGTGGGTAAAGGCTTGCGGGAAGTTGCCCAGGCTCTCGCCGGTGTGTCCGGTCTCCTCTGCGTAGAGACCCAGGTGGTTGGCGTAGCCAAGCATCTTCTCGAACATGAGCTGGGCCTGCTCCAAGCGCGCCTGGTCGGAGCGGCCGGCGCGGGTGAGCGCCTCCACCAACCAGAAGGTGCAGATGTTGAAGGTGCCCTCCTGGCCGCTGAGGCCGTCGGGCGAAACCTTCACGTTGTAGCGGTAGACAAGGCTGTTGGACACCAGCCCGCCCTTCTCCGGCGAACGGTTGATGGCGTCCAGGGTCTGGAGCATTCGGGGGTCCGTGGGGGCCATGAAGAACACCAGCGGCATCATCAGGTTCGATGCGTCCAGGTGCTCGCTTTCGTAAGCTTGGACAAAGGCGCGGCGGCGGTCGTTCCATCCCCGCTGCATGATCTCTTCGTAGATGCGGTCTCTGGTCTTGTACCACCTTTCCCGGTCCGCGGGAAAGGCGCGGGCATCGGCGATGCGTAATCCTCGGTCTATGGCGACCCAGCACATCAGCTTGGAGTAGACGTAGTGATCCTGGTCGCTGCGTATCTCCCAAATCCCCTCGTCGGGCCGCTGCCAGTTGTCGCAGACCCAGTTGACCAGCCTCCGCAGGTGCACCCAGAAGTCTCTGGAAATGGGGTGGCCGTACCTGTTGTAGAGGTAGACCGCGTCCATCAACTCGCCGTAGATGTCCAACTGTAGCTGAGAGTAAGCGCCGTTGCCGATGCGCACCGGCCGGGAGCCGCGGTGACCCTCCAGATGGTCCAAGGTCTCCTCCGTGAGAAGGTGCCGGCCATCGATGCCGTACATTATCTGCAACGAGCCGTCCGGGTTTATCTCGGCGGCTCTGGCCTCTATCCAGTTCATAAACTGCGCCGCTTCTTCGGTGAAACCTATGCGCAGCAGGGCGTAGAGAGTGAAGGCGGCGTCCCTGATCCAGGTGTAGCGGTAGTCCCAGTTGCGTTCGCCGCCCAACTCTTCGGGCAGGCTGCAGGTGGGCGCGGCGACAATGGCGCCGGTGGGCTTATAAGTGAGGAGTTTCAGCACCAACGCCGAACGCTCCACTATCTCTCGCCAGCGTCCCCGATAGGTGGAACTTGCCAGCCAGGAGCGCCAGTAGTTGACGGTCTCCTCGAAGATCCGCTGGCTTTCCGTATCGGAGAAGGGCGGCAGATAGTCGCCGCACTCGCTACACATCTCCCCAATGGCGAAGGCTACGGTCTGCCCCTCGTGCAGGGTAAACTCCGCTACCATACCCTCTCCGTGGGGGCCAGGACTGCGGTGCAGCGGCACGGAAGTTGAGAGCTGCAATATGATGTCGGATGAGTAGAAGTAGGCCCCCGAATCGGCGAGTTCGACCACCTTATGGGTGTCCCGGCCATAGTCGAAGGCGGGGAAACACTCTACGCGGAAGCGCATTACGCCGCGCACCACGCTGACACGGCGCACCAGCTCATTGTGCTCGTGGCTGTACTGCTCCTCATCGTCCTCCAGCGGCATGAAGTCGGTAACCTCGCCGACGCCGTCGGGGGAGAGGAACCGCGTCACAAGCACATTGGTCTGGGGCCAGTAGATCTGCTTATGGGTTACCTCGCTCATGGTGGGCGCAATCTTGAAGTAGCCGCCTTTGGCCTCGTCAAGAATCGCGCCGAATATGCTGGGGGAGTCGAAACTGGGTATGCAGAACCAGTCGATCGAACCGTTCATCCCAACCAGGGCAACGGTGTGCATGTTTCCGATGATTCCGTAATTCTCAATTGGTTGATAGGTCATACCGGATTCTACGGAGCGGGCTGGCATGCCAGCCATATTCTAGCGTTAATCTAATGTTAACAGATTGCGGCCTGTTAAGGCTATTGCCGCGCCCACGTGTCCGTGCACGGCGCCACTCATTTTGATAATCTAGACTTATAAAGGGCAGAGGAAGAGCAATGCGCGTATCCCAATCGTTAGGCAAAACACTGCGGGAGGCCCCGGCGGAGGCTGAGACCGCCAGCCACCGGCTCATGCTGAGGGCGAGCCTCATCTACCAGGTGTCGGCGGGCGTCTACGCCTACCTCCCCCTGGCCTACCGCTCCCTGAAGAAGCTAGAGCAGATCATACGTGAGGAGATGGACGCGGCCGGGGCGCAGGAAGTGCACATGCCCACCCTTCAGCCACTTGAACTATGGCACACAACAGGTAGAGACGCGGCGCTGGGCCAGAACCTGTTCCGGCTGCAAGATAGGCGGGAGCGCGACCTCGTGCTTGCGCCCACCCATGAAGAGGTCGTTACCAATATTGCCAAAGCCAACGTCAACTCCTACCGGGACCTGCCCCTAAACCTGTACCAGATCCAGACCAAGTTCCGCGACGAGCCGCGTCCCCGCGCCGGACTCCTGCGCGTCCGTGAATTCGCCATGAAGGACGCTTACTCCTTCGACGCCGACGAAGAGGGGCTGGCAATCTCCTACGACAAGATGTCACAGGCCTATCGCAACATATTCAAGCGGAGCGGCCTGCCCACTCTGGTGGCGGAAGCGGACAGCGGCGCAATCGGCGGCAAGGATTCGCAGGAGTTCATTCTCCCCGCGGAGGCCGGTGAGGATACGATTCTCCATTGCCCAGATTGCGATTATGCCGCCAACGTGGAACGAGCCGGTTTCAAGCTGGAACCTCTTCCCCATGAAGAACAGGCCCCCCTGGAAGAGATAGCAACTCCGGGGGCAAAGACCATTGACGATCTGGCGCAGCTTCTCGCCGTGCCCCAGAGCAAGACGCTGAAAGCCGTTTTCTACATGGCCGGCGAACGGCTGGTTTTCGTGGTAATTCGGGGCGACCTGGACGTCAACGAGATCAAGCTGAGCAACGTCCTCAAAGCCACTGATCTGCGCATGGCGTCGGACGAAGAGGTGGCCGAAGCAGGAATAGTGGCCGGGTCGGCATCACCCATCGGCCTGCAAGGCGTGACGGTCGTGGCGGATGAATCGGCCAACACCGGCAACAACTTTGTCGTAGGCGCCAACAGAGACGGGTATCATTTCCGCAACGCCAACTTCCCCAGGGACTTCCAAGCGAGCCTGGTGGCCGACATAGCGCTGGCCAAAGAGGGGTACACCTGCTCAAAATGCGAATGCACCCTGGAAGCCATTCGAGGCATAGAGGTGGGCCATATCTTCAAGCTGGGCACCTTCTACTCGGAACGCCTCGGCGCAGGCTACCTCGACGAGCACGGCGACCAGCATCCCATGGTGATGGGGTGCTACGGCATAGGCGTGGGACGCCTGCTCGCCGCCGCCATCGAGCAGAACCACGATGAAAAGGGGATAGTTTTTCCGCCTCCAATAGCTCCCTACCAGGTGCACCTGCTTTCCCTCAATCCTGAAAACAGCGAAGTGTACAAGACTGCGGAAGACCTCTACCGGAAACTGCAAGAAGCCGGCCTGGAGGTGCTGTATGATGACCGGGAGGAATCCGCGGGCGTGAAGTTCAATGACGCCGACCTGCTGGGGCTTCCTCTGCGCTTGGTGGTTTCGCCGCGCAACCTGCGGCAAGCCTCGATAGAGTTCAAAGGCAGGTTGGAAGAAAAAGGAACCCTGGCGCCGTTAGACAGCACGGTTGAGACGGTTAAATCAATCCTGAATCAACGTACATCCTAGCCTGTATCAGAACCTGAAAGTCGTGTATCATGTACTATAGCCAATAAGTTTTCCGGAGCATCTTATGGCAGGGCAAGACATAAACCTGGGCAGCAGGGTCAAAGTCACGGACCGGCAATCACTTTTTTACGGAAGGACCGGATTGATCGCGGCATCCGTTGACAAAGAGGACGCCGGCGAGGGCCCTTTCTGGCTGGTGGTGTTCGACTGGCCGCTGGGAGGCATCGCGGGTCGAGCGGTTCTCGGCGGGGGTCATCTGGAACTCGAACAGTGGGATGTCTCCGGAGACCCACGGCTGAAGCTGCAAAGTTGACCCTGTGAATCAACATTGGATACAATCCCTTCACCGAGCCTTGGATTCATCCTGAACGGGAGTAAAAGATGACAACCATAACCAGAGAAGAAGTCTATGAGAAGTTGAAGGAAGTCTACGACCCTGAGATCCCGGTCAACGTGGTTGACCTCGGTTTGATCTACGGAGTAGAGGTCAACGACGGCAATGAGGTGTACGTCCGGATGACGCTGACCGCCCCCGGCTGCGGCATGGGGCCGTACATAGCACAGCAGGCGGAGTGGGCCGTCTCTGAGTTGGACGGACTGGAGGATGTGACGGTGGAGATGGTCTTCGACCCGCCGTGGACGCCCGATATGCTCACCGAAGACGGCAAGGCCCTCCTGGGCATATAGCCAATGACGTCAGAGCGCAAATTACCTGAGATGAGCCACCAAGAGCGGGCTCGTCTTGACTCTATCAAGCGTACCTGGCAGCAACGCCTCCAGATAAGCGACCGCCTGAGCCGCATTAAGGTAAAGCTGGGCGTTTACAGCGGCAAGGGCGGCGTGGGCAAGACAACCGTAGCGGTGAACCTGGCGGTTGCCCTGGCAAACAAAGGTTTCTCCGTTGGACTACTGGACTCCGACATAGACTGCCCCAATGCGGCAAAAGTCATAGGCGCTACGGAATCCGCTACTATGGATAACGGCCAGTTCATACCTCCCCGCTCTTACGGCGTAAAGGTCATATCCATGTCCTTTTTCCAGCAGAACGAAGAGGAGGCCATCATCTGGCGCGGCCCCATGATCCACAACGCCCTGAACCAGTTGCTGGAGAACACCGACTGGGGTGAACTCGACTACCTTGTGGTCGACCTGCCTCCCGGCACCTCCGATGCACCGCTCACCATCATGCAGGTCCTGCAATTGGACGGCTTTGTGGTTGTGACCACGCCTCAGTCGCTGGCCAAGCTGGACGCTAAGCGATCCATAAACATGATCAAGAAAATGAACGTGAACGTGTTGGGCGTAGTAGAAAACCTCTCCGGCGGTGTATTCGGTTCAGGCGCCGGAGAAGACCTGGCGGCGGAGATGAACCTGGCCTTCCTGGGTAGACATCAACTGCTGGCAGAGTACATGATCAGCAAGAAGCCCACCGTGCTGGAAAGCAAGCTGGTGGCCGACGAATACGACCGCCTGGTGGAGGCCGTTCTACCCAAGCTCCCATCGACCAGCCAGGCCGCGGGCTGATTTCGCTCCAACCGCACCGCCTTCAGATTGCCTTAACCTCCTTCCAAAGGTGACGTGTGCTTGATATCGTGATATCTTTATGATATTGCTTAGATATTAGGAAGGAGGGAGAATATGGTAACGGAGAGACAGGCTACGGCCATCAACGGCTGGCTCATGGCGGGGCTCTTGATTCTGCTCGAATTAGCGAGCATTGTCAGCCTCGTCGTTTTTATTTTCACCTTGAACCTGCCGTTGCTGTTCGCATTTATCCTGGGCACGGTAGTTGTGGCCACTGGAGCCATAGGCTTCTTCATCGTGAATCCAAATGAGGCCAAAGTGATTCAGATGTTCGGCAACTATGCAGGCACCGCGAAACAGCCGGGCCTCTGGTGGATGAATCCTCTTTGCTACCCAAAGAGAAATGTGTCGCAGCGCGTGCGAAACTTCGAGAGCGGCCAGTTGAAGGTCAACGACCACGACGGCAACCCCATTGAGATTGCGTCGGTGGTGGTCTGGAAAGTCGACAATACGGCGGAGGCGGTGTTCCAGGTGGACGACTTCGAGAACTTCGTCGCTGTGCAGAGCGAGGCTGCTCTGCGCAACCTGGCCACCACCTATCCCTACGACTCTAGCGTGGAGGGAGAGCTTGCCCTGCGCAGAAGCACCGCCGAGATCACGGATCAGCTGCGGGCGGAGATACAGGCGAGGCTTGAAAACGCCGGCATCGATGTTATCGAAGCGCGCATAAGCCACCTGGCCTACGCACCGGAGATAGCAGGAGCCATGCTGCGCCGGCAGCAAGCCGGAGCCGTCGTCGCGGCAAGGACGCAAATAGTAGAGGGGGCTGTCGGAATGGTCGAGATGGCGTTGGAGTCGCTTGCCGCCACCGGTGTCGTCCAGATGGACGATGAGAAGAAGGCCGCCATGGTCAGCAACCTAATGGTGGTCCTCTGCGGAGACCGCGATCCTCAGCCTGTTTTGAACACGGGCACTCTCTATCACTAAGCCGGTTCCGGTTATGGGTGAAAAGAAGGCGTTTCTACTACGGCTGGATGCCCATACGCTTGACGCCCTGCAGAAGTGGGCCGCCGATGATCTGCGCAGCGCCAACGCGCAAATCGAGTTTCTACTGAGAAGGGCGCTTGAGGAAGGGGGACGTCTGCCAGGAGGACCGCCCCGTAGTGTCTCCACCCCCGAACAAACGGACAGGCGAGCAAACGGGCAATAGTGCAAGGGCGTCCGTCACTCAGAGCGGCGGACAAAGCCTTCGTCTTCCAGTTGGTCCATGAGTCTCGCTGCTCTGGGATAGCCTATGCGCAGGCGCCTTTGAAGTAACGAGGTAGATAGCTGCGAGTGGGTGCCGGCCAGCTCTATGGCTTTGTCCAGCATGGCGTCTCTTGGCCCGCCTCCTGCTGCGCCGTTGCCGTCAGAGTTGGACTCGGTCAACTCAGGCTCCAGGTCGAACTCGGGCAGCTGGGGTCCACTCTGCTCCCGCCAGTGATCCATGAGCGCCTCGGTTTCCTTGTCTGAAACGAATGCTCCTTGTACTCGCTGCGGCTTGGGAGTATCTCCGGAAAGGAAGAGCATGTCTCCCCTGCCAAGGAGCTTCTCAGCCCCGGCGGCGTCCAGGATAGTTCGAGAGTCTACCTGGGAGACAACGGCGAAGCTGATCCGGCTAGGGATATTGGCCTTTATAAGGCCGGTTACTACGTTCACTGAAGGCCGCTGCGTAGCCACAATGAGGTGAATGCCAGTAGCCCGGCCCAACTGCGCCAAGCGAGTAAGGGTCTGCTCCACTTCATGGGAAGACGTCATCATGAGGTCGGCCAGCTCATCCACCGCTATAACCAGATAGGGCATGGGTTCCAGGGCCTGGGGGTGACGGTGATAGCCCTCTAAATTGCGCACGCCCAGCTCCTCCATGCGTCTGTACCGCCGGTTCATCTCGCCAATGATACCCTTGAGCGCCCTGACCGACTCTTCCGGATCCACCACAACGGGCGCCATGAGGTGCGGGAGCCCGTTGTATGGGGTGAGCTCAACTCGCTTGGGGTCTATGAGAAGCATACGCACACTCTCCGGAGACATTTTGCAGGCTATGGAGAGTATCAGAGTGTTCATGCAAACGCTCTTGCCGCTGCCCGTGGCGCCTGCAATAAGGAGATGAGGCAATCTCCTTAGGTCGGAGACTATGGGATTCCCTCCGGAACCCTGCCCAAGACCCACGGCGAGGGCTCCCTTCTTGTGCAAAGCGAGAAACTCTTCGGATTCCAATATGCTGCGAAGAGCAACCAGCACCGCATTACGGTTGGGAACCTCAATGCCTACCACTGCCTCGCCGGGAACAGGAGCCTGTATGCGCAAACTGGGCGCGGACAGGGCCAAGGCCATGTCCTTTTCCCTGGCCACAATGGCGTCAACTCTTACGCGGGTCTTCTGCTTCCATCCGGGAGTCAGGCCATACAGTGTGACTGTGGGGCCGGGTTTGATCTGCTCGTTCTTTACCTCTACGTCTACACCGTGTTCGGCTAGGGCCTCTTCTATTCTGCGCGCCATATCCCTGCGAGCCTCTTCCTCTTTCTTTCCGTCAGTCACCGCGGCGGGAGCTTTATCAAGGAAACCGGTGCCAGGAGGCCGCCACTGGGAGACTGCAACAGCCGCTTTGGAGACAGGTTCTTCCACGTCTTCCGTATCCCCTTCTATTGAGAACTCATCATCAAAGTAATCATCTTCTTCATCCGGGTATATGATCTCTTCCATTTCCTCCAAGGGGTCGGCCGCGTCTGCCCTTGAACCTGTGGGGCCGCGCGCAAGCAACATAGCCCTGGCCCAAATCTTCCGTGGCGCCGCTTTGATAATTCTCCATATCTGTTTCAATGCGGCTACGGCTAGAACACGAATCTTCCCGCCCGCAAATCTAAGGGCGTCCTTTGCTGCTCTATAGAAACTCCGGGGCCAAACTATGATCGCCGATAGCAACAGTAGTCCGGCAATCAGGGGAATGCCGCGCAACCAGTTGTTCCACAACCACTCGCCGACAACGCCACCATATGTCGTCTCCGAGACAACACCACCAGAGCCATGAAACGACCCCAGGGCGGTTTGAAGCGCCACTACCACAAGCGCCGCGGCTGTCCACCATTGCCAGGAGTCCAATACCATTCGGGGCCTGATCCGCAGCGCGCCGAGGAGCGCCAGCGTCCAGAGGGTTAGGGGGTATACCCCCAATCCTACCGCGCCAATCACTCCATCGCGCACCAAGGGATAGAGGTCGTTGATAATGTAGTCTCGGAACACCAGAGAGAGAACCACCAATACGGCGCTGAACGCTATCAGCCTTCCGTACCAGTTGGTGGTGAAGAAGGAAACGAGACTGCGCCACTTAGTCTGCGGCTTGGGCTTGCCTCTGACCTTGGAGCTTAGCGTTGCCATGTCTACTACACCTCCACCGGAACGGGAATCACCAGCGGCCGGAGCCTTGTCTGGTCATAGAGGAAACTTCCCACGGAGTCCTTAACTTGGGCTGTGACGTCCCTCCAATCAAGGCGCTGTTCACCGTTGGTCATGCCCACCGCTCTAAGCGCGGTCTCAGCGGTGCGAGCCATCAGGTCCGGGTAGTACTGCAAGTCCACGAACCCGCTGGAAACCGCCTCCGGCTGGCCCAGGACGCGTCCGGTCGCCTTGTCTACGGCTAAGGTTACAACCACTATGCCGTCGCGGGACAAAGTCCGGCGGTCTCTGAGAACCAGGCTCTTCATGTCCCAGAGCTGCAAGCCGTCCACATAGATGTGGCCCGCGGCCACCTGTTTCGCAATGCGGCCCGACTCCTTGGTAAGCTCCAAGACGTTCCCGTCTTCCAGAACAAAGGCGTTTTCCGGTTGAACGCCCACTTCCAGAGCAAGGTCGCGGTGCGCCACCAAGTGCCGGTACTCGCCGTGTACGGGAACAAAATACTTGGGACGGGTGATGTTAAGCATAAGCTTCAACTCTTCCCGGCTGGCGTGACCGTGAACGTGCACCAGAGCCACCTTGTCGTATAGGACACGCGCTCCCTGCCGGTAGAGATTGCTTATGGTGCGGCTGACGACAAGCTCATTGCCGGGTATGGGCGTAGCCGATATCACTACCGTATCACCCGGCATCACTTTGATGTCGCGATGGTTCCCATTGGCGATTCGCACCAGCGCCGAGGTGGGTTCGCCCTGGCTACCGGTGGCTATGATGACCGTTTTTTCCGGCGGCAGCTTGCCCAATGCCTGAAGAGAAACCAAGACCCCGGCCGGGTCGCTCAAATAGCCCATTTCCATGGCCATCTTGACGTTGTTCACCATACTGCGGCCTATTACGGCCATCTTCCTATCGTGCCTGGCACAGGCATCCAGCACTTGCTGAATCCGTGTGATGAGAGAGGCGAAGGTGGCTATCATCACCCTTCCCTGAGCCTGTTGTATGGCGCGGTCAAGGGCTTCACCCACAACCATTTCCGAAGGAGTGTAACCAGCCGTGTCGGCATAGGTGGAGTCCGAAAGGAGAAGGAAGGCGCCGTCCTTGCAGTAGTCGGCCAGATTCGCCAAGTCGGTTGGCCTCCCGTCCGCGGGGGTATGGTCTATCTTGAAATCGCCCGTGTGGACAACCATGCCCAGGGGGGTCTTTATGGCCAGCCCCATGGCGTCTGGAATGCTGTGGCAGACCCTGAAAAACCGCACCTGGAAAGCGCCCTCCTTGATCTGCTGGCCCGGTCTTATCTCATGGAGAGAGGTGTCTTTGAGGAGCTTGTGTTCCTTGAGCTTGACCGAGATCAGGCCGCAGGCCAGCCGGGGAGCGTAGACGGGGACGTTCAACTCGCGGAGAACGTAGGGCAATGCGCCGGTGTGGTCCTCGTGCCCGTGGGTAATGAAGATGCCGCGGATGCGGTTTTTGTTTTCGACCAGGTAGGAGATGTCGGGTATTACCAGGTCTACTCCCAGCATGTCCTCTTCCGGGAAGAGAACGCCCGCGTCTATGACAATGATGTCCTTGCCGTACTCCAAGGCCATCATATTCTTGCCTATCTCACCCAATCCACCGAGGGGTATAACTGTAAGGGGGTGTTTACCCATGGTTGAAACTCTATTGGAACATGGAAATTTGCTTGGCCTTTGGTTCCTCCGGCTCTTGCGAAGGGAGGCCTCCCTGCAGTAGAGACGGTATGGCCTGAAAATCTTGTTCTAGGACAGTTCGCAACGTGTGCTGGCGCAATGCAGCGGCCGGATGGTAGATGGGATATACAATCAGGTTTCCTACCTGCCGGGGCTTGCCGTGGTTCTTGCCTATGGTCTCTCCCGGCAGAAACTTGCCCAGTGAATGACGGCCCAAGGTGACTATGACCCTGGGTTGTATCAGCTTTATCTGAGCGTCAAGGTACTTGCCGCAGGCCTGGATTTCCCCGGGGAAGGGGTCGCGGTTATGGGGGGGGCGGCACTTGACCATGTTCGTGATGTATACGTCGTCCCTGCTGAAGCCTATGGAAGCCAGCAACTCTTCCAGATACCGCCCGGCCTGGCCCACGAACGGCCTTCCTTGCTGGTCTTCGTTGTAGCCGGGGCCTTCACCTATGAACATCAAGTCGGCGTCTTCCGGTCCTTCACCTGGGACAGCCCTGGTGCGATGTTGTGACAGGTTGCAGTCCATGCAACTGCTTATCTGACCGGCTAGTTGTTGCAGTTCCGACATATTTCTTAGTGAGTTCTAACCCCTGTCCAACACATTTATTATAAGTCATATGGGAATAGTACTAGCATTTACTAGAACCAAAGGCTGTCTTCTGCCCAGGATAAGCCTTCCAACATGCATTGGCGCTGGGCCAATCAGCTGTCTTTGATGCCCTTGCCTTTGAGGTAGCCGACCGCATCCGCAACGGTATTGATGGTCTCCGCATCCTCGTCCGGGATCTCTATGGCTTCGCCGTCTTGAGAGAACTCTTCTTCAAACGCCATGATGAGCTCTACCAAGTCAAGCGAGTCGGCGTTGAGGTCGTTGGTAAACGAAGCCTCCGGTTTCACGTCGGCCTCATCAACTCCGAGTTTGTCGACAACCAACTTTTGCACGCGCTCAAATACTGCTGCCATTATTGTGCTCTCCTTCAATAGTTGTTAGGGAATCAGTACCGTCTATTATGACATGGATTCCGCAACAGCACCCAGTACCCCGTTTACAAATCGAGGCGAACTCTCCCCGCCAAACCGTTTTGCCAGCTCTACTGCCTCATTTATGGCCACTTGGAGCGGTACTCCCTGCCCGCGCTTAACCTCATATATCGCTATCCTCAATATATTGCGGTCCACGGGTGATAGCTGCTTCACAGGCCAACTCTGAGCATGGCGCTGGATTTCAATGTCCAGATCTTCCCTTTGTGCTATTACCTCTTCAGCAAGATGGCGTATGAAGGAACTGCCGTTCTTGTCCAAATGAGCCTGCTCGGTGACCCAACCAAGGCTCTGATCAAGAGAATGACCGGACGTATCCACCTCGTAGAGGACTTGTAACAGCGCCCGGCGCGCCTTGCGGCGCATAGAGCGTTTCCCACTGCCGTTCATGCGCGTCCTACTGGCAAGCTCCGACCTATCAGGACCAGGGCTACTATTTGTGGCCGTTGGCAACCAGTTCCCTTACAGATGAGAAGTCGTGAACAGCCTTAACGCTGGCATCGCTGGCGATGCGTTTCATCATGTTGGTGAGCACTTGGCCTGGGCCAAACTCAACGAATTCGCCCACGCCTGATTCCACCATGTAGTTTATAGAGTCCTGCCAGCGTACACAGCCGCAGAGCTGTTGAGCCAGCTCCTCTTTGATTTCCCATGAAGCACTCAAGGGTTTGGCAGTGCAGTTGGCAATCACAGGCGTAACGGGGTTGCGGAAGTTCACGGAATCCAGCGCTTTTTGCATGCCTTCCATGGCCGAACCCATGAGGTAGGAGTGGAAAGCACCTCTAACCTTGAGGGGGATGCTACGCTTGGCGCCTCTTTCCGCCGCCAACTCTATAGTCCTATCCACGGCCTCCTTTTCACCGCTGATAACTATCTGGCCGGGAGTGTTGATGTTGGCTACTTGTGCACCGGTTTCGCGGCAGACCTCTTCAACAATATGCTCTTCCAGGCCAAGGACAGCGGCCATAGCGCCTGAATGGTCGTTACAGGCTTCTTGCATCAGCCGACCCCGCTCACGCACCAACTGCACGGCCTCTATAAAATCAATGACGCCGGAGGCCGCCAGTGCCGTATACTCGCCCAAGCTGTGCCCTGCCATGAAAATTACATCATGGTCTAGGTCGCCGCCCGCTTGTTCTCTGGCTGCGGATAGGCTGGCCAAGCTGACCGCCAGTATGGCCGGCTGCGAATTGTCCGTCCTGTTTAGCTCTTCGGCGGGACCTTTGAACATCAGATTTGACAAAGGGCTTTCCAGCGCTTCATCAGCGATGCGGAAGACATCTCTGGCTGCCGGCGAATTCTCGTAGAGGTTGAGTCCCATGCCAACCTCCTGAGAACCCTGCCCCGGGAATAGGAACGCAGACTTCTTGCCGTTTTTTCCGTTCTTCCTTGATAGAGCCACAATTTGCTCCTTTTAATGCCCGGGTTTACTTATGGGAACTCCAACCATCTACTCACTCTTCAACTTCCGAACCCGCCCGCGAAATTACTTCTCTGCCGGCATAATATCCGCAAATGTGACATACCCGGTGAGAGCGCGTTGGCTGCCTGCACTGCGGGCACACCGAAAGGTTAACCGGTTTGAGACCTGAGTGGCTCCACCGCTTACCTTTCTTAGACTGTGTTCTCTTCTTTTTTGGTAATGCAGCCATATCTCACTTCGTGGACGTAAAAATTACGGCGCCAACTCAAGCAAAGGCAACCATCTGGGGTCAAGCTCATTGCTTTCACAAATGCACCCTAAGTTCAGATTCATGCCGCAGTAAGTGCACAGACCAGCGCAATCTTCTTTGCACAACGGTTTCATGGGTAGAGCTACTATTACCGACTGGCGTACGGCCTCAGTAATATCAAGTTCATGATGGTCGTTCAATAGAAAGAAAGGAGCAGCCTCCTCTTTAGCATGGAGATCTGCTCCTGTGTTGATGTCTACAGTGGGGATATAAACCTCGCTGAGCCGCAGCTCCAACAAGGTATTGAAGTCCTGAAGGCATCTGCTGCAAAGACACGCGGCAGAGACCATCAACGACGCATTAACCAGAATGCCCTGATTCACACGGGCTAGCCGGGCTTCGCCTTGGACTACGCTACCACTGGTCTCCTCGGGAGACTCCAGGGTGGAGTACACAGCATAGTCTCTGTTTGTGCCCACAGGCTCTTTGAGAAGATGGGCAACGTTAAATTCCATAGGTTAACAAACCCTCAAGGCCGCCATTATAGAAACTGAGCAATGAGGTGTCAAGCTAACTAATCTCATGTATAGCATGTGTGGCCCATCCCGACCGCTCCCAAGCCCAGCCGGTTACCCTCCTGCCCGTATGTCCACATGCCTGACGTTGCCCACAGGGGTGCCCTGTGCTATACTTCCGTGCCACGTGCGCATTTCTAACGGCTAGGAGTTTACATGGTTGAAGAGGTCCAGAGGATTCCGGATGGCAATGGGCAAGCAAGGCCACCGGAAAACGGTTTCATCCAAGAGGAGGGGGCTGTCACCATGAAGGCCCTGCTGGAGGCGGGCGTACATTTTGGTCACCAAACGCGGCGCTGGAATCCCCGGATGAAGAATTACATATTCGCCACCCGCAACGGCATACACATCATTGACCTACAGCAAACTTTGGGCCTGCTGGAAGGGGCCTGCGAGTTTATTTCGGAGGTCGTTGCCTCTGGAAGAGACGCCCTTTTCGTTGGCACCAAGCGCCAGGCGCAGGAGACCATAGTCAACGAAGCACAGCGCTGCGGCGCATTCTATATCGATACCAGATGGCTAGGGGGCACCTTCACCAACTTCACCACAATACAAAGAAGGATCGATTACCTAGTACAGTTGGAAGAGCAAGAACTAAAGGGGCAGTTCAGCGTACTTTCCAAAAGAGAGGCCCAAAAGCTGGAAGAGAAGATAGTAAAGCTGAACCGATACCTAGGCGGCATCAAAGCCATGACAAAGCTTCCCGGCTTTGTCTTCTTGATAGATATTGGCAAAGAGAAGATAGCCGTGGCAGAGGCGCAGCGCATGGGCGTGCCCATAGTTGCACTGGTTGACACCGATGCTGATCCGAATCTAGTGGACTATCCAATTCCAGGCAATGATGACGCCATACGCTCAATTCGCCTCGTCACACGTAAGATTGCGGACGCCGTACTGGAAGGTATGCAAAGACGGGCTGTCATAGAGACGGATATAGCTGTCCCTTCAGAACAGGTCGAGGAGGAGACGTCAACGCCCGAAGAGATAGCCCTGCCCGAAACTGAGGTTGCCGGGTTCACCACCGAGATCAGGAGGTAAGCCGGCTTTGGAAATCACCACCGAACAGATCAAAGCCCTGCGAGACCTTTCAGGCGCTGGAATCATGGATTCCAAGAAAGCCCTAGAGCAAGCGGGGGGAGATATTGAAAAAGCGGAGTCTCTGCTAAGGGCCAAAGGCATAGAAAAGCTGGCCAGCAAGTCTCACAGAGAGACCAGCGAAGGACTGATTGAATCCTACGTTCACAGCGGCAGCCGTATTGGGGCTCTGGTAGAAGTTAACTGCGAAACCGATTTTGTCTCCAGGACGCCAGAGTTCAAGGACTTAGCTCACAACCTCAGCATGCAGGTTGCCGCCATGGCCCCTCTGTACACGGACAAATCCGAACTCCCCGCGGATGACACCAGTAACCCGGAAGAGGTGTGCCTCTTGCAGCAGCCCTTCATCAGAGACAACAGCAAGACCATCCAGGACATAGTTACTGAAGTAGCCGCCAAGGTTGGGGAGAACGTACGCATCAAAAGGTTTGCCCGCTTTGCTCTAGGAGAGTAGGGCAACAATGGCGGATTTGGCTTACAACAGAATCCTGCTGAAGCTCAGCGGGGAATCCCTCAAAGGCGACCTTGAATACGGCATAGACCCCAAAGCATTGGCCTATCTGGCCGGAGAAATCAAGGAAGCTTTCCGAATGGGCGTCCAGCTTTCTGCTGTTGTAGGCGGAGGAAACTTCTGGAGAGGGAACGAGTGGGAAGCGCGCGGCATGGATAGAGGCACCGCCGATTACATGGGCATGCTGGCCACCCTCTTGAATTCGCTGGCCCTGCAGGACGCACTTGAGCGAGAGGGGCTGGACACCCGAGTGATGACAGCCATAGATGTACGCGCCGTGGCAGAGCCTTACATCCGGCGGCGCGCCATCACCCACCTGGAAAGAAACCGGCTCGTTCTCTTTGCCTCCGGTACGGGGAACCCCTACATGACTACGGATACGGCTGCGGCGCTGCGTTCCCTGGAAATAGACGCTGAAGTGCTGTTCATGGCCAAAAACCGCGTCGACGGCGTGTATGACTCGGATCCGCACAATAATCCAGGTGCAAAGAAATTCCAGCATCTAGACTACATAGAGGCGCTGAACCTCAGACTTGAAGTCATGGACGCTACCGCATTATCCTTGTGCATGGAAAACCAGCTCCCCATAGTGGTCTTTGATCTGTTTGTTCCTGGCAGCCTTTCCAGGTTGCTCAGTGGGGATTCGCTGGGAACCGTTGTTGGGCAACTGCAGGCCCTAACCCCTCCTCAAGGGGGCCAAAAAGTCCCTGCCGTGGATACCTAGCTCGGCCCGCAGTTTCTCTAACCGTTGCCGCAAACCAAACGTCAGGAGGTCTTGTCATGACAACAGCCTCACTTCTAACCGATGCGGAATCCCGGATGAAGAAGACCCTAGAGGCATTGAACCGGGAGATGAACACCGTACGAACCGGCAGAGCCACACCCAGCCTTTTGGACAACGTCCTGGTGAACTACCACGGAGTACCAACCCCCCTCAACCAGCTAGCCACCGTAATGGCGCCGGAGGCCAGGCTCCTTGTCATACAACCGTGGGACAGGAGCGTTATCTCTGAGATTGAACGGAGCATCCTCAAATCAAGCCTGGGACTGAACCCAGCGAACGACGGCACCGTAGTGAGAATACCCATACCAGAGCCGACGGAAGAGCGGCGCCGCGAACTGGTTAAGGTGGTCAGGCGCCACGCCGAAGAATCACGCGTCGCCATGAGAAACATACGCCGCGATACCATAGAGAAGATCCGCGCCCTGGAGCGCAACAAGGAGCTGTCTCAGGATGAAAGCCGGCGTAATCAAGACCAGACACAGAAGCTTACGGACTCCTACATAGGCAAGGTGGATACCGCGGCTACGGAGAAAGAGGCCGAAGTCCTGGAAGTGTAACCGTCCCCTTGCACCAATCTGAATGGTTGTGTACATATCCATAGCTGGCGCTGAAAGTGCAAGCCGTAGAGGGCAGTTGCCCTCCATCTGAGACCATGACATCATCTGCTAGTCCATCCGGCTCACACTGTCCACCTGACCCGTGCGATAGGCCCACGACGGGCAAAGATACACTGGTCCTGCGCCTAGTCACCGCTATAATCGGCGTCCCCGTCCTATTTGCACTGGTCTGGCTGGGCGAGTTCTGGACTCTTGCCCTAGCCATTGCGGCGGTTGCCTTGGGCGTGGCGGAGTTCTACGGACTGGTGGGAGTCAAGTCGTTGTGGGCGCGCCTGCTGGGCATCGGCCTAGGGGTAGCGCTGGTGGCGGGGGCAGGTTTCCAGGCCCATATATGGGCTCCGCCCATCCTGTTCGGTGGGCTGGCGCTTTTATTCGTCTCCTACAGGTTCTTGCCGGTACATCGTAGATTGTGGGCGCTCTTAGTCGGCGGCCCCTTCTACCTTGGCGCGGCGTTGGCCTATGGAGTCCTGCTGAGGGGTATAGAGGACGGCGCACTCTGGTTGTCGCTGGCGCTGGCCGCTGCCTTTGTGGTGGACACGTCCGCATACTTCGCGGGCAAAGCGTTCGGCAAGCGCCGCATGGCGCCCGGAATCAGCCCCGGCAAGACGTGGGAGGGGGCGGCTGCCGGTCTACTTGGCGGCGTCGTTGCATTCCTTGTCCTCGCGCCGCTGCTCTCCCTGCCCCTGACCGCTTGGAAGGCCGCCCTGCTTGGTATGGCGGTCGGCGTTGCCGCCCAGGCGGGAGATTTGCTCGAATCGGCGCTGAAGCGCGCCAACAACGCCAAGCAGTCGGGCACGCTCATGCCCGGACACGGCGGCATCCTGGACAGGCTTGATAGCGTTGTGCTCAATCTGGCGCTGGTTTATTATGGAGCTACATGGGTAGCAACGTGGTGAAAGGCATAGCTATTATCGGCTCCACCGGCTCCATAGGCCGTCAGACCCTGGAGGTCGTGCGGGCTTTTCCGGAGCAACTGCGCGTCGTGGGCCTCGCAGGCTGGCGCAACGTGGACCTGCTGCAAACGCAGCTCTCGGAGTTCAACCCCAAGCTAGTATGGAGCCACAACGCTTCGCTGCCTTCAGCTCCACGGAGCACTCTTGCCCGCAGCATGGAGGAGGTAGCCTGCCATCCGGACGTAGACCTTGTGGTTATGGCCACCAGCGGCCTATCCGGATTGACTCCCACACTGGCCGCACTAAGAGCGGGGAAGGCCGTGGCCCTGGCCAGCAAAGAGGCCATTGTCATGGCCGGCGCCATAATCGCAGAAGAGATGCGGTCGGGAGCGCGGCTCTTGCCCGTGGACAGCGAACCCAGCGCCATCTGGCAATGCCTGCAGGGAGAAGAGCAAGACGTGGCCCGCCTGATCATCACCGCCTCCGGCGGCGCTTTCCGGGATAGGCCGCCGGAGCAACTGGCAATCGTGACTCCCCAAGAGGCGCTGCGTCATCCGACCTGGGAGATGGGCCGGAAGATAACCATAGATTCGGCCACCCTGATGAACAAGGCTTTCGAGGTCATAGAGGCTCACTGGCTCTTCGACGTGGCCTGGGAACGGATAGAGGCCGTCCTCCATCCGCAGAGCATCGTCCACTCATTCGTCGAGTTCCACGACGGATCGATAAAGGCGCAGATGGCGCCTCCCGACATGCGACTCCCTCTGCAGTACGCTCTGTTCTATCCAAAGCGGCTCAGCAGCAACTGGACCAGCGGCTTCGATATAGCCCGCATAGGTTCGCTGGATTTCTCACCCCTGGACGAGAGCAGGTATCCCTGCTACAGGACCGGGTTGGATGCTGGGATGGCGGGAGGCACCTACCCCGCCGCCCTCTGCGCCGCGGACGACGCGGCGGTGGAGCTTTTCCTGGAGGGGCAAATCGGCTTTCTGGACATCCCCAGGCTGGTGGAGGGCGTCCTCGATGAGCACCGCCCCGGCAACGAGACCTCTCTGGATGACATACTGGGCGCGGCTGACTGGGCCGGGCAAAGAGCGCGGGAACTGGCCGGGGTATAGCCATGCTTGCCATACTACTTTCCATACTGGTCTTCGTACCGCTGCTCGTTGTGCTCATCGTCATACACGAGGCGGGGCACTTCTTCGCCGCCAAGCTGGCCAGGGTCAAGGTACTTGAGTTCGGCATAGGCTTCCCACCCAGGCTCTGGGGCCTGCGCCGGGGAGAAACGATCTACAGCATCAACGTCGTTCCCCTGGGCGGGTTCGTCAGGATGCTGGGCGAAGAAGACCCCTCGGAGCAGGGCAGCCTGGCCGGCAAAAGCCCCGCCGTCAGGTTCGCGGTGATGGCGGCCGGCCCGGTGATGAACCTACTGACGGCGGTGTTGCTCTTCAGCGTGCTGTTCGTCATTCCCCGCGACGTGCCGGTGGGCGACGTCTCCGTGGTCGACGTGTCGCCCGGCTCTCCGGCGGCGCAGGCCGGCGTCCTTCCCGGCGACGTCATCCTGGAGGCCAACGGACGCACCATGGACAACGACATGGACCTGCGCTATGAGATAGCCCTGAGCCTGGGCCAGGAGATGACCTGGCTGGTTCAGCGTGACAGAGAGCAAGTCACTGTTGTCCTGGCGCCAAGAGTCAATCCCCCTGAGGGAGAAGGATCTGCCGGCGTCAGAGTAGAGCTAAGAAACTACACTAATGAGAACCGGTCGGAAGCTCTATGGCGGGCCCCCATACTCGGCCTGCAGACAACGGGTGAAGTGCTGGTTCTGGTCAAGAACGAGTTCACTAAGTGGATATCGGGAGGCGCGGCCCCCGAGGTGACCGGGCCTGTGGGTATGGCCCACGTCGTGGGAGAGGTGGCGCAGGCCGAGGGATTGCAGCCGGTCGACCGTGTGTCAGTCGCGTTGGGACTGGCCGCGGTCATCAGCCTGAGCCTTGGCATCTTCAACCTTCTGCCCATACCGGCGCTGGACGGGGGGCGCATCCTGTTCGTCGCCATAGAGTGGATACGGCGGGGCAAACGCATCTCTCCCCAAAAGGAGGGGCTTGTCCACTTGGTAGGATTCGCCGTACTGATAGTGGTGGCCGTGCTGATAACGTTCGCGGACCTGGATCGTATCTTCCGCGGAGAAAGCCTGATAGGCGGCTGATAGCCTGAATACGAGACGGAGGTGTCGAAATTGAACCGTAGAATCACCAAACCCCTATATGTTGGCGATGTAAAGGTAGGGGGCGACGCCCCCATATCCGTGCAGTCGATGACCAAGACCGACACCCGCGACGTCAAGGCGACCGTGGAGCAGATAAAGGGTCTGGAAGAAGCCGGCTGCGAGATCATCCGCTGCGCCGTGCCCAACATGGACGCGGCGCTTGCCCTGCCTCAGATCAGGAAGCATATCTCCATCCCACTGGTAGCGGATATCCACTTCCACTACCAGCTGGCCTTGGAAGCAATCAAAGGCGGCGTAGATTGCCTGCGACTGAATCCCGGCAACATCCGTGACCCGGAGCGCGTCAAACAGGTGGTATCGGCCGCCAAGGAGCGCGACATTCCCATACGCATCGGAGTCAACTTTGGCAGCCTGCCCCCTGTGGGCAGCATCGGCAAGACGCGCGCCAAGCACCGCCTTTCCGACGGCGTGAACCTGCTGCCCAAGTCGGGTGCAGCCGCCCTGGGGCAGTACTCGGTCGTTGACCACATGGTGGACACCGCCCTGTGGGAGATCGGCATCCTGGAGGCGCTGGACTTCGACCTGATCAAAATCTCCCTGAAAGCGTTCGACGTCCACACCACGGTTGAAGCCTACCGCCGCCTGGCCGAAATGGTGCCGTATCCGTTCCACCTGGGCATCACGGAGTCGGGGACGGCCAAGTCGGGGAGCATTCGCAGCGCCATCGGCCTGGGCGTGCTCCTCTACGACGGGATAGGCGACACCATTCGCGTATCCCTGAGCGACGACTCACGTGAAGAGGTGGCCACCGGCTACGAGATACTGAAGTCACTCAACCTCCGGCAGAAGGGGACGACGCTGATCGCCTGCCCTTCCTGCGGACGGGCCGACGTGGACGTCATCAAGCTGTCCAACACGGTGGACGAGCTTCTCAAGGGCATTGACAAGAACGTGAAGGTGGCGGTCATGGGCTGCGAGGTCAACGGCCCCGGCGAAGCCAAAGACGCCGACGTTGGCATAGCCGCCGGAGCGGGGCGCGCCGTCATCTTCCGCAAAGGGCAGAAGGTTCGCGTGGTCGAGGAGGCGCAGATGCTTACCGCCCTCATGGAAGAGGTGGAGGCGCTTTGAGATGGGCGCTTTTGGTGTAGAGCTACTTGACATAAGTCGTTTGACAAAAATGGCGTATTTTGCGTCGAAAAAGGGGTTTTTGGGCGTGAAATGGCACTTAACGGCGGAGTGGTGTTGTGCCTGAGAAGGGTATTTGTTTCCAACGTTATGTAAAGTTGCAAGGCTAAAATCGAGCCAAATTTTTGCAAATATGAGAAACAATTCGGATCCCGGGGCAAAATTGGGGGTATGGAGGCGGTTGTTTTGGCTGCGAAGGGGCGCACCACGCCGAGGGTGTTGGGGGCTTTTCTGGGAGTCCATGGGTTAAGGGTAGCGGGTGTTGAGGGGTTTGGGGAAGGGGGTTGTGTCAGGGGGGGCAAGCGCATGCCCGTATGTCTGTTTGCACTCGCGCCCTTCGACAGGCTCAGGGCGAACGGATTGGTTATGCTTCCCCTCCCGCTCAGGGTGAGCTTGTCGAACCATAATGAGCGGGCATCGTACCGGTTAGCTCATTTGTTGTCACAAACCGCCGGAGAGTCGTACAATGTCGGTACACTTCTCAACAAAGGAGGCGCGGGACTTGGGCGTTTTCAACTGTCCGATCCGGCTGGATAGCATGGACGGCCAACGGTCGTTAGAGATAGAGGCGATGGTGGACACCGGCGCCAGCTACACCATTGTGCCAGCCAGTCTGCTGAATGACCTGGGAGTGTCGCCCATGGACAAGATAAGCCTTGTACTGGCCGACGGGCGTCGGGTGGAATACGACATCGGAAGGGCCTGGGTCACTATCAACGGCACCAGCGAGGTTACTCTGGTTGTCTTCGGAGAGGACAACGCCCGCGCCCTGCTTGGGGCCTACACACTGGAAGGCCTGCGCCTGATGGTGGACCCCTCCCATGGCAGGCTGATCCCGGCGACCACCGCCTGGGCGTAGCACGGGAGGTTGACTTTGAAGCAACAACACAAAGTTCCAAAGCAACGGCGCTACCGAAAGGGAACGCGAAACGGCGGAGGCTAGGGATGGGAGTAACCAACGCAGGCCGTTTTCTACGCAAAGCGGCGCTGCGAGCTGCTTTGTTCTTCAAAGCAGATGGACGGTGCGAAATATGCGGAGGTCAACTTGGACAAGATTGGGAAGCCGACCACAAGGTTCCTTGGCGCATCAGCCGCCGGACGAACATTTTTGAGATGCAGGCGACGTGCCAGGACTGCAATCGGCGTAAAGGAGGAAAGGTAGTGACGACAGGACTAGAAGGTTTCCGCCCTGACCGGCTACTTGAAGGGCAAAGAGAAGCCGTAAGGACCATCATCCAGCGTGTGACGGATGGAGAAAAGCACACGGCCATAGTGATGCCCACGGGCTACGGGAAATCGCACACGATGCGTGTAGCTGGAGCCATGCTGATTAAGAACCGCGTGACCTCCAGGTGCATCATTCTTGAACCGGCAACACACCTAGTGCGACAAATCATGAGCACTTCAGCAATGGCTGAAGCCATTAACTGGTTTGGGCTACCTTTTGAGCCAGACGAACTCTCCGTCTTTCCGATGCTGGATGACTTCAAATTCGAGCGCTTTATTGCCGACTACGCCGCCTTCACCGCCATGACGATCCAGATGGCCAATAGGAATATTGATGTCTTGCAACACATCACGGAATTCGACCTCGGACGTGGTAACGGCCCGCCCCTAGTGTTTATTGACGAAGCCCACACGGGAAGTAGGTCAAATGCGTGGGGAAACTGCACAAAGGCGCTTTCGGAGGCCGGCGCGTCCCTTGTGCTCCTTACGGCAACTCCGTTCCGCACAGACGAGCAGGCCGTATACGGCTTTCGCTACGATCCAGTGAAGATGGACCCGGTTACGCTGTATCAAAGGGACGACGAGATGGTTCATGAGTTCGGCGGGTACCGGATTAGCCACAAGTTGAAGGCAGACTTTGAATACACATTTGACCAGGCATGGGGAGAGGAACCTCTACCGATATGCGTTCTCCAGCACCGCCCCTTCGATGTGCCGCTGGGAGAAATAGACAAAGCTACCGGGCAGATACTTGGAAAGCAGTGGCTATCCGAATTGAGTGAAACCGAGGCCCGCCGTCACTTAACGACAGTGCTGCGCCACCCCATTACCATAGAGCGCGGCGTGGAAACATTCCTTGATGAGTTGACCACCCTGCGAAAAGACTATCCGCGAAGCAGGGGCATCATCTATGTGGGTAACGATGAAGAGGAGGACTTTCTCAATGACCATGCCATGAAGGTCAAGGAGGCCATAGCCGCAAAGCGCAAACGCCTCACTGTGGAGGTCGCAACGAACACCATAGAGGGCGGCTCAAAAGTAGCACAGGCGCGTATGTCGGCCTTTGCAGATGGTACGGGCGCAGATATCCTCGTAGTGAAGCAAATGGGGGGCGTGGGATTGGATGTACCCGCGCTAAAGGTCGGGCTTGACCTTTCATCAGTGCGAACACCGACTGCGGGCATTCAGCGAATGATGCGAATAGGCAGGGTGTGGCGTAAGCCTGAGCCAGGCCTGGAGCCTGTGTTTATAGCTCGGTGGGTTACGCCTAACGATATCATGAGCCGTAACCTATTCACCGAGTCTGTTCACCAGAAGGGCGGCGACGCAGAGACCATTGATGTTGAATACGTCAGGTCGTTCATGCGCGGTGAAGGCTCGTCTGGCTCCAGCACCAATGGTACCACCTACATCCCTCTGTCAGGAGAAGAAGGGGAAACGACCCTTTCCGATACGGAGGGATATACTGCTTCCAGCACGAAAATCCCCTGGGTGAAGCACTTCAAGGAGCGCATGGGGCGCGCGGGTCGCCGCGTTTCAGGCATATTGTCAGACCCTCAGATTGCCAATCTTCAAGACCTGGTGCGAGATTACGACCGGGGTGCACAAGCTGCGGCCGCAACCCCTGCCGATGTGGCCGTTAAGGAGGTTCGGGACATTGCCGCAGAGAAGCGGAATCTCCAGGATGCAATAAACAAGGCTATCGCGCAGGTCGTCTATATCAAGCACCCTGGGGCCAAGGGAGAGGCGTACAGTACGCCTCTCCGCAGCTACATGACCGAGCTCAAGGTAGATAGATGCGGTCTGCCCTACAAGGAACTCGGCAACTACTCCATCAGTGATTTGGAGTACCTATTAGAGGAGGCAACGGCATGGTTGAGAGGGTTGCAGAGCCGCAGGCAATAGACAAGGCCCAGGCCGACGAAGCAGTGCTGGAAAAGATGCGCGCCCAACTATCGGGTCCGCGCACTATGAAGGAACCCGGCTCGCCTGATTGGTGCTGGCAGACTATAGGCCACCTTCAGCTTATGTGGGAGTTCTTCGAGTCTGCGGGTGGAAGCTACCTGTCCGTCATGGAAGAGGCCAAAGCCTACAAGGTGTGGGAGGTCGTGCCCGAAAGCAACCCGTTCGGCACCAAAGAGAAGATGGTAGAGGCCCTGAAGATCGGAGACGAACAGGCGGCACGAGACCGGCTGCGCCAGGAGGCTCTACAGGCTGTGGCCCTGCGGATGAAGCCAGGACGCCCAGTTCAGGTCGATGGTAATCCTTATCATGATAAGGATTTACCATATGGCTCTAGCACCGCCTATCTGATGGCCCGCATAGCGCGCGACAACCCTGACGTGTTGGAGCGGGTGAAGGCCGGGGAGTTCAAGAGCGCGGCGGAGGCAGCACGGGCGGCGGGCATTAAGGTAACGCGCACCAAGACGACAGCACTGAGCGACAACGTAGAGCGACTGGCAGCGCGGCTACTGGCGCACTACGACCTCGACCGATTCGACGCTTTAGTGCAGCGCATGCTTCAACTGCGGAAGCAGTCCTCGGGAAAGACGCCACCCAACCGCCCCTAGATGCCCGTCGTCACGGGCAAGACGGTAGGGGGCAAGCGTTCGGTCTTCCCGCTCACTCCCTTCGACAGGCTCAGGGTGAGCGGGTAAAAGGGGGGCTACCGCTCTTGTTGCCTCTTCAGCCCAGGGATTGACAAGGCAATCGAAACGGGTATAGATTCCGAAATTGAGGCACGTTTCGAGCATGATTCGTGCAATCCTGCTTATTCAGAACGGGGGGCAACACAGATGGCAGACAAGTTGAAAGAGTTCATTGAAGATTCCAAAGCTCTCATCGGGCAAGACGCGACGGACGTGCCGCAAGGCGTCAACGTGGCCGATTGGTCGTCCATTCAGAAGCTCTGCTCGGCGCTGGGCGACGTGAACCCGCTCTACAACGACGCGGCAGGCGGGGTCGGCACCCTGTACAACACCATGATCGCGCCTCCCAGCTTCATATTCGCGGCGCGCACCCCGGAATCGGGCGCAACCTACGAGCAGAAGCAGTACGGCCTGCGTAGATTCAGCACCAAGGCCTGCGCGGAGTGGAACGACGTGATCCGCCTGGGAGAGCGACTGGTGACCGACCTGAAGGTGACCGACGTGCGCAGCGGGCCCAACTGGGGGGACAGGGAAACCGCGGAGGTGGACTCCACCGCCACCTACAGCACCGTCTTCGGCGGCGTACTGGCGGAGGCTACGGGAACGGCGACCTTGGTGCCCTATTCCCTGGGCGATCCGCTGATAGACGACAGGGAGATATACCAGTATTCCGACGAAGAGATACGCAAGCTGGAAGACGATCTGGACGCCATTGCCCCGCACCGCGGCGACGTGCCCCTCTACTGGAGCGAGGTCGAGGTAGGGGACAAGCTGCCCACCCTCGTCAAGGGGCCGCTCTACTACACGGAGATATCGTCCTGGAAGGTGGCCGAGGCCAAGTACACCGCCCTGTCAGTCGGCACGGTGGCTTACCGCCAGCTCCTAGAGAGGCCGGGCAGGATCGCCATCAACCCCAGCAACGACTGGCCGTACCTGGACACGGAGCAGGCCTTCGGAGACCTTCTTGCGGTGAAGGCGCTGGGCTTCAACATGCCCGCTTCCAAGGGGCTGATGCGCTTCGCCCTGGCCAGCCAGGTGATAACCAACTGGATGGGCGACCTGGGCTTCCTGCGCCGGATGTCGCTGGACCTTCCCAATCACTTCCTGTACGAGGACACCATGTGGCTCAACGGCGAGGTGACAAAGAAGTTCAACGAGCAAGTCGGCGACGCCGAATATTCCGCAGTAGAGGTCAAGCTCTCCGGCCACAACCAGCTGGGACAAACGCTGGTAGACGGCACAGCAGTGGTCTATCTGCCGGAAAGAGGCTTCTTGGTGGGTCTTCCCATCGGCAACCCCTTGATGTAGACCCGCAGCATATTGATCGATTGTTCCGAAAAGTGAGGAGAAAGGAGCGGTAAGATGACCACAGAAGAAAAGCAGACCTTTGAAAGCCTGGTCGACGAGTTCAGGCGGCTTTCCCACGAAGACCTTGAAAACGAGGTCATCGGGGAAGGCTACCCGCTCGGCATGTACCTTCACCCGGGCGTCACTCAGCCATACGACACCTCAGGCCCGCCCTACAAGAGCCCCTGGGTGCTCACCGAGCCGGTGATCAAGGCGTACGCCGCCAGCATCGGCGACGACAACCCGCTATACACCGACTCGGAATACGCCAAGAACGGCCCCTACGGCTGTCTCATCGCGCCGGGCACCGCGCTCATCATCGCCAGAAACGCCATGTGGCACGGCGCACGGCGAGTCGGCGGCTGGCCCATAGCCAACTTCCACTCCGGCACCGCCTGGGAGTTCTTCGACGTGCTCCGAGTCGGCACCGGATTCAAGACTTCATCGGTGGGCAAGGAGATCATCGAGAAGCCGGGAGCGCACGGCAACCTCTTCTTCTTCATCACCGACGTCAACTATTGGGACATGCGCGGCGACCTGTTGGGCAAGTGCTACGGCACCCTAATCATGGTGCCCCGCGAAGAGATGGGCACCGGCAGGGCCATGTCAGTGGAGCGCCTGGGCGAGCGCATGATGTACGAGCGCAACGTGCCCAAGCTCAACGCCGAGCAGGTGGAAGAGATACTGGACCTCATGGAGAAGTCCAAGCCCAGGGGCAAGGATATCCTCTACTGGGAGGACGTCAACGAGGGCGACAAGCTCCCCACCTTCATCATCCCGCCATGGACAGACCAGGACTGGACTGCCACCGGATTCATACGCAACGGCCCAGGCAGAGGCTATCAGTTCGAGGGCGGCTACCAGATGCGCCGCCACATCAGGCACGAGGGGCCCGGCGGCTTCGCCTACACCCACCCCGTGTCACGATGGCCCTGGAGCGGCGCGGACGAGCACGGCGACGCCCTGATGGCCGCCTACCGCGGCCAGGCCCTGCCCTTCGACTGGGGCGGCCAGAGGTCTCAGATACCTCAGGCCCTTATGAGCAACTGGATGGGCGACCACGGCTTCATCCGACGCCTCCAGATGGCACTGCGCCGGCCGTTCTACTACTCCGACATCGGCCTCTACAACGGCACGGTGACCAAGAAGTTCACCGAAGTGCAGAAGGGTGAACCCGGCGAAGGCGCGGTGGACGGCGAGCGCACCTACTACGGCGTCGGCATCAAGTACGAAGGGCGCAACCAGGAGGACCAGGTCTTTGTACAGGGCACCTCAACCGTGTACTTGCCCTCGCGTGAAGGCGGCATGGTGCAGCTCCCCATCCCGCACGTGGCCAAGCCATCAGCCATCCCCTACGAGACCTTCTACCGCGACTGGTACTAGACCGCATTCAAGAGGGGTGGCGTGTACGCCACCCCTCTTGGCGAATTGGCTTCTATTGGAGGACGCCGCTGCAATGGCGATAAGGCGCAACAGCGTTGATGCGGCAAAATTCAATCCCAGCCTCGACTTGCCCTATGAACTGCGCCGGCAGGACTTCGAATTGGCCATGCAGGACGTCTATGATTTCCTCTATGACGTAAATACTTACCTCACCGGCAAGGGTCTGCAACGGCTGGATGACATGCTTAGGCCGGCAATAATGTCTGGTGTTCTATCGGACATGCTTACTGCCAGCCTGGCCAAGCACTCTCGGACTTTGACCGAAAACCAATACCACAATGGGCATCCCGACCTCATTGTTCAAGGAGTGCATCCCGGCAATGCGGTTAAGGCCGGAGCGGACGGCGTGGAGGTGAAGACCACCCGCAAAGCGGGAGGCGCAGTCGACACCCACGGAGCACGTGAACAGTGGCTTTGCGTCTTCGTGTACCATGTGGACACGGAGTCCGAGCCCGCCGTTGATCGCAGGCCAACCACCTTCACCGAAGTTTATCTCGGCCACGTTACGGTAGAGGACTTTCGAAGGAACCCTCGCGGGGAGCTTGGAACACGAACCGCCACTCTTCACAGAGATGGGATCAAGAGGTTGAGAGAGAGCTGGGTCTACAGAGAAGACGGGCGCTAACTGCCGGGTAGATCGGCCAGCTTGGGGATGGCTTCCCTGGCCATTTCAAAATAGATTCCGTCCTTCTCCACGCCAACGCTGGCGTATCCCACTGATTCCGCAGCAGCAAGGGTTGACCCCGCACCTGCGAAAGGATCCACGACTCTGCCTTCACCCAATGGCAATACGGAACGCACTAGCTGTCGCAAAAAAGCCTGCGGTTTGAGGTTCGGGTGAGGAGCTACCTCTCGCTCCGATTTTCTGGTGGGTGAGGAATGAATCACATCTCCAAACGGCCTGTCTTGCTCTGGGCGGCGAAACCCGCCCGTCTTCCACCTGCGCAGGTTGTCCTGAACTCTCCCCTCTACCGGTTTGCGGCAAACTATCCACGGCTCCCACATGGACCGTGGCATTACACTGACATCGGGGAACTGGTCGTGTGCCGCTTTCGGGCGATCTCCGCCGCGCAACGTCATTGTCAATCTAACGATCTCCCCCCGGCGCTCTAAACCCGCCTCTGCCAGTGCCGCAGACACCAAGTAGGAGACCAGCGGGTTGGAGGCCACCACTACATTCGCTCCCGGCGCCAGCTTAGGCAGCAGCAACCGACCCCAAACGAAGAAGAAGGCTCTGATCTCGTCCAATTGCTCAGACGTAAGAGTGGTAAACCGGGGCAGCGGAGAACGCGAATGGCCGTCGAAGGACGGGGGAATCCGCCATACGCCGCCCTTCCCCTTGCGAAGCTTAGCCTGCTGCTCGCTGTTGTACTCGCGGAGGCCGTACGGCGGGTCCGTAACGACGGCATGAATGCTGTTCTCGTCTTGCTGGGTTAGCCAGTCAAAGCAATCTCCATGATGCAGCGTGGCCCGCCCGAAAGAAAAGGGCGGTTCCCACTTGCCCTCCAGGTTGAGTTCCCTCCGGCTCCCCAGCACGGTAGCAGGTCGAAGGGCATACACGCCCCTGCTCTCCCGCACGAAGGTCTCCGGTGTGTTGAGCCTCAAATATGACCGCACCGACGAACTCCGGGTCGGGCCCACTACGCGAGACACCCTCTCCTGGATTTCCCTAACCGTCAGTTGCTTGGAAGTGTGAGACATCACCTGAATGATCCCGTCTCTCACTTGCCCGGGCGCGTATCTACTTCGGTTCTTCTCCATTTCAAATGGAATGCTAGACGTCTGGACGTCTACTGTCAACCGGTCCCCGTCAGCAATATGTTGGCCATTCGTCTGGCCCCGCGGGGATGCACCCATCCACCCCCGGATTCCTGCCTGCGCAGGAAAGACTATGGGGGAGACCGCCTGCGCTTACGTCCCTCTTCCGTCTGCCCGTCTCCCTGCCATGCTTTATACTACGGGGGTGCTTGCCCAAGCCAACACCCGCCGCCTGTACCTGGGACTCGCCATTGGCGTTGTAGCCGTATCTTTTGCCGCCATATTCATCCGCCTCGCCGATGCGCCATCCCTGGTCATAGCCTCGTACAGAATGACCATCGCCGCAGCCGTGATGGTTGGGCTTGCCGCAGGCTCCTGGATCAGGAACGGCGGCGGGTCCGTCGCAGGTCTAAGCAAACGGGACCTGCCCCTCGTCCTGCTCTCCTCAGCGTCCCTTTCGGTGCACTTCTGGGCCTGGATACTATCGCTGGAGTACACCTCAGTCGCCAGCTCCGTGGTGCTGGTCACGACCAGCCCGTTCCTCGTCGCCATCGCGTCACGCGCCTTCTTTGGGGAGCCGATATATAGATATACGTTCGCCGGTATTGCCGTAGGCATCGCCGGCGGGGTAATCCTGGCCCTGGGCGACGCCAGCGGCGGCGAAAGCGAGCTTATCGGCGACCTGCTGGCCTTCGCCGGGGCGGTCGCCATAGTGGGCTACATGCTGGCCGGACGGCGGCTGCGCCGTCACGTGCCCGCGCTGAGCTACAACTCCGCCGTCTACAGCGTGACCGCCGTCATCCTGCTCATCGCCGCCGTCCTGGCGGGCGACCCCTTCACCGGCTACACTCCGGAGACCTATCTCTGGCTGGTGATGGTGGCGCTGGTTCCACAGGTAATCGGGCACTCGCTGTTGAACTGGTCGCTGGCCCACGTCACCGCCACCGCCGTGGCCATTGCGGTGATGGCCGAACCCGTGATAGCCACCGTTGCGGCGGTGGTCATACTGGGAGAAGCGCCGCCGGCGACCAGCGTTATAGGGGGCGTCCTGATACTGTGCGGAATCTACGTGGCTATGCGATACGGGGCTTCCAGGCGCTAACCGGCGGCTAGCCCAAGTCCACCAGCGCCTGGCCCGCGGTCACGCTTTGGCCCGACGCAACGTGCACCGCCTGCACGGTACCCGACGCGGGCGCTCTTACGGCCTGTTGCAGCTTGATGGCCTCCAGAACGCACAGCGCGTCGCCCTCCGACACGCTCTGGCCCGGCTCGACCCCAACCGATACGATGACGCCCGGCATGGGCGACCTGACTTGCACCGTCCTTCCTGCGGGCAGATGGGATGGAGTGTGCGCGGGTAGGATCGACTCGGCCAGTCCTTCCACGTTGACCTCGACCGCTTCGCCGTCGACCAGCACGCGGATGGGGTTCGTCGAGATATCGCCCACCTCGACTTCGTACCATCTATCGCCGATTTTTACCCTGATGCGCTTTGCCATGGTTCTAGCCAAGCAATGAGATGAACACGCCCGCCACCACCGCCGACCCGATGACGCCCGCCACGTTGGGGCCCATGGCGTGAGGCAGAAGGAACGTATCGGGATTGGCTTCCTGTCCCTCGGCGTGAGCGATGCGGGCTGCCATAGGCACCGCGGAAACGCCCGCCGCGCCTATAAGCGGGTTTATCTTTTCCCTGGAGACCAGGTTCATCAGCTTGGCGAAGAGTATCCCGCCCATGGTGCCAACGGCCAGGGCGACCAGGCCCAGAGTAATGATGGCAAGAGTTTCAAGTTGCAACACCTTTTCGGCGGAAAGCTGGGCTCCCACCGTAACCATGAGGAAGATGGTGACCACGTTGATAACCTCGTTGGAGGCCGCTTGACTAAGGCGGGGCACCACGCCGCTCACCGCCAGCAGGTTGCCCAGCATGAACATGCCTATCAGTGGCGCGGCATTGGGGACGAGCAGGATGATGAGGAGCATGGCCAGTATGGGGAACACCAGTCGTTCCAGCTTGGACACCTCGCGGGCCGGAGGCATCACGATCCGGCGCTCCCGCTTGGTGGTGAGGAGCCGCATCAGGGGGGGCTGTATGAACGCCAGCCCGGCCATGTAGGTGTAGGCGACCACGGCGGTGCGCCCCAGCAGGTCGGGGGCCAGTATGGCGGAAAGGAATATGGTGGTGGGGCCGTCCGCGCCGCCTATGATGCCGATAGACGCCGCTTCCCTGGTGGAGAATTCTATGCCTATTTCGGGGACGAGGGCGATGGCCAAAGCGCCCCAAAAGGCGACGAAGATGCCGACCTGCGCCGCTCCGCCCAGAAGCAGCGTCTTGGGCTTCGCGATGATGGGCGTGAAGTCGGTGAGCGCGCCGAGGCCGAGGAATATCAGTGGCGGCAGTATGTTCCAGAAGGAGAGCGCGAAGTGAAAGGTGAGGCCAAGGATGCCGGAGCCCTGCAGGGCATCGGGAGCCAGCGGGTCGCCCGGGGCAAGCTGCGTCAAGGCGTTGAGCGGCAGGTTGGCGATTACGACCCCTATGCCTATGGGCAGCAGCTCGTACGGTTCCGCCTTCTTGGCGATTGCCGTGTAGACGAAGAGAAGCCCCAGCGCAATGAGCAGGAGATTGCCCGGGGTCAGGTTGAAAAACCCGGTCTGGTTCAGGTACTGGCTAAGGTCAGGCACAGGCTACTCTATTGGGAAGGGTCATCTTCGGTTTGCCGCGTCTCCGCCAGGGCGACTCCCACTGCAATGGAAGCCGCCAGCGCTTTATCGCGTGTCTCCACCGCCGCGGGACCGAGCAACCGCCTCCGCACCCACTGACGCCGCAGCGACCACCCAGTGAGCACGACTATGGCCATAAGTATAACCAGCGCGGCAAACGCGGTGCCCACGCCAAACAGGGTCAGTCCTACGGCTTCTTCAAATTCGGCGGTTGTCATAAACAGTCCTCAGCCGCGCGATTAGCATCAACTCAGAGGCGCAACGCTGAACAGCACGCGGAACGGCTTGCAGTATATAACGACGGAGCGATATTGAGGCAAGTCCAGCTCCGGGATCGGGTAGTTCTGATTGCCTATGTTCCCCTTCAACTTGTCCAACTCCACGTACTCCGCGCCGTCGAAGTCGCCTCTGCTCATGGGATCGGGGTGTGCGCTGAGCATCACCCTCAAATCGGGGCCGTTGGTCACTCGCAGGTTCTCCAACCGGAGGATGCTCCCGCCGCCGGGCAGCCGGTATATCGCAGCCTGCCCGCTGCCCTTGTGGAAGCTGTCGCCGTCGCGGAATGAGCCGGTCTTGATCACGGTGACCGTCGCCTGATCCTGGGGCATGGCTTCCGACATGGGGCTGTCCATACCGGCCATGACCTCCATGACGGTTTCCACTTCCGAGCGGGTCATTCCTTCCGGAATGTCCGCTCCCACGGTGAGGGGAAACTCCTCATCGACCGTCTTGCTGATGAACAGAGGAGAGCCCAGCCACCAGGCCAGCGCCAGGGCGGGGAGGAGCGCTATCGCCAGTCCGCCTATTATCAGCCGTCTCCGCTTGGTCGAAACTAACTTCATTCCCATCCGCTCTCGGATTATATCTTTTCGGCGCGAACAAGCAGCATGGGATGCGTGAACAGTACGGCGCCGCCGTCCCGCCTCACGTCCAGCCCGCTCCTGCCGTCGACCACGTCCTGCTCGAACAGTGCGCGCACCGCGTCTCTGGTTTCGGACGGACATATGGTCATCCACTCATCCAAGTCGCGGTAGGAGGGCAACACCCCCAGCAGCCTGACGCTGAGCCCCGCCTTCTGCGCCATGCGCCGCCAGTTGGAAGGCGTCAGGTTCGTGATGTGGGAAGGGTCGCGCAGGCGCTCCATCTCCTGGTGCAGCGCCCTCACCGGCGGCACCTCCGACGTGGTGATGTCCAGGGCGCAGAGAGCGCCTCCCGGCTTCAAAACGCGGGCCATCTGCGCCATTATCCGCTCCGGCTCGTCGAAGTGGTGGAAAGCGGATGTGCAGGTGACTATATCGAAGGAACCGTCCGTGAATGGAAGGTCGGCGGCGTCCCCCAGCACGAACTTGCAGTTGCCGGCGTTTCTTTTCCCGGCCAGCTCCTCCGCCTTTTCGATTACGGCGGGCGTCAGGTCCAGCCCGGTCACCTGGCCGACGTGCCCGGCCATGGGCACCGCGACCACCCCCGCGCCACAGGCCACGTCCAGCATTTCCAACCCACTCAGCTCCTCGGCGCTGCCGCTCATGCGCACCAGGTCGAGCAGCCATTTCAGCCGCTCCTCGCTGACGAATGCGGGGCTGGTGCTGATGTATCCGGCCTGGGCGGTGAACGCAGACCTGATCAAGTCCGCGTGGCTTTGCGTAGGCTGCATTGCTGCCATCCTCCGTATGTAACGCTGAACCCTGTCGTGCCTTTGGGTCGTGTTTGGGCTAGTATAGCATGGCGCAAAGAGCTATATAATGATAACCGCCGCTGAATCTAGGGAGGCGCTATGACGGCCAGAATCGATTTCAACTGCGACATGGGAGAGAGCTTCGGCTCCTACAAGCTGGGCCAGGACGAAGAGGTTATCAAGTACATCACGTCGGCCAACGTGGCCTGCGGCTTCCACGCCGGAGACCCGCAGTGGATGCGCCGCACCGTCATGCTCGCCGAGGAGCACGGCGTGGGCGTCGGCGCACATCCCAGCTTCCCCGATCTCCAGGGGTTCGGACGGCGCAACATGCTGGTCTCCCCCGCCGAGGCGAAGGACGACGTGGCGTACCAGATAGGCGCGCTCAAGGCGTTCACCAAGGGACACGAGTTGCAGCACGTGAAGCCCCACGGCGCGATGTACAACATGGCGGCGGACGGGGGCGACCTTGCCAGGGCAATCAATGAAGCGGTGCTGGAAACCGACCCGGAGATGATCCTCATAGTGCTGGCGGGCAGTCCCTGGGCAGACCTGGCCCGCGAAATGGGACTGCGCGTGGCGACGGAGGCGTTCGCCGACCGCGCCCTGAACCCGGACGGCACGCTGGTCTCCAGGTCCAAGCCCGGCTCCGTTATCCACGATTTGGATGAAGTGGTGGAACGAAGCCTGAAGATGGTGACGCAGGGCAAGGCGACGGCTATCAGCGGCGAGGAGGTGGAGGTTTACGCCGACACCCTCTGCCTGCACGGGGACACCCCGGGCGCGGTGGAGATGGCGCGAGCCGTGCGGGACGGTCTGAGAGATGCCGGCGTGGAGATTGTGCGCCTGAGCGAGATAGTCCAGCCATGACCGACTTGAGATTCGTTCCCGCCGGAGACAGGGCCTTCGTGGTTGAGTTGGGCGACGGCATATCCCCCGAACTCAACCGCAAGGTGCACAGCCTGTGCCGGGCTATCGAGAAGCTGGGCATGGCGGGAGTCCTCGACCTGGTGCCGACCTACCGCTCCATCCTTATCAACTACGACCCGTTGAGTTTACCGCCGGATGAGTTAGAGGAGCAGGTACGGGAGCTGACGCAAGACCTGGACGAAACTCCGACGGCGGCGTCCAGGGTGGTCGAGTTGCCCACGTCGTACGGCGGCGACCACGGCCCCGACTTGGGATATGTAGCTGAGCACAACGGCCTTTCGGAAGATGAGGTTATCGCGCTGCACTCCGGCACGGACTACCCCGTTTACATGATGGGGTTCACGCCCGGGTTCACCTACCTGGGCGGCATGGCGGAAAAGATAGCCACGCCACGCTTGCAGACGCCGCGCACGGCGATACCCGCGGGGTCGGTGGGCATCGCTGAGCGGCAAACGGGCGTCTACCCCATCGAGAGTCCCGGCGGCTGGCAGCTCATCGGGCGGACGCCGGTGCGGTTGTTCGATCCATCGAAGCAGCCGCCCGTCATAGCGGAGCCGGGCGACTACATACGGTTCGTTCCCGTCTCCACGGACGAATACCTACGGATTCTGGAGGAGGTTGGGAACGGGGTCTACCAAGCGGCCTCGTATCCCGCGGGGCAGACATGAACGTCATAGAAGCGCTGGACGGCGGTATGTTCACCACGGTGCAAGACCTGGGACGCTACGGTTACCAGAGGTACGGAGTGCCAGTGGCCGGGGCGATGGATACGTTCGCCCTACGCGCCGCCAACCTCCTGGCGGGTAACAGTGAGGGCGACGCCGGGCTGGAAATGACCCTGGCAGGCCCACATCTCCGCTTCCTGGACGAAACCGTAATAGCAATTACCGGCGCGAACCTTGCGCCCACGCTGGACGGCGACCCAATCCCCACGTGGCGGGCAGTGGCGGTACAGAAAGGCGCAGAACTCCGTTTCGGCGGAATCAGGGACGGGGTGAGAGCCTATCTTGCCATAGCGGGAGGCGTGGACATTCCGCCCATGCTTGGCAGCCGCTCCACCTATACGCGGGCAGCCATCGGCGGGCTGGAAGGCCGCGCCCTGGAGCGCGGCGACAAGTTGGCCGCCGCGCGCGTAGAACGCGTGGAGGGGAGGCGCTTACTCTCGACAGGGATCCCGCGCTATGGCCATACGCACCGGCTTAGAGTAACCCCGGGACAGCAGTACGACGCCTTCACCGAACAGGGAATCGAGACCTTCCTGTCGGCCAGCTACACGGTTACGCCGCGGTCGGACCGGATAGGCTACAGGCTGGAAGGGCCGCCAATAGAGCACAAGGCGGGCGCGGACATCGTCTCGGACGGCATCCCGCTGGGAGCGGTGCAGGTGACCGGCGACGGCATGCCCATCGTTCTCCTGGCCGACAGGGGCGCCACGGGAGGCTACACCAAGATAGCCACGGTGATCAGCGCCGACGTCATGCGGCTGGCGCAGGCCGCGCCGGGAGACACGGTTACGTTTCAAATGGCAACGCTTGAAGAGGCACAGGCCGCTTTGCTGGAACAGGAGAGCATCATCCAGGGCATACGCAACGGCCCCGCCGTCGTGTTCTCCCGACACAGGTTCAGCGTCCGCGTCGATGGCAGGGAGTATGCCGCGGAAACGGGGCTGTCGGAAGCGACGGAGGCCGCCGCCGGAGCCAGGACGGTGCGCGCTTCGCTGAACGACGAGACGCACACATTCACCGTTGAGGTGGAGGGCAACTCGTCCGCTTGACACCCTCTGGGAAGGGGCATACCATCCACCCAAAGCCGTACTGAGGAGGCGTATCATGACCACGGGCCTCGCTTCATTCCGTCCCGCCATCACCGGAACTTCCCACATGGTGTCATCGGGCCACTGGCTGGCCACCGCCGCGGGGTACCGCATCCTGGAAGAGGGAGGCAACGCCATAGATGCCGGAGTAGCGGCGGGCATCGTCTTGGGCACCGTGCTGCCCCACTGGGTCAGCTTTGGCGGAGTGGCGCCCATGATCATACACCGCGCCGACCGCAACGAGACGGTGAACATAGACGGCTTGGGCCGCTGGCCCAAGAAGGCCAACATCGACTACTTCAAGCAGAACTCAGGGGGAGAAATAGAGGCGGGAGTGCTGCAGTGCATCACCCCAGGCGCGCCCGACGCCTACCTCACCGCGCTCAGGCTCTACGGCACCATGACCTTCGAGCAGGTGGTGACGCCCGCTTTGGAGCTTGCCGAGGGGGGCTTCCCCGTTTCCATCTCGCTGATGCAGGTTCTGGAGATGGGCACCGCCCAGACAACCGCTTTCCAGCTGCGCACGGGAGACGGCAGACAGGGCACGGAGGGCAGCATCTACTCATGGCCGTCCACCATGGAGATTTTCATGCCGGACGGGAAGGCACCGGAGATTGGCGATGTCATAGTGCAGAAAGACCTGGCCAACACGTTCCGCAGACTGATCGACGCGGAGCGAGCCGGTTCCTCGAACGGTCGAGAGGCCGGGCTTCAGGCGGCGCGCGACCTGTTCTACAAGGGCGAAATAGCCGAGCAGATTGTCAGTTTCATACAGTCCGAGGGCGGCCTGCTTGGCATGGACGACATGGCGGCCTACTCGGTCACCGTCGAGCCTCCGACGAAGGGCAGCTTCCGGGGCCTGGACGTCTACACCTGCGGGCCGTGGTCGCAGGGGCCGGTCAACATACAAGTGCTGCAAATCCTGGAAGGTTTCGACCTGAAGGCGATGGGGCACAACAGCGCCGATTACCTTCACACGTTCATAGAAGCGCTGAAGCTGGCCTTCGCCGACCGCGAGGCCTACTACGGCGACCCCGGGTTCATCGACGTTCCCCTGGCAGGTCTCACTTCCCAGGAGTACGCCGCCCTGAGGTGCGAGGCCATACAAATGAGCCGCGCCTTTACTGAGATGCCCGCCGCCGGCGAGCCATGGGCCTTCCAAGACGGCGAGGCACTCTCCGTGCCCGCCGCGCCGGAGCCCGTGGGCGGTCCCGTGCAGCCGGACACCAGCTACGCCTGCGCCGTCGACCGCTGGGGCAACGCCTTTTCCCTAACGCCAAGCGACGGGATTTACGGCGCGCCTATCGTGCCGGGGCTGGGCCTGATCGCATCGCCGAGAGGGTCGCAGAGCTGGCTTGACCCCAAGCACGCCAGCTCGCTGCAGCCGGGCAAGCGGCCACGGTTGACACCCAACCCGGCGATGGCGTTCAAGGACGGCAAGTTCTGGATGGCCTACGGCACGCCGGGCGGCGACACCCAGTGCCAGTCCATGACCCAAGTGTTCCTCAACGTCGTCGAGTTTGGCATGGATCCCCAGGAGGCAGTCGAAGCGGCAAGGGTGGCCACGTTCAGTATGCCAAGCTCGTTCTGGCCGCACGCCTACTTCCCCGGCCAGTCGGCGGCGGAAGGGCGCATAAGCCCCACGGTCATCGACGACTTGCGGGGCCGCGGCCACAAGGTTGAGGTGTGGGACGACTGGTCAGGCCGTACGGGCAACGTCTGCCTCATAACGATGGACAGAGAGCGGGGCATACTCCTGGGTGGGGCGGACGCCCGCCGCGAGTCCTATGCCATGGGCCGTTAGGCGTCAAACAAGCGGCGCGGCCCTCGCCATGGTTCACCCCATCCTAGCCTTCCCCCGTCAAGGGGGAAGGGAGTTGGTGCGAGGTGGAAGCGAGGTAGGTCTACCAGCCGCGTTCGGCCATGAAGGCGATTAGGTCCGCGGTGCGGCAGGAGTAGCCCCATTCGTTGTCGTACCAGCCGAGGACTTTGACCATGGTGTCGTCCATGACCATGGTGGACAGGCCGTCGAGTATGACGCTGTGGGGGTTGAATACGACGTCGCTGCTGACGATAGGCTCTTCAGTGTACTCCAGGATGCCCTTCATCGGCTCGGTGGCGGCGTCCTTGAACGCCTGGTTCACCTCCTCCGCCGACACCTTGCGTCCCAGGTCGGCGACCAGGTCGGTGGCCGAGCCGGTGGGAGTGGGGACGCGCATCGCCATGCCGTGCACCTTCCCTTGCAGTTCGGGTATGACCAGCCCGCAGGCGCGCGCCGCTCCGGTGCTGGTCGGGATGATGTTGATAGCGGCGGAGCGGGCGCGTCGCAGGTCTTTGTGGGCCTGGTCGAGGATTTTCTGGTCGTTGGTATAGGAGTGGATGGTGGTCATAAGGCCGCGTTCCACTTTGAAGTTGTCGTGCAGCACTTTGACCATGGGCGCGACGCAGTTGGTGGTGCAGGACGCGTTGGACACGATGTTATGGCGCTTCGGGTCGTAGTGGTCGTCGTTGACGCCGAGCACGATGGTCATGTCTTCGCCCGAGGCCGGAGCGGATATGACCACCTTCTTCGCGCCGCCCTGGAGATGGCCGGCGGCCTTTGAGGCGTCGGTGAACACACCGGTGGACTCGACGACGATGTCCACGCCGAGGTCGCCCCAGGGGATACTGGCCGGGTCGCGCTCGGCCAGCACCGCCACCCGGTTGCCGTCCACGGCCATGGAGTCGCCGTCGGCCTCCACGCTGCCCGGGTAGCGACCGTAGGTGCTGTCGTACTTGAACAGGTGCGCGTTGGTCTTAGCATCGGTTAGGTCGTTGACCGCGGCGACGGAAAGGGTGTCAGGGTGGCGTTCCAGTATGGCGCGCAGGACCTGCCTGCCAATCCGTCCGAATCCGTTGATGCCTACACGAGTTGTCATGAAGCCTCCTAGATGCTATGTGTTGCTTGCCGTGCCGTTGTAATTCCCATTCTATACCAATTCTGCGGCGAAAGTAGCGGGTCACACGGAAAACGCCGCCCGACCGGCGTAGCGGGCTTCTTTGCCGAGCTCCTCTTCTATGCGGAGCAGGCGGTTGTACTTGGCGACGCGCTCGCTGCGAGCGGGAGCGCCGGTTTTGATCTGTCCAGCTCCGGTGGCTACGGCAAGGTCGGCGATGGTGGTGTCTTCGGTTTCGCCGGAGCGGTGGCTGATCACGGCGCGCCAGCCGGCGTCTTTGGTCATGCGTATCGCCTGCAAGGTCTCGGTGAGCGTGCCTATCTGGTTCAGCTTGACGAGGACGGCGTTGCTGGAACCGGAATCGACGCCCCTTTGTATACGCTGCGGGTTGGTGACGTAGAGGTCGTCGCCCACTATCTGCACACGGTCTCCCAGCCGTTCGGTGAGCATGGCCCAGCCCTCCCAATCGTCCTCGGCGAGGCCGTCCTCGATGCTGATGATGGGGTACGAATCTACCCAGTCGCCGAGCAGGTCGACCATTCCTTGCGACGACAGGCTGACGCCCTCCCGCTCCAGTGCGTATACGCCGTTTTGGTAGAACTCGGTGGCCGCGGCGTCGAGGGCCAGGTGGCAGTCGACGCCGGGCTTGTACCCGGCGCGTTCGATGGCGGTGAGCACGACTTCAACCGCGTCTCTGTTGGACGCCAGAGACGGCGCGAAGCCGCCTTCGTCGCCTACGTTCGTGGACAGGCCGCGGTCGTGGAGCAGGCTTTTAAGCGATTGGTAGACCTCCGCGCCGCAACGCAGCCCTTCGCTGAAAGAGGGGAGGCCGGTGGGCACGACCATGAACTCCTGCAGGTCGGTGGAGTTGGCGGCGTGCCTGCCCCCGTTGAGGATGTTGAGCATGGGGACGGGCAATAGCAGAGGGACGCCGCCGTCGTTGAGATGGCGGTACAAGGGGACGCCATGACTTGCGGCGGCGGCTTTGGCTACGGCCAGCGATACGCCCAGGATGGCGTTTGCGCCGAGGTTGGCCTTGTTGGGAGCGCCGTCCAAGTCGATGAGGCGGCGGTCTATGGCCTCCTGGTCGGCGGCGGGCAGGCCGTTGAGCGCGGGGGCGATGCGGTCGTTCACGTTGGATACCGCTTTCAGCACGTCCTTTCCCCCGAACCGCGACTTGTCGCCGTCGCGGAGTTCGACGGCCTCGTAAGCGCCGGTGCTTGCGCCGGAGGGAACGGCTGCCGTGCCGGTGGAGCCGTCGTGCAGGGCGACGGCGACCTCCACGGTGGGATTTGCCCTGGAATCGAGAATGCGGCGGGCGTGTATGCGTTGGATGGCGGTCACGGGGCACCTACCTTGCTGCGTTTGGCGGCGGCTTGCAGGGCAAGCTCGACCGCTTCCCGGGGAGTTTTGGCGCGAACGATGGACGCGCGCTCGTCGTCCTTCTCCTGGGCGATTCGCCAGGTCTTCAGGCCGACGACCGTTTTGCCATCGGCGAGGGCGTGTCCGATTTCGGACAGGGTGCCGTAAGCGCCGTCCACGGCGATCACGGCCAGTCCCGCCTTGACCACGATGGCGTTCCGGGCGTGGCCCATGCCGGTTGGGACGGGGTAGTCCACGAAGTCGTTGGCGGAATTGGGGTCGTCGCCGGGGAGCACGCCGATGGTGACGCCGCCCTCGGACTTTGCGCCTCGGCACACGGCTTCCATGATGCCGTTGAGTCCGCCGCACACGACGACCGCGCCGCGTCTGGCCAGTTCGCGGCCCACGGCTTCCGCCGTGTCCATTGCTTCTTTGGACGCGTTGTTGCCCGCGCCGATTACGGATATGATGGTCTCTCTACTCAATGGTCACCCCCCCCCCCCCATTGTGTGACCGGGGACCTAGGTAACACTTTTGTGGGTATGTGGATTATAGAATGAGCATAGTCATCGAGCAATCCAATAGCCAGAGGCCCGTAGATAATGGTCCACAGATGTTGGGCCAGTCCCACCGGCTCACCTGTAAGAGCCTGGCTGAGGTAGATCAGTGATCCCTTCCACTTGATCTCACCATTCCTTCTCACTCTGCGCACGATGACGCCGGCTTGGTATTCGGGAGAGCGCAGGCGGGCCGGATACTCTCTGATGGATGGACGATACAGCCGAGCCGGAGGCTGCAGCCCCAGGGCCTGGTTGTAACAGTCTCTGAAGCCGTCGAATACCCTCTGCTGACTCCTGGGACTTCCGGACGGTGTGTTACCTATGTCCCCGGTTTATGTGTTACCCTTCTGCCCGGTTTGTACCCATCTCAATCTTCCCCCATCAAGGGGGAAGAGGTTTGCAAAGCTCTATAGAAAGCAAGCAGGAGGTCAATATGTTTGACGGCAACCTGACTCTGGATCAGATCATGTCTATCCCCGCGCCGGGGCCCGGAGAAGCCGGAAACGCGCCTCAATGGTCGCCGGACGGCTCTCGCATCCTCTTCGTTTCATCACTGGGAGGCTCTCCCGACATCTGGAGCATCAGCCCGCAGGGAGGATTCCCCGCAAGGGTCACCCTGGGACTGGGAACCGCGGACTACGCCGCGTCGCACATACCTCAATGGTCGCCGGACGGCCAGCAGATATCGTATATATCCAACAAGTCAGGCACAAACGAAGTGTGGCTGTGGCACGCAAACGGCGATGCTGAATCGCAGCTCACCAGCCTGGGGGCTAACATCCAGTCCGTGTGCTGGGCGCCGGACGGCAAGAGGCTGGTCCTGTCCGGCAACCGCTACGGCGGCTACGACATCTACCGGGTGGATTTACCATCGGGAGACGCTACGCGGCTTACTCATGACCCACTTTATGAAGTGAATCCGGTGTTCACTCCCGATGGGAAGCGGATCATCTACGTACGGCTGAACGAAACATGGGAAGACCACCAGATCGTCGAAATGAACAGCGACGGCACAGGCTCGAAGGTCATCGCTGAGGACAGCGATTTCTTCGACTATTCGTTCGGCCCCTCACTGGGGGTTCCCCAGGTCTCGCCCGACGGCAAATGGCTTCTCTTCCGCTCGCAGCGAAGCGGCTACACCAACTACTGGAAGGTGTCCGCTGAGGGAGGAGAGCCGAGTCCACTGGCCCCGGAGGAGGCCGAACAGAGCGGCGCGGCCTGGTCTCCGGACGGCAGCGAGGCGGCGTACGTCTCCAACCGCAACGGAACCCTGGAACTCAGAATCGCCAGCGCGGAAGGGGGCGAGTCGAGGTCTCTGTTCAATCCGGGCATGGGCGTGTGCGCCGCCCCCGGCTGGTCGCCGGACGGCTCCCGCATCTGTTTCCTCCACGGCACTCCGACCGCTCCCGATGACCTCTGGGTGATATCGGCCAAGGAAGGCGAACTCAGGCAGCTGACCTTCTCCTTGCCTGAAGGCGGCTTGGAGAACCGCCTCGTAGCACCGGAAAAGGTGGCTTACGCCAGCTTCGACGGCCTCACTATCAACGGCTACCTGTACGCTCCCAAAGACAGAAGCCGGCGCTATCCTGGCATCGTGTTTACCCATGGCGGACCGACGTCTCAGTTCTTCGACAATTACCAGCCTTACGTCCAGTATCTGGTGCAGCGAGGGTACGTGGTGCTGCAACCGAATGTGCGGGGAAGCTCCGGGTACGGCAAGACGTTCGAAGAGGGTAACGACGGCGACTGGGGCGGCGGCGACCTGAAAGACGCGGTAGCAGGCGCGGACTTCCTGAAGAGCCTGCCCTACGTCGACCCGGATAGAATGGGCGTTACCGGCACCAGCTACGGCGGCATCATGAGCATGAACGCCGTCTGCTTTGCGCCCGGGGTGTTCCAGGCCGCCGTGCCTATGTCGGGATATGCCGAATGGCCCGTGGAGTTGAACAGAATGGCCGTGAAGCACATCAAGCTGCTGGAGCATGAGCTGGGGCGATACGAGGATAACAAGGAGACCTGGCATCGCTGCTCGGCCATCTACTCGGCGCGCGACGCCAGGACGCCAACGTTCGTCTTGCACGGCGAGGGCAGCGACCCTCATTCAGACGCCTCCAGGGAGTTCGCCGAAGCCCTCAAGAAAGAGGGCAAGGTGGTGCAATACAAGGCGTACCCCAACGACGGTTACTACGTAGTGAACCGATCCAACATCCGGGAGATGCTCAAAGACATCGGGGACTTCTTCGACAAGTATCTAAAGAACGGATTACACTGAAATTTTAGTGCCTGATTTTTTGACAATGATTACGTTTCGTGCTAAAATTATGCCCATATAGAGCCTTGAAATTGGTGCAGCGGCAGAACAAAACCCAAAGCGGAATCATCGTCTTCATTTTCCCCTGCTGCGCCGCTCCTCAAGGCCCGAAATCCGGGCGTTCTTTGGATTAGCCGGAGGCGACCCACGTGAGGATACCTATGGTAAGCAAGCAGAAGGAAAACGCCTCCCAGTATACAGCCAGCGACATTCAGGTCTTGGAAGGCCTGGAGGCCGTACGCCGCCGTCCCGGCATGTATATCGGCAGCACCGACCACCGCGGCCTGCACCACCTGATCTACGAGATAGTGGACAACGGCGTAGACGAGGCGATGGCCGGCACCTGCGACCGCATCTCCATAGTTCTGGAAGAGGGCGGCTCAGTACGAGTTGAGGACAACGGCCGCGGCATTCCCACCGACATTCACGCCACCACGGGCCGTCCCGCGCTGGAAACCATAATGACAACCCTTCACGCCGGCGGCAAATTCGGGGGCGGCGCGTACAAGGTATCGGGCGGACTTCACGGCGTGGGCGCTTCGGTGGTGAACGCACTGTCGGAGTGGATGCGGGTGGAGGTACGCCGGGACGGGCACGTGTCCGTGCAGGATTTCGGCAGAGGAAAGCCACAGGGCGACGTGGAGACCGTGGGCAAGAGCGGCAAGCACGGAACAATTATCACCTTCCTGCCGGACAACAAGATCTTCGGCGAAATTGAATACAATTACGAGGAACTGACCCAGCGGTTCCGCGAGATGGCGTATCTGAACAAGGGCCTTCGCATAGATTTCTTCAGCCCCTGGCACCTGGAGCGCGGAGCGGAAAAAGCAAAGGTGTCCTACTACTTTGAGGGCGGGATCTCGGACTTTGTAGAGTTGCACCTCAACAATAACCGCGACGTGCTATCGAAGAAGCCCATCCACATAGAGAAGCCGATGGACGACACCATGGTAGAGGTGGCGTTGCAGTACAACACCGGCTATTCGGAGCTGGTTTACGCATTCGCCAACTGCATCAACACGCCGGACGGCGGCACTCATCTGACAGGGTTCCGGACAGCGTTAACCCGCGCCCTGAACGACTACGCCCGCAAGCAGAAGTTCCTGCGGGACGACCACCCCAACCTGGCCGGAGAGGACGTCAGGGAAGGGCTGGCGGCGGTGATCAGCGTCAAACTGCTCGACCCGGAGTTTGAGGGGCAGACCAAGGCAAAGCTGGGCAACCCCGAAATCAAGGGCATGGTGGAAACCGCAGTTGCCGAGGGCCTGGAGTACTACCTTGAAGAGCATCCCCAGGAGGCGCGGCGCATCATAGACAAGGCTTTGACGGCGCAGAAGGCCAGAGAGGCGGCCCGCAAGGCGCGCGAGATGGTACAGCGAAAGAACGCCATGGACGGCGGGTCGCTGCCGGGCAAGCTCGCCGACTGCCAGGAGCGCGACCCCTCGATGAGCGAGCTGTTCATCGTGGAGGGCGAATCGGCCGGGGGTTCGGCCAAGATGGGCAGGGATCGGAAGTTCCAGGCCGTGCTGCCCCTGAAAGGCAAGATCCTCAACGTGGAGAAGGCCCGCGAGGACCAGATGATAGGCCACGAGGAGATACGGACCATAATCACCGCGCTGGGCACCAAGTTCCACTCCAGGATCAGCGTCAACGGCGACGACGGCAACGGAAATGGCAATGGCAATGGAAACGGCAACGGGCACGCGCCGGAGGGCTTCGACCTTGACTCGCTGCGCTATCACAAAGTAATCATCATGACGGACGCAGACGTGGACGGGTCCCACATCCGCACCCTGCTGCTGACATTCTTCTACAGGCACATGAAGCCCCTGGTAGAGGGCGGCTACCTGTACATAGCGCAACCGCCCCTGTACAAGGGTTCCAAGGGCAGAGCGGACCAGTGGCTGTTCACGGAAGACGAAAAGGACCGCTGGATGGCCAAGCAGCAATTCTCCAACCTCAAGCTGACATCCGACGACGACTCAATATCTACGACTGGCGTGGGAATACAGACTCTGCTGTCGCAGCAGGAGGGCCTGGACAGGATTCTGCACGACCTCCAGCAGACCGCCGGCATTCCCGCCGAGTTCATGCTGAAGCTTCTCAAATCGGACGTGGCGGAATGGCACCGGCATGAGATGTCGAACATAGACCAGTTCATGCTGCAGGTCAGGAGCTGGCTGGTGTCGGAGGGCATTCCCGTCGACCCGGGCTTCAACAAAGAGACCGAAGAGAAATGGCTCAAGGTAGAGTTTCCCTCCGGCAACAAGTTCAAACTATCGCAGACTCTGTTTGATTTGCCGGTGATGAAGCGTTGTTTCAACCTCTACTCCAAAGTGAAGGACGCTATGGAGCACGACAGCTTCACGCTGACACGCAAAGGCAAGGTGCTGGATACGGACATCCCATTGTCTGAGCTAGCGGCCAGGGTGAGTAAACACGCCGACAGAAGCGGCGTCAGCATCCAGCGCTACAAAGGACTGGGTGAAATGAACGCCGACCAGCTCTGGGACACCACGATGAACCCGGAGACGCGCACCGTGCTCAAGGTTGGCGTGGAGGACGCCATCATAGCGGACGAGGTCTTCAGCGTGTTGATGGGAGACTCGGTGCAGCCGAGGCGGGAGTTCATCCAGACCTACGCCAGAGAAGTGCGCAACCTGGACGTTTAACGGCTTAGGCTGGGTTAGCAGGTAAGCTATTAGCGGATTGTTCCCTGATGGAACACCATGCGCCATCCACTTTTCTCGAGTCTCCAGATAGAGCTGCGTAATGTGGCGGTATCTTCCCCGTTACTTCCAACAGGGCAAAGCGAATACATTGCCAAGGCTATTGTGGGCGCAAGGAGCTTCACCTGAAAGTCCGTCAGTTTAATCGGTACTTCTGACCTATCAGGCAGGGCGGCAATTACATCCTGCCTGCTAAACACTAACCCGGAACTACCAAACTCCAGGAAGTCATCCGACAGAAGAAGAGCAAGCTCTTCAATCGTGCCGGGATGAAGGCCGATTAGCTTTTCCTCTAGACAGCGGAGATGCTCTTCTAGCTCGGTATTATCCTTCATAACCTGCGTCTAATTGTCTAAAGGCCGGCGCGACGCCGTTGACGGGGGCTCTTTTGTGCATCAAGGCTGACTACAACTATGACGACATAGGGTCGCTGGCGAGCCAGTCCCTAACGGCACTCTCCTGCTCTACTGTTATGCGCCCCTCTGAGGAAGCCAGATCGAGCAAGGTGGAGACGGAGGAAAGCGTGACCAGTTCAACGCCCACCTCGCGGTATGCCTCAGTCGACCGGGGGAACCCGTAGGTGAAGATGCTGTAGCTGTGGTTGATCCTGGCCCCAACGGCATGCAACCCCCCAACGGCTCTGACGGCACTGCCAGCGGTACTGGTGAGGTCTTCTACCAGGACCGCCAGGTTTCCGGGCTGTACGACTCCCTCCACCTGCTGGCCTGTGCCGTGACCCTTGGCCTGATCTCGCACGTAGGCCATGGGCTTGCCCGCTAGGGAGGATGCCCAGGCCGCCCAAGGTATACCGGCGGTGGCTACTCCCGCCACCACGTCTGCCTCCGGTTCAGTCTCCAGAATCCTGTCCGCCAGGAGCTTTGCAATTCGCTGCCTTTCAACTGGATAGGCGCAGAGCAGACGCAGATCGCAGTAGATGGGGCTGAGGATTCCGGATGAGAACACAAAGGGCTTCTCTGTGTTGATAATGACGGCCTCTTTGTCCAAGAGGATGGCAGAGACTTCCCTGGCCTGCTCATCCATGGCCGGCTTGTCTTTACCTGTAATCACTGTTCCTCCCAGCCGTGGTCCGAAGTACTAGTCCCCCGCTCATTTCCATCGACACGCTCAGGATGAGCGGGGGCCTGTCTTTAAGGTCTAGTACCAGTCGCGGTAGAAGGTCTCGTAGGGGATGGCCGGGGGTTTGGCCACGTGGGGGACAGGAAGCTGCACCATACCGCCTTCACGCGAGGGCAGGTATACCGCGGAGGTGCCCTGTACGAAGACCTGGTCCTCATGGTTGCGTCCCTCGTACTTGATACCGACGCCGTAGTAGGTGCGCTCGCCGTCCACGGCGCCTTCGCCGGGTTCGCCCTTCTGCACCTCTTTGAACTTCTTGACGACCGTGCCGTTATAGACCCCCAAGTCGCCGTAGTACATGGGCCGGCGCAGAGCCATCTGGAGACGGCGGATGAAGCCGTGGTCGCCCATCCAGTTGCTCATCAGGGCCTGGGGTATCTGAGACCTCTGGCCACCCCAGTCGAAGGGGAGAGCCTGGCCGCGGTAGGCGGCGAGCAGGGGATCGCCGTGCTCCTCGCCGTGGGCCCATGGCCAGCGGGTAATGGGATGAGTGTATGGGTTGCCCGCGAATCCGGGCAGGAGCTTGTGCCTGCGCGCCTTGTATCCGGCCTCAAAGGCGTATGAGCGCACCGCGCCGTTGCGGATGAACCCGGTCACCGACCAGTCCTGGTCGCTCCAAGGCGGCACAACGAAGGTGGGCAGCTTATCTCCCTCGTTTACGTCCTCCCAGTAGAGTATCTCCTTGCCTCTAGGCTTGGCCTTCTCAAGGAGGTCGAAGAGCTCCTCCACCTTTTCCTCGTTGTACTTACCGGCTTGCCGTTCGTACATCATGCGCTCGCCGAGCCGCTCGACGGACATGGCGCGGCCGGTGCCCATCTCTTCACGCGGGATCATGATCAGGGTGCCGTAGCACTTGCCGAGAAGGTCGCCGCGCATGTCCCAGTAGAAGACGTCCGTGATGAGGAAGAAGAGGTTGCCCTGCGCACCCGGCTTCTCTATGACCTCGGTAGCCTTAGAGGTGGTGCGGAGACCCGTGCCGACACGAAGGACATCGTAGAACTCCCACGCCGTACCGGAATGGAAGTTGGCGAACGGTATGCCGCCGGGCCTGTCTCTCCACAGCTCTTCCGGGCCGTGCCACATGGGCGTGCGGGCCATGATCATGGCCGTGCCCGGGGTTGTGAGACAGCCGTAGGGGCCGTTCTTGGCGTATTCGGGGTCGGTATAGAGGGGGTTGTCGTCCCCTATGTGCACGGCGTAAGCCTTGGCAACCTTCTCCGTAAGAGTCCAGGGACTCTTGAACGGCGGGCCGGAAGAGTCATAGGGCTGCCTGGTTCCGCTATACAGGCCAACGTCAAGGGGGTAGCCTTCATGGACCTCTTCGCCAATCATTCCCCTTGACGCCTCACGAAACTCGTTAACCAAGCTTTCAAAAGTCTCGCCTGTTGTCGTCATCGCTTCACTCCTTGTTTGTTATTCATTTGCCCCGGCGCGGGATCACCACCACGGACTGCCCACCGGCAGGCCGACCAGGAATCCCTTCTCAGGGAGATAGACCACCGCCGTGCCGTCGACAAGGGTCTCTCCAAGCTGGTTGTTGCCGGAGAGCTTGATCTCAACGGCGTAGTAGTTCTCGTCTCCAACGGCATCTTCATACTTTCTGGTCACCTGGCCGCTGACCCACATGGTGTCACCATAGCAGTAGTGGTTAGGCAAGTCCAAGCTTATGCTGCGCAGAAAGCCCAGGTCTCCCATCCAGTTGGTGATGACCTGGCTGGCCAGGGCAAATCGATGCAACCCTCTGGCCACCGACATCTTGAATCCCAACGCGCTAGCCGACAAGAGGTCCTTGTAGGTCTGTTCCAGGTCCCAGTAAGGCCACAGGGTAGTGGGATTGACCGTGCGGCGTCCCGGGCTGTCCAGTGTCAGCCGGTGGGCCACAGGGCCCAAGGAGGCCGTAGAGGACTTGGCCAGCGCAACTTCCCAGAGCTCCATGGAGTTGTACTCCACTGGCCCCTTCACCAGGGCGGGAACCGCATCACCCTCTTGTACTTCGCTCCAATACAGGGGCACCTCACCACGGTGCGGCGGAATGGCGTCTATATCGTTTTCCAAGTTATGGATCTCTTCGTCGGTGTACTGGTAGATGTCCCTGTCCTGAATGAGAGGCTCGCCTGGGGTAAAGGGCACCATTGCGGCCGTGCCTGTAGCCGTCGCTATGACGCCTCCATGAATGGTTCGGTAGGTGGCGGTGGAGTCAACCTCTGCGGTCTCCCTGTCTCCCCATTTTGGTCCGCTGCGCACGTCTGAGACCTTCAGGCCACTTGCCAGCCGTTCCCCCAGCCGTATCACGTCGTTCCACTCCGCAGAGACGCGGGTGGTAAACCGTCGCAGGCCGTACTCCTTTTGCTCGTATGCGGCGCCGGAATCGGGCGTGCGCGCCGCAAGAACAAAGCTGGGAGGCGCTATCAGCGTATTGTACAGAGTGCCTACGCCCCCTGCCGCGTCGTTGTACAGGGGGTTTATGTCGCCCAGCGAGGCGCAGAACTTCTGAATTGCAGACCAGTCAGCTACGCTAACTCCCTGTTCCACGTCCGGCGCTTCCCTGCCGACCAGCTTTTTGCTGTCCTCTATGAAATCGCTCAAGCTTCCTGCCATAAACCTACCTCCTTGAATTCGCTGTTGTGTCTTTACAGGTCAATGTTATCTTTACAAGTGGGCCGAGGGCAGGATACATGTACGAGGGAAGATGGTCAATTCATTCGGCTACGTCTTTGTAAAGTCCCCGTCCCGAGATGAACCCCTCGACCCCCGGCGGCACCAGATATCTCACCGACAGGCCCGCGGCGACCCTGCGCCTGATCTCCGTGCCACTGATGCCGATCGACGGCCCCTCAATAAGTCCCAGCTTCTGCTCCAGAACAGGGTACTGCCGCTTCACCTCTTCAAGAGCATCCGGCGAGTAGCCGGGTCTGGTAACGGCGGTAAGCGTGCACAGGTCAAGAAACCTCTCGGGGTCTTTCCAGCGGGATAAACTCAACAGAGAGTCAACGCCAATGATGAAGTTGATTTCGATGTCCGGCCCCCACTGGCTAACCAGTTCCTCAAGGGTATCGACCGAATAGGTGAGTCCCGGCCTGTCGATCTCTACGGAGGAAGAATCGAAGGATGGGTTATCGGCCACGGCAAGCCGCACCATCTCCATCCGCAGGGCTCCCGACGTGATCCGGCTGCCGCTTTTGAGCCAGGGCTGCCCCGTCGGTATGAACACCACCTTTTGCAACGGAACGCGAATGCGGCATTCCTCTGCGATTATCAGGTGCGCCATGTGGATGGGGTCGAACGTGCCTCCCAGTATGCCGATTCGCATATCATTCCCACTGGAACTCTCGAGTCCCTATTCTCACCGTATCTCCGTGTTTAACGCCCGCGTGCTCCAAGACACGGAGCACGCCAAGCCTGGCTAGTTCCTCCCTTAGCTGGAGCCGTACTTTGAACTGTCGCAGATCCGGCAGGACTACTATGCGCTCCGCTGGCGGCGATGATACCACAAATATGCCGCCGTCCTTAACTACAGAGGGGCGCCCGGTCTTTGAACTAGGAGTCACCGCGGGAAGGCCTTCCGGCCGGCGTCGCGGCACCTGCGGCACCTGCGCTAGGAGTTTATGCAGGCCCTTCTTAAGGTCATCGACGCCCTCTCCCGACCGGCTTGAAACGAAGCGCCGGGCCAGCCCGTATGAGGCAAGCCTCTTTCTCAACGCCGGCAATTCCCGCGCCACGTCCGGAAGATCCGTTCCGCTGACCACAACCACATAGGGACGCTCCAGCATTCCGGGGTCGTGGATGCCTACCTCTTCGCGGAGGCTCTTGAGATCGCCGATTAAATCTTCGCTCCATCCTGCCAGGAGGTAGACATGGAGCCGCGGCCGCCAAAGGTGTCGAAGGAAGCCGTTGCCCAGACCCTGACCCCGGCTGGCGCCGCAGAGGAGACCGGGCAGCTCAAGAATGGAAAACGCATCCCAGTTGTGCTCAGCCACACCGATAACGGGTTCTCTTGTTGTGAACGGGTAGTCGGCCACTTCCGGCGCAGCGCCGGACATTGATTTCAACAGGGCCGACTTTCCGGAATTGGGCTTTCCGATGACTGCAATGTCCGCTATAGCCTGCAACTCAAGGGAGTACTCGAGTTGCTCGCCTCTCTCCCCCGTCTCGGCAATATGGGGCGTCTTATTGGTAGACGACGCAAAATGGACATTCCCCCGGCCACCCGCACCACCCCTGGCAGCGAGCAACTCTTCCCCAGGCTCAAGCAACTCACCTTTGAAGGCACGCTCCACTGATAAACCCCAGACAGACGTGCCCAAGGGTACTTCAAGACGAGCCACACTCCCGGATCTGCCCGTCCTCTTCCCACCTTGACCATCCGTACCCGGTTGCCCAGCAAATACCCTTGGAAAGCTTGCTCCAAACTCTTGAAGAACCGACGACCCAACAAAGTAAACATCAGACCCGGACCCACCGTCACCACCATCGGGTCCACCGAAAGGACGATACCGAGCGCGTGAAAGGCTTATACAGCCATTCCCTCCGCGCCCGCCACTGATTCTAATTTCTATGAGATCACTCATTAAGAAAACCTAAACATATAGATAGTATTCTTAATCATATTAAGAAACGAAGACTTACTTTGGCCTCCTTTAAGAGAAACGGGGAATTACTGCGTGTTTTTACGGTCGCTCAAAGGGAATTACTCCGGTAAATGCTAGGGAAAAGGATCGATTGATTAGGAATTGCCTAGCCCCAGGTTTCCCTTTATTGTGGCGACCTCACTGGCGATTGCTGCCTCAGATAACAGCGCTTCGTTGACCTGCTTGATTGAGTTCCGCACGGTTCTAGGGTTCCAATTCCCCATGAGTGTTGCTATTTCCTTTATTGGTTTGTTGATAGTTAAGTCCAAAAGGAACATGGCAACTCTTTGCGGATGTGTTGTTTTGCGGTCGCGTGTCCTTGTGCAAATCAGTTCGGTTGGCACCTGGTAGAACTGGGAGACGGCTTCTAAAATTGCGGCCGGGTTTAACTTCCGACTGGAATCGGATGTCGATATGCCTGAGAGAGCCATATCAATGAGTTCCTTAGATATGGGTGAATCAAAGAACTGGGACAGCGCGATGATACGGTTGAGGCAACCCTCCAGGCTCCGTATGCCGCTGGGAGCGCGCTGGGCTATTTCAAAGGCCGCCTCTTCTGTGATGGGCGCGTTTTGAGCCTGAGCCTTGTTGATAAGTATAGCAACGCGGGTTTCCAGGTCGGGCTCCTGGATATCGGCGATCAGGCCCCACTCGAACCTGGAGCGCAGCCTGTCTTCCAGCAGCGAGACCGAAGTGGGCGGTTGATCGCAGGCGACGACTATTTGCCGGTTGGCGTTGTGCAGGTCGTTGAAGGTATGGAACAATCCCTCTTGAGTCTGCTCCTTGCCGGAAAGGAACTGGACGTCGTCGAGGAGGAGGAACTCAGCGCTACGATACTTGGCGCGGAATTCTTCCGTCCGGCGCTGCCGAATGGACTGAATGAAGTCGTTGGTGAACTGCTCTGTGGTGACGTACAGAGGGGTAACGCCCCGTTCAGAGACAGAGGATGCGATTGCGTGTAGAAGATGGGTCTTGCCCAGTCCAACCCCTGAGTAGATAAAGAGGGGATTGTACTGGACTCCAGGTTTGTCGGCTACAGCGCGGGCCGCGGCGTAGGCAAGATGGTTGGAGACACCGGTGATGAAGTTGTTGAAGGTGTAACGACCATTGCCGCTGTAGTTGCGGACGGGGCCCGAGGATACCGGCTGTGGGTTCTCTCCGGGCTGCACCGGGCTGGGGGCGTCCCTTGCGCCATCCTCAGACGGGCTGCTCTCGAACTGTGGGGAGACAACCTTAATGGCGACGCGGATAGGTCTGCCCGCCACCCCCGAAACCACGTCCTCTATTACCTGGTGCATGCGCCGCTCCAACCACTCGGAGGCGAAGGTAGTGGGGGCGCCAACCGACAGCAGGTCACCATCTATGGAAAGCCCCAGGGTGCCCTTCAACCATGTCTCATAGCTGGAACGCGGGACCTGGAGCTGCAGTTGCCCCAGTGAGGCGGTCCATAGTTTTTGAGCGTAATTCGTCATAGAATCTAAGAGCTTGGCCTGATTTCAGGATCGCAAGAGACATCCACCGCCATGGATGTGATGAGCGAAAAGATATCATTGTCCACTACATGAGAGGACAAGTAGCGAGAATTCGAAATTTCATAGAAAATTCCCCAGATTCCTTTCCGATAAGCGAAAACGAGCAGCGGCCAGGGCAACGGGGCCTATAGTATCCTCTATTCATGAGACTGGTTTTTATGGGAACTCCGGATTTTGCAGTGCCCGTTCTGGAAACTCTTTGCTCCGGCGGACACGACGTGGTGGCGGTCTACACCCGTCCCGACCGTCCCGCGGGCAGAGGCCGCCGACTTAGTCCTCCTCCGGTCAAAGTGTATGCAGAACAGAACGGAATACCGGTAGTTCAGCCGGCCGGTCTGAGCCGGGAGCAGACAATCGAAACCCTGGCCTCTCTGAAGCCACAGGCGATGGTGGTGGCTGCTTACGGAAGGATTCTGCCTCCTGAGATGCTTAAAGTACCTCCATTGGGAGTGTTGAACGTTCACCCGTCGTTGCTCCCCAGGTACAGGGGGCCGTCACCCGTGACCGAGGCCATCCTGGATGGCGAGTCGATGGTGGGCGTGACGGCCATGTTGCTGGACGAAGGAATGGATACGGGCCCCGTTCTGGCGCAGAAGGCGACGCATGTACTCCCTGAAGAGGCGGCGGACCAGCTAACCAGACGGCTGTTTGCACTGGGAGCCGGGTTGCTCGCGGAGGTATTGCCGGCATGGGAGGCCGGGGAGATCAAACCTGTGCCGCAGAACGAAGACGAGGCGAGCGTCACCCGGTTGTACAGCAGAGAAGACGGGGAGATCGACTGGTCGCTGCCGGCGGAGCGCCTGGCAAGGCGACTGCGGGCGTTCTATCCCTGGCCGGGTTGCTTTACGCACTGGGAAGGCAGGCTGCTCAAGGTGATCAGGGGACGGGCATTGGAGGAGAACGCTGGTGGTGCCGTAGAAGGGCAGGTGGTGGCGCCCCGGAAGGCCGGAGGGTATGCGGCGGGAGTGGCAACGGGCAAGGGCGTGTTGATTCTGGATGAAGTCCAGTTGGAAGGAAGAAGGCCGCAACCCATAGGAGAGTTCCTCAGGGGGCAGCCGCGCTTTCCGGGAGCGGCGCTTGGAGGCCGGGCAGAGGAGTAGGTTCGCTCCGCGCCAGCGGCTCAGCCGCCTTCTTCGGGAGCTTCTTGGGACTCGTCATCCCCGACAAGCTCCACTTCGGCGGGAGCATCCACTTCTTCGACAGCTGCCTGTGGAGCATTGACGCGCGCCACGAGTTCCTCCGGATCGTTGAGGACGGTTACTTTGTCGCCAAGGCTTACGTCCGAGACATGAATGCCACGCTCGAAGTCCTCAAGGGAGGATACGTCAACCTCGACGAACTGGGGCACGTCGAGGGGAAGGCTTTCCACCTGCAGGGATTGCAAGGCCTGGTTGAGCACGCCGTCCATCAACCGTACGGCGGGGGCTTCTCCTATGAGGTATACGGGAACTTCCGAGCGAATGGTCTCCGTTAGAGGCACCTGCAGGAAGTCGACGTGGAGGATGTCTTCCGTCAGGGGGTGCCTTTGCACTTCTCTGATGAATGCAAAGTGTGAGCCGTGTTCTTCGTTGACGGTGACAGGGACGTTGCTCCCGGCCTGCGCCACTATCTTGCGGAGGGTTACGGTATCGGCCTGGAGGGCGGCCGGTTCTATCCCCCGCCCGTATACGTGGATAGGGGTCAAGCCAAGCCGCCTCAGCCCTTTGACCTTCTTGCCTGTCACGCTACGCGGCTCTGCTTGCAGAGAAAGCGACTCTGTAGTCATGGGTTGAGCGGTCTCCTTATAACGAATTAGAGACGCTGTCTAGGCGTCTCAGGCATGTCCAAGTATGTCCTTTAACGCTGTCACTATACCATCCAATTTGCTACCCTTCAAGCTTGCGTGCTATAATCCGCCAGTACGGCTAGCCTGCGGAGGTGAGGCAAGATGAGGGTGCCAATGAAGGTGGACTACGGGGTACGGGCCCTGGTGGAGCTAGCCCAGCACGGCCAAAACGGACCATTGCCAACAGCCGAAATAGCTGGTCGCCAGGACATACCGGAGTCATACCTCGATCAAGTCCTATCGGTTCTTCAAAAATTTGGTATGATCCGGAGCCGGAGGGGCCCCCAGGGGGGGCATTCTCTGGCCAGAGAGCCGGGTGAAATCAACCTGGCTATGGTGGTAGACACACTGGAAGGGACAGGAGCGCCGCTCGTGTGCATTGAGCATCCATCAGAGTGTACGCTTTCTAGCGCCTGTGCTCAACGTGAAGTCTGGCAGACTGTGGAGTCGACGGTTCGAAACGTACTAGGCGCGACGACCATTGCCGACCTGGCAAGCCGCCAGCAAGCGATGACGAGTCGCGGCATGTACTACATCTAGGCTCGATAATTATTGACGAAGCTCTGAACCGTTGTTTGGTCTAGCAACTGAGCGTATGAGTTCAGAGCTTTTTGTGTCTTTAACGGGAGTTGGACCAGGATGGCTGGTCTGAAGTTAGGAAATTTGCTGTTAGGGGGCAGGCAGTGACGCAGACAACAGAGGCAAGAGTGTTTACGCCGGAGCAGGCGAGACGCTACAGCAGGCACATCATAATGCCTCAGATAGGCGGCAAGGGCCAGCGCAAGCTGCTGGACGCCAAGGTATTGCTGATTGGCGCCGGAGGGCTGGGTTCTCCCGCCGCTCTCTATCTGGCGGCGGCAGGCGTGGGTACGCTGGGCATCGTAGACTTCGACGAGGTAGATCTGACCAACCTGCAGCGGCAGCTGCTTCACCGCACCAAGGACGTGGGCAGGCTGAAGGTGGATTCCGCCGAGGAGACCATCGACAGCCTCAATTCGGACGTTCAGGTAATAAAGCACCGTGTGCAACTCTCGTCGGAGAATGCGTTTGACGTGTTCGCGGACTACGACATCATTGTGGACGGCAGCGACAACTTCCCCACGCGATACCTGGTCAATGACGCGACTGTGATGCTGGGCAAGCCGTGCGTACACGGTAGCATTTTCCTGTTCGAAGGACAGGCATCGACGTTTGTGCCTGGATACGGCTGCTACCGCTGCTTGTACCCGACACCTCCTCCCCCGGGAATGGTGCCGAGCTGCGCCGAAGCCGGGGTGCTTGGCGTGTTGCCGGGGATCATTGGCTCCATTCAGGCGGTGGAGACCATCAAGCTGATTCTGGGCCTGGGCGATACCTTGACGGGCAGGCTGCTCCTGTTCGACGCCCTGGACATGCACTTCCGTACGGTGAGAGTGCCCCGCAACAGCGGGTGCCCGGTCTGCGGCGACGAGCCGACGGTGACCGAACTCATTGACTACGAGCAGTTCTGCGGCATACCGCACCTACAGGAGGCCGCACCCGCCCATTAGCCCTGCAACTGACGGCGGCCTGCTATGCGGACCAGGATAACCAGGGAAAACAACCTTCAAGGAGGCAGTTCTAAGGCGGAAGGCCGGAGCGGGATATTAGCCGCCGTAGGCAATACACCGCTGGTTGAGTTGCCGCACCTTTCCCCCAAGCCCGGCGTGCGCCTGTTTGCCAAGCTGGAAGGCGCCAATCCCACGGGCAGCGTAAAGGACAGGATTGCCCTTACCATGGTGGAGCAGGCGGAAGCTGAAGGCGCGCTCACGCCCGATAAGGTGATACTGGAGCCCACCAGCGGCAATACGGGCATTGCACTGGCCATGATTGGCTCGGTGAAGGGGTACGGCGTAGAGGTGGTGATGCCGGAGAACGTGAGCCAGGAGCGCGTACAGCTTTTGGAGGCGTTCGGGGTCAAGATCCACTTCTCGGACGGAAGCTTGGGCACCAACGGTTCTATCCCGGTAGCCCGCAAGATGGCCGAGGAAGACGAACGGTACTTCATGCCGTATCAATACGGCAACAAGGCCAATCCGCAAGCTCACTATGAGGGTACGGGCAAGGAGATAACGGATTCCTTGCCCGATGTGGACATGTTCGTGGCCGGCCTGGGCACAGGCGGCACGCTGACGGGCGCGGGACGCTGGATCAAAGAGTACAATGAAGGTGTCAAGGTGGTGGCGGCGGCCCCCGAACCGAACGATGCCATTCAAGGACTGCGCAGCCTTGAAGAAGGGTTCATACCGCCTGTTCTCGATGAATCGCTGCTGGACGCTCGCATTCTGGTGCCCAGCGATGAGGCGTTCAAGATGACCAAAGAGCTTCTCCACGCCGAAGGCGTGTTTGCCGGGATCTCGTCGGGGGCGGTCATTGCCGCCGCATTGAAGGTAGCCGGCAGGCTGGATGAAGCAGACATCGTCTGCCTGCTGGCTGACGGCGGGTGGAAGTACCTGAGTACCGGGCTCTGGACCAAAGAGTACGACGATCTGAGGATGGAGGTAGAAGGGAAGGTGTGGTGGTGACGTACGAAGTCCGCGTGCTAGCGACCAGGAGCGACGCCGGCAGAGGCTTGCTATAGCCCAGCGGTGGCTCCGTCTCCAGGCGACACAGCCTTGAATCCCCTCCGTTCATTCCACTTTTGCAACAAAACAGCACCCATTGCAGGAGGCGTATTGGGCGCGATGAGTCCCACGATTGAAAAAGTAATCACAATGTATTTGACTAAGAATTCACAATTCGATTAAACTTGCACTTTCCTATACACAAGACCGCGAAAACCTATTGAATACACACTCCGCCCGTGAAGAAAAGGAAGAATCGGTGCTTTGAGGGAAACATTGATGAAAGAAGACAAACCGAGAGGACTGTACCGCCCCGAGTTCGAGCACGACGCCTGCGGTGTGGGTGTTGTCGCCGATATAAAGGGCCGCAAGTCGCGCCAGATTATCGATTGGGGCATGGACGTACTGCGGCATCTGGCGCACCGCGGCGCGGAGGGCAGCGATCCGGATACTGGCGATGGCGCCGGAATACTTCTCCAGACGCCGCACACGTTCTTTGTCCATGAGAGCGGAGCGGACCTTCCGCAACGGAGTGAATACGGCGTTGGAATGGCGTTCTTGCCGCAAGACCGGGAAGAGAGGGCGCGCTGCGAGGAGATCATAGAGGGCGTTGTCCAGGCGGAAGGCCAGCGGTTCCTGGGATGGCGGGACGTCCCCGTGGATGAAAGCCGCATTGGCAAGACGGCGAGGGCGGTGCGCCCCGTCATACGGCAGTTCTTTGTGGGGCGCGGCTCCAACATCCTTGATCAGGCCTCCTTGGAGCGGAAGCTGTACGTCATACGCAAAGTGATAGAGAGCGCAGTGGCCGCTTCCGATATGAAGGGAGCGGATGACTTCTACATCTCCAGTCTCTCTTCCAACACGGTGGTCTACAAGGGTCTGCTCACCGGCCTGCAGGTAGAGCACTTCTACTTGGATCTGAAGAACCCCCACATGGAATCCGGTTTTGCCATGGTGCATTCCAGGTTCAGCACGAACACGCTCGGCTCGTGGAAGCTGGCGCATCCGTACCGCTACATATCGCACAATGGAGAGATCAACACGCTGAGGGGCAACATCAACTGGATGACCGCCCGCGAGGCCCTGTTCTCGTCACCCCTGTTTGGCGATGACGTGAAGAAGCTGCTACCAATTATCACGCCGCGCGCCAGCGATACGGCCAACTTCGATAATGCTTTAGAGCTGCTGGTATTGGGCGGCAGGACTCTGTCCCACGCCATGATGATGATGATTCCGGAGGCATGGAACGGAAACAGCTTTATTTCAACGGAGAAGCGGGCTTTTTACGAGTATCACGCCAACCTGATGGAACCTTGGGACGGCCCAGCGCTCATAGCTTTCACCGATGGAACGAGGATAGGAGCCAACCTGGATCGCAACGGCCTGCGGCCTTTCCGCTACACAGTGACCAAGGATAATCTGCTCATAATGGCGTCCGAAACAGGGGTGCTTGAGGCGCCGCCGGAAAGCGTGCAATACAAGGGTCGCTTGCGCCCGGGACGGATGTTCCTCCTGGACACGGAGCAGGGGCGGATCATAGACGATGAGGAGATAAAGTCGGAGGTCGCTACAAGGCAGCCGTATGGTGGATGGGTCGGGGAAAACATGGTGCGGCTTGAGGACTTGCCGGAAGAGACGACGGAACCGCCCGCAGAAAGCTCGACAATGGTGGAGAGGCAGGCGGCGTTCGGCTACACCCTGGAAGAGCTCAGAATGCTGGTTCAGCCCATGTCTGAGACGGGCGCTGAACCTGTGGGTTCCATGGGCAACGATACACCGCTGGCCGTGCTTTCGGACAGGCCGCAGCTGCTGTTCAACTACTTCAAGCAGCTGTTTGCCCAGGTAACCAACCCGCCGTTGGACGCGATACGGGAAGAGATAGTCACTTCTCTGGAGATATGGCTTGGCTCTGAGGGCAATCTCCTTGAAGAGACGCCCGAACAGGCCCGCCAACTGAAGCTGCCGCACCCCGTGATAACCAATGAGGAGCTGGAGAGAATAAGGCAAAACCAGGTTCCCTATCTCAAAACCAAGACCCTGCCCGCCCTGTTCAACGCCGGCGAAGGGCCGGGAGCCATGGAGAGAGCCCTGGACGAGCTGCTGAAAGAGGCGACCCAGGCCGTAAAGTCGGGGCATGCCATTCTGGTGCTGTCGGATAGGGGCGTGGACGCCGAGCACGCACCCATACCCAGCCTGCTGGCGACATCCGCGGTGCACCACCACCTGATAAGAGAGGGGCTGCGCATGAAGGTCGGCCTCGTCGTGGAGTCGGGTGAGCCGCGGGAAGTGCAGCACTTCGCCCTGCTCATCGGCTACGGGGCGGGAGCCGTGAACCCTTACCTGGTCTTTGAATCGCTGGCTGACATGGTAGAACAGAGCAACCTGCTTCCCGAAGGGCTGGACTACGACACGGCCCAGAAGAATTTCATCAAAGCGGTGCACAAAGGCCTGCTCAAAGTCGCTTCCAAGATGGGCATCTCCACCATACAAAGCTACAGGGGCGCTCAGATCTTCGAGGCCGTGGGCTTGAATCAAGAGACTATAGACAAATACTTCACTTGGACGCCGTCCCGCATCAGCGGAATCGGCATTGACGCCATAGAAGAGGAGAGCCTGAGCCGGCATAGCAGGGCATACGGCGAATCAAAGCTGGCCGCCGTGCTGGACTTGGAAGTGGGCGGCGTCTATCAGTGGCGACGTGACGGCGAGTTTCACATGTGGAACCCCAACGCCATCGCCTTGCTGCAACATGCCGCGAAGACAGCCGACGTCGGTGTATACAGGCGGTTTGCTGAATTGGCCGATGAATACGAAAAACGGCTGTGCACGCTGCGGGGGCTCCTGGAGTTTAAGACGGCGGAAGAGCCGGTTTCCCTGAATGAGGTGGAGCCTGTCAGCCATATAGTGAAGCGCTTTGCCACCGGCGCGATTTCCCTGGGCGCGATCAGCAGAGAGGCCCACGAGACCCTGGCCATAGCCATGAACCGCATAGGCGCAAAGAGCAATACCGGCGAGGGCGGAGAAGACTACCGCCGCTTTACTCCCGACGCCAACGGCGATTCGCGGAGCAGCGCCGTTAAGCAGGTGGCTTCCGGTAGGTTTGGCGTCACCACCAACTATTTGGTTAACGCCGACGACCTGCAGATCAAAATGGCGCAAGGCTCAAAGCCGGGAGAGGGAGGCCAGCTCCCCGGCCACAAGGTCGATGAGTACATAGGTTGGGTGAGGCGCACCACGCCCGGTGTGGAACTCATATCGCCGCCGCCGCACCACGACATCTACTCGATCGAAGACCTGGCGCAGCTCATCCACGACCTGAAGAACGTGAACCCGGAGGCGCGCATCCACGTCAAGCTCGTGGCCGAGGTGGGCGTCGGCACCGTCGCCGCCGGGGTCTCCAAGGGGCACGCCGACGTTGTGCTGGTCAGCGGAGACAGCGGCGGCACGGGCGCATCGCCCGAATCGTCCGTCAAGCATGCCGGGCTGCCCTGGGAGCTTGGCATTGCTGAAACGCAACAGGTGCTGGTGCAGAACGATTTGCGAGGCCGCATAGTGGTGCAAACCGACGGACAGTTGAAGACCGGGCGTGACGTGGCTATAGCCTGCCTGCTTGGCGCGGAGGAGTTCGGCTTCTCCACCGCTCCTTTGATAGCGCTGGGCTGCATCATGCTGCGCAAGTGCCACCTGAACGCCTGCTCGGTGGGAATTGCCACACAAGACCCCGAGTTGCGCAAGCATTTCGATGGCCAGCCGGAAGCTGTGATCAACTACTTCTTCATGGTGGCTGAGCAGCTGCGAGAGATCATGGCGCAGATGGGGTTCCGCACCGTCAATGAGATGGTGGGCCGCGTCGACAGGTTGGACAGCAAGAAGGCCATAGACCACTGGAAGGCAAAGGGGCTGGATTTTAGCCAGCTTCTTTACCGCCCGGAGGCGTCGGACAGGGTGGCGACCTACTGCCGCGAGGCGCAGAACCACGGCCTGGACAAGGCTCTGGACAAGGAACTGCTCCGCCTGGCGCAGAGCGCTCTTCATGGAAACGGGCCGGTGGAGGCCACGCTGCCCATCCACAACTACAACCGCACCGTGGGCACCATGCTCAGCGGAGAGGTGGCCAAGCGTTACGGAGAGGACGGCCTGCCGGAGGGCAGAATTCACTTCCGCCTGCAGGGGTCGGCGGGACAGAGCTTCGGCGCGTTTCTGGCCAAGGGAGTCGCCCTGACGCTGGAGGGTGACGCAAACGACTACTTTGGCAAGGGAATGTCCGGCGGCCGGCTGGTGGTGTATGCGCCGGAGGGATCAACCTTTGTGGCTGAGGACAACGTCATCATCGGGAACGTGGCCCTCTACGGAGCCACGGGAGGCCGCGCCTTCATTCGCGGCATGGCCGGCGAACGGTTCGCCGTGCGCAACAGCGCCGCATATGCCGTGGTAGAGGGTATCGGCGACCATGGCTGTGAATACATGACCGGCGGCATGGTAGTGGTGCTTGGTCGGACGGGACGCAACTTCGCCGCGGGAATGAGCGGAGGCATAGCCTTTGTTCTGGACGAGGACGGCGAGTTCGCCGATAAGTGCAATAAGGAAATGGTGGCGCTGGAGCAGGTGGACGACCCGGCGGACCAGCTGGCATTGCGACAGATGATCGAATGGCATCAGGAGTACACTGGGAGCGCCAAAGGGCAGATGGTGCTGGACAACTGGAAGGGCATGATCGCCAAGTTCGTCAAGGTTATGCCCGTAGCATATCGCAACGTGTTGCAGGCTCAAAAGGTGAAGCAGCCTAAAGAGATAGAGCTGGTAATTCATGGGTAAGCTACTGGGGTTCGTTCATCTGGGCCGGGAAGGCCCCAACCGTGAGGCGATCACGGAAAGGGTCAAGCACTGGAAGGAGTTCTACCAGGAATGGCCAGTGCAAAGCATACGCGACCAGGCGGGCCGCTGCATGGACTGCGCCGTGCCCTTCTGCCATACGGGTTGCCCATTGGGGAACTTCATCCCGGACTGGAACGACGTGGTGTATAGAGACCGCTGGAAGCAGGCGCTGGACATGCTCCACGCCACCAATAACTTCCCCGAATTCACCGGCCGCATCTGCCCCGCTCCATGTGAAGAGTCCTGCGTGCTGAACATAAACCAGGATCCCGTGACCATCGAGTACATAGAGAACGCCATAGCGGAGAGGGGCTTCAAGGAAGGCTGGATAAAGCCGGAGCCGCCGCAGGTTAGCACGGGCAAGAAAGTGGCCGTAGTGGGTTCGGGTCCCGCCGGGCTGGCGGTTGCCCAGCAGTTGACCCGCGTCGGGCACGCCGTCACGGTCTTCGAGCGGGACGAATACGTTGGCGGGATGCTCACGCTGGGCATTCCCGACTTCAAGCTGGAAAAGAGCGTAGTGCAGCGCCGTGTCGACATCATGGCCGAGGAAGGCGTCGTATTCAGGACGAGCGCCAACGTGGGCGTTGACGTAGCCGCCAAAGACCTGCTGCGGGATTTCGACGCCGTATGCTTGACGGGCGGAGCCACCAAGGCCAGAGAGCTGCCTATACCGGGACGCGACCTTGAGGGCGTCCACCTGGCCATGGACTATCTGACGCAGCAAAACAGGATAATCGCGGGCCAGACCGTCTCCTCTGAGGAGAGAATTAGCGCGGAGGGCAAACGCGTGGTGATCCTGGGCGGCGGCGACACGGGAGCCGACTGTCTGGGAACGGCGCACCGCCAGGGCGCCGAGGTCGTGCACCAGTACGAGTTGCTACCGGAGCCGCCGGTGCAACGCGCCGCCGGTGAGCCGTGGCCCTACTGGCCGGTGATTTTGAGGTCTTCCGCGGCACACGAAGAGGGCGGCGTTCGCGATTACAGCATCCTCACCAAGGGCTTCCACGGAAGCGAAGGCCAAGTGGAGAAACTGCGCGCCGTCCGCCTGGAATGGGGGCCGCCGGATGAGACGGGCCGGCCCGCGATGAACGAAGTATCCGGCAGCGAGTTTGAAATCGAGGTAGACCTGGTGTTGCTGGCGCTGGGGTTTGTTTCTCCGGAGCACGAAGGTCTGCTGGACCAGCTTGGGGTGGCCTATGACGCAAGGGGCAACGTCTCCACGGACGAAAGCCTCATGACCAGCGTACCCGGCGTTTTTGCAGCCGGAGACGTGCGGAGAGGTCAGTCGCTGGTGGTGTGGGCAATTGCTGAGGGACGGGAGGCGGCGCACCACATGGACAGTTACCTCATGGGCTCGACCAAGCTGCCGCGCAGCCTGCCCGGCGCGCTGTCGCGGTCTATTTCTTCCTAGTCGTCCTGCTGCGCCGTCGCTGCTTGACCCGCACGTGGATGGGGCCGCCGCGGGTTTGCGGCGCGGTGACCTCAAAATCCCTGGAGTGCGCCTTGACAAGGGCGGATAGCTGCCTCTGGCCGTAGGTGCGGGGGTCGAAGCCCGGATCGAGCTGCCGCAGCCTCTCGCCGATTGCGCCCAGGGCCGCCCAGCCGTCGTGCGACGCCGCCAGTTCGTGAGCCGCCTTGAGAAGCGGCACGGGGTCCGCCGTCTGGGTCGCGGAGCCATCAGAGGACGGAGGCGACGCATCCGCCTTATCCGGTGCTATGTTGTCGGTGTAGACGAACACCTCGCAAGCGTTGACGAAGGAGCGGGGGGTGTCCCGCCGTCCGATGCCCATGACGAACAGCCCCTTCTCCCGAATGCGCGTGGCGAGCCGGGTGTAGTCGCTGTCGCTGGAAACAAGGCAGTATGCGTTGACCACGGTCTCGTAGAGGATGTCCATGGCGTCGATGATCATGGCGCTGTCCGTGGCGTTCTTGCCCCTTGTGTAGCGGAACTGCTGGATGGGCTGGAAGGCGTGAAGCTGCAGCGACTCTCGCCAGCTGTTCATGTTGGGAGTAGTCCAGTCGCCGTAGATGCGGCGTATGGTGACCAGCCCGTACTTGGCGGCCTCGGCCAGAATGTTCTCCACCAGCGACGGCTGGGCGTTGTCCCCGTCGATGAGGAGGGCCATGCGTCGGTCTATTTGATGTTCTTCGGTCATAATGATGCGTTGTTAAGCTTAACATATTGAAGGGGGGAGTATACGCCCAATCAACCCTTCCTAACTAGACTTCCCTACGCCCCCTGCTTACAATTCAACCATGCGGACTTTCAGATTGGCCATGGCCCAGATCAATCCCACGGTGGGAGACTTGGAGGGCAACACGGCCAAAATCATTGGATACATAGAGCAGGCGCGTTCTCTGAAGGCCGACCTTGTCGCGTTCACGGAGTTGGCCGTTCCCGGCTATCCGCCGGAGGACCTGCTGTTCAAGCCGCAGTTCATACGGGACAACCTTCGTTACCTGGACAAGGTGGTGAAGGCAAGCCGCGGTATCGCGGTGGTGGTTGGCTTTGCCGATAAAAAGGATGGGAAGCTCTACAATGCGGCGGCGCTGGCCAACGACGGCAAGCTCGTGCACGTCTACCACAAGATGTTCCTGCCGAACTACGGCGTCTTCGACGAGAAGCGGTACTTCGAGGCGGGCCGGGAGTGCCCCGTCTATACCATCAGAGGCGTCGAGGTGGGTGTGAACGTGTGCGAAGACATCTGGTACGAGGCGGGCCCAGCCGCCGTTCAGTGCGACGCCGGCGCGGAACTCATCGTCAATATCAACGGGTCGCCGTATCACGCAGGAAAGAGCGGGTACAGGTACGAGATGCTGGCGAATCGCGCCGTGGACAACCGGGCCGTCGTCTCGTACACCAACATGGTCGGAGGCCAGGACGAACTGGTATTCGACGGCGACAGCGTGGTCTTCGGGCACGACGGGAGTTTGCTGTTGCGGGGCAACCAGTTCAGGGAGGAGCTGCTTTTCGTAGACCTGGACATTGACGCCGTGTCGCGGGCGCGCCGCGACCGGGGCAGCGCCCGCCAGCAGGCTCACGAGGCGTTGAAGGAGATAGGCGAGCCGGTCAGGATACACGTGTCCGGCTACTCCGGCGATGTCGACAGGCCGCCGCTGCCCCGTCGGGAAACGGCGAAGCTGGGGCCGGTCGCCGAGGTCTACCAGGCGCTGGTCATGGGAACCCGCGACTACGTGACTAAGAGCGGCTTCCAGAAGGTGGTCGTCGGCCTGTCCGGCGGCATCGATTCGTCGATTACGGCGGTGATCGCGGTGGACGCGCTGGGCAAGGAGAACGTGGTCGGCGTCACCATGCCGTCGCGCTACTCCTCGGAGGGGAGCGTGGTCGATAGCAGGCTGCTGTCGGATAACCTGGGCATACGGCTGATGACCGTGCCCATAGAGCCCGCCTTCGGGGCATACCTGGGGATGCTGGAGGAGCCGTTCCGCGGCACGGAATCCGGCGTTGCCGAGGAGAACCTTCAGGCCAGGGTGCGCGGCAACATCCTCATGGCGCTGTCCAACAAGTTCGGCTGGCTGGTGCTGACCACCGGCAACAAGAGCGAGCTGGCGACGGGCTACAGCACTATGTACGGCGACATGGCCGGAGGGTTCGCGGTGATCAAAGACGTACCCAAGATGCTGGTCTACGAACTGGCGCGGCACGTGAACGAGGCACAGGGCAAAGAGGTGGTGCCGGACTCGGTGATTGAGAAGCCGCCCAGCGCGGAGCTGAGGCCCGACCAGCGCGACGAAGACTCGCTGCCGCCGTATGAGGCGCTGGACGCCATATTGAAGGCGTACGTGGAGGAGGACAAGACGTACGGCGAAATCCTGGCGCTGGGCTACGACGAGGCCGCCGTGCAGAGGGCGGTCCGCCTTGTCGATGGGAGCGAGTACAAGCGCCGCCAGTCGCCGCCGGGCGTCAAGATAACGCCTCGCAACTTTGGGCGCGACCGTCGAATGCCGATTGTGAACCGGTACAGGCAGTACTAGGAGGGCAAGAGGGCAAACGGGCAAGGCGGGCAGTTCGGGTGATGGTTGACTACTTGACATAACTCGATTTTGGGGTGTCGTGAAAATGCATGTTAGGCATGAGAAAGTGGTTAGACGGCGGTTGATGGTGGAGTGGTTTTGTGCCTGAGAAGGGGTATTCGTTTCCAACGTTATGTCAAGTACAAGGCTAAAATCGACCCAAATTTTGGCGGAGGTGAGAAACGAATCGGTTTTGGGGGCAAAAATGGGGGTATGGAGGCGGGCGTTTTGGCTGCCGAGGGGCGCGGTACGCCGAGGGGGTTGGGCGGTTTTCTGTGAGTACATGGGTTAAGGGTAGCGGAGGCGGAGGGGTGTGGGGAAGGGGGTTGTGTCAGGGGTGCGATGGCTGCCCTGAATTTACCATTAGCTATCCGAATGGAGTAGGGGCAGCTGCGAAGGCTAGTACTACGTAGACAAAGAAGATGGGCAATGAAGCAAAGGCCCATATTGCAGTCTTTCTGAATGGGGCCAAATAGTGTCGTGCGTCATCAAGGTCTCCGCCATCTCTTACGCTATTCATGTACCTGAAATGGGAAAGAGAGCGACGCAGGGAAAGAAGCCACATCAACGCCGACGAGGCGGCAAACACACCTGCATATATCACCATAAGGATGAGGACCACCACACGAAATTCAGGCTCTGTAATGGGTCCGAAGGCTGGGGATATGAAAGGGAGAACCTCCTTTACAGCAGCCAGTGTGAAAAGAGCCCAGAGTCCGACCGAGCTAGTGAGCCACAGCGTGTGTACGAGCAAGACGTGTATAAGCAAGGACTTAGGGGATCTGAAGGGGGTTCCAGCAACGTCGCCGGGGGACTTGTCCCATGGGTATATCCATGGATACAAGAAGAGTACGGCCCTTCTTAGGCACCATACGACTGCGGAAGCCGGCATGGAGGAAGGCTGCCGACGACATGAAAAATCCCACGAGGTCTGCAAGGCTCTGATCAGGAGGCCAACGAAACTCAGTAAATAGATTATTACGTAAGAGAAAGAAGCTACGAGTAATGAGATCGTTTGCATATCCAAATGCGTATCCATAGTTTGCTCTCCGATGGCTCAGCTTTAATTATTAGGGGTTGTCACCAATTGAATAAAACCCTAAGAACCTCGGCAAAGAGCGAACTATGTACTTATCTATGAAGTCGTCAAATAGATTGCTCTGCATCGCTATGGTCTCGTAATAACCTCGAATTCCGCCGGCGGCACTATCGTGTTGGTCTCGCCCACACCTGAGACAACCACCTCTTTGTCGAATCTAATAAGTCCCATATTGAGGTCGTCAATGACGTAATGGTCCTTGACCTTTACGGCCCGCCCCATTGGGCCGACCCAAAAGTCCGTCGTCCGCTCTATCATGCCGAGGGTGCCCTTTTCAGAAAAGCGCAGGTGCTGAACAGTGACGCCTTCATGTTTGGTCGTACCCAACACTTCTGTGCCGTCAGGCGGGCAGAGAGAATTAAACTTGGTCGCCAGTATTGCCTCGACCTCGCTCCTGGCTGTTCGGGGCGAGTTGTCGGGAAACTGCGTCCATCTGCCGAATCTCTCCTCGTATCGATACGTCACATCGTCCACTAGCATGACGCGATGACTTTTCTGAGGGTCCTCCTGATAGTTCATCTCCAAGTAGAGGTCTCCCCCTGCGATGCTGCCGCTCCCCAAAAAGGTACCGACAGGTCGAATGTCGGGATCCGCCCCATGCCAGAACGGGCCGGTAAACCTGAAACTAAAGTCATAGGACTCGTCCTGGCTGATGTCCTGGCAAGCGCCGTACAGCAGATCGGCGGGTTGATTGTCCATAAAGAGAACCCATATTAAAGCCAGCGTCCCGATCAGCAGTAGCGCCGCCGGCAGTAGAACCACCGGCCTCTTAATCGTTGTCACAATCACATCCCATTTAAGCTTCTATTTCTCAGTTGCCTAAGCCTGATGGGGAATGCACCCGGATCCCCAGTAAGATCGTTCTCTTTGGTCATTGGATCCCTCTATCTTTACGGTGATCTGCTGGCCCCATTCTCGAATGCTTCTGTAGTCGATGCCAAGCACTCGCCCGTCCTTCGGCATGATAGCGGTACCGTCAGCGCCGGTGTCGAGTAGAAACTGAATTGAGCCACTAACCCCAAGAGCCGGTATTTCTATATGAGCCTCGACGTAAGGTGAGTTACGGCTGAAGAATCCCGTGATCATTACAGGATGAAGGTTCGCTTTTCGGTGCTGAGAAACTCCATTGCCACCACGCCCCGGTCGAGGCCGAGGTCGTCAATCTTGCGCAGCAGTTTCTGCTGGGTGCTGGCTGCAAGCAGACGGGACTCTTCGTCGTCGTGATACAGGGCGACCCACTGGTCGGGGTACTGCTCGGTAAGTTCCGGTATCCTTGCAGCCATCTCCCTGGCGGCTCTCTTGTAGTGTCCGAGCTTCCTCACGATCTTCTCCGCTGTGGTCGGTGTCTGCGTAGCCATTTCAGCCTCCCTGTCTTAACAGGAGTATATCACCGCTGTATTCGCTGTACAGCCACTTGACAAGGAACCTGCATATGTCGTTTAATAGCACGCACGTTCTAATAGCTTCATTCACAGCCTGTTGCAGAACGTACAGCAGTCTCTTGGTAGCCTGAAGCAGCGCGTGCTACCATGCTGAAAGATTGGAGGAACTATGACCGCGGAACGAGAAAAGGCGTTAGAACTTGCGATAAGTCAAATCCAGCGCAGCTTCGGCAAGGGCGCCATCATGCGCCTGGGAGAAGCTGAGGTCGATGCATCGGTGAAGGCGATACCCACCGGGTCGCTGTCACTGGACATAGCGCTGGGAGTAGGAGGTGTGCCGAGGAGCCGCGTCGTGGAGATATTCGGCGCGGAGTCGTCGGGCAAGACTACGCTGGCCTATCACATCGCGGCGCAGGCGCAGCGCCAGGGCGGCACCGCCGCTTACATAGACGCCGAGCACGCGCTGGACAAGAGCTATGCGGCTCGCTGCGGCGTCGACGTGGACGCGCTCTATCTGTCGCAGCCGGACGATGCCGAACAGGCCCTGGAAATCGTGGAGTACCTGGTGCGCAGCGGCGCCGTGGACGTGGTAGTGGTGGACAGCGTGGCGGCGCTGGTGCCTCGCAGCGAATTGGAAGGAGACATGGGCGACACCCACGTCGGCCTGCAGGCCCGCCTTCTGTCGCAGGCTTTGCGCAAGCTCACCGCAGCCATAGGCCGCTCCAACACGACGGTGATCTTCATCAACCAGCTCCGGGAAAAGGTGGGCGTGGTGTTCGGGAACCCGGAAGTAACGCCCGGGGGCCGCGCTTTGAAGTTCTACAGCTCGGTGCGCATCGACCTGCGCCGCATCGAGTCGATCAAGCAGGGCGGCGACATAATAGGCAGCCGGGTACGCGCCAGGGTCGTCAAGAACAAGGTGGCGCCGCCCTTCCGCTCCGCCGAGTTCGACATCATGTTCAACCGGGGCATCAGTTTGGAGGGCGACCTGGTGGACCTGGGAGTCGACTACGGCATATTGGGCAAGAACGGCGCGTTTTACTCCTACGGCGATACGCGGCTTGGCCAGGGAAGGGAGAATGCAAAGGGGTTCCTGTCCAGAGATACCGATATGCTACAGAGGCTGGAAGCCGATATCTGGACCGCCGCTGAGATAGCTGCGGCGGCCAGGATGCCCGCTCCAGTGGGAGCGGTTTCCCAGAACGGCGCGTCGCAGGAGTCTTAGCGGTACGTCGGAGCATCAAATGGCCCGGCACAGCCGGCGCGAGCAAAGCGGCATGTCCGAATCTGAAAGGGCGTACCTTTCCGGCCTGCGTCTTCTGTCCTACCGGTCGAGAAGCCGGTTGGAGATGCGCCAGCGCCTCGGCAAGCGGTTCCCGGCGGAGGCCGTTGAAGAAGCGGTGTCCCGCCTGGAAGAGTCGGGCTACCTGGACGATGCTTCCTTCGCCAGGTCCTGGAAGGAGGGCCGCGAAGCCCACAAACCACGCAGCGCAACCCTCATCCGCCGCGAACTGCGCCAGAAGGGCGTATCCAATGAACTGGCCGAGTCGGTTACCGCGGATATGGACGACGAGGCAAGCGCATACGAAGCGGGCAGACGTCGTCTGAGCGCGTTACGGGGCGTCGATAAAAGGACATTCAGGCGTCGCATGGGCAACTACCTGAGAAGGCGCGGCTTTGCCACGGGCCTGGTGATTCGCACGGTGGATAAGCTGTGGCAGGAGAGGTCACTTTGACCCAGATTTCAGACGGATGGTAGAATCCGAATATCAATCCCTATAAGTGTGCAGGGGTAAGGTTTATGTCCGGTCACTCAAAATGGTCCACTATCAAACGCGCCAAAGCGGCAAATGACGCCAAGCGCGGCCAGTTGTTCACCAAGCTGGCCCGTGAACTCACCGTGGCCGCCCGCGACGGAGGTTCGGATCCTGAAATGAACGTGCGGCTCCGCCTCGCCGTGCAGAAGGCCAAAGAGAACAACATGCCTCACGACAACATAGAGCGCGCCATTGGCCGCGGCTCCGGCGAGGGCGGGCAGGACTCCCTGCACGAGGTGGTCTACGAGGGGTACGGCCCCGGCGGCGCGGCCATCATGCTGGAAGCGCTCACCGACAACGCCAACCGCACGGTGTCGGAGGTTCGCAACGCCTTTTCCAAGGGCGGGGGCAACCTGGGCGAGCCGGGTTGCGTGGCTTGGAACTTCGACACCAGGGGAGTTGTGGTGGTGGAAGCCTCCGAGGATACGGCGGAAGACCTGACGCTGCTGGCCATAGACGCCGGCGCAGACGATTTCGAGGAAGACGAGGGAGTCCTGGAGGTACGCGCCGACCCTGCCTCGTTCGAGAGTGTGCGAAAGGCCCTGGAGGACGCCGGAGCGGCCATAGTCCGCGCCGAGCTGTCGATGGTGCCCAAGGCAACGCTGCTCCTGGAGAGCAAGCAGGCGGAACAGACCCTCAGGCTCATGGACAGGCTGGAAGAGCTTGACGACATCCAGCGCGTATACACCAACGCCGATTTCCCCGAAGAAGCGCTGGACGTGTACGGCGCTTCCTGAACCGAAGCAAGGATGAAGCCATCTCATTAGTCCTCGGCATAGACCCCGGAACGCTCTTCTTGGGCTACGGCCTTGTGGAAGAGGACGGGGACAGTCCTGTGGTCGTGGAGTGCGGGGTGTTGACCGCGAAGCGCGGCCTCTCTCTGGGAGAGCGGCTTCACTTCCTGTACGCCGGACTGCTGGAACTGATGCAGACCTTTCCCCCTGACGAGGTGGCGGTGGAAGACCCGTTTGTCTCGGTCAATGCGCGGACCGCCATGGCCGTGGGGCAGGCGCAGGGCCTGGCGTTGATGGCCGCAGCCGCCGCAAGCGTCCCCGTGTCCCGGTATTCCCCGCTCCAGGTGAAGCTGGCGGTCAGCGGACACGGCGGCGCGACCAAGGAGCAGGTGCAGCAGGCGGTGATGATGCAGGTGGACGTTGACTTTGCGGCGATGCCCGAGGACGCCAGCGACGCCCTGGCCGTGGCGTTGTGTCATTTGCAGAACCGCCGCGAGGCCGCGCTGATGGCCGGAGAGGGCGCGTAGTCGCATGATCAGTTCAGTCAAAGGGATTATCCAGTCCATCGGCGACGATTACGTGGTCATTCAGGTGGCCGGAATAGGCGTGCAGGTCTACGTGCCGGGTTCCGTCACCGAGACCATAGGCCGCGAGGGCGAATCCGTCGTGCTCCATACCACGCTTCTCATCAAGAATGAGGTTCCCGTCCTCTACGGCTTCCCCGCACACGAGGGGAAGCGGCTGTTCGATCTGCTCCAGGAGGTGAGCGGCGTGGGCCCAAGGCTGGCGTTGGACGTCCTCGACGCCATGACGCCCGACGACGCGGCGGTGGCGATAGTGTCGGGTAACGCAGACCTGCTTTCCAGCGTCAAGGGCATAGGGAAGCGCACGGCCGGCCGCATAGTCATCGATTTGCAGAGCAAGCTGCAAAAGGAGTGGGAGACCGCCGCCGTGGGCACGATGGGGCCGAACGCAGAGGTGATAGCCGCGCTGCAGGCGTTGGGCTACTCTCCCGCCGAGGTGCAGCAGGCGGTATCCGCTCTTGAGGATACGGAAGCCCCCTTGGAGGAGCAGGTACGCGAGGCGTTGCAGCGGCTGGTCAGGGAGTAGAGGTGTCGGTTTACGGGGACGCCTGGGCTGACCTGTACGACCGTGTGCACACGCTGAAGGAGGACATCCCTTTCTGGGTGCGGGAGGCCAAGTCGTGCGGCGGGCCTGTTCTGGAACTGGGGTGCGGCACGGGCCGCGTGGCCATTCCCGTGGCCCAAGCGGGCGTTCAGATAACCGGCGTGGACAACTCTCCTGATATGCTCAGCAGGGCGCGGGACAAAGCCCGCAGACTGGGACTGGCCGGAGATACGCTCAAGTTCCGTCTTGGCGATATGCGCGACTTCAGGCTGCGGCAGAAGTTCCCCCTTGTAATCGTCCCGTTCAGGTCGTTTCAGTTGCTCTTGTCGGTGGCGGACCAGCGGCAGGCGTTGGAGAATGTGAAGAGGCATCTTACTTCGGAAGGACGTCTCATAATCGACCTCTTCGTGCCCGACCAGGAGCGGTTGATCAGAGAATCGCCGTCGCCGGTTTTCAGGCGGGAGATCGTGGACGGAGCGACCGGTCGGCGGCTCAGGGTCAGCGAGCAGAACCGGCACGACCCGTTCGGTCAGATAATAAACGCCCGCACCATCATGGAGGAGTTCGACGCCGAGGGAAACGGGACGAACCGGTGGGAAGTGGCCTATCAGTTGCGGTACTTGTACAGGTTCGAAGCGCTGCACATGCTGGAGGCCGCGGGATACCGCGTGGTGGAGCTATACGGCGATTTCAATCGGAGACCGTTCGACGAGACCAGCAGCGAGATGATATGGGTGGCGTTGCCGGTGTAGACGGGGGCAGGACGCGTTCAGGGAGAGGCATAGGGACTCACGTCGGCCAGATATTTGTCGTGGTTCCTTGCCACGTCGGAATTAACGTCTGAAGCTAATCCCAGGATGCTTAGGCGGTTGTTCCGCTCTCGCACTTTGCGCGGTGTTACTGAAATCGCGGTAAGCCGCAGGTCGTGGTTCAAGTGCAGCTTTACGCCGTAGACGATCGAGACCTCAACGGGCGCCTCCTCTCTATCCGCAGCTGCCGTTCCAACGCTGAACGCGGCATTTGCCTTTACGGAACTCACAGACCGCCCCAGAGCGGCTTTGAGCAGGCTTGCAAGCGCATCGTAGTTGACCTCTTCCGGCAGCGAGTCGTCGTTGATGAGAACGGCGCAGTGCCCCAGCCCCGCTATGGCCGTCTCTTTGTCCAAGCCGCGGCTGCTCAATTCATCCAGGATTTCCCTCAGGGATTGTTCGCGTGATTTGCGCTCGCGGTTGGTGAGGCTAAGGGGGCGTATTCGATCCTTTGTCGGGGCGGCCATTTGCTTTACCTCTTCCTTACCTGCCTATGATAAACTTTGGACTGCTTGCTATCGGTATTATCTGCTACGGGGTGTCGGCTTTCAAGTGAATGGGCGTTTACGCCGGCTTTTGGAACCATGCGCGCAGTGCAAGAAGGAAAATTTGAGGTAGTCTCCGACTTCCAGCCTACGGGCGACCAGCCGGGGGCCATAGACAGGCTTGTGGAGGGTCTTGTCTCAGGCCGGAAGAACCAGGTGCTCCTGGGCGTCACCGGTTCGGGGAAGACCTATACCATGGCCAAGGTGGCGGAGGCCGTGCAGCGCCCCACGCTGGTCATCGCCCACAACAAGACGCTGGCGGCGCAGCTGGCCACTGAGTTCAAGGATTTCTTCCCCAGCAACGCCGTGGAGTACTTCGTCAGCTACTACGACTACTACCAGCCGGAGGCGTACGTCCCGCGCACCGACACGTACATTGAGAAGGACGCCGACGTCAACGATGAAATAGACAAGCTGAGGCACGCCGCCACCAGGGCGCTGCTCACCAGGCGGGACACGCTGATAGTGGCCTCCGTTTCGTGCATATACGGCCTGGGGTCGCCGGAGGAGTACCAGAGCTTTGTCGCTTACATACAGAAAGGCGAGCAGAGAAACCGGCAGCGGCTTCTGCGCCACCTGATAGACATGCAGTACGAACGGAACGACTTTGACATGTCGCGGGGGAAGTTCCGCATACGCGGGGACACCCTGGAGATACTCCCCGCCTACGATGAGCTGGCCGTGCGCGTCGAGTTCTTTGGCGACGAGGTGGAGCGCATCATAGAGCTTGATCCCCTCACCGGCGAGGTCATGGCGGAGCGCGACGCCATCGAGATATACCCGGCCAAGCACTTCGTGACCTCCGCCGAAAAGCTGGACATGGCCATCGGCGACATACGGGACGAGATGGCGGAGCGCGTCGAATGGCTTACATCGCAGGGCAAGCTGCTGGAGGCGCAGCGGCTGGAATCGCGGACCAACTACGACATAGAGATGCTGCGGGAAACGGGCTACTGCGCCGGAGTGGAAAACTACTCGCGGCCACTGGCGCAGAGGGCCCCGGGGAGCACCCCCTGGACGTTGATGGACTACTTCCCCGATGACTTCCTGCTCTTCATCGACGAATCGCACATGACCGTCCCTCAGTTGCACGGCATGTATCACGGAGACATCTCGCGCAAGCGAACGCTGGTCGACTACGGATTCCGCCTGCCTTCGGCGCTGGACAACCGCCCCCTCAACTTCGAGGAGTTCGAGGCTCACGTCAACCAGGCGGTCTTCGTATCGGCTACGCCGGGCCCGTATGAGATGCGGAATGCGGAGCAGGTGGTGGAGCAGGTGATACGGCCAACCGGGCTGCTTGACCCCACCATAGAGGTCAAGCCCACATCCGGCCAGATAGACGACCTGCTGTTCCAGATAAACGAAAGGGTCAAGAAGGGAGAGCGCTGCCTGGTCACCACGCTGACCAAGCGCATGGCGGAGGAGCTGACCGATTATCTGAGAGAGATGAACGTGAAGACGCAGTACCTTCACTCGGAGATAGACACGCTGGACCGCAGCGAGCGGCTGCGCGACCTGCGTCTTGGCGTCTACGACGTGGTTGTCGGCATCAACCTGTTGAGGGAAGGGCTGGACCTCCCGGAGGTGAGCCTGGTGGCGATTCTCGACGCGGACAAGGAGGGCTATCTGCGGTCGCAGTCGGCGCTGATTCAGACCATGGGCCGCGCCGCCAGGCACGTGGACGGCCACGTCATCATGTACGCCGACGCGCTGACGGATTCCATGAAGGCGTCCATTGGGGAGACGGAGCGACGGCGCAAGATACAGGAAGCGCACAATATAGAGCACAACATCACTCCGGAGGGTATCCGGAAGGCGATCAGGGACATCACCGACCGCGTCAAGGCCATAGCGGAGACAAAGGCCGTGTATACAACCTACCGGGACATGCCCAAGGACGAGCTCTTGCGCGCCGTCAAGGACCTGGAGTCGCAGATGAAGCAGGCGGCAAAGAACCTGGAGTTCGAGAAGGCGGCCCTTCTCAGGGATGAGATAGTAGAGCTTAGAAAAGTGCTCGCCGGTGAACAGGATGCGCGGATAACGGAAGCGATCGGCAGCTAGAATGAACCGTTTGCCAAAGAGACTCCTCATCCTGGCCGTGCTTATGGCGCTGTTCCTGGCCTCGATTATTACGCTGTTGATGGCCGTCCGTTCGCCCACCCTGTTAGAGACGGCCCCAATGCTCCCGCCCAGCTTTGAAGAGGCGCGCCTGCCGGACGGCGACTTCACTGCATACCTGTACCTTAGCCACAGCGTGCCTTTCGCTGTGCCGCTGGCGGCCTTCGGCGAGTCCGCCGGCGCTTCGACAGAACCCGACGTGGAGCTTTCATCGCTGGGAGCATGGGCAGGCCCGAACCTGGACAGCTTTGGGGCAAGGGCGGAGTTTGGAGAACAAATGCAGGCCCAAGCCGCTGAAACAGTTTTGGGTGACGACGTGGAGCAGTGGCGGGAAGACGGCGCATTGTCGCTGGTGCGCGGCGAAGGCGCTTGGGCGGACGATGTCGAGGCTGCGATGCGAACAGGTAGCGGCGCGACCTTCAAGGACAAGTACGAAGACGTATGGAAGCTGCTGCGCCTCCTGCCGGAAGAGCCGCCCCTTGAACCGGCAGCCGCTGGCTTCGTCAGCGCCGAAAGCGATTTGCTGGACTCGTTGACCGCCAGGGCCGGGCTTGATTTGGGAGGATTGGGCCAGGCCCTGGGCACGATAAACGTCGAGAAGATAGCCTACGTTGCCTATGCGGAGGATGAACTGCGGCTGCCTGATAACGTGGATAGTGATTTCGTGAGGAGTTCCGGGCTAGCGGCCGTATTTGTGGCCCGGTCCACCTATCCCGGCTTCTTGCTGAGCTTCTTCCTCAACACATTCGCCGATAGGGTTGATCTGCAGAGCGATACACGGATTGCAGGAGAAGACGTCCTATCCAGGGACTTGGACGGGGTTCACTTGCTGGTCAAGCCGCTGGGCAGCGTCATCTTCATTGCAGTTGCTTCTGAAGAGCAGGACGCCAAGAGGTTGATGGAGAGCATCCTACGCAAGCACTTGGAAGGCTAGTCGCCCACCAGCAGCCGCGCCGGGTCTTCCACAAGCTCCTTGATCCTGACCAGGCAGGACACCGCCGACTTGCCGTCGACTATGCGGTGGTCGTAGGTGAGGGCTATGTACATCATGGGCCTCACCGCTATCTGTCCGTCTACCACCACGGGTCGCTCTTTGATGCCGTGCATACCAAGAATGCCCACCTGCGGCGGGTTCAGCAGCGGCGTGGACATCAGTGAGCCGAAAATGCCGCCGTTGGTTATGGTGAACGTGCCGCCCTGCAGCTCTTCTATGGTCAGCTTGCGATCCCTGGCCCGGGTCGCCAGGTCCAGGATGGCCGATTCAACTTGGGCAAAGTTCATCTTGTCGGCGTCTCTCACCACGGGCACAACCAGGCTGTCGTCCGTGCTGATGGCTATGCCGATGTCGTAGTAATGCTTGCGCACCAGCTCGTTGCCTTGCAATTCGGAGTTGACGATGGGGAACTCCTTCAACGCCTCCACAACGGCTTTGGTGAAGAATGACATGAACCCCAGAGACACGCCGTGACGCTCTTTGAACGAGTCGCGCCTGCGCTTGCGTATCTCCATGATGCCGCTCATGTCGGCTTCGTTGAAGGTGGTGGTCATGGCCGTGGTCTGCACTGCCTGAGCCATGCGGACGGCCATGGTCTGCTGGCGGCGGCTCAGAGGGATGCGCTCTTCGCGGCGGTCCGTTGCGACGGCAGGAGCAGGGGCAGGCGCGGGAGCCTCGGTCGGAACAGTTGCCTGGGGTTGCCGTCTTTCCATGTAGCTCATCACGTCCTCTTTGGTTACTTTGCCGCCCGCGCCGCTGGCGGGGACTTGTGAGAGGTCTATGCCGTGCTCAGCGGCAATGCGCCGCGCCACGGGAGTTACGCGCTCAGCCTCCGCTGAGGCAGCAGCGGGCGCAGCTTCCTGTGAGGCTGCTCCATTGCCTGCTATGGCCTCCGCGGGCGGGGTCGCGGCCTGTGCCGCGCCTGAGGCATCTCCCTCAGCCACCGTTGCCAGAACGTCGCTGACGGTTACGGTGGCGCCCTCCTGCTTGATTATCTTTTCCAGAACACCGGCTTGGGATGAGACCACTTCCACGTTCACTTTGTCGGTTTCCAGTTCAACCAGGGGTTCGTCGACGGAGACGGGCTCCCCGACTTGCTTGAGCCACTTGCCCACCGTGGCCTCGATTATCGATTCGCCCATTGCGGGCACTTTAACTTCAAGAGTCATTGATCACCTCAAAGTAGCTGCGGTCATCGACTTGATGGGAGCGAACCCCTCACGGATGAGCCGTTCCTGTTCAACTTTATGGAGAGTGGCCGAGCCTTCGGCGGGACTGGAACGCGCCGGGCGGCCGATGTAAACCAGCGGCAGGCCGGGCTTTATGATATCGCGCAACTTGGGTTCTACGGAGCTCCAGGCCCCTCTCTTTTTGGGTTCCTCTTGCAGCCATACCACCTCTTCTATGTTGTTGTATGAGCCGAGAACCGTGGATAGTATCTTGCCGGGGAATGGATAAAGCTCTTCCACGCGGACGATGGCCACGGATTCGGCTTCAACATACTCCTTGCTGCCGATGAGGTCTACGTAGACCTTGCCCGCGCACAGGATGACGCGCTTGATGCCGCCTGGATTCCCTTGCGCCCGCGCATCGTCGATAACCGGTTGGAACGAACCCAGAGAGAGTTCTTCCAGGGATGAGGCGGCATCGGGATGGCGCAGCAGGCTCTTGGCGGTCATGACAACCAGCGGCCTGGGGTCCGTGCGGATGAGCGCCGCCTGCTGCCTGAGCAGGTGGAAGTATTGAGCCGCCGTAGAACAGTAGGCAACGCGGAAAGAACCTTCGTTGGCTAGCTGTAGGAACCTTTCCAGGAAGCCGCTGGAGTGGTTTGGACCCTGGCCTTCGTAACCGTGGGGAAGAAGAAGAACAAGGCCGGAACTCAGTCCCCATTTGGCTTTGGCGCTGGCTATGAATTCGTCCACTATTGACTGAGTGTTGTTGACGAAGTCGCCGAACTGGGCTTCCCATAGCACCAGCGTATCGCTGGCTTGCACGCTGTAGCCGTATTCAAAGCCCAGCACTCCCTGCTCGGAAAGAGGGCTGTTGTATATGGCAAAGGGCGCCCGGGCGCTGGGCAGAGAGGCCAGGGGGGTAAACCGGTCGCCGTTTTTAACGTCATGGAACACGGCGTGCCGCTGGGTAAAGGTGCCGCGCTCCGTGTCCTGTCCGCTGATGCGTATAGGAGTGCCCTCCGCGATTATGGAGGCAAACGATAGAGCTTCGGCGTGCGCCCAATCGATGCGCCCCCCTTCGTTGAAGGCTTCACGCCGCCGCATCAGGGGGCGCTCCAGCTTGGAGCTCAGCGAAAACCCTTCCGGCACCGCGTGCAGTTCCTCATTGAGGCGCATGAGCGTTTCCGCCGGCACCGACGTGGCTATTTCCGGAGGATCGCCTTCGGGGGCAGGGTCAGGCAGCGCTTTGGATTCGTCTTTCGCCATCTCCTGAACAGTGGTCAGAGCTTCCTGAAGCCGGTTCCGTACATCTTGCACCATCTCCGCGGCTTCTCCGGCGGATACTATGCCCTCTTTGATCAGCTGTCCGGCCCAAATGGCGCGCACCGTGGGGTGGTTGTGGATGGCTTCGTACATGATGGGCTGGGTGAAGGATGGTTCGTCCCCCTCGTTGTGCCCGTAGCGGCGGTATCCGACGAGGTCAATGACGAAATCTTTGTGGAAGCGCTCCCTGTAGGCAAAGGCAAGGCGGGTAGCGTTGAGGCAGCCTTCCACGTCGTCGGCGTTGACGTGGACGATGGGAATATCGAACCCGCGCGCGATGTCCGTGGAGTAGGGGGTGGAGTAGGATTCGTGGGCCTCCGTAGTGAAGCCTATCTGGTTGTTGACGATGACGTGGATAATGCCTCCGGTGGTGTATCCCTCAAGCTGCCCCATGTTCAGGGTCTCAGGCACTATGCCCTCGCCGGCAAAGGCGGCGTCGCCGTGCACCAGGATGCCGAGCGCTTTGCTTACGTTCGGCTCAGGGGTCTTGCCGTCGCGTCCGTTGGAGTCTTGGATAGCGCGCACGGCCCCCACCACCGCGGGGTTGACAAGCTCCAGGTGGCTGGGATTGGGGAACATGGAGATGGCGACCTCTTTGAGTCCCGCGGCAACCCTGGTCTCCGCGCCTTGATGGTATTTGACGTCGCCGGAGGAACCGTGGTCGGTTTCTTCGTCGCCAAGGCTGTAGCCGTACATGAACTCGGCCAGCAGGGAGTCGTACGGCTTCTCGAAGATGTGGGTAAGGACGTTGAGCCTGCCCCGATGCGCCATGGCGATCATGATGGACTCCACTTTCCACAGGGAGGCTTGCCGGACTATTTCGTCCAGCACCGGCACCAGGGTATCGTTCCCTTCCACCGAGAACCACTTCTGCCCGGGGAAGCTGCGGTGGAGAAAATGTTCGAAGGCTTCAGCCTGACTGAGCCGTTTGAGCAGCGAAAGCCGCTGGTTGCTATCAAGCCGGGGTCTGAACTCGCCGGATTCAACGCAGTATTGCAGCCACTCCTTTTCCACGGCGTTGCGGATGTGTCCAAATTCATAGCCCGTGGCGCCAAAGTACAACTCTCTGAGCTTGGCAACCGCCTCTTGCGCCGTGGACGACGCTCTGGCGAGCGGGCTTTGCACCAACTGAGGCGGCAGGCCGCTGAGCTTTTGTTCGGGGATGCTCTGGAGCGTGGCCTCGGAGGAAGGCTCGCGAATCGGACGGAGCCCCAGGGGGTCCAGGTTCGCCACAAGATGGCCGTTGTCCCTGATGCGTTCCACGAGATTGACGACGCTGCGGAGTTGTTCGTAATCGACGGCCGGAGCGTCCGCCGCCGGGGCCTGTGCGGGAGCGCCGTCCGTCAGGTAGGGCGCCCAGCTATCAAAGAAACTGCGTACCTGCGGGTCAACTGCTCCGCTGTCCTTGAGGTAGGCTTCGTAGAGATCTATTAGATAAGCAGAATTTGGCCCTGTGAAGGGTTCCATACCGGTCATGCTAATCCTCTTCCTTGCAATGTATCACATTGCTGAAGGCAATGATAAGTCTACCATGAAAGACGCCGCTAAAGCTAGGACGGGCATACGGACGGACGGGGATACGGACAGCGAGAGTTTGACACTCCAGCCTGCCAATGCTAAATTGATAGATGTTAGCAGTCTTGGAAAAGGACTGCTAAATGCTGTTAGAGGGTTCCTATCGCGTGCCTACTTACGTTTATCAGTGCTCCGTATGCAGCCACCCGTTCGAGTTGCGGCACGGGTTCAACGGCTCGACGGTGCGGGAGTGCCCCCTCTGCCAGGGGGAGGCGCACCGCAAGATACACTCGGTGCCCGTGATATACAAGGGCAGCGGGTTCTACACGACCGACTACGCCCGTAAGAGTTCCCCCGCCGGCAAATCTTCCGGCGGCTCATCCAGCAGTTCTTCCGGCGACTCATCCTCGTCGGAGTCTTCAGAGTCAACAAGCTCCTCAGACTCGCCGGAGTAGCCTTGCGCGCCCTGATACAGCGCGTTTCCCAAGCGTCGGTTGCGGTGGAAGGCCATACCGTCGGCTCCATTGGTGCAGGGCTTGTAGCGCTGCTGGGAATCGGGCAGGGCGATGACGAGTCGGACGCCGCCTACCTGGTCGAGAAGATAGCCAACCTGCGGATATTCGCCGACGCCGAAGGCAGGTTCAACCTGTCGGCGCTGGACACCGGCGGGGAAGTCCTGCTCATCAGCCAGTTCACCCTGTACGCCGAAACGCGCAAGGGCCGCCGGCCGTCGTTTACGGGAGCCGCTCCGCCGGAGCAGGCGAAGCCTTTGACGGAGAGGGTGGAAGTCATGCTGAGAGAGCGCGGCCTGAAGGTGGCCGCCGGGGTCTTCCAGGCCATGATGCAGGTCAGCCTGGTCAACGAGGGGCCGGTGACTATTTTCATAGACAGCGAGGACAGGAAGCGGCCACGCGGCTGATGGTTGGCTACTTGACATAACTCGATTTTGGGGTGTCGTGGAAAGGGTTGTTAGGCGTGAGATGTCGGTTAGCGGCGGGGTGCGCTGTGCCTGAGAAGGGTATTCGTTTCCAACGTTATGTCAAGTACAAGGCTAAAATCGACCCAAATTTTGGCGGAGGTGAGAAACGAATCATTCCTTTGGCAGGACAGGCTCTTCGACATACTCAGGACAAGGATTTCGTGAAGAGAGAGGGCGGAACGAGCTCCGCCCCGCCGCTCCTGGATGCCCGCCCCCGCACCAAGTGACGGGGCAGGCTGCGCGGGCAAGACGGTGTGAGTGGTTGTCATGGTGAGGCAAGGATAGCGCGAGCGGGCGGGTATGGGAAAGGAGGAGATGGCAGTATGGCCGCTCACGCCATTTGGCGGCACTTAGTGGATACGCAGCATCAGCTTGTCGCCGGACTGCCAGGGCTGCGATTCCACCTTCCAGGTCAGCGTCTCGGTCACCGCATCCACCGTTGCGTCGGCGACTGCAAGGGACAAGGCCACCGAGCCGTCCAGGGCGATGAAGTCCACGGTGCGATCCGAGATGCCGTTGTGGGGCGAGAGCGTTAGCTTCACCGTACCCGCTTCCCATGCGATGCGCCGTATGGTGGCCGATGCGCTGTTGGAGTCGGTGAAGGCTGCGGGTTCCAGCACGCCGTTCGGGCCGCCCGCCGCTACCGCTTTGCCGACCGTCACGGGATCGAAGAGCGCCTCATGCAGGGCGTCTTCCGGCATAACAACTGAGATTGTCCAGTACGACAGTCTCGCCCCATCCTTCGGCATGAAATTGCACGGCGTGTATCCATAGCTTTGCCCGTGTAGGGAGAACTTATACGCACCGTCGGGCAGAGGGCGTTCAGTCACAAAATCTTCGTTATACCCGTTGGTCGGATCTTCATCGTTGTCAGTGCGGCGGTAACGGAAGAGGTCCGCATCCTGACCTGTCAGCCAGTACCTGTCATACCCCGACCCCGAATTGGAGCCGTAATCGGAAATCACCGTTCCCTCACCAGTTCCCGATGTTATCTGCTCATGGGTTTGAGGAGTGGGCCTTGGCTTCCCGTAATAAGCCTCCCAGTCCCGGTGGAACTTCTTGTACTGCATCACCTTTCTGATGCAGATATCGTATGCCTCGGAGTCATCTGTTTTCTCTCCTCCCTCCATCCACTCTACCTTTGAGCGAAGTTCGGCCAGAGAGATAGTCTGATAAGAAATACCCGCAACCGACCCTGAATCCGTAACGAAGTCCGGGTTGCCGTTTGATGCGCCATCCGTGCCGGTTGCCCCTGCGGGCAGCCATGCCGGGTCCAGAGTATCTATTGTGTAGCCTTCCGGGTTCTTGTAATGTGAATTTGTGAATTCAAACTCCGCTCCTGACGCGCCCGGCGCTAATTGCTGCGGCCGGCTCAAGAAGAGCACCGCTTCCCTGCTGTCCCAGCCTGTGTTCCTGCCGGCGGTGTCAGCGTTGACAATTAACTCCGTCGGGCCTGTGCCCTTCAGGTATTCAATTGCTCTAAACACCAGCCGTCCGTCCATAGGGGACTGCAAGGCAGCCCTGACCACGACATCAGAATCATAGATGCGTTTCTCCACCGAGGGGGAAGCAGCGTTATAGAATGGAGGGGAGTGTGCCCTAGAGAAGATAACGGGTTCCGGCGTCGGAGTGGGTTCGAGAGCAACGCCGCCTGTATCGGACTTCGTTGATCCGACAGGACCCGTATCGACTACCGCGCCATCCGGAGTAGGTGAAGGAATACGACTTGGAGCGTCTTCACACGCGGCAAGCAGGAGCAGGAGCGCGCCAATGGAAACAGCAACGAGCAAAATACGCGTATTCATCACCACAGACGGCGCACACCGTATCGATCGAAGAGGGGGTCGTTTGATATGAGGACGAGGCCGCGGGACAACGCCTGCGCGATGAGCATCCGGTCGAAGGGGTCGCGGAGCGGACCCGGAAGCGCGCCGGCTTGCGCGGCTTCGGCTACGGTTATGGGCAATTCCTCGAAGCCTTGACTGGCAATAGCGCCGACAATATCGACGGCCAGAGCCTCCGCTTCGGGCAGTTTGCCGTTTCGGTGCTTGGTCGTGATCTCCCAGGCTGACGCCGCGCTGACCAGCACGTCGTTTGCTTCATCGTCTATCAAACTGCGGGCGGACGGCGGTAATTGCCTGCTTCCGCCAAACCACCAGATTAGCGCATGAGTGTCGAGCAGCAACCGCATCTGCTATGCGGTTCCTTCCCACAACCGCAACTCCTCCTCCGGCAGCGGCTCAAAGAAGCGGTCGTCGATACTTATCAGGCCCTTCATGGAGCCGAATTGCCGCTTGCCGCGCTTCTTGCTGCTCACCAGCCGGGCCACGGGTTCCCCGTTGCGGGCGATGGTGACTTCCTCCCCTGCCTCGACCTGTTTCAGCAGGCGCGACAGGTGGGTCTTCGCTTCGTGGACGTTCACCGTTACCAATTGTCCGGCTCCTCATGGGTCAGTTTAGCCAATAGTATGACTAATGCCGCGGGCCTGTCAATCGGAGCAAGTCAGGGTATAGCACAAGGCCTCGGTGACAACCAGATTGACCCAAGGTTCGGCCTATGAGAGCATGTGACGGATGAATCCTGGGAGGGCCAAAGAATGACTACTACCGACTATGAACCGAACATCGTGCTGGAGACGGGAAGCTACAACGTGGTGGGCACCAGGCCGGTCCGCCACGACGCAATCAACAAGGTAACGGGCCGGGACCAGTTTGGCGCGGACGTGCAGTTCGCCGGGCTGCTCCACGGCAGGATATTGCGCAGTCCCTTCGCCCACGCCAGGATCAAGTCGATAGACACCGGCAAAGCGGAGGCTATGCCGGGAGTGAAGGCCGTCGTCACAGGCGACGACCTGCCCAAAACCGATGACGCGGCGCTGAGATACCGCAGGGCCAACATACTGGCGTCGGACAAGGCGCTCTACGCCGGACAGGCGGTGGCTGCCGTGGCCGCCGTCGATTTGCAGATCGCGGAAGAGGCGCTGAACGCCATAGAGGTCGAGTACGAGGTCTTGCCGCCCGTGCTGACGGCTCCCGAAGGCATGAAGAAGGACGCCCCCGTGCTTCACGACGACCTCAGGACGGAATCCCTCGGTTCGCCCGCGGAAGGCGCAAGCAACATAGCAAGCTACGCCAGGTACGAGCTTGGAGACGTGGACAAGGGGTTTTCGGAAGCGGATGAAATAGTGGAAGGCGAGTTCTATACCAAGACCGTCCACCAGGGCTACATAGAGCCGCATACCTGCACGGTGTTGTGGAATGAGGACGACAGGATAATCGTCTGGTGCAGCTCCCAGGGGCCGTTCATGGTCAGGGACTACACGGCGGACAGGCTGGGCGTGCCGGTGTCGCAGGTGAAGGTCATCCCGTTGGAGATAGGCGGCGGATTCGGAGGCAAGACGGCGATATACCTGGAACCCGTCGCCGCCCTGCTCTCCAAGAAGACGGGGCATCCGGTGAAGATGGTCATGTCGCGGCAGGAGGTGTTCGAAGGGACAGGGCCGACGTCGGGCTGCTACATCTGGGCGAAGGTAGGCGCGAACAAGGAAGGCCGGATCACGGCTGCCCAAGCCTACCTGGCTTTCGAGGCTGGCGCGTTCCCCGGGTCTCCGGTAGGCCTGGGGTCGACTACCATATTCGCCGCATACAATCTGTCCAACGTACTGATAGACGGATACGACGTTGTGGTGAACAAGCCAAAGGTGGCCTCATACAGAGCGCCGGGCGCGCCACAGGCCGTTTTTGCTTCGGAGCAGCTTCTTGACGATCTGGCAGCCAAGCTCGGAATGGATCCGCTGGAGTTCAAGCTGAAGAACGCGGCGAAAGAGGGGTCGAGGCGGGTTACCGGCCAGCCGTACCCCAGGATCGGTGTGGAGGAGCTTATAGAGGCCATGCAGCAGCACCCGCACTACAACACGCCGTTGAGCGGGCCCAACCAGGGCAGAGGCGTGGCCGTGGGGCTGTGGTACAACATTGGCATGGCGTCCAGCTGCACCATCAAAGTGAACAACGACGGCACGGTCAACCTGATAGAAGGCTCGGCGGACATCGGAGGGACGCGGGCGTCTATTGCCATGCAAGCGGCTGAGGTGCTGGGCCTGCGCGCCGAGGATGTCCTGCCCACGGTGGTGGACACGGATTCCATCGGCTACACGGCAACGACCGACGGCAGCAGGACGACGTTCGCCACGGGCTGGGCGGCATACGAGGCGGCTCAGTCGGTGAAGCGACAGGTGGAAGAGAGGGCCGCCGCGGTTTGGGGGGTAGAAACGGATAGCGTGGAGCTGGTTCAGGGCGTAGTCCGCTCCAAAACGGACGAATCGCTGCAAATGACGTTCGGAGAGGTGGCGGCTCAGATGGACGGTACGGGCGGTCCCATAATGGGCAGCGCCGTGGTGCATCCGCGCGGCATCGGGCCGTCCAGCTCAGGCAATATCGTGGACGTGGAGGTCGACCCGGAAACGGGGAAGGTGGACGTTCTCAGGTACACGGCGTTCCAGGACGCGGGCAAGGCGATTCATCCGACCTACGTCGAGGGGCAGATGCAGGGGGGCAGCGTGCAGGGCTTGGGCTGGGCGCTCAACGAAGAGTACTACTACGACGAGAACGGCGTGATGAAGAACGGCAGTTTCCTGGACTATCGCATGCCCATTTCGCTGGACGTGCCGATGATCGATACGGTCATAGTCGAGGTGCCGAACCCGGGACATCCGTTTGGAGTGAGAGGCGTAGGCGAGTCCAATATCATCCCTCCCATACCGGCCATTGCCAACGCCATCTATCACGCGACGGGCGTCCGCATGAACACCCTTCCCATGAACTCGGGCACGATTCTGGACCGCATCAAGAAGGCCAACGAGAGATAGCCCGTTCCATGGCCACTGTCCACATACCGACCCTGATGCGCGACATCACTTCGCGGGCCAAGGTGTGCGTTCCGGGCGCGACGGTGCGCCAGATCATAGACAACCTGGAGGAAGCCTACCCCGGCCTGAAGGACAGGCTCATGGAGGACAACAGGATCAGGGCGAGCATATCCGTGGTGGTGGACGGGGAGGTCACGCCCATGGGCCTGCTGGAGAAGGTTGGAGAGGACAGCGAGGTGCATTTCGTTCCCGCCATAGCAGGCGGGAGCATCGGCTAGCTGTTGGACCAGGTAGCCAGCGACCCGCTGGCAATGGCCAGGACGGGCTGCCGTTCTTCCAAGTTCAGGACGTAGATGCGGCTTTGCGTTCCCCTGTCTTCGCCGGCCAGAACGCCGGCAAAGAGCAGGCTCCGGCTGTCGGGCGACCATACCCGGTGCGACTGCGCGTACTGGTCGAAGAAGGCGTACCAGGTCAACTGGTCCGATGACGGGATGAAGTCGACCAGCTCCCTATCGACGCCGGAGGCCACGTCGATGACGCGCCATTGCAGGTTGTCCTCGGAATCGTTCAAGGAGACGTAGGCGATCTTGGTTGCGTCCGGCGACCAGAAGAAGGCGACTATCGGCCTCTGCACAAGAACTGTTTCCTCTTCCGAGACGGCGTCTATCAGCCGCAGTTCCTCAAGGAACGGGTCGTCCGGGGTGGACGACTGTCCCAGCGCCAGTTGATCGCCACGGGGCGACCAGAGAAAGGCCGCATCTCCCGCGGCGCTGCTCAGCTCCCTTCTCCGCGAGCCGTCGGCCCTGGCTACGTAGAGGAACTGCGAATCCAGGAACGCCGCGATGTTGGACCGGGGAGACCAGGAGGCCGCCCTGTAGGCACTAGAGGCGGCTCGCAGGTCGAGCAGGCGTTCCGGTGCGTCTACGTCGGCTCTGAACAGATCGCCCTGCAGGTGTATGAGCAGGCTGTGGGAGTCCGGCGACCAGCTGATGTACAGGGGCGCGCCGCCGGCAATCCTGACGGCCTCGCCGGTTCCCGATGCGTCGACGAGGTAGAGCGCCAGTTCGCCGTCGTCCATGGACAGAAAAGCTATATTCTCGCCGTTGGGCGACCAGAGCGCGTAATGGGGCGCCCTGGGGCCAACGGCGGGTGCGACTCCGTCGGGGTTTTGGAATAGCCGCAACTGGTTGGCGCCCCCGGCGTCGACGGTGTAGAGCGCCTTGCCCGGGCCCAGCAACTCTTCCGAGAACGAGGAGAAGAGCAGTCCGCTACCGTCGGGCGACCAGCCGGGCCAGGAGTACGTGCCGCCCTCCGAGGTCATTTGCCTTTCGTCGGAGCCGTCCGGGTTGATGGTGAAGATATGGAAGTCGTGGTTCACGTAGGCAATCCGGTTGCTGGCGGTCGGCTCTGCCGTGGGGGTGGGAGACGGCTCTTGGGTAGGCGACGGCGTCGGGGATGGTTCCTGCGCCGGGCCCCGGCAGGCGACGAGAAGAAGGGCCAGTCCCAGTAGAAGCAGAGCGCGATTTATGCGGATGCTCATGGGTGAAGCTTAAAGACTCTTGGGCAAGAAGTCACGTTTTATGGGAGTGAGACCTCTCTTAGTGCGACATTTGGTGGGAGTGTGCAGACGTTGAGTATGGTAAAATAGGCATACTCCAACCGAGAGAGCTATGGCGTGGATGATGAGGCAATACAAGCAGTAACTAGGGCGCTTGATAACGCCATTACAAACGTGGCAAACGAGGAGTTCAATAGGCTAAGTGCTGGCCTTGCCCCCCAAGAAATTGCTGACAGAATTCGTCGCGCACTTCGCTCTTTGGAACTCCTGCAGCGTGGTCGTATGCCGAGTTACGATGACTGGGATGCACTATTCTATTCCCTTTGGTACCAGCCTGGACAAATCAACTTGGCATTTACACTTACACGGCTATTGCCTGAAGAAATAAATCCCCTCAAAAACGGGAGAGGCAATTTGCAGGTTGTCGACTTTGGTTGTGGGGCGTTAGCAATGCAATTCGGTCTGGCTCTGGCAGCTGCAGACGCCTTGGAGGAACGAGGGACTGTTCCTAGTATTGCCATAGTGTCGCAAGATGAAAGCGAACCAATGAAGGAGATTGGATGGAAAATATGGCAATGCTTCATAGAGGAGATTGCAAAATATCCTGAGCTTAATTCTCTGCTAAAAGCGTGCCAGGCAATGAGATTTGATGATCAGGGTGACCCTGAGGCTGTACGTTGGCTAACTGCCCTTCATGTTGCTTATAGGGAAAATGTAGATGAAGTAAGGACTGCGCTTACCAGTCGTATTGATGAACACAAACCTACCTTGGTCTTAGTTACTTCCCATCCACAGAGTGCACAGTGGGCTTTTTCTCCTATCGGCCACGGTTACACTGATAGCAGCGATGTTCTTTCTGGGGCAGAGCTTGTACTATGGGGCGAGTTCGGAGCCGTGACCCAGTTCAGGGCAGATTTGCACGATAACCTTATAGTGGATATGTTTGATTGCCTAGGGGAATACGATTACGGGTTTGTTAATAACTACCTGACGATGTATCCGACTGCGTGGGTTACCACTAGAGATTTCCAACGATTTCTCTACGTCAGAGATTGAGGTACTAGTGGCTATTTATCCTTCTCAACCAAGACTGCCCGGCCTGAGAGTTGCCGAGACAGCGACTGTTGATCGCCCTTCTAGCATCGGGGACGTGGCTGTGTCCTATGGTCAGACCCGTGAGATATTGACTCCCGCCACCGGGTTTATGGATGAATACGATTTCACCCTGAACCCCTATAGCGGTTGCTCTTTCGGCTGCACCTACTGCTACGCGGCCTTCTTCAGTAAGACCGGGGAGGCCCGCGATGAATGGGGCCAGTGGGTAAAGGTGAAGGAGAACGCGGTTGATTTGCTGGCGCGCCGCCCGATAGGCTCTCTCAATGGCAAGCTCATCTATATGAGCAGCGTCACAGACCCGTACCAGCCCATTGAACGCACTTTGAAGTTGACGCGCGGCCTCTTGGAGATCATGGCGGAACGCCACAAGCCCAAGCTGGTGATCCAGACCCGCAGCCCAGACGTGGTGCATGATTGCGACCTGTTCCGTCGCATTGAGGATAACGGCGGACGGGTACAGGTCAATATGACCGTCACCACCGACGATGAAGACGTACGGCGCACGTTCGAGCCTTTCTGCCCGTCCAATGCCGTCCGGCTTCGTGCTATTGCCAAGGTACAGGCGGCGGGAGTTGAAGCCTGCATCACTATGACTCCCCTGCTATACGTGAGCAAGCCGTGCGATTTTGCCCACAGCCTCCTGGGAACCGGCGTTAAGAAGTTCATCATCCAGCCGTTTCACTTTCAGAGGGGCAAGTTCGTCGCCGCCACGAGGGATAGAGCCATTGACCTGATGGCCGATAAGCTCAACTGCGACAAGTTTTCGTTCCGCGATAGATACATGGAGCACTATGAGAAGACTTACGAAGTGCTGGAGCAGGCATTGCCGGAGCTTGGTCAGGGCAAAGACGGTTTCAAGCCTCCCTTCTTAGCTCCAGAAGCTAGCAGCACACCCCTCAAAGCTGCAAATCCAGGCTGATATCCAGGGCTTTGGGGGAGTGGGTAAGAGCGCCCACGGAGATGAGGTCTACGCCGGTTTCCGCTATTTCGCGTACGTTTTGCAGGGTTACGCCGCCGGAGGCCTCGGTGAGGGCGCGGCCTTTGGCCAGGGCCGCGGCGCTGCGCATCTGCTCCGGCGGCATGTTGTCCAGCAGAACGATGTCCGCGCCGGCGTTCAAGGCTTCTTCGGCCTGCTCCACGGTCTCTACTTCCACCTCTATTTTCAGGGTGTGGGGAGCCGATTCGCGGGCGCGCTTCACCAGGTCGGCGAGGGAGAGTTGGTCGAGGCGGGCCGCGGCAATGTGGTTGTCCTTGATCAGAACGCCGTCGGCCAGATTGAGACGGTGATTGCGGCCTCCTCCCATGCGCACCGCGTACTTGTCCAAGTAGCGGAGGCCAGGTGCAGTCTTTCGGGTGTCGATGATGCGGGAGTGCAGGCCCTCCACGGCTTTCACGTACTTGGCGGTTTCGGTGGCTATGCCGCTCATCCGTTGCAGGAAATTGAGCGCGGTGCGCTCCGCTATCAGGATGCCGCCCACCGGCCCTTGGACGGCGGCGATGATGTCGCCGGGGGTTAGGGGCGAGCCGTCGTGAAGAAGCGGCGACGTTTCCACGACGTCGTCAAGCCGAGAAAAGACGGCGTCGGCCACGCCGAGGCCGGCCAGCACGCCTTGCTCCTTGGCAACGAGCGTCGCTCGACCCGTCAGGCCGCGCGGGATGAGGCGGGTGGTGTGGTCCTGGGAAGCCAGGTCCTCGTCCAGCGCTCTGTCTATGATGGCCAGTATGTCGGGGGTAATCTGTAGCATGTCAGTAGCACGCGTGTCGCGGCGGTCTGTCAGCGATAGACCTCACGCCGATGGCCCATGGAGAAGATGGTCACCACTTTATTGGCGTCGTCGATGGTGTACAACACTCTGTAGTCCCCGGCGCGAAGCCGATACTCCTCTTCGCGACCCCTGAGTTTCCTGACTCCTTTGGGTCGGGGGTTGTCTCTCAGGGATAGAATCCTTCTGCTGATGCGGCTATGTACGGTTGGAGATAGTCTATCAAGTTCCCTCTCAGCAGATTGCGAGATGCGGAGACTGTAGCTCAACCCTTGCCCAATCTCTCGTTTCTCTCAGCGAGGTACTCTTCGAAAGGACGCGTTGGTTCCCCTTGGCGCTGTCTGATCAGCGCCATGTCCAGTACGTCTTCCCTCAACTCCGGGTCTTCCAGTATACGCCCAATTACGGCCTCCCTTTCCGTCTTTGAAAGGGACTGCAAGGCCATCAGGAATATCTCGGACCTGTTTGCTACGCTGCGCAACGCTATGCTCCCATCGCTGCTCTGCCGTTGGGGTTCATTGTATCACAGACACGGTAAGATTAAGGGAGGTCTTCCTCGCGAAGGCGGGGAACCAGGAGGAGGCGGGGCGGTGGCAACAGGGCCCCGGTTCAGCAGACCGTCGGAAAGTCGTCTCCTTCGAATATGCCGTTGGCGCGCTGCAACTCCCGGACGTAGCAGATGATCTTATCCACCTCCTCCGACGAGACCCCGTCGACGGGAGGCATATCGCCAAAGACCCAGTGGTGTTGCGTCACGCCATTGCTGACCGCGTTGCGAAAGCTGAAGTCCGGATGGTGGCCGGGATGGTAGATTCGGTCGATAAAAGTTGGCCCCTGACTGGTGCCGGAGGCATTCATTCCGTGACAGACCGAGCAGTTGGCGTTGAACAACTCTTCACCGGCACGCGCCATGTTGGACAAAGCGGGTTCCGACTCAGAGACCCTCTCGGCATCGCCAGATTCCCTGGTCTGGTACTGCGGAGTACTCTCTTCTCCACATCCAACTATTACAGCCAGGAGAAGCGCCAGGACGAAGCCGGCTGCGAAAAGCCGAGCCGCCGATTTATTGACGTTGTTCATGGCCTGAAACGCCTCTGGATGCCCGTCGCCACGGGCATGACGGAAGGGGCTACGCCTACAGCGACAGCATCCGCTCCAGGGCTACGCGGGCGTAGTGGGCGGTCTCGTCGTCTACGGAGACCTGGTTTACCACTGTATCGGCGACCAGCTCTTCGGTGACCCAGGCCAGATAGGCGGGGTGAATGCGGTACATGGTGGAGCAGGGGCAGACCACGGGGTCAAGGCAGAACACCGTCTTGTCGGGGTTCTCCTGGGCCAGCCGGTTCACCAGGTTGATCTCGGTGCCGATGGCGAACACGGAGCCTGCGGGAGCCTGGCTCACCACCTTTATGATGAACTCCGTGGAACCGTCCATGTCGGCGGCGTCCACGACTTCGCGCACGCACTCCGGATGGACGACGACCTGGACGTCGGGGAACTTGGACCTGGCGTCCTCTATCTGCGCCACGGAGAACCTGGTGTGCACGGAGCAGTGGCCCTGCCAGAGGATTATGCGGGCGTTCTGTATCCGGCTTTCGCTGAGGCCGCCGAGCGGTTTGAACGGGTTCCAGACCACCATCTCGTCCAGCGGCACGTCCAGCTTGACGCCGGTGTTGCGACCCAGGTGCTGGTCGGGCAGGAAGAGGATTTTTTCGCCGCGCTGGAAGGCCCACTCGAACGAGGCGGCGGCGTTGGAGGAGGTGCAGACGATGCCGCCGTTCTGGCCGCAGAGCGCTTTTATCGACGCGGTGGAGTTCATGTAGGTGATGGGGACCAGCCCGCCGGAGAGGACGTCGTTCAGGTCGTCCCAGGCGTCGAGAACGTCGTCGGTGGCCGCCATGTCGGCCATGGAGCAACCGGCGCTCATGTTGGGCAGGATGACCTTCTGGCCGGGGTCGGTGAGGATGTCGGCCGTTTCGGCCATGAAGTGCACGCCGCAGAAGACCACGAACTCCGCGTCCTTCTGGCGGGCGGCGTTCTGCGATAGAAGGAACGAATCGCCGCGGAAGTCGGCGAATTGGATGATTTCGTCGCGCTGGTAGTGGTGCCCCAGTATGACCAGCCGCTCGCCCAGCTTTTCACGGGCCGCGGCGATGCGGGCATGGAGGTCGTCCGGCTTGAGCCCGATGTACTCCCTGGGGAGCCGCTGCCATTGGACGTTGGCCTTCAACTCCTCGATAAGAGGCTTCGCCTCCAGCGACGAATCGGTGCGGCAGAAAGCGGACTGCTCTATGTCCGTTACGGGAACGGTAGGCTGGCGCTCGACTGAAATCATACAACCCCACCACACGGCGAGCTAGTTAATCCATTAAGTGTACTACTTTGCCGCAAAAGGCTCAACTGGCGCCCCGGGGTTTTAGAGCAGCTGCGCCAAGGGCATGGTCGAAAGTCATTATCTCCCGGACACCGCGTCTCCGGCAGCTTGCCAGGCGGCAGAGGTCTCTTGCCCCCAGGGTGGGATACTGATCATGGAGTTGGCGGGCAAGGATCACGTCCGCCTCTTCCAGGGGCCACACTGCTACGCCGGCCTTGTCCATCAGCTCCAACGCGGAGTCCAAGGTGTGCGGCCTCTTCATCCGCAGATAGACGTGCATCAGTTCGTGAATGACCTCTGCCGAAGTAAACAGCGTCGTGCGGTTGCGTATCGACTCGTCAAAGAACTGCCGGGCGGGGGATTGCAACGGGTGCGGTTTCCCGACCGCGTACATAAAGACGTTGGTGTCGATGAAGATCATGCGCTGGGCAATCCGCCGGTTATCGATTCGTGTAGCGTCCGGAGGTGCTCTTCCCAATCCGGTTCCGTGCCGGGCCCTTCACGCTCGGAGCACTTCCGGAAGAACCGCTTCAGATCCTCCGAAGAGTTAAAACGTTCCGCGCCTTGCCGCGCCTCGATACGCTCACTCGCGGCGGCCCTCAGCCACGCGCTGAAGGTCAGGCCCTCCCTGCGCGCTTGGCGGACGAATCGGTCTCGGTCCTCGTCGGGGATTATCAGCTGAACCCTTGCCATGCCGTGCCCCGTCCTTTCTTCGGGTGTGTATGTAGTTTACACATCATGGCGCCAACGTCAACGGCGCGGAGTGGCTCATTGTCAGGCCGTCATCGCAATACTATACTGGCGAGGCTATAGGCAGGCGGCGGTTAGAGCGTCGCGTTGACATCGCGGAGGTCACTGGTTCGACTCCAGTACTGCCCACCACGGTTTGACTCCTAACTACATGGTTTGATTCGCTTTTAACATGGGTATAGTTCTTCCATTTCTTTCAGAAACTGTACTTGGCCGCCATAGCTAGGATGCCGCACTAGAAAGACTTTACGCCCAGCACATAGGCGACGTGTGGTGTGGAAAGCATCTTTGCCAATCGCAATCAGTCGGCGCGGTCTCAACAAGAGAATCAGTTCAGCGAGGAACTCTTCTCCGATTCTGCGTTCAATAGAATTGTGGGGGCGATTACTGAACGGACTACCCGGTTCATGCGGATGCAGAGGAAAGACATTCCATAAGAAAACAGACTTGTCGATTCGTGACAGAACCCCCCAAACAATTGCGGCGGTCCGTTCTGCTACCACTTGGCGCTGTGTTGGTCGTTCGAATGATAGCCCCCATCGACTGAGGTGCATCTCGAAGTGCACGTCGTCGGTTAAGGGAAGCCCTGTCCGCCTGCCACCGCGATGACCAAGGTCTCGCCCAATCCACACGGAATCGATATCTTGGTTCGATGCCGCATCAAGCAGGGATAACAATATCTGTGACCTGCGTTGCGGTGCGTCGCCTAAATCGTAGACAGGACATAGGCTTGTATACGGGTTAAACGTATTATCAAAACTCAACTCTTTCAATTGTTCTACGAAGCAAGCAGGATTCATGCTTTATCCCCTCAATTAACCCCTGTAGATGATTGATCGGGTCTCACGGTCTCCGATGATGATTCCACCCTGGTTGTGTAGCAACTGTCTAAAGACCCCATACCCTTGGAGGATCGCCCGTTCCCATAGGCTGAGAGGACACTGCTCTACCTCATATCCCTGCACAAATTGCTGTACGGTCTTGAGCAAGTCAAAGGAAACACTGTCCTGCCCATCAAAGAAATTGAGTTGTTTAGCACATGAAAATATCCATGCAGTGAGCCCTTCTTCAATGACAATTGCCCTGCCGCTATCTTGAGTACGATCAACGTTTGGAGCGCTCTTACGTTTCTGTTTTATGAGTGCTCTGAAAGTAGGTGACCAGTGTAGAACGGCAGCATGTGCGAGATGAAACACATCATGGAACCGGTAACCGTCTGGTTCACTGATATTGTCCGAAAGTGGGTCCCCAATGAATACGCCATTCCATTGCATATAACTTTGTCCGGATTTCCGTTGCATGATTCGAATTTCAAAATGTAATGGGAGCCTTTCCTCATCAGGGAAATTCTCATCGAAGGTTGGTAGACATGACTGGTCGGGATCGATAAAACGACCACGGACTTTAGCCGTGTTCATGGCAATAACTGTAGCAAGACTCAAACCTTTCGCCTGAAGTGCTTGTACGTATTCGTTTGCGAAAGCCCGCAGTAGACTAAAAGTTCGTTCATTAGAACTATAGATATCAAGCAATGCCGCTGTTGCTTTACCTAGGTTCGGTAGGGTTCGCTCTTCTGAAGGAAAGCTTCGAACGTTGCTAGTGATTCCATCTGTGATGTGAGGGAAAACAGTGCCAACGTCAATGCGGAGGCGACGGCACAGTGTCACAAAGTACCAGAGGACGTCCCCAAACTCCTCCTCTGCTGCGCGCTGATGCTCAGGATATGCTTCCCTTTCACGGCGGTGCTTCTTTGCAACAGCCATGACGCTACCTACCTCACCGAATAGGCCCAGGAGAACCGGGTGAAGGTTGTCTGTGGGGAGCATGTCGGTGGATGTAATGTCATGCGTATAGTCACGTAAAAGCGTAGCCTGGTGTGGCATTTTCTTGCTCCCCCGACTCATGGAATGCTAGCCCTGCCAACTATGGCGTCATTCTCCAGTCTGCAGGTTCTCCGAGATACCCGGTTGCGTCAAGAGTCCGCAACCATGCTACAAAATCTCTGACCATATCCTCTGGGAACCGACATTTGTGGCCTCGTCTGGCGCAAATATCAAATCCTCTGTAATCCCTAAAGCACTGGGGCAGCAGGGGGCCTGAGTCGCCCCAGTACGCATAATCTGTGCTGATTATTACACGGTCCGCCTGTGTGTCATGGCTAATATTGTGTGGGTTGGGAGAACCATCACGATAGCTGTGATGAGAGTCCTCTTGGTGCCACTGGCCTCGTTCATCTTTGAAGTAGATATTGTCGCCAAATGCTTGTTTCTTGCTCCCTCTAAGATTCGGTCTTTTCTGTTGGAATAGTGGACTTTCCCAGTATTCATTAAAGGTCAGTGCATCTGATACGAGCATCACGTATACTAGATATCCGTCTTTGTTCCGCCGACTACTACCAGTACCGATGATCCAGTCTCCGACTCTGGCGTGCTTGCGTATTTCTGGTTTGCAGGTTGCCAGCGAACAAATGCCATAGAACGGATTTGGTGCAAACCCGTAGTCTCTCGCCACTACGTAGGAGTAAAGTCTTGGCATTGACGAAATCTACCTACAAGAGAACCGCTTGATGCCGCGGTAATCATGCTGTGAGCCGTCTGGCTGATGCCAATCGTTGGAATCACCGTTTATGGCATCGACAATGCTTTCTCCATTCCAACCCACTACTGCGTCTGCGTATTGGTCTAGGGCCTCTGGCAATTCACAGTCCTTGGCTCCCCTTTCCCACACCCCGACGATCCGTTTTCCTTGCTTCTGAGCATAATCTATCTCCCAGTTCACGAAGTCGCTGTTTTTGGTATCGGGGGAAATGTATACAACAAGCACGCTGCACCAGTTGATGCGCGGAGCAAGTATTTGGTACTTGATATAGTCCTCGTTGTGGGCTTCGTTGAATTTGCCCTTTGTAATAGAGCCGTCGCGACAGATTAGCCCGTGTCTCGCCACTAGGTTCTTGAGATCGGTTAATCCTTCATCATCTTCATGTATGTGGCTGATGAATACGTTTCGGATGCGTTCCATTGATTTACTCCATTTCTTCTGGGTCACGCGCCTACCGGCCGAGCGCCCACCAGACAACAATTATCATTACAATCAGCGTAGGATAAAACGGCCAGATTGAGAAGGACTTCAAGCACGCAATGAAGTATCTCGGGACCGAGCCAGATGACTCCACCTTGTATAGAGTCGCCGGCGTAAGGCTGTCTCCATCCAGCCCTCGAACGAACGCGTTGTACGTTTCACGGAACGCCCGCTCCAACGCGAGGTAGTATGTGTCTAGGATGAGAAAGAGGAGTGCCGGAATCAGGGCGATCAGGGCATACTCCGGCTTCTCCGTCCGCGCTACGAGGACCAGAACGGCGGAGACGAGGGTGACGCACCACACCTTGCAGGAGCGGCTGTTCTCCGCCATCCGTGAGATAACGCCCTGCATGATTTCAAGGTGTTTCTGGACAGCGGTAGATTCGTGATTCAGGGATGACTCTTGGGCCATGGGCTCCTACTTCCCTTCAATCGCTGAGAGCATTCATCTGTTCCCAGACGCTATAGCATCCAGTCTGGCGTTGATGGTCTTCCACCTCCACCTAATCGGCTCTCTTAGGCGTGTCAGCCCATTATAAGGCCTACGCTGCGGTCTGACTTGGATGATCGGCTTGTGCAGGCTGCGGGCAATGTCCGTTTCGTCTATGACGCCTTGAGCGTTGTGGGTGTCCTGTCCTATCAGTACGACCACGACGTCACATCGGCGTATGGCGTCCCTTGCTTTGTTCTTCCAAAATTCGTCTGGATAAGATTCATGGAGGGAACAGTCACGAATCCGATGGTTTGTTTCCTCCTTGGCCTGCTGGTAAAAGTTGTTCTGGAGGTCGCGATCCTTGTCGAACTCAAAGCTCACGAATATGTTGAGGGTGGGCATACTTACTCCTTCCTCCCACAATCTCCGCCAGAAACAATGGTGCAAGGAGCCTGAGAACGGTGCCTAACTCCCGAAGGGAATTACTATTGGTTCTCAAACCGGCCTCCTACCCAACGGCAACGCCCTGCAGCGACCAGGGGGAGGTCTTTTCGATGTGTACGCTGACCGTCTTGCCCTGAAGCAGTCGTTTGTCCTCGAAGAAGACCAGCTTGTCGTTGCGGTTGCGTCCCTTCCACTTGCCCCTTTCGTGGCCCTCCACCAGCACCTCCATGGTGGCGTTCAGAAGCCTGCCGTTGATCTCGCCCGCAATCGTCTCCTGGGCCTGTTCGATGGTCGAAAGCCGCCGCCTCTTCTCATCGTACGGCACGTCGTCGGGCAGCTTGCGGGATGCGATGGTCCCCGGCCTCTCCGAGTAGGCCGCGGCGTGCACCTTGTCGAACCGGACGTCTTCCAGCATCCTCAGCGACTCCTGGAAAGCCGCATCGCTCTCTCCGGGGAAGCCCACGATGAGGTCGGTGCTCAGCGACGCGCCGGGCACGGCATCCCTTATGCGCTCCACCAGCTCCCGGTAATCGACGTTGGTGTAGCCGCGGCGCATGAGTTGCAGCACCTCGTCGTCGCCGGCTTGGAAGGGGAGGTTGAAGTGCTCGCAGACCTTGGGCAACGACGCCACGGCCTCGATGATGCGGCGGCTCATGTCGTTTGGGTGCGAAGTGAGGAACCGTATGCGCTCCAGGCCGTCCACTTCGTTGACGGCGGTCAATAGATCGGCCAGGTCGGGCGAGCCGGGCAGGTCGTGTCCGTAGGAGTCCACGTTTTGCCCCAGAAGGGTGACCTCTTTGACGTTGCGCGCCGCCAGAAGCTCCACCTCGCGCACAATGTCGTCGATGGTGCGGCTCACCTCGCGTCCGCGCCGGTAGGGGATGATGCAGAACGTACAGAACTTGTCGCAGCCGTGGATGATGGGGACGTACGCCGTGACCGCGACGTTGGGCGGGGTGAGCGTGGTCAGGCAGCCCTCGGCGTCTATGCCCATGCGGTTGCCCAGCAACTCCAGGAGCGGGCGGTAGTCCTGGGGGCGCATGAAGGCGTCGACGTGGGGGAACCTGGCCTGAAGCTCGTCCGTCTTGGGCCCGACCATGCAGCCCATCAGAGCAACGATCCTGTCGCTGCCGGGCTGTTTGAGCGACTTCAGCGAGCCGAGCATACCGGCCACCTTGTCCTCGGCGGCTTGGCGCACGACGCAACTGTTGAGGACTATGACGTCGGCCTCTCTGTGCTTGGACACCGGCGTCAGGCCAAGCTGAATCAAGGCACTCTCCAAGCGGTCGGAGTCCGCCTTGTTCATCTGGCAGCCTATCGTCCAGATGTAGTAGCTGGACGGGTCGGCGGATTTTTCCACTGTTGTTGTCATAGTTCTATAGTTCTCAGTACGCTTTCCATGGTATCAAAAGGAAAGGGCTGTTTCCTGTTGAACTGGACGCAGCCGCGCATCACCTTGAATCCGGCGCCTTGCAGCGCTTCCTTCTGCTTGTCCAGCCAGTAGTAGTCGACGGGATTCCAGAGGTGTACCGTCAGTCCGGCCTTCCTTTCCGCAATCAGCACGTGCACGAAGCGGGGGTCTATGGTTCCCTTGGCCTCTTCCAGGACGTTCTGCCGTTCGATCGTCCAGCCGGGGAGATTCCATTCAAAAGCGGCCTGTGCTGTGGGGAAGACGGATTCGATGACCTCTCCCAAGCGAGAGTACGCCTCCTTGTAGCGGTCGGAGCCTTCGTGGAGGGCCTGCTGTATCTTCTGGTAGGTATCGCTGTGCGCCATGAGACGTTTCTCGCCGGATTACATGCGTACTGGGCCTGACAATGATGGTATCACAATGTCCGCCTGCCCGTTCCCCCTACAGGCCTTCCACTATGGCCAGCTCGTACATGAGCAGGAAGCCGAACCCTATGCTTGCCGTGGCGGCCAACCCGGCGATGGCGGCGTTGATCCTGCGGGACTGGCTGGACAGCGAAAACGGGATGCCCATGAGAAGGGTCAAGGTGGACATGGAAAGGACGGTGCCCACGCCAAAGAGCAGAAGGTAGCCGATGCCGGCCAAGAAAGAGGGAACGGCGTCGGTGGCCAGCACGGCCAGCATGACGGCGGCGCTTCCGGCGAGGCCGTGCACCACGCCGATTACGTACGATTTCAGCCGGAAGACCGGCCTGCCCGCCAGCGCGATGAAGGGATGTACGGCTTTGTCCACGGTCTCCACGTCCCTGTCGTGGGAATGGATGTGGACGTGGAGGGTCTCCTGGTGGGTGTGCTCGTGCAGGTGGAGATTCTGGCCTTTCAGCCGCCAGAACACCTGGAGGCCAAGCAGGACTAGCATGATGCCCACGCCGAATTCCAGGTAGTGCGAATACTCGTCGTATACGTCGATTAGCGACCCTTTGATGAGCAGAATCGCCGTTCCCACAATGAGGAGCGGCGTGGTGTGCCCCAGCCCCCAGGACGCGCCTACCCAGATGCCGCGCCAAGCACTGTGATACTCGCTGACGATGGTCGATACGGCCACCACGTGATCGGCGTCCGTGGCATGCTTCAGGCCAAGCAGAAAGCCGAGTCCCAAGGCTATTAGCGCGGGCGATTCCACCGTTAATTCCTCTCCTGATCTCCGTGGGCTGTGCACGGCTTGAACACAGCAATTTATCGCAAGAAAGCAAGGTTGTAAACCACGACCGTTTGCCCCCTTTGCCCGTTTGCTCTCTTGCCCCAGTTTAATACACGCTAACAATCCTTTAATACCTTGTTAAAGGCATGTTCAACAAACCGTGCTAGGTTGAATGCATCAGAAACGGAGCGCGGTATAACAGGAGGGATGGATTGAGAAACGGTATATCTAGGGTTCGCGGACTACTTGTCCTTGTGGCCGGGGCGATGATCCTCGGTTTGACAGTCGCTTGCGGCAGCGATGAGCCGAACGGGCAGAACGGCTTGAGTGGGACGATAGAGATAGACGGATCGAGCACGGTAGGGCCTATCTCCGAAGCGGTGGCGGAGGAGTTCAGCAAGGTACACCCCGACGTGCAGGCCAACGTCTCCATCTCCGGCACGGGCGGAGGGTTCAAGCGGTTCACGGTAGGCGAGACGGACATATCGAACGCCTCGCGGCCTATCAAGGAGTCGGAAGCGGAGCAGGCGCAAGCGAACGGCATAGAGTACATAGAGCTCACGGTGGCGTTGGACGGGCTGGCGGTGATGGTGAGCAGAGAGAACACATTTGTGGACTGCCTGACGGTGGAGGAGTTGAACAAGATATGGGAGCCTGGATCAGAGGTGAACAACTGGAACCAGGTGCGAAGCGGTTTCCCGGACGAGCCGATCAGGCTGTACGGACCGGACACCGACTCAGGGACGTTCGACTACTTCACGGACGAGATCAACGGAGAAGAGGGTGTGTCGCGGGACGACTACACGGCCAGCGCGGACGACAACGTGCTGGTGCAGGGGATATCGGGAGACACCAATGCGCTGGGGTACTTCGGATACGCGTACTACGCGCAGAACGCGGACAAGATGAAGGTGATAGGAGTGGACGGAGGGAACGGCTGCGTGGCGCCCAGCGACGAGACGGTGGCTAGTGGCGCTTATGCGCCATTGTCGCGGCCGGTTTTCATCTACGTGAACGCTGAGAATCTGAAGAACAGTCCTGAGTTGCAAGCGTTTATAGACTACTATCTGGAGAACACCGGCGAGCTTGCTGCCCAGGTGGGCTACACTGCGTTGACCGACTATGATTCAGAGAAGGCCAAGGTTGAGGCTTTGCTGACCGGATAGGATTGGTCTGCATATCAATGGAACAGGGCAGCACCGTAAAGCCCAATGTGAAGCTGAGGGTTACCATCCACGGCCGCGTCCAGGGGGTGAGGTTCAGGCGCTTCGTTGATTACCATGCCCGGCGCCTGGAGCTTGTGGGCTGGACGCGCAATCTACCCGGGGGAGCGGTCGAAGTATGCGCGGAAGGGCCCAGGGAGAATCTGGAGCGCTTGTTGGAAGAGTTGCGCACAGGCCCTCCCCGCGCGGAGGTGGCAAGGGTAGAAGTGGAATGGGCGGACGCCGACAACACCTTCGACTCTTTTGTCATGTACAGGTAGACCCCCGCCACCACCCCGCCTGGATTCCCGATCGGTGTCGGGAATGACGGGGGCACATTCGCCCACTACAATCACTGACCAAGAAGCTGTGCCCTCTACTCCGGGGCCAGGCCTACGGGGAACTCCACGTTGGGGTACTTTTCCGTCAGGCGCCGCCAGGCGCGCCGCCCGATGCGGTCGGCCTCGCGGACAACGGCATCTTCGTCAATGGTCAGCACCTTGCCCTGCCGCATCACGAACTTGCCGTCCACCATCACCGACTCGATGTCCGACGGCTGGCCGTTGTTGACGAAGGAGGACACCACCCGCATGTTGGGCGCCAGGTTGGAGCGCATGGTGTTCACTATCACCAGGTCCGCCCTCTTGCCCACTTCCAGGGAGCCGATGGAACTCTCCATGCCAAGCGCCTTGGCGCTGCCCATCGTCGCCATTTCCAGGGCGTCCTCCGGCTGGGGGTTCGCCGGATCGTCACGGAGGATACGCTCCGTAAGCATGCCGATGCGCATGACCTCTACCATGTCCTGAGTATTGTTGTCGGTGCCCATGCCGATGGTGCAGCCGGCGTCGCGCAGGGACGGTATCGGGGGTATTACGGCGCGCCGCGCCGCCATGGCGGGCTGGTGGGATACGGCGACGCGGGACTGTCCCAGAAGGGCTATTTCGGATTCATCGGGGTAGCGCAGGTGCGCCGCCAGCAGACGGGGGCTTAGGAAATCGTTGGCGGCAAGGTAGCTCGCGGGACGCATGCCGTGCATACGCAGCGCCGTCTCAACCTCCAAGCGGCTCTGGTCAAGGTGGATGGTGTAGCCGCAGTCGTGCCGTTCCGCCAGCTCGCGCACCTGGCGCAGCAAGGCGGGCGAGCTGGTCTCCACCAGGGTGACGCCGGTCATGCACCGCACGCGCCCGTTATCGTGGCCGTGCCACTTTTCGAAGAGACGAGCGCCGCGCTCCATGGCTTGCTCACGGCGAGCCTCGGAGAACTCGGTGACCGGCTCGCCGGGCTTGTATCCGGGGCCGGCAACGCCGTCGCCGCTGCACTCGGCAAGAAACCAGCGCAGTCCGCTGGCCACTATGGCCCCGGCGTAGCGCTCTATGCCCTCGGCGACCTCCGCCGTGCCGGCGCTGCCGGTGCGGATGCATTCGATGGCTCCCAGCATGGCCATGACTGTTAGCTCTTCATCGCTGAGGAAAGAGCGGACGTTCTCAGGGAAGCGGAAGGGAAACGGAAAGCCAAAGTCGTCGGTGATGCCGCGGTCTATGGTGGCGGTCAGGTGCGCGTGGCAGTTGATGAAGCCGGGGAAGACGGCTCTGCCGCTGCCGTTGACCACCTCGGCTGACGGGTACAGGCTCAGCGCCTCCTGAGTGGGCCCAATGGCGGCGATAGCGCCGTCCTGGACGGCTATGGCGGAGTCGTAGTGGATGCTGCGTTGTGCATCGCCGGTGACGATGGTGGCGTTGCTGATTATGGTGGGCGGCACGGCGCGCCTTACGATTCTTTGCGCAGGTCCGACCAGCTTCCCACGGAGCCGCCGCCGTCTATGACGTAGGCGCCTCCGGTGATGAACGACGATTCGTCGGAGGCGAGGAACAGCATCAGGTTGGCGACATCGTCGGGCTGCCCGGCGCGCCCCAGGGCCACCTCGTTGGACCTCTGCTCGAACCGCTCCTTGCTGCCTGTGCTGCCCCTGGACTGAGGTGTGTCGATGAGGCCGGGGACTATGGCGTTGGCCCTGATGCCGTCTTCGGCGTACTCACGGGCCGCGGTCAGAGTCAGGTTGATTACGCCGGCCTTGCTCACGCCGTAAGAGGCGGCGCGAGGAGTGGGGCCTATGCCCGCGCTGGAGGAGATGTTAACTATGGAGCCGCCGCGCTCCATCATGTGCGGGATGGCGTACTTGCATCCGTAGAACACGCCCCTGAGGTTGGTGTTCAAAGAGAGGTCCCACTCCAGGTCGGAGATGTCGGCGAGGCGGGACTGAGTCCGTATGAGCATCCCCGCGCCGTTGACCATGACGTCCAGCTTGCCGTAGCTTTCCAGTGCGGCGCTGACCAGGTCTTGCACCTGCTCCGACTTGGAAACGTCGGTGTGGATGAAGATGGCGTCGCCTCCGTTTTCTCTGATGCCGGCGACGGTTTTCTCGGCCTCGACATCGTTGCGGTCGGCGACCACAACCTTAGCGCCCTCCGATGCGAAGAGCCTGGCTCCGGCGCGGCCAATGCCGGTGGCCGAGCCTGTAATGATTGCCACTTTGTCCTGTAAACGACCAGCCATCCGCTTCTCCTAGCCGGTGACCAGGGATACGCCGGCAAGGGCGCACTCTTCGTCTTCGTCGGAGGTGCCGCCGCCCACGCCGCAGCCGCCGATGATCTCGCCGTCGCGGATGATGGGCACCGCGCCCTTGCTGAGGATCATGTGGCCTCCTTCCGCGGCAACGATGCCCCGGTAGATGGGGGTGTCGGCCCGCTCCTGTAGGACGCCGCTGGCTCTGCCCGTGGCGGCGGATGCTACGGCTTTGCCTTGGGAGCCGTACATTCCGGCCCAGCCCGCGCCGTCCATTCTGGCGAAGGCCTTGAGCCTTCCTCCCCCGTCGCAGACGGCTACGTTGACCTTGATGCCGAGCGCTTCCGCCTTGGCGACTGCGCCTTCAATGATGCGGTTGGCTTCGGCCAGTGTTAGGGCCATGCGCTTCCTCCTGTTAATCTAACTCCGATGTTGCCAGCCCTAAGGCTGCTATGCGTCGCCGCTGCCCGTTATGGCAGCTGTTATTACCAAGACGATGATGTAAAGGAAAGCCACGGGGATGAAGGAGATTACGATTACGAAGAGCGCCCGCAACGTCGACGTGTAGTCCAGGGACTGTCGTACGGCAATTACCATGCATACGAACGACCAGATGAACCCCACCAGAGCTATGATCGGTCCGGCTATCGGTATGAAGAGGAACACGTACAGGAGTTTCGGGGTCTGTGCGAATCCCAAGCCTCGCGCCAGTTCTCCCCAGTCCGCTTTGGTCTGCTCCGTCTTAAGGATCGTTGCCCCGATCATCCAGGTTACCAGCGCCCATATGGCCCAGCCCGCTATGCCCAGCACCAAGCCGGAGATCAGTGCGCTGACCACGTTGATATCCTCTCCGCCGCTTAACAGCCCTCCAACGAAGCTGGCAATGGTGACTAAGACCACCACCAGGAGCGCCTGTATAGTTGCTCCTCTGTCGCTCTCTACGTCTTCATAGGTTTCCACGTTCAACCGGGCTGCTCCCAGCATTCTGCTTATCATTTTAATCACCTCTTGAGGATAAGAATTGGTACGTTTCCAATATAATTCCAAGATTAAGTGTAAACTAAGTGTCAACTTATTCAACCCGATTTGTCATAAGGACACCCAGCCGGTACCCTCTTTAAGCGTTGCTGTTGTTATTGACTGAATAGGCAGCTTGGTCGAATCTGAGACTAGCCGGTTGTACAAGGTTGTAATACACTGATTCCATGAAGGTCGTGAAGAAATCTGACGAGTGGCGAACGGTGGCGCCTGGAGTTGCGGTTGGGCTGGAGGAGTACGAGCAAAGATACTCCATGCTGAACTTAGAGGCGTTGCGGGTGCGTATGAAGCCGGAGATATTCCGTGCGTTCGTCCTAACCATAGGCACTATCAGGTCAATCCCGGATACGGATGTCAATGACCTGACCCGGCAAGAAGGCATCTAGGCGGCGGCCAATTGCCCTACATGGAATGGCAGCCAGGCGTCGCGATACCGTCTCCAACATATCTGGATGCCAGCATACTGGTCTCTGCCAGCGTTAATAGCGATCGACGCTATGGCAAAGCGGGGGCAACTCGTTGGCGAGCTATTGGCTAGCCAAACCAGGATAGAATGCCTAGTTTTGAAGAAATACTCTCCCTGGTTTCGACCTATATGAGGGATCAACGATTGGCCTCCGCCGATGCAACTCATTTAGCAACGGCAGCGGTGACTGCCAGGTCATTCATCACGACAGATAGTGGATTTCAAGGGGCTGCGTCCACGAACTTGGAGATCTTCCATGTCTAGGTTGTCTTCAAAGATGGGATAGTTAGACAAGGTAGACCAAACCTGGAGCGGGCGAAGGGATTCGAACCCTCGACCCTTTGCTTGGGAAGCAAATGCTCTGCCAACTGAGCTACGCCCGCCAACCGCCGGCCTATTCTAGCACACGTCGCAGTCGCCTGGCGGCTTGTCGGTCGCGTGCCGCGCCAATTGGCGGGACATACTTATGGACATTGTCCATTGAAATGTCCCGCTATTTCAGCTATGGTTCAGGCGTGAACTTATCTGGACAATGTCCTGGACGTAATGACCCGATTCACCGCCCTTAACGCGCCCGCGCCGTCTCCCCGCCGCCCCGCAAGCTGAATTCTCCGCCCCGCGGGAAACAGCTATACTACTCATGCTCGACTTTCTGTGTGGGCTGTTCCGGAGAAGGAGCGCTTGGCTTCTCCGGATACTCAAGCAGGGATTGCGTTAAGCTACAGTTGCGCTCAGCAGATGGGTGAAGTCTGCTCCGTTACCGTTACCATAGGTGGGTGCTATACCGATTGCGCCACCGGTTCATTAGTCAAAAACATGCTTCTCCTCTAGGTTAAAGCAAGCGTTTGATACTCTTTTATCCAGGGCTTGGGTATGCTTATCAAGTGTTGGGTCTGGCTGGGCGAGGTTTCGGTTTCCTCAAAGATTGTCTGTGCAATTGTGATGTAGTTGTCGTTCTTCTCCATAACCACACCGACGGTGATTGCCTCTATTGGCGCTATCTTCGCAGCGTGCATTGCTGGAATTTCGGGATGCTTCTGGGCGTCTAACCAGCTGATTATTGCATACTCCATATTATTCCTCCGTCCAAGTGAGGCGTTGCTCCGTTCTTTGAGCTATTGGGGCAGCCGGTCATACGTTGGGTCCGTTCCAGGAGCCCAACCATGCGGCTGTCGAGGCCTTAAGCGGTAGGCGCGCCCGTCGCCCACTTCCGCCTCCGCGAGCCGCCGGCGCAGGACCTCCTCCACCGGCGACTCCGGAAATTCGGCGTCCTAAGCCCTAGAACTCCAGGGCCAAGGTTTCGATTATCGCCCCTGCCTAGTCGGATGCGGCTCCAATCAGCCAGCCGCCCCCTGGATCTCTTCCGCTTGTTTGTCACTCACGATTCTGATGACCTTGCTGGACGGATCTTCCGAGGCAACACCGCGGACAGCTTTCCGTCCATTCTTCAGGGTCACTACCTCCGGATCCTTTATGGACACCATCTTCCGCAGCTTTACCGAATAGGCCTTCAACTCACTCATCGCTCCTCCTTGCATTTGCGCCCTGCGCGTATTTCTGCATTGCCCCCCAATTATCTTGTGGGGGCATATCTGCCCACGATAACTCCATCTCTACCGTCCCGCAAGCCCCGCTATTCCCAGTGAATTCAGAGCGGAGTTCAATTCAATACGTCAACAAGCACTTCTACGTTTGCTCTCATCATACCTAAGTAAGTGCCCGCTGCGCTACCCCTTTCGCCCAGGGAGTCCGCGTAAAGCTGGGCAAGCACTGCTCCGGTCTCTCTTGCCAGGGCCTCCGGCAGCCTTCCGCTGACCGTCGTTTCGCTGAATACCGCCGGCGCGTTGTGCTCCCGGATCACCTCTACCAGTCCCGCCAAATGCTCAGCAGAGGGCTCCACGTCAGGCCCCAGGGAAGGAATGAGCGCGCCGATGACCTCAAACTCATAGACATCCGCAAAGTAGGCGAAGGTGTCATGGGATGTAACCAGCAGCCTGCGTTCCGGCGGTATCACACTGACCTGCTCTTGAATCCAGACGTGGAGTTCGTCAAGCTGGGCTGCGTAGTCTGCCGCGTTCTGAAAGTAGAATGCTGAGCCCTCAGGGTCCAGAGCCGAAAGCAGGGCCGCTATATCGCTGACTGCGATCTTCACCCGGTTCGGGTCGAACCAGAAGTGAGGGTCCAGCGGGCCGTGGTCGTGCCCTTCGTGGCCGTGAGCGTCATGCCCATGGTCGTCGTGGGCATCACCCTCGGCGATGTGTTCGATCTCCTCTATAGCTTTCTCGGCGTCGATCTGCCCGTCTTCGAACTGGTGGACTATCTCATGTACCGCCTCTTCCTGTTCACCGTGGTGGTCCATGCCTTGCAGAAGCTCTTCAATCTCTTCCAGCCCCTGCTCCGCGGTGATGTGTCCGTCTTCCACTTCATGGATTATGTGGCGGAGTGCTTCCAGGAATTCTGCGTCGTCGTCATGGCCTTCATGGTCGTCTTCACCCTCGGCAATGTGTTCGATCTCCTCAATAGCTTTCTCGGCGGTGATCTGCCCGTCTTCGAACTGGTGGACTATCTCGTGCACCGCCTCTTCTTGTTCGCCGTGGTGGTCCATGCCTTGCAGAAGCTCTTCAATCTCTTCCAGCCCCTGCTCCGCAGTGATGTGTCCGTCTTCCACTTCATGGATTATGTGGCGGAGTGCTTCCAGGAATTCTGCGTCGTCGTCATGTCCTTCATGGTCGTCTTCACCCTCGGCAATGTGTTCGATCTCCTCGATAGCTTTCTCGGCGGTGATCTGCCCGTCTTCGAACTGGTGGACTATCTCGTGCACCGCCTCTTCTTGTTCGCCGTGGTGGTCCATGCCTTGCAGAAGCTCTTCAATCTCTTCCAGTCCCTGCTCCGCGGTAATGTGTCCGTCTTCCACTTCATGGAGTACGTGGCGGAGTGCTTCCAGGAATTCTGTGTCGTGATCGTCGTGGTCATCGTGGCCGCCCATCTCCATGAACTCCAGAGGATCGACACCATCGCCAAGCGCGATCACTTTGGACTCATCTGCACTGGCGTTGTGCACCAGATCCTCCAACCAGGCGGTCTCAAGGCCAAGACCGACGGACAGCACAATGTCTGCGTCGGCCACTTTGGCAACGTCGCCAGCTCCCGGCACGATATGGTGCGGATCGCCACCCGGTGGATGCAGGCTGAAGACCTCAACCCTATCTCCGCCTATCACCTCGGCCCAGTCGGCTACTATGTTGGAGGTCGCAACCACTTGGATCGGCGGTTTTGAGGGTGCAGGCGTAGCGGTTGGCTGCGGCACTTCCGGTGGCTGCGGCGTAGCAGTTGGCTGCGGCGTAGCGGTTGGCTGTGGTTCTCTGGTTGGCGTTGCCTGTTCATTTGAACAGGCAAGCAGGAAAGCCAAACCAAGCACTACAAGACCCAAAGCTAAAACCCGGGTCGTAGGTCGAAAGCAATCTTTGATACTTTGTATCACATACATATTCAAAATTCTCTCCTCCCTAATCAATCGCTGCTAAAATTTTCTTGAAGTGAGTTCTTACCGCCGGCTATTGTGCATTGCTACCATTACTTGGCAGTCCCCAACACTGGTGACTCAGCCGGTTGGAACAAACAACCATTTTGCCCCCATCGGCGGGGCAATAGTCGCAGGCCACGTACAATTCGATGCGGTGGTCGACGAGATGCCCTGGAATGTCGGCGCCGACGGACCGGAGCAACCGCTCGATTGCGGCTGTCCTGAACTCCGCGACCTCTCCGCATTTGACGCATACGTAGTGGTGATGATGACGAGCAGCCCGGGAGACGCTGTAGACGTGGGACCCGTCCATCATGGCAAGTCTGCAGATCACTCCCTCCTCAAGAAGGAGTTTGACGGTGCGATAGACCGTTGCCCTGCCCACCGAAGGCAGCTCTTCACTGAGCGATTCGATTGTGAAGCCCCCTTGCTTCTGCTCCAGGAGACTGGTTATGGCTTTCCTGGGGAAAGTGGCCCGAATGCCTCGATCCTGTAGCACGGTCGTCAAGTTGGGATGTGATGCTTGAAACGCCATAATGATATGTTATATCACTTCTTGATACGAGGCTTTAGGCAGAAATTCTCCTTTGGAAGTGAGACAACATATCAAGACGGAACCTGCTTGTCAATAGCAAAGCCATGCTTTTTTGTGGATTGGCAGACGTCAAACTGAATTGGTTGCCAAGCCAACCGACACAAACTCCCCTGTCACTTGGAAACAGGCTATACTAAGGCGTGACATGGGCAAGATAGTGGCCATAGGCGGCGGAGACCTGCGCGCCCTGCAAACGCTGGACATCGACCGGGAGATCGTTGAGCTGAGCGGCAAGGAGCGGCCCAAGGCGCTGTTCATCCCCACGGCAAGCAGCGATTCGGTGGAGTACTGGGAGGCGTTCGATAGGGCCTACGGCGGCCAGCTGGGCTGCGATACGGACGTGCTCTACATGCTGGGGAAGCGCCCGCCGCCGTCCCGCATCCAGGAGGCAATACTGAGCGCCGACCTCATATACGTGGGCGGCGGCAACACGCTGAAGATGATGCGCCGATGGCGCTTGCTGGGCGTGGACAAGCTGCTGGAAGCGGCATACGCCGGAGGAACGGCGCTGGCCGGGCTGAGCGCGGGCTGCATCTGCTGGTTCAACTACGGGCACAGCGACTCCATGTCTTTCTATACCGAAGACGACGACTGGAGCTACATACGGGTGAAGGGCATGGGCTTCATAGACGCCTTTGGCTGCCCGCACTACAACGGCGAGACGCGGCAACCGGACTTTCAGGCAATGGTGCGCCGTCATACCGGCGTCGGCATAGGCATTGATGACAACTGCGCCCTGGAGGTGGTCGACGGTTCCTACAGGATCATCACCTCCCGCGAGGACGCGGCCGCCTATCGAATAGAGAGGAGCGGAGGCAGCCTGCTGGTGGACCGGATTCCACAGAGCAAGGCGTTTGCGCCGCTTTCAGATTTGCTGCAATAGAGAGGTCAATCTATGGATGAGTTCGTTGCCTACTTCAACGGAGAGTGGATACCGAGAAGCGAGTGTAAAGTGCACATCTCGGACAGGGGGTTCGCCCTGGGGGACGCGGTCTACGAGGCGGAGCGCACCTTCAACGGCAGTATCTTTGACCTGGAAGGCCACATAGACCGGCTCTACCGCTCCCTCCGCTACGTGCGGATGGATCCCGGGGTGAGCCACGAGGAGATGATGCGCATATGCCTGGAATCGGTGGAGCGCAACCGTCACATGTGGCGCGACGGCAACGACTTCGCTCTCAGGCAGTACGTGACCCGGGGGTCCGGGGCATCGGTGAGCGACGACGTGCCGCCGGTGCTCTACTCCGGCGTCGACTACGTGGCTTTCGGCAGGTTCGCCGGCATGTACGACACGGGCGGGCACGTGGTCTTTACCCGCTCCCGCTCCTACAGCCCCAACTCGCTCGACCCCAAGATCAAGCACCTGAGCCGGATGAACTTTGCCCTTGCCGAGCTTGAGGCGGCGGACGTCGACCCGGCATCGTGGCCGGTGCTGCTGGACCAAGACGGCAATATATCGGAAGGCGTCACGTTCAACTTCTGGATAGTCAGCGACGGCGTGATCAAGACCGCCCGCGACAGGAACATCCTGGAGGGCGTGACGCGCAAAACGGTCATCGACCTGGCCGGAAAGCTGGGCATACCCGTGGTGGAGGAGGACATCCAGCTTTACGACGCCTATACCGCCGACGAAGCGTTCATCACGGCGACCAGCTTTTCCGTGCTGCCCATCTCCATGATGGACGGACGGCCTCTGGACGGCGAGGTTCCGGGCCCGGTGGTCAAGCAGCTGATAGCGGCGTGGAGCGAGATGGTGGGCGTGGACATCGCAGACCAGGCAAGGCGGAACGGGTAGCGAGCAGGCGGGCAGCCTCTGTCAGTGTTGAGTGCTCCCCTGGAAAGGCGTATCATCCCCGAAAGGATGCAGGCTAGGAGCGCATGATTGCAAGCCACAAATAGGCTAAAGAGTCGCGTATCAGGCATGTACTTTGGCTGGTGGATGGTGATGATAGGCGCCATCATCAGCGGCATAGGCTCCGTACAGTCGGCGTCCCAGGCCGTGTTCTTTCTTCCTCTGGAGCGCGAGCTAGGGCTGACCCGCAGTCAGCTATCGTTTGTTTTCTCGCTGACGCGCCTGGAAGGGAGCATAGAGTCGCCGGTGGTCGGCTGGATGATAGACAAGTTCGGCCCACGCTTGCCCATCGTCACCGGCGCGGCGCTGGGCGGAATCGGCTTTCTCATTTTGCCCGTGGCCGGCACATTCTGGCCCTTCTTCATCATCTACATGGGCATGATATCCATAGGGTTCCAGATGGGGTTCATCAGCTCCATGCATGCCGTGGCCAACCTCTGGTTCATACGGTACCGCACCCGCGCCATGAGCTTCTTTTCGTCGTCGCTGCGGCTGGGCAACGCCCTGTTCGCGCCGGTGCTGGGCCTCATAATAGCGGCGTACAGCTGGCGGTACGGCTCCGTGTTCTCTGCCGTGGTGGTGCTGGCCATCGCTCTGCCCCTGGCCGTGCTAATACGACGCTCCCCTGAATCGATGGGTCTATTGCCCGACGGCGACAAGCCGGGAGAGAAGCCTAAAGAGGAAGTACGGACAAAGCCCGCCGCGGTACAGCAAACCGCCGTCGATTTTACTCTCAAGGAGTCGCTGAGGAGTACGTCGTACTGGCTCATCATCCTGAGCACCTCAGTGCGCTACATCATCATCGGCGGGGTGCATTTGCACTGGGTACCCATGTTCGTGTGGAAGGGGTACAGCGAGGTGACTGGGGCGTGGTTCATTGGATTCCAAGCGCTGGCGGCCTGGCCGCTGATTCTGCTCAACGGCGTACTGGGCGACCGTTTCAGCAAGAGGCTTGTCTTGATGTCGGGGCACACTTCACTGCTCATAGCGATGTTCGTCTTCGTGAACTCCGAGAGCCTGTGGTCGTTGTACCTGTTCTCCGTACTGTTCTCTTACGGAGAAGGGGTCTCGCCGACCAACTATTCCATAATCGGCGAGTATTTCGGGCGGCGGGTGTTCGCCACGTTGAGGGGGTTCCTCACCACGTTCACCACCGTGGCCATATTCAGCCCGGTCTACGCAGGCTGGGTCTTCGACCGCTACAATGACTATACGCTGGCGCTGTTTACGTACGCGGGCATCGCCGTGTTCGGCATCACCATGCTGCTCTTCCTGAAACGGCCCCGCAAGGCGGCGGCGGTGGTGGCGGAGTAGCGTAGGAGGTGGTAGTTGGGTGCGTCAACGAGCCATCGCCTCAACTCGTGCCTCCATATCTTTTAGGAACGACGATTCCCACGCTTCGTCTACGTGGTTGCTGTTCCAGAGTCCCGACAGACGCACCCGTTCCCGATCGCTGTCTCGTCCTAACCACTGTGGCGACGGCACGTCCACGGCGGGTGTGTGGAAGCCGCTGAGCAACGCTATGGCGTTCCGCTCTATGAATCCTCGACTGCTGGCTGGCCCTGGGGCATCAGGAACGCTCAGCCAGAGGAAGGGCATCTGCCCAATGTAGTGGCTGGCCATCGCTTCAAGAGTTGCTTCGTTCTCCTTGACTGCGGCGGTGCTGAGACCCAGCTTCCGGGCTGCCTGGCCGCGGCTGCTGCCCACGTCCCATGACTTTGGCTGAGGCACTCCGTTGCGACTCGCCAGAGCCGTACCCACGATCAATCTAAAGATAGAGCCTCTGTGGTTGCCGAGTCCCGACCGGGAGTTGCCTCGGTGCTGTGACAGACGGCCCCACAGCGTGCTGCTTGAGCCCATCGTCAGCCCATGAGTGCCGATGCGGACGACCCTTCTACCGCCGCTAGACCCGGAGCGCGGCTCGCCTTCCTCAAAGAAGAAGTACACCCCGCGCAGGGGCCAGTTCATGCGGCCGTTGCAGTCCTGAAGTAGCCTGGGCCCGCCGACTAGTGACGAGAGGCGGTTAAGGAGGCGGTAGAACCGCGCGGTATCGGCAGTACGGTCAGTCACTGGTGTGCCGCTTCAACCATTTGAGCTGTTTGCCTATCTTTAAGCCTTCCATGGGAACGGAAACGCTCAGTCCCTTTTGTCGCAGAGCCGGTTCCAAGAACTCCCTGTACCGCTGACCCGCCAGAAAAACGATATCACCAGAGCCACCCAGGTTTGGTTCCATCTGCGACAAGACCCCTTCCGCCCATCGACGCCGCTCTCTAACTCCCATGGTGTTCAGCGTTAGGTCGTATGATGCTATGCACTGATTAGGGTGGACCAAGCCGTATTTCGCCGACAGTATGAACCAGGATTGGCCCTTGCTTTCCACGTAGGAGCGGGCCTTGCGAAACAAAGGGGAGGTATACAGGTCTTTGGCCGGGGCGGAAACTGGCAGTTTCTGGCTCACGCATGATACTAGGTAGATGGTCATCGGCAACTCTCGCTGTACGGGGTTGTGCGGCTATTGTAGCACGGCAACGGGCCATCCTTGTCTACCACGACTTTCCTCTGTAGGATTGTGCCGATTCAGGAGAGCTTCGAAGCCACGCCGCCCGGATGTCCGCATGTCCGTATGTCCGTCCCCCTGACACCTCCCCCTTCCCACACCCCTCTGCGCCCGCTACCCTTACTTCATGAACACTACCCGCAACCATCGTCTGTCCGCCTCCTTACCCGTCATACCCGTGACGACGGGTATCCAGGGGCTGGGTGGAGTGACCTGGCAATCCCCGGGCCAAAACGACCGCCTCCCCACCCTCAACTTTGCCCCGGGAATCCCTGTCCTGAGTATGTCGAAGGATGATTCGTTTCTCACCTCCGCCAAAATTTCGCCCGAATTTAGCCTTGTACTTGACATAACGTTGGAAACGAATCCCCCTTCTCAGGCACAAAACAACCCAACCGTTAACCGCCGTCTGGCCGTTTTCTCACGCCTAACATGTCTTTTTACGACACCCCAAAATCGAGTTATGTCAAGTAGTGAACCGTCTTGCACAGACAAAGCTCACAAAAGGTCGTCCTTGTCTACCTCCGCTTTCCTCTGTAGGATTGTGCCGATTCAGGAGGTGTGCTCGTGACTACCAAGCAGGGCGAACTCAACTTGCAGCGTTCCCAGGCCATGATGGAGGAAGCGTCGTCGTTCAGTCCGCGCGGCGTGCCCAACTGCAAGTGGTGGGCGCCGGACACCTTCTACGTGAGGAGCGCCAAGGGCTCCCGCATCTACGACGTGGACGGCAACGAGTACCTGGACTACTGGTGCGGCGCGGGGCCGCACATCCTGGGCCACGCGCCCTCGGAGGTGATAGAGGCGGTAACCGGGGCGATTAACGAGGGCAACGTCCAGTTTGCCATGCCAAACTTCCGCGACGTTGAGGTGGCGCGCAAGCTCACCGAGTTCATCCCCTGCGCCGAGAAGGTCGCGCTCTGCGTCAGCGGCACCGACGGACTGCTCTACGCCATCAGGCTGGCCCGCGCCTATACGGGCAAGACCAAGATTGTGAAGTTCGACGGCGGCTATCAGGGCTGGGCCGACCCCCTGGCGGTGAACAGCGCCCCCGACTCCTACGACACGGGTGAGACGAAGTACGCCACCGATTCGGCGGGAGTCCCGCCCGACAACTACGCCAACACAGTGCTCCTGCCCTACAACGACCTGGAGACGGCGTCGACTCGCCTTTACCACGAGCACGACCAGATAGCGGCGGTGCTGGTGGAGACGATGATCCACAGCAGCAATCTGATAGCCAGGCCGGACTTCCTGGAGGGGCTGCGCCGCATCTGCGACGAGCTGAACATAGTGCTCATCTTCGACGAGATAGTGACGGGGTTCCGACACGGCTTGGGCGGCGGACAGGCCATCTACGGGGTAACGCCGGATTTGGGAGTCTTTGGCAAGGCCATGGCAAGCGGCTACGTGATAGCGGCCATCTGCGGCAAGAACGAGGTGATGTCGCTGGCGGCGCCGGAGGGCACGGTGCGCATAGCGGGGACGTTCGGAGGGAACGCGCTGGGCACGGCGGCGGCTCTGAAGACGCTGGAGATACTGGCGCGCCCGGGCCTATACGACCACCTGTACAGAATGGGCGACACCCTGCGCGCCGGGGTCAACGACGCCATAAAGGAGCGCGGCCTGAAGGCGCGATGCGACGGGTTCGGGTCCGTGTGGTGCATGTACTTCAGCGACGTGCAGCCCCAGAGCCACGAGGACGTGGTGCGCTACCGGCAATCGGGCGGCGCGGCCATGGACCAGGCGTACCGCGAGCACATGATGAGGAACGGCATATTCGTGAGGCAGCAGGTGGTGAACCGCGCCTACATAAGCGCCGCCCATACTGACGAGGATATACGCCGCACGGTAAACGCTACGGTGGCTTTCCTGGATGAGCACGCCGCCGAGCTAAGTTAGGCGCGTTGCATGAGCAATTAGGAGGGAATACATGAAACTGCTAAAGGGAGTCGAGTTCAGGCTGGGCGCAGAGATGCACACCTTCACTGCAATCGGCAGGTGCCCGCGCACCGGCCGGCTGGGCGTGGCAGTGACCACCAGCGAGATAGGCACGGGTGGCCGCGCTCCACACGTCAAGGCCAACGTAGGGGCCGTGGGTACGCAGGCCTATACCGACCCGCGGCTGGGCATCCTGGCGCTGCAGCTTCTGGAACTGGGCTACCCGGCGGGCCGCGTCCTCTCCGAGCTGGAAGCCAGCGACCCGCACATCGAGTGGCGGCAGTTGGGCATCGTGGACCGCTGGGGGCACACTGCGGTGCGCACCGGCGCAAACAACAGCGAGTGGGCCGGGCACAAGACGGGCGACGGCTGGATCACGATGGGCAACTACCTGGTGGGAGCACAGGTGGTCGATTCCATGGCCAAGGCGATGGAGGACTCCGTGGACGAGGACATTGAGCTGCGGCTGATGAGGGCTATTGACGCCGGTACCCAGGCGGGCGGGCAGCCCAACGGACAGCGAGCCTCCGCCGTCATAGTGCATGAGAACGAGGGTTTCTCCATAGTCAACCTGCGCGTGGACGACCATGACGAGCCGATGAAGGAGCTTTGGCGTCTGTTCAACAAGATGCACCCGCTGGTGCCGTACTATCGAGAGCGCCCGGACAATCCCGCTATTGGCCGGGTGTCGGAGTGGGCCGCGGAACGGGGAATTCAGTCGTGATCTTCGGCCTATATGCTGGACTAAGGCACACCTGACCTCCTGCCGGAGTTGGGCTGAAACAGATAAGAGGAGCAGAGCATGTTTACATTGGGCCCGGAGATGCACACCTTCACCGCCATAGGCCGTTGCCCGCGCACCGGACGGTTGGGCATATCCATATCCACCAGTGAAATGGCGGTCACTGGCCGCTGCGTCTACATCAAGGCGAACATAGGCGCCGTGGCTACGCAGTCCCGCACCGACCCGCGTTTGGGCCTGCTTGCCATAGAACTGTTGGAGCTGGGATACCCTGCGGGCCGCGTGCTTGCCCAGCTTGAAGAGAGCGATCCGTACATAGAGTACCGGCAGCTGGGGATAGTCGACCGCTTTGGACGTACGGCGGTGCGCACGGGCGTCGACAACGGTGACTGGAAGGGGCACATGACCGGAGAGCAGTGGATAGTAATGGGGAACGCGCTGGTGGGTCAGGAAGTGGTCGAGGCGATGGCGGGAGCCATGGAAGGTTCGGATGAGGAAGACTTGGAAGTGCGGCTGATGAACTCGATAGACGCTGGCACCAGGGCGGGCGGCCAACCCAACGGGCAGCGTTCCGCCGGTATCCTGGTCTATGAGACGGAGGGTTTCTCCATCATCAACCTGCGCGTCGATAATTCGGCCACTCCCATGGATGACCTCAATGACATATTCGGCAAGTTCTACCCCCTGCGGGACTACTACAAACAGAGGCCGGACAACCCCGCTATAGGCGGCATGGACGACTGGGCCAAGGCTCACGGCGTCCAGCTTTAGCAGAACCGCCGATCCAACAAGAGAGGCAGCACATGCCCAGCTACGTTCAAACGGTTCTTGGCCCGGTTGCTCCCGACCAGCTGGGCGTCACCATGATGCACGAGCACCTGCTGGCCGACGCCACAGTGCTCTACGAGGAGCCGTCCACCGCCGGCGACAAGTTCATGTCGCGGCAGCCGATCACGATAGAGACGCTGAACTGGCTGAGGTACCACTACACCAACCACCTGGACAACCTGCAACAGGGCGACGTCGACGTTGCCATAGACGAGGCGATGATGTTCAAGCGGGAGGGCGGAGGCGCTATTGTGGACTGCAGCGTCACCGGCATGTCTCCCGACCCTGAGGGACTGGCGAGGATATCCAAGGCCACGGGGCTTCACGTCGTCGCGGCCACCGGCTTCTACATACAGCCGTCTCATCCGGCTACAGTCTCCGCCATGTCGGAGGAAGAGCTGGCGCAGTTCATGGTCGAAGAGATGACCCAGGGAATGAAGGGCACGTCCGTCAAAGCCGGGATCATTGGCGAAATAGGCTGCTCGTGGCCGTTGCATCCTGACGAGCGCAAGGTGGTTGCCGCATCCGCAATAGCCAGCCGGCAGACGGGTGCGGCCATATCGATCCATCCAGGCCGCGACGAAGCGGCCCCTATGGAGATAATGGATGTCTTGCAGAGGGCCGGAGCCAGCGTTGACCGCATCATCATGGGTCACCTGGAGCGCACCATCTTCGACCGCGCCAGGCTGAAGGAGCTGGCCGAGACCGGCTGCTACCTGGAGTACGACTTGTTTGGGCAGGACATCTCCTACTACCCCATAGCGCCTCACATAACTCGACCCAGCGACGCTCAGCGCATCGACACCATAGAGTGGCTCGTCTCAAAGGGCCACGTTGACCAGATAGTCATTGCCCATGACGCCGGAGCCAAAGCCAACCTGACGAAATGGGGCGGGCATGGCTACGGCCACATATTGAGGGTTGTCGTACCCTGGATGCGGCGTCGAGGCATGGAGGAGTGGCAAATCCAGGCGATTCTGGTACATAATCCCCAGCGTGCTCTCGGCATAACTGCGGGCCAGTAAAGGAGGCATCAATGACTACATCCGGTTACATACAGACCGTTCTTGGCGCTATCGACCCTGATGAGATGGGCGTGACCATGCCGCATGAGCACCTGCTGGCCGACGTAACCTGCTTGTACGTTGAACCGGCTACGGCCAGCGATAAGTTCATGTCCAGGCAGCCTATCACCATGGAGAACCTTTGGTGGCTGAGGTACCACAACAACAACCACATGGACAACCTTTATATTGACGACGAGCAGACCGCAATAGAAGAGGCGTTGATCTACAAGCGGGAAGGCGGCCATACGATAGTAGACGCCACAACCATCGGTGAGGCTCCGGACCCCCTGGGGCTGGCCCGTATCTCCAGAGCCACCGGTCTTCACGTCGTAGCAGCCACCGGATACTACGTGGCATCGTCGCACCCGCCGGAAGTGGCGGACATGAGTGAAGATGATATCGCCAAGAAGATGATCCGCGACATAACCAGGGGCATAGACGATACTGGGGTAAGAGCGGGCATCATGGGTGAGTTGGGCTGCTCCTGGCCTCTGCATGACGATGAACGAAAGGTGCTTGTCGCCGCCGCTACGACCCAGCGGGAGACCGGCGCGGCCATATCTATCCACCCCGGCCGGGATGAAGAGGCGCCCATGGAGATACTAGGCATCCTTACCGAGGCAGGCGCGGCGCCGGAGAAGATCATCATGGGACACATTGAGCGCACCGTGTTCAAGTTGGAGACGTTGAAGGAGATAGCTGACACCGGCGCTCTCATCGAGTGGGACCTCTTTGGTCAGGACCTTTCTTACTACTCCGCGGCGCCGCACATAGCCCGTCCTACGGACGCTCAGCGGCTGGATCAGATTGCCTGGCTCATAGAGCAGGGCCACGCCGACAAAGCGCTCGTCTCGCACGATGTGGGAGGCAAGGCGTACCTGACCAAGTACGGAGGTAACGGCTACGGACATATCTTGCGCGTTGTTGTCCCTTGGATGCGGAGTCGCGGCTTCAAAGAAGAGGACATCCAGGCAATGCTGGTGGACAATCCCAAGAGGGCGCTCACCATCGAGTGAGGAAGGGGGGTGTCGTGGCTACGACCGAGATAAAGGCGCTGGCGTTCGACGTATTCGGGACGGTTGTGGACTGGCGTACTGCCGTGAACCGCGAGGCGCGGGCCTTGGGCGAAGCCAAGCGGCTCGAAGGCGTGGACTGGGGCAGATTCGCCGATGATTGGAGAGGCGGCTACCGCCCCGCCATGCAACGGGTCAATAGCGGCGAGCGTCCCTGGACGACACTCGACGTGCTGAACCGCGAGATACTGGATGAGGTTTCTGGCGAATTCTACAAGCCGGGCTTGAGCAAGGCGGAAAAAGATGATCTGAACGGGGTCTGGCAGCGACTGGACGCCTGGCCTGACTCCGCATCGGGCCTGGCCCGCATCAGGGAGAGGTTCTTGATCGCCGCTCTGTCAAACGGCAGCATGGCGATGCTTGCCAACCTGTCCAAACACGCCGGCCTGGTTTGGGATTGCGTGCTGTCGGTGGAGCTATTCAAGCGCTACAAGCCCGATCCGGAGGTATACCTGGGAGCGGCGACCCTCTTGGCGCTTCCCACTGAAAACGTGATGATGGTAGCTGCCCATAAATACGACTTGGAGGCGGCCAAACGCGAGGGCATGCAGACCGCGCTGGTGAGCCGTCCTGACGAGTTCGGGCCGGGGGGGCAAGTTGATACTGACCGGGAAGAGTGGATTGACCTCTACGCGGACGATTTCCATGATCTAGCCGACAAGCTTGGCGCTTAGCAGCGCCTTGCCAACGTTGCAGGCAGGCATTACGCTGGCCTTTCACTACCCGCCAAGGAGGAGCTATGTCATCGTCCATCATAAGAGGCAAATATCTGGTCGCCAGGGTCCTAGACGACGGCGCCAGCGAAATCATCAGTGACGGCGCACTCTACCAAGAGAACGGCGAGATCAAGGACGTGGGCACTTACGCTGAGGTCAAGTCCCGCCGCCAACCCGATGAAGAGATAGGCTCGGATAGGCACATAGTCATTCCGGGGTTGATCAACGCGCATCATCACATTGGACTCACGCCCTTTCAGCTCGGCATCCCCGACCTGGCCCTTGAGCCGTGGATCACGGCTCGCTTCGCCATAAGGAACATAGACCCCTACCTGGACACGCTCTACTGCGCTATTCAGATGATAGAGTCGGGCATCACCACCGTGATGCACAATCACAGCATCAACGCCAACCCCGCATCGGGAATATCCGGCCCGGTGGACCTGGGACGAAAAGTGCTGAGGGCCTATGAAGAGTCCGGCATGCGCGCCGCGTTCTCCTTCATGTTCCGCGACCAAAACAACCTGGTCTACCAGGACGATGCAGAGTTCATCGCCTCTCTGCCCGCGGAACTGGGTTCCAGAGTGAGGAGCCATGTGCAGCGCAGGGCGCTATCGTCGGAGGAGTACCTTGCCACATTTGCTGAGCTGCACGACTCTTTCTCGGATAACGGAAGGATCAACGTCTTCCTTGCTCCGGGCAACGTGCAGTGGTGCAGCGACGGCTTCTTTCAGACGGCAAAGGAGTATGCCACGCGTTACGGAACGGGCATGCACGTGCACCTCCAGGAGAGCGTATACCAGAAGATGTACGGCCTGCGCACCTGGAACAAGACGCCCCTTGCCCATCTGAACGACTTGGGCTTCCTTGGCCCGGAGCTCTCCTGCGCTCACGGAGTATGGCTGACGGAGTCGGACATAGACCTGCTTTCGGAGTCCGGTACCATCATCTGCCACAACGCCAGCTCCAATCTGCGCCTCAAGAGCGGCGTGGCGCCTCTGAACCGGCTCTGGGACAAAGGCGTCACCGTGGCCGTGGGCATCGATGAAGCGGGCATCAACGACGACAACGACATGCTGCAGGAGATGAGGCTGGTGCAGAAGGTACACCGCCTGCCCGGGGTCGAAGTGGCCGTCCCCACCTCGCACCAGATACTGCACATGGCTACGGTCAACGGGGCCAAGGCCACGCTGTTCGACAGCCAGGTGGGCATTTTGGAGCCAGGCAAACGCGCCGACGCCGTCCTGGTAGACCTGACCGCCATCACCGAGCCGTATCTCCATCCGGACACCGACATGGTGGACGCGCTGGTTTACAGGGGACGCGCCTCGGACGTGGACACGGTGGTTGTGGACGGCGAAGTGCTCATGCGAGACGGCAGGATTACGAAAGTGGACAAGGAGGTGGTCTGGGCAGAGCTCAGGGAGCACATGAACCGTCCCCTGGCACAGAATGAAATAGACCGGGCCAACCTGGGTAGGGACCTGCTGCCCTACGTTAACCGGTTCTACGAAGGATGGGGCCTGCCGGGAGGTCGGCCCCACTACCTCTACAACGAGGCGGAGTGAATCGGCTGTGAAGAGATAGCGCTCGTGCTGGAAGGTGTATCATACGGAGCAATATAGATATCGTGGAACAGGGCTTCTAGGTGAGGGGAGTTCTCAGACTGATGACGAGTAACAATCCTAGAACAGTCTACGTCGAGACCTCGGTGGTGTCTTATCTGACGGCTAGATCGACGAACAGCCTGTTGGCAGCTGCGTGGCAGTCTGCCTCGATTGAATGGTGGGACATGCACAGGCCCCGGTTTGAGCTCTGCACATCGGCTCTCACAATTGAGGAAGCTGGAAGGGGTCACCAGGAGGCCGCCGCGCGACGACTCGAAACATTGGACGGAATTTCCATGCTACCGATTACGGAAGCTGTGATTGCTTTGGCCGATGCGCTCATACGCGAGCAAGCGCTGCCAGCAAGTGCCCAGAACGACGCCATCCATATCGCTGTGTCCGCCGTGCATGACGTTGATTATCTCTTGACCTGGAATTTCCGGCATCTTGCCAACGCTGAGACCAGGCCCCTTATCCGTGAAGTTTGTGAACGGCATGGCTACAATAGTCCCGAGATTTGCACCCCAAGCGAACTGATGGGAGGTTCCGAAGATGCCCGACGAAATCATTGAGGAGTTGTGGAAAATCAAAGATAGCATAGCGCGGGAACATGGTAATGACGTTCGGAACCTCGCCGCCTATCTGCAAGGTGAGAAGCTGCGAGAACGCCACGGCATCAAGTACCTCATGGGGCATGAGGGTGAGTCCTGCGGCAAAGCCCGTCATTCCCAAGAATGAACTCGATAAGCCCGCCCTCCGAAACTGTGATTCCGCTTAAGAGGGCTGAGACTTGGAGGCGGTTGCAGACTGCTTAGACAAGGGTCAAGTATCCCCGTTCTCAATATTGACGTTGACGTGGCGGTCTGCGGGGATATCCTCCAGCGTCTGGGCCACTCCCCCGGCGCATTCGACGCGGAGTTCATCGATCGCGCTGGATGCGCCCAAGCCAAAGTGCGCAATCCTTCCCGGCTCCTGCGCCACGAAGTTGGTGGAGGCGTGCAGTTCCCGCATTTGGGTAATCTGGCCTGTGGTGACGAATACCTTGCAGCCCAGGCCGTCGCGATGCAACGGAGGCTCGGCCTCTATGGTGACTTTGAGCCAGTGGTTGGGCAACGGAGTGTCGTTGCGGAGAAGGACCGGGCTGCCGGGTGTGCGGAGCGCCGTGCCGTCTTGAATGGCAAACTCCTGGTTATTGGTGATGAAGATGTCCAGATCGCCGTCGTTGTCAAAGTCGAAGAGGATGACGCCGCGCCCCTGTCTGAGGTCGTCGGCGCCGACCTGTGAAGCGACGTCGAAGAAGTTGGAGTTGCCCAGGTTCTCGAACAGGCGGGCGGGCTTGTTGTTCCACTTGCGGATAGTGTCAAGCTTTTCGGCGTTCACCCAGCCCGTAACGTGATATATGTCCAGGTCGCCGTCGTTGTCCAGGTCGCCGAAGCTGGAACCCCATCCCCAGTTGCCATCGCGGACACCGGCCAGGGTTGTCACGTCTTCAAAAGAGGCGTCGCCTCTATTGCGGAACAGGCGATTGCCGGAGCCGCCCCAGGGGCCTTCCTTGACCTCGCTCAGGTCGTAGATGCTGGAAATGAACCAGTCCAGGTCGCCGTCGTTATCGAAGTCGCCAAAGGCGGATCCCATGCCGTTCTCGTCGGTTCCCACCCCGCTGGCCTCGGTGACGTCGTCGAATTTGCCCCGTCCGTTGTTCAAGTAGAGCTTGGACCTGCCGTAGTCGGAAACGACGGCCAGGTCGGCGTAGAAGTCGCCGTTGAGGTCCGCGAACCGCGGAGCGAATACGAAGTTCTCACGGGACGCCACCGAGTCGCTGCGGAACTGGTATCCTTCCAAGTAGCCGTCGCCGTGGTTGAGATACATCCATAGAGACCAGTAGGGATACTGCGGGTCGGCGTCTATCACCCCGTCGTCAATGGCGTCTTGTATAGGCCCTTGTATGGGATTCCACTCGCCAAGGACCAGCTCAAGCAGTCCGTCGTTGTTAATGTCGCCCCAGCTTGGGCTGGTGGCGAACGCGGCCGGTTGCATAAGGGGCACGTCGCTGGGGCTGAAATGGCCGTCGCCTTCATTTATCAGAAGGACGTGTGGAGGGAAATCGTTGGCCACGAATATGTCTATATCGCCGTCGTTATCGTAATCGGCCGCCGCCGCCGCCATGCCGCTTTCCGTGGATATGTCGGCGCCTCTATCGGCTGCTTCGTCCTTGAAAGTGCCGTCCTTCTGGTTAATGTAAAGCAGGGCGGGGGGTGCGTTTCCGGCAAGCACGAAGAGATCGACCCAGCCGTCGCCGTTGAAGTCTTCGGCCACTGCTCCGCCCGCCATCCAGCCGTTATCGACATTGTCAAACTTCTCATTCAGAGGCACGTGTTTGTAGTCGATGCCGGATTGGAAGGTGACATCGGTGAAGCGCATTGGGCTGTCGGTTCGAGTGATTGTGGGCGCGGTAAGGCTCTCTCCGTGAGAGGCGGCTTCGATTCTCAGGCCGGAGTCATTGCCGGGGAGCGCCATGCCAAAGCCCAGAATGGCGACCCCGCCGATAATCCCCACGGCCCACGTGGCGGCGGCGAACGTGGCCACCGCCCTCTTGGGCATGGACTTGGCCAGACCCCAGAACGTTATCGGCCCCCCGGCGGCTGCGGCGAACAGCAGGGTGGCGGCGGGCGCCGTGCCCATGCCCAGCAGCAGGAGGAGCGCCACAAGGGGGATCTCGAACAGCAGGGGGACGTTGATCAGCAGACCGAAAGTGGCGGCTATGGCCACGCCCATCACGTTGTTCCCCAGGTACTTTTCCACAACGTCCGGGCTTGTCCACTGCATGACCAGCCCGCTGGCGAACCCGGCCAGAACCATGATGGGGCCAAGCCTAATCACGAAACGCAGGGTTGATCTGACCCACTCCGTGAACGCCTCGCGCATTACCGGCCCCCAGCGGGCCGACTCCGCAATCTTGGGGAGGCGGCGCTCCTCCTCGTCGAGCGGCGGCCTTTTGCGGCCTCCGGTCAGCACCAACACTACCAGCGGGCCGATGAGGAGAGCCGCGGCCACGCCCATGACCAGCCGGCTCACGCCAAGCATAGGCGTGAAGACCATGGCAACCATTACCAACGATGGTATGTTCAGGGTGGCCGATCCCTGCACCATGCTGATTGCGCCTTCTATTCCCACGCCCGTTCTGCGGAACGTGGATGATATGGGCACTATGCAGGCGGAGCACAGGTTCATTACCGGGCCTATGGCAAGCCCCTTCAGCGTGCGCTTGAACGAACCTCCGCCCGCGGTTGTTGCCGCGCCGCCCTTGGAGAAGCCGTCCTTGGGAAAGAGGAAGGCTTCCGTTATGCCGGCGACGACAAAGGCAAAGACCATACCCACGGAGACGAGGCGCAGGTAGGTCAAGGAGAACTCCCACCACCGCGAGATGAAGGTCGAATCGGGGTCGCGGTCTATGCAGAAGCTCTGGAAGCATTCCAGCGTTGATCCGGTAACGGCCTCCAGGTCGCCCTGTACGGTGTCCAGCTTGGGGAACCGGTTGAATGCGAGGAACAGAGCCAGAATGACCGCCGCCAGCAGCAGTCCCACAAGCCGTTTCTTTGCCAGCGCAGTGTCCAGCATGATTCGTCGTTTCCTACGGCCAGAGCCGTGTACAGTGATGATTTAAGCTACATGCGTCCCTTTCCAGTGTCAAATAGCGCGCGGGTCGTTCTTACATGAATCCATCCCTGGCTCCCGTTCGTATGGAGAAGCGTAGTGATTGGGAGATATTGTGCTACGCGATTTTCGGGATTGCTGGGCGTAAGCACTTGACAATTTCGGGCATGATATGTACATTCCTTGTCACTTGCCGACACATAGGGTGTCGGCATAACTTGGATTGTCCCATAGTCTGGGAGATTCCAAGTCCCTAAAAAATAGAGGGGGGTGCTTATGTTATCAGGAAAACTAGTGAGACGGCTCTTCGCCGTCGGTATTGCCGTTGGCCTCTTGACAGTGCTGGCCTGCGGCTCCGCCGAGGAGGCCACGCCCACGGCCACGCCCACGGCAACGGCTTTACCTGCTCTTCCCACCGTTGTGGCGGAGCCCACGGCAACGGCAGAGCCTACTCCCACGATGGATACGGGTGATCAGCCTCAGTACGGAGGGAGAATTGGTAAGTCAGAGGTAAACATTAACATTTTCGATCCGCACAACAGCCGGGCCGGATACGGGTTGCAGCTTGGCATGGTGGGAAACCTGTTCAGCCAGCTGGTTAGGATTCCTCTGGATACCAGAACTGGCGCCGAAGGCGACCTTGCCGAGTCCTGGGAGATCAGCGGCGACGGATCAGAGTACACGTTCAAACTGCGTGACGGCGTTGTAGACCACGAGGGCAACCCTCTTACCGCGGACGACATCTATGCCAACATGCTCCGCTACGTGGAGAGGATTAACGGCGTCTCCGTACGCCGCCAGGGCTGTGTCCGCAACTACGTTGCTCCCATCTGGGACGACAACGGCAGCGTGGCGGCCAGCCCCGGAGCCGAGGTCATAGACGACAGTTCCATTCTGGTCAGGCTGGTGGGGCCAAGAGCGGCCTTCATCCCCTGCATGACCGGCGGTTTCGTGGTGTTCCATGCCGACACGTACATCACGCCCATAGACACGGAGGAGCCGGAGAACAGGGACCTGAACCCGGCTGAAGGCGAGTTGGGTGGAGAGTTTGGGCCGTTCAAGTTCGAGTCCTTCGAGATCGACAACTTCTTCAAGGTCGAGCGAAACGAGAACTACTTCCGTGAGGGCCTTCCCTACCTGGACGGCATAGATATCTTTGCCGTACCGGACGAGTCGGCCAGAGTCGCCGCCTTCAAGTCGGGACAGATCGACACCAGCTGCACGTGGGTCTGCTTCGGCAAGGCCAACGTTGATTCCATCGTTGCCGACCTGCCGGACACCGTGGTGCCGCACCTGGTCACCATTGGCTACAGAAGCTACCAGATCAACACACGGCGTGAGCCGTTCGGACCTCCGGGCGACCCCGATGCCGACAAGCTGCGCCGCGCCATCAACCTGGCCGTTGACCGCGACATAGTCAACAAGCTGGCCTTCGACGACATCGGCTTCCTTTCCCCGCCCTACTACGTAGGCTGGGAGTGGATATACACCGAGGACGAGTGGCGTGAGTTTGAAGGTTTCGCCAGGAATGAAGACAAAGCTCCGGAGATAGAACTGGCCAAGCAGCTCATGGAGGAGCTTGGATACGGTCCGGAAAACAGGCTCAGCACCACCACGCTAAGCGCTACTGCCGGACAAGGTCTACGTGAAAACGAAGCTCTGCAAACACTGCTGAGCGAGATATACATAGACGTTGAGGTCATCAAGATGGACTGGGCAACAAGGTCTGCCCGGCTCGAGTCATACGACTTCGACATCTTCTCCGACAGCGTGGGGGCGACGTTCGTTGACCCGGACGTCTACCACACCAACATCTTCTTCCTCTTTGAGGACGGCAGCCGGAACCGCACGGGCCATCTACCCGACGGCTGGAAGGAACTGCATGATGAGCAGACCGCTCTGCAGAGCCTGGAAGAGCGCGCGCCTATATTGAGGCAAATGGCTCAACTGGCCATAGCGGACAACTTCATGCTGGGCACCATAAGGCCTGCCTTGCAGCAGCCGCACAGGGGCAACTGGAGGAACTACAATCCCCCGGTGCTCGACGGCTCCAACTTCAGCTACGAAACGCTGTGGCTGGACCAGTCTTAGCAGTCTGAGCTAAGCGATGTAGTTTAGAGCCTACAGGCGCTCAAAGCGCCTGTAGGCTCGACTCTTTAGCCTTTTACGACACGATATGAGAAAATACGTACTAAGAAGGCTGATTCTTTTTGTACCCACGCTATTTGCTGTATCCATCGCGGTGTTTGTCCTGTTGCGCATCATCCCGGGGGACATTGCCGCTTTGATCCTTTCCGGCCCATCCGGCGAGTTGACCTATACTCCGGAGGAGGCTGAGGCTCTCAGAGAGCAGATGGGACTAAACGATCCCATCTACGTGCAGTACATGGATTGGATGTGGGACTTCGTCCGCGCCGACCTTGGCAAATCGTTCGTTACACGCCTTGACATCTCGGACCAGATCAGACGCCAGCTGCCTGTCACGGTACAGCTGGCCATGTTCAGCATGGTGGTGATATCTATCATCTCCATACCGATAGGCGTCCTTGCCGCGGTACGACAAGACAGCTTTGTCGACTATATTTTGCGGGGGTTCGCTATCCTGGGGCTGGCAATGCCCAGCTTCTTTGTGGCGCTGCTGGTCGTGCTGTTCCTTTCCGTCCTATTCTCTTGGTCGACGCCATTGGGGTTCGTCCACCTCTGGCAGGACCCTAACAAGAGCTTCCAGCAGCTCATCTTTCCCGCCGTGGCCCTCGGCTTTGCTTCCAGCGGGCTGCTGGTGAGGATGACGCGAGCTCAGTTGCTGGAAGTCCTGCGTGAGGACTACGTGAGAACGGCGAGAGCCAAGGGCCTGGGCGAGAAGGCGGTTGTCCTGCGCCACGCCGTGCGCAATGCGCTGCTCCCCGTAGTCACTGTTGGCGGAACGCAGATAGGCTTCCTCTTCTCCGGCACCGTGATCATAGAGAGTATATTCAATCTTCCCGGCGTGGGGCGCGGCTTGATCAGCGCTCTCAACTCCAGGGACCTTCCCGCTATCCAGGTGTACATCATGTACTTTGCCATGATTGCGCTGGTAGCCAATCTTATAGTAGACCTCATGTACGCCTGGTTGGATCCACGCATAAGATACGGATGATTTAGGGCAATGGCTAGAGAACAGACAGCAGGAGTATGGACAGCCACCAGCAGGCCGTTGTGGTCGCGCTGGTTTGAGAGCACCAAGAGGTTCATCAAACAGAAGCCTCTGGGCGCAACCGGGCTGGGCATACTGTTCGTTGCCGCCGTCATTGGCGTCGTTGGGCCGAACTTCACGCCCCACGACCCCCTGAAGGCCAACGCTTTCGCCATCCTGGAGTCTCCCAACTCGACCTACTGGTTCGGCACTGACGTGCTGGGGCGGGACATCCTGACCCGCATCATACTGGGCGCCAGGGTCTCCTTGTACGTTGGCATCCTTGCCGTGGCCGGCGCCGCCATACTCGGTTCGGCGATAGGGGTGACCAGCGGCTTCTTCGGCGGCTACTACGACCTGCTGGTGCAGCGTTTCATAGACGCTCTCTCCGCGTTCCCGTCCCTGCTTTTGGCCATTGCTTTGATGGCGGCTTTCGGGCAGTCGCTGAACAACATCATTATTGCCCTGGCCATCATATTCACACCCCGGTTTACCAGGGTGGTGCGTTCCGTGACTCTGGGCATCAAGGAGTATCCCTACGTGGAAGCGGCCCGCGCCATTGGAGCGTCCAATATACGCATCATGCTGCTCCACGTGCTGCCCAATACATTCGCCTCGCTCATGGTGATCTCCACCGCTTCCGTGGGCACGATGATCATCATCGAGGCGTCCCTCAGCTTCCTCGGCGTGGGGACGCCGTCGCACATCGTCTCCTGGGGCGCCATGCTCAGCGGCGATACGCAGGCGTACTTCTCCGGCGCGCCGTGGATAGGCATCTTCCCCGGCGCGGCGCTGTCCCTCGTTGTCTTTGGCATCAACGTCTTCGGCGATGCCTTGCGGGACGTCCTTGACCCCAAGCTGCGCGGCAGATAACATCTGCCCGCATCACCCCCATTGTCTTTAGCAGGAGGTAACTTTGGCCTCTGACCGCCTTCCATTCGTCAAGGTACTTGGCACGGGAGGGACCATTGCGTCCTGGGGTTCGCCGCGCCTGGAGCTTGTCCAATACTGGATGGGCGGCCAGAACCTGGAGGTTCCACAGAATCTGGAGCGCATACCGGAAGTGGATAAATATGCCAGGGTAGAGGCGGAACAGGTCTTGCAGACGCCGAGCATGGCGGTCGGCGCGCCCGAATGGCTGGAGTTGGCCGGACGCGTCAACGGTATCTTCCAGAATGAGCCGGAGGTGGACGGCATTGTGCTCACTCACGGCACCTCCACCATGGAAGAGACGGCGTTCTTCCTCAATCTAACGGTTAAAAGCGACAAACCGGTGGTGGTCACCGGCTCGATGAGGCCGCCCTCGGCGCTGGGCACCGACGCAGACAACAACCTGCTAGGCTCCATCATACTGGCCGGTTCGCAGGAAGCGCGGGACAAGGGCGTTATGATAATGCTCAACGACGAGATTCAAGCGACTCGTGAGGTCACCAAGCAGAACTCGTACCGCATTGAGACCTTTGGCTCGCGAGAGCTGGGCATGTTGGGCTATCTGGACTCCGACCTGAAGCCGGTGTTCTACCGCGAGTCGACCCGCAAGCACACCCACTGGACCGAGTTCGACGTATCCGGCATCGCCGAACTGCCGCGCGTGGAGGTCGTCTACGCGGTTGCCGGCGGCGACGGCCTGCTGACCAGGGCGCTCATAGATGCGAAAGTCCCGGGTATAGTTGCGGCAGGCACGGGCGGCGGCGCGGGCGCCCCGGACTGGAACGACGCCCTGGTGGAGGCTCGCAATGCGGGCGCGGTCGTGGTAATGACCACTCGCGCCGGAGCGGGTCGCGTCATCCCCACTAACCGCAGCAGGGAGAGCGGCATCATTTCGGGAGACAATCTCAGCGCCCAGAAGGCCCGCATTCTCCTCATGCTGGCGCTGTCAACGACCAGCGACGTGGAGCGCATCCAGAATATGTTCGATACCTATTGAGGTGACACTATGCCCATACCAAGACGAATAGGAGTATTGCTCCCCTCTACTAACCAAGTGGTAGAGCCGGACTTCAATAGTGCCATACCCGAAGGCGTCACGGTTCACGCCGAACGCATGTGGCTGGAAGGACCTTCCGCGCCGGGCGGCGGTGACGGCATAGAGCTTATGGACATGAACGCCGACATAGACCGCGCCGCCAGGTACGTCGCCAGCGCGGGCGTGGAGGTCATAGCCTACGCCTGCACCAGCGGCACGTACCGCACGGGCAGCATCGAGTACAGCCGTGAAATCTCCGCACAGATACGGCAGGCGTCCGGCGGGGTTCCGGCGGTTACCGCGACGGAGGCTTCGGTGGAGGCTCTGAGGCGGTTGGACGCCAGGGTAGTCAGCGTGGCCGGGCCATACGGAGCGACGCTTCTCGACCAGGGGCTGAGGCCGATCCTGGAGGCGGCGGGCTTCCAGGTAGCAAGCGCCGAGGGCGAGCCTGAGATGCAGCAGCGCACGCATCACGGGATCATAGGCAACCAGGCCCCCAGCGTTATCGTTGATTTCGTTACCCGGACGGCGTCCCCGGAGGCCGACACCGTTTTCCTGCCGGGCACGGCCTGGCGTTCCCTGGAAGTGGTGGATGAGCTGGAGCAACGGCTGGAAAAGAACGTCGTCACGGTGAACCAGGCCACCATCTGGATGGCTCTGCAGATGATAGGAGTCACGACGCCAGTGAGCGGACTCGGCAGGCTCCTGGAAGCCATGCCCGTTCTGGCCGGGTAAGCTATCTTCGCAGCGTTTCCCTGGTCACCTCTATGAAGTTCCGCGCCGGCTTGGAGAGCGACTTGCCGCGCAGGGTCAGAATCCCCGCTTGCTCCACGGGAAGCAGGTTCACCAGGCTGTAGACGCCCAGGCTCTTGTAGTCGTCGGCGTCTATGGCGAAGCGCGGCCCTATGGAGAGGCCGATGCCCGTGGCCACGTACCGCTTGATCATGTCCAGGTCGTCCAGTTCCAAGGCCAAATCGTAGGCAATCCCTTTCCGCCGCAGCTCCTCTTCGAGCACGGTGCGGGTCAAAGTCTGCGGCCCCATGAGCACCAGGGGCCACCGGGCTATCTGTTCCAGGGAGGTTATCTCCTCTTGCAGGATGGGATGCCCCAGAGGTGCCATGAGGACGCGTTCGTAGGGGAACATGGGCACGAAGTCGAACTCATCATTGACTGAGTGGTGCACCGCTATGCCCAGGTCTACCTCTCCGTCCGTGATCATCCGCAGGATGTCCCTGGTGTGCCCCGGCCGTATTCGCAGGGGAGACCTGGGGAACTGGGCATGAAAAGAAGCGACCACGGGAAGGAGCAGGTGCGAGATCACCACGTGGATGCCGGCCACGCTCACCGGGCCGTCCTCCTCCTCCGCCGCGGTCTGTGCCGCCAGATCCTGGATGCCGTCCAGCAGCGGCGTCGCCAGCCTGGCCAGGGTGGCCCCGGCCAGGGTCAGTTGGATGGGACGCTTCACGCGGTCGAAGAGGAGCGCGCCTATCTCCTCCTCCAGCTTCTTGATGTGCGTGGTCGCGGTCGGCTGCCCGATTTCCAGTTGCTCGGCGGCCTTGGATATGCTGCGAAGCCGTGCCGCCGTGGTGAACGTCCGCAGCTCTTTGAGTTCCACGATACCCCTCCTTGCATCAACAAAATGAATATAGTATATCACGCAATATCGCTTGACGTGATGTTAATGGGGTTGGATAATTCTAAGTGTCGATGAAACATACAAGTAGTTGCAGTTACGGAGGTAGGAGAAAGTGATGCGCGGATTTTTCAATCTGGTGAACAAGGTAGACGTGAAGACGGGGTTCGACGCCTACGCTTCCGCAGTTCAGGACGACAACTTTGTCGGCACGCTTACCAGGGAGCAGGCGAAGAGGGACTATGACTGGACGATCGACTCTCGCGGTTTGTTTGACCTGAGCCTGATTTAACACCCGTTCACAAGGCTAGGTGGATGCACCCACACTTAGCTTTGGCGCCGGAGAAAGGGCACGCTTCCAAGCGTGCCCTTTCTCTTTATCCAAATCTGCCTGTTCGTTCATACCATCCGGTATCCCAAGACTTGTCGGCCATGCGGTCTTCTCTGATGCGGCGCGCCCGCAACTCCGCCAGCGTAAGCTTGTTGCCCTTTGCGCCGTTGCATGGCGAGCACAGGAGCACTCGATTCCGCATGTCGTCCCGTCCTTCGCGGGACTTTGGCACCCGGTGGTCAACCTCCAGGTACTCCTCATGGTGCGGCGCCCAACCGCAACCCTGGCACTTCATCCCGTCTGCCAACACCAGCCGCTCACGCAGTTGGCGGGCCGTAAGGCGGGGTGCTTTGGGCCTGGGACTGACCAGGGTAAGCTCCGGCGCGGCCTCTGCGCCGTCGTCAGTGCGCTTAGGCGCTTTGGTCTTTACCCGTATGGCGCGATTCCAAGATTGCGTCCCCTGGGGCAACTGCGATTCTTTGCCCAGCCGATCCAGCACCACGCCTTTAGCCTCTTTATTGATGTCAATGGCGATCCACCTGCGGCCTAACCGCTCGGCGGCTACGCAGGTCGTGGCGCAACCGGCAAAAGGGTCAAGCACTAAATTGCCCTCGTTGCTGGACGCTTTGACGATGCGCTCGTATAGGGCGAGAGGCTTTTGAGTGGGGTAGCCCGTTGACTCATCGCCGCCGACTTGTGGCAAATCTGTCCAAATATTGTTTAGTGGCATCCCACTCTTTGGACGTTGTTTTCGATACACGGTGCCATTGGCAAACTCAATGTCGCCATTCTCATATAGCGCATCTAGAAAGCTTTGATTACCAACCCAACCAGACTTATGCGGTGGTGTGAATCCACGCCACTCAAAACATAGGTTTGGCCGCTCACCCAACCCCGGCGGTCTGAACGGGCTGCGGCGGTAATAACGTCCGTTGTTATCGGAAAGGTTGAATCGTTTGCTCACGTCTGTGTAAGCCTTTGACACTGCGTCCATATTGAACAAGTACGCTCTCGACTTCACGTAATACAGAATCGTATCCGTGCTTGACCCATAGTTGCGGTAGCCGTGTTGGGACGTTTTGCCCGCGCCTTGTATGCGTTCCCATGTAATGGCATTCCTGAAGTTCTCCCGCCCGAACACGGCATCCATCATCGCCTTAGCATAGGCGTGAGCCGTATGGTCGATGTGCAGGTACATTGAGCCTGTCGGTTTGAGTATGCGGTGCATCTCCAGGACGCGCACGGCCAACCAGCAGAGAAATGCTCCCATGTCCTCGCCAGCCGCGGCGTTGGCGGCTTGTATGACGGAGTGCAGATTGGGGTGGTCGTCCTTGATGTTCTCCGCCCATTCCGACTGCACATCGCCCCACGTCCAAATGTCCTTGTAGGAGACCTTCCGGCCTTCCTTGTCCGTGCCCGCCGTGACTATCCCCTCAAACGCCTTCACGCCTTTGTTGAACGGCGGGTCCGTAGCTATCAGGTCTACGCTCTCGGAGTCTATGCCGCGCAGAATCGGCAGGTTGTCGGCAATGAACAGGGTGCGGTTCAGGGCGTCGGCGTTTCCCACTAGAGCATCCTCTCTATGCGGGTGTGCTGGGGCCCTATCAGGTCGGCGTAGCGGAGGCGCTTAGACTCTACCGAAATTACCGAAGACAAGAAGTCCTGGTTCGGTAGTCTCAGGCTCATAAGGAACCCCCTTGCGGCTTGCTAGGCTCATGCTACCGAACCCATATAGACACACACCATCAAGGGGGCGCGAGCGCCCGCTAAGCCTTCTGACGTGTGTCTAGGCTTGGATTCGGTAGCATCACAAGTGTGCCAGAGGAATAAAGCTTTTGTCAAAGTGATTCAGAAACCGTCACCCACCGCCCGTGCTACAATACGGCCACACACTTGCTATCCGCCTCCGGGAGGAGCAATGACTCAAAGCAAACGATCCATCATCGCCAACGTAGAGCGCCTGAACCGGCTCATGGACAGGGATGGCCTTTCCGCCGTGGTCGCCCGCTCCGGCAAGAACTTCACCTATCTCACGGGATTCGCCTACCCCGGCACGCTGGCCCGCCACCTCGACTTCCCCGATTCGCCGAGAGGCGTCCTTGTCGTCTGGCCCAGGCATGGCGACCCGGTCATGGTTCTAAACAGTTACGCCGCTCCTCTGGCGCGTCGCGATTCCTGGCTGGAAAGAATCGAGATGTACGACGACTACGGGGAGTCGGCTTACGTCAAGGCGGTTGGAGCGCTCCGGGAGATGGGACTGCACGAGTCGCGGGTCGGCTTCGAAAAGACGTATCTCAGCGCCGCTGCGTGGGAGGAGATAGCCGCTCTCCTGCCAAAGGCCGAGGCCGTGGACTGCACCGCTATGATGGATGAGGTGCGCTGGATCAAGACCCCCGGTGAGGTGGAGCTGATACGGGAAGGCGCAAGGCTGCTCGACGAGGCGTACCTGGAGGTCTTCCCAACCGTGCGCGACGGCGATACGGAGCGGGAGATACACAGCAGGCTTATCGCCGCTTGCTTGCGCAGGGGGGCCAACTGGGCGCACGGCATCCTGAACTCCAGCCGCAACACGGTGGTCTACGGCGGCGAAAGCGATTTCCAGTTCAAGAAAGGCGACATCATCCGCAACGATTACGTGTTCTGGTACCAGGGTTACCCAGGCCATCAGTCGCGCACCGTGGTGCTGGGCGCGCCTTCCGATGAGCAGAAGCGGACGTATCAAAAAGTCCTGGACATTTACTGGGGCACTATTGAGCAGGCACGCCCCGGCGTCAAAGCCAGCGACGTCTACCGCTACGCTTCCGACGCGTTCAAGCGGGAAGGGTTCGCGGGCAGGGTAGCGCTGGCCGGACACGGCGTCGGTTCCTGGTGGCACCAGCAGCAGCCGTACCTGGTGTCGTCCGTCGACACGGTTATCGAGGCGGGGATGGCGCTAGCCTTCGAGCCCCACGTCGACTACTACCACCTGCAGGACATGTTCCTCATCAAAGAGGACGGACGCGAACACCTGTCGCCGCTGTTCAGTATAGACCGGATGTTGGAGGTAGGCTGATCCCGGTCGCCGCTTACTCGACGGGACGCACCGTCTCCAATCGCAGGCTGTTCTCCGTCCCGTCGATGGGTTGCCAGCCGGTCAGTTTTGAGCTGAACGCGTACGGCTGGTGGCGCCAGATGACGGGTACCGCCCAATACTCCTCGTAGGTCTCGCGGTTCAACAACAGCAATCGCTCTTCTCTTTGCGCCGGGTCTACTATGCTGCTCAACTCTTGGTAGAGTGCGTTGCCCCGCTCCAGGTCGGGGTATGCCAGCCGTCCGACTCTACCGGGCGCCATGTAGTCCTTCACCGTGGTGTTGAACCTGGAGGTATGGGGAAACGCCCCGTGTATAAGCGGCGCGGGCGCAAGGTCGTCGAACTCCTGAGGCCGGGCCACCCACCGCGCCAGCATCTGGGGAAACTCCGTATTCACCAGTTCCACGTTGACCCCGATCTCGCGCCAGTCCTCGACCAGCGTCTCGTTCACGTCGAGCATCTCCGTGAGGCCGTAGGCCGCTATGGATAGCAGATGGACGGTTTCGCCGTCGTATCCGGCGGCTTGAAGCAGGCGTTGCGCCTCGGCGGGGTCGTAGGAGTAGGGGGGGAGCGCCGCGTCGTACCCCTCGGTGGGCGGGCTGAAGAAGGGCGAGCCGCCCGCCAGCGTTGCCACCTCCGCCGGATAGAGAGCGTTTACTATGCCTTCAAAGTCCGCTCCCAGGGCCAGCGCCTTGCGGAAATTGATGTCGGAGGTCAGGTAGGACGGATCGTAGCTCATGAAGTAGAGCAGGGTCGTCGCCAGCACGTACTTGGGGCCGCCTATGGCGAACCCCTCCTGCTTCAGAGGCTCCACGTCCTCACGGTCGATGATGGTGATGTCCACCCGGCCCGACCGCAGAGCCTTCAGCCGTTCCGCGGCGTCCTCTATTTGCACCAGTCGCAGCTTGTCGAAGGTCGGTATCCGCTGGCCGTCCCAGTAGTCCGCGTTTGCTTGGAACTCGATGTATTCGCCCGTCTTGCGCTCGCTGAACTTCCAGGGCCCGCTGCCGATAGGGTTCTCGGCCAGGCCCGTTTCACCTTCCGATTCCCAGTGGTGCTTGGGCAGGAGCGGAGCGTCTCCTTCCACGGGCCCCAGCAGGTGCAGGAACTCTGCGTCCGGTTCATTGAGGCGGACTTCCGCCGTGTAGCGGTCGGTCACGGTTACGCTGTCCAGCGCCCCTTGCAGCAGCGCACAGACTCCGCAGGCGGCATCCTCCCGGGTGTAGTATTCCAGGCTGAACCGCACGTCGTCCGCTGTTATTTCCCTGCCGTCGTGCCACTTCATCCCTTGACGCAGTCTCAGGGTGAAGCTCTTGGCGTCGCTGCTTATCGTGGCGGAGTCCAGCAGTCCGGCTTGGGGTGACGGCGTTCCTTCTTCGGAGACGCCTATCAGGTGGTTGTACAGGTGGCCGTGGTAGAGCAAGCCCTGTGAGGAGTCCCGCGAGGGGTCGAGTGTCTCCGGCCCGAACGACGGTATGGCCACGGTGAGCGTGTCGTCCCGGTCGCTGAACAACGCCGGGACGGCGAACGCCCCCGCCGCGACGACCGCAGCAGCCACGACGACGACGGCCAGCAGGAGAGACGGGCGGGGTCTCATGGAGACACCTTTGTCAAAGAGTTGTCGCCGAAGTTGGCTACCCAGACGTCTCCGCCCAGTACCTCCACGGCGATGGGGTTCTTACCCGTGGGGTACGTGCCGATGTCCTCTCCTTGCAGGCTTAGCCTCTGCACGTTTCCGTCCCTGTAGTTAACCACCCATATGCTCCCGCCGTCGTAGGCCAGGGCCATGGGCCAGTCGCCCACCTCGTATTCGTTGGTCACCTCTCCGCCGTCGCTGACCTTGCTCACCAGGTCTCGCCAGTTCGTCGCTATCCAGATGTTGTCTCCCTCGTGCAGCAGGTCCACGGGCCCTTGCCCCCCAAGCTCCCACGGCGTGTCGCGGCCCAGTCCCACCCTGTAAGTGGCCGTTATCTCCAGGTCGTCGTTCAGTTCTTGCACCACGGACTCATCCAAGCTGGCCACCCAAACGGACTCACCGTCGTGGCTGAGCGCCCAGGGGGCCGGGTGCACCCCGGGAATGCGGACGGTCTTGACGGTGCTGCCGTCCAGTTCCAGCTTGCTCACCGAGTTGCCCCAGGCAGTGGCCACCCACATGTACTCTCCGTCGTAGAGCAGCGCCGTCGGCGCGGTGTAGCCGCCTCCGATGGGGTAGTCGCCCACCCTGTGGCCCTCCAGGGTCAGCTTGGTCACCGAACTCTCGCCGTTGTTGGCCACCCAGATGTGTTCGCCGTCGAACTCCAGCGCCTTGGGCCCGCTGCCCACGGGATATGCCCCAACCACGCGGCCTTCAGGCGTCATCTTGGTCACCGTGTCCTTGCTTATGTTGGCCACCCAGATGTGCTTGCCGTCGTAGGTCATGGCCCGCGGGGTGTGGACGCCGGGGATGTTCTGGACGGTTGCTCCGCCAATGTTGACGGCGGGTGGCAGGGTTGCCTGCGGCGAAGGGGTGACCGGCGGGGTCAACTGGCCGTGGCTACAGGCGGCCAGGGTCAGCGCAATGGCGGCGGCAAGGATCGGGAAAAGGAGGGACGACAGCCTGCTCAGAGGCCGTTGAGGCATTCCAACACCTCGCCGGGGAGCTTGATTTCGGACGTCCTGGCATTCTGTGCTATCTGCTCCGGCCTGCTTGACCCTACGATTGCCGACGCCACAACGGATTTAGAGAGGCACCAGGCCAGGGCAACTTGTGTCGGCTCGTAGCCAAGCTCAGAGGCCGTTTTCTTCACGCGCTCCACCAGGTTGAAGGTGGTGTCGTTCCAGAAACGGGTCTTTGCGCCTCCGGCGTGACGGGAAGCCATGTGGCTGTCCTGGGGCGGTTCCTTGTTCTGGTCGTATGCTCCGGAGAGCAGGCCGCCCATGAGCACCTGGTACGGTATGACGCTGACGCCCTGATCCTCGCAGAGCGGGAAGAGCTCGGCTTCGATGTCCCGCTGCGCCATGTTGTACAGCGGCTGCACCGACTCAAACCGCTCGATTCCCAGCTTGTTGCTGACCCACAGCGATCGGGCCAGTTGCCAGGCCTGGAAGTTTGAGCAGCCGATGTAGCGAATCTTGCCCTGCCGCACCAGGTCGTTCAGGGTGGTCATGGTCTCTTCTATCGGCGTGTCCGGATCCCACCAGTGCACCTGGTACAGATCGATGTAGTCGGTGTCCAATCGCCGCAGGCTGCCTTCCACCGCGTCGATGAGGTGCTTGCGCGATAGCCCCCTGTCGTTGACGCCGGGGCCCATTGGCGCAAAACCCTTTGTGCCGATTACCACGTCATGCCGCTTACCGGCCAGCGCCTTTCCCACCACCACCTCCGACTTGCCGTCGTTGTAGAGGTCTGCGGTATCGATGAAGTTGATGCCGCTGTCCAGGGCGGCATCGACGACTGAGATGGCTCTGCTGTCATCCACGTAGCCTGCGCCGAACATGTTGGTGCCCAGGCATATCCTGGACACTTTGAGGCCGGTGCGTCCCAAGTTGACGTATTCCAAAGATGCCTCCTTAGCTGGTGAAACCGTACTGGTGGCGCCACTCTATGTAGTGTCGTATGCCCGCCACGGGGTCGTACTGCGGCGCAAAGCCGGTGTCCTGGCGCAGACGCGTGTTGTCGGCGGGTCCTCGCCCCGTGCCGATGCCGCCGCCGGAAGGCGGGTCTATGAATTGGACGTCCGGTACGGCTTGGCGGAACGCTTCCACAATCTGGTCCATGGTAACCATGATGCCGCGCGACACGTTGTAGAAGCTGTGGTTGAGGCTGGGCGCATCCAGCAGCCCTATGATGCCCGCGGCCAGGTCCAGCACGTAAGTGAGGTCTCCGCTGGAGTGCCGTGGCTCTATCTTGATGGGCTCGCCGCGCACCGCCTTGCCCGTCCAATCGTACATCATCGACATGACGGCGCGGTGGCCGGTGGGCCGCTCCATGGGCCCGTACGGCCCGCTCAGCCGTCCGCTGGCCGCTTGAAAACCGTGGAGCCGTCCGTAGCGGCGCGTGATAAGCTCGCTTGCGTACTTAGTGACGCTGTACAGGCTCTCCGGGTCAAGAGGGATGTCCTCTTTCAACGGCATGTCGGGTGGGCTTCCGCCGTAGACGCCGCCCGAACTGACGTAGACGAACCGCTTCACCCCGGTGAGGCGCGCCAGCTCAAGCATGTTGACTGTGCCGGTGAAGTTGATGTCTACAAGGCGCTTGCTGTCCGACCTTTCCAACTCGTCCAAGACCACGGTATACACGGCGGCGTGGATGATGCCCTCCACCCGCTTGCCCGCGGCGGCCTTCTCCAGCGACGCCATGTCCAGGATGTCCGCCTGGGCCCAGGTGATGCGATCCTTCACGGAATCCGTATAGCGCAGTAGAAGGTCGTCCGGCGGAGCTATGTCCACCGAAACCACGTCCCGTCCCTGCTCGGCGAGCGTCTTAACTACGTTGGAGGCTACGAACCCGGCGCCCCCGGTAACGATAACCGTCATCTCCACCCTCCTATGGCTTGAAGAAGGCCAGTATACCAGCAGACGCGGCCTTTGCGCAGCGACGGCCCATCGCCTTAACCGGGACGCCGGTTGGTCATGTATACTGATAGGCGATGTCCACCGAAGCCGACCCCATGGCGACAGCCGCTCCTGAAACCCACGACAAGCCGCCAAGACTCCCCGTCCTCGGCCTGTTGAGCAACAAGGACTTCCGCACGCTCTGGGGAAGCAGTTGGGCGTGGCATACGGGCCGCTGGACCTGGATGGTGGCCTCCGGCTACCTAGTGCTGAAGCTGACCGATTCAACCTTCCAAACGCAGCTTGTCGGCGCGGCCTTCTTCTCCTCTATGCTGCTGGGCGGCATCCTCAGCGGTGTTGTTGCGGATGCTTTCGATAGGAAGCGTGTGCTCATAGCGGCGCATCTCATAGACCTGGCCGTGCTTGGCGTCACGGTTTTCCTGGTGCTAAGCGGCCTGGCGCAGGGCTGGCACATAGTGGCGCTGAGCGCCGTGTACGGAGTGCCGCACACCCTGGACATGGCGGCGCGGCGGACGTTTGCCCTGGACATTGTGGGGAGGCGCGGCATCAGCTACGCCAACGCCCTGGAGGGTATGAGCATGATGGCGGCGGGCATGTTGGGGCCGTTCCTGGCCGGCGCTCTTATAGACCTCATCCCTCTGGGAAAGAGCGCGGAGGCCACCACTCCGTACCTGTTCATAATGGCCATCTATGCCACTGCTCTGCTGGCGTTGCTGCGTGTGCGCTCTCCAAAGCCGCAGAGCAAGATACCGATAAGGCTCACCGCCATATTCACTCCGATAGGAGAAGGCGCGCGCGCCGTAGCGTCCAACCGCGCCGTGATAGGCACCCTGGGCATCATAGTGATCATGAATCTGCTGTACTACTCCTATATTCCGCTGGTGCCGGTCTTTGCCGACAAGGTGCTCGGCGTGGGGCCAACCCTGCTTGGGGTGCTGGCTTCGTCTCAGGGCTTCGGAGCGTTCCTCACCGCCATTTTCATTACCACAAGGCCAAGGATAAACCGCAACTCCACCTACTTTGTAGTGGGCACGGCTGTGGCCTTCGGCGGGCTTCTGGTGTTCTCGCTGTCCAGCTTCTACCCGTTGTCGGTGGCCGGCCTGATGCTGGCGGGCCTGGGCATGTCCGGTTTTGTCAGCATGGTGTTCACACTTGTGCTGCTGTCCGTGGGAGAGGAGATGCGGGGCAGGGCGATGGGATTCGCCAACACGGCGATAGGGATGTCGCCGCTGTCCATGCTGGCGCTGGGCTGGCTCGCCGAAGCCATAGGCCCCGGACAGGCGGTGTCGCTCAGCGCCTCGATTGGGCTGGCGCTGAGCGTACTGTGGTCGTACCGCTCCAAGGAGATGCGGCGGCTCTAGCCACTATGAAACGTACCCCGATGTCCTGTTGGGCATCCGTATGACCGCAAAGGCCAGCGCCGAGACCAGCAGGAGAGAGGCGCTGTAGAGGAACACCGTCTTTACCTGGAAGGCGTCGGCGAAAAGGCCCGCGATGAATGGCGAGATGGTGGCGGCCACGAAGGTCATGCCGTAGGTCATCGACGAGATGGTGGCCTGTAATTGCCGGCCGCCCATGTCTGAAGCCGCGGCAAGGAACAGCGCTTGCATGGAGTATAGGAAAGCGCCCATAACGATGATCACCGCTACCATGAGGAAACCGGGTTCCACGAAGTAGAGCGCAACAAGCATGGCGGAGAACGCCAGCAGCGACGGCGCTATGATGACCTTTCGTCCCAACCTGTCGGAAAGAGCGCCCATGACGGGCTGCGCTCCGATGCCTACGACCTGGGAAAGGGCCAGGTAGACGGCCATTTCACCCAGTGAGTAACCCAAGTCCTCTCGCAGGTAGACGGGGAGGAATATGACTACGGCGCTCTGGCCCAGGCTGCGTATTCCCGATGCGGCCAGTACGGAAGCAAGGAGGCGGTCTTTGAACAGACCTCCCAGTGCGCTGAAGTACTCCTTGAGAGAAGCCGCCCCTCCTTGTACAGCGGGCACGTTGCTCATCATGAACCAAACCACGGCGGCGGCTATCAATGCGGGGATGATGCTCCACTGCAACGCCCCGTCCCAGACAAGCGCGGTGACGGCGACGGCGGCGATGAGAGGGCCCGACGCTTCGCCGATGCTGCCGCCCATGCCGTGAAGGGATATCATGAAGCCCCGGCGATCGGGGAAGCGACGTGCCAGAGCGCCGAGAGCCGGCGGGTGATACAGAGAAGGCCCCAAGCCGACCAGCAGCATGGCGAGGAAGAGTAGAGGGTAGCTGGGTGCGGAACCGACAAGGAAATACGATATGCCCATGAGGCTCAGAGATATGGCAAGGAGTAGTCCGGCCTGATTGCTGAAACGGTCGCCCAGATAGCCTGCGCCCAGCGTGGTGACGCCGCTGGTGGCCTGGCGGGCAGTGGCAAGCGCTCCGAAGGAGGTGTTGCTCAGCCCCAGGGCAATCTTCATCTCCGGGAAGACGATGGTCTGGAACCCTGAGATGTAGACGTGCTTGATGGCGTGACCGAGGACAATGGCCGCGATGAGCAAGGCGCCCCTGCTGTCTTCGCCTTTGTGTCGCGCTGTTGTATCGCTCAATGTCTGGATCTCTTCAGCCGTGATACCATATGCAAAACCAATGGAGTATAGAAGCTGGGGAGTGGAAAGGCAAAGGCGGGCGGAGAACTATAGCGCCGCAGCTCAGATGCGCAATTGATTGACGGCGATATAGACGGCGGCGGCGATAGCGATCAGGGTGTAGAAGTTGAAGCCTATAAAGGGCAACGCAACGAACGCGGTAATTCCCATGGCCACTCCGGCAACCCACTGCAGTTCGCGACCCCGCTTGCCGCTGACGACCCGGTTTATGCCCTGGCCAATGAGGTAGCCGATACCGACGAGCGCCGCCAGCGTCGCGTAATATCCAAGGATGCCGAGCGGCAGGGTACGCAGGAACACCAAGACTGCAACGCCTGCGATGGAAATGGCCGCTGCCGCTCCTATGGCGCGGGCGTAATAGGCAGGCGTAATGTCCCACTGGGGTATCTTGGTGGGCCGTCCGCACTCGGGGCAGCGAATGCCCACGGGATGCTGCACCACGCACTTGACGCATATGGGCCTGTTGCAGTGGCCGCAACTGAGGGCGGTTTCCGTATCTGAGTGCTTGTAACAGTAGCCGGTCATAATCTATCGTGGTTCTCTTCCTGGCTGGGGCTGCGCTTGACCCAGTCGCTTTTCTTCATAATATCTCTGTCGTAAAGGAGGCGCGGCAAGACCTTGTCTCGCCAGCGCAGCCCCGGCAGTTCGCTGCCCGGATTGGAGAGCAGCCGTTTCAGTACGGTTAGAACAAGCGCGATAACGGTATACGCCGCAATCTCGGCAGGCTCCCCGAAGAGCAGCGCCCACAGAGGAAGCAGGACCAGGCCGATACCCGTCCACAAAGCTATACTGCGGAAGATCGCCCAGCCCAGCAGCGCCACGACGACTAGAGCAATGAACTCCTTCCAGGCCAGGATAAGAAGGGCGCCTAAAATGACGGACAGACCGCGTCCGCCGCTGAACTTGAGGTATATAGACCAGTTATGGCCCACGATGCTTCCGGCGCTGGCAAGAGCCTGATACGTCAGATCGTGTCCCAAGGCCCTGACCACCAGTATGGGCAGAACACCCTTCACCAGACCATCGAAGACGCCGACGAGGATGCCGTAGCGCCTTCCCACGTGATGGCCTATGTTGGATGCGCCCACGTTGCCGCTGCCGTGGGTGCGGATATCAATGCCCCTGACCCGGCGCGCCACCACGTATGCGGTGGGAACGGCGCCAACCAAGTAACCGAACGCTAGAGAAAGAACCGCGGTTGATATATCCAGCAAAGGCATGAGAATGACCGATTAAACGGCGCTATCTATAGTAGTGCATGTGACAAGGAGTCACAATCTGAGCGCGTTGCTTGTCTAGCTGTCCGGCCGATCCGGACCCTCCAGGTACTGGAAAAGGTCGTTTTCGGATGAGAGCACAACGGTGGACTTCTCAGTAAGGAAGTTGGTGTAGGCTTCCAGGCTGCGCCTGAAAGCAAAGAACTCAGGGTCTTCTTCCAAGGCTTCAGCCAGAATTCTGATAGCCTCGGCCTCACCTTCGCCTCGCAGGCTGTTGGCCGTACGGTCGGCCTCGGCGCGGATGATAGCTACCTGACGGTCCACGTCAGTGGTGATGGTGAGGTTCTGCTCTGCACCCTCGGCACGCAGGCGTTGGGCTTGGACGTCGCGTTCCGTGCGCATCCTGTTGAACACAGTCTGCTCCACGGTGCCGGGGAAGTCGGCGGCCTTTATCCTCACGTCCACTATCTCAATGCCAAAGTCGTTTTCGCTAGAACCCACAACTGCATTGGAGCCACCGAGCACCTGCCGGGTGAGCGCTTCACGGGTATCGACTCCTTCGGGAGTCTTGTTGGGAATAACGATGAGCGTGCCGTCCGGCTGTGACTGAGCGATGCCGCCAATAATTTCGGTGCGGTCGCTGGCGGCCACCACGCGTCGCAGTTCCGATATCACTATCCGTCCTATGCGGTCGGCGGCGGTGAACTCGTCGCGCAGCCTTTCCAGGAACTTCCTGGGGTCGTTTATCCTGTACCGCACGTAGGCGTCTATTTCAAGGAACTGCTGGTCCTTGTCCGGCATGGACTCGGTGGGTACGTCTATTCTGAGCAGCCGCTTGTCGAAACGGTTGACCGATTCGATGAACGGGACCTTTACCTTGAGGCCGGGTTCTCTGAGCGTGCGCTGGATCTCGCCGAACCGGGTGACCACGCCGAACTGGGTCTGGTCGACGACAAAGAGCGCCTGTGAGCCGACTACTGCGCCGACTATAATCAGCAGTATCAGTATTGTGCTTATTACTCTAGCCATTTTGCTCCATCAAGACCCCGCCGCCGGGGTAGGCGTGGGCGTGGGCGTGACCCTTATACTCACTGGAGTGGCTTGGTCAACGGGCAGAGGCAGGAACTCCAGAAGGTTGCCGCCGGTGTCCGGGGTGATGATTACTTTGGTGATGCCGGGCAGGATATCCTCCATGGCCTCCAGGTACAGCCTCTGCCGCGTCACTTCCCGCGACTCTCGGTACTCTTGGAGTACGGCGAGGAAACGGTCAGCTTCACCGGTAGCCCTCAGGATGCGCTCCTGCTTGAAAGCCTCGGCCGTGTTAAGAATTCGCTGGGCGTCACCACGAGCCCTGGGAACCTGGTCCTGTTGGTATGCTAGAGCCTCGTTAATCCGGGCCTCTTTATCTACGCGAGCCCGGACCACGTCATCGAATGCGTCACGAACAGGGTCGGGAGGCCGTACGTTTTGCAGCCTTACTTCCAATATCTCAATGCCGGTATTGTAATCATCCAGAATTGTCTGAAGGAGGAGACGTGCATCAGCCTGGGCAGCCTCCTTGTTAATGGTGAGGATGTCATCGATGCTGCGCTGACCTACGACTTGTCGCAAAGCGGCTTCAGTGGCGTCCTTCAAGGTGAAGCCGTCGGGGGCGCCGACGCGTACGTCACGTTCGGGGTCACCGGGGTCGTCCACCTGGAAAAGGTAGGCGGCAAGGTCTTTGGTCCTATATTGGACGACCAACTGGACGTCGGCGATGTTGAGGTCGCCTGTGATCATCAGAGCTTCGAACGGGACATCGGTGATCTGGCCGCCTTCCAAGCTGCGGAAACCCAGTTCCATGCGTCTTGTCTCCGTAACGGTTTCAACGTTGCGGGTGCCTATGGGCGCAGGCCAGAACCAGTGAAGTCCAGGCCCCTGCAAGTCTCCGGTGTATGCGCCGAAGAGGCGCACTGCGGCCAGCTGGGCTGGGCGGACCTGGTAGAAGCCGGTGCCCAGCCAGAGGACGACGAGGATGCCGACAACAGCTACGATGAGGATGCCGGAGCCGCCGAATCCGAACTTCCCGGTGAAGCGTCGGAAGGTGTCCTTGATCCTCTCCAGAATTTGGTCTATGTCTATTTCAGGCTGAGGGCGCGGAGGCTGGTACATTGGCTCCTAAAGGCAAGTTTTCAGAGTGAGCGAAACTTGCGCTGGGTATCATAACAACGGGGCAGAGCAAAGTCTATAGATAATGCCTGAAACTTTACAGGCAAACAGGCAAACGGGGCAGCGCAAGCCTCTGCATAGCCCTCTCTGTCCCGCCTAATGCCTGAGCATCCGGCAGCCCGTCACACCCGACACTATTGGCATCAGAGTGTCGATGACGACCCAGAACTGGCCGTCCGGCGAGTTGTTGGGGGATAGATTGCTGAACCAGTTCCAGAAGAAGACCAGGAGCAGCGCCACTGCCGAGTAGAAGAGCAGGTTTGTCTCCACGTAGCGCCTTAAATCATCAGAGCCGTCTGCGCGGCGCTTCGCTATGTAGGTGGCGGCCACGGTGAGCACAATGCCCGCCGCCATGAACCAGTTCAGTATCTCCCACACGGTGAACGGCTCGTCTCCGCCGGGGTGGTACAGAGGCGTGGCGACGAAGTTCACCGCAACCACCACTGAAAGCAGTACCAGGTAGGCCCCTCCGGCGCGTATCAAAATAGGCATATTCTCCTCCTAGGCTTCAGACTGAGGCTCGTTGCTTTCCATCGTTTGCGTCTCGCTGAAAACCCTTTCTCGCAACGCCAGCAATTCCAGGATTTCGCTGCCGCTGACCATTCCCAGGAACTTCCCAGAGTGCGGGTCATGTACCGGTATGACGGTCAGAGAGTTGGCCGACATCCGCTCCATTACATCATCAATCAGCTCTTCAGGGTTGGCTTGAGGCAGGTTGTGGTGCATCACCTCTCGCAGAGGAGTGTTGTCAAAGGAGCTTCTGTCCCAGAAGAGCATTCTGCGCCGGAGCTTCAGCCTCGACAGTGAAACGCTGCCTGCCGGAACGCCTCCATCCAGTATCAGGTAGTCCTCCTGATTGTCTATGGTCCAATGATTGAGGAAGTCGCTCACCGTTACGTCCGGGTCCGGGTAGTTGCGCGTGCTGTCCATGACGGTGCGTACCACCACGCCGGTCAGGGCGTGACGGGCATAGGAGGGCATGATGGGCTGGACGTCGGGCGCTTTCTCCCGCAGCTTCACCTTGTTGACCGCCAGGCTGATGATCGGCGGCATCAGCAGTATGTAGCCCAGCATGATGAGCACCAGCAGGGAGAATACGTCATGGTCGATCACGTGGGCCTCCAGCAGGACTACAAGCAGGGCAACCTCTGCCACTCCCTTCCCCATCATGCCTACGGATAGGACGATGGGCGTCTTGAGCCGCGCCACGAACGCGCCAATGAATGAGGCTGCTAGCTTGCCCGCCATGGGTATGAAAACCAGAGCCACGACAATGGTTGGCGGCAGGTACAGGAAAGAGGCGTCCAAGTGCAGGCCGGCAGAGGCAAAGAAAAGCGGAATGAACAGCCCGTCGGCAATGCTGTGGATGCCCGGAATGAACTCCCGGCGCAGCCGGTTGGGCAGCCCAGACAGGGCGGCTCCGAACAGGAGCGCCGCCAGGGAACCGTGCAGCCCGAAATTTTCCGCGCTGGTGACCACCAGAAAGAGCCCTCCCAAAATCAGCCCAAAGAAGAGCTGCGGCACGTCCAGGAAACGCTGCAACAGTTCCATAACCCTGGGCAGCAGCTTGGACGATATGACCCAGATGATTATAGTGAATCCTGCCACCTGCCCCATGAGCTGTAACACGCCAAAGGGGCTCAGCGTATGTGCTGCGTCTTCACCAATGGTGAGGCCCACCACCATCAGGGCAAGCACCTCCGCAATGATTACCACGGTGAACATGCGCAGGCCAATCACGTCCTTCAGCAACCCCTTGTCGGACAGCACCTTGGCCACAAGCCCCAAGCTTGACAGAGACAGGATGCCGGCAAGGCACAACGCCTTGTCGAACTCCAGCCCCAGCGAGTAGTCCTCGCCCAGCAGGCTGGACGTTACTAACAGGGACGCCATGATGGATACGATCAATGCCAGCGCGGCGGCCACGAAATGGCGCCTGCGGATGGTGGCTACGAAGCCGGGGATGTCTATCTCCTCAAGGCCAATGACGAAGAAGAAGACGAAGATGCCTAATTCCAGGAAGAGGATGATGTGCCCATGGACCTCAACAAGCCCAAGTACCGGCCCCAGCAGGATTCCGGCTATGGTGTAGGAGACCAGGGAACTGACGCCGACGCGGCTCAGGACGCCCTCGGACACCTTGGCCACTACAACCAGCATGCCTATAGCAACTAAATCCGTTACCATGCGTTACACTTCGTCTCCGGAATGGCTCGGCAAGCATTCTAGCGCATTAGCGCCTTTTCAGACAGATACCCGGGCAAGGCTGCTACTGGACGTAGCCGATGTTGTATAATTGGCTGCGTAGGAACTGTAGCCAAAGTGAGCTAAGAAAATGGTAACGTCGAAAAGCTGGCCCTTAACTTTGGAAGGGCGGGAAATTCTACCCACTGAGACCGCGCCGCAGGCCATTGACGTAGTTGACTGTGATAGGGCGCTGGAATTGGAACCTGACTACGCCTATCTATACGCCGTCCGTGGAGGGCTCTACCTGAAGAAGGGCGACGTTGCTCTTGCCATCCAGGACTTCGATAAGGCTTTGGATTTGGATCCATGCTATGCCGACGCTTACAACGACCGCGGCGTTGCCTATGGGAGTAAGGGCGAGCATACTCGTGCAATGCAGGACTACAACAAGGCGCTGAGCCTGGGGCCTAACGTGTTTGCCTTCTTCAATCGCGGCATCGGTCTGCTGCGGCTTGGCAAGTGGGAGCAAGCCATTTCCAACTTACGCAGGGCCAGCAACATGGGAATGGACATTGTGGAAGAGTTCCGCACATTCTACGGGAGCGTTGCCGAGTTCCAAGATGAGTGCAATCTAAGAATGCCGGAAGAGATTTGCAAAATGTTGATTGTAGAAGAGGAGGCGCCGGCAGACGCGGGGGCTTCCGTCCTGGCGATGTTCAAGAAAGCCCGAGAGTCCTTGCCGGAGGATGCCTTCAATGACGCGCCGTCCGATTTGGCCAGGAACTACAAGCATTACTTGTACGGCTGGGCCAAAAGCAATGAGCTATGAGGACGGTTTTCGCCGACGCCAGCTACTGGATAGCGCTATTAGATGCTCGCGATGAGTTGCACCGGAAGGCGGAGGAGATTACCGGTCAACTAGGGTCCTTCCGCATTGTCACAACCGAAATGGTTCTTGTGGAATTCCTGAATGCTATGGGAGGCTTGAGAAGCGATATAAGAGCGCGCGCGTCCGGACTGGTCACTGCTCTGAAGTCCGACCCCAACGTAGTAGTGGCACAGTAGACAAGCAGACAGTTCGACGACGCCCTAGCCCGATACGCTGCGCGGTTGGACAAGAGTTGGAGCCTGACGGATTGCGCGAGCTTCGTTGCAATGGAGCAGATGCACATTTCGGAGGCTCTTTCGGGCGACCACGATTTCCAGCAGGCAGGGTTTATCGCGCTTCTCAGGTGATCGACTCGCTGGACAACTCCCTCAGCGGCGTGGAACAATGTGGTTCGGCATGGCCATCTACGCAGCGCTGTTCAGACCCCTCTTATTCAGGCTTCCCCCTGAGCGCGCCCAGTCTCTGGCCGATTGGTTCCTTGCACGTCGTTTATTGATGCGGGCGCTGTCCCCGTACTTCCGCAGCCGGGACGCCAGGCTTAGGGTAACCGCCGGCGGATTGACCTTTCCATCGCCGGTGGGAATAGCGGCCGGATACGACAAGAACTGCCGCTTTCTGGACGGCCTGGTTTCGCTGGGGTTCGGCTATGTTGTCGGGGGCACCGTCACTCGCGAGGCGCGTGCCGGCAACCCCCGTCCCCGGCTCATGCGCTTGCAGGGTAGGCAATCGCTGATCAATGCCTTGGGGTTCCCCGGCAAGGGACTGGACGCCGCCAAAGCGCAGCTCCAACGCCTGCAAGACAAGCGGGGCGACCGCCTTCAACCCGTGGTCGTCAGCGTCGCCGGGCTGACCATCGACGAATTCCTTGACTGTCACGCGGCGTTGCAGCCCCTGTGCGACGCCATAGAGTTGAACATAAGCTCCCCCAACACCCAGGGCATACGCGTCTTTCAGGAACCGCAAAGCCTGAAGGACCTGCTGAGCGCGGTGAACTCCCAGCGCTCCAAGCCTCTATGGTTGAAGATACCCCCTTATACAGACGACGAGGGCAGGGAGCGCGTCCTTGCTCTGGCGCGAATCGCGGTAGAGCAGGGCGTCAGCGGCATCACCGCCGCCAACACCAGGCCGGTGGAAGCGCCCAGTCTCGCTATGGGGCAGGGCGGCCTCAGCGGACACGCCTTGCTCGAAGACACCCTGCGCATAGTGGCCGACGTCCGTTCGGAGGTGGGGAGCGATGTCGCTGTCCACGCCTGCGGCGGCATCTCTAACGCGGACGATGCCCTGCGCGCTCTAAAAGCCGGCGCTGACACCGTGCAGCTGCTGACCGGTCTCATCTACCAAGGACCCGGCGTGGCCAGGGCCATCAACCGCGGCCTGGTCGAGCGTATGGACCGGTGCGCCGCCGCCGCCTCCCTCCGCGAGTTAGCGGATGGGGGTGACGGCGTCTCCACTCAATAAATCCCGGGGAATATCCGGTACTTCACCCGTGCCTTGTACTCTGCCCACTTCTCCTCGCCGTACTTCTCGGCGCAGAGCTTGTCGTCGCCGCGTTGACGGAAGGTGAAGAAGGTGACTACGAAGACAAAGTAGAGCCACGCCCACGGATTCAAGAAGTGGCCGAACACCAGGCCAATCGAGAAGGAGAGGAACCCTTCGCCCATATAGTTGAAGTGGCGGGCCGCGCCCCAAAAACCGGTGTACAGAATCTTGCGGTCGCCGGCCTCAATGTACTTGGGCTCGATGAGTCCGAGGAACTTGCGGTCCGGCCATCGCTTGAACGTGTACTTCTGCAAGTTGGCCCCGCGAGAGATGACCCACCCCCCAAGGAACAGCCCGGCCGCTCCAATGAGCCAGACATACGTCCACGCCGTGGAGAATCCGGGGTCGGGGTGAGCCGCCATGCCCCACAACGGCAGGATGAACAGCCATCCGTAGACCACCAAACCGCCCCAGAGCAGCATGAAGCCCAGCTTCTCATGGATCAGATCGTAGGTATAAAGCTGGACGCGCTCGAATATGAAGTAGTCCAGGATGTAGAACGTGAAGAACCCGGCATACAGGAAAACGCCCGGATTGAAGTCGTCTCCGAAGCGGTCATAGTGGTACGCCGCGCCGGACAAAGCGTTGAGCGACAACATAGTCCCGCCCACCACGTAGAAGTACATCTTCACGTCGAAGCGGTTCTTGAACAGGGATATCTCCTGGACCCGCCCGAACCACAGCTCCGCTAAGGGGTTCATTGTCCCCCTCTTGGGCTGGCCGAACACCGCTATGATTGAAAAGATAAGGCAAAAGACCGTACCGCCCGCCACGGCGTAGACGGATGAGCGGTAGAACCAGTCACGCGGCATCCCGGTGATTTCCGTCGCCCACACTATCACGGCTATCACGAACACCAGAAGGCCGTTCAGCCGGTAGCTGCGCGGTTCGCCGGTATTCTCATCAACAACGTAGCCGGTAACCCGCCTTGCCGGCAGGATGATCTGCGCCAGGAAGAACACTGCGAAGATTGCCAGCGGGGTGAAGAACCCCGCAACCGCTTCCATTCCGGAAAGCTCGAAAAGGTGCTCGATGCCAAGCCATTCAATCATGTCCAAATACCCCCTCCTCCGGTTGAGTGGCATTATGCATAAGGGCAGGCAGGGAGGTCAATAACACTACGCACGAGATGCGCTGCAGAGCCAGCACGCGCCCTCTCTCATTTTCAGTGGGACTTGCAACACAGTAAGCCAATAGTGATAGACTACGCGCAAGCTTTGGCGTATTGATACCGGTTTTCAAATACGCCCCCGGAGGAGGGATAGCCGTGTCGATGCTGTTGAATGTTTTCTCTCATCGTCGCCCTGCTGCCATCCTGGCGGCAACGGGCATAGCTTCCGTCTTGGTGTTCCTGGCCCGTCCTGTCGCCGCTTATGCGGCGGGGATCGACGAGGAATCGGTCTTTGTCTTCAACACTTTCGCGTTCCTTATATGGGGCGTTCTGGTCATGTGGATGTGCGCCGGCTTCACCATGCTGGAATCCGGCTCAGTGCGCACCAAGAACGCGTCCATGATCTGCTTGAAGAACATTGGACTCTACTCTATCGCCGGACTCGCCTACTTCTTCATCGGATACAACCTCATGTACGGCGAGATCCTGGGGGGCGTAATTGGTACTCCCGGCTTCATGTATCTGCCGTCCGGCGATGAGTTGAACCTGCTGGGTGGAGAGGATGGAGCGCTGGCGGCGGTGCTGGAGGACGGCGCCGGATACTCCGTTATGTCGGACTGGTTCTTCCAGATGGTCTTCGTTGCCACCGCGGCCTCTATCGTCTCAGGCGCACTGGCCGAGCGGGTCAAGATGTGGTCGTTCTTTCTATTCACGCTGCTGCTTACGGCAATCATCTACCCCGTCGTAGGCGCGTGGACTTGGGGAGGCGGATGGCTCAGCGAACTGGGATTTAAGGACTTCGCGGGGTCAACCATAGTCCACAGTACCGGAGGCTGGGCGGCGCTGGCGGGGATACTGGTCCTTGGGCCCAGGCTGGGCAAGTTCCGCCGTGACGGAACTGTCAGGCCAACGCCGCCATCAAACATCCTGGTTGTGACGCTGGGCGTCCTCATCCTATGGTTTGGATGGTTCGGGTTCAACGGCGGGTCCCAGCTGGCTCTGGGCAGCGCGCTGGACGCAGTGGCGATGAGCATAGTGCTGGTCAACACTAACCTGGCGGCAGCGGCCGGTGTCATAACAGCCCTGGCAGTTTCGCGGCCGATTCTCGGACGCATCGACCTGTTCGCCGGGCTGAACGGCGCAATCGCTGGACTCGTGTCAATCACGGCGGCCCCTGATATCGCCGAGCCTGTCGCGGGCATACCCGGACACCTCTGGGCGGTGATAATCGGCGCCATTGGCGGCGCGCTCTGCGTTGCCGGGCTGAAGCTGCTGGAGCGAGTCAGGCTGGACGACGTGGTCGGCGCGGTGCCCGCTCACCTGTTCGCCGGCGCATGGGGAACCCTGGCCGCCAGCATAGCCGGAGGAGCCGAGATTCACATACAGCTACTGGGTGTGCTGGCGATAGGAGCATTCACGTTCTCGGTATCTTGGGCGCTATGGCAGTTGATTGAGCGGACTGTGGGCGTGCGCGTTTCAAGCGACGTCGAGCGCCTGGGCCAGGACGCCGGAGAGCTTGGCATGGAGTCCTACCCTGAGTTCGTGCTCATGCCGGATGACCTTGACGACGACGAGTGATATTCCGCACCTGACGAGGGTGGGCTCTTACCAAGAGGGCTGCCCGGTTTCTGGCTTAACGGTTGGCGGCTGTGATCGCGTGAAATTACAGCCGCCAACCTATTGACAAGCCCGGCAATATAGTGTTACAGTGCTCTACTGGGTCTGCGCATGATCCATAAGTCCCTTCTTGAAATCCACAGAATCCATCGGTTTATAGACCTCGTTCTCTCTTTTTGAGGGCAAGGGGGTCTTTTTGTCTTTGTTAAGGAGAGTGAAGTCGCATGGTTGATTTGGCCTCTGTTCCCACAGTTTCCCTGGCTCCGGCGCAGAAGTCTTATGCCCACACCCCTCAGGTCTTGGAAGTACCCAACCTCATCCAGGTCCAGATTGAATCATTCAACTGGTTCAGGGGAGAGGGTCTAAGGGAGCTGTTCAGAGAAGTTTCTCCGATCCAGGACTTTACCGGGGGGCGATTTGAACTCGACTTCGTCGACCACGAGTTTCAAGCGCCAAAGTATTCCGAGCAGGAATGCCGCCAGCGAGAGATTACCTACTCCGCTCCCATGTATGTCACTGCCAGGCTGACGGTGAAGGACACAAGTGAAGTAAAGGAGCAGAAGCTCTTCCTGGGCGATATTCCAATCATGACTTCCAACGGCACCTTTGTCATCAATGGCGCGGAGCGTGTTGTGGTGAGCCAGTTGGTGCGCTCTCCGGGCGTCTACTTCACCACGGAGGAGGATGCCGCCACAGGGCGCATCCTGGCCATGGCAAAGTTTGTCCCTTACCGCGGCGCCTGGCTTGAGTTCGAGACCAGCAACAAAGACATTGTATCGGTCAAAGTGGACCGTAAGCGGAAGATACCGGTGACCACACTTCTCAGGGCCATTGGCCTTTCCAGTGACAAAGAACTGCTCGATACTTTCAAGGATGTGGACGTCCATCCGGACCACCGCTTCATCCAGACCACGCTGGACCGCGACAGTGTCAGAAACAAAGAAGAAGCGCTTCTGGAGTTCTACAAGCACCTGAGACCCGGTGAGCCTCCCAGCTTGGAGAATGCCCAGAATCTGCTGGACAACCTTTTCTTCAACCCCCGCCGCTATGATCTGGGGAAAGTGGGGCGGTATAAGTTGAACCGCCGCTTAGAGCTTGATATTCCCCTGGAAAAGAGGACTCTGACCAGGGAGGACATCATCTCCGTTGTGCGCACTATGGTGCTGATCAACAGCGGACGCCAGCACGTAGACGACATAGACCACTTGGGGAATAGACGGGTGCGCGCCGTAGGCGAGCTCATACAGAACCAGCTTCGCGTTGGGCTGGTGCGCATGGAGCGGGTGGTCAAGGAAAGGATGACTATCAACGATCCTGAGCAGGCCACACCGAGCGCGCTGGTGAACGTGCGGCCCATTGTTGCCGCCGTTAGAGAGTTCTTTGGCGGTTCGCAGCTTTCGCAGTTCATGGACCAGACCAACCCTCTGGCTGAACTGACGCATAAGAGGCGTCTTTCCGCGCTGGGGCCCGGCGGGCTCTCCAGGGAGCGGGCCGGATTCGACGTGCGTGACGTGCACCATTCCCACTATGGCCGCATCTGCCCCATAGAGACCCCCGAAGGTCCCAACATAGGATTGCTGGGCTCTCTGGCCACCTACGCCAAGACCAACGAATTCGGTTTCATCGAGACGCCGTACCGTAAGGTGTTCCATGAAATACCCAGCAACTCGGACGATCTGGCCAGGCGTATTGCCAGGGAAGACGTTACGGGTGAAGGCGGCAAGGTTGTAGTGAAAGCCGGTCGCGCCATTACCAAGCCCGCTGCGGCCAAACTAAAAGCCCTGCCCAGACGGAAGATGATACCTGTGCGCGCCTTTGTCTCCTTGCAAGAAGGAGAGGTCAGCTATCTGGCCGCCGATGAGGAGGAGAAATACGTCATTGCTCAGGCCAACACTGCCCTGGACGAAAGGGGTCAGTTTGTTGATGACAGGATTGAGATCAGGCAGGGTGAGAGGATATCCATGGAATCTCCGGAACAGGTGGATTACATGGACGTATCTCCTATGCAGATAGTTAGTGTTTCCACCGCCCTGATTCCCTTCTTGGAACACGACGACGCAAACCGCGCCTTGATGGGTTCCAACATGCAGAGGCAGGCTGTGCCCCTCATAAAGCCGGAGGCCCCCATTGTCGGCACAGGCATGGAGAGGCGCGTCGCCGCCGACTCAGGCCAGGTTGTGCTCGCTAGCTGCAACGGCATAGTGACCTCCGTCTCCGGAGACCGCATTGTGGTGACGGACGCAAAAGGCAAAGAGCATACTCACCCGCTTTATAAGTTCGTACGCAGCAATCAAGGCACCTGCATGTCTCAGCGTCCCATAGTCAACAAGGGCGACGTTGTCCATATAGGCGACCCCCTGGCGGACAGCTCCTCCACTGAGCACGGCGACCTGGCGCTGGGGCAAAACGTGCTGGTCGCGTTTATGAGTTGGGAAGGCTACAACTACGAAGATGCCATCATCATCAGCGAGCGACTCCTTGAAGAGGACAAGTTCACCTCCATTCATATCGAAAAGTATGAGGCGGAAGCTAGGGACACCAAGCTGGGTCCTGAGGAGATAACCCGCGATATTCCAAACGTGGGTGAAGATAGCCTGCGAAACTTGGATGAAGAAGGCGTCGTGCTCGTAGGAGCGGAAGTCGACCCGGGGGATATCCTGGTGGGTAAGATAACTCCTAAGGGCGAGACGGAGCTCACTGCTGAAGAAAAGCTGCTGCGCGCTATCTTTGGAGAGAAAGCCCGCGATGTCAAGGATAACTCCCTGCGCGTTCCCCACGGCGAGCGAGGCAAAGTCATAGAAGTCAAGGTGCTTACAAGGGAGAATAAGGATGAGCTGCCTCCCAGTGTCAACAAGCTGGTCAGGGTTTGGGTGGCTCAGACCCGCAAGGTCGCCGCGGGCGACAAGATGGCGGGCCGCCACGGCAACAAGGGAGTCATCTCACGGATTCTGCCGGTTGAAGACATGCCGTTTCTACCGGACGGTACGCCCGTGGACATTATTCTCAATCCCATTGGCGTCCCGTCCAGGATGAACCTTGGCCAGGTGTTGGAGACGCATCTGGGCTGGGCGGCTAAGACCCTCAACTTCTCGGCGGTAACCCCGGTTTTCGACGGCGCTCAAGACGCCAGGATTCAAGACGCCCTGGCCAGGGCTTGGTTCTTCCAACGCTCCGGCGCGGTATCCAGTAATGGATACAGTGGAAACGGCAGTTCAAACGGGGCAACGGCAGACGCCAAGCTGCAACACTGGCTTGGCGAACGCGGCTACGACGCCAATGACCTCTTCGATGAAGAAAAAGCAGGTGTTGCCGCTGAAGCATGCCTTAGGCTTTGGCTCAAAGAAGAGATGGGTGTGGACGCTTCCCAAATGGGGTATGAAGAGCTTGTGGTTCGCGTGCGCGCTCTCAGCATAGAGGGCAAAAAGGTGGCGCCTACCTTTGGCAAATCCGTGCTCCACGATGGGCGCAGCGGTGAGCCTTTTGATCATCCGGTGACGGTTGGCTACATCTACATGATGAAGCTCATTCATCTTGTGGAAGACAAGATTCACGCCAGGTCCACCGGCCCGTATTCTCTGATCACGCAGCAGCCTTTGGGCGGCAAGGCCCAGTTCGGCGGCCAGCGATTCGGTGAAATGGAGGTCTGGGCCCTGGAAGCCTATAGCGCTGCCCACAACCTTCAGGAAATACTAACCGTCAAGTCGGATGACGTGGTTGGCCGCGTCAAGACCTACGAGTCCATAGTCAAGGGTGAAGACATAGTCCAGCCCGGTGTGCCCGAATCCTTCCACGTGCTGCTCAAGGAGTTGCAGAGCTTGGGTCTATCCGTGGAGCTTCTCAGCGGCGCCGAAGAAGAGATGGATTGGTCTTCCGGCGTAGATGAGGGTGTCGGGTTTCAATTCGATATTCCTTCCGTAGGCCCAATGGCCCTGGAAAATGAAGACACCCTTACAATTGCTCAGGAGCCTCCGACGGACAGCGCGCCTTCTGAAGACGGTCAGGCGATGGTAGAAGACAGCGCTTCTTCGGAAGAATCTGAACAGCCTGATGCCCGGGAGCCTTCATTGGACAGCGCGCCTTCAGAAGATAGTCAAGCGGTGGTGGAAGACAGCGCTTCTTCGGAAGAATCTGAACAGCCTGATGCCCAGGAGCCTCCGACGGACAGCGCGCCTTCAGAAGATAGTCAGGCGGTGGTGGAAGACAGCGCTTCTTCGGAAGAATCTGAACAGCCTGATGCCCAGGAGCCTTCATTGGACAGCGCGCCTTCTGAAGATAGTCAGGCGGTGGTGGAAGACAACGCTTCTTCGGAAGACGCTGAACCATCTGAACAAGAGGTACCCTCGGAAGAGGGCGAGTCCCAGGAAGAAGGCGTAGTCGAGGAAGCCCGGGAAGACGCCTAAGGGCAGGGTCTGGAGGATTTAGAAGGCCTTAGAAGGCCTTAGATCCCATTACATCAAGGAGAACTGGAAAGCATGGTACAAAGTGCCGGTTTCAATTCCATTAGAATCTCGCTGGCTTCACCTGACCAGGTGATGAGTTGGTCGTACGGAGAAGTGACCAAGCCGGAGACAATCAACTACAGGACCCTCCGGCCTGAGAAAGACGGCCTATTTGACGAGAGGATATTTGGCCCAACCAAGGATTGGGAGTGCTTCTGCGGCAAGTACAAGAAGATCCGCTACAAGGGTGTGATTTGCGACAGATGCGGAGTTGAGGTTACCCGCGCCAAGGTCCGCCGGGAGCGTATGGGACACATCAAGCTCGCCGCGCCCGTGGCGCACATCTGGTTCTCCAAGAGCACGTCCAGCCGCCTTGGCCTGCTCCTTGACCTCTCACCCAGGAATCTGGAGCGTGTCCTTTACTTTGCGCAGTACGTTGTTGTCTCCGTGGACGAAGAGGCGCGCGAGCGATTACTGGAGCAGCTCAAAACTGACAAAGAAGCCGAGCTGGCGAAGCTGGACGAGGAGATTAAGGCGTACGTGGATGAGCAGAAAGAGGGCCAGCCTCAAGAAGAGGCAGCGTCCGAAGCGGCGGAGACCGAAACCTCTGTTGAAAAGACTTTGCAGAGGCTCCGGAGCGCCAAGCAGCGCATCCTGGATGAGTTCCAGACCAGGATAGACGATCTGGAAGACCTCAGGCAGTTGCAGCTTCTCACTGAGAACAGATACAGAGAGATGCGAGAACAGTTCGGAGACGTTTTTGATGCGGGCATGGGTGCGGAGGCTATCCTCAAGGTGCTCCAGGCTCTTGATTTGAATGAGCTCAACGAGTCCTTGCAAAGCGAGGTGCGCACCACCGCCGGCCAGCGTCGGAAGAAGGCTATCAAACGCCTGCGCGTTGTAGAGGCGTTCCGCAAGAGTGAAAACAAGGTGGATTGGATGATCCTTACCGTCCTGCCCGTGCTTCCCCCTGACCTGCGGCCGATGGTCCAGTTGGACGGCGGGCGTTTTGCCACCAGCGATCTGAACGACCTATACCGTCGTGTCATCAACCGGAACAACCGCCTGCGAAGATTATTGGACCTGGGCGCGCCGGAGATAATCGTAAGAAATGAAAAGCGCATGCTTCAGGAGGCCGTGGACGCCCTCATAGACAACGGGAGGCGCGGCCGCGCCATATCCGGCAGCCATAACCATAAGCTCAAGTCGCTGTCAGACCTGTTGCGAGGTAAGCAGGGCAGGTTCAGGCAGAACCTTCTGGGCAAACGCGTGGATTACAGCGGACGTTCCGTCATTGTGGTTGGCCCTGAGTTGCAGATGCATCAGTGCGGACTGCCAAAGAGGATGGCCTTGGAGTTATTCAAGCCGTTTGTAATGAATCGCCTTGTACTGGAGGGACATGCTCACAATATAAAGAGCGCCAAGCGCATGGTGGAACGCGTCAGGCCGGAGGTCTGGGATATTCTGGAAGACGTCATCAAGGACAGGCCCGTATTGTTGAACCGCGCTCCCACGCTGCATCGCTTGGGTATTCAAGCCTTCCAGCCCGTTCTCATTGAAGGGAGCGCAATTGAGATACACCCGCTGGTCTGTACTGCATTCAACGCGGACTTTGACGGCGACCAGATGGCCGTTCACGTTCCCCTTTCCAGGGAAGCGGTGCGTGAAGCTCAGCATATTATGATGAGCAGTAAGAACATGCTCTCGCCCCGCTCCGGCGAACCCATAGTCTCACCCACATTGGACATAGTGCTGGGTTGTTACTATCTGACGCAGATAGAGACAAATGGCGCAGGAGGGGGAAAGAGGTATCACTCCAGGGAAGAGGCAAGGCTGGCTTACGACCATGGCCTGGTTGGTCTCAGAGAGGAGATCAGCGTGCAAGACCCGGAGGTTGAAGAAGGCTGGGCCAAGACTTCTAGTGGTCGCATCATCTTCAACGAGATTCTGCCAGCGGAGATAGGCTTCAAGAACCAGATAATGGATGCCAAGGGGTTGAGCAACCTTGTTGCCGAGTGCTATCAAAGCCTGGGGAATGATAGAACGGCGCCAATTCTGGATTCAATCAAGCGCTTGGGCTTCCACTATGCCACTCAATCCGGCGCTACCATAGCCATTAGCGACATAGAGGTTCCCGCCAAGAAGCAGGAGCTCATGGAGGCTGCCGACCAGCGGGTGGAGGAGTTGGAAGATCAATACCTTGCCGGTCTCATCACAGGGGATGAACTATACAACAAGAAGGTATCTATCTGGACGGAAGCAAGCGATCAGATGACCGACCTGATCAGCGAGGTCCTGCCCACCTATGGCGGCATCTACATGATGGCCGACTCAGGGGCAAAAGGTAACCTGGCTCAGATCAAGCAAATGGCCGGTATGCGCGGCCTTATGAGCAATCCCAGGGGCAGGATCATAGATTTGCCTATCAAATCCAGCTTCCGGGATGGGCTCAGCGTGCTGGAGTACTTCATATCCACCCACGGAGCCCGTAAAGGCCTGACCGATACGGCTCTACGGACAGCCGAAAGCGGCTACCTGACGCGCAGGCTGATAGACATTGCCCAGGAAGTGATCATCCTGGAAGAGGATTGCGGCTCCACAGAAGGCGTATGGCTTGAAGCAGAGCCCGACAACTCCATGGCTCCACCTTTGAGGAATCGATTGGTTGGCAGATACACCGCTGCTCCTATTGCCGACCCCGATACGGGTGAAGTGATAATGGACTTCAACGTTCAATTGGACGAGGAAAACGTCCAGGCTGTAGTAGACGCATCAGCGGGCCGTGTCTACGTACGCTCGCCGCTGACCTGCAACGCCAGGCGCGGCCTCTGCCGGTTGTGCTATGGACGCGGTCCCGCCACCGGCCAAGAGGTTCTTATGGGTGAGGCCGTAGGTATTGTCGCGGCGCAGAGCATCGGCGAACCGGGCACCCAGCTCACCATGCGTACCTTCCACACCGGCGGCGTTGCCGGCATAGATATCACCAGCGGTCTGCCCAAGGTGGAGGAGCTCTTTGAAGCTCGCGCGCCCAAGGGAATGGCGCTCCTTTCCGAAATAGACGGCAAAGTGGAAGTGGATGAAGACCTTGAAGGCAGGCGTATTCGCGTGGTGAACTCAGAGGAATTTCAGGAAGAGTTCTCTATGCCCAGGGGATACGTCCCGGCCGTGGAGAGCGGCGACTGGATACAAGCCGGTTCAACTCTGGCGCGCTCCAAGAAGGAAGAAGAGGCCTCGGAGAAAGATGCCGCGGCAGAGGTGATGTTGGCCAGCATTTCCGGTCGGGTCTCCTTTACCAAGAGAAGCAGGAAAATCACCATTGCTTGGGAAGAACAGGAGCAACGGGAGTACCTTGTGGCGCATTCTGCGCATCTTATTGTGCAGGACGGCCAGGAAGTGCATGCCGGCGAACCGCTGACCTCCGGCCCGTTCAACCCCCAAGACATCCTCCGCATTCTGGGCAAGGACGCTACCCAGCGTCACCTGGTCTCGGAAGTGCAGGCTGTTTACAGGACTCAAGGCATCACCATTGACGATAGGCATATCGAGATCATCGTCCGGCAGATGCTTCGCAAAGTGAGAGTGGACGCTCCCGGAGACACGGAGCTTTTGCCCGGTGAGATGGTAGACAGGTTTGCCTTTGAAGACATAAATGCAAAGGTGCTGGCGGAAGGCGGAGAGCCGGCTACGGCCAGCACCGTTCTGCTGGGGGTGACCCGCGCCTCCTTGAATACGGAGAGCTTCTTAGCGGCGGCTTCGTTCCAGGAGACGGCCCGCGTGTTGACCGAGGCCGCGGTTCATGGCACCACGGACCCCTTGCTCGGCCTAAAGGAGAACGTGATAATCGGACGCCTCATTCCGGCAAGGATGGACTCATCGGAAGAGGGTCGCGAACGGCTTGGGCTTCCACTGGTTGCTGAACAACATCCCATGCTGCACATTGTTGGAGATGATTCCCAAAACGGAGACGGCCTGAGACCTGAGGACTTCGGCATGACGTTGGAACTAGGCGGTGAGGAAATAACCGTCGGCTTCGATATTGAGTCGGGTGGAGGCGATGCAGAAGAGGTCACGGTGGAGGAAGCGCCCGCTCCTGACGAAGAGAGCCTTTAGCTCGCCCGGTATCCTTGGATCTCTTGCTATGCTGATGTAGTAGAAAGGCGGTACTTGGTATGGGATTGATCCAGACGCGCCTGGGTATAAATAACGGTAATGGCGGCGATACTCAATGGGTTGAAGCGTTGGTAGACACGGGCGCTTCACACACTGCTTTGCCTGCTTCCTTGCTGACGCTGTTAGGCATACAAGAAAAGAGAAGCGAGATATTCACGCTTGCCGACGGTGGAGAGATGCCATTCTCAATAGGTGAAGCTCGCATTTATGTAGAGGATAGAGAAGCTGTTAGTCCCGTGGTGTTCGGCGCAGAGGGACGCTATCTGCTCGGAGCGATAAGCCTTCAAGTGCTCGGACTGACCCCCGACACCACCAATGAGAGGCTGATTCCTACGCCGAAGTTGTATATTTAATCCCTCGCCACTCAGAAGCCAAGCGCGCGGCTAGCTCTTTCTTCTGCTGCCCGCATTGCGTACGTGCACCACCACCGTTCGCCACAAACGGTTCAGCATACTCAGTTCCGCGCTCGCAATAGGACGCTCACCGTAGCGACTTTCTACGTAGTCCTTTGTGATGGTCTGCAAGGCTTCTTTGTCCTCTACCAGTCGCTGCTCTAACTCAGGCAGGTAGTCGTACGGGGTCTGGCTTTCCTCCCTGGGGAACCCGGCTTGCCTTGCTTCGTATAGGAGGCTGCTGTACAGCTTTCTGATTTCCATGTCGCCTTGGTAGCTGGGTACGGGATCGGCCGGTCGCAGCAAGGGTACCTTGCTGCGCAAAGCCCTTCCCTTGCCTCTGAACCACAGCGCGAACATGATCAGTCCTGCAAGAATGTCACGTATAGCGTTTGACCATGTCCCAATGGATTCGTTGACTTCAGGCACGCTCTCGCCAACGGTGATGCCGGAGCGTCGTCTAAGCACCAGCTTCGCCAGCAAGTAGACCAGGGCGCTGAGCACCAGTACAAGCGCCGCCCACTTCACTATTGAAACCCATACCGCTGCACCGGTGCTTGGATCTCCCTCCTCCGGTATCCTTCTCAGGGCGCTGAAATCGGGCAACTCCAGGCTGGGTACGGTCCCTCCTCCGAACTGGCTGACAATCCATTGCACGACAAAGACCAGGCCGGCGGCCAGAAAGGCAATTGGCAGAAGTATTATGTAGACCAGCAGCCCCATCAGGTTGGCGGCGAGTGATAAGACGTTTAACAGGGGCTGCCAGACGTCCAGGGACAGCAGTCCTGCCAGGATCCATCCCACCAGCAACATTCCCCCCGCAACACCCAGAAGCACCACCGCCCACTGTGTTATGAAGCTCTGTTGTAAGCCTTCATGCCTTGCCAGGTCTGCCCTGGCCCGCATGATGTGGCTTAGCGCCAGGGCAGAAACTCCCGCCAGGAAGAAGACGGATGCAATGGCAATTGCCTGGGTTCTCGTAGCTCCGAATTCTGTACCGGAGCGCAGCGCCGTTTCCCAGACCAGCAGACCAAGGACAATTGCGGTCAGGCCCACCTTGAAGGAGAAGAGTACCTGTTCTCTGTCCAGTCCTTCTTGGGCAATTCTGAAACCTCTCCACCACAGATAAGCGCCGCCTAGAAGTGTTACCTGGAGGCCTGTGGGAATTCCTCCCACCAGGCTCTCGCGTGCGAAACCCAACCAGCCCGGGTCCAACAGGCCATAGCCGCCGCCGTTTTCCAGTCTTGCCACTGTTCCCAGAAGCGCCACGACCAGGATGCTGGCCGTTATACGAGTCCTGCCTGTGCCCCATTTCTGTTGCCCTATGATCTGCACCCCGTAATAGCTTGCCCAGAGAATTAGGAGGATCGAAAAGGGAGTGAACGGCATCTCGCCAATGCCAAAGCTGTCCCACTGACCCACCCATATCATCCAAAGGTAGAACCACATGGCTTCCATGAGAAACGTGGCCCAGAGCAGCGCGCTTGACGAGCTCACCCAGGTTAGAATCCCGGCCAGGGTTCCTTGCTTTGGCAGTGACAGGTTGGTCACTGGATCACTATCTCCTCCAGGTTTTGCCATTCCGTGGTATCGGCCACCGTGTATCTGGGGATTCCCTCCCTGGCGTAATCCACGGCTTCACCGCCTACGTGTATCAGGGCTGTAGTCCAGCCGGCTTTGCGCATCCTCATCAGCGTATTGACCGTCGCTTGGTCCGGAATGGCGGTAGCCACGAGGATGGTAGTGCTCCAGGGCAAGCTGCGGCTCTTTTCCTCTATCAGGTTGGCCAGAGGGGTAGACTCTTCAGGATGGACGTGCGCCATTACCTCCAACACCTGCGCCAGCTGGTCCGGATGACGCGCCGGAGCCACCTCCATGCTTTGCCTGGAATCGCGAGAGGTCTGGTTTACGTATACCCCTGCCGGTATGCGCCTGTTCAAAGCGTAATTGACCAGGGCGGTCACTGTGAGCACGCCCAGTTCCAGAAGGTGAGGACGGCTACCTTGCAGAGGCGGCTCTATGGTTCGCGTTCCGAAGAAAACGGCGAAGTTGGGAGTTGTGGACGCCTCAAAGATGCGCGTCTGGAGCGTGCCGGTATGCGCCGTGGCTTTCCAGTGTATGTGACGCAGCGCGTCGCCGCTGAGGTATTTCCTGCTGCCCATTGGCCGTGTTACGTCGTCCAGGAATCTGCGCTTGACCCGCACGTCTCCGTACGGTTCCAGGGATGGCAGGGATGATACTCGGAGGGGCAAGATTAGCGGATAGACGGTGAGCGTCTGATCTTTTTCCAGGCGCATCTCGCGGGTATGCATGCCGAACAGGTCTCCGGAGCGAATTCGCGTCGGCCCGATGAAGAAGTGGCCTCTGTTCGGGCACCGTATGTCGTACGTACGCGTGATGCGGTGGTACCAGCTCATGGAGAGAACGCTGGCCAGGGCGGCCCGCGTGGGGTCGGTGGACGCTATGACCCGTCCCTGCCTGGCCGAGACCTCTTTTGGCAGCTCGTCGTTGATCTGAATCCAGGGCAGTGGCAGAAACTTATTGTTTGTGGTCTGCGTGGTTAGCTGAACGTCTTCACCGGAGAACACGCGGTTGGCGTTCAGTTGGTGCTTGTACTCTACGCCCTGAAGGCTGTAGTCGGCCCACCACTTGGAAATAAGAACAAAGAGCAGCATCAGCGTTCCCACCAGCAGCAAGGAGAGCGAGTTGATCAGAATGCTGAGGATTACAACTACTACCGCGGAAAAGACCCAGAACCCACCCATCTTTCCTAAACGTGCCGGAAACCCGCAACACCCATCTCGTCCTCTACGGGCACGGGCACCGAGTTGACCACCTCCCGTATGATGTCGCCCGGCGTATGGCCGCGGACGTGGCCCTGTACCTTGGGGATGATGCGATGCGTCAGCACGTAAGGCGCCAGCGCTTTGACGTCGTCCGGTATGACAAAGGAACGGCCCCTTATTGCGGCCAGTCCCTGCGACGTTCTGTACAGGGCCAACATGGCGCGTGGACTGGCTCCCAGGTCTACCCATGGATGCGAACGGGTGGCGTGGACTATGGAGACCAGGTACTCTTCCACCGGCGGGGCCACGTGTACCTTGCGCACCAACCGCTGTAGCTCCACAAGCTCGGCGCTGTCCACTACGGGCTCCAGCTCTTCGAGAGGGTCGTCTTCCTTGAATCTACGGAGTATGAGCAGGTCCTCTTCTTGAGACGGGTAGCCCAGGCTAACCTGAAGGAGGAATCTGTCCAGCTGCGCCTCGGGCAGGGGGAATGTGCCCTCCAACTCTATCGGATTCTGGGTGGCGATGGTGAGAAACGGCTTGTCCAGCGCCATCGTTTCGCCTTCAACCGTGATCTGGCGCTCCTGCATCGCCTCCAGCAGCGCCGACTGCGTGCGCGGCGTGGCGCGGTTGATCTCGTCTACCAGCAGCACTTGGGACATTATTGGCCCGGAGCGAAACTCGAAGGCCGAGGTCTGCTGGTTGAAGACGTAGGTGCCCGTGATATCGGTCGGCAGCAGGTCGGGCGTACCCTGAACGCGGCGGAAAGTGCATCCCAAAGAGCGCGCTATGGACTTGGCCAGCACGGTCTTGCCTGTGCCGGGCACATCCTGGATGAGCAGGTGCCCTTCGCAAAGTACGGCCTCCAGCGCCAGCGCCACGATGTCTCCTTTGCCAACCAGCACCTTTTCTATGTTTTCCTGGAGCCTGGCCGCAGTTTCAGCTATGCGTGCTACGTCTTCTGATTGCATGACTCTCCGGAATTGTCCGCGTGCCTCCCGGTCAATAGCGGGTCTAGTTTAACAGCTTTCTCCGTTCAGCGTATCTTGGAAAATGGATATGTGCCTAATACCGTATGCAAGGTGCTATACTACCAGCGTATTTCCCTGATTTCCTCAACTATCCAAGTTATGTTCAACCATGCGGTTTGCTCCTGATACTGTCACTGGAAGGCGGATGCGCAAGCACGGCGTGGCCTCGGCGGCTTTGGCCAGGACCAGCGTCCTTGCCCTATCGTGGCCTCCTCTGAGGGGGTTCACCGTAACCTTGCCTCTTGTGCGGCCGGTCATCCTTATCGGCAAGAGGTATCTCGACAGACAGCTGGACGGCCAGTTGGCCGACAACAAGGCGCTGGCTCCTTTGGCGCGCCAGTATTGCTACGCCAATCAGAGGATTCAGTGGGGATTCTTCCCCTACGTCTGGCGCCATCTTAACTCCAGGCTCTTTTCAAGGCGGGTGCCCGTCCACCACCGCCAAGTGGAACGCGAGCCTTACCAGACCATGCGCCGCGTATACGACTACTATGCGCCGCAGAGAGGCGTTCTCCATGCAAGCCTTGAACGAGAGCAAAGCTATAATGAACCCCCTGGAGGGCATTGAATTATGAGTTCCGACAAAGTGTATCCGATAGACCTTAGGGGCAAGCAGGGAGTTGTCTTCGGTGTGGCGAATAATCGAAGCATCGCCTGGTCCATAGCGGAGGCGCTGCACGATGCCGGCGCCACGCTGGCGCTGACCTACCAAAACGAACGACTGAAGAGCCGCGTCGTCGGTCTGGTGGAGAACTGGGACGACGCCACCCTCTGGGAATGCGACGTCACCGACGACGACCAGATAGAGGAAGTCTTCGCCGAGCTGGGCAACCGCTACGACTCGATCTCCTTTGTGGTGCACAGCGTGGCCTTTGCCAACCGCGAAGACCTGGGCGGCGATTTCTCCAAGACCTCCCGCGACGGGTTCAAGACCGCCCTTGATATCAGCGCCTACTCGTTGCTGCCCATTGCCCGGCACGCTGCCCCTCTGATGAGGGACGGCGGCAGCATCGTCACCGTCACCTTCCACGCCTCGGAGAAGGTCTACCCCGGCTACAACGTCATGGGCACCGCCAAGGCCGCCCTGGAAAACGAGGTGCGACAGCTCGCCTCCGAGCTTGGCCCAAGCAACATTCGCGTCAACGCCGTATCGCCCGGCCCGTTGGACACCCTGGCCGCCAGGGGCATCCGCGGCTTCCTCGACATGAAGCGCGTCCACGAGCAGCGCGCGCCCCTGCGACGCAACGTCACACGGGAGGAGGTTGGCAAAGCGGCGCTCTTTCTTTGCAGCGACCTTGCCAGCGGCATCACCGGCGCCGTTCTTCCCGTGGACGGCGGCTACCACATCATGGGTGTTTGAGTGGGGCAGGACGCCAGAGCGCCTACTGATTAGGGCATTATTTTGCGCTACCAGTTTTCTCTAGTAGGTTCCCTCTGGAGATAGGCTAACTTCCATCACACCTTGCACAGGTTAATTTCTCCTGGAAATTGCATGTGAGTGACTTGCCATCTCGGTCTATTCATGCCGGTACAATCGGATTATTTGAAACGAGGAGCAGGAAGTTGTTAGATAGAGTTGTGGTTAGAGAGTTCTTGGAATTTCAGTTGGACGACATTAACTCAGTAGTCCCTGACGATCTTGACATGGAGTCACTTGTTGAGACTTTTTGCCAGTATACCGAGGAAGACTATTACGAATGGTTAAGGGACAACTTCACATCTTTCTTCAGTCATGGCGATGTCGATTGGGAATGGGTACGGAGAAGGGTAAATCAATGATTCGAAGTTCAGTTGCCCCTTGAGCCAGGACTTTCTAGTTATAGGCGTGTCCCTTGTTGGACTACTCGATCTCCTCCAGATCAATGTCGTCTTGTGTGACCCTGTATCTTAGTAATCGTACCGTCTTCTCGTCGATTACTTTCCTTTTCCGCACGTATTCCAATGCTTGTTCCTGAAAGTCAAAGGCAACAAGTATGCTTTGCACCATCTCGTGATCGCCATTAGCTAACTTTCGGGCGAGCCAGTCTTCATATCTGACAAGTTGACGAAGATCCTCTTCTGTCCCCACTCTAGTTTTCAATTCCATGCAAGTTAACTTGTGTAGAACATCCATACCATCAATATTGGTCACATGTGTAAGGAATATGTCCATAACTCTGTTGAAGGAAGTTGGAACAAAGTTGAGGAAATCTTCGTAGTCCCCTACTAAAGACTTGAGTTCGCCCTTTGAGAAAGAACGCATAAACCAAGCATTCAAGAAACCCTCATACTCGATCTGTCCTCTCCGATTAGTATTGAGTTGCATGGGAAGTCTCAGCCCGGATTCTTTGTACGGCTTTCTTACAGGGACTGGAGTTGAGGAGATTGGATTGTTCCGCAGTAATAACCGTATGATTTCTCGCGCTTCGTCCTTGGTTATCGTGTAATGATTCTTGTTGCTCACCATTCCCAAGTCAAAAGTCCATAGTTTCCCTGTATCTCGCAAGTCATATATATCATTGCTGGCGACGGGTCTTCTGAAATCCCGTATTATTGGCTCAAAGCAAATTGCATAGGGGTATTTCCCGGTCTCTCCCCATAGATCTAACCCTTCGTCTAGAAAGGATCGAGAAGTCGCCTTCCATAAACCCATGATGCCTCTGTTACGCACATAAAAGAAGACCAGATCCCCAGGGTTGACGGTTTCCATGCCAGCGACCACTTCGGCATCGACTCTAGGAAATTTCACTTTAGTAGTCGCATATACACCGTGTTCAACAGATGTCTCAAAGTTCTCTTGATTGACCAGAAATATATGAGAGCCCATACGCATCATTATAGCAACAAACACGACTCTAAACCGTCTTTCCCCCATCATTCCCCATCTTTCTCCCAATCGTGATAGACTGTGCCCCGGATAAAGCGCTCAGGAGGTACACATGACTGAAAAGACTCGCATTGAACGGGACTCCATGGGAGAGATGGAGGTCCCCGAAGACGCTTACTACGGCGCTTCCACGCAGCGCGCCGTGCTCAACTTCCCCATCTCCAACCTGCGGTTCTCTCGCAACTTCAACCGCGGCCTGGCCCAGATCAAGCAGGCGGCGGCACAGGTCAACATGGAGCTTGGCCTGCTCGACAAGGACACCGGCGACATAATCGTCAAGGCGGCGCAGGACGTCATCGACGGCAAGCTGGAAGACCACTTCGTCGTCGACATCTTCCAGACCGGCTCCGGCACCTCCACCAATATGAACGCCAACGAGGTCATCGCCAACCGCGCCGCCGAGCTCCTTGGCCATCCCAGGGGCACCCGAGGCACCGTCCACCCCAACGACCACGTGAACAAGGGACAGTCCTCCAACGACGTCATACCCACCGCTATCCACATCACCGCGGCGCAGGCCATCCAGGAAGAGCTTATCCCCGCCCTGGAGATGCTCCGCGACTCCATGCAGAAGAAGACCGACGAGTATTGGGGCATCATCAAGACGGGGCGCACCCACCTGCAGGACGCCACGCCAATCCGGCTTGGGCAGCAGTTCCTCGGCTTTGTGGGACAGGCAGAGCGTTCCATAGAGCGCGCTCGTGAAGCCCTTGACGAGCTGGCCGAAGTCGCCTTGGGCGGCACGGCTGTGGGCACCGGCGTCGGCACCCACCAGCAGTTCGCTCCCAAGGTCATAGAGAGGCTTAGCAAGGTTATCGGGGTTGAACTCCGAGAGACCACCAACCACTTCCAGGCGCAGAGCACCCTGGACAACATCGTTGCGGCCAGCGGTGCCATGAACACCATCGCCACCAGCCTGATGAAGATTGCCAACGACCTGAGATGGCTGGGCTCCGGCCCGCGCGCCGGCATAGGCGAGATAGAGTTGCCGGAAGTGCAGCCGGGCAGCTCCATCATGCCGGGCAAGGTCAACCCCGTCATCCCGGAGTCGGTCTGCCAGGTCTGCGCCCAGGTGATGGGCAACCACGTCGCCGTTACGGTGTCGGGCCAGTCGGGCAACTTCGAAATCAACGTGATGATGCCCGTAGCCGCCTACAACCTGGTGCAGTCCATTGAGCTTCTGGCCTCCGTGACCAAGAATTTCGTGGAGCAGTGCATCGACGGTATCAACGCCACCGCCAAGGGCCCCGCAATGGTCGAACAGGGCCTCGCCATCTGCACCGGCCTGGTTCCCGCCATTGGCTACGACGCGGCGGCCAAGATAGCCCAGGAAGCGCAGCGCACCGGCAAGACGGTGCGAGAGGTGGCCCGCGAGACCACCGACCTGACCGACGACCAGCTCGATGAGCTTCTGGACGCCGAAGCGATGACTGAGCCGACGGCCAAGATAGCCGCCGGCGGTTGAGGCTGATCGATATGCCGTATGGCCTGACTATAAAGCACGACCGGTCCGGTAAGCGGCTGGAAGCGCAGTGCGCACACCAGAACGGCCTGATCTACGTGGTGCCCAGCGAGGCAAGCTGGGTATGCTCTGAGGAGTATCTGCACGTCCACGCCCTGGCCGGGTTCTTCAGGGAACTGACGGGCCTGGGGGATGACGACGTCAAGAGGCTCATGCAGAAGTGGGGACTCTACTTCAGGGAGCGTCCCCTGGACACCGAGGACGAAGAGACCGAATAAGAGAAGGGCGGCCTCTGGATGGGAGGCCGCCCTTCTTGCGTCGTCTATCCGCGCGGACTAGTTTCAAATGTGGGCGAGCCTAACGTCATAGAAGCGCCTGATACCAGTTAGAGATGAACTGCAAGACGTGTGGGACGTGGATTGAGGAGGGACGCCAATGTCCGTACTGCTACACGTACAACTATCGGAACGTTGGGGAACTTCTAGGCGTCTCCGCTGTGTGGGTTCTTGTTGCGAACTATGCATTGATTATAGTAGGCATCCTGGGACTCGGAGTATGGTTACTGAACAAAGCGGAAGTGCCTGTGGCGTGGATAATAGTGATCTTGGTTCCTGTGTTCTTCATCTATCCTATCCCTGCATTTATAGCGGTATTGAGGGACAAGAATGCAGCCAGGATAATGGCGCTGAATCTATGCCTGGGGTGGACTATAATCGGCTGGGTTGTGGCGCTAGCTTGGGCGCTACGGAGCGATTGATTGTAAGCACACCCTAGTCCGTGCTTGGCGCTACTAGGGGCTCCACCACCACTGGAGGCGCCTCCGAATCCAAGAGCTTGATAAGCGCGTCGCCTTCAATGGTTTCGTTTGTTATCAGGTGGCGCGCCAGTTGCACCAGCTTTGCCTTGTTTGTTTCCAGGATTTCTTGCGCCCTGTCGTGGGCCTCCTGGATGAGGTTGTGCACCTCTTCGTCAATTTTCTGTGCCGTATTGTCGCTGTAGTCGCTCTGCTCGGATATCTCTCTGCCCAGGAATACAAGCTCCTCGCGCTTTCCGAATGTGCGCGGTCCCAGCTTCTCGCTCATGCCGTAGCGGGTCACCATGCTGCGGGCTATCTGCGTTGCTTTCTCCAGGTCGTTGCTGGCTCCCGTGGTGACCTCCCCGAATATCTGCTCCTCCGCGACACGTCCTCCCATCGCCGCGGCCATCATATCTTTGAACTGCGCCTTGCTGAACAGGTGCCTGTCCTCCTCCGGTAGGAAGCGGGTGTATCCGCCCATGCCTCCGCGCGCTACTATGGACACCTTCTGCACGGGGTCGGCATGAGTAAGCTTATGGCCCACCAGGGCGTGTCCGCCTTCGTGGTAGGCGGTGATCTCCTTCTCCTTGTGGCTGATCACCCGGCTCTTCCGCTCCGGCCCCGCGATCACCCTGTCTATTGCCTCACCGAACTCATCGAACATGACGGTCTTCTTGCTGCGTCGCGCCGCCAGAATGGCCGCCTCGTTGACCAGATTTGCCAGGTCAGCTCCGCTGAACCCCGGGGTCTCCTTTGCTACCACTTCCAGGTTGACGTCCTCGTCTATGGGCTTCCCTTTGGTGTGAACGCCCAGGATAGCCTGTCGCCCCGCGATGTCCGGCAAATCAAGCACCACCCGCCTATCGAACCGGCCGGGGCGGAGCAGCGCCGGGTCCAGGATGTCGGGGCGGTTGGTGGCCGCGACCACTATCACGTTGGTGTTGGAATCGAACCCGTCTATCTCCACCAGGATCTGGTTCAGCGTCTGCTCGCGCTCGTCGTGACCGCCGCCAAGTCCGGCGCCGCGGTGTCTGCCGACGGCGTCTATCTCATCCACGAAGATGATGCACGGCGCGTTGCGCTTCGCCTGGTCGAACAGGTCTCGCACTCTTGCCGCTCCCACGCCCACGAACATTTCAACGAATTCGCTGCCGCTTATGGAAAAGAACGGGACGCCCGCTTCACCCGCCACCGCTTTGGCCAACAGGGTCTTGCCCGTTCCGGGCGGTCCCACCAGTAGCACTCCCTTGGGTATGCGCGCCCCCAGCGACACAAACCGCTCCGGGTACTTGAGGAACTCCACAATCTCCTGCAGTTCGATTTTGGACTCCTCCACGCCGGCCACGTCGGAAAAAGTAACGCTGGGTTTGTTGCCGACCAGCAGCCGGGCCCGGCTGCGGCCAAAGCTCAGGGTTTGATTGTTGCTGCCCTGTGCCTGGCGCATCATGAACAGCAGAATAGCGCCAAAGAATATCAGCGGCAGGAAATTGAACAGCAGCCCGAATATGTTGGACAGGCCGCTTGAGCCCTTGACGGAAACCTGAACTCCGCCTTCGCCTGTCTCCACTCCGGCCTCGGTGAGCACCTCCAGGATACTGGTGCCGGGTTCCTTGCGGGAAGTGAACTCCTGTCCTTCACGCGGGGCAACGGTCAGGTTATCTCCGTCCACCACAATGGAACTCAGACGGCCTTCCTTGGCCAGTTGAACCACGCTGGCTATATCTCTCTCTTCACCCCTAGAGCCGGCAGTGAAGTTGTAGAAGACCAGGATGATGGCAATAGCCACCACGGCATATATTATTGTGTTGCGCATCCAGTGGGATCCCATAACTTCTCCAATGGTTTCGTCTGCCACTGATGTTAAAAGCTGCCTTCATTGTACCTGAACTGCCATTTCAAAGGAAGTATCGCCTTAACGTGCGCCTTGAAACGTATGTTGACACTCCCTTGCTTCACACCTACAATCATTTGACTGATGACTGTTGAGGAAGGATTGGTACAACCCACCACTCTTTCGGATGCCGCCGCGCAGTACCTGGAAACGCAGAAAGAGAAGGATGCGTATGCGGCTCAGAGGGAACTCTCTCGCTTTGTCCAATGGTGCGGACAGAACCGCCCCGTCAGCGCGGTGCTGCCCATTCAGGTCGAGGAATACAGCGCCACCCTGGAGTATGCCGGGGACGGCGGCATTGTAAGGCTGGCTATAACCAAGCGCTTCCTTAATTTCCTCCGCAAGCATGGCATGACCGAGACCAGGCTTGCCTCGTTCGCCAGGATTAGACGCAACGGCAAGAGAAGAGGCGCGGCGCGGGCCAGCAGGGCTGCGTTGGATGCGCCCAAGAAGATAACGCCTGAGGGCCACAAGAAACTTCTGGAAGACCTCGATTCCTTGAAGGCGGAACGGGGCAAGATAGCGGAGGAGATCCGCCAGGCCGCCTCAACCGGAGACTTCAGCGAGAACTCGCCCCTGGATGCGGCTAGAGAGCATCAAGGCCAGACGGAAGCGCGGATCAGGGAGTTGGAGAGCATCCTGAAGAACGCGGTGATTATGGATGGCTCTTCCGCCGGAGTTGGAAGCGCTTCCATTGCCGTTGGCTCGCGCGTGGTCTTGCAACATCTTCAGACAGGCAAGGAGATTAGCTATCTTCTAGTTGAGCCCAGTGAGGCGGACCCCTCTTCCGGCAGACTTTCTACTGCATCTCCCGTAGGACAGGCCGTGTTGGACCGCTCTGAAGGAGACCAGGTAGAGGTAATCACGCCCAAGGGCGCTGTGACCTACAAAGTGACACAGGTGGGCTGATTACTCACCCCCTACATTTATAAATAGGAAGCCCCTGGAGCGGGCTTCTTTCTTTGTGAGGTAGGGTCAGTGGAAGAAAGCTCGTCGACCGGAACCGGCATACACAACTGGACATTGCTGGTGGCTGCTATTGGTCTGGGCATCCCCGCCGTTGTCATCAGCTGGCTGGTCATCCTTACCGGAAAGCCCGACCTAGTTCCCTGGCTGGGCGCTATGGTTTTCGGGGCTGGCATAGTGGGAGCCGCCGCCCTGCTTGCCTGGGCTTCGGAAGCCGCCGAGATCGACATATCCCAAGGACTGGCCCTCGCCATGGTTGCCCTGGTGGCCGTGCTTCCCGAACTCGCGGTGGACTTGTTCCTTGCCTTCCAAGCGGGCAGCGATCCATCGTCCATGTACTCTTCTTACGCCACCGCCAACATGACGGGAGGGAACAGGCTCATCGTGGGATTGGGCTGGCCGCTGGTCGTCCTGCTCTACTGGTTCAAGCGCAAGCAAAACGTGTCCCTGGCCAACGGCGTATCGACGGAGATTGCCTTCCTTATAGTTGGCGCACTGTATGCGGTTTTCATTGTAGTGAAGGGCGAGGTCTCGTTGTGGGACACCGCCGTCCTCCTTCCGCTTTTCGGCGTTTACATATGGCTCAGCGGACGGGGAGGCCGCTCCGAGCCGGAACTCGTTGGCCCTTCGCGCGCCATAGCCTCTTTCGGGGTAACCGGACGCAGGGCAGCCCTTGGCCTTATATTCCTGTATGCCATAGGAGTGATCATATTCTCCACGGAGCTCTTCGCCGAGGGACTGATAGATACCGGCGCCCAGTTTGGAATAGATGAATTTGTCCTCATCCAGTGGCTGGCCCCGCTTGCTTCCGAAGCGCCTGAAATGCTTATCGCCGGCTACTTTGCGCTGAGAGGGGCGCCCGGTTCGGCGCTGATTATACTGGTCTCGGCCACGGTCAACCAGTGGACCCTCCTGCTGGGCAGTCTGCCCATCGCCTATAGCATTGGCTTTGGAGGCGTTGCCGCGCTCCCATTGACCACCGGCGAATCGATCACCCTTCTTGGAGTCGCGGCGCATCGACAGCAGGTGGAGCTTATGCTGACCATGGCTCAAACCGTCTTTGCCGTTGCTCTGGTGCTCCGCTTGTATGCTTCCTGGCGAGGCATGGGCCTGCTGCTGGCTTTGTTCGCTACCCAGCTTGTCTTCTCCGCTACCGAGCAACGACTGGCCGTATCGGCGATATTCCTATCTCTGGCTTTGCTCCTGCTGGTCGTCGACGGGCGGCGCAGGGACGGCATTCGAGACCTGGCGGTTCAGGTTGCCGGGGCGATCCGCGGACGTCCCGTTTAGAGCCTGTAGCTGTACAATCAAGACATGCAGCCATCCAGTCCAAAGCGGTTCGCCGAATGTCCGCGATGTCATAGTCCCGCCGTGCATGTCCCCTGGCGTCCTCAGGCGGCGGCTTGGCGCAGGCGGGTGGGGTTGTGGCTGGCCCTGCTCTGGCTGACCGCCGTATTGTGGCTCATAGCGGGGCTGGTGTATGGGGGCTTTCTCTGGTTGGGCGCACTGGCCGTTTACGTAGTCATAACCGTGGTTGTCGCCGTTCTTGTCTACAGAAACGTCCGCGGTTACCGGTGCGGCTCTTGCGGTTTTCGCTGGAGCATCTGAACCGAAGCGAAAAATTGACACGCCAATGGGTCGGGGATATTCTCCGGCTGTCTCAAAATTAGAACGGAGGTGGGCCATGGCAAGCTATCTGGTGTTGGGCAACTATACCGACGAGGGGATACGGAACATCAAGGATTCTCCCAACCGTCTTGCGGCAGTCAGGCAAGCCGTCGAGGGCGCCGGAGGCAGGTTGATATTCTTCTACCTAACCATGGGGCAATACGACTTCGTGTCTTTGGTGGAAGTCCCCAACGATGAGACCGCGGCAACGCTGTTGCTCAAAGTGGGCGGACAGGGCAACGTGCGCACCACCACCCTGAAGGCGTTCACGGAAGACGAGTACCAGAGCATCGTTGCTTCTCTGTAGGCCGGGGCTAGTCCGGCGTGACGGGATTATTGCAGCCCATCACATCCCAAACCATTCCGCCAGCCCGGCCCGGTTCTGCTCCAGCCAGCGAATGTTCAGCCCTATTCGCTCCAACGACTGCTGAATAGTGCGGCTTGCCGAGGGCGTGGGGCGCTCTTGGAAGAACTCATTCACCTCTTCCCGCGCCTCAGGCGTGGTGAAACCGCCCGTGATCTGCACCAGCCGCATCATGGCGAATCCGCCCGCCCCGTACCGTCGATCCAGCTCTTGCCAGTTCCTCTTGGCGTACTCCCAGGCTATCTCTCGTCCGTTCTTGAGGTTGCTCGCCACGAAGTTGACCAGCATCACGCTGTCCTGCGAACGCACCTTTTCCGACAGCGTCATCTCGATGGTTCTTTGCAGCAGTTCCCGGTCTTGGAAGCCGGACAGGGCCATGAGCAGGCGCACCTTCTCTTCCTGTAAGTCCGTCTCATCGTGGAGGCGTTCCAGCGACGTATAGGTGTTGCCGTCTCCTCCGTATGCCGCCAGGTTGTACACCGCGCCGCGCATGTCCGGCGACAGCGACGACGGCTCCTCCAGGTAGCGGTGGAACCGTTGCTGCGCCTCTTCCAGCGCTGGGCTGTCGCCGAATGCTCCCATCTGCCCCAGCACCGTGCTGCGCAGCAGGGCTTGCAGATGCCCTTCGTCCGCTCCTTTCTCCCAGCCCACTTTGCGGGCTATGCCGCTGAGCAGGCCTCTGCCAAACTCCTGGAATTGCTCGTAGTACGGCTCTTGCGCAATCAGCGACGCCATGCCGCGTAGATTGGCGGTGAGATCGGCCCAAACCGGGTACTCGGTCTCCTCTCCGTAAGCCCGTGCCAGGTCCAAGAACTGTGTCGCCGGGGCCAGCCCCGCTCTTGCCAGTGCGTAGGCGTCCGCCTGCAACCCCAGACGGTCGGCGGCGGGCAGTTCCAGCGACTCCACCGCCGGTATCAGCCTTGCCAGGTCTTCCTGCTTGTACCGGACTCTGTAGAAGCCGGTCTGTTGCGAATTGACCTTCACCCAAGAATCGCTGATTCCCTGCCGCGGCTTGACCTCCAAGGCGGCTTCCCTGTCGCTCATCACCACGGACGACGGCTCCGCCGCGCCCTGAACCGATGCCCTCACCGGTATCTGCCATAGGGTGGCGTCCCGGTTGGGCCCGGAGTAGAGGAACCGTTGCTGGGTCAGACCTATGGACACCGCGTCAGCGCGGTTTACGTCCACGTTGAGGACGGGGTATCCCACCTGGTTGATCCAGCTTTCCATCATCGCCACCACGGGCTGTCCCGTCTCTTCCTGCATCGCCGACCAGAGGTCGGTGCCCGTGGCGTTTCCGTAGACGTGCTCCGAGAGGTAGCGGCGCAGCCCCTTGCGGAACTGCTCAGGGCCGAGGAACTGCTCCAGCATCCGCAGGATGGACGCTCCTTTCTGGTAGCTGATGGCGTCGAAGAGCTGGTTGATCTCCGAAGGGTCTCTGACCTCTTGCTCTATGGGATGCGAGTTCTCCAGGCCGTCCAGAGCCAGCCCCGCGTTCACGTCGGACGATACGAACTGCGTCCACAGGTCCCATTCCGGGTAGAGGTGGTCGACCGCCTTGGTCGCCATCCACGAAGCGAAGCTCTCGTTGAGCCATAGATCGTTCCACCAGTCCATGGTCACCAGGTCGCCGAACCACATGTGCGCCATCTCGTGGGCCACCACCTCCGCGATGAGCTGGCGCGCCCTCGGCGACGAGTTCGCCGGGTCGAAAAGCAGGGCCACCTCGCGGTAGGTGATTGCGCCCCAGTTCTCCATCGCCCCCGCCGCGAAGTCCGGTATGGCCAGCTGGTCCAGCTTCTCCAGCGGATACGGGATGCCGAAGTAGTCGTTATAGTAGGCCAGCAGCCGTTTTGCCGCATCCAGCGCGAAGCGCCCCTGCTCCGACTTCCCCGGCGTCGTCCATATCCGCAGCAGCGTCCCGTTGTCCGCCGTGTCCTCTATCGACTCCAACTCGCCGACCACGAACGCCAGCAGATATGTCGACATCGGCGGCGTTTCCGCGAAGCGGACGCGCTTCTTGTCGCTGCCCTCCGCCGACTCGCCGGCTATCGGCGTATTGCACACGGCGGTCAGGTGCGACGGGATGACCAGCGTCACGTCGAAGACGGCCTTCTTGTTCGGCTCGTCCCAGCAGGGGAAGGCGCGCCTTGCGTCCGTCGGCTCAAACTGCGTGGCCGCCAGGACACGCGTTTCGCCGTTCGCCGACTGGTAGCTGCTGCGGTAGAAGCCGTGCAGCCTGTCGTTCAGTTCTCCCGTGAAGCTCAGTTCCAGCTTGGCGCGGCCCGCGGGCAGTGGGTCTCCGAAGTCGAAGGTGACCGTCTGCGCTTCTTCGTCGTAGCTTATGCCGCTTGCCTGCTTCGTGCCGCCGCCGTCCGGCGTGACAGCCGCTGACTGCACCTCTATATCGGCTGCGTTCAGCGACAAAGCGGCCGTGGGCGATGTGATTTCAACGTCTATGGTCTCGCTGCCGTCAAAGGTGAAGCGCTCCAGGTCGGGGGCCAGCGTGATCTCATATTTCAACGGGTGTGAATGCTGCGGCAGTATCACACGGTCTTGCGTATTCGGCATGGGTTATACCTCGTCTGCTGAGTCGTTATAGGGCGGGGGTTAAGGTAACACAGGGCAGGCCGTCCTGCCATGCTCCGGGCAGACGGGCAATGGTTCGACAAGCTCACCATGAGCGGGGGGGGCTGGGTGATGGTTGACTTTACTTGACATAACTCGATTTTGGGGTGTCGTGAAAAGACATGTCAGGCATGAGAAAGTGGTTAGACGGCGGTTGATGGTTGGGTTGTTTTGTGCCTGAGAAGGGGTATTCGTTTCCAACGTTATGTCAAGTACAAGGCTAAATTGGAGGGAAATTTTGGCGGAGGTGAGAAACGAATCGGATTCAGGGGCAAATTTGAGGATGGGGAGGCGGGCGTTTTGGCCCGGGGATTGCCAGGTTCCTCCACCCAGCCCCTGGATTCCCGATCGAGTCGGGAATGACGATGGAGGGTTGGGTATGACGGGTAAGGAGGCGGACAGGCGGTGGTTGCGGGTAGTGTTCATGGATTAAGGATAGCGGGCGCGGTGGGTGTGGGGAAGGGGGAGGTGTCAGGGGGGGCGGACATGGGGACAAGCGGGCAAGCGGGCAAACGGGCAAGCGGGCAAGCGGGCAAACGGGCAAGCGGGCAAGCGGGCAGACGGGCAAGCGGGGAAGGGGGAGGTGTCAGGGGGGGACGGGCAAGCGGGCAAGCGGGCAGGCGGGCAGGCGGGCAAGCGGGCATACGGACATGGGGACATGCGGGCAGGCGGGCAGGCGGGCAGGCGGGCAGACGGGCAAGCGGGCAGGCGGGCAGGCGGGCAAACGGGCAGGCGGGCAAGCGGGCAGGCGGGCAAGCGGGCAGGCGGGCAAGCGGGCAGGCGGGCAAGCGGGCAGGCGGGCAAACGGGCAAGCGGGCAAACGGGCAGGCGGGCAAGCGGGCAGGCGGGCAGGCGGGCAAGCGGGCAAGCGGGCAAGCGGGCAGGCGGGCAAACGGGCAAGCGGGCAAACGGGCAGGCGGAGATGCGGGCAGGCGGAGATGGGGACATGCGGGCGCGGTAACTTTTACTGATGAATTATCTGGCGTATGTTATAATTCGGTGATAGATTGGTCATACTTGCAAAGGTGTTGTATAATGCTGGGGTCGTAGCAGACGGAAGGGAGGCGCCGTCGTGGACATTAAAAGTACACTTTCCATAACCAGACCTATCCTGGCGGTTGCCGCTATCCTTGCGCTGACCCTGGCCGCGCTCGCTCTCTACCCATCGCCGGCCGCGCTGGCGCAGTCGCAGTCGCCTGACGCGCCCGCCTCCGTCAGCGTGACCCGCGCCGACGGCTCCCTCACCGCATCCTGGGACGCTCCGAGCGGCGCCACCAAGTATCACGTCACCTACACGTCCGATCATAAGAAGAGCTGGCAGCTTGCCGCCCTCAACCACTCGGGAACCAGCATCACCATCAGCGGCGCGGACAACAGCAAGGTCTACTACGTGGCCGTCCGCGCGGGCAACGACAACGGCTGGGGCGGCTGGCGCGATTCCGCGGCGGCCACGCCTTTCGTCACCGAACCCACGCCGACGCCCGTCCCTACTCCCGCTCCTCCACCGCCGCCCGACGCGGTCGCCTCGGTCAGCGTGACCCGCGCCGACGGCGCGCTCACCGCATCCTGGGACGCTCCGAGCGGCGCAACCTCCTATCACGTCACCTACTCCGACAACGGCAAGCAGAGCTGGCAACTCGCCGCCCTGAACCACACGTCGACGAGCATCACCTTCAACGGCGACAACACCAAGACCTACGTCGTCGGCGTGCGCGCCAAGAACGACGCGGGCGGCAGCAACTGGGTCAACTCGTCCGCCGCCGGCCCGTTCACGCCGCCCACGCCGCCCGGCGCGCCGGAGGGACTGACGGCCACGGCCGGCGACGGCAGCGCGACCATGACCTGGACGAACCCGGGCGACGCATCCATCACCGGCTACCAGTACCAGGTGCAGGAAGACGGCGGCAGTTGGAGCGAACACACGCCCATTGGGGGCAGCGGCGCGGGAACCACCTCCCACCAGGTCAACGGCCTGGCCAACGGGAGTTCATACAATTTCAACCTGCAGGCGGTGAACGGGGCGGGCGCAAGCCCGGCATCCCACACCTCAGCCACGCTTCCCCCTCTGGCCCCCGGCCCCGCCAGCGTGACGATCACGCGCAATACCACCGCGAACACGCTCACCGCGACGTGGACGGCGGTGACTGGCGCCTGGCGCTACTTCATCCGCGGCTACTATGGCAACCACGTCCTGTTTGAACTCGCCACGACGACCGGCGCCACCAGCATTACGCTGCAGAACGTCCAGGATCACCTGAACTATGCCGTCACAGTCCGCGCAAGGGCCATCGAGGGCTACACCAGGGAAACGTGGTCGGACTGGGTGGGAACGTCGACCTCGCCGCCCATTGCCCCGCCCTACGTCAGCCTTACCAGGGACAGCAGCGGCCTGGCCGCGTCATGGCCCGCCGTCGTCGGCGCGGACAGCTACAACGTCAATATCAGCGGCGACCGCGGCCACACGTGGGCCCGGCAATCCACCGCCCAAACGGGAACCACCTACACCCTGCCCAACATTGACGCCGATACGGACTACATGATCGCCGTCCAGAGCAAGAACCCGACGGGCGTCAGCGGCTGGACCCGCTCCCCCGTACGAACCCCTGCGCCGCCCGCGCCGGACGCCGTCACCCTCTCCCGCTCCGGCACCGCCCTGAGCGTGTCATGGAACGCCGTGGCCGGCGCCACGAGCTACAACGTCCGCAGCAGCACGGACAGCGGCGCCACCTGGAGCGCGCTCACGAGCGTGACGACCGGGACGAGCACAACGCTGACCATCGACGAGACGAAGGACTACATCGTCGGCGTGCAGGCGGTCAACAGCAAGGGGACAAGCCCGTGGACGAATTCCGAGAAGAGCCTCGCCGTCCCCGTCCCAGCCGCCCCAGCGAACATATCCGCAACCCGCGCCAAAGGCTCCGTCACCCTCACCTGGGACTCCGTGACGGGAGCCGTGACCTATGACGTGGCCTGCACCAAGTACGGCGGATACGTGTGGGAGAGCTGCGCCACGGGCATCTCCGATGCCAGCCGGACTGTGACCATCACCCAGATCTACGACGCGATTCGCGGCAAGGAGTTGAAGAAGATCGATGACACCCGGATCTACCTGTTCGCCGTGCGGGCGCGGAACGCCAGCGGCCCGGGTCCCTGGACGCATCATGAGGTGTGGCCTGCCGGGCCTGACCGCATCGCAAGCATCAGCGCGACGCGCGACGCCTCCGGAATATCGGTTTCGTTCACCGCGCCGAACGCCAACGCGGGCTATAGCCTCACCACCATCGTCATCCATTGCCGCACGAGCGCCGACGGCGGGACGACGTGGTCGCAGTGGGAATTTTGCACAAAGGGCGTGCGGGAAAGCCCGGGCCATGCCGACCTTACCCCCGGCAATACCGTCACCCGCCCCCTGCAGGCGATTGACAATTACGACTCCACCCTCACCTACCAGTTCCGGGCGCGGGCCCGCAGCAACACCGGCTGGGCGGACTGGAGGGAATCGGCGATCATTTCCACCATTCCCGACGCCCCCAGCATCGTCAACTACCAGAGCGACCAAATCGCCTGGAGCCAGCCGTCCAACACGGGCAGCGGGCCCGGGCCCGTCACCTACAGCGTGTACTGCCGCGCGAACGCCACGGCCTCCTGGTCCAAGGTGATCAACGGGGCAACGCCAGCGGGAACGCCGTCCCAGATCACGTCGCTGACCCTCCACAATGCGTGCAAGCAGACGGGTTCGCAGATCGCCGTCACAATCTCCAACGGCGGCATTGAAGGCGAGCGCGCCTACTGGCCCAAGCCGTCCCTCGCCGCAAGCAGCGTCACCGCGACCGGCGCAACGCTCGCCATCGCCAACCACCACGGCGCCAACTGGTACTACAAGGCGGACAAAGCGCCGGACACCACCTGCCAGGGCCCGGTCTCCACGTCGAGCGAGACGCTCACCGGCCTGACCGCCGGAACGACATACATCTATAAGGCGTACTCCGATTCCGCCTGCTCTACGGCGAAGGAGATCGCCAGCGAGACGTTCACCACGACCCTCCCGCCGACGCTCACCGCGAGCGCGGCCACGACGACCACGGCGACGCTCACCCTCGCCAACCACACGGGCAACTGGTGGCTGAAGGAGACCGCGCCGTCCACCGGGACGTGCACGGCAGGCGAGGTCGACTTCTCGCACGCGCTCGACACTCTCACGGCGGGCGCGTGGCACACGTACAAAGCGTACTCCGACTCGACCTGCACGACCGCGAACGAACTCGCCGCCGAGGCGTTCTCCACCGCCGTGACGGTGAGCAGCATCGACACGAACAGCAACAGCAACGTACATATCGGACGTAATTTCAACGTACTGCTGTCGGGCGCGCAAGCCTTCACCACCGGCTCGAACACGGGCGGCTACACCCTCACGAGCATCACCGGCTCGTTCTCGGAGACCGTCGGAAACCCGGGGGACATCGCGGTGAAGCTCTATACCGCGTCGGGAGCGAACCCGGGGACGGAGATCACCACCGCCACGCTCAGCGGCAGCAACCCCGCCGCGACCGGCAACTACGCCTACACCTGTTCCGGCAGCGGGTGCGCGCTGGCCGCGAACACCACCTACTTCATGGTGGCCAGCACGCCCAACGTTCCCTCCACCGGCAACAACCGGTACTACTGGATGATCACGACCCTGGACAGCGAGACCGAGGTCCCCGACCCCAACGGCTGGACCGTCGCGGACGACGGTCGGGTCAGCTATTCCGCCAACCTCACCGGCTGGACAACCTCCGGAGGCACGTTCCAGATCAAGGTGGCCGCCGTGCCGGAGCCGTCGCTCACCGCGAGCAGCGTCACCACGACGACGGCGACGGTGACGCTGACGGGCCACGTCGGCGACTGGTGGCTCAAGAAGACCGCGCCCACGCCGGCAGGGACGTGCACGGCGGGAGAGTCCGACTTCTCCCACGCGCTGAGCGCCCTGACCGCAGCAACGACATACACCTATAAGGCGTACTCCGATTCCGCCTGCTCTACGGCGAAGGAGATTGCCGCGGCCACGTTCATCACGCCGCCGGGCGTTCCCACAAACGTGAGCGTGGGCGGCAGTTCGATTAACGGGTCGCACAGGCTCTATCCGGTGAGTTGGAACAAGCCGGCGAACACCCTGGCAACCGATTCGTTCGCCTACCAGCTGGAGTGCACCAACCAGGGCATCAAGACCACCAACATCTGGAACAGCTGCGGCACCCACAACATCAGCGAAACCGCAAACACGAACATGAGCCAGATCGTGCAGCACGGCTGGCAGGGGGGACTCTTCTACTACGTCCGCGTGCGAACGGTGAAGGGTAGCGAGTACAGCGATTGGGTGATCCAGAAGACCCAGTACGGCAGCTAGCCTAGCCAACCAACAGGAAGGATAACAAGCGGTATGGGTGTCATTCAGAGCGGTTTGCAGCGGAGCCGGGGAATCTCGCGGGTCGCTTTTGGCGTCGTTGCCCTTGCGCTCGTCGCGCTGACGCCCATGCCCTCCTCCGCCCTCGCCCAGCAGTCGCCGCCCGATGCGGTGTCGAGCGTCGGCGTCACCCGCGCCGACGGTACGCTCACCGCATCCTGGGACGCTCCGAGCGGCGCAACCTCCTATCACGTCACCTACTCCGACAACGGCAAGCAGAGCTGGCAACTCGCCGCTCTTGATCACGCCGCGACAAGCATCACCTTCAACGCCGAAAACGGCAAGACCTACGTCGTCGGCGTGCGCGCCAAGAACGACGCGGGCGGCAGCAACTGGGTCAACTCGCCCGCCGCCGGGCCGTTCGTCCCGCCGACGCCGCAACCGCCCGGTCCCGTAAGCTCCGTCGGCATCACCCGCGCCGACGGTACGCTCACCGCATCCTGGGACGCTCCGAGCGGCGCAACCTACTATCACGTCACCTACTCCGACAACGGCAAGCAGAGCTGGCAACTCGCCGCCCTTGATCACGCCGCGACGAGCATCACCTTCAACGGCGACAACACCAAGACCTACGTCGTCGGCGTGCGCGCCAAGAACGACGCGGGCGGCAGCAACTGGGTCAACTCGCCCGCCGCCGCGCCGTACACGCCTCCGCCCGCCGAGCGCGGCATCATCGTGCAGGACGGCAGCGGCAACCCGATCACCGCCCTGTCCATCCCCGAAGGCGGCGAAGCGAGCTACCAGGTCTTGCTCACCGCCGCGCCCACCGAAGACGTGGAGGTCTGCATCGGCCTCTCCGTCCGCGGCAACAACGATCCCGACATCACGTTCAAGGGCGAGGACGCCGACGTGGTGGCGATCAAGCTGACCTTCACCCCCGCAAACTGGGACACGGCCCAGACCGTGACCCTGGCCGCCGCCGAGGACAACGACTACACGAACGGCGCGCGCGACGTGACCCACGACGCGCGGGAGTACTACGGGGGCAGGGTCGATTGGACCGCCGCGGAGGTCGACAACGACGAGATCACCGCGCCGGCCCGGCCCGCCGGCCTGACCGCCGCGCCCGGCGACGGCAGCGTCACGCTCTCCTGGGACGACCCCTCGGACTCCACCATCACCGGCTACCAGTACCGCACGCGGCAGGCCCCGCCGGCCCCCGGCTGGGGGCCGTGGACGGCCATTTCGGGCAGCGGCGCGGAGACCACGTCCCACGCCTTCACCGGACTGGAGAACGGCACGGAGCATCGCTTCAAGTTGCGCGCCGTCAACGCGTTGGGCAATAGCGCCCCCGCGCCCGCCGCCGCGCCGTGGTACGTCGCCGCCACACCGGGCGCCCCGACGCTGACGGCGGACGACGTGACCTCCACCGGCGCGACCATCACCCTCGGCAACTGGAACGGGGCCTGGTACTACAACGCTGAAAACTCCTCCGGCGGCGCGTCCGGCGCGGGCGCAAGCGCAGCCTCCGGCCAGTCCGGCTGCGTCGGCCCGGTCAACGGAGGGCAGGCGACGATCACGGGCCTGGACCCCGACACGAACTACACCATCACCGCCTACGCCAACGGCTGCGGCGGCGGGGCCATCGCCTCCGCCGGCGCCGGCACCCTGCCCACCGCGCCCGGACAGCCGGCCAAGCCCACCGCAGTCTCGAAGGACAAGGGCGCAGAGGTGTCATGGACGGCGCCAACGGGAACGGTTACCGGCTACCAGGTCCAGTGGCGGCCCTGCCAGGTGACATACGGCGGCGCAACCTGCCGCTACCGGCAGTACCAGAACGGCCCCTGGGAGCCGGCATGGGCGCCATGGGAAGCGGGCGACTATCTCCACGGCAGCAGCGGGCAAGTCAGCGCGGCGTCCTCTCCCAAGACCCTCACCGGCCTCCGCAACGGCGTGCGCTACCAGACGCGCGTCCGCGCCGCCAACACCACCTCCAACGGCACAAGCTACGGCTCCTGGTCCACTCCGTCCGATGACGTGTGGCCGAACCCCCACGTCGCCCTCACCGTCTCCAATATCACCGCCACAACCGCAACCATCACCATCGAGATGGTCGGCTCCCTCTGGAGCCGGGGCAACTGGTACTACAAGGCTGACATTGCGCCTCACAACACGTGCTCAAGCGCGCAGAGCGCGGTAAACGCCAACCTCACGGGCTTGAATGAGCACGCAACGTACACCTACACCGCCTACTCAGACTCCGGCTGCGCCACCTCGCTCGCTAAAGTATCGTTCTCGCCAAACGATGACAGGCTGATTGCCAGCGATCTCACCAACTCGACCGCAACGCTCACTCTCGCCAACCACACCGGCAACTGGTGGCTGAAGCGAACGCAGCCCCCTGACGCAACCTGCGAGGCGATGTCAACGGCAACCACGAAGAACCTGACCTCCCTGGTGTCCGGCACAGCCTACGTCTACAAGGCGTACAACGACTCCACGTGCGCGAACGTAATCGCCGCCGCGTCATTCACGGCGCTCGAACTGCTGGCCTCCGCCATCAACGACACGACAGCCGACCTCACGCTCAAGGGCAGCATCAGCAGCTGGTACTACGAAGCGAACAAAGCGCCGCACAACGACTGTGAGGGCCCCGTTAGCACGACCACCGAATCACTCACCGGCCTGAGCGCGAACACGACCTACACCTACAAGGCGTACAGCGACTCCGCCTGCTCCGAGGCCAACCTGCTGGACACCATGGCGTTCAGGAGCGCCGTCAGCGTCAGCAGCCTGACCCAGAGCGGAAGCGGTCAAGTCACGGTCGGCGGCGCTAGCAACACCCGGATCGCTCAGCAGTTCACCACAGGTCGCCACTCCACCGGCTACACCCTGACCGAGGTCACCGTCGCCATCAATGGAATCACAGGCTCCCCGGGAGACCTCCAGGTGCGCCTCTACTCCGATTCCGGCGGCAAGCCGGGCGCGCAACCACTGGCAACCCTGTCCGGCAGCAACCCCACCGGCGCCGGAAACTACACCTACTCCTGCTCCACCGGATGCGCCCTGGACGATGACACGGAGTACCACGTCGTGCTGACCGCCCCCGCCGCGTCAGCCGGCAACGACTACAAATGGAGTCAAACCAGTGTGAACGGACAGGACCTGGCGCCTGCGGGGAACGGCTGGGACCTCGACAACTATAATTACCAGCGCACCACCTCCGGTAACGCGTGGAATCCTTACCCCTACGCCCTCAAGGTGAAGGTTGCGGCAACGGTGAACCCCGCGCTCTCCGTGACAGGCGTCACGGAGTCCGCCGCCACCCTGAACATCGGCATCTACACCGGCGGAGAATGGTGGCACAAGCGCGCGCTGCCAACGCTCGGCTCCTGCGTCAGCGTTGCACACGGCACGTCAACCGCCTCCCTAACGAGCCTGACAGCGTACGCGGATTACACCTACAGCGCCTATGACAACGCCCGATGCGCCACCGCCGACCGGATAGCGTCAGTAACCTTCACTGCCACCGACGACTCGCTGGACGTAAGCAGCCTGGGCAACAACACTGCCACCCTCACCCTCACCGGCCACACGGGCAACTGGTGGCTCAAGCGCACCGCCCCAACCGCCGGAACCTGCGATTCCATGGGAACCACCACGACCAAGAACCTGGCGAGCCTGCAGGAGAACACGACCTACACCTACAAGGCGTACTCCAACGCGACCTGCGCGACTGAGATCGCCAGCGAGACGTTCACAACGCGCGGCCCGGTAACCGTCAGCAACCTGGCCGAGACCAGCCATCAATATCCCCACAATGTCGGCAACACCGGCTTTACCGGGCATTTCGATTTTGCGACGTCCTTCGAGACCGGCAGCAGCAGCGGGGGCTATACGCTCAACAGCGTCACCGTTAGCCTGGGCGCGACGACAGGCTCGCCGACGAGCCTCTCCGCGAAGATCTACGCCGATTCCAACGACCGCCCGGGAACCCTGGTCAAGGACCTGGGCAGCAAGACACCCAGCGGCGGGGGCAATGTCACGTGGACCTGTGCCGATACCGGCAACGCCTGCGACCTGGCCAAGGACACCACCTACCATCTGGCCCTGGAGGCGGACGCCACAGCCACCAATTACTACACCTGGAACGCCACGGACTCCAACGATCAGAGCAACACGCCCGCCAACGCCGGCTGGGAGATAGGCGACAGCGTGTCCAGAAACAACAACGATGCAGGCTGGTCCAGCAGCGCGACTCGCGCCGGCAAGTTCAGCGTGACGGCCGCGCTGAAAGGCGGCTCAGCCTCCCTGGCGACAACCACCATCGGGAGCACGACAGCCACGCTGGGCATTTCCGGACACACCGGCAATTGGTACTACAAGGCTGACAAAGCCCCGCACAACTCCTGCCAGGGTCCCGTTAGCGGGGCGACGACGAATCTGACCGGCCTCACCGCCGGAACGTGGTACACCTACAGCGCGCACTCAGACGCCACCTGCACAACCGGCAAACTGCTGGCCACCACGAGCGCGTTCTCAACCGCCGTGACGGTCAGCAACCTGGGCGAGAGCAATGCCACGTCTCATAGCGTCGGAGCCAACACCAAATGGGCGCAGGAGTTCACGACGGGGAACAACGGCGGCGGCTACACTCTCTCCGGCGTGACGCTGAACTTCAGTCAGGTGGACAACGCCGACAACATCTCCGTCTCCCTCCGCAGCAGGCTGTCCAACGGCAAACCTGACACAACGACGGCGCTCGCGACGCTGTCCGGAACCGCCGTCGTCGGCAATTCCACCTTCACCTGCTCAGGCGCCGGCTGCGCGCTGGACGCAAACACGCAATACTTCGTCTACGTCGCAGGGACAGGCGGCGCTTCGGCCGGTTACGCGAACACCACTCTGTCCGACGCGCAAACGTTACAGCCGTCCGGCAACGGCTGGAGCATCGCGGATGCGGCGCGTTACTCAGGGAGCAGCTGGAATGAGATTAGTGCTAGCCGCGCCCTGAAGATCCGGGTGACCGCCCTGCCGACGCCCGTCTCGCTCACGGCGAGCAGCATCACCAGCACCACGGCGACGCTGACGCTGGCGGGCGGCCCCAGCACCTGGTACGTGAAGAAGACCGCGCCCACGCCGGCGGGAACGTGCTCCACCGCGATCAGCACGACGACGCACACGCTCGACACCCTCACGGCGGGCACGGCCTACACCTACAAGGCGTACTCCGACTCCACCTGCGCCAGCGCGAACGAGCTGGCCACGGAGACCTTCACGACGCCCGTCTCGCTCACGGCGAGCGGCATCGGGACGACGTCGGCGACGCTGACGCTGGCGGGCGGCCCCAGCACCTGGTACGTGAAGAAGACCGCGCCCACGCCGGCGGGAACGTGCTCCACCGCGATCAGCACGACGACCCACGCGCTCGACACCCTCACGGCGGGCACGACCTACACCTACAAGGCGTATTCCGATGCGTCGTGCGCAACGGAGGTCGCCAGCGAGACGTTCACCACGGCAGTGACGGTGAGCAGCCTGGGCAACAGCAAGAACGGCACTACGCAGATTGGCGATGCCGGCAACATACAGCGCAAAGGCGCCTCTCAGTTCACCACCGGCGCCAACTCCGGCGGCTACAACCTGTCTTCCGTCATCATTGACATCGATGGGCTCAACGGCAATACGGGAGACCTCACCGTCGCCATCTACTCCGACAGCAGCAACAATCCGGGCACCCTGGTGACGACGCTGAGCGGGAACAACCCCACCGGCGGGGGCCAGTACACCTTCACCTGCTCCAGCAGCTGCGCCCTGTCGGCCAGCACCAAATACCACCTGGTGCTGGAAGCGCCGAACGCAACCGGCAACTACAGCCACTATCGCTGGGCAGCGTCGAATTCGGCCAGCGAGGAGACGGAGCCGTCGAGCAACGGCTGGTCCATCGGAAAGTCCCTTGAGGCGGACGCTAACGCGTGGGGCGATATAAGCCAGTACCACAAGTTCAAGCTGACGGCAACGGTGAACTAGGGCCATCTGTCCGCCCCCACCCGTCTTTGCCCGCCCCCACCGTCTTGCGTGCGCAGGCGGGCATCCAGGGGCGCCGGGGCGCGGTGGCAGGCGTAACGCCGTCGTGTTACAATCTGAGCGAGCGATGCGATGACTACCCAGACACCCTCAACGGAAGAACGCCTGAGTCGCCTTGAAGGGGCCTACGAGCAGGTGAGCGAACGGCTCGGCGACCTCCGCTCCGACATGAATGAGCGGCTGAATGAACTGGCGCGTGGCCAGGAAGCCCTCCGCGAGGAGATGAACGCCCTCCGCAATGAATTTGCCCGGAGACAGGACAATCTCCGCAACACCATGCTGCTGCTCGTCGGAGGCGCTTGGGCGACCACTGTCGGCGGCTTGATCGCCATCCTCACGCAGATCTAGCGCTGAGGGCTCGCGCGGGCGCCGTCTTGCGTGCAAACGCCGCCGCGTCCCGCCACCGTCATTCCCGACCCTGATCGGGAATCCACCCCCACCGCCTTGCCCGCCTGCGCGGGCAAGGTTCGACAAGCTCACCACGAACGGGAGAAGCAAACCATCCGTTCGCCCTGAGCCAGTCGAAGGGCGCAGGCCGCCGTTTGGCTTGACACTGTCCCGCGGCGGTGTTATGCCTATGCCACTTGAAGGAGGTGGCAACATGAAGGCTTTAGTTGTCGGCGGCACCGGCCCCACCGGGCCATTGATCGTTCAGGGGCTTCTCGACCGAGGCTACGAGGTCACCGTGTACCATCGCGGCTTCCATGAGTCCGACGACATCCCCCAAACCCACGGCCACATCCACGGCGACCCCTTCACCAAAGAGACGTTTGCCAAAGACGTGGAGGGCCAGGAGTGGGACATCGTCGTATCGATGTACGGACGCCTTCGCCACATCGCCGACGTGGTCGCGGGGCGAACCCGCAAGCTGGTCGGCGCGGGCGGGCCCAGCTTCATCCGCCCCGAGCATTTGACCTTCCCCCGAGGGTTGGAGATACCCCTTCCCGAGGAGTTTCCCACCTACACGGAGCGCGACCTCAACCCGTACGCCTTCGCCATTGCCCACACCGAGCGGCGGGTCATGGAGCATCACAACAACGGAGACTTTGCCGCCGTCATGTTTCGCTACACCTCGGTCTACGGGCCGAGGGCGCCCCGGCAGTGGATGTGGTCGATAGTGAAGCGCGTGCTGGACGGACGCAAGCGCATCATCATCCCCGGCGACGGCAGCCAGTTGCGCCTCACCTGCTACGCCGAGAACGCCGCCCACATGGTTCTCCTCGGCTGCGACAAATCGGAGGGCGACGGCCATATCTTCAATTCCGTAGACGAAGTGGGCTACACCGTCAGCGACACGGTGCGCATCGTCGCTGAGGCGCTTGACCATGAGTTCGAGACGGTCGAGATAAGCCATCCCATGGCCTACGACCTAGCCGGAGGCTACTCCACGCGCCGCACCGGCCAGCTCAACGTCTACAGCATGAAGAAGCTGCTTGGCTACCGCGACGTCGTTCCGCCGGACGAAGGCATGCGGCGCTCTGCCAGGTGGATGGTGGACAACTGGTCGAGCATCGACCACGAACAGATGCAGGCGCTCATGGCCGACCCCCTCGCCTACGACATAGAGGACCAACTGATTGCTTCTGCGAAGGAGTGGGCGGGGAGCGTGGAGAGCTCCATTCCCCAGCCGGAGATTCCCCAGTTGGACACATCGCGCGACTGGCGCGGCGCTTTCAGGCCGCAGCAAAGCGGGTCTTCCTGAGCGGGTTTCGCTTGACTTCACACAGCCCCTAGCCCATACTCACCGCTGAACTAACACCCGGTCAGGAGGCACGGTCACATGCAGGCAAGCGCACCAGCCTACGGCACTCTCGGCACACTACGCCGAGTCGACAAATCCCTCTTCGACGCCCTCTTTCCCAACGCGCACACCGGCCATCGAGTCCTCGCCTCGGTCGTATTCATCGCCCTCATGTTCGTTTGCGCCAAGGCCAGGTTCTACCTGCCCGAAAACCCCACGCCGATAACCTTGCAGACCTTCGGCGTGCTTCTCACCGGCGGAGTCATGGGCTGGAGGTGGGGAGCCGGAGCCGTGCTTGGCTACATCGGGCTGGGCGCGCTGGGGCTTCCCATGTTCGCCAGCTCCGACCCGTGGGCGCTGCGCACCCCCGTCGATGCTTGGAACGCCTCCATAGCAGGCGTCACCGGCGGCTACATCATCGGTTTCATAGTGGCCGCGGCGGTGACGGGGTATCTCAGCCAGTTGGGTTTCACCCATTCCAGGTCACTGTGGGCAATTACCCTCGGCGGGCTGGCCCTGTACGTACCCGCGCTGATCTGGCTCTCCGTCATCGACTTCGGCTGGCCGGCGGAAGGCAAGCTGTTCGTCGACGGCATGTACATCTACATGCCCGGCGACATCGTCAAGATGCTGGGAGCTTCGTTCGTCGTCACCGGGCTATGGAACCACGGCGAGCGGCTAAAGGGACTGTTCAGGAAGAAGCAGTAGCGAGTGCGGTAGGTGCTCCTTGGCGCAATCTCCTCACCTTATACGCCAAGCCGCCCACGTTCGCTAGGATATCGTCGAGTGTGCCGCTTATATCCAGGGAAGCGACCTCAATGGTCTTGTCCGTGTTTCTGATGTGGTATATGGCCGTGTCCGCCTCGCCCGCGTATATTAGCATCCCGCCCCGCAGATTGAGCGCGGTAACGTAGGCCAGCATCTGGTAGATGTCGCTTTCGGGAACGGCCCTTTCGGCGATGTCCTTGTACTTGGCGTCCCCCACGAACTTACATTTACCGCTCTCCCACCAAGAAAAGTCAGGTTCCAGCTTAATGCTGCCTGCTTGGTCAAGCGTGACCCTGGGGATTTTCTTATCCGAGCGAAACGTGTTCTCAGAGACGCCCAGCGCATCCCGCAGAGCCACCGTTACGAACTCTTGGAACAGGACGTTCATGTCAACCAGGAAGCCGGAGGCGCGTACAGTGCCCCGGCTGGACTGGAACGCGCTGTGACGCAAGATGAGCCGCGACAACTCCACCACACGCCGGTAGTGGTCGTTCAGCCGATCGAAACGAACCTCCGGCACGTCTTTCGGCGGGAACTCACGCAGCGAGACGTTGTCCAGCATCCCCGCGATCCATCCCATGCCTACGCGCGCCTTGGGTGAGCGGAGCCGCATGTTGATCAGCCGGTAGGCCGCCGCCTTCACCAAGCGGTTTTCTAGGATGTCATCCGTGAAATCATCGTACCGCACTTCAACCGGCAACGGGATGCCGAACCTGCGCTGCATCTGTTCGTCGAACCGTATGCGCCCTCGCACCGTGTGCAGCGCCTCCTCCTCGACGCGGTAGCCGTGCAGCAACCCGCGAGCAAACGCCATGCGGGCATAGCGGGCCAGCGCGAGTGCCAGCACGTCAGCAAGCGCGGGCTCTTCCGGAAACTTAAAGTCCTTCTCTTGGAATCTGACCCTGCCGATTGCGTAGCAGGCCAGGGAAAGCAGCTGCGGGATGCCTATCTTGGGTCGTATGAGCACCGATAGGTTGTCGAACTCCACTGCACCGACTTTAGAACCCGGCGTCAGTCTGTAGCCACCGTCCTCGGCAGGGGCAATAGAGAGGCCCAGGTTCCTTGACTCACTTACCAGCGATTCCAGCTCGGCGCTGGAAAGCGTTAAAGGCCCGCTCTGCTGGTATTCTTGCAGATCAAGTTGACGCATCGCTCACGCCGTCAGCCTGATCGTCGCTGCCGTCCGCGTCATCGCTGGAAGCGTCTGGTCGGCGCAGGGCATCAAGGCTAAACCTGGAGCGCACGTCGTCCTCTCTAAACAGATGCTCCTCGACGTATGGCAAGATGCTGTGTTTCCAGATGCGCTCGACCTTGGCCTCATCAAGGTTGTCCTTCATAAAATGGCTTGGTCCTATGGCCGCGTTCCGGTCGTTCAACTCCTCGTTGGCGCGGTCAACCACACCGACTACCCACGCCATGTCAGACGCGTTGTCTTTCAGCCAGTTGCGGAGCAAGTCGTTTATCGGCCACTCGTTCGGGTGGAACTCCACGAAGTAGAACCGCCGACGTAGGGCCAGGTCCACCAGCGCGATGGAGCGGTCAGCCGTGTTCATTGTGCCAATGATGTAGAGGTTGGACGGTAAGGAGAATGGCATGTCCGAGTACTGGAGATTCATATTACGGTCGCGGTACTCCAGAAGGAAGTAGAGCTCACCGAACACCTTGGCGATGATGCCGCGGTTGATCTCGTCTATGATGAGGTAGTACTTCCCGCTAGGGTCCTTCTCCGCGCGCTCAGCAATCCGCAGCAGCGGCCCGCCCTGCAGTTCAAACGCAACCTGCCCGCCGTCCGCCGTCTTGGGGCGATACCCCTGCACAAAGTCCTCGTAGGCGTAGGAAGGGTGGAACTGCACAAGCGTAACCCGGTCCTTACCGGCGAGGTGTTTGGCAAGCTCCTGCGCAACGTAGGTCTTACCCGTACCGGGCGGCCCCTGGAAGATGACCTGCTTCTTTTCCTCCAACAAGTTGTTGATTTCTTCCAGGAATTCAGCGGGAAGGTACAACTCAGCGGCAAGCTGTTTCAGGTCAGACTCAGGCTGTATGGGATCATCGTCTTCTTCTTCGGGTGGGTCTTCGCTGACTACTCCCCAAACCACTGACTGAGCATCAAGACGGTGGCGCAACTTCAATCCCCGCCCATCCGCCTCCTCAATAAAGCGGTCGAGGAACCCGAGGGCGTGCTCGTAAAGAGTCGCCTCGTCCGCACTTGGCTCCGGCTTTTCGTATCTAGTGCGGACGTATGCTTTGTCGAACACCCCAGTTCTGAAAGGTGGGTACTGCTCAATATCAAGCCCCATGAGCAAACCGGATATGACGCTCATGCTACTACCATACGCGCTTCCTTTGCCTCGTAAGGGCGAGTTAGGTGACATACTCACAAAGGCGCGAATCCTTTCAGCGACAGGCACACTGCTTTCTCCCCACAGTGTCTGCAACGCTGCCAGAGCTTGCTCCCTGTACCCGGAACACCACTGATTGAAATCATCTAAAAGCATCCAATTAATTGGGTGACCTTTTCTGGTGCGGAGAGCATATTGCAACAATTCGTGCCAATTAGATGCGCTGTCCAAGACAGCGCTGCGCGCGGCAACTAGGTCTTTACCCATCTCGCGCTTGTAGTTGATTTCTTCGGTTTCTAACCTGCCGGAGTCCACATACGCTTGGGCGAGACGGACGAACTCGGACCATAGATTGTCGGTGGGTGGCGGTAATCCCTCACTCCATTGGTATTTGACTTCTGGCTTATAGAAGAAGTTGCCTTCCCCATATGTAGGCTCAAGGGCAGCACGGATCTGTTCCAGTTGGCGGTCTATATCATCGGTCGGCTGTGTAACGAAATTAGAGAACGCCTTGGCTATTTGTCTTTTGTGGTTGGCAGAGACTATAGCCTCAAACGTGTCAGGAAATACGAGATGGAGCAGGGCTTCGCGTTGCGTGCGGGGTCTGTTAGGAGCGCCCTGCAATAAAATACTTCTGAAGTTTATACCTATCACAAAGTCCTTAAACGCCCATGCATCACTGAGCAGCCGATTCCGTTCCTCTGGACTTTGTTCCTTCCACTGCTCAACGAACTCGATGAGGAACCCGACATGGAACGGCCTAGATGTGTGAAAATTCTGCCCTGGGCTGGCGAGGCCTGGTGTGAGGCAGGCAACTAGGTCGGGAGGAATTGCCACGGGCTGAGATGACCATCCGAGCACCTCATCAATTCGTCTTTGCTCGTTGGTGCTTTTCCTCGCAGTGACAATCAGAAAGTGCACGTACAGTACTTCACCCATCAGTTGATAGATTTCTGGGGGACTCTGTGCCAGTTGATCTCGCAGCTTCTCCAAGAAACTGCGGTCGCCCGCGTCCGGCTGATTCATAAATCGCTCGTGGAGTTCCCCAAGCCACCTGCTTGACCAGATTGGCGTACCTGGTGTGAAGAGTGAATCATCGCTCTTGAGCGCGCGTTCTACCCATAGAGACGCTGCCTGATAGACTTTCTCAGCGCCAGTTGTGGTTATTCTTGTACCCACTGCTCCTCCATCTTCTTAGCTCTGTTGAACTGTACCTCCATACTACCACCATCCACCCGCATCCGCCCGCTACAGAAGGCTTATCGCCTGCCCCCCCACCGCCGCCAGCGCCACCACCAGCCACGGCGGGAACTTCCAGAAGGCAAGCAGCGCGAAGGCGGCCAGACCCAGCGCAAAGTCGGCGGGGGTAAGGATGGCGCTCGTCCACACCGGGTCGTACAGCGCCGCCAGCAGCAGACCCACCACGGCGGCGTTGACGCCCATCAACGCCCGACGGAAGTTTCCCAGGCCGCGCAGCCTGTCCCAGAAGGGCAAGACCGCCGTGACCAGGAAGAACGACGGCAGGAAGATGGCGATCAGTGCGAATACGCCCCCCATCCAGCGTGCAGGCGTATCCTCCATCACCGCTCCCAGGTAGGCGGCGAAGGTGAACAGCGGCCCCGGAACCGCCTGCGCCGCGCCGTATCCGGCAATGAACGCGTCGTTGCTCACCCAGCCCGGCGGCACGACCTCCGCTTGCAGCAGCGGCAGGACGACGTGCCCGCCGCCGAATACCAGCGACCCGGCGCGGAAGAAGCTGTCGAAAATCTCCAGAGCCTCGTACGACACCGCCTGCCGAATCAGGGGAAGCCCGATGAGTAGGACGGCGAAAGCCGCCAGCGAGGCGACGGCCAGGCCGCGGCCAACGGGAGGTCTGCTTGCCGTCTCCGTCTCGGGCTGTTCGCTGCGGAGAAACAGCCATCCCAGTACACCGCCTGCCGCGATAACCGCCACCTGGAGCAGGGCGTTGGGCGCGGCCAGTATGGCGATGGCCGCCAGAACGGCCAGGGTAACGCGCTGCTTGTCGGGGCAGAGGTTGCGCGCCATTCCCCAAACCGCCAGGGCGACCACGGCGACCGCCACAACCTTCAGCCCGTGCAGCCAGCCGGCGTCGGCTATGTCGAACGATGTGACCCCGTAGGCGAACAGGATGAGCGCAACGGCGGAGGGCAGCGTAAAGCCGAGCCAGGCGACGAAACCGCCCAGCAGCCCGGCTCGCGTCATCCCCACCGCGATGCCCACCTGGCTGCTTGCCGGGCCGGGCAGGAACTGGCAGAGGGCGACTATGTCGGCGTAGGCGTGCTCGTCCAGCCACTTCCGACGCTGCACGTACTCCTCGCGAAAGTAGCCCAGGTGGGCCACCGGCCCCCCGAACGATGTCAGCCCCAGCCGCGTCGTTACGAAAAGCACCTCCCAGATGCGGGAGAGCCGTCCCTTTGGCGCGTCGGTCATCATGGCTGGTATCATAAAGGCTAACGAAGCGGATTACACCGTTTGCGAAAGCGATTCAAGATTGCTTACCCAAAGACGTTGGGATAACATCTGCACGCCACCCTGAAAGGAGCACGACATGCCCGACCGGATCAGCCAAGCGCAACTCGACGCCCTCAAGAAGTACACCTCGCCTGAAATATCGGACACCATCCGCATGATGGGCGTCCGTCCCGCCACGGAGGGCTACTTGGGCTACGACGTCCGCTGCCTCTTCCCCGACCTGGGGCCAATGATCGGCTTTGCGATCACGGCGGTTCTGGACAACCTCACCCCGGACCGGCCCGTTCGCCCCGACGTTCAGCGGCGTTACCTTGAATCGATAGACGCCTCGCCCAAACCCGCCGTGATCGTTATGAAGGCGGGAGGCCACAACAAAGTCCGAAGCCTGGTCTTCGGCGCGATCATGGCCAACACCGCCCGCTCTCTGGGCGCGATCGGTATCGTCACCGACGGCGGCGTCCGCGACACGGATGAAGTCCACGAAATCGGGTTCCACATGTTCGCCCCTGGCACGGTATCGGCGCACGGCACAGGCGCGTTCGTCAACATGGTCGACACCGGCAACCCCGTCACCCTCAGCGACCAGATCATCCGCCCCGGCGACCTGGTTTTCGCCGACAAGATAGGCGTGATAACCATTCCGCACGAGGTGGTTGCGGAGCTCCCGGCCAAGGTGGAAGAGTTGCACCAGCGCGAAACCGCCCAGATATCCTTCCTGCAAAGCGAAGAATTCTCTCTGCCTGAACTGCTGAAACGGTCCGGGCTGGATTGAACCATTGCCTGTATACAATGCTGAGCCACTGACGCTTTTACCGTCGGACTGAGATATAATTCACCCAATGCGGCGCGCTGACTCCAGACATAGTCCACAGCCTATTGAGCAGTTCTTGCAACCTTTGCGGGACTTCGTTCACAAACAGGCCTCCGGCGGTATTGTCCTGATGGTTGCCGCCGTTGTCGCCATGGCTTGGGCCAACTCGCCCTGGTCGGAGAGCTACTTCGATTTCTGGCACACCGAGATCGCCTTTGAAGTCGGCGCTTTTACCATCTCCCACGATCTGGGGCACTGGATCAACGACGGCGTCATGGTGGTCTTCTTCTTTGTCGTCGGCCTGGAAATAAAGCGCGAGCTGATAGTCGGCGAACTGTCATCCTTAAGACAGGCCGCCCTGCCCATGATTGCCGCCGTTGGCGGAATGGTGGTTCCCGCGCTCATCTATACCGCCTTCAACTTCAACTCTGAAGGCTCGGTTGGCTGGGGCATCCCCATGGCCACCGACATTGCGTTTGCCCTGGGTGTCCTTGCTGTGCTCGGGTCTCGCGTTCCCCTGGCCCTGAAGGCGTTCCTCGTTGCCGTAGCCATCGTTGACGACATCGGCGCGGTGCTTGTGATAGCCCTGTTCTACACGGAAGAGATATCCATTCTCAGTTTGCTCATTGGCTTAGGCATTTTCGGTTTGCTGGTCGCCTTCAACCGTGTTGGAATACGCCACCCGTTGCCGTATATAATCATGGGGTTCTTCCTCTGGTTCGCCTTCCTGCAGTCCGGCGTTCACGCCACCATTGCCGGGGTTCTTCTTGCCGCCACTATCCCGGCGCGCTCCAACACTGATGCCAAGGAGTTCCTCGAAAGCAGCCGTGAGCTTCTGGATACCTACGAATTTCTTGAAACAGGCCGTGAGATGCTGGAAGAACGCAAAGAAACAGGCGAATCCGGTGAAACAGGGCCTGCCCAACAGGCGCAGCAGGTGTCCCTGCAGCACATGGAAAAGGCCATTGCCCAGGCTTGGACGCCCCTGCAGCGTTTGGAACACACGCTCCATCCATGGATAGCCTTTGGCATTGTGCCCCTCTTTGCCCTGTCAAACGCCGGCGTTGCCATTGGCGCGGACTTTGCCTCGAATCTCTTTGATTCAGTAAGCCTGGGAATAATCGCCGGGCTGGTCATAGGCAAGCAGGCGGGCATCACCTTCGCCGCTTGGCTGGCCGTTAGACTGGGTTGGGGAGCGCTGCCCGCGGGCGTCACCTGGCCGCAGATGTACGCCGTGGCATGGCTGGCGGGCATAGGCTTCACCATGTCCCTGTTCATATCCGGACTGGCCTTCGGCGGCGGCGACTTGCTCAACGTCTCCAAGATAGGCATACTCACCGGATCCATCATCTCCGGCTTGGTGGGCTACGCTCTTGTCCGCGCGTTTACCGTTAAGCCCAGGTGGGGAGTATAGGAGGTGGAGAAATGACCACCCTGGTCACGGGCGGCAACGGTTTCGTCGCCTCCAACATAGTCAGAGTCCTCGCCGAGCGCGGCCACCGGGTGGTGTCCCTCGATATATCGGAACCCGACGCCATGCTCAAGGCTTACTTGCAACCCTGGCAAGACCGCATAACCTTCCGCACGGCGGACGTCCTTGACCTAAACGCCCTGGATGAGCTTGCCGGGGAGCGCTCCATTGATAAAATCGTTCACGCCGTTGCCTACACTCCCGGTTCCCGCGGCCCCGTGGAGCGCGACCACAGCCGCAGCATAGTGGAAGTGAACGTCATGGGCACGGTCAATCTGCTTGACCTTGCCAGGCGGATAGCGGTAAGCCGCTTTCTCTTCGTCAGTTCCGGCGCTGTTTACGAGGGAGTGACCGCGCCCAGGCCCCTGAACGAGGAGACGCCCGTCCATCCCAAAGCCTTCTACCGCATCTCCAAGTACGCCTGCGAGCGCATCGCGGAGCGGTACAGGGAACTGCACGGCCTCGACACGGTGAGCGTCCGGCTTGGCGGCCCGTACGGCCCCATGGAGCGCGTCACCGGCTACCGCGCCAACATGTCCCTCCTGCACGACTGGACGGGGAAGGCGGTGCGCGGCGAACCGATAGAGGTCGCTCCCCAACCGCCCGGCGACTACACCTACGTTCTGGATATTGCAAACGGCCTTGCCGCCGTCTTGGATGCGCCCCGTTTGCCGCACCGGCTGTACAACCTGGCCAGAGGCGTCGCCACTCCTACCGGCCGGGTTGTCGATGCGTTCCGCCAGGCGTACCCCGGCGCCGAGTTCGTCGAGCCTATTCCGCCCGACCCGCCCGGCGACGAGACCCCGCACGTGGACGTATCCCGCATGAAGGAAGAATTCGGCTTTGAGGCGACCACCGACGTGCTGAGCGGCCTGAAGGACTACTTCAAGTGGCGCGCCGAAAGCGGGTATCGGGGGTGAGACGATGATGGTGGTGAGTTGTGCGGGGCTGGAATGGGGAGTACGGGGTGCAATCTTCGGTAGCCTAAACGGGATGCCCTTACGAGCATTCCGTTTTCCAGATTAGATGGAGGTTTAACTGTGGACGGAAGCCTTGTTAGTCTCAGTGGATTGCTTGTAGGGAACCAAGTGTTTGACATACCCGTGTACCAGAGAAGCTATGCTTGGGGTCAGAAGAATCTGGAGGATCTGTGGGAAGACCTATACTATCTGGATCCTTCCAAGAAGCACTACTTTGGTACAGTGCTTCTCAAAGATAGTGGCAAGACCGCCAAAACCACGCTATCTACATTAAAGAGATTCGACGTCATAGACGGTCAGCAACGGCTGACTACAATATTGATACTGCTGCGAGAGATCATTTCGCAGTTGGAGGCAATTAGTGGCGAGCAACTCAGAGCAGAAGTCGAGGCACTAAAAAGGGACTATCTCAAAGATGGGGGGCACTTTAAGTTGAACCCCATGGGTACCGACGGTCAATTCTTCCATCACGTTGTCATTGACGCCAACGATTTTCTCAGCGAAGACAGCGATAACCCCTCCCAGCGCCGGCTTGCAGACGCAAAGACCTTCTTCAGGAAACGACTGTTTGAAGAGCAGAAGCGCCAGCCCTCCAAATACCAGGATTTCTTAGTGCAGCTCAAGCGAAAGATAGACGACCTTCAGATGATCCAATATCAAGTTACATCGGATGCGGATGCCATCCGCATTTTTGAAACCGTGAATGATAGAGGGCGTCCTCTGAGCAATCTCGAAAAGACAAAGAGTTTCATAATGCACACCTCGTATTTGGGGATGGGGGATGAGGATGCGGTGGCAGGCAGGCTAGAAGAGTTGAACGGGCACTTTTCGGGTATGTATAGCCACTTCGGTGACGTGACAGGAACCAAGCATCTAGACCGCTTGCGTCTGACGGAAGACGACATCCATCGATACCACTTCATAATCTACATTTCGCCCGGGGAAAATTCCTCGCGTCCTCTTGACAGCCTTAAGGACAGAATTAGGGATATGCTAAGAGAGGATCAGAGCCAATGTGTCAAATATGCGCTTGCCTACGCTAAAGATTTAGAGCAAGCCTTCTTCGCGGTGAAACGCATTACCGACGCATACAAGAAGGATACAAACGGCGGGACCCTGAGCAAGGTTTTTATGTTAGAGAGGATGGGAAACGTCTTCCCATTGTTGATCGCGTCGTGGCTTAAATTTGGTGGTATCCCGGGTCGGATGGAAGAGATTCTGAGGCTCATAGAAGGGCTTGTCTTCCGCCTATACCTAGTGGGGGGGCGGCGAAGTGATTCTGGTGGGTCTTGGCTCAATCGAATCGCTCACGGAGTCCATCGAGGTAGCCTAGACTATTACAAACTAATTGACGAATTGAAGCAAGTGATTCTTTACTATCAGAACGATGGGTTGTTTAGACAAAACCTTAGTCGGCAGGATTCTTACCATGAACTCGACCGAAGAACCATAAAGTACCTACTGAGCGAATACGAGATTCATCTCAGAAAGAAGAAGAGCGATGTGCAACTAGCTCCGTCCACACAAGAGGAAATCCTGACTCCCGGTTACCAAGTAGAGCATATCTGGCCCCAAAATCCCTCAGCTAAGATGTCTGAAGATGAAGAGCTTACGCACAGTCAGAATGTTCACAGGCTCGGTAACCTCACCATAGCTCGCGAGTCATGGAACAAGAGCATGGGTAACAGACCATTCGAGGATAAGCGCTGGCAGCCCGATGACAGACCTAGTTACTCAAACTCCAGCCTCTTAGTACAGAAGGAACTTGCAGATCTGACGGTCTGGAATGACGAGCAGATCAAGGATAGGGAGCAAAAAATAGTGGAGTTCGCATTGGAGAGGTGGAAATTGTAAGGAGAGGAGCTGGCAGCGCCGTGAGTAGCACTCCCCGTTCTATGCAACGTGGCTTCCTTCTTTACGAACGGTGGGCCGTCCTAACGTTCTCGGTTGATGTTACCCTCACGGGCGTCTTGCAATCTGCCACCCTTGGCTAACTCTTCCATTGCTGCCAGGTAGGCTACCCAAGACTGAGACCGCTCCCGATTGACCAAGTAGCCAAAGTCGGGCGCTTGTATATCGAGTTCTATAAGTTGTCTTGCTATCAAGTTTAACTCGACTATCAGAGCAGAGCGGTCGGACACTTTACCTAAGGATGAGGACGACGGCGTTTCAACGTACTCTATAAGGTGGCGCTTGGACTTCCGTAGGGGATCTTCCAAAGCTCGAAACTCACGAACGCGCGGGCCGTTACGCAACAAGTCCACGCCTTTCCCGATCATCCAAATAGCTACTTGCCCGCCGCCATAGACAGCGCCTGCCAGAGCAATGTACGGCAACAATGCCGCGCCTAACGGGAAGATATCGTTAGCGCTATCCTCCAGACGTGAACGCCAAGCAGGAAAATCAGACAGGAAGCTCAAGCTCGTAACAAGAATGACCAAGCCGGCAAGTGTTGGGGATAAGTGGGTGCGAAGCCGCTGCATCTACCGATGCTAACCCACCTTCCATATCGTGTCAAAGTGAATGAGAATGATGCCTTTGATGCCCGGTCAAACAGGGATAGCGCCCCGATGAAGTTGGCCGTTAGGAGGCCGAATGGCGGTAAGGCGGGCCGCCGCGTTCCCCACAAGAAGCCGATTTGGTGATACCATTGCCTCGCATGTCTTGGGAAACGTTTAGCAACGCCGGGTACGAAGGCGCGGTCATCGGCGGGGTCATCTTTCTTATGTCGTTCGCCGTGGCGGCTGTAGTTGCGCTTGTGGTGAAAGTTGCCGCTGCCCGCCTGGACACGAGCACCCCTTACGGCATCGGGGGCGTCGCCCTCAGATCGGTTCGAAACTCTCTCCTTGCCTTCGTGGTCGTTATCGGCGCATACGTCGGGCTGGGCTTCGTGGAACAGTTGGACCATCATCGCGCCGACGTGCAACGAGTGTTCTCCGTTCTGGGCATCCTGATCGGCGCACACGCTCTCTCGGCTGGGAGCAGCGTGACGCTCAATTGGTACATGGCCAACATCGCGGTGCGGACGGAGACAACTTTCGACGACCGGAGCCTACCGCTGCTGCGGCGCTTCTTGCGGGTCTTCGTCTATGGCCTCGCGCTCGTCCTAATTCTCGATACCCTCGGCTACTCCATCGGGTTGCTGCTTGGCGGTCTGGGCATCACCGGGCTGGCAGTCGCGCTGGCGCTGCAGCCGACGTTGACCAACTACTTCGCCGGCACATACGTTATGTCGGACCAGGCCATCAAGCCGGGAGACTACATTGAGCTCCAGGGCGGGCCGGCAGGGTATGTGGTTGATGTGGGCTGGCGCACAACGAAGATCAGGACCTGGTTGAACACCCTGGTCATCATCCCGAACGCGGTCATGGCCGACACCATCATTACCAACTACCAGGGGCCGGACCCGGCGCTCAATATCCTCATCTACGGCGGCGTCAGCTATTCGAGCGATCTGCAGCAGGTGCAGGATGTGTCGCTGGATGTGACCCGCGCCGTCATAGCCGACAACGATGAAGCCGTGAAGAGCATGGAGCCGTGGTTCGGCTTCGACTCGTTTGGGGACTCGAACATCAACTTCTGGATATTCCTGCAGGCCACGGACCGCGTCGGTTCGTTTGTGGTGACCAACGACCTCATCAAGCGGCTCCACGCCAGGTTCGCTACAGAGGGCATCGAGATCAACTACCCGGTGCGCAAGATTGTCTTTGGTGAGGAACCCCCTGGCGCGTCCTCCTGAGGCGAACCGATATGGAAAGCGGTACATACGATGTAATAGTCATTGGCGTCGGCGGAATGGGCTCTCAGAATATCGCTGAACTTGGTCACGCGGAATGTTCCTCGCTTTAGAACTTGTGCAGCCCTATGACGTTGCCATCGGGGTCTTGGAACACTGCAATGTGTCCCATGCCGCCTGGAATTTCCATAGGCGGGACGAGCGTTGTGCCGCCCAGGCTCTCAGCCTTGTCCAGGTAAGCCTGGGGGTCGTCGACGCTCACGTAGATCATGACGTAGTGCGGCGGCATCTCGCCGGAGGTCTGGAGGATTCCTCCGCCCGCGCCGCCTTCCGCCGGATGCACGTAGAAGTAGTCGCCTCCGGCGGCGGACGGGGTGGCTGTATCGATCTCCCAGCCAAACAGGTTGGTGTAGAACTCCCTCAGATTGGCGGGGTTCCTGCCGCCCAGCTCAAAGTATGCAACGGGATTTGGCATTTTAGATACTCCTGCGAAGTTGAGTTAGCGGTTACTGGCTCCCCGGGTAGGACTCGAACCTACGACCAATCGGTTAACAGCCGACCGCTCTACCACTGAGCTACCGGGGAGTGCGGAGACAACCCTCTGATTTTAGCCTGTCCGATGCGGGCAAGCAAGCGAAAGCATACCATCAATCCCAAAACGAACCGCCGTAGAGCCGCGCTTTTCAACCCGTTGCCCCGGATTCCCTCAGCCTTGCCTGCTCCTCCGACGTATAGCCCAGTTCGGTGAGGATGGCCTCCGTGTCGGCGCCCATGAACGATGGCCCGTGGCGCAACTCGGCGGGCGTGCCGGCAAACTTCATGCCGAAACCGGGTTCGTGCTGCTTCTCCCCGGTGTCGGGAGCGGTTGTTTCCAAAATCATCTCGCGGGCTTTGAAGTGGGCGTCGTCGAGGAAGTGCTCCATCGACGAGTTGACCGGCCCGAACTCGATGTCATGCTCTTCAAGAATATCCATCCACTCGGTGAGCGGCTTGCTCTTGAATCTCTCCCTGAAGAAGCGGAACATCTCATCGCGGAGTTCTCCGGTCGGGCGTATGTGAGGTATCCAGTCTTCCCGTTCCAGGAGGCGGCAGAGACGTTCCCAGAACCAGGGCTCCCGTGTGCTCAATGCCACGTGGCGGCCATCGCCGGTCTCGTAGATGCTCAGGCCGGGATACGCGCCTATCAGCATCTCGTCTTTGTGTCCCTCGGGTAGCCTCAGAGAGACGTCGGTGAACGACACGTCGATGTACTGACCCTCGCCGCTGCTGGCGCGTCGCAGCAATCCCATTAACAGCGCCATGGCGGCGAAGTATGCGGCGTTGAGGTCGGCTTGACCCTGGCTCACTATGGGGACTTGGGGTTTGCCGTCGTCGTCCAACGGCAGCATCCCCGCTACGCTTTGGAATGCGAGGTCGTGGGCGGCGAGTCCCGAATACGGCCCGGTCTGACCGAAGCCGGTCAGCGAGCAGTACACGATGTCCGGCTTGACCGCTTTCACCGAGTCGTAATCGACGCCCAGGCGCTTCACCGCGCCGGGCCGGTTGCTTTCCAACACGGCGTCCGATTGCTCGGCCAGCCGCATGAACACGCCGAGAGCGCCCTCGCCGCGCATGTTGAGGAACAGGCTGCGCTTGTTGCGCTGGTTGACGGCGTCGCCGCGGCGCATGCCGCCTTCGCCGGGCGCGGCGCGCTGGGCATATCCCGGCTGTACTATGGAGACTACTTCCGCTCCGTAGTCGGCCAGGATGGCGGTGGCGTGGCGACCTGGGCCGGCGCGGCACAGGTCTATGATGCGGTAACCTTCCAATGGGCCGGGCATAAGCGCCTCCTGTTCGGCGAAACTCCTCGCTCCTATTTGGTGGATAACTTGCCTTCTGGCAAGCAATCACACGACACATTTGCAATAATACACCCATGAAGGTGGTGATAGCACCCCAGGCTTTCAAGGGCGGTCTCAGCGGCATGGAAGCGGCCCGCGCCATACGGCGAGGCGTGCTCAGGGCGTACCCGCAGGCGGAGACCGTGCTGCTGCCCGTCGCCGACGGTGGCGACGGCACGCTGGAAGCCCTGGCGGGCGATTCGGGCAGCCGCTTTGAAGCGCGGGTCACGGGCCCGCTTGGCGAACCGGTCAAGGCGCAATGGGGCGTGATGCCCGGCGGCGAAACCGCGGTTATCGAGATGGCTCGGGCTTCCGGACTGGCGCTGGTTCCTCCTGAACGGCGCGACCCCCGGATCACTACAAGCTACGGCACTGGCGAACTGATCAGGGAGGCGCTGGACAAAGGCTGCCGCGAGATAATCATAGGGGTCGGGGGCAGCGCCACCAACGACGGCGGAGCGGGCATGGCGCAGGCGCTGGGCGCAAGGCTTATCGACGCCGACGGCGAGCAGATAGGATTCGGGGGCGCGGCTTTGTCGAAACTGAGCCGCATAGAGCTGGACGCGTTGGACGCGCGGCTCAGGGAGAGCCGCATCAGGGTAGCCGCCGACGTCAACAACCCGCTATGCGGGCCCTTGGGCGCGTCGGCGGTTTACGGGCCGCAAAAGGGCGCTACCGCCGAGATGGTCGGCCTGCTGGACGCCGCCCTAATGCGTTTCGCCGAAATTGTGGAGCGCGACCTGGGAGTGGACCTGATGCACATGCCTAGGGCGGGCGCGGCGGGCGGCGCGGGCGGAGGACTGGCGGCTCTATTGGGAGCGCGATTGGAGTCGGGGGCGGCGCTGGTCTGCGACGCGCTCCGCCTGGAGGAGCATCTGCGGGGCGCGGACCTGGTCATCGTCGGCGAGGGCAGAATGGATGCTCAAACCGTCTACGACAAAGCGCCCATCGTCGCGGCGCAGCGGGCCGGGACGATGGGCGTGCCCGTCATAGCGGTGGCAGGTTCGCTGGGAGATGGGCATGAAGCGGTGCTTAAATATGGGATCGACGGCGTTGAAAGCGCCGCGCCGCCTGATATGCCGTTGGACGAGGCGCTGCGGCGCGCCGGAGAACTGGCGGCGGATGCCGCTGAGCGGGCGGTGAGGAGATACCAGAGAGGGCTTTCCTAGCCGGAAGCGGCCTCGGGGGGGTCAAGGATGACCATGTGGACTACGATTGGACCGTGGACTCCGGTGACCAGGGTCTGTTCTATGTCCCCGGTGCGACTGGGCCCGGTTATCAGGCTGAGGTAGCTTCCCATGTCGCCTTGCCCTTCCATGAAGGCCAGCCGCCGCAAAGCGAACAGGTCGTCCAGGGTCTCATAGACCTGGTGCGCCTCGATAACCGCGATGTGTACGGGGGGAAGCACCGACACCAGGCGGCTCACCCCCTGGCGGGGCGCCAGCACGCAGCTGCCTGTCTCGGCGATGGCGTAGTCCACGCCGGTGATGCCCAGGTCGGCCCGCGCCATCTCGTTCCGTAGCGCCTCCCGCGGCGACTTGCCGCTCGCCGTGGCCACGGTGACGCGCGCGCCGTGTTCGGCCAGGGCATCGTCTACGGGCAGACGGTGGAACACCTCGTGCGCGGAACGCACGACCAGCCCGGCCTCCTGTTCTCTGGCTATGGATAGGATGTACTCGGCGGCTTCTTCCGTGGTTGCGGCTCTGAGCACGTTCCATCCGGCATTGAACGCGGATTGTGCCAGCCGTTCCAGCATCTCGGCGCGGCGCGCCTGGGAGCGCGCCTCTATGGTCACGACCTTCTGCCGCTGTATCTCTCGCCTGGTCTTGAGGCGATGGTAGTCCGGCCGCTCCGAAGTTCCCCTGCGTCCCAGGGCCTCTTGCAAGCCTGTGATGAACTTATGTCTGGATGTGCCCGTCATGGTCTGCTCAATGGGTATCCTTGTTTCCCTGCTTCAGCTTCCGTTCCCATACTTTGTGGAACGACTTGGACGCCAGGCGGGGGAAGTCCCTGTTGCTCGTCCACTTGGAGAACGGAGCCAGCGGTATTCTTCTCAGGCGGCTGCCTTTGACGAAGGGCCGTTGCAGCAGGGCGGCGACGGCGCGGAACCTTCCCAGCGCCCCTTCCGAAGCGACGACGCGACTCCACATCCCAAAGCCGAACCGTTCCAGGAAGGCGGCCTTGCGCTCCTCTTTGTCGCCTTCCTTCAAATCCTGCCGCAGCTTCAGCAGCATCCTGGGGATGTTGATTTTGACCGGACAGGCATCGCGGCACGCGCCGCAAAGCGTGGAGGCGAAGGGCAGGTCGGCGGCGTTGCCCGGCCCGTTCATGGCCGGGGTCAACACCGAGCCGATGGGGCCGGGATAGACCCAGCCGTAGGCGTGCCCTCCCACCTTCTGGTATACGGGACAGGCGTTGAGACAGGCGCCGCAGCGAATGCAGTTGAGGGCTTCCCGCAACTCCGGGTCGGCCAGGAGCTTGCTCCGTCCGTTGTCCATGATCACCAGGTGGAACTCGTCGGGGCCGTCCTCATCGGCGCGGCGGCGCGGCCCGGAAACTAGGGTCACGTAGGAGGTGAGCCGCTGTCCGGTGGCGGCCCTGGGCAGCAGGCGGAGCATGACGGACAGGTCTTCCAAGGTGGGTACCACCTTTTCCATGCCCATCAGCGCAAGGTGGACGCGGGGCAGGGAGGTGCTCAACCGTCCGTTGCCTTCGTTGGTGAATAGGGCGATTGTCCCCGTTTCCGCCACGGCGAAGTTCACGCCGGTTATGCCCATGTCCGCTTCCAGGAACTTGTTGCGAAGCGCTTTTCTTGCCGCGATGGTCAGCGCGGGGATGGCGGCCTTCTTTCGCGTGCCCAGCTTCTCGTTGAACAGCGCGCCGACCTCCTCCTTCGACTTGTGAAGCGCGGGAGCGATGATGTGAAACGGCGTTTCGTTGGACAGTTGCAATATGAACTCGCCGAGGTCGGTTTCCACGGGTTCGATGCCGTTGCTCTCCAGGACGTGGTTTAGCCCCATCTCCTCCGAGACCATGCTCTTGCTCTTCACGGCCAGCTTCACGCCGCGGCTGCGCGCCACGCTCAGAACCACGCTTGTCGCTTCCGCGGCGTCGCGGGCAAAGTGGACGGCTCCGCCGTTCTGCTGAACGCGGTCGGTCAGAAGCTCCAGGTAGTAGTCCAAGTTGGCGATGGTGTGCTCTTTGATGCGCCGGCCCTGCTCCCGATACTCCTCCCAGACCTCCGGCGTCAGTTCCTCCACCGCCCTGCGGCGCGACATGTCGAACCCCTCGGAAACCCTGGACAGGGAGTTCTGTACCTGCTTGCTGGACAGCGCCTGGAGGGATAGCTTATTGAACTGTTCAGATCTGACTTGCACTCAGGAGGCCTCGTGGTCGAGAAGCTGCGCCAGATGCATGGGTCGGGCCATAGCATTTCTCCGCGATAGCCCCCCGCCTATGTGCATCAGGCAGCCAGAATCGCAGGCGACGACTGCATCCGCGCCGGTTTTTTCTATCTGATCCAGCTTGCTGTTGAGGATGGCCCCGGAAATCTCCGGGTACTTTACGGCAAACGTCCCGCCGAACCCGCAGCACTCGCCTTCGCCTTGAAGCGGAACGAGGCGCGCTCCCTTTACGGTACGCATTAGCTGCTGGCTTTCCGTGGAAGCTCCCAGTTCGCGGAGCAGGTGACAGGAGGCGTGGTAGGTGATCCTTCCGTTGTAGCTTGCGCCCACCCTTGACACGCCGAGGACGTTGACCAGGAACTGCGAGAACTCATAGGTGCGCTCCGACAGGGCTTGAGCGGGCTCTGCCAGAGTGGGGTGGCCGCTCACCATTTCGGGGAGGAACACCTTGAGCATTGAGGCGCAGGAACCGGAGGGCACGACGACGTATTCGCTGTCCGCGAACAGATCGAGGAAGCGTTCCGCCAGAGGCAAAGCCCGGCTGGTGAATCCTGAGTTGTAGGCGGGCTGGCCGCAGCACGTCTGGCCGGATGGGAAGTCCACTTCCACGCCCAGCCGGCGCAGAACGTTGACAACACTCTCTCCCACTTCAGGGAAGAACTGATCTACCAGGCACGTGACAAATAGAGAAGCCTTCAAGCAAGACCACCTACGTCAAAAATAGTCTTGTCGAAGGTAGCAGAGGAGCGGGACAAGTGGCAAGAGAGGGACGGACGGACAAACGGGCAATCGATCCCCCCACCGTCGTTCCCGACCGCGATCGGGAACCCAGGGCGGCGGGGCGTTGTAGACACGGCCCCAACCGTTCGTGGTGAGCCCCCGTCGAACCACGCCCCCGCTCACGAGCGCCTTGCCCCTATGCCCGCCGCCCCTGGATGCCCGCCTTGCCCGATTGCCAGTTTGCCCGCAAATGTGCGCTATACTGACGTATCGCAGATTAGATAAGGGGGTGTCGATATGAGCATGGGAATTGGCGGGCATTTGAGGAGAGCCTTCGTCAGGGGCCTTTTTGTCATGATACCCGTTGTCCTTACCTATATGGTGTTGAAGCTGCTCTTCGACATAGTAGACGGAGTATTGCAGCCTTTGGTGGAGAGTGCATTCGGCAGCAGGATTCCGGGGCTGGGCATCCTCTTTCTTCTGGCGCTGATCTATTTGGTGGGGCTTCTGGTTGCCAATGCTCTGGGCCACCGGACGGTTGAATTGATGAAAAGAGGACTCCTTATGATCCCCGTCGTTGGCAACGTCTACTCCACGGCGGGCAAGCTCATAGACTCGTTCTCCGGCAGCAGCGACATGGGTTTCAAGCGCGTTGTGGCCATAGAACACCCAAGAAAAGGGGCGTGGACCCTGGGCTTCCTCACCAGCTTCATAGATGAGGCCCCCGGCAAACGCATGGCCATAATCTACATACCCACCGCTCCCATGCCCAACTCCGGCTGGGTGGCCATCCTCCCCGTGGAAGAGGTCTACGATACCGACTTATCCATTGATACGGCGATGAGCCTGGTGTTGTCCGGCGGCATTACGGCGCCGGCGCAGTACCAGCGGATGGCCCTGGTGCTAGACTGATTTACAAAACCTTGAGATGCTTGATAGGTTGATGAAGCAATTCCGCAGGAGGCAATAGATGACCCTGAACCCCGGAGACAAAGCGCCGCATTTCTCGTTGCCGGCTTCCACCGGCGAGACCATCTCGCTGTCGGATGCGGCGGGCAGCAAGGTGGCGCTGTACTTCTATCCGAAAGACGATACCCCCGGCTGCGTGAAGGAGGCCTGCAGCTTCCGCGACGCCAACGCCGAGTTGAGAGCGGAGGGCGTCACGGTGCTGGGCGTCAGCGCCGACGGCCTGAAATCGCACCGGCGGTTCGTTGAGAAGTATGGGCTGAACTTTCCCCTTCTGTCGGACGAGGAGAAGACGGTGTCCACGGCCTACGGCGCCTGGGGAGAGAAGACCGCCTGGGGCAAGACGACGGTGGGCATGAAGCGGATGACGTTCCTCATAGATGAAGAGGGCACGATCCGGAAAGTCTGGCCCAAGGTGAGACCGGACGGCCACGCGGAAGAGGTGCTGAAAGCCGTGAATACGGCCTAGCTTCGCCTCAACCTTAATCTTAGCGGTTTGTCCCACCTTGGGCAGCGCTTGTGTCGTGCGTGGCAATAGGATAAGTTATGAAATTCCAATATTGCTCTCTATAGACAATAGACAGCAGAATTTTAATATGCTACTATCGCCTAGATTACGATTATGTCTGCTACGGCGGCAAGTTCGGTTGACAAACGAGGTGTTTCGATGCTTAATGCGAAGCGGCTAGCGTTGCCCGCGATGGGATTACTTCTCCTGTTGGTTGGCCTTATTGGCAATGCCATTGCGTCCAACCCCCAAAGCCCCGCAAACCCCCAGGCCAGCGCACCTACAGAGGTGACGCTGAGTTCAGGGGAGTCGTGGAGCTGCATTCTTGACCAGTATGAGGTTACAGCCAATCTGGCTGCTGACGGGACCGCCTCGGCGGACGGACGCATCGAATTCTTGCTCAACCGTTTCCCGAATGCGGTTGGTGACATCGTCGAGGTATCGGGCAGCACCAGCCCCACCAAGATGACCAACTCCTTCGCAGTTGTGAATACCGACTCGGAGGGACAGGCCACCGCAACTCTGGTGTCCACACGGCCGGGCGATACCGACGTAACCGCCTTCGCACCCGGCATCGTGGATAAGAGTGACCACAAGGTCTTTGGAGTGGTGCACTGGGTAGACGGGTGTCCGCAGTTCCCATCCGACGCGGCGAACCGCTTCGACACGCCTCACCCCATGAACGTAACGATAACCAACGTCTCGGACGGCGCTCCTGTAGAGGGCACGTCCGTCCGCTGGACCATAATTGATGACGAGCCGAACGCCCGGTTCGCAAACGATGCTGAGGAAGACATCAACGTCATCACAACCACAACCGACTCCTCCGGGCAGGCTTCCGTCACTCTTGAGCAGGTAGACGCGCTCTTGGGTGACAACAGCGTATTCATTGAAGTGCTGGAGCCGGGCGGCAAGACCATGTTCTCGCAAAGCATGCGGAAGCGGTGGGCCCAGTCAATTCTGAATGTAGAGGCAACCGGCTCCGATCAGATCGGCCTGCTTGACAACGCAACGTACACCATCTCGGTGACCAATACCGGTAACTTCGATTCAACGAATACTGAGCTTACCGCCACACTGCCCGAGGGCTTGACCTATGTGTCCGCCACGGGCGGAGGTACGGAGAGCGAATCCGTCGTAACCTGGGACCTTGGCACTATCGCAATCGACGGCTCCATGTCGGTTGATCTGACAGCCCAGGGCACCAGCGTAGGCGAACAGACAATCACGTACCAGGCGACATCTTCCGAGGGACTCGGCGACACCGCCACCACTGTAACGGAAGTCATAAGAGGCGGTTTGGCCGTCACCAAGACCGGCCCGGACCAGGCTAACATCAATGACAACGTCACCTACACCATTGAGGTGACCGGTACGGGCACTGGCGCAAGCACGGGCATCCAATTGGTGGACACCATACCGTCAGGCATGAGCTTTGTCTCATCCAACCCGGAGGGCATTCGGACTGACAGCGAGTTGACGATTGCTCTGGGTACGTTGAACCCGGACGAGACGAGTTCTGTCTCAGTGGTTCTACAGGCGAACCAGACTGGCAGTTGGACCAACCAGGTGGCTGTGTCCTCCACGGAAGGCGCCGAGGCCACCGCAGAGGCCGCTACCACGGTCGTCCGGCCAGAGCTGACCGTCACCAAGATCGGACCGGACACGGCTCTGATAAATGAGATATTTGCCTACACCATAACGGTCTCCAACACGGGCACCGGTGTCGCCGAAAACGTAACCGTAACCGACACCCTGCCTGCGGGCACGGAGCACGTCGGCAGCCTCCCGGCCGGTACCGTCTCGGACGACGGCGGCACGGTGACCTGGAGCCTCGGCAGTCTGGATCCCGACGGCTTGTCCACCATCACGCTGACGCTCAGGGCGACGACGGCAGGCGCCAAGCTGAACACTGCGTCCGCCACCGCCGACGGGGTTGACACGGCGCCTGAGGACCAGGTAACCACCACGGTCCTGGTACCCGCCATAACGGTCGAAAAGATAGGTCGCACGGCGCTCTTCGTGGGCAACCAGGCAACCTACACCCTGACCGCCACCAACACCGGTGAGGCGGCGTTGACCAACGTGGCAATCACAGACACGATCGCAGCCGGCATGTCCTACGTGGCGTCCAGCCCCGAGGGCTCTCTATCCGAGGCCGGCGACGCCGTAACCTGGTCGGTTGGAGATCTGGCAGTCGGTGGAACGGCCACAGTCACCCTGTCGCTGCAAGGCGACACGGTGGGAACGATGGTCAACACGGCCAGCGTCACTACCGCCGAAAACGTCAGCGACGAGGCCGATCTGAATATCGCGATACTGGCTGCGACTGGCGCCACCATCCAAATCACCGACTCCGTCGATCCGATCAGGGAAGGTGAGCAGGTTACCTTCACGGTGATCGTGAGCAACCAGGGTAGGTCGCCGATGACCGAAGTGACCGTGACCGTCCCGGTGAACAGTGAGTACTTCACCATCAACTCCACGTCGGGCGCGAAGGCGACGATTGACGCGGAAAACTCGACGGTCACTTACAGCCACGGCGAGGCTCTGGCCACGGGCGACAGCTTCACGTTCTCCATCACGGTAACGGCAAACGACCTGCCCGAGGACCTGATCAGGCTGGACACGGTCACCACCGCTACGCTGACCTACGCCGAGTTCTCGCAGTCGGTCAGCAGCGACGAAGGCACGACGGTGATAGAGGAGTAGTAGTCCTCTGCCAGCGCCGATTGGATCATCAAGCAGCCGGCGGGTGATAAACCCGCCGGCTGCTGCTTTATGTGACTCACGTGCCAGCGCTGGACGCAGGCCGCGCATGTCAAGCTTGGATGCGGAAAGCGCTTGTGTCGCGTTTGCCTGGATTTCGGCGTTGCCGAAGTTGCCATCGAGCGTGAGGGTGTAGTGAAAGACTTCGCCGCGCTCGCGATGACGGAGAGGGGGTGCGCTCGTATGGTTCCCCCGGCGATGCTCAGGGTGAACGGGGCAGCCCGCTTATCCGTACCTCCTGGATGCCCGCCTGCGCGGGCAAGACGAAAGAGCAGATGGCGTGGGCAAAGAGAAAGGGGCGGTTCGCGAACCGCCCCTACGGTACATTAGCGTATGTTTTAAGCCCCCCGCTCGTGGTGAGCTTAGAGTTTACCCTGAGCTTGCCGAAGGGAACCAATGAGCGGGGGGCTTCGGAATCCCTAGTACCACTCTTTGTAGTAGGTCTGGTAGTTGACGAAGGGCGGGCGGGCGGCATGGGGTATGGGCAGCACGACGGGACCGGCCTCCCGCGAGGGCAGGTAGACGGTGGCGGTGCCGGGGGTGCTGACCTCACCGACCTGGTTGCGCCCTTCGATGTTGATGCCCACGGCGTAGTATTCGCGCTTGCCGGGCGCGCCGCCCGGCTCGTCCGCGCCTTCCTGGACCTCTTTGAACTTCTTGACCACTTCGCCGGTGTAGTATGTGGTGTCGCCGTAGTAGACGGGCTTGCGGATGGCGGTGTACTGGCGGCGGATGAACCCTTCGTCGCCCATCCAGTCGCTGAGGAGCCGGTTGGGTATCTGGACGCGTTGCACGCCGCCGTCGAAGGGGGCAGGCTGAGCGCGGTATGCGGCCATGAGGGCGTCTTCGTGCTCGTCGGCGGGCGACCAGGGCCAGCGGGTGGCGGGGTGGATGACGGCCTGTCCTCCGCCCGCGCCGCCTCGGTTCTCCCTGAGTTGGCGGAATTTCGATTCGAAGGCCAGCTCATCGCCGGGGCCTTCCGCCGAGCCGTGGACGGTCTCGCCGACCACCCGGGGCGCGCCGTAGTCCTGCAACGTCCAGGGCGGGATGATCATTGGGCCCAGCTTCTCGCCTATCTCCACGTCTTCCCAGTAGAGAGTGTCGGAGCCGCGCCGTTTCACGCTCTCCACCTCTTCCATCATGCGCTGGATGTCTTCCGGGGAGTAGTTGGAGACGTTGCGGTCATAGAGCAGCTTTTCGCCTAGCCGCTCTACGGGCATGGTGCGGGACGTGCCCATGGTCTCGATGGGTACCATGATGAGGGTGCCGGAGCACTTGGCGGGAAGATCGCCGTGGTCGTCCCAGAATAGCAACTCCGAGATGAAGAACAGGAGGTTGCCCCGCGAGCCGGGCTTTTCGATGAGCTCCTTGGTGACCATGGAGGAGCTGAACTTGGAGCCGACGCGGAGCACGTCGAAGAACTCCCAGGCGGTGCCGGAGAAGAAGTTGGCCACGGGATAGCCGCCGGGCCGCTGTTTTCCCGCCTCTCCGGACTGCGCGCCGTGGGCGGTGATGCCTCGCACCATGGAAAGGAATGGGCCGGGTATGGTGAGGCAGCCGTACTTGCTGCTCTTGGCGTAGGCGGGGTCCGTATAGAGAGGGTTGTCCTCGCCGATGGTGCGCACGTAGTTGCGAATAGTGCGCGCGTCCAGGCGGATGGCGCATTCGTAGGGCGGGCCGTCCTGCCGATACGGAGACGGAGAACCCGGCGGCAGGCTTTCCGTGGTCTCCTGCTCCAGCATCTCACGTGAACGTTCAATGAACTCCTGGATGGCTTCTTCAAAGGTCTGAGTAGTCATGGCGTTACCTCCTTGGTATCTGACTTCCTAGTACCAGTCTTTGTAGAAGGTGTTGTAGGGGACGAAAGGCGGCCTTCCCTGGTGCGGCACGGGCAGTTGCACCGGCCCGCTCTCCCGCGATGGGAGGTAGACGGTGGCGGTGCCGACAAGCTGGGCCTCGCCGACCTGGTTGGTGCCGCTGATCCTGATGCCTACGGCGTGATATTCGGCCTGGCCCGGCGCGCCGCCGGGCGTGTCGTCGCCGGTCTGGGTCTCGGTGAACTTCTTGATCACTTCACCATGGTAGAAGCAGGCGTCGGCGTAGAACACGGGGCGTCGCATGCCGGTGTACATGCGGCGTATGAAGCCGTCGTCGCCCATCCAGTCGCGGAGCAGCTTCTGCGGTATCTGGACGCGCTGCACGCCGCTGTCGAAGGGGCCGGGCAGTCCGCGGTAGGGAGCGAGTAGGGCGTCGTCGTGCTCGATACCCTTGGAGTTCCAGGGCCAGCGGGTCACTGGGTTGTAGCGCATCTCGTTCCATTTCCTGGCGTTGCGGTAGGCGGGCTCGAAGGCGATGGCGTCGCCGGAGCCGTCCTCGCCGCGCGTGGTGCATGAGCTGACGATGCCGGGCGCCATGTGGTCCTGGTGGCTCCAGGGCGGCAGCACCATGGGGCCTAGCTTCTCTCCGACTTCTACGTCTTCCCAGAACAGGGTATCGTCGCCGCGGCGGGGCTGCTCCGTGAGTTCCGCCAGAACCTTCTGCAGTTCGTCGCTGCTGTATTCGTGGGTGCCGCGTTCGTAGAGCATCTTCTCTCCGAGCCGCTCCACGTCCATGGTGCGGGTGGCGCCCATCGCTTCCTGCGGCACCATGGTCAGCGTGCCGTAGCACTTGGCGGGCAGGTCTCCGTGGTAGTCCCAGTACATCAGCTCCGTGACCAGGAAGAAGAGCGTGCCCCGTGAGCCTATCTTCTCCACGATCTCCTTGGTCTTCTTGGAGGAGCGGAACCGCGAGCCAAGCCTGACGACATCGTAGAACTCCCAGGCGGTGCCGGAGAAGAAGTTGGCCACGGGGTAGCCGCCTTCTCGGCGCGCGCCGTGCACAGCGGGGTATCGCACCAGGGCAAGGGCGTTGCCCGGCGCTATCTGCGTGCCGTAGCGGGTGTTCTTGCCGTAGTCGGGGTCGGTGTAGAGCGGGTTGTCGTCGCCGATGCTGAGGGCGTAGCTGCTGATGGTCTTGGAATCGAACTTGAAGGCGGACTCGTAGTGCGGGCCGTCCTGTTCATAAGGAGAGGGAAGCAGCGGCGGCAGGTTCTCCTGCGACTCTTCGTCGATCTGGTCCCGCGTGCGGTCCAGGAACTCCTGTACTGCCTCTTCAAAGGTCTGCGTGGTGGCCATGGTCAACCTCCCTCTGTGCGATGGCTTGTGGCTGGATGATATATGGGGACGGGCAAACGGGCAAGAGGGCAAACGGGCACACCCCTTTCATTCTTGCGAGCCCGAATTCGTCGTTCCTGCTGGGACGACAGGGCACAGGATGACGGTTGACGTACAGCGTCCATAGCGATACGATGCGTGGGCATGATACTCAGCTATCGGGATCGCCGTACGGAACGCTTTGCCGCAGGGGAGTTTATACGCGAGTTTCAGTCGTTTGAAATACAGGCGGAAAGGCGGCTGGCTATCCTGAACGCGGCGCCGTCCCTAAGAACCCTGGCCGGACTGCCCGGCAATCGGTTAGAGGCTCTTCGGGGCGACCGGGCAGGGCAGTATTCGATACGCATCAATCGCCAGTGGCGCATCTGTTTCGTATGGGATGACAGGCCGGGGCCAACGGACGTTGAAATTGTGGATTATCACTAGAGATAGGGGGGCATGGTGACATTCAGGAGAGTGGTTTGTCCAGGTGACGTTCTGAAGGATGAGCTGTCGGAGATGGGAGTCACGCCAACAGCGTTCGCGCGGGAGATCGACGTGCCGCCCAATCGAATCAGTCAGATCATCGCGGGCAAGCGCTCTATCACCGGGGATACGGCGTTGCGGTTCGGCCACTGGTTTGGCGTCGAGCCGCAGTTCTGGCTGAATCTCCAGACACAGTATGATCTGGCGCTTGCGGAGCAGCAGGCGGGCGATAGGGTACGGGAACTGCCGACGGCGGCGGGGCGGTAGACGCTCCGGACATGCGGGCAAGCGGCGTTGGCTAGTCTACGCCCTGGATGACGACGCGACCTCCGTCCACGACTTCTACGTTGAGAAGGTGCCGATCCAGCAAGCGCATGCCGACAAGTGGGACAGCACCAGCAGCGACGGCCCTGGTATTTCGCAAACGGCTGTCCCAGAGCACGGCAACGTCGTAGATATCGAAAATAGCTTCTCTGCCGTCGGCCAAGATAGCGCGTCCCCTGTCACGATAGGCCAGTCCCAAATTTGTCACCAGGGCCGGAGGCAGGGTCAAGAATCCGGTGAAGCCTGTGTCAATCACGGCTTCGATTTCCTGCGAATCACCCGACGGGCCTTGCACTGTCAAGCGAACCACGGCTTCATAGGCGGCGTTCACTACGCCCTGGATCACTCGGCTCTCCGCAGCGATCCGCCTCCAAAGCTATAGAGGGACCGATAGCCAACCCGCAGGCACCAAACGTCATAGGCGTCGGGGCACTGGGACTGCAGGCGGTCCGTGGCGGCAATTTCGTCCTTGTCAATGGCCCAGCTTCCGCTATCCACGTCAATGGCGACCACCTCTCCATGGTGGTCGGCCTCCACCTGCCGCCGGATGTCCCTTTCGTATATCTCGTCGCCCAAGCGAGCCGTCTCATCGGCGCTGCGGCCAGGCGGCGAGGCGCGCCTGATGGGCGGGGTGGGTGATTTCATCTCCACGTCCCTCATGCGTCCCCCTTTCAAGGCGTGTCCTGCACCCGCTATTCTACCACAGGCCCACTGTGGTCGGGTGTGCGGCCTCCCCGACCACCCCTAGATGCCCGCCTGCGCGGGCAAGATGAAAGGGGTTTCACCCTCCCATAACCATCCTGGTCTGCGTGTTCCCAACTAGCGATCGAGGGTCAACGGGGGGCAGCTTGGGACGTTCTCCTTTGGTCAGCATATCCTCTACGCTTAGCGTCTGCATTACGGGATAGTCTACTCCATGCAGTTCCACTCTGCCCTGTTCGGCGGCAAAGGTACGCAAATTGTATGGGGGAGGGTAGAGGCTAACCATGATGGACATAGGCGCATTGACGCCCCTGTTTTGTATAGCAGTTTGAGCGCCCAACAGCTTGTCCAAATCCGGCCTGCCGATGGGCTTTTGGTGCATCTTGACCTGAATGGGTATCACCTCTTCCGCTGCCCCGTAGTATCGAGCATCTACTCCACCATCGCCCGTTTTCTTTGAGTTGGGCACGGCGTTGAGCAAACCCGCAACCTTATCCTCGGCCCAGGCCCAGCCCGGCGTGCCGTCCTCGGCATCGTCCCGGCTTTGGAGCGCCCGCTTTTCAAACTCCTCCCAGTCGTATTCACTCCAATCCAAGCCGTAGACCGCCGGATTGACGGCCTCGCCTCTGGAGCGCAGCCGTTGCTCCATGACCCGCACGGCTATGGCGCTTATATCCACGCCCAGGTACTTGCGTCCCAGCTTGGCGGCGGCGTCCACCGCCGTGCCGCAACCGCAGAACGGGTCCACCACCAAGTCGCCCTCGTTGGAGTTCGCTTTGATGATGCGCTCTAGGAGCGCCAAAGGCTTCTGAGTAGGGTAGCCAACCTTCTCATTGGAAAAGCTCTTAATCATTATTGAGTCAAGAACATCGCCGGAGGAGCTATTCCAAGTGTCCTCAATCGGTATGCCCTTGCCCGTAGGCGGCTTGCCATCTCGCCTAACATAACCTTCGGGATATGGGAGGTATTCCTTGTTGAAGTGGGAAATGGCCGATGCAGTACGAACGTAGTACAGCAAGGTGTCATGGTTGCGTATCCACCCCTTCTTTTGAGTCTTAAATCCTGACAACCAGCCGATTCGCCATATAATTTCGTTCCTAAAGTTCTCGGCTCCGAAAACGGCATCCAACAGAAGGCGCAAATAGTAGTTGGCGTGGTAGTCACAATGTAGGTAGATACTTCCGGTAGGCTTCAATACACGGTACATCTCCATGAGACGCCGCCCCATAAAGACACTGTAGGCCGACATTGGAGACTTTGCGCCAGCCTGGAGACGTATGCCTTTCAGTGTATCTAGGAGTTGCCCATGCGGGAGGCGCTGGAAAGCCCGCTCCGTTTCCGCAGTCCATACCCAGATGTCCTTCAGTTGCTTGTCAATTTGCCCTTTGTCTCCAAAGATAGCCACATAGTTGGTCGCAGACTGAAACGGAGGGTCGAGGTAGATCAGGTCTACGGACTCGCTGGGGAGTTCTCTGAGAACGTCGATGTTGTCGTCACAGACCAGGGCGTTGCCCGCAAGGTACTTGTCTGCGATGTCTGACGCCGCAAAAAGAGACTGCACGGAAACCCCCTTGAGGCTAGGGACTAAGCTCTTGTCAGAGAAGCCAATCCACGCTTTCGCGGCCACAAGGGGGGCGTGTTGCCCGTCCCTGTACAAAAGCATGTACAAGTGGCTTCTCTGACGGCTCTAGTCTACATGGGGGAGTGCCTTTGTCAACCTCCTTGGTGTACAGACGGTAATCTGCAATGACGCTGGGTGGATTCCCTTTGGTCATGCCCGTGACGGCCTGCCCCGTACTTGATGCGGGGACGGGCATCCAGGGAGGTGGGGGTGTGGGCTCCCGTCTGCACGGGAGCGACGGAACGCAACCTCTTCGCCCTTCCCTTCGACCATGCTCAGGGTGAGCGGGTATGGCTGCTTCAACCGCTCATGGTGAGCTTGTCGAACCACATAGCGGGGTGTGCTGCTCAGGATGAGCGGCTAACGCCCGGCGGCGGCGCGACGCCGGTGGGCGTGATGGTGATCTCCTCCTGCTCCGGGAAGGTGGTCCTGCGTCGTATGGCGGGGCAGAAAGCGATGATGCCAAGCATGCAGACCAGCCCGGCGATGCAGTTGATGGTGACGGCGGTGGGAGCGCCCCAGGCCTGCGACATCGCGCCGGTGAGCAGAAAGCCGATGGGGGCGGCGCCGACGGCCACCATGTTCACTCCCATGGATCGCCCCCTCATCTCCGGCGGAGCGCCGAGCAGCATGAGCACCGGCTGCATGACGGTGAATCCGGCGAAGGATAACCCGGAGGCCAGCAGCAGGGTGAGCGACAAGGCGTAGCTGGTCGACTGGGCAAAGCCGAGGACTGCCACGGCGGCAAAGGCGGTGCCGAAGGCGTAGATCATGCCAGGCCCCCTGATGCTGCGCCGCGAGGCCAGGAACAAGGCTCCGACCAGCGCGCCGAGGCCGTCGGCGGCGGCGAGGATGCCCATCAGCGTCTCGTTGACCTGGAGAACGTCGCGGGCAAAGACGGGGATCATCACCATGAAGGGGAAGATGAACATGTTAGCGGTGACGGTAATGAGGATGGCGGCAAGGAGCACCGGGCTTTTCACCACGAATCGCACGCCCTCTGAGAGCAGTTGCTTTACGGGCTCTCTCTGAATCTCGATAGTGCGTTGCGGAGCGCGCACCGGAAGGAGGAGAAGGAATCCTATGGTGTAGAGGGCGGCAAGGGTAAACGTGGCGGCCGCGGGGCCGGCTAAGTAGAGCAGCAGACCGGCAAGGATGGGGCCGAGCATCTTGCTGAAGGTCATGGCCGACATGTCCAGCGACATGGCGTTGGTCAGCCTGTTGGAGCCGACAAGGTCCTGCACCAGGGAGCTTCGCGACGGAAAGGAGCACATCCATGAGGTGCCCATGGCCAGGGTAAGCGCGGCTATCTGCCAAAACTGAATGGAACCGCTGGCGACCAGGATGAAGAGGATTATGGAGAAGACGACGTTGATGCCTTCCGTGAGTACAATGATGAGCTTGCGGTTGAGACGGTCGGCCATGACGCCGGCGGGCAGTCCCAGGATGGGCATGGCCGCCATGCGGAAGAAGCCAATGGTGCCGACAAGGAAGGGAGAGTCGGTGACTTCCAGGATGATCCAGCCAAGGACTAACGTCTCCATCCAGCGCGAATGGAATCGGAACAGTCCGGCCAGCCAGAGCAGGCGAAAGTCCCTGTTGAACAGGACGCTGAACGGCCCCGGCGGCTTGGCGGGCGCGGATGATGTTGTCGTCACGGCCTCGTTCATGTCAGGCAAAAGCAAAAGATAGTACGGCCAGTGTAGACGCTGAGAGGCCGGTTACCAAGCCCTTGGTTACCCGTTCTTTGAGGAAGGCCACGGCCAGGATGGCGGTCAGCACAAAGCTGAGCTGGACTATGGGGAAGCTTATGGAGGCGTCGCCGGTTTGAAGCGATTCGATAAGCAGCAACGTCCAGGAAAGCTGGAGAAGGCCGACAAGGGGGGCAATGCGCATGGTGAGCGGGTTGGGCCGGAGCTTCCGGCTGAGTAGCATGCGGAGGAAGGAGGAGCCGTTGAAGGTGATTGTGGAGACGATGACCAGCGGTATGGTCGCGCTGCCCTGGTTGGTCGCCTCTTTGTTCAGCACGCCTGCGATGCCAAAGGCGAGAGTGGCGGCTAAGAGCATGAGCATGGAGCGCGGGCTTGCGCCCCGGCCGGACCTGAGGGCGGCAAGATCGGCGAGGGAGAGGACGCCGGCCACGGCCAGGAGTATGCCGATGAGCTTGGGCAGATTGAGCGGTTCGTGGAGGATGAAGATGGCGGCCACGGCGGTGATGACGAAGCTGAGGCGGAATATGGGGGCGTTCACGCTGACGCTGCCCTCTCTCAGGCTGGTGAAGAAGAGGAGGAGGCCGACGTAGGCCAGCAACCCAAAGGGCAGCCCGAACAGCCAGGTGGAGGGCAGGATGTTTGAGACCTGGCCGGTGGCTATGGCGATGGCCCAGACGGTAACGGTGAACGTGACCGATTGGTAGAAGACGAAGGTTGGCGGGTCGATGCCCTTGCGCTGCACGGCGCGGTAGATGAGGTCGGATAGGGCGCCGGCCATCATAGCGCCCAGGGCAAGAAGTATAGAAATGTTCATTAGTCCACAAGAACGCGCCGCCGCTCACGGAGAGGGGGTGTGGTTCAAGGGGTATTATACCATGCCCCGTCGCCTGGCAAACGGGCAAGGCCGCCCGGCCATTCGTCGTTGCGAGGAACGAAGCAATCCGGCGGCGGGGTGTGAGGTGTGTCCTTGCTGCTGCTGTAGAGCGCGCCTTACTATTGCCGCAAAATTGACACCCGTTGCAATGAGTGGCATTCTTTAAGCCGTAGTCATTTCCTGATGGTCAAATTTGAGGCTGAAAATATGTCGCTAATGCTGATACGCCGTATCACTGCTGCTTTCTTGGTAGCTTCTTCCCTGCTCCTGCTGGCGGCCTGCGCCCCCGAACTCGACATCCTGGAGCGGCTCAGGCAGAACACCGATGAATTCGAGTACGACATCGGGGAGCGCGGCGGAGCGCTTACAATAGCCACCATATCCGAACCGCTTACCCTCAACCTGGCCATCTCCACCGACGCCGGATCGTCCGACGTCTTGGGGTATCTCTTCGACGGGCTGACCGAGACCTCCTGGCTGACGGATGAGGTCGAGCCGTCGCTGGCGGAATCGTGGGAAAGCTCCGAGGATGGCCTGACCTGGACATTCCACCTTCGCCGGGACGCCGCATGGCACGACGGCCAGCCATTCACTGCCCACGACGTGGAATTCACATTCAACCGCATCACCTACAACGAGGACATTCCGGCCAGCAGCCGCCCGGCGTTCCACTTCCGCTACCTGGACCAGGCCAGCGGTCAGTGGGAGGAGTCGCCCATGACCGTCACGGCTCTGGACGACTACACCGTCCGCTGTGTGTTGCCCGTGCCCTTCGCTCCGTTCCTGCGCTCCATGGGCACGGCCATATACCCCAAGCACATCCTGGAGGCGCGCGTGGACGACGGCTCATTCAACGACACCTGGGGCATAGACACGGACCCCGCCGAGATCATCGGCACGGGGCCGTTCACTATCGGGAGCTACGTCCCGGGCGAGCAGGTGGTGCTGAAGCGCAACCCCAACTACTGGCTCAAGGACGACGATGGCAACGCCCTGCCGTATCTGGATGAAATAGTCCACGTCATTGTGCCTGAACTGGACGCTGAGCTTGCCAGTTTCCTGGACGGCGTTTCGGACGTCCACGGGGTGCTGGGAGAGGAGTTGGCGCAGGTCGAGCCTCTCCAGGAGGATGAAAACTTCACCATACACAGGCGAGGCCCCGCCTTCGGCACCACGTTTCTGGGCTTCAACATGAACCCCGGCGAGAGCAGCCCGGGCACGCCGTACCTGGCCCCGGAGAAGCTGGAGTGGTTCAGCAACGTGCAGTTCCGCCGGGCCGTCGCCCACAGCATAGACAAGGACGCCATCATCAACGGCGTGCAGCACGGCGAGGCCTACCCACAGTGGTCGTCCATAAGCCCGGCCGCGGGCGACTTCCACAACCCGGACGTCCGCAGGTACGAGTACGATCTCGACAGGGCTGGCGAAATCCTGGACGACCTGGGTTGGACGGACAACGACGGAGACGGCATTCGGGAGGACGACGACGGCAACGCCATCAAGTTTACGCTGATAACCAACTCCGGCAACACCGTGCGGGAGAGGGTCGGCGAGATAATCGCCGCGGGGATGACGGACATCGGCTTGGGCGTGGACTACCGTAGGGTGGAGTTTGGCGATCTGGTGCAGAGGCTGACCACCTCCTACGACTGGGAGGCTATGATAGTGGGATTCACCGGCAGCTCGGATCCCTACGGCGGCATCAGCTTCTGGCACAGCAGCGAGGGCTTTCACGTCTGGCGCCCCTACCAAGAGCAGCCAGCCACGGAGTGGGAAGCAGAGATAGACGACCTGTACATCAGGGCCAGCCAGGAGCTTGACCATGACAAGCGCGTGGAGTATTACCATCGCGCCCAGGAGGTAGCCGCCGAGAACGTGCCCGTCATCTACACCACGCTTTCGGAACGGCTGACCGCTGTCCGCAACGTCTTCGGCAACACAACGCCGACTCTGTACGGGCTGTGGGACATCCGTTACTTGTACCGGACGGACATCTAGTACAGCGGGCTGTGTGGCAACGTGGTGTTGCTCCTGTCAATTCAGGGGGCTTTTCGTCATGCCTGTATGCCCCTCCCGCGCCGCCCCTTGGATACCCGCCTTCGCGGGTATGACGGAGTGTGTGGCGGGTATGACGGAGTGCCGGTATGCCCGCTAGTTCGTAAGCCAGCTTGTTGATATGTCCGTGCTACTGCTACCCTGAACTCATCGTGATTGAGCCAAGCAAAGGAAGACGCCGTCTGGCGGCTCTGCGCGCCTTTGGATATAGGGACTTCCGCATCCTGGGGCTGAGTTCGCTGTTCAGCGCATTCGGCATGTTGGGGGAGAACGTGGCCGTGGGCTGGATAGTCCTGGAGGTGACCGATTCGCCGCTCATGGTAGGCGTGGCGATGGGTCTGAGAAGGGCTCCCCAGTTTGTACTGGGCATCTTTGCCGGCGCGGTGCTTGACATGGTGGACAGGCGCCTGTTCATGCCGTTCATCAATGCCATAGTGGCCCTGCCCAACCTGGCAATTGCATTGCTGCTTGTGGCGGGGCATCTGGAGATATGGCACCTGATGGTACTGGTGTTGCTGTCCGGGATCATGATTCCCTTTGCTCATACGGCAAGGCAGAGCTTTACCTACGACATTGTGGGGCCGTCCCTGGCGATGCAGGGTTTGGCCGCGGTGGTGTTGGTCTCCAGGGCGGGCGGGCTGGTGGGCGCAGTGCTGACCGGCGTGATCATTGGGCGCGTTGGGTTGGAACCGGCCTTCTTTGCAATAGGCGTTGTCCAGGTGGTGAGCGGCCTGGTGATGTTGCTGGTCAGGTCGGCGGGGCAGGCCGCGCCGCTTGTGCGAGAGTCGGTGACGGCGAATCTGAAGGGGTTCCTCAGGGAGGTGCGTCACAACCGGGTGCTGCTTCAGCTTGTGCTCTTAACCGGCGCGGTGGAGATGCTGGGATTCTCCCACATGACGGTGCTGCCCAGCCTGGCGCGGGACGTGCTGAACGTGGGAGTGGAGGGCCTGGGAGTCATGAACGGGATACACTCGGCGGGGGGCATACTGGGAGCGATAGCGCTCGCCTCCATGGGCGACGTGCGGAGGAAGGGGCTGCTGTTCCTGGTAGTGGCCCAAGTATTCGGGGTGGCGCTGGTGCTGCTGGGCATGTCCAGTACGCTGGTGCTGACTGTGGTAATACTGACGGCGATCAGCGCCATGTCGGCGCTTACGGACGTGCTCTCGCAGGCGCTGATGCAGTTGAACGTTCCCAACGAACTGAGGGGACGCGCCATGGGTTCCTGGGTGCTGGCCATAGGCACCTCTCCGGTGGGTCACTTGCAGATTGGCGCGCTGGCGTCCCTGGTCAGCGTGGGGTTTGCCCTGTCGTTTAGCGGACTGGCGCTTTTGGCGCTGGCGGCGGGGGTGACGCTGCTTTCGGCGAGGCTGCGCAGGCTGTAGGGGGACATACGGGCAGACGGGCAAGCGGGCAAGGTGGGCTGGGAGGAAAGTTCGGCCCGCACCGTTGCCGCCTCTGATATGATGCGGAAACCCACTATGGCAGGCTCTCTACTACTAAGCTCTTTCAGGCAGCGCAACTTCCGATTCTTCATTACGGCGGAGTCGCTGACGCGCGTGGGAGACCAGATAGAGACGGTTGTGCTGGCCTGGGTGATCCTGGTGGAGACGGGACAGCCGTTTATACTGGGCATATTCGCTGCGCTGAGGTTCTTGGGCACCCTGGTAGCGCCGCTTTACGGCGTGATGATGGACAGGTACGACAGGCGGCTGCTGATGGTGGGAGGCCGCTTGGTTTCGGCGGGGATGGCGGCGGCCATCCTCTTCCTGGCCGCCGTGGATTCGTTGCAGGTCTGGCACATCTTTGTACTGTCGACCATATCAGGGCTGGCGCGGGCATTCAGCAACGTGATGCGGGAGGTGTTGACGGCGGACATTGTGGAGCGGCGTCTGTATGCCAACGCCATTGGCCTGACCAGGTCTGCGACGGACGTCATGCAAATGATAGGGCCGTTGGCGGGGGGAATCATGTTGAAGTGGTACGGCATAGCTCCGGCATACGTGCCTGTGGTGATTGCGTACGTGAGCTCGGCGGCGGCGGGGTACATGCTGAGGCTGCCGCAAAGGGACCGCTCGGCGGTCAAGGCGTCGGTGTGGCGGAACCTCACGGAGGCGGGAGGCTACATACGCCGCAGCGATGTGGTGCTGGCCCTTCTGCTCATGGCGTGCCTGGTCAACTACACGGCGCTTTCCGTGAAGGACGTGCTGCTCCCCGTATTCGCGCACGAGGTGCTGGAGATAGACTCGGACGGCCTGGGAAGGCTGATGTCGTCGCTGTTTGCGGGGGCGTTCATCGGTTCTCTAGGAGTGGCCGGCGTGACCTGGCTGCAGCGCGGCGGGCGGTTTCTCCTGGTGTCGTCTCTGGTCTGGCACGGCGTGTTTCTTATCTTTGCCTACTCCACGTGGGTTAGCCTGTCTATGGGATCGCTGTTCGTGGTAGGCATATTTCAATCGTTCACCATGGTGACCATGGCCACCCTGCTGATCAGGGTGACGCCGGAGGAGATGCGGGGCCGGGTGATGGGAGCCAGGTCGCTGGCGGTATACGGTTTGCCCATGGGCCTGCTGGTGGCGGGCGCCGTCTCAGGGACGCTGGGCGCTCCCATTGCCATGACGTTCAACGTGGTGGTGGGCGTGGTGGGGACGCTGTTGATAGTAGGCTGGCTGAGACGGCTGTGGTGGGCGAGGTAGGGCGGGCAAGCGGGCAAACGTGCAAACAGGCAAATGGGCAGCGGGCCAGGCAGATCTGTCATGCTGAGGAGTCGGTTGGACGCCGTTCGCCTAAAGGCCGCCCCCGCCGACGAAGCATCTGTTAGGCTAGAGAACGCCTTACGTTCAACGTGATAGCAGGTGCGGCTGAGAAGGCTGTGGTGGGCGAGGTAGGACGGACATGCGGACATACGGGCAAGGGATTAGCTAGTGTACCAAGCGAGGTTGGGTAGGACTACTTAGACGAATCCCGTTTTTCGATGGTTTCAAGCGCCTCTTTAGCGGACTGTCCTTGTTCAGCCGCACGACGTACTTCTTCGATAATCTCTTTGCGCCCTTCTTTCCGACTCGCCTTCTTAAACTGTTCTGCCAACATCTCTATTCCCTCACGAATCACATAGGTCATAGCGGCTGAAATTACAATGACCGCTTCCATTACCTGAATACCCGTTATCCAGTCGGATGCCTTCCAGATGGTAAGTCCCAATCCTACCAAGACGAAGGAAAGGAACATTAATAGATAGCTTGGTGCGTTCCATCGTTCTGGCATTTACCCTCAGGCTAAAGTATAGCACACGGTGGGCTAGGTGAGGGGGCAAACAGGCAAGCGGGCAAACTGGCAAATGGGCAGCGGGCCAGGCAGATATGTCATGCTGAGGAGTCGGTTGGACACCGTTCGCCTGAAGACCGTTCCCGCCGACGAAGCATCTGTTCGGCCAGGGAACGTCGTACGTTCAACGTGATAGCGGGCGCGGTGAGACGGCGGGCAAACATTGTAGCGCCCCAGCGTATCCGCTAGAATTGTCGATAGAGGTACGCAAGATGGTTACGACTGAACGCGACTACAAGAAACAGTCCTATGCGTTCTTGCAACAGGCGCAAGAAGAACTTGAAAAGGATGATTTGCAGCAAGCATCGGAAAAGGGCTGGGGCGCTGCCGCTCAGATGGTCAAGGCCGTTGCCGTCCTCCGTGGATTGGATCATCAAACTCACAGGCAGTTGTTTTCGGTGTTGGGCAGTCTGGAAAATGAGCGGTTCGACTCAGGGTTTGCGGCAGCTCACACTCTGCATATCAATTTCTACGAAGGCTGGTTAGACCGGAGACAGGTCCGGGAGTACCTGGCGGCAGTCGGCCTATTCGTGCGGGCGCTAGACGAAATCAGCTAGCCCGTGGTCAGCCCTGTCATGCTGAGGAGTCGGTTGGACACCGTTCGCCTGAAGACCGTTCCCGCCGACGAAGCATCTGTTTGGCTATGGAACGCCGTACGTTCGGTGTGCACCCTTCGGTGGTGCTCAGGTTGAGCGGTCGGTCGGTCAGCCTGTGGGTTTCTGATCATTCCAGGGAGGATTGATCTCACGAATTAGCGTAGCTTCAACTGATCCAGCGTCGTGTGTTTCGTAGATCCAAAGGTTAATCCTTTGACCCTGACGCGTGGACAACAATATACGGTTGTTGACTTTACAATTGGTGGATTGCCCTCCCACGTAGCAATTACGAGGTGAGATGCTCCCGTAGCCCTGAGGCCCCCAACGTTGCGCGAGATGTTGGGCTTTGCCGACGTAAGCTACCGCTCCTTCAATGGTCAATGCGTAGACCCCTGCGGTCGGCGGAAGTCCCTTAACCTTAAATCGACAGAACGGCCCCTTCCCGTATGGGTTGAGTGATTTCTTTCCTGCCCAAGGGGATCGTGACTGTGGCATAAACTCAATGGGCATACCGTCAGCGCCTCTATCCGGTTCAATGATATCGGCATGAATAAAGTTGAAACCTAGCAGGCGCAACGTTTGCTGTTCGTAATTGTGAGTCACTTTATGTTCTTCATGCCGAGGTGGAAGCTTCTTTAGCAACCCTGTTGCGGGCACTTCATTACGGACGGGTTTGCGATAGGATTCTGGATGCTTCCGCCGGAACAGCAACGTCTCGGCGCCTAAATCGACCTGCGCCACCTCCCATCCAGCAGCACTCCAAGCGAGAGCCTGGCTGCGGTTGTAAACTTCGGTTTGGTTAGCCCACCAGGGTCGGTAGCGACGTGCCGACACGGGCAGATCGAAGCCTAAGATAGACTCGATCTCGGAGAAGGATGTCCTCCACTCCTGGGACTGACGAGCACGTAGGTGTCTGTACAGCCTTTGGTACTTGCCCCGGGATGCCCTCTCTTGGTATCTCTGGTCTCTATCTATCGCCAATGCCTGCCTAAGTGCTGCGCGCTAAGCACCCCTAGTACCAGTCGCGGTAGAAGGTCTCGTAGGGGACGAAGGGGGGCCGCGGCTCATGGGGGATGGGCAACTCCACTGGGCCCGATTCCCTGGATGGCAGGTAGACGGTGCCGGTGCCGATGACCTGGGCTTCGCCGACCTGGTTCAATCCCTGGTACTTGATGCCGACGGCGTAGTACTGCTTCTTGCCGGGCGTCGCGCCGGGGCCGTCAGTGCCCTCCTGTACTTCCTTGAACTTCGTGACCACTTCGCCGGTGTAGATGGTGGTGTCTGAGTAGTAGACCGGCTTGCGGAACGCCATCTGGAGGCGTCGGATGAAGCCGTCGTCGCCCATCCAGTCGGTGAACATCTTCTGCGGTATCTGGGAACGCTGCACGCCGAAGTCGAACGGGCCGGGCTGGCCGCGGAAGACGGCGAGCAAGGCGTCCTCGTGCTCGGTGTTCATCGTCCAGGGCCACCGCATCAGGGGATGCGTGATGGAGCCGAAGATGGAGCCTTGCCGCAGGCGGTGGTACATCGGCTCGAAGGCGAGGACGTCGCCGGCATTGTCCTGGCCGGAGATCGTGCCCCAAGCCACCGAGTGATAGACCACCTGGTCAATGAGCGTCCACGGCGGCAGTACCAGCGGCCCGATGCTTTCGCCCTCGTTGACGTCTTCCCAGTATAGGGTATCCGCGCCGCGCCGCTTCATGTTCTGCACGTCCTGAAGCGTCTTCTCGATGTCGTCCTGGGAGTAGCTGGTGGCCTTGCGCTCGTAGAGCATGTGCTCGCCGACGCGGTCGGCGGACATGACGCGCCCGGTCCCCATGCTGGGCATGGGGACGTATATCTGTGTGCCGTAGCACTTGGCGATGAGGTCACCGTGGAAGTCCCAGTAGTGGTTGTTGGAGATCATGAAGACGAGGTTGCCCCTGGAGCCGGGCTTTTCGAATATCTCCTTGGTCTCCTTTGACGAGCGGAACTTTGCCCCGGCGTGGATGACGTTGTAGAACTCCCAGGCAGCGCCGGAGATGAAGTTGGCCAGCGGATAGCCGCCCGGCCTGGTTGCGCCGTGCACCGAGGGGTACCGAACCAGCGCCAATATGGGGCCAGGCGCAAGCTGCGAGCCGTACTTGGTGTGCTTGCCGTAGTCCGGGTCGGTGTAGAGCGGGTTGTCGTCGGCTATGGTAAGGGCGTACTTCCTGATGAATTCAGGAGTGAACCGCTGCGAGAACTCGTAGGGCGGGCCGTCCTGGTCGTAGGGCGTGGGCGGCCAGGGAGGGAGGTTCTCGTCCGACTCGGTGTCGATGAGATCCTTGGAGCGGGAAATGAATTCGGCTACTGCTTCTTCAAAGGTCTGCTGAGTTGCCATCTAAGCCTCCTCTGTAGCTTAAAAGGGGAGATTATCGCATGGGGTGATGCTGGTCAAGATGAAGGAGATGCAGCCTCTTGCAATTCGCGGACGTGGTCTCTCCAGTGATTTGCAATCGTTTCGATGCGGATGCGGGTGGAGAAGGTCTGGCCGGTGACGCGAATGAAGACGGTGTCGTCGATGTCGGGCACGGCCCGGGCCGCGGCGGACAGCTTTATCTGGAGGTCCCTGAGCTCTTCCGCCATTGACGAAACGGAAGTCTCGGAGAGTTCATCGACTATTTCGTCGTTGATCTCATCGGATGAGGCTGGCACCTGGAACGGCGGCCCGCCGCCGGCCACCGATTCGATGCCCTGCAAGGAGGCGCGGTGCCAGTAGACCATGTGGGCCAGCACCTCTTTGGCGGTCCAGCGGTCTACTTGCGGGCTTGTGCCGCCGCCGGCTTCCTCCAGGTAGGCCAGGCCTTCCTCCACGGCCTGCTCCATAGCAGCAATCATCTCTTCCAGGTTGGTTTGCGTCATTTGTTTCCTCCTAACTAGGTATGTAAATACTGGCCGTTATTGCAGGACGGCCACCAAGAATGCAGTTAATGCAACTGCGCCCGTTGCGACCGACAACAAAGCTAGCCCGGATAGCCAGCGCATCAGGGATGCTTGATACCTGGTCATGTCAGCGATTAGTGCAGCTTGGGATTCGTTGTAGACTTCGAGTGCCTCAAGGCGTTCTTGGAGGTTCTCCACGGTTGAATGAAGGTCGGACTTGACTGGGGCTGAAGAAGTTTGAGGCCGTCTACGACTCCTCACACTTTCATAGATCTTTCGGCCTTCTTCCATCAGTTTAGGAGCATGCTTGATAAGTTCTATTCCTGCCCTTGTTGCAAATGTTGAAAATAACCCTAATGCCATGTTGTAAGCCCTCCAGACCTATTTTGGTATTGGATTGTATCACTAGAGGCGGGCAAACGGGCAGGCGGGCAGTGGTATAAGCCCACACCATCCCTCTTTGCGATATGAGTACCGCAGTATACAATGCAGGCATGTCTGAAACTTTCACCAAATGGGACGTGGCAGACCGTCTGCGCACTAAAGAGGAAGTGTGCCTGTATCTGGAAGCGTGCGCCGAGGAGGATCCGGGAGACGGCAGCCTGATTCGCGCGGCCCTAAACGATATCGTGCGAGCCCAAAATATGAGTCGCTTGTCCCGTGACATAGGCATAACCCGAAAGGGTCTTTACAAGGCTCTGTCTGAATACGGCAACCCCTCTTTTGCTACAGTGATGCGCATCACCCGCGCCTTGGGGATGCAAATAAGGATCACCGCGTAGAACCGGGCCGCCCCGCCTCACTCCTGGGTTCCTGCCTCCGCAGGAACGACGGTGGACTTAGCTTTGTTTCGCGGAGGGCGGCGGTTCGTTGAATGGCCTATCTTCCCGTTGTGCTTTTTCCCGCCGTTCGTTCCAATCTGCCCACTCCCGGTTGGCTTCCCTCCGCCCCTCTACTCGTCCTTCTTGGAATCTCCGCCTACGGAATTGCTCTGCTAACATGTCTATACCCTCTACAAGCAGGAATGAAGTGCCAAACGCTATTATGAACCAAGGCGCAAGGTCTCTTCCCGTATCTTTTAGCGTTTGTAGATTAACTCCGCTCTCAATTGCTCCTTGTATGATGAAAAACGACGCAATGAGCAGTATGCCTACTGCTATACCAATATACCATCCCTCGCGGCCTTTGCCTATTTGCATCGTTTATTCCAGCCCTTCCGCCTTGTACACTTGCGCTTGCCTGACCAGGCCGAGGGCGTTGCCCCTTATCATCTGCTCGTGCCGGTCCAGGATCTGCATCTGCAGCGCGGCGGGGACTCCGGCCATGAAACTGCGCGGCGGCACCTTTTCATTGGGCAGGACCACGGCTCCGGCGGCGATGATGGAAAGCTCCCCGACTTCGACGCGGCTGTTCACCGTTGCGCCGTTGCCCACCAGGCAGTTGTCGCCGAGGCTTGTGCCGTGCCAGGTGACGTTGTGTCCGATGGTCACGCCGTCGCCTATGCTGCCGGAGTGGACCACGCTGTTGTCCTGGACGTTGGTGTTCTTGCCGATGGTGATTGTGCCGCCGTCGCCGCGGATCACGGTGCCCGGCCAGATGCTTGAGTTCTCGCCGATCGCAACGTCGCCTACGACGTAGGCGAACTCGCTGACGAAAGCGGTGGGGTGTACCCTGGGTGTCTTTCCGTTCAAGCTGCGTATCACGGCAACCTCCTCTAGAAAAAGCTCTGCAAAGAAAGAGGCGCTCTCTGCGAAGCGCCTCCTCGTTTGTCTTCGAATTGTCCTGCTTGCCGTGTCAGAGGCCGCCTCCAATGGCGGGCAGGAAGTGCACTTCGCTAGCCTCTTCCAGCCGCTCCAACAGGCCAAGCTGGCTCTGCTGGCCGTCCACGATGACGGATATGCCGGGCACGAGGCTTCCGTTCTCCATCAGCCTCTCCTTCATGCCGGGGAACTGCTTGTCCAGGTTTTCTATGACCTGCCGCACCGTGGCGCCCTCTACATCCACCCTGTGTCGCCCTGCGGAGAGGTTGCGCATCAGCATGGGAATCCAGACCTCCGGCATGGCCTTATCGATGGCCGTTTCCGCCGTTCTTCACGGCGGCCAGCACCTTGTCCGGCGACATCGGCAGCTCATTGACGCGGTGCCCAGTGGCGGCGTATATGGCGTTGGCCATTGCGGCCAGGGGCGGCACTATTGGCACCTCGCCGACGCCGCGCGCGCCGTAGGGGTGTCCTTCGTTGGGCACCTCCACGATCACGGTATCGATCATGGGGAGGTCGAGCGACGTGGGCATGCGGTAGTCCAGGTAGGTGGGGTTCATCATGTGGCCGTCGCCGGTGAAGTAGTAGGCCTCGTTCAGCGCCCAGCCGACGCCCTGCGCGACGCCGCCTTGAATCTGGCCCTCCACGTAGGTGGGATGGATAGCCTTTCCGGCGTCCTGGACGGCGGTGTAGCGGAGAATGGTCACCTTGCCCGTATCCGGGTCCACCTCTACGTCCACAATATGGGCGGCGAAAGCGCCTCCTGCGCCCCTGGGATTGAGGCTGCAACTGCCTACCACGGGCCCGCCTGTGGAGTTGAGCTGAGACGCCATCTCTTTCAGGCTGATGCTGAGCGCGGTGTCCGACTTGTGGTAGAGATTGGCATCTTTGTACTCCACGTCGTCCTCGTCCACTTCCCAGAGCATGGCGGCGCGCCGGATTAGCTGGCGTTTCACGTCCTGAGCGGCCTCGTAACAGGCCCAGCCCGTTTTGAACGCCACGCTGCTGCCGCCGGTGGATGAGGTGTATCCCACGGAGTCGGTGTCTCCCACCTGCGGCTTGACGTCCGAGGATGGGATGCCCAGCACCTCGGCGACGTGCATGGCGGCCACGGTGCGGGTGCCTCCGATGTCGGGAGAACCCTCCATCAGGCTGATGGTGCCGTCCGGGTTGACGCTGGCCATGGCGCTGGCCGGGCCGGTGCCGTTGGACCAGAAGCCCACGGCGACGCCGCGGCCGCGGTTTGGGCCTTCCAGAGGGGTGTTGTAGTGGTCGTGGTCGCTGGCGGCTTGCAGAACCTCCATGAAGCCTATCCTGGGGAAGAGAGGGCCGGTAACGCGCCTTGTTCCCTCTTTGGCGCCGTTGATGCGGCGGAACTCTATGGGATCCATGTCCAGCTTCTTGCATATCTCATCCACCACTACTTCCGCGGCCAATTCCGCGGAGGGAGCGCCCGGGGCGCGGTAGGCCTGCACCTTGGGCGCGTTGATCACCACGTCAAAGCCTTCAATGCGACCGTTGGGGATGTTGTAGGGGGCAAGTATGCACTGGCATCCCGGGCTCAGCGGGGAGCCGGGGTAGGCTCCGGCTTCGTAGACCAGGATGGCTTCCGCGGCGGTGATGAGGCCGTCATTGGTGACGCCCATCTTGACTTTGACGTGCGTGCCGGAAGTCGGCCCGGTGGCCTCGAAGACCTCGGCGCGGGTCATGGTCATCTTTACGGGAACGCCGGACTTCTTGGAGAGCAGAGCGGCCAGGGGCTCCAGGTAGACGCCGAGCTTGCCGCCGAAACCGCCGCCAATCTCCATTTGGATGACCTTTATCTTGGAGACGGGGACGTCCAGCACCAGGGCGCTCTGCTCCCTGATTTGGAACTGGCCCTGGCTGCTGCACCAGATGGTGATTTCGCCGTTGGGCAGCCACTCCGCGGTGGCGGAATGAGGCTCGATGTATCCCTGGTGCACAGCCTTGGTGTGAGTCTCCTCTTCCACCACAAGGTCGGCTTCCGCGAACCCTTTTTCCAAATCGCCGATGGCGTATTCGTAGTGGGCCGCCACGTTGGTCGGTTCGCCCTGTTCGTCGTCGCTGAGGGTGCCTGCCGCGCCGGGGCCTCCCTTGGTGGTCAGGCGCTCGTGGAGAATGGGAGCGCCGGGCTTCATGGCATCGCGGCCATCCAGGACGGGTGGGAGCGCCTCGTAGTCCACTTCGATCAGGTCGAGAGCTTGGTCGGCGATGTCCTGGCTGGTGGCGGCCACAGCGGCCAGGGCGTGGCCTTTGTACAAAACCTTGTCCCTGGCGATGCAGTTCTCGCTCATGAAGGCTCGGTTGCTGAGCGCGCCCTCTCCCACGTCGATGAGCCTTGTGGAGAGGCGGGGGAAGTCCGCGCCGGTCACCACCGCCTTGACGCCGGGGAGGGCAAGCGCCTTGCTCGCGTCGATGGACTTGATCCTGGCGTGGGCGTGGGGGCTGCGCAAGACCCGCCCGTAGAGCATGCCGGGACGGTGTACGTCCGCGCCGTATTTGGCGGACCCGGTCACCTTTTCCAGGGCGTCGTGACGCTCCGGCCTGGTGCCTACGACGTTAAATTCCTTGGTGGAAAGCACCGCGTTCGGTTGATAGTCAGCCACGTTTCGACCTCCAAAGTCAGGTTGGATAGCAAACGCTGTCGCTTCTCTGGGAGCTTATCACAAAACCAGTGGCGGACAAAGGTTTGGTCGCGTGTCTCCGCTCGCTACGGCAGGGCGGCGGCACTGAAGTCCTCAACCTCGATCTCCTGGACACGTTCTCTGGCCTTCCACAGGTCGTAGGAAGTCTGCCGGCGCAGCCAGAAATCCGCGTTGGACCATCCGGCCTTCTCCAGGCGAATGGCCATGTCGGGTGAGATCCCGGCGTGGCCGTTCAGCACCCGCGAAAGGGTGTGACGGGCAACGCCCAAGACCTCCGCCGCCTCTGTGACACTCAGGCCAAGGGGCTCCAAGCAGTTCTCCCTGATGCTGCGGCCAGGGTGAGGTGGATTCTTCATAGCCATGGTCTCCTCCCTCGCTCAACGACCGTATCATAGAAGAACTATACCGTGTACCGGCGGTACAGATATCAATAGCCTCCATCGTCACTCCCGAGAAGTAGGGAGTCCCTCTGCCCTGGGATGCCCGTCGTCACGGGCATCCCAGGGCAGGCAGGTCTGGACATTCCCTGTGTTGAGCATATCATTGGTGATTGTGAGACTCGTACAGGAACCCCCGATTTGTCGCTAGAGGACGCAATCCCCGGATCGCCGGAGGTGAGCGCTGGCAGAAAGCGCCCCATCTTCCAGGTGCTCAGCGATAGGAACTATCGCCTGTTCTGGCCTGCCGGCACCGGCCTGCAGATAGGGCGGTGGATGTGGATGCTGGTCTCCGGCTACATGATGCTCCAGCTCACCGATTCGGTGTTCAGCACGGCGCTGGTCGGTGTGGCGTTCACCGCTCCTATGCTGTTCGGCGGCGTGCTCAGCGGCATAGTGGCCGATGCGTTCAACAGGCGTTACGTTGTCATGGCGGTGCTGGCGGCCAACAGCTTGCTGGCGACGGCGGCGGCGCTGCTGGTATTTTCCGGGCTGCTGGTGGAGTGGCACATACTGGGGTTCAGCCTGCTCATAGGCGCGTCTCACACGCTTGACCAGGTGGCGCGCCGCACCTTCGTAGCGGACTTGGTGAACAGGGAATCGCTGCACACGGCGTTTGCGCTGGATCAGATGGGGCAAACCGTCGGCGTCATGGCAGGCCCCTTGCTGGGGGGCGTGATACTGGGCGTCGCGTCGGAAGACGGGTTCCGGAACGTGGGCTGGTCGTACCTGGCGGTGGCGCTGTTCTACCTTGCCGCCCTGGTACTGATATCGCTGATACGTCCGTCCCGGAAGCAGACGCTGGTCTCGGTCGGCGTCGATTCATTCTTCAGGGTAACAGCAGAAGGGTTCCGCGCTCTCATGGGGAACCGCGCTCTGATTGGAGTCGTGGGGGTGACGGTACTGCTCAACCTGGCCTTTCCCCCTCACAGATCACTTATTCCGGTGTTCGCGGAGAAGGTACTGCTGGTGGGCCCCACCGCCATGGGCGCGCTGGGGGCGGCGCAGGGGATAGGCTCCATAATCGGGTCGTCCTTCATAGCTTCGCGGAGAAACATCCGGCTGAAGTCGCGTTACTACTATGCGGGCGCAATGATCGGCATGGGATTCCTGACTCTGTTCGGGTTGTCCACCACTTACGCGCTTTCCTTTGTTGCCCTGGTTCTGGCCGGAGTAGGCATGTCCGGGTTTGGAGCCATGCAAGCGACGATGGTGCTGCTCTCCACCGACGAGAAGATGCGGGGCCGTGTGATGGGCATCATGAGCATGTTCATTGGAGTGATGCCGCTGGGCACGCTGGTTCTGGGAGCGCTGGCCGAGCGGCTGGGCCCTGGCACGGCAGTGGCGGCAATCGCGGCTTCAGGCGTGGCGCTGACCGCCGTCTGGTCGTACCTCTCCAAGGAGATGCGTAAGGTGTAGGGGTATGGGCAAGCAGGTGGTGCGATTCGCCATGAATCAGAGGTGTACCCCTCCACCCCTGGGTTCCTGCCTCCGCAGAGCGACGGTAGCACGTCATTCCCGAGTAGTGAGACTTTTGCGTAACTCCTGGTATTGAAGGAAAATAAGTAGGAAGAGTCCCAAGGAGTCAGGAGGGAGCCATGCACCGAGAGATGGGAAATCCGGGTCTAGCGGAGTCATTGTTGCCGGAGGAGTTGGGTCAGAACCGTCGTCTGGAGCGGATCAGGGAGTCTGTCGGATCCGGAGATGGAGGAGGCTCTTGGGGACCGTATCTCGTTTCGGCGCTTCGTGGGTTTGGGTCTTCAGGAGGACACCCCTGACCACTCTACGATAAGCCGGTTCAGGACGGCGTTGGAGGAGCGAGGGTTGAGTAGCCGGCCTTGACCTCCAACCCCCTCCCATTTACACTACCCATACCCCCTGGGGAGGGGTATCGCCCGCAGAGGACAGACCAATGCTGCCTGAAGTAAAGCAAGACTCGCTGAAACGGCTGAACTACATAGAGGGACACCTGGCCGGTATCCGGCGCATGATCGAGGACGAGAAATACTGCGTCGACATCCTGAAGCAGACCTTCGCCGTGCGCCGCGCCATCCAGAAGGTGGAGTCCAAGCTGCTGGAAGGCCACCTGCACACCCACGTCCTGGAGGGCGTACGCAACGGCCACGATCAGGATGTCCTTGACGAGCTCATTCAACTCTACAACCTTTCGGAGAAGTGACGTGGCTCTGCAAGACATAGATAACCAGCCCAGGCAGAAGATTGGCCTGAACATAGGGGGCATGACCTGCGCCGCCTGCGTCTTCCACGTAGAAAAGGCGCTCAAAGAGGTCGATGGCGTGGTCTCCGTCGATGTCAACCTGGCCACGGAGCGCGCTACACTCCACTACCTGGACGACGTCGCTACCCTGGAGGATTTCGACCGCGCCGTGGCCGACGCAGGCTACTCCGTGGATGGCATAGCCGGCGAAGAGGACGAGCAGCGCGACAGGGAACGGCTGGCCCGCACCCGGCTCATCGAGGACCAGCGCAACCGCTTTCTCGTCGCTGCGGGACTAGGCGTCGTCATCTTCCTTGGCAGCTTCAAAGAGTGGTTCCCCTGGATGCCTTCCTTCGTGCAGAACTGGTACGCGCTGTGGGCGCTGGCGACTCCGGTGCAGTTCTGGGCCGGCGCGCAGTTCTACAAGGGAGCTTGGAGCGCGGCCAGGCATCGCACAACCAACATGAACACGTTGATCGCGCTGGGCACCGGCGTAGCCTACGCCTTCAGCGCCACCATAACCGTGTTCCCCGACCTCTTCGCCGCTGAAGGCGTGGAACCCGCCGTCTACTTCGACACTGCGGCCATCATCATCGCCCTCGTGCTGCTGGGCCGGTTCCTGGAAGCCAGGGCCAGGGGGCAGACCTCCGAGGCCATCCGCAAGCTGATGGGAATGAGACCCAAGACGGCTCGCGTTCTGCGCGGCGACGCCGAGATCGACGTGCCCATAGAGCAGGTGGCCGTCGGCGACATTGTCCTTGTGCGCCCCGGCGAGAGCATCCCCGTGGACGGCGAGGTGACGCACGGCGCATCAGCCATAGACGAGTCCATGCTCAGCGGCGAGAGCATTCCCGTGGATAAGGAGACAGGATCGCCGGTTTACGCCGCCACTATCAACGCGACGGGCAGCTTCCAGTTTCGCGCCACCAAGGTCGGCAAGGACACCGCCTTGTCGCGCATCATCCGGCTCGTGGAGGAGGCGCAAGGCTCCAGGGCGCCCATCCAGCGCCTCGCCGATGTCGTATCCAGCTATTTTGTGCCATCTGTAATAGTCATAGCCATCGCCACCTTTGTCACTTGGCTGCTGCTGGGGCCCGACCCAGCCTTCACCTTCGCGCTTCTCAACATGGTGGCCGTGCTCGTCATCGCCTGCCCCTGCGCCCTGGGGCTTGCCACGCCCACCGCAATCATGGTCGCCACCGGCAAGGGCGCGGAGGGCGGCATCCTGATTCGCAACGCCCAGGCCCTGGAGCGCGCCCACAAGGTGGACACCGTGATATTGGACAAAACCGGCACGCTCACGCTGGGCAAACCCGCCGTCACCGACATCCTGGCCGATGGCATAGCGGAAGACGACCTGCTGAGGCTGGCCGCATCCGCCGAGCACGGCTCGGAGCACCCCCTTGCCAGAGCCATCGTCACCGCTGCGGAGGAACGCGGCCTCACGCTTGACCAGGCCGAGGCGTTCCAGGCGCTGCCCGGCCAGGGCATCGAGGCCAGAGTCAACGGCTCGGCGGTCACGCTGGGCAACCCGGCGCTGATGCGGTTGAAAGGGTACAACACGGACAGGTTGGACGCGAAGGCGAGTGAGCTTTCCGACCGGGGCAGGACGCCCATGTTCGTCGCCGTGGACGGGGAGGTCAGGGGCGTAATCGCCGTGGCCGACGCCATCCGCCCCGAGTCGAAGCAGGCCGTACAGGCCATGCAGGGCATGGGGCTTGAAGTCGTCATGCTGACCGGCGACAACCCTCGCGCCGCCCAGGCTATCGCCGCGGAGGCCGGTATCCAGCGCGTCCTCTCGGAGATGACGCCCGACCGGAAGACGGCGCAGGTGCAGTCGCTCCAGCAGGAAGGCCGCACCGTGGCCATGGTCGGCGACGGCATCAACGACGCGCCGGCGCTGGCCCAGGCCGACGTGGGCATAGCCATCGGCGCGGGGATCGACGTGGCCATGGAAGCCGCCGACATCACCCTGATGCACGACGACGTACGCGGCATACCAAGGGCCGTCAACCTGTCGCGTGCCGCCGTCCGCACCATCAAGCAGAACCTGTTCTGGGCCTTCTTCTACAACACCGCGCTCATCCCCGTGGCGGCGGGCGTCCTCTACCTGTTCTTTGCCGGTGGCGGCGTGCCCTCCGCGCTGAGCTACTTCCTGGGAGAGTACGGCTTCCTCAATCCCGTGCTCGCCGCCGGGGCCATGGCCGTCAGCTCGGTCAGCGTGCTCAGCAACTCGCTGCGCCTGCGCCGGTTCCGGATGGGGTAGGCCGCCGGGCAAGAGGGCAAGCGGGCAAGAGGGCAAGCTGGCAAACGGGCAAGGGGGGCATGGGGAGGACGGACATGCGGGCAGACGGGCATGGTTCGACAAGCTCACCATGAACGGTTGGTGGCTCACCATGAGCGGGGTCGGGTGATGGTTGAAAACTGGACAAAAATGGCGTTTTTTGGTCGAAAAAGGGGTTTTTTGGCGTAAAATGGCGTTTTCGGTGGAGTCGCGTTGTGCCTGAGAAGGGAATTGTTTTAACATTATGTAAAGTACTTCAAGGCTAAAAGCGACCCATTTTGTTGAAAATATGGGAAACAATTCATCCTTCGACATACTCAGGACAAGGTTTTGGGCAAGTTGAGGACAGGAATCCGCCGGGGTGGCGTGATTTGGCAAGGTGTGTCTAGCGACGGATTTTGTTGATGCGCTCATTGAGTTCCATGGTACGGACAAGGGCGTTGATGGCTTGGAAAAGCAGTTCCGGCGGAGCATCGGGGTTGGAGATAAGGCGTCGGATCCTGAGCCGGAGCAAGGCTATCTCACCCTGCAGGCCGTTGAGACGGACGGCGTGCAGAAAGGAGTCCTGCTCGTTCTCTGTAAAGCGAGACGAGTAGAAGCCGTGGGTGCGGGCGTTTTGGTTGCCAAGGGGCGCGCCACGCCGACGCCGTTGGGGTTGTTGGGCGCTTTTCCGTGAGTCCATGGGGATAGGGTATGGGGTGGAGGGGGGTGTTGGGAAGGGGTTGGTGTCAGGGAGATGGGCAAGGCGGGCTAGGTAGGCACCCCCATCCTAACCTTCCCCCATCAAGGGGGAAGGGAGTTTTGCAAATTGGTAGGCGGGCATCCAGGGGTGGCGGAGTGGACTCCCGACTTCTCGGGAGTGACGGTTAGAATACCCTGCTTGCCCGCCCATAACCCATGTGCTTTAATTATCCCTACCATGACCAACGCCCTACTACGGCGACAACCTGACTGACGGCTTGTGATTGACAGACGCTAACATATCTGCTACCTCTATAGCACCACCCCAGCGATCGCATCGCTGGCCAGACGTCCCTCCTTGTGAGGGGCGTTTATTTTTAGCGCGAGTTTACCTGAGCGTAGCCGAAAGAATCTAGAAATAGAGTGTGACGCAAGGACATTGCATCATAAATTGTTATGCACTACGCTTGTTCTAGTTAACCCTCAGAAAGGTGGTTCAGAGATGTCAAATATCATGGAACATCCCTTTATCTTCGGCGTACTCGGCACAGGCGTCCTCATCGCCACGCTCGCCTTCCTCCCCATCCTCGTTGCCATAGGCCTTGCACAATAGGCCAAAAGAGCACAAAATGCCTATAGTACTCATCAGTTTGGGACTAGGAGGGCGCCATGGAGCCAGGCACGGTAGCGGGTCACGTTATCCTCACTTTGCAATACTCCCGTGAGGGCGACAACTGGGTCGGCGTCTGCTTGGAGCTGAGCACCAGTACATTTGCCGACACATTGGAGCAATGCCAGCAGGAATTAACCGAGTTGGTGACGGAGCATCTCAATGTGCTGGAGGAGACCGGACAACGAGAGCGCTTCTTCAATGAGTGGGGCATCAAACTCCATCCGACCAATACCTCTCCAAAGGAAATCGTGCTTCGCAGTGACGGCGACCCTACTTGGGATGATCTGATCAGAGGCATCATCCAACCTGACCATGACTTGCTGCTCCAACCGCGCGGCTTTCCAATCGACCGAGCCGAAGGGAAACAAGCTCTCCTGGGTGTTTGAAAATGCCGTCTCTTCCGGCTATCTCCGGCAGAGAACTTATCAAGCTATTGTTAGCAGATGGTTGGGAGATTGTCCGACGCAGCAATCACGGCGTCTTTCTACAAAAGGAGACTAGGACTACTGTAGTTAAAGACACCACCGCTAGCCTACCTATCGGTACACTCCAATCAATTCTAGGCCCTAAACAAACCTCTCTTGGCAGAGAGGGGCTTGTGAAGCTAGTCCGGCGCAGGTAGCTCGTCTGCTCGGAGGGGGAGCAGGGGCGGCTGGCGTAGGGGGTGTGTGGCAAGGCTGTCACCCCGCCACCAGATTGCTTCGCTGCGCTCGCAAAGACGGAAAGTGTGGGCTGCTCCTCTGGTTCGACAAGCTCACCATGAGCGGGATACAATAGGCAAACGCCATGAGCGGGCTAGAATAGCGAACACAGCCAACCGGCATGGAAAGGAGCCGCGCATGACAACCGAGACGCTACGCATAGGTTCAGTCGTTCCTGATTTCACGCTGCCCGACCTCGACGGCAGGCGCGTCAGCCTCTCCGGCTTGAAGGGGAAGCGCGTCGCGCTGTTCATGTGGGCGTCGTGGTGAGCCTGCCGCGCCCAGCTGCCCGTGTGGCAGCAGTTCTACGCAGAGCACAAGAACCGAGGCATCGAGGTGGTGACCGTGGCCCTGGACGCGCAGGGCGCGGAGAAGGCCCGCCCGTATGTCGAAGAGGCAGGCGCGGCCTATACCACCCTTGTCGATGAAGACAACCTGTTGAGCCGCCTGTTCGACTTCAAGGCCGTGCCCAACGCCCTGCTCATTGATGAGGCGGGTCTGCTCGAATACCAGAAGTACGGCGGGTTCGACATACGCAAGCAGGAGTACGCCGATATCGCCGAGGGCTGGGCACAGGGCGCGTCGCCGCAGTGGCTGGCCGATCGTATGCAGGAAGACCCCAGGGGCGGCGCCAACCACAGGGAGGCCATCGAGCACTTCCAGCGCGGCGTCGATCTCTACAGGGAAGGCGATACGGCGGGCGCTCTGTCGGCGTGGAGGACGGGGCGAGACCTGGAGCCGGACAACTGGGTCATCCGCAAGCAGATTTGGGCCGTGGAGCACCCGGAGAGGTTCTACGAGGGTGAGGTGGACTACGGCTGGCAGCGGGAGCAGATAGAGCAGGGGGTCTAGCGCCCCTTCCTAAATGGATGCCGTTGGCGTATAATTAGCTTTTGCGGCCCGGTGGTGTAGTCTGGCTTAACACACCGCCCTGTCAAGGCGGAGATCGTGGGTTCAAATCCCATCCGGGTCGCCAGCCACTCCCCTACCCGTCCGCCAGCAGCGCCTCCAAGCCCACCTTTGCAATCTTCTCGTCGTCTTCGGCGGAGGGCAGGCCGCCAACGCCTATCGCGCCCAGCACCACGCCGTCCTTCCGCGCCACCACTCCGCCGCGCGTCGTGATCAGCTGAGGGTCTCCTATCTCGGCCAGGGTCCTGCCCTGCGCCGCGAGCCGCTCGGCGAACGCGCCGGTGTCTGAACCCCGTATCGCCGAGGTATACGCCTTCCTCATGGCGAAGGTGGGTCGGAAGCAGCGATCCATGCGGGCGTAGGCCAGCAGGTTCCCCATATCGTCCACTATGGCCATGTCCACCGGGGAGCGGCCCGGCTCGCTGTCGAACTCCGCTCTCATCGCGTCAATCGCCTTCATGCAGCTATCCAGGCTCAGCATACTCTTTTGGTACATATACAGACCTCGTCTCAGAATCTACGGCGCAGGGATTGTATCGACAGATGCGGCCAGCGGCAACCGCTCCTCGTGACCTCAGTTGTGACCTCACCACCACCCCTGGACTCCCGACCCCGCATCAAGTGCGGGGCAGGCTTTTCGGGAGTGACGGTGGATGGTTGGCATCGAGTCCCCTCAGCCTGCACTGCGAGAACGGCCGTTGTTCTGCGGCGTCTGCGGCGTTGCCGAGACGCTCCCGCCCTTCATCTCAACGATGATCTGGTGGTGCCGCACATCCGATACGTTGGTGATGCTGTGCCGGATGCCGCCGCCGACCTCCGTATACTGAACGTACCCCTCTTCGTACTCCCGCACCTCCCCCTGCCCGCCGCTGATCCGGCTCGGCGTCGTGTAGACGAAAACGTAGTCGTTGTCATGCTGGTGGTACGGCGAAGTTTCGCCAGGCTCCAGCGCCATGCCCCATACCTTGACCCTGTCGTTCTCAAACAGCAGCTCCGTGCCCACTTCTCTGGAAATCTCCTCGCTATTGCCCATAGCTTCGCCTCCCTGTGCTTTTGCATCGGATTATACCCTTGCGATAAGATGGCGGCATCAACGAACGGAGGCAATCATGGCAGACCTTTCCAGAGACGTCGTTCGCGCCATTCTCAACGTCCAGGGACTCAATCCCCCCGAACCTGAATTCACCGAGGTCTTCTACCGCATCAACGCCCTCATAGAAGGACTGGTCCGGCTTGACCAACTCGATGTCTACCATACAGAGCCGTGGCCCGTCCTTCCCTTCCGCGGCGTGCCCCAGCGTTCCACGGGGGCGGCTTCCGCACCGGGGAACGGGTCGCCGCACACCGACGACATCGCCTTTATGACCATCCGCGAGCAGGCCGGCCTCATCGAGTCGAAGGAACTGTCGCCTGTGGAGTTGACCCGCACCTACCTGGAGCGCATCGAAAAGTACGACCCTCATCTATACGCCTTCAACCTGGTGCTGGCGGACGACGCAATGGCCGAGGCAAAGCAGGCGGAACAGGAGATCGCCGCCGGAAACTACAGGGGCGCCATGCACGGCATCCCGGTCGGCGTCAAGGACCAGTTCGATATCAAGGGACACCCGAACACGGGCGGCTGCGACGCCTACGACGACAACATCGCCGGTGAGGACTGCACCATCATCGCCCGCTTCCGCGAGGCCGGAGCGGTCATCATGGGCACGCTTGCCACCCACGAGTTCCACATGGGAGGAACGCTGGAGTTCTTCAACAAGCAGACTCCGCGCAACCCCTGGCGGATAGACCTCAGCCCCGCCGGTTCGTCGGCGGGATCGGGGTCTTCCGTGGCCGCCGGGCTTCTCAGCGGCTCGATGGGAGGCGACACCGGCGGCTCCATTCGCGGGCCGGGGTCGGTGAATGGCATCGCCGGTCTGCGGCCCAGCTGGAGCCGGTTGAGCCGCCAGGGCATCTTCACCCTGTCGTGGGAGTTGGACACCGCCGGCCCCCTGGCGCGCAGCGCCGAGGACACGGCGATCATGCTCCAAGCCATCGCCGGATACGACCCGAACGACCCCACCACAAGCCGCGAACCCGTGCCCGACTACTCGGCGCACCTCACCGGCGACGTCAAGGGACTGCGCGTCGGCATCGTTCAGCAGATGATGGGCGACCAAGTGGAAGCGGAGACCAGGGAGATAGTATCGCAGGCCATAGACGTCCTCAAAGGGCTTGGCGCGGTGGTGGAACCGGTGGACATCCCGCTCATGGAGAAGATGCAAGGCGTACACACCGCCATCTGCGACGGCCAAGCGGCCAGCTACCACCGCGGCCACCTCAGGGAGCGGTACATGGACTACGATTACAACACGCGAGTCCGCCTGCTGGTCGGCTGCCTCATCCCCGCCGGACTGCAGACGCTGGCTCCCAGGGCGCGGGCGCTGATGGGCCAGACCATGCTAGACGTCTTTGACAAGTACGATGTCCTTGTCGGGTCAACCGGACAGGGCCCGGCAGGGCCGTTGGTCACCGAGTCGCCAGTGAAGAGCCTCGACGACGCACGCACCGCGGTCATGGCGCGCGGCGGCGGAACGGGGTCGTTCAGCATGGCCGGCGCTGCCGCCATCTCCATCCCGGCAGGCTTCACCAAGTCCGGTCTGCCCGTGGGCTGGCACCTGGGCACACGCCCCCTGGACGAGCATACCCTGTTCCGCGTTTGCCACGCCTACCAGCAGGCAACGGACCATCATCAGAAGCACCCGCCAATGGACTGGGCATAGGAGCCGCCCCGCTCCGCCCTGCCCCCGGGCAAACGGGCAAACGGGCAAGCGGGCAAGCGGGCAAGCGGGCAAGCGGGCAGACGGGCAAGTGGGCAAACGGGCAAACGGGCAAGCGGGCAGACGGGCAGGCGAGCAGACGGGCAGGCGAGCGCACGGATAGGAATTAGCTCGTGTGCCACACCTGATGGGGCGGGTATTATAGTTCTGCACTTGCCTTGTTTGCGCCATGGTCTGGCGGTTTTCGTCATTTCCGACTATAATGCATGTGCACGTCTGAAAAACGCAAAGGTTTAACACAAGAACGGACCGCGCTCCTTTGCTCCTCCCTCTTCTTGTCTTCCCCTGCTGATTCATCTGTTGCCACTATAAAATAGGGAGTCCGTTCTCGTTATGACTTATCGCTTTTCGCCTGCGTACACGCGCCCAACCAGCCGCACCCGGCACCAAGCCGTCTGCGCCGACTGCGGCATATCCACAACCCTGCCGTTCCGCCCAAGCCGGAGCAAGCCGGCGTATTGCCGCCCATGCTTCAATCTGCGCCGCCATGGACCTTCTCCGACGGTCAGTACAAACGGAGACAAGTCGTCTACTGCAAGCCAGCCAGCCGTCGACAGCGCCCCGTCCAGTGTTTCCGTGTTTTCCGAAATGCCTTTGAGGGCTGCCACCAAGACGGTGATTTCCAAAATGAACATATCGAGTCCCACACCCATCCAAGAGAAGGCCATACCTCATCTCATGGAGGGACGAGACTTGATTGGCCAAGCGCGTACAGGGTCCGGAAAGACGCTGGCGTTCGCGGCGCCTCTGGTAGAGCGGTGCGACCCCTCGCTCCGAAAGGTTCAGGCGCTTGTGCTGCTGCCCACCCGTGAACTGGCCATGCAGGTGGCCGGAGTAGTGGAGGCTCTGGCTTCCGCGCAGCAGCTCCGCGTGACGCTGTTGTACGGCGGTCGGTCTCTGAAGCGGGAGTACGCAGCGTTGAGCAACGGAGCACATATAGTGGTTGGCACTCCGGGCCGGACATTGGACCATCTACGGCAAGGAACCCTTGACCTGGGTTCACTGCAAGTTCTTGTGCTGGATGAAGCGGACGAAATGCTGGATAGGGGGTTTGCCCCGGATGTTGAATCCATCATAAGCCGGACACCCAGCGAGCGGCAGACGGTACTCCTGTCCGCAACTATGCCCCAGTGGGTGTCTCAGACCGCCGCGAAGCACCTGCGCAGGCCTGTTAGAGTGGAAGTGGACGCGGGTTTGCAAGCGCCACCCACGGTGGAGCACCTGGTCTACAGCATTCAGAAGAATGACAAGATGGACGCCCTGCTAACGCTGCTGGACGGGCGGGACGGTTCGCCGGTTATTGTCTTTCTCAAGACCAAGCGCAGCGTTAAACAGATGGCAAGACGGCTCGATTCGTTGGACTACCCGGTAGGAGCGCTCCAAGGAAACCTAAGCCAAAACGCGCGTGAGCGGGTGATGGCGAACTTCCGCTCCGGCGCCGCGTCAATCCTGGTGGCAACGAATGTAGCGGCCAGAGGCTTGGACTTCGAGGATATCAGCCAGGTTATAAACTATGACCTGCCCGACTCGGAGCAGCTGTTCACCCACCGCGTCGGCAGGACCGGTCGCATGGGCCGCTCCGGCGAGGCGGTAACGTTCATTACGGTGGAGGACGAGCGGAAGTGGCGCGAGATCGAGCGGGGCCTGGGCCACCGGCTCATCAGGAAGTCCTGGCGTACGGTTCGCGGGGCGAAGACGCTTCGATAGCAACGCTTGATGGCTCCGTTTGGAGGCTCCTTGCACCCACAGAAAATAGAACGTCTGCCGGTCACGTATTCCTCCGTTGTAAAGCGGCTGCTACTACGTATTCCTTCATGTAGAAATAAGCGGGCTTTCAAATAGCACGCCTTTCGATATTGACAAACCCAAACTAAGTAGTACGATTACCTGAACCGGGAACACATTTTCGGTTTGGGGGGTGACCATTATGAAGTACAGTTCCAGTATTCGTTATTTCCTTGGAGCAGGTCTGGCAACGGCCTTGCTGTTTGTTCTTGCCTGCGGGGCTTCGGAAGAGGCAACGCCTACTCCGGTGCCGCCAACTCCAACTATCCAACCGCCGCCACCTCTGGTCACGGCTACGCCCACGCCTGCCGCCGTGGACACGCCAACGCCTCCGCCTGCTGCCGACCAGCCCAAATATGGCGGCAGCGTAAGCATCTCTGTGACCTCGCAGGGTTCCTTCGACCCGTATCACCTTGACTCCCAGTTCCGCTGGACCACTCTGGGTTCCGTGGGCAATGTCTGGGGTCAGTTGCTGCGCGTCAACCCCACAGACCGGGTCACGGTAGAAGGCGACCTGGTGGAGTCCTGGACTACCAGCGCCGATGGCACCGAGTGGGTGCTCAAACTCCGCGAAGGCGTTACCGACCACGGCGGCGAGCCGTTCACCGCGGAAGACGCCTTCTGGCAGATTATCCGCATAGTGGAGCGGCCCAACGGAGTCCATGGCAACTACCAGGGCTGTATGCGAACGTTCATCAAGCCCGTCTGGGACGACAACGGCAATCCTGTAGCCGACGGCGGCGCAGAGATCACCGGCCCCATGGAGTTGACCATCAGGTTGAAGGCCCCCAGAGGCGCATTCGTTGCCTGCTTCACCTCCGGATTCCAGTCGGCTCAGCCGAGCAGGATCGTCAAGCCTATCGATACCGCCGCGGGCGGCGAGTACCGAGACCTTCGCTCGGATGAGGTAGTCGGATACGGCCCGTTCATGTTCAAAGATTTCCAGCAGGACACCTTCGTAACCTGGGAGCGCAATCCCGACTACTTCAGGGATGGCAGGCCCTACCTGGACGAAGTAACCATGCTGGTGATTCCCGACGCGGCGACACGCACCGCCAGCTTCCGCGCCAATCGCATCGACATGTTCAGGATTTTCGAAACCATGAGCAAGCGCGACGCCGACGCCCTGGTGGCCGAAGGCGACGCCGTATTCCCCATTGTTCTGGCCATGGGATGGCGCGGCGCTGAACTCAACGCCAAGAAGCCCCCGTTCGGGCCGCTGGATGATCCGGACGCCAAGTTGATACGCCAGGCGGTCCAGATGACGGTCGACCGCGGCGCGGTCAACGACCTGTCGAAAGACGGTATCGGCCACATCGCTCTTCCCTACTTCATAGGCTGGACCTGGATTCGGACTCCCGACCAGTGGTTCGAGGCTCTGCCAGGCTTCGACCCTGACCCCATGGTCAAGGAAGGGCTGATCGCAGAGGCCCAAGGCATAATGGAAGGTTTGGGCTATGGCCCCAGCAACCGCATCAGCGTCAACTACATAGGCACCTCCTCCTCCAAGGCCGAAATGGAGGTCGTGGCTCAGCAGCTTGAGGATATCTACATAGACGTGGAAGTGATTATAGTCGATGGGGCGACCAGGCAATCAAGGATAGAAGCGGGCGACTTCAACATGGAGAATGAGAGCAAGGGCGCCAGTTTCCCCGATCCCGACGCCTTCAACGACATCATATTCCACGACTTTGAGGACGGCGGCTTCAACTACACCGGCTGGTCCAGCCCTGAGTGGAATGCCCTGCACGAGCAACAGGTGCTGGCCGTCACCGAGGAGACCCGCGCTCCCTTCCTGCAGCAGATGGCGGACATCTTCTATGAAGACGCCGCATACATCGGCCTGGTTCGCCCCGGCCTCCTTCAGGGCCACAGGGCAAACTGGAACGGATGGGTCAAGCCGGAACACCATGCATCCAACTTCACCCTTGAAAACGTATGGTTGTCAGACGCCTAATCTAAAGAACCCTCGCTAGACAGTACGGGCGCTCTTGTGAGCGCCCGTACTCAATATAAACCACCGAGATTATGCGCAAATACATTGCAAGAAGGTTGGCGCTCTTTGTCCCCACGTTGCTGGGGGTGTCCATTGCCATATTCACCCTTCTTCGCGTCATCCCGGGAGACGTAGCCGCTTTGATGCTGGGCGGAGCAGAGGGCGAAGGCTCTTACACGCAAGAAGACCTGGAACGCGTGCGTGAGCAGCTGGGCCTCGACGATCCCATATACGCGCAGTACGGCACCTGGATCTGGCAACTGGTCAGGTTCGACCTGGGAGACTCCATTGCGCTTGGCAGGCCCATAGCCGGAGAGCTAAAAAGGCAGTTCCCCATCACGCTCCAGCTTGCCATATTCACGGCCATCGTAGTCTCGCTAATCGCAATACCTGTCGGCGTGCTGGCCGCGGTCAAGCAGGACACCTGGATCGACTACATCCTAAGGAGCATTGCTGTCATAGGGCTAGCTGCGCCCAGTTTCTTTGTCGGCATGTTGATAATCCTTGGCCTATCGCTCTACTTCAGGTGGATCCCTCCCATCGCCTTTGTCAACCTATGGGATAATCCCACAGTCGCCTTCCAGCAACTGATCTTCCCCGCGGCGGCGCTGGGCTTTGCCAGCCAGGGCCTACTGCTGCGCATGACCCGCACCCAGCTCCTGGAGGTCCTGCGAGAGGACTTTGTACGCACCGCCCGCGCCAAGGGGCTGACGGAACGCGCCGTCATTATGAGACACGGCGTAAGAAACGCGCTGCTGCCGGTGGTCACCATCGCAGGCGTGCAGATAGGCTTCCTGTTCTCCGGCACGGTTGTGATAGAAACGGTTTTCAACGTGCCGGGAATCGGCAGAGGGCTGATCCAGGCTATGTTCATCAGAGACCTGCCCATGATCCAGGCCTATATAATGTACTTTGCGCTGGTGGCGCTAACGGCAAACTTCCTTGTGGACTTGACCTACGCCTGGCTTGATCCAAGAATACGGTACGGATAGAAAATGAGAGAACGAACGGACGACATAAGCAACGCAGCCCTGACTCCGCCCCGTCTGGGACAAGGGATGCTGGTAAAGCGGCTCAAAGGTCTGCAACACTTCGTCACCACTAAACGGCTCGGAGCTTTCGGCCTGTTCATAGTGCTGGCTACCGCCGTCATGGCTTTAGGAGCGCCCATATTCTCCACCACCGACCCCTGGGACGTTAACCGCAGGGCAATCCTCCTCGCGCCGGACGCTTCCAACTGGTTCGGCACCGACCGGCTGGGCAGGGACCTCTTCAGCCGCGTAGTCTACGGATCGCGAATATCCATCTACGTTGGCCTGGTATCAATGTTGTCCGCCGGCGCAATAGGATCGTTGATCGGCGTTACCAGCGCCTATTTCGGCGGCTACTTCGACCTGGTAGTACAGCGTTTCATCGACGCTACAGCCGCTTTCCCCACGCTGCTTCTTGCCCTGGCGCTCATGGCTGCATTCGGCTCGTCTTTGAACAACATCCTCCTGTCGCTGACCATAGTGTTCACGCCCAGGGTGGCGCGCGTAGTACGTTCCGTGTCGCTGAGCATCAAGGAGATGCCCTACGTGGAGTCGGCGAGGGCAATAGGCGCTTCCGACTTCAGAATCATGTTCCGCCATTTGCTGCCCAATACATTCGCGTCTTTGATCGTGGTGGCTACGTCTCTCATAGGCAGCGCCGTGCTCATAGAAGCGTCTCTCAGCTTCCTCGGAGTAGGGCTGCCCGCCGACGTTATCTCCTGGGGCGCCATGCTGGCAGGCGACGTCCTCATTGACTTCGCCAGCGCTCCCTGGGTGGGCATCTTTCCCGCCATGGCCCTCACCATCGCGGTATTTGGCGTCAACGTCTTTGGCGACGCACTGAGAGACGTGCTCGACCCCAGGATGCGCGGCACCCAGTAGCGCCGCCAACCATGGTCCAGATCATATTCCAGGTAGACGCCTTCACCGATAGGCCGTTTGCGGGAAACCCGGCGGGCGTTTGCGTCCTGCCAGCACCGGCCCCCGACGAATGGATGCAAAACGTTGCCAGCGAGATGAATCTATCGGAGACCGCCTTCCTCTACCCTCACGGAGACGGTTTCAACCTGCGATGGTTCACTCCCTCGGTCGAGGTAGACCTGTGCGGACACGCCACGCTGGCCAGCGCTCACGTCCTCTGGGAAACGGGACGGCTGCACTGCGGCCAACCAGCATTGTTCGATACGAGAAGCGGCAGGCTGAGCGCAACCCGCCACGGAGAGCGCATAGAGATGGCGTTCCCCGCCGAACCGGAGCAACAGATGCCGGAGCCGCCCGGATTGGCCCAGGCCCTTGGATGTAGGCCACGTTACGTAGGCAGGAACAGGATGGACTACCTGGTAGAGGTCGAATCGGAGGAGGCGCTGCGCGGCATCAGGCCGGACTTCGCGCGCCTGGCGCAGATAGACAGCCGCGGCTTCATAGTGACCAGCCGCTCCGATTCCAACGCCTACGATTTCGTATCCCGCTTCTTCGCGCCCAGGGTCGGAGTCAACGAAGACCCGGTAACCGGGTCGTCGCACTGCTGTCTCGGCCCGTTCTGGGCAAGCCGCCTCAACAAAGCGGAGATGACCGCTTACCAGGCATCGGCCAGGGGCGGCGTTGTCGGCGTTAGAATCGGCGGCGACAAAGTGTACATCAGCGGACAGGCCGTCACCGTCTTCCAGGCTGAGCTTCGAGGCCAAGCCCATGAACCGCGATAGAGGCCAACCACTACCGCCAGTGATTCGTTTGTGAGCATCCTATTGACACAAAGTGTTTGCTATTTGCTAACATATAGTTGTGGATATCGAGTGGACGACCTTAGCAACCAAGGACCTTCGCCGCTTGGCTGCCAGGGAGCGTCAACAAGTTATCAGGAAGGTTGAGCAGTATGCAGCCAATCCAGTTGCCCTACGCAATCAAGTCAAGAGGCTTGCCAATAGCGAATTCTTTAGATTGCGAGTCGCAAACTATCGGGTACTGTTCACAATTGAAGTAGCCGTTATGGTGGTGGAGAGAATTCGGCATAGGAGAGAGGCATATGACTAGCAATGAAACGATTACTGTTTCCAAGGCGGACTATGAGTTGCTGTTACAACGCAATGAGGACCTTGAGGACTTGCTGGCGGCCATCCACGCCGACCGCACAAGCGGCCGCGTGCCTCATAAGGTCGCGGTGGCCATAGCGAACGGCGATAGTCCGATAACGGCATTCAGAGCTTATAAAGGCATATCGCTGCGTCAGCTTGCCAAACGAGCCGGCATTAGCGCGGGTTACCTGTCTGAGATTGAGAGGAATAACAAGACCGGATCGGCGTCAGTATTGGCGCGGATTGCGAATGGACTTGAGACTACTATCGATTCGCTAATGGTCGATGTAGGTGACGATCGGCAAGCCCGGTGATTTCCGCCAACTGCTCCAAGTGCTCCTCCAGGTCGAATACCGGGTTTAGCAGGACGTGGCTCGCCCCTGTCTCCGCAATCGCCTCGATACGCTCCACGACCCGGTCGGCGCTGCCCCATATCGCGACCTCATTGGCCATGTCCGCCCTGCCGTAGTACTGGCCGAACCACTCCCTCAGCCTGCGTTCCGCCCGCGACTCGTCGTCGTCAATCGCCAGGTACAGCCTCTTGGAAATGGTAAACTCGCCGGGGTCGCGATCCGACTCCTCAAGGTAACGCTTGACCAGAACGGCGTGCTCTTTGAACTGCTCGAAGGGTGAGGAGCCAGCGCCCATCCAGGCGTCGCCGTGCCTCACCGCCCGGCGCAGCGAGTTGGGATGTCGCGCGCCGAACCAGATGGGCACGCCGGGCCACTGAACGGGCTTCGGCTCCATGGGGACGTCGTTGAGCTTATAGAACGTCCCGTCGTAGCTGGCAGCGCCGTCGGCCCACAGGGCCCTCATCACCCGTATTATCTCCAAGAACCTGCGCACCCTGACCTCCGGGCCAATTCCAAACGCGGAGTAGTTGCCCGTCGCGCCACCCAATCCCACGCCAAGGATCAGTCTGCCTCCGCTCATCTGATCCATGCTGCTCACCTGCTTGGCAAGCTGCACCGGGTTGTGAAGCGGCAGCACCAGCACGGAGACGCCAAGCTCCACCCGTCCGGTCAGCGCCGCTGCGTAGGTCAGCAGGCTCAACGGGTCCAGTACGGCGGTGGAGCCCAGCACCTGCTCCTGCGTCCACAGGCCGTGGTAGCCCAGGCTCTCCGCCCTGGCGCAGTAGTGGCGTATCAAATCCACGTCCACCTTCCCATCGGGAAAGGCCTGCGGTAAGGCGATGCATATTTGCAGCTTGTCCAAGGACATCATCCCCTCCTTGTAGCCGAGAGCTATAGAATGCGCATACGGGCCGCCAGAACCGGCGGAATTTGGTGGAACCTGTTCCAGGAGAGGGGCCCCTCTCCGCTAAGGTCAACGCCTTCGGGGAAAGCCGGTTCCTCCATCCCGTCCAGAACAAAGCCGTACTTGAAGCAGGTGTTGAACAAGAGGCTCACCGGCCTGTGGAAGTAGTGCTGTGGCTGGGGCTGCCCCGGCACGCCGACTCCCATGTGCACGTACGGCTCCAGATAGCGGGTTACCCGCACTCCGAACTCGGTGACCAGCGCGCCGTCGCTGTCCCACCGCTCCGCCGTCTGACGCGCCGTACCCGAGTTGAACACGGGATGCGTCACCGAAAAGACGAACCTCCCGCCGGGCTTGATCAGCCGAGGCAGAGTCGAGAGAAGCGGCTCAATCATCGCCATGTCCATGAGAGCCATGGTGCAGACTGCGGCATCGAACCGGCCCGGTCCCAGGGTCAACAGGGCTTCGCCGTCCGACGCGTCCATCACCCTGTAATCGACGTTGCCCTCCGCAGTGCGGCTCCGCGCCCTGTTTATGAAACGCTCCGAGTGGTCGATGGCTACTACGTCGGCGCCGAGGTCGGCCATGCGCCGGGCGAATCTGCCCGCTCCGCAGGCAACGTCGAGCACGGCCTCGCCCGGCTGCAACTCCAGCAATCGTTCCGTCGCAGGCTCTATGAGGACTGTCTGGAAGTCGTTGCCGTCGCCTATTGCGTCGTCCCACCACTCGGCGAGGCTGTTCCACACCTGAACGGTCTCGTCCTTGAACTCCGGGAAATCGGGAGAAGGGGCGTCCTCAACCATGGCTGCCGCCGCGCTAGCTGAACGCCTGGCTCAGCATATTGATCTGCCTTTCCGACAAGCGCCATCCGGACGCGGCGCAGTTCTCCTCGACGTGCGCCGCCGAGTTGGCCTTGGGAATGGCCACCACGCCGGGCTGGGAGATGAGCCAGTTCAACGCCACGTTGGCCTCCGACCTTCCCGTTTCGGCGGCCACTCTGCTCAGCGCCCCCTGACGGTCTCTGTTGGTTATATTGCGCATTCCCACAGCCAGGGGACTGTAGGCGATGACAGTGATGTCGTTCTGCCGGCAATAGGCCAGCAGTTCCCTCTCCACCGCCCTCTTAACCAGGCTGTACTCCACCTGGTTGGATACTATCTTAGCCTTGGAAAGAGCGGCCTGCGCCGCTTTAACCTGGGACGCGGAAAAGTTGCTCACCCCTATGTAGCGCACCTTCCCCGCCTTGACCAGCGATTCCATGGCTTCCATAGTCTCCTCTATGGGGATGCTCGGGTTGGGCCAGTGCAACTGATACAGGTCTATGTAGTCCACGCCCAATCGCGTCAAGCTGCCGTCCGCCGCCTTCAAAACGTCTTCGCGGCGGAAGTGCTCCGGCGATACCTTAGTAGCCAGCAGCGCCTTATCGCGCACGTCCTTGATGGCGCGACCCACCGCCTCCTCCGTGCCGTAGGATTCAGCCGTATCCACCAGATTGGCGCCCAGTTCGATGCCCCTGAGAAGAGGGCCCGGGCCGCCGGTATAGGCCCAGGTGCCCAGGCCTATGTCCGGTATTAGAGATTTGGTTTTTCCCAGTTGCTTGTATTCCATGGCCTTCCCGATAGTAGTACGTTGGATTAGGTAAATCGGATGAGTCTCGCACAACCAATCTTAACATCTTATTCATAGCGGCGCGCCAGTATTATTTGGCAAACCGGCGCTGATTGGGATTCGCAAAACGTGGTACTTGCCATGTATAGTCCACTACAAATCCCCGACAAGGAGTTAACATGGTTGAGAAGATTAGAGTCGGCGTACTTGGCGCAAGCGCGGCGTACGGCTGGGGCGGACGCGCCCACGCCCCCGCGCTTGAAGCGTTGCCTGAATACGAGCTGGTCGCGGTGGGCACCTCCCGTCCGGAGACAGCTACCCGCGCCGCCGAGCAGCTTGGCGCAAGGCACGCCCACCACGATTATCGCGAGTTGATAGCCAACCCGGAGGTGGACCTGGTCTGCGTCAGCGTGAAGGCGCCGCTGCACTATGACATGACCATGGCGGCCCTGCGCGCCGGCAAACCGGTGTTCACCGAATGGCCCCTGGCCGCCAACGTGCAGCAGGCCGAGGAAATGACCGCTCTGGCCGTAGAAAAAGGCATATCAAACATTGTAGGACTGCAGGCCAGGGTATCGCCGGGGGTCATGCACCTCAAAGAGCTTATCGACGAGGGATACGTGGGCACGCCGCTCAGTTGCTCCATGACCATGTTCCTCACCAGCCGGGAGCGCGACAGCGTGAACGCATGGGAAGGCGACCGCAAGCAGGGCGGCAACGTGCTGAGCATCCACAGCGGCCACTCCATAGACGCCCTCTGCTTCTGCCTCGGCGATTTTGCCGAGCTTTCCGGCTACGTTCTGACCCAGGTTCCGACCTGGCACGTCAGCGATACGGGAGAGGACGTCTCCGTGGACGCGCCGGACAACATCCTGGTCAACGGAGTGCTGCAAAGCGGCTGCGTCGTCTCCGTGCACGTCGCCGCCGCGCCGGGCCCCGCTCCCGGCTGGCGAATGCAGGTCTACGGCACGGAAGGCAGCTTGATCGCCACGTCCACGCTCATGCTCCAGTACGGAGAGGTCGTTCTTCGCGGGGCGCGACGCCAGGAGGTGGGCGACTCCTACCGGTACGTGGGAGAAGCGGCCTTCCATGAGCTTCCCATACCCGGCAAGCACACGTTCGTCCCCGACTCCGTGCCCGGCGGGCCGCCGTTCAACATCGCTCAGCTCTACCGCCGCCTCTCGGACGGCATGCTTCACGGCAAGCCGGTGCACCCCGACTTCGAACACGCCTTGAAGCATCACCGCCTGCTTAACGCCATAGAGGTTGCCGCAGAGACGGGCACAGTGCAGAAATTGGGGTAGACTACCATTGATGAGGAGTTTAGAAATGAGTGTGAGCAACAGAATGAGGCCGGTGCACCCCGGCGAGATACTGGGCGAGGAGCTTGAGGAGCTTGGACTATCGGCGAACGCGCTGGCCAAGGCTCTGGATGTGCCCACGAATCGAGTCACCGCTATCCTGAAGGGGCAGCGCGGGATAACGGCTGACACGGCTCTACGCCTCTCCCGCTACTTCGGCACCACTCCCCAACTGTGGCAGAACATCCAGAAGTCCTACGAGTTGCGCGTGGCGGAGATCGAGTCAGGGACGCACATCGAGGCGCGAGTGCAACCACGGGAGACGGCTCGGGTTACTGGTGATTGAGCCGGTCTCGTTGAGAGAACAGGGCGCTTTGCATCATAGGCGCCAATAGCGTAAGCTATGATTATGCTATTGGCTTTTACAGAGGCGCGCAATGGCAACCATCACTAAGGACATAGCCGCATACGAGGAACAACGGCAGACTCTTGAAGCGAACCACTTAGCAAAGTGGGTCGTGTTCCACGATGAAACCCTTATTGGAATCTACGATTCGCTTGAAAATGCTGCCGTAGATGCTGCTCGGCGGTTTGGTCGTGGCCCATACCTCATTCGGCAAGTCGGCGCGCCGCCACTCCGCCTGCCTGCTTCAGTCCTATACAGACCAGTTAATGCCGACTACTAACGCGGGGTTTGACGAACGTTTCCGATTGGTCCAGGTTGGTCCTACATTGTATGTGCAGATCGGGTACGACGTAGCATTTAATCCCAGCGCCGGTGTTCATCCTCATCTACCAGAGACAATCCTTCCTGCTCTGGTGGACACTGGAGCTACTGAAAGCTGTATTGATACCGTCCTTGCCAAACAGTTGGGCTTACCCTTAGTAGATAGGGGAGAGATCTCCGGCGCACAGGGGGCAAGCACAGCCGAAATCTATCTGGCTCAGATTCACATTCCTGCCCTCAATTTCTCCGTGTACGGCAGATTTGCAGGAGTGCACCTTGCCGCCGGCAACCAACCGCACTCTGCGTTATTGGGTAGGACATTTCTTTGGAATTTTACAATGACCTACGAGGGACGCACAGGGCAAGTCACTATCACTAGCGATTTGTGAGTCAGTGTGCCCTTAGGGTATTGCCCGCTCACCGTATGTCCGTGGGCAGCAGGGGGATGCCCGTACCCCTCAAAGCTCCAGCAGGCGCGACGTGTCCATGAAATCGGTGACCAGCTCAGGGCCGTTCTCCGTGATTAGCACGGCGTCCTCTATGTGGTAGCCGGCCTGCCCAGGCCAGCGCACCCTTGTCTCAAGGGAAAAGAACATGCCCGGCTGCAGAGGCGTATCGTCGTCTCCGGCGAGCATGGGAGTTTCATGGATGGCGTAACCCACACCGTGTCCGGCGAAGGACAGCGAGAACGATATGTCGGCCCGCTTGTAACCCGCCACCGCCGCCTTGAACACGTCGCTGGCCAGCGCGCCGGGCCTCATGGAGTCCAGGGTCTCCTTGTGCACCTGGTATATGCGCTCGTAGATGGACCTCTGCTCCGCCGTGGCCTTGCCAAGTACGGCGGTGCGCGCCACGTCGGAGTAGTAGCCTGAGAAGTAGCCGCCGCAGTCAGTCTTCACCAGGTCGCCGGGTTGGATGCGATAGTCCGTCGGGTCGGGATGGGCGTGGCCGGTGTTGGGTCCGGTGGTCAGATAGAGGAAGGCGGGAAGCTCCGCGCCGCCGCGCAATATCTCGCTGCCCAGTCGGGCCACCAGGTCCGATTCCACGTCGCCCGGCTTGATGGTGGCGTACGTAGCCATGAGTGCACGTTCCGTGGCGATAGCGGCTCGCTTCAGCACCTCTATCTCGGAGTCGCTTTTTATCATGCGAACCCGCTCCAGGAGCTTCTCGCACGCCTGGAACTGCGCCTCGGGCAGAGCGGCGACCATCTCCTTGTGGAAGTCGACGCTGAGGTAGCTCGGCTCGAAGCCTATGCGCCCCGCCGACAGCCCCTTTTCCTGGAGCACCTCCGCCAGCACGTCTATCGGCGACTTGACGTGCTGCACGTAGCCCCGGATGTCGTCTATCCAGCCCTTCTCTCTGCAGTAGCCCTCTTCCTGGGTTGCCACTATCAGAGTCGGCGAACCCTCCTTGGGCCAGACGACCAGCGCCAGCCTGTCGCGGATGGAGCGCTGCGTCCAAAGCAGGACGCCGGACGTATAGGGGGCGTTCTCCGGCGACATGGCAACGATGGCGTCGAAATCGCTGGCCTCTACCTCGCGCCTCAGTGAATCCAGGTTGCCTTGTACAGCCATAGCGAAGCTTAGAGCGGCACCGTAGCCTTGGCCACGGCGACCGTTTGACCCATCTGGTTGACGCCTCTCACTTCAACGTCCACCAAGCGCTTGCCTTCTTCCTCGCGCTTGTCGATCACTTCGCCGGAGTAGGTAACCACGTCGTTGGCCTGGATGGGTTCCAGTGCTCGCATGCTGATGCTTCCCCGGGTGACGTTTTGCGTGGGGAAGGCCATCTGCAGAAGCTCCACCATGAACCCGCAGGTGCTGACGCCGTAGTTCACCATCGATCCGAAGATGCCCTGCTCGGCGAACTCGCTATCGATGTGAAGGTTCATGCCCTCTATCTCGCGCTCGGGACGCTCGTTCAGAATCAGGTAGTTGTCGATGTCCTCCTGCGTCTCCGACTTCTGCATGGTAGGAAGCTGGTCGCCCACGTTGATGGAATCGAAACCGACTGTCGCTGCTTCAATTAACATTATCCCCTCCTCAGCTCTGGCGCACCTTTCTGCCCCTTGAGTACTCCCAGATGATGTTGTAAAGGTAATCGCACACCTTCTCCCCGCGCTGGTTGTGCCCCACTACGCGGAACGATACGAACTTGTTGCCTGACCGGCTCTCCCACGTGCGGTGGACAGAGGTAGTGCTTGTCACCTCGTCTCCGGGATAGACCGGAACGTCCTGGAAGGTGACCTCCGCGCCCACAAAGGGGGTGCTTCTGGGTTCGCTGGTCTGCTCCGGCAAAAGATAGCCCAGGGAGTTGAACAGCTCCCAGCGCTGCATGGGCGCGTATGCGAAAACCATGGTGGGCGCCGCGACGACGCTGTCGTACCCCTCCGCCTTTGCCGCCTCGTCGTCATAGTAGATGGGGTTGGTGTTCAGCACCGACTTGGCGTAGTTGGCGATGGACTCGCGGGTCACCGGCATAACAATGGGCGGCGATTCCAGCCCAGGTTCGAACATCTCCCAGGTCCAGACCGGCATCTCGTCTTTGGTATTTGCCTCTGTCATGGCCGCCTCCTAGCGTGAACTCAGGTCAAGCGGAGCATATCTTTACGTGGAAGCGGTGTCAACGAAGGTGCTTTCACGTTGCGCCCTGCATTTGGGATGCTCGCCTTCCAACTCAAACCATGTAAGTCTACTCAAACCTCAGGGCATCCGCGGGATAAACGCTGGCCGCTTGCCGGGCAGGAATGAGGGTTGTAAGTAGGGCTGCTGCATAGGAGATTACGAACACACTTACCAGATTGGTCCAGGGCACCACGAACTCAAAGCCATCAATGTCTTTAGCGACCTCGTTCACCAGATTCCAGGAGAGAATCGTCCCCAGAGCCATTCCCAGTACTACTCCCACCAGCGCCACAAAGGAAGATTCCAGGAGAAAAGTGAGGAGCACCATCCCTTTCTGAAAGCCTATGGCTCTGAGTACCCCTATTTGCTGCCGGCGTTCTACTACGGAGCGCGCCGCGATGACGCCTAGAGCGGCTATCCCCACTATCAGACCAAGGCTCATGAAACCCTGCAGAAGCGTGTTCAACATCCGATTGATCCTGGCCCCTTCCTTCAGTTCTTGCTCAATGGATTCGGCCTGCAGGCCGTTTTCCAGGAAGCTGGCCTCCAAAGCCTTGGTCTTATCCCCGGCCAATGCGGGGTCATAGAGTCTGAACATGTATGAAAGAGGCGGCGCGGTTTGGCCCAGGAACGCGTTCAATGAGGCTTGGGACGTCATCACCCCTGCCGAATAGAACGAGCCCGGCTTCAACACGCCTATGACTCGCATCCTGGCCTCGCTGCCAGTACGGGGATCCGCCATAGCAATATACACTTCAGGCAACTCTTCATCACTTGAGAAGAAGCCCTCAAGCCGGAATTCGGCTGTCGATCCTCCAACGTTGAAGTCAGTGCGGGATGGCACCATAAAATCGTCGACAATGACGGTATCGGGTGTATTTTGAAGGGCTTGCCACGCCTCCCTGCTAGATGAGTATTCATCCGCCGTAAGAGCTAGTTCGTAAGTGACGCTGTCCGAGTACCCCGGATCTATGCCTCTGATAAACCAGTCCACCGGCTCTTTCTCGGAGCCTTCCTGCTTCATATCAACGCGGGCGCCGGTGAAGCTGCCTATAGCCTCAAAATCACCCGGCGAAACGCCATCAGCAGTATTCAGAGCCGTCTGCATGTCCCTTACCGGGTTATTGGGGCTGCTGCTTGCCCTGATGTGATATCCACCTGATACTCCCTCCGTATCGTTCAAGAGTGAATCATTGGCGCTGATAACGAAACCCATGACGGTGAGCGTGAAGACAACCAAGGAGAACATGGCCAGCGTAAGGCCGGTGCGCAGACGGTTGTGCATGGGATAGGCCATGGCCATATTCAGTATCGGAGATAGATTTTGAACCCGTCCCAGCAACAGCGTTGTTGCTCTGACCAGAAGGTCAGAGTTGTAGATCACTACCCATACGCCTCCCAGCACAACCATGAGGCCGGACAAGAAGAACATCTCTATGCCCTGCTCGAACTCAGGCAGCACCGATTCCAGAACTTCATAGGGGAGAAGCCACCAGATGACCAGGCCTAGTCCTGCCGCAGTGTAAGCCAGTCTGTCCCTTAAACCCAATCTTCTGGCTATTAGCGGGATGCCTATAATGAGTAAAGATGTACCTACGGAAAAGAAGAAGGCCTGCTCGGTCTGCCAGCCCAGGGCAGACAAAGCAAGGCCAACAACGGGCAGTAGTATGGTGACGACAAGCCATCCGGCGCTGCGGCGGTTCATAGGCGGCTCGGGCAAGTCTCGTACTGCTCTTATTATGTTGAGACGGCTCACCCGCCAGGATGAGATGGCCACTACCACGAACGTAATGACCATGCCCATGGTGTAAGCCACTACTAAGTTGCGCCAGCTAAAGGCAAATGCCAGATCAAAACCCTCTCCGGCAAAAGCCGCCCCTATGATGCTTACCATGAGCAGACCTATGAGAACCCCCAGAAAGCTGCCTACAGCCGCCGCCATCAGCGAATATATCGCCCCTTCGTAGACGAACATCCTTATTACGTGGCTACGCTGAGTGCCAACAGCGCGGATTATGCCGAGCTCGCGCTTCCGCTCCGCGGCCAGCATGATGAAGATGAGGAAGATGAGCAGGATTCCCGCGGCTACCGAAAACTGACCAAACACCAGGAAAATAGTAGCTATGGACTGCCCGCTCTCTTCGGCATCGTCCAAGGCGTCTTGCTTTACCGGACTAGCTTCTAGTCCAGTGCCTTCCAGAAGAGGCTCAAGGCGGGATACTACTTCATCCGTATGCTCGGCGCCTTCAATTCTGCCACCTACGTTGGTAATCAAAACATGGGTTATCCCTCCAGAGTTGCCGGTTAGAGCTTGAAGCCGCTCTAATGGCAGCACCATAGAGAGCTGACCAGCGGGATACGCACCCGACTGATAAACATCAACTATCTCCAAAGCGCTTGGAACGGAGCCCAAGAAGACCTGGACGCTGTCTCCCCTTTGGACACTGAGCTTATCCGCAGCCTCCTCGCTCACGTAAGCCTGTCCTGTAACCAAGGCGTCAAGGTCAAGCACGCCCCCGTCCGGGGCGATAAGCTGGTCGAAGCCTGCCATGTGCCCAGTAGACATTCCCATAATGGACACTGCGGCCTCACTCTGGCGCGATGCAGGCGCTATGACAGGGGCAACTTCTCTAACAAGCGGGGCAACGCCTTCCACTAGCGGATCAGCATCCAACTCCCGTCGTATGGTTTCAAAGACAGCCTGATCAAAATAAGTGGCACGGCCTGAAACGTCCCTACTCTCCGGACGTGCCGTGATATCGACCTCTCCAATGCCACGGAGCAACAACAGCCGTATGGAGTGGGTCATTGTTTCTCCTGTAGAGAACGACGCGGAGAAGAGGAGCGTTGCCAGCATGAGCCCGAGCACTATCAGAGATGTCTGCGCCCTTCTGCGAGGGATGTTGCGCACCGCCACGTTAAAAACGACTCGGTTGCGTAGAGCAAAGGCAGCGGTCAGCGCCGTGCCGATGCCAAACAGGACAAGCAAGGCAGCCATAAGCTGTGTGATGGGTATCCCGAACAGTTCTTCCACTTGCTCCGCCTACCCCTGGCTATGGTTCGCAGCATCGTTTTCTATGAGACCGTCCCGCATCCTCACTATGCGGTCGGCCCTGGCGCCAACTCCAGGGTCATGGGTAACGACTACGAACGTCTGTCCTTGATCGTTGTTCAGGCGCGACAGAAGCTCCATGACTTCCTCCGAAGTCTCACTGTCCAAGTTCCCCGTCGGTTCGTCGGCCCAGACTATGGCAGGAGTGTTCACCAACGCTCTGGCTATGGTTACACGTTGCTGCTGGCCGCCCGACATCTCCAGAGGTCTCTTCAGCTCTTCCCCGGAGAGGCCAACTAGAGCCAACGCCTCCACTGCCTTACGCCGAGCGTTCCCCGCCTTGGCGCCGGCCATGAGCAGGGGCAACTCCACGTTTTCAACGGCGCTGAGTACGGGCAGCAGGTTGAACGACTGAAAAATGAAGCCCATCTTTTCAGCCCTGAACCTCGTGCGCCTTTTGTCGGAGAGCCTATGAATGTTTTCGTTATCGATGAGCACTTCGCCTTCCTCAATGTCATCAAGCCCTGAAAACGTGTTTAGCAGAGTGGTCTTGCCACAGCCCGATGGTCCCATGATGGCCACCATTTCGCCGCGCCTTATATCCAGGTCAACACCGTTGAGGGCGTGGACTTCTACTTTGCCTGTATTGTAGGTCTTACGGACCTCTTTAGCTTTGACGATTAGATCATTGGAACTGGACACGGACCTCTCCTGAAAAATCTATCACTTTGATTATAAACTTCGACTTAACTGTTTGTTACGGTGAGCAATTCCTGACACGGAACCCACAATAGATTAGCCCGCCACATAAAGCGATGACAAGGGGACCGCCGCAAAACCATGTCAACGAACGGTGTTTTGCCGATAAATGTAGGCTATATGTTGTCGAAGGCAAGCACCACGGGCGGTCTGATGTCACCCACCCGTCTTTGGGGGATGTACAAGCCAACCCTTCTCCCTTAAGGCTTGAAGAGCCAGCTTTATCTGCCGTTCCGAGAACTGCCGCTTATTGGGGTTCCATGCGTAGGTGTAAGCAATGACCTCGTCATCTGTATGGGCTTGGTGCTCAGTCGCAACCCAATGAGTCGTCGCCAGCAGTTCGAGTCCGAAGGAAGACTCGAATCCCTCAACCAACTCAGAAACCCGTGCCAGGCGTTCTTGCGTCCTTGGGTACTTAGCAAGGAACGCTGCGGCATCATCAACTGCTCCGGGCACTATTTCAATCTGCTTGCCTGGCGCGTCGCCTTCATCGGCATAGCCCGAAATAAGGTGCCCATCTATATTTCTGAGAACATGCCGCAGGTTCTCTGCATACGGACCGTAGTGACCCTTCTGGAACTTCAGTCGCAGAGGCTCGCCAGCCTCCTGCATGAAGTACATGAGCTTGTGGATTTCCAGGAGGGTCAGAAACGGATCCAATAGAGCACGTAGGTAGCGGTTCATCAACTCAACTAGGGCTGCCCGTCCGCGAGTCATCTTAGGTACTCTCTTTGACTGATTTGGCCGCACGTCCACTGGACCACCACCGGGCTCATACAGCATGACCGTCAGATCGTCTATGGCCTTTAGGGCGTTCTCAATACGTGGACGGACGTCATCCCATCTGAGACCTCCTAGATTGGTTCCTAGGGGCGGGATGGCGATGGAGCGTATACTACGTTCTTGGATCTCCCGAACCAGCGCGTCTAGCCCTGCATCTATGTCCTCTATGCGGCTTTTGCCGCGCCAGTGGCGCTTCGTTGGGAAGTTAATTATATAGCGCGGGCCTCCTATCATCTGCTCGGTGTCGAACACGAACATTCGACCAGGCCGAATTTCGTCGCGCCTACACGCTTCAGCGTAAGCCTTAAAATTCAAGGGAAAGGCCTTCTTAAACTGGAGCGCAATGCCACGGCCCATGACCCCAACACAGTTGACACTGTTGACAAGGGCTTCGACGTCCTCTTGAAAAATGTCCCCCGTCTTATGCTCGATCATGCATCTCTTCCTCGGTCAATAGTACCAATTCGGTTTGATCTCTACCGGCGGTCGATAATGCGATCCTTGCAGTGCATTTTGGACGGTAGCATACAACCGTCGCGATTTGATGCCAATTCGGGAAACCAAGTTCCACGGGAACGAGTTCTCTACCAAGAACTCAGCCTGCTTTCCTTCCTCTATGGAACTGTCAACTCCAGTTCCTGACCACTTGGTAGCGTTGACCGCCTCCCAGTTAATCTTGTCCAGTTGAGCAAGGTCTGCGTAGTCCTCAAAGTAGTTGGAGCCGGCGTTGGAAGAAGTGAATGCCCATCGAGCGCCATTTGCAATCGCCCAATCCACGGTCTGGCGCAAGTCTGCCTCCAGATGTACTATAGGGTCCTGCCCGCCTTTATACTCCAACTCAGGGTGGTTCCCCTTATATATCACGTAGAGCATAACTGAACGGGGACAGAAGTAGAAGGGGACGCAGTCACCTACGTGAATCCCTGGATAGCTCGCCAGTGTTCGCCTCAGTCGACGCTGCTTGATGTTTCTCATCCCAATCGTGGTTCCCAAGAGTCTGCGTCGTTGCGCTTCAGCATCTGACCACAGATACCCGTCCGAGACTATTGATGCCAACCTAGTTGCGTGAACGATATGGTAAATCTTTGGCTCTGTTGGCACTAGCACGGCTAATCCTCACTGTATGAGAAAGCCACATACCCTTGCTTGGGGTTTCTTCCGTCTCGGTATGGCTGCTTACACTCCGTAAATAGATCCTCTCTTATAAGGAAATTATAGGGACTTACCCCCCTTGTGTACCAATTAGTCCAAACGACTAGCCCTCTACTGGTGTGTTTGTGTTGGTGGACACTACAAGAGCCACACCATACGCACAATCTTCTCTGCGTTTATAACCTTCACCTGAGTCCGCTATTATGCGGTTGTTCTCAGACCAAAGCCTCCATCTCCATTCCCTTTTAACGTCTTGATACATCTCAAATCTCATAAGGAGCGCCTCCTATGGTTGACAAGTTTAAGACCTTTACCTGTTCCTATCCCGTCGCAACCTTATCACACTAGGGTTGACCATACACCCTAGCTGAGCATAGACTTAGACCCGTCACAGAGGTGTATTTGGCACCGTAATCGCCCAATTGGGAAGGCGACTTGCCCCCTTGTGGTAGCGATTGCGGGATGCTAGCGCCTCTGTGACAAGAGCCTTATCCCAACCTCAAGGGGGTTCCTAATGGCTGATATTCTAAGAGTTTGGGCTTGGTTGACTATGATAGGCGGGATACTAGGTGGTGGTATCGTTGCGCTTGCTATGAACTCAGACACCAGCTATTACGGGGGTCTGGAGATAGATGCAATACAGTTCTGGACGTTCTGGCTTGGTACTAGCGCAGCAGCTATCACTTGGGGAATTGTCCTTCTCGCCCTAGCTTCAATGGTTGAGTCGTTGCAGATATTAAGCGAACCGAGAAGGGTGACACCACAGGCTCCCACTACACAAGAACAAACAGAGGATGAACCAAAGAGTGGATGGAGCCGTTGGATGTCTGACCCGTATTCTTGACAAAACCACACGTTAGGGTTCATACTAAGATTGAGGGATGAAATGCCGAGACGAAAGAAACAACTAGGGCGTCCAGTTGAAAAGACACTACCAGAACCGCTAAGGGGTGTCAGCATGGACACCCTTGCCGAGACAGTCTTACAGGTGAAGCCAAAGGATTGGCCTAACAACAAGAAATCTCACTAGGTAGTGGGATAGAGTCGGTTATCGGTGACGGTGGGACTCGAACCCACGAGGGTAGTGCTAGTACCCTACTCGTTTTGGAGACGAGCACCTTAAACCACTCAGTCACGCCACCATTTCAGGGGTCAGTGTTGGAAGCTGACCCCTTTGTATTTTCTTGTAGGAGTCAAGCTATTGGTACGCAGGGGGGTAAGTCCCAAATTATATATCCATACTATACAAGGGACTACGCCTACTGAACACAGATTTCTGGAACAACCTGAATTATGTAACCAACCAACCCGCTCCTCCCAAACCCTTTCTCCGCTCTCCGGAATCCTATAAAGTGTTCTCCAACACTACAAGGAGGGCCCAATGAGTAATCCCGTCCAGGACGTCCAGCGGCTGGGCCAGTCCATCTGGTACGACAACATACGGCGCGGCTTGCTCGATTCGGGAGAACTGAAACGCCTCATCGAAATGGGCGTAACGGGCCTTACCTCCAACCCCACCATCTTCGAGAAGGCGATAGCGGGAAGCACCGACTACGACGAAGCCCTCACCGAGCTGGCCCGCTCCGATAGGTCCGTGGACGATAGCTACGAAGCACTGGTAATCGAGGACATCCGCAACACCGCCGACCTGCTCCGCCCCGTCTACGACCGCACCGGCGGAGTCGACGGCTACGCATCGCTGGAGGTCAGTCCCAAGCTGGCCCACGATACGGCTGGCACCACGGCGGAGGCGCGCCGTCTCTTCGGCGCGCTGGACAAGCCCAACGTAATGATAAAGGTGCCCGCCACCGCGGAGGGGATTCCCGCCGTCCGCCAGCTTATTAGCGAGGGCATCAACATCAACGTCACTCTCATCTTCTCGCTGGAAGCCTACCGGCAGGTGATGGAAGCCTACATCGCTGGCCTGGAAGAGTACGTTGCAGGCGGCGGCGACCCCTCTCACATAGCCTCCGTGGCCTCGTTCTTCGTGAGCAGGGTTGATACTGCCGTGGACGCTCTCCTCGAAGAGCGTATGAGCCATGGAGGGCCGGACGTGAAGGCGCTCATGGGCAAGGCGGCCATCGCCAACGCCAAACTGGCCTACCGGGAGTTCCAACAGGTCTTCGGCGAAGAGCGCTTCTCCGGCTTGAAAGGCAAGCAGGCGCGCCCGCAGAGGCCGCTCTGGGCCAGCACAAGCGCCAAGAACCCCGCCTACAGCGATCTCATGTACGTGGAGGCGCTTATAGGCCCCGACACCGTGGACACCGTGCCGCCCGCTACTCTGACGGCGCTTCTGGAGTACGGCAAACCCGGCCTCACCCTGGCGTCGGGAATGGACGAGGCCGAGGAGCACATGCAGTCGCTGGAAACGGCAGGCGTCGACATGTCCCAGGTCACCGACAAGCTCCTGGCCGACGGGGTGAAATCGTTCGCCGACTCCTTCGACACGCTGCTGTCCAACATCAGCGAGAAGATGGCCAAGCTCACCGCTCAGCTACCCCCGCGCCAAAGCGCCTCTCTCGGCGGCCACCTGCCGGACGTAGAGGCCGCGCTGCGTGACCTGCAGGACAGGGATGTGATCAAGCGCATCTGGTCCAAGGATCACACCGTGTGGAAGCCGGAGCCCACTGAGATCAGCGACCGCCTGGGATGGCTCAACGTCACCGAATCGATGGCCGACCAGGTGTCGGCCTTGCAGAGCTTCGCCGACGAGGTCAAGGAGGCCGGTTATCGCCACGTTGTCCTGCTCGGCATGGGCGGAAGCAGCCTGGGCGCCGAGGCGCTGTGGCAGACCTTCGGCAGCGCGCCGGGCTATCCTGAACCTATCACCCTGGACACCACCGTCCCCGACTGGATTCAGGCCGTCAACCGGACTATAGACGTGTCCAAGACGCTGTTCCTGGTCTCGTCGAAGTCGGGTGGGACGCTGGAAACTGTGTCGGGCTACCGCTACTACCGGAGCCTGGTGGAAGAATCGCTGGGCAAGGAGAAGGCGGGAACGAACTTCGCCGCCATCACCGACCCGGATTCCCCGTTGGAAACGCTGGCACACGAGGAGGGCTTCCGCCGCGTCTTCACCAACCCGTCGGATATAGGCGGGCGGTATGCCATCCTGTCCTACTTCGGGCTGGTTCCCGCCGCTCTCGCCGGTATTGCGATAGAGGATGTTCTGGCATCCGCCGAGGGTATGCGCGCCTCCACAAGGGATGAGTCAGCCGCCTGGCTGGGAGCCGCCATGGCCGCGCTGGCCTTGAAGGGGCGAGACAAGCTGACCATTGCCACCTCTCCGTCAATAAGCAGCTTTGGACTGTGGTCGGAACAGCTCCTTGCCGAAAGCACCGGCAAGGAGGGCAAGGGCATCGTGCCGGTGGCCGGGGAACCTCTCGTAGGCCCGGAATCGTACGGCGACGACCGGCTCTTCGTCTACCTGCGCGTTGAGGAAGACGACAACGCCAAAACCGACGCGGAGATAGAGCGACTGGAATCTTCGGGGCAGCCGGTCATCCGCTTGCACCTCAGGGACAGGTACGGCCTGGGCGCTGAGTTCTTCCGATGGGAGTTCGCCACCGCCGTCGCCGGCGCAGCGCTGGGAATCAACCCGTTCGACCAGCCCAACGTACAATCGGCTAAGGACAAGACGGCGGACGTGCTCCAGGCTTACGGTTCGTCGGGCGCGCTGCCGCGGGTCGAAGCGCCCGGCTCGCTGAAAGACCTGCTGGCCGAGGCCAAATCCGGCGACTACCTGGCAATCATGGCCTACCTACGTCCCACTCCAGAGGTGGAGGAGGCCATGGCGGATTTGAGGCGCAAGGTCGCGGAGAAGCACCAGATAGCCACCACCTTCGGCTACGGGCCGCGTTTTCTCCACTCCAGCGGCCAGTTGCACAAGGGCGGCCCCGCATCGGGCCTATTCCTCCAGTTGGTCGTAGACCACGAGGACGACCTGCCCGTTCCGGGCCGCGACTACTCCTTCGCCACCCTGGCCGACGCACAGGCCATCGGCGACCTGCAGGCGCTCCAGGAGTTGGGGCGTCGCGTCGCCATGGTGAAACTGGACAAGGACACGGCAGCGGGCATACGCCGCATCATAGAGGAGATCGGCTGAACCCAACGGCGCTACAAGGAGGGATGAAAATGGAACTGGGCATGGTAGGACTTGGCCGCATGGGCGGGAACATGGCTCTGCGGCTCAGCAAAGGCGGCCACGACGTGGTCGGCTACGACCCAAACCAGGAGGTGGCGCAGGACTACGTCGAGCAGGGCATCGCAGGCGCGTCCTCCCTGGAAGACCTGGTCGGCAAGCTGTCCGCGCCCCGCGCCGTATGGAGCATGGTACCTGCGGGAGAGGTCACAGAGGCCACCGTCAACCGCCTCGGCGAGTTGCTGTCGCCGGGCGATACCGTAATAGACGGCGGAAACTCCTACTACAAGGATAGCGTTCGCCGCGCCGCCGTACTGAAGGAAAAGGGCGTCCACTTCCTGGACTCCGGCACCAGCGGCGGTATTTGGGGGGTAACGGAGGGCTACAGCCTGATGGTGGGCGGCGACCCCGACGCATTCAGTAGGCTGGAGCCTGTACTGCAGACCCTGGCCCCCGCCGCCGATAGGGGTTATGGCCGCGTTGGCCCCGCCGGAGCGGGCCACTTCGTCAAGATGGTGCACAACGGCATCGAGTACGGCATGATGCAAGCGTACGCCGAAGGTTTCGAAATCATGGAGGCCAAGAAGGAGTTCGATCTGGACATGGCCGGCATAGCCGAGATCTGGCGCTACGGCAGCGTAGTCCGCTCCTGGCTCCTGGATCTGACCGCAGCCGCCCTGCAGGAGGAGCCTGACCTGGCTAGCCTGCAGGCCTACGTGGACGACTCCGGAGAGGGCCGTTGGACGGTCCAGGAATCGGTGGACCTGGCGGTGCCCGCGCCGGTTATTTCGGCATCATTGCAGGCGCGTTTCCGCTCGCGTCAGGATAACTCGTTTGGGGCGAGACTCCTGGCGGCCATGCGCAACCAGTTCGGCGGTCATGCCGTGCGTAGGGCTGAATAAAATGGCAAACGGATACCTTTGCGTAACCTCTTCCCCATTGACGGGGGAAGATTGAGATGGGGGTGAACGTGCGTGGACAGCCGACCGGATTGCCCCCCCCCATCCTAACCTTCCCCCACAGAGGGGGGAAGGGACTCTGGTTACTCAAAGGATGGCAAACGGAGGAAAGATTGGGAGTTAACCATGTCTGAAGGTACAACCACTATCGTGATTTTCGGAGCATCGGGAGACCTTGCGAAGCGCAAGCTGGTGCCGGCGCTTTTCACGCTCGCCGTCAAGAACCGGCTCGACGACAACGTCCGAATAGTAGGGGCGTCGCGCTCCGCCATGTCCGACGACCAGTTCCGTGAATCGATGTGGGACGCCCTGCAGGAGTTCCGCGACCTTAAGAACCGCCGTAATGACTGGGATCGCTTTGCCCGCCGTCTCCACTATATTCCGGCGGACATCTCCAACCCGATGGACTTCGTAAATATGAAGGAGCAGCTGGAAGAGTTGGAAGGAGACTCCAGTCCCGCCAACCGCCTCTTCTATCTCTCCATAGCGCCATCTCTGTATTTGGGCGCGATTCTCAACCTGGGCGCTACCGACCTGGCCATGGAGGACACGGGCTGGAGGCGCGTGGTGATAGAGAAGCCGTTCGGCTGGGACCTTGAATCCGCCCAGGCGCTCAACCGGGAGGTGCATCAGGTATTCCAAGAGGAGCAGGTGTACCGCATAGACCACTACTTGGGCAAGGAGTCGGTGCAGAACCTGCTGGTGCTTCGCTTTGCCAACGCCATATTCGAGCCGGTATGGAACCGAAACTACGTGGACAACATCCAGATCACCGTGGCGGAATCGGTGGACGTTGCCGACCGCGCCGCCTACTACAACGAATCGGGCGTGGTGAGGGACATGGTGCAGAACCACCTGCTACAGCTTCTGGCCATGGTGGCCATGGAACCCCCCAGCGCCGCCGATGCCGAGTCGCTGCGCAGCAAGAAGGTGGACGTGCTCAAAGCCATCAGGCGCTGGGAGACCGATGACGTGTCCAAGCACGCCATCAGGGGCCAGTACAAGGGCTATCTGGACGAAAAGGGAGTCCCGGCCGGGTCGCTCACCGGGACATACGTGGCCATGCGTCTCTACGTGGACAACTGGCGCTGGCGCGACGTACCTTTCTACCTGCGCACGGGGAAAGCCATGGCCAGCAAGACGTCGGAGATAATCGTCCAGTTCCAATCGCCTCCGCACCTCATGTTCAACGACCATATGCCGGACGATCTGTCACCCAACATTCTATCGGTATGTCTCCAGCCCAACGAGGGCACCCATCTCAGGTTCCAAGCCAAAGTGCCCGACCAGGGGATGGCGATGCGGCCCGTGAACATGGAGTTCCAGTACGAAACGGCTTTCAGAGACCAGTCCATCCCCGAGGCTTACGAGCTTCTCCTGGAAGACGCTCTGAAGGGAGACGCGTCCCTGTTCATCAGAAGCGACCACATAGAGGAGGCCTGGCGCATTGTGGAGCCGCTTCTCAACTGGCACGAGATTAGAGCTCCTTACGAGTACGACCGCGGCTCCTGGGGCCCCCAGGCCGCCGATTGGCTACTGGCCCAAGACGGGCGGTCATGGGTGTTGGTCTGCGGTGGCGGCTGAACCCATGCCCAAGATACACGTATCGGCAACGGCGGACGAATCGGCGCGGCAAGCGGCTGAGCTTGTCGCCGCCCTGTCGGAGCGCGCCGTCCGCGACCGGGGGCGTTTCGCCATCGCCCTCTCCGGAGGTTCCACCCCTCGACGCCTTCATGCCGTACTCGCCTCGGAGGAGTACCGTGGGTGCATCTCGTGGCCGTACTGGCGCGTCTTCTGGGGAGACGAGCGCGCCGTCCGCCCGGATCACGACGAAAGCAACTACCGCATGGCAAGAGAGACCCTGCTCGACCACGTGCCTTTGAGCCAGGCGCACGTCCACCGCATCCCTACGGAGTTTGACCCGGCCCGCGCCGCCACTGAATACGAGCAGACCATTCGCCAGGCGCTGTACGCGGAGACTCCCGTCTTCGACCTGATCCTGCTCGGCATGGGCGACGACGGACACACGGCGTCGCTCTTTCCGGGCAGCGAGGCGCTGCAAGAGGGCAGGCGCCTCGTGGCCGCCGACTTAGTTCCCCGCCTCGGTACGCGCCGCATCACCTTCACCCTCCCCCTGATAAACCGCGCCGCCGCCGTGGCGTTCCTCGTGGAAGGCGAGCGCAAGGCGAATATGGCGCGGCGTATACTACAGCCCGACCCCGCAGATGAGCCGCTACCGGCATCCCTTGTCCGACCCGCCAACGGTGAACTTCACTGGTTCCTGGACAGCGCCGCGGCAGAGCAGTTAGCTGGTACCACGTCTGGATAACCCACGCTCTTATCCCGCTCAGAGTCGGGAATGAGGTGCCGTCGCTCCCGCGCAGGCGCTGAGCTACTGTCGCCGCCGCCGAATCGCTCGCCCCTACAAGAAGAACGAGCAGGCCTACATCGAGAGCTTCAACCGCACGGTGCGTAAGGAATGCCTGGGCTGGCTAAACTACCGCAGGGAGGACCTCCTGGAGTGTCAACTGAACTTGGAGGAGTTCCTCTATCGCTACCACTACCACCGACCTCACCTGAGTCTAGGCTTGGAACCACCTTTGAGGAGAGGAGGACAGGCACTGTCGGATATTTACGTATAATATTGCGTGCTCTTTACAAGCGAGAAATAGTTGCGCTAAACTTTGTCTTAACAGGGCATTAGGGGTGACGCCTCTTGCCCTGACTTTCTTTTTGTTCGTTGTGTGGGGAGTACGTGGTTCACAAGGAAACATACTTGACGGGAGAGGGGCTGGCCAAGCTGGAGGCCGAGTTGGAGCATTTGCGCTCGGTGTCGCGGCAGGAGGTGGCTCAGCGAATCCAGCAGGCCAAGGAGCTGGGCGGCACGGTGGACAACGCCGAGTACGAAGTGGCCAAGAACGAGCAGGCTTTCATCGAGGGCAGGATACTCACCCTTGAGAACATGATGAAGAACGCCGTCCTCATTCCGGACGACAGGAAGCCCTCCGGCAAGGTGGAGGTTGGGTCCGAAGTGACCATAAAGGACGCCGCCGGGAAGGAGCATACGTACACCATCGTGGGCTTTTCGGAGGCGGATCCAGCCCAGGGCAGAATCTCCAACGAATCGCCCGTGGGCCAGGCCCTGCTGGGACGCAAGAAAGGCCAGCAGGCCACGGTGCAGACCCCTTCAGGCTCTATCAAGTACACTGTCGTCAAAATCTCTTAGCCACGGCGCGGGGGCGCACCTTTCGCCAGGGGCACGGATTTGCAAATGACACAACGGAGCAAGGCGCTCGCCGAATCACGCCAGGACAAGCTGAGAAAGCTGCGCGCCCAGGGCATCGACCCGTACCCGCCACGGTTTCATCGAACTCATAGCAACCGGGAAGCCGTGGACTGGTACCGGAAGGCCGAGGCTCGCAGGGGGGAGGGCTACCACAGCCGCAAGAAGCTGGCCGTAGCGGGCCGCATCACCGCGCTGCGCGACATGGGCAAGGCCGCTTTCCTGGACCTGCGCGACGGTTCCGAAAGGCTGCAGGCGCATCTGCGGAGCGACGTTCTCAAGGAATCGTACGGTTTGATGGAGACCCTGGACCTGGGCGATTTCCTCGGCGTTGAGGGGAGTATGTTCCGCACACGGCGCGGCGAGATAACGCTACAGGCGCACAGCATCGTCCTGCTGGCCAAAGCGCATCGCCCGCCTCCTGAAAAGTGGCACGGCCTCCGCGACGTCGAGATACGCTACCGGCAGCGTTACCTGGACTTGATAGCCAACCCGGAGGTCAAGACCGTGTTTCAGAACAGGAGCAAGATCGTCTCGGCGGTGCGCAACTTCATGGACGGACGAGGCTACATAGAGGTGGAGACGCCCGTAATGGTTCCAGTGGCCGCCGGCGCAATGGCCCAGCCCTTCGTCACCAAGCACAACGCCCTTGACCGCGAGTTGTATCTGCGCATTGCCACGGAGCTATACCTGAAGCGGCTCATCATAGGCGGGCTGGACAGGGTCTATGAGATAGGGCGCATATTCCGCAACGAAGGCATAGACGTGGACCACAACCCGGAATTCACCATGCTGGAGAGCTATGAAGCCTACGCCGATTACAACGACATCATGGAGCTGGTGGAGAGCATGGTGTCGGAAGCGGCGCGCGCCGTCAACGGCTCGGCCAAGGCTACGTTCCACGGCCACGAGATAGACTTCACGCCGCCGTGGCGTCGTCTTTCTCTCGCGGAGGAGTTGAAGAAGGCGGGACTGGACATAGAGAAGCTGTCGCAGACCGAAGACCTGGTGACCGCAGCCAGGGCGAAGGGCGTGGAAACCGCCGCTTTGGAAAGCCGGGGCAGGATCATAGACAAGCTGTTGAGTTCCCTGATCGAGCCGAAGCTGATACAGCCCGCTTTCCTGGTAGACTATCCGGTGGAGATGTCGCCGCTGGCCAAAGCAAAGCGGGACGACCCGCGATATGCAGAGCGTTTCGAAGCGTTTGCCGGGGGCATGGAGATAGCCAACTCCTTCACGGAGCTGAACGACCCCGAGGTGCAGCGGCAGCGCTTCCAGGAGCAGGAGAATCTGCGAAGCAGGTTCGGCGGCGAAGACTTCGACCGCCTGGACGAGGACTTTCTCACCGCGATGGAGTACGGGATGCCCCCCACCGGCGGACTCGGCGTGGGCATAGACAGGCTGGTGATGCTTATCACAGGCCAGGACACCATCAGGGACGTTGTGCTGTTCCCCCAGATGAGGAGCAGAGAGTCCGACACATGAGACGCCACATGACAGTTACCGCTTTCGTGTCCAGGGAGGGTTGCACCCTGTTGCACTGGCATGCCAAGAACCGGATGTGGCTGCCGCCTGGGGGTCACATAGAGCCTGACGAAGACCCCGTTCAAGCGTTGTGCCGCGAGGCGGAGGAGGAGACCGGGCTTATCGTGGAGGTGCTGCCTTCTTCGGACTCGTTTCGCTACGATGAGCCGGCGCAGCTTCCGGCGCCGGCGACCATCATGGTGGAGGACATCCCGGCCACGCCGGAGGAGCCGGCGCACCAGCACATCGACCTGGTCTATTTCACCAGGCCGGGCAAGGCGGCATCCGACGCTTGCTTGAACGAAGGGTGGCGCTGGGTTTCGGAGGAGGAGCTGCTGAGCAACGCGACTCTGAACGCGGGGAACGGTTCCGCCCCCGCTCCCGCGCCGGAGGACGTGCGGGTTTTGGGGCTGGCCGCCATACGGAGAGCCGCCGGGGAAGAGAGCAGCGATGCTTGACCTTGACCTGATCCGCCGCGATCCGGACGCCGTTCGCCAAGCGCTGGCAAAACGGGGCGAGGACTCCACGCTGGAAGGCATCCTGACGTTGGACGCGGAACGGCGCGGGAAGATTCGCGAGCGCGATGAGCTTAGAGCGCGCCGCAACAAGGTCAGCCAGGAGCTTGGGCGCAGCGGCGAGCGTCCGCCGGAGTTGATCCGGGAGATGCGCCGCGTCGGGGACGACGTCAAGTCGCTGGAGGAACAGTTGCGGAACGTGGAGGATGAGTTGGCCGCGCTCCTGCTGGAACTGCCGAACATACCCCTGGAGGAAGTCCCCGTGGGGTCGGACGAATCGGCGAACAGGGTGGCGCGTTCCTGGGGAGAGCGGGCGGAGTTCGACTTCGAACCCAAGGCGCACTGGGACCTCAACGAAGACCTGGGGATCATAGACTTCCAGCGCGGCGTCAAGCTGTCGGGTTCACGGTTCTACCTGCTTCAGGGCACGGGCGCCAGGCTGCAGCGCGCTCTCATCACCTGGATGCTTGATGTGCACACCGGAGAGAACGGCTACACGGAGATATACCCCCCTGCCCTGGTGCGAGAGGACATTATGAGAGGCAGCGGCAACCTGCCCAAGTTCCAGGAGAACCTGTACAGGGACGCGGAAGAGGACCTCTGGCTGGTGCCTTCCGCGGAGGTGCCCCTAACCGGCTTGCATCGTGATGAAATCCTGGAACCGGGCTCCATGCCGCTCTACTACGCGGCCTATACGCCTTGCTTTCGCCGTGAGAAGGCGGCAGCGGGCCGAGACACCAGGGGCATCAAACGAGTGCACCAGTTCGACAAAGTGGAGTTGTACGCGGTGGTTGAACCGGAGAAGTCGGCTGAAGCGTTGGATAAGCTGATGGCGGACGCCGAAGACCTGCTGCAGCGCCTTGGCCTGCACTACCGCATCGTGCAACTGTGCACCGGAGACCTTGGGTTTCAATCGGCCAAGACGTACGACCTGGAAGTGTGGGCGCCCGGCTCCGCGGAGTGGCTGGAAGTTAGCTCCTGCTCCACCTGCACGGACTTTCAGGCTCGTCGCTCCAACATCAGGTTCCGCCGCGAGGCGGGGGGGCGCACTGAGTATGTGCACACGCTCAACGCCTCCGGGCTGGCCGTGCCCAGGATTATGATCGCCATACTGGAGACGTACCAGCAGATGGACGGCTCGGTAACCGTGCCGGAGACCCTGCGCCCCTACATGGGTGTCGACTCCATAGATGCGCGGGCGGGACGCTAGTCAACGGGCGGAAGGTTCAGTTATCCTTAGTATGCTGGCAGTCACCTTGGACCGGCGGAGCGAACGGAAACTTCGTTTGGAGGGATGGCCGAGCGGTTTAAGGCGCCTGTCTTGAAAACAGGTAAACTCGAAAGGGTTTCGTGGGTTCGAATCCCACTCCCTCCGCCATTACAGTTGTCCCACGCTGTCCACACTGTTCCACAGTGGTCGTTCGTGCTATAGTTCACTGTGGCTCGGTAGCCGATTGCTCAACCCACTGAGCGGCCGCCGGTGATCCTGTGTGGGCAGAATGCCCGCACTTCTTGATTTTAGACTCATGTTAGAGACAGGAAGCGCAGCGCCAGATTTCAGCATCACCCTGGTCTCCGGCGAGGAGTTCATCCTTTCCGACCTCCGGGGCTCCAAGGTTGTCCTCTTTTTCTTCCCGCGAGCCTTTACCCCGGGGTGAATGTCCGAGAACTTGGGATTTGGAAAATCCCGGGGGAAGATGGCGGACCATAACACCGTTGTGGTAGGCATCAGCACTGATAAGGAGAAGAGGCTAAGGAGCCTGGCCAAGTACTTCAGGTACTTAAGGATTGGCCTGCCCTTGGCATCTGATCCTGATAGCCGTGTGGGTGGCCTTTACGACATCAGGCGTGATACCGGTGTGGGAAACTTGCGGGCGACCTACGTCATTGACGAAGAGGGGTTGGTCCAGGGTTTCCACCACAACGAACTGTCCATAGCCAGCCACTGGCGTTGGGCGTTGCAGACGGTGGGCGCCGCCCGTTAGGCAACGGGTGCCTGCGCCTGCAGGTAGTCTTAGAAATCTCCAACCACAAATTGAAGACGGTTCTGTCTATCGTATACATTGGTGGGGTTGGCCGAGCAAGGAGAGGGATCATAAACAGAGAAGATAGCAGCCTCAAGGACGTAGTCGGTATTGGCAACGCGATGGTGGACATCCTGGCCCACGCCGACGAGGAGTTCCTGGCAACCCACAACATGATAAAGGGCGCTATGGTCCTGGTGGACGCAGACCGGGGCGCGTCCATATACGATGCTATGGAGTCCACCGTGGCGATATCGGGCGGCTCCGTGGGCAACACCATGGCAGGCTTGGCCTCCCTGGGAGGCACAGGCTCCTACATAGGCAAGGTGCGCAACGACGAGCTTGGCAACATCTTCAGCCGCGACCTGGCTTCCCTGGGCATAGAGCTTGGCAGATCGCCGTCCGTCTCCGCTTCGCCAACGGCCCGCTGTCTGATAGTCGTCACGCCCGACGGCCAGCGCTCCATGGCCACCTACCTGGGGGCGAGCGCGGAGCTGGGGCCTGATGACATCGACGCCGACACCATTCGCAGGCACTCCATCACCTACCTGGAGGGCTACCTGTGGGACGCCCCCGAGGCGAAGGAGGCGATGGCGCTGGCGGCGCGCCTGGCCCGCGACGCCGGTCGGCGAGTGGCGCTGACTCTCTCCGACCCCTTCTGTGTCGACCGCCACCGCGAGTCGTTCCTGGAGTTGATCCTGGAGAACGTGGACATTCTCTTTGCCAACGAGGAGGAGATCATCTCCCTGTACCAGGCGTCGGATGTCCAAGAGGCCGTGGAGAGAATACGGCGCGACTGCCCTCTGACCGCGGTAACCCGCAGTGAAAAGGGGTCGATAATAGTCGCGGGCGAGGAGACCCACGATGTCGACATCGTGCCGGTGGAGCGGGTTGTGGACGCCACCGGGGCCGGCGACCTGTACGCCGCCGGCTTCCTCTACGGCGTGACCCACGGCTACGACCTGCCCGCCTGCGGCCGCATAGGGGCGATAGCCGCCGCCGAGGTCATCAGCCACATGGGAGCCAGGCCGGAGACCCGGTTGCAGGAGCTGGTGCGCAGCGGTCTGTAGGCAAGCGGGCAAGCGGGCAAACGGGCAAAACCTCTTCCCCATTGATGGGGGAAGATTGAGATGGGGGTGAACGGCATGGACAGCCGACCGGATTGCCCCCGCGGCGTCGCTCCTATAGGCACGGGCAAACGGGCATACGGGCAAAACCTCTTCTCCATTGATGGGGGAAGATTGAGATGGGGGTGAACGGCATGGACAGCCGACCGGATTGCCCCCCATCCTAACCTTCCCCCACAGAGGGGGGAAGGGACATTAGGGGTGCTCTATGCGGTCTCCTTGCGCGGCTGCACCCAGAAGCGGCGACGCTGGAAGGGGTAGCTCGGAATGGCGATGCGGCGTCGCTCCTCTCCGGCGAAAAGCTCCGCGAACGAGATATGTTCTCCAGCCTCGTAGGTGGCTGCGACAGCCTCAAGGGCGGTCCGCGAACCGCTCCTACCGGAGTTTTCGTCGGAACGCGCCAGCGCGAATATAGCTTCCTGCAGATGAGACTTACGGTCCAGGGTAAGGCGCGGCAACTGCCAAGCAGTAACGGCTTAATTGTTCCCCATCCACTTGTCTGTTACAGTATTGAGGACATCTCCTCCGCCAGAGCGTATATGAAGCTGCACGAATACCAAGCCAAGTCGATTCTCTCAGGTTACGGCATGACCGTGCCTCGCAGCGGCGTTGCCACCACACCCAGTGAAGCGCGCGACGTAATGCGCAGCCTGGGCAGGCCCGCCGTGATAAAGGCGCAGGTGCACGCCGGAGGGCGCGGCAAGGGAGGCGGCATCAGACCGGTCAAGACCGCTGAAGAGGCGGAGGACGCCGCCGCCGCTATGCTCGGCACGCGGCTGGCAACGCCCCAAACGGGACGCGCCGGAGCCCCGGTAAGCATGGTCATGGTGGAAGAGGCCCTGGAAGTCGAGCAGGAGCTGTATGTTGGAATAGTTGTAGACGCTACCGCTCGGACGCCTGTGGTCATCGCCAGCAGCGCAGGCGGCATGGAGATCGAAGAGATAGCCCGCGACCACCCCGATCTCATCCTGAGAGAGGTGGTGGAGCCGACGGTAGGCTTGCGAGCCTACCAGGGGCGTCGTCTTGCCGCGGGAATGGGTCTGCCCTCCAACCTGGCGAATACCATAGCCGACCAGGTGATTCGCTTGTATCGCGCGTTCATAGCCAGGGATTGCACGCTGGCGGAGATCAACCCCATGGCGATAACCAAGAGCGGCCAGGTGGTTGTCATGGACGCCAAGATGACCATGGACGATGACGCCGCTTTCCGCCAGCTGGACATGCCCGGCCTGCGTGATTGGAGCCAGGAAGAGAGGCTGGAGGCGAAGGCGGGACAGGCCGGTATAGCGTACGTCAAGCTCGATGGAGAGGTCGGCTGCCTGGTGAACGGGGCGGGTCTGGCCATGGCCACTATGGACACCATCAAAGAGGGCGGATGCGAGCCGGCGAACTTCCTGGACGTGGGCGGCGGCGCGGAGCCGATCAGAGTAGCCGAGGCTATGGGTATCATCCTGGCCGACAGGCAGGTGACAAGCGTACTGGTGAACGTGTTTGGCGGCATCGCTCGCTGCGACGACATCGCGGAGGGCATTGTCCGCGCCGTGCCGGAGAGCCGCAGCGATTTGCCCATAGTGGTGCGCTTCCTGGGCACAAACAAGGACGAAGGCGCCCGCATTCTCCGCGAATCGGGCCTCAACACCCACTTCGTGGACAGTCTTGCCGAGGCTACGAAAACGTTGAGGGAGATGCGCTCGGCATGAGCATACTGGTAGATAAGACCTCTCGCATATTGGTGCAGGGCATCACCGGCAAGCAGGGCACGTTCCACTCCATGCAGATGCTGGAGTACGGAACCAACATTGTGGCCGGAGTGACCCCGGGCAGGGGCGGACTCAAGTTCCGGGAAGCCGTGCCCGTGTTCGATGCGGTGGAGACGGCGGTGAGAGAGACCGGCGCGGACACCTCGATAATCTTCGTGCCCGCTCCGGGCGCAGCCGACGCCATACTGGAGGCCGCCGACGCGGGCATATCGCTGGCCATCTGCATTACTGAGGGCGTGCCGGCCCTGGACATGGTGAACGTACTGCGCTCACTGCCGGAATCCGGTATGCGCATCATTGGCCCCAACTGCCCGGGCGTCATATCGCCGGGGCACCACTGCCGCGTGGGCATCATGCCATCCGAAATACACATGTCGGGCAACGTGGGCGTCGTCTCCCGCAGCGGAACGCTCACCTACGAGGCGGTCAACGCCCTGACGCAGGCGGGAATCGGGCAGTCGACGTGCGTAGGCATCGGCGGCGACCCGCTGGTGGGCACCAGCTTCGTCGACGTGCTGGACATGTTCCAGGAAGACCCCGAAACGGAAGCGGTGGTGCTGATAGGAGAGATTGGCGGCAATCGAGAGCAGGAAGCGGCGGAGTTCATCAAGAAGGGCGGCTTCACCAAGCCGCTGGTCGCGCTGGTGGCGGGCCGCTCCGCGCCGCCGGGCAAGCGAATGGGCCACGCCGGCGCAATCATCACGGGCAACGCGGCCACCGCATCGGACAAGATAGGCGCTCTCTCCGATGCAGGCGCTACCATAGCCGCCACGGTGGAAGACGTAGGCGTCGTAATGAACGGCGTGCTTTCGGGGGGTGGGGGTTAGCCTAAACAGCTTACAGCGATGGTAGTATGTAGTCATGCCAGTACACATAACAATAGAGGACGTACCGGAAAAGGTCAGGGATCAATTGGCTGCCCGCGCCGCTCTACAGCGCCAGTCCATGCAGGAGTTCCTGCGAGGTGAGTTGGAGCGCATAGCCTCTCGGCCTTCCCTTGGCGCATGGTTGCAAGGTGTGCGGGAACGCAAGGCTTTAGCCGAAAACAGGGTACAGCCCTACAGTATTCTCAACGCCCGTGACGCGGATCGGACTTGACGGCGGTCATAGACTCATCCTTGCTGGCCGCAGCCCTGGTGGACTCGGGAGAGGAAGGCAGGTGGGCGGAAGATGTCATTGCTAGAGAGAACCTAGCAAGCCCCGAGTTGGCGTTAGTAGAGGCCACTAATACCCTGCGAAGGCTGGAGATAGCAGGCCATATATCCCGCTTCGAGGCCGATGCTGCCTATGCCGACCTGCTTAGGCTTGACCTTGCACTGTTTCCCTTCTCCCCGTTCGCCCAGCGGATATGGGCGTTACGAGGCAACATGACCAGCTACGATGCCTGGTACGTGGCACTGGCCGAGTCTCTGGGATGCCCGCTACTGACCCTTGACCGGAAGCTGGGGAGCGCCGAAGGTCCGACATGCGAGGTGATCACTCCAGGGAGTCCCTGAGGCTACAGCTAAGGAGACCACCGCATCCGACAAGATACACGCCGTGATGAACGGCGTGCTAGCGGCGGATGAGGGTTAGCCCTGCATGGACAGCCGGCCGGATTGTACCCATCCGAACCTTCCCCCACAGAGGGGGGAAGGGACTCCAGGTTAGGCAAGTCCCCCGTCAAGTGAGGAGGGACTCTAGGTTACGCAAAGGTTCCCGTCAGGGGGGAAGAGGGCGCAGCACCCCGCCGCCGCCAGATTGCCACGCTGCGCTCGCAATGACGGATAGGGAGGCTGTTCAAGCGGAATGGCTAGGACTGGATGAGGCCCGACTGCGGCTGTGTCCAGGGTACGGAGGGAAGATGCGATTGCAGCTTGGCTCGCGGCAACTGCAGATGCCTTACAGGCACGTCGATCACCACGGGCGCTCGGCTTTCCAGCGCCAGCGGCAACAGCTTTTCCAAGTCATGCGGATCGTCCGCGGTCATTGCAACGGCGCCGAACGACTCGACGAACTTGGCTATGTCCGGGTTCAACAGATCCGTCTCGTAAGTCCCGTCGAACATGTCCTCCATGTCGCGGGCAACGTTGCCGTATGAGTCGTCTCTGAAAAGGATGGTAACCGCATTGATCCCATAACGGACTGCCGTTGAAAGCTCCGTTGCGTTGAACATGAAGCCTCCGTCTCCGATAACGCAGACCACGGGGCGGTCCGGCCTGGCCACCTTCATGCCCAGCGCCGTGGGAAAGGAGAAGCCGACGTTGAACGAATAGCCGGAATCTATGTACGTCTTGGGGTGGTTAACCGGGTAATGCGTGCGGGAGTAGTAGCCGAACTGAGTAACGTCCCAGACGGTGAAAGTCTCTTCAGGGATGCTGTTCTTGATTGTTTCCAGGATGGGGTACTGCGGCTCCTTGAGCCTGATGTCGTAGTACGCGATCAGACGCCTGGCGGCTTTCACCGCGTCCGCCGGCGACGACCGTTCCCCCGCTCCGGCTTCGATTAGAAAGGGAAGCAGGGCTTCGATAGTCGCTCTGGCGTCGCCGTGCAACGGGATGGTGTTGGACTGGATCCTGGTGAGTTCGGAGTCGTCTATATTGATGTTGATGAGGGTGGACGCTTCTCCCGCCGGATTTCCCAGCGAAAACCGCGAGCCGACGCCTATGACCACGTCGGCGGACTGCATCACCTCAAAAAGCTGGTTCATCTCATGCCTCTCCCCGGCGGGGCTGAGGCAAGACCCGTAGCACAGCGGATGGCTGTCCGGTATGGCGCCCTTGCCGCCGCCGGACGTGACGACCGGTATGTTTGTAGCTTCGGCCAGTTGTACGAGTGCCTCCTCCGCGTCCGATAGCGCCACGCCCCCGCCGGCGAATATAACGGGCAACCTGGCTTGAGAGACGACGCGGGCAGCCCTGCGCAGGTCTTCCGAACTGGGCACTATTCGCGAGACGGGGGCCGGGTTCCGCAGACGCACTTCCTCGCGCTCTACCCCGACCTCGGGCGGCACGTCGAGCAGAACAGGACGAGGACGGCCCGTGCGCATCTGCCTGAAGGCTTCCGTCACAGCGTCGGGGACCTCCCTGGGCCTGGAAACCTGCCGCCGCCACTTGGTCACCGGGCGCACGGTTTCCGCCTGGTCCTCAACCTCGTGATAGGCGCCAAGGCCCTTGCCAATCTGGTTGCGCGGGATCTGAGCGGCAATGAGGAGCACGGGCGAGGAGCGGGAGTATGCGGTGGCCAGGCCGGAGGCGGCGTTGTAGACCGCCGCGCCGGGGACTACCAAGGCAACTCCTGGTTTCCCCGTGGCGCGGGCGTAGCCGTCGGCCATGTGCGCGGCGCCGGCTTCGTGGCGGGTCGTTATCAGGCGGATGCCGGGTTCGTCCCGCAGCGCGGCGATGATACCGGACATGTGGATGCCCGGTATTCCGAATAAGACCTCGACACCTTCCCGCACAAGCGACTTGGCTAGGGCTTCGCCTCCGCTCATCTTGGTCATAGTTCACATAACCTCACTGGCATAGAATAGGTGACGTTAGAGGCTCCGCACTCCTTTGAAGAGGATCTATACGCCCTCCACGATTATCATGTTTATGTTGGAGGATTTGGCGCGAATCTCGTCGAGCGCGGTGAACTCCGGAGAGCTTAGCCACGACTTTGCCCTCTCAACGCTGTCGAACTCCAGGATTGCGAGCCGTTTTGGCGCCCAATCACCCCAGATGGCTTCGATCCCACCGCCGCGCACTATGAATCTTCCGCCGTAACTATCAACGGTCGGCGTCATCCGTTCAAGAAACTGCCCATAGAGAGCCGGGTCCGTTATCTCAACGTCAGTTATCAAGTATGCCGACATTGTTTTCGCCATCCTTTCGCAGGCTTAACCTTCTTAGATGAGAGTGTCATCATACCATGCCCTCATTGCGATAGTACGTCGGTGAGGCCGTATATTCCGCGGCAACATTCCAGCTTGACGCAGCGCGGCTAGAACGACAGTTGCCGCCCGTCGTGGTTTTCAGGGAGGCGGGCTATGCACTCCGGGTCGTCGTTATAGGCGGAATTGACCAGCGTGGAGACCTCGTAAGCGTCCATCTCGGAGGCGTCGAGGGGTTTGAGCAAGCCCAGCAACGGCGCGGCATCGGCGACTCCGGGGTCGATCCATAGCTCTTCGTCGTCTCGCGGCAAGATTACGGGCATACGGTTGTGCACCTGCTCCATGAGGGCATTGGGCCCCGTAGTGATGATGGAACAGCTGCGCAGCCATTGGCCTTCCGGCGATTTCCATACGCTCCACAACCCGGCAAAGGCGAAGAGGTCTCCCGACTTGAGCACGAAACGCAGCGGTATACGGCGCGGCCCCTCACGGAGCCACTCGTAGAAGCCGTCGGCCAGGACCAAACAGCGCCTCTTGTGGAAGATGGCGCGGAAACTCGGCTTCTCCAGGGAGTCGTCGCGCAGGTTGATCATGCGGTTGCCCACGGAGACGTTTTTCGCCCACCAGGGCACCAGCCCCCAGCGCACCAACTCGGCGCGGCTCTTGCCCTCGTTGGTAATGACAAGCACCTCTTGAGTCGGCGCGACGTTGTACTTGGGGGCGACGTCCACCCCCTCCGTGGAAACCCCGAATCGCTCCTGGATTCCCTGCTTGTCAGTGATCAGCGTATATCTGCCGCACATGATTAAAACTCCCGCATCGATTGTATCAAGGTTAGAGCAGGCCATGTGGTAATGTATGGCGGGTCAAAATGTTTAGTATTCTGGGCAATGCGGTCTTACCCGTATTCATCATGGCGGGCGCAGGTGTGGTCGTGGGCCGCACCTTGCGCATAGACGCGCGCTCCGTGGGCAGGCTGACCCTCTACGTGTTCTCTCCGGCGCTGGTCTTTGCCTCACTTTACGATGCGGAGATACCGACCCGGGACGTGGTGAACGTCTTCGCGTTTCAGGCGGTCTGGGGAGCGATTTTCTACGCATTGTGCTTTCTAATCGCCTGGAGAGCCGGGATGAAGGGTCAGGACCGCAGCGCCTTCCTGCTCAGCACCATGTTTATGAACGCGGCCAACTACGGGCTTCCGGTGGCTCTGTTCGCCTTTGGAGAAGCGGGACTGGAGCGGGCCGTGCTCTTCTTTGCTCCACAATCTCTGATGGCGGGAACGCTGGCTATATACGTCGCGTCGAGCGGCAAGCTGGGCGCGAAACAGGGGCTGATTACGGTTCTGAAGCTTCCCATCTTCTACGCCGTGGTCGCCGCCCTTGTGCTGAATCCGTTCAAGGTGTCGCTGCCGGGCGTGGTGGAGATTCCGCTGGACATACTGGCGGACGCGGCTATTCCTTGCATGGTGATAGTGCTGGGCATTCAACTGGCGCGGGCTTCCTTGAGGGAGGACCTGGTTCCGGCGGGGGCGGCGTCCGTGGTGCGGCTGCTGCTTTCTCCGCTGCTGGCCTTCGGGGTGACGCTGCTGTTGGGCATAGACGGCGTTACCCAGCAAACGGTGGTTGTGATAGCGGGGATGCCTACGGCGGTGTACACAACCATCCTGGCCACGGAGTTCGACGCGAGACCTCAGAGGGTGACCAGCGCCGTGGCGCTCAGTACGGCGGTGAGCCTGGTTACGGTGACGGCTTTGATCTGGCTGGCGCAGGAGTTGCTGTGATGGCCGCCCCGCTCCACCCCGCCCCCGGGCAAACAGGCAAGCGGGCAAACGGGCAAGCGGACATGGGGGTCAGATGCCGGCGAGGTCTCCCACGGCTTTGACGCGGACGCGCACGGCGTTGCTGGGGAGGTAGGCCAGCGGCACCTCTTCCACTTCGACAATCTCTATGGTGGATGGGTCAGCGCCTGCGCCGGTTGCTTTATCCACGGCCTCCTGCTTTGCGTTGGACAGCGCTTCTTCTCTGGTTACGTCGGCGAGGGAGTAGACCTTCTCCACCTGGCCGCCGACTTGGGCGATGGCCGCGCCGATGGCGTTGGCGACCTCGGCGTGGTCAGGCCGGAGGACCTCGGAAGCGCCGTTGAGGGAGCCTTTGACCAGGATGCTCCCGCCTCCGACCAGCACCACGGGCACGGCGGCGGCGCTGAGCTTTAGCTGGTCGACCACGTCCTCCAGCTTGCCCTGGATTTGGGCCACGGCTTCGTTCACCAGAGTCTTGTCCAGGCTACCGGCGGCGGTTGAATCGCCTATATCGGCAAGGCCGGCGGCGACGGCTACGTCGGTGGCGGTGCGGGTGGAGCCGCCGAAGACCAGCCCTTCCTCGACCAGGCGATAGCCGACGCTCCGGGGGCCTATGCGCAGCGGGTCGCTCGCAATTATGCTGCCTCCTCCCAGGGCAATGGAGAAAACGTCCGGCATACGGAAGTTGGTGCGCACTCCGGCCACGTCGACCGCGATAGAGGCTTCGCGTGGGAATCCGCCGACCAGCGCGCCGCCGTCGGTGGAGGTGCCTCCTACGTCGATAACGATGCCGTCGCGCACGCCGGAGAGGAAGGCGGCTCCCCTCATGCTGTTGGTGGGGCCGGAAGCGATGGTGAACACGGGGTAGCGCGCGGCGAACGCGGCGTCCATCAGGGTGCCGTCGTTCTGGCTGAGGAACAGGGGAGCGTCCAGCCCCAGCGACTTGACGGCGTCGCGAATGCCCTGGATGGTGCGCTCCGCCATTTCGGCCAGGCAGGAGTTCAGGGTGGCGGCGTTTTCGCGTTCCAGTATGCCGACGCGGCCTATGTCGGACGACAGCGTTACCCTGAGGTGCGGCGCTTCTTCTCCGATGATGTCCGCCGCCTGCTGCTCGTGGGAGGTGTCCACTGGAGAGAAAACGCCGCTCACCGCCACGGCACGCACGCCTTTGTCGAGCATGTCCCTGGCGGCGCGTCTTATCTCCTCAGGGTCGGTTTCGGATATCTCCCGTCCATCGAACTCATGGCCGCCGCGCACCATGTAGGTGTGCCCGCCAATGGCCTCCTTGAGTTCGTCGGGCCAGTCTATCAACGGGGGCAGCAGCGTGGTGGCCGGCAGGCAGAGGCGGAGGGTGGCCGTTGGGGAGAGGGACTTGTGCTCCAGCAGGGCATTGGTGAAGTGGGTCGTGCCGAGCATCACGGCTTCGATGGGTGCGCCCTGCGGGCCGGATTCAAGCACGGCCTTCAGGGAATCAAAGATGCCGGATGTAACGTCGGCCGTGGTGGGGCGTTTCGCCTGTGCCACCAGCTTTGCGCCTTCCAGAAGGACTGCGTCGGTATTGGTTCCGCCTACGTCTATGCCAATGCGCATGTGTGTTGTTCCCTTTCTATGGGGTTTCCTGGACTTTGGTCATTCGCCACTGGACAAGGCCGGTCTCATAGGATTCGCAGCCGGTGGTGTGGAAACTGGTCAGGTTTGCTCCGGGCGCGAAAAGGGGGATGCCGTCTCCCAGAACCAGGGGAAAGACGGTGAGTATGATCTCGTCTATGAGTCCGGCATTGAGCATGACGGTGTTGATTTGCCCCCCTCCAACGAGCCAGATGTCTTTCCCGGGCGAGCTTTTCAACGATTCCACGAAGGAGAGGATGTCTCCAGAGACAAACCGTACGTTAGCCGTATCCTGAGGGGGCGCGCTTCTGGTGAACACGTAGTTGGCCTTGCCCGAGTAAGGGAACTCCGAGACGGTTAGGGTCAACTGGTAAGTGGAGTTGCCCATAAACGTGGTGTCTATGGAGGAATAGAAATCGTGGTAGCCGTAATCCAGGTTGCCCGCAGCCTCCAGCCAGTCGATTTCACCATTGGGCCCGGCAATGTAACCGTCCATGCTGGCGGCTATGTACAGCTTCAGCTTTCTATTATCGTTTTGGTTCAGCACGCCGCCCCGTCCAGCGCCAGCGGGGTGAACTCCACGTCGTAGCCGAAGGCCCTGGGGCCAGCCACGGCTAACCCCGGCGGAGCAGTCCAGAGGTGCGGACCGGGAAAGCCCAGCACGGTGACGCGGAAGCCGTAACGCAGCAGCTCCGTGGTTATCGGCTCACCGCGCTCCGTATCGACGACGCAGATCAGGTCGGGGACAATGCAGACGACCTCGCCATCGATGAGGGCGATCAGGTTTTCGTTCTGGAACTCGATTCGCATTCGGCCGCCGTTGTATTGCCCCATGCCTTCTATGGTGAGGTTTCCTCGCGCGAAGCCTTGTGTGGTGCGGCGCTCCAGGTCGGTGATCTTGCCCTGGAACAGCACTTTGCCGGGATGGGTCTCCAGGATGGCGTCGATTGGGTCCTCATGCTGCCGGCGCGCCCTCTTCACCGCGTCTCCCAGCTTCTTGGTCAGGGTCAGAGAACCGAGAACTGCGGTGGTGCGTATCTGTTCCGCGTTCATTGGAGCAATGGCGTAGCAGGCCACGCAGCCCATCTGGATGGTGAGGGCGCGCGCCATGCGCTCCACCCACTTGGCGCTGATGGCCTCAGGGATGATAGCGGAGTTTCCCTTTTCGTCGGCGATGGCCATGGGGACATAGGGAACGCCGTATACAAAAAAGGTCTTCATCTGGAACTCGGGATAGGCGCGGCCCATGCCGTCGGCGTCTACCACGGAGAGGCCGGACATGGCGGCGGGTATGAGCGGTTCCAGGGAGTTGCTGCCGCCGATCTCGTTGGAGATGAGGGCGGTGGCCCTGGAGCCGGTGTACTCCTCAATAGCGCGAAAGGCGTAGTAGGCCTGCTTGTCGATCATCTTCTCTATGCCAACCGTGGGCGCGCCAATAGCGCCTACGCAGATGATCCGGTCGTCGCCGGTAAGCTCATCGGGGGAGAGGACGTTGATGGGGCCGTTCTCCCGTATGGCCAGCCTGGAACGGAGCATCCCTGTGTATGGACTACCGCCTCCGCCGGTGCCGAGGATACCGGCGCCGATGGCTATTGATTCCAGGTCTTGCTCAGTTACCTGCCACATGGGTGATTTCACGCCTATTCAGGGTTTTGGCCGTTGACCAGTCTCGCACAAGCTCTAGCATTTTTCCAGCTTCCGAGAGAGGTCAAGGTTACGATGACAGCGCCCCGTTCGGGTCCAGCGCCAGCGGGGTGAACTCCACGTCGTAGCCGAAGGCTCTGGGCCCGGCCACGGCCAGTCCCGGGGGAGCAGTCCAGAGATGCGGGCCGGGAAAACCAAGCACGGTGACGCGGAAGCCGTAACGCAGCAGCTCCGTTGTTATCGGCTCACCGCGCTCCGTATCGACGACGCAGATCAGGTCGGGGACAATGCAGACGACCTCGCCGTCGATGCGGGCGATGAGGTTTTCGTTCTGGAACTCGATTCGCATTCGGTCGCCGTTGTACTGCCCCATTCCTTCTATGGTGACGTTGCCGCGGGCGAAGCCCTGGGTGGTGCGGCGTTCCAAGTCGGCGATCTTGCCCTGGAACAGCACCTTGCCGGGATGGGCTTCAAGAATGGCGTCGATGGGGTCTTCATGGCGGCGGCGCGCCCTCTTCACCGCGTCTCCGAGCTTCCTGGTCAGGGTCAGCGAATCGAGGACGGCGGTGTTGCGTATCTGTTCCGCGGTCATGGGCGCGATGGCGTAGCAGGCGACGCAGCCCATCTGAATGGTGAGGGCGCGCGCCATTCGCTCCACCCACTTGGCGCTGATGGCCTCCGGTATGATGGCGGTGTTGCCCTTTTCGTCGGAGACGGCCATGGGGACGTAGGGAACGCCATAGACAAAATAGGTCTTCATCTGGAACTCAGGGTAGGCGCGGCCCATGCCGTCGGCGTCGACCACGGGAAGGCCGGACATGGCGGCTGGGATGAGCGGTTCCAGGGAGTTGCTGCCGCCGATCTCGTTGGAGACGAGGGCAGTGGCCTTGGAGCCGGTGTACTCCTCGATGGCGCGAAAGGCGTAGTAGGCCTGCTTGTCGCGCATCTTCTCGATGCCGACCGTAGGCGCGCCGATGCCACCGACGCAGATGATGCGGTCGTCGCCGGTAAGCTCATCGGGGGAGAGGACGTTGACGGGGCCGTTCTCCCGTATGGCCTGCCTGGCGCGGAGCATCCCGACGTAGGGATTGCCGCCACCGCCGGTGCCGAGGATGCCGGCGCCGATGGCTATTGATTCCAAGTCTTGCTCAGTTACCTGCCACATGGGTGATTTTCACGTCTATTCAGGGTTTTGGCCGTTGACCAGTCTTGCACAATATCGCATATTTTTCTAGGTTCCGTTCGCCGGTCAACCCCCTTTACTTAGGCCATGTTATTGACGATACTACGCCGCAGACCACCGTTGGACATCCGTACTCTATCCGGATGAGAAGATACCGTTGGAGGTGACTGGTTTTGCTGGAACGTCTCGCTCAACTCCCCCAGCGTTACAGCTTTCAGTCCATGTTTGGAGACGTCCTTGGCGGCATCACTGCGGCTGTGGTGGGTCTGCCCGTGGCCCTGGCGTTTGGCGTGTCGTCAGGGTTGGGCGCCGCCGCAGGAATATACGGGGCGGTGGCGGTAGGGTTCTTTGCCGCCGTGTTCGGCGGCACCAGGTCACTGATATCGGGGCCCACAGGCTCGATGACAGTGGCCATGGCCGTCATCGTCACTACCTACGCTCAAGACCTGGCCCAGGCATTCACCATCGTCATCATGGCTGGGCTTATCCAAATGCTGTTCGGCTTTCTGCGAATTGGACGGTTCGTAACATACACGCCCTACTCGGTGATAGCCGGGTTCATGACAGGGGTTGGAATAATAATCCTATCGGTACAGATTCTGCCCTTCATGGGGGCCGATCCGGTAACCGGCGGGCCAATTGAAGCCATAAGGAACTTGCCAAGAGTATTGGAGAGCTTTGATCTCAGCGCCGTGGGCATAGCGGGCGTCACCCTTGCCGCAGCCATTATATGGCCGAGCAGATTCGACAAGTATCTGCCTTCTACGCTGGTGGCCCTGATCGCGGGGACAATAGTGACCGTCCTGTGGTTCAGCAACGCTCCCGCCATTGGCGCGGTGCCCACGGACCTGCCCGTGTTCAAGATGCCGGCGCTTTCGTTTGACGCGCTGGTGCGCGCCATCGAGCCCGCGATGGTCATAGCCCTGGTAGGGTCCGCGGACACCTTGCTGACCGCGCTTGTGGGGGACTCCATGACGCGGTCGCGCCACGATCCCAACAAGGAGCTGTTTGCCCAGGGCATAGGCGCCGTGGTCACCGGATTCATACAGGGATTGCCCGGATCAGGGGCTACCCCAAGCACGATAGCCAACATCAGGGCGGGCGGGACTACCTTTGTTGCAGGCGTGATTGCCGTGGTCATCCTGGTGGTTATGGTTCTGGCCATGGAGGAGTACGTGGCCAGGATTCCCAACGCCCTTTTGGCCGGCGTGCTGATGAAAGTCGCCCTGGACACCATGGAATGGAGGTTTGTGACCAGGCTGCTCCGCATTCAACGCGAGCACATGGTGGTGATGCTGCTAACCCTTGGCCTCACCGTGTTCCTGGACCTGGTCACCGCCATAGCGGTGGGAATGATAGCGGCGGCGGTAACCAGCGCGCGCCAGTTCGAGAGGCTGGAGCTGGACAGCGTGGTATCGGTGCCCATTTTGGACCAGAGCTTCTTCGGCGGCAGAAGGAGAGATGATAATCTTCTGGAAGGGTTCACCGCCAGGGTTGGCCTGGTTGCGCTCAGAGGCTCCTTTACCGTCGCGTCGTCGAGGAAGCTGTTGGACACCATCGGCGAGGACATACGGGAGCACGAGGTAGTCATCCTGGACTTTTCCAACACGGTTTACATGGACGAAAGCGCGGCCATGGTGATCGAGCGACTCATAGAGACCGCGACAGGCTACGAGACCGGCTGCATAGTGATGGGCCTTGCCGGGATGCCGGCAAGAAACCTTGATGCTCTCAATGTTCTAAAGCAGATACCTTTAGACCAGAGGGTGGAAAGTTGGGACGAGGCGCGCGTGGTGGCGGCCAGGCTGCTGGCAAAGTAGGCCCCGCCGCTCCGCATCCGCCCCACGGGCAGGCGGGCAAATGGGCAAACGGGCAGGGCCGCTCCGCTTCCGCCCCTGGGCTCCCGCCTGCGCGGGAAAGACGGAGGGGGCGGGCGGTTGCGTTCCTACGCTCATTTCCTTCGACAGGGTTCACCCCCATCTCGGTCTTCCGCCGTCAAGGGGGAAGAGGTTTGGGGTCAGGGTGAGCGGGCTGTCTACTTCACCCGGGTGCCGCTTTTGAAGACGGCGGCGACGTTTTGCAAGTGGCTGATGTTCTGCGTGGGGTCGCCGTTGACGAGGAGGAAGTCGGCTTCCTTGCCCGGCTCGATGGAGCCTACCTCATCGGCGACGCCCAGCGACTTGGCGGCTTCGCTGGTCCCGGCCAACAGGGCGTCTCCGTGGGTCATGCCGGACATGACCAGCGTCTCCAGCTCCTTGTGGAACAGGCCGAACTGGTAGACGTACCAGCCGCAGTCGGAGCCGCCGATGACCTTCGCGCCGTCCTGGATGAGCCGTCGGGTCACTTCCACGCGGTCTTCCACCGCCTTTACGGCGTCCACTAGCTGGGCCTCTTCCTGCGGGGTCAGTCCCTCCTCTTCGCGCTTGGCTTCCAGCAACTGGAGGGAGGCGCGGCGCACGTGGATGGTGGGGTTGACCCAGGTGCCCGTTGACGCGATGCGCTCCCCGACGCGAGGGTCGTACTTTATGGAGCCGTCGGGCTGGACGAAGGTGCAGTGGATGAGCATGTCCACCCCGGCGTCCAGCGCGTTCTCGATGCCCTTGGTAGCTATGGAATGCGCGCCGACGAGGCGGTTGCGCCGGTGCGCTTCGTCGGAGAGGGCGATCAGCTCCTCCACGGTGTAGGAGGGTCGCTCCGGCATGCTGCCCAGGGTGGAGCCGCCGGTGGTCATGACCTTGATGAAGTCCGCGCCTTCCCAGACCAGCTCCCGCACGGCCTGTCGCACGCCGTCTACGCCGTCGGCTTCGGAGCCCATCATCCAGCAGTGTCCGCCGGTCATGGTGATGGGCCTTCCCGACGCCAGTATGCGCGGACCGGCTACGAGCTGGCGTCGGATGCCCTCCTTGAGCCAGAACACGCTCCTGTGCCAGCCGCCGTTGTCGCGCATGGTGGTCACGCCGGTCTCCAGGGCGAGCCGCGCCTGCTTCACGCCCTGCAGTATGTGCATTTCGTAGGACTCCAGACCAACGTCGTCGACGGAGGTTCCGTCGCCGGGCATGTTGGTGTGGGTGTGGCAATCGACGAGGCCGGGGACAAGGGTGGCTTCGGGGAAGTCGTGGGTCTCCACGGTTGCGCCTTCAGGGAGGGCTACGTCGGCCTGGGGGACAACGTGGGTGATGCGGCTGCCCTCGGCGACGACGGCCATGCCCTGCAGTGACGGGCCGCCCTTGCCGTCGGCGAGGCTGCCTGCCTTGATTACGATGTGTGATGGAGCTTTAGGGGCCATGATTCCTCCTTTGCGTTCATCCGGCTGAGGCGTTGGTTAGGGAGACTCTATCAGAAAATGGTGTCGGTGTAGTTAGGGGGGCATGCGGGCATGGCGGTGAGGAGGGAGGCACCCCGCCCTGCCAGCTTGCCACGCGCGCTCGCAACGACGGAGGGGGAAGGGGTGGGTGGCGGGGGGGTGTTTGGGAGACATTGAGCAGTTTTACATAACGCACGTATTGCAGTATAATACTGTTGTAAACTATCAAAAACCGTGGTAATTTCTGCTCGAGGCTAGGGAGGCATCCAATGAGGCGAGAGCCAAACGGTGGGAAACTACTAGGTGACACCGTGGAGATTGCTCGGAAAGCCGCCAAGAGTCGGTGGGCAAATAGCGGTAACCCATGACTGTCTGTATAGCAGCTCTTTTTAGTAATCGAAAGGGAGCCGTGCTTGTTTCGGACCAAATGGTAACGGCACGTATCCCCATGGGCTACGAGTTTGAGCATCAGGAAATCGTAAAGATTGTGCCTATGCGAGATTCAGTCCCGATATATGCACTTGCTGCTGGGGATGTGTTGTTAGGAACGGAGATACTCAATCTTGCCAGAGTCCAAATAGCGCAACAACAACATGCTGTTACAGCATCTGAGGTATCAGAGATCGTTCGGGCTGCCTATCAAAGGGTGCGGCTCATTAACATAATACAAAGAGAGTTGGAGCCCCGTGGACTAACCTTGGAAAACTATTACGGTGCGCAACAAGGGCTGGCACCGCAGGTTGTACAAATCGTTGACCAAGCGATGTCACAAGCAGATGCTGGCGTTGAGTTTATCATTGCTGGCCCGGGTGAAACAGGGTTTACTCTCCATACAGTCACCAACCCTGGAGTGTCAAGCGACCATACTCCTATTGGCTATTGTGCTATAGGCTCTGGGGCACCTCATGCAATGTATCATTTGATAGAGGCTTCGTACGAACAGGCGCTAGATAAGACTGCAGTAGAGCAGCTTGTTCTTGCTGCCAAGACTCGCAGCGAAGTAGCTCCAGGCGTTGGTTATGGGACACAAACAGTCATTACGGAGGGGGAGTAAAGACATGAATCACACCACCAAAGCAAAGGATTATCAAAAGAAATGGCTCGATGCTGAGCGGTCATTGATTATACGTGGGTTCCCATTGCAATCAGTTCGCCCCAACACAACCCCACGGGTTCAGATCAATAAACTTCCTGTGACTTCTCAGTCTCTGTGGGGAAAACACGGGTTGCTACTATAACACCCCTTAATGCTCTCAGTTTGTAGCCCCCTGTTGCAATGAACAGGGGGCTACGCTTTTCTGATAGAAGTTATAACCTCTTGGGTAGGCTATACCTGTTTGCGTGTTCCACACTGACTATTCAAACCTAGTTCCGATTCTTCAGCAATACCCTCTTTAGCCCCACCTCTTCAGCATTTGCGGCGCGTTCCCAAAGCCGCCGTGATCTTCCGCCATAAGCACTTGATCTTTTGATCTATTCCGATCAACGATCCGATCGCCTTTGATCGCTTTCGTAATCTTTGCCGATCAAGGCAATGCGAAAACAATGCATAAACTCCCTCTCTCTTTATTGCATTTCGTAAAACAACGAGGACTTATCTTAAAACTTGGTTGGGATGTTGCTTGCGGAACAACGAAGACCGAAATCAAAAGACGGACTTGAGATGATTCATGGCACCACGTAATACAAGAACCGGCGCCGTACTGGAGAGCATGGTTCTGCCATCGCTTGCGCAAGGCGGGTATACCTATAGGACGCAAGTGAATATAGGAACAAGAATTGGCGGGGGACGTCATATAGTAGACGTGGTTGCTAGTGACGACCAGGGGAGAAACTGGCTCGTTTCTCTCAAATGGCAGCAGGTGGGAGGGACAGCCGAACAGAAGGTTCCCTTTGAGGCGATTTCTTTGGCTGAGGCCATCCGTGAATCAGGCGGCACTTACGAAAAGGCATACATCGTCTTGGGAGGCCCTGGCTGGAGGCTAAGGGAATTCTATGTTGGCGGCGGTCTCGACCAGCACCTTCGCCATGGCGACCTAGTGGATATTATGTCCTTAGAACCTTTCATTGCCAAAGCTAATAATGGGCAACTTTAGGTTCGCATGATGGCTAAGGCAACTAAAAAGGAACAGAAGAAGAAAGTCGAAGACTTACAGCTAGCTTACGCCATCCGATATGACCCCATGCTTGCCGTAACGGATGGGGAGTACCTAGAGTTTCTTGCCGGTGAACCCTCGGTGACGATTGAAGGCAAACCGATCCGCCTCAAGGGTCATCAGCGCCCCAAGAAGCTCCAGCCCGACGATTTCAAGACGGAGACCACGACGCTGTGGTCGTTTCCCAAGCGGGGCAAGTGGGCGACGCACCGCGCCTCGTACCGGGGCAACTGGGCGCCGCAGATAGCGCGCAACATCATCGAGCGGTACTCGCTGCCCGGGGACACGGTGCTGGACCAGATGGCGGGCGGCGGCACGACGCTGGTCGAGTGCAAGCTGACGGGCCGGCACGGCATAGGTGTGGACGTGAACCGCGACTCGCTGATGCTGACCATGGACGCGCTCAACTTCTCGAGCACGCCGGAGGAGCCGCTGGAACCGGTCGACATACGCCTGTACCAGGGAGACGCGCGGCATCTGGACAAGATAGAGGGGGAGTCCATCGACCTCATCGCCACGCATCCTCCCTACGCGAACATCATCAGGTATTCGGGCAAGGAAGCAGCGCAGAACGGCGACCTGTCCAAGGTGCGGGACATAGCCGAGTTCGTGGAGCAGATGAGGCTGGTGGCGGACGAGTGCTATCGCGTGCTAAAGCCCGACCACTACTGCGCGATACTGGTCGGCGATACGCGTCGCAACAAGCACTACACGCCGATAGCGTTTCGCGTGATGCAGGCGTTCCTGGAGGCCGGGTTCATCCTGAAAGAGGACATCGTGAAGGCTCAGTGGAACACGCAGACGGAAGGTCTGTGGAGCCGCCTGTCTCGCGATAAGAATTTCCTGCTGATAATGCATGAGCATCTGTTTGTGTTTCGCAAGCCCGGGTTGGGGGAGCAGGTTCGCGCGTATGGGGAGAGTATGCGTTGGTGGGCGTAGGCCCCGCCCCTGGATACCCGCCTGCGCTGGTAAGACGGAGGGGGTGGAATGACGGAGAGGCGATTGCACAGTAAGTACGTCGCTCCCGTGCAGGCTTGTTCCCAGTGGAGACGGGAACGGGAGCCCACAGCCCCGCCGCCCCTGGACGCCCGTTTGCCCGTCTCCACACTGACACCTCCCCCTTCCCCACACCCCTCCGCGCCCGCTACCCTTAACCCATGGACTCACGGAAGAGCGCCCAACAACCCCTACGCCGTCGGCGTGGCGCGCCCCTTGGCAACCAAAACGCCCGCCTTCCCATCCTCAAATTTACCCCGGAATCTGATTCGTTTCTCACCTCCGCCAAAATTTGCTCCGCATTTAGCCTTGTACTTGACATAACGTTGGAAACGAATCCCCCTTCTCAGGCACAAAACAACCCAACCGTTAACCGACATATGACCGTTTTCTCATGCCTAGCATGCATTTTCACGACATACCAAAATCGACTTATGTCAAGTGGCAACCAGATGAGCGGAGTAGGTCTAGGCGGTGTTAGAGGCGTACCAGTCGATGATCTGGGAGCCGGTGGCTTTCCAGACCCGTTGGTGGCCGGCGATGTGGGAGAGGGCCTGGTCCAGGTACTTGGAGCGGAAGGGCTGGCCGATGAGCCAGGGGTGGAGGTTGAGCGCCATGAGCCGTCCGTTGCTTTCGCCCTCCGCGTACAGCCTGTCGAAGCTGTCCCGGAGGGCGCGGGTGTAGTCCATGACGGGCAGTATGCGCGTCCAGAGCATGTGGAAGTCGTCCAGGTCAAGGAGCACGGGCAGCGAGTACATCTCGCCGACGGGCGCCTTCATGCGGTAGGGATGATCGTCGTTGGGCCAGTCGCAGAGGTAGCGCACGCCCTCGGCGGCCAGAAGGCGCGGGGTGCGCGTCGATTCGGAGTAGCCGGGGCCCATCCAGCCGGCGGGTCGGCTGCCGGTGGCGTCCTGCAGGGCGGACAGGGAGCTTCGGATGTAGTCTCGTTCCTCGTCCTCCGTCATCTCGCTGGTGATGAGACGGGTGGCGGTCTGGCCGTGCCCGATGAACTCCCAGCCGCGGTTGCGGCACTGCTCGATGAGGAATGGGTAGTTGGAGGCGACGGCGGCGTCCATGGCGACGGTGGCCGGGATGCCGTGCCTATCGAGGATGTCCATGATGCGGAAGATGCCGACGCGGTTGCCGTATTCGCGCTGGGAGAAGTTGCGCATGTCCGGGTAGGGAAGGGGCGCTCGGAAGCCCGGCATGCTCTGGGGCCGGGTCTTGATCCTGGAGAGGTCCCATTCGTAGTGTTCCAGGTTGACGATGACGCAGAGTGCGACGCGCGCGCCGTCGGGCCAGCGCAACGGTTGTCGGTGCGCCATGGCGGAGAAGTCGTAGTATTCGTTGTCCATGCCCGGCATTCGGGCGGCGGGCTTGGTCATGACGTCCTCCCCGTGTACTCGACCACCTGGTCGTAGTAATGCTCCATGTAGTAGTCGGCTATCTGGTCGGCGGTGGCCTGCCAGACGCCGTCGTGGGAGAAGATGTAGCTGAAGGCGTCGTCCAGGTATCGGATGCGGTGGGCCTGGCCGCTCCAGTAGGGGTGGAGGGCGATGCACATGACTCGACCGCTCTCCGCACCCTCCTTGTAGAGCACGTCGAACTGGTCCTTGATGATCCGGGCCAGGTAGTCGGCCTCGAAGCCGAGCATGTTGGCCGCGCCGTCGTTGGTCTCGATGGAGTAGGGCACGGTGATGAGCCTGCCCTGCTTGACCTTCATGGGGAACGGCTGGTCGTCGTGGAACCAGTCGGTGTGGTAGATGAGTCCTGCTTCGGCCATGAGGTCCGGGGTGCGCTCGGTGTTGGTGAGGGCGGGACCGAGCATGCCCTTGAGATGCTTGCCGGTGTGACGCCGGATGGTGTCGATGGTGTCCTGGTAGAAGTCGCGCTCCTCCTCCTCGGTGGCGCCCCAGAGGTAGCGGGTGTTGTATACGCCGTGCGACATGAAGTCCCAGTCGCGCTCCACCATGGCGTCGCGTATTTCGGGGTAGTGGTCAAGGACGGCGACGTTGAGGGCGGGCGTGCAGCGGATGTTGTGCTTATCGAAGAGCTCCAGGAGCCGCCAGAATCCGACGCGGTTGCCGTAGTCCATGTAGGCGTAGCTCATGACGTCGGGGTGCGGAGTGCGGGGCCAGGGGTTCTGGTGCGGGTTGTGGGGAGGGAGGTAGTCGTAGTGCTCGACGTTGGGAGCGACCCAGAGTGCGACGCGGGCGTCGTTGGGCCATTTGATCATGGGCCGGTCTATGATAGGCGAGTAGTCGAAGCGGTCAGGCTCCATGTTGGCCTCCCCTGGTTGGCTTGTTTGGGATGATATGCAGGGGAGGGAGCGGTGTCAAATGGTGGGGGTACGTCTGTGCCCCCTAAAGCCAGCTTGTCCCAAAAGTTTGCAGAAGGAGTATACTCTCCTGAACCAGCAGTAGAGGTAGCTCACAGACCTTTACGACATCAACGAGTCAGCGGTAGGTTCGATATTGGAAGAGGAGGTGACCGCATGACGGACTGGAGCAAGTGCTCGGCGGTCGAGAGCGTGCCCGGCAAGGTGAGCGGAGCTTGGGTGTTCAAGGACACGCGTCTGCCCGTGTCTGCCCTTTTCGGCAACCTTGCGGAGGGCGCAACCGTCCAAGACTTCATTGAGTGGTTCGGCGGGGTGGACGAAGCGCAGGTAAGAGCGGTCCTGGAGTTCGTAGTGCAAGACCTTGACGCCGAGGTCACTAAGGTCTCGCATGCGAATCCTGTTTGACCACAATGCGCCCAGGCAGCTTCGCCGTCACCTCGTCGGTCACGATGTTGATGTGGCGGAGGAACGCGGGTGGGCGACGCGGGCGTCGTTGGGCCATTTGATTATGGGCCGGTCTATGATAGGCGAGTAGTCGAAGCGGTCAGGCTCCATGTCGGCCTCCCCTGGTTGGCTTGTGTGGGATGATGCAGGGGAGGGTGCGGTGTCAAATGGGGGGGGTGTGACCGATATCAAGATGGCGAGATAAGCGCCTTCATTTGCATCCGTGCTTTTTCTTGCTAGCCATGTCTCTTTATTCAGTGGTCCCAGTGCCCAAAGCGTCTAATAGCTCTCCCATAGACTAGCACTTTTTCTGAGTAGGAACTTACAGGCGTAATAGTACGTAATAATTCCATTAATCTACCGACGATGGCATTAAATCTGATCTCTTGGTAGTGTTGAGCGCTATCGTTACGCATCTCCAGTTCACAGGCATTGATGCCGTTGACCCGGAACAGGACTTTTTGCTCTGGCGGATTACCTCCTAAAGAAGTGGAATTGACGACTTCAAAAGCATCCCCCATTACTTGAACAACCTCAGTGTTCAGAAACACGTGATACACATTGTCATACAGAACCGTGAGATAGTTGACCTCACCGCCATTGAAGAAAGCTTTCATCAAGAAGGCCCGAAGTAGCGCTTTCCGTTGAAATCGATCCTTGATCTCCCGCATTGGGGTGCGGAGTCGTTCCTTTGATGCTATTGGGTTCCTTCTATAATCCTCGTAGGAGGGCGGGAAGGTATCAATGCAGTGAATTAACAATTCTCCTATGCCGTTTAGAGCTTGAAATCCGTCATCTGTTTCAAAGCGCCGACGACTGTAGAGGAAGACCTGCCACTTTTTAGTACCCGATTTAAGGGAGTGCGCATCGCCGGCTGGGTCTATGACATCCTTCTTGGCGTGCGGATCGTTGCGGTAGTCTCTTGTCAGCCCAATCTCTTGAGCAAAAGCTAGGGCATTGTCATGCCCTAGTTGCCGCCGCTCCCGTGCCTGCTCCGGAGTACCGCCTCTCCTACGCACGAGCATCCCGCCATATCAGGAGTTCATGCGACTTCTTGATGTAGGAATTGCCATTCCTATGCGCCCGGTTCTCCCCTATCCTGGTGTCACCTTGGCCAAAGGTGTACTGCCACTGAGGACTGAACATCTCGCAACCAGCGTACCAATCTCGAATAGTGTCGCAATCGTTGTATGAGAGGATAAATCCCCCAGGACGAGATAGTAGTAGATCGCGAAGGGCTTTATGGTCAAATCCCACATGATGAACAGGGAAATTGCGATGAGGGTACATGCCGGTGAAGGTATTGCCGTCTTCCAAGTAGTACGGAGGGTCACAATATAGAAAGTCCCTGGGATGCTTGGGAATAGAGTTTTCAAAGCTAGAACATTCAACCGCTAGCGAGGGAGCCTTGAAGTGTCGTACCTTGTTGATCATTCCCATGTAACGCTCTTTTTGTAGATAAATGTCAGATGGCCAACCCAAGAAGTGTGGGCCATACGAAGTATTCGAATTGAAGTAGTAATAAGCAGCTAGTTCAGGACCGGCTAACACCTCTTCCCCTCGCCAGTGCTGATATAATCGTTGCTTGACAGCCTTAAACGTCTCGCGCGTGGGTTCGAACCCGGAAAGCAATTGAAAAAGTCGTTCAGGATGGTTGAGTTGCTCTCGCCAGTAGTTAGCTAGAATGTCGAAAACGTCATAGCCAATGACTTCAATCCCCAGTTCCTTGGCAGCAGCCACCTCGACGGAGCCTCCGCCGATGAAAGGGCACACCAAACGCTTGATATTTTGGGGCAATCGCTCTAAAACATATCCAACCGCCAAGCTCTTACCCCCGGCATAGCGTAGGGGAGAACCGAGGTAGCGCTTGTAGTCCAACTTACCGTTACTGCGGAGAGAAGACAGGAACACATCCTGTCGGGTAATTGGGCCATTCCTAAGTGTCATTGTCACGGCAGAACGCTCCTCATCGGTATGCTCTGTGCCTGCATTGGTAGTTTTTGAATTAAGCAGAGCCTTAGACCATCTGTTCGCAGAGAGAATATCCGTTTCCGTGTAAGATGTCAAGAGGTCTCTGGTGGCAATTCTAGTGGTTGCTCTTTTGAATCTTCAAGCAAGCCCATAAGCAATTACTGTGGAATGAGTGCCCTAAGTTGGTCACGCCCCTAAATCCGCAGGTCGCGGTGGAGGAAGGCCAGGTAGCCGGCTGTGGCGGGGACGGCGATTACCAGGAGCAAGAGACCTACGTGCAGCGGGTCGAGGCCGTTGGCTATGGGCACGTTGCCGTTGTAATAGAAGAACGGCGAGACCCATTTGGCAGGCTCCAGAAAATCGACGATGGAGGCCAGGGTGTTGATCACGTAGGACGCCGCCGCCGCTCCGGCGGAGACGCCCACGCTGAGACCGCGGTTGCCGGTAAATGCGCCGATGCCGAAGGCCAGCGAGCCGAAGGTGAGGCCGAGCAGCGCGGAGCTGACGGTGGCCTGAGCGAGCTTGAACATGCTGACGTCCATGCCGACGGCGACGGCTCCGACGGCCAGGGAAAGCCAGACTACGACGGCCAGCATGGCGTTGGCGGCAAGCAGAAAGGCGTACTTTTCCAGCAGGACGCGACTCCTGCTGACCGGTTCGGAGAGGAGAATCTCCATGGTGCGCCTGTCTTCCTCGCCGGCAATGGCGGACGCTCCCAAGCTGACGGCGAATATGATGACCAGTACGGGGATCATGAAGCCGAACATCTCGGCGTTGAGGTAGCCCGCGCCGGAGGTGATGTCCAGATTCTCCGAAAGCCCGAACATGGCGAGCAGGTCGGGGTCGTAGGAATCCAGGTAGTCCTGTACGGCGTCGTTGGTGGAGATGCTGGGGTAGAAGGCGGTCATGGCTGCGGAGAGCAGGACGACTCCCAAGACCCACCAGGCCAGACCGCGCCGGTGGTCGAGCAGTGATTTGACAAAGAGGTTACGCAGAAGCATCCTATTCCTCCTCTCCGTAGAAGGCCAGGAAGACCTCTTCCAGGCTGGGTTCGTGGACGGTCATGTCGACCACTTCATAGCGGGCGGCCGTCTTGATGAACCGGTCGAGGGATCCCACCACCTCGCACTTCAGGGCGCTGCCATCTACGGATACGTTTCGCACGCCCTCGACGCCGTGGAAGGCGTCTTCGGACACGGGTTCGCCGAAGCGGAGCTCCAGTCTGCGCATGCTGCGCGCCTTGAAGGTGGCGACGTCTTCGACTGCGACGAGGCTGCCGTCGCGGATGATGGCGACCCTGTCGCAGAGCTCCTCCACCTCTGGGATGATGTGGGAGGAGAGGAAGACGGTCCTTCCGTCGGCTTTCGCCTCCCTGACCATGCTCTCGAACTCCTGCTGCATGAGGGGGTCGAGGCCGGAGGTGGGTTCGTCCAGAATGAGAAGCTCCGGCTGGTGCATGAAGGCGCGAATGACGGCTATCTTCTGCCTGTTGCCGTGGGACAGGGTGCGGATGTTGCGGGAAAGGTCGCACTCCAGCCTGTCGGCGAGGCGCTTGATGTTGGGCCAGGGAACGCCGCCCTTGAGGTTGGCGGCGTAGAGGAGAATCTGCTCGCCGGTGAGATTGCTGTAGAGGGAAGGGTCGGCGGGGAGGTAGCCGACGCGCCGCCGCACCTCCAGGGAAGCGGCCTGGGCGTTGAGGCCGAACACTCGGGCTGCGCCGCCGGTGGGCCGGATGAGGTCGAGGAGGATGCGGATGGTGGTGGTCTTGCCGGCGCCGTTGGGGCCGAGATAGCCGAAAACACCGCCGGGCATGACCTCCATATCGAGGTCGATGACGCCCCTCTGCTCACCGTAGTACTTGGTGAGCTTTTGCAATTGGATGACGGGTTCCATATACGCTCCTGGTTTTTCAGTAAGTGTGTTTTCAAGGCAGGCCATGAGGCACTATTGCTATTATACACCTGCTGGGGGTGGAGGGTTGGGAAGGAGGAGAGATGGTGGTTTGGCAGGCTCATCACGGATGGGCCAGACAGCAGACGCCCGATATTCCGCTCATTTGGTTCGACAAGCTCACAATGAGCGGAGGGAATGCAGACCCTACCCGCTCATCTTGAGCCCCGTCGAAGGAAATGAGCGGGCGGAAAGGGCTAGCCCCCACCCTTGCTTTTGAGCCAGGCGAGGGCGCTGATGGCTTCCAGGACGACGCGGTTGGCGGCGTCGGCGGCGAGGCCGGCGGGGCCGTCGTAGGGGGGCGAGACCTCGACGACGTCCATGCCGACGAGGTTCACGGAGGAGGCTATGCGTCGTACGGCGCGCAGGAGTTCGACGGTGGTCAGGCCGCCCGGCTCCGGCGTGCCGGTGCCGGGGGCAAAGGCGGGATCGAGCACGTCTATGTCCACAGAGAGGTAGATGTGCTCCGGCCCGTCCAGCGCCTCTTTGATGGCGTCGTTGAGGACGGCATCAAAGCCGCGCTGCTCGATCTCGGACATCCGGTGCCAGCGCATGCCCTGCCCGCGCATCCAGTCCTGCAGTCCTTCCCCATGAGCGTAGCCGCGCAGTCCAACCTGGACGAAGTTCTTGCCGGGGACTGCGCCGCTTTCTATGAGTCGGCGCATAGGACTGGCGTGGGAGACCAGCGACCCGTATACGGAGTCCCAAGTGTCGGCGTGGGCGTCGAAGTGGACGATGCCCACGCTGCCGTAGCCGTACTTTGCGGCGATGGCTGTGGCGCTGGGCAGCGTGATCGAGTGGTCGCCGCCGAGCACGATGGGGATGGCGTCGGCTTCCAGCGCCTCGGCGACCTTGGCCTGGATGGCCCGATGGCTGAGCTCGATGGAGAAGGGAGGACAGGCGGCGTCGCCAAAGTCGACCACGTTTAAGATACGAGTGGGGTGGACCTCAAGCTCCATGTGGTAGATGTAGTCGTTGGGGTGCTCGACGTAGCCGGCCTGTCGTATGGCGCGCGGGCCGAACCTTGCGCCGGGGCGGTAGATCACCATCTCGGCTGGCGCGCCGATGATGGCGATGTCGGCCTTCATCTGCTTGAGTTGAGCGGCGGTAAGGGCAAGGGGAGCATGGATGAACGTGGGTATTCCCACGAAGGAGGCGTGCTCTTCTTCACCGTGGATGTCAGGCATGCGGTTCTCCTATGAATTGTGGGGGATGATATGAGGGTGGGGGGAGGGGTGTCAAACGGGGGAGGGTGAGCGACCGTGTATAGTGAACAAGCCTGTTCCGAATGACGATAGGCAACTATCTTGCTATAATCGACACTTATGGTAATTGACAATCTGATACAGAGCGCAGGCCAACCAGATAACAGACCGTTCCGCGAGCGGGCTCACATGGTAGGCGCGGTTTACACTATCTCCTACAGTGACGCCGTAGTGGCTGTATATGACTATGATCGGGAGCAAGCGGGTGGATTACCCAAGAATGCTTTTCTTCTGGCGGCGAAACCAGAGGGCGATGAATCGTTCATTTTGCTTCGTGTTCAGAAGGAAGCACGGCTTCCTGCAGCCGCCGCTAACGATCAGACGAGACAGGAGAGTATTGAGGACTCGGGAAACCAGGGGCCTTGGGCTGAGCGGCTTCCAGATTGGATGAAAGACAAGATGTCCCTGCACGGACTGGAATGTTCAGTGCTTGGTACATTCATAGACAGGAGAAACGGCGAGCACCGTTATGCTGAGGATATTGATAACTACTACTCCGTCAACCAGCTAATGGTGTGGAAACCCGATGCCGTTACACTGGATCTGATAGTCAATCATCAGCATCGCACTAATGACATCCCTATTGCCAAGAGGGCCACTAAGATAGGACGCACCAGATTTGCGGCAGCCGAATCCGAACACGGAACTAAAGCCGATTTCAAGATCAATCCTACAGACATTATGAAGAGGCGCACCGCTTACTTTGGTATGTCTCGCTCTGGCAAATCCAACGGCCTGAAAATCGTAGCTGAAAGCATCTATAGATTGCGCCAGGACAATCCTGAACATCGCATAGGCCAGATTATATTTGACTTGAGCGGGGAGTATGCCCAGGACAATTACCAGGACGGCAAGGGCCTGCACCGCGTCCACGAGACTATCGAATTGGAGCGAGACCCTGAAGTAGCAACCTATGGACTGATGCGTGTCCCTTGGGACAAAGGTCGCAAGGTGATGAAGCTTAACTTCTTCGGGGACCCAATACCAAGACCCTGGCAGACAAACCAAGACACCAAGTCGGTGGAACAGGCCCTCGATCAGATGCTGGCTGGCAAAGAAATAATAAGGGGCATCATGGCCAATGAGTCGGCCCGATACACTACTGCCTTCCGCGACGTAGACCTTGCCGTCGAGCCCAATGCTGCTGGAGATGTGGGAGCCCAGACCCGTTACTACCGGGCTATTCTAGCCTACCGGACCGCACTGTTCGCTGCTGGCTTGCAGGTACCAACCTGGCAGCCGTCCATCCGAGGCCCTGGCCCACACTCTCTATTCTCGCAAGAACTTATCAATGCAATGAAGGCGAATAACAACGCCAACAGCGATAATCAAACGGATTACCACCAAGCAGCAAACATCCTCGAATCTGCAAGACAGAATGCATTCACGATTACTTGGGACCAACTTGTAACCGTTTTCACAGCACTCTCCAAGTTTATTGAAGATAAAAGAAGCTACTTCACCACATTCGAGCAGAACTACATCAGCAACAGTTCAAGCCATGAATCCTGGGCGGATCCCAGGTTCCGAGCCGTCCTGCGCATCTTTGAGTCACGCAACGGTCCTAGGTTCTTCCAAGTTGCCTATGAACAACACGATCCCAACTCTGCCAATGACTTCGCTGAAGCAGTTGTGAACGACTTACAGGAAGGTAAACTCGTCATCATCGATCAGTCTGCCGGTGACCCTGAGCAGAATCAAGCTGCCGCGGAGCGGGTGATGTGGCGAATATTCCGATCTCAGCAGGAGCGCTTCAGGTCTATCCTGGCGCAATATGATCCCACTGTTCCACCGGACGAGTCACAGGCAACGAAAGGGCACATAATAGTCTATATTGAGGAGGCCCATAATCTTCTGCCACGCGCCAACGCTAGGGACAACCTGACAACGGTTTGGGCAAGGGCCGCCAAAGAAGGAAGCAAGCTGAACATTGGTATGGTACTGGCCACTCAGGCGCCGAGTTCTGTGATGCCGGAAATCCTTAGTGAAACCGACAACTGGGTGATCTCCTACCTTAACTCTGAGGCTGAACGCCGCGTGGTGGCAGGGTATATGGATTTCTCAGACTTCATTGAACAGATCGGAAAGGTCAGTGAGCAAGGCTTTGTAAGAATACGCACGCTATCCCAAGCTTATACTGTGCCGATCCAACTGGACAAATTCCAGATTCCAGAGGACTCCACGCCATCGGTACAGTCCGACAATGGAATATCCTAAATTCAATTCTGCTTACAGGGTGCAATATGCCTTATGCTGATGAGAGAGCGGGACTGGCTGCAATCCAGGTTATAGCGGATAGCAAAGAGTTTGCCGAGTTCCGTGCCCGGTTACAAGCGCCTAGCCAGGATGCAGTGCTCCCTATGCCACCATTCCGGCCAAGTCCATCCGGGAATCCCAGGACACATTTGGTTGCCATAGACGGGTCGCAGGTCTATGATCACTTTCCGGGAAGGCTTCCAGATACGCAGGCTGGAGCTGTATCCCTCGGCGTCGTGGTTATCAATTTAAGAAAGCTGTCGTCCCTGGACAGGCTACCCGACAGCGGTGCAGTGAATCCCAGGGAACTCAGGAAGACTGAAGACGGACACAGCTTGGGAACTTTGCTGCCAGGGACCAATGCCAATACGGTTGACGGACTAGGCCCTCGAGAATGGTTTCGCCACTCCTTCAACGATACGTTGAACAAAGCAGAATTAGGAGGCGAGACTTTCGCTGAGAGCCTCTATCATGTCTTGGGATCTGACCACAGGATCCGCCACTGTACAAACCTCGAATGTGATAGTACTCAGCTGTTGATACCTAAACCTAAATCTCAAGAAACTTGCCCCGATTGTGGAACGACAGTCTTTACTACCGACGCGCTTAGAATTCACGAGCAGTTCTTTGAAAACCAATCGGCTGTGGAGTGTCATATTCGGGTCATGCAAACCTTGGAAATGCTCGACTTGGTCAACAGCCTCCGCCACTTAATCCAATCGGAACAGGGTCTGAGCGCCTTGGCTAATACCGCATTCGTGATGGACGGCCAACTCGCCGCGTTCGGCACCATAGCCGTACTAGCTCGGGCAATTCGTGAAGAGTTGAAACGAGTCCAAACCAAGCTACAGGATTTTCGTCCGGACGCGCAACTGCTGGTCATATCCGGAGTCAAAAGTGGGCCATTTGTCAAACACGCAGAAGAACTTGACCGAGCGCCTGCGCCAAATAAACGGATCCCTCCTGACCATGTTTGGCTGCCGAGCAATCAGTACATCAGAGATAACATAATTGCCGGACATTCCGATGATCCGAAACCGTGGGGTGAACTTACGCACTACGGGCGCCCCGTGATACTGAAGACTGCTAAAGGACGAAGGCTGGTTCTCAACATTGCGCAGCCGGAAGTGGCCCCCCCTCTTACAGACCGGCCTGTCCCGCGTGCTCTGGGAGATGCTATCAGCACAGCAGGCCCACTTGGAGTGGGAAGTGATCAGTTTCTTGCACTGCGTCGGGCGCACCGTTGGGCATCCATACCACTAAAGGCTGGCACCGATCTGATTCATAGCTTAGTTACATGAAGCAGCCACAAACAGAACTGCTAGACAAGAATGTCTGGAGTCGTAGCACGGCCGCCGGGCGATGGTACGGTTTCGGACGCTACTATGCCATGTTCCCGCAGTCCTTCATCCACGACGCGGTGATCAACCTTACAAAGCCGGAGGAAACAGTTCTTGACCCCTTCTGTGGGCGAGGCAATGCGCCCTTCGCCGCTACGGTATTAGGCAGAAACTCGCTGGGGATTGATATTAATCCCATAGCGTGGTTGTTTGCCGCTGTGAAGCTTGATCCTGCCCCTAACCCCGAGCAAGTCACAGATCGTTTATCCGATGTAGTCAAAGCGCGCCGCCTAAGCGACAGGCGAAGCCGTAGTCGGTTCGAAACTATGGCTTGGACACCTACGGTACGTGCACTGCTGAGAGCGGCACGTCGCGAACTCGACTGGCGCAACTCGATTGTTGACCGTACCCTGATGGCTTTTATAGCCTTGCACATGCAGGATAAGCAAGGTGGCGGGCTATCAAATCGTATGTCTCCCACCATTGCGTATTCTCCTAGGTATGCTGTGAAATGGTGGACGGAGAAAGGGTTCCTTCAACCGCCGGACGTTGACCCGGTAGCGATGCTGGAAGACAAAATCCGGCGTCGCTATCAGCTTGGTATCCCGGCTCAAGGTTCTGGGGCGGCGCTGTTAGGAGATTCGCGCCACGAACTTTCACAGCGGAACCCCGCCGATGCCGCCTTATTGGTTACGTCACCACCATATTGCGGTGTGACTGATTATTGGAATGACCATTGGATAAGGCTGTGGATGCTTGGATACCACCTGCGCAAGAATTGGACTAAGTCAGCGCGCTTCGAAAATCAGAAGGATTATCTAGATCTGATTACTCGTGTTTTTCGAGAATCTAAGAAGCATCTGAAGAATGGTGCTGCAATTCTTGTTAGGAGTGACCAACGGCGAAATACCGCGGAGATGTGTGTGGCCGCAATGAAAGAAGTGTGGCCCAATAGGCGGCTATTAGTACGAAGCACCACAGCCCCTTATGCAGGGATTTCAAACAACCATGGACGTGGTGGTCGGAAGGCAAAGGAGATTGATCTCTTGATGCCTGGCAGTCGAGCTTCCGGTTGGTGGGAGCAGCAGGCATTCGTTCCATACCGTGAAGTCAGTTGCTCATAGCGACGACTCCTACAATCCCGGCAGGGGTTGCTCCCATGTCTCGGTGAAGACGAACTCTGAGAAGGGCATACGCTCCCGCTTCCTCTGCTCCTGCTGCTTCAGTTCGTCGGGGAGGAGGCTGATGTCGCCCAGGTAGCCGGCAGCGCCCGCCGTTACCGGCTCGAATCCGTCGGGGACGCCGAAGGTCTGGCGCACCTTGTTTGCCGAGAAGCCGGCCATGTAGTGGCAGTGCAGTCCCAGGTCTATGGCCTGTAGGAAGAGGTTCTCCAGGGAGGCCCCCACGTCGTGGGCGAAGTGCCGGTTGGGCCGGTTGTTGCGGGTGGTCTTGGACACGGCGACGAAGAGCAGAGGGGCGCTGGCGGCCCAGAGCCGGTTGCCTTCGGCGAGGCAGTCCAAGACGGCGCGGTGAGCATCGTTGAAGTTGAGGCCGACGATGTACCGCCAGGGCTGCCCGTTGCCCGATGACGGCGCCCAGCGCGCCGCCTCGAACAGGGAGCCGACGGTCTGCGTGTCGACAAGTCGCTTGGGATCGAAGGCGCGAGGGCTCCAGCGGTTGGCTATGACGGGGATGACGGGGTAGGCGGTCAGTGCGGGGTTGTCCATTAAGCTCTCCTAAGGCGGGATGGATTTCTTATGGTACTATCCATAGGCTGCAAAAGCGAAGCCTACCTAACGGAGGAAGGATTGGAAGCTGAGAGCAAGTTCATCGATACGCCGGAGATAAGGCTGCACTACCTGGAGTGGCCGGGCAGCGGCCCGCCGGCGGTTCTGCTTCACGGCAGGGGCCTCTGCGCGCAGGTATGGCGTCCCACCGCGGAATCGCTGGCTTCACGGTTTCGCGTGGTGGCCATGGACCTGCGGGGTCACGGCGATTCGGACAAGCCGGGCGGCTACAACTGGGAGAACGTGGCCCCGGACTTGAAGGCGTTCGTGGAGGGGCTGGACCTGCGGGACGTGCTGCTCATCGGGCATTCCAGGGGCGCGGTGCTGGCGGCGCTGGGCGGCTCCTTCATCAGCGATAGGGTGAGGGGCGCGATTCTGATAGAGCCCGGGATGCCTGTGCACAACCCGGAGCCGGGCAGCCACCACGACCGCAGCGCGGCGGCAAGGGTAGCTCGCAACCGCCGCTCCCTGTGGCCGAGCCGTCAGGCCATCTTCGACCGCTACTCGCAGGCGGAGGCGTTCCGGAACTGGCGGACGGACCTGCTCTGGGAGTACATAAACGGCGGGACGGAGGAGCTGGACGACGGACAGGTACAGCTGAAGTGCACGCCGGAGATAGAGGCGGAGTTCACGGCGGCGCAAGCTCCCGTCGACCAGGAGGAATGGCTGGCCAGGGTCACGTTCCCCATCCTGCTTATCACCAGCGAGAACCCCACGCGCCATCCGGCGGCGAATACGTCTTTGCGGCTATTGCAGGAGGCCTCGGCCAGCTTTGAGCACGTCGTTATGAAGGACGTAGGGCATTTCATTCCGCAGGAGAGGCCGGACGAGTTGGAGAGGGAGATACGTCGCTTTGTGGAGAGCGGGGTGATGTAGGGCGGCCCCGCCCCGCTCCGCCGCCCACGGGCAAACGGGCAAATGGGCAAATGGACAGGCGGGTAGGGAGGCTACCCACGACCGTCCGTTGCAACGATTCGGAATCCGCGCTCTCTGACAAAGAGAGGCCAAGCCGGTAGAAATCAAGCGGTCTCACAGAATTGAAGGGATAAGCCCGAAGTATATCCGTCGTCCGTAGTCTTCTCTTTCGGTTTCCGGCCACTCTTCAGACCACTCGCCAATCTTGACGAGGATATTGTATCTCAGCTTCTTGATGAACTCCCAATCGGCGTCAACGGTTAGAGTCAAGTCAAGGGTAAGAGAGTCCTCTTCATCGGGTTGGCTTGAGACGGAAACTGACGCGGACTTAAGGCGGCCTTCGGACAGTTCTTGCGCTGTCATAAAAATGTAGTTGAGCACCTTGTCCCGGAAGGGTGTGCGCATCCCAGTGACACTAGGAGGAAAGAGGAGGCTGTCGTGGGATTTAACTTTCGGCGTTCTCATTGCTCTCCCTGTTGGGCTATCTACATGGTTTGGCGTGTCAGATACTGCACATGGATTTTAGCAGTGATATTTCTGCGCTTCAACTTGCCCGTTTGCCCGCTTGCCTGGGGAGGGGGCAACGGTGGGAGGCTATCCCCTCGTCAGGGGCATGATCTCCGAGGCGAAGTAGCGCATCCGCGCCAGGGTTTGGTCAAGGGTCGGGCCCTGGAAGCCGAGCATTAGATGACGCACGCCCAGTTCCTGGAAGGACAGGATGTCGTCCGCTATCTGCTGAGGCGCGCCGGTGAAGGTGAGCCGCTCGCCGTCGGGGCCGGCGCCGGCTTCTTTTTCGTTGTACCAGCCGGCGCTGAAAGCGAGGTCTATCTCCGCAGGGTCGCGTCCGAATCCTTCGGCGTAGCCGTGAAGGCGGCCGATGGCTTCCGAGAGCTGCCGGACGGTCTGCAGGGGGTAGGTGGGGTTGCTGCCGATGGGATACCAGGCGTCGCCGAGGCGGGCGGCCCGTCGCAGAGCGGCGGGGCTTTCGCCGCCTATCCAGATGGGAGGATGCGGCTTCTGGACGGGCTGAGGGCTGAAGACGATGTCGGAGAAGTTGGCGTATTTGCCCTCAAAGGCCGGGGCATCGCTGGTCCAGAGCTCTTTGAAAACGCGGATGTATTCGTCGCTGACGGAGCCGCGGTTGTCGAAGGGAGGGGTGCCGATGGCTTCGAACTCCTCGCGCATCCAGCCGACGCCGCAGCCCACGGTGAGACGACCACCGGAGAGGTTGTCGATGGTGGAGAGAATCTTGGCGGCGTGCACGGGATTGCGGTGCGGCACGACCATGACGGAGGAGAGCAGGCGTATGGTTGTGGTGCGGGCGGCCAGGTAGGCGAGGAGGGTAAGCTGCTCCAGGCACTCGCCGGACTCCCAGCCGGTGAATGAGCCGCTTTCGCTGTAGGGGTAGGTGGAGTCGATGCGCCGCGCCACCACGATGTGGTCGGCGACGCCGATGTAGCTGAATCCCAGTTCCTCGCCGCCGGCGACGAGCGCGGCTAATGTTTGCGGCGCGGACAGGGGGCCGCGGGTGGGCACGCCAAAGCCAAAGTCCATGTGGTCTCTCCTAACTAGGGGTTAATCCTCAAAGTGACACAGCACGGCGTCCCGCATCATTTCCCGGAGATGCTCCCAGCTATCGGCTTCCGTGAAGATGCTATGACCCACAGCGCGAGCCTCATAGCCGCCCTCAGGGGATTCCCGTACCTCAAAGACTATTTCAGCGTCCGGCATATACTACCTCCTCAACAACGCCATTGTACTACAGTTGAGCCGGATTCCTAGCCGATGAAATGTGTCGCTTACCGATTCTTAATATGCAACACTGCATACCGAATGCGTATCACCGTCATCAACGGTATTGAAACGCCCGTGCTCTTTCCTATAGCCTATGCGCCCAAATCCGGGAGTGCGGCAGTCGGACACGGTCCGAACTTTCGCCAACCGAGGGGGCGAGGAGTCATGGACAGCATAGACATTGGGAGCTTGAACTACCTGGCGATCATCGTGGGGGTCATCATCAACCAGGCGCTTGGCGCGGCGTGGTACAGCGCGTTGGGGAAGCCGTGGATGGCGGGAGTCGGCTTGACGATGGAGGATGTGGAGGCGATGAAGGGGACTGCGCGGCAGTGGTATCCCTACGTGGTGGCGGTTGTGAGCGCGCTGGTGTTCACCGTCGGTCTGGCAGTGGTGATTCAAGGCTTGGGAGCGGATGACTTTGTGGGCGGCCTGACTCTCGGTCTGCTGGCGGCTATCGGGTTCATCGCGACATCATACGCAACGACCTACAGTTTCGAGGGGCGAAGCGTCAAGATATTCCTGATCAACACCGGATATCCGGTGATATCGTATGGCATTATCGGGGCGCTGCTGGCGGTTTGGCAGTAGGGGCGACGGGTTGCGCGAGGAGTGCGGCTAGCGTTTGCGGTGCGCTTAGCTTTGCCCTAGTTCGGCTGCGGCCAGCGTATCTATGAACTCGCCGACCGAATTCAAATACTGACGAACCAAGCTCTCGTTCAGCCAGCCCTCGTAGAAGTTTATGTGCAGGGTATTGGCAAATGAGAAGCCTGCGTTGATCTGTTCGTTATTCAGGCCGGACACCACTTCGAACAAGTCCCGATGGCTCTTGTGTTCGATCCCGCGATGTTCGGCTACCGCTTTGACTATCTGAGCAGCCGCACCCCAGCCCTTCTCCGATGCTTGCCGCAGGTCGCCTTTTTCAAGTTCGTCCTGAGCCTGTTGCCAGTATGTGAATGCCTGCTCTCTATAAGTGGGATGTTTCGTGGTTGCCATGATGCTTTCTCTTGCGTCAAAGCCTAAATCCGGCAGAGCGCTGTTGTCAACGTGAAGCAGCCTCTCCACGCCGTCTATGGCCCGGCAGCCCAGCGGGCCAGCATCTTGTACGGTGAGAGGATCTCAGCAAGCGAGGTGTAGTAGTAATCCTGCCAGTCGCGCTCCGGCATTCCGGTGAAGAGCATGAGGTTGAGAGGGTACTGCTCCGAGTCGGTGGCGCGGCGGAAGTCGTCCCGGAAGAGGAAGGTGGGCTTGCCCAGTGCGATGGCGATGCCCAGTTCGACCATGACACCCTCGTCCGGGGGCACGCCGTTGACTACGGCGAAGATGGCGTCGGCCTCCCGCACGTCTTTTACGTCGGCCTGCCCGACGCGGTAGGCCCATCCGGGCTTCAGTCCGGCCTCCTGGTTGTTGCGCCGGAAGGGCTCCCAGACCTCCAGACCCAGGGACTCCAATGCGGAGACCAGCTCCGGCAGCAGCACGGCGCGCTGCCGTTCGGAGAAGCCGTAGGCATTGGCCAGATACACGGTCTTGCGTCGGGCTGGTTGTGAGCGCTCCCCGTCCATGCGGCGTACTCTAGCAGACCGTAGGAGGGCTTTGCACGCCTGCTCAGATGGTTCGACGGGGCTCACCATAAGCGGGATGAAGAATCTGCTTGCTTCACGCTACCCTATGCCCTAATGTAGTCCTCTATGCAAAGGCTGCCTACGGTTCCCGTTCCGATACCCTCCCGGCTCTACTACGGCTGGGTGATTGTGGCTACGGGCCTGGCCATCAACATGGCGACGACGCCGCTGAACCCGGTGGTGTTCTCGTTCTTCATAGCGCCGATGAGCGAGGAGACGGGTTGGAGCCTGGGGGCGTTGTCGCTGGCGCTAACGTTCCGAATGGCGGTAAGCGGGGCCACCGCGCCGCTCATCGGGGTGATAATAGACAGGTTCGGCCCGCGGTGGCTGGGGCTGTTCGCGGGTGTGGTGGCGGGGGGCAGCCTCATCGGGCTGTTCTACGCCAAGCAGATATGGCTGGTGTACCTGCTGTTCGCGATTTCAGGAGGCGTCGGACTGGGAGGCGGGCCGGGAGGCAACCTGCTCACGCTGGTGCCCGTGGCCAAGTGGTTCGTTCAGAAACGGGGCCGCGCCATGTCGATAGCCACCACGGGGATGGCCGTGGGCACGGTCTTAGCCATTCCGGCGACGCAGTGGATAATTCAAAATATGGGCTGGCGCGAGGCGTGGGCCATCCTGGGCGTGATGGTGGCGTTCATCATCATTCCGCTGAGCCTTCTCTTCCTGCGGGGCGCTCCCTCCGACCTGGGACTGCAGCCCGACGGCTTCAACGGCACGCGAACCGCGCCGTCGTCCGGCACGGGGCAGGGGTCGGAGGGGGTTGTCGAGACCGACTGGACGGCCAAAGAGGCGCTGCGGCATCCCGTGCTATGGCTCATACTGTTCGCGCTGGCTATGGGCGGCTTCGCACTGGCGGGCACGCTGCTTCACAGGGTGGCGTACTGGGAGGAGACGGGGATGTCGCCGGCGCTGGTGGCTTTCGGCACGGCGATGGACCCGTTCACGTTCATGTTCTCGGTGGTCGTGTTCGGCGTTATTGGAGAGAAGGTGAGGACGCGGAACCTGGCGCTGTTTGGCGGGCTGGTGTTCACCCTTTCGATGATTCCGATGATACTGTCCACCGGCCAGACGTACACCATATTCGCACACAACATGATATGGGCTTCGGGAGGAGGCGCCTACATCACGGCGAACAATCTGATCTGGCCCAACTACTTTGGTCGGAGGTCTCTGGGAACCATCCGCGGCATAGTGTTTCCGGTGCAGGTGGCGGCGACCGGCTTGGGCCCCCCGGTCTACGGGTTCCTGCTGGATGCCGGGGTAACGCATATCACGCTATGGTTCTTCTCGGCGGGCTTCTTTGCCATGTCGGGCATTCTGCTGTTCATGGCCAGGCCACCTCAGCGCAAGGCCGCACTGTAGGGGCGGTTCGCGAACCGCCCTACATCCCGCTCGAATGGTTCGACAAGCTCACCATGAGCGGGGAGCGGGCTGTTTCGTAACTCATTTCTTGGGTGTATTCTGAGTAGGCTATGAGTAGGGCGTTGGTGAAGGGTCTCTTGGGTCCAGTCGTGCTTGCAATGACGTTGCTTGCATGCTCTGACTCAAGCAGTACGACCGTTTCGCCTGAAACCGCTGCGATATCGACCTTAGATGTCGATGGTTGCTTAGTGACGCTTCCGAACGGCCAGGGCCCGCCGGGGCCTGAGCTGTCAACTCCCAATCACCACGGAAACGATGGACTTTGGACAGTCCTGTGGCCGGAGGGGGTCGTAGAATTCGTACCAGACGGTCCTGGGGCCATTCTAGAGGATGGGTCTTTATCAATGAAGTTCCCGTGGTGGCGTGGGGTACTCGGATCGCTGGAGATCACGGGACGGAGGCTGGACTCCTTGGCTCCTGCTCTCCGTGCGCATATTCCTGAGGGATACGGGGAGGATGGTGTACAAGCAAGCGGTCTCATTTTCCCTTCCCCCGGATGCTGGGAGGTCACCGGCAGGGTTGGAGAAGTTGAACTGACGTTTGTGACTCTGGTGGTTAGGAGGGGGTAGGTGGTTCCCCACCCTGGATGCCCGTCTCCGTGTCGGGGCACGAGGACAAGCCTGCGCGGGCAAGGCGTAGGCCGCACTGTAGGGGCGGTTCGCGAACCGCCCCTACATCCCGCTCGAATGGCTCGACAAGCTCACCACGAGCGGGTATTGCCTGCAATGAGCGGGAGTCAGGAGGCGAGGGGGACAGCCTCCCCCATCTCGCGCACGACGTTCCACTCTTCTTCGGTGACGGTTTGAATGGAGAGGCGGTTGCCGCGTTTGAGCACGCCCATGTTTGCGAGCTGGGGCACCTGTTTTAGCTCGTCGCGGGTGACTATGCGGGTGAACCGTTCCAGCGGCTTGAGGTCTACCATGTACCAGATTGGGTTGTCGGGAGCGCTCTTGGGGTCGGGGTGGTCCGATGCGGGGTCCCAGGCCGTGTCGTCGGGGTAGCCTTCACGGACCACCTCGGCGGTGCCGACGATGGCTATGGGGTCGGCGTTGCTGTGATAGAAGAGAACGCCGTCGCCCGGTTTGACCTCGTCTCGCAGGTAGTTGCGCGCCTTGAAGTTGCGCACCCCGTCCCACTCGGCGACGCCGTCGCTGACCAGGTCGTCGAAGGAGTAGGCGCCAGGCTCCGATTTGAACAGCCAGTAACGCTTTGCCATGTTGCAACCTCCTGTGTGGTGAGCTTCACCCCCATCTCAGTCTTCCCCCGTCAAGGGTGAAGAGGTTAGAGCGGGGCTTTTCCTACCCCTCGTGCACTATCTCCCCGCCGACCATCGTCATCTCCACCGGTATCTCCATGATCGCCTCCGCCTCCACCGCAGTCGGGTCCTCCGACAGCGCCACCAGGTCTGCCAGCTTGCCCGCTTCTATAGACCCCTTGACGCCCTCCTCAAAAGAGGCGTAGGCCCCGTTTATGGTGTATATCTTCAACGCTTCCTCAACACTCACGCGCTGGCTGGGGCCCCAAACGTTCCCCCGCATATCGGTTCTGGTCACGCAAGCCTGGATCCCCATGAGAGGCGGGTACATGCCGCACGGGTAATCAGCTGCGCCTGTGGACACTATGCCGCCGTCTATGAAAGAGCGCTGGGCAAACATCCACTCCAACCGCTCCTTTCCGTAGTACTTCATCTTCTCTCCGTGGTAGTAGACGTAGGTGCAGAAAGGCGTCGCCACGCAGCCAAGCGCCCTCATGCGACGCAGGATGTCCGGATTCACCACGGTGCAATGCTCAATGCGGTGCCGCGTCCCCGTCCTCGGATGTTCGGCCTGCGCCTTCTCGTAAGCGGTGAGCGCCTGCTCTATCGCCGAGTCGCCGTTGGCGTGGATGCAAATCTGGAACCCGGCGCGGTGCCATTCCATCACCTTGCGCTCGGTCTCTTCCGGTCCCACGGCCAGAAAGCCGCGGTCGTCGTCGCTCCCCTCGTAAGGACGCGACAGGTAGGCGGTGCGAGACGCTATACCCCCATCGACCGATATCTTGATGCCGCCGAGGCGCAGGCGGTCGTCTCCGAAGCCCGACCTCACCCCCGCGTCGCGCAGAGCCGGAAAGTGACTGTGGTGCATCAGCAGGTACACCCGCAACGGCAGATTCCCGTTTTGACGCGCTTCCTGGTAAACGCGAAACTCATCCGCCGACACCATGGCGTCGTGGACGGTGGTGGCCCCGGCCTTGGCGTACATGTCCATGATGACCCTCAGTCCTTTGCGGCGGTCGTCGTCCGTTGGCTGAGGTATCAGTTCCTTTTCCACCCATTCCGCAGCGTGCTGGTAGACCACGCCCGTCAACTCTCCGGTTACGGGGTCTCTTTCCAGATAGCCCCCTGGCGGCGCCTGCGTATCGCGGTTGTATCCGGCGGCTTCCAGGGCTTTCGAGTTGAAGTAGTAGACCAGTCCGGCGCGGTGCGCCACGAATATGGGGTGTTGCCTGCTTACGACATCCAGGTCTGCCCTATCGAGGAAGCGGTTTTCCGAAGTCTTGGTGTCATCGAAGTTGAAGCCCTGCACCCATTCGCCCGGCCTCTTTTGCGACGCCTGCTTCCTCAGCGCGTCCTGTATCGCTCCTATGCTCGGTTGAGCGCAGTCCGCCTGCGTTACGTGACGCACGCCGCTGCTCATAACGTGGGTATGCGCGTCTATGAAGCCGGGGAGCACGGTCTTGCCGCCTGCGTCCAGAACCCTGGCGCTTGGGCCTGTAAGCCCTTCCATATCCCGGTTGGAGCCGACGGCGGCAATCTTGCCGCCCGATATGGCGATGGCCCCGGCGCGCGGCATTCTGGGGTCGATTGTGATGACGTTAGCGTTCTTGATTACCGTATCCGCTTTCAGACCGCCTGCCATGTCTTCGCTCCTTGTTGAGGGTATTATCGTTCTATCTTATACCGTCTCCCGGCAACAACACAGACACCCTGTGTGTTATATTGGGGGATGTGACGGGCGACCGGATAGACCCGTCGAGAATAACGACCAAACGCCGTACACTTTAGGTTCGGAGGGCTACAAAATGATAGGCGACAAACTTCGGGATGCGTTGAACCGGCAGATCACCAACGAGTTGAGCGCGGCCTACTTCTACCTGTCCGTGGCGGGATATTTCGAGTCGTTGAACCTGCCAGGCTTTGCCAGTTGGATGAGGCTTCAACACCAGGAAGAATCAGGCCATGCTATGAAGATATTCGACTTCGTAACCGATAAGGGCGGCCGCGTGATCCTTGGGCCCATAGACGCCCCCACTGCCGATTTCGATTCGGTCGAAGCGGCCATCGCACAGGCCCTGGAGCACGAGAGGCGTGTCACCGCGGATATCTACGCTTTGCACGAGGTGGCGCAGCAAGAGCGCGACTATGCCGCCCACGTCCTCCTAGAGTGGTTCGCGGAGGAGCAGGTGGAGGAGGAGAAGACCTTGGAGGAGCTTCTGGATCACGCGCGTATGGTCGGTAACGACGGAGCGGGGCTGCTGATACTGGATGCGCGGCTGGGCAGCCGCACCAGCGCCGAGTAACGCGGGGAGTATCAGGTATGACGCAAGACCAACAGCCGGTAGCGCACACGTCCCACACGGAGATAACTCTTGACCAGCTGGGGAATATGCAGCCTGGGTTGGCGAGGCTGATGGCGGAGGCCAGCGACAGGTACTGGATCATGTACTACGCGGCCAAGGGCGGAAACTGGAAGCTGGCGGCCCTTATGTCGTCGGAGCTGGAAAAGGCGTTCAAGATAGGAGAGGTGACGCGTCCCAGGTATACGGACCATCTGGAGGCCTTCATCAAGGGGCCGTTGACGGCCATCAACAAGGCCATTGAAAAGCGGGACTGGGATGCCTTTGAGCGCTACTATGACGCAGGCATCACTGCGGCCAACGCCTATCACCGCGAGTACAACCACGAGGAGATTGTCTGGCAGCTGCCGGACGAGCCTCCCAAGCACCTTCGGCTCACGCCAAGCTAGCCTTGATGCCTTCAACTGTTGACAAGAGCAGTCCACAATGCGAATATATGTTCTAGCACACTAGAGGTCATCTGGCTATAGCATCAACGATTGAATGGACGGACGAAACCTGGAACCCGGTCACGGGGTGCACGCGGGTGTCTCCCGGATGCGACCACTGCTACATGTTCGCCCTGTATCCACGGCTGACGGCAATGGGCGTGCCAGGGTACGAGAGCGACCCGCGTGAGGTGCGGCTGTTGCCGGAGAGACTGGAGGCCCCACTACGCTGGGCGAAACCCCGTCGCGTCTTCGTCAACAGCATGTCGGACGTGTTTCACCCACATGTGCCCTACGACTTCGTCAACGACATCTTCGACGTGATGCGTGAGGCGGCAGAGCGTCGAGGACACGTCTTCCAGGTGCTCACGAAACGGCCCGGGCGAGCCGTCGGCTGGTGGGAGGCCAACCAGGCCCGTTACGGAGGCGAGTGGCCGGACGGTGTTTGGATTGGCACCTCAGTAGAGAACCAGAAATACGCCCCGCGCATCGCGGTGCTGGCGCGGCTGCCGGCAACGGTACGCTTCGTGTCCGCGGAGCCTTTGCTTGGAGCGGTAGACCTCCGGCAGTGGCTTCAGGCCGGCGCGGTCCACTGGGTGATAGCCGGAGGGGAGAGCGGACCGAGAGCGCGGCCAATGGACTTGGAATGGGCGCGAGACCTCCGAGACCAGTCCCTTGAGGCAGGCGTAGCATTCTTTCTGAAGCAGTTGGGAGGCCGACGCGGCAAGCGGTCAGGAGAGGAAGCAACGATAGATGGGCGCATGTGGAGGCAAATGCCTGCCGGAGTCTTGGGCTGAAAATGACCTTCCTCAAATTCGGCGGCGCGTGGACCCAGCAGAAACTGACGATTCTCCGCGCTTATCTTGATGCTTACACAACGGCGCTTAAGAATCGGCGTTTTACGCTGATATACGTTGACGGATTTGCAGGCGCTGGCTCATACGCCGACTTAAGTGACGACTATGCAGAGTTCCACGAGTTTCGCAAAGGCTCTACCAGGATCGCACTAGAGATTGCTGATAAACCATTCGATAAGTTGATCTTCATTGAAAAAGATGCGGCTGCGGCGGAGTCGCTGCTTGTGCTGACGAACGAATACCGTGAACGATGGATAGAAGTCGTTCCAGGAGACGCCAATGTCAAGGTCCCAGAATTTTGCCGCGGCATGGGTGATTTTGACCGTGCTGTCGTATTCCTTGATCCGTATGCGACGGAGGTCTCTTGGTCAACTGTAGAGGCCATTGCAGCCTCCCAAAAGATCGACTGCTGGATACTCTTTCCGCTTATGGCGGTCACGCGGATGATGCCAACGGACAAAGAACCGGATGAGGCGGAGGCTGGACATCTCGACCGTATCTTTGGAGGAGATTACTGGCGGCAGAGCTATCAGAACTCGCCTCAACGGTCGCTCTGGGACGATGAGCCTAGGCGGGAACGCGCATTAGGGAGTCGGCAGATCGCCGATAGATATAGAGAACGTCTGCGCACCGTATTCTACAAAGTCGCTCCGACAAGCCGCACATTGACAAACTCAAGGAACGTTCCCTTGTTCGAGCTTTTCTTTGCGGCCAGCAATCCAACTGGTGCGCCTATTGCGATACAAATCGCAGATCACATAATGAACCACTTGTGAAATCACGGCCACATCCACCATACACCAACACAGCTAGACCGGACTGTCCGCCCTAAACCCCCTTGTCTCTTTGCCCGTTTGCCACCAAAATACAACAATGCTCCTCGCAATAGACACCTCTACCAGATACGCCGGCGTTGCCCTTGCCAGCGAGACGCGGATTCTCCAGGCTGCTCACTGGCGCTCCCGGCAAAACCACAGCGTGGAGTTGCTTCCCACTATCGAATCCCTGCTAGAACGAGAGTCGACGTCCGTTGAACAACTGACCGGCGTTGCCGTTGCCACCGGCCCCGGCGGATTCAGCGCCCTGCGAGTCGGCGTCAGCGTCGCCAAGGGCATCGCCTGGACCTCCGCTCTACCGCTGGTTGCCGCCACCACCCTTGAGATGGAGGCCTTCCCCTATCTCACGGCGGGACTGCCCGTCTGCGCCGTCCTCGACGCGGGACGCGGCCAGGTAAGCTGGGCGCTGTTTGAAGCCGACGGAGATGGAATAGAGCAGACCTCCGAGGAGGCTATCGCCAGTCCGCAAGAGGCGCTTCAATCGCTTACCCGTCCGTCTATTCTCTGCGGCGAAGCGTTGGATGCGCACCGGGAGGCGTTCGCCTCTGCCATGCCGCCTCACGTCAGGCCGTCGCTTCCATATCTGCCCGGACAGAGATTGCTTTCGCTCGCCCATCTTGGCCTGTCCAGGCTTCAGGCCGGGCTGACTGCGGACGTCCTCTCCATCCAGCCCCTCTACCTGAGGCGTCCCACAATCACCGAGCCGCGGCGCTAGGCCGCGCCGCCCACGTTGACGCCTTCGCATCCTCACGGTAGCATTACGGAAAACGTAATCCAAGCCGCCCGTTACTTTCCCGTCAAGCAATGCGGCAAAGACGGGCGGCATTCAAGAGAGGCTTCATATGCAACGGACTCTGGTACTTGTCAAGCCTGACGGCGTGCAGCGCGGCCTGATTGGCGAGGTCATTTCACGCCTGGAAGACCGCGGCCTCAAGATAGTGGGGCTAAAGCTCCTGCAGCTTTCCGATGATATGGCGCGCCGCCACTACGGCGCGCACGTGGACAAACCGTTCTTTCAGGGACTGGTCGGCTTCATCACCTCCGCGCCGCTGGCGGCCATGGTCGTGGAAGGAAAGGACGCCGTCGATACCGTGCGTAAGACCATGGGCGAGACCGATCCGGCAAAGGCCGCCCCGGGCACTATTCGCGGCGACCTTGCCCAGGACATCGGGCGCAACATCGTGCACGGTTCGGATTCCCCGGAGGCCGCCGCCCAAGAGATAGCCCTCTTCTTCGATCCCTCTGAGGTGGTGGACTACGACCGGAGCATAGACCCCTGGATCATTGAATAGCGACTATTTGCTTTGCCTTGGACCAGAGCTCTTCCAGACGGTAATACTCCCGTTCTTGCGGGGCAAAGAGATGGGCAATGACATCGCCGAAGTCCAGCAGCAGCCATCCTGAATCCAACCCGCCTTCACGGTGATGCAACGCACTCCCTGACTGCTTCAACTGCCGCACCATGTCCTGGGCCAGCGCTTCCATCTGTCGGCGGCTCTCCGCCGTCAGTATCACGAAGAAGTCGGCAAAGCTGCTCAACTCACGGATATCCAGCAGCAGTATGTCCGATGCCTGCTTCTCTTCCGCTACTTCTACTACTTTGTGCGCTACTTGCAGGGGTTCCAGGCGTTGCTCCTTATTGCAAGAACACCCCAATTATACCACGCATATGCACCAGCCAAGCGCGCCGCCCGCGTCGTATGCTATCCTTATAGTTGACATGTCTACCGCCAAGCCCCGTGTAGTCGTCGCCATGAGCGGCGGCGTCGATTCCTCCGTTGCGGCCCTTCTCCTCAAGGAGCAGGGCTATGACGTAGTGGGCGTCACCATGCGCCTGTTCCCCTACGACGAGGACAACGCCCTCACCCGGTACAACAAGGGCTGCTGCACCCCGCAGGACGTGGAGGACGCCCGGCGCGTCTGCCAGATCATCGGCGCTCCGCACTACCTGATGAACTTCGAGCGCGAGTTCCGGCAGTTCGTCATCGACTACTTCTGCGACGAATACGCCCGCGGACGCACTCCGCACCCCTGCCTTGCCTGCAACGATAAGATCAAGTTCTCCTTCCTATTCCGGCGCGCAGTTGCCCTGGACGCCGACTACGTCGCCACCGGCCATTACGCCCGCGTCCATGAGCAGGACGGAGCATACCGGCTTCTCAAAGGTGTCGATTCGTCCAAGGATCAGTCCTACGTCCTCTTCACGCTGGGGCAGGAGGAGTTGCGGCGCACTCTGCTGCCAGTGGGCTGGTACACCAAGCCGCAGATCCGCGACTTTGCGCTCAGCGCAGACCTGCCCGTGGCGGACAAGCCTGACAGCCAGGAGATATGCTTCATCCCGGACGGCGATTACCGCTCCTTCATCAAGGAGCGCGTTGCCCCCTCTTCCGGCGAAATCGTGGACAGGGAGGGCAGCGTGCTTGGCTGGCACGACGGCATCCAGAACTTCACCGTAGGCCAGCGCCGGGGCCTGGGAATCACCGCCGGCAAACCCCTGTTTGTTCTGGGCATAGACGCGCAGAGGCAGCGGGTGATCGTAGGGGAGGCCAAAGACCTGCTCAGCCATAACCTGTGGGCTTCACAGGTCAGCTTCACCGGCGGCGCTCCTTTAGGCCCCGTACAGGTCGACGCCAAGATTCGCTACAAGGCTTCCGAGGCGCCCGCCGTCCTCTATCCTCACGGTGACTCCGCCGTCATCAGCTTCCAAGCTCCTCAGCGCGCCGTCACGCCAGGCCAGGCCGTCGCCTTCTACCGCCAGGACGAACTCATCGGCGGCGGCATCATTGAAGGCCCCTGGCTGGACTCGCTGGCATAACCTCTACACCTGGGCGCCCGTTTCCCGCCGTAGCTGTGACAATCCCGCCTTGTAACCACAACAGGCCGTCTTGTATCGTCTCACCTATGAAGCCGACCTGGCTAGAAGAGAATCTCCTCCTCCGGAAAGGCTACTCGCTCATTGCCGGAGTGGACGAAGTGGGCCGCGGCCCCCTGGCCGGCCCCGTCGCCGCCGCCGCCGTCATCCTGGACCCGCGTGCCGGCCATGAATGGTATGAAGACTTGGACGATAGCAAAGTCGTTCCTCCCCGCAAGAGGCAGCGGCTGGCCAAGCTGATCGAGTCGCACGCCACCGCCGTCAACGTCGCCTTCGTCGAGGCGCGGGAAATCGACGCCTTCGGCATCGTTCCCGCCACCAAAACGGCCATGGCCCGCGCCATCGCCGGGCTCAAGGTAAACCCCGACCACGTCCTGGTCGACGCCGTTCCGCTGCCCGAAACAGGCATTCCCTTCCGCGCCTTGACAAAGGGCGACGCCCTCTGCCGCTCCATAGCCGCCGCATCCATTGTCGCCAAGGTGGCCAGGGACCGCCGCATGAGGCAGGAGCACCGCATCCATCCCGCCTACGGCTTTTCCAGGCACAAGGGGTACGCCTCGCCGGAGCATTTGAAGAAGCTTGATGAGCTTGGCCCATGCCCCATCCACCGCCGTTCCTTTGCCCCCGTCCGCGATATGCTGCGACCTCCCGCCGCCGCATCCGACAGCGCTCGCTCCCGCGGCCGCGCCGCCGAAGCCGCGGCAGCCGTCTTCCTGGAATCGCGCGGGTATCGCGTGCTGGAGCGCGGCTTCACCTGCCGCTGGGGCGAAATCGATCTCATAGCTCAGCACGGCGAGACCATCGCCTTCGTGGAGGTCAAGTCCCGCCGCAATAGCTCAATGGGTACACCGTTCGAATCCATAACACGGAAAAAGCAGCGGAGTCTCATACTTTCGGCACAGGAATTCATTCAGCAGCGCAGCTTGGAGAACGCAACGTGGAGAATCGACGTTGTCTCGGCGCGCTTGAAAGCCTCCAACAATGGCGCTTATTCCTTTGAGCACCTGGAAAATGCAGTGATGGGCTTTTGACTTATTGCCTTCCGGCTCTTGACACGCCAAAACGGTAGCGGGGTAGACTGGGAGCAGCCCTGCGCAACCTCCACTTGGCCGTTAATGCGGCGCTTCCCGCACCCCGATGCGCCGGGCCCGGATAATCAAAGGTTGTTCAGGGCTACTTGCTTATATTACGCAGGACGCCAGCCATTGGATTTATCATAAGGCCATACCCTGGGGCGTTGATTCCGTTAGATATGGCGAACGGTATGTGGTAAGATTCTCTTGATCCTGAACCTTTGGGGCAGCGCCAAATGCCTATCCACGACTATCGTTGCAAGCAGTGCGCAAAGAGGAGTTCACACTTCTTCCGTTCATTCTCAGAGGTGAGCCAGCCCGATTGTCCGCATTGCGGCAGTTCCAACGTGGTGCGCCTGCTCTCCAAATTTGCCGTCCACCAGTCGTGGGATTCAGGCATAAACATTCCTTCCCAGGAGACCATGTCCGACTTCGATGAGAACGACCCCGACAGCATGAGGAGTTATGTGGAAGGAATGCGCCGCGACATGGGTGACGATTGGGGTCACGACTTTGACGAGTTCATTGCAGAGGCGGAAACGGAAAGAACCGCCAGCGACGGTTTGGACTACTAGCCGCCTCTCACGGCGCTGTGTAGACTGGTATCTAAGCAGAAGAGGAATTACTTATACAGATGACCTTTGAACGCCACGAAATAGCCTTCACCTCATCTACCATCTACCGCCTGGCCCAGGCGGTGGAGACGCACGTTCAAAACCGTGAGCTGGCGGCGCGTCTCCGCACGCTGGCCGTGCGGATAGAGTCACAGCCATACATCGGCGCATCTCCGGGCCTCTCGGAAACCGCCTCCCTGGCAGCCGGATTGAACCGCTTCATCGGCTCTCTGCGCCACTTCGACCGCAAGCAGCACGACGCCAGGGTTGCCGCGGACCTCAGGGAAGTCCTGCAGGTAACGGAAAGCGCCCTCGCTTTGCAGGCCAGAACTTCGGGCGCTAAGCGCGTCGCCGGTCTATACGTCATTGTTGATCCTGAGCACACCAACGGTAGAAGCGTGGTCGATGTCGCCCGCGCCGCCCTCAAAGGCGGAGCATCGTCAATTCAGTACAGGGACAAGGTCCACACCATAGGCGAGCAACTGCCCGTGGCCCATGAGTTGCGAGACCTCTGCGAACAGTACGACGCCTCGTTCATAATCAACGACAGCGCCAGTCTGGCCACGTCCTCCGGCGCGCACGGCCTTCACCTTGGGCAGAAAGACCTCCCCATATATGAAGCGCGCCGCATCCTCTACTCCAGCCAGTTCATCGGCAAGTCCAACGCCCTCTTGGAGGAGGCCCAGACCGCCCTGGCCGACGGGGTGGACTACGTTGGCGTCGGCGCAATGTTCCAAACCAACACAAAAACGAAAATCCGGTTCGCCGGTATAGAGACCCTGCGCATAGTGCGGCAGTTCGTTTCGGACATTCCGCTGGTGGCAATAGGCGGCATCAACCTGGACAACGTGGACGCCGTCCTCAGCGCCGGAGCCGACAGTATTTGCGTAATCAGCGCCGTCTGCCAGGCCGACGATCCGGAGCAAGCGGCCGCCGCGCTGGCGGAACGCCTCAAAGCGCGCCAAGCCGCCGCGGAGGGCGACGGTGGAGCATAGCCGGACGCTGTCCGCCATAGCGGACCAGGCGCAAAGCAAGCTGGCCCTCACTCATCAAGCCCGTGAGCAGGCTATACCGCTGAGCCGCAAGATAATCCAGCTTTCCGCCGCAGCCATACGTTCCGCCCACCGCCGGGAATTCGACGCCTCGCGCGGCATCCTTGCCCAAGCAAAGGACAACATAACGCAACTGAAGGACGCCCTGGCGGACCACCCCGACCTCTACCACTCGGGCTACGTATCTGACGCGCAGAAGGAGTATGCGGAGGGCTGGGCAACGCTGGCCTTCCTCTCAGGGGACGCGCTCTCCGGCCCGGACGAGCTGGGTATCCAGATGTCCGCCTATCTCAACGGCTTGGCCGAAGCGGCCAGCGAACTGCGCCGCAGCATTCTGGACGCTCTGCGCCGCGACAACATGGAGCCGTGTGAGACCTGGATGCAGACCATGGACCAGGTCTATAGCTTACTCATCACCCTGGACTTTCCGGAAGCGGTCACGGGCGGCCTGCGCCGCACCACCGATCAGCTTAGAGGAGTCCTGGAGCGCACCCGCGGCGACCTCACCATGGCCCTGCGCCAGCACTCGCTGGAAAAACGGCTTTCCGATTTCGAGGCCTCCGCCGGCGGCCATGACGCCGGCCGGGTTAGCTGAGCCTTTGCGTGGTTCCCACCGTTTCCAGTTCGCTTGGATCGGAAAGAACCAGCGGCGATGTCTTGATATGCTCCGGGGAAACTATCCCGGCTGAGAACACCATCCGCATGGCCTGCGGCACCGTCAAGTCCGTGTCCAGCACTTGGTCCAGCGGGATTATTGCCACCCAACCGGAGTTTGGCAATGGCGCCGTTGGCACGTACACCACGGCCAGGCTCAGCCCTTCCGAAGTATAGGTGAGGCTGGTCAGGAATCCCACGCTCCAGGCCCCCGTCCTGGGGTACTCTATCAAAACAACCCGCTTGAACCCGGTCTCGTTGACCCTGGAACCGGTAAACGACTCTACAAACTGCCTGGATGCCGAGTAGATGTGCCCCACTAGGGGAATCCTTATAGTAAGCGACTGTCCCCACCCAATGGCTATCCTTCCCGGGCCAAAGGCAAAGAACAGACCGGCCAAGTACAAGAGCACAATCGATAGGACAAGACCCAGGCCGGGGAAACCTATGTCCACCCCGTACCGGTCCAAGACCCACTGCACCACCGGCTGCAACAGGCCGTTCAGTGTGACAAACAGCCACCTCACTACCACATACGTCAGCGCCAAGGGAACAAGCAGCAAAATCCCAGCGAGCAGGGCCTTCCGAATATGGCCCACGAAACGCCGTTCCGTCCTGCCCAGGAAACTGCGGCGCAGCAGGATGGAGAGACGTCTTCTTGTCTGGTTTCTTCCCTTTTCTTTCACCTGTTCCTCAACGCCAAACCACTTTATCCACGATTATACCAGACCTTGTCTGCCCGGCTTCCCTTGTCAAGTGAAGCCAACCGGTGGTAGCCTGCGAATCACGGAGGTGTTGAACCATGGTCATGGACGGTAAGACCCATCTGGAGATAAAGTACTGCTCGCCCTGAGGGTACTTCCCCCAGGCCTCTTGGATAGGGGCCGAATTCAATCGCCAGTTCGGCGGCAACGTGATGATTACCCTGACGCCGGTAGGGGAGGGACGGCTGGAGGTCTACGTGAACGATGACCTCATCTTCGACAGAAAAGCGGCCGGTCACTATCCCAGCCTGCCCGACGTAACTCAGATGAAGCTGACTGCCCAGGAGAAGGCTCCCGCCCTGAGCGAATAGACCGGGCGATAGGGAAGTGTTTTGATCGTATCCGGCTTGACCGCTGAGGCGCGCCCGTGGTTAGCGCCGCCTCTGTCCAGTGGTTTCTAGGGATGTCAGAATCCACTGGAATATGGCCGGCACCTCTATTTAAGAGTAAGATCATCGTTGAGAGGGTCTAAGCGAACTACAAAGTTATTGAGGATGTCACGACCAAGCAAGGAAGGAATGGTCGGCCCACCTTTCGGATTCATGGGAGTCATCGCCAGGAGAATCTCTAGGCTCCATGACTGAATGAATGCACCCTCCCCGTCTTCCATGAAATACAGAGTCGCAGGCTCTTTGTAGTAATGCGCTCCACCCCCAACACCGTCAAGCCTTTGAAGTGTCTTTACGTCGAGCTTACTCAAGTCAATCCGGAGAACACTGATGTCTTTGGAATGCAACACTGTTCGGTCGGCCCCTGTGTCCACAAGGAACTCAACCAACCCCATGACTCCCAACCGCTCAAGGCTAACCGCGGCTCTCACATACGGCGCAGGCGGGGAGCCAGTACGCTGGGTTTTATACCAACCCTTCATAGAATCATTATTTGAGGATCGGTATCCATGTACGCGGAGGCAACACATCCATGAGGCGCACCACGGTCATAAGCTATTTGCAAAGCCTCTGCCAGCGTCTTTGCGTTGGCAAGCAGCTTGCCTCCGTAGACAGCCACCCAGCGATCCGGGTAGGCGGCAAGCCAATCGTCATAATTACATTCAATGACTAGAGTATCCTCCTCAAACTGCATCAGCATCCGGGTAAATCGTTCAGAGTCTGCTTTGTTCAAAGTTACGCCTTGAGTCATGTTTTGTTCGTCCTCCTTTCTATAATAAAAAACATACAGCTATCCAAATCTCCTACTCGCCGGGGGGCAGGACGCGGACGGTTATGACGTCGGTGCCGTGGTACTGCTGGTGCCGCACGGAGGAAGCGTAGCCCCTGAGCAATCGCAGGGACATCTCGTTTTCCACCGGCGCCTCCGAATCGTGTTGCTGTATCTGGCGTATGCGATCTTCTATATTGCCCTCTTCGCTCGCCCCGCCGATGAACTCCAAGTCAGCCGCCGGGCCGTCGCTGGATGCCACGACCACCAGCCTTCGTTCCTCCTCCTCTGAGCTTTCGCCGTCGTCGTCCTCCATCATAGCCTCCAGGTCCAGGGGAGCAAGGGTTAAGAGCGTCTCCTCCGCCACCGCGCTCAACCTGTCCTTCATGGCATCGTTCCATCCCCTGCTGCTGGCGAACTTCCTTATGAACTCGTTCAGTTCCGGCAGCACCTCTACGTCCAGCTTGGACTGGAAGCGCATGCGCCTGGGATTGGTGAGTTCCAGGTAGAGCATCATGACAATGGCGGCGAATCCCCCGGTGGTGATGCCGCTCTTGAAAAGCCCGCCCATAACCGGGCCCAGGTCCGGTAGAGAGAAGAGGCTGAACTGGAAGGCGGCTCCTATCCAGAAGCATATCCCGGCCACAACAACCTTCGACTGGTTTTGTTCCGTCTGAATGATTGTGCGCGCGCCGTCCACAAAGAGGGCGCCCGTGACCAGGAGGAGATAGCCGGTCATCACCGGGCCGGGGATGGTGCTGAAGACGGCGGAGACCTTGGGGAGAAACGCCATGGCGATGAATATGAGACCTATGCTGTATCCAACCCGGCGTGAAGCCATGCCCGTGGTTCTTATGAAGGAACCTGCGCCGGAGTGAACTATGTTGGGCACCGCGCCTGCCAGTCCCGCCATGAGGTTGCTTGCCCCGCTGCCGGCCAGCGTACCCTGCACCTGCCGGAAGTCTATTGCTTTGCTCTCCCTCGAGGACACCCGCTGAATGGTGATGGCCTCCCCGGTTGCCTGGATGGAGAACACCACTCCAAGGAAAAGGAAGGAGGGCAGCAGGGTCCAAAAGGGGATGCCGAAGTCCAGCATCAGGCCGGGGGCCGAGCTTGGTATGCCTACCCAGGGCGCATCGACGATCCTGCTCACGTCGTATATGCCCAGCGCCGCGGCGGCGGCCGTGCCGACGACTATGCCCACCACCGGCCCCCAAAGCCGCAGCAGCGCAGAGCCCCGCAGCGTCAGCGCGGCTACCACGGTAAGGGTGACCAGAGCCGTCAGCGGCGCAGCGACGGGCTCTTCCTGGGATGCCTCGTCCAGCAGATGGAAGACCACCGACGCCAGCGTTATGGAGAGTATGGAGACGATGATGCCGCCCACGATGGGAGTGACGACGCGACGCAGTATGAACAACCACTTGGAGACGACAAGCTGGGCTATGGCCGCGACCAGCACCAGGGTGGTCAGCGTGGCCGGGCCTCCATCCACCACCGCCGTTATGCAGAAGGGGATGGAGACGGCTGCCGTGAACATGGGCAGCATAGCCCTGGCTCCCAGCGGCCCAATGCGGCGCACCTGCAGCAGGGTGGAAAGGCCAACCACGACCAGTGAGGCGAAGACCATCCAATCCAGGTACGGCTCGCCGAGATCCGATGCGTTGGCCACGATCACCGGCGTCACCAGCAGGGTGGCCGCGGCCATCAGGCTGAATTGAGCGCCGTGGCCCAAAGACAGGAGAATCGGGGGATTCTCATCCCCTTCGTATCGCGGGTTTCTTAGCTGTGCTGCCGTGTCGCTCACCTCCTGAGCATAGGAGTTGGTTAAAGTATCATACTACGCGCCGGAAAACTGAGCCTAGTAAGCAGGGCGCAACTTTCTATTTGGAAGCGGAGTCGCTCAGCGTTCCAACCACCGTGCGGACCAGCTTGACCGCGCCAAAGATGATGCGCAACGTGAACTCCAGCAAGATGAGGAACGCCAGGTAGTACAGAATGTTATCCGTGTAGTTCTCGGCCTCCAACAGCGTGTCCAGAGAGTCTGACACGCTGAAGAAGGAGGTATTGACCACAAACAGGCTGAGAATGGCGAGCGGGAGTATCTTCGCCAGATCCGTGGACAGGGCTTCGTTGTAGTAAGAGGTCACGCGGATGGCGCTTACCGTGGCCAGCGCCATCACCAGTATTTCCGTAAAGGACTGTTCTTTGGAAAGAAAGGTAAGTATCAACGTGAGAACGGCGAACCAGAAGAAGGCGAATACGGGAAACACTATGAGGTACTTGATGACGTACATTACGATTTGCAGGAGGGCGCGCACCCAGCGATAGCGGGACTCTTCATACTTGGACAGGTCAATCTGGAACATGTCCCTGGTCGCGACAAACCTGTAGAAGATGAAGACGAAGACGGCGTACACCGTCATGCCCAGGATGTACACCACCACGGGACGCAGCAGGTCTACGGCTTCCTGCAAGCTCAATCCGCCGGAGAAGAGTTCGTTGATGTCCATAAGCCTCCTACCTCACAGTTCCCCCGCGATGGTGGACGCCGTCACCACCCGCGGGACTCTTCGGCGTAGACGTGGTCGGGCATGTGGTAGGTAATGCCTCCCTCGTCGAACATGGAGTAGTCCAACAGGGCGGCCATCTTGTTGTTATTCCGGTTGCGGCTCTTGATCAGCCGGTTCATGAAGTTGTCGTAGCGGTTCTGCATTCGGAACCACCAGAGTACGCCCGGCGTGGGGTAGTGGGGATACTTCAGCTTGTTGGCGAGTTCAACCCCTATAAGCGCGCGGGAAACGCGGTACACGTATCCGGAAAGGTGCCTGCGTCCGGCGGGGTCGTCTATCCCCACAATCAACGGAGCGGAGTTGACCAGGGCGTTGGCCATGGAGATCGACTCTATTGCGGGCTCAGGCTCACAGGCCAAGCCGACGCGGTAGGTCTTCAGGGCGTCCTCTTCGTCGCGGTAGAGAATTTTCTCAGGAATGCCCATCAGATGGCCTGAGTAGCGCCAGACCTGCATGAAGCTGGCGCGCTCCTCGTTGTCGAACTTGGCGCCCAGCTTGCGCAAGTGCTCCAGCAGCCTGGCGGAAAACGCGGTGATGGCAAAGCCCACGTGGGCCGCGCTGATCGGCGTTCCCCACGCCTCGGCGTCCCAATCTTCGGACTCTCTAAGCAGGTGTCTGACCATGGCGTGGATCACGCGGATGCGAACGGAAAGCTTCCAGCCGTCGCCGTTTCGCTCCAGGCCGCCCGGTATGAATATCTCAACCATGTGGCGGTTGTTCTGGCGCAGCCGCCGCACGCCCTGCTCGCGCAGTCTCCCCGTTATGAAGAAGGACTTGCTGATGTTGGTGGAGAAGCCCTCTACCAGCGTGCCGCCCACCATTGCCCCCAGGGCCAGGTTTGAGTTCCTGTGAAACAGGCGGAAGCCGGGTCTGAACCCCGCCATATCCACCCAATCGGGCGGGGCGCTGACTTGATCGAAGAAGTTGCGCACCGAGGCTGGCGCATCTCGCAGAGCGTCTATCTGTCCATCCATGCCGGCTTGGAGGAAGCGGTTCCTCTCTCTGCCTCCAACGGCAACCAGAGTTTCCGCCATCTCGTCGGCCAAGGGGTCTCCAATGACCGTATGGGCAACATAGTTGCTGGCCCGCTCCGGGTCTAAGGCCAGCGCTTGCTGGTAACCCGGAATGTAGTCGGTTGGTATCTTCATGGGTAAGGTCAGCTCTGCGCCGGGGCATCCTCCTCTTCCGCTTCCACGCGCAGGTCGGGGAGCCAGCGGAGCCAGGAGGGCAGGTACCAGTTGCCCTTGCCCAGCACCTCCATGCTCGCCGGCACCAGCACCGACCGCACCAGCGTGGCGTCCAGGATCACGGCCACGGCCAGCCCGAACCCCACCTGCTGATTGATTATGGTCTTGCCCGACGCGAACGCGCCGAAAACCGCCACCATGATGAGCGCCGCTCCGGTGATCATCCCCGCAGTGGAGCGCAGGCCGTAGGCGACCGCCTCGGCGTTGTCTCCCGCCTGGTCGTACCGCTCCCGGATGCGGCTCAGCAGGAAGACGTGGTAGTCCATGGAGAGGCCGAACAGGATCGAGAACAGGAACAGGGGTATCCAAACGTCTATGACCTCCGCCTGCTGGAACCCCAGCAGATTTGCGCCTATCCCCCTCTGGAACACCAGCACCATGAGGCCGTAGGCCGTGCCCACGGACAGGAGGTTCATAATAACGGCCTTGATTGGAATGACAATGGAGCGGAACACCAGCATGAGCACGATGAAGCTGAAGCCCAGCACGAAGGCGAATACCGGGATGGTGTACCTGTCGACGATGTCGAACACGTCCGCGGTGATCGCCGACGTTCCGCCGACCAGCACCTCCGCGTCCACCCCCCGGAACGCCGCCGGTATGTAATCGCTGCGGATTGTGGCGACCACGTCCACGGTCTCTATTCTGCTGGCCTCGCCGGGAATGAGCACGGTGATCAGGGCCAGGTCTCGCGCCTCGTTGACGGTGGGGAACGGGACCACGGTGAGTCCCTGGTGGGCGGCCAGGGATGCCATAAGCTTGCCCATGGCCTCCTGCACTTCGGGGCTGTCGATGGCTCCGTCCACGACTATCTCCGTGGGGTTGACCGCGCCGAAGCCGAAGGGGAACGCCTCCTCTATGACGAAGAAAGCCTCGCGCGTCTCCGCGCCTTCCGGGAATACGTCCACGCCGTTGAGGCCGGTCTTGATGCCGGGCCAGAAGAAGTAGAACAGGATTATGACTATCATGGGCGCGCTGACCGCGATGATGCTGACCACGGGGTAGCGCATCACGGCGTAGGTTACCCTGTCCCAGAAGCCGTGGCCTTCACCGTCGGACTGCCGGTCAGCTTGTTTCAGGCGGCGTCCGAAGAAGGGGACGGCCCAGCGGTTTATGCGGTCGCCGTGAATCGCCAGGTTGGCCGGCAAAAAGGTGAGCGTGCCCGCCAGCGAGACGAGCACCACCAGGATAGCGCCCAGGCCGAGCGACTGGAAGAAGGAGAATGGCACGATGAGAATGCCGCAGAGGGCGATGACCACGGTCAGGCCGCTGAACAGCACCGTCCGCCCCGCCGTGGCCCCGGCGCGCGCGATGGCCTCGGTCTTGTCCAAGCCGTTCGCCAGCTCGTCGCGGAAGCGGGAGATGATGAGCAGCGAGTAGTCGATTCCCACGGCAAGGCCGATCATGATGATCATCAACGAGACGAAGAAGACCAGTTCGAAGGCCTGCCCGACGAGCGCGGCGATGCCGAGCGCGATGGCTATGCAGACTATGGCGAGGCCGATGGGCATAATGACCGCGACGACGGTTCCGAACAGCACCACCAGGATGAGCAGGGCAACCGGGATTCCCACCCGCTCTCCCTGCCGCAGGTCCGTCTCGGCGAGTTCGTTCTGTTCGTGGGCCACGCTGGCGTCCCCGATCATGAGCACTCGGAAGCCGTCCTCTCCGTTGGCGTGCTCCACCACCTCCAGGAGTTGAGCCACGTTCCCCACGGAGTCCTCGTAATCGCCGGTCATGTCCATGAGCATTATGGTGGTGCGGCCATCCTGGGACACCAGTCCCTGCCGCGTCAGGATGTCGGTGGTGTTGTAGTAGTTAGGCCCCGGGGTCAGGACATCGCCGCCCAGCGCGGCCAGGTCGGCGTACACTCCCTCCACCTTCGCCTGGAAGACGGGATCGTTCACGGTCAGCGAGTCGGACTGCACGATGACGAACTCGCGCAACGGCTGGGGGCCGCGCAGCCTCTCCTCCAGCAGCGCCTCGGCCCGGCTCGACTCCGCGCTGCCGCTCAGGCTCAGCTCAGTGGTCGTCGCCACGTCGATGACGTCGACAAACTGGTGGCCGGGAGCAATCTCGCCGTCGACGGCGAGCGCGCCGCCAATGAACAGGAGCACAAGCCAGACGCCGAGCACCAGGTACGGCTTTCGGGCGCTGAAGCGGGCCAACCGTTCGGTCAAGATACGCCTCCTAATGCGCTATCCGTCCACGCGGATAATGGACTCTTTACAGAATTGCAACATTGTCATTGTACTACACGCTACAACATGCGAACACATGGACAACAATATCATCACCCCGTCACGCGCGGCACGCCGCCGGACGAGGTCAAGCCTCTACGGATCGCACTCGCACGCGCTTCCCATTGAGCAGAGCGCCCACCGGGGTGTAGCGCACTCCCCAGTGGTAGATGAGCAGCAGGACGCCCGTCGTAACCGCCACCAGCAGCGCCAGCTTCACGACCGCGGGCAGCGGCCAGTCGTGCGCCGCGCCCTGCAACGCGATGATGAGCGGCAGGTGCATCAGGTACAGCCAGTAGGAGGCGTCCGAGAGATAGCGCACTTGTGCGTTCCCCTCTCGCAGCACGGCGCGGAACAGCCCCATCAGTCCCAATGTCATCATCCATGCGTAGGCGGCCTGGAAGAACAGCGAGCCCGCTTGCGCCCAGCCCTGCGCCGCGCCGCCTTCCTCGGGGAACGTGAGCACTATGCCCGCCAGGAACACGATCAGCGCGAGCGGCAGTTGCGCCTGCCACCCGCGTCCTATGCGCGCTCCGCCATCGTTGTGCGCGAAGTAGACCGCGCCGAAGCCGAAGAATACGCCGTAGTAGAGCAGCACGTGCGGCACGGGAAGCAGCCCCGTGTAGGTGTCCGCTCCGAACACCGGGAACTGCCCCTCGACGCCCATGAAGTACTGCGTCGCCATGGTCAGCGGCACGGCCCACAGGTAGAGCGCCGGCGTCGCCACCAGCCAATCGGGCAGGCGCGGCAGACGCAGGCCCAGCCGCCGCGCGGCCCACACCGTCAGGATGAATGCTCCGGCCAGCCAGACCAGATACCAGAGGAACCAGAGGTGGCTGAACACGTCGTAGGTGAACAGCCCGCCCCAATCGTTCGCGTACAGCATGTCCCAGTACCACGGCGCGAGCAGACGCTTGCCCTTGTCCACGTCCGCATCCGGGTCACCACGGTACGGCGCGACTCCGCCCGCCGCGTCGGTTCGCTCATCGGCGGGGCTGGCCTCCTCTCCCGCCGCAACCGCCGGCTTTGGCCGCTCCATCGCTTCGGTCAGGAGTTCCGCAACCTGCCTGCGCCCCGCATCCAGCGTCGCCTGATCGTAAGACAACCCCAGAATGCCCACGTAGTACGCCGTCGTCCCGGCATCGGCGCGGCTGCTGTGGATGGGAAGCGCGCCGTTGGGGTGCTTGGCATTGGGGTCCGCGCCGCGTTCCAGCATAAGCTGCACGATCTCCGCCCGGCCCATGAACGCCGCCGAGTGCAGCGCAGTGCTCCCGTCGGCGTTGAGCGCGGTCACGTCCGCGCCGTTGTCGAGCAGCCACTTCGCCGCCGCCGCGTGGCCGTGCAACGCCGTCCAGGCCAGCGGCGTCGTGCTCGATTCCGGTTCGGGATCGTCCAACGATTCGCCCTCTTCCATGAACCGCTCCAGCGCGTCGATGTCGCCCCGCTTGGCGGCCTGCCATATGTCGTCCTCCGCCTCCGCTGTGGTTTCAACTCCGGCCTCTCCGTCGTCCGTTTCGGCAGCGCCCGCCGCATAGCCCCAGGCGATCCAGGTCAGCGGGATCACGGCGAACATGGCAATCGCCAGCGGCAGCAGGATGCGTCGCGCCCTGTGGCGCAGCAGCGACCCCAGCCCGCGCTGCCGCAGCAGCATCGCGGTGAAGAAGCCGCTCATCAGGAAGAAGACCGGCATACGGAAGCCGTGTATTGCCGCGGTGAGCAGCGCGAACGGCGTACCGTCGCCCTCTACGGAGGCGTCGGTGACCGCCCACGCGCCGGGGATGAACGCCAGCGCCCCGTGCAGCACGATGCCCAGCAGCATGGCGAACGCCCGCAATGCGTCCAGGTCGTGCCGCCGCGCCATGCTTCCGCTTGCCTGTTCAGGGTTGGTCATGGCGGTAAGTATACATCCTTTGATAAGGCCTCGGACGGCGACTCCAAGATTGGCCGGGCTAGGCCGGTTTGCGGGCGTGGATGAAGTACATCGGCGTGAAGATGCCCAGCCGGCCGGCCTCTACCATGGCCGCCGCGCACAGGTTCAGGGTCTCCGCTACGCGGGCGGTTCCTTTCGGGGCAAGGCGGAGCGTCTCAAGCGCTCTCAGCGTATTCTCGGTGAGCCACCGTCCCACCCGTGAACTGCGGAAGGCGGCGATGGAAAGGCCGGAACCAACCAACGGCTGGTACCAGGGTATCGACGGGCCTGTCTGCACTGCCAGGTCTCGCGCTTCCAGTACCTCAAAGCCCACCGTTCGCAGCGCGTCGTCAACAGTCTGATAGTCGTCAATTACCAGCAAGGCGCCTCCCTGCTGGATGTCGGCCTTGATCTTGAGGTGTCGGGGATTCTGAGCGTCGAAGCGATCAGTTAAGCAGTATTGGTAACCGCCGAAGACCCCGCCCGGCTTCAGCAGACGAAAGATCTCTCTATAGATGCTGAGCTTGTCCGGTGCATGGCAAGTTGCCTCGATGTCGTACATCGCGTCGAACGACTCGTCCGGAGCATCAACGTTCAGGAAGTCGCAGTGCAGGTACTCGGCCAAGTGAGTCAACCCCGCGTCTTCCGTTGATTTCCGGGCGCGCTCGAGCTGATAGGCATTGCTGTTTACGCCTACGATCTTGGCACCGGAATAGCGGGCAATCTCCAACAACGGCCCGCCAACGCCGCAGCCCAGGTCGGCTACCAGCATCCCAGGTCTTAGCCCAAGCGCATCCGATAAATAGTGCTCGTGGCGAACAAGGGATGCCTTGAAGCTCTCTCTGGGGACACGCGGGGCAAAGTGAAAAGACTTGCCCCATCCATATTCGTAGAAATCCGTAACCAGGTCATAGTAGAGGTTGCTTAACTTCCTGTCGGCGTTTTCTTCGTTCTCCAATGCGCCGTGCTTGGCGTTCCTGGAGCGCTCCTGGTATTCGCGGACAGTCGAAGCGACCGCGGAGCCGGTTGGTTTGTCCTTCAGGGTTTTGGAGAGCTTTAGTGGCATTGATCTATGGGAGCAAGGTTCTGAGCCCCTCGACCAGGGTGCGGACATCATCCAGGTAGTATCGCACCGCATTACGAGATAGCCCGCCCTCGTAGAAGAATCTATGGAGTGACTCGGCTGCGGAAAAGCCTCTCAGCAGGCCTGCATTGGGTCGTTCCTCTGACAGCCGCGAGACGGTATCTCCAAGATGCCAGTGTGCGTAGTGATCCCAACCGCGCAATTCCGCAATGGACTTGAGCGTCTGGGCGGCTGCGCCCCAGCCCTTCTCCGCGGCCTGCCGGAGGTCGCCCCTTTGGAACTCTTCCTCTGCCTGCCGCAGGAATTCGCCGGCCTGTTCGGTATAGCGCCTGACCTGAGTTGTCATTCGTTTGTCTCCCCACCACTTTCGGAGGTCAATTGCAGCTAGCCGAGGTGAATTGTAACATGGAGACCTGTGTAGAGCTAGGGAGAGGACTCACTCAGTACATCCCGTATACACCGCCCCTTCCCGATGCCTCTTGAAAGCCGGAATCAAAAAAATCGCACGGCGTGCCATTCCGGTTGATTCCACCCCCTATGGATAGGATAATCTCATGTTGAATCGGCGGCGAACCCGGCCAAGAGCACAATACATTGTGAAAAGGATGAGAGAAAGATATGAAGCCTATAACTGAGATTGCGGACGCAATGGGCATTGACCCTGAACTTGTCATCCCCTACGGAAGGTACAAGGCCAAGCTGGCGCTGGATGCGATAAAGAAGGACGCGCCCCGGGGCAACCTGGTCGTGGTGACGGGCATCACCCCCACGCCGCTGGGTGAAGGAAAGACGACGACGACTGTCGGGCTGGCGCAGGGAATGGGCAAGCTGGGGAAGCGGGTCGCGGCCACGCTCAGAGAGCCGTCGCTGGGGCCCATCTTCGGCATCAAGGGAGGCGGCACGGGCGGCGGCGCCTGCCTGGTGGAACCGCAGGACGAGGTGAACGTCCACTTCACCGGCGACGCCCACGCCGTGGCCTCGGCGCACAACCTCCTCGCCGCCCTCACCGACAACGCGACTCAGCGGGGCCAAATCCCCGGCTTCGGCCCAACCGACTCCACCTGGCGCAGGGTCACCGACGTCGAGGACAGGGCGCTGCGGGACATAGTCACCGGCATCGGCGGCTCCCCCAACGCGCCGCTGAGGCAGACCGGCTTCGACATAGTCACCGCGTCGGAGATAATGGCCGTTCTGGCTTTGTCCCAAAGCCTGGAAGACCTGCGGTCGCGGCTGGCCAGGATGGTGGTGGGCTTCAACCGCGACAGGCAGCCCGTCACGGCGCAGGACGTGGGGGCGGTCGGCTCCATGATGTCGCTGCTCAGGTACGCCATACAGCCCAACCTGGTGCAGACCACGGAGGGGCAGCCCGTGCTGGTGCACACCGGCCCATTCGGCAACATAGCGCACGGATGCAGTTCCGTTCTGGCCGACCAACTTGCCCTCGGCTACGTGGACTACGTTCTCACGGAAGCGGGGTTCGGGTCCGACCTGGGGTTCGAGAAGTTCATGCACATCAAGACCCGCGCCGGCGGGCTGAAACCCAGGGCCGCCGTGCTGGTCGCCTCCGTGCGCGCGCTCAAGTTCCACGGAGGCGTCCCCCTGCGGGAGTTGGACGCGCCGGACGAGGACGCGGTGCGCCGGGGGATGGTCAACCTGGAGCATCACGTTGGAATTGGCAATTCCTTCGGAATTCCCGTGGTCGTGGCCGTGAATGCCTTTCCATCCGATACCCAGGGAGAGCTGGACCTGGTGCGACAGGCCGCACTGGACGCCGGCGCGTTCGCCGCGGCAAAGAGCACAGCCTTCTCCGACGGCGGCGCAGGGGGCGTGGAGCTGGCCGAAGCGGTCGTGGAAGCGGCGGCCCAAGACAGCGAGGTGTCGTACCTCTACCCCGAGGACGCGCCGGTGCGGGAGAAGATGGAGACCCTTGCCCGCAAAGTCTACAACGCAAGGGACGTCCGTTGGGACGTGGCGGCGCGCAGAAAGCTGCGACAATATGAGTCTTTAGGATGGGGCGGCCTGCCGGTCTGCATGGCAAAGACCCCTCTATCCATCTCCCATTTGCCCTCGTTGAAGGGGAGGCCGTCCGGCTACACTTTTCAGATTTCCGACGTGAGGGCGTCCATTGGAGCCGGGTTCATATACCCCATAGCGGGGAGCATACTCACCATGCCGGGGCTGCCCGGCTCGCCGCGCCAGTTGGACGTGGACGACAAGGGGAACATCCTGGGACTGTGAGCGCCCGCTTCAAAACCTCTTCCCCTGAGACGATGTCCCATTATGCTATACTTCGCTTTCGTCCGCACGCCTGAAACAAGTCACTCGCACATTTGGAGGCCCCCATGCTTAGATACCCGATTCTTACGTCAAACAGGCTGGCCTCCCTTGGGCTGCGCTCCCTGGCGGCGGTGAGCATAGTCGCCGTGCTGGCCATGCTGGCCCTGTACGTGGAGGGTACCCGCACCGCGGACGCACAGTCCGCGTCGTGCGATGCGATAGACCTGGGCGTCCTCGGCGCTGAGGCGGATGCCGAGTTGAGCAGGGACGGACGCTGGACGACCAATGACTGCGACTCGCGCTTCTTCACCGACAGCGACGCCCACAACTACCGCTTCCAACTGGTGGAGGGCGGACGCATCAGGATCGGTCTATCCTCCGCCGAGGCCGATTCTTACCTCTACCTCCTGGCCGAAGACGGCAGCCGCATCACGGACAACGATGACGGAGGTTCCGGTCTCGATGCCCGCATCGAGCGCGACCTCACCCCGGGCGTATACCAGGTCGAGGCCACTACGGTAGGTGGACGCGGGCGCGGAGCGGCGGATTTCTCTCTCTCCGTCAGCCGCGTCGCCGGATGTGATCCGGTCAATCTCGGCTTGCTCGAACCGGGAGTCGACCTCACGGCAACCGGCTCCTGGACACTTGACACCTGTGGTTCGGGCTTCGTCCCGGAACACCCCGCGCACCGCTACCTGTTTACCCTGCCCCAAAGTAACCGCGTTCTTATAGACCTTAAGTCGGACAACGGCGACCCCGTCCTCTCTTTGATCTCGCCCTCGGCCGGTGTGATCGGCGCCAACGACGACGGCGGAGAGCGGCGTAACTCACGCATCGAGCGCTACCTGCAACCGGGCGCCTATCTCATCGAGGCCACCACATACCTTGAGCGCGACTACCAGCCGCTGGCTGCCGACTTCACCCTCGTCGTTCAAATCGTGGACGAGGAGGCGGCGCAGCAGAGCTTCAAATTGAAGATAGAAGAGAGCCACACTCCGGACTCCGTCGTCGCCGGTGAGCCCTTCTCAGTGAACTACCGTGTGAGCAACCTGGGTGGAGGCGACCTGGCTGCCGTAGGCGGCAGTGCGCAGGTCTACGTGGTTGGGCCTCGCGTCTTCGAGACCGTCGGCCGGGTCCCCGCGTCGGCCGGGCTGTGGCAGGCCGGAGTCGCTTACCACTCCGGCCCGGAAGTGGCAATAGACGCAAGTGCAGCCATCGATGAGTTGCCCCCGCTCGAGGTCACCTTCAACAGATCTGGAACCACCTGGGTCTTCGTCGGGGTCGTTACCTACGACGACCAAGACGAAGAGGTCGGGTTCCACGGCCTCTGGCGGAATCTCATGGTCCTCAGCGCCTTCGCCTTCGACCAGGTCACGGTCGAAGTGGACGAAGCTGAATATGAAGTGTCCACGGAGGCGGACGATGAGGGGTTGGTGACGGTCTCCGTCGCCTCAGTCGATGACCGCGACGCCGAAGTACCCGACTCAACGCGCGCCAAGGCCATCTATGCCGCCGGTGTGCAGACCCAGATGCTCGACGGCATCTTCCAACGTCCCTCTATCGCCGCTCTGGAGGCGGCGAGATGGATTGAGCCGGTCAACGTGGCCCACCCATCATCAGACACTCTGTTCAAGCTGTTCGCGGACCAGTACGCCAGCGCTATCGCTGATTCGGGTTTCGCAGAGTCGGTGGCCGAAGGGCAGATCGTCAGTCCGGTAGCCGTCGAACGCTTACTCCTCAACGCCGCGAGGACGTCATCCGCCAGATACGCCTCACTGGCAGACTCTTGGACGGCCCTCCAAGAACAGGTTCAGGAAGGAAATCCTATTTCGCTGGAGCAGGCCGTCGCCCTCCACTCCCAGCTTGCCTACACCGAGTCGATCATCTCGCCTACGATGACCGCCGGCAAAATCGTGAGGGCTGCCCGCGCCGCCAATAAGGGATGGGACGATCCGGAAGTCTTGGCTATGGCAAACGACCTGGCGCTACAGGCGTCCTGCCGTGCCAATATGACGGCACTCAACGCCGCCTTGGCGGAGGAGGGAGAAGATATCGAGGGGTTGCTGGCCGCCGACGCCGAGATGCGCGTGGCCCTGCCCGTCTACGGCTCGGCCATCGACGCCACCCTCTGCTCGGTGACGGACGTCGACGATGATAACGACCGGTTCCTGGGGGCCCTCTCCATCGCCGGCGACAATGATATCCTCCCTCTCCTGGGATACGAGCTGCCCGCACCCCCGGCGCTCGCGCCGCCGCACCGGCTGCGCATCATTGCCAGGATGGACGACGACGACCGCATCGAGCTTGGCGTGGAGCTCTCCGGCGGCCAACAAGTACTGCCGACCATGCGCTACCTGGCCGCCGACTCCCCGGTCGACGAGTGGAGCGTCAGTACGGACGTTGAGGTGGGCGAAGGCACCATAGGCAGGATCCGCGCCCGCCGCCTGGCCGACGGAAGGATGGAACTGGGATTCCTCTCCGCCGACGGAGAGGCGATCTCCCCCGACATCCGCTTCCTGCCCGCCGACATGCCCGCCGGAGTCTGGCTGCGCACCAGTGTGATCCAGGTGCCCGGGGCCGCCGTACTACAGGGAGGAGATTAAAACCTCCTATTCTGAAGCTATGTGTTACCCTTCTGCCCGGTTTGTACCCCACACTGCGCTCGCAACGACGGGAGAGAGGAGGGGGTGGGAGGGAATGCAAGCCGGTTCCATAACTGTTAGCCTATGCGTGATGATGGCGCTGGATGAGAATACGGTTTCGGCGGACGCGTTCCAGCAGTTCAACCTGTGGTACGAGGAGGCGCGGCGATCGGGGGAGGACTTTCCCGAGGCCATGACGCTGGCCACCGCGGGCAAGGACGGCGCGCCTTCCGCCCGCGTGGTGCTGTTGCGCGGCGTCGGTGATGGGTGTCTTGTGTTCTTCACCAGCTACACCAGCCGCAAGGGCAGGGAGCTGGGGGACAACCCCAAAGCCGCCGCGGTGTTCCACTGGCCCAAGCTGAGCCGCCAGGTGAGGGCTGAGGGCAGCGTGGAGCGCGCGACGGCGGAGGAGTCGGACGCGTACTTTGCAAGCCGCTCCCGCGAAAGCCGGATAGCCGCCTGGGCCGCCGAGCAGAGCAGGGTGATCCCGGACAGGCGTCGGTTGGAGGAGCGATGGAGCGAATACGACGCCAAGTTCAGAGACGACGTTCCCAGGCCGCCGGACTGGGGAGGGTTCAGACTGCGTGTAGAGGTGATGGAGTTCTGGCAATCCGGCCCGCACCGCCTGCACGACCGTTTGCGGTATACTCCGGAGGAAAATGGGGAGTGGCGCATTGAACGCCTTGGGCCGTGAGACGCCTTCATGCGGGTAGGGAACTTCAAGCTCCAGGAGCCGTTGCCCGAACTGCGACAGCCGCACGTCATAAGTTCGCTGTCGCCGTGGGTGAACGTGGGCAAGTCGGCCACAATTGCCCTGGAACGGCTGGAACGGGACATCGACGCCCGCGATTTGGCGTCGCTGGCCAATCCGGGCCGCTACTTCGACTTCACGCGCTACCGGCCCACGATATTCTCCATCGAGGGACGCCGCGAGACTTCGATTCCCAACGTCCACGTCAGGTACGCCAGGGGCCACGCCGGCATCGACTTCGTCACCATGCACCTGCTGGAGCCGCACGCCAACACCGATGAGTACGTCGATTCCATAGTGGATCTGATGCGGCGTTTGGGCGTGAAGCGGTACTGCCGCATCGGGAGCATGTGGTCGGACGTGCCCCACACCCGGCCACTGCCGGTGATGGCGACGCTCAACGGCGAGGACATGGGGCTGCCGGGCACCATGTCCAGACAGCAGAGGCGCTATTCAGGCCGCACCTCCATAATGAACCTGGTGGGCACGAGGGCCTTGGAGCAGGGCATAGATGACGCGAATATCCTAGCGCGTCTGCCTTCAATCGCCAGATTGGAGGAGGACCACAACGGCGCGTCGCGTCTGCTGGGCACCCTGTGCTATATGTACGGATTTCCCGACAGGTTGGCCGAGAACCGGGAGGGGGAGGAGCAGTACCGGCAGGTGTCGAGGCAGATAGAGCAGAACCCGGAAATCAGGTACTACCTCAAGGAGCTGGAGGCTACCTACGACTCCTGGGTTGCCTCGGAGGGGATAAGGCCGATGGGGCCGCCGTACTCCATGCCGCCGGGGTTGGAACAGCTGCTGGACGATTTGGAAGACCAGCTCTAGGGCAGCCGCCTTGCGCCGCCCGCGCCGGGGAAGCCTGCGCCGAAGAGGTCTCCTTCGGGCGTCACTAGGACGTCGATGGCTTGTATTGCTCCTTCTTCGTTTCGTTCACCCCTGACGACTACCTGCTGACCGACTTCAAGGTCTTGCAATGTACCCTGGCTGAACACCTGGATACCGGTGTCGTCGCTCAGCGTGGCCCGCAGCGGGCCCTGTGGTGTGTTCACGGTGATTACGTTGCCGTCGATGCTCTCTATGTCGCCGGTCAAGGCCCTTGCCGCCAGGCCGCCCTCGCCAAGCGGGAATCCTCCGCCCTCGCCGAGCGGGAACCCTCCGCCCTCGCCGAGTTGCCGGCGGAACTGCTGAATCTGCTCAGGGGTAATCTCCTGTAGACCTTCCTGAGCTCTCGGAGGCGTGAACGCAGGAGTGTCGGTGGACGCGCCGTTTGCGGCCTGGCCATCGTCCTGAGACCTGCCCACGGCTACCCCCGCGGCGAAGGCTCCTCCCAGGCCGGCCCCCAGCAAAATAGCGATTGCTATCAAGAGTAGAAAAAGCTTGTTGCCCATGTTCAGTCCTTTCTAACGACTTAGGATCATTCGTACCGCAGCGCCTCTATGGGATGCAGCCGCGCCGCTCGCATGGCCGGATATATGCCGAAGAAGAGGCCGATGGCGGCGGAGACGACCAGCGCCAGCACGGCGATGTCCGCGCTGACCAGCGTACCGAAGTTCTCTCCCAACACTCCGCTGCGGTCGATGACCCTGGAAACGCCCACTCCCAGCAGCAGACCGATGACTCCGCCCCCCAGGCTGAGGACGGTTGCTTCCACCAGGAACTGGAGCATGACGTCCCTTCTTCTGGCGCCCATGGCTTTGCGTATGCCAATCTCTCGCGTGCGCTCCGTGACGGAAACCAGCATTATGTTCATGATGCCGATGCCGCCCACCAGCAGGGATATGCCGGCGATGGCTCCCAGGAAAATCACGAAAGTGTCGGTGGTCTCTTCCAGGGTCTCCAGGGTCTCCTGCTGGTTGGTGATGGTGAAGTCGTCCTCGTCGGTGATCCTGTGCCGCAGGCGCAGTACGGTGGCCACATCCTGCATGGCCTGGTCCATCTCCTCGCGGTCGTCCACCTGGACATTGATCAGCGAAACGCTGACGCCGCCCTGCGTGGTGCGCTGCGATTCCAACCGATAGTAGGCCGTGGTGATAGGGACGAGGGTGATGCCGTCCTGCGAGCCGAAGGCGGTTCCGCCCTTGCTCTCCAGGACACCCACCACGGTGAACCGGATGCCGTTTATCCGTAGGGTTTGGCCCACCGGATCGCGGAAGCCGAACAGCCCTTCGGCCACTTCGGAACCCAGCACGGCCACGTTGGAACGGGCGTTGACGTGGGCTTCCGATATGAACTGGCCGGAGGCCACGGTAAAGTTGCGCACCGATTGGTATTCGGGCGTTACGCCCACCACCTGGCTAGTCAGGCTGTCTCTGCCCACCTCTATTAGTCCAAAGGAGCTGATCTCAGGAGCAACGGCGGAAACCCTGGGAGAGAAGACGGGGTCGCGCAGGCTCTGAGCGTCTTCCAAGGTCAGGGTGGCGCTGTCGCCGCCGCCGAAGAAGCCGCCTTCGCTCGCCGAGCCGGGCCTGACAAAGAGCAGGTTGGTGCCCAGCTCCTCAATGCGCGAGATGATGTTCTCCTGCGCGCCGCGCCCTATGGACATCAGCGAGATGACGGCGGCCACACCGATCACTATGCCGAGAAGGGTGAGTCCGGCGCGCAGCTTGTTGGCCCCGATTGAAGACAGCGCGGTGCGGATAATGAAGAGAGGTCTCAGCGGGGGCCGTCCTTTCCAGCAGTGGCGGAGAACCGCTGCCGCGTCACGGGCTTATCGTCCACTATTTGCCCGTCGTGCATGGTGACCACGCGGCGGGTGCCGGCGGCGATGTCGGGTTCGTGCGTTACAACGATGACGGTCAACCCTTCTTCGTCGTTGAGCTTTTGCAGAAGCGCCACTATCTCCCGGCTGGAGCGGCTGTCCAGGTTGCCCGTAGGCTCGTCGGCGAGCAGGATGGCGGGGTCTTTGGCCAGGGCGCGGGCTATGCCGACGCGCTGCTGCTGCCCGCCTGATAGCTCATTGGGCTTGTGATGCGCCCGGTCCGCCAGCCCAACCCTGGCCAGGGCGTCCAGCGACTTGCTCTTGGCGTCCTTTGCGCTGCCGTAGAGCAGGGGCATCTCCACGTTGGCCTGCGCGGTGAGCCTGGGCAGCAGGTTGTAGGTCTGGAACACGAAGCCGATCTTCCTGTTTCGGATGCCGGCCAAGCTGTCGTCGTTGAGGCTGCCCACCTCCTGCCCTTCCAGGAAGTACCGCCCCGACGTCGGCACGTCCAGGCAGCCAACGATGTTCATGAGGGTGGACTTGCCGGAACCGGAGGGCCCCATGATGGCAACCATCTCCCCTTGTCCGATACCGAGAGAGACGTCCTGCAGCGCCACCACTTCCAGGCTGCCCATTGGGTATATCTTGTCTACATTCTGCAACTCGATCACAAATCACCTACCTGGGAGGCCTGATCAATGTTGTAGGCCTGCCGCCCCCGCCGAAGCCGCCAAAGAGGCCGAGTGAACTGGCATCCTGCGATTCGATGACTATCTGCTCGCCCTCTTCCAGTCCTCCCTCCACCACGACCCAGAAGTCGTCGCTGTTGCCGAGAAGCACGGGACGCTCTTCTATACTGCCGTTGTTCAGTACCATTATAGTGGGTTCCTGGAACGTGCCGTGGATGGCTTGCAGGGGCACAAGCAGGACGTTGTTCTCCTGCCGCAGCACTATGCTGGCGGTGGCGGTCAGCCCCTCTCTGAGGTCTACGCCCGGAGGAACCTGCAAACGTATGCCGACCGGGTAGGTTACGATGCCCTGCTGGCCTGTGCCGGCGCTGCCTATGGTAGAGACCTCGCCGGCAAGGGTCTGGCCCTGCAGGGCGTCCAGCGTCACAGTGGCCAGCGCGCCCTCTTGGATGAACAGCACGTCGATCTCATCGACGGAGCCGTCCATCTCGATGACGGAGGGGTCTGTGACTTCGATGGCGAGCATTTCAGCGCCGACGGTGTCTCCGTCCGCAACGTTGACCCTGGAGACGATTCCGTCGAAGGGGGCGTAGAGGTCGACGTCCTCCAGCTTCTGCAATGCGGTATCCAGCGCCGACTGAGCCTCGGTCACGTCTGCCTGGCGCAGGGCCAGCGTCAGTTCGTCGGCAGGGGCGGTCAGATCGTCCAGCGCCTCTATGGCTTTGTCCATGGCATCCTCCGCCGCGGCCACGCCGTTTTCGGCCCTGGCTATGGCGCTGTCGGCCTGTATCTGCGTGGTATCAAACGCTTCCAGCGCCCCGGAAAGGGTGTCCCATGCCGTCGTCATCTCGTCGTAGATGCAGACGCCTTGAAAAGGAACGTCGTTGTCGCAGGTAACGACAATCGGACCGGGGAATATGTTCAACCAGGTGTAGACCATGGCCTCGTTCCAGGAGGTATCCAGGTCATCGGGGGGCATCCCCTCCGGCGAGGCGTTGCGCAGGCTGGGGTCGTAGAGGGCGTCCAGGTCGATGCCTAGGGCGTCCAGCAGGTCCTGCGGCGCCATGTTAACCTGTTCCGCATTTGGGGTGATGCCCAGCCATTTCTGGAACGGTTTGACGTACTCTTCTTGGGCATCGTCAAGGGTTTCCTGGGCAGTCTCCAGCTTGCTTTCCCACTCCCGGTTGACCAGTTTCAAATCGCCGTTCGCGACGTCGAGGTCTTTCCGTGCGGAGGTCACGCGATCCTGTGCGGTTTGCAGATCGTCCAGGCCGGGGCCGTTGGCTATTTCGTCGAGCAGGTCTTGGGCGTCGCGCAGGTTCACCCGCGCCTGGGCGGCCGCTCTTTCCAGGGCAGCCGTGGATCTGCCGTCCACTGACGCCAGCAACTGGCCCACCTCCAGGTCCTCCAATGCGTTATCCAGCGCCAATTGCGCTATGTCCACCTCTGCTTGGCGCAGAGCCAGCATCAGTTCGTCGGTATCGGCGGTCAGGTCGTCCAGGGACTCTATGGCGTTTTCCAGCGCGTCTTCCGCCGCGCTCACAGCTTTTTCCGACTTGGTTATTGCGCTGTCGACCTGCGTCTGCGTGGTGTCCAGTGTCTCCAGCGCCTCGGAAAGGGTGTCCCATGGCGTCGTCATTTCGTCGTAGATGCAGGCGCCCTGAAAAGAAACGTCGTTGTCGCAGGTAACGACAATCGTGCCGGGGAATATGTTCACCCAGGTATAGACCAAAACCTCGTTCCAGGGAGTGGCCGGGTCATCAGGGGACATGTCGGAGAAGCGCAGGCTGGGGTCGTAGAGGGCTGCCAGGTCGATGCCGAGGGTGTCCAGCAAATCCTGCGGTGCCATGGTGACCTGTTCCGCATTTGGGGTTATGCCCAGCCATTGCTGGAACGGTGTTATGTACTCCTCCTGGGCATCGTCAAGGGCTTCCTGGTCGGTCTCCAGCTTGCTTTCCCACTCCCGGTTGACCAGTTTCAAATCGCCGTTCGCGACGTCGAGGTCTTTGCGGGCTGAGGCCACGCGATCCTGCGCGCTTTGCATCTCGTCCAGGCCGGGGCCGTTGGCTATTTCGTCGAGCAGGTCTTGGGCGTCGCGCAGGTTCAGGCGCGCCTGGGCGGCCGCTCTTTCCAGGGTAGCCTTGGAGGCGCTGTCCAGCGACGCCAGCAACTGGCCCCGCGCGACCAAGTCGCCCTCTTCTACCGATACTTGCCCCACCGTGCCCTGCGAGCCGAATCCGAGGGCCTCCTTGTTGGGGAAAACAAGGCTGCCGTTGGTGTAGACCTGGTTGACTAGGTCGCCGCGCTGCACCGGAATCGACTGCTGGCCTTCCCCCAGCCCGGCGCCGCCTGCGTCGTTGACCATGTTGTACACGGCATAGACTGCTCCTGACGCCGCTACCAGGACTACTACCAGAACCGTAGCCTGCCACAGCTTGATAGCTCTTATCGCTGCCATTGAATTTTCACCTTTGCGTTGACCGGATTATATGAAGGAGGGGGAGTGTCCATTCAGAAAGGAGAACGTTAGTAGGATAGCAGATGTCAGGAAGGGGCGACCGTGATTCAAGGGTTGAACCACCATTGAATCCTTGAAGGTTCTCTTGATTGATGGTAGTATGTTTTTGATTTCTTCGCCCGCCCGCTGGATTTTGACTTCGGTCAGATCCCTGGGCGGGCGCTTTTTTCTATGCGTACACTAGTTTTAATTGACGGCCAGAATCTCTACCACCTCGCCAAAAGCGCGTGGTCTTCTGTTTCGGAGCCACAGTACAACTGGCCTAGCTACGATGTTGAAAGACTAGCCAGCGCTTTGGCAGCCATGAACCCCGAACGTATCCTTACAGAGATACGATTCTATACTGGTGTTCAGAAGAGAGACATTGATCCCTTTTGGCATGGCTTCTGGTCCAACAAGTTAAGATACTTAAAAAGCAAGGGTATTCAAATCTACAGAGGTAGAATAAATAATGCGGGCAAGGAAAAGGGCGTTGATGTCAAATTAGCATTGGATCTGGTACGGGCAACCTATCAGCAGCAGTACGATGTTGCCATAATTGTCAGTCAAGATAATGATTTTGCCCCTGCTGTGGAGCTGGCTAAAGAGATTGCTAAACAACAACGTCGTTGGATTACGCTTGAATCCGCATTCCCTGTTGGCCCCGGGAGTTCGTCAACTACGGGTATACCCGGCACAACGGCAATTCATATCGACAAACTGACTTACGACGCCTGCCATGACCCCGTAGATTATCGACCACGGCGGGGATAACTACGATGACGATTTCAACTGAGGTACAGACTCCCTCTCAGCCAGGAGGGCGGCAAACTTGACCCTTGTCCGTCTGCCAGCCTAGAATCAAGGCACATCTTCTTGAAACAGTAGGCACAATGTCTGAAACACCTTTGCTGGATGAGCTTGACCAGATTTTGCAGGAAGCGCAGCGCGTCCTGGAGTCGGCGGCGGGCGAGGACGGGCTGGAGTCGTGGAGGGTCGCCTACCTGGGACGCCGCGGGCGCTTGACTATGCTGCTGCGGCAGCTGGGTTCGCTGTCCGTGGAAGAGAGGCGGTCGGTTGGGGCGGAGGCGAACAGGGTCAAGTCGCTGCTGGAGGAGCGGTTCCAGGAGCGCAACCGAGCTTTGAAAGAGACGGAACGCGCCCGTTACCTGGCGGAAGGCGGCATAGACGTCACGCTGCCCGGGAGGCCCGTGCCACGGGGGCGGCTGCATCCCACTACGCAGATGGTGCGCCAGATATTGGACGCTTTCGTCTCGATGGGGTTCAGCGTGGTAGAGGGGCCGGAGGTGGAGTGGGAGCACTACAACTTCGACGCGCTGAACATACCCCGCGATCACCCGGCGCGGGATATGTGGGACACGCTGTGGGTCGACTGGGAAGACCCGACGCCGCAGGGACGCCGTATGCTGATGCGAACCCACACGTCGCCCATGCAGGCCCGCGTCATGGAGAGCACAAAGCCGCCGGTGCGCGTGGTGGTGCCCGGCAAGTGCTACCGCTACGAGGCGAGCGACGCCACCCACGAGTGGCATTTCTACCAGGTGGAGGGTCTTGCCGTGGACGACGGCATCACCTTCGCCGACCTGAAGGGCACGCTGTACGAGTTCGCCCGGCGCATCTTCGGCGAGGACCGACGCGTGCGGTTCCGCTGCGACTACTTCCCCTTCGTGGAGCCGGGCGTGGACATGTCCATAGACTGCTTTTCCTGCAAGGGAGATGGTTGCCGCATCTGCAAGGAGACGGGCTGGATAGAGATAATGGGAGCGGGCATGGTGCATCCGCACGTTCTGGAAGGCGTGGGCTACGACTCGCGGAAGTACACCGGCTTTGCCTTTGGGTTGGGGCCGGAGCGCATCGCCATGCTGAAGTACGGCATCGACGACATACGCCACTTCTACACCAACGATATGCGCTTTTTGCGGCAGTTCTAGGGAGTGTCCAGAACTCGCTAGCGCTCTATAAGAGGGATCAAAGGAAGGAGCCGACATTTTGCCGGCTCCTTGTCCCTTTCGGGATAACCGCTTATGCAGTTACAGGCCTGATAACCACTCTTAATGTACCGCCATAAGATGATGTTGTCAATGCCATGTCCACTAATCAAAATCGGAGGGCAGGGGAGTCGAACCCCATCCCGCAATGGGACACTAGGGTTATCAGACCTGTGGGGGCACCGGCCCACCTTTACCCTCCAAACTCACTATAACACAGCTTATACTCGTTTCTAGTTCCTTCTTGTCAACGCAGGCTCACTCGCCGTTGGTTGAGATACGCCACAACCTATCCCAGACCAGTGAGGCTCCTTCGGCTTTGATCCGGAAAAGGTCAGGATTCTTCATCGCCATCCATCGTTCGAAGTTAAACGAGTTGTGGATGCTGTTCAGCAAGAGGGATATAGCACTACCATGTGAGGAGACCAGCAATGTTCTTCCAGGATGCCTTCTGATGATATTCCTGACGGAATTCACAATCCGTAGCTGGCACTCGGCGTTCGATTCGCCGCCGGGAGGCGTGAAATGAAAGTCTTGCCACTTCTTACGCATCTGATCCATGAAGTCCTCCACAGAGTCCATCCAAAGACTGCGCTGCTCTCGCAACTCATCATGGATACGCAACGGCTTGCCTGTGAAATCGGCGAAGGGCTTTGCCGTTTCGACTGCTCTGAGATAGGGGCTTGTGTAGACGTGGTCGATATCCAGCTTGGCCAGGGTAGGCGCTATATCGAGCGCCTGCTGCTTGCCCAGGTTGGTGAGCGGCCAGTCAGGCTCTTCGATTGTGGCGCTGGGCCGGCTTTCGGCGTGCCTGAGCAGGTAAACTGTGGTCGATTGACTGGGCATCGTGTGAAGTCCTTCTAGTGACCAGTTTATTCGTGTGGTAAACTAAGCTCAACCTTCAACCCGTCCAACGCCTGAGAAAGATGGACTTCACAATTCGTTCCATGACGCTTGAGGACATCCCTCAAGTCGCCGACATAGAGCGCGAGGCCTTCCCCACTACGTGGCCTCCGACACCGCTGAAGAAGGAGCTTAACAACAAGCTGGCCCGCTACCTTGTCGCGTCGTCTGCCATAGCTGGAACGGACGGAGAGCCGGGCGAGGAGCGCCGCGCCCCATCCCTGGATGCGCCCAAAGCGTTTCTGCAACGGCTGCTCTCCGGAATGAAGTCGCTGGCGGCCCCGCCGGAGCAGATAGCGACCGGCGACTGGAACGAGTTCGTTGCCGGCTACGTTGGGGTGTGGTTCATGTCGGATGAGGCGCACATAACCTCGATTGCGGTGAGGGAGGAGTTCAGGGGCAGAGGCCTGGGCGAGCTTCTCATGCTGGGCACCATGGAGATGGCCATGGCCAGGCGAGCGCAGCGGGTGACGCTGGAGGCTCGGGTGAGCAACTTCCCGGCACACGCTCTGTACGAAAAGTACGGCTTCACCAAGGACGGCATCCGGAGAAGGTACTACGCCGACAACCGCGAGGACGCGGTGATAATGACGGTGGATCGCATCCGCTCCCCGGAGTACCAGCAGCTGTTCCAGGAACGCGTCGATAGTTTCAGCCGGCGTCGCGGTCAAGTAGTGCTTAACGTGGCTTAGGCTAGGTAGGGGTCATGGCCTGCCGTCGCCCAGTTCGGCGGCAAGAGAGCGCGACTGCCGTCGCTGCTCTTCCGATGCGCCAATCTCTATGCCGTATGTCCCGGCCAGGTGGTGCACGTCGTAAACGGTACGATCCAGTAGTTCGGCGGCGCGGCCAACGCTGATTCTGCCCTCGGCAACCAGCCTGAGAACGTAATGGGCGGCCCCGGCGTGAATCCATTGCCGGAGTGTGGTTGCCTTGTCCGTGTGCTGCTCCCGCGCGCCGAGGGCAGCCAAGTCGTCCAGGTTCTCAGGGATGCGCAACGGCACCACTTTACTCTTCATCAAATCCTCCAAGCTCTAAGTCCTCTTTTGCCTGCCAAAACGCTGCGGCTCGTATCATTGGCCTAAGCCTCTCCAATGCTTTCTTGGCCTCTTTCTTGACCAGTATTCCCTGTCGGGCCAACACGACTAAGAGGTCGGCAGGTGTAAGGAACCGTAGTCCTCTAGCGCTCAGTAGGGCTAGAAAGCGGCGGTCGTCACTGACTACGATGGCGCTCTGATCTTGAACGGCCAGTGTTAAAACCGCCATCTCCCCGGCGCCTAATCCCGTCTCTCCCTGCGCCTGCTGAGTTCTGACCACCTCCGCCTTTCCTCCCAGGATATGTTCTATCTCCTCGGCGTCCCGGTGAAGCCGCTCTTTACCCCTGGTCACTACCTCGTGGTAGACCGCTTCAGGCACAGTACACTGAAAAGCTTTTACCATCTGGCCAACCACTCCGGCGCGATGTAGCTTGATCAGACCATCGGCATCCAGCAACAGGCGCATAGTAATTATGCTACTACAATAGTATACGATTTACAACACCGTGCGACCACCAACGCCTCCGTGTTCCGTCCGCAGTTTTCCGTTTGAATATGACAATCAGGCCACGAACTATTCCTCCCGTATTGCTATAATCGGTTGCATTGTGCAGACCACCGATATCCTGGAAGGACTGAACCCGGCGCAGAGAGAGGCCGCCGAGACCATAGAGGGCCCCATGCTCATAGTGGCGGGCCCGGGCAGCGGCAAGACTCGCGTCATCACACATCGCATTGCTTACCTGGTGCGCGTTTGCGGCATCAGCCCGCACCGCATCGCCGCGGTGACCTTCACCAACAAGGCGGCCCGGGAGATGCGGTACAGATTGGAGCGCCTGCTGGGCAGTCGCGCCGAGGGATTGACTTGCAGCACGTTCCACTCGCTGTGCGTCTCGATATTGAGGCGGGACGGCCATCACATAGGTCTGGACCGCAGCTTTGTCATCTACGACGACGACGACACCATGGCTTTGCTGAAACGGGCCATGGAGGAGGGCGAAATAGACCCCAAGCGGTACCCGTTGCGCGCCGTGAGCAACTTCATCTCAGGGGCAAAGAGCAACCTGATAGACCCGGCGGGCTTTGCCGACGCCGTGTCGAGCTACTACGAGGAGATTGTGCTCAGGGTATACGAACGGTACGAAGCCCTGCTCTGCCAGAGCAGGGCGCTGGACTTCGACGACCTGCTGTCGAAGGCCGTGAAGCTGCTGCGCGACGCGCCCGAGGCGCTTGAGAAGTACCAGTCGCGCTACCTCCATCTGCTCATCGACGAGTTCCAGGACACTAACACGGCTCAGTACGCCCTGGCCAAGCTGCTTGCCGGCAAGTACCGCAACATCTGCGTGGTGGGCGACCCCGATCAGTCGATATACTCCTGGCGCAACGCCGACATCAGGAACATCCTGTCGTTTCAGAGGGACTACCCGGAAGCCAAGGTGGTCACGCTGGCCGAGAACTACCGCTCCACAAAGAACATTGTGGAGGCGGCAAAGGGCGTCATCGCTTCCAACCGGAACAGGCTTCAAAATGACCTGTTCACGGGCAAGGGGCAGGGCCGCCCCCTGGTGGCGCGCGAGGGGCACAACGAGGACGAGGAAGCCCGCATGGTGGTGCAGGAGGTAGACCGGCTGGTCAGGGAGGAGGGCATGTCGCTGGGCGACTGCGCCGTGATGTACCGCATAAATGCGCAGTCCAGGGCAATGGAGGAGGCCTGCCTGCGCTACGGGATGACCTACCGCCTGATAGGCGGCGTCAGGTTCTATCAGAGGCGCGAGGTCAAGGACGTTGTCGCGTATCTGCGGGTGGTGCTGAACCCGTACGACGAGGTGAGCCTGAACCGCATCATCAACGTGCCGTCCAGGGGCATCGGCTCCAAGACGATGGAGGAGGTAACCCGCTGGGCGCAAGAGCGGGAACTGCCCCTGTACGCCGCGCTGCAGGCGATTGCCGCCGGGGAAGTGGGCGACGCGAAGCCTGGGATTGCGCCGAGAGCCGTCGCCGCTATAGAGCGGTTTGTCGGCCTCATGGGCTATCTGATCGAGCAGGCTGAGAAGGCGGGGGCTGTCGGGCTGATAGACCTGCTGCTGGAAAGAATAGGCTACAGGGGCTACCTGATGGAGGACGAACGCGGTGAGGAGCAGTGGGAGAACGTGCTGGAGCTGAAAGGACAGGCCGCCGAGGTGGAGGAACTGCTGGCCGGAGAGGAGGATAGCTCGCTGGCCGCCTTCCTGGAGAGGATATCCCTTGTTTCCGACGTGGACAGCCTGGACGAAAGCAAGGACGCCCTGACCCTGATCACCCTGCACCAGGCCAAGGGGTTGGAGTTCCCGGTTGTGTTCATCATCGGGTTGGAAGAACGGTTGCTGCCGCACTCGCGCTCCATGGACGACCCCGACCAGATGGAGGAGGAGCGCCGTCTGTTCTACGTGGGGATAACCAGGGCGGAGGAGCGCCTGTACCTGTTCCGAGCTTTTCGACGCCGCCTCATGGGCATGAGCATGGCCGGCACGCCGTCGCGATTCCTTGCCGACATTCCCAGAGAGCTCATAGAGCAGCCCGCGTCCGTCGCAAAGCCGTGGCAGTGGCCGGGGCGTCGCAGCCGGACCGAGGCGACCGAGGAGGCGGGCGGACCGCCGTTGCGGACGGGCGACAAGGTGCGCCACAAGGCCTTCGGCGATGGAATTGTGGTCAACTGCATTGCATCGGGGAACGACCATGAGGCCACGGTCGCGTTCAAGGGGAAGGCGGGCGTGAAGCGCCTGCTGCTGAGCATTGCTCCGTTGGAGAAGGTGTCGGGGAAGTAAGGGCTATGTTGCTTGGAGTACTCTGTGGAAGTCATCCGGAGAAAGGTGGATTTCCCGCAAGATTTCCCTAACAAGTGGTCGTGCCAGGTCTCTTCCGGCGTGGAAAGGCACAGTAGTGGTTCTTCCGTCGGAGTGCCCGGTAAAAGACGTGGCTCCCTCGCTGTCTCACAAAAGCGAACCCAAGATACAGCAAGGCTCTTTCCATTGTACGTGCGTCAACGGTGGGTAACCTGGTCATACAGGTACGTCAATTTGTTGGAGGCCGACAAACTTAGGGAGGTCTTCTAACTCTCCCCCGCATTCCTCAAAGCAAAGCTCCAAGACCTCTTTCAGGTTGTCTTGTAGCTCATCCAAAGTCGCTCCCTGGGTATGAGCGCCGGGTATCCCCGGCACACTGCCTGTGTACAACTCCGTCTCCGGATCCCACTCTACATATGCCGTTAGCGTTTTCATGGTTCAACTCGCCCTTCCGTTTAATAGTCCATCTTACGAACAGGGGAAGCAAGGGTCAACATCGTATTGCAGAAAATGACGATGAAGGTCTCTAGCGACTGTTTGACTTCCATAGCAAGGTATCCGCTACAATGCACCAAATCTTCAACCGCTTTCCTGGGTTCGCAATGCATCAAAAGACAGTTCTGGACAACGGCATCCGCGTGCTGACCGCATCCATGCCGCATACCCGCTCGGTATCGATCTGCATATACGTGGGCAGCGGCTCGCGCTACGAGGACGACGAGCACGCGGGGATCTCGCACTACCTGGAGCACATGCTGTTCAAGGGCACGCCTCGCAGGCAGACCGCCGCCGAGATCACCGGAGCCATCGAGCAGGTGGGCGGCATGATGAACGGCAGCACCGACCGCGAAATCACGGCCTACTGGTGCAAAGTGGCCGCGCCCCACTTCCAAAGCGCGCTGGACGTGCTCGTCGACATGGTTCGCAACCCCCTGATGGACAGCGAAGAGGTGGAGAAGGAGCGCGGCGTCATCCAGGAAGAACTTGCCATGTCGAACGACTACCCCGGCTATCGAGTGGAGATGCTCACCGACCAGATGCTGTGGCCGGACCATCCCATGGGGCGCGACGTCGGGGGCAGCAAGGAGACGGTCAACGGCATCACGCGGAAGATGCTGTCGGAATGGTTCCGGCGCCAGTACGGTGCAAGCAACGTGGTCATCAGCATAGCGGGCAGCCTGTCCAATGAAGAGATGCTGGGCGCCGTGACGCCCATGGTCGAGGACTGGCCTGCCGGGTCGCCGTTCGGCTGGGAGCCGGCGGGCAGCGAGAGCAGGCAGGAGCCGCAGGCGCGCATGGAGTACCGAAAGACGGAGCAGGCGCACCTGGCGCTTTCGCTTCCCGGCATCTCGACCCGCCATCCGCAGAGATACCCGATGGATATGATGAACGGGGTCATGGGAGAGGGCATGAGCAGCCGCCTCTTCCTGGAGGTGCGGGAGAAGCGCGGGCTGGCCTACGACATCCATAGCACGGCCAGCCATTACCGCGATACGGGTTCCATAGCCATATACTTCGGCGTGGACCCCAAGAAAGCGCGCTATGCCATAGAGACGACGATCGAGGAGCTGCACCGCCTCAAGGAGGCCATCCCGGAGGAAGACCTGCACCGGGCGCGCGAGCTGGCCAAAGGCCGATTGTTGCTTCGCATGGAGGACACCCGCGCCGTCGCCGCCTGGGGTGGCGCCCAGGAGCTACTCCACAACGAGGTGCGCACCGTGGACCAGGTGGTGGAACGCGTGGACGAGGTCACTACGGAAGACGTGAGGCAGGCGGCCGACCAGTTCCTGTCCAGGGACAAGCTGAACCTGGCGGTGGTAGGCCCGTACCGCAGCGACAAACAGTTCCAGAACGCCATCCGGCTATAACAACGCAACCCCTTCCCGCTCATATGGTTCGAGAGCCCTCTTTCTCATTTGACACGGAACCCTGAGTCGGGATGCCGAGAGTGATGGAGACGCTATTGCCACCATCTATGGCGATCTGGTCAACGATTAGTCTCAGGATGTCCCGACGCTCCTCGGCGGGCAGGTCATCCAATCGTTCGCCGATGCTGCGGGACCATGCGGCAATATTCCCCGTAAGCGCCTTCCTCTCCATCGCCGCCGCCCCTTGAGCTCGGTAGTCATCGAGCCTCTCCCGTGCGGCTTCCAGCCGCTCATGAATCAGTCTGCGCTGATGGTCGAGTTGTTCCTCGGAGATCTTGCCTGACACATACAGGCCAATTGCCCTGTCCTCCTCCTTCTGTACCTTACCAAGCTCGCGCTCTGCATGTTTAATTCGCCTCTCTAGTCCGTCATCCTCCCGTTCCACCGAGGAGTCCATGCCCTTCACGATCAGGTCAGGATTCTGCACCACTGTCTTGACCTCTCTCCAGACCAGTTCCTCCAACCTGGCGGCTCGGATGTACGGCCTTTCTCGGCACCGCAGATGCTCCCTCTGCATTCCATAGCAGTGGTAGTAGCGGCTGGGAGTCTTCAGGTCGTAGGTGTAGCTCCTGTCCTTGTACTTCGCGGTTGCCCTGGTCTTGGACCGGCAACCGAGGAGCAGACCGCACTCGGAGCACCTGACGAGGTGCTGCAACAGGAAGAAGACCTTGGTGTTGCGCTTGGACAGAGAGGCCCGCTGCTTCTTGATGGCCTGCGCCCTGTCCCACGTCTGCTCATCCACCAGGGGCGGAAAAGGCACCCCTATCCACGTGTCCTCCGGCTGTGCAATGATCTTATCCCTGCCCTCCGTGGTCACCCAGCGGGCCTTTCCGTACCACCAGGTGCCCTTGTAGACCTCCTTGCCAAGGAGAGAGTGCACGTAGGAGTTCTGCCATCGGGAACCGGGCCTCCAGGTGGGCGCATCGTCTCGGGCCAGCTGACGGGCTATCTCCAGTCCCACCATCCCTTCGTGGACGTACTGGCGGAATATGCGCCTCACGACATCGGCCTCCGGCTCGTATACCACAGGCCTGTCGTCCTCCCCAATCCGGTATCCATAGGGGACCGAGCCGTTCGGCATTCGGCCCTGCTTGGCCTTCCCGCGCCTGCCCATGGTAGTTCTCTCCCGGATGTTGTCCAGCTCTATCTTCCCGATGGCCGCCATGATCCCGAACATCTTCATGTCTACGGGGTCCATGACCGACTCCAGGCGAATCTGGTGCGCCTCGACGACCTCCATCAAGGCGGCTGCCGGGTACATCCCGCGGCTCAGCCTGTCCATCTTCCAGCACACGATGACGTCGAAGCGGCCATCCCGGGCATCGGCCAGCATGCGCTGGAACTCCGGGCGGTTCTTGGACCAGCCCCTGCCCACCTCCTGGTATCGGGCAACAACGTTCAGTCTCCTCTGCTCGCAGTAGGTCTCCATATCGGCGGTCTGCTCGGAGATGGAGGTCTTGTCCTCCGTGTCCTGGCTCTTGTCCGAGACGCGGGCGTAGATAGCCGCCCGTTTCGTTGCCGTCTGCCTATCGGTGGTTCCTGTCGCCATGTCTACCTCCTATCGTGTCCCTTAAATGAAGAAGACCCGCCTCCTGTCGGGAGCGGGTCTGCGAGTAGTACAATTGCCTCGCATCACCTGTGTCCGCAGGTGGCGCCACGGCCCGGGGTGTTAGCGCACCGCCGGGTCAACTTTCTGTTACCCCCATTTTACCGCGCTGGACAGGGGGAGTCAAAGCGCGTCTCGGTGTTGCCTGTGGTCCCAATCGCAGGCTCGCTCACTCGCCATGGTCCTTCTCCTAGTGTGCGCCGCGAAGCTCCATCGCCTGCCTCGTCCGGTCTAGTTCCGCCGCCAGGACCGTCTCATCGGGCAAAGTGACACGGTACTCCCCGGCCATCACGTTGTTCGGCAGGCCGTCCAGGGCGTAGCGCGCCAGCGCCTCGTCCTTCTCGGAGCACAGGATGAGTCCGACGGGCGGGTTCTCACCCTCCCGGACCCAGTGCTCTCGCGCATAGTTCAGGTAGAGGTGCATCTGCCCGGCGTCGGCGTGGCTGAACGCCCCGATCTTCAGGTCGATGACCACGAGGCATCTCAGGCCCCGGTGATAGAACAGCAGGTCAACCCTGTACCACCTGTTGCCGATGCGGAGACGCCTCTGCCTTCCCATGAAGCAAAAGTCGTCCCCCAGCTCCATGAGGAAGGTCTCCAGGTGACTGACCAGCCCATCTTCGAGGTCGCTCTCGGAGTACTCGTCCTTCAGGTCGAGGAACTCCAGGACGAAGGGGTCCTTGATCTGCTCTTGGGGCACTGCGAGGTCTTGCGGACGCTGCTCCTGTCCGCTGGTCAGCATGGCGGCCTTGTTCTTGGAGAGGGCGGTGCGCTCGTAGAACTGGGAGCCGATCTGCCGGTCAAGCTGGCGGACCGACCAACCTCCTCGCAGCGCCTCAGTCTCGTAGAACTCGCGGGCGCTCTCATCCCTGACCGCCAGCAGCCGGACGTAGGCCGACCAGGGCAGCGGAAAGGCGGTGAGAAGGTCGTCGAGGCCCACCTCGACTGAGGGGGCTCCCAATATTGCAGACGGCGTCTGCAGAATCTGCCGTCGAGGGGGTGAGACCAATTCTGCAGACGGTGTCTGGAGAATCTTGCTGGTCGGATGGGCCAGGTAGAACAGGCGCATGTTGTAGATGTTCCGAAGTGAGAAGCCCCGTCCGAACTGCCCGGTCAGGTCCTCGGCCAGCTTCTCGATGAGCGCCGCCCCATACTCGGCCCGCTCCTCTCCCGACTGCTCGAACTCGACGATGCGCCTGCCGATGAGCCAGTAGGCGGCGGTCATAGCGGCGTTCACCGAGCGGGCGGCCGACTCCCTGGCCGCGTCGATGATCTTCGACACGTCTCCGAAGACGGCCTCGTATGGGCTGTCCTGGCTGAGAACCGAACTCCTCAGCGATAGCTGATTTTGGTTGGAGGGCATCTCGGACGGCATCAGGCTTCCGCCTCCTGGTGGTCTGTGGGCGCGTCCTTGTCGGACTCCTCGTCGCTGGGCCTGCCCATCGAGTCTGGAAGGTCGGGAAGTCGAGCGGTATCCCCTGGAAGGGACTACACCGATGAAATCCCCTCCGAGGGATTACGCGGGAAGGGCCGCTGTGATGTCATGGGGCTGTACAGGAAATGGCGTTTGTGTGCAAGTTTGCAGGGCGGGGGTTTACAAAGCTGATTCAGGGGAGAAAGGCCCCCTACAGGACGTGAACAGCGAACACTTTTTGTCAGGGGCCTGTTGCCGCGGAGAGAGCAAAGCCCCCGTATGAAAGCGCCAAGTGTGCAGAGGGCTGAGCGGCGCTCCGGTCGCAAGCGCCAAAGCTAAGAAGGACAAGTTTGCAGAGGGAGGGTCGGAATGTCAGGAAACAGGATCGAGAAGATGGTGGTGGGTATGAACGTTGAAGAGCGGCACGACATGCGGTTGATGACCCTGTTGCATAGCATGGTGCGGGAGAAGCGGCTGAAGGGAGCGGCTGAGACTCTGGGGCTGGACCCCAGGACGGTACAGACGAGCATGGAGCGCGGGGACCTGTCCGAGCTGGTGCGGATGGCGCTGGAGCGGCACGTGTTGGCGGAGGACGACCAGCAGGCGGCCCGGCAGCGGAAGCGGACCGACGCGCTGGAGCAGTGGATGGACGCGTTGGAGAAGGAGTTTCACGACGGTATCGAGGCCGTCAAGGGTGAGATCGATGAACTGCGGGAGGACCAGGACGGGAAGTGGGAGTCGTTGGAACAGCGACTCGCCCGCAGGGAGGCCCGGCAGGAGAAACTACCCAGGCCAGCAGGTGCTCCGAATGCAACCGGGTCGACGCCGGAGGAGGCCACGGCGACGGACAATCCGCCGCCGAAGGCCAGGTTCCCGAAGCGGCTGTACCCCGAGCTGGTGATGAAGGAGCCCACTCCCGACGATGAGGAGGTCTACGGGGAGGCGTGGCCCCTCATCGAGGAGTGGCGCGAGATCTGGAAGGCTGGACACACCGGCGTGGGCAAGGGTCTGGCCTGGCTGGAGACCGAGCAGCGAGTCCGTGGGCTGGAGGTGGCCATGCTCGAAGAGCACGGCCTGACTCTGCCGCCGGAGAAGCAGCCGCTGCACGGGTTATGGCGGAGCACCCAGCTCAGTTGGCGCAAGGCGACCGTCAGCGAGGTCCGTAGGGCGGTGGCCTGGAGACGTCTGGTGAGGAAGGTGCTCACCTGCGGTCTGTGGCGGAGCCGCTGGTGGCCGAGGCGCACTTGGGGTTTCATGAAACTGAACAGAACACTTGGGCGGAGGTGCCATGAAAGTATTCCATTCGCTCCGATGCCGGCTCGGAATGCGGGGCATGGTGGTTGGAGTGCGTCAGCATCCCGGCCTTTCCTTACATCTGCGGCACAACCGTCACGCGGTTGAGTCGCAACTTCCACGCACGCCGACCTGCTATGACGTGCAGGGCCGCGTCGCTCTCTCACCGGGCTGTTCTGTGGATGACCTGCAGCTGTTGGAGAGTCGCCATCATCGAGGAGCACGAGCTTAATCTGCCTCCGGCCTCGTACGCCTAGGGTTGGGAAGATCGGCTGGACCAAGCCAGCCGGCGCATGGGGGCGCTGGACGAGACGGAGGAGATCCGGAGACGGGCGCTTCTGCGGTGGTGGGTGCGCCGCATCCTGACCTTCGGATTGTGGCGGAACTGATGGAACCAGTGACCAGTCTTGCAGTGGTCACTGTCACAAACGACTAGCCAATACTCATGTACCACACTCAGCTCCGCAAGGCTGTTGTTCGACAGCTGACAGGGCTGGTAGGGGGCTGCCATTGGCGAACACCTCGGCAAGAGAGCGTAACGAGACCTCCGTCTGCTCCCGGAAAGCCTGATCGGTCAGCCGCTGTGAGGGGAAATGTTTGGAATTCTCCTCAAGTGCAATTGCCTTCAAGTACAAATGTGAAGGGTGTAGGAGAAGGCCTTCTGGAATTCCGCATCCACTTTGGTCCGGGCTATCGCATATACTTTGGGGATGCTGGTGGGACATTTGTGATTCTACGGTGCGGGACCAAGCAGAGCCAGAATCAGGACATCCTGGAAGCTCGGCGCCTTTGGCAACAGTTCAAAGAAGGATAATTCTATAGAGGACAGCGACGGATTCCTGCTTAACGCTCAGCTGACCCCTTTCCCTAACCCTACTAGGATGACTACAATTTGTGAGCAGGCACCTGCTTGAAAAATGATGCAATATAGTATATTCTTAAGCAGGTACTATCTCCTTAACCTTACTTCGCGGAGCTTTTCTCATGGAACTAACGAGGGCGCTGAGCCAAGTCGAACTGAAGGAGCGTGAATCCCAGCGCGAAGAGCAAAATGCCATGGCCCAGTGGAATCGAGCTTCGCGGGCAAGAGAATTCTGGAGAATTTTATACTCTGAGTTGCATAGTGAGCATTATGCTCAAGTAGTCTTGACGATAAGGGACGAAGCAACCAATTTAGTAGCTCGACCAGCTTCTCCGGACGATCCGACTACGGAATTCATTAGAGACCTTTGCACGTTTGCGGAATCGAAAGCGGATGTGGCGGCGAAGAGCTTTCTCAGAGAATTCCCTATTGCGGTGCGTCAAGCAGGACTTGAGATCGATGAGTCTTCGCGTCACCCCGTATACACCTTTAGGCAGGGGTTCATCCGCGTTGAAGTTGAAGAAAGGGCATTGGCGGCGACGGTTCTACCTCGCGACGGCAAACGTAATCGTATCGGCATGGATGTTGATGCGGTGGTCGCTCTTGTTGGATCAGAAATATCAAGGCTCTTCGTCCGCAAGTTCGAGGCAACTGATCAAAGAGCTTTTCTGAAGAGACTACTCACTGCTTATCAAGCGGTCATCAAGAATGAGCAGCGCCAATACGGAGAAGAACTTCCACTTAGGAGGGTCACGAATCGGCTTTCCAAGAACCAGAAAACATTTTCCGCCGACGAGTTCAACGTCGACCTAGCAAAACTGCTCAAGGCCGGACAGCCCGAACTCGATGGTCAGCGACTACACCTGAGCCAGACACGTAACACCTCGCAAGGTATGCTGTTGCATGGATTTGAGCAAGGGGGCTATGTGGGATTCATAAGCTTCAAGGAGGCAGTATAGATATGGTAACTGCAAATCAGTTAGATCGTGAGACGGCCCAAGAGATCATTGAGGAGCTGCGGAAAGGAACTCCATCGACTCGATATGCTTCGTTCTATTCTGCCGGTGGTAGAGATTTCTTGGAGTCCGTGCAAAGTCGTCACCTGTCGAGGGCATCCCGCGGAGGTCGAATCAGGTTTATCAGCGGGTCTTGGGGATCTGGGAAGACACACTTCCTCAGGCTCGTGAGAGAAAAGGCCTTTGAGTCTGGGTTCCTGGTTTCGACCGTTGAACTCAGTGCAGACGAGGCTCCTTTCAATAAATTCGAGCAAGTCTTCTACCAGATCGTCCGCAAGATAACATCTCCGGAAATGTACGCAGATGGAGACATCTATCGGTCTGATCCTTTCGGAGAGGTCCTTAAGCGCATCCTACTTAGGAATATTCCTCAACCAGATGACCCGGTGTCCTACGACACCTTGAACGATGTAATTCAGAATGTGATGAGCCAAAGCAGCATAGACATCGATTTCCGTAGGATAGTGGCGAATTATCTGAAAACCTACCTTCCTGATGGAGCAGATCAAGCCTCGTTAGAAGACACACGTGGGCAACTAATGCAGTGGTTTGCTGGGGAAGGAACCGTAGGGGTATATCGCTCCAAGTTTGGTGTGCAAAAGCTCGTGAACCGCTCCAATGCGCGTACCATGCTGGCTGCGCTTAGTAGTTTCACTGTGAACGTCGGGGGGTATGGCGGGCTTGTAATCCTACTGGACGAGGCGGAGCAAACCTATTCGACGATGCGGAAGTCGAGCCTGAAACAGGCCCACAACAATCTTCTGCATCTCATCAACGGAATTGAGCAAAGTCAGGGAACGTTGTTGATTTATACTGCAACCCCTGATTTCTATTCGAGCGATACCTATGGCATTCGATTGTATGGGGCATTAGCTCAAAGGATTGGGGTCCCTGACGATCATCCGCCGCGGGCAGTAGACCGGATATGGAACCTCGACAAAATAGAGACATCAGTGGACCAATATCAGGCCGCGGCCTGTAAAGTGCGTGAGATATACGCGGTCGCCGAACCTGAGTCTCAGGGACAAATCTTCCCAGAGGACCTCTTGAAAGTGCGTGTAAAGGAGCTGGTGGATTCTAACCCTGAGTTTAGTCCAGTGCGTACATGGCGGGTGGTAATCACCGGTACGGTCAGATTGCTCGATTCTTCTGCAAACGGCGATGATGCTCCATCGTCCAGTGAATTATACGATGATGTTATGGCCGACTTGCGGGAACTATAGTGATGCTGGCGAGTCCGATGTTCGATCGCCCTACCAGTGAAAGCATCATTGAAAGCCTGCGCTTTGGAATCCCGCCGGCCGACCATGTGAGTGCATTCACAGTAGGAAGACAGGGTATGGTCCAGGACGTCTCTCGCGCTTTGAGGGAACACTCCGGCGTGACAGGGGAATCATTACTTGTCAAGGCCAACTATGGATCGGGGAAAAGCCACATCCTGCGGGTCATTGGTGAAATTGCACTTAAGGAGGGATACGCGACGAGTTCGGTCATAGTAAATTCCGTGGACGGCACCCGATTTAATCGGATGGACACAATAATGGGTGCGATATCGAGGGGGCTAAGGATTCCCGAATGCACTACAACGGGAATAAGTGCTCTTTTCAATTACTACTTGGAGGCCTGCCATTCAGATGTTAAGAGCGATTTACGAAACACTCGCGACCGGATCTCTGATGCGGGCCGCTGGCGGCGCCCAGAACTCCTCAAATCTCCAGGGGTCCACGCGGCTCTTCGCGCGTGGGTTAACGACGACAGCGGCAGGGCCCGCGATTTGGTCGAGGATTGGCTTAGTTATCCAGATAACTACCGAGGACAACGCAAAAGGCTATACGAGTGCCTAGTACAGGATCTTCGTGGTAGATTCATGGACCCACGTCCCGAATGGATGTTTTATGCTGAGGAGATGTTCTTGTTCCACACGGGAGGGCACAGGCAAGCTTGGGATGCGTTGAACGACTTTAACGTGATCGCACAAGCGTCAGGCCTGAAGGGTCTGGTATTGCTCTTCGACGAGTTTGAGGATGTGGTTCAGAATCTAGGGAGGCGAGATTACCAACAGCAGGCATTCGAGAACCTCTTTCGATTTTTCGGCGGCCGGCGATATCCAGGGTTGACGTACTTTGCAGTGACACCTGATTTCGTCGACAAATGCAAGGATGAGTTGTTGTCTAAGGGGGTCTATGACTTTGATTACGATGAGTTCGACCTCTTACCGTCAAAGGAAATTGAGCCAATAGGTAGGGAGGAATTCCTGACACTCTCTCACAAGATTAGGTCGGTTCATGGCACCGCTTATGCTTGGGATGCACTTAATGACTTGCCGGACTTCGAACTTGAAGAACTAGCCGACGAACTCTTTTCCGTGTATTCACCTGACTTGGTGCGCAGGTCAGTTCAAAAAGTGGTGGAAGTACTGGATGGTCGAATGGAGAACATTCTTTGACGGTGAAGCTCTCGCAGATGGTAGGTCAAGCGTTTTACGGCCGTTTTAGGTCGCTGCGCTCGATACAAGAGCAGTGCGTTGAGTCGGTCCTCAGGGGTGACGACACTCTTGTTGTCTCGCCAACAGGATCCGGGAAGACCGAGGCTGTACTGGCTCCCCTGATTGACCGGTATCGGACGTTCATGACTGGTGCTGCCGGGTGCACGATTCTTTACATCGTCCCTAATCGGGCTTTGGCCAATGACTTGGAACGAAGGATCACTCCTGCTCTCGGCAACCTCGGCTTCGAGGTCGGAATTCGTCACGGAGAACGAAACGATCTTAACAGGGTAAAAAAGCCCCATGTTCTCATAACGACCCCAGAGTCGCTGGATGTCATGCTAACAGGGAGGAACAAAAAAGACGTTTTGGGCTCGGTCAAATGTGTGGTTCTCGATGAAGTTCATCTGACGTACAACTCTCAGAGGGGACTTCAGGTTTCGATCTTGCTACGACGCTTGGAACAGTTGGCAGATTGCCACATTCAGATGGCTGGTCTCTCGGCCTCGGTAGCTGACCCTTCTGATATTTGGAGTTTCTTTCGGCCTGGAGAACCGGTTACGACGATTCTTGATAGGGAGAACCGGGCAATTGACCCATACATAACGCGCCTGGATAACTCCAGAGATCTAAGGACTCTCTTTGACACCTTGGCCAGACGGCAAAGGGTTAAGGTCCTCGTGTTTACCAACTCTCGGAGAGAGTGTGAGTCCCTAGCAGCGGACCTGACCCATAGGACTACTTTTGGCGATCGGGTCTATGTACATCACTCTTCCTTGAGTCGAGATGTCCGGCTTGATGTTGAAGAGAAATTCGGTAAGCCGGGCAAAGCCGTGTGCATCGCTACGAGTACATTGGAGCTAGGTATCGATATCGGTGACATTGATGTCGTAGTCCTATATGGCCTCCCTAGCGGTTGGGAGTCGTTTCTACAACGCATAGGTCGGGGGAACAGGAGATCAGAAAAATCCAACGTTGTATGCGTTGCAACTGAAGGCCAGGGCACTATCTTTCTCAGCATCTTAGGATTTAAGGCCCTGCTTTCCTTGGTCCGAACAGGTCGTTTGGAGCAAGAAGCACCCAAACTATTGTATGGAGCACTGGCTCAACAACTTCTATCGTTGGTTATGGCTGGAAAGGGTTCGTACCAACGTGTTGCAGATTTGACAAGGGTCTTTTCCTCGCTTCCGTATATCGATCGCGCGACGATAGAAAGGATTTTGCATCGTCTAGGAGCAGAGAAATACTTGGTTCGACACGGGTTTCAAAACAGATATGGTGCTGGAGACCAATTGCACTTGTTGGAGGACCTCCGCTTGGTGTGGGGTAACTTCCCATCCCGTAGTCATGCTGTGCCGTTGATTACCCCATCGGCTGAAATCGGCACGGTTCCAGCCTTTAATCTAATGCGCTTTAACACCGGTGACGTGATTGGTTTTGCTGGTCAGCACTGGCAAATCAGACAGTTGAACTCCAATCAAATCAAGTTGGAACGTACTTCTCGCCAAAAGACTGTTGAAATCTCATATTCTGGCTCCAGTCCAGCCTTAGACGCTATTACAGTAGAAGAGATGTGGCGCCTATTACTAGAGGGGGTAACCGGGGTTGATGAGTTATCGCAACAATCCAGGCATTCTTTTTTCAAAGCTGCAGAGGATATCCAGCCCTATCTATCGGCTGGGATTCCGTATGCTGCCGGCGGTGAGGTCAAACATTACTTCACTTTTGCTGGCCAGACCATCAACAACGCTATTGCCGGTTGTCTAGGGCTTTCTACGTTTGAGGCGGGGGATATCTCTCTTGCCACAAGTGAACCTGTCGACTTCCAATCCCTTCCAGAAATGAAGGACATTGAACCATACGCTATTGCAAGTCTGAATGTACCAGGCGATTTGACCTTGTTCCAGTCACTTCTGCCTCTTGAACTTCTCCACCGGGAACTGGCTGAAACTTGGCGCAAAACTCCAGTGTTCAAGCGGTCATTGGCCCGATTAAGGCAGTCTCGCACAGTCCTAGTCCCGTGGGAAATTGCGAAACCCCTGCAATCTGGCGGCTGGTAAGCATCGCTGTTATTTGATTTCAGCAGTTTGGGAGTTGCCATTGTCCTCATCCACGGTTGGAGCGATGGACTTTGGTCGCCAAACCTTGCTAGCTCAGAGCCCATCATACGGCAACCAAGCCGCCAGCGACACAAAGTAAAGTGACATATTATATGGCACTCTACTACAACATTGACATTTAAGATGTCAAACAAGTATTCTATGGGTATGCCTATCCTTGATGATTTGCCGGACAATCTAACCGCTAAAGAGGCGGCCTCTCACATCGAAACTCTCTCGAGCGCATTAGCCATTCCTAGAGATCCCCCATCGTTGAGGACCTTGCGCCTTTGGAGGACAAGGGGATGGCTAACCAAGAACGGGCGGGCGTTTACGCGACGGAATCTGCTAGAAGCTCTTGCAATCATGCGGCTCTGCGCCGATGGGACCACAGTGAGCGCTGCCGCACAGAAGTGTCTTGTACTTGACGAAGAACGACTGTCATCGCTGTTGAACGCGCCAAGAACTGCTATGCCGACTACGCCGAGGGATTTTCCTCAGATAACCCTAGACCTATTGGCAAGAGGGGTGCTTGAACAATACCGTAGGACTACGCTTGGCGCGATTGCCGGTCTCGTCAAACACTGGGAGGGAGGAGTCGATAGTACTCCGCTCATCCTACAACAGGCGATGGCTCGCCTGGGGCGCCTCTACTTTGAGGAGGGGCGTGAGGACTGTGCCGCTAGTGTCCACGCTACCCTAAGACAGTGCATGACACCGCTCTCCCAATGGGCTCCAAATGCAATTTGCTCCATCGCTGGTCTTAGCGACGCCGTATTAGTCGATCCATACTATCGCGTGCCAAGTGAGGATTGCGAAGCGATTGCCCAGCAAGCAGATGGTGGAAATCTGGAAGACCTGATTGAACGACGGCTCCACAACGAACTTATGCAGACAGTCTCCCGACTCGGCGATGACGGCCACAGTGCCTACGCCACCGTCCGTGAATTCGTAGCTCGACACCCACTTGCTACCTACCGTGAACTCCAAGGATTGTATGCTCATGCTGAGCTTCCAGACACCGCCATCAAGTTTGTGAATTCATTGTACGTTCCTGTGCATGCGGAACTTGCCGAGAATGGGAGTGTCGGCCGCTGCCAGTACTGCAAGGCCCCTATCGATCGTGACGGGCGTTGCTTTCTTGAAGGGTGTCGTGAAGACCATCCCCAGGTTCGTCTATGCGAGTCGGTGCATCAAGACGATGGGTTGATTGCGAGGTCAGAAGTGCTGAAGTACTGGATCGACCCTGCCCGAGAGGAACTGCGCCTCTTCGACAGTTTGAAGGAGGCGAACATACCGGTCGAGCTCTATCCCCATTCAGACCGATGCGACGTTGCTTTAGGCGAAGCCGTTGGAGTGGATGTCAAGGACTACCGAGATCCATCATCCTTGGCCAGGAATCTCAATCGGGGCATTGGTGGGCTTGTCTACTACTCTCGCAGGATCATTGCGGTCGCAGACCGGCGAACTCGTGGAAGAGCTTATATTGAGCGGTTGCGCGAACAACTCATGCCAGAAAGAAGGCGTGATTTAGAAGTGCTCAGCGTAAGCGAAACCATCAGGGACCTCAGAAAAGCGTTCTTACCACAGCGAGGCAGCCATGCGGTCTAAGCCGGATTTGTGGAGGGGTGCTGACCGCATCCAATGGGGTTGTGTGCTCATGCGACTCCTCGGAGAGTCAAGCCTCCAGGCACTTCCTCTGGTGCTCAGCGGATTAAGTTCTGTGGAACAATCTCGGCAAGTCGCCCCTTATCAGGCTGCAGTTCGCACGGCACGGGTTCTTATAGGAGAGGCTCTCACTCAACGTGCTGTGCAGTCGGCAGTCTTTGACTTTCTCTCTACAAACCGTGAGTCCCGCTCGTTCGACATCGACGGCCATTCGCTGACCTTCCAGGCCCGCTCGATGTACGACCCAGAGATAACCAAGGCTGAGAAAGTTCTCCTTGAGGGTTTGCCATTGCGTTCAAGGCCTCGAGAGTTTGCCGATACGTCTCGAGATCTTGTCGCCCAACTCAACCGTGATCGGCGAATTCGGTTCCGGTTGAACGGGCTGAGTTTTCCTGCCCCCAGTATGCACGATTTGGATCGCCGGCCAAATGGCCCGATCACTGTCTATTGGTCGGATCTTGAGTCATTGGCAGCAGAGCTTGATGAGATGGATCTGAAAGTGGGGCGGTTGCAACAGAACTGGCAAGGTCGGCTTGCCGAAATCAGAGTACATGTCACGACAGGATCTGGATTGAGGGAAGCCGATGCCTTGCATCTGTCCGAACTGAAACATCTCATCGGCCTACCTGGTTCTGGGAAAACAACAATCATCGTCTTATTGTGTATCTTCCTTGCTCGTAGCGGACTTAGAGTAGCAGTTTTCTTTACAGCGATCCAGTTGGCTCGAAGCTACCTGGAAACTCTCCGGAGCTACGAAGTGACAGCAGCTCTTCTCGTGGGTCGCTCTCCTGATACCCACCTACGGCATGCAAATCAACTCGCTGAGCTAGTAGCGACACAAGGTGATGGAGGTTTCGCTCATACCAAAGAAGGTGTGGAATTGCTGGCCCAATCGTGCCCTCTACCCGCATTTGCAGACCCTTGGCCAGACAACGAAGACTGGAGCTTCGGTGAGGCACCTTGTGAGACAATTTATGAGGCAGGCTCAAAAGTCGCCAAGCTGTGTCCAGCATGGAGTCTTTGTGGTCGAGTAAAGAACCAACGAGACCTGGTCAACGCCTCGGTGTGGCTCGGACATGTCCTGAGCGCCGACACGTTGGTTCCCAGCCATACTAGTTCTCAGCAACTTCGTTATTTCGAGCTAGTTGGCCGCACATTCGACCTCGTCATCATCGATGAATCTGATGAAACCCAGAAGGTCTTAGATGACTATGGAGCCCTGACACTCAACCTCACGGGCAACGTGGATAGTATTCACGTAACCCTCCAGCGCACAACAGGATTGCTCGCCGCAAATCGCCAGCGTGTCAGTGACGCCCTGCTACAACACATCCTACGCGCGAACGAATTTGAACGGCATACACTAAGGTTCGTAGAGGAGATTCGCCGTCTGCGAAGTGGTAGACCAGACCTTGCACACCGCTACGAAGAGAAGCTACTGACGGCCAGTTTCCTTCTGCGTGAAGCCATAATTGCGGCGAACCGGAGCACTGCGTTTTCATCAGATGCTCGGAGTGCTCTCTTAGATCTTTGGGAAACTGCAATGTACGAGGCGTTCTTTGAACGCGATGACGAAATGGGTTCGTGGCGGAAAGCGCAACGGTTTGCACCTGCACTGAACATGTCCCTGGAAGAATCCCAAGACACTTGGCGACGCCTGAACAGAGCGTTTCGGCGGTATCTCGCACAAGATCACGCAGCCTCAGCCGAGAGGCCGATTGCTGAAACGGTTGACATCCTCAAGGACCTCTTGGACACTCAGAACGTTGAAACCATCACTCCTCACGTGAGACTCCTTATCGCTGTGGGTTTCACGATTGCAAGTTACCAGAGGTTGGCTAAAGGTGCTCGCCCTCTTGCCCATCGTGGTGAACTCCCGGACGCCAACGACCTTGTGTTTGCCAAATCTTCCATCGAGATGCGTGAGACAGTGCCGCGTTCCATCCTTGGTACTTTTTCATCTATCAGGTTTAGAAGTACCGCCGAATCGGATGGTCTGGAAATCGACTATCTGGTGATGGACAGTACACCTCGTCTCTTGCTCCACCGTCTGCATGAGATAGGGGGTGCGAATGTACTGCTTGCGAGTGCTACCTCGTGGCTAGAGGCATCAAGTCAGTATCACATAGATAAAGCACCAGATATCCTACTCTCCTCACGAATCCCAAATCTTGGTCCAGTACGGATGTATTTTCAGCCCAAGTTTCATCCATCGACAAAGAAGCCGTTGAGTTTCAGTGGTGCGGGGTATGACCGCGACAATAATCTGCAGAACATGGTGGCTGGCCTTGCGGCGCCCGGCCCTACAGGTAGTAGCGATTTAGAACGAACGGTACTGGCTATCCGGACAGAACTGGGTAAACCCCGAAAAGCTGCTCTAGTCGTTAATTCTTATCAGCAGGTACGTCTAGTCGTAGAGCAAATCCTGAAGGTCAACCGCTCTCTGGGAGAGCGAACACGCGGTGTCCTAGATGCGTTGCCATCTGATCACTTGCAGAAGCACTTCATCCTTCGAGGTCAAGTGGAAAGCCTGGGTTCAGATCCTGCCGTAGACATACTCGTCTTTCCACTAGGAGCCCTCGGTCGCGCGACCAACATTGTCTTCACTAATGATGACGGTGATCGTGGCAAAGCTGCGATTGGCAGTGTGTTCTTCCTAACACGCCCACATCCGGCCGCGGGTGACCTTAGTCTCATGTTGTCCATCTTGGCACGCGAGACGGAGAACTTGAATGCGGAGGACCTGCGTATGCTAGGTCTATCTGAGGTTCAAGAGGTCTTCAATCGACGGCGTTATGGTGTGTTTCGCCAGATTTCACAACTTCTCTCGCGACCCATGAGCGTTAGCCAATTGGACGAAGACACGCTGAGGGCATTTGCTGCCAACCTGCTTGTCGCAGTCGTGCAAATGATCGGACGGGGCACACGCCAACGAATGCCCGTGGAAGTGTATTTCATCGACGCAGCGTGGGCACCCAACAGTGCCGAGGGTCGGCCTGAGACAGCGCGCTCCAGTATGCTAGTCGCCATGCAAGATGTATTGAGAGACTGTCTTGCCACACGGAATCCTGACCATAGAGAGGTTTACCAAGAACTCTACGGACCGTTTGCGGAGGCTTTCAAAGAGATCAGTGGATTGATTCCGCCAGATATGCCTCTCGTTGAAGGGAAAGATCACTTTGATGCAAGTCCTGCAGGGCTGGAAGATGCGATGGATGGATGGGACCCAGACAAAGTCACAAGCCTTGCGGAGAGGGACAACCATCCTTCCTTGGACTTGAAGCAATACGAGGTAGATGTGCCGTCATGACCAAAGCAACAAACCGAACCTCTGCTCGCCAACGATATCAGCGCAAGGACAGTCCCGTCCCACTGGCTTTCTCGTTTCACGTCCAACCCATTGAACCAGTACACGTGGTTACGGTCGTGAAGTGGAAGAACAATGCTCGCCGAGCATTGCAAGATTTGGGAGCACATTTCTCGAGGCAGACGCCCAGGCAAGACCTTCCTATTCGATCTCTTCGAATGCGCATTGTCGTACAAGATACCGATAGTCTGAGGCTGGAACGGCGTCTGGGGATTTGGGGCCGTGAATCAACCATCTTGTGGACGGTTGCCCAACCCAACGATGCGCTCAAGCATGTCAGCGATGCCGTGATCGCATGGCTTGCAAATGACCTTCGGACAGACGATCAAGCTTCAGGAGAACTACTAGGACTACTTAGGTGGCTAACTATAGAGGGCGAGTTGCTTGAAATCGAACGAAGAAGGGCCCGTGTCTTCGATTGGGATTCAACGCGAGGTGGGACGGCGACGCTGATTAACACGAACTTATACGGGTATCCTGATTTGGCCGACTTTGTAGCTCGTCGCCTCGAAGCGAAAGAAGTATTTCCAGAACTTGGGCCTTTACGGCGAATAGTGAGCGGACAACTTGACCAGAATCAAGCCGAATTGATGACACCTCCAATAGCAGGCCAAACGGATTCGTTCAGCCTAGTGGTACGCGTTTGTGTCGAGAGCATTCCTGGGCGACCAACCCCCATTGTCGTGCTGAAGTGCTCCCGGCGTCTTTGGACGAACGCAGTTAGGCGTACCAGCGTTAGAGAGTTGAGCGCGTATGTTCTGCCCAATGAGAGAAATACTGCTATCCAATTCTCCCTCCATCGACGGCGGAACATTGTCAATGGGAAATCGGAGTACGCCTACGAACCCGGAGAGGACTTCGTTACGTTTGCTCGCGCATTTGGTTTGCCACTCGACCAATCCGGCGACGAGATTATTTCTCATGGCCACCTGAACATCGCTTGTCCAATTCTGGTAGTCCACAAGCAGGGCGTCGGTGAACGGGTTAACACAAAATCAGGAGTGCCGGACTTGGATAAGCTGATGGCATTGCAGCGTGCAACGGAACTGCTAAGTCCCTATGGCTTTGAGCCATGGCAGGGGTTAGAGGAAATCGCAACTGGAACCCGCTCTATTGCTAATCGCGACCAGATGTGGCGTCACCGTCACGGGGAAGATGGACGCATCAAGGACTTCGAGGCTTGGAAGCAACAGGCGCAAGCCAATATTGACTACTGCTATGGTGGGACCCACCATGTAGTGATCGGATACGAGAAAAGTTGCTATCAAGATGCTCAGCAAGCTGATACTTCATTACATCAGATCCTCGGTGACGGCATCCAGACACAGATCATTCCGATTCCCAGAGACGTTCATGGGTCTCGCTCAATGCTCCCAGAGCCTTCCGCACGTAGTCCTCGACAACGAGCAGAATTGCGTTCCCTGGCATGGAGGCCATTTGTAGACGAAGTGCGACGCTACCTTCGGGAAAGTAGCTCACGTATTGATGGAATTATGATTATTGCCCCGGATTGGTATGAATCCGAAGGGAACCGCACTCGTGATGATTTCGTGAACAAGCAGGCGGGCAGGATCACTCTGGCGAGCGAGCTGAAGGTTCCTGTTCAGTACTTGCTACCAAGTCGAGACAGCCAGTTTGTCCGTCGGGACCAGACATCGGAAGAAGAATTCGAAAACCGGCTTCTGACGGCCTGGCTAGATCTGGCCTGGAAGACGATCGGCCGCGTGAATACGCGAAAACTATCTGAAGCGGTCGGGAGCATCTACCCAGATAAGAAGAGCCAAACGACTTCTCCACCAGCTCAGGTGCTGGCCCTGGGGGTATTACGAAGGAACAAAACGTCCTTGGCGAACGAGAGAAGCTTCGTACCATTTGCAATTGAGTTGGACATACTACAGGGAACGTGTTGGGCCCGATTCGCTCGTAACGATACTCAAGGCAACGTTGTTATCATGCCCAGGATGAACATGCCTGAGGCGCTAGTGGAGCTTGCTTCAAGTGGCCCTATATCTCTCACAACATCAAATGGTGATCGACGAAAACAGCGTAGGGAGCACAGTGAATTCTTTTTCCATACCGTCATCACTGAATTCTGCCGACGAGCATCAAGCCCACTGGTTTTGGTTGATGCCGTTTCGTGTCGTGAGGTCTGGCCGTGGCTGGCCGACTCAAGGCTGGATCCCGAGAACATTGTCATCGGCAATAACGTACACGCGGAAGCAGATTGGAGCGATGCCCGAGTTGTACGAGTTAGAATAGGGACCACGCCTAAGGTGCTGTTTGATTCCTTCATGGAAGGTGAAGATCACGCGACCAAGGAAATCGTACAGTACGACGCACCGAAGTGGGCAGATGCCCAATTGTTCAAAGTCAAGGACTCACAAACGGATGTCTACCTGTCATTTGGGAGTCTCTTGCTTACGAAACGCATATTGGGAGTCTCTTGCTATCGCTCTAGAGTAGGTTTGAAGCCAAGTCCCGGGAAACCTAGGGTGTACGGACGCACAGAAAGACCCCTCTTCACTGGTGCTTGGAGTACACCAACGGCTGTAGAGTTCACCGTCGTTCGAACCGCCTCAGGGGAGCAATCCAACCAGGTGGTTCAACTTGTGGAGTGGCTGCGGACGGTGCATCAACATACTCCCAACTGGACCACAAAGCCGGCGCCCCTGTCCTTCGAGAGCACTCTCAAGGAATACCTTGCTGACTATGATCTCGACGAAGAAGCAGATGACAGTGAGGAGGAGGATGAGTAATGCATGCGGGTCCGACCACACGCCCTTCAGTCGTACGGAAACGGTTACTGGCTATGGCTAGATCAGTTGTCGAGAGCCTTCCCAAGACGCCAGTCTCGGACTTTCGACAGAAGGGAAATTGTCAAGGACTCCCAATTAGGGATTCCATTCGCAAGTGGGGTTTGGTCATATTCAGACTGCTCCTCGAAGGCCCCAAAAGCAGATGGAACGCGCCATTGTCATCAGGAAACTGACATCCATGAGATTCACTCCTCGCTTTTCGATCACCAACGCCACCGCCGCTGCTATCACGGAGATAGAGCGTGCCCGGGGGTTTCTTGAAGCAGCCACTCTCTCGGACGAGTGGGTGCGGTCAATGCGCTCACGAGCCTTTATTCTGGAAGCCCATCACACCACCCATATTGAGGGTACGCGCCTTACCGTTGATGAGGCTGCCACACTCCTCGCGGGGCAACCAGTTTCTGGGGCGGACCCTGAAGACGTACGGGAACTTCTCAACTACCGCGAAGCCTTCGAGTACGTCAGTTCCTACTTGTATCGGGGTGGCCCAATTACCGAAGGGATGATACTGGAGATACATCGGCGATTGGTGGAGGGAGTGAGAGGTGGAAGTGCCGCTCCAGGACAGTACCGACATGTACAAAACTACATCATCAACTCGGCGACCGGCGAGACCATCTATACGCCACCTCCCCCCGACGAAGTACCGTCCCTCATGAGCGAACTCGTGGCGTGGTTGAACCGTCCGACGGACATACATCCGGTCATAGTGAGCGGAATAGCTCAGTTTCAGTTCGTTCACATACACCCTTTCATTGATGGCAATGGCCGTACCTCCCGACTCCTGTCAACGCTATGCCTCTTTCGAGCAGGGTACGACTTCAAGCGGCTGTTCTCAATTAGCGAATACTATGACCGCGACCGAACCGCCTTCTACAAGGCCTTGCAGAGCGTCAGGCGGTCCCACATGGACATGACCGTGTGGGTCGAGTTCTTCTGTAGAGGGCTTGCCACTCAACTGACCGAGGTGAAGGAGCGTGGGGAGCAGGCTATCCGGCACGACATTCTGGCGAGGAGACACCAACTTTCCGAACGGCAGTCACTAGCACTCGGGTACGCTATTGAGCAAGGGAAGATCACTATAGCCGATTTCAAAGAGCTTTGTCCGGATACGCATCGCAGGACGCTTCAGCGGGACCTCAAGATATTGGTGGACGGGGGTTTGCTCTTTAGACGTGGAAGCACCAATCAAGTGGAGTACGTGCTAGGACAGGGGACTGCGTGAACTCACGCCAAACTTGCGACATGACTTGTGCCAAACTTGCGACAATCCTTCTACTATTAGGGGTCTCTGGCGGTCGGGCAACACATCTCCCCACCGCACCCTATGGGCATCACAGTACCATCCACAACTCAATGATATTACTGACTACCTTCAATCCTGACCAATGCGATCCCTATGAAGTGGGACCAATAGTAGGAAGAGCGGCTCGGAAATCAGAGTCACGACGCACAGGAGAGTCGCCCACATGGTTTTTGTCCAAATCACTTGGGCCAACCCAGCAATCTCAGGGCGCATCATTGTTTCTTGAGGCCGCAGGCGACTACGTGACTCAGAAGCAGGAGGTGCAGCCGTGAACAACAAAGACGAACAGGACAATCATGCCAATCAGATGAATCCAAACAACGATGCCTATTGGCAATCCCGTGGGTACGATGAGCGGCCCGACGACTGGGAGGACCGATTGGCTAACTGGGAGGGACAGCAGGTTCAGAAGCGTCCTCACGACGCTTCGAGGCCAAGGTAGCAACCGTATAGGAAGGGAGTCCGGATTGCGCGGCTTCATCCGGACTCCCTCAAACGTAATGACTATGGACGATTATAGTCTAATGGACACTTCTCCCATGGACGGCCTCTACAGTGGCAGTATTCTGCGCGCCATCGTCCAAGCCGTCGACATCGATGACGAAGTACTGGATGGCCGGACAGCCCGGCGTTTCTACGCTGGTGAACCTGTGAACGAATACAACCGAAACCAGATCTTCGATGCCTTCGGACAGGCGCTCATCACCTGTGGCTTGGCACCAGAGACCTTGGACGATCTGCCCGAAGACCTCCCCATGGCGGTAGCGGTGGGAATGTCGGTAATGATGGTCTGCGGTCAATGGGACCCCAGGGTTTCACACTTGACGGTACTCAAACTAGCGCCTAGTCTGCGTAGAACACATGCATGATCCAGAGTGCTGCGGGACTCGGGATATGCCACCGCTTCATCTAACCGTCTCCATATCGACAGCCCACGAGTACCGGAACTTTTGGTGTCGATTGAGCAATTGGGTTCGACAAGCTCACCATGAGCGGGTGCTGGTGTCCGTTCACCCTGAGCATAGTCGAAGGGTGCAGGCGAGCAAGACGGCAGCAGCGCAGCAACCTGGTGGGGGGCAGCCTCACCGGCCCTGTGACCGCTGAGCCAGCGCGTGCGCTATCTTCTCCCGCGACGACATGCCGCTGAACTCCTGAGCCCCTCTTACCGGAGCGCCGGAAGGGACGCGCTCCCCGGCAATCCGGGACTCGATTTGCCCGCGCACCTTCTCCACCATCTGCCGCGCCCCGGCCAGCGACGCCTCGACTTCCTCCGGCGATTCGCCCACGACCAGCTCCTCCGGGATCTCGGGGGCGGCAGCGAGCAGCGCTTCTCGATAGCGGGCGGTGGCCGAGGCAAGCCGGCCCCGCAGCGACTCGATCTCCTGGTCGCGCTGCTCCAGCGCTGAGCGCAGATCGGCAAGCTCCGCCTGCGTCTCGTCCGGCGCTGTGGCGGCTTCGGCGGCTTCATCGTTCTGTGCGGCGGGTTCTACCATCGTTTCTTCAGTGGTTACTTCTTGCATGTCGCCTCCTCTTCTGCGTTATGCGTCCAGAATAGGACGCGGTTGGCCGTTTGGGGAAGGAGGAGATGTCAGGGTGGTCGTACTCCAAACATTGCATTATGGTAACAAAAGAGTTACTATATGCAGGTGATTGAGATCAGAGAATACATTGACGACCGAGGCCGCAGTCTCTTTGGTCGCTGGTTCGATGGTCTCGACGCCGGAGCAGCGGCCAGGGTGAGGACGGCCCTCGCCCGCATGGAGGCTGGAAACCTGTCCAACGTGAGAGGCGTTGGCAGCGGAGTGCTGGAGTGCCGCATAAACGTTGGCCCTGGCTACAGAGTCTATTTTGGCAGAGACGGAGACATCTTGATAGTCCTGCTTGGCGGCGGGACCAAAGCCCGTCAGCAGGGGGACATCGAGAATGCCCGTGAACTCTGGGAAGAGTACAAGCGTCGCAAGCAGGAGGAGGTATAAAATGCCGCTCACCCGTGATTTCAAGGAGACCGTGCAGGCCCGCGCCGAGCGCGACCCCGCATTTCGAGAAGAGTTGCTGAAACAAGGCGTAGAGTGCCTGTTAGCCGGGGACGTGGATACGGGCAAGATCCTACTTCGCGACTACATCAACGCCGCCATTGGGTTCGAGGAGCTTGGCTCCCTCACGAACAAGCAAGCAAAGAGCCTGATGCGCATGTTCAGCCCGTCCGGGAATCCCCAGGCCAGCAACTTGTTCAGGGTCATCAGCTGCATCCAGCAATACGAGGGTGTCCAGCTTGAAGTGAACCCCGTGCGATAGTCGGGGTCTGCGAGTATCCGCCCACTTTATACCTCAGCCCTCCTCTCTTACTTTGGCTAGTTCTGCGTCGGGGTCCGGCACGCCGAGCGCCTCCATCGCGGTGCGGCGGCTGTGGATCCCGGAGCCGACCAGCGCCTGCTCGTCGCGGACGAGGCGGCCCCTGTCCTGGGGCAGCACCGGCCCCCAGATTATCTCCTGGCGCACCGGCAGATAGCTGACGCCGCTGCGTTGCTCCAGGATGCGCAGGATCAGCTCGTTGCGTCGCTTGTAGGCGGCAGAGCGCACCAGCCTCTTGCGTCGTATTCTCTGCAGGAGCGGGTGCAGTTCCATCTCCAACGCCACGCCGGAGAGCGCCCTGGGATTGTCGCCGAAGCTGGTGCGCGGAGCCTCGGAAAGGTCGTGGATGGCGCGGTAGATGAGGTCGATGAAGTCGACGTGGAGGCGGACGCCGCCGCCCTGAAGCAGGTCCAGGAGGTAGGCGCGGGCCTGCTCCGGCAGTTCCCAGACCGCGCCCGGCTGGACGGCGATGTCCTCGGCGCGCTCAACCCCTTCCAGCACCGCAATGGGGTTGCCCGATAGCTCCACTATCATGGACAGTTGCGACAGAGCGCGGTTCAGTTCGCGGGCCGGCTCAATCAGCGTCGGGACGTCCGATTCGCCCCAGAACGACTTGGGCAGACGCAGGTTGGGGAAGATGACGAAGGGGATGACGCCGTAGGGGTTGGCGCGCTCCTGTAGCAGGACATCGTCCGCCCATAGCCGGAGAGAGTCGTCGGTCCAGGCCTCCACCACCGTGACCTGCTTGCGTCTTGGGGACTCGACGCCGTAGAGCATGGCGGCCTCTTCCGCCGACAGCTTGTAGCGGCTGGCGACGCGCCAGACCCGCGACGGGTCGTCGGCGATCCACCAGGCGTAGAGGCCCTGCACGTCCGGCGCGGATACGTGGACGCGCTGCTCGGCGTTGTCCCAGGTCACCTTGTAGGCGGCGTCGCCCAGGATGGCGGCGTCAAGCTCCGTCTCGAAGTCCAGCTCGTCAAGCTGGTTGTCCTCGTGGACTCGCCGCAGCGCCTCCCGAGAGCGCCGGGCGCGGTCGGCGCTCTCCTGCGACGAATCCGACGGTTCGACGGCGGCGTTGACGCCGCTCATCAGGTAGGAGGTAGTCTTTTCAAGGACGGTCTTGGTGTAGTTGAAGGTGAGGCGGCGCTCGCCGTTACGGGCGCGGCCCCGCCACTGGTCGCCCTGGTAGAAGGACAGGTTGTCGCGGTAGGCTCGCATACGCTCTCCGTCCATGCGGGCCAGCGTTTGGGGAAGGGTGGTTTGGGTCATGGTTTACCTCCTGTGGCAGTTCGCCGCGCTTCGCTCACCTAGCCAGGGACAAGGCGGGCAGGGGCTTCGCCGCCACCGAAGCCGACCTGCCGCTGGCCCGCGCCAGGATGCGGTGAACGGTACGCTCGCTGATATGGAATTGCTGCGCCAGCTCGCCGACGGTGGCGTTCTCCCGGTTTCGCATCCGGAGCAGACGGCGGTCCCGCTGGGCGCGTCGGTATCTGCGCAGCCATCCGGGGTCGTCGTGCTTGCACTTGGGCAGAGGGCAGCTCAGGCACGACTGCCATACTTCACAGCCGCTGTCTCTGTATTGATAGTGTTCCGGCAATACGTCCATCTTGGGCATACCTTTCTTGCTGGTCATTGGCCATCACCTGTATTTGGTTTCTACAGTCCCGTATGTGTCCCCCACACCGCCCCTGGATGCCCGCCTGCGCGGGCACGACGGAGGATGGAGCGTCCAGTGCAAGACGCCTTCCCTGGTCAGCGCACGGCGGCGGCTTCCAACTCGCGGGCGGCGTTGCGGCTGTGGCCGCGCGCCACGCGGGGAGCGTACCTGGAGGCTTGCACGAGCAGGGCAAGGCTGGCCAGGTAGTCGTCATGGCCGCGTTTGGGGTCGACGTGGAAGTTCATGGTGCGGTTGGGCCGGAAGTAGGCTTCGGCCTGCGCCATCTGTTCCCAGAACTCCGCGTACTCCGGCGAACCGTCCGGGGCGTACATCTTGAGGCGGCCGCCGTTCACCGCCGCCAGCAGGTCGAAGCCGAGGCGCGACTTGCTCTGCGCCGTGAACACAAACGGATCGACGACGCCCCTGCCCAGGGCGCGTTCCAGGAAGCTGGCCGGCCCCTGTCCCAGGCCGGTGGCGTCGACCACCACGCGGCGGCAGTTCCAGACCCGCTTCAGCAGATCGACAAGCTGGGGATAGACGGCGGCCAGCGATACGCCTGTCCACTGCACGTGCTCCACCACCTTGACCTGCGGTTCGCCGCTGAAGGGGTCACCGGCGTCGAAGTCAAGCTCTGCGATGGTGAGCACCGTGGAGTCGCGGTTGCCTGAGTCGGACGAGCCGCCCACGCCTATGGCATCGCTTCCCGCGGCTCCGCCCGCCATGTCCAGGGCCGCCACGTAGGTCTTGCCCTGCTCCGGCCAGCGCCGGCGCGAGTGGCCGCCCTGAAGCTGCGCCTGCTGCGACGCGCCTAGCATTCCCCCCTGACCGCGCACCGGCAGCAGCAGGTACTGGCTGCGGAACAGGGGATGGTCTTCTCCCAGCCGCAGCCGTTCGCCCTCCACGTATTCCCGGTACAGCGGGTTGTGCCGCGCTACGTCCCGCCAGTCGTAGCGGAAGTGACGGCGGACCCCGTCGCGGCGTTCCAGTTCCAGGTTCAGCTGCTTCTGTTCCTCCAGCAGCGAGTCGCCGTCCCAGGGGGTGCCATAGAGCACGGTCGTGACGTTGGTGGAAGCGCCCATGGGGCGGAACTCCTTGTAGTACTTGGCCTTGTCTATCTCCTGCGCCTCGTCCATTTCGAGGAGGACGTGGGCCGTTGCGCCGACCACCCTGGACGACGGCTCCGCGCTGAGGAAGACCTGGCGCGCCCTGCCCACGCGGAAGGAGTTGCGGCCATCCGCGGCCCAGAGGCCCTTGTAGCCCCCGTCGTTGAGGCGGTCTTTGAGGCGGAATATGCTGTTGAGCAGCTGGGGCATGTAGGTGGGCGCGGCCTTGATGAGGTTCCCGCCCGGTGAGCGGTTGAGGGTGAGCAGGAGAAGTTCCAACTGGGCCGAAAGCTCGTTCTTGCCCCCCTGCCGCGCCATCTCCACCGTGAAGGTGAGCCCGCGGTTACGCAGGACGCTCTTCAGAATGGCGTGCGCCGCCTCCAACTGGTAAGGTCTGAGTCTTTGCTTGATTCCCATAATCTTGCCTCCTTAACTGAGCAGACCTATCACTATCTGCGCTATCACTGCGCCTACCACCAGAAATATCAGGCCGTTGACCCGGCCCTTCAGTTCGTCCACCTGGCGTTCCAGGGTGTTCAACCGGGCGTCCAACAGGGCATCGAAGGCGGAACGTGGCGACAGGTCAACGCCATCCCACAGGTCGCGCCTCAGCCTCTTCGCCGCTTCTCTCATCTCATCAGACGGCACTGGGACTCTCCTCTGCTATTGCCTGCAACAGCTCCTCCACGGTGGACAGCATCTCCTTCTCCAACTCCTCCGCCGATACGGGGGAGAGCTTGTACTTGAGCGAGAGCACCTTTGCCAGCGTACCTATGCCCCGCAGCAGCAGAGCGAACTCGTCCGGCTTTTTCCCGGCCAGGCGGCGCAGACGTATCCTGAGAAGGGCTATCTCCCCGTCCATGCCCTCCATGGACATGGCCGAGGGAAGCTCCATCCTCTCCGCCATGGTCAGAGCCGACCTATAGAACCGTCGCGCATCAATTCTCTTATCGCTGTTCGTCATCGGTTCCTTCCAGCATTTCCAACATCTGTGGAATGGCGTCTTCGGGAAGCGTCAGCGCGGTATCCATCACGGCGTTGAGGAGCACCAGGGCGGCGATGTCCCATCGCTCGGTGCGGATTGCCTCGGTAAGTGTGCCCATGACTTCCTCCTAATGCCCCTTGAGCCGGCGCCTCAGCGCCAGTGCGGTCAGAGCGGCGGCTACGGCCAGCGATAGAGACGCCGCAGCGACCTGCATCCCCGCCGATAGCCTGAAATCGCCGCCCGCCAGAGTGGAAAATACGAACGCCAGGCTTTCCAGGGCAATGGCCAGGCTGATCATGACCAGTGTGAGCGCCCCGGCCCGTCGCTTCCGTTGCCGTGAGAAGTAGAACCAAAAGTAGAACGCGTTGTAGCCGCTCAATGCTATGGTGAAGCCGCGCTGCAAAAGCAGAATCAGCTCTACGGTACTGTTCAATACGACACCTCTGGCCACTATGGCCTCCTGCCAACCAGAACGTTAGTGCTGGCCTATAATAGAATAGATGTTCTGAAAACGCAAGCCCATGCTGTCTTTTTGGTAGAATCTTCTCCGCGACGCCGACGGAGCGTCAGGTTTCTAGACGAATTGAAAGGAGAACATAGCTATGTGGTGGGCAGACTTTCTCTGGGGATTCTGGAACGGCGTCACGGCCTGGATAGTCTTCGTGGTTCACTTATTCGGCGCTTGGGACAACTTCCCCGTGTACAACTCGGCTAGGGGCGGGAACTGGTACGACTTCGGGTTCCTGCTTGCGATGAGCTTGCACCTCTTGGGCGCCCTGGGCGGGCGGCTGCGAAAGCGTTAGGCGGGGTTTGGCCGCTGCCCACTGCCCCTGGATGCCCGCCTGCGCGGGCAAGACGTGATGCTCGGGGCTAAGACGTAGGGGCGGTTCGCGAACCGCCCCTACGTGGGATGGCTGTCCCCACCCCACCAGATTGCTTCACTGCGCTCGCAACGACGAAAGGGGGAGCGTGGCTCCCGCCTGCGCGGGGGCGACGTTGGAGGTGAGGGGGCGGGTGTCTACGCAGGTCACCCCACCATCTCAATCTTCCCACGTCAAGGGGGAAGGGGTTTTGCGCGGGGCAAGACGGAAAAGGGCGGGGGAAGCGACGCCTAAAGGCGCATCAGCAGATCGTTGCGCGCCTCTATGGAGGCGGGATGTATCAGGCTGCCCTTCTCCAGCAGGTCGGCGGACGTCGCCGTGAGGTATTCCAAGGCGGCGTGTTCCAGGCTTTGGCGGGCCAGCGCCGCTATCCTGCCCAAATGCGGGGCGCGTTCCACCTTCAGAGGCTCCACTTTGTCGGCGATGAAGACGATGAGGCCGACCCGGCTCATGCCCGGGCACGACGTGGAGTGCCAGCACACCGCTTGAAGCACCTCCTCATCGTCCACGGCGCACTCCTCCCTGAGCCGGTGCGCCGCCAGGGGCCCGTGCAGAAGGAGCGGGGCGCGCTCCTCGACGGGGGCTATGGCCAGGCCCCGGGCCTTGGCCTCGCTCAGGAGATGCTCCTCGTCGTGGGCGCGATAGAGGTCGTGCGCCAGGGCCGCCGTCTCCACCTTGCCGGAGTCGACTCCGTGGATAGCAGCCAGTTCTAGCGACAGTTCACGGACCCGTTCCAGGTGGGCTTGCAAGCCCGGAGGAAGCGACCGGATGATGGAGCGGAGCTTGGTGAGGGAGTCCGCCGCCGCGGTCACGTGTCGTCGCCCCAGGGCAGCCTCTTGCCGCCGAGCAGGTGCACGTGGACGTGGGGGAAGGTCTGTCCGGCGTCCTGTCCCTGGTTGATGATCAGCCTGAAGCCGCTACCGGCGACGCCCTCCTGCCGCGCCATGCGCGCCGCCACCGAGAAGAGGCGGCCTATCACCGCTTCGTGGGGCGCATCCAGGGAGACGATATGCTCGTGGGGGATGATGAGGAGGTGGGTTGGCGCGATGGGGTAGATGTCGCGTATGGCAAAGCAAACGTCGTCATCGTGGAGCTTGTCGCCGGGTATCTCGCCGGCGTCTATTTTGCAGAAGACGCAGTCATCCATTGCTCACTCCTGAAGAGCGCGCCCCTCCGCCCCTGGATGCCCGTCTGCACGGGCACGACGGACGGGGAACTGGCGCGCCTGGCAATGCGTACCTTGCGGGCAGGCGGACTATCGGTTGCTAATGGCCGACGGCGAGGCAGGTCACGGTGCGCTGGATCCCGCCGATGGCGTGTACGCTGCTGGTCACCATGTTGCCCACCGAGGCGAGGTCATCGGCCTCGATGACGGCGATGATGTCGTAGGGGCCGGTGACGACATCGACGGACTTGATCCCGTCGGTGCCCTCCAGCGCCTGCACCACGTCCCTGGTCTTGCCTACGGCGGTTTCGATAAGCACAAAAGCCTTTGTGGACACAATTCCCTCCCTGCGTATGTCTTTGGAAGCCGGCGCCATTTTATGAACGGCCAAGTTGGCTGTCAAACCCGTGTTGCGTCAAAATGAATTGTTACCGAGAGGTGTTGTTCTGTGTGTAGTTCAGCCGTGTCCCAGAGCGCTTCCAGCGCCTTGTCCAACTGGCGTCGTAGTGACACGGGGTTGAGAGACCGGTACAGTTGCTGGAGGCTTGCTCTCCGGTCATGGGAGAGCAGGTAGATGTCCAAGAGTCGTTGATAGGGCGTCTTGGGCGTGTCGTAGACCTTGCGCACTCGCGCTCCCTGACGGCTCTTGTGTAGTAGCTTCATGGATGTGAGGAAGAAGTTGTGCAGCATTTATTATGGCGCAAATCGGGGAGTACCCATTTGGCTGGCTGTAGTGTATTATGTGGCCGCAAATGGGAATCTGCCTGAAGGAGGCATCAATATGGCAGTCAGATATCCTGCAATAGCGTACGGTGTGACAATAAGGGCTGAATACCCTAACCAGCCCGGGCAGCTGGGAGACATCACCTCTGCTATCGGTGACATAGGAGGCGACATCTCGGCGCTGGACCTGGTGCAGTCGTCACAGAACAAGGTGGTCAGAGACATCACCATCAATGCGCGGGACGTGAATCACGGCCAGGAGATAGTGGCCAAGGTAAAGGCCCTGCCCGGCGTCAACGTGGTCAGCGTGTCGGATCCAACCTTCCTCTTGCATCTCAACGGCAAGATAGAGATGCGCTCCAAGAGCCCGGTGAGGACTCGCAACGACCTGTCCATGGCTTACACGCCCGGAGTGGCGCGAGTTTGTATGGCCATCCATGAAGACCCGGATTCCATGTGGAACCTCACCGCGAAGTCCAATACCGTGGCCGTGGTGACCGACGGAACGGCGGTGCTGGGACTGGGCGACATAGGCCCTGGGGCGGCCATGCCCGTCATGGAAGGCAAGGCGATGCTGTTCAAGGAGCTGGGGGGCGTCGACGCCTGGCCCATCTGTCTGGACACCAAAGACCAGGACGAAATCGTCGAAGCCGTGAAGAACATAGCCGTCGGATTCGGCGGAATCAACCTGGAGGACATATCCGCTCCCCGCTGCTTCTACATCGAAGAGCGGCTCCAGGAGGAGTTGGACATTCCCATCTTCCACGACGACCAGCACGGCACCGCGGTGACCACCACGGCGGCGCTGTTCAACGCGGCAAAGGTCACCGGCAAGAAGATAGAGGACATGAAGGCGGTTGTAGTAGGCGTTGGCGCAGGCGGCATGGCCACGACCCAGATGCTCATGGACGCCGGACTAACGGACGTTGTCGGCGCCGACCGCCAGGGCGTGCTCCATCGCGACCGCGATTACGGAGACAACGACTCCAAGCGGTGGTTCGCCGAGAACACCAACCAGGACAACTTCAAGGGTTCCTTAATGGACGCCATGAGGGGCGCGGACCTGTTCGTAGGACTGTCCGGCCCCGGCGTGCTCAACATCGACCACGTGAAGGCGATGAACAAAGACGCCATTGTCCTGGCCATGGCCAACCCCGACCCGGAGATCTTCCCGGAGGAGGCGGGGCCTCACGTAAGGGTGATGGCCACGGGCCGCTCCGACTACCCCAACCAGGTGAACAACGCTCTGTGCTTCCCCGGATTCTTCAGGGGGATGCTGGACGTGAGGGCATCGAGAGTCACCTCAGAGATGAAGCTGGCGGCGGCCAAAGCCATTGCCGATACCGTGCCGGCCAGCCAGCTCAACGAAGAGTACATAATGCCCAACGTCTTCGACAGAAACGTGGCGGCGGCAGTGGCCAAGGCAGTGGCCCAGGCCGCTCAGAGGAGTGGGGTTGCCCGCCGCTCTCGCCGCAGGGCGTTCGGAGTAGAGGCAATGATCAAGTAGGGCGGAAGCCTTCCGTCTAGTAAGGCAGGCGCTCCGCATCCGATGCGGAGCGCCTCTTTTTGTGGACGGCTCTTACTCCGCGTCCTGTTCGACGAGGCCCCGCCATTCAGGGACGGATTGACGAACTGATGCTGTGATGCGATGATGTTGACGTGCGCACCACTTTGGCCATAGACGATGACGTGCTCGCGGTTGCCAGGGCGCTAGCGGAGCGGCGGGGAAGCAGCCTCGGCAGCGCTCTGTCGGAGCTGGCGAGGCGCGGCTTCAGGAACTCGTCCGTCGCCGTGCGCGATGGGGACGGGACGACGTTCGCCGTCGCCGTGGACGCCGCCCCCATCACCAGCGAGGACGTCTACGGCTCGCTGGGCGACTGGCCGTGACCGCGCTGCCGGACGTCAACGTTCTGATAGCCCTTGCCTGGCCGAACCACGTTCACCACGCCGCCGCCAGGGCATGGTTCCGGGAGCAGAGGCGGGACGGTTGGGCGACATGCCCCATGACCGAGGCCGGTTTCGTTCGCGTGTCATGCAATCCGTCGGTGGTGAGGCATACGGTCACTCCTCTCGACGCCATCGCGGTCTTGGAGAGGCTTACTCGATTGGGTTTCCACACATTTTGGCCCCTCGACAGGTCCATCGTCCACTTGCCGGAATCGATTGGCACGCGTCTCCAAGGGTACCGCCAAGTCTCCGATGCGGTATTGCTGGCCGCCGCGATTCAGCGCCGCGCACAGCTCGTCACGCTGGACGCGGGCATGGAAGCGCTGGTGACTGAGAACCAACGCCCTTTCTTGTACGTCATCCCGGTGTGAACTGCTGAGGGCGTGGGGCCCGGGGCGGCCACGAGGTACGCTCCTACGTTTGGCGTGGGCCGGCGCCAGGTGATACAATACCCTCAGGAGAATTCCATGACCACAGTTGAAGCCAATGCCGCACGCATTTTCACAGACGCCCGCCTTATGCGGGACGCCGCCCTCGAACGCATGGCCGCAGGCGACATCCGTGACGCGGCGGAGAAGGCGTGGTGCGCCACCCTACGCGCCACGGAGGCCCTTGTGCTTGTTCGCACCGACCAGGAGCCCAGAAAGTCTACCGACGCAGGCCGGCGGCTTCGGGCCCTCTCCATGAGCGACAAATCGCTGTGGGCCGTTCGGCTCCGCTACCTGGAGCGTCAGGAGGTGCTCCACGGCGAGTGCTTCTACCACGATTATTACGACCCGGAGGAGATTGACCTCTTGGTCAACCAGACCTCGGACTACATACAAGACGCTGAGCGGCTGTCCCAGGTTTAGCGGGTGCGCATCCCCCTGGATTCCTGCCTCCCCAGGAAAGACGATTGGGGGTACGCTGGATTCCGTAGGGGCAATCCAGTGTGGTTGCCTTGCCCCACCTCGCAAGGCGGCTCTTACTCCGCGTCCTGCCCGGTAGGGATGCTTTCGATATCCTCTGGCCCTGGGGCGCCGGTCACCAGGGAGGGGAGTCCCCGCCTCACCGTCCCTTCGAGCCGCGAGATGGGTATGGCGGGCATGGTGTTGACGTGCACCCCCGCCCTGACGCCGAGTTCAAGCGAAAACCTGGCGATGGATTCGTTGTCGGGCGCCTGCACTATATTCACAAAATCAATCTCACCAAGGACGCCGTACTCGCCAAGCAGCTCTATCCCCGGGACGTCTATTTCATACTGAGCCCGGCGTACGCTCTCCGGGTCTTCCAGCGTTCGTTCTCGTCCTTCGGGGGTCAAAGTCAACAGCTGGATGTAGATAGGCATGATCATCCTTCCTGTGGCGTAGGTTGCGGCCATTGTACACCGATAGAAAGCAGAAAAAAGCAGTTCTAATCCGTCTGTTGTAGATTGTAACTTGGCCAAAGCCGGTGCTATACTTTCCGCACAGGGCCAAGGCCTTCAAGTAGGCCGAGGTTGTGACCTTCAAGTCAGTCCCGTGAGGCTGGTAAGGTGACTGCTGTGGCTGAATTAGCCATCTAATGTTGTAAAAACCCTTGCCAGTCCACTGGCAGGGGTTTTTTACATGATGGAAAGACGAATACTCTCGGCGGAGGACATGAGACGGGCGATCAGCCGTATAGCCCATGAAATAGTGGAACGCAACCAGGGCATAGAGGGGCTGGTGCTGGCGGGCATAAGAACCCGCGGCGCGCCTCTGGCTCAGAGGCTGGCGGAGCGAATCGCCGGCATAGAGGGGCGCGACGTGCCCGTCGGAGCGTTGGACATAGCGTTATACCGGGACGACATTGCAACCGGCAGCCCGCCCGTTGTCCATTCAACTGAGATCCCGCAGGGCGTGGACAGCCGCAAACTGGTGCTGGTAGACGACGTGCTGTTCACCGGCCGCACCATACGCGCCGCTTTGGACGCGTTGATCGACTTGGGCAGGCCGGAGCAGGTGCAACTGGCCGTGCTGGTAGACCGTGGACACAGGGAGTTGCCCATCCGCGCCGATTACGTGGGCAAGAACATACCGACAACGTTGCAAGAACAGGTGCAGGTGAGGTTGACCGAAGTTGACGGGGTGGAAGAGGTTGTTCTTGTGCCGGTTCCTATCCGGCGATGAGGCAATAACGGCTTTGGCATCCACTTTACAGCAAGCTAAGACAACCGCCCGGCCAAGCATGGTCGACGGCGCGCGCCGGCATTTGCTCGACTTGGACGACTTTTCTCACGAGGAGTTGGAGCTGGTGATGAGCACCACGGACGCCATGCGCGAGGTGCTCAGCCGCGACATCAAGAAGGTTCCCACTTTGAGGGGCAAAGTCATAGTCACCCTGTTCTACGAAGTGAGCACCCGCACCAGGGTCTCCTTCGAAGAGGCGGGGAAGCTTCTCAGCGCCGACGTTATCAACGTATCGTCCTCCGGCAGCAGCGTCGAAAAGGGCGAATCGCTGCTCAATACGGTGCGGACGCTGCAAGCAACCGGCACGGACATCATAGTGGTGAGGCACCCGCATTCGGGCGCGCCTTACTTCATGGCGCGGAACCTGGAGCGCGCCGGCGTCATCAACGGCGGCGACGGCTGGCACGCGCACCCCACGCAGGCCCTCCTTGACCTGTACACGATGAAGCGCCACCTGGGCTCCGTGGCCGGCGCTAAGGTTGTCATAGTGGGGGACGTTACCCACAGCAGGGTCGCCAGGTCCAATTTGTGGGCTTTGCGGACGGCGGGGGCGCAGGTAGTGCTGTGCGCGCCTCCGACGCTGTTGCCTCAGGAGTTCCTTTCCGGCGAGCACCTGAGCGACGGGCATCCGTTCGGCTCTGTGAAGGTGGAGACCAACATAGAGAAGGCTATCGGAGAAGCGGACGTCGTAATGCCTCTGCGTCTCCAGTTGGAGCGCCAGGAGGCGGGGCTTCTTCCTACACTGCGCGAATACTCGAAGATGTACGGCATCACCAAGGATAGGCTCACCTTAGCCAAGCCCAACGCTCTGGTCATGCACCCCGGTCCAATGAATGAAGGGGTGGAAATAAGCCCCGACGTTGCCCACGGAGCGCAGTCGTTGATAGAGGAGCAGGTTCACAACGGAGTGGCGGTGCGCATGGCGCTGCTATATCTGCTCATGGGTTCGCGGCAAAAGAGTCAAGCCCAGGGAGAGCAGCAGTGAACGGCGCGAACTCCCTTCTCATAAGAGACGTGCGTCTCATCGATCCCCACAGGGGGATGGACGAAGCGGGCGACCTGCTCATTGTGGACGGCGTGATAAAGCAAGCGGGCGGCACGGTTCGCAACGGCCACGCGCCGCCGGGCTGCCGTGTTATTCAAGGCGATGGGCTTGTGGCCTGTCCGGGGTTCATCGATTTGCACGTACATCTGAGGGAGCCGGGCTATGAAGATAGAGAGACAGTTGCCACAGGCGTGGAAGCCGCCGTCAGAGGCGGGTTCACCACCATCTGCGCCATGCCCAACACCAACCCCGCCATGGATAACGCTTCTACGGTGGAGTTTGTGCTGCGTCAAGCCGCGGCGGCGGGGAAAGCGCGGGTGCTGCCCATAGGCAGCGTGACCAAGGGCCGGGCCGGGAAGGAACTGGCCGAGATGTGGGAGCTTGCGCAATCGGGCGCGGTGGGCTTCAGCGACGACGGAAGCCCCGTGGCGGATTCCCACCTGATGCGCCAGGCTCTGGCTTATGCTGGCGGGCTGGGGTTGCCCGTGATGCAGCACTCGGAGGACACCGAACTGTCGCAGGGAGCGCCGGTAAACGAAGGGCATATCTCCAACCGCCTGGGGTTGCGCGGCTGGCCAGCCGCCGCCGAAGAAACGATGATTGCGCGGGACATATCGCTGGCCCAGCTAACGGGCGGGCATCTGCACGTGGCGCATCTGACGACAGCAGGAGCCGTGGATCTGGTTCGACTGGCAAAGCAACAGGGGATAAAGGTAACCGCGGAAGTCACGCCTCACCACCTCGTTCTGGACGAAAGCTGGGCGCTGGGGCACGACAAGGACGGCCCGTTGAGCGGGCCGCTGGGCACCGAAGCGTACGATACCCTTAGCAAGGTGAACCCTCCCCTGAGGACTAAACGCGACGTGGAGGCGCTGGTGGCAGGCTTGCGGGACGGGACGATAGACGCGATTGCCACCGATCACGCGCCGCAGACGGTCATCGACAAGCTGGTGACTTATGACGACGCCGCATACGGGTTCAGCGGTCTGGAAACCGCTTTAGGACTGCTGATGAGACTGGTGCATGGCGGCCAAGTGGAACTGAGCGCCCTGGTTGCCGGGTTGACCACCGGTACCCTCTCCGTACTGGGTCGGGAGTACGTCCATCTGGCGACGCTGCAAGAGGGGACTACCGCTGATGTCGTACTCTTCGATCCCGAAAAGGAGTGGGTGGTGCGCAGCGAGGAGTTCGCCTCCAAAGGCAAGAATACTCCGCTGGAAGGGGTCGCATTGAAGGGCCGGGTAGCGGCCACCATAGCAGGCGGCAGAATAGTGCATTCGGAGGTAACAGAGGTGGGAACCGTTGGAGGTTAGAGAAGCGTACCTGGTGCTGGAGGACGGCTCCGTCTATCAGGGCGAATCGATGGGAGCAGTCGGTACCACCTACGGCGAGGTCGTGTTCAACACCTCGATGACCGGGTACCAGGAGATCCTCACCGACCCGTCCTATGCCGGGCAGATAGTGGTGGCGACGTATCCGCTCATCGGCAACTACGGAGTGAACGAGCGGTACGTGGAGTCGCGGCGGATTCAAGTAGCCGGATACGTGGTGCGCGAGCAATCCAGGCATCCCAGCCATTACCGCAGCGACGGCGCAATCGACGATTACCTGGCGAGCCAGGACATAGTGGGCATCAGCAAGGTAGATACCCGCGCCGTGACCAGGCGCATCCGTAGGGAAGGCGCAATGATGGGGTGCCTCACCTCCGAGTTGAGTCCGGAAGAGGCGCGGGAACGGCTTGGCCGCGCGCCAAGATATGACGACGTGGACTTCGTTGCTACTGTGACTACGGATGAACCCTACGCTTGGAATGGAAAGACGGCCGGAAGCGGCTCCGGCCCGCACATTGTGGTCACGGACTGCGGCTTAAAATACAACATCCTACGTAATCTTGAGGCCAGGGGTTGCCGGGCAACGGTCGTTCCGGCCCGTACCACTGCCGAAGACGTATTGGACTTGGAGCCTGACGGAATAGTGTTTTCGCCCGGACCGGGCGACCCCGCTCATCTGGGTTACGCCGTGGACATGGTAAGCGGCTTGGTTGGCAAGCTGCCGGTGATGGGGATTTGCCTGGGTCATCAACTTCTTTCCAAGGCTCTTGGAGCGCGGACCTATAAGCTCAAATTCGGACACCACGGAGGAAACCATCCCGTGCGTGACCTGGCCACGGGCCGCGTCTACATCACGGCTCAGAACCACGGTTTCGCCGTGGATGCGGATACAATTCCCGCAGGTATGGAAGTGAGCCATATAAATCTCAACGACGGTACGGTTGAGGGGATAATACACAAGGAACTGCCCATCATGGGGATACAATTCCATTCCGAGGCCGCTCCCGGGCCTTGGGACAATGAATACCTCTTCGACAGGTTCCTGTCGATGATAAAGGAGGTAAGTAGATCATGAGATTCATCTTGCTTTTTAATGATGATGAGGGATGGAGTGACTGAACCCCCTCCCCAGATAGATAAAGTCCTAATCATTGGGTCGGGGCCCATAGTCATTGGGCAGGCTGCCGAGTTTGACTATGCAGGCTCACAGGCGTGCCGTTCCGTTAGAGAGGAGGGCGTGACCACCGTTCTGGTCAACTCCAACCCCGCCACAATAATGACGGACCAGGGCATCGCCGATGTGGTCTACATAGAGCCTCTCACCGTAGACGTCATCGAGCGGATCATACAGAGGGAACGACCTCAGGGGCTGCTCCCCACTCTCGGCGGTCAAACGGGACTCAACCTGGCCGTTGAAGTGGCCGAAGCGGGTATCTTGGAAAAGTACGGCGTCCGCCTGTTGGGCACACCCCTGGAAACCATACGCACGGCTGAAGACCGCTCCTTGTTCCGCCAGTTGCTCATAGACATGGGAGAACCCGTGCCTGAAAGTGAAACGGTAACTTCTCTGGAGGAAGCCAGGGAAGCGGCCGAGAGGATTGGGTTCCCGCTGGTGGTGCGCCCCGCATACACACTGGGAGGCACCGGCGGAGGTGTTGTCCAGGGATGGGACGACCTCGAACAGACGGCAATCAGCGGGCTGGCCGCCAGTCCCATTCACCAGGTATTGGTGGAAAAGTACCTGCTGGGCTGGAAAGAGGTCGAATATGAAATAATGAGGGACGGCGCCGACAATTGTCTCACGGTGTGCGCCATGGAGAACATAGACCCCATGGGCGTGCACACCGGCGACAGCATAGTGGTCGCGCCCACCCAGACCCTTTCCGACAAGGAGTACCAGATGCTGCGCAGCGCCGCCCTGCGCATCATCCGGGCGCTGGGAGTGGAAGGCGGCTGCAACATTCAGTTCGCTCTATCGCCGCATCCCTGGGCCGCCCCCCACGAATTCGCCAATGGCAAAGAGCCGTCGCCTCAATACTACGTCATAGAGGTCAATCCCAGGGTGAGCCGCAGCTCTGCTCTGGCAAGCAAGGCTACCGGCTATCCCATAGCCCGCGTCGCCGCCAAGATTGCAATCGGCAAGCGTCTGGACGAAATTGCGAACAGGGTTACCGGCAAGACGCTGGCCGCTTTCGAGCCGGCGCTTGATTACTGCGTCGTCAAGATACCGCGCTGGCCTTTCGACAAGTTCCCCACGGGTGAGCGAAACCTGGGCGTTCAGATGAAGGCAACGGGTGAGGTGATGGCAATCGATCGCACCTTCGAGGCGGCGCTGCAAAAGGCGGTGCGCTCCCTGGAGCAATCGACCGAGACCTTGCTCTGGCAGGACCCCGCTTGGAGCGGGGACGTAAACGAGTCGCTGGAAAGCTTACCCACGGAAGCCAACGACACGCGCCTCTGGGCGCTCATGGCAGCTTTGCGGAAATCCATTTCCATCCAGGACATCAGCCGCCGCACGGGGATAGACCCCTGGTTCCTCAGCGGTATGCAAAACATAGTGGACATGGAGCGGCAGTTGCTGGCAGAACCGCTCACGCCGCGCCTGTTGCGCTCCGCCAAGCGGCTCGGCTTTTCCGATGAGTACATAGGCACCCTGGCAGACCGCCTGCCCGACCAGATCCGCGACCTGCGCCGGTCCTGGGGAATCCGGCCCGTGTACAAGATGGTGGACACTTGCGCCGCCGAGTTCGAGGCGCAGACGCCGTACTTCTACAGCACCTACGAGCAGGAGAACGAAGCGTTACCCCTTCCCGGCAACAAATCGCTGGTGATAGGCAGCGGGCCCATCAGGATAGGGCAGGGAATCGAGTTCGACTATTGCAGCGTGCACGCCGCTTGGGCCTTGCAGGACGAGGGTACGGCCAGCATTATCGTCAATTCCAACCCGGAGACCGTCTCCACCGATTTCGACACCAGCGACAGGCTCTATTTCGAACCGCTGGACGAGGAGAGCGTTCTGGACATACTGGAAAACGAGGCTATAGAGACGCCTGACGGCGGCATCGAGTACCCGCCGTCGGTGGTGCAGTTTGGCGGACAGACGGCAATCAACCTGTCGCAGTCGCTGGGGCGCTTGGGAATGCCCATCCTGGGGTCGTCGGCGCAGGCCATAGACATCGCCGCCGACAGGCACAAGTTCGAGGACTTTCTGGCCAGGCAAGGAATCCCTCAGCCACCCGGCGCGGCGGTGACGACGGTGGAGGAAGGGCTGAACGTAGCGCAGCAGATAGGCTACCCCGTACTGGTCAGGCCCAGCTACGTCCTGGGTGGCCGGGCCATGGAGATAGTGCAGAACGCCTCCGAGCTAATCCGCTATCTGTCCACCGCCGTGGAGATAGGCCGCGGCAGGTCGATACTCATAGACAAATACCTGGAAGGACGTGAAGTGGAGGTCGACGCCATCTGTGACGGCGAGGAGGTGCTGATCCCGGGCATCATGGAGCATGTGGAGCGCGCCGGCGTCCACAGCGGCGACTCCATGGCCATATACCCAGGCTTGACCCTGACCACCGCCGAGGTGGACACACTGGTCGACTACACCACGCGCATAGCCCTGGGGCTGGGCACCAAGGGCCTGATAAACATTCAGTACGTCATCATGGGATTGGACCCCTACCGCGACCCAGCGACATTCAAGTACGGCGATAACGACGTCTCGGCGATATACGTGCTGGAGGCTAACCCCAGGTCGAGCCGCACCGTGCCGTTCCTCTCCAAAGTCACCGGCGTGCCCATGGTGCGGCTTGCCACAAGAGTAGTGCTTGGCAGGACGCTGCGGGAGCAGGGCTACGACGGCGGGTTGTGGAAGAAAGCGAAACTGGTGGGGGTAAAGGCGCCGGTGTTCTCCATGTCGAAGCTGGCGGGAGTGGATACGTACCTGGGGCCGGAGATGAAGTCCACGGGTGAGGTCATGGGCGTTGACCATGAGTTCATGCCGGCCGTGGCCAAGGCTCTGCTGGCCAGCGGACTCGACCTGCACAGAGAAAGCTCGGTGCTGCTTAGCATCGCCGACAAGGACAAGGCGGAGGCGGTTTCCCTGGTGCGCGCCTTGGCCGAGGCCGATTGCGAGCTATACGCGACGGAAGGCACGGCGGCAATGATCCGCGCCCTCGGCTTCGAAGTGCGGCTCATAGCAAAGAAGCTGGGGGAAGGCCATCCCAACGTGGTGGACGTGATAGAGGAAGGAGCGGTGAAGGCCGTAATCAACACGGTCTCGGAGTCGGCGTCAACCCTGCGGGACGGTTTTGAGATACGGCGCGCCGCCGTGGAGCGGCGCATATCGTGCTTTACCTCTCTGGACACGGCGCGCGCCGCCGTGGACAGCCTGGGACGGGGAAGCTCCTATAACGTGCTGCCCGTCAACGAATACTGAATGCGAAGCGAAAAAAAGAGTTGAAAAGAGATGCCAAGGTTGCCACTCTTGAACCGTTTAAGCTATTATTGGGTATAGCTTGATGAAGAATGTATCGATTTCGGAAGAGCAAGCCTCTTCCATCGATCAGAGTAAGGCCTGGGTAAACCAGAGCAACGGATCCAAACGCCGCGGCAGTAAGCGGAAAGGGCAAGCGTCGCCCTCGGACGTGGACGTTCAGACCGCTCAGGCGGCGGTTGAAACTGCCGCGAAACCCCGCAGGCGCAGGCGAAGAACCCCCAAAGCCGATGCTCCTTCAATCGATGTCCCTCCCGTAGCAGCGCCAATGGAGCACTACCCCGTTCCCACGACGCACCGGCCCTTTGCCCACCCCAGCGAGGACGATTTCACCAGCCTGTTGGACTTCTACGGAGTGAAGTGGCTGTACGAACCTCGTTCCTTCCCACTGAGATGGGACGGCGAACGGGTGGCGGAGATGTTCACCCCCGACTTCTATCTGCCGGAGCTGGACCTCTACGTGGAGTTGACCACCCTCAAACAGAGCCTGGTCACGGAGAAGAACAGGAAGATGCGCCATCTGCGCGAGCTTTACCCGGACGTGAACGTCAAGCTGCTCTACAGGCGCGACATACACCGCCTCCTGGCCAAGTACGGATTCGGCCCCCTGGCGCAGGAGGACATCCCTGAGGTGGAGCGGGTACTGTTTAACAAACCGCAGATAGAGCGAAGAGTGCGCCAGATTGGCAAGGCCATCTCCCGCGACCACAAGGGCAAGCAGCCCGTTCTCCTGGGAGTGCTCAGGGGGGTGTTCTGCTTCATGGCCGACCTGATGCGAGAGATAACGCTGCCGATGTCCATGGACTTCATGTCCGTTTCCTACTACGGAGGCAACGGCAACGACCTTGGGAACGGGGCCGTGCAGGTCAAGAAAGGGCCGGACATATCCATAGAAGGCCGCCACGTCGTGCTGGTGGAGGACATCGTGGACACGGGCATGACCCTCAATTACCTGCTCCGCTACTTGCGTTCGCTGAATCCGGCCGGTCTGAAGGTCTGTGCGCTGCTGGACAAGAAGGTGCGGCGGATTGTGGACGTCAAGCTGGATTACGTGGGATTTGAGATTCCGGACGAGTTCGTTGTCGGCTACGGCTTGGACTACCTGGAGAAGTATCGCAACCTGCCGTTCATAGGGATACTGAAACCCGGAGAGCAGGCGCAGCCCGCCAAGCCGGTGCGGAAACGCAGGCGGGTCGTACGGAAGAGAGCGGCGCAGGGCAGCCCGGCGGCTCCTTCCGGCTAGCTCTCGACTCGCTTCTTGCCGGTGGGGCACATATCCAGCAGGGAGCAATCGGCGCAGCGCGGGTCGCGGCGCACGCAGGTCACGCCGGCATGGTGGTCCAACAGGGCGTGGTATTCGTTGAATAGCCCGGTGTCTCTGGGCAGGTGTTCGTGGAAGAAGGCCTGAAGCTCGGTGTACTTCCGCCCCTCGCCGACAAGCTCCAGCCGCTCCAGTATGCGCCGCGTGTAGGCGTCTATGACGAAGAAGGGCCAGCCCCCGGCGTACAGGACGATGTCGTCGGCGGTCTCCTCGCCGATGCCGTAGATGGAGAGAAGCTCGCGGCGCAACGCGTCCGGTTCCTGCCGCAGCATCGCCTCCAGGTCGTCGCCGTAGCCGTTGCCCAGGTGCTCCGCGAATGCCTTGAGCTTCCTTGCCTTCATGTTGAAGTAGCCGCTGGACCTGATCAGGCTCGCCAGTTCATCCGTGGCAAGTTCGCGCAGTCCCGCCGGGCACAAAACGCCCTCCTCTTTGAGGCGGTCGATGGCGCGCGCCGCGTTCCTCCATGCGGTGTTCTGGGTGAGGATTGCGCCGACAATCGTCTCGAACGGGCCGTCGCCCGGCCACCAGCGCTGGGGGCCGTAGTCGTCGTAGAGGCGGTGGAAGATGCGCAGCAGCTTCCTGCCGGTGGGCGTTGGCGCTTTGTACTCGGTTTTCATGTAGGAATTACCCAGTGGATAAGCAAGAAGGCGACCCACTGGGGCCGCCTTCCTCTTGTTATGCTCAGCAGAGCCTAGCTATCCTGCCAAGATATTGCCATTCTTGCATGGGCGAAAAATCGTTGTCAAGATAATGGACATCCTCCCCGGCCCTCTGGCAATGCGCTTGTAAATGGACGGCTCAATCCCTTGTCCTGCATCCTGAACAAGGATAGCATTGTAGGCGAAGATGTCGACCACCTTTGCCCAGAGACTGGATGCCGCCTGCGAGGCCAGCAGAAGCCTTGTGTGCGTGGGACTCGACCCCGACCCAAACTTGATGCCCCTAGAGGATGTTGCCGCGTTCAACAGGGCAATAGTCGACGCCACCCACGACCTGGTCTGCGCCTACAAACCCAACCTAGCCTTCTATGAAGCCCTGGGTCTCGATGGCTGGAACGCATTGCAGAGCACGGTTCAGCACATACGCGACGTGGCTCCCGGCGTGATACTGCTGGGCGATGGCAAACGCGGCGATATCGGGAACACTGCCACGGCCTACGCCAGGGCGATGTTCGAGTACTGGAAGTTCGACGCGGTCACGATAAACGCCTACGGCGGCAGAGACGCTGTAGAGCCTTTCCTGGAGTATTCGGACAGGGGCGTTTTCGTCTGGTGCCGTTCGTCCAACCCCGGCGCGGTAGACCTACAGGACCTGGTGGTCTCGTCGGGCGCGGAGGGCGCTATGCCTTTGTACCAGCAGCTTGCGCTGCAGGTCGGCGAATGGGACCGGCATGGGAACGCCGGACTGGTCTTGGGCGCGACGTACCCGGAGCAGATAAGAGAGGTGCGGGCGCTCTGCCCCGACATGCCGTTTCTGATTCCAGGCATAGGTTCGCAGGAGGGGGCGTTGGAGGAAGCGGTGAGAAACGGCGTCACGGCTCAGGGCAGGCGTATCCTGGTCAACTCGTCGCGGGGGATAATATACGCTTCGCGGGGCGATGATTTCGCTGATGCGGCAAGGAAGGCAACCGTCGGTCTGAGAGACGCCGTCAACGACGTTCTGGCCTCTGTGGATGCCGCATGGTAAGGGAGTACCATCTAAACGACGTATTGAGGCTGAAGAAACCCCACCCCTGCGGCAGCTACCAGTGGAGGGTGGTCAGGCTTGGGGCGGACATTGGGCTGCGGTGCCTGGAGTGCAACAGAAGGGTGCTGCTGGAGCGAGGTGTCTTGAACCGCAGGATCAGGGAACACATAGCGGCGGCGGTTCCACAAGAGCCGGATCCAGCTTGATCTCTTAGCGCTTGACCTTCCTTGACATCTCCCAGAGGGAGAATGATAATTTACTTTAGCCCACATTCTTTGATACTAAGTATCATGGCGCCAAGTAGGCTGGAGGCAAGAGTTGGCGATGATGACCTTCGATCCGGAAATAGCCGTCGAAGACTTAACCGTGGTTCGCGGCGGTCACAAGGCGTTGACCGACGTTACTTTCGACGTGAGGCCGGGCACGCTGATGGGCGTCCTGGGGCCCAACGGCGCGGGCAAGAGCACCCTGTTCGACGTTATTGCGGGGGTCTTGCCGGCAACGAATGGCGGGGTGACGCTGAGAGGCGCGGCAATTCCGCAGGGCGCGCTGGCCTACGTACCTCAACGCGCCGCCATCAACTGGATTTTTCCCGCCACCGTTCAGGACGTGGTGACCATGGGCTGTTGCAACGTTGGACTGTTCGGGCGGCCCGGGAAGAGAGAGAAAGAGATGGTCAAGGCCTGTCTGGGGCGGGTCGGACTATGGGAACAGCGCTCGTCGCTCATTACCGAGCTGTCCGGCGGCCAGCGACAAAGGGTCTTCATAGCGCGCGCCTTGGCCCAGGAGGCCAGCGTGATTCTGCTGGACGAAGCGTTCAGCGGCGTTGACGTGGGCGCGCAGGAGGAGATCGTAAAAGTGCTCCAGTCCCTGCGCGACGAGGGGAGAGTCGTGCTCCTCGCCACCCATGACCTTACCAACCTGGCCGACAGGTTCGATCAGGTCCTTTGCCTCAACCACCACGTTTGCGCCTGCGGCCCTCCGGAGGACGCGTTCACCCCGGAAGTGATGGAAGAGATGTACGGATCGCACGGAATCGAATTCGACCCCAACCACTTCGGTCCTGGAAGCAGCGCCTGATGATTGACTACATCATTGAGCCGTTCCAATACAGCTTCATGGTGCGGGCCCTGATCGTGTCCGTGCTCGTCGGCGTGATGTGTCCGGTCCTGGGCGCATACGTCATTACGCGGGGACGCGCCTTCATGGGCGATGCGCTGGCGCATTCCGTGCTGCCGGGCATGGTTGTCGCTTTCCTGTTGGGAGTCAGCCCTTTCTATGCGGCGGTTCCCACGGGAATCCTGATCGCTGTATCCATGGGCGCCGTGGCCCGGCGCACGGGCGTCAGCGAGGACACGTCCATAGGCATCATCTTTGCCGGCATGTTTGCCCTGGGCCTGGTGATGCTTTCCAGCGCCAACAACATCAAAGTCAACATTGAAGACTTGCTGCTGGGTCAGGTGCTTGGCGTATCTCAAACGGACGTTTACGTTTCGCTGGCGCTGGCCGCGGTAGTGCTGGTGGGACTCTACGCGTTCCACCGTCAGCTTATCTACACCACCTTCGACCCCGTGGGGGCAAAGGTGGTTGGAATCAGGACGGGACTGGTGGAATACGTGCTCCTGGCTCTCCTCGCCCTGGTTATCGTGATTGGCATCCAAGCGGCGGGTATAGTCCTGGTCATGGCAATGCTGATAACTCCCGCGGCGACGGCGTACCTGCTCGTCAAGAGGTTCGTACAAGTCATGGCGCTTGGCGCGCTGATAGGCGCAGTCTCGGCAGTGGTAGGGCTGTACCTTTCCTTCCACGTCGACCTGCCCTCCGGTCCCGCCATGGCCCTGGTTGCGACTGCGGCCTTCGGAGTAGCGGCCGTATGGAAGAATGTGCGGAGGGCGCCCAGCGCCGAGCGCGGCCTCGCGGTCGATTACTGATCCTTTGCCCGTATAGACCGGGGTGAAGAGCGGCTTCGTCCAAGCTATAATACGCGGCACGATGAAAGCGCGAGTAAAGCTGTTCGCCGCCCTCAGAGAGATGGCGGGCGAGTCGGAAATCGAACTGGACCTGCCGGAGACGGCCACGGTGGCGCACGTCGTGAGTGAGTTGGACAGGCGTTACGCGGGCATGATGAAGGGCGGCGTTCCCATTATGGTGGCCGTCAACGCCGAGTACGTTCCCGATGACCACCCCATCCGGGACGGCGACGAAATAGCCTTCATACCGCCGGTCAGCGGAGGCGCTTTGTGATCAGGATAAGCCGCGACGTCCTCGACCCCGACGAGATCACAGCCGCGGCGCGCGCCCCCGACAAGGGTGGGGTGGTCACCTTCCTGGGGACGGTTCGCGACCACACGGACGGCAGGCGCGTTCTCTACCTTGAATACGAGGCGTACGAAGAGATGGCGGAGAAGATGCTGTCCCGCATCGCCGGAGAGGTGGCGGAGCGCTGGAACGACACCGCGGTGTCGATTGCGCACCGCCTGGGGCGCATGGAGGTGGGCGAAATCAGCCTGGTGGTGGCGGCAGCCTCACCGCACCGCGCCGAGGCGTTCGCGGCGTGCCAGTACGTGGTGAACCGCATCAAGGAGAACGTGCCCATCTGGAAGAAAGAGGCGTTTGAGGGTGGCGAGGTATGGGTAGGAATGGAAGGCCAGACCGCGTCACGTTCCAGGTAGGCTCTGTTTCTATACCCGCTGCGACAGCTTGACCTCAGCCGCGCTTCCCTATCCCTCAGCCAGCCAGGCGACCAGTTGCGCCCATAGCCGGTCGTGGTGGCGCCAGTTCAGGTACTCCTCCGGGCCCCAGTGCGGGCCGCAGTCCGAAGCGAAGGCGGCAGACCGGCCTTTGCCGTACTGCCAGACGACCAGAAACGGGTCGTCTCCGGCGGTTGCCAGGACGTCCGCTTCCGGACGGGCGGCAACCCTGTTGTAGCCCAGGAAGGCGGGCCACTCGCCATCGATGCCGCTAAGAACGGGGTGCTCCGGGCTGGCCACCCGGGGAACGACGCCTTCAGGGACCTCAACGCGGTCATCCACCTGGCCTATGTTCACGGGCAGCGCCTCTTCCACCGGCGTACCGTGATACCTGGCTCTGCCGTCTATGCCCTGAAACGTCATATAGCCGCCGATCATGACCAGAGCGCCTCCGCCGGCCACGTAGTCGCGTATGGCATGGAGGCGGTTGGGGGTCTTCTGCGACTTGATGAACGTATCGGGGTGGTGAAGCAGCGTGTTGCTGCCGCAGTCGCTGAGCATCACCACTTCGTACTGGCGCAGCGACTCCACCGTGGAAGGGAAATCGGTCGCCACCAAGTGATTGGGCATATGATGCACGTCGTGCCCCGCCTTCTCCAGAGCGGCCTTCAACCAGCCCACGCCTTCTTCGTAGCCGTTTGTGACAAAGCTATCGAAGCCCTTGATGTGGACGGTGTGCGTTACCCATGACTCGCCTGCGACTAGAATCCTCATGCTCCCTCCTCTGCCTTGCCGAGTATCCTGACCTGGAAGCCAAGCGCCTGGCTCAATGCCGCCATCTCCTGGAATATGTCGCCGTAGGCTACGGCAACGTGGTTGCTCAGATAGTGCGCCATGAGGGTGTCCCGGCTGATGCCCATGTCGGTTGCCATGAACGGCCACTCCCTGGTGGTGCCGTTCCACCATTCGTCGCGCACCTGTTCCGGCAGCTTGACCACCTCTCCCCTGCCGATGTCCATCCAGAGCTTGCCGTCCTTGATATAGACGCGCGCCCAGGTTATGTCGCCGGGCAGGCTCTCTCCGGCAAAGGTGCCGCCGGGGGTGGGGAAATATCCCGACGGCTGCCGGTACGAGTGGACTCCTCTCAATGTATCCGGGTCGTGGTTGAAGGCGTAGGCCCCGGATGAGCCTGAGTTCAGCAGCACCCAGATGAACCGCCCTTCGTGTTCCGCGCCCCAGCGGACGTCGTGGAACAGTACGGACTGATGCAGTCCCTTGGCTTTGAGAAGGCGCTTCATCATCTCCATTGCCACAAGGTTGCCCTGGTCGGCTTCGGTGGCGGTGGCGACAGTGTCGCCGTTGGACTCCGGCCTGCAAACCGAATTCAGCAGCCCCTCCGCGAAGTCGGACGGCGGACGCAGGTTGAGCAGGCCAAGCTGGTACTGCCAGCCCAGGCAGTCCGCCTTGAACTCATCGATCAAGTCCAGGACGGTCAGGTAGTCGCGCAACTGCTCTCTAGTGGCGTTTTCGTCGAAGTCCTCCGCGCCTTCTACTCCATAGTGGAAGGCGACCCCGTTGCTCCTGACGAACCGGTAGGCGTCCTCTATACGCTTGTCGGAGATGCTCCTGCCCCGGTCGATGATCCAGGCCTGGTCAACCTTGTGCTCGGTGAAACCGATGGGATTGAGCAGGCGCGGGCCGAAGTAGCCGTTGATCATGCCCATCGAGGTGTCGCCGAGCATCAGGGCCAGCACCCGCCTGTCTCGTATGCCCTGTTCGACCGTCCTGGCGACGGCCTCGGCGTTGGAGGAGACGGCGGTCTGATATGAGAGTTCGTCTTCAGCGTAGGCGATGGCTCCGCTGGAGCACCACTCTTCCAGCCTGGACATGAACTGTTCATCTGCAGTCCAGTCCGGGGCGTCCGTCCAGACCCGCGAGAACTGCCGTCCCACGCTTTCCAGGCAGGCGCCGGTGTTCAGCAGGCCGACCAGCCCCGGCCACTGGCCGGAGAAGTTGCTTGCCAGCAGCAGGGGGGTGTCCTTGCCCACAACGCCATCGGTGGTGTGGGGGCCGTACAACCAGTGGGTGCAGACGCCGATCATGGGGTCGTCTATGGGGCCCAGCTTCTCTATGGACTGATGCGGCCTGCTTATGAAACCCTCCACGCGGTATGGAGAGTAGCCCAGCTTTTCCAGGGCTTTTTCAAGCTGCGCGGTGGCCTCTTCCACGCCGGGAAGTGCCCATTCGTTGGGCTTGTCCCTGTAGTCGCCGGGCCAGAACAAGGCGATTCGCTGTTTCATGGTGTCAACTGCCTCCTCTTAGCTTTGCCATGATTGCGCCGTCGCTGAACTTTTCGTGGAGGTCGGTGTATATGGAGTAAAGCTCATCGTAACGCATTTTGGTCGCGGAGTTGGGCGCGTATTCCCGCTTGCCCACGCCGCCCATGTTGCCGGTCGAGGCCCCCGCCGCCATCGCGGCCAGCATGGCGCTTCCCACCGCCGACGCCTGGCCGGTCTTGGCGATGCGTATCCTTCGTCCCGTCACGTCGGCGAACACCTGCATGATGTACGGATTTCGTTCGGGGAGTCCCCCGCAGGCCCGCAGTTCGGCTATAGGAATACCGGCGGTTTCGTACGACTCGATGATCCGCCTTGTCCCAAAGGCCGCCGATTCGACCAGCGCCCTGTAGATCTCCTCCGGCGTGGTGTCCAGGGTCAGTCCGAGCAGCACACCGCTGAGGTCGGCTCTTTGCAGTTCCCTGCTGCCGTTCCACCAGTCGAGGGCCACCAGGGAACCGGGTTCGTCGGAGCCTTTATGCGGGAGGTTGAACTGCTGCGAGAACCAGGCGAACATATCGCCTACCGCCGCCTGCCCCGATTCGTAGCCGAAGTAGCCGGGGAGGATGCCGTCCTCCACCGCTCCGCACATGCCAAGCACCTGCGCCTCTTCACTGGCCAGGGTCAGGTGGCAGAGGCTGGTGCCCATCACAAGCAGCATCGCGCCCGGCTCTGTGATTCCGGCCGCGGGCACTGCGGCGTGGGCGTCCACTGTGGCCACCGCGACTACGGCGTCTCCGTAGGCGGCGGCGCGTCCCGCCGCCGCTCCCACCGGCAGCACGTCGGAGCCTGTCTTCTCCCGCACAACGCCCGCCAGCGACGGGTGCAGCGATTGAAAGAAGCCGTCGGATGGAAAGCCGTCGCGCTTGTGCCACATGGCTTTGTACCCGGCGGCACAGGCGTTCCGGGTCTCCCTGCCGGTGATCTGCCAGACAATCCAGTCCGCCTTCTCGATGAACCTGTCGGCTTGTTGGTAGACGTCGGGGGCTTCTTCCAGCGTGTGCAAGACCTTGGGGAAGAACCACTCGCTGGATACGCGACCGTAGCGGGAAAGCCACGGTTCGCCGCGCCGCAACGCCAGCTCATTCAAGCGGTCGGCTTGCGGCTGGGCGTCGTGGTTCTTCCATATCTTGACCAGGGAGTGCGGGTCGTCCGATAGGCGGGAAAGCGGCGTCCCGTCCGCTTTGCAGGGCAGGACGCTGCAAGCCGTAGCATCCACGCCTATAGCGTCGCAGGGGCCGAGCTCTACGAGGACGGAGTCCATGGAACGAAGGTAGTCGTCCGGGTCATGGTACTTGCCGTCGATGACGCCGTGTTCGTACTCTGAGACGGCGGCGGCTATCTCTTCGCCGCTCTCCACGTCCACCAGGACGCCGCGCACGCTCTCGGTGCCAAAGTCAAGGCCAATGGTCTTCATAACAGTAGAACCTTATCTCCTACGTGAGCGGCGGGCAAGCAGGCGGCGTGCAAGTGGGCAGCCACGCCTCGCCCCGCCCATACGGGCATAGCTGTCAATTCTGAGCGCAGGGGAGCGGAGCGAAGAATCTGCATGGCAAGCAGACAGGGACGCGTGCAAGTGTGCGGACTCCCCTCTCCCCATGATTGGGGGTGGTGAGTGTGGCTCGATACGTAGACTAGGCTGTCCCACGACGCGGATACTTCGCTCCGCTCAGTATGACAGTCGTGTGGGCATTGCCCGTCTGCCCGCGGGTGGCGGGGCAGTGGTAGGGGGCTTGCCCGCTTGCCCGGGGGTGGCGTGGGGCGGGGAAGTGGCGTTGACAGTGAAAGGATATGTGATAAACTTCGCAAAGTCTGACGGGGGAGGCATGAATAGGCGCGGGTTTGTCGTCGCCATGCGGCTGCTTGGACTTGGTTGGTACGTGGCGATTGCCATTGTGCTCGGCGTAGCCGGAGGGATTTGGCTGGACAACAGGATGGGCACCCTTCCCCTATTCACGTTGCTGGGAGTTTTGCTGGGCAGCGTGGCCGCATTTTATGGACTGTACAGAATGGTTGAGCCTCTCTTCAACGTGGATGATACGGACGACCAGTAATAGAGCGGCATTGCAGCTAATCGATGGAAACTAAGAACCTGATAAGAGTCATCGGCATAGCCCTTCTAGCCCTCTTTGTCTTTGGATTCATCATCGGCGCCATCGGCACCGCCCTGTTCGGGGGAGAGGACGGAAAGCCGTTCCTTCCCACACCCGAAGTCCACCTCCCGCCGCAACCCCTGCTGGAAGCGGACGCCAGGGAAGCGAAGGAGCTTCACAAGCTGCCCAACCGCCTCATACCCACCAACACCATCCTCTCCTCTTTGGTGGCTAGCGCCGTGCTGATACTCCTCTTCTACTTCGGCACGCGCAACATAAGCGCCGACAAACCGCCCAGGGGGTTGCAGAACTTTGTTGAATCCATAATCGGCGGGATGTACGGCTTTGTGGAGAGCGTGGCCGGTCCCCGCTACGCCAGGCCTTTCTTCCCCCTGTTTGCCACCATCTTCCTGTACGTGATAGTAAACGCCTGGCTGGGCCTGCTGCCTATCTACCAGAGCTTCGGCGTTGTGGAAGGCGACCACCTGGCGCGGCACGCCCTGCGCCCCGCCGGCACCGATCTGAACATGCCGCTTGCGCTTGCGCTGGTCTCCTTTGTCTTTGTAGAGTTCTGGGGGATCAAAGCCCTGGGGTTCTCCTATTTCGGGAAGTTCTTCCGGTTCGGTGCATTGCTCAAGGGCCGCATATTCGAAGGCGTCATAGACGTATTCGTCGGATTGCTGGAAGCGCTGAGCGAGTTCATACGCATCGTGAGCTTTACGTTCCGGTTGTTTGGGAACATGACCGCCGGCGAGATACTGCTGCTGGTCACGGCGTTCCTCATACCGTTTGCGTTCTCGCTGCCGTTCTACGGATTGGAGTTGCTGGTCGGGTTCATCCAGGCGTTGATATTCGCCGGTCTTACGTTGGTATTCGTGACCACGGCGGTTACGCCCCATGAACATGAAGCGGAGGAAGGCCACTAGCCTTCCGGGCATAGGAGTTGATATGGAAATTATCATTCTGGCGCTGGTTATAGTGGTGATAGGGATGGTGGGGGCTGGCCTCGGACTGGCCTTGTACGCCGCCACCTCTCGACAGGACTAAATAAAACACGCAGTTCAACAAGAGAAGGGGGACTCATGCCTGAAGCAGATGCCTTGAAGTTGCTTGCCGCCGGATTAGCCGCTGGACTCGGTATGTTAGGACCGGGTATCGGCATAGGTATTCTGGGCGCCGGCGCCATGAATGCAATCGGGCGCAACCCGGAGGCCCGTGGCGCAGTGCAGACGAACATGATCCTGGCTATCGCGTTCGCCGAAGCGCTGGGCATCTATGCCCTGGTAGTGGCGATCATCTTAGCCCTGGTGGCATAAACTCGTAAGTTCGGCAGACCTAGCATAAACGGGAGAGGGGTATGGCAGAACTAGGCTTCCATATACCCAGCTTGGTGGTCTATCTGGTCAACTTTACCATCCTGCTGGTCATATTGTACTTGGTGGGCTATAAGCGCATCTTGCGCGTCCTCGATGAGCGCTCGCAGCGCATCAAAGAGAGCATGGAGCAGGCCCAGAACCTGCAGGTGGAGTCCGCCCAGCGCCAGCAGGAGATGGAGGAGCAGATCAGGGAGGCGCGCCGGGAGGGGCAAGGCTTGATCGAACAGGCCAGGCAATCGGCGCAGAGGTTCCGCGACGAGGAGCGGGAGAAGGCGCGCCTGGAAGCGGACGCTTTTCTCTCCAATGCCCGCTCCGAAATACAAAGAGAGCGCGATGCAGCGGTAGAGGAGGTTCGGCAACAGTTCGCCGACCTGGCCATGCTGGCCGCCGAGCGCGTGGTGCGCCGCTCGCTGGACAAGGACGCTCACAAAGAGCTTATCGAGCAGACCTTGTCGGAAAGCGATCTGTTCCAGAGGAACGAAGGCTGATGGCTCGAAGGCCGGTAGCCAAGCGGTACGCCCAGGCGGCGTTCGCCATTGCACAAGAGCAGGGCCGCTTGGAAGAGTGGCTTGCCGAATTGCAAACGGCGGTCGACGCCCTGAGCGATAGCGAGACGATGGCCTTCCTTGAGCTGCCTAAAGTGAGCTTGGATCGCAAGCTTCAACTGCTGCGAGACGTTCTCAATGACCTGAGTCCTACGGCGCTGAACCTGCTGGGACTGCTCACGGCAAAGGGCGGCCTGACGGCGCTGCCCGGCGTGCTCAGCGAGTATCAGCGGCTGCTGGACGAGAGCCAGGGCAGAGAGCGCGCCGAGGTTACGGCGGCTCTTGACTTGGATGAAAAGCAGAAGGAGAAGCTTGGCCGGCTGTTGAGTACGCTGTTGGACAAGGAAGTGATGCTCACCACCAGGACGGATGAAGAAGTCCTTGGTGGGGTGCTTGTTAAAATCGGAGACAGAATCATCGACGGGAGCGCACGCGGACGGCTGCAATCGCTGCGGCAAAGCGTGTTGTCAACCCCAAGTTAGAACGGGAGAGGAGCTATGACCACACGAGGCCAGGACCTGGCTGCGGTAATAAAGCGTCAAATCGAGGAGTTCGGCGGCGATTTGACCATGGTGGACGTTGGCACAGTCACCGAGGTGGGCGACGGCATAGCCAGGATTCACGGCCTTGGAGGAGTGCAGTACACAGAGTTGCTGGCCTTCCCCGGAGACGTCATCGGCATGGCCATGAACTTGGAAGAGGACGCCGTGGGCGCGGCCATCATGGGCGACGACTCCCAGATTAAAGAGGGCGACGAAGTGCGCTCCACGGGCCGCGTCGCCGAGGTTCCGGTAGGCAACGACCTCATCGGCCGCACGGTTGACGCATTGGGCAGGCCCATAGACGGCAAAGGCCCTCTGCGGACGGAGAGCACGCGCCCCATAGAGCGCGTTGCCCCCAACGTGGTGACCCGCCAGGCAGTGAACGTGCCTGTCCAAACGGGCATAAAAGCCATCGACAGCATGATTCCCATAGGCCGCGGCCAGAGAGAGCTGATCATCGGCGACCGCTCCACGGGCAAGAGCGCCATAGCCCTCGACGCCATCATCAACCAGAAGGGCGGCGATCTGATCTGCATCTACGTGGCGATAGGGCAGCGCGTGGGCAAAGTGGCCCAGACTGTGGCCATCCTGGAGCAGCACGGGGCCATGGAGCACACCGTGGTCGTGGCCGCCAACGCCTCCGACCCCGCGCCGCTGCAATACCTCGCTCCCTATGCCGGCTGCGCCATTGGCGAGGAGTTCATGGAGCAGGGCAGGGACGCCCTCATCATCTACGACGATTTATCCAAGCACGCCTGGGCGTACCGCCAGCTTTCGCTGCTGCTGCGCAGGCCCCCCGGTCGTGAAGCCTACCCCGGCGACGTCTTCTACCTGCACAGCAGGCTCTTGGAAAGGGCGGCGCGGCTGTCCAACGAGCACGGGGGCGGTTCCCTGACCGCTCTGCCCATCATTGAAACGCAGGCCGGTGACGTATCGGCTTACATCCCAACCAACGTCATATCCATCACCGACGGCCAGATATATCTGGAAGCGGACCTGTTCAATGCAGGTATAAGACCCGCGGTGAACGCCGGACTTTCCGTGTCCCGCGTGGGCGGGTCGGCGCAGAGGCGCGCCATGAGGAGCGTGGCGGGCAGGCTGCGCCTGGACTTGGCGCAGTACAGGGAGTTGGTGACGTTTGCCCAGTTCGGCACCTCCGACCTGGACCGCGCCACGCGAGAGCAGTTGGAACGCGGCCAGCGCATCACGGAGGTGTTGAAGCAGCCGCAGTACCAGCCCTTGTCGTTGGAAAAGCAGGTCTCCATCATGTTCGCCGTTACCAACGGCTACCTGGACGACGTTCCCGTTTCCAGGGTTCGCGAATGGGAAAGCGGCTTCCACCAGTACATTGAGGCCAATCAGCCCCAGATACTGGAAAGCATCGCCACCACGTACGAAATAACCGATGACAACCAGAAAGCGCTCAGGGACGCCATAGAGGCGTACAAGCAGACCGTTACCTTGGAGTAGAGGGAACATGGGACTAGCGGAACAGGCTCTAAAGCAGTTCAAGGGCAAGCCTGTAGTGATTGTAACCACTCTGGAGAGCGAGGGCTTCTTGCAGGAGGTGGCCGGCGTTCTGGAAGACGGCGCGGACGACTATCTACTGGTGCGCGACCAGGACAACGACATGCCTACACTTGTCAACGCCTCCCACGTAGCGTGGGTATATGAAGAGACCCTGGAAGACGAGGAAGAAGAGCTGTAGAAGATGGCAGTAGTCTCCAACGTAAGGACAATAAGACGCCGCATCAGAAGCGTGCAGAACACGGCCAAGATCACGAAGGCCATGCAGATGATTGCCGCGTCCAAGATGAGGCGCGCTCAGCAGCTTTCCATCGCGGGCAGGCCGTATTCCGAAAAGATGCGGACTGTGCTGGCCGACCTCGCCTCGCAGGCCGGAGAGGACGAACAGAGCCATCCGCTGCTGCAAAAGCGCGACGTGAAGCGCGTTCAGATAGTGCACATAACCCCGGATAGAGGGCTTTGTGGGGGATTGCCCTCCAACCTGAACCGGTCGGCGGGCCAGTTCATCTTGGACAGGGAGTCGCCCGTGAGCATACTCAGCGTGGGCAGGAAGGGGCGCGATTTCATGGCGAGGACGGGCCGCGACTTGCGCGCCGTCTTCACAGACCTGGGCGACCGCCCCTCTTTGGAGGACACGCTGCCCATAGCCCGCCTGGCCATAGAGGACTACGTGAGCGGCCTAGCCGACGAGGTATACCTTTCGTACGGCGTATTCGTCAGCACCGCCACACAGCGTCCCACGATGCAACGGCTGCTTCCCGTGGAACCCGCGGAGCTTGAGCCGGGGCAGGCGGTCGGCTACATCTACGAACCGCATAGCCTGCAGGTTTTGGGCGAGCTTCTGCCCAGGTTCGTGGAGATGCAGATATACCACGCAATGCTGGAGTCGGTGGCCAGCGAGCATTCGGCGCGCATGGTGGCGATGCAGAACGCCACCGACGCCGCCAACGATATGATAGACGGCCTTACGCTGCTGCTCAACAAGGTGCGCCAGGAGTCCATAACCAAGGAACTGCTGGACATCGTGGGCGGCGTCGCCGCGCTGGAAGCGTAGCGCGGTTACTTTTACAAACGGAGTGAACTATGGCAGAGGGAACTAAGGGAAAAGTCATCCAGATAATCGGCACCGTCGTAGACGTGGAGTTTCCCCCTGATGAGATGCCGGACCTGTTCAACGGCTTGGAGATTGAGCTTAACGACGAGAAGCTTATCCTGGAAGTCGAGCAGCACGTAGGCAACAACTGGGTGCGCTGCCTGGCCATGGGCGCAACCGAGGGACTGACGCGGGGCGCGGAAGTAGTGGACAGCGGCAGGCCCATTGCCGTCCCCGTCGGCCCGGCCTCCTTGGGGCGTCTGTTCAACGTGACCGGCGACCCCCTGGACGGCCTGGGAGACGTGGCGGCGGAAGAGCGATGGCCCATCCACCGCGAGGCGCCCTCTTTCCAGGAGCAGGGCACGCAGACCCAGATGTTGGAGACGGGCGTCAAGGTCATAGACCTCATCTGCCCGTTCACTCGCGGAGGAAAAGTGGGCGCGTACGGCGGAGCCGGAGTCGGCAAGACCGTCATCATCCTGGAGCTGATCCGAAACATCGCCAACGTACACGAGGGCTACTCCGTGTTCGCCGGAGTGGGCGAACGCTCCCGCGAGGGAAACGACTTGTGGCACGAGATGCAGGAGTCCGGCGTCATCAAGAACACGGTGCTGGTCTTCGGGCAGATGAACGAGCCGCCGGGCGTGCGCCTGCGCATCGGTTTGACCGGCCTCACCATGGCCGAGTACTTCCGCGACAGGGAGAACCAGGACGTGCTCCTCTTCATCGACAACATCTACAGGTACATCCTGGCCGGAATGGAGGTGTCGGCGCTGCTGGGGCGAATGCCCTCCGCGGTCGGCTACCAGCCCACGCTCTCCACGGAGATGGGCGACCTGCAGGAGCGCATCACCTCCACCAACAAAGGCTCGATTACCTCGGTGCAGGCCATCTACGTCCCAGCCGACGACTACACCGACCCGGGAGTGGCCACCACCTTCGGTCACCTGGACGCGGTCATCTCGTTGGAGCGCTCCATAGCGGAGCAGGGCCTTTACCCCGCCGTCGACCCGTTGTCGTCCAACTCTCGCATTCTGGACCCCGCCATTGTCGGCGAAGACCACTATCAGGTGGCGCGCGGCGCGCAGCAGGTGTTGCAGAGATACCGAGACCTCCAGGACGTCATCGCCATTCTTGGCATGGAGGAGCTTTCCGACGACGACAGGATCACCGTGTCCCGCGCCCGCAAGATGCAGCGGTTCTTCTCGCAGCCGATGTTCGTCGCCGAACAGTTCACGGGACGCGAGGGGCGGTACGTGTCGATCAGTGACACGGTGGCCGGTTTCAAGGAGATCCTGGAAGGGAAGCACGACGAACTGCCGGAGCAGGCCTTCTACATGGTGGGCACCATAGCCGAGGCCGTGGAGAACGGGCAGCGCATGATGGCCGAGGCCGGGAGCTGACGAGCATGGCGCCAATGCTGCTGGAGATAGTGACGGCGGAACGCCTCGTCTACTCGGACGAGGTGGATATAGTCGTCGCTCCGGGCATGGAAGGGGAACTGGGCATTCTGCCGCACCATGCGCCGTTGTTGACCATCCTGCAGCCCGGAGAACTGCGGATTCACAAGACGGGCCAGGAAGACGTGTACATGGCGGTCACCGGAGGCTTCCTGGAAGTGACGGGCAACCGGGTCATCGTGCTGGCCGACGCCGCGGAGCGTTCCGAAGAGATCGACGAGGCGCGGGCGCAAGAAGCGTTGCGCAGAGCCGAGGAGAGGCTGGAGCGAAGCGAAGAGGGCGCGGACCTGCAGCGGGCGCTGGCTTCGATCAGGCGGTCGAGGCTGCGGCTGGACGTGAAACGCCGCCGCCAGCGCCGACCCCCGTCCTGATTCACCCGTTCGCCGCGTAATACGTCATCGACTGCAGCGCAAGCACCGGGTCTATGTTGCGCGCCTTGACGTCGGGCGGTACCTGGATTGCCACCGGCGCGTAGTTCACGATAGCTTTCACCCCACACTTCACCAGTTCGTCCACTACGTGCTGAGCGTCGTCGGCGGGTACGGCGGTGATGCAGATTTGGATGCCCTCCGCGCCTATCACCTCGGCGAGCCTGTGCATGGGCTGCACCATTATGCCGCCCACCATCTGCCCGATCTGGCGCGAGTCGGCGTCAAACGCGGCAACGATGTTGAACCCCTCAGGCGCGAATCCCGGGTAGCTCAGGATGGCGCGCCCCAGGCGGCCTATTCCGACCAGTCCCACCTTCCACTCTTTGTCCAGGCCCAGGATGCTACGCAGTTCCGCGATCAGATTGGCGATGTTGTATCCGCGTCCCTGCTTGCCGAATCTGCCGAAGTAGCTGAGGTCCTTGCGGATTTGGGCGGGGGTCATCTGTATCAGCTCGCCCAGCTGCTGGGAGCTGGCCACGCCGATACCCTGATTGCTGAGGCGGGTCAGTATGCGCAGGTACTGCGGCAGTCGCATTATGACCACCTCGGGGACTTCCGCGTACGGGCTTTCCCTATTGTCTGCGCTGGCGGTCACGTTTGACCGCCTTTAGCCGGAGGCCTTTGACCAAAACGCACTTCTTCAACCAGCTTTGCTCACGATTTCCGTTTGGGGGCAAGGTGATTGTAGTGGCTTTCACAAACACCGTCAAGAAAAGCCCCGCCGCCGCGCCGCGCCCCCCGGGCAAACGGGCAAACAGGCAAGGCGGGCAAAGTCTGACATACTTGCCCGCTTGCCTGTGGGTGGTGGGGCCGTGGTGTCGGGGATTGCCGGATTGCCCGGAGGTGTGGGGAGGTAGGTGGCCGGGGAACCCTGTTATACTGCCCGACAATGAACGTAGCCACCTGCAAAATACGGCTCCGACTGCCTGGAAACGACACCCTCAAGGGCAAGCGCCAGGCGGCCCGCTCCATCACCGGCCGGGTAAGGAGCAAGTTCAACGTCTCCATCGCCGAGGTGGACGAGAACGATGCCCACCGGACGCTGGTCTTGGGCGTCTCCTGCGTAAGCAACGACTCGCGCCACGCCAACCAGGTGTTGTCGAACGTGGTGGAGTACCTGCAGGACATCCGCGGCGACGTCGAGCTGTTGGACTACGAACTGGACATAATCTCCGGTGTCTAGCTGATGGACGTACCCGGCTTCCTGGAGGCGGTGCGGCAAGCCTCCGACTACGACGGCCAGATTGTCCACGAGGAGGTGTCGCCGGCCAGGCCCGCCCGGTTCGGCTCGCTCTCCCCGCGGCTCGACCCCAGGTTGGAGTCGGCGCTTGCCCGGAGCGGCGTACGCCGGCTCTACTTGCATCAATCGGAGTCGGTGCAGGCAGCCCGCGACGGAGAGAACCTGATAGTCGCCACCGGCGCGGCCAGCGGCAAGAGCCTGTGCTACCAGGTGCCGATTCTGGAGGCCGCCCTTGCCAAGAAGGCGAGCCGCGGGCTGCTGGTCTTTCCCACCAAGGCGCTGGCCCAGAACCAGTTGAGGTCGCTCAACGCCCTGTGCGGCGACCTGATTCCGATAAAGGCGGCGATATTCGACGGCGACACCCCCGGCGAGGCCAGGTCTGCGATCAAGCGGACGGCGCAGGCCGTGATCACCAACCCCGACATGCTCCACCTGGGCATCCTGCCCAACCACGGCACCTGGCAGCGATTCTTCAGGAACCTGGACTACGTAGTTATCGATGAGGCGCACGCCTACACGGGCGTATTCGGCTCGCACATGGCAAACGTGATTCGCAGGCTGAGGCGGTTGGCCGCCTACTACGGGAGCAGCCCCGGCTTCATCCTCTGTTCCGCCACCATCGCCAATCCCGGAGAACTGGCCGGGGAGTTGCTCGGCGCGCCCGTCAAGGTCATCGACCAAGACCACTCGCCGCAGGGTGGCAAGCGCTTCCTGTTCTGGAACCCGCCCTTCCTCGATGAGTCGAGGACGAAGCGCAGAAGCCCTATCGCGGAGGCCGCCGTCGTCTTCAGAGAACTGCTGCTGCGCGGCGTTCGCACCCTGACCTTCACTAGGACGCGCCGACAGGTGGAACTGGTCTACGTCTCGGTCAGGGATTACATGGCCGAGCACGCGCCGAGCCTGCTGTCGAAGGTCAGCCCCTACCGGGCGAGCTACCTGGCAGAAGACAGGCGCGACATCGAGCAGCGCCTGTTCGACGGCGAACTGCTGGGCGTGGCGTCGACCAACGCCTTGGAACTGGGCATCGACGTTGGGACGCTGGACGCGACCATCCTGGGAGGATACCCCGGAAGCGTGAGCAGCGCCTGGCAGCAGGCCGGACGCAGCGGTCGGCGTCAAGAGGAGTCGTTGAGCGTGCTGGTCGCCCGCAACGACCCGCTCGACCAGTATCTGATGCGCCATCCCGACTTCTTCTTCGGCAGGTCGCACGAACACGCCCTGATCGCTCCCGACAACCCGCGCATACTCGACCAGCACCTGCTCTGCGCCGCCTACGAGAGGCCGCTTGGCGCAAGAGACGAAAGGTTATTCGGCCCGGAACTGCAAGGCCGCCTCGCCGCGCTGCAAGCGGAAGGCCATCTGCACAGGAAGGGCGAACGGTGGTTCCCCAGCGCTGGCCTGGCCTATCCGGCGCAGGAGGTCAACATCAGGTCGAGTTCGCGCGGCTCCTATGCCGTGGTGAGCAGCGAGTCCGGGGCGCTTCTGGAAATGGTCGATGAAGGGAGCGCGTTCACCCAACTCCACGCGGGCGCGGTCTACCTCCACTACGGAGAGCAGTACCTGGTCGAGCGGCTGGACTTGGACTCGAAGACGGCTTACGTCACTCCCCGCGACGTGCAGTACTACACCCGCACCCACGCCCTGACCGATATCCGGGTGCGGCGCGTCATCGAGGAGAGACCCGTGGGCGGCGTAGACGTGTACCTCGGCGAAGTGGAGGTGTCCAGCCAGGTGGTGAGCTACCAGAGGAGGGCTTTCAACGACGAACCCATAGCGGACGAGATGCTGGACCTGCCGCCGCAGCAGTTCTCCACCGTCGCCCTCTGGTTCAATCCGCGACAGGACGACCTGGCCCGGATCAAAAGCGAAAGGCTCGACCTATCGGGAGGGCTTCACGCCGCCGAACACGCCGCCATCGGCGTACTGCCGCTGTTCGCCCTCTGCGACCGCAACGACATCGGCGGCGTGTCCACGCCGTTTCACCCGGACACGTGCAGGCCGCAAATCTTCATCTACGACGGCCACGAGGGAGGCGTCGGCATCGCGGAAAAGGGGTACCGCATCATAGAGGAGCTTTGGCGGGCAACGCTGCAAGTGCTCCAGGAGTGCCCCTGCGAGGACGGCTGCCCCGCCTGCATACAATCGCCCAAGTGCGGCAACAACAACCATCCGTTGGACAAGGGAGTGGCGGCCATGCTCCTGCGCGGCGCTTTAGGCTATAATCCTACCAGCATTTGGCTAGAATTTTACTAGACGCTTTATGGCGTCCATGTCCACCATCCCGTCAGGAGTTGCAGGCAGTTTGACCTCCAGCTTCTGCAACTGCGGGGTAGAGAATTTGCGGTAGTAGTTGAATCGCCATGATTCGTTGTTAATTGCCGCACATAGGAACACACCAAAGGCGGGCGTATCAAACTCTTGCCGCAACTTCACCACGAACACATCTCCATTCGCTGCAAACTCATAGTCGTGCCAGAACGCTTGGCAGGAACTCCCATTTGCTGAAATGGTGATGCGGTTGGGGGGGTAGATGGCATTTACGCTATCAGGGTCAACCGTCCCACTAATACCGTTGTCAGAAACCTTAGTGCTGATTAGAGGCAATCTCCCGGGCGGCAGGTCTATCAGGCGCCCGCTTTTCCCGCGCACTGGTTCTTGCATGAAGTTCATGGCCGAGAAGACCCGCCATTGTTGCTCCGTAGCATAGACTGCGGTGCGTTGCTCTGCCAAGCGCCGATGCCCTGCTCTATTGCTTTCTATCACGGACGCAATCTCAATTCCAGCGTCGCCGGAATCGATATGGCTTTCGGGTGACAGGTCCAAAAACGCTCCGGCTGAATCAGCAATAGGTCGATAGTCCAGCTTCTGCGGTAGAGGCGTGGGGAGCGTTGCGGTTGCCAGGTAGTTGCCTACACCAGCCGCAATGTGAGCCATATTGCTTTGTGCTGGAACTTTCGTCTTGGTGTACCTCACCCCATCCTCTAACACTGCCCAAATCACAGTATCAGTTTCATGCTTGTGGGGGCGATGAGCTCTGAGCACCACGCCTACAGTTCCCTTGCTTGCATGGGGATAGAACAGCGGTTCAGGCAACTTGATAACAGCGAGAAGGGTGTGCCGTTGGAGCATCTGTCTCCGCCAAGTTATCTCACCCCTACCATCATCCACTGACCCCACTGCTGTTATTGGCATGATAGCGAAGAGTAGGCCATCGGGTTTCAAGGTTTCCAGTGCTCTATCAACGAATCTCCATTCAGGCTCAGGCATCGCAAACGGGGGATTCAGCAATGCCTTGTCCGCTTGGACGGGTATGTCCCGTGTGAAACAATCGCCCTCCACGATGTTGCTACTCCCATCACCTCGGAAAATCATGTTGACGATGGCAAGAGTGGCAACCAACTGGTCGGAATCTATGCCGTGCAGGTTGCCCTTCTTGAACTGATTGATGTTGCCGCCCTTTCTCCGCACCCTGTCCAAAGCTGCTACGAGGAAGCCTCCCGTTCCACAGGCGGGGTCAAACACAACGTCGTTCATGCCCACATTGACAATCTCGGCGGCGAAGCTGGTGATGTGCCTGGGCGTGAGCACAATGCCAACTTCCTTTGCATCGTTGGCGTACTTCAAGAACTGTTCGTAGAACTCCCCTAGCACATCCCAGCCACTATCAATTGCAGAAGCTATATTCAAACCCCGTAATAGTTCCGTAGCCTTTGTGAGTGCCTTGCGGTGAACGATGTGATTGTCCTGTGAGGTTGGCAGATTGATGGAGATTTCAGGAAAGAAGGCGTCTTGGCCATACTTTCGCAACATCGCCTTTGCCCGTGTGTTAATGTCCTGAATGAGAGTCGTTGGGTCCTCACTCAGTGACATATCTTGGTCTTCCGCTAGAGCCAATAGGAGACAAGCCAAGACACTTGCCCGATTGCGGTTGTTAATCCGTCCCTCGTGCAAAGTCTTATTTATCAGTGCGGCCTTGCTCTTGAACAGTTGCTCGTCCAGGTGGAATTCTTCCAACTCCCCAGTGCCTCTGCGGAGTAAGTCTTGCACTTGCTGGTGTGAGATAAACCCTGTGGCTGGACGTCCATTCAAGTAGATACGCTTCCACGTCTCGCCATCAAAGAAGTGGGATTCGATGTAGTGTGTAGTGTCCGGGTTACCGGCAACACCCGTAGCTATCTGGCAGGATACACCAGGAACCGAGCCTATCTGCTCGGCGTACCCTTGCGCTTCTTGCACTGCAACACCAATATCTCTTGGGTCGGCTTTGGCCTCAATCGCCCAATATGCGCTGTTGCCAAGACTTACAACATTCTCGGGGATCCTTGCTCCAAGTCCAGCTTTCAAGCCGGGATCGTCTAAGGCTTCGTGTTGGGTAAACACACTCCCGCCGAGGCGCGGGGAACGGGTATCCCACCCAAGGTCTTTAAGTGAATCTAGGATGAAGCCGTACAGCCGAAACTCACTCTCAGCCACAGACAAGCCCTCCTATGCTACTAGGTCAGCGTAGGTTTTCTAGTGGTTTGGCTAGTTTAGCATATAATTCCCCAAAAAAGAGGAGCCGACTATCCGGAAACACCCGGAAGAGCCCAGGGGCTCTTGTCATCAGCTCGGAACAACGTCCACAATTTACTCACTCGCTGCTTACTCGTCAACCTTATACGGTCTTCTTGCACAGCTTAGCGCGAACCCGTCAAGCTAAGCCTGCTTGTTGCCGTTGGCGATACGCTCAATCTCCGACTGCCTTTCGGATGCGGGCATTCTCAGCAGGCGCTCAGCCAGGGTCTGTTCTCCTTCCCGTACGCCTTCTTTCCTGCCTTCCCTCCTGCCTTCTTTTCTTCCTTCCCTTCTGCCTTCCTCTCTTTGATACCGTCTGAACTTCTCAGCGAGCATATCCACAACCTCCGTGAAGAAATACGCGTATGTGGCGCCAACGACTACAACCGCCTGCATACCAAGCAGCATGGCCCTAACGCGAACCCCGTCAAGCTAGGCTTGCTTGTTGCCGTTGGCGATACGCTCAATCTCCGACTGCCTTTCGGATGCGGGCATTCTCAGCAGGCGCTCAGCTAGGCTCTGTTCTCCTTCCCGTACGCCTTCTTTCCTGCCTTCCCTTCTGCCTTCCCTTCTGCCTTCCTCTCTCTGATACCGTCTGAACTTCTCAGCAAGCATGTCCACAACCTCCGTGAAGAAATACGCGTATGTGGCGCCAACGACTACAACCGCCTGCATACCAAGTAGAATCGATAAAATGGTAGACGCTAAACTGTCCTCCGTATTTTCAAAAACCTCAAACCAAAATACCAGTCCCAGTCCAAGAGCCGACAAGACGCTAAAGAGAATAATGCCTTTGGTAGCTTGAGGGAATTGCATCTCTCTGAGAATGATAGCAGGATGGAACGCGGTGCGTCTATATTCAGACTAGCGGCAGGGTGGGTAACACCCGACATTCCACACTTCCCGTATCCGCCTCCGTCTCCTATACTGATCTACATGAGCCGGAGGAACCTAAAAGCCGTGACGAAAATCGCCGCATCCTGGCAGATTCGGATTTGTTTCCCATATTTGCAAAAAATTGCTTCGTTTTTAGCCTTGCAACTTTACATAACGTTGGAAACAATTCCCCCTCTCAGGTACAACGCCAACCCGCCGGTGCCCGCCGTCTCATGCCTGACAACCCTTTTAACGACACCCCAAAATCGACTTATGTCAAGTAGTCGACCATGAACAACGGCGCGGCATTCGTCTACTCCGACCGGCTTTCCCGCCACGTCTTGCGCGAAGGCCACCCCATGCGGCCCGTCCGGCTCCGCTATACCTACGAACTGCTGGAAGCGCTGGGCGCATTCCAGCCCCCCGATTCGCGCCTGCTGGAACCCAGGCCCGCGTCCGAAGAGGAGGTGCTGGCCTGCCACGCGCGGGACTACGTGGACGCGGCCAGAAGCCTGAGCGCCGGTCTTTCCACCGCCGACCCGTCGAGATACGGCTTCAGCGCGGCAGGGGACAACCCGATCTACAACGGCATGTACGATGCGGCGCTGCTCTCCAGCGGGGCCTCGCTTGTTGCTACTGAAAGGGCGCTGTCGGGAGAGGTGAGGGCCGCTTTCAACATATCGGGAGGGCTTCATCACGCCATGCCGTCCCACGCCTCCGGCTTCTGCATCTTCAACGACCCGGCCATAGCGATAAAGGCGATGGTGAATAGCGGTCTTCGCGTGGCCTACGTGGACATAGACGCCCACCACGGAGACGGCGTGCAGCAGATGTTCTACGATACGGATGCCGTGCTGACCATCTCGCTGCACGAGTCCGGGCGGTACCTCTTCCCGGGGACGGGCTTCGTGGAGGAGAAAGGGGTCGGCGCTGGGGAAGGCTACTCGGTCAACCTACCCCTTGCCCCCTACACCGGCGACGACGTGTACCTGTGGGCGTTTCAGCAGGTGGTGACTCCGTTGCTGGAGTTGTTCAAGCCGGATGCCCTGGTGACGCAACTGGGCGTGGACACCTACTACTCCGACCCGCTGACCCACCTGGCGCTGACCAGCAGGGGATTCGTGTCGGTGGTGGAATCCCTGGCGCAAGCCGCAAGTGGCGTGCCTTGGATCGCCCTTGGTGGCGGCGGTTACGACCTATCCGCCGTGGCCAGGTGCTGGTCGCTGGCTTACGGCGTCATGTTGGGCCGGGAACTGCCGGACGCTGTGCCTGAGCCGCAAACTGGCAGGCTGGGCAAGCATACGGTGTTCGACATTGAGGAACCACCCTTAACGAGAGATGCTATCCAGGCCACAAGGCGGTTCGCCGAGGCAAGCGTCAGGATGGTGGAGGAGGTCATCTTTCCCTACCATGTCTAGCGTGCGTGAGGAAGACAAGGAAATGGGCCCTCATTATGAGGCCCGTTTCTTACTGAGTGACGGCTACACTTCGCGGAACTCGCCTTCAACCGTATCGTCCGGCGGGGGTGTTTCTCCCATCTCGCCCTCCTCGGGAGGCGTGGACGCAGACTGCTGGCCGTAGACGGCGCTTCCCATCTTCTGCAGGGCTTCCTGAAGCTCGTTCATTGCCGCGACTATGGCTGCGGTTTCGCTTTCGCCCTGTAGGACAGTGCGTAGAGCGACAATCTTCTCGTTGACCTCGTTCTGCAGGTCCTCCGGGATCTTGTCCTTGTTCTCACGCAGCATCTTCTCCGAGTTGTAGGCCAAGCTTTCGGCTGCGTTGCGGGTCTCGATCTCTTCCTTGCGGCGCCGGTCCTCCTCGGCGTGGACTTCGGCGTCCTGCACCAGCCGTTCGACTTCGCTTTTGTCCAGGCCGGAGCTGGCGGTTATGGTGATGCGCTGTTCCTTGCCGGTGCCGCGGTCTTTGGCCGAAACGTTGAGGATACCGTTGGCGTCGATGTCGAAAGTCACCTCAATTTGGGGCACGCCGCGCGGCGCGGGGAGGATTCCGTCCAGCATGAATCTGCCAATGGACTTGTTCTCGTTGGCCATGCTCCGCTCACCCTGCAGGACGTGCACCTCAACCGAGCCCTGGTTGTCGGCGGCGGTGGTGAACACCTCGCTCTTGGAAGTGGGGATAGTGGTGTTGCGCGGTATCAGAGACGTGGACACCCCGCCAAGAGTCTCGATTCCCAGCGTCAACGGAGAGACGTCCAGCAGCAGGATGTCTCGCACGTCCCCCTTGAGCACGCCAGCCTGGATAGCGGCGCCAACCGCTACGACCTCGTCCGGGTTGACCCCCTTGTGGGGCTCCTTGCCGAACATCTCGTTGACCTTTGCCTGCACCAGCGGCATGCGGGTCATGCCGCCGACCAGGATGACCTCGTTGATGTCGCCGGTGGAGACTCCCGCGTCCGTTATTGCCTGCTTGCAGGGGCCCACGGTGCGCTCTACAAGGTCGCCGATCAGCTGCTCCAGCTTGGAACGGGAGAGAGTCATGGTGAGGTGCTTCGGCCCGGAAGCGTCGGCGGTGATGAAAGGCAGATTGATCTCCGTCTGCATCACGTTGGACAACTCTATCTTTGCCTTTTCGCCGGCTTCCTTGAGACGCTGCAAGGCCATACGGTCCTGGGTCAGGTCAATGCCCTGGTCCCTCTTGAACTCGGCAATGATCCAATCCATGACGCGCTGGTCGAAGTCGTCGCCGCCGAGGTGTGTGTCGCCGTTGGTAGCCTTGACCTCGAAGACGCCTTCACCTATTTGCAGAATGGAGATGTCGAAGGTGCCGCCGCCCAGGTCGTAGACCGCTATGGTCTGGTCGCCCTTCTTGTCCATTCCGTAGGCTAACGATGCCGCCGTAGGCTCGTTGATGATGCGCAGCACCTCCAGCCCGGCTATGCGACCGGCGTCTTTTGTAGCGTTGCGCTGGCTGTCGTTGAAGTAAGCGGGAACGGTGATCACCGCCTGGTTTACGGCCTCGCCCAGCTTGGCCTCCGCATCCTCCTTGAGCTTCCTGAGCACCATGGCCGATACCTCGGGAGGGGAGACCCCTTTATCACCGAGTTGAACGTGAGCATCCGCGTTATTGGCCTTGACCACCTGGTACGGGACGCGCTTTGTCTCCTCCGCCACCTCCTCATACCTGCGGCCCATGAACCGCTTTATGGAGAAGATGGTGTTGTCCGGGTTGGTCACCGCCTGTCGCTTGGCGGCCTGCCCCACGTATCGCTCGCCGGTCTTGGTGTTGAGCGCCACGGTGGAAGGCGTGGTGCGTCCCCCTTCGTTGTTTTCTATTACCTCAGGCTCCCCGGCGTCCATGACGGCCATTGCCGAGTTGGTTGTTCCAAGGTCTATACCAATCACTCTTGCCACTTTGTTCCTCCGTCTAACGTCTAAGGCGGTTTCCCAGCCTTCAAAACTCTATTGCCCTTCTTCCGACTGCTGTTCCTGCGCTATGGCGACCTGCGCCGCCCTAAGTATCTTGTTGCGCATCTTGTAGCCCGGCCTGATCACCTGAGCCACAACACCGGGCTCATGCTCGTTGCTCTGGAGCGACATGATCGCTTCGTGTTCCCACGGATCGAACGGCTTTCCCTCCGCTTCTATTGAGGTTACGCCCTCCGATTCAAGCAGCGCTTTCAGATTCTTCTCAATGATTCGTACCCCTTCCACCCAGGGAGCTTCTTCCCCTGCGGAAGGAGCTTGGTCCAGGGCCCTCTGCAGGTCATCCACAATGGGGAGCAGCTTGTTGACAACGCGGGACGCGGCGGCATCGAAGATATCTCCCCGTTCCTCCTCCATCCGCCTGCGATAGTTGGCCAGGTCTGCCTGGGCGCGCTGCGCCATCTCACGGAACTGACCGCGTTCCCGGTCCGCTTCCTCAAGCCGGGCCTCCAACTCTTCCCTGGAAGTGGAAGTCTCTTCAGGTCGGTTGTTCAACTCTTCCGGCCTATTGGGTGAATCGGTTGTCCCTGGCATGGGCTACTCCATCTCTCTGGGAAGGTAGAAGTTATCCATAGCCACGTCAAGCAACTGTAGCATTCTATCGAACTCCTGTGCCACCACTCTCCTGAAGTCGCGCTGCGCTTCCAGAGCGGCAATTCGTTGCCTGGCCTCCCTAATCCGCCCCAGCAGGTCGAGTACCAGCTCCACTCCTGCCAGGTTCATGCCAAGGTCGTCTACCAAGTGCTTGATCAATCGGAGCCGGGTAATGTCCTGCTCCGAATAGAGCCGCAGCTTGCCGATTGTCCTGGGTGGATGTATAAGGCCGGCGCGCTCATACTTGCGCAGCGTTTGAGGGTGCATTGCCAGCAAACGGGCGGCAACGCTGATGATGTAGAGGCCCTCCACGGGTTCCTGGTTGCCTTCGCTGGGGATTTCTCCCTCTTGCATGCCCCTGCGCATAGGCAGCGATTCGCCGGGAAATTGGGAGGGGATGGCTTCACTGGCCTGGCCGGGGGGCTTCCCCCGGTAGGGTTGTTCTCTTCGAATTCTGTTTGTCATTGCGGCCTTATGGGTCAGATTGTTGACGACAGAAAGTATTATAAGCCTTGATATAAGTCGTGTCAAGCTTTATAATCGTTGTCGATGCAAGGAATGGAAGATACCGAACAAAGCTGACAATAAGCGAGCTAAATTCGTTATTTACGTATATCGACGGCAGGGCGACGAATCCAGTTGCGGGTTTCCGTCGTATCTCTTTATTAATCAACATGGTATTGATAGACAATAAGACGGTAGTGAAGTCCGGTACAAAGGAGGTAGAAAGAGAGATGATATACTTCAAGGCTTGCCCGCGCTGTAAGGGAGACATGACTTTGACCGGCGATCATTACGGATGGTTCAAAGAATGCCTGATGTGCGGCTACGAGGCGGACGTGGAAGGCGATGCCGGCACGGCGGTGGCCGCCAAGGTGGCGGAGGAGGTAGCCACCAAGGTGGCTTAGAGCTAAAGGGCTGTTTGGAGAAGCGCCCTCCAAGGTAAGCCCTAGAGGGCGCTTCTTTTTGCTACTCCGTATGAAGCGGCTACGCAAACCTCTCTTCCATCCAGGGGTCGCCGTTGTTGTGATAGCCAAGCTGCTCCCAGAAGCCGGGGCGGTCTTCGGCCATGAACTCCAGGCCGTTGACCCACTTGGCGCTCTTCCAACCGTACCTGCTGGGCACTACCAGCCGCATGGGGCCTCCGTGCTTGCGCTCCAGCGGCATGCCGTCGTGCGAGTGGGCAAATAGCACGTCTTCCTCCATAAGCACGTCGAGTGGGAGATTGGCGCTGTAGCCCCCGTAGCAGTGCACCATGACCAGTTTGCCTTCCGGCTTGGGGCTGATCTGCTTCATAACCTCCTGGAATTGCACGCCCTGCCATAGATTATCCAGCCTGCTCCACTGGGTCACGCAGTGGAAGTCACGGGTCACGGCTGTTTGCGGCATGGACATGAAATCTTCCCAGTTCAATTCAAGTTCTTGGTCTACCAGGCCGAAGACCCGGAACTTCCAGTCCTTGGTCTCCACCACCGGCGTCTGGCCGTAGGTGAGCACGGGGAACTTGTCGGTGACGAATTGCCCCGGCGGAGCCTCGACTCCCTCTTGCGGTTTAACGGCAGTTGTCCTGCCCAGCTTCTTTAGCATATCGACTCCTCAACCCTTGCGCATTGCCTAAAAGGATACATTCCAAGTCGAGCGGTAGTAAAGCGCAGCTTGTGACCCCTTGCCTTCTGGTCTATATTGCAATGAGTCATGGGGAGTCCATCCACAGATGCAATACGGGTGCGGGGAGCCGCCAAGTCCTACGGCGCTGTCCCCGTGCTGCGCCGCCTTGACTTGGAGGTAGGCTGGGGCGAACGGCTGGTCCTGTTCGGCGTCAACGGGTCGGGAAAGACCACCCTGGTCAAGCTGCTGGCCTCTCTGGCACGGCCCGATGCGGGGCGGATAGAGATAGCCGGGCTGGACGTGCGGCGTCAGGGCGTGCAGGCGCGCCGCAGCGTGGGTGTGGTCACCCACCAGCCCCTGCTCTACGACGACCTCACCGCTTACGAAAACCTCCGCTTCTACGGCAGGATGTTCCGGGTAGCCGACCTGGAGCAGCGCATAAGCCGGGTGGCCGGTTTGACAGGCGTAGCGCACCGTTTGCAGGCTCGGACGCGAACCCTCTCCCACGGTATGCAGAAGCGCCTCTCCCTGGCTCGGGCGCTGCTCCATAGCCCGCCCATTCTTATCATGGACGAACCGGAGACCGGCCTCGACCAGGAGGCTCTGGAAATGCTGGAAACCGTGGTTCAGCACGAAGCAAAGGCGGTGTTGATGACCACGCACAACCTGGATAGGGGGCTGAGCCTGGCCAGCAGGGTGGCCGTCCTGGCAAAGGGACGCATCGCGTATCAGGCGCCGCGGGCGGGGCTGGACGCCGACGAGTTTCGCCGCATCTTCGACGGCTATAGGGAGGCCGTCTGAATGAAAGACTTCTTGTTGCCCATACTGGCCATCGCCTGGAAAGACGTCTTGCTGGAACTGAGGACCAAAGACGTGCTGGTGACCATCCTCATCTTTGCCTTGCTGGTTGGGGCAATCTTCAACTTCGTGTTCGCGCCAACGGAGGAGATGATCGGCTTGATAGTGCCGGGGACGCTCTGGGTGGCCATCACGTTCGCCGGAGTGCTGGGCTTCAACCGCTCCTTCGTGCTGGAGAAGGACAAGGGCAGCCTGGACGGGCTGCTCCTCTGTCCGGTGAGCCGCGACGTAATTTACTTTGGCAAGCTGCTGGGCCTGCTCGTCTTCATGACGGCGGCGGAGGTTGTGATTGTGCCGGTATTTGCCGTGCTGTTCAACGTTTCCGTGCTGGACATAAGGCTCCCGCTCTTGGTGCTGCTGGCTACGATAGGCTTCGCCGGAGTTGGCACGCTGTTCTCCGCCATTTCAGTCAATACGCGCTCGCGGGAGGTGATGCTTCCCATACTGCTGCTGCCCGTCGCCGTGCCGGTGATAATCGCCGCCGTGGAGTCCACGCGCGCTATCATAGAAGGTTCTTCGCTGGGAATAGGGCGCTGGGTTCAGTTGCTAGCCGCCTTCGATGTGATATTCTTGATTGTGGCTTCTTTCACTTTCGGCGTTGTTCTGGAGGAGTAGCATGGAATCAGGGCCAACCGGCGGTTCGGACAGGGGGTTCGCCGTGAGGACGTCGCTGCTCCTTGCCGCGGCGTCTACCATGATCGTCAACCTTGCGCTGATATACTTCTGGGTTCCCACGGAGCAGGTCATGGGAGTGGTGCAGAGGGGGATGTACTACCATGTCCCGCTGGCCTGGGTGGGCTTCCTTGCCTTCTTCATCGTTCTCGTGGGCAGCGTCATGTATCTGTGGAAGCGCTCGGAGAAGTGGGACGCCCTGGCGCACTCCTCCGCCGAAATAGGCGTGGTGTTCACGACGCTGATGCTGGTCACGGGCGCCATTTGGGCCAAGCCGACCTGGGGCGTCTGGTGGACGTGGGACCCGCGTTTGACCACCTCCACAATTCTCTGGCTCATGTACATAGCGTACCTGATGCTGCGGGCTTATGCCCCATCGCCTCAGCAGGGAGCGCGCTACGCGGCGGTCATGGGCATCGTGGCCTTTGTCAACGTGCCCATCGTCTATTACGCCACCATCCTCTGGCGCACCGTGCATCCGGGGATGGTGGTGGGCCCCGCCGCCGAATCGGGCAGCCTTGACCCCGCAATGCGTTCCGCGCTGATGTTTTCCACGGTGACGTTCACCCTGCTGTTCGCCTACCTGCTGTCGGAGCGGCTGGCCATTCGCAGGGCTTTCGATACTCTGGTCTCGGTGCGCTACCAGGAAAGGATTGCTTGACATGGAGATACGCCGACTCACCGGCAAAGCTAGGAATGGTCTGGGCAATTTTAACGTCACTCCCGAGAAGTCGGGAGTCCACAACCGTACCACTTGGATTCCCGTCTACACGGGAATGACGGCGGCGGTGTCATTAGGCGGGATGGTCATTTCGCGGCTTATTCAGAGGTTTCCTCAGCTCTTGGCCGCTTTTCTGGCGACGCTGCTCTGGCTGGTGTTCACCGGCATTGCCAGCGCAGCCGGCAACGCTCAGAGCGGTTCGGACCCGGAGTCAAACCTTCCCTTCCTCTTTGCCATCTATACGATTACCTGGCTGGCGTTCTTTGCCTACGCCTTCTACATGACCAGGCGGCAGAGCGAACTCAACCGCGAGATTCAGGAGCTGCGCCGTATACTGGAGCAGCGCGAAGAGCGCGACGCTTAGCCGTTCTCAGGTGCGCGCGGTTCTTCTACTGGTACTGCTTCTCTTGGCTGTGGCGGCGTGCTCCTCGCCTGCGGCGACGCCCACTCCCACCGCGACCCGCAGCCTCCCAACGCCTACCCCAACATCGGTGTTGCCCGTCCTGGCGGATACGCCCGCGTCGCCGACACCTAAGCCCGTCAGCACGACGGCATTGGCTCCGCTGCTTCAGAGTATTGATGTAGAAGTCGCTTTCCCCGACCTCAGCTTCGAGCGCATGGTGTTCCTCACTCACGCCGGAGACGGTACGGACAGGCTGTTCCTGGCGCTTCAGCCGGGGCGGATCATGGTCTTCCCGAATCAAAGCGAGGTTTCACGCGCCGAGGTGTTCCTGGATATACGCGACAGGGTCAACGATAGGGGCAACGAGGAAGGCCTGCTCGGCCTGGCGTTCGATCCGGAGTTCGCCGACAATGGCCACTTCTACGTCTACTACTCCGCGTCCAACCCGCGTCGCTCCGTGCTGTCCCGCTTCTCCGCCAGCGAGGGGCAGGCCGACCCCGATAGCGAACTGGTCGTTCTGGAAGTCCCGCAGCCGTATTCCAACCACAACGGCGGCGCAATCCACTTTGGAGCGGACGGCTATCTCTACGCGGCGCTGGGAGACGGCGGCTCGGCGGGCGACCCCCTGGGAAACGGGCAGGACCCGGGCACGCTTTTGGGGTCGATTCTGCGAATAGACCCTGCGACTGCCAGCAGCTACGGCAACTACTCCGTGCCGGACGACAACCCGTTCCTGGGCGTATCCGGATTTCGTGACGAGATATGGGCCTTCGGGTTTCGCAATCCCTGGCGCTTTTCCTTTGACCGCGAGACGGGCGACCTGTGGGCGGGCGACGTGGGACAGAGGGGCTACGAGGAGATCGACTTGGTGAAACGCGGCCTCAACTACGGATGGAACGTCATGGAGGGGTTCCACTGCTACCCGCCGTCGGTCTCTTCCTGCGAACAGGACGGCTTGGAGCCTCCCCTGGCCGAGTACCCGCTCACGTCGGGAAACTGCTCCGTCACCGGCGGGTACGTGTACCGCGGCAGCCGCGTTCCGTCGCTGCGGGGCGCATATCTGTACGGCGACTTTTGCAGCGGCAGGATATGGGGCCTGGTCTACGACGGGCAAGAGGTGTCCGATAACCGGCTGCTGCTCGATTCGTCGCTGCGGATATCCTCCTTCGGCGAGGATGAAGCGGGAGAGTTGTACATCCTGTCGTTTGACCGGAAGATATACCGGTTGAGGTAGGCGGACATGGGGGCAGACGGGCAGGCCGTCCATTCGTCATTCTCGACCCCGATCGGGAATCCAGCGCGGTGGCGGGGGAGTTTACCCTGAGCGTAGCCGAAGGGTCATTCCCGACCCCGATCGGGAATCCAGGGCGGGTCGCGGTGGTTTCCCGTCTTCATGGGAAAGACGATGGGGCGCGGACAAGACGGAGGGGGAGACGCCCGCAAGTGGCCCTGTTTGCACGCCTGTCCGTCTGCTGACACCTACCCCTTCCCCATACCCCTCCGCACCCGCTACCCTTGCCTCACCATGACAACTACCCGCACTCACACCACCGTCTTGCCCGCGCAGGCGGGCATCCAGGAGCGGCGTGGCGCGACCCTTCGCAGCCCAAACGCCTGCCTCCATATCCTCAACTTTGCCCCGGAATCTGATTCGTTTCTCACCTCCGCCAAAATTTGGGTCGATTTTAGCCTTGTACTTGACATAACGTTGGAAACGAATCCCCTTTTCAGGCACAACGCAACTCCGCCGTTGCACGCTATCTCATGCCTAACACCCCTTTTCACGACACCCCAAAATCGAGTTATGTCAAGTAAGTCAACCATCACCCAGGCCACCCACCCGCCCACCGTCTTGCCCGCTTGCCAGTTAGACAGCTATGATGCGGGGCGAAAGCGGAGGAGGTATTGCCATGGTTGACCTGCTAATCAAGAACGGCCTGATCATAGACGGCACGGGAAATCCCGGTTTCTACGGCACAGTAGCGGTGGAAGGCGACACGCTGCGCATTCTAAGGGGTGACGTAAGCAGCATAGAGGCCGACCGGGTCATAGACGCCGCGGACCACGTGGTTAGCCCCGGTTTCATAGACCTGCACTCGCACGCCGGGCTGACCATGCTGCGAGAGCCAGAAAACGAGCCCAAGCTCCGGCAAGGCGTGACCACGGAGCTCATCGGAATCGATGGAAACTCGGCAGCGCCGTTCAAGACTCGCGAGGATCTGGAGGCGTTCATCGAGCTGGACTCAGGGTTGAACGACGTGATGCCGGCGGGCCGCGACTGGCGCAGCGTCGACGACTTCCTCTCCATGTACCAGAAGACCGTGTCGCCCAACATTGCATTCATCGTTGGCAACTCGCCGGTACGGATATGGTCCATGGGCTGGAACGACCGTCCCGCCAGCGGCGAAGACCTGGAGGACATGAAGGCGATCCTGCGAGAGACCATGGAGGAGGGGTCGTTCGGGCTGTCCACGGGACTGGACTATCCACCGGGCGCATACGCGGACACCAATGAACTGATTGAGCTGAGCAAGGTGGTGGCGGAGAAGGGCGGCTTCTACCATACGCACACCAGGGCGCAGCTGAGGAGAGTGTCGCACCTTGCGCCTTTCGAGGAGGCGGTGGATATAGGGCGGGGCAGCGGCGTTCCGGTGCATCTCACGCACTACCGCCAACCGGCGCAGGGCACGGGTAGCCACTTCGACTACCTGGGCTTGGTGGAAAATTCGCGCGATGAAGGAATAGACGTCACCTTTGATTGCTACACCTACGTTTTCTCAGGGACGAGGATACTTATAGAGTTGCCCAACTGGGCCAAGGACGGAGGCCCTGGGCCGCTCAAGGAGAACCTGAGGTCGGAAGAGAAGAGAAAGCGCATGAAGGAGGACATGCTCTCCGGGCCAAGGAGCATGAACATGGAAGAGATGTGGCTCACCGCTTTACGCAAGCCGGACAATGCCAAATACGACGGCCACTCACTGGCGGAAGTAGGCAGAATGAGGGGGCAGGACCCGCTGGAGGCGCTGTTCGATCTGCTGCTGGCCGAGGATTTGGGCATATCGTTCGTGGCGGTGGGCACCAACCCGCAAACGCTTCCCGACTTTGTGGCGCACCCCCACGGCATGGTGGCCAGCGACGCTATCCTGTTCGGCGAGTGGCCCAGCCCTCGCACCTACGGGTGCTTCCCGGTTGTACTGGCCGAGTTTGTGCGAGCCGAAAAGCAGCTACGGCTTCCAGAGGCCATACGCAAGATGACCTCTTTCCCCGCGCAGAGGCTGGGACTGAGGGAGCGCGGTGTATTGAGAGACGGCGCAAAGGCCGACATCGTGATATTCAACCCCAAGACGGTGAAGGCGCCGGCAACCCGCGCCAATCCCAAGCAGTACCCCCTGGGCATTCCCTACGTGATTGTCAACGGCCAGGTGGTGGTGGACGACAGCCGGCACACCGGAGCAACGCCGGGGACTGTGCTCAGGCACGGGCGGGACTGAGCGCCTGTCGGAAAAGAGATGGGAATCTGGGGAAATCGGTGGGCGCGTCAGGGAAGCATCCTCCTTGTGGGGGTTGCTTTCGGCGTTGTGCTCGGCTGGCTGGCAATCCGGGGAATAGAGTGGGACAGGGTTGGAGAGCGGGTCGCCGCGTTCCCCTTGCCGTTGCTTGCGCTGGCCCTGGCGCTGCTGGCCGTCTCCGGCTACTTGCGGGCGGTGCGCTGGCGCGTCCTGTGGTCCAAGGAGCGGGTATCCGCACTGCGCTTGTTCTGGGTGGAGAACGCCGCTATTGGGCTCAACAATCTATCGCCGGTGCGCGCCCTGGACGAACCGCTGATCCTGGGGATTCTGACGCTCCGCGACAGATTGCCCGGAGGCGCCGTCGTTGCTACAGTGGTGATGACCCGGGTGCTGGATATGGCGTTCTCTCTGGCGGTGATAGGGATAGCCGTGGCAACACTGCCCGTGTTGCTGCGCTACACGCCGATCATAGTGGGCACCAGCCTCTATTTCGTCATACTGATAGTAGTCCTACTCAACCTGCGTCGGATTATCAGACGCTTTCCACGGCTCAATCAGTTGCCCGGCATATCCGGCTTTCTGGATGCCATACACTCCCTGAGGCTGGACTGGAGAAGAACGGGGATTGCTCTGGGATTCACCATTGCCTACTGGCTCATCCTGGGGCCCATAACCTGGATTATTGCCGCGGGCGTGGGCCTGGATATCGGCCCGTACAGGCTTATTGTCACCGCGCTTGGCGCCATCTTCTTCTCAACAACGCTGCCGGGGCTGCCCGGAGCGATAGGGACCTTCGAGTTTGCCGCGGTAACGCTGTTGGAGTTCTGGGGAGCGCCTAAGGAGGAAGCGCTGACCTTTGCCATCATCCTCCATTCGATTCTGTTCGTGCCGCCCTCCGTTGTTGCGGCGGTAATACTGCCGCGCGAAGGCATAGGCTCGATCGCGGCATTAAGGCGGCTGCTCAACGAAAGGAGGCTCCGCTCCGAAAGCGCGGCGGCGGCAAACGAGGATTGAGGTTAGCAACATGAACGATAAGAGCTTGAAGCGGAACAGAATGTACTACGAATTTGCTCATCTGTGGCCTCTGATCAGCCCGCCTGAGGAGTACACGGAAGAGGCGAAACACTGGAAGAAGGCGCTGCGCGACAAGCTGGGGCCGGGCAGGCATGAAATCCTGGAACTGGGTATTGGAGGAGGGCACAATCTGTCGCACCTCACCTCGGAGTTCAAGGCAACGGGAATCGACATCTCTTCACAGATGCTTGCCAACTCCATGAAGCTGAACCCAAGCGTTGAGCACCATCTGGGAGATATGAGAAACGTGCGCCTGGGGCGCAGGTTCAAGGCGGCGCTGATACACGACGCCATATCGTATCTGGTAAGCGAGGCGGAAATAGCGGCCACATTCGATACGGCGCGGGCGCACCTGGAGCCCGGAGGCGTTCTGGTGATAAGCCCGGACTGGTTCCGCGAGACCTTCCCGGGCACGTACATATCGAGCGAGATAAAGCGCAGGGACGGCAATGAGCTTGGGTTGACGGAATACTGGCATGACGCCGACCCGGACGACACCACTTTGGAAGGGGTCTTCGTCTACATATTCGAAGAGGAAGGCCGTTTGCGCGTTGAACATGATCTACACGTCACGGGACTCTTCCCGCTGCAAACCTGGCTGGACCTGATGAGGGACGCGGGCTTCGAGGTGGAGAAGCGGCCCTATCCGGTCCACACGGAGAACTGGGAATCTTACCTGCTGGTAGGCGTCCTTGGAAACGGATAGCGGGCTCGCTCAGGATTCCGTCTTCTGAAGCACGAGGTCTATTTCCAGGCGGATGTTGTTCTCAACGCTGAGCACCACGGCCACACTGGGAACGTTCAGGTCGAACTCGTCGAAGGTGAAGTTGGTGGTCGCCGTTCCGGTGATACGGTCATCGCTGAACTGAGCGGTGGTCTCCCAGGTCACCTCCTTGGTGACATCTTTAATGGTCATATCGCCGGTAATGGAGAAGGAGGCTTCGCCGGTTGAAGGAAGGGGCCACTGCAAGCCGCTGATTGTGGTGGGCACAAAGTCCGTGTGGGGGGACTGTCCTGTGCCAAGCGTGCGGTTGCGAACGTAGTTGTCGCGCCGGTCTTCGTCGCTTTGCAAGGTGCTCAGATCAACCCTGATCAGGGAGTCCTCAGCGCTCACTGTACCATCCGGCCCAAGAACCAGCTTGCCTTCCACGTCCTGGGTGACGCCCACGGCGTCATTGGGGAAATCCAGAAAGGCCAGCTGTTCCTTGACCCGGTAGCGCGCTTCCGAGCCGTCGGCTATCTCCAGAGTGACCCCGCCCGCGCCGGCGGCGGGCTGGGACGGAGTGATGACCGTTTCGGGCGTTGGTTGGGGTGGACTATCGGGAGTAGGCGAAGGGGTGGGAGTGGGGGTGGGAGCATCGCCGCCTGAGCAGGCAATGGCGCCCACCATGAGGAGCGCTGCAAGTGCAAAGAGGAAGCCGGTTTTCATTAAGCACCCTTTCATTATTCGATTAACACCCGCAAAGCACGCCCGTGAGATTTAACGTATCGTATGGCTATACTGTCAGGTGTCCTTGCCAGAACGGGTTATGATTTGAGCACAACAATGTCGCAACCACATTGGGCGCAACGCATCAACGTAGTGGGCACCACCTGCACCGGCAAGACCACGCTGGCCCGCCGGTTGTCCGAGGTCTTGCGCATCCCCCACGTTGAGATGGACGCGCTGTTCTGGGGGCCCAACTGGACGCCCGCGTCTGCCGATATTCTAGCACAGCGCGTGACCGAGGCGACCAGTTCGAGCAGATGGATCTTGGATGGAAACTACAGCGTGGCGCGAGGCTTGATATGGCCAAAGGCCACTGGTATCGTTTGGCTGGACTACCCGTTCAGGGTTGTCTTACCGCGGTTGTTCTCGCGCACGGTTAGACGGATATTATCCAAAGAGGAGCTATGGAACGGGAACAGAGAGCGTTTCCTTGCTCAGTTCACAAGCCGCGATTCCCTGTTCCTCTGGGCGCTGAGGACTCACCGGAGACGTAGAAAGCAGATCGGCGCGTTTCTGCAACAGCCGGAGTACGCGCACCTGGAAGTCGTACGGCTCCGTTCTCCCGGGCAGACGCGCCGGTGGCTGCGGGATTTCGAAAAGGCTTACGGATCGAGTGGCAATGGCTAACTGGAACTTACACGGGCAAGACCATCTGTTGAGTGCGCTGGAACGCGGCCTCAGCCGTGGGCAGCTTTCGCACGCCTATCTGCTGGTGGGGCCGCCCCAGGTGGGGAAGGGCGCGCTGGCGATGAAGATGGCGCAGGCGGTGAACTGCTCGCAGGACTCGCCGCCTTGCGGGGAATGCGCGTCGTGCAGCCGTATCGAGCGCGGCATACACGCCGACGTGCAGGTCGTAGCGCCGTCGGCGGATGAGCGCACGGGGAGAATGCGGTCCGAGATAGTGATAGACCAGGTGCGCGGCATGGAGCGTACGGCCGCTCTGGGAGCGTACGAAGGAAAGCGCCGCGTGTTCATAATCGACGGCGTGGAGAAGATGAGTCTGGAAGCGTCGAACGCATTGTTGAAGACGCTGGAAGAGCCTCCGTCGGGGGTCATATTCCTGTTGCTCTCCTCACAGGAGGACGAACTGCTATCGACCATCCGCTCACGGTGTCAAAGGCTGGAGGTCAAGCCGGTGCCTGAGAGGGAGATGGTCGAGTTGCTGGTCAACGAGCACGGCCTGGGGGCTGAAGACGCCGAACTGCTGGCCAGGCTCTCCGCGGGCCGGCTGGGCTGGGCGCTGACGGCGGCAAAGGAGCCCAGGATACTGGGCGAGCGGCAGCAAAAGCTGGACGATTTGATGGATGCCCTGGAGAGCGGAGCGGAACGCCGCTTCCAGATATCACAAAGCCTCGCTTCCCTGCAATCGCGCGACCGCAGGGCCGTGCAGGAAACGCTGGCGCTCTGGCTGTCCTGGTGGCGCGACCTGCTCATGCTCAAAGAGGGCAAGCCGGAGCTGGCGGCAAACCGGGACTGCATGAAAGCGTTGCAAGAGAAGCAGACGGAATACAGCACGGAGCAGGTGGTGGCGGTTATAAAGGAGACCGTTGCCACCAAGGAGCGGTTGACGCAAAACGCCAGCCCCCGGATTGCGTTGGACGTGCTGATGCTGATGCTGCCTGAGAGCGGAAAGGCGCGGTCTAGCTCTTAGCCCAGGGGATGAACGGCAGCCACTCTTCCTGGAGCGAGCGGTGATAGAACATGGAGTAGGGGTTCGGCCTGGGCGTCCTTGGAGCGTTGAGCAGCTTCATGCCCGCTTCCTTGGGGGTGCGTCCCGCCTTGCGGTGATTGCAGGGGATGCAAGCGGCCACCACGTTTTCCCAGGAGTGCGCGCCTCCCCGGTAGCGGGGCAATACGTGGTCCAGCGTGAGGCTCTTGCTCTCTCTGCCGCAATACTGGCAGGCAAAGCTATCGCGGAGGAAGACCTCTTTTCTTGACAGACGTCGCCGGGCCAGGGGGCGCTTCACAAGGTTGATCAGCCTTATCACGGACGGGGCGGGGAAAGCCGTTGTGGTGGTGCGCAACTCGCCTCTGCCGTTGATGAGAAGCTCCGCTCTGCCCCGGGTGAGCAGGACTACCGCCCGCCTCACGTTGCACACGTTGAGGGGCTGGTAGTTCTGGTTGAGGACCAGAACGGGAAGCCGGATTATGCCTTGCATCACCATCCGAATACCTTCATTGGGCAGCCTCTTGCTCAGCCAACTTGTCGATCTGTTCTAAGGCTATCTTATAATCACCCGGCACAAAACCCAAGCCGTTGCCGGGTAACGAGTCGGTTACGTTTATGAACACGCCGGTAAGCCTGGAAGAGACAAGCGCCCTTTGCAGGCTGCCCCTGAAGTCCGTCGTCTCGGTGGGAGCGCCTATAGCGCCCCCGGCGGGGACGTCGCTGGAAAGGCGCACTGCTCCCAGAATGAGAACGGTTGTGAGTCCAATGCCGAACAGCAGCCCGGCGGCTATGGAACCCAGCGTTCCTACCCATCCCAAGAGTGGCAGTTTTATCGCTGTTTCTGCAAAGCGCAGAGCTGCCAGGGAGCAAATAAACACGCCGGCGAAAATAACCGCGTAGGCAAGGACGGTAGCGACGGCATCCGCGGCGCCATGGCTGGTGAACCATCCGGCGATATCGTCGCTGAGATTGGCGGCGAGCAACGACGCTACAATGGAGCCTGTGGCGTAGAAAACCGCGCCGAGCAGACCCACGCGATACCCAGCAAAAAGTCCGGTCAGGGCCACGACAATGATGATGAGATCAAACCAGTTCATAGCATTCTTCTTGCCCTGGCAAGACAATCCAGTTCACCTGTCATTGGCTGGCGTACCCCGCTTGACGTCCTTGCTGGAATCAGGACGTCCGCAGAGCTGCTTCCAGCACCTCTGCCATCCCTTTCACAAAAACAAAGTTGATGTCCCTGCGCACGTTCCTCGGGATATCGTTGATGTCCCCGCGATTCTCCGCGGGGAGGATGAAGGAAGGGATGCCGGCCCTGTGAGCGGCCAGAACTTTCTCCTTGATGCCGCCAACGGGCAGGACTTTGCCTCTGAGCGTTATCTCTCCGGTCATTGCCACGTCCTTGCGCACGGGCTTGCGGGTCAGCGCGGAGACCAGCGCCGTGGTCAAGGCAGCGCCCGCGGACGGGCCCTCCTTGGGCATTGCGCCGGCCGGTATGTGGATATGGATGTCCTTTGTGGAGAAGTACCCTTCCTTCAGGTGCCACTCCTCGGACCTGGCGCGCGAATAGCTCAGCGCGGCCTGAGCCGACTCCTTCATCACCTCGCCAAGCTGTCCGGTAAGCATAAGGTTGCCCTTGCCCCTCATCAGGGCCACTTCTATGGAGAGTATGTCGCCGCCGGACGGCGTGTAGGCCACGCCCGTGGCCACGCCGATTTCGTCCTGCTCCTCGGCCATGCCCCAGGTGAACCGGGGGTGGCCGAGGTACTTGGCTATGGACTGAGGCACTACAAGGGCGCGCCCTTCGCGCCCTTCCGCGACGCGTTTGGCTACCTTCCGGCAGATTGCGCCGATCTCCCTTTCCAAGTTGCGTACGCCGGCCTCCCTGGTGTACTCGCGGATGATGCGCCGTATGCCGTTGTCGGAGAAACTCAGGTGTTCCTGCGAAAGGCCGTGCTCTTTGAGCTGCCGGGGAAAGAGGAACCGTCTTGCAATTTGCAGCTTCTCCTCTTCAGTGTATCCGGGAAGCTCTATGATCTCCATGCGGTCTCGCAGGGCGGGAAGAATCGGGTCCAGAACGTTCCCCGTGCAGATGAACATCACGTTGGACAGGTCGTAGGGGACTTCCAGGTAGTGGTCGCTGAAAGAGTGGTTCTGCTCCGGGTCGAGCACCTCCAGCAGCGCGGAGGAGGGGTCGCCGCGGAAATCCGCGCCGACCTTGTCTATCTCGTCCAGCATGAAGAGGGGGTTGACCGTGCCGGCCTGCTTCATGGTCTGCAGGATGCGTCCGGGGAGAGCGCCTACGTAAGTCCGGCGGTGGCCGCGAACCTCGGCTTCGTCTCGGATGCCGCCCAAGCTGACGCGGACGAACTTCCGCCCCATGGCTTCGGCGATGGAGCGGCCCAAACTGGTCTTGCCGACGCCGGGCGCGCCGACAAAGCAGAGGACGGGGCTTCTCAGCTTGCCTTCCGAGAGTTTGCGCACAGCCAGGTACTCCAGGATGCGCTCTTTCACCTTGGGCAGGCCGTAGTGGTTGGCCTCCAACACCTTGGATGCCGCTTTGATGTCCAGGTTGTCCTCGGTCTTGACCTGCCAGGGAAGCTCCACCAGCCAGTCCAGGTAACCCCGCACTACGGAGTGCTCCGGCGACGCGGGAGGTATCTGGGTCAGCCTTTCCACCTCTTCATTAGCTTTCTTGGCCGCGGCTTCGGGCATGCCGGATTCCTGGATTCTTTGGCGTATGCGTTCGACCTCTTGCTGCTGAGGGTCGGCGCCGGTAAGCTCCCGCTGGATGGCCTGCATCTGCTCGCGGAGGAAGTACTCGCGGTGCGACTTATCCAGCGACTCTCGTACCTCGTCATCGATACGGCCCTGTATCTCCAGCACTTCAACTTCGTGGGCAAGGAGGAGGTTGACGGCGCTGAGCCGCTTCGCTGGGTCCAGAGTTTCCAAGATCTCCTGTCGCTGCTCCATCTCCAGATTGAGCGACGAAGCAATGAGATCGGCCAGCCATCCCGGTTTGTCGGCGTTCAATGCGGCGACGTAAGCGTCCCAGGAGAGGATTGGCGAAAGCTGGACGCACTTTTCGAACAGAGCAAGCACCGACCGCATGGTGGCCTGCTGCTCTACCGAATACTCTTCGGGTTCCGTCAACACCTGCACCTTTGCCTTGTAGAAAGGCTCGGTCTGCGTCACCTCCAGGATGCGGACTCTCTCCTCCCCTTGCAGCCACACCGTGGACGCGCCTTCCGGCAGCTTGAGCATCCTGCCCACCATGGACATGGTGCCCACGCCGTACAGGTCGCTGGCGTTGAACTCCGAGCTTTGCACGTTGCGGCGTCCGATGATCACGATGCGCCTATCACCGGCAACGGCCTCCTGGAGAGAGCGCTGAAACACGGGACGGAACACCGCCAGTTGGGAAACCAGCTTGGGGAAGACGAGCGCTTCCCGCCGGGGAAGGAGGGGTAGTTCTTCTATCTGGGTTTCCGGTTCTTGATGTGGAGCCGAGCGGGCTTTGCGTTTGTTTGCCAAACTGATATCTCCTGACTAAGAGTTGGGATTAACTTAGGAGCAATTACAGATTACCATACAGCACCCGGAGTTGACCGTACAACTTTCCTCCACGGTCAAGATCGCAGTGTTTCTGAGGCAAGAGTGAGTTCATACCTGGGCCAGCGCCAAAACCGCGCCCGCTATCATCAATACACCCACGCTCAAGACAAACGGCGCAAAGTTGACTCGTTCAGCCAGGCGCAGCAGGATTTTTATGCTGAGGAGGCCGACCAGAAAGGCGACGGCGCATGCCGCTATGCCTTCCATCCCCAGGAGTGCGTTGTCCTTGAAATAAGCGAATCCCGCCGCGCCCAATCCGGCGGGAATGCTCATGAGGAAGCTCAAAGTAAGGGACTCCCTTGCGTCGAAGCGGCGGGCAAGAAGCGCGGCCACGGTCAGTCCGGAGCGGCTCAGGCCGGGCAGCACGGCCACTCCCTGAGCCATGCCGCAGAGCAGGGCGTCCTTCACTGATACGCAGGCCAGTTCTCTGACGCCGTTGCTGCGTCTACGGAGTTGGACTGCTCCGGTGATGAGCAGCATCACGCCTACGACAGCCATTGCCGGCGCGCCCGTTCGCTCCGACAGTTCGTCAAGGAGCAGCAGCAGCGGAACCGCTATGGCCGCGCTGATCAGTGTTGCCGCCGCAAGAAAGCGCAACAGGGGGGATGGGGCTAGGGGAGTGGACGTGGCTTCTTTGACCAGGCCCCGAACCTGCCCGCGAAAGGCAACCAGCGCGGAGAAGGCGGCGCCCAAGTGCAGCCACAGGGCGTAGGCCACGGCTTCTGAAAGGGACGTGTCCCGCAGAAGAGAGTAGGCTACGGCAACGGCGCCCTCCGAGCTGATGGGCAGCCACTCCGTGACGCCTTGAACGACTCCGAGCAGGACGGCTATATCCATATGGCGAGCATCGCTTTCACGGGTGTTTTAGATTGGGACTTTCTAATAGAATTACTCGGTGACGCGGCAGGCTGTAATCTGATTTGAACTTACCATACCCGACCGACACATTCATACAGCCCTGTTGTGCGGCGCATTTCCTACGCCTATAATCACAGCGCTTGAAGCCGTTGCTTGAGAACATGAGTAGGCCCTATACCATAGCCATAGACGGTCCAGTTGCATCCGGCAAGACGTCGGCGGGCCGCATACTGGCCGGAAAGCTGGGATATAGATTCCTGGATACCGGCTTGATGTACCGCGCCTTAACCTGGGCGGCCGTTCACAATAATATAGACCCCATGGATTCGGACACGGTGGTCAGGCTGGCGCAGGACCCCCGGATCATAAAAGTGCATTTCGACGATAACGGAGAGGCGTCCGTATATCTTGGAGATTGGGACGCCACTCCGTATCTGAGAGACCCGGATGTTGAGAGGTACGTCTCGCATGTGTCGCGCATAGCCGGGGTGAGGAGAGTGTTGGTCAGGCAGCAACGCGTCATAGCGGGGAGCGGGCCAATTGTGATGGCAGGCCGCGATATAGGCACAGAGGTGCTTACCAATGCGGGCCTCAAGATATTCTTGACCGCTTCCGCCGAAGCGCGCGCCAGGCGCCGCGGCGAGGAGCAATCCGCTATGGGGCTGGAGGTCTCTTTTGAAGAGGTGCTGGCGGAGATACAAGCAAGAGACTTGATAGACTCCCAGCGCAGGGTGGGGCCGCTGAAGCCTGCGGAAGACGCTCACATCATCCACACCGATGAACTATCGCTGGAGCAGGTGGTGGATTGGGTGATGGCGCTTATAGAGGAGACGCGGTGACGGTCGTCTACAAAGCGAGCAGGGTTCTGGGCAAGTTCTGCTTCTCCGCCTTTGGACGCTGGGAAGTCGTGGGCAGGGAGGGGATCCCGCCCAGAGGGAGACTGATAGTGGTGGCCAACCATCAGTCCAACGCCGACCCGCCGGTGCTGGTCACCGGCATCAACCGTCCGCTGAACCTGGTGGCGAAGCGCGGGCTGTTCCGCAATCCGCTGGTGTCCTGGTTCATGCGCCAGTGGCACGCCTACCCAACCAGCAGGGACGGCCGCGATGTCGATTTGCTGAGGTTGCTGCTCAGGAAGCTGGAGAATGAGGAGGTGGTGGCGTTGTTCCCGGAGGGCACCAGGAATCCCCGCGGCATCGGCCCGGTGAACAGCGGTGTGGCGTACCTCGCTTTGAAGTCCAACGCGCCCATACTGCCCGTGGGCATCACGGGCACGGAGAAGGTGCAGTCGTTCAAGCGCTTGCCGTTCCCCTTCGCGCACTTCAAGCTGAACATAGGCCAGCCGTTCAGCCTGCCCCCCATCGAGGGCAGGGTCAGGGGCCCGGTGCTGGATTCGCTGACCGACATGATCATGGGCCGGGTGGCGGCGCTGCTGCCGGAGGAGTACAGGGGGCAGTATTCGGTGGAGCGCGCGGCGCCTCGGCGTGAGCGCGTGGATATTTAGTCGTTATGTGCGGAATAATGGGCTACATAGGAAGCAAGGAGGCCGCGCCGATACTCCTGCAGGGGTTGGAGCGGTTGGAGTACCGCGGCTACGACAGCGCGGGCATCGCCGTTGTGAACGGAGACGGACTTGTCGCGGTGCACAAGGCGCCGGGAAAGCTGAGTGGACTGGTAGAATCGCTGAACGGCAGCCTTCCCCTGGGAGTGGTGGGTATTGGACATACGCGCTGGGCCACCCACGGCAGCCCCAATGCGGTGAACGCTCATCCGCACGGAGACTGCAACAGGGACGTGGTGATAGTGCACAACGGCATTGTGGAGAACTACCTCAGCCTTAAGCAGCAGCTCCAAGAAGACGGCCACATATTCAACTCGCAGACGGATACCGAGGTCATAGCTCACCTTGTAGAGTCGTTTATGGCGGAGGGCGTCCCCTTTGAAGAGGCGGTTGCCTTGTCGGCCGGGGAAATAACGGGAGCCCAGGCCGTGGTGGCCATGCTCGCTTCACAGCCGGACCGCCTTGTCGCCTTCCGCTTGGGAAATGCCGGCGGAATTACGGTCGGTTACGGCGAAGGCGACATGTACCTTGCCAGCGATCTGCCCGCCCTGCTTCCATACACCTCTCGCGTGGTCTACCTTGGCCCGGGTGAGTTGGCAGAGATACGGCCCGACCGCGTCCACTACCGTTCGCTGGACAATGGCGCGGTCGAGAGGCAGCCGCAACAGGCCCCCTACGGCGCCGTGGCCCTGGCCAAGGACGGCTTCAAACACTTTATGCTGAAGGAGATCATGGAGCAGCCGCAGGCTTTGCTTCAGACCCTGTCCGGCAGAGTTTCCTTTGACCCTCCGCGGGTGGCGCTGGAACGGTTCCCGTTCTCCGACTCGGAGATAGCAGATTTGAACAGGGTGGCGCTCACCGGCATGGGCACCAGCCTGCTGGCGGCGCAGGTAGGCCGCCACTACATGGAGAAGTTTGCCGGTCTTCCGGCGGAGGCGGACAACGCTTCCGAGTTGCGATACAGGGATCCAGTAATGGACAATCGCACCCTGGTTGTTTCGGTCAGCCAGTCGGGGGAGACGGTGGACACCCTTGCCGCTATAGAGGAGGCGGGGCGCAAGAGCGCCAGACAGATCTCCGTCTGCAACGTGGATTCCAGCCAGGCCACTCGTATTGTGGACGGCACGGTGAACATAGGCGTTGGGCCGGAGATTGGGGTTGCCACAACCAAGTGTTTCACGGGCTCCATTGCGGCTCTATATCTGCTCGCCGCATACTTAGGTAGAGCCAGGCAGGCTATTGACGACGAGACGCTGAGCAGACTGCTGCAAGACCTTTCCACCATTCCAAGATTGATGGGCCAGGCTCTGGAGCAGGAGAAGCGCATAGAAGAGCTGGCCCAGAAGCTGCACAGATACGAGAACTTCCTCTACCTGGGCCGCGGCTTGAACACGCCCGTTGCCCTGGAAGGCGCTTTGAAGCTGAAAGAGGTCAGCTACATCCACGCCGAGGGCTACCCGGCGGGAGAGATGAAGCACGGCCCGATAGCCCTCATAGATGAGAACATGCCGGTGGTAGTGATTGCGCCGAGGGACGGTCTATACGATAAAATGCGGGGCAACGTTGAGGAGGTGAAGGCAAGAGGAGGAAGGATAATAGCCCTGGTTAGCGAGGGAGACAAGGACATTGCGTCCCTGGCCGACGAGGTCATTGAGATTCCACAGACGCCGGAGCTTCTTACTCCCATAGTCTCCGCCGTGCCCTTGCAGCTGCTGGCCTACCACGTGGCGGTGCGCAGGGGCTGTGACGTGGACCAGCCGAGGAATCTGGCAAAGACGGTAACTGTGGAGTAGTATGCCCGCTTGGGAGGATTTTATGGACAGAGACAAAATAGGCATCTACGTAAACCCGGACGAAGGCGCGGTAGTGCGGATAACGTCCCCCTACTGGCTTCCTGAGGAGCCCGCCTGGAGGCTTGTGACCAACGACCCCAATGCTACGCTGGCAGTCGTAAGGCAGGCCATCGCCGAAAAGGGAATAATGCAGGACGCGTCCGGCGTGGTCTGGGCCAGCATTCCCGACAGGGGATAGGCCAGTAAGTAGCTTTATACACTACCAAAGCGTAGTCGTTTCCCGTTGATATAGATGTCTTTGCTAACCGCCTTGAGTTCACGGTTGAGCCTGTTCGAGGCGCTGCAATACCGGGACTATCGCATCTTCTGGTTCGGCCAGGTGGTTTCCGTCATGGGCTTCCAGATGCTCATAGTGACCGTTGGCTGGCTGATGTACGACCTTACGGGCTCGCCCGTACAGCTGGGGCTTGTTGGACTGTCCACGGCTATACCCGCTATCGTCTTGAACCTGTTTGGAGGGGTGGTAGCGGACAAGGTGAACCCCAAGCGGCTGATAATGATAGTGCAGTCGCTGAACGCGGTGGCCGTGAGCGTCCTGGCCACCCTGACCCTGATGGGACTGGTGCAGCCGTGGCACATCATGGTCAACGCGTTCATAATGGGCGCGCTGGGCGCATTCGATCAGCCGTCGCGGCAGGCCATCTTTCCGCATCTCATAGACCGGCGGGTGATGATGAACGCCGTGGCGATGAACTCCATGATCTGGCAGGGCAACAGAATAGTCGGCCCAGCCGTGGCCGGGGTGCTCATCGCCTGGGTTGGAGCGTCTTTGACGCTGTACATCGCCACCATCGGCTTCCTGGTCTTCGTGACGTTCCTGACCGCAGTGCGGATGCCCCGCATACCGCGGTCCCGTTCGGCGGCCTTCTTCAGAGACCTGCTGGACGGCCTGTCCTTCGTGCGGAAGCACCACATCTTCGCCTTTCTGCTGGGCATGACCTTCTTCAACAGCTTCTTCGGCCTGTCCTACATTTTCCTGCTGCCCATATTCCAAAAGGACATTCTGGGAGTTGGGCCGACGGGGCTGGGCTTCCTTCACGCCGCGAGTGGAATAGGGGCGGTGACTGGGACGCTGATAGTGGGGTCGTTGCGCGATTTCCGGAACAAGGGCGTTGTGCTCATTGGCGGCGCAATTGCCTTTGGAACGCTGATCATCCTGTTCGGCTATTCCAAATGGTTCCCCGTTTCTCTGGCGCTGGTGGCTTTTGCCGGGATGTCCAGTTCCATGTACATGGTTCTGGCCCAGAGCACTTTGCAACTGCTGGTGCCCGATCAGCTTCGCGGCAGGATCATGGGACTGTGGGGCATGACGTTCAACCTGTTGCCGCTCGGCGGGTTTTATGCGGGACTACTCGCCAGCTACATCGGCGCTTCAAGCGCCGTGATGATCGGCGGAGCGGCGGTGATAGCTTTTGCCGTATTCGGCGCTGCCCGCGACCGGCAGGTGCGCAGGCTGGACATACCGTCCATGCAGAGCACGATCAGAGGAGCATGAACGCCGGTGACGGGTCGAACATTCCCCAGTGGCGGTCTTGTGCTAAACTGATAGAGTTGTTGACCTGATGTTGGAGAGTTGGCATGGCTGAAAAGCCGAATGACCTGATCTACATGGACCACGCCGCCACGACCAAAATGCGGCCTGAAGTCCTGGAGGCGATGTTGCCGTATTTCATGGATAGCTACGGCAACCCCTCCAGCATCTACACGCTTGCACAGGAGGCGCGCAAGGCCGTGGACGAGTCTAGGGAGACGGTGGCGCGGATTCTGGGTTGCCGCGCCAGCGAGGTGATTTTCACCAGCGGGGGCACGGAGTCCGACAATACGGCGGTCTACGGAGCGGCCATGGCTCTGCAGCCCACCGGCAACCACGTCATCACCACAGCCATCGAGCACCACGCCGTGCTCCACGCCTGCCATGCCCTGGAAGACCTGGGATACGACGTGACGTATCTGTCCGTGGACAGGTACGGCATGGTCGACCTGGAGGAACTGAACGAGGCCATCACCGACCGTACCATCCTGGTCAGCATGATGTACGCCAACAATGAGATAGGAACCGTCTTGCCCGTGGCGGAGGCTGCAAAGCTGGTCAAAGAGCGCGCCGCCGCCATGGAGCGAAGCATCACGTTCCACACCGACGCCGTACAAGCTGCGGGATACCTGGATATAGACGTGAAACGGCTTGGAGTCGATATGTTGAGCCTTTCCGCGCACAAGTTCCACGGGCCGAAGGGCGTGGGTGTCCTCTACGTAAAGCGGGGCGCTCCTTTCACGCCGCAGCACGTGGGGGGCAGCCAGCAGAGGCAGCGTCGCGCCGGCACGGAGAATGTGGCCGGCATCGTTGGCAGCGCCAAGGCGCTCCGGCTGGCCGTGGACGAGCAGGAGTGGCTCGGCGGGCACACCGGGCGTCTGAGGGACAGGCTTCTCCAAGGCATCCAGGAGATGATACCCTCCGTTTTCCTGAACGGGCACCCGGAACGGCGGCTGCCCAACAATATCAACCTCTCATTCGACCGCCTGGAAGGCGAACCGCTGCTGCTGGGGCTGGACTTTGCCGGGGTGGCGGCATCCAGCGGAAGCGCCTGCACGTCGGCGTCCCTGGAACCGTCGCATGTTCTTGTCGGCATAGGGTTGACGGCGGAGCTGGCGCAGTCCAGCCTGCGGCTGACCTTGGGCCGGGAAAATACCGATCAGGACGTGGATTACGTGCTGGAGGTCCTGCCCGACCTGGTGCAAAAATTGAGATCCATGGCATCCATATCTTCCATAACTGCGTAGCGCTGATATCATTATTCCTAATTTCGAGAGACTACAGATGACCAACCGAGCACTAACCGCGTCCGCACTTGTTATTCTCCTCTCCTTGCTGGCCCTGTCCGCGTGTGTTGCGGGGTCGAGCGCCACGGACTGGGCCTTTGGAGAGGCCCTCACCGTCAGGGTAAAGGAGATGCGCCTTGTAGATGAGGTGGCCTACTCAATAGAAGACAACCACTATGTGATCAGGCCTTCTCAAGGGGACAGAACGATTGCGGCAGCCCGCTTGGAGCTGCGGAACCGCCAGGCAAACGTTGTATTCCTATCCATAGACGGGCAGTCGGCCAGGCTCAGGGACGCCGAGTTCTTCGATTACAGGCCGCTCAATCCGTTCCAGGACAGGAACGATGCGGCTGAGAAGTTGCCTTCGGATGGGGATCTGCTTCCCTTCCTCTGGGGAGACGGCATAGACGCCCCAGCCGTGGAGCTGCATGAGACCTGTGACGATGCGGGCTCTCCCTGCGAGCTGGTGGGGTGGATGTTCTTCGAGGTTCCCAGCGACATAGAGTACCACCAGTTCATTTGGGAGACCGCGGATACAATATTCATGCGGTTCTAGTGGAGCAAAGTAAGCTGCGACGCAGCACTTGACAGGCACGGCGGCTGGTGGTAACTTTCTAAAGTTACAGTAAGTGAATACTCTGCCTTGAACGGGAGTAGTAGGAGAGGCTCGGTCACAGAGAGCCGGCGGCAGCTGAAAAGCCGGTGACAAAGAGACCCCGAACTCGCCCGGGAGCAGTTGGCTTGGGCTGGCAGACGGCTGGAGCCAACGGGGTTGCACCGTTATCGCAATAGAGAGCCCTGATATGATGTTGGGGAAGAAGGGTGGTACCGCGGGAACCGTTTCCCGTCCCTTAGTGGGACGGGATTTTTTTGTTTGATGTTCAAAGCTGAATCTGAAAGAGCTATACGGAGGTAGAGGAGAAATGAAGCTCACAGGCGCCCAGATGGTTTGCGAAAGCCTATTGCGCGAGGGCGTGGACGTAGTATTCGGGCTTCCCGGCGGCGCGATACTGCCCCTCTACCAGACCATGCCTCAGTATCCGCAGTTGCGCCATATACTGGTGCGCCACGAACAGGGCGCGGCCATGGCGGCAGACGGGTATTTCAGGGCATCGGGCAGGGTAGGGGTCGCCTTTGCCACCTCCGGGCCGGGTGCAACCAACCTGGTGACCGGCATTGCCTGCGCAAACATGGACTCCTCCGCAATGGTCTGCATCACGGGCCAGGTGGCCCGCGCCGCAATTGGCAAGGACGCCTTCCAAGAGGGCGACACCACGGGAGTCACGCTGCCCATCACCAAGCACAACTACCTTGTGATGAAGGCGGAGGACATCCCCAGGGTCATCCATGAAGCGTTCTACATAGCAAAGACGGGCCGGCCGGGCCCTGTGCTGGTGGACATACCCAAGGACGTGTTCATAGAGAAAGGCGACTTAGAGTATCCGGAGGAGATTGACCTGCCCGGATACAGACCGACCCTGGAGGGACATTCCAGCCAGATAAAGAAAGCGGTCAAGCTGATCAAGGACGCCAAGCGGCCCGTGATACTTGCCGGGCACGGCGTAATCATTTCCCACGCCTACCGGGAGTTGAGGGAGTTCGCCGAGAAGGCGGAGATTCCCGTCATAACCACGCTGCTCGGCCTGAGTTGCTTCCCGGAGACGCACGTGCTCAGCGTGGGGATGCCCGGTATGCACGGGGTGGCCTACGCAAGCCTGGCCATCGACAGGTCGGACCTGGTGATCTCACTTGGCGCGCGGTTCGATGACCGCGTTACGGGCCGAGTCAGTTCTTTCGCGCCCAAGGCCAAGGTGATCCACGTGGACATAGACCCGGCGGTCATCGGGCAGAACGTGAAGACGCACGTTCCCATTGTGGGCGACCTGCGCCGCGTGCTCAGGACGCTCAATAAGCAGATAGAGCCGGCAACCCGGTCAGAGTGGTTGGACGAGATCGAGCAGCTGCGCCGGGAGCACCCGTCGCTGCGGATGCCCAACAACCCCAAGCTGACCCAGCAGTTCATCCTCAAGCAGCTTTCCGACATCACGCAGGGCAAGGCGATTATAGTTACCGGAGTCGGGCAGCATCAGATGTGGGCGGCCCAGCTGTACACGTTCACGGAACCCAACACCATGATCACGTCCGGCGGCGCCGGAGCCATGGGGTTCGAGGTGCCAGCCGCCATGGGCGCTCAGCTTGCCAGACCCGATGAGGTGGTCTGGTCGATTGCTGGTGACGGCGGCTTCCAGATGACGATGTCGGAGCTGGCGACCATGGTAGAGAACAAGATACCGGTGAAGTTCGCCATAATGAACAACCGGTTCCTGGGCATGGTCAGGCAGTGGCAGCACATGTTCTACAACGACACCTTCTACGCCACCGAATACACGGGGAACCCGGATTTTGTGAAGCTGGCCGAGGCGTTCGGCGTGCTGGGCATCAGAGTGACCGACAACTACCAGGTGGCGGGGGCAATTGAAGAGGCGATGGCGTATGAAGGCCCGGTGATAGTGGACTTCGTGGTAGACCCGGAGGAGAACGTCTACCCGATGATTCCGCCCGGGGAGAGCGTCAACGAGCTTATAGAGGCGCCGGACCAGTTTGAGGCGGTGTTGCAGGCAAACCCGGACATGATGCCGCCGTCCTAGCGGTTGGTATAGTTGAGAACATGACTACAGCAGCAATAAAGAACTCTCACACACTGGTGGCTCTGGTGCTGGACAAGCCGGGCGTACTGAACCGCATAGCCAGCATGTTCAGGCGGCGCGGCTACAATATCCACAGCCTGGCCGTTGGCCACAGCGAGATGCCAGACCTCTCTCGCATGACTTTTGTCGTGGAAGGCGACGACACTACGGTTGAGCAGGTCACCAAGCAGCTCTACAAGTTGATTGACGTTGTGCGGGTCACCGAACTGTCGGTCATGGACTGCGTGTCCCGCGAGATGGCGTTGATCAAAGTGCGCTCCACGGCGCAGACCCGCAGCGAGATAATCCAGATGGTCGACATCTTCAGGGCGAACATCGTGGACGTTTCCAATGAGTCCATGATCATTGAAGTGACCGGGGACGAGGACAAGATAGAATCGCTGTATACGCTGCTCAAACCGTTTGGCGTAAAAGAGATGATGCGCACGGGCCGGGTGGCTATGAACCGCGGGCCGCTTACGTCGCACGGGTTGGAGAATGGTAGAGTAAAGAGCAAGAACCTGGTCGCTTCATAGCAAAGGCAACCTCAAGCGAAACTCAAGGAGCAAGGCATGGCAACGGTCTACTACAAGGATGACGCCGATATATCGCTGATCCAAGACAAGACAATTGGGGTCATTGGATACGGCAGCCAGGGGCACGCCCATGCCCAGAACTTGAAGGACAGCGGTCTGAACGTCGTCGTGGGACTGTACGAAGGAAGCGGGAGCTGGGCCAAGGCGGAAGAGGACGGCTTTAGTGTTGCCGTCACTTCTCAAGCCGCCAAAGAGTCGGACATCATAGTCATGCTGCTCCCCGACACCTCGCAGGGCGAGGTCTACAAGCGTGACATAGAGCCAAACCTCAGCGCCGGAAAGAGCATCGCTTTTGCTCACGGCTTTTCCATCCACTACCAGACGGTGGTTCCGCCCGGCAACGTGGACGTCTGGATGATAGCTCCCAAGGCCCCTGGTCATAGGATGCGCGAGGTATACAGGCAGGGGAACGGAGTGCCTTCCCTGGTGGCGGTGCATCAGGATGCCACGGGCAAGGCCAAAGAGACGGCGCTGGCCTATGCCTGGGGAGTGGGCTCACTCAGGGCCGGCGTACTGAATACCACGTTCAAAGAGGAGACGGAGACCGACCTCTTCGGCGAACAAACCGTGCTCTGCGGCGGCGTCACTTCTCTGGTCAAGGCGGCGTTCGAGACCATGGTTGAGGCCGGCTATCAACCGGAGTCGGCTTACTTCGAGGTTATGCACGAACTGAAGCTGATAGTGGACCTGCTGTATCAGGGCGGTATGGAGTACATGCGGTATTCGGTCAGCGATACGGCGGAGTACGGCGACTACACCCGCGGCCCCCGCATCATAGACGAAGATGTCAAAGTGAAGATGCAAAAGGTGCTGAGCGAGATACAGGACGGCACCTTTGCCAGGGAGTGGATTGCGGAAAACGACGAGGGACGTCCCAGATTCAAGATTCTACGCGAGGAGAACTCCGGCCACCCCATAGAGAAGGTGGGCAAGGAGCTTAGGGGTATGATGCCCTGGCTCAAGAGCACTACGTGATGATTGCCAAACCATCATATTCAAACGCGTTGGAGGTAAGGCGCGTGGTCCGTTGCCAAGGCCGGGTCTTAGCAAGGCTGGGTCTGACGGACCGCGTTGTCCTGTGACCCTCAGCTTCCTTGCGACTCCGCGCCCACCCGGGCGCTTATCCCAAATCGTTAGCTAGGAGCACCAGACCATGGTAGAGGACAAGGTATACATATTCGACACCACGCTGCGCGACGGCGAACAGTCTGCCGGCGCAGCCATGACCGTAGATGAAAAGCTGGAGGTGGCGAGACGGCTGGAAGCAATGGGCGTGGACATAATAGAAGCGGGTTTCCCCGTCAGTTCCCCCGGTGATTTTGAAGCGGTGAAGGCCGTTGCCAAAGAGATACGCAAGCCCATTATCTGCGCCCTGGCGCACGCCAATCCCACCGCCGTGGATAGAGCGGCGGAAGCTTTGAAGGAGGCCAGGCATCCCCGCATCCACGTTTTCCTCTCCAGCTCGGACATTCACATAATGCATCAGCTTCGCAAGGGCCGGGAAGAGGTCATGGACATGGCCGTGTCCAACGTGGAACGCGCCAAGAGCTACGTTGATGACGTGGAGTTTTCGCCCATGGACGCCACGAGAACGGAACCGGAATACCTCTATACGATGCTGGAAGCCTGCATCAATGCAGGCGCCACTACAATCAACATCCCGGATACCGTGGGCTACACAACGCCCTCCGAGTTTACCGCGCTGCTGGAGGGCGTCAAGAAGAACGTGCCCAACATAGGCAAAGTGAGGCTGAGCGTCCATTGCCACAACGACTTGGGGATGGCCGTGGCCAATAGCCTTGCCGCCGTAAAAGCCGGGGTGCGGCAGATAGAGGGGTGCATCAACGGCATAGGCGAAAGGGCCGGCAACGCGGCCATAGAAGAAGTGATCATGGCCCTGCACACCAGAGCCGACCACTACAACGTCAGGTTGGACATAGATACAACGCAGATCCACCGCATCAGCAAGATGGTAAGCGACATCACGGGCTTCTCAGTGCAGCCCAACAAGGCTGTGGTGGGGAGAAACGCCTTCAGGCACGCCTCAGGCATCCACCAGGACGGGTTTCTGAAGGAGCGCACCACCTACGAGATAATGGACCCGCAGAGCATAGGCTGGCCCAGCAGCGAAGTGGTGCTGGGTAAGCTCAGCGGCCGGCATGGCCTGAAGTCCAGGCTCGACGAACTGGGATATCAACCTACCGACGCTGAGTTGGGCCGCATATTCGAAAGCTTCAAAGAGCTGGCCGACAAGAAGCGCGAAGTAACCGATAGAGACCTGGAGTCGCTGATGGCCAACCAGCGCCGCAGCTTCGATGACGTGTACGAGCTTGACCACATCCAAGTCTCGTGCGGCAATCACGAAATACCGACGGCTACCGTACGGCTGATTGCGCCGGACGGACAAATCAAAACCGACGCCGCTACCGGCACGGGACCGGTCGACGCCGTGTATCAGGCCATCAACCGTGTCATAAAAATGCCCAACACACTCACCGAGTTCAGCGTTCAAGCCGTTACGGAGGGCATAGACGCCGTAGGCGAAGTGAGCATTCGCATTGAGAGCAACGGCCAAGCGTTTGTTGGACGCAGCGGGGACACGGACATTATAGTCGCCAGCGCAAAGGCGTACATGAATGCCCTGAACCGTCTGCTCAGCATGGGAGACGCGGAAAGGCCCGCAGAAGCGGTGAGATTCACTTGACAAGAGTGAAGGGCTGGCTTACAATCCTTTCCATAAGTAAGGAATGGAAGGAAATAGACCAAATGCCCGTTGTAACCATGACCAGCAAAAACCAAATAACGCTGCCTATAGACATAGCCAGACGGCTCAATGTCAAGGCTGGGGACAAACTGGTGGTGGAACTGGTGCAAGACCATGTTGTTCTCATGCCGCAACCCGGAAGCTGGGCTGATTACGTGGTTGGCAGTGTCAAGGGAGTGTACGGAACTCGCAAAGAAGACATTGACAGCTATATCAATGAAGTCCGCTACGGTGACGGGGCAGAGGCCGACGAGGAACTGCTGGACGCACTCAACCTTGATGAGGAGATGCGCGCCGTGTTTGAGGCCGTTTCCTCCGCGGAGATGTCCAGCCTGATCCAGATCAGGGAAAGCTCCGGCGTATATCTTGCCCGGCAGAAGCTGGAGAGGCTGGAAGAACTGAAAGCGGTTGAAAGGTGGCAGAATCCGGCCCGCGAATCCGAAACCTACTATCGCAGAGCCGGTACATGAGGAGGAGTCTTCTCATTGGCCCCTGGCTGGAGCAACTGAGGCAATACCGCAGCGTTGCCCTGGACACCAACCTGATAATCTATGCGCTGGAGGGCATCCCGCCCTATGATGAGATGGCGCTGCACCTGTTCAGATTGATGGAGCGGGGCATACTTCAAGGGGTTGCGTCCACTGTTGTCGAGGCCGAGGCGCTGGTCAAGCCCATACGCAACCGCGATCGGCTTGCCATAGACAAGATAGAGATCTTCTTTAGGAACCTGCCCAACTTGCTGGTGAAACCCGTGGACAGCGGACTGGCCAGAACGGCGGCAAGGGTCAGGGCCGACAACAGGCTGACGCTGTTCGACGCGGTTATAGTGGCCACTGCCCTGGAACAGGGATGCGACGCTATAATAGGCAACGACCGCCTTATGGGGCAAAGGGTCACCGGGATACCCTACGTCTACTTGGAGAACTACCTTATCTGAGAGGGAAGAGATGCCCAAAACAATGTTCGAGAAGATATGGAGAGACCACGTAGTATACGAGGAGCCGGGTAAGCCGGCTATCCTATACATAGACCTGCACCTGGTGCATGAGGTCACCTCTCCGCAGGCGTTCGACGGACTCCGCATGAACAACCGTAAAGTCCGGCGAACCGACCTGACGGTTGCAACCGTGGACCACAACGTGCCCACTACGGACCGCGCCCTGCCCGTAGCCGACCTGATTTCCCGCGCTCAGATAGACGCCTTGAACCGGAATGTGGAGGAGTTCGACATAACCTACTACGGGATGGACAGCCCCGGCCAGGGGATTGTCCACGTCATAGGGCCGGAGATGGGCTACACCCAGCCCGGCAAGACAATCGTCTGCGGCGACAGCCATACTTCTACGCACGGCGCGTTTGGCGCGCTGGCCTTCGGCATAGGCACCTCTGAGGTGGAACACGTGCTGGCGACACAGACCCTGCGTCAGGCGAAGCCCAAAACCATGGAGATTAGAGTCGATGGGACGCTGCCTTACGGAGTTACGGCCAAGGACATCATCCTGGCTATTATCGGCAAGATAGGCGTTGGGGGGGCAACCGGCCACGTGGTCGAGTATACCGGCGATGCCATCCGTGGCCTCTCCATGGAGGGGCGCATGACGGTGTGCAACATGTCCATCGAGGGCGGAGCAAGGGCCGGCATGGTGGCTCCGGACGAAAAGACCATCGAATACCTCAGGGGAAAGCCCAGAGTCCCCCAGGGCGACGCTTTTGAAGCCGTAGCCGAAAAGTGGCTCTCGCTGAAAACGGACGCCGGAGCCGCCTACGACACCACGGTTGAACTGGACGCGTCCGCTCTGTCGCCCTTCGTCACCTGGGGCACCAACCCCGGGATGGTGGCGCCGGTGGTGGAGCGCGTGCCCGATCCGGACTCGTTCGAATCCGCGGTGGAGCGCGAGGCTGCGGAGCGCGCCTTGACGTACATGGACCTGGAACCGGGCAGGCCAATTCAAGAGATACTCCTTGACCGCGTCTTCATAGGCTCCTGCACCAACTCACGCATTGAAGACCTGCGCGCCGCCTCGGAAGTGGTCAGCGGACGCAGGGTGAATGACAAGATCAGGGCACTGGTCGTGCCCGGCTCCACGGCGGTGAAAGCTCAGGCGGAAGCGGAGGGTTTGGACAGGATATTCGTGGACGCGGGGTTCGAATGGCGTGAATCGGGGTGCTCCATGTGCCTGGGCATGAACCCGGACATCCTGGGCCCCGGCGAACGGTGCGCTTCCACGTCCAATCGCAACTTCGAGGGAAGGCAGGGACCGGGCGGGCGCACACACCTGATGAGCCCGCAGATGGCCGCCGCGGCCGCCATTGCCGGGCACATCGTGGACATCAGAGAGTGGAACTTCAGCTAGGAGGGAAGCCGTGGAACCGTACGTAAGAGTGACCGGAAAAGCCGTTCCTTTGGACAGGGCCAACGTCGACACCGACCAGATAATCCCCGCCAAGTACCTGAAGCGCATCGAGCGCACGGGATTCGGGGAATTCCTCTTCGACTCGTGGCGAAAGCTGCCGGACGGCAAGGCCAACCCCGACTTCGTGCTCAACGACCCGAAATACCAAGACGCCACCGTCCTCATCGCCGGGCAGAACTTCGGCAGCGGCTCTTCCAGGGAGCACGCTCCCTGGGCGCTGGAGGACTACGGGTTTCGCACCATCATCAGTTCCGGCTTCGCCGACATCTTTCGCAACAACTGCTATCAGAACGGCATGCTGCCGGTGCAGCTTGCGGCGGAGGACGTCGACCATTTCATGGGCAAGGCCAAGGAAAGCGGGGAGTACGAAATCACCGTCGACCTGGAGCGCTGCCTGGTCACGGGGTCGGACGAATACACGGCGGAGTTCCAGGTGGACGCGTTTCGCCGCGACTGCCTACTTAGGGGCCTGGACGATATAGGTCTAACCATGGAGCACGAAGCCTCCATCTCCGAGTACGAGCAGTCGCACACCATAACTTAGCCATCCGGTTCGGTTGACTTCCCCGTTTGATAGTGCTAGGAATACGTGCATCCATCCAAGGGGTGCTCCTGTAGATGAGTGTCAGAGGTCTCATTGAGCAATGGGACATATCGTCGGGTCTTGTTCTCACCGACCTTGAGTCCAAGGAGTTGCTGCGCGAGGCCGGAATAGCGGTAGCCGAAACCAGGGCGGCGGCGTCCACCGACGAAGCCGTCACCGCCGCCGGGGCCGTCGATTTCCCCGTCCTGCTCAGGCCCGTGTCCAGGCAGCGGCTCCTGCTCGACGGCGGAGCGGCCTTGCCGCTGTCGTCCGAGGCGGACCTGCGCAACGCCTTCCCCGCGCTCCTTGCCCAGGCAAAGTCCTGGGACGCCGGAGTGGAAGCGCTCTCCGTAAGCAAAGCGCCGCCTCCCGGTGTAGAGGTGATAGTCCGCCTGCACCAGGATCCGCTGTTCGGATCCGTCCTCTCCTTCGGCTATGGAAAGATGGCCGTGGAGGTATGGGAGGACGTGGCATACCGCATTGTGCCGCTCGCCGATAAGGACGCCAAGCTGATGATACGCGAGCCGAAGGGCAGCCGTCTCCTGCAGGGATACGGAGCGCTGCCCGCGCCGAGGGCTTCCTTCCTGGAAGAGATGCTTCTAAACGTCTCCGGCCTTGTCCACGAGAACCCTGAGATAGCGAGCCTGGAGTTGTTCCCCGTCTACGCTTATCGGGAGCAGGCGCTGGTTGCGGAAGCAAGGATAGAGTTGAAGGAAAAGGACTGATGCACAAGCTGGAGCGCATATTCAATCCAAGAAGCGTCGCCGTTGTCGGCTCCAAGCAGGTCGACAACCACAACTGGCTGCGCACCGTGCTGCCGTTCCAAGGACCCAAGTACCACATCAACATAGACAAGAACGAATGGCCCAGCGCGGAGGAGTTGGGGTTCCCCAACTACGAAAGACTGGTCGACGTCCCCGGGGACGTCGACTTCGTTATCGTGTCCGTGCCGGCGCAGGTGGTGCCCTACGTGATCAAGGACTGCATAGCCAAGGGTGTGGCCGGGGTGCATCTCTATACGGCGGGCTATGGCGAGACGGGCATGGAGGACGGCATTCAGCGAGAGCGGGAGTTGCTCCGGCTTGCCCGCGACGGCGGATTGGACGTAGTGGGACCCAACTGCCTGGGCGTTTTCAATCCCAAGGTAGGCCTGGGAGTGAACCTGGGCGGGTACCACGGCGATGCCGGGAACTTCGCCTTCATCTCCCAGAGCGGTTCCCAGTCGGGAGGATTTGCCAGGGGATGCCTGGCCAACGGGATCAAGGTGAGCAAGCTGGTGAGCATGGGCAACGGCATCATTCTGGACAGCACGGATTACCTTGAATACTTTGCCCAGGACGAAGACACCACGGCAATAGGCATGTACCTGGAGGGAATCCGAGACGGCAGGCGTTTCTACGAGGTACTGCGACAAGTGTGCGCCGCGAAGCCCGTCCTTGTCTGGAAAGTTGGCGAAACGGAGGACGCGGCGCGGGCCGTAGCATCGCACTCCACCTCCATGACAACGGAGTCCGCGGTCTGGGACGCTATGCTCCGCCAGTGCGGCGCAATCAAGATGGAAAGCGTTGACGAGGTCTTCGAGACGGCCAAGCTCCTCCTGCAGCTGCCGCCGACCACCGGCGACAGGCTGGGGCTGATGGCGCTGTCCGGCGGGCACGCCACTGAAATGACCAACGTCTTCTCCAAGGCCGGGTTCAAGGTGCCTTCGCTGGAACAGAGCTCATATCAGCGCATACTGGAGAAATTCGACGTGGTGGGAAGCACGTATACCAACCCCATCGAGGGGCGCACGCTGAGCAACCCCGATCACCTGAACAACGTATTGGACGTGCTGAACGACGATCCGAACGTGGACATCATTGTCCATGAGGTGCATACCGTGGTCAGGGACGGCGAGCCTTCACTGTATAGAGGGCACGGCCCGGAGTTACTGGCCGAGTTTCGCAAGCGGGCCAAGAAGCCGTACGTGGCCGCCATGTCTACGTCGCATCCCCACCCGCCCCAGGAGCTGGCGGACGAGTTCTACAAGAGGCTTACGGATGCTGGCATACCCGCTTTGCACGGGCTGCAGGGCACGGCGGCGGCTTTGCGGAAATTTGTCGATTATTACCAGTACCGAGAGGCTTAGCGGAAGGCACAGTGGCGGAATCCTCTTCAGATTCACCGGCTGAAGTAGAAGCGAAACCCGTTGGCCGTATCCGCGGCTCGGTAGTTGTCTTCGAAGTAGCCAACTTTCGCATCCTGTGGGCTGGCCGCGCCAGTTCCAACATGGCCCGGCAGTTGCGCGTTCTCCTCCGTGCCTGGATGGTCTGGGAGATAACGGACTCTCTCTTCCTGCTGGGCCTTGTCACCTCCTCCCTGGCCTGGCCCATGCTCTTCATGCCGTTTGTCGGCGGCTTCCTGGCCGACAAGATTGACCGCCGTCTGCTGGCCAAAGTCACGGAGTCGCTCCTTGTGGTGCTCTGGGCCGCCGTGGCCGCCTTGATAATTTTGGACCTGATCCAGTGGTGGCACTTCCTGGTTTCATCCGTGCTTAGCGGCGTGATTCAGTCGATTGGACGACCGGGTCATCAGGCGCTTCTGGGCAGCATAGTGGACAAACGACGACTTCCCAACGCCGCGGCATGGGACAATGTGGCCGACACCTGGCCCAGGGTGGCCGGACCGGGATTGGGCTTTATTCTGATAGTCGTTATAGGCGTGGGATGGGAGGGTATTCTCTTCGCGTCAACGGCGGCTATGCAACTGTTCACCGCCATAACGGTGTTTCTGCTGGACTGGAACCCGGAGGAGCAGCGCGCCAAGCAGCGAGGGTCCGGCGAAAGAGGCTCCTTTTTCGAGGGCTTCAAGTACGTCTGGAATGAGAAGGCGCTCTTTGGCCTGGTCAGCATAGGCGTGGTCTTCTCCGTGATTGGAGGCGCAGCCGGGGTCATACTGCCCGCTATTGCCACAATACTGGGAGAAGACGAAATCGGACTTGCGGCTCTAATGATCGCTTCCACGCTGGGAGGCGCTGTTGGCGCGCTGACCGTTGTATCTCTTTCCAATTTTGGTCGCAGGGGTTATCTGCTGCTGGCCGTGGCTATGCTCAATACGGGTCTGCTCATGGCTTTTGCCAAGTCGGACGTATTCGTGCTAACTATGGCCATCGTATTCGGCATGGGACTGGCCCAGGTGATGTTCCGCGCCATGCGCATAGTGGCCATGCAGGTGCTGGCCCCCGACGACCTGCGCGGCCGGGTGATGAGTTTCCAGACCAGCATTCAAGGGATGAGCTTTATAGGCACCCTTCCATTGGTAGGTGCTGCGGAAGTGTTGGGGCGCCCCGGAGGTCTGGACCTTGGTTTCGTGCACCTGGGCGGCAGCCTAGCCAGGGGAGTATCCGATACCGTGATGATAAGCGCTATAGCATACGGAGTGGTTACACTGGTCTTCTTTGCCATCTTGCCTGCGTTGAGGAACTTTAGGTAGGGAATTATCTACAAGCTGAATCAGGAGCAGGCAAATGGTAAGTCAGCCCCATGCAAGCACAATCGCAAGGGCTTTTCTCTCACAGACCTACTCGATATGTTCCCCGATGAGGAATCAGCCCGATACGAGATGATATTCCATAACCTCTCGCTTCTCATACGATGCCACATCTCGCAAGCGTCATCAAAATGACCAAGGACACAAGCAACAAAAATCCCACGGCAATGTCCACTGCGATGAATATGCATACCCAGAAGATTATCCTGTCCTTCAGACGAGGACTACGCATTTATGACTTGGCTCCGCTCTTAGCCTTCTGACGGTGCTCAGCGTCACGGAAGATAGCGTGTGCTAGTTCCTTAGGGTCTGAGGGCATAGGACGAGGTGTCTTGGGATGATCAAGGGTTGCAACGACTTTCACCGCCGATCTGCTGACGGTGGTATCCTATCGGTATGGATAGAACCCCGTCAAATCTGAAATAGCCGCTCCCCTTGCTTTACCTGTACGCATTTCCTACCATTCCACAATGACTCCCAAGTTCGAGCTTCATACGGTTGACGGCGCGGCTCGCGCCGGAGTTTTGCACACTCCGCACGGTTCCGTGTCGACTCCAGTGTTCATGCCGGTGGCCACTCAAGGCTCGGTCAAAACGGTGACTCCCCAGGAGCTGCGTTGCCTGGGCGCCACGCTGCTCCTGGGCAACACCTACCACCTCTACCTACACGACATTGAAACCGTGCGCGACCTGGGAGGGTTGAGCCGGTTCATGGGCTGGGACGGCCCCACGCTCACCGATAGCGGCGGGTTCCAAGTCTACAGCCTGAGCCGCCGCGCCAAGATCACCGACGACGGGATAGAGTTTCGATCGCACATTGACGGCTCACGCCACATATTCACTCCCAGGCGGGTCATCGACTATCAGGAACGCCTGGGCGCGGACATAATCATGTGCTTGGATCAGTGCTTGGCCTACACCGACGACAAGGGCGCGGCGCGGGACGCCATGGAGCGCACCCACCGCTGGGCGGAGATATGCCGGGAGGCGCACTCCGGGGATAATCAGGCGCTCTTTGGAATTGTGCAGGGCGGGATATTCGAGGACTTGAGAGAGGAGTCGGCCTCTTACATCAAGGAACTGGACTTTCCGGGATACGCCATCGGCGGCTTGGCTGTGGGCGAGCCCAAGTCGGTCATGTACCCGCTCGTGGAGCATACCGCCGGTCTGCTGCCTGAGGACAAGCCGCGCTATCTGATGGGAGTGGGTTCGCCGGAAGACCTGGTTCAATGCGTGGCCAGGGGCGTGGACATGTTCGATTGTGCCCTGCCGACAAGGGTGGCGCGCAACGGGGCGCTCTTCACCAGGCAGGGAAGGGTGGATATACGCTCCGCCGCGTTCCGGGGCAGCGAATGCCCCGTGGAGGACGGATGCGACTGCTACGCCTGCGCCCATTTCACCGCGGGCTACCTGCACCATCTGTTCAGGGCGAAGGAGCTGCTGGGGCTGCGACTGGCTACTATTCACAATCTAAGGTTTGTGACGAGGCTGATGGCCGACATGCGCGCCGCCATAGTCGAGGGCGGCTTTGCCGCGTTTGCCAGGGAGTTTCTGGACGGCTACCGGCCAGCGGACGAGTCGGCCCGTTTGGAGCAGAGCCGGAAACGTTTGGCTTCGTGGAGCAGAGGCTAGGAACAGCCGCCGGCGACCGCTGGAACGATGCTCAGTTCGTCTCCCGAATTCATCTCCGTTTTCAGGCCGTCCAGGAAGCGGACGTCCTCGCCGTTGAGGTAGACGTTGACGAAATAGCGGAGGTCGCCCGACTCATCGCAGATGCGCTCCTTGATGCCCGGATGCTTGGCATCCAGCGAGTCGATCGATTCCCCTACGGTTGAGGCTTCCACGGCTACCTGTGACTCGCCATTAGTCACGCGGCGCAGTGGTCCCGGTATTCGCACAGTGACGCTCATCCGCTAATTCCTCCTAGGTATTGCAGCTTTGGACTGCAACTATTGTACGGCAGGTGAACATGAAGTTCACCCCTCTATTACGTCTCCGCCCACCGGGTCGACGCGCACTCCCAGTCCGGTGACCCACTCCAGGCCGCGTTCTATCTCCTCTTCCTCGCCGGTGATCTCCAGCACCACCCAGCCCATCTCCTCGCGCACGTCGGCGCGGCGGATGTTGGTCACGACCTGGAACTCCTGTCCCAAGTTGTGGATGACCGGCTGGGTAATCAGCACCGGGGGGAATGTGAACTTGACGCGCTTATTGGCCATAAAAAGTCTCCTGCTAATATGCCGGGCTGGCGTGAAGAGCCTCCTCGAAGGCTTCCAAGTTGGGCTTGGTGAGGACCGGTCTGACCACGTCCTCCACCGCTTCGATGGTCTTCAGCCCGTTTCCCGTGATGTAGGCCACCGTGACCTCGTCGGGCTTGATCCGGCCTTGCTCAACCAGGCGCTTCAGCCCCGATATGACTACGCCGCCGGCGGTCTCGGTGAAGATGCCTTCCGTTTCGGCAAGAAGCTTGATGCCGTCGGCTATCTCGTCCTCCATCGCCATCACCGCCGAGCCTTCCGAAGCCTTGATCGTGTCCAGCGCGAATACGCCGTCCGTGGGGTTGCCTATGGCCAGCGACTTGGCGATGGTGTCGGCGCGCACCGGCTTGACCTGCCGCGTGTTGTTGTCGTAGGCCTCTATGATTGGCGAGCACCCCTCCGGCTGGGCCACGTGCATCCGCGTCTGCACCTTGCCTATCAGGCCGAGATCGGACATCTCCTTGAGACCCTTCCATATCTTGGTGAACATGGAGCCTGAGGCGGCGGGCACCACCGTGTGGTCGGGGGCGCGCCAGCCTAGTTGCTCGGCGACCTCGTAGGCCAGGGTCTTGCTGCCCTCGGCGTAGAAGGGGCGGATGTTGATGTTGACGAACGCCCAGGGGTAGTTGTCGCCGACCTCGGAGCAGAGGCGGTTCACCTCGTCGTAGGAGCCGTCCACGGCGATGAGTGTGGGGTTGTAGATGGCCGCGCCGACCACCTTGCCCCGCTCCAGGTTGGCCGGAATGAACACGAACGCCTTCATGCTCGCCCGCGCCGCGTGGGCGGCGACGCTGCAAGCAAGGTTGCCCGTGGAGGCGCAGGCCAGGGTGTCGAATCCGAACTCGCGGGCCTTGGTTGCCGCTATGGTGACCACCCGGTCCTTGAACGAGAACGTGGGGTTCACCGAGTCGTTCTTCACGTAGAGGTTGTCCAGGCCCAGCATCCTGCCCAGGTTGTCGCACCTGACCAGGGGGGTGAACCCGGCCTCTATTTCGACGGCGTCCTCCACGTCGATTGGCAGGAGGTCGTGGTAGCGGAGCATGGAGTAGGGGCCGGAGGTTATGCGCTCCCTGCTGACCACCCTGGCGATGGCGTCGTAGTCGTAGGCGACCTCAAGCGGGCCGAAGCAGAAGTCGCAGACGTTGAGCGGCTCTACGGGGTACTCCCGGCTGCAGGAGCGGCAGCGCAGAGCGGATACATGGGCCAATTTCAGGTTCTCCCGTTCCTAAAGCAAGCAGGCCGCCCCACAAGAGCGACCGCTTTTGCCTCCTGATTTGCGTCGGCTAATGCTAGCAACAGCGTATGAGGGTGTCAAGGAAAGTTTGATGCCTCCGCTTAGTGGAAATGGGCTTGGACAACCGCAGTGATTTCATCCTAGTGCACAGCTGCTATGCTAAGTTTGGCTGTTCTTCTGGTTCTCGATTATTCCAGTCGGCAGGAGTTCGGAATAGACTTTTGAACATGTTCTTGAACTCTCGATCTTTCTCGAGTGCAGAGATGTCGATCTCGTAATTACATGATCGTAAGAGTCGTTCGTTAATATAGGAACGACGCCCCGCTGCTTCAGTGTGTTCGAAGTAGGCAGCAACAACTCTAATTCCTTGTTTGTTTAGTGCACTAACCAGTGGAACAAAGTCCCCATCACCAGTAACCAAGACTACAATGTCAAGCTTGCCGTCTTGACCAGTTTGAAGTGCATCAACTGTAAGCGCTACGTCGGTACCTTTTTCTCCTTGGGATTGAGACATGGGTAGGTACTTAGGCTCAATCTTTGCGTGAAGAAGATCAATATAGTGATTGCGCTCGAAACGCAACTGTTCTTCGGTGGCTTCCTTAGGAGGGAATAGCCCTTGGTGCCAGGATGCGTAGACTACCTTATAGCTAGAGAAGCCCTGTTCCTTGGTTCTAATGAAATTCTCAAATAGTGAATGAAGGGGTTGGAAACTCAGCCAACCGAATTCTCTTTCACGATAAAAGTACCGACGTGCATATGTGTAATATGAACCGTCATAAAAGACGCCGATCCGGCAGATTGAATTGTGTGTATTCACAATAGCACGCCCCCTTCAGGGTCGAACCGCTAGCTGGATTCCATCTCGGTTGAGGCTAGCGCGTGTAAGAGCGCGTCAACTCCCGTCAGATACAGGCGAACCGAATCCTCGTTCAGGCCGCCTTCATAGAAGTTCGTATGGAGACTGTTTGCGAAGGCAAAGCCTATGGTGTACTCGTTGTTATTGAGCGCGGACACCGCCTCGAACAAGTGTCTATGGGTCTTGTGCTCCAGCCCTCGGTTTTCGGCTATTGCCTTGACCATCTGAGCAGCCGCGCCCCAACCCTTCTCGGAGGCTTGGCGCAGGTCTCCCCTTGCAAGCTCTTCCTCTGCCTGGTGCAAGTATGTAAACGCTTGTTCTCTACAGGGTGCGGACGTGGTCATGGTGACTCCATGTTACCACAAGTTGGGGAATCCGATGGGAACAGCAATGTCCAGCCACCAGCTAGCTTTACGGGATAGGAGATTCAAAGATGGTTCAATTGACAGCTCAGGTAGGAATTGCTATATTGTAGCTGGAATGCCCCCTGGCGTCCTCTCTGCATTATAAGGGTGGGAGAGCATGTCAGGTGAGTAATGCAGGAGCAGATAGTCGCTACGCCGCTCCGCGTAGCCCCACCCTGCCATCCACCCCTTCCCCACACCACCTATCTGCCCCTATCCTATATCCATGAACACTACCCGCAAACTACCGCCTCTCAGCGCCGGTTCCGCGCTCTCTCTCCTCCTAAGAAAATTGTCCCATATTCTGCCAATTTCCGATTCGTTTCTCACCTCCGCCAAAATTTGCTTCGCATTTAGCCTTGTACTTGACATAACGTTGGAAACGAATCCCCCTTCTCAGGCACAAAACAACCCAACCGTTAACCGCCTTCTGACCGTTTTCTCATGCCTAACATGTCGTTTTACGACACCCCAAAATCGAGTTATGTCAAGTAGTCAACCATCAGCCTGTCCACAGCCCCGTAGCGCCAGGCTCCTACGGCGCGTTGATGGTGTCTCCATGCAGCCCCAGCGGAGCATCCAGAGTCGTGGGCAGCGCCTCCAGCGCCGGGTTGCTCATCACTGCCTCGATGCACTCCCGGCTCCCGCCGACGTATGTGTCGTACAGGTCGATGTCCGTTGCCACGCACCAGGCCCGGTCCTCAGGCCACCAGATGTTCGGCGAGTCCCCCCAGAAGGGCCCGTCTCCGGCAATGAAGGCCACTATCGCATCGATGGGGCCTCGGAACAGCAGGTAATCCCGGCCCTGTCCTCTCACCCGAGAGCGTGCCCTGTACCGGCGGGTGTCTATGTTGCCGTACCCTTCCCAGAGGCAGAAGTAGCAGCTATCGGGGGTTGTGGTGAAACCCCTGAGCGCCTCGACCAGCGTACGGCACTCCCGTTCCGGTATCGACCCCATCTGTGGATGGGAACCCCACGGCGGGTCTTTGTACATCTCGCGCGGGTCTTCGCTGAGAGCGGCGATGCGCTCGAACTGCATCAGCGGATGGACGGTCCGCCTCGTCCATGAGGCCACCGTTGCCCACGACACCGGCTGATCCTCATCGCCGTCCAGGTAGGCGGGATGAAACAGCCGGGCGTACGACGGAAAGCCGCTCGGCAGCAGGGCGCGCACCGTACCGAAGTCGGACAGGCTCTCCTCCACCCACCTGGCGCCCGAAACGTCCTCCGAGAACGTCAAGCCGTCCGGCGCCAGCTTGGTCTGTCGGACGGGTATGCCTCCTCCGGTGGAGAGCATCGCCATGCTGGACATGCCGGCTCTGCCCCTTCCCAATAAAGAGCGCAGCCGTTGCATCCATGACTGTGGGGTGTACTTTTTCCTCATTGCCGGAATCCGGCAAGGGTATCACATCAGCCGCTATCTAAGACGCGCTTGGCCGGCTTGTGTGCAGCAGATGGTCTACGTGGTGGTCTTCGCGGCAGACGGATGCCGTGTGCTCCAGCTGGACGGAGACGTGGTTGATGCCGTAATTGTTGTAGGCAATGTCCTGGATCTTGGTGCGGATTTCCTCTCTGCTCCCCCCGTAAGAAGGATCGACGAGTACGTGCGCGGTAAACGCCTCGCTGCCCGACGTGATGGTCCAGACATGGACGTCGTGGATGAGAGTGACGCCTTCAACCTCTTCAATGTCGTTGCAGAGCTTGTAGGCGTCTATGTGCTTGGGGGTGCCTTCCAGCAGCACGTTGGTCACGGTGGCCATCAGGTGTCGGCTGCCCCAGAGGATGAGCAGCGCAATCAGAACGCTGAGGATTGGGTCGGCCAGCGTCCAGTTGAACGCCATGATGAGCACGGCGGAGACAATGACGCCCACGGAACCCATGAGGTCGGCCAGGACGTGCTGGAATGCGCCCTCTACGTTCATGCTGTGTTCCGAGGAACGGTGAAGCACCCAAGCGGCGGCTATGTTGATGAGGAGGCCGCCGGCGCCAACCGCGAGCACCACTGGGCCTTCAATGTGCACGTCCTCCGTGAAGGCGCGGTGATACGCCTCGAAGAATATCCATGCCGCGATAACCCACAGCGCAATGGTGTTGAGCATGGCGGCCAGCACTTCCGTGCGTTCGTAGCCGAAGGTGCGCTCCGCCGACGCCGACCTTTCCGCAATCCACATGGCGGCTAGCGCCATGCCAATGGCGAGAGCGTCCGTGAGCATGTGGCCCGCGTCCGCTATCAGGGCCAAGCTGCCTGACAGGACGCCTCCCACAACCTCTGCCAGCATGTAGGTGGAGATCAGCGACAGGGCAATTATGAGGTTCTTGCGACTGGCGCTCCTGAAGTCGTGGGCATGGTCGTGGTGGCCGCCGTGGCCGTGATCATCGTGGTCGTGGGAGTCGTGCTCGTCATGATCGTGCGCATCGTGGTCATGATGCTCATGTTCGCCGTGGACATGCTCATCGTGGTCATGACCCTCATGGTTGCCGTGATTGTGGGATTCGGGCTTACTGCTGCCGGACGAGGTCGAAAAGTATACCCCGGCTCCTTGGGCGGCGAGCATAGGTTTCGGCGGCATGAACAGGGGCACACGCAGACGCCGAAACATTTGAGACACTCTCAAGAGATCTCTCAAAGCCAACAGCACCTCCCGGCGCGCTCTATAGTTGCCCAATCAAATACGAACATGGACGAAAGCACGCTAAGACTGCTTCCTGCCTGGCAGGAAGCAACCTAGCATTATCAGGAATCCACTCCTTTTGAGCGCCAATCTCTGCTTACCAGGGCAGAGACGCGCCAATCTCACTCTCTGGACGGAGTTTAGTGGCCGTGATGCTCGTGCTCGTCGCACTCATGCGATGAGTGCTCGTGCCCCGACTCGTCGTCGTGGTGCTCATGCTCGTCGCACTCGTGCTCGTCGTGCGCAGCGCCGTGGTGCTCGTGCTCGTCGCACTCATGCGTTTCGTGCTCGTGCCCCGACTCGTTGTCGTGGTGCTCGTGCTCGTCGCACTCATGCACGTCGTGGACGTGGGCCTCTTGTGTGGTCATGGCAAACCTCCAAAACATCGTTGCTCGGCAACAAAAACCGTTGCTCTGCAACGTCCTTATAGTTACGGTTTGCAATTGTATAGGGCGTACCATTCCGAAACAAGAAAATTTGACATGAGGTATCATATATGGGTAGTTTTTGAATGAAACTCTAGTAAGTAGGGGTTAAATCATGCCATTAGGCAAGTTTGGGGAGAGGTATTAGAGGTGCTCCGGCGGGGACGAAAGACGAGGCCCCATATGAGCCTCGTCTTTCAATATCTACCGCCTCTTCACAAATGCTAAACTCTCGTCATGACTCGCAACTCATCTCCAGGTGAGCGAGACGCCTCCTTCACAAAGCGGCTAAGGCGCGGCTCCTTGGCCGGAATCGTGGGCAGGGTTCGCTTTGCCGTGGGCGTCTTCGCTGAGGGCGCTGGCAGGCTCAAAGTGCTGCTCCCCAGGACACGGCTGGGCTCCAGCGCGCCCGTTAGGTTTATCATCCGCGTGATACAAAAGATGCGGCGCGACGACGCCGTACAGATGGCGGCCAGCGTGAGCTATTTCGCCATCCTATCGTTCTTTCCTTTCATAGTAGGATTCAGCGCCATCATCGGCATGGTCGCCGATTCTCCGGGACGGCAGGAAGGCATGATGAGCTTCATTGTCAATTTCCTGCCAGGCTCGGAGGAGTTCCTGCGGGATAGTCTGGAAGAAATTGAGGAGTTCGCCAACTCTCTGGGTGTTCTGGCTGTTTTGGGACTTCTCTTGACTGCCAATACGTTGTTCAAGTCCATGACCAAGGCGGTGAACAGGGCATGGAATATTGAAAACAACAAACCGTTCTACAAGAGTAAGCCGGGGAAGATAGGGATGGTCATGGTGTTGGGAGCGGTGTTTATCTTTTCCGTGTCCGTAACGGGCTTCTTTCGATGGGCCACGGCCATCCAGGTAGGCGATCTAGGCTTGACGGACATCCTGGGCGGCACACTGCTCAAGTTGCCCGCGTTCATCATCAGCTTTGCCATGTATCTGTTCGTTTATAGATTCCTACCCGACACCAAGGTCTACTGGCGAGACGTATGGCTGGGCGCGATTCTGGCCGGCGTCTTGTTTGAGATCGGCAAGAATCTGTTCCTGTGGTATTTGGACCACTTTGCAAGATTTGATCAGGTGTACGGGAACTTGGAGTCCATCGTCATCCTCATGGTCTGGGTATATGCCACCGCCTCCATTCTAATCCTAGGTGCGGAAATCTGCTCGGAATACGCACGGATGAGACGCAGCGTTGAGCGTGAAGGTTACTCACGGTCTTGATACGGCATGACGACAGGTCGGTTCAGCCGCAATAAGGACGCCTACTTTCTGAACAACGCCAGGAACCGCGCCTCGTAGCGCTCAAACAGGCCCCATCGCAACAGTTCCTTGTGCAGCAGGCCGGGATCCTGCCCTTGTTTCACCTGTTGGAACAACTCCTCTATCCGCTGAATCGCGCCCATGGGAACATCCATCGGCGGCACCGGGTCCAGCAGGCCCATAGCCTCCATCTCCCTGGCATTGGACTCCGAAGACTGCGCCGTGTAGTCATAGATGAACTTGAACAGCGACACGTCCCACAACTCGTCCAGGCCGCTGAGCACCACCGCCGTTTCCACGCCCCGCTCGTCCAGGTCTTTGCCTATCCGCTCAGCTACCGCCCGCACGTGGCCGTTGACTATCTCCAGTCCCCCGGGTTCGTTGCGGTACTTGTACAGTATGCCCGGGCTGTTGGCGCCGAACTGCTCCGCCTGGTTCCGCATGTACTCCCGCACCTCATCGCTGAACCCTTCCAAGTTCAGCATGTAGCTCGGCGTTACAATGTCGGGCTTCTGGGCCGTGACCCGTCCGTCCCTGACCACCGCCTCATCTTCGCCGTCCTCGATGTCGCGGTAGGCCGGCTCCGTCACCACGTAGTACCGGAGGTCGGTTATGCCAAACGTGGCAAGCCGCCGCCTGGGTGATCTAACCACCCTTGTCAGGTCCACGGCTCTTGCTATCCTGCGCTGCTCTTCGTACATAATTGGGTTCTCATATATTACTCCTTATCCCGTGCGCTACAATAGCCCTATGGATTTCCACGAAATCAAAGCTCTCTTCGAATCGGAGCTTGTCCGCGAGCTTGGCGCGGAGCAGCCGTTCCACATGGTGGACACCGGCCAGTGGAGCGGGCAATGCGCCGAGGGCGACGGCGAACTCCACTTGGAGGACATCCCCCGCGCCTGCTTCGACTGCCACAAGATCCACGTGCCGGACTGGGAATACGACGATTTTACGGAGGCGCGCGTCGGGGCGTCGGTAGAGATGATTGTGGAGCAGCTTGAAGCGGGGTGAACGCGGACAAGGCCTTGCTAACGCCGCGCCGAGTCGCTTAATATAGTTAGAGTCCAATGCTTCAGAACGTATTCTCACATAGGAGTAACTTCCGGGGGCCAACCACCCCCGGTGTCACCGCGCTGGTATAGCTGCGACAACCGACCTTAGCTGCACCGGAGGTGACTTATGGAACAGATCAACGTAGGTTCTGAAGACGTTTCCCCTGAAATAGCCGATTACCGCTACCGTTTGCGGCACTCCGCCGCCCACGTCATGGCCGAGGCCGTCGTGGAGCTTTTCCCGGAGGCCAAGCTGGCCATAGGCCCGCCCACTGACGACGGCTTCTACTACGACTTCCTTGTCTCACGGCCCTTTACCCCTGAGGATTTGGAAGCCATAGAGAACCGCATGGAGCGGAGCATAAAGGCCGATCTGCATTTCACGGGCCGCGAGCTTTCCCGCGAGCAGGCTAGGGAGCTAGTAAACGACCAGCCCTTCAAGCTGGAGATCATTGACGACCTCCCGCCCGGAGAGGCGATTACCTTTTACAAGCACGGCAACTTTGAAGACCTCTGCCGCGGGTCGCACGTGGATTCTACCGCTGAGATCAAGGCTTTCAAGCTGCTCTCAGTGGCCGGCGCATACTGGCGCGGCGATGAGAAGCGGCCCATGTTGCAGCGCATCTACGGCGCCGCTTTCGAGTCCAGGGACAAGCTGGACGCCTATCTGACCAGGCTGGAAGAAGCCCAGCGCCGCGACCATCGCCGCCTTGGAACCGAGCTTGACCTGTTCATCATCGACCCCATAGCCCCGGCCAGCCCGTTCTTCCTACCCAAGGGCGCTGTGATATATCACGTCCTGATGGACTACGTTAGAGACCTCTACAAGCGGCACGGCTACCAGGAAGTGATTACCCCGCAGATATTCGATACCGAACTGTGGCGGCGCTCCGGCCACTACGAAAACTACTACGAGAACATGTACATCATCCACCAGGACGAGCGCGAGTACGCCGCGAAGCCCATGAACTGCCCCGCCCACGCCATGATCTACGCCTCGCGGCTTCACTCCTACCGCGACCTTCCCCTTCGCATCTCCGACTTTGGCAGGCTTCACCGCTACGAGCGATCGGGGGTCGTCCACGGCCTGACCAGGGTGCGCACCTTCTCGCAGGACGACTCGCACATTTTCTGCACGCCCGATCAGATAGCCTCTGAGGCGCTCACGCTTATCCGCATGTACCGGCAGACCTACGCTCTGTTCAAGTTCGATCGCGTGCGCATCGCGCTCTCGCTCAGGCCGGAGAAGCGAGTGGGTTCCGATGAGATTTGGGACAGGGCTGAGACGGCGCTGCGCAGGGTACTGGAAGAGACGGGGCTTCCCTTTGAATCGTTTCCCGGCGAGGGCGCTTTCTACGGCCCCAAGATTGACTTCTTCGTTCCCGATGCCCTGGATCGAGAATGGCAGCTAGGCACCATCCAGCTCGACTTCTCCCTGCCCGAACGGTTCGATCTGGAATACGTGGACCACGACAGCTCCAGACAGCGCCCCGTGGTGCTGCACAAGGCCATGGTCGGCTCGCTGGAGAGGTTCATGGGCGTCCTCATCGAGCACTACGAAGGCGCGTTCCCCGTTTGGCTGGCTCCCGTCCAGGCCGTGGTCATACCCATCGCCGACAGGCACGTGGAGTACGCCAGGCAGGTGGAGCAGCGCCTGGCCCAGCACGACCTCCGCGTCGACGTGGACGACCGCAACGAGAGGATGAACGCCAAGATTCGCGAGGCCCAGCTGAAGAAGACGCCGTACATGCTCATTGTCGGTGACCGCGAGGCCCAATCGGACAGCGTCTCCGTGCGGCTGCGCTCCAACGAGAACCTGGGTTCCATGCCCGTGGAGCAGGCGTTGGCGTCTATGAAGGAGGCCGTGTCAGCGTACGCTTAGGCCGGTCTATCATCAAACGTGTTGGTCTATCAGTATCGGATTGCCGTCGGGGTCGGTTAGCACAAAGCTCGCCGGCCCCGTGCCGCTTTCGTCCGCTTCAACTTCCAACTGCAAGCCCTCCGCTTTGAGTTGCCGCTGCAGGTCGCGCACGTCCGTATAGGTTTCCAGGTTTTGGCCCTGGCTATCCCACCCTGGGTTGAAAGTAAGTATGTTCTTTTCGAACATCCCCTGGAACATGCCTATGGTGCAGCTTCCGTTCCGTAGTATCTGCCAGTTCTCTGAAGGCTCACCCGCCACGACCTGGAATCCCAGCTTCTCGTAGAAGGTTCTGGAAGCCTCCAGGTCTTGGACTGCCAGGCTGACGGAAAACGCGCCAAGTTCCATGCTGCTCCTCCCAAATGCGCAGTTGATCTCTCTCGGCCTAACTGTATTGCCGAAACTGGTGGTGGGAGTTTACCACTCCCAAGAAGTTGTTACTCACCCGCAAACCTTTACTGCTTTGGCCGTGCTGTGGTATATTCCTCACCTATCGATTCAAAGAAAGAGTGAGGTGACTGATAGCTAGAGAGTACCGGGCCAACAGGGCTATACGCTCACCCAGCGTTCGCGTTGTGGACGAACGGGGTCAGCAGCTAGGCATAATGAGAATCCAGGAAGCCATGGCATTAGCCCAGGAGCGGGATCTGGACTTGGTGGAGGTTGCGCCCGGCGCCGATCCTCCCGTCTGCCGTTTGCTGGATTACGGACGTTTCCGCTACGAGCAGGCCAAAAAGGAAAAGGAAGCCAAGAAATCCCAGAGGTCCATAGAGCTCCGTGAAGTGCGGCTCAGGCCCAACATCGGCCAGCATGACCTGGATGCCAAGGAGCGCACCATCAGGAAGTTCCTGGGAAGCGGAGCCAAAGTAAAGGTTACCGTCCTTTTCAGAGGAAGATCCATTACCCATCCGGAGCTGGGTATCTCGCTCCTGCGCAAGGTTGCTGAGGGCTTGCAGAGCATCTCCAAGCTGGAGAAGGCTCCCACCATGGAGGGGCGTATGCTCAGCATCATTCTGGCTCCGGGCGCAGCTACAAGCAAAGGAACTGCCAAAACACAGGAGACGGACGGCAAGACGTCGGAAAAGGCTGAGCTTGTCAGTACGTAGTTATCAGAGGAACAGATGCCAAAACTCAAGACACATAAAGGCGCAAAGGCACGCTTTCGCTACTCAGGCGGCGGCAAGGCGTTGCGAATGAAGGGCTTGAGCAGCCACTTGCGGCGCAAGAAGTCCAAACGCTCCCGCCGCATGTTCGATGACACGGTACCCGTAAGCAAGGCGGACAAGCCCAAGTTGCGCCGCCTCATTCCGTACGCTAAATAGAGACGCCTGCATACATGGACGCGGCCCGCATTCAAAGGAGACATCTTGGCTAGAGTCAAACGCGGTGTGACCAAGCACCGGCGACGCGCTAAAGTTCTTGCCCTCACCAAGGGGCACAAGGGAGTACGACATCGCCTTTACAGGAGGGCCAAAGAGTCGCTCGTCAAGGCTATGGCCTACACCTATGCTCACCGCAGAGAGCGCAAAGGCGACTTCCGCCGCCTCTGGATACTGCGCATAAGCGCTGCCGCCCGGCAGGAAGGGCTCAACTACAACACGTTCATTCACGGCCTCAAGCTGGCCAACGTGGAAGTAGACCGCAAGATGCTGGCGGACATCGCCGTCAAGGACCAGGCAGCTTTTTCCCATCTGGCGTCCACTGCCAAGCAGCACCTGGCCGCTTAGTCGGGGGGGTGCAAGCAAAGAAGGGCATTGTCGCCTGAGGCGGGCTAGGAAGATTCCTCTACGGGCTCAAGTGGAGGGGTTTCCATCACTATCCCGTAGAACCTGTCCCCTGATAGAATCCTGTAAATCTTGTCGGGAGTCGGGTCTCTGGGGTTGGTGGGGTCTGACCACTTTTCTTGCAGTTCGTCCAGGATTTTCTCCACGGAGAGCGGTCCCTCACGATGGCTCAGCAGGATGCGGAACACCGCCTCCATGATGGGCATGCTATGCGTTATGTAGTCCTGCCCCTTGGAACAATGCTCAGCTACGCGCTTCAAGTGCTCCCTGGCTTTTGTGTTCAGCCCCTGGTCGGGCTCGTTGATCAGCGTTGCCCAGCATGAGGGGCAGCGCCTATCCCTCAACAACAAGGCTATGGAGCGCCCCAGGGATTCCAGTCTTCCAGGGTCCACCTTGAAGGTAGCCGCTAGGTATCTGGAGTCTTGTTCTTCTTCCTGATCTAAGACCACGTTCATCTCCCCGTATTAACTATTCCGTGTCCCAGTCCAGCATCTGGACTTGCACAATCCGGCCTGTCTCCATTATCTCTACGTTCTCAGGGCAGATGGCAAGCCCGTTTGCCCTGGCCATGGAGGTCAGAATATTCGATCCTTGAGGACCCGTAAGACGCGCGTAGTAGGTCTGGTCTCTTTTTGTCACTATGGCCCTGGCGTACACGCGGCGTCCGTCGTTGTTGATAATGGGGTCCTCCAGCACAGCGTCAACCGTGGGCTTTTCCAGGTTGGCGCGGCCCATCATCTTCAATATAGCCGGACGCCCCAGCTGTTCAAACGCCACCATAGCGCTGGCGGGGTTCCCCGGCAGGCCCAGGTGGGGCACTTTGCGTCCGCCAGCGCCTCTCAGCATTCCGAACGCTATGGGTTTGGCCGGTCGCATTCTAACCGACCAGAAGGCTATTTCGCCACGCTCCGCCAGGACGTCCTTGACCATATCGTAGTCGCCCTTGGAAACCCCCGCCGACGTTATAAGCATGTCCGCTTCCAATCCTCGTTCCAGCGCTTCACTCATGGAATCTATGTTGTCCCTGGCGATTCCCAGCACACGAGGAACGCCTCCGTACCGTTTGATAGACGCCGCTATGCCGTAGCTGTTGCTATTGTATATCTTTCCCGCCTCCGGTTCCTGCCCAGGTTCCAGCAACTCGTCTCCCGTGGCCAGCACGGCTACCACGGGACGCCGCACGACCTTGACTGAGCAGTAGCCCAGGGATGCCAGCACCCCGATTTCGCTGGCCCTGAGCATTGTGCCTTTGGCCAGGGTGACGTCACCCTTAGCAACATCCTCCGCCGCCCGGCGCACATATTGGCCCCGGGGAACCTCGCTTCTCACTAGAACCTCATTGATGGGGCGTCCCGCGGCGCTGCGTTCCACCTCGTCGGTCTCTTCAAATGGGACTACGGTATCGGCGCCGGGCGGTATGGGCGCTCCGGTCATTATCCGTACCGCCGCACCTTCGCCGACCGCGGTGCGCGGAAGCTGTCCCGCGGCCACGTAGTCAGACACCTTGAGCAGCCTGCTGCGCTGGGACGTTGCGCCTTCTATATCGGCGTAACGCACTGCATAGCCGTCCATCGCCGAGTTGTCCAAAGGCGGTATGTCGAATCCGGCTACGGCGTCCTCCGCCAGCACCTGTCCCTGCGCTTCCAGCAGAGGCGCGTCCTCAGCCTCCAGGACCGGCGTCAGCGCCAGGACTTTGTCCCTGGCTTCCTCAACCGACAGCATGTCCTCCGAGTGGCTATGCTTGTGTTCTCCGGTAGTCATCATTGGGGTTTCGCTATCCGCGCAGTTCAGCGCCGGTCTCTTTGGCAAGCTGTCTCATAATCTGCTCCTGCGCCGCCGATACGGCCTCCGCCGTCAGGGTTTTTCGCTTTGATTGGAAGTTGATGCGCACGGCGATGGACCGCTTGCCTTCGGGCACTCCCTTGCCCGTGTACACGTCGAAGATGGTGACGGTATCCACAAGGTTATGCCGTTCGATCAGCGATTCCAGCTTTGCCGCCGGCACGTCGGCGTCGACGACGAGCGCCAGGTCACGGTACGAGCCGGGGAACCTGGGCAGCGGCGCAAAGCGTAGCATATCATCCGGCAACAGGGGCAGCAGCGCCGCCAGGTCTACCTCTAGCATGGCTACCGCGCCCGCCGATATGCCGAACCTTTCCAGTACTCCAGGCTTGACTTCTCCCACTACGCCCACCTGCTCACCGTCTACGGTGATGGACGCCGTTCTGCCCGGATGAAGCAGGGGGTCGTGGGCCGCCGTGTACTCTTCTCTCACGTCCAGCCCCGACATCAGCGCTTGTACCACCCCTTTGGCATCGAAGAAGTCCAGCTTGCCGCTTTGGCCTGTCCACGATAGCGATGTCCGGTCTCCCCAGACTGCGCCTACAGCGATCTCGCGTTCTTCCGGCAGTCCGTCGCGGCGAGGCACGTATACGCGCCCCACTTCGAACAGCCGTATGCTCTGCTGGCCGTACCGCTGGTTCATCTCCAGGGTGGAGAGCAGGCTGCCCCGCAACGAAGTCCTCAGGTACTGCTGCTCCGGCGACATGGGGTTGCGCAGCGTCAAAGGTTCCACCTCTCCCAGTGATTCGGCCTTATCCAATGTCTCGTAGCCGGTCACTGCGTATGAGATGACCTCCTGTAGACCCGTTTCCACCAGCAGGTCTTTGACCCGCTCCCTGAGCTCCCTTTCCGGCTGCCTGTGGTGCTGAGGGATGCTTGTGCCCAGGAACGTTGTGGGTATCGCATCGTATCCGGTTGTCCGCGCCAGCTCTTCGACCAGGTCGTCCTCAATCGATATGTCGCTGCGCCAGTAGGGGGGCTGTACCTCCAACACGTCCTGTCCGGCGCGTTGGAAGGTGAAGCCCAGTGAACTCAACACGCGTTCGGTGTCGTCCAGGGAGAACCTGACGCCCAGCACCTTTTCGACCCTGTCCAGCGAAAAGCTGACCGCTCCGGAGTCCGCTTTGCCCGGGTAAGCGTCGGCGATCCCTTTGGAGACCTGCCCGCCCGCTATCTGCCGGATGAGCTGCGTTGCCCTCCTCAGCGCGACGGGCGCCAGTTCCGGGTTCAAGCCTCGCTCGAACCTGTAGGAGGCCTCGGTGCGCATCTGCAACGCCGCCGCAGTGCGGCGTATGCTGGTAGGGTTGAAGTTGGCCGACTCCAAGAGCACGTTGCGCGTGTTTTGCGTCACCTCGGTCTCCGCGCCGCCCATCACTCCGGCGACTGCCACCGCCTTTTCAGCGTCGGCGATTGCCAGCATATCCGCCGTCAGTTCGCGCTGCTCGCCGTCGATGCTGGTCAGCGTCTCGCCCGCTTTGGCGCGCCGCACGCATATGACGCCTTCGCCAAGCGTATCGAAGTCGAAAGCGTGCAGGGGCTGGCCGTATTCCAGCATCACGTAGTTGGTGATGTCGACCAGGTTGTTGATGGGGCGCTGGCCCGCTTTGATCAGGCGTTCTTGCAACCACTGCGGCGACGGCTCCACCTTCACGCCCTTGATCAGGCTTGCCGTGTACCTTGGCGCAAGGTCGGGGTCGTCGATGAATACCTTGACATCCTGCTCGATTGCGGGTTCCACTTCGGGATAGGAGACGTCGGGCTCACGCACTCCGCCACCGCTGAGAGCCGCCACTTCATAGGCCACGCCGAGCATGGACAGCCAGTCGGGTCTGTTGGGGGTGACCTCGGTGTTAAGCACGGTATCGCCCAGGTATTCGGCCAGTGGAGCGCCGACGGGCGCGCCGTCGTCAAGCACAAGGATGCCGTCGTGGTCCTCGCCCAGCCCCAGCTCGCGCTCCGAGCAGACCATGCCCCGCGACTCTACGCCCCGGATGCTGGCCGCTTTCAGGGTCTCCGGCTTGCCGGATTGCGGATTGATGAGGCGCGCGCCCAGTGCGGCGAATGCTATCTTCTGTCCTTCGGCCAGGTTGGGGCCGCCGCAAACCACCGTGACCCGCTCGCCGCCCAGGTCTACCGTGGCCAGCTTGAGCCGGTCGGCGTTGGGATGCTGTTCGGCTTTCACAACCAAGCCCACGGAGATGTTGTCCCACTGCTCGCCTATGACCTCGATATCGCCTGTTTCCAGGCCGGCCATAGTCAAACGGTGCGCCAGCTCCTTTGCCGGCAAGGCCACGTCCACGTATTCTTTCACCCAGGATATTGGTATCTTCATAGAGTTGTGCTACACAATCTAGTGATGAGCTTTAAGACGCTCTGCAAGGCGTCTACAATGTGTGTTATATGGTTCAAGATCCAAGCCGCGTTGCACTGTGGCTAATGCGGAGGGGATGTCACCCAGATGAACTTGGAGCCAAGCTAGCCTTGAAAGGTCAGTGGCATCCAATTCATTTTCTCGGGATGCACGTAGCTGAAAGCCAGCTACAACGTCCTTAAGCATGGATTGCTTCTCATCGCGAGTAGGCGATATTTCATTCAGGATACTGTTTATGCGATTCGCTGTGTTGCTGAGTACATTTGTAGGTGTCGTATCAAGTCGGCAAATCTGCGAGAGGGCATGAATCTCTCCATTCACGTCCCCGCGATCTCTTCTAATATCAGCTATACGTTTCCATACAGGGCCAACCGGTTTCTTGTGGCTTTCAGGGTGCTCTACGTAATGCAACAAATAGCTTTCTTCTTGGGGGTCACCCAAACCTAATTCAGCAACAAGGTCTGCGAGAAGCACTGAACCAAAGGGATATCGAGAGGTTATAAACTCAAGCACAGGTCGAATCTCAGAGAAGTCCCGACGTCCTCTAGAGAGTGCATCGGCAACATTGTTGAACAAGCGTTGAATGCGTTGGCCTAACTCTACGGTTGGGCCCCTGTTCTGAGCACCCAATAGGTGAAGCATTGAGGCGTCGGCTTCTATAGAAGATTTCCATACCGACACCTCCAGCTTACGAAGTCCGAAAATGCGAGCAGACAGTGGCACAGATACTTCAGCCTCACCTGTAGTATCATCGGAGTCTTCCTCTATAAAAGAGCTTTGAACAAGTTCATCAATGGCTTCCCGCACATTCATCCGCTCGTTTTCAGGGCGGAGCAAAACAGCCTCCAGCGCCAGAGCTGGAATACTTGATCGCCAACTGCATAAAGTTAGAAACACACGCTGTGCAACTGGTGTGAGCCTATTATAAGAGCGTTCAAATAAGGCTACTAATGCCTCGCCTTGGCCCGCCATAATTCTCTCGGGACGGGTTGTAGTTGAACGGGCAACCTCCCCTAGCATGAGCTTAATTATGTAGGGGTGTCCATCCGATTCTTCGATAATCGTCTCTGTATACTTTCCGGCTATTTTCTCCGTGATGCCAAGACTGTCCGAAGTCCAAGCAATAAGCTCCTCGGCTTCGGAAAGAGTCATCCCTGGAACTTGCAAAGCATAGTCTCCTGTGAAACGTCTCTCACGCGAAGTGATCAAGACCTTGTTAGGTCCACGAACATAGGTGTCCAGCCAAGTGAAGACTTCTTGTGGAGAAATTGTAGTTTCAAAATTGTCGAATACGAATAGAGTGGGCCCTATAGCATCTTCACCTGCAAGCTGGCGCGCCAAATAGCCTTTAGAGTCGAAACCCTTGATGTGCATTTCTCCCGGGTTGAGCAATCTCGCGTACTCTTTAGCGAAGTCTTCGATTGTCACGCCATGAGGTTGGACTACCTTCGGGCCAGACTCTAACAAATCTATATCACGGGCACTAAACCAAACTACAATCGCGTATGGGCATTCGTCAGATTCCACGAGACTAGTGATCACTTGCAAAGCCGTGGAAGTCTTGCCTATACCGCCGCGACCTGTCAATGTCACAATAAAATGTCGGCTAGGATCAGCCAGTTGACGCGATAGTTCACTCTCCAACTGAGGACGAGGAACATATTTTGTAGCAGGCTCTGGCAGGTTAGTGAACGTGTTGCCTTTGGTATCAAGTTGCCCTATCCCTTGCGTTTCGCTTGGAGGTAGTTGATCTACAGGTAGCATATAGGCATCCGAAGGCATGAGTAGACGGTCGTTCGTCAAATATGAGAGCATTTCGTATTTGTTGTTTCCGAAACCACCATTAGCAAACCAGTAGTCGGAGCCTTCCGCGTCTGATTCGATTAAGTTCACGCGACGCGGTTCTCCAAGGCTTATGTATACTCCATTTGCGAATGAATAGGAGTTCTCTCTTTTAAGGCTCTCAAGGGTATCGTCAGCATCGTTCCACACCGTGACTCGGTATTTGCCGGAGATGTTACGGTGAAGGTATACCCATGGTCGAAAGAAGAGCGATAAATTAGAAATTACTGTTGCTATTGATCTCTCTAAGGGCAGGCAGGCATTGCCTTGCGCAGTGGTAGATGGTGCTCCATGTCCCCGCGTCGCGTTTCGAAGTCTTACGAATCCTCTGAACCAATCTCTCCCCTGGTTATTCGTGGGTGACTCCCAATCTAAAATATTCACACACCGAAGACTCTCTGAGATATGCCTAAGTGAACTGGCCTGCCAAGAATCTGCAGGCATCCTTTGCGTAAGCTCACGTTGAGTAGGGTAAGCATTAGAGTCAAGGAATTGGGAGCTAGGCCCGGTAAGAACGTCGTCGATAGCATCTGCCCAAGCACCCAAGCTTGACGCTCTCACTAACTGATATTCCAGACGATACCTATGTTTCTCTCTATCGTCTTGTATTGCTGCTACCAACCCCGCCCCAACGAGCTTTACCGCCATTTCTCCAGCGTACATCAACGCATCAAAATACGCCGCATCCGACTCATCTTTCTCACGCTGGGCTCTTTCAAGCATTTTAGCAAGTGGTGTAAGCAGATCTAACCTCCTCAAATTGGACTGCCTGGCACGAAAAAGAGCCAGGCCGGCCATTGGTCAAGCGGTGTGCCAGCTCCTTTGGCGGCAAGGCCACGTCCACGTATTCTTTGAGCCAGGATATTGGTATCTTCATGGAGTTGTGCTACACAGGATGTTAGAACCGACATTATACTTATCCTGAAGGATTTCGCCACTATGGGGGCGCTGTGAACTACAGGACTCTGGGCAGAACGGGACTTCGCGTGTCTGAGGTTGGCTTTGGCTGCGGCAACGTCGGAGGGCTGATGGTGCGCGGCTCCTTCCAAGAGCAGTTGGAAGGGGTGCAGCGCGCACTTGACCTTGGCGTCAACTATTTTGATACCGCGCCGAGCTACGGGGACGGGCTTTCCGAAACCAATCTTGGCCGCGTGCTTGACGATCTCAAGCCCCAGGCTTGGGTTGCTACGAAAGTGAATCTTCGCCATAGCCTGGACGATATCAAGGGCACGGCGCGCCGCTCTTTGGAGGCCAGCCTGAAGCGGCTTGGCCGCGACTCCGTGGACGTATTCCAACTCCACGACGGCATAACGATGCAACGCGGAGGCGGCATTGGCGGCGAGACCATGGGAATCGACGACGTGCTGGGCAAGGACGGCGTGGCTGACGCTTTCGACGCCCTGCGTTCGGAGGGGCTTGCGCGGTTCACCGGCTTCACCGGCAACGGCGACACCGCCGCGCTCCATAAGGTGGTGGATAGCGGACGGTTCGACGTTGTGCAGGCGTACTACAACATGCTCAACCCCAGCGCCGGGGTGTCGGTTCCTTCCGGTTTCGTTGGACATGACTTCCGCCACCTCATTGACCGCGCTATGGGGCATGACATGGGCGTTGTGGTGATTCGGGTCATGGCGGCCGGCGCGCTGGCTGGGGCTTCGGCGCGGCAGGGGCACGCCTCTCCGACCATCGGCAGTCCCATGGTCACCGATTCCGCATACGACGCCGATGAAGAGCGCGCCTCCAAGCTCGACTTTCTCATCTCAGGCGACATTCGTTCCCTTCCCCAGGCGGCGGTGCGCTTCGCGCTCATGCATACGGGGGTATCCACCGTGCTCGTCGGCTTTTCAAGCCGGGCCCAGATAGAAGAAGCCGCGTCCGTCCCTGAAAAACATCCCATTCCCCATGAGGCGTTATCCGAGCTTCGCCAGCTCTGGGCCAGCGATTTTGGCAGGTCGTAATACTTACTCCAGGAGGCAGAACATGGCAGACATTCTTATCACCGGTGGCACGGTCATCACCATGGACCCGCAGCGCAGGGTCATCGAGGACGGCGCAGTGGCCATCGAAGCCGACCGCATCGTTGCCGTGGGCCCGCGGCGGGAGGTGGAGGCCGCACACAGCGCCGGCCGCGTCATCCAGGCCCAGCGCAAGGTGATCATGCCCGGTCTCATCGACGGCCACGGCCACGCCGGCCACGCCCTGGTGAAGACCTTGGGCCACGGGCCGGAAGCTATGTGGTCCAGAACCGCCGACTACATCTATGCGGAGGGCACGGACGAGGAGTTCTGGCACGCCGAGGCGCTCCTGGCCTCTCTCGACCGGTTGAAGAACGGCACCACCTGCGGCGTCACCTACTTCGGGGGCGGCACCATGGTTATGCGCGTCGACGAACCGGTCTACGCCGACCGCCACTGCGAGGCTGTCCAGCAGCTGGGCATCCGCGAGTTCCTTGCCGTCGGCCCCAGCAACCCGCCGTATCCCAGGCGGTACGCTCGCTGGGACAACGGCAGTAGCCACGCCTATATGGTCGACTTCGAGCGGTATATGCAGACCACCGAGGAGATCATACGTCGCTGGCATGGAGAGGACAGCGGGCGCATCCACGTCTCGGTGATGTCGCCGACGCAGAACCCGGCGCGTTCTCCCTATAGCGAGACGCCGCTGGAAGACCTGAGGGCCGAGGCGCGCGCCGTCAAGGACCTCGCCGAAAAGTACGGCCTGATCCTGACGCAGGACGGCCACGACACGGGGACGGTCAAGTTCGCCCACGAGCAGCTTGGCATCCTTGGGCCGGACGTGCTCCTCTCGCATTCCACGGGACTCACGGAGGAGGAGGTGCGCATATGCGCCGAAACCGACACACGGATCGCCCATAACCCAAGCTCGGGGAACTCCTATCCGTCGCGCTGTCCCGTGCCGCAGCTTCTCGACGCCGGGGTTACCGTGGCGCTGGGTTCCGACGCAGCCGCGCCGGACATGAACTACGATATGTTTCGCCACATGTACGTCTGCATGAGACAGCACCGCGCCGAGTACCGCGACGGCGCCTACATGCCTCCGGGCAAGGCGCTGGAAATGGCGACCATAGACGCGGCCCGCGCCTTGGGCGTGGACGACCGGATCGGGTCGTTGGAAGCGGGGAAGAAGGCCGACGTAATCCTGGTGGATATGAACAAGCCGCACCTGTATCCGCTGAACATGCCGGTGCATCGGGTGGTTGGCTTTGCCAACGGCCAGGACGTGGACACGGTGATAGTGGACGGGCGGGTGCTGATGGAGGGCAGGGCGGTGACGTCGGTAGACGAGGAGGCGATCCTGCAACGCGCCCAGGCTGCCAGCGAGGCTATGCTGGAGCGTACCGGATTTCGGTCCCGGCTGGAGATCCAGGACGGGTTCTGGGGGCATAGCCGGTATCCGGGGTGATGGGAGGGTGTAGGGTGGTGGGGATGGTGGTTGGCTACTTGACATAAGTCGATTTTGGTATGTCGTAAAACGACATGTTAGGCGTGAGATGGCGTGCAACGGCGGAGTTGCGTCGTGCCTGAGAAGGGGATTCGTTTCCAACGTTATGTCAAGTACAAGGCTAAAATCAAGCCAAATTTTGGCGGAGGTGAGAAACGAATCAGTTTCCGGGGCAAAGTTGAGGGTGTGGAGGCGGGCGTTTTGGCCGCCAAGGCGCGCGCCACGCGGCTCCTGGATGCCAGGCCGCGCGGGCAAGACCCTTCGGCTGCGCTCAGGGTAAACTCCGGGGGCGGCGGTGTGAGTGCGGGTAGTGTCCATGGATACAGGATAGGGGTAAGGCGCGGGAGTGGGGAAGTGGTTGGTGTCGGAGGCAGGATGGCGTACAGGTCTGCACTCCCGCCTGGGAATCCAGGAAGGGTTCTGGGGGCATAGCAAGTTCATCTTGAACTTCTCTACTGCGTCAAGCTTGATCCGGATGTGACCGGTAACATCAACTGTTCTTCGGCAGTGATATCCTGCCCAGCCATTAGGACATCCCGGTACGCACTAAGTAACCCGTCTAAGTTCAGAAGCCTCTCAAGTAGCACTCTCTTCTTGTCGTCAGAAAATGAAACGGCTATTTCTGGCCGGAGCTTGTGTGCCAGTGCCAACAGATCGGAATGTATTCTTCTGTACTCACCAAAAGTATTCGCCTCAAATTCTTCTTGGGTTGGTAAGGGGCGGGTATATCGATAGTTCTCAGGCGCAGATAGAATTTTGCTAACTGCTTCAGGAACAGTGAGGCTTCCGTGACGAGTCTCTCTGGCAATCGCATCAGCCATGTGCGCGGTTATGTGAGTTCCCTGCTCCGACATTCGCTCGTATTCATTGCTGAACTCTCTCACATCCGAGAGGATCTCCTCACGCAGCGTGGCCGCTTTCTTGTCCTGTTGTGCCTCTTCCTGAGATGGAAGACGCCTGACGAATGGCTCCATATGGCGTGGCGTTAGGCTTGTCACACGTTGAGCTCTACCCTCGCCACTCTCCAACCTTATGAGGACGTCATCGGGTAGGTTGGCAATGCGCATCCACGTCCGAATACGATCGCTTGATTTGGAGACCATTTTGGCAATTTCATCAATGTGCAGTTGGAATCCACTAGAGAGTTCCAAGATGCCTTTGGCTAGCTCCAACGGGGTAAGGTCCTCTCGCTGGAGATTCTCAACTATGCTTTGTACAGCAGCGTCTTGATCCGTTTCCTCTACTACAACTGCTGCGATATTCTGACGGCCCAAAGCCTTGTGCGCCAAAAAGCGCCTATGTCCAGCAATTATCTGATACAGGTTGCTGCTCACGGGACGGACGCGTATTGGCTGCAATAATCCGATTTCTCGAATGCTTTCAGTAAGTTCCCCTAACTTTTCAGAATCGATGCCTTCGCTGCGCAGGTTCCTAGGTGGAATGAGTTGATTGAGTTCAAGCTCTCTTATGTCCATACGTTCCTCCTTATCATATCGTCGGCAAACAAAGCTAGTTCTGGTTGCCAGGTGGTAATTGCTCCCTCTTTACTTCTTCAATAGCAAGTAGGTTTCGTGCCCACGCGAGTTCTTGAACCGTGGTGGATGCAAGTCTCATGGTTTCCAACGGAAGCTGCCCAATCAGTGCGCGAATTTCTGGATATTCCAGGTACTGGTCTGCAGCTAGTGCGAGACCGTTCAATGCCTCATTCAATGTGAAGGCTCGGGTCAGCAACTGAGTAATCTGCTGGGCTAATATGTTTCCGGGCACTTGGGCCGCAACCACATCGGGCGTCGTCTTAGATAGGTCATAATAACTACGACTGGCTGAGTCATACCGGACCGGCTTTGGAGCCAAATAGCCGTCTGCAGAAGGATCTCTAACACGTCCCTTTCTTATGCGGGTTAGAGAATTTCGAATTGCTTGTGGTTCGTTCACGCCGAGGTTTACAAGCATTTCTTGCATCGTTACACCGGTGCCTGGGGGTAGACCATCCCACCATAGATAAAGCTGTACGTCCAAAGATACGGGCTGTTGGTTGGTCATTTTAACTCCTGTTACATAAAGAGAATTGGTATACCAACCTCCATCATATAACAGGCTCAGCAAGGGATTCAAGCGGTACTTGGCCAAGTTCACTAGCTGTTGTTTGGCGGAAGTCGTTTGCTATCCTTCGGGATCGGCGTTTTAGCAACTCCCAGAAATCTCGGTCATTTAGAACCCGGAGCAAAGTATCTCTACAGCCAATTTTAGGAACCAACTGGAAACAAGAATTATGAATGACCACGTCGGGATCGGTAAGAACTAAGAAGGCAGGTCGTTTGAATATCTGTGGCATTACTATACGGAATTCCTGGACAGGACTATGACGATTGGGGTCAATAAATCTATACCATTCGTCCGGATGCCGTTTAATGTAGTCTACGAGTCTAGGTCTGCTGGATAAAAGTCCCTTTTGTGTCACCAAGTACCTCAGAACATTTGGAGCATCACTCATGTCGTGAAGGCACCATGTGTTACTGCTATTGGAGACGTAAGGCCAAATGATATCTGATTGGCTAGCATCCTCATACGCGTTTCTCATAGCCCGCACCACATCTCTGCCCCTGACAACTTTCTTCAGGCTACTAGGCTCCAATTCCCACTGCTGTACTGTCTTATGATTGACTATGAATAACTTATCCATTCCGGTGGGCACTCCAGTAGTGATCCTTGCAAGCGAACCTAACGTGAGACGTTCGGTTGAGACGGAGTTTATAGCCATCGGCTCAGAGTATTTCCGCAGCGTCAGCAGAACTGGTCTTATCTGAGCTTCAGGCACAAAATCACTTCTATATAAGGGTGTCACCGACCAGTCTCCCTCCCTTGTTAGAAACCTCCGCAGGCGCGCTGAAGCTGGAGCAACTTCAATTGTTTGCGGCACTACCAAGGCGAGGACTCCTCCCGGCCTCAACAAGCGAACCGACTTTTCTATGAACAGATAGCAAAGGTTAAATGCTCCATGTGCCAATTCGAACTGTGAACGAAATCTCGACTTGGTTCTCTGATCAAGGTCATGAACTCGTACCCAAGGTGGGTTTCCGACTACAAAATCGAACGTCTGATTTTCCTCAAAGTACAGTGCATCACGACAGTATACGTTCCAACCCCGTGCTGGTTCACCAAACGTAGCAGTCAATTCGCAAATGGCTTTGGACGCAAGCTCAGCACTGACTTCTATCCCGATGACCCTATGAGCAATGTCATCCATGATGCCTGCACAGTGGGCCGACTGTAGCATTCTCTCAATGACGGCTCTCATGAACACGCCGTTACCACAACCCAAGTCAATTACCCGTGCACTGCATGTAATGCCTAATTCGGAGACTATCTGACTGGCTAGAGACGGTTTGGTATTGATGTCGCGCTTCAAATCTCAAGAATTCTACTTGAGATATATGCGCTTATGCAATTGGGTACGCCTTGATACTAATAGACACTCGTGCGTTGTCCTGGACGCTTTGCCTATGCTTGCTTGTCGGAGTATAATAATTCATCGTTCCACTCTTTTGCGGATACGTTCGGATTTTCGCCTCGTTTTGAGACGGTTAGGGAAAGAAGGCCAGCCGCCGTATGCGGGTTCTCTGGAGAATAGCTAAACGAGCTTCTAGGTATAAGACTAGACTGTTCCTAGCCTATTTCTCCATACTCGGCGTTACCGCCTTCTCCATGCTGATACCCCGCCTCCTGGGCACCGCCATCGACGAGGTGCTCTCCTCCGGTGTGAGAAGCCAGCTCTTCATACTGGCGATCGGCGTATTCGCGGCCAACGGCATGCGCGGCGCGTTCGCCTACTGGCAGCAGTACCTGGGCGAGTCCATCGGCCAGAGGGTGGCCTACGATCTGCGCAACGAGTTCTACGACCACTTGCAGCGGATGAGCTTCGCCTTCCACGACAGGCAGCAGACGGGCAACCTGATGTCCAAGGCCACCACGGATATGGAAGGCATCCGCATGTTCGTGCAGATGGGCCTCATCCGCGCCGCCTTCACCGTGCTGCTTTTCATAGGAGTGGGCACCGCCATGGTGCTGCTCAACTGGCAGTTGGCCCTGCTCTGCCTGCTCTTTGCCCCCATCGTGGCATGGCGCAGCGGCCGCACCATGATCGAGATGCGCCGCGCCTGGCTAAACGTGCAGACGGAGCTTGGATTGATGACCACGGCCTTGCAGGAGAACCTGTCGGGTCAGCGAGTGGTCAAGGCGTTCGCCGCCGAGGAGCACGAGCGGGGCCGCTTCTACCATCACGCGGAGAAGGCGTCGCTCTACTCCTACCACGCCGCCATATACCAGGCCTCCAACTCCTCCATGGTCACCTTCTTCTACGTGGGCATCACCGTCATAGTTCTATGGTGGGGAGGCAGGCTGGTCCTCAACGACGCACTGTCGCACGGTGAGCTTGCCCAGTTCATCTTCTACCTCGGCCTGCTGGCTCAGCCGGTGCGCATGATAGCCTGGGTGGTCAACTCCGTCTCCAGAGGCTACGGCTCCGGCCAGCGGCTCTTTGCCACCCTGGACGCCGAATCGCCGGTGCAGGAAGAGAAAGACGCCGCCGATCTGCCCAGGGTCAAGGGACACGTCCGCTTTCAAAACGTCTCGTTCGCCTACGACACGGTGTCCCCCGTGCTCAAAGGCATCGACCTGGAGGCGGAGCCGGCCAAGGTCATCGCTCTGGTCGGCGCGCCGGGCAGCGGCAAGAGCACGATGGTGCACCTGATTCCCCGCTTCTACGACGTGACCGGCGGGCAGCTTACCGTGGACGGCTACGACGTGCGGCAGGTAACGATGGCCTCTTTGAGAAAGAACATCGGCATAGTGCAGCAGGACGTGTTCCTGTTCACCTCCACCATCAGGGAGAACATTGCTTACGGCAAGGTTGACGCCACCGACGAAGAGATAATCAACGCAGCCAAAATCGCCCGGCTGCATGACTTCGTAGAGACCCTCCCGGAGGGGTACGACACCTGGGTCGGCGAGCGCGGAACCACCCTCTCCGGCGGACAGCGCCAGCGTCTCGCCATAGCCCGCACCGTCCTCCTCGACCCGCCGATACTGATACTGGACGATTCCACCGCCAGCGTGGACACGGAGACGGAGCACTTCATTCGCAGGGCGCTGCAAGAGGTGATGAAGGGTCGCACCACCTTTGTCATTGCCCACAGGCTGAGCACGGTGAAGAACGCCGACATGATTCTTGTGCTCAAGGACGGGCAGATTGTGCAGCGCGGCACCCATGAAGAGTTGCTCAAGCTTCCCGGACATTACCAGGAGGTCTACGACCTGCAACTGCGGCCCCAGGAAGTCGATGTCAACGGATCCAACCTTGCCGGCAACGGCGCTCATGCCGCCATCATCTCTCCTAAAAGCAAGGAGGCAGGACGATAATGTTGCGCGGCGGCATGGGATACGGCGGCCTTGACGATGAAGATCGCGGCCAAATCTACAATCACGAGGTAATCAAACGCCTCTTCCCCTACTTCAAGAGCCGGATGGGCCTCTTCACCCTGTCCATGGCGATGATGCTGGTCTACACCTCCACGCTGGTGCTGATCCCCTGGCTTATTGGCTACACCATCGACAACTACGTTCTCTCCCGCGACATGGGCGGCCTGAACCGCATTGGGCTGGTGCTCATAGGCGTTATCACGGCAAACCTGGTTGGCAACTACCTGTACATGCGGCTGCTGGGCAAGATAAGCCAGGAGGTGCTCTACAAGCTGCGCACCGACATGTTCAACCACCTCCAGAAGCTATCCGTCCCCTTCTTCGACAGGAACGAGGTGGGACGGATCATGAGCCGCGTGATGAGCGACGTGGGTCAGCTTCAAGAGTTCCTGCCCATGGTCACCATCACCCTCGGCGACATGCTGAGCTTGGTGGGCATTATCGTCGTGATGTTCCTGATGAACTGGCAGCTTGCTATAGTCACAATCGTGGTGCTGCCGCTGCTTGCCCTGATCATGGGCGTATGGCAGCGTTACGCGCGGGTGGCCTTCATCAGGATTCGCTACGCCATATCGGTGGTCAACACCCGTCTTCAGCAGAACATATCGGGTGTGCGCGTGGTGCAGAGCATGAACCGGGAAGACCTGAACCTGCGCCAGTTCGACAGGGTGAACATGGACCACTTGGACGCCAACCTGCGCGCCATCAGGCTCTCCGCCATACTGATGCCCACCGTGGACCTGATTACCGCTGTGGCTCTGGGGCTGGTCATCGTCATCGGCGGCACCATGGTGCTCAACGAAAGCCTGGGAGCGGGCGCGCTGGTCGCTTTCGCTCTGTACGTGCAGCGGTTCTACGACCCGATACGCAACCTGACCATGCAGTACACCCAGTTCCAGCGCGCCATGACCGGCGGCGTTCGCATCTTCGAACTGATGGACGTCGAGCCGGAGGTCGTGGACAAGCCCGACGCCAAGCCGCTGCCCGTGATCAAAGGCGAAATCCGCTACGAGGGTGTGTGGCTGGAGTACGTCCGCGGGATTCCCGTGCTCAAGGACGTCGACCTGCACATCAAGCCCGGCATGACCGCGGCGCTGGTCGGGCAGACCGGTGCGGGCAAGACGTCGATGGTGTCGCTGCTGATGCGCTTCTACGACGTGACCGGCGGCAGTCTTACCGTGGACGGCCACGACCTTCGAGACATCCAGCGCAGTTCCCTGGCGTCGCAGGCCAGCACGGTGCTGCAAGAGCCGTTCCTGTTCTCGGTCTCCGTGGCCGACAACATAAAGTACCGCCACACGGAAGTCACCATGGAGCAGGTGATCAGCGCGGCGAAGGCCGTGGGCGCGCACGACTTCATAATGAAGCTGGAGAACGGCTACGATACGATACTGTACGAACGCGGCGGCAACCTCAGCGTCGGCCAGCGCCAACTGATCAGCTTTGCCAGGGCCATATTGGCCGACCCCCGCATTCTCATCCTGGACGAGGCGACGGCGAACATAGACACCTTTACCGAGGTGCTGATTCAGCAGGCGCTCAAGGAGATGCTGAAGAACCGCACCGCCGTGGTCATAGCGCACCGCCTGTCGACCATCCAGAACGCCGATATGATAGTGGTCATGGAGCTTGGCCGGATTGTGGATATCGGCACGCACGACGAGCTTCTGGAGAGGTCGCCCATCTACTCCAAGCTGTACGCCCTGAACTTCCAGGACATGGAGGAATCGGAGGAGGCCGTGGAGGAAGAGGCTCCCGTAGCCGAGAGCAGGCAGCCGCAGCGGTAGGGCGCGAGGCGCCCCGCGCCTGGGTGCCCGCCTGCGCGGGCAAGACGGGTTGGAGGCGGGCTCGTAGAGTAGGGGAATTACTTCCCTATCCGGAGCCACCTCCCACCATGCCGTGCCGCTCCATGCCACACCATGCCATGCACTGCCCAGCCATGCCTTGATTTTCCTCGCCGTGCCGTTCCATGCCACACCGTGCCATACACTGCCCAGCCGTGCCTTGCCCTGCCGGGCGCTGCCCTGCCGAAACTTGCCGTGCCTGACCGTGCCGTGCCACGCCATGCCACGCCTTGATTTCCTCGCCGTGCCTTGCCCCACCGTGCCCCACCTAGCCTGCAAGCCAGGCATACGCCCCACCCTGGATTCCCGATCGGAGTCTGGAATGACGGGCCATCCGGTGTGTGCTGGGCCATGAGATTGCCGGTAACCGCGGCGAAGCAGTAAAATGACACTCGTAAAGGAGGAAGGAGATGACTTCTAAACATGAACTCCTAAGCCGCATCACGGCACGCCCCGATGTCTTCGGCGGCAAACCTATCGTGCGGGACATGCGGATATCAGTGGAACTCATATTGAGCCTGCTAAGCCAAGGAGTTGCCCATGAGGAGCTCCTAGAAGATTACCCCGGACTTGAATCGGACGATATTCGTGCCTGCATCGCCTACGCTCACACGGTGATAGCCGGCGACACCCTGGCGCCCGTCTCAGTGTCGGCGCCTTGAGGTTCCTGGTAGATCGATGCGCCGGACACCGGTTGGCCGAGTGGCTGGGCAACAAGGGACACGATGTTGTGGAAGCACAGGCCCTCGGTTCTGACCCGGGCGACAGAGCTCTGCTGGAGATGGCAGAGTCGGAGAATCGTGTACTGATCACGATGGACAGGGACTTCGGGGAACTGATTTACCTGCGCAGAGTCTCCCATGCCGGATTGATACGGTTGCCTGATGTTCGGGTGGCCCGGCGAATCGAGATGGTCGAAGAGCTAATCGACCAGTACAGTGAGGCTCTGGAAGCTCGCGCCATAGTAACCATACAAGGCGGACGCGTCCGGGTTTCCCGCTCGCCGATGTCCTAGAGGTTGGACGTCGGCCACTCCGCGGGCGGAGGTTTCGGATTCTTCGTCTGTGGCTCGCAATGACGGTATGGGGCGGGACCTAGGACGCCCCGCTGGTACCGGTCTCTCTGCCTGAGCCGGTTTCGGGGAGGATTATTCCTCCCGTGAGCAGCGTGAACGCGAGCAGGGCGAGAACCGCGAATCCGACCGTGTACGTCCCCAGGATGTCGGTGCTGGTTCCGACGAACAGCGGCGAGAGGAAGGCGAAGAAGCTGGCTATGGTCATCATCGTGCCGTAGGTGAGCGCGACCCTGGTTTCGGAGGCTTCGGGAAGCTCCAATGGGATGGTGAACAGCACCGGCAGATAGAACCAGGAAGCGAAGCCCAGCACCAGCAGGGCGGCGTACAACAGGGGGCCTTCGCCCAGCAGGAAGCTCCCGAATCCGCCGAGGACTACAAGCAGGCCAGGGATGAGCAGGAACAGCCGTCTGCTGGAGATCTTGAACGCCAGAATACCGGCCAGGATCACGCTGAAAATACCGGCCAGAGGCAGCAGCCCCACCAGCGACCCGGCTCTGCTCAGGGACATCCCGTACACCTCGAAGTAGTAGGTGGGCAGCCAGGCCACCAGCGCCGTGTACTGGGCGAACGGCCCGGCGTCGGCGAGGGCGAGCAGCAGCGTGGTCTTCGACCTGAGGGCGGCCCATATCTCCCTGAACGACGGATGCCTTGCCGCCCCGCTGCCCGGCCTCCGTGCCGTCCTGGCCAGCGCCGCCCAGAGGACTGTTCCCAGCAGCGATACGCCGCCGTACAGGCTCACCGCCGTCTTCCATTCCAGCAGTTCCGACAGAGGCGCTACGGTGAAGGTGGAAATCGATATCGCCAGTGTGACCACGGTGGCGTTGATGGCGTTGAGTATGGGCAGTTCCCTGGGTCGGAACCACTGCATCATTATGGGGCCGGTGGCGGGCAGCAGCACGGCGAAGCTGATGCCGTAGATTATCCTGATGGCCAGCAGAAGTGGGAAGCCGGTTGCCGTCCAGGTCAGCATGGTCACGGAGGCCATGGCCCAGCCGATGAGCACCATTCGCTTCACGCCGACCCTGCTTATAATGATTCCGCCGGGGATGGCAAGGCCCGCCTGCGAAAGTATGACCAGGCTGGTGAGCAGGCTGGCCGCGCTCCTGTTTATGCCGAACTCGTCCATGATGATCGGAGTGATCGGGGTGACCACGAAGAAGCTGAGGCCGAGGCTGAAGTTGAGCAGAACCAGCAGCCCGCCCATGACGAACCGGTAGCGGCTCAACCTGGGGTCGAGTTCAGGCGTCTCCAGCGTATGCTGGCTTGCCGACAACTACTCGGCGCTCCATACCGGGGCCCGCTTTTCAGCGAAGGCGCGGGGCCCCTCCCTGGCGTCGTTGCTGAGCAGCAGGCGGTCGTATGCCTCGCGGGTGAGCAGCGCCGCTTCACGCTCGGTGAGGTCTGCGGCGCGGTTCACCAGCTCTTTGAAGGAGCGCAGCGAGAGAGGAGCGTTCTTCAGAATAGTACGGGCAAGCGACATCGCTTCGTCCATGAGCCGCTCCGCGGGAACGACGCGGTTGAGGAAACCCATCTCCAGGACCCGCCGCGCCGGTACCGGCTCCGCGGTCAGCACCAATTCCATCACCGCGGCCTCCGGAATGAGCCTGTTAAGTTGCACGGCGAACGGCGCCATGAGACCGACGCGAGGCTCCGTGATGCCCAGCCTGGCGTCTTCGGAGGCGATGCGCAGGTCGCACATCTGGGCAACGGCCCAGCCTCCCGCCAGGGCGTAGCCGTTCACCGCCGCTATCATCGGCTTCACGGGGATGGGCCACATGGACAGGGTGTCTTCGTAGATGCTCTCTCCGGCTCTGGGCTGCCTGCCCGATGCGTTGTCTTCGGCCCGTTCCTTGAGGTCTCGCCCGGCGCAGAAAGCCCTGCCCGCGCCGGTGACTACGGCCACCCACGCTTCGTCGTCGTCGTTCAAGCGCAGGATGGTTTGGCGCAGGTCGTCGATCATCTGTCGATTGAGGGCGTTCAGAACCTCCGGCCGGTTCAGCGTTATGCGGGCTATGCGGTCTTCCACTTCATACAGTACCGATGTGCTCATATCTCACCTTCGCTTGAAAATTTGCGCTTAGCCGACATTGTCCTGCGATATACCAACCAACTCTACCAAGCTGCCAGGCACGATTCCGAGTTCATCGGCGACGCCGGCGCCCACCTCCAGCACGTACCGTATTGGCTGCGGCGGGTAGTACGAGGGCGGCGAGCCGGAGCCGCTGTGAGGCGGCACGTTCGTCGCGACTCCAACCACGTTCAACCGGCCGTCTATCCAAATAAGATCCAGCGGTATCAGCATACCCTGCATCCAGAACGACGGCGAAGTTTCGCCGGGGAATATGAAGAGCATGCCTTCATCGCTGTCCAGGGATGCCCTTCCCATGAGGCCGCGCGCCCTTTCCTCGGCGGTGACGGCAAGCTCCACGAAGATGATTGCGCCTTCGATTCTTACGTGTGGGGTGGGCAGCGGAGTTGGAGTCGCCGTTGCGGTGGGAGCCGGTGTTGCGGTAGGTGTGGAGGTAGCGGTTGCAGTAGGAGCGGGCGTTGGCGTGGGAGTAGGGGTAGCGGTAGGAGCGGGTGTTGCCGTGGGTGTTGTCGTAGCAGTCGCGGTAGGAGCCGGAATCGCCGCGGGGGTAGGGGTGGCGACGGGAGTAGGGGTCGAGGCGCGGCAGCCCGCCATGAATACCAGGATCAGGAGTGCGAAGAACGTTCCCAAGCGCAAGCTATTCGCCCGTCTCCCCCGCAGATTCCTGCCATAGCGAGGCCTGAAGCGTACCCGCATTGTCCTTGTAGGGAACATCGAGGTGCTCGTAGGCGCGTCGCGTAGCCATGCGGCCTCTTGGCGTTCGGGTGAGGAACCCCAACTGCATCAGGTACGGTTCGTAGACGTCCATGATGGCGTCCGACTCCTCGCTTATCGAGGCCGCGATTGTCTCCAACCCGACCGGTCCGCCGTCGAACTTCTCGACCAGGGTTCGGAGTATCTTGTGGTCAAGCTCGTCCAGTCCCAGCGAGTCCACTTCCAGTCGAGAGAGGGCCTCTTTAGCCACTTCCACGTTCACCACTCCGTCGGCCATTACCTGGGCGTAGTCCCGCACCCGCCGCAGCAACCTGTTCGCCACGCGCGGCGTTCCCCTGGAGCGGCGGGCGATCTCCTCCAGTCCCTGCTCCTCTACGGGCACCTTGAGGATTGCAGCGGATCGCTTCAAAAGCTGGCCCAGAGCGTCGGCATCGTAGAAGTCGAGGCGGTGCACCATGCCGAACCTGTTCCTCAACGGGGCGCTGATCTGGGCGTACCTGGTAGTGGCGCCGATCAGGGTGAAGGGCGGCACCTTGAGGTTGATGGTGCGCGCTCCCAGGCCCTTGCCCATGACCCAGGAGAGGAAGAAGTCCTCCATGGCGGGATAGAGAACCTCCTCCACCACTCTGTTGAGCCGGTGCATCTCGTCTATGAAGAGCACGTCCCTGGCGCGGAGGCTGGTCAGGATGGCGGCCATGTCCCCGGCGCGCTCTATGGCAGGCCCGGAGGTCACTTTGATATTGACGCCCATCTCCGCCGCCACAATGTTGGCCAGCGTGGTCTTGCCCAGCCCGGGCGGCCCGTAGAGCAGCAGATGGTCAAGGGACTCGCCGCGCTGACGGGCCGCCGTCATGGCTATGCCGAGGTTCTCCTTGACCTTCTCCTGGCCTACGTAGTCGGCAAGTTTGCTTGGACGCAGATTGGCGTCCAGCGAGGCGTCGTCTTCTCGTGGCTTTCCTGATACCAGCCGTTCAGTCATACGCTACTGCCGCACAGGGGATTCAGGGCAATGATACCATGCGAAGCAGCGGGCTTGTGTCGGCGGCGGCTGGGCTTTTGGGGTAATTGTCCCCCGCTATTAAGGATGGATTCCCGTGCCAAGCACGGGAAAGACGGGAGGAGCGGGCGGCGTCCACTAGCACAACAGATGCTTCGTTGGCGGGAGCGGTCTTAGGGCAACGGCGTTCAACCGACTCCTCAGCATGACAGACGTCCCCGTGATTTAAGTGGGAAAACGTGTAAAATGGAATTACGGCTCATAGGGGGTTGAGAGTGGCTCAAGCACAGAAGGAGAGACTACGGAAAAGCAGTTCCGACCGCGTGATGTTCGGAGTGGCGGGAGGACTGGCGGAGCACCTGGATATCGACTCCACGCTGGTGCGCGTCGCGTTCGTGGTCCTTGGCTTCGCCAGCGGCATAGGCCTCATCGCCTATATCGTGCTTGCCCTGGTCATGCCGGAGGCCGTTAAAGGCGCTGAGCCGGCGGAGGAGTCCACGCCGCCACCTGAAGCGGACACCAGGACAAAGCGAAACCGTAACTTCATCGGCGGCCTCTTAGTCGTCGTCGGTGTCTTACTACTGCTGTTGCAGGTCGAATTCTTCTCATGGTTGAGGTGGGGGCTGATCTGGCCGCTGGCCATTATAGCCGTAGGCGTCGCCCTCATATGGGACCGGTCGAGAAGGTAAGACCCCCCTGACATACGGACATACGGGCAAGCAGGCACCCTTCGACAAGCTCAGCATGAGCGGGCAGGCGGGGGGGCTGGTCATAGTGCGGCCGGCGTTCAGCCGACTCCTCAGCATGACAGCCGCCCGTTAAGAACCGCCCTCTGCTGCCAGCGCCTCCAGGATGCCCCCGCTGTACATTTCGTGGACTTCTATGATGTGCTCAATGACCTGGCGGGGTGTCCATTCGCCCTCGGCGTGGGACCGGTCAAGGTCTTCGTCGGAGAGGCCAACGAGCAGCCCCTGGAGCTGGCCCTGGGCAGACCGTACGCGACTGAGGATGAGTTGGGCTTCCGTCTGCTCCACGCCCAGCCCGGATAGGGCCTTCACCATGTGGACGGTGTGCTCATATTCGTGGCCGAGGATTCGATAGAAGATCTGCCTAACGTTGTTGGGGCCCCGGCTTCGAGGTATGGGGAGCAGCATTTGCTTCTCCTCTACGTCTTCCAACTTTTCGATGGTCTCATCCAGAGAGGAGCGAAGTCTGGCAAGCATATCGTCTACGGCGGTCATGGTTACCTCCAAGAAAGTGTAGGGGACAGATGCTATCACAGGGCGGACATACGGGCATACGGGCAAGTGGGCAAGCGGGCAAGATGCTTCGTCGGCGGTAGGGTCTTGGTGCGGATGAGGTGCAACCGACTCCTCAGCATGACAGTCCACGCCGCCCCGCTCCTGGGTTCCTGCCTGCGCAGGAACGACGGTTGTGGGACGGGCTACGGGATGGCCGCGGGCAGGCCAAGCTCCGCTGAGGTTGCCCTGAGCCAGTCGACCGTCTCGCTGCTCAGGGGGATGCCGTTCGCCAGCCGCTCTTGCTCCGTCTCGTGCTCGATGAGGCCGGGATAGAGGACGCGTTCCTCGCCGGGAGCGGGCTTGGTCCGGCGCAGGGCGCTCAGCATTCCGTCCATGTTCTCTTTGAACTCGGTTAGGTCGGTGAATTTGGAGATGTCGTAGGCAATGAAAGCACCCTTCATGCCGTTGCGCAGTTTCTGCATACTTGGCACAGCGCCCGATAGCAGCGTGGCGAGCACCTCCGGGACCAGCGACAGCGCGTAGCCCTTGTGAGACCCCATCCGGCGGGCGCTGCCCAGCGGCAGGTGGAAGAACTCACCGGGAGGCGGAGCGGGCCCCGCTTCCATTATCGGCGTGCCATGCTTGTCCGAGATCCATCCCGCCGGCACCTCCTTGCCCGCTTGGTGCAGGAGCGCCACCTTGTTGGCAATGGGCACCGACGCCGAGATGTCGATGAGGAGGGGGGCTTCCTTGTCTGCGGGCGCGGCCAGCCCTATGGGGTTTGCGCCCAGCCGTGGCTCCGCGCCGAAGGTGGGCAGAACGCCCACTCCGCCGCTGGATGCCGTCATGCAGATACCCACCATGTCCCGACGCGCCGCCAGCATGGCGAAGTGTCCCACCGCGCCCAGGTGGCCGCAGTTGGCCACGCTGACCATGCCGGTGCCGAACCGGCTGGCCTTTTCCATTGCCATCTCCATGAGGCTGCGGCCTATGGAGATTCCTAGGGCTCGGTCAGCGTCGATAGTGGCGGTGGCCGGCGCTTCTTGGATGACGCGCCAGTCCGGCCTTGGATTGAGGACGCCGTCGCGGAACTGCTGCAAGTAGCCGCGCAGCATGTTGACGCCGTGGCTCTCGATGCCGCGCAGGTCGGTGGCGATCAGCACCTCGACTGCGTTGGCGGCGTGGTCGTTGGCAAGGCCAAGCTCTCGCAGTATGGCGGCGGCGGTTGCCCTGAGGTGTCCGGGAGTTACACGGATGCGATCGTCGGTCAACTATCCGCCCTCGAAGAAGCGTCTTACGTTGTCCTGGTTCAGGGCGTTGACCGTCTCCTCAGGCGCTCCCAACTCTATGAGGCGGGGCAGCACCCGCCGCATCACGAAGAGATAACCGTCCGGGTTGCGTTGCCAGCGCGACTCCCGTTCCCCGACGTTGGCGCGGTGCTGCCGCAGGTTGAAGTCATGCGACAGCATGATGCGGTCGCCGTAGCCCCGGTCTATCAGCTCCTTCAGCACCTGCGCGCGAGTCTCCCAGTCGGGGTCGCTGCCCGGAAAATGGTCCATGCCCAGCCACGCCCCCTTCTCTACGAGGCCGCCCAAGTATTCAACGTCCGTGGTGTCGTTGCTGTGGCCTATGCAGACGCGGTCCAGGTCAACGCCCTCCTCCTGGAAGATGCGCACCTGGTCCTCGCCCACGCGCGCCGGCGCGTAGGTATGCGTGAGTATGGGTACGCCGGTCTCCTTGTGGGCGCGCGCCACGGCCCGGCTCACCGGCTCGAATCGCTCCGTGATTCCCTCGGCGTCCGTGGACAGCTTTATCACTCCCGCCTTGATCCCGGTGCCCTCTATCCCCTCGTTCACCTCCCGCACGTAGAGGGGAGCTATCATGTCCGGCTCCGCGCTGACGAACTCGCGGGGCGGCACCAGCCAGCTTCCCGTGGTGCAGATGATGTTGACCCCGCTCTGCCGCGACACCTCCTCCAGCAAGAGCACGTCCCGTCCCAGGTCGAAGGGGGCCATGTCTATGATGGTGCTCAGTCCCTCGGCAAGGCACTCCTTGAGGTGGGCCACGGCGGTCTCTATGGTGCCCTCCCTGTCTATGAACTCGGGGTAGACCTCCTTCATTCCGGCGGACGTGCTCAGCACGTGCTCGTGGACAAGGGTGTAGCCCAACTCCGAGCTGTCAATCGTGCCCAAGACGGTGTTGATGGTTGTCATGGTGGGCCTCCTCTGGATGGTAGGGGATGAATCAGTATTCCTCGTCTAAATCATCGTTCAATGTTGCGTCCCAAAGATGTCGTTCTTCCAGTTCTTCAGCCCATCGTTTAGGTTGAGCGCGCAAAGCGGCAAACGCCTCATTGGTGCGCTCGATCAATAGGTAGCGCTTGTATTCCTCAACTTGCATGGGACTCGTTTGATTCTTTGTTTGGCTAGATTGTATACAAACTAAGTGACATCATCGCAAATTGCAACTTTCCGCCCGAATCATTACTATTCACCAGGGAACACCAAAGGAGTCAAACATGCCGCTGGTCATAGGAGTAACGGGGTCTATAGCTGTGGGGAAGGGCCTGGTCTGCCAGACGCTGGTCGAACTGGGCGCGGTCCACTGCGACGTGGACAAGCTGGTGCACCGGATGTACGACCCGGGCAAACCCGCCTTCGATAGGATAGTGGCCGTATTCGGCGAGGCCGTGGTCGGCGAGGACGGCTACATAGACCGCAGGGCGCTCGGCCCCAAGGTCTTCGGCAAGCCGGACGAGATGAAGAAGCTGACCGATGCCATAGGCGACATGACGTCGGAGGTGCGCAAGCAGATCGAAACGTGGCGCGCCACTATGAGCGACGGCGAGACCGCCGTGCTGGAAGCGGTCAACTACGTGGAGCGAGGCCACGGCCAGTGGTGCGACGTCACCTGGCTCATAGCCGCAGATGAGGATACGGCGCGAGGCAGGTTGATGGAGCGCAACAACCTGACCCGCGAACAGGCCGACCAGCGACTGGCCAGCCAGGCGCCGTGGACACAGCGTGAGCCGGCGTCCGACCTGGTAATCCACAACGACGGCACCACCGAGGAGCTGGCCGCCGCCGTGAAGCGGGAGTACGACAAGGCGCGCCGCCTCTTCGATGATGGGCAGTTGCCCCGTTCCAGGTTCTACGACTGGTGGGCAGTGAATCGCACGTACTAGGGACATGGGTTGTGGCTTGACATCCCGTAGAGGTTGTATACTATTAGTCTTAGGGATATAAACGTCTTGAATTGTTCAATGACATCACAAGGCGAACAACATGACAACAGCGGAACATCCAATCACTAGATCAGAACTTCGAGAGGAGTTGCAACACTACGCGACGAAGGCTGACCTTGCCGCTTTGAAGGCCGACTTTGGCAAAGAAATAGGCAGGCTTGAGGTTAAGCTAGAACGCATGATGTGGACTCAACTCATCGCCATAATAACGGTGGGCGGTTTAGTAATTGGGGTGCTCAGGCTACTGGGCGACTAAATGGAACAAGCATTGCGTCGCTATGAGAACTGAGTAACGCAGATAATCGGACTTGCAGGACCATAAGCGGCAGGCGCTCAGGGAGTTGGCCACGGTTCCCAACATTGGGAAGAAGTCAGCCGAGGCGCTGTGGAACATAGGGGTGAGGTCGCTCTCAGACCTCAAGGACCGCGACCCGGAAGAGCTCTACCTGAAGATGCAGGGCCAGCCCGACATAGCCGTAGACCGCATCATGCTGTACGTTCTGCGCTGCGCTGTGTACTATGCCTCCAACAAAGAGCACGACCCCGAACTGCTCAAATGGTGGAACTGGAAGGACGTTGAGCCATGACACAGATATCGCCGCACGTTTACAGGCTGTTCATCGAAGAACCCGTGGACGGGTTCGGCGCGATGCACGCCGGCGGCACCAACATCTACTTCGTGGGAGACCCCAAGGAAGAGATGACGCTCATCGATACCGGCGAACACTACCGTGACTGGACGCAGCGCATCCTGGAGTACCACCGCAGCCTGGACAGCCCCAGGATGAACGCCATCCTCATCACGCACGGCCATGGCGACCACGTAGGCGGAGCGGATCGTCTTCAGGAGGCGATGGACTGCCCGGTGAGATGTCACCCCAGGCTTGCTCCAAGGCTGGAGCGAGCGCTGGGGCCGGACGCGGTGGAGAAGTTGCGTTCCAGAGAGCTGGTGCGCACCGGCGGCGCAACTCTGCGGGCCCTTTTCACGCCGGGGCACGAGGTAGACCACGTCTGCTACTACCTTCCCGCCGATAGGGTGATGTTCACCGGAGACACCGTGCTTGGCGGTTCATCGTCGTCGGTGCGAGACCTTGGCGCGTACATGAAGTCGCTGCGGCTGCTCGCCGGATTCAAGCCGGACAGGGTGTTTCCCGGCCACGGCAGGCTGGTGGAAAACGGCACCGCCTACATACGACGGTACATAGAACACCGCCTGCGGAGGGAAGGGCAGATAGTGGCGGCGCTTGGGGACGGGCATACGGACGTTTACGACATTGTGAGAGCCGTCTATCCCAAGAACCTGCGCCGCAGTCTCAGGGAAGCGGCGGCGCGCAACGTGCGCACGCACCTGGCAAAGCTGGTGGAGGAGGGCAGGGTGGTGGAAACGCCGCCGGGCTATTCGCCGGTATCCTAGGGGTTCGTCCACTCTGAGTCCCGACCCCGCTCAAATGGTTCGAGAGCCCTCTTTCTCATTTGACACGGAACCCTGAGTCGGGATGCCGAGAGTGATGGAGACGCTATTGCCACCATCTATGGCGATCTGGTCAACGATTAGTCTCAGGATGTCCCGACGCTCCTCGGCGGGCAGGTCATCCAATCGTTCGCCGATGCTGCGGGACCATGCGGCAATGTTCCCCGTAAGCGCCTTCCTCTCCATCGCCGCCGCCCCTTGAGCTCGGTAGTCATCGAGCCTCTCCCGTGCGGCTTCCAGCCGCTCATGAATCAGTCTGCGCTGATGGTCGAGTTGTTCCTCTGTGATCTTGCCTGACACATACAGGCCAATTGCCCTGTCCTCCTCCTTCTGTACCTTACCAAGCTCGCGCTCTGCATGTTTAATTCGCCTCTCTAGTCCGCCATCCTCCCGTTCCACCGAGGAGTCCATGCCCTTCACGATCAAGTCGGGATTCTGCACCACCGTCTTGACCTCTCTCCAGACCAGTTCCTCCAACCTGTCGGCTCGGATGTACGGCCTTTCTCGGCACCGCAGATGCTCCCTCTGCATTCCATAGCAGTGGTAGTAGCGACTGGGAGTCTTCAGGTCGTAGGTGTAGCTCCTATTCTTGTACTTCGCGGTTGCCCTGGTCTTGGACCGGCAACCGAAGAGCAGACCGCACTCGGAGCATTTGACGAGGTGCTGCAACAGGAAGAAGACCTTGGTGTTGCGCTTGGACAGAGAGGCACGCTGCTTCTTGATGGCCTGCGCCCTGTCCCACGTACGCTCGTCCACCAAGGGCGGAAAAGGCACCCCTATCCACGTGTCCTCCGGCTGTGCAATGACCCTATCCCTGCCCTCCGTGGCCACCCAACGGGCCTTTCCGTACCACCAGGTGCCCTTATAGACCTCCTTGCCAAGGAGAGAATGCACGTAGGAGTTCTGCCATCGGGAACCGGGCCTCCAGGTAGGCGCATCGTCTCGGGCCAGCCGACGGGCTATCTCCAGTCCCACCAACCCTTCATGCACGTACTGGCGGAATATGCGCCTCACGACATCGGCCTCCTACTCGTATACCACAGGCCTGCCGTCCTCCCCGATGCGGTACCCATAGGGGACCGAGCCGTTCGGCATTCGGCCCTGCTTGGCCTTCCCGCGCCTGCCCATGGTAGTTCTCTCCCGGATGTTGTCCAGCTCTATCTTCCCGATGGCCGCCATGATCCCGAACATCTTCATGTCTACGGGGTCCATGACCGACTCCAGGCGAATCTGGTGCGCCTCGACGACCTCCATCAAGGCGGCTGCCGGGTACATCCCGCGGCTCAGCCTGTCCATCTTCCAGCACACGATGACGTCGAAGCGGCCATCCCGCGCATCGGTCAGCATACGCTGGAACTCCGTTCGGTTCTTAGACCAGCCCCTACCCACCTCCTGGTAGCGGGCAACAACGTTCAGTCCCCTCCGCTCGCAGTAGGTCTCCATCTCGGATATCTGCTCGGAGATGGAGGTCTTGTCCTCCGTGTCTTGGCTCTTGTCGGATACGCGGGCGTAGATAGCCGCCCGTTTTCCTTCCGTCTTTCTATAGGCGCTTCTCGCCATGCTTTCCTCCTTCTATGTCCCCCAAAACTAAGGAAAGACCCGCCTCCTGTCGGGAGCGGGTCTGCGAGTAGTACAATTGCCTCGCATCACCTGCTACCGCAGGTGGCGCCACGGCCCGGGGTGTTCGCGCACCGCCGGGTCACTTCTTGCTGCCCCCCATTTTACTCCTCTGGGCAGGGACGAGTCAAAGGCATCTCCGCCCGGTAAGAATCACAGTTTGAACGTGGCGAGTCTTGCCAGCTAGGGCCAGCTTTACAACGCAGTGTACGACTCAGCCCCCACGCGGACCTGCGTCTTCCAACCGTCCTCGATTGTCCCAATGGCCTGGCCGAAAGCTTCACTGTGTGCACTATGCACGGCAAAGTAGAAGGCGACGTCATGAGAACGAAGAACGGTCACTTTCGCCTCAGGCAGTCTGCACTGAATCAGCTTACTTCTCTTGGCGGCCAGGTGGTTCTTGTTCGACGTTCCGCCTCGCAGGAAGTTGAAAGCCATCACAGAATGACCCTGGTGGTACGTGCGCTCGATTTCATCCCAAAGCACATACTTGTCCATATCCTTCTCCTTCGGTTTCTCAGGCTCAGGCCCGGTGTCGGGGTCGAAGAATATGAGGTCAGTGCCGGATGCCATTTCCAGACAACCGTCAAGGTATCGCTTTCTATTGACGCGATCAGACTGAAAGGGCTCCCAATAGAAGCGACAGCCTGAAATCGGACCTTCTCGCTCCACTGAATGGATGTCGGCGAATCCGCTGTCCACTTGTGCTTTGAGAAAGTCGAAGACTCCGGTGTCGGAACTCCGCCATCTCTTCGGATCCCTCAGATAGCCCCTGTGAGCTCCCTGTCCCGTGTGATCGTCTGGTGTCAGCATCCAACAGACGGTGATACTGATTCCCTGCGCATGCAGATGCCGCAGAATACTGTACTTCAGGTAGTCTCGCTTGTCGGCGAAATACTGCTTCTTCATGAGTTGATGTCTTTGGTCTCGTTCCCCGCCCGATTGTCTGGTCTCTCAGATCTAGCGATGATTTTGATCTGCGTAACGATAGTAACATGACACACTGCGTTTCAAACTGAGGTGCTACCTTCCGCTCACTGCGGTGCGCTCGTTCACTCCTCTTGGTCGTTCCGTGAGAGAGCGCCGCGCAGCTCCATCGCCTGCCTGGTTCGGTCGAGTTCTCCTGCCAGCAGCGCCTCGTCCGGCAGGTTGACCCGATACTCCCCGGCCATCACGTTGTTGGGCAGGCCTTCGAGGGCGTACCGTGCCAGCGACTCGTCCTTCTCGGAGCACAGGATCAGGCCGACGGGCGGATTCTCGCCCTCCCGGACCCAGTGCTCTCGCGCGTAGTTCAGGTACAGGTGCATCTGCCCGGCGTCGGCGTGGGTGAAGGCTCCAATCTTCAGGTCGATGACCACGAGGCATCGCAGGCCCCGATGATAGAACAGCAGGTCAACTCTGTACCACCTGTTGCCGATGCGCAGCCGCCTCTGCCTGCCCATGAAGCAGAAGTCGCCCCCAGCTCCATCAGGAAGGTCTCCAGGTGGCGGATGAGCGCCTCTTCAAGGTCGTTCTCCGAGTACTCGTCCTTCAGGTCGAGGAACTCCAGGACGAAGGGGTCTTTGATCTGCTCCTGGGGAACTACGAGGTCTTCGGTCTTGGGCCTCCGTCCCGACGTGAGCATGGCGGCCTTGTTCTTGGAGAGGGCGGTGCGCTCGTAGAACTGGGAGCCGATCTGCCGGTCGAGCTGGCGGACCGACCATCCGCCCCGCAGCGCCTCCGTCTCGTAGAACTCACGGGCGCTCTCGTGCCTGACCGACAGGAGACGCACATAGGCTGACCAAGGCAGCGGAAAGGCGGTCAGCAGGTCGTCGAAACCTACCTCGACGGAGATGGCTTCAGATATGCCAGACGGCGTCTGGCGAATCGGCATTTGAGAAGGTCTATTCGATTTGCCAGACACTGTCTGGAGAATTCGGTCGGGAGGATGTGCGAGATAGAACAGGCGCATGTTCTGAAGGTTCTGTCTAGAAAACCCGCGTCCGAATCGCCGCGTCAGGTCCTCCGTCAGCCTCTCGAGGAGTGCCGCTCCGTACTCGGCCCGCTCCTCTCCCGCCTGCTCTGACTCGACGATGCGCCGCCCGATGAGCCAGTATGCGGCGGTCATGGCGGCGTTAACCGACCGGGCTGCCGACACCCTGGCCGCGTCAATGATCTTCGACACGTCCCCGAAGACGGCCTCGTAAGAGGCTTTCTGGCTGAGAGCCGAACGCCGAGGCGATAGTTGGTTGCGGTTGGGGGAAGATTCGGACGGCATTAGGCTTCCGTCTCCTGGTGGCCGTTGTGCTGGTCGTCCGGGTGCGAGACCTTCTCGGACGCGGCCTCACTGTCGCTGGTCGGCGGCCTGAGCAGCAGGATGAAGAGACGGCGCAACCGGTCCTCGCCGTCGGGGGCGGGTCTGGAGATGACCCTGACCTCGCCGAGCTCCGAGAACTCCTCTTCGGGCGTCCGTTGCCCGTTCCGTCTGCTCGTGTCGTTCATCGCTCTCTTCACCGGGCTCTCGTGAGCCCGCATCGGGCTGTCACTGCCGATCTGAATGCCATCGAGTGTGGGGAGCCGTGGGACGTGGCACCATACCTCGTCGCTGGGCCTGCCGTCGAGTCTGGAGGGTCGGGAAGTCGAACGGTACCCCCTGGAAGGGACTACACCGATGAAATCCCCTCCAAGGGATTACGCGGGAAGGGGCCGATGTGATGTCATGGGGCTGTACAGGAAATGGCGTTTGTGTGCAAGTTTGCAGGTCGGGGGTTTACAAAGCTGATTCAGGGGGAAAAGGCCCCCTACAGGACGTAAACAGCGAACACTTTTTGTCAGGGGCTGTTGCCGCGGAGAGAGCAAAGCCCCCGCATGAAAGCGCCAAGTGTGCAGAGGGCTAAACGGCGCCCCGGTCGCAACCGACAAAGCTGAGAAGGACAAGTTTGCGGAGGGAGGTTCGGAATGTCAGGAAGCGGGATCGAGAAGATGGCGGTCGGTATGACCGGCGAAGAGCGGCACGACATGCGGTTGATGACACTGTTGCAGAGGATGGTGCGGGAGAAGCGACTGAAAGGAGCGGCTGAGACTCTGGGGCTGGACCCCAGGACGGTCCAGACGAGCATGGAGCGCGGGGACCTGTCCGAACTGGTGCGGATGGCGCTGGAGCGGCACGTTTTGGCGGAGGACGACCAGCAGACGCTCAGACAGCGGGAGCGGACCGACGCCCTGGAGCAGCGGATGGACGCGTTGGAGAGGGAGCTCCGAAGCGGCCTCGAAGATGCCAGCCGAGCGATGGAGGAGGCGGTTCGGGCTTTGCGTAAGGAGCGGGTCACTGGGCCGAAGCCTATGGAGCGTGGTATGGCCCAGTCCAGGACACGCCAGGGCGTCGAGGCGGTATCCGAAACGCCCCAGGAAGTCGCCAATCCGCCGCCGAAGGCCAGGTTCCCGAAGCGGCTGTACCCCGAGCTGGTGATGAAGGAGCCCACTCCCGACGATGAGGAGGTCTACGGGGAGGCGTGGCCCCTCATCGAGGAGTGGCGCGAGATCTGGAAGGCTGGACACACCGGCGTGGGCAAGGGTCTGGCCTGGCTGGAGACCGAGCAGCGAGTCCGTGGGCTGGAGGTGGCCATGCTCGAAGAGCACGGCCTGACTCTGCCGCCGGAGAAGCAGCCGCTGCACGGGTTATGGCGGAGCACCCAGCTCAGTTGGCGCAAGGCGACCGTCAGCGAGGTCCGTAGGGCGGTGGCCTGGAGACGTCTGGTGAGGAAGGTGCTCACCTGCGGTCTGTGGCGGAGCCGCTGGTGGCGGGGGCGGCTGTAGTTGCTTTTTCTTCATGCCGTCCTCCTTGCTCATTCCTCATCGTTCCTGCGGGCATTCGCCCGTTGACGGCGCTCCTGCCGCAGCCACTCCCGCTCCTCCATGTACAACCCCTTGCCCTTGCAATATTCCCATTCTGCCAGTCCCGGTAACTCCCCGCCAAGAAATCCCCCCAACCCGGCCTAAGTCACAGCTCTATCTGCACTCGAAGACGGTTCTGTCACGCTCACTTGAAAGACTACATCAGCGTCGTCAGGCGCATCCCGGCCTTCGTCCCTAATCACCTCCAAGTACAAGCTGATGGCCTCCCTGACGTTTTCCCGGGTTTCCTCCAGCGATTCGCCCTGGGAGTAGCAGCCGGGCAATGCCGGGATCTCCACCCAAAAACCGCCTTCTTCGGCTTCATGTACTACTACTGAGTACTCCATGGCTTCACCTCACAGGACTTATCCCTGCCTCAGCGCCATGTGCCCTTGACAACTGGGATTATCTCGTGTCCTCCCGTTCGGCGCCAAGCCCAAGTCGATTCAGATTCACCCGCGGCAGCCGATTTGCCTCTGCCTGCTGTTCCCTCCGCTTGCACAACCAGGTAGCCCTGCTCAACCATCCCCATCCTCCAACAGGGCGTCGACCTCAAGGCTGAGGGTAGGAAGATCGGTTTCAATGACAAACCACACTGCCCGGTCATTCACGTCGGCGTAGCCGTGGATCAGTCTGTTGCGAAAGCCGATGATCTGCTCGTACTCGCTTATCCGAGAAACAAGTCGCGGGGCAAGACTTGCCAAATTGGTCATAGCTTCCCCGATGATTTCAAACTCCCGCTCCACTGCAGCGCGCATCATGGCATTGGACTCGTAGTCGGTGAATGTCTTGCCTTCGGTGAACTCGCGAATTAGCCTGGCGGCCTGTTGTATGTCGTACAGGTATTTCTTGGCTTCACGCTGCATAGACCAACACCTTGGCTTCGTCAATCGATTCCCGTAGATACGGGTTCTTGATAGTGGAGTTGTCCACCAGATCCACAGAGCGCCCAAACATCTGCTCCAGGGACTTCAGCAGTCCAAAATAGGCAGCCCCGTAAGCTCTCACGGGCAACTCCTTGAACTCTACAAGGAAGTCAATGTCACTCTCATCGGGATCGTACAGACCCGTTGAGGCTGATCCGAACAAGTAAAGTCGCCGTACGTCGTACTGAACACAGAGGCGTTTCAACTCGTCTGCTCGCTCCTCGACCGCTGGGATCATCTCGTGTGCTCCCGATTGGCCCCAAACCCAAGCCACTGCAGACTTGCCTCGCCCCTTATCGCGTCGGCCATGCGCCAATAGTTGGCGTCGTTTGAGGTTGGAGTGTTAAGTATACGTCCCGTTGTCATTGCTCCACTCTGTACCAAAGAATATGCGTATGGACAATTGCAGTCAATTCCGAAAGCAGATACCGTCAGGCCTTGCCACAGTTTGATGCATACTGTTGCAGAATTGCCAGGTCTTGCCCCTAAGAGAAGGCACTCCGTATAGCGAAAAACGCTCCAATATGCAGCAATTCCTATGCGAACTGTAGCAAATCTAGAGGTGTTTAATGCTACTCATTTGAGGGATCCAAGGCCAGCAGATCTCCCTTTGCCCCGTACGAAACATACCTGCCTGTAGTTTCTCGCATTTAGCATGAACCCAGTAAGGCTTGAGCGATGGAAGCCAAAGAAGAGATGAACCCTGGATTATAGCCTCTTCTACGAGTGAATACTTAGCCCGGAAAAGTAGTAGGCCCGTCCTCCTAGCTACGGCCCAGAGCCCGTCTACCGTGACAAGTCCACCACCATCTCCTCCAACTGCTGTAGTGCTGCCCAGAGATCTTCCAAGATCTCGTCGGCGATTTGATCCTGGAGCGAGAGTTCGCCGTGTCCTCCATACTCTCGTCACGGAGCCAGAAGATGTACTGAAACGTCTCCGTGATAGAATGTCAGAAATAGAACATGATAGCTGACGAAATTCAAGGGGGCGGAGCGAGGTCGTATTCTCAGTAGGAGAACTGCCAAGCTCCAGCGGGTGGATAGGCGATGGCTAACGATAAGCGCTGCGTGGTCTTGATGAGCGGGGGCATTGACTCCTCCGCGACTCTTGTTGCCTGCCAAAGTCCTGGTAGTTCCGTGAGCGGGATATTCGTGGACTATGGGCAACCGGCGGTGCAGAGCGAATGGGAAGCGGCGCAACGGGTTGCCGACTATTACCAAATTGAGATTGACCGGGTGGAGTTGGGGTTTAAGTTGGCCTCAGCTCACGGGGAATTCTTCGGTAGGAATGCCTTGTTCGTTCTGACAGCAGCCGGGGCTATCACGGAGAGACCACTGACCATCGCTTTGGGAATTCATGCTCTCACCGATTACTATGACACGACGCCTCTCTTCGTCAGGCACATGGAGAGACTCTTGAACGGCTATTCTGGTGGGTCGATTACTTTGTCCGCCCCTTTCCTGGCTGATACCAAGGCTGAAATTATTCGATATGCGATGGTAAAGTCTGTACCACTGCATTTGACCTATAGCTGCGAAAGGCAGAATGCGCCCGCTTGCGCGGAGTGCCCATCCTGCCGTGATAGGATTGAAATCAATGGAGGTTGAATATCCGCACGCCCAAGTCCGCAGGATTCACAAGCTGGAGGTGGGAACGCCTCTCATCGCGCCATCTTTTTCCAGCCGTGGCTTCCCCTACATATCGGACATCTGGGAGGAGTTTCGATACAAGCTGTATGGAGTATGCCTCGTTAGTGCATTTGACGTGGCCGGTGGGCGTATCCCGGTGGACGTGACCGAAATGGTCAACATTGTCATTCTGGACAGCGGCTTGTACGAGACCAATGAAGCTTGGATAGAATCCGGTGACCGGCACATGCCCTCTTCGGCCACCAAGTGGACAAGAAAACAGCACCATGAAACCGTGAAAAGCATTGGTGAAGGTGGCAACGCCATGCTCGTCAACTTCGACCACGTTGGCGCATTGGAAGACCAAATCGAGAGAGCATCCGAAGACTTCTCCCTTGCGCTCCATGCAGCTTCGGACTTTCTCGTTAAACCCACTGATGCGACAGAATGGGTCAATATTCCGAAGTTAAGCCAACACTTGGAGGCATTGAAGCAGTTTGACGCCATCGGGATTACTGCCCGTGAATTAGGTGGTTCCTTCTTGAAACGATGCAGCTCCGTAGTAACGCTGCGCGACCTGCTGAACGAAGCTGGGCTGGACACGCCGATTCATGTGTTCGGGGCGATCAATCCTTACGAGGTTCTGGCCTACTTCTTTGGCGGCGCCGACATCTTCGATGGACTTAATTGGCTCCGGTTATCCTTCCGGTCCGATGGCTCGGTGCCGATTGACGAATCAGCGTTGGAAGACATGAAATGGAATCTGCCGGAAGCAAATCTCCATTCTGAAGAATGGACGAATAACCTGCGATTCTTATATCGCTTGCAGGAAGCATTGCAAGAGTACGCCTTAAGCGATAATTTTGAGTCGTTGGTAGAAGAATTCCCGCTTGCCCGGCGGGCCGCGCGTATCGCCGAAATCGCCGGAGCAGAAATTCGGAAGTAGAGGAGCATGAAATGAGCGGAGGTGGGGGTAGATTCGTTCCCTGGCTCAGACAACCCGCAAGCGATGACCAGATAAACGGATGGTTGCGAGACTGGCTACGCGATTATAACGACCGTGACACGGAAGCGATTAACCGGCATATTCAGGTCTTGCGCGATGCTTTGGAACAGGCCAACTACGATGTGCTGCCCACTAGGTTCGGCGGTTCGTTGAGTCGCCATACTTATGTGGATGGCCTGAGCGACGTGGATGTTCTTGCCAGGATCAATGACTCGACCTATTCGGGCCAAAGTCCAAGGGCCGTTATCCAAAGGATGGCGGAGTTGATCCAGCAGCGATTGCCCAATACAAAGGTCCGATACGGCGACTTAGCGGTGACGGTTGAGTATTCCAACGGCATCGAAATTCAGGTGCTCCCGGCAATACGAACAAGAGCCGGTTATAGAATTGCCAACCCTACCCGTAACGAGTGGAGCGGCGTTATACATCCAGAGAGGTTCGCCCAAAAGCTCACGCAAGTGAACCAGGCTAACCAAGGGCAGGTTATACCGGCTGTCAAGTTGACTAAGGCCCTTGCCCATCGTCTCATACGGAGCGACCGTGACAAGATTACCGGCTATCACATCGAATCTTTGGCCGTAGAGGCATTCAAGAACTACCGGGGACCTACCGACCTGAAGAGCATGGTAGGTCACCTAACGGACTACTCATCGATGGCTGTACAGCAGCCCATCAGGGACTCTACTGGCCAATCAAGGCACGTTGACGATTACATGAGTGGCCAGGAAAGCGCCTCTCGTCAGAGGGCAGCAGCTAATTTCAGGAAGATGCGAGACAGCATCAATAACTGCAAGTCCCAGGCGGACATCGACAACCTCTTCGACATTTAGGCGGAGTCAACTGCCCAATGAAAGGGAAGTTCATATTGATTAGCGGGAGCGCAAGCAATTCCTGCACTGAAGCCAAGTTAGATCTGGCCGTCGAGTTCGTCGAGCATCTCGTTGGGGAAGTTCTGCAACGCGGGGGAGGGTTGGTGATGCTGGCATCCGATGACTCAGCAACTCTAGACTCAAGAGGTGTACCACGAGTTTTTGACTGGGTAGCCCTGCGGCAAGTAGAACGGTACGTGGAGAGCACTACCGAAGGCCCCAGAAAGTGCGCACGGATAATCATACCCGACCATGTTGTGGAAAGCAGGCTAAGCGAAGGTAATTTGCGGACATTGAGCAATTTGCAGCAACGAGGTGTGTTGGAAATTGAGCGTATCAGAAGAGAGGAATATACCGGCGGGAGGTACCGAGAGCTTCAAGTTGAACTCGCCGACGCCATGGTGGCCGTAGGTGGAGGAAAGGGAACTTACATCTGTGGTACTGACATGCTAGCTGCCGGAAAGTCGGTACTGCCCATTGACCTCAACATCGGGGCATTTTCGGAGGACGGGGATGGCGCCCTTCTTCTGCATAGGGAATTGATGGACTACCCTGCCCGCTTCTTCCCCGGCAATCACGAATCTGTCATGGATCGGCTGGACACGTTAACTTTGGAGCGTGAGATACACCATGTTTCCGCCGTTGCACAAAGGGCCGTAGAGTTTCTGGCCTCGGAGTTGCCGATGGAAGTGCAGACGCCGACAGAGCCTGCACCCCGGTCACGCATACGCAGATTCTTCAGCTATGTCCACAATGCCGTAAGCAAGTTCGTAACATGGGTCGGGCTGGCCAGGGCCATTGAGTTCTTGAGGGGTTTGTAACTCCACTGCTTTGAGCAGAGTAGCTATGAACAGAACTGTTCTTCTAACAATGCATTTGCGCATGCCATGTAATCCTGTTGTGTAACCATATGGTCATGTCCCGAGGCCTCCTTCTGACAAGACCCGCACTCCCGTATGGATTACGGCACCATCTAATGTCGCTATAGACCGGCGTTTCAGGAGTTCTCACACCTTCTGTTAAGGCCTTCAACTCTCTGCCGGGTGGGATAAATTTCCCTGCTAGAGACAGTTTTTGTGAGTAGGTGTGATTCCTGTGATAACCACCAACTGAGAAGTTTCGACCCAACTTTAGTCTAGATGAGAGCCGGTTTTCCAACCGCGCGGTTATTTGGCAGGGACCACTCTCCACCCGTCATTTAGCAGCAGGATTCGTGGCTGAGTGAACCTACCTTCGAATGCCCTTCCGAGCCAGGCTCAGTTAGATAGCAGGCCGTTTAGGTAATTACAAGGGAAGCCTGCGCCCCTCCTCTCGGAGGCTTTTTCTCCGTTGCTGCGCATCAGGCATCACCTTTGATACAAAGCCCCAGAAGTCCTTCGAGTGGTTGCGGTGGATCAGATGCGCCAACTCGTGTACTACCACGTACTCGATGAGGGTGGGCTTCAGCATGACGGCACGCCAGTTGAAACGCAACGTGCCGTCTGGCGCGCAGCTTCCCCAGCGCTGGCGCTGGTCTCGAATGAGTACGCTTGACATCTCTCCACGGCCCAACCGGGGCCACCAGCGTTCCACAGTTTCCGCTATCCGCGTGGCGGCGCGTTTCCGATACCACCGGACAACGGCTCGGCGAATCGCTTCGTATCGTTCCCCACCGTTCAAGGTCTCTGGCACGGCGACCCTGAACTGCCAGTGATCGAACCTGACTACTGGCAACCGCACATCCGCCGATTCGACGACGAGGCGGACGTTGCGGCCCAAATACGGCAGCGTCTCACCGCTAACGAAACGTTTGGGAGCGGCTTCTAACGTCGATTGGGAAGCATGGATTAGTATCCAGGGAGCCCGCTTCCGCACGATGGCCCGCAGGTCGCTTTTCGGCGTCGCCATTGGCGCGGCAACCAGCACGCCACTGCCGTCTACGGTTATCTGGACTGTCTTCTTGCGCCGTTTGCTGCGCCGTATCTGGTAGTCGATGGTAGTGTTGCCGTAGCGGACACTATTCCCCATAGTCATCGTTCGCTCCTACGTTGAGCCAACTCCACAATCCGGTTCGCTAACTCCTCCAGTCGATCTTCGGTGTAATCACCTGTCGGTCTGAGCTCTCGCTTGATGTCTCGACGCATCAGCCGCTTGACTTCTTCATTAGACTGCCAGTCGACGATTCCGGTATGACGGACGACCACCGACTCCACCCGCCGCGCAACGCACTTGGTTTCCTCATCGAATGCGGTTCTGTACGGCACTTGCTCTTCGCCTACAGATACGGCAGCTACACCCCTCTGAAGTCCTTCGATTAGCTCGTAAATGGCAAAGGAGACCGGCGAGAGGCCATGTTCGGCGGCGATGTCGGCCTCGCTCTTAACCTGATGGTTGAGGGCCGCCAAGCGCCGACACGCCTCTGCGGAGTCGATCACGCGGTTGCGCAGGTCTGCAATGATGCGTGACAGCTGTGTGGAAAGCCTCTCGAAGAACACCGGGTTCTCTGCCAGTCGCTCGTGTATCTGCGCCCTGATGGCATGCTCCATAATCGAAGCACGAGCCTCGTCGTGCGGTAGGCCGGCGATCTTCTGGTCGAAGTCGCCGTCCAGGATGGAGACCGGCTTCATCAGCGGGCGTACCTCGGCGCCGATGCGCTCGTCAATCAACTTCTTCACCTTAGCCCCAATCTCGGTCCAATCAACGTCAGCGTCCTCTCGCAGGAACTGCGCCCGTGTGTAGGCGCGTATTTCCGTCAGCCGGGCCAAGCGGTCCACGTACCGCAGAGCGCCCGGGTCGGGCAGGAAGAGGTCCATAAGACGGGAGAACTGCCGATAGTCAGCATTGAACCGCTCGAAGACGTCGGCCTTGAAGCGCCCCTCGGTCGTGGCATCCGGGGCAAAAATGGCGACGCATGCCCAAGTGTCACCCAAGTCGCGTCCCTTGAAGTGAGATTCCGCCCGTACGGCGGCAGCTTCTATGACCGAAGCCGGGTCCTCGTCCAGCTTCTGCATTGTGCCCTGCACGTCCTCCCATTCGAAGGTTGATAGCGCCTCCTCCAAGTCTCGCGAGACGCCATGGTAGTCCACAACCAAGCCGTTGATCTTCTCCGTCTCGACTCCGTCTTGCTTGTGGGAAAACCTCCGGTTCACCCTGGCGACGGCTTGAAGCAGCCCGTGCTCTCTAATCGCGCGGTCCAGGTAGAGGGCCTGCTCCACCGGCGCATCAAAGCCGGTGAGCAGCATGTCAACCACGACGAGTATCTCCGGCTCCCCCTCAGGGTCCACGAACGCGTTGATGACCTGCTGCTGGTCGAGCCCACGGGCCGCATTGAACTCGGGGCCGTCGTTGGCGGCGGCGGTGATGATGGGGTAGGCTCGCACGCTAAAGCTGTTCAGATGCTCGGAGTAGCGGAGGGCCGCTGCCCTGTTTGGTGCGACGACCTGCGCCTTGAACCCGTTCGGGCGGAGCTTGGCCTTGAAGTGCTCCGCGATGTCTAGGGCGATCATCTGGATACGTTCCCTCGCTCCCGCTACGGTCTCTTTGTTGGCGTAGCGACGCCGTATCTGCTCTTGGACTTCCGCGGGCTGGTCTCCAAACATGGCCTCGTAGAGCTTGTCCAGGGTCTCAGGCCCTTCGATGGCCAGCTCGGGCAGCCGCGCCTCGTAGTAGATGGGCACCGTCGCGCCGTCTGCTACCGACTGCGGAATCGTGTAGGAGTCGATGAGGGAACCGAACCGTCGCATTGTGCTTCGCTGGAAGCCCCGGTCTATCGGGGTGCCCGTGAAGCCTATGAGGGTTGCTTTGGGCAGCGCCTGCGACATGCGCGCGCCCAGGATTCCGTATTGGGTGCGGTGCGCCTCGTCGACCATGATGAGCACATCTTCCGATGGATTGAGCACGTCCAGTTCCCCGCCGGGAGTGGTCAGAGCATCCTCAAACTTCTGTATGGTGGTCATCACTGTGCGGCCCACTCCCGTACTGAGGAGGCGTCGCAGGTCCCGGGCGCTCGCGGCCTGCTCCGGCGCTGGGAAGCCGCACCGCTCGAAGGTGTTGGCGATCTGCCTGTCCAGTTGCGTCCGGTCTGTGACGACGACTATGGTCGCGCCGGCGAGGCGCGGCTCCCGGCGCAGCTTGGTCGCCAGCCACAGCATGGTCAGCGACTTGCCGGAGCCCTGGGTGTGCCAGACCACGCCGCCGCGTTCCTCCGGCTTGCGGCCCGAGAGCAGCCGCTCCAGTGCGGCGCGCACCGCCCTGTACTGCTGGTAGCGGGGTAGCTTCTTCACCAGCCGTCCCCGCTCCGGCTCATACACAACGTAGTCGCGCAGTACGTCCAGAAGCGTGGAGGGCGACAGCAGCCCGACGATGAGTTGCGCCTGGCCCTGCGGCTCGACTCCGAACCGCCTCTTGACCTCGTCGTCGGAGTAGGGCAGTACCGACTTCCATTCGAAGTAGGCGTTCTCCGGCGCTCCGAGGGCGGCGTAGGCTGCGGCAGCACCGCAGTGCGCCACGCAGAGCAGGTTGTAGTGGAACAGCTCCGGCGCTCCGGATCCGTGCCACTCCGGCCCGGCCTCCTGGTAGCGGCGAAGCTGCCGCACCGCCCGGTACCGCCACTCATTCTCCAAAGTAGGCGACTTGGCCTCCATCACCACCAGCGGGATGCCGTTGACGAACAAGACCAGGTCAGGAATCACCATGGTCTCGTCGTTCTCCGTATTGCCCGCTCGTCCTGAGCCGGTCGAAGGGCGCTCGTTGCCGCGCCGGACGCGGAACTGGGTGGTGACGACGAACTCGTTGAGACCGCCCTCCGGGTGGTCGAAGTCGAAGAAGCGGACGATGCGGGTGTCTCGACCCTGCGGCGTGTCCACCGTGAGCGGCATGCCGTAGGTCATGTACTCGTGAACGCGCTGGTTGCGGGCCATGCCCGTGGCATCCACGTGCTCCAAGTCGAAGATGACGCGATCCGCCTGCTCCTCCGTCATCCACTGGTTAAGCCGCAGCAGCGCGGCGCGCAGCCGGCCCTTCAGCAGCGCCTCCCGCTCATCGCCGCGCTCCGCCGTCAGCGCATCGCGGGGCACGTATGTCCAGCCGAGCTGCTCCAGCAGCAGGCGCGCCGGCTCCTCGGCGTGGTTGTATTCATTGAGCTTGGCGGAGGTGGTCATGGCATCAAGAGAATACAGCAATCGGGATAATCTGCATTGTTGGTCCTGAAACCTCATACTGCATTGACCCTAACCCCAACGTCTCAAACTCTGAAAAAGCATTCTGCAAATCGGGATCCTGATGGATGAATTTCCCCAGTGGAGCCCTCCTAAATAGATTGATCGTCTCCTTGCCTCCTTCTGGAATGACACGAGTAGCTTTACCGAAAACCCGAAACTGCCCGTCGATAACATCATTCATGGTGGGGTCAATAAAGTAGGATTGGTCGGAAGTTAGGACGACTTTCATATCCACCAATTCAGCGATGAAATCTTGGAACTTACCATCGTTAATCGCTCCATAAAGCGAAGCAATTTGTTGCTTCAAGGAAGAATCGTCTTTTTTATGCTGCTCCTTCATTCTTTGTCTATTGGAATTCTGGGTTTTTGCCTGACCGGATTGTTTTGATAGCTCTATCAACGGAGCCATCCTCGAGAATATACTGAACATCTCATCTAGTGGATTACGCTTGAGAGTAGCCTCGAACTCAACGAAGTCACTATGATTAACGATCGAGAGGCTAGAAGCGCCCGACACTACCTTAACCATTCCCATTTGATGTAGTTCTTTACGGAGTCGGGCGAATAGCGAAGATGGAGTATGGAAAATTTGCTCCGTTTTACTTTCGTTGTGGCTTTGCCCGCTTTTACGAAAACCAGCTCCGCGGCTACCGAACTCAATTCCAACTAGGGCGAAAACATTGCTGAGGCCGAGCTTTCCTTCCCCTGATAACTCAGTTGAGGATGCTCCGGTAGATGTCGTCTGTATGCTGGTGACATGAGAGAATCCATCCTCCAGAGAGGCAAGCAGATCGAAAGTCAGCCGTTGGTTTAGGTAGAGCGTTATAGGCAGATCGGCGGCGACAAGTTGGTCACTGTCTTTATCAGACATCAATAGATCCCCCATTCACCCGCACGCGCCCCGACAGCAGCGCGTCTGCGGCGGACGCTTTCAGCAGCTGTAACCCATCCCGTTCTTGGCGCGCTTGCTCTACGGCCTCATCCACTCCGCCCAGCGCGGCGGCTATAGCCTGTTGTTCTGCTTTAGCTGGTAGCAGAATCAGTGCTCGCTTCAACCGCGAACCAGTAATCGATGGTACCGCGCTAACATTAGCGAATTCGAACAGGTCTACTGACTCGAACCAGCAATACAGGAATCTTCTATCGCATCTGCCCACGGCTGTAACTGTGACTCCGGCCATGTTGTTGTCTATGATAGTGCGGTCCTTGAGAACCCTTTTCTTATTCGTGGCTATGGCCGCACCCACCTTTGGGAACACGATTGTGCCTGGAGTGAATACATTTGCTCCAAGCTCATCGGCATCCTCTTTATTCACATAGTTGTTGGCAGATCGGATGTATGTCTCGTTGCCTAAGAGGTTCATATCTGAGACCTTAATGAAAGGGAAGGTTCCTGTCTGACGCCCCTGCTTTTCCAAAGGGAAGCCGGTACCACTCTTAACCTCCGCGACCTCCCCCAACCGCACGACCTCCCAGTCCGCCGGTATCGTCCCCAAGCCGGGCGCGTCCTTCCATTCCGTGTGCCAGCCGGGGACGCCGCGGGTGAGCAGCTCGTGGAGGAGGGCGTCCCGCAGGCGCTCCGTGGCGGCGATGACGGCCTCGGTGCGCTCAATGGCGTCGTCGATGGCGTCCAGCACACCGGCGATGGCGCGCTGCTCCGCAAGGGATGGGAGGAGGAAGCCGTAATTCTTCATATGCGACCATGACGTGCGCGGCATCTTGGTTCCCGTAATGCCCTGCATGGTGTGATTGTGCATAGGGTCACTGCGAAGAACATAGCTCAGGAAATTCTTGTCAGCTGGTGACCTTGCGACGATGGCCAGAATTTCGGTTGAGGACATACCATTGAAAGGTGCCCGGACAACTTTTCTCAGGTTTGGCCGCAACTTTCCAAACAAGGTGTCGCCCGCTTCGAATCTTGTCTTTAAGCTGATGTAGTCGCCGGCCGCATCCTTGCCAATCAAAGTTCCGCCATTGGCGATGTGTTCCAGCCCGACGTACGGCAAATCGTTGTCCGTATCGGAATCTTGCTGGCTTGGGCGGAGTGTCGCGACGTCCCCCAAGCGCGCAATGCACCAGCCGTCGGGCACCTGTGGATTACCTGCCATGAACTCCTCCGCTGCTTCCCCTTCTACAGGCTGCTTGTCGCTGCTTGCGGCAAGACCACCTCAATCTCCACCATCTCAAAAGTCGTTGATAGAGCGGGAGGCGCGTCGCCGTACTCGGCCAGGGTCTCTTCCTCCCCCTCTGTAAGGGGTTGGCAGTGGTAGGCCATGGCCTCCTCCATGGACATAGGCTCTTCCGGAAGCGACTCGCCCTGTTCAAGCATTTCCTCTATATGGAAGGTTGCGGCCTCCCGAATCATCTCCTGTATATCCTCCCAGGTCTTCCCTGTGCTGATGCAACCGGGAAAATCGGGCAGATAGGCGCAATAGTTGTTGGGGGTCTGCTCGTATACAACCGCGTACTTCAGCTTCATCGGTCTCCCTCCTGGATTCCCGCCTGTCTCAGAATAGCCCGCCATGTCTTTTTATGCACATCATCGCCCGGATGCCCCGGAATGGTAACTGTGCCAGGCTTATCCGGGTGATGAAATTGCCGGTGGCTGCCCCGGGTTCGGACCAACCTCCAGCCGTCCCGTTCTACAAGCCGTATTGCATCTCTGACCTTTGGCATGGTTTCGTCTATTTTAGCATGGCAGTGACTGCTCCCTACCTGGCATACCCCATCTCCGCCAGCAACTCGTCCATCTTGGCCACGGCCTCGTCCCGTCGCTTCTCCGACTCTCGCAGCTGCGCCAGGGCGTCCTCAACGCTCATCACCTCCACCGGTTCGGTGGTGTCCACGTAGCGGCTGATGTTCAGGTTGAAGTCGTTGGACGCCATCTCCTCAAGGTCGGCTACGTGGGCGAACCGTTCCACGTCCTCGAAGGCGCGGTAAGCCTCGACGATTCTGCCGATATGCTCGGCGTCCATGAAGTTCTGCGCCTTGCCAGGCCGGAAGTATCCTTCCTGCGCCGCGTCCACGAACAGGGTCTTGCCCTGCCGCTCGGCGGGCTTGGCCTTGTTCAGTACGCAGATGGCCACGGGGATGCTGGCGCCGAAGAAGAGGTTGGGCGCAAGTCCGATGACCGCCTCGAACAGGTCCGCCTCCACGATGCCCTGGCGTATCTTGCCCTCTGAACCGCCCCTGAACAGAACGCCGTGGGGCATGACAACGCCCACCATGCCTTGGGCGTTGGTCACTGCCAGCATGTGGAGCAGGAAGGCCAGGTCGCCCCTGGTCCTGGGAGGGGTGGCCCCATAGCGGGCAAAGCGATGGTGGGGGTCGTTGGGCGCGAAGTCGTGGCCCCAGTTCTTGAGGCTGAAGGGCGGATTGGCTATGACCCTGTCGTAGGAGAGCAGCCTCCCGGACGGGTCGATCAAGCCCGGCTCTGTGATGACGTCGCCGGCCTCTAATCGGGCAGAGCGCAGGCCGTGGAGCAACAGGTTGAGCTTGCCAATGGCCAGCGTTCCCAGGTTGCGCTCCTGGCCGTGGAGGGCAAGATTGCCTACGTCGCCGCCCTGCTCGCGGATGTACTGGGCCGTGTAGATGAGCATCCCGCCGGAGCCGGCCGTGGGGTCGCAGATGCGCATCCCCTCGCTGGGTTGCAGCAGCTCAACGATGAGCCGCACCACCGAGCGCGGGGTGTAGAACTCGCCGCCCTTCTTCCCGGCGTCGTCGGCGAACTGGTAGATGAGGTACTCGTAGGCGTCGCCGAGGACGTTGCCCTCGCCGGCGCCGTCCTCCCGCAAGTTGGCATCCCGCAGGTCCAGGTCTGCGAAGTGGTTGATCAGGCTGCGGATGATGCGCTCGCGGTTGGCCGGGCTGCCCAGCTTGGTCTCGTCGTTCCAGTTGGTGCCGCTGAGCACGCCGTCGAGCCTGGGGGTGTTGGCGTCTTCGATGGCGTGGCTGGCGACGTTGAGGGCCTCACCCAGGTTCATCGACGCGCCGGATAGAGCTGCCCATCGCGCCTCCTCCGGGGCAAAGAACTCGTGCTCGGTGTGGTCTTTGAGCGCCGCGCCGCGGGGTACCCCGGCCTTCACGGCGTCCTCCACCTCCTCGTCGAAGCGGTCTGAGAGGCGCTTCAGGAAGAGGATGGAGAAGATGTAGTTCTTGTAGTCGGCAGCGTCGATCTGGCCGCGCAGGATGTCGGCGGCCTGCCATAGTGTCGACTCCAACTCTAGTCTAGTAAGGGGCATATATCATCTCCTTTAAGTTGCCGTTGCGACCCTTCGGCCGATTTCGTGCACCACCGAGTCACGCAGTGTCTCACGCCTCAACCGCGCCGCCACAACCGATTCAGTATACGCCGCCTCCGACGCCTCAACCAAGCGCGCCACCGTGTCTAACTCGCGGGCCGAGGGAACGGGGACCTCAATCTCGCTGAGGCTCTTGGCGGAGAGAGACCTGAGTGTGGTGGCAACGGTTACGCGCTTGGCTAGTTGCTCCCGTCCATGGGCCGAGGTCAGGAAGTACCACAACCAATGGCCCATGCCGGATTCCGGCGCCTTGGGCCGGATCACCAACAGTGTAATGCCCGCCACAGTCCTTGACACACTCGGCGGCACAAGCGCGACTTGGACGGACCCGGAGCGCGCCGTAACCAGCACATCGAAAGGGTGAAGCAGGTGCCGCTCGGTACGGACTCCCTGGACAACGCCGACCTCTCGGAGGCCGTCTATGTCCAGCCACCCGTCGTCATGCAAGTCGCTGCTCTCCACAATCCGCAGCTGCCAGTCTCCGGCTCGCGCTCCGGCTCCTCGCCCAGCCCGGGCGAGACCTTGGTATACGTCCGCCAATTCAATGATTGCGTTCATTCATCCATCGTAGCAGTGTGTATCGAACAAGTCAACACGTGCAATTGCTATATTGGGCCCTATTGGAGTAGACTGTTAGAGAGGAGAAGACTATGCCCATAACAGAATCTCAACTCGGCAGATGGTCCGATCACGGGCCACAGGACGCATCCAAACAGACACACGAGGTTATTCGGCGGGTGCTTGATGCCTACAGATGGCCTCCTGGCATGACGTATGACTTCTACCTGCAAGGCTCCTACAGGAACGATACGAACATACGAGGCGACAGCGACGTGGACGTTGTGTTGGAAATTACCTCGGCGTTCCAACACGATACAAGTGCCATCTCTCAATTTGAGCGGGACATGCTTTTTCCCACCTTTAGGCCGGCCTCTCACGATTGGAATGACTTCAGGCGCGAGACGCTCAAGGCCCTGGAAGGTGGGTTTGGTAGTAGGATGGTGGGACAGGGCAACAAGTCAATCAAGCTAAAGGCAGACCCGCCTAGGCTCGCGGCCGATGTCGTTGTCTGCATGGGGTATCGGCGATACAACAATTTCTATTCATATGCCGAGGGCATCACCTTCTGTGCGTTGCGCGACAAGCGCTGGATCGTCAACTATCCGAAAGAGCACTACAAGAACGGAACTGCGAAAAGCAGGCGTACTTGGGATCGGTACAAACGAACGGTGCGTATGTTCAAGAATGCCCGGAATCACTTGGAGTCCGCCGGCAGGATCAGCGCTGGCCTTGCTCCGTCCTACTTCGTTGAGTGTCTAATTTACAATGCGCCGCATTTGGCTTTCCAGTCCAGCTTCCAGGACACCTACCGCTCAATTGTTAACTGGATGGTCCAGAACAATCTTGATAGGCTCGTTTGTCAGAATGAGCAGCAATGGCTGTTCGGCCCAACTTCTGAGCAGTGGTCGGTGGCGTCTGCAAGAACCTTTGCGAATCAGTTAGTATCTCTGTGGAACGAGTGGAGGTAAAGAGCATGCTGATGCACTCCTATGAAATAGAGGGGAGAGGAAAGGTAGTCGTAGCCATCATGGGTGTCAGCGTGCTACTGGTATGGCTCCTCGATATAGGGTTAGGTGCCATCAACTTTGATCCTGAGTGGTGGCTGAGCGTACCCTCTTTTGCGGGTTTCTATTCAGGCCTCCATTGCCTGTTTGACCGCTCCGTGTGGAAGCTCGGTCTGCTTAGGACGCTCAACCTCGTCCAACTTCCCGATCTCAATGGTAAGTGGGTCGGTGAGATCAAATCCTCATACAGCCAGGGTGGTAGCGCCCACTCGGTTTCCGTCGTCATCTTGCAGCGATGGTCGAAGATGATTGTCAGGCTGGAAAGTGAGCATTCTCGCTCATGGAGCATCGTGGCCAGCCTGAGGACCGCTGACCCTCCCAATCCCGAGCTGTCCTACCAGTACGTCAACGAGCCCAAGTCGAATGCTCCAGGCACGATGGAGATGCACCGTGGTACGGCAACTCTAGAGCTCACCGGCTCAGGGCTTGAGGGTGACTACTATACAGGGAGGGGAAGGGGGGAGGTCGGAACAATTAAGCTACACAGACCATGATACAACGAACAACCCCCGGCCCGGACCGAGGACTATCGGACACAGTTCAATGCAGGTGAAGACGTTGCGGGGTAGAAGGAACAAAATAGAATTGTACAAAAGGATCTGAGTTACTACGCCAATCAAGGACATTTAAGCACGAATAACTCAGCAATACTAATTCCTCGCGCGCAACCAATCCACTCAGCCACGATTCTAGGAAGGTGTCTCTACCACAAATCGCGGGAGCCAAATTGGGCGAAAGCGAGAACTAAGGTTGACTCCCTGATACGTAGCGACTCAACAGAGGTTCTCTCATGAGATCCTCGTTCCTTGACTGTGTGGTAACGAATGTGGGAATCGTGGACAAATTCACGCTAATTCGTGGCTAAGTATAACTCCCCTCAACTCCACTTGACGGTGCTCGAACTAGCACCTAGTTTGCATAGAACACATGGATGATCCAGAGCGCAGCAGGACTTGGGGTATGCGACCACCTCAGCTAGCCGTCTCCATATCGACAGCCCACGAGTACCGGAACTTTTGGTGTCTATTGAACAATTGGGTTCGACAAGCTCACCATGAGCGGGTGTGGGCAAGCTCAGGTGAGCGGATGCGAGCGCTCCGCTCCTGGATACCCGTCGTCGCGGGTATGACGGACGGTGGAGGCTCCTCTCAATGACAGAGGTAGGCTGCACTCGCAACGACGAGGGAGGATGGTGAGCTTGTCGAACCGCTAGCCCACCCGTATTGGCTGGCTTTCAAACTCGGCCATTTCCGTGATGAGGTCCGCGGCCCACTTGTAGATGTTGTTCTCCTTCACCACGGAGCGCATCCTCTTCATGCGGCGCTGCCTCTCCGTGTACGGCGTCTTCAATGCGGCGTCTATCGTCCTGGCGAAGCGGTCGGTGGCAAACGGGTTGACCAGAAAGGCGTCCTTCAATTCGTCGGCGGCGCCGGTGAACGGGCTCAGGATGAGGGCGCCGTCCTCGTCGTAGCGGCTGGACACGTACTCCTTGGCCACCAGGTTCATGCCGTCGTGAAGCGAGCTTACCACGTAGAAATCCGCCATGACGCGCGTCGCCATGCGTATGGCGGGGGCAGGGTTCTCCGAGATGCGGATGATAGGCTTCCAATCGGCGTGGCCGTACTTGCCGTTGACCTTGTAGATCAGGCTGTCGATCTCATCGATTACGTCGCGGTAGGAGTCGATGCCCAAACGGCTGGCCGAGCCAATCTGGAGGAACACCAACCTGTCGCGATATTCGGGAAACAGCTCAAGCAGCCGGTCTATGGCGTTTATTCGTTCCACCACGCCCTTGGTGTAATCGATGCGGTCAAGGCCGACGCCAATGATCCGGTCGCCGAAGTTCATCTCGCGTCTGAGCCGGACAATCTCCTTGCTCACCTCGTCGCTCTGGGCCTCCGCGTTGATCGACTCGAAGTCCACGCCAATGGGGAAAGCACGGATGGACGTCCTGTGCCCCCGGCGGAACACGTGCCTGTAGTCCAGATCGATTCGGGACTCCACAACGCGTTCGACCGCATTGAGGAAGTTGGTCCCGTAGTAAGTGGTGTGGAAGCCTATCAGATCGTTGCCCAGCAGGCCGTCTATGATCTCCTCCTGCCAGGGGCACAGTCCGAATACCTCGGGGTCGGGCCAAGGTATGTGCCAGAACTGCGCCACGACTATGGACGGGTTTCGCTCCTTCAAATAGCTGGGCAGCAGCGCGAAGTGGTAGTCTTGGATGAATACGATTGCCGGTTCGTCGTGCACCTCCTCCAGGATGCGGTCGGCAAAGAGACGGTTGACCCGTTTGTAGGCCTCCCAGTGCGACTCTTCAAATATCGGCTTGGTGTAGGCCACGTGGCACAGCGGCCATAGAGCGCTGTTGGAGAAGCCGTCGTAGAAGCCGTCCTGGTCTTCCTGGGAAAGCCAGACCCGTTTCAGGGTGTACTTGGGGTCGTCCGGCGGCACCGCCACCTTGTTGAAGGAGTCCACCACGTCAAAGTCGGCGTCACCGCTGCCCTGAGCTATCCAAGTGCCGCCGCAGGCTTGCAGAATGGGGTCCAGCCCTGACGTGACGCCGCCGGCAGGCTGGTTCCACTGGATGGTACCGTTGCCGCGGGTGTGGATGTAGGGCTCGCGGTTGGAGACGACGATAAGCGGAGCGCCTTCAAGCTTTTCACGGACAAGGTCGCGCAGGGCTTGCGGAGTCCACATTCTTCCATCCCTCCAGATGCGTCGTTGTGCCTGTGAATCAATACAGCGGAGACGCACCTGCCATCGGCTTGATTTTACATTAGCGGTGTTATCGCGTCAAAGCATGTTCTGGACACCGATGACCATTGAGACCTAGAAAAACCCTCTCTACTCCTAGACATTCCGAATGCCGTAACGCTATTATGTTGCGCGGTTCGTTTTTGTTCTTATCTTTGCTGGTTTGCGCTACACGGGAAACATGCTGAACATTGTCTTTCCGGAACGGAAAGGACTAGAAGAATACGTTGACGTGATAGGCCGCGAAGCCTATGAAGAGATCGTCTCTCTGGCAAAACCCCTGGCGGGCAAGAGAGTCCTCCACATCAACGCCACCGAAACCGGCGGAGGCGTCGCCGAGCTGCTCAGGACATTGGTGCCCCTGACCAACAGCGTTGGCCTCCAGGCGGACTGGGCCGTGATGAGGGGCGCCCCTGAGTTCTTCGACGTGACCAAAGCCATGCACAACAGCCTCCAGGGCAACAACATGGCATGGACGAAGGAGATGTGGGACATCTGGCGCCGCTACAACAAGGCCAACGCCCAGGACCTGGAGATGCACGACTACGATTTCGTTGTCGTCCACGACCCGCAGCCTGCCGCGCTGCTCAACTTTGTGAAGCGGCGCAACTCCTCGACCAATGGCCGCTGGCTATGGCGCTGTCACATAGACATCACCGACGCCAGTCAGGAGGTCTGGGACGTTTTCAGGCTGTTCCTGGATATGTACGACGGCCTGGTCTTCACCATGCCCACCTACGTGAAAGAGGAGCTGGGCAATTACAACGTGGCAATCATCCCCCCCGGCATAGACCCCCTCACCCCGAAGAATTCCCCCCTTCCTACCGAGGTTCAGACGAGGGTGCTCTCCGATGCCTCCATAGACCCCGACCGCCCAATTATGTCCCAGATATCCCGATTTGACCCCTGGAAGGATCCCCTCGGTGTCATAGACGTCTACAGAAAGGTCAAACATCAGGTGAAAGACCTGCAGCTTGTCATGATCGCCGCCATGGCGGGAGACGATCCGGAAGGATGGGTCTACTACGAAAAAACGCTGCGCCACGCCGGTGAAGACCCCGACATCCACTTCCTCGTCGATCTCTTTGGACGGGGCAACGATGTCCCCGTAAACGCCGTCCAGTCCGCCTCCAGGGTCGTGCTCCAGAAGTCGATACGAGAAGGATTCGGCCTGGTTGTCACGGAAGCTCTATGGAAGGGCAAGCCCGTCGTCGCAGGGGATGCGGGCGGCATACGGCTCCAAGTACGCGACGGCGAGACCGGCTACCTGGCCTCGACCACGGATGAGTTCGCCGAAAGGACGCTGCAACTGCTCAAAGACCCTGCGGAGGGAGAGAGGCTGGGCAGCGCCGCCAAAGAGCACGTTCGTGAAAACTACCTTATAACCCGTCTGCTCAGAGACTACCTGACGGTGTTCAACCAGCTTAACAACGGCGCTTAGACGCTCACGCCGGCTGATGCTGCGCTTTCCTAATGGGGCGCTTGGTGAAAAGCAAGAGCAATGCCGCCAACGCCGCTATACAGAGGAATCCCCACAGAGCGGGATTGTAGACCCCGAGGTTATCCGCCACCAGCCCCGCCGCTACGGGCGTCAGCGTGCTGCCGAACATGGTGCCGGTGCCCAGCATCCCGTTCAGCTTGGCAAAGTTCTTCCGTCCGTAGAAGTCGCCGATTATGGAGTGGTTGACGGGCGCGGTGCTCTCCCCGTAGGCAAAGAAGAAGGCGAACAGGTACAGCATCCAGACCGAGTTGGAGTTGATGAGGAAAAGCATCCCCAGCACGGAGGCAAGTTGCCCCAGCATGAGCGCGTGAGGCTTGTACATGCGGTCTCCCAGCCATCCGTTGAACAGAATCAGGGGCGTTGCGATAAACGCGGTCAGCGCCAGGAAATTCGCACCGGTAAGCTGACTGAAGCCGAGGCCGACAAATATCGGTATGAAGTGCACTCGTACGCCTGCCAGCACGGCGTGGCGCACCGCTGTGCTGTACATGATGACCCAGTAAGAGGTCGATCTCATGGCCTCGCCCGTATCGAAATCATCCGGAGCCGTGGTCGTTCTCGGCGCGGGCCGGGCGCCGTCCTGCTCGGCGGCTTCTTCGTCCTCCGACCCGGGGCGCCGCCAGTCGGGCAGCAGTCCCATCGACTCGGGGGATCTGCGGATGAAGAACGTCAGTGGCAGGGCTACCACGAGCACGAGGGCCCCGGCGAATACTGCGCCCCAGCGCCAGCCATACGTGACTACTATGATGGCCACCACAGGGGTCAGCAAGGCGCTGCCGAACCTCAGCGAGGATGAGTATATGCTGAGTACGCGCGTCCTGTAGCGCACAAACCACAGGTTGGCGATGGCGTGCATGGCGTGGAGAAAGCCCATGTTGAATGCGAGCGATATGACGAAGACGTAGATAGCCAGGAACGACCAGTAGTTCCTGGCCACGGGCAAAATAAGGAAGCCCACTCCGCCGATGAGCGCGGCAAGCACGGCGGGAAGGCGCGGGCCCGTTCTGTCGATGAACCAGCCGACCAGCGGCCCTTCTATGCCGCCCTGTACGCGCGCCATGGTAAGCACGAAAGCCATTGCCGCGCTGCCGACCTTGAACTCTTCCTGTAGGGGCAGGAAGAAGATGGGGAAGGTGGCGGAGTGGACTGAGCCTATGGCGTTGACAACCGCGCCGTTGCCCACCATCACCCAGCCGTAATGGGTATGGCGCAATCCCCGCTTGCTTACTGTTTCATCGGTTTGCTGCATGTTAGAGGTTTCCAAGAGGAATCTAACACATTTTCCACGGTGAGGCGCATCGCCGAGGGGCGGTTCGCGAACCGCCCCTACAAGTCCGTTGTACACGCGCAGGGGCACCCCCCTCTCTATGTAGATGTTTGCTCACCGACGCCGCCCAAGATATACTCTGCCATTGTGCAAATATGCACAGGCGAGACACTAGCATGACTGACAAACGAATTGCCATATTCGGAGCGGGCGCGGTAGGCAGCTACATAGGCGCTTTCATAGACAGGGCGGGCCACGACGTTACGCTGGTCGACCCCTGGGCGGCCCACGTCGACCGCATTCAAGAAGAGGGCCTGCACGTGAGCGGCCCGCAGGGAGAGTTCGTGCAGCGGGTGAAGGCGGTGCACTGGGCCGACGCCCAAGCCTTCAATGAGCCGTTCGACGTGATCTTTCTCGCTGTCAAGTCGTACGACACGGAGTGGGCGGCGCACTTCGCCAAGCGATTTCTGGCTGAGGACGGCGTCATGCTTTCGTCGCAGAACTGCATGAACGACTTGCTGGTGGCGTCCATCGTCGGGCACGAGCGGGAGGTGCCCTGCGTCATTTCCGGCTTTGCGGTAGCCCTCTGGGAGCCGGGCAAGGTGGTGCGACGCAGAGAGCCTGAAGGAGCCGGCCACTCGGTGTTCCGCGTGGGTGAGCTTTACGGCAAAATCACTCCCCGCGTGGAGGAGCTGGCCGAGCTACTGGGCAGCGTGGACGGCGCTTACGCTACGTCCAACATCTGGGGCGAGCGCTGGTCCAAGTTGACCCTCAATGCCGCTTCTAACCCGGTAGTAGCCATTACCGGACTGGGGGCCCAGGGTCTGGCGGCGGATCCGCGTGCTCGCCTGGTATACATCCAGATCGCTAAAGAGTGCGTCCAAGTCGGCCAAGCCCTGGACTACCGGATAGAGCCTGTGAACGGCATAGAGGCGGAGGTCTGGGGCAGGGCAGACCAGGGCGACGCTTTTGAGGAGTTGGACGCTCGCTTGCAGACGCGGGGCGACCCGGAGGACTGGCGCTCGTCTATGGCCCAGGACGTGATCAAGGGCCGCAAGAGCGAAGTAGAGCAGATGAACGGCTACATTGTGGAGAAGGGGCGCGAGAGGAACGTTCCCACGCCGGTGAACGAAGCCGTTGTCCGAGTTATGAAGGAGATAGAGGCGGGAGAGGCAACCCCGGACCCGTCTCAAGCGGAGCGGGCGCTCTCCGCCGCCGGTCTATAGCCTAATGGAAAACGGCCCGACCCTTAATTTCGTCAACGGGGCCCTGGCGTTTCTGCCCCTTCTCGTGCTGCTGGTCACCATGCTGGCCTTCAAATGGAGCGCTCCCAGGGCGGGGGCGGCTTCCTGGCTGACGGTGGCGGCGCTGGCTCTGCTTTTCTTTGGCGCGGACGTCGACCTGCTCTCTATATCCAGCGCCAAGGGACTCAGCCTCAGCTTCTTTGTTCTTTCCATCATCTGGACTTCCGTACTCCTGTACAACGTCATAGACAAGCAGGGCGGAATCAAGGTAATCGGAACCACCATGACGCGTCTCGTCGGCGACCCGCTGGCGCAGGCGCTGGTGGTGGGCTGGGCGTTCTCCGGTTTCATGCAGGGCGTGGCCGGTTTCGGCGTACCCGTGGCAGTGGTCGCTCCGCTTCTGGTGCTGATGGGCTTTTCTCCGGCAAGGGCGGCGGCGATAGTGCTGGTCGGCCATGCCTGGGCGGTCACCTTCGGCTCCATGGGTTCCTCCTACTACACCATACAGCTCGTCACCGGCATCTCCGGCGATGTCATCGGGCCGCAGATGGCGGCCCTCTTTGCCCTGCCCATCGTGGTCACCGGTTTCGCGGTGGCCCACCTTCAAGGAGGGCTGGCCGCGGTGAGAAGGGGAGCGCCGGGCATCCTGGTCATAGGCGGGGCGATGGCGCTGTCGGTATGGATAGCGGCGCTGGTGGGCGTGCCGCAACTGGCTTCGATCATCCCCGGCCTTGTCGGAGCGGGAGTGGGATGGCTGGTCTCCAAGACGCCGCTGCTGGGCAGGTCGCCGCAGGCCGCGGAGGACGGCGCGCCCGTGCCCGAGGAGGACGCCAACGAACAGGAGGAAGCGGAGGCCGCTAACGGTGTGGCGGGCAACTTCCACATGGCGTTTCTTCCCTACTACCTGGTGATTCTGTTCAGCATCCTGTCGCAGGTGCCCGTCATCAAGTCGGCGACAAGCAGCCTGTTCTTCGCGCTGGACTATCCTGCCCTGGAGACGGCCCTGGGCTTCGAGGTGGGAGCGGAGGATGACTACGCCAAGATACGGTTCTTCAGACACCCCGCGCCGTTGATACTGGCATCGCTGCTTGTTTCCTACCTGGTCTATCAGATTGCCGGGCGCTGGAGGTCGGGCACGCTCGTTTCGGCTGCCAAGCTGACCTACAGCCAGTCGATCTCCACCAGCGTGGGGATAGGCGCCATGGTTATGATGGCGGTAATCATGACCGATACGGGCATGACGGCTCTGCTGGGCCGCGCCATAGCGGCCGGCACGGGGCCCGCTTTCCCCGTATTCGCTCCCTACATCGGTGTGCTGGGTACGTTCATGACGGGGAGCAACACCAACTCCAACGTCATGTTCGGCGCTCTGCAGTTGGAGAGCGCCAACGCCCTGGGCATAAGCACAGTGACCATTGCCAGCATCCAGTCGATAGGCGGCTCGCTGGGCAGCGCCATCGCCCCGGCGAAGGTGCTGGTGGGCACCACCATAGTCGGCCTATCGGGCAGGGAGAACGAGGTGATGCGCCGCACGATACCGTACTGCCTGGGCATTGTGCTGCTGGTGGGAATACAGGCCTGGATTATCCTGAGGTTCTTTGGTTGAGGTTAGGTATGCCGGACAAAGCTAAGCTGAAACAGGTCGTGCTCTGGGCCATGGCCGCCGATTTTCCGTTGCTGTACATAGGCGCGGTCTCCCTGGAGAACGCTGTGTTTACCGCGGTGACGCTGGCGGTGATGGCGGTGGCGGTGGCGGTGGCGGTGTACGCGTACTAGCCCTGGAGTTGCGGCTCCACGTAGGCATTTAAGGCCATGAGCGACGTTACAAACTCTACGGTTCGGCTTTTCGCATCCAGCTTTGTCCTGGCGCTCCTCCTAGTTGTAATAGTTGGATGTGGAGAAGGGAGTGATCCACAGTACGAGAATAGAGGATCAAGTGGCACCGAGCGGGTCTCTGAGTCGGAACCCGCTTTGTCCAACACGGCGCGTGCGGGTGAAGATCTGTTTAATGCCAACTGCTCAGTCTGTCACGGAGTGAATGCTGCCGGTACCAGTCAGGGGCCGACTCTGATCGACCGAATCTATCACCCCGGCCACCACTCGGACTTCAGTTTTCGCAACGCGGTCAGTAATGGTGTGAGACAGCACCACTGGGTCTTTGGCGATATGGCTCCCGTCGCCGGAGTCTCATCGGAGGATGTGGAGAAGATCATCTGCTACGTCAGGGAAGTCCAACGCGCCAACGGAATATTCGAAGGAGACGACTTTTCGACGGTCTGTTGAACCGAGTCTTGACGCCGAAGTAGAAGATGTAGCCTGAGTCTAGGGCTTCAAGCTAGTATGGATGCAGGGCGGCTTCTGATTGGGCTCGGAGTAGCCGTGCCTGACCCACAACCTCGCTACGTTACGCGTATGGGGTGGGGCAGGGGCTGGTTGAACAGATAGCCCTTCTGGTTGTACGGCACTTGGTCGGGCTGAGTGTTGCCCGCAACGTCCGTGGCCCGCGTCATGATGGTTCTATCGCCCGACTCGGCGTCCCAGACGAACTCGAACCGAGCCCAGGAGAGGTACGGCTGATCCCCCGACAACTCCGCGTCGGTCCAGGTGCGCCCGGAGTCCGCGCTCCACTCGACACGTGAGATCTTGCCCGCTGGCGAGTGAGCGTAGCCATGGAGGCGACGTCGCCCTGCGGGAAGCTCGGCAGGCCAGGGCAGGGCCAGCGCGCTCTTGATGACCTGTTCCGTCACCGGCTTGCCCTGCGACTCGCCTTCCGGTGGATAATCGTCGCCGATAAGCGTGTAGGACGTGGTGTTGTTGCGCGTCCACAACTGCTCGGAGGATACGACTATGCGCCCGAGCCACTTGATGTTCGCGCTGCCCACCCAGCCCGGAACCAACGCTCGCAGGGGGAAGCCGTGGTCCTTGGGCAGCGTCTCGCCGTTGAGGGCGTAGGCCAGCAGCGTGTCGGGGTGCATCGCTTTCTCCACGGGCAGGACGTAGCGGAACCCGTCTTCCGGCGACTCCGTGTCCAGCCCCACCAGCAGCACGCTTACGGCGTTGTCGTCGATACCGGCCAGCGTCAGGACGTCGCGCAGCGCAACGCCCGTCCATTCGCCGTTGCCAACTGCGCCCGTCATCCACTGCGTGCCGGACGTCTCCTGGCCGTTGAGGAGATTGAACATAGCGCGATGATTGCCGGCGCACTCAAGATAGGAGATCAGCGTCCGGCTGGGCAGGCTGAGGATGTCGTCGTAGGTGAGCTCCATTGGCTCCGACACGGCGTCGCCCTCCACGGAGAGCTGCCAGTCCGCGGCGTCCAGGTCGATGCTGACGGAGTTGTTGCGGACGAAGAAGTAGCGGTTGGGCGTGATGAGTCCCTGCATGTTCTCCAGCCGCGCCTCCAATCCCTTGCCGTCGCGCTCTATGAATGGAGCCGGATCCTTGAACCAGGGGTAGTAGGGGGATGAGGCCGCGTCTAGCGGCGTCGGTGTATCGACGGGCATATCCGTGCCAAAGCAAGCGGCGAGGACCGCCGCCGCGCCACCCACCACCATCAGCCGCAGGAACTGACGCCTGCCCATACCCCGCGCACTGGCGAGCTCCCAGAGGGAGTCGCCGTCGCCGTCCCAACGGGGCGGTGGGGGGTTAGGATCATCCTGGGTCATGAAGTGCTTTCCATCGTATCAACCAGTGCGTTCTTGATGCGTTGCCTCAGAGCGCGCTGAGAAACGGGTAGATAGTCTCCATCAGTTCCTTCTCGCGGCCCATGTAGCCGTGGTTTGCGCCCTCAACGACCTTGACGGTGGCGTGAGAGTAGTCGATCTCGCGGAGGGTGCGCATGGCCAAGCCGCAGACGGGCAGCTCCTCATCGCCGCCGATGTCGCACTCCTTCTCGCCGAAGACGTACAGCGTGGGCACGCCGGTGTTGGCGGCGTGGGCGCTGACGCTGTAGCGGTTGTCCTTGTTGAAGCAGTCCACGTAGCTGCGAGCCGTCCACATGGAGCCCCAGGGCACTCCGGGCCTGAGGAAGGTGTCCGGCCGGCCCTCCGCGATATCTGTTTCCGACTGCCTGTACGGGCCTGAGAAGTCTTCCCCGTGTACTGCGATCACTTTCTCGTGGTTGTACTCCCCCGGCGAAACCGATACCACCGCCGCCACGTTGTCGTAGCGCTCGCTGGCCTGGGCGTAGGTGGCCCGTACCGCACCTCCGCTGTGGCCGCCCACCGCGATTCGACGGTGGCCGCGGCTGCGCAGTAGGTCGAGCCACGCCGCGTAGTCCAGGCGCGACTCGGAGACCGATTCAAAGGCGTAGCCCTTGAGGTCGCCTCCCCTGACGCCGGTGGACACCATGTCGTGGCCGCGTCGGTTGGCGGCGAGGAAGGCGATGCCCCTTTCGGCGAACATCGGGCCGAGCTGGGTCAGCAGGCTGCCGTAGAAGTTGCCGCTATCGCCGTGGAAGTATATGAGGACGTCGGCTCCCGACGCGGGGCCGCCCTTTGCCTCAAAGTACGCCCCGGACAGAGGGATGCCGTCGGATGTGGTCACTTGAACCAGGTCTACCAGCATAGTCGTCTCCTAATTTTGAGATGGTGGAATCTTATCAGAACGGCGCGTGTCCTTGCAGAAGTGGGCTAGGCAAGGGGAGGGAGCCCCAGGGCGCGGACCGCCCAGGGAAGAGAGGTCAACAACTGCTCCATCTGCACCCGTCGTACCAGCGGCGCCTCATTCAATGGCGGCGGCAGTCCGGCCCTCGCTGCAAAATAGCCGCTAACCAGCCCAGCGAATACCGACGCTTCCGGATAGACCTGTTCCGGGCTGGGGCCTCCTTCCGCTTCCAGGCTGGGCAGCCAGGCCGCTATATCCAATAGACGGTTCGCCCTTGCGGCAAGATCCCAATCGACAATTAAGGCCCTGCCATCAGCGAAACAGAGGTTGTCGCTGCGGATGTCCATGTGCGTGAACTCGTCTCCTTCTATTGGCGCGTTTAGCTCCGACTCAACCAGCGCGGGAAGCGACTCTTGGAGCCAGCTCTCCGAGCAGAGCCCCAGGCTCAAGAAAAGCGCAGGGTCTTCCTGGACCAACGTCCAGCCGCCGGCCTGAGTCGCACGGTCTACAGGCGGTACATCAGGAGGAGGAGGCGTTGCCCATACCTTTGCCAGAGCCTCCAACACCTTGTCTACCTGCCGTGGCTGCCAAGGCGGAGGCCAGTGCGCGCTGCTGAGGTCGTCCAGCGCCAGGATGGGTCTTGCGCCGTCGTCTTGCCAGCCCAACACGGCGGGAAGGTAATCGCCCTCTACGTGGGCATAGACGTAGTAGTCTTCCCGAAGCCTCTTGGCGGTCAAATCCGTCGTCGCCGCCTTGATGAAGGCGGACGCGCCGTTTTCAAAGCCGACAATCCACCTGTCGGCGGCGGTATAGCCGCCTTCCGCCCACGCCCATTTCGTGGACGGGCTGGACATCAGCGTTTCCACGCGTTTGACGAGTTCTTCATTTGGTTGGGGCTTCATGGGCTGCGTTCGGTCTGAGAATGTTCAAGAATACATCCGCCTTATACCCTTTGACCTTATCACAGCAAACTAGAATAATAGGCGGGTCATGTTCGCCAAGGTAAATACGTGCGCCATCATCGGCCTGGACGGAGCCATTGTGGAGGTGGAGGCCGATATATCTCCGGGGCTGCCCGCCTTCAGCGTGGTCGGCCTGCCCGATGCGGCGGTCCAGGAAGCGCGGGAGCGGGTGCGCGCCGCCGTGCGCAACTCAGGCTGCGAGTTCCCCATGCGCCGCGTCACGGTCAACCTTGCGCCCGCCGATCTGAAGAAGGAGGGCCCCGCCTACGACCTGCCCATTGCGGTGGGCCTGCTCATGAGTTCCGGCCAGGTGTACTCCGTCGCGGACTCTACCCTGTTCCTCGGCGAGCTTTCCTTTGACGGAAGCCTGCGCCACACCAACGGCATACTGCCCATGGTGGCGCTGGCCAAGCAGCAGGGGTTCAAAACGGTCTTTGTGCCCGCTGTCGATGCGGGCGAAGCGGCGCTGGTTGAAGGCATCGACGTAATGCCGGCGGCGTCGCTCATGGACGTGGTGCGGCACTTGCGACACGAACTTCCGCTTGCCCCCTACGACAGGAGCCGCGCGCCGTCCGCCGAGGCGGCGCGCCTCAGCGACGGTATCGATATAAGCCACGTTCGGGGCCAGGAGCACGCCAAGCGCGCCGCGGAGGTGGCAGCCGCGGGAGGCCACAACCTGCTCATGTCCGGCCCTCCGGGAAGCGGCAAGACGCTGCTTGCCCGCTCCGTTTCCACCATCCTGCCCACGCTCAGCCGGGAAGAGGCGCTGGAGGTGACCAAGATATACAGCGTGGGAGGGATGCTTCCCACCGATACGCCTCTGATCATGCAGAGGCCGTTCCGCTCTCCGCACTACACCATTTCCAACGCCGCACTGGTGGGGGGAGGACGATGGCCCAACCCGGGCGAGGTGACACTGTCTCACAGGGGAGTCCTCTTCCTGGACGAGCTACCCGAGTTTGGGCACAGCGTTCTGGAGGTGCTGCGCCAACCCATTGAGGATAAGGTTGTCACCATCAGCAGGGTGCAGTGGAGCGTGACCTTCCCCGCCAACTTCATGCTTGTGGGAGCAATGAACCCGTGTCCCTGCGGCTACTATGGCGACAGCCATCAGGCGTGCACCTGCTCGGCCGGCATGGTCACACGATACCAGAAGCGGGTCAGCGGGCCGCTCCTGGACCGGATCGACATCTTTGTCGAGGTGCCGCGCATAGAGTACGATAAGCTGATAGCTTCTCCGTCGGAGGAGACCTCAGCCGACGTGCGAAGCCGCGTGGAGCGAGCGCGCGCCGTGCAGCGGGAGCGGTTCGAGGGCGTGAGCAACGGGGCGCTGACCAATGCCGACATGGGGCCGGAAGAGGTCTGGAAGTTCTGCCAGGTCAACGACTCGGCAAAAGGGCTGTTGCAGTCGGCCATGCGACAACTGGGGCTGTCGGCCAGGGGCTTTCATCGCATTTTGAAGCTGGCGCGCACCATCGCCGATCTGGCAAGCTCGCCGGAGATCGAGGCCGCCCACCTGGCGGAGGCGTTGCAGTACCGCCAGCGGGTACAGGGGATGTGATTTGGGAGCCAGGGAAGTCTCCGATGCAATTAAGCCTCCTGAAGAACTCCCTGTCTTTCACAGCGAGCGCACAGCCTGTTCTATGGCGTCTGTGGCGTCCTGGTAGGCGGTCGTAGGAGAAAAGACCAGCGGCTCCCCAAAGCGTATCTCCACCGACCCGCGCTTGAGGATGGGGAACTTGGCCGGAGCGCCTATCCGGTTGATGTGAAGCTTCATTGGAACCACGGGAAGCCGCCCCTCTACGGCGACCAGTCCGGTTCCGTTCATAAAGGGCTTGATGGGTCCGCCAACGGTCAACTCGCCCTCCGGGTAGATGAGGACCGACCAGCCGTTGTCCAGTATCTTTCCCATGTTCTCCAGGCTGGGTCTAACCGCCCCGTCCTGCGCCACGGGAAAACCGTTGCCCAATAGGGGGTTCAGCACCCAGAAGACAGGGTTCTTCCAAAGCGCGGCGGCGGCGGCAATGGCCAGACGCCTGCGCCAAACGTGGGGAATGGCCTTGATGATGAGAGGGTTGTCCAGACCCAGGCTGTGGTTGGAGGCGAAGATGATCGGGCCGTCAAAGCCTTGCAGGTTCTCCCGCCCGGTTATCTTCAGGGCGTAGGGAAGTCTGAGGGCGGGGAAGATGACCAGGCGCTGGAGCAACCCCCGCGCCATCCGGCACCACCAGACCATGCCCCAGTTCGGGAACTTGGTTACCGCCGGGTTGCTGGCTCCATCTTGGAATATGCGGTGGAGCTCCTGTACGGTGGTGTCCGGCCCCACCTGGCTTTCGTCCAGGTATACGCCCAGGTCCGCTTCGATTGCGGAGAGCAACTCGACCCTGCCCAGGGAGTCGAGATTGAGGTCGCTGCCCAGAGTCATGTGAGGCGCGACGCTTGAGACCTCGACGGTTGCCACCTCCGCGATGATGTCCGACAGGCCCCTGGTTCCGCTCTGGCCCCCCGACGACGGGAGGCTCGCGGCCATCGGGGCAGAGGGCGCATTGCCTTGGAGCACGTCTATAAGCAAGGGCTTCTTGACCTTGAGGGTGTGGGTACGCGGGAAGTCCTCATCCGGCCAGACGGTAAAGCCCCGTATCCGTTGCTGTTCCGCCAGTTGCTCGTTGGCCCACGCCACCACGGGCGCGGCGTCTTCGGCGTCGTTGAGGATGATGGCGGCGTGCACCTCCACGGCGCTGCCCCTCTCCAATCCCACAACCGCAGAATCGGTCACGTTGGGATGCCGGTTGAGCACCGCCTGTATGTCGTCCGGGTAGACGTTCTGCCCGCTGGGGAGGACAATCATGTCCTTCACCCGGCCGCGAATGTGTAGAAAGCCCTCGTCGTCGAAGAAGCCCAGGTCGCCGGTCTTGTACCAGCCGTCACTAAAGACCGATGCCGTCTGTTCAGGCGCGTTCCAGTAACCGGGCGATATGCTTTCGCCGCTCACCAGAATCTCGCCCTCATCGCTGATGACCACCTCCACGTTGGGAAGAGGGCGGCCAACCGAGTCGGGACGGCGCTCGCTCAGGGTATGGTTGCTGATGACGGGGGAAGCCTCCGTGGCCCCGTAGCCCTGCACGATCTTGACGCCGATAAGCTCCCACTTCCTGCCAAGCTCCGGGTCCAGGGCAGCGCCGCCGGACACAATGAAGTCCAGCTTGCCCCCGAACTGCTTGTGGACCCTTTTGAACAGACGCCGCCGCAGCGCGAAGGGCGTTCTCTCGGCAATCCCCATCAGCTTGCGCCAGAGCGCCTCCTTGCCCTGCCGCCGGACCTCCCGTTCGATACCGTTCATCAGAAGCTCAAGTCCCTGCGGCACCAGGAGCAGGGTTGTTATGCGGCGCTCTCGCATTGTGCGGGCCAGCACCGTCGGCTGCCGGCTGGTGGGGTAAGTAACGCTTGCTCCGTAGTGGAGAAGCGTCAGCAGACCGCCCATCTGCTCGTACATGTGGCTCAATGGCAGAATGGAGAGCAGGCGGGTGGACGTGTCGCAGATGATGTAGCGGGAGATGCCCTCTATGTTGGCGGTCAGGTTGCGGTGGGTGAGCATCACCCCCTTGGGGTCTCCCGTTGTGCCGGAAGTGAACATTATCTCGGCCAGGTCGCCCGGTTCTATCGCTACCGGATCGGGTTCGGGCAGACCCTGGATAGCGGTCTCGAGCTCTTCGAAGGTGATCTCTGGCACGTCCAGATCAAGGCCGCCCTTGGGCGTGAACCGCGACGTGAACGCCAGCTTGGGCGCGACCCTGGCAACCACCCTCTCCACGTAGTCCGGCGCGCTGCGCAGATCCAGGGGCACCACGATGATTCCCGCTCTGAGACAGCCAAAGAATATGAGCACCCACTGAGGCGAGTTCGGCCCCCACAGCAGCGCCTGGTCTCCCTTTGTCAGCCCGCGTTGCTGGAGCAGGGTTGCCACCTGCCCCGACTCCTTCCAGAGCCGGTCGTATGACCAGCGTTGGTAACGGAAGCCGGGTTTGAACAGCAAGGCGTCCCGCGGCCCGTGGGCAGCAACGCTGTTGCGGAGAAACTCCACCACGGTATCTCCAACCCTGGTTATCGGCTCCGGGGCCTGTTTCATATTCGTACTCCTTTGCGCTCAGAGCGCTATGGCTGGCAGCGACTCCCTAGCGCCTCTGAGACGCTCTTTGATCCATCATTCTGCGCAGAGCCGCGCGGGCGCCCGCGCGCATTGGCGGAAAGTGGCTGAAGCAGACCGCGTCGAAGTCCAGATCAAGGAGCTTGTTCAGGGACGACATCGCTTGCTCCATGTCCATGGTTACGCCTGGGGCGGGCGGGTCAAGCTTCAGGCCAAACTTGTACTGGAGGGCGTCCCCAACGATGAGAAGCTTCTTGTCCGGCAGGAATAGCGCGATGCTGCCCGCCGTGTGCCCGGGGATGTGCGCCACCCGGACGGGCGATGGGAAGGGTATGGCGTCCCCGTCCTCCAACTCCACGTCCACCTCTACCGGACTTCCCGCCGCCATTTCGATGACGGGAGTTGCCAACCGCGCCATCAGCCTGTTCCGCATTGGGTTGGGCATCCGCTCCCTTCCGGCTATGACGCCGGCCTCGCTCCGGTGGGCCATGACGGCGATGTCCCTGCCGGCGACCAGTTCGGCAGCGCCCGCGGCGTGGTCGAGGTGGTGATGGGTGATAACCAGGGTCCTGACCGTGCTCATGGAGACGCCAATGGCCTCAAGGCCGCCCGCAATCATAGCCGCGCTGCCCCTCATTCCCGCGTCCACCAGCAGCGCCTGATTGCCATCCACCAGCACAGTGACCCTAGTGCCGATGGCGCGCACCTGAAACACGCCCTCCATAACAGGAATTGGATTGCCCAATTTCACGACCGGCCTCCACGTCGCCCTGTATCACATGCCTCCTCTACAGGACTACCAACGCCCATGCCAGTGCGCCATCTATCCACGACCTTCGCTGAGCCTCAATCCTACTACCCTGAGCGGGAGGGTCAAGCCCCTTTGCTGCTCAGGTATTTAGGCAGGTTGTTGAGGAAGTCCGAGTTATTGGGGGCCATGGCCAGCCGCTCCAGGACTTTTTTCGTTCCCTCGTTGCTCTGAGCATTGTCGGAGGTAAACATGCTGACCGCGCGCCTGAGCAGCCAGACCTGCTTCAAATCCGAGGGGCTGAGCAACAGTTCTTCACGGCGGGTGCCGCTTCTCGGAATGTCTATGGCGGGGAAGATGCGTATTTCCGCCAGACGCCGCTCCAGGTGAAGCTCCCAGTTGCCGGTGCCCTTGAACTCCTCGTAGATAACGTCGTCCATGCGGCTGCCGGTGTCTATGAGGCAGGTGGAGATGATGGTCATGCTGCCGTTGCCCTCCGTGTTGCGGGCAGCGCCGAAGAACCTCTTGGGCGGGTAGAGGGCGATGGGGTCGATGCCGCCGGAGAGGGTGCGTCCGCTGGTGGGGACGGCAAGGTTGTAGGCCCTGGTGAGCCTGGTGATGCTGTCGAGCAGAATGGCCACGTCCTTCTTGCTCTCCACCAGGCGTTTGGCGCGTTCCAGGGCCAGCTCCGCGACGCGGCAGTGGTCCTCCACCGGCTCGTCGAACGTTGAACTGAACACCTCGCCGTCCACGGAGCGGCGGACGTCGGTGACCTCTTCGGGCCGTTCGCCAATGAGGGCCACCATGAGGTGAATCTCCGGGTGGTTGGTGGTGATGCCGTTGGCAATCTCCTTCAGGAGCATGGTCTTGCCCGCCTTGGGCGGCGACACGACGAGGCCGCGCTGCCCCTTGCCTATGGGAGCCAGCAGATCTATGAGGCGCGAGGAGAGGTTGGATGGCACGGTCTCCAGCTTGATCATGGAGTTGGGGAAGACGGGGACGAGGTTTTCAAAGTGGGGGCGGCTTCTGGCCTGTTCCGGTTGCACGGCGTTGACCGTTTCCACCCTGACCAGGCCGAAGTAGCGCTCGGAGTCCTTTGGAGGCCTGACCTGGCCGGCGATCATGTCGCCGGTGCGCAGTCCGAAGCGGCGTATCTGCGATTGGGATATGTACACGTCGCGCTGGCCGGGCCTGAGTTCGCCGTTGCGGCGCAGGAAGCCGTAGCCGTCGCCCATCACCTCCAGCACCCCGTTGGCCACTATCATGCCTTCCTGCTCGGAGTAGTTAGAAACCAGCTTGTGAAGCAACTCTTCTCGACTGAGGGAGCCTGCGGTTTCGCCGTTGACCGCGCCCGCTTGGGCGGCAAGCTCCGCCAGTTCCTCTTTGGTCTTCCCTTCCAATTCAGATAGATGTGAAACGAATTTTGTGGTCAAAGAAGTGTCACCTCAGTGAGTGGATGATAAGTGTTGAATCCTGGCTGGAACCTGGCCTTGGCAAAATGTAAGCTGCGAGTGGTTCCGTACTTTATTTCTACGATGTGTTGGGGCCTGGTATGTACTCTTTCCGTTATTCTCAGAAAGTGGAGTGGATGCCCAAAAGTTTGGGTTGCGGGGGGTATCCAAGGTGGGAACAGGGGACATTATAGCAAACATTCCAATGGTAGTCCACTACGAACTTGTCAACGGCAGCGGACGCTGGTCTCCTTTGCGAATGGTCTGCTTGGCCGCGCCCATGAACTCTTTGAACAGGGGGTGCGGCCTCTCCGGACGGGAGAGGAACTCAGGATGGAACTGCACGCCCACCATAAAGGGATGGTCCGGAGCCTCGCTTATCTCCACGAGCAGGCCGTCGGGGGATAGTCCGCTGGCAATCAGGCCGACCTCCGCCAGGGGTTCGCGGTAGGCGTTGTTGAACTCGTAGCGGTGGCGGTGCCGCTCCTCGACTTCGGCGAGGCCGTAGGCCCTGGCGGCGCGCGTCCCCGCCACCAATCTACAGGGGTACAGGCCAAGTCGCATGGTGCCGCCCATATCCTTCATTTGCATCTGCTCCGGCATCAGATCTATGACCGGGTGCCGTGTGTCCCGGTTGAACTCGGTGGAGTTGGCGTCCTCGTATCCCAACAGGTTGCGCGTGTACTCTACTACCATGACTTGCATGCCCAGGCACAGTCCCAGGTAGGGGACGCCGTTTTCTCTGGCATAGCTCACGGTCCGGACCATGCCCTCTATTCCCCTGGGGCCGAATCCGCCGGGCACGACGATTCCCTTGACCCCGGCGAGTACATCTTCCAGGCCGTTGCGTTCCAGTTCTTCGGAATATACCCAAGAGATTTCGACGTCTCTGTCATGGGCAAGCGCCGCGTGGGAAAGGGCTTCCTTCACCGATATGTAAGAATCCGGCAAGTCCGTATATTTGCCAACTACGGCAATGGGCACCTTCTCCTTATCAATGTTCATTCTGTCAATCAGTAACTGCCAGCCGGCCATGTCGCGGCTGTGGTAATCCAAGCGCAGGACGTTCAAGAGCGTATCGCCGAGGCCGGCGTCCTCAAGCTCGATGGGGACTTCATAGACGTTGCCCACGGTGGGCATGGCAAACACGGCGTTGCGGGGCACGTCGCAGAAGAGGGATATCTTGTCCTTGATGGAATCGGTTACCGGCAGGTCGCTGCGGGCTATGATTGCATCGGGTTGGATTCCAATGCTGCGCAGCTCCTTCACGCTGTGCTGGGTTGGTTTGGTCTTCAATTCGCCGGTAGCCTGGATATGCGGAAGCAGGGTGAGGTGTATGTAGTAGACGTTGTCTCTACCGGCGTCGTTGCGAATCTGCCGGATGGCTTCCAGGAAGGGCAACCCTTCTATGTCGCCGACGGTGCCGCCCACTTCCACCACCACTACGTCCGCCTTGCTTTCAGAAGCAAGGCTGAAGATGCGGTCTTTGATTTCGTTGGTGACGTGGGGAACGGTTTGGATGGTGCCGCCGAGGTAATCGCCGCGGCGCTCCTTGGCGATGACGTCGCTGTAGATCTGGCCGGCGGTGATGTTGGAGGAGGCGGTGAGTTCGATGTCGATAAACCGCTCGTAATGGCCAAGGTCGAGGTCGGTTTCGGAGCCGTCCTTGGTTACAAAGACCTCTCCGTGCTGGTAGGGGGACATGGTTCCCGGGTCTACGTTGAGGTATGGATCGAGCTTCATCACGGAGATGCTAATGCCCCGGCTTTTGAGGATACGGCCTATTGAGGCTACGCTGATGCCTTTGCCCAGTGAGCTAACCACACCGCCGGTCACAAAGATATATTTCGTCGTCATACTCTCAGTGCAATTCCAAAACTATGCCAAGGGAGGCTGAACCAGGTACAAAGAAACAGAGCTATGTTCAGGAGGAGAAAGGGACACCACAAGCTGGGAAGTTAGACTTATCTGTAGCGGCCCTCTAAAGGTCATACCCTTGCTTGCAGGTGTGTATCATAGGGATTGTAGTGGCGCTCTAAAAAGGGTGTCAAGCATTTGATGACTTGGTTATGACGGACATAGGAGAACGGACATGCGGACATGGAGAGGCGTCTCCGCCTGCGCCTTTGCCCGTATTGCAACGGGCGTTTGGGCGAAATACTAGGCAAAAGATTGACCTTTGTCCAAAAAAAAGGTAATATTGGGTGCCTCTAACGGCGACTTGAAAGTAACTAAGCAGATGCGTATCACAGGAGGCGAGGCGCGAGGAATCCAACTTGATGCGCCGCGTTCTCCGCAGTTCAGACCCACCTCTGACAGAGTGCGCTCGGCGCTATTTCAGGTTATATCCGAGGCTTTGATCGAAGCCAGGGTGCTGGACTTGTATGCAGGAAGCGGCGCACTGGGAATCGAGGCGCTGAGCAGAGGCGCGGCGGCGGCGGACTTTGTCGAGCAAAGCGGTCGCCTGTGTCAGGCCATCCGGCAAAATCTGAGAAAGGCGGGACTGGAAGAACGGGGCGCTATACACAGGGCGAAGGTGGCCCGGGCGTTGGACTTCTTGAAGGGGCCTTATCAAGTGATCCTTCTTGACCCGCCGTACGACCTCCCCGACTTGGGACAAACAATGAATAAAGTTGCCAGGTCCGGACTGGTGGCGGAGAGAGGCCTGGTGGTCTTGGAGCATAGCAAGAGAACGGATGTAAAAGAGATTTACGACACGCTGGAGCTTAGCTTTCAGAGACGGTACGGGGATACTGTGCTGTCCGTGTACAACTGAGGAGACCCGGTGGCCATAGCAATCTACGCAGGGAGCTTTGACCCCATCACCAAGGGGCATCTGGACATTGTGCAGCGGGCTGCCGCAATTGTGGACAGGCTTGTGGTGGCGGTGTTTGATACTCCTTCCAAGAGCCTGCTCTTTTCAACGTCTGAGCGCGTTGACCTGTGCGAAAGAGCGGTTGCTGATCTGCCCAACGTGGAAGTTGTGCGTTACAACGGCCTGACGGTTGAGTACGCCAGAGAGATGGGAGCGAAGTTCATGGTGCGCGGCTTGCGCAGTGTCACCGACCTGGACTATGAAGTAGCCATGCTGATGATGAACCGCAAGCTCAATCCGGATATAGATACGGTATTCCTCTATACCAGCCAGGAATACCAGTCACTCAGTTCATCCTTGATAAAGGAGGTGGCCAGCTTCGGTGGAAACATAGAAGACCTTGTGACTTACGACGTTGCCGTCGCGCTGAAGAACAAACTAGGCGTAGCCGTGTAGCGCGGCGGTTCGAAAGGGGGACATCATAGATATCTTTGGTATTATCGATAAGTTAGAATCATTAGCGGCTTCAGGCAAGCGGGTCCCCATGAGCAGTAAACTGCTTATTGACTCGGAAACACTAATGGAGCTTGTAGACCAGTTGAGAGTTGCCGTGCCGCAGGGCATTGCTGAAGCCGATGAAGTGATCAGAAAGCGCGAAGATCTGCTCAACCAGTCGCTTGGCGAGGCCAGGCGAATCAGGGCTTCGGCGGAGAACGAATTCCGCAGTCGCATGGATGATACGGAGCTGCTGAAAGAGGCCCAAAAAGAGGCTCATAAGATACGCCAGGAGGCCGAGATAAGGGCGCAGCGCATGTTGGAAATGGCTGAGAGCGAAGCTGCTTCCCGGCGCAACTCCGCTGATCAATACGCTCATGAACAGCTGTACAGGCTGGAAGAGAAAGTGGCAGAGCTGCTGAGCACCGTCCGCAACGGCATTGGGGTGCTAGAGGCCCAGCAGAAAGTTTCCGGATAGCTTCATTTCAAGCCAGGTTTGTTTAGCGAGGCACAACTCGTACGGTTGTGCTTTGCCTTTTTCCTTGCGCTGCCTAGCTCTGGGCAGGCTCTGAAGAGTATTCGCCGCTTCTGCCGCCGCTTTTGCTGACCAGCCGTACTTCGCTGATGGTCATTGCTCTGTCAACGGCTTTCGCCATGTCGTATATGGTCAGCGCTGCGATGTTGACGGCGGTCAGGGCTTCCATTTCCACGCCCGTCTTGGCGGTGGTGCGAGCGGAGGCTGTGATGCGAACAGCGCCGGCTTCGGCGTCCAGATCGAACTCTATGGCTACCCGGTCCAGCGGCACGGGGTGGCACATGGGAATGAGTTCCCACGTCCGCTTGGCGGCCATGATCCCGGCGACGCGAGCCACGGCCAGTACGTCGCCCTTGTCTATGCCGCCCTCCCTGATCAGACGCAGGGTTGACGGCTTCATGCAGACCAGGCCCTGGGCCACGGCGTCGCGCACGGTGGCGTCCTTGCCGCTCACGTCCACCATTTGAGCGTTGCCCTGCGAATCGAGGTGCGTAAGGGCGGGCTTGCCGTCGAGGAAGGACTGTGCCTGCCGCAGCGCCAGGGCGTTGGCCTCTTCATTGCCCGGGTTGCCGACGTGGCCTTGTACCCACCGCCAGGTGACCCTCCGTTGCCCGGCAACGGCATCCAGTTTGGCCCAGAGGTCGCGGTTGGCGTTTCGCTTCCAACCCCTGGTCATGGTGTTGACCACGTACTGGCTGTCGCTGAACACCGTCACCGCTGAACCGGCGGGAACGGCTTCCAAGCCCTTGATGACGGCCAGAATCTCCATCCGGTTGTTGGTGGTCTTGTCCTCTTTGCCGGACAGGGAACGCTTGGCGCCGTTATCGTCGATGACGGCGGCCCAGCCGCCGGGTCCCGGGTTGCCCATACACGAGCCGTCTGTGTAGATGGTAATCATGTCTTGGACAGTCCTACCCGCCTATGTGGTACATCTCCACCTTTTCGGTACGGGCGCCGGAAAGGGCGGTGCGCTCCTCTGAGTATCTATCGGTGCGCACCTGCCAGATGCCGCCGATAATGGCTTCAATATCCTCATCGCTGGCGCCGTTTCTCAGGGGGGTCTTCACATCGTGGCCATCACCGGCGAAGAGACAGGTGTATATCTTGCCGTCCGCGGACAGCCTTGCCCGCGTGCAATCGCCGCAGAACGGCTCCGTGACCGACGAGATAACGCCGACTTCACCCTGTCCGTCCAGGTAGCGGTACCTATCCGCCACCTCTCCCAGAAAGGCCTTTGCCACAGGCTCCAAGGGCATCTCTTCATTGAGCCTGTGTATGAGCTCCTTTGAAGAGACTACGTGTTCCATCTGCCACCCGTTCCGGTTGCCCACGTCCATGTACTCGATGAAGCGGACGGTGTGCCCTCTATCCTTGAAGTAGCGGGCAAGTTCCACCACGGTATGATCGTTGACGCCTTTCTTGACCACCGCATTTATCTTGATGTTGCGGAACCCCGCTTCTTCGGCGGCGCGGATCCCATCCAGCACCCGCTCCGTGCCGAAGCCGCGGCCGTTCATCCGGCGGAATATGTCGTCGTCCAAGGTGTCCAAGCTAACCGTAATCCGTTTAACTCCCGCATCTCGCAGTGTCTGCGCCTGATTGTCCAGCAGATAGCCGTTCGTGGTCAGCGAAAGGTCGTCCACTCCTTCCATGCCGGCAAGCATGGCCGCAAGTATCTGCAGGTCTTGCCTGAGGAGCGGCTCTCCACCCGTCAGGCGCACACGCGATACTCCCAGATTGACGAAAACCTTCACCAGCCGCGCTATCTCCTCGTAGCTGAGAACTTGCTCCCTGGGAAGGAACTGATACCGCTCTCCGTAAATTTCGGCGGGCATGCAGTAGGTGCAACGGAAGTTGCATCTATCCGTGACCGAGACACGGAGGTCGGCAAGCGTTCTGCCGAACAGGTCGCGTACCGTTTTCTTTGCCTGGGAGTGGTCCATTGCTAGCTTCGCGCTCCCGCGCCTATGACCTCTTTCAGTCGCTGTACCGCTTTGCGGGCGGCGATACCCCTGTGGCTCACACTATCCTTGGCATCCGCGTCGGTTTGGCCAAAGGTCTTGCCGAAAGCCGGATAGTAGAACAGGGGGTCATATCCAAACCCCTCCTGTCCGCTGGGCTCGAAGGCGACATATCCCTGACATGCGCCCTGGAAGGTCTCCTCTTCAGCGCCGGGCCAAACCATAGCTGCCACGCAGATAAAGCGGGCGGTGCGTTTTTCCCAGGGGACGTTGCTCATATTGGACAGGAGCAGCCTGTTTCGGTCGTCGTCGCTGGCTGGCAAGCCGCCGTAGCGGGCGCTTCGCACCCCCGGTTCGCCGTTCAACGCATCCACCTCGATGCCGGAGTCGTCGGCCAGGGCGGGCAGTCCCGCCGCTTCCGAATAGAAGCGCGCCTTGATGAGAGCGTTCTCTTCGAAAGTGTCTCCGGACTCCTCCGGTTCTTCAGTGACTCCTTCGTTGGAAGGAGTGGTCAACTCGACGGGCAGGCAGCCAAGCAGACGCCGGTACTCCTCCACCTTTCCGCTGTTGTTGGTTGCGATGAGCAATTTGAAAGCCACGGTATTGGAATGATAACACCACAGGCGGATAAAGGCACAGCCTGCGGCGCGGGGCGCGCTGGACGCCGGCGAGTTACTTCTCCATATCGGGGGTGTAGAGGCCGTCGCGGGCGGCGCTGGTCAAGCGGGCGCGGCGCAGGTAGGCCTCCTGCGCTTGCGGCACCTTGGCGGGGTCGCCGCTCCATACCTTGAGAGGAGTCGCCTGGAGCCCCCTGCCGTATGAGAAGCTGAGCTGCCACGGCGTACTAGAGTCGACGCGCTGGTTTATGGCGTTCAGGTTTACCGTCGCCTCATCGTCGCTCTGGCCGCCGGAAAGGAAGACTATGCCCGGCACGGATGCGGGCACGGTGCGCTTGAAGCAGCTTATGGTGGCCTCCGCCACCTGTTCGGGGCCCGCCCTGTTGGGAGCCTCCGTCCCCGACAGCACCATGTTGGGCTTCAGCAATATGCCTTCCAGGGCAACGCCCTGCCTGTGCAGCTCCTCGAATACTCGCTGCAAGGCGGCCTCGGTCACCTGGAAGCAGCGGTCTATGTCGTGGCCGCCGTCCATGAGTACCTCCGGCTCGACGATGGGGACGAGTCCCGCTTCCTGGGAAAGCGCGGCGAAGCGCCCCAGGGCGTGCGCGTTGACATCGATACAGTACGAGGACGGCAGGCCCTCGCCTATGGCGATCACGCCGCGCCACTTGGTGAACTTTGCGCCCAGCTCACGGTACTCGTTGAGGCGCTCGCGGAGGCCGTCCAGCCCCTCCGTCACCGTCTCGCCGTGGGAGCCGGCCAGAGGCTTTGCTCCCACGTCCACTTTGATGCCGGGCACAATACCCTCAGCGTTGAGGATGTCCACAAACGTTTCACCGGTATCGGCGCTCTGCCGGATGGTCTCATCGAATAGGATGACTCCGCTGATGTAATCGCCGCTGCCTTTGGCGGTAAACAGAAGCTGCCGCCAGGCGCGGCGGTTGTCTTCCGTGGACTCCACGTTCACGCTTTGCAGTCTGCGGGCTATCGTGGAATCGCTTTCGTCAGCGGCAAGTATTCCTTTGCTCTTGACCACGATTGCCTGGGCTGTGGCCTGTAGTTCCTGCGTGTTCATGCTTGCCTCCTTGCGTTCTCATGCTGGTTGTGACGCCTATTCCCCAAGATAGGCGTAGATTGGGCCTTTGTCCATGATGAGTTTATCACGATGTGAGAGGCGGAAAACAACCTCCGTATGCTGATATACTCCGATTGAATCACCCAGATTCAGAGGGAGGCGCTCACAATGAACAGTACACAAGCCATTGACCGCAACTTCGCGATGAACATGGTGCGGGTTACGGAGGCGGCGGCTATCGCGGCGGCGCAGCACATGGGCATGGGCGACAAGGAGTTGGTGGACCAGGCAGCGGTGGACGCCATGCGCTTCACCCTGGGCTCCATGTCCATGGACGGCGTGGTGGTGATAGGCGAGGGGGAAAAGGATGAAGCGCCGATGCTGTACAACGGCGAGGTGATAGGAGACGGGGCAGGGCCGGGGATGGACATAGCCGTTGACCCCATTGACGGCACTACGTTGCTGTCCAAGGGTTTGCCCGGATCCATCGCTGTGATTGCCCTCTCCGAGCGCGGCACCATGAACTGCCCCCGGGAAGTGGTCTACATGAACAAGATAGCGGTGGGCAAAGAGGCCAAGGACGTGATTGACATCAACGCCTCCGTGGAAACAAATCTCACGAACATCGCCAAGGCCAAGGGGAGGAAGATAAGCGAGCTTACCGTGATAGTGCTGGACAGGCCCAGGCACGACCGGCTCATAGACGACATCAGAAGCGCGGGCGCTCGTATAAAGCTGATCTCCGACGGGGACATAGCGGCGGGCATCCACGCCGCCATGTGGGAAAGCGACGTGGACGTGCTGATGGGTATAGGAGGCACACCGGAGGGCGTGATTACCGCCGCCGCCATAAGGTGCATCGGCGGCGCTATACAGTGCAAGGCCTGGCCCCGCGACGATAAGGAGCGGGACGCGGCGGTCGCGGCCGGCGCCGACCTGAGCAAAGTCTACTCCGCCGAGGAGTTGGTTTCGGGAGAAGACGTCTTCTTTGCCGCAACGGGCGCAAGCACCGGCGACCTGCTGAACGGGGTGCGCTTCTTTGCCAATGGCGCGCAGACGCACTCGCTGGCGATGCGCTCCCGTTCGGGAACGGTGCGCTGGGTGGACTCCGTCCATGACTTCACCCGGCTGGACAAGATGCAATTCAGGAGTTGAGCGGCTGCCGCAGGGGATGCCCCGCGCGGCCAACTCCGAGGCGGCAGCCTCTAGTTGACGCCGCACTAGCACACCACTATCCTTTTTCAATAGACGTGTGGTTAGGGGAAGCAAATGGCAGTAGCTAGATCATCTTACAAAGAACAAGCCTGCGTATACTTGCGGCAAGCTCAGGAGGAGCTCGAAAAAGGCGACTTGCGGCAAGCCTCGGAAAAGGGTTGGGGCGCGGCGTCGCAGATGGTGAAAGCAGTGGCGGTGCGCAAAGGGTTGAGCCACAACGGACATGCGCATTTGGTTTCGGTTGTGTCCGGCTTGAACGATCACAAACTGTACGATGAATTCGGCATCGCTCAGGCGCTGCACATAAACTTTTACGAAGGCTGGCTAGACCAGCCACTGGTTGCGCGGTACTTGGAGTCGGTCGGCTCATTCATACGGGCTATAGACGAGAACGAGCTTACTTAGCGCCTCTTGGGTGCTATAGGACTGCTGCTCGCATCTGAGAGGGCGTCTGTCTAAGCTATCCCTTGCAACCAGTCAACGAAGGTCTCGATAGCCTCATCCCAGACACCCTGGCGTGTCTTGCCGCTGGACTTTCTGACCGAGAAACCGTGGTCCGCGCCGTCCAGAAAGTGAACACGGGCTTCCTTGATCTTGGAGACGGCCTCTGCAAGCTCATCGGGGGTTGCAAAGGCGTCGCGCGTGCCTGAACAGAACAGTACGGGCTGAGAGATGTTGGGGAAGTGCTTATCCCTCCATTCGTCTCTTCCCGGTGCGTGCAGGGGATAGGCAAAGAGGGCAAGTGCGTCCAGTGGGGCACCCCGCGCGGCTACCAGGGAAGCGATGCGGCCTCCCATAGACCTGCCCCCAGCCGCCAGCCTGCCGTCCGGGTGGTGGAACGCTTCAATAGCCGCCCGCCATGTTGCCTCGAGGACGGAAGTGCGATCGGGTGTCCGGCGCTTCTCCTCCATGTAGGGGAATTGGAACCGCGCCGTGGATATGCCGTGTTGCGCCAGACGGGAAGCGGCGTAAACTCCGAACGGATCGTCGATGTTGGAGCCGGCCCCCGGCGCGTATATGAACGTCCAGCCCGTATCGTGGCTCTGAGCCCTGCTGAGGATGGCCGTTACTCTCCTATCGCCGGGCAACTGTATGCGTAGAGTCTCCATGTTTGCGTTCTGTTATGCGTGCCGCATGACCTATTCCAGTCCCTCCGACTTGTACACCTTGGCCCTTTCCGCGTAGCTGACCGATCTGCTTCTTATCAGCTGTTCGTGACGCTCCTGGATCTCGCCCCTGGGCCTGGCGGGCACGCCGGTCACGATGGTGCGAGGCTCAATGCTCATGCCTTCCAGCACCACGGCCCCGGAACCGACGATGGAAAGCTCGCCCACTTCCACGCCGTCGTTCACCGTAGCGCCGTTGCCCACCAGGCAGTTGTCGGCCAGTGAACGTCCGTGCCACAACACGTTGTGCCCGATGGTTACGCCGCTGCCAATAGTGGATTCGGCGTCGGAATGGACGACGCTGTTGTCCTGTATGTTGGTGTTGGCGCCAACGGTTATCTTGCCGTTGTCGGCGCGGATCACTGCGCCCGGCCATATGCTGGAGTTTTCTCCTATTTCCACGTCGCCGATGACGTAGGCGGCCTCGCTGACGAAGGCGGTGGGATGTATCTTGGGCGACTTGCCCTGCAAGCTGCGGATCATGGCGTCCTCCTCTTTAGTCGACTCGCTGCGTAGATAATATCTGGAAATTTACTGGTGGGCTATTGTACGGCGATGACGGTAGCGCCGCAGTTCTTGAACAGGCAACGGCTCAGGGTTACAATTGACAGCGCACACTCTGCCGTGCCCTTGGCTTGGAATACTTGGGAGAGGATTGCCATGACTCAAATCACCGCCCGCGTACCGGATGAACTGGCTGAAGTGCTGGACGCGGTGGCCGCGCAACTGAAAAGCAGCCGGGCCGGTGTGATCCGCCAGGCGCTTGAAAGCTACCTCGAAGACTTTGACGACCTATCCGTAGCGTTGCACAGACTACGTGACCCATCTGACCCCGTCCTGGACTGGGATCAGGTAAAGCGTGAGCTACTCCCTCCAAATTAAGCGCACCGCCGCAAGAGAACTGGCGGCCATACCGCAAGCGGTCAGGACTCGCATAGTCGGCTCTATAGATTCTTTACGTGAACAGCCCTTGGCGGGCATCCCGCTCAAGGGTAGATTGCGTCGACTGAGACGCCTTCGCGTTGGCGACTACCGTATCCTGTACCAGCTACTTGAGGAAGATTCGATAGTCCTCGTGCTCCGGGTTGCCCACCGCAGCAGCGCCTACCGCCGAGCCTGAGAGTCGCATGCCGTCATGGTCGTCTTTTGCAAAGGCCTGCACGGGCAAGACGAAGTGTCCGCGCGGTTCCGTAGGGGCGGTTCGCGAACCGCCCCTACAATGCGGGGCGCATTTTGTGCCACTGCGTCGCTTGCTCGAAGGCGTGAGCGGCGCGGAGCGCCGCCGCGTCGCCCAGGGCGGGGCCTATGATCTGCAGGCCCACGGGCAGCCCTTGCGCGAAGCCGCATTGCACCGATATGCCGGGAAGCCCGGCGATGTTCGCCGGTATGGTCATAACGTCGCTGAGATACATCTTCAGCGGGTCTTGGAGCTTTTCCCCGAACTTGAACGCGGCTGTGGGCGAGGTTGGGGTTACCAGGACGTCGTACTTTTGGAAGGCGTCCTGAAACTCCCTGGATATGAGGGTGCGCACCTTCAACGCCTTCAAGTAGTAGGCGTCGTAGTAGCCGGAAGAGAGGGAGTACGCGCCCAGCATGATGCGTCTCTTCACCTCCGGCCCGAATCCGTGCTGTCGCGTGGCTTCCAGCTCGTCCCACATGCCGGGTTCATCGTGGTCGGAATAGCCGTACTTCACGCCGTCGTAGCGCGCCAGGTTCGCCGAGCATTCCGAGGGCGCGATGATGTAGTACACGGCGAGGGCGTACGGCGTGGATGGCAGCGATACGTCCCAGTCGACCGAGGCTCCCAGTCCTTCCAGCACGCCTATCGCCCGGCGAGTCGCCGTTTCTATTTCAGGGTCCATGCCCTGTACAAAGTACTCTCTGGGAACGCCTATCCGCATTCCGGCCACGTCGCCGGTCAGCGCCCGCGTGAAGTCCTGGGCGGGCTGCGGCAGAGAGGTCGAGTCCCTGGGGTCGTGCCCGGCGATGGCGCTGAGCAGCATGGCGCAGTCGGTGACGTCCTGGGTCAAGGGGCCGATCTGGTCCAGGGACGATGCGAACGCCACCAGCCCGTACCTGCTGACCAGCCCGTAGGTGGGCTTCATGCCGACCACGCCGCACAGCGCGGCGGGTTGCCGTATGCTGCCGCCGGTGTCGGAGCCAAGCGAGGCCATGGCCTCTCCTGCGGCAACAGATGCGGCTGGGCCGCCGCTGCTGCCTCCGGGCACGCGCTCCATGTCCCAGGGGTTGTGCGTATTGAAGAAGGCCGAGTTCTCGGTGGACGAACCCATGGCGAATTCGTCCATGTTGCCTTTGCCCAGCATCACGGCGCGCTGCGCTTCCAGGCGCTCCACAACCGTGGCGTTGTAGGGTGGAACGAAGCTCTCCAACATGCGCGACGAGCAGGTGGTGGCCACGCCCCTGGTGCACATGTTGTCCTTGATTTGCAGCGGTATGCCGGTTAGGGGCAGCGACTCGCCGCGCGCTATGAGGGCGTCGGCCTGCCGGGCCTGTTCCAGGGCCAGTTCAGGGGTTACCCTCACGTACGCCTTCACGCTGGGTTCCAGCCGCTCGATGCGTTCCAGGTAGGACTGCGCCAGTTCCACCGACGACAGTTCGCGGCGGTCGAGCAGGGCGCGCGCTTCGTGTATGGTCAGGTTGTGCAGTTCGCCGGTCAAAGTTGGCCCTCTACTCCAGCACTGCCTTGACCCGGAAGTAGTCCCCCTCGCGGCGCGGCGCGTTGGACAACACGTCCTCTTTGTCCAGGCCAGGTTTCGTCTCGTCGTCGCGCAGCACGGTGTCCAGCGGCGCCGAGTGGCTGGTGGGCGGCACCTGGTCGGTGTCCAGCTCTTGCAGCGTCCGGAAGTGCTCCAGGATGTCGTCCATCTGCGAGCGGTACAGTTCCACCTCTTGCTCGGTGAGTCGAATCCTTGTCAGCAGCGCGATGTGACGCACTTCGTCAGAAGTCAGTGCCATGGCCTCTCCTTTCGCTCCATTTCAACCGCCGCCTCCCCAACCGTCGTAGAAAACCACTTCCGACAATGGTTTGCGGATGCTTCCGCCGAAGCGCTGCCCCTCGCCGGGATAGCCCAACGGAATCAGAGCCGCCGTCTCCACGCGGCTTGGTATGCCCAGGAACTCCTTGATCTGCCGTTCAAAGCGGCGGTGCATGGTGGTAAGCACCGTACCCAATCCCAGGGCGCGAGCCGCCAGCATGAGGTTTTGCGCCGCGGGGTAGATGGAAGCGCCGTCGACGATGCTGCTTTCGCCGTCCCAGCCTTCGGCGTGCTCAACGCAAGCCACGATGACCACCGGAATGTCGCCCATGCGCGCGCCCAGTTCATAGCCCAGCCGGTAGGGCTGGGTCAACGTAGCAGGGTCGGGGTTGTCGCCGCCAACGACGGCTCTCCATGCTTGCAGATACCACTCTCCCAGCCGGCGCTTCTTTTCCGGGTCGCGGACCACTATGAAGCGCCAGGTCTGCCTGTTGCCGGGGCTTGGAGCGCGCACCGCGGCTTCCAAGATGGTGTTGACGTCTTCTTCAGAGACTGGGTCGGAGGTGAACAGGCGGATGGCCCGCTGGCTGTGGATGGCTTCTAGTAAAGGGATGTCGTTCATTTCAACGCCTCGTTTCGCCGCTTGGCCTTCTCTTGCCGAATGATGCGGTCTATCTCCTCCACGGCATCATCCAAGCGGCCATTGTGGTTCACCACAACGTAGTCGAATTCACTGCGGCTTTCCATCTCGACCTCGGCTGTCTCTATGCGGCGGCGCAACGCTTCTTCCGTCTCCGATTTCCTTTCCAGGAGACGGCGTTTCAACTCCTCCGTGGTGGGAGGGGCCAGGAAGATGAGCAGCGCGTCCGGCGCCTTTGACCGCAGGGTGCGCGCGCCTTGTATGTCCGTTTTGACAATCACGTCATTGCCGGAAGCCATTGCCTCGTCCGCCTGGGAGCGTGGCACGCCGTACCAGGCGCCGTACACTTCGGCGCATTCCAGGAAGCCGTCCTCCGTCATCAGAGCGCGGAACTCTTCCGGTGACATGAAGATGTAATCGATACCGTCGCGCTCGCCGGGGCGCATGGGCCTGGTGGTGGCGGTTATTATGTAGCGCCAGGGACGTTGCAGAAGCTTCATACCCTGCAAGGCGGCGTCTTTGCCGACACCGGAGGGGCCGGAGATGACGACGAGCAGGGGGGCGGGCGCTTCCACAGACATCGGCTAACCGGAAGACCCGTCTATCAAGCTGTCAAGGTCTTCCCAGAAGGTAGGGTAGGACACGCCCGCCGCCTCCGCACCCCGCACCTCGGTTTCCCCGGAAGCCAGCAGTCCCGCGACGCCCAGCGTCATCGCCAGCCGGTGGTCTCCGTAACTCCGCCCCGGCGCGCCTTTGAGGACGCCGGTGCCTTTGATCAACATGCCGTCTTCCGTCTCATCCACGTGGCCGCCCAACCCGCGGAGTCCGGCAACCGTCGCCTTTATCCGGTCCGACTCCTTGACTCGTAGCTCCTGGGCGTCTCGGATAACCGTAGTACCTTTGGCGAAACAGGCGGCCAGGGATAGGACGGGTATCTCATCGATGAGCCTGGGAATCAGGTCGCCGCCGATCTCCGTGGCGGTGAGGTTGCTGGACTCCGCCGTGATATCCGCCACTTCTTCGCCGCCTTCCATGCGTCTGTTGGCTACGGTGAGGCGTGCTCCCATGGATTCCAAAGCCTCCAGGACACCGGTGCGTGTGGGGTTCATTCCCACGTTCAGCACGGTGACCTTTGCTGCAGGATGGCAGACTCCGGCGACCAGCCAGTAGGCCGCCGAACTGGTATCGGTGGGAACGTTTACGTCGACCGCCCGCAGTTCTCTGCCGGGAGCGACCTTCAGGGTCAGCCCGTCTTCCGTCAGCGCCGCGCCCATATTCTCCAGCATACGCTCGGTGTGGTCGCGGGAGGCCGCGGGCTGATGCAGAACGGTCTCCCCGTCGGCGTAGAGTCCGGCGATTACAAGGCACGACTTGAGCTGGGCGCTGGCCACCGGCATGTCGTACTCGATGCCGCGCAGGCCGCCGCCTCTTATGGCAAGCGGAGCCTTGTTGTCGCCGTCTCTCCCCTGGATATGCGCTCCCATCTGTTGCAGCGGTTTGATGATCCTGCCCATGGGCCGTGACCTGAGCGATTTGTCTCCGGTGAGTACGCTGAAGAACGGCTGCGCCGCCAGCAGCCCTGAAACCAGGCGCATGGTGGTGCCGCTGTTGCCCGCGTTGAGAATGTCCACGGGTTCGGACAGGCCGTGAAGGCCGTTGCCCTCCACTTCAAACCACTCTTTTCCGCCGCCGGCTTCGCAGGCCGCATGACGGGTAATCTTCACGCCCAAGCCTCGCAAACAGCGCAGCATGGAGGCGCGGTCGTCGCCTACGCAGAAGTTGGAGACGCGAGCGGCGCCGACGGCAATGGAATTGAGCAGCGCGGCGCGGTGGGATATAGACTTATCGCCGGGCGGCGCTAGGACGCCCTCTAAACGGCTTGGTGCAGAGATGGCGCGCTTCATTATCCTCTTCTACGTCTCTCTCCCCGCTGGGGGCGGCGCTGCTGCATGGATATTATTTCCTGGTACCTCTCCCTTAGCTTGCTGCCCACGACCATGTCTATCATCTGAGATCCGAACGTCGGGATCTCCGGGCCGGCGGGGATTAGCTCATCGTCCTGCTCCTCGCCCGCTTCGTATTTAATCAGCCACTTCTCCCTGTTCTGCCACACCTTGGAGAAGGTATCGCCCAGGGCCTCAAGGCCTTCTTCATCCGACGTTTTCCCTATCATGTCGTGAAAATGCCGCAGTTCCTGGATGGCCTGTTCCACCCAGTGGAGCAGGTTATCGCGGTTGGTCACCGATATGTCGAGATTCATCACGGGGTCGCCGGAAGCCAGGCGCGATACGTCACGGTAGCCCGTGGCGGCCATCTTGGCCATCTCCCGCCATGACGGGCTTTTGGTGGTTGCCGAAACCAGCGCTGAGGAAATTATGATGGGGAGATGACTGACCGCCGCCACGTAGCTATCGTGCTCCTGTGCATCGAGGAAATAAGGCTTGGCTTCAAGCAACTCCACCATGCCGAGCACGGCTCTCACCGCTTCCTCCCTGGCGCGTCTGCCGGGAATCACTGCATAGCGGGCATTCTGGAACAGGTTGGCGTCCGCGGCGTCTATGCCGGAGAACTCCTTGCCGGCCATGGGGTGGCCGCCGACAAAGCTGACCTCCCGCGGCAGGTACTCTTCCGCCCAGTTCATTATTTCGGACTTGGTGCTTCCGGTGTCGGTCACCACACAGCCCGGCGGCGCCATGTCGGAGATCAGTTCAAGCATCTCCCGTATCGCCAGCACGGGAGTGGCGATGATCACCATTTTGGCGTCCTTGACCGCGTCCTCCAGCTTCCAATGCGCCTTGTCCACGGCCTTCAGCTTCTCGGCTTTGCGGCCGGCCTCCAACTCCTTGTCGTACCCCGACACCTCCACCTTGTCCGCAGCTTTCTGTTTGAGCCCGAGGCCTATTGAGCCGCCAATCAGCCCCAGTCCTATGATGGTTATCTTGTCCACGATTCCTCCCGGCGCCCACCTTATTCAGAGGAAGCTCTGTCCCACTATGACGGCGCCCAGATAGTTTATCATAGGGGTCAGCCCGCCTTGACGCTGTGAACGGGCAGCGCCGTGGTTTCCAGCGTGTGCAGGTCAAGCCGGCGGGATGCTTGGTCGATGTCGAAGCCGACCACCTCGCCGTCAGCGTCTATATCGACGTTCACCCCATCAGTGACCTCGATCGTATCCGCCCCAGGCCCTGCCTTGAACTCCACGTATAGACTGTCGGTCTCAGGATAGTAATGAAGCTTCACGTATGCTCCTCCCTCCGAAAGCGCCGGTCGAAAAATGCGTTGTGAATAGTCTCCCCGTCTTCCAGCGTTATGACGCGCAGATGGCGAGGGGTCGTTTCGCCGGGCAGGGTGACCTCTCCCCAAAAGCGCAATCGTCCGTCTGGCTGCTTCTCCAAGTGGAGCGGATCAGCAACAACTTTGGCACACCACGTTAGTTCGATGTAAGGCCGCTTGCGAAGCACCTGTTCATCAAAGTAGCGTGTTGTCTTCATGAGCCCCCACCGCCTGTTCAGAAGAAGCTCTGTCCCACTATGACGGTACCCAAGTAGTTTATCACAGGGTTGATGACGCTACGGATTATGCCCACCCCGAACAGGATGTCCAACATTATAGCCAGCATGAGCACGGGCGGCCCGTACTGTTGGAACCTGGCAAAGCTGCGCGCCGCGTTGGCGGGAAGCAGTCCGGCGGCCACGCCCGAACCGTCCAGCGGCGCAAGCGGTATCAGATTGAAGACGGCGAGGATTATGCTGAACAGGACTATGGTGGCCACCGTGCGGGCCAGGAATCCTTCCAGGCCGTCTTCGAACAGGCGGGTGGTAAAGAGCCTGAACGGCCAATCGAGAAGTCCCAGCTTGATTGGCGCGGTGAAAGCCACCGCCGTGAGCAGGTTGGATACCGGCCCTGCGCCCGACACAATCGCCATTGCCCGCCGTCCGCCCCTCAACGCTTGATCGTCCACGGGTACGGGCTTGCCCCAGCCGAAGCCCACCAGGAAGAGCAGCACAGTGCCCGCGGGGTCCAGGTGGCGGACCGGATTGAGCGACAACCTGCCCAGCCTCTTGGACGTGCTATCGCCCAGCAGATAGGCCGCCAGCGAATGGCTGAACTCGTGGATGGTTATCGCCACGAGCAGAGCGAGTCCCACGGTGAACGCCACCACGGGAAAGATGCGGAGGAAGGTGAGGGGGTCGGAGAAAAGCAGGTCCAGGTAGCCTAACAGCATGAAGGCCAGGACCTACCGGGGAGTTGATTGCGGTTCAAAGCGATGGGATGAGGAGCTAGAACTCTTCCTCTAGCTCCTCGTCCTCCTCGTGGTGGTGTTGCAGTTGGGATGCAGACTCCTGCGCCCTTGGCAGCGAGGGGCCCAGCTTTTGCTCGTTGCGCGTTTTGCGCGGCGGCAGCTTGTCGATGTTCTTCTTCAGCTTGCCTATAGCCGAGAGGCTCATCTTGCCCATGTTCGCCACTATGCCGTCGATTCCCATGTCGCTCAGTTGCTCCAACTCGTGGGATGACAAGCCGCCGTCCCATTCCAGCAGCATGTAGCGGCTCATGGCGGAGCGGACGTTGGATATAGCCAGCAGGTGGGTCAGGGAGAGCGGCCCCCGCGGTTCGGGACGTTTCAGCAGGATGACGTCCACGGGTAGGTCTTCCAGCCCGCGCATCAAAGATTCTTCCAGGTCGGCGGGTATCCGCAGTATGCGCGCCACGTCGCCCTCGCTCAAATAGTCGACCAGGACGCCGTCGAGGTTGAAGGTTACAAAGTCGCCGCCCTTTTCCCTGGCTATTTCCACCAGGTTGCCCTCCGCCTCATCGAAAGCGATGCCCCATACGGCCCCTTCCGGCGGTGCGGGCCGGCTTGGGGAGCTTTCCAGCGCGCTGAGAGGCAGTGCCAGGGCATCCGCGCGTGAGGAAAGTTTGCTCAGGTCCCGCTTCTTGGCGCCGTCCACCCAGGCCAGCAGCAGCATTGTGGGCAGCGTCTCCGCTTCTCGCCGCGGCGCGAATCCAAGCGCGCGGACGGGGCCTTTGTTCACCTGTTCCAGTCGTTCAAGAAGTTTGCTCATAGTCACGTCAACCCGGATGGGAAAGAATGCGTTGATTGTATGCGATGGGATGCGCGGGTTCAACCTGGCGATTCCCCGGTCGCCTCTGTATATTGTGCAGCGTATCGAGGGATAATTCCATGCCCAGCAAGAAAGAGAGGATAGACTCGCTGCTCGTGCGGCTGGGGCTTGCCGAAAGCCGGCACAAAGCCCAGGCCATGCTGATGGCGGGCCTGATAACCGTGGATGGCCGGCCCGTGGAAAAGGCGGGAACGACGGTATCGTCCACGGCCGACGTGCGGGTGAAGCAAGCGCCCCGGTTCGTGGGCAGGGGCGGCGTCAAGCTAAGACATGCCCTGGACAGCTTCGATCTGGACGTGTCGGGCAAGGTTGCGCTGGACGTCGGCGCTTCCACCGGCGGCTTTACCGATTGCCTGTTGCAGAGCGGCGCATCCAGGGTCTACGCCGTGGACGTGGGACGGGGCCAGATTCACCAGAGGCTGCGCGACGACCCCAGGGTCGTGCTCATGGAGGGGATCAACGCCCGCCTGCCGTTCCATCTGCCGGAAAAGGTGGACATCGCCACCGTGGACGTATCGTTCATCTCGCTGGTCATGGTTCTGCCGGAAGTGGCGCGGCACGTGGAGCGGGGCGGAACGATCCTGGGCCTTGTCAAACCGCACTTCGAGGCGGGCCGGCGGGAGGTAGGGAAGGGAGGCGTGGTGCGCGACCCGAAGATACACGCGGCGACTATTTCCAAGGTGGCGCTGTGGGCTATTGGCTGCGGCTTGCGCTTCAGGGGAGCTACGGCATCGCCCATACTGGGAAATGCGGGGAACAGGGAGTTCTTTGTCCGGCTGCAAAAGCCCGGTCCAACTTGACACCCCCATTGACCCATTCCTATACTGACTTTAGACGTTCTCGGGCGATTAGCTCAGGTGGTTAGAGCGCAGTCCTGATAAGACTGAGGTCCCTGGTTCGAGTCCAGGATCGCCCACCATATTGCAGCGCCGAAGTGGCGGAACGGCAGACGCGCTACGTTCAGGGCGTAGTGCCCGCAAGGGCGTGGGAGTTCAAATCTCCCCTTCGGCACCAGTTATCATCGATTTGTTGCGGGCATCAAGCGCTTGTAGCTCAATTGGATAGAGCACCGGCTTGCGGAGCCGGAGGTTGCGGGTTCGAGCCCCGCCAAGCGTGCCACTCCCTTACTCTCGACATCGTGGGCGATTAGCTCAGACGGCAAGAGCGCCTGCTTTACACGCAGGAGGTCGGAGGTTCGAGCCCTCCATCGCCCACCAGATATCTAGTCGGAAAGGAGAAACAGATGACCAAGCTTCTTCAGCAAGCCTTTGAAAGAGCCTCAGAGCTTCCACGGGAAGAGCAGGACAAGTTTGCGCGCTTCCTTTTGGCAGAGTTGCAGTCGGAACGGCAGTGGACGGAGCTATTCAGCCGTCCCGAATCGGAAGACCTTCTGGAACGGCTGGCAGATGAGGCTCTGTCGGAACACCGTGCAGGCCGGACTCGTCCGCTCGCTGTAGACGAATTGTAGACGTGCGTTCGTTTACGCAGAAGAGCTTTTGGGACGCCTATAGACGCCTGCCTGACCACGTAAAACGTCAGACCCGGGAGTCATACCGCTTCTTCGAGTTGGATCCCAGTCACCCAAGTCTCGATTTCAAGCGTGTAAGCCGGAGGCGTCCGGTGTACTCGGTGCGCGTAAGTATCGACTATCGCGTCCTTGGTGTAATGGACGAGGGCGACATTGTGTGGTTCTGGATCGGCGCGCACCACGAGTATGATAGGCTGCTCAAGCGAATTTAGAATTGATTATGGATGGCCTAACAACGACCGCAAGGCGTCTCAAGAGCGCCTGCTTTACACGCAGGAGGTCGGAGGTTCGAGCCCTCCATCGCCCACCAGTTTATATCCGAGGCTTACGGGGACTCGAACTCTCTCACCGTGGCCACGGAAGGCGCCGTAACCCACCGGTGATGATTCAGGCACAGGCCGTCCGGCCTGGCCGCGATACGCCCGCGGTAAGTGAATTTTACCTTGATTATGGAGAATAGTAATCGTAGCGTAAGCAAAGCGGGCTAATAAGTCATCAAAAGTCATTGCAAAATCTGCTATCCTTAATACTTCTTGTCTAGCAGTAGGCCAGAGGATACAGAATGCATCCTATTCAAGCCTCTTCATTGTCATCGGTGATTTGGAGATGGCAATCTGCCGTTCTCTTTGCGTTGCTTGCTGGGCTGCTGGTCGTCGTCTCCCTCCTGGTCGCTGTTTCCCCAATTCCGGCCATCGAAGCCCAATCCGCGCCGGGCCCGGTTGCCGCAGTCAACGTCACCCGCGCCGACGGGACGCTGACCGCCTCCTGGGACGCCTCCGCCGGCGCGACCGGCTACCACGTCACCTACACGGACGATGGCGCGCAGAGCTGGCAGCTGGCCGCCCTCGACCACACCGAGACCAGCATCACTATCGACGTCGACAACGGCAAGACCTACGTCGTCGGCGTGCGGGCCAAGAACGAGCACGGCGGCAGCGACTGGCAAAACTCCACGCCCGCCGGGCCATTCGCGCCGCCAACGACGGACGACGTGACGACGCAGAGCGACAACGACACCGACAACGACAACCTCATCGAGGTCACCAACCTCACCCAGTTCATGGCCATGCAGTGGGACCTGGACGGCGACGGCACGCCGGAAAGCAACACCTCCGACTACAACACCGCCTTCACCAGCGGCGTATCGGGGTGTTCGACCACCTGCGCGGGCTATGAGTTGAACAACGACATCACCATCACCGCGAATCCGCCCAAATCGTCGGGGAGCTACCTCATCCCCGGCGTCTGGAACACCACCTTCGAGGGGAACAGCAACGAGATCATCAACCAGGACCGCCGCCCGCTGTTCGAGACCATCGGCGCGGCCACCGGCTCCACCACCGCCGAGGTCAGGAACCTGACCATTGAGAGCAAGCACGCGCAAGGCGCGCAGAGCGCCGTGCTCGCGGACAAGGTGGATGACAAGGGCAAGGTCACAAAGGTGGCGGTCATCGGGATAGTGAAGCCCGCCATTGTTTCCACCCAAGGCACTGTGCATTTCGGCGGCATGGTCAACTCGCTGGACGGCGGCGTCATAGCAAACTCTTACGCCCGCGTCGTCGTGGAGGTCATCGTCAACAATCCACAAACCGCCAACACGGTGACCCTTTTCGCCGGCGGACTTGTGGGGTACGTGTCAAGCGGCTCTAAGCTACTTGCGTCCTATGCTACCGGCGACGTGACTATGAGGGGGAGCATTCTCCATACCAACTGTCCCTTCATCGTCTGCTCAGGGTACATCTTCGACGACAGCGGCGTGCGAACTGTAGGCGGCCTGGCGGGCGGGAACGCCGGCGACATCCACGCCGTCTATTCCATGGGCGACGTGATCGCGGCCGAAAACCTGAACACCAGCGCTGCGACCATTGCCGGCGGGCTGGTCGGCAGCATCGTGAGCGGCGGAACCCTGCGCGCGGGCTACGCCATCGGCGACGTGTCCATCTACCCGGGCTCGGTGGGCGGCAACCGCAACGACGATAACGACTATGGCAAAGCCGTGGGCCGTAGCGCCGGGACCATCACCGACGTCTACGGCAGCGGCGCGAACAGCACCCACGCGTCCACGCCCACCGGCGTTACCAACAAGACCGAGTCGGAGCTGGAGACGCCGAAGGAAACGGACAAATCGGGGTCGGGCGACAGCATGACCTATCCGACGGGGATCTACGCTAACTGGAACTACGACATCGACAACGCCGACGACGACGACACCCTGACCTCGGGAACGGACGACCCGTGGGACTTCGGCACGAACAGCGAGTTGCCGACGATCAAGTACAACTCTCCGGCGGAGAGCCACTCCCAGCAGCAGCCCGCCACCTTCACCCTCACCGCTTCGCCCACGACAATCTACGAATCCACCCTCGGCGACGCCTCGCGCGCTACCTCCAGCACCATCACCGCCACCTTGTCCACAGCCAAGACCTACGACATAGTCATCACCCTGCCCGCGCCCAAAGACTCGGCCTACACGTACGCAACGGGCGACAGCCGGATCTTCACCATACCCAGGAACACCACCACAAAGACGCTCACGATAAACGCCGTCAACAACCAGGAGTGCGGAACGGGCGTCTGCGGCGTAACCTCAAACGCCAACGTGGTGCAGACCCTCACGCCCACGGCGGACCACAACGCGGAGCTGACCGGAAACGCCCCCACGTTGACCATTACGGACGACGACATCATGTCGAAGCCGTCCGGGTTCTACATCAGCGGCAAGGCCAACGACCCCAAGCTCTACGCCTACTGGGACGCTGGAACGAGCGGCTCGCCCGACGGCTTCTACTTGGACTACAAGTCCGGCGCGCAGGACTACGACACGTCCAGCCGCCGGGTCACCATAAGCGGCGGCTCCAAAGTAACCGGCGAAATCACCGGCCTGACGGCCGGCACCACCTACACCGCGCGGCTCATCGCCTACAGGTCCACCTACGAGAACAGCGAGGCGTCGGACGAGGACACCGGCTCGCCGGGCGGGATCGACTACGACCAGGACAACGACAGGCTGATTGAGGTCAGCAACCTGGCGCAGTTGAACGCCATCCGGCACGACAAGGACGGCGGCGGCAGTTCCAGTCACGCCGATTGGCTGGCCGCCTTCCCCAGCCGGGCCGTGGGCATGGGCTGCCCCGCCGGCGGCTGCGACGGCTACGAGCTTGATACCGACCTGGACTTCGACACTGACGACGACGGCGACATAGACGCCGACGACTACGTTGACCTCAACGGCGACGGCGATAAGGACAACGACGAAGACGCCATCATCTGGAACGGCGGCGACGGCTGGAATCCGATACAAAACTATTCAGCCATATTGGAAGGCAACCAGTACGAGATAAAGAACCTGTTCATCAACAGGTCCTTCTCCAGCGCGGCAGGCAGCGTTGGCCTGATTGGCACCATAAGTCCACTGGGCACGGTGCGGAACCTGTACCTGACCGGCGTCGACGTCACCGGCGAAAACTCTGGCACAAGCAACGCATTCGTCTCGGCGCTGGCGGCCTGGAACCAGGGGACTATCACCGACTCCTACGTCACCGGCTCCGTAACGGCCAAGCAGACCAATGCCAGCGGCGACACCGCCTACGCCGGCGGCTTCGCGGGCAATAACTCCGGCACCATCCGAAAGAGCTACTCCAGCGCGAATGTGACGGCCACGGCGAGCGGCTCCAGCGACGCCATCGCCGGCGGGCTGCTGGCCTGGAACCTCGGCGGCACCGTGGAGGCCAGCTACGCCACGGGGAACGTGAGCGTCACCGGCAGCAGCAACTCCGGCAACGACGCCGACGCCGGCGGGCTGGTGGGCCGCAACAGCGCCGGAACCATCAGGGCCGTCTACGCCACGGGGAACGTCTCTGCGGGCGCGGGCGGAACGGTCGACGTCGGCGGCTTGGTGGGCAACAATACCGGCACGATAACCGCCGCGTGGTCCAAAGGCGTACCGTCGGGCGACGACTCCGGAACCAACAACGTGGGCGGCTTGGTAGGCAGCAACACTGGAACCAACGTCACCTACTCCTATTGGGATAAGACCGTCTCCGGCATAACAGCCACCGGCGCCGGAACGGGCAAGACCACCAGCGAACTCCAGACGCCCACCAAATCAGGGCAGACCTATCCAACCGGCATCTACTCCACTTGGAACCTCAACATAGACGGCGACAGCACAAACGGCACAAACGGCAACGACGACCCTTGGGACTTTGGCACGTCCAGCCAGTACCCGGTGCTGCACGTCCGCACCCTGCCCCACGCGCTGCTGCAAGGCGTGCCAACGGTGACCTGGGCGGTGAGCAACACGACGCTCTGCGAAAGCACGGCGGGAACCAACACCAACGCCTGCGGCACTGGCGCGTCGACCACCTCCACCACCATCACGCCCACCATCTCCGCCGCGTGGGCCACGGACCTGTCCTACACCATCCCGGTCAACGCCGCCTACACCTCCAGCAAGACGATGCTGACCATCCCGGCCGGCGACACCACGGTCACGGGCGCAACGCTGACGGCGGTGAACAACAAGGTTGACGCGGCGGACAACGTGCTCAACCTCTCCCCGCCCTCCAGCCACCTGCGCCAGGCGTCGTCGGTCCCGGCCATCACCATCAAGGACGACGACATACCCAAGCCGACCGGCCTCAGGGTCTCCACACACGGGACGAATATCCAGTTGGACTGGACGGAGGTGAGCCTTGCGGACAGCTACACCTTGCAGCAAAGCACGTCCAGCACGTTTGCGACAAAGACGGATATAACCATATCCAGCGGCTCCACGGTTCAGCACAAGATAACGTCCGGGTTGACCAGCGGGACGACGTACTATTTCCGGCTCATCGCCGAGGCCACGGGCTACGAAGATTCCGCGCCGTCGGAGACGGTGAGCGCCACGCCCACGACGGGCAACGTGGACTACGACGCGGACAACGACGGGCTGATTGAGATAAGCACCCTGGCGCAGTTCAACGCCATACGCTGGGACCTGGACGGCGACGGTCAGGTGGCGAGCGGCGACCAGTCCGACTATAAAGCCGCGTTCGACAACGCGGAGGACAACATGGGGTGCGGCGAGACTGCCGTCAGCATATCGTCCAACGAGACGGGCAACCCGACCTGCCACGGCTATGAGTTGAGCGCGAACCTGGACTTCGACACGAACAACAGCGGCGGCCCGAACACGGGCGACACGTACTGGAACGGCGGCCAGGGCTGGGCGCCGATTGGCGGAACGTTCACCGGCACGTTCGAGGGCAACTCCTATACCATTTCCAACCTGTATATCGACCGGAGCGGAGCGACCACCGTCCAGTACGCGGGGCTGTTTGGGCAGCTGGGGAGCGCAGCGGAGATACGCAATCTCCGACTGGAAGGCGTGGACGTTACGGTCGCCACCAACGCGGGCGCGTCAACAAGCCCGGGGGCGGTGTACGCCGGCGGCATCGCGGGCGACAGCGCGGGCGATATTATCTCGAGCTACGTGATGGGCGACGTGACGGCGATTCAGAGCAATCTGACCAATGCCACTCCCACAGAGGGCAATGCCTACGCGGGCGGGCTGGTGGGCAACAACACCGGCAACATCACGGCCAGCTTCGCGCGGGGCGATGTCCTGGCGGAGCAGAAGAGCACGACGGCGAGCCTGTCCACCTACGCGGGCGGGCTGGTCGGTTATCACAACACCGGCACGATCACGGCGTCCTACGCCGTGGCGGACGCGGAGGCCAAGACCACGGCAACGGCGGCAACCGCGACGCTGACCGCAGGCGGGCTTGTGGGCCACCTAGAGGGCGGCAGCGTCATCGCGTCCTATTCGAGGGGCGCCCCCACCACGACGGGCGGCTCAAGCCCCACCCAGCGGAAGGGCGGACTGGCGGGATACAAGAACGCCAGCGGCGTGACGGACACGGACAACTACTGGGACACTTCCACGTCCGGCATCACCGCCACCGGCGCGGGAACGGGCAAGACTACAAGCGAACTCCGGACGCCGACGGCCTACGGCACACAATCCGCGGATATCTACAAGGATTGGGACGTTGACCTGGACACCACGCTGACGGGGACGCAGGATGCGTGGCACTTCGGCACTTCCAGCCACTACCCCGTGCTGAAGTACGGCCTGACGCCCAACGACCAGCGGGCCACGGTGACCCTGGCGATCTCGCCTGCCAACATCTGCGAGACTACGGCGGGGTCGGACGCGACGGCGTGCGGGTCGGACAACGTGACCACTGCGACCATCACGCCCACGGTGACCGGCACATTCTTTGACGCAACAACGGTCACGCTGACGCCGAAGTGCGCCATCAACAACGTGTCCCAGACGGCGAGCGATTGCGCCACGCTGGGGGCGTCGTCCTTCTCCATCAGCACGTCAGGCACGGTCATGCCGGCCACCATCACCGTCACCTCGGTCAACGACAAGACCAACGCCGCCCACGACAAGATAGTCACCATTGCGGGCAGCTCCAACAAGCTGGACGCCCCGGTCACCTCGTCCGACCTGTCCCTGACCGTCAAGGACGACGACGTGATGGCGAAGCCCACGGGGCTGAAGCTGTCGGTGGACGGCTTGAAGGTGCAGGCGGACTGGGACACGGTGTCCAACGCGGGCGGGTACACGTTGCAGTGGCGCAACCCCTCGGACTCGTGGACCAGCCCGACGGGTTCTGAGACGAAGACGGGGGCCTCGTCCAACAGCCACAGCATCCTCACCGGGCTGATGTCGGGGACGACGTACTACTTCCGGGTCATCGCCACCAAGACGGGGTTCGACGACTCGGCGCCGTCGGACGTGGTGAGCACGACGCCGAAGACGGGCAACGTGGACTACGACAACGACAACAACGGGCTGATAGGCGTTGACACCCTGGCAAAGCTGAACGCCATTCGCTGGGACCTGGACGGCGACGGCCAGGCGGACGACCCCAGCAACCAGGCCAGCTACGACCTCGCCTTCCCTAACGCCGAAGACAACATGGGCTGCGGGGAGACCGCCGCCACCATCTCCTCCAACGACACCGGCAACCCGTCCTGCAAAGGCTACGAGCTAACCAAGAACCTGGACTTCGACACGGGGACAAAGGGCACCCGCTCGGATGACGCCTACTGGAACAGCGGCGCGGGCTGGGATCCCATCGGCGGCGTGAGCGGCAGCGCCTACACCGGCGAGTTCGACGGCCAGACCTTCACCATCTCCAACCTGTACATAGACCGCACCAGCGGCAACTACGCGGGGCTGTTCGCCAGCCTGAACGGAACCAACCAAACGATTGAGAACGTTTCATTGATAAACGTGGACGTGACGCTGACCCCCTCCACCGGCAGCAACCTAAACGTGGGCGGGCTGGCCGGACACGTGGGCAGCTCAACCGTAACCATCAAGGATAGCTACACAACGGGCCGCGTGAGGGCGGGCGAGTCCACGACAACGCGGGCGACGCACACGAGCGGAAGCGTCTCCTACGTGGGCGGGCTGGTCGGCATATCCTCCGGCAAGATTGTGTCCGGCTACTCACTGGCCGACGTGTCAGGCTATTCCACGGGCACAGTGGCGCAGGTCGAAATCCAGGCGGGCGGGCTGGTTGGCCGTTCAAGCGGAAGCATAACCACCTCCTACGCGAGCGGCGACGTGACGGCGGACACCGTAGCGCAGAACAACGGCCGGGCCATCGCGGGCGGGCTGGTCGGACGTCTCCAGGGGACGATTACAGCGTCCTACGCGCGGGGCAGCGTCTCCGCCGCCTACGACGCCACTGATACGTCAAGCGTGACGGGATATGCGCAAGCGGGTGGACTGGTAGGCAGGCAGACGAGCAACATCACCGCATCGTTCTCCACGGGCGCGGCGACGGCGACGGGAGACGGGACGCTTTCAGCAGGCGGACTGGTGGGCCGCAACACAGCCGGCACGACCACAAATTCGTACTGGGACACCGCCACGTCCGGCATCACGGCCACCGGGTCAGGCACGGGCAAGACCACCAGCGAACTCCAGACGCCCACGGAAACGCAGAAATCGCTGCCAAGCTACCCAACGGGCATCTACTCCAACTGGAACGTGAACGTGGACGGCGTGACGGGCAACGATGACCCCTGGGTCTTCGGCACGGCGTCGCAGTACCCCGTGCTCAAGTACGGCGGGCAGACCGAATCCCAGCAGCGCGTCACCGTCACGCTCACGGCGTCGCGCACAACCATCTGGGAGCGGGCGCTGACCACGCCCAGCCGCGTCAACGCCACCACCCTCACCGTGACGCCGGACAGCGCGTGGGACAAGCAAATCGTCGTCACCCTGCCCGCAAGCGCAACCGAGTACTCGCTGGGCGCGTCCACCCTCACCATCAACGCGGGTTCCACTACCGCGCAGACCACCACCATGACGGCGGTGAACAACCTGGTGGACGCCGCCAACAACGCAATCACCCTCGCCATCACTGCTGGCAGCCCCTGGGTGACCATTGGCGCGGCGCCCACCGTCACCATCAACGACGACGATGAGCTGACCAAGCCCACGGGCGTGAAGCTCTCCGTGGACGGCACGAAGATACGGGTGGACTGGACGGCGGTGACGGGCGCGACGGGCTACAAGGTGCAGTGGAACAGCACGTCCAGCACGTCCTGGAGCAGCCCCTCGGAGGGCACGGTCTCCAGCGGCAGCACGGTGACCTACACCATCAACCCCACGCCTGCCCTGTCCGCCGACACGCGGTACTACGTGCGGGTGCTGCCCACCAAGAGCGGCGCGGACGAGCCGCCCTCAGACGTGGCGGACATCAAGACCCACGCCACAGGCCCCAACGCCACCGTGGACTACGACGCGGACGACGACGGGCTGATTGAGATTACCACCCTGGCGCAGCTCGACGCCGTGCGCTGGGACCTGGACGGCGACGGCGTGGCCGATGACTCGTCGGATCAGTCCTCTTACGACACGGCGTTCGAGAACGCCGAGGACAACATGGGCTGCAACGAGTCCCCCGTCTCCATAACGGCGGGCACGGGCAACCCCGTATGCACGGGCTACGAGCTCTCCAACAGCCTGGACTTCGACACCAACAACGACGGGCGAACCGACATAACGGGCGACACCTACTGGGACAGCGGCGCGGGCTGGCTGCCCATCGCCCACGACTCCACCTCGCCCGATAGCAGCAGCGACCCCTTCAACGCCACCTTCGAGGGCAACAACTACGTCATCTCCAACCTGTTCATCAACCGCCGCGGGACGCGGACCGGCAGCGGCACCAATCCGGATCCTCACATATATACCCTCTTCGCCGGGCTGTTCGGAGACGTGGGTAGCAGCGCGAAAATCAGAAACCTGGGCGTGGAGGACGTCTCCGTAACGTTCAAGAACTACCTCACCAGCATCCCCAGCGCCCCCGAAGTCTATGCCGGAGGTCTGGCGGGGTACAGCGCGGGCGAGATATTCAAGACGTACGTAACGGGAACCGTCAACGCCACCGTCGAACCGGTCAGCGGCACGGACAAGCACCCCCACGCCGGCGGCTTGATTGGGCGGCAGGTCGGCGGCTCCATCACGTCCAGCTACGCCCGGGTCACCACCACCGCCAACTTCGCCGCCAACGACGCCAACTCAAAGTCCTACGCCGGCGGCCTGGTCGCCTACCAGGACGGCGGCGACATCGTCGCGACCTATGCCCGCGGCTCCGCAACCGCCATCGTCAGTTCTCAAAACAATGGTGAAGGGCACGCCGGCGGCCTCATCGGCTACCACAAGGACGGCGAAATCAAGTCCAGCTACTCCGAGGCGGACGCGACGGCGACCGCCTACGCCACTGGAGTTCAATACAACCTTTTCACCAAGCTCAACGCCGGCGGCCTCGTGGGAACCCAGGACGGCGGCAAGATAACCGCCAGCTACTCCGTCGGAACGCCCGCGGCCACCACCACAGGCACCGGCACTATTTACCAACCTACCAACAACGTCGGCGGCCTGACGGGGAACCACGTCTCAGGCACGACGACGAACTCCTACTGGGACACCGACGTGTCCGGCATCACCGCCACCGGCCAGGGCACGGGCAAGACCACCAGCCAACTCCAGACCCCGACCGACTACGGCACGGGCGCGAACGACATCTACAAGGACTGGGAGTTTGACCTGGACAACGCGGACGACGACAACAACGACACGACGGGCAAGGACGACCAGTGGCACTTTGGCACGGCGTCTGACTACCCTGTGCTGCAATACCACCTGACCATTCCGCCCCAGCGGGCCACCATCACCATGTCCGCCAACCGCACCACCATCTGCGAGTCCGCCAAGGGCACCGACGCCAACGCCTGCGGCGCCAGCCCGCAGACCTCGGCCACCATCACCGCCACGCTGGCCAACGCCTGGCACGCGGACGTGACCGTCACGCTGCCCACGAACGCGGCGTACACCCTCAGCTCCGCCACCATCAGCCTTCCCGCAGGCACAACCAGCGCCACCACAACGCTGACGGCGGTGAACAACAAGACGCAGGATGCCACCGACCCGTCCTTCACCCTCGCCGCAGACACCGGCGACCCGTGGGTCAGCATCCCCGGCGCGGCCCTCTCCATCACCATCACCGACGAGGACACCCTTGCCAAGCCCACCGGCGTCAAGCTCTCCGTTCACGGCGTGAATGTGCAGGTGGACTGGACGGCGGTGACCGGGGCAACGGGGTACAAGGTGCAATGGAACAGCACGTCCGCAACCGACTGGAGCAGCCCGTCCGAGGACACGGTGTCCAGCGGAAGCACCACCACACTGAAAGTGACGACGGGGCTGATGTCGGGGACGACGTACTACTTCCGGGTCATTGCTGTCAAGACGGGGTATGACGACTCCGTGCCGTCGGACTCGGTGAGCATTACGCCCACCACCGGGGACGTGGACTACGACACCGACAATGACGGGCTGATAGACGTGGACTCCCTGGCGAAGTTGAACGCCATCCGCTACGACCTCAACGGCGACGGCGTGGTGGACAACGCCTCCGACGCTGCCAGCTACGCCGCCGCCTTCGGCAGCCCGGAGGACAACATGGGCTGCGGGGAGAGCGCCGTCACCATCTCCTCCCAGAACACCGGCAACCCGACGTGCAAGGGCTACGAGCTTACGGCCAGCCTGGACTTCGACACCAACAGCAGCGGCGGGCCCAACACAGGCGACACCTACTGGAACGGCGGCCAGGGCTGGCTGCCCATCGGCGCAACGGCCGGGAGCCTGACGGCCAGCGCCTACACCGGCGAGTTTGACGGCGGGACGTACACCATCTCCAACCTGCACGTCAACCGCAGCGGCTCCACCACCGTCGCCCACGCGGGCCTCTTCGCGGAGCTTGGCAGCGCGGCGGTGGTCAAGAACCTCAGACTGGAGGGCGTCTCCGTCACCGTCGCCACGAACGCGACGGCGACGAGCGCGGCGGACGTGTACGCGGGCGGCATCGCGGGCAAGAGCGCGGGCGACATCACGGGCAGCTACGTGGAAGGCGCGGTCAAGGCCACTCAGAGCGACAACACCAACACCAGCCCCAGCGTTACAGAGGAGGACGCCTTCGCCGGCGGCCTTGTGGGCGAGAACGCGGGCCCCATCCTGAGCAGCTACGCCCGGGGCACGGTGACGGCGGAGCAGCTCAGCGCCACAGCCAGCAAGGAGGCACACGCCGGCGGGCTTGTGGGCTACCAGACCACCGGCGGATCAATAGCGGCCAGCTACTCTTTCGGGACGGTGTTGGCGGACAGCCGGTCGTCCACCGGCGCCAAGTCCTACGCGGGCGGGCTTGTGGGCTACCAGGACGCGGGCAGCGTCAAGGCCAGCTACTCCCACGCCCACCCGGAGGCCAAGACCGCAGCCACAGCGACAACGGCCACGCTGACTGTCGGCGGGCTGACGGGCCAGTTGCAATCGGGGGCCAGCATAGTGGCGTCCTACTCCACCGGCACACCCGCGACATCGGGCGGGAGCAGCCCCACCACCTACGTCGGCGGGCTGGCGGGCCGGAACAACGGCACGGTCACCAACAGCTATTGGGACACGACGGCGTCGGGCATCACGGGGACTGGGGCAGGCGCGGGCAAAACCACCAGCGAATTGCAGACGCCCACGTCCTACGGCATAACCGCCGGGATCTACAAGGACTGGAACATAGACGTGGGCGGGACGGCGGCCACCGATGACCCCTGGGATTTCGGCACGGCCAGCCAGTACCCCGCCATCGACTACGGGCTGACTGCCGCCGACCAGAGGGCCGCGCTGACCCTCAGCGCCGCCCACGCCAACATCTGCGAGTCCGCCAAGGGCTACGGCGCCGTCCAGGGCGTTACCTACGCCTGCGGCTCGGACAACCGCACCTCCACCACCATCACCGCCACGCTGGGCGCGGCGGAGGTCCTGCCCGTCACCGTCACGCTGGACACGGATACCGCCTACACGCTGAGCGCGGCGTCCATCACCATTGCCGCCGGAAGCACCACCGGGACCGTCACCATCACGGCGGTGAACGACACCACGGACGCTTCCGACAACGCCGTCACCGTCGGCGGCGCGACGGCGCAGAACTGGGTGAGCATCACCGGCGCGTCCCTCACCATCAAGGACGAGGACACGCTGGCCAAGCCCACGGGCGTCAAGCTCTCCGTTGACGGCGCGAAGGTGCAGGTGGACTGGACGGCGGTAACGGGGGCTACGGGCTACATTGTCCAGCGCAGCACGTCCAGCACCTTTGCCACCACCACGGACACCACGGTAACGGGCGGCAGCACGACGACGCTGAAGATCACGTCGAGCCTGACCAGCGGGACGAAATACTACTTCCGGGTCATTGCCACCAAGCCGGGGTACGACGACTCCGCGCCCTCGGACTCTGTGAGCGTGACGCCGACCACCGGGATCACCGACTACGACGTCGACAACGACGGGCTGATAGACGTGGACACGCTGGCGAAGCTGAACGCCATACGCTGGGACCTGGACGGCGACGGCGTCGGCGACAAGTACGACTCCAACAACGACGGCGACTACGTCGACGCGGGCGAGTACGACTACACCACCAACTACACGGGCGTGTTCAGCAGCGCCGAGGACAACATGGGCTGCGGGGAGAGCGCCGCCAGCATCTCCTCCCAGAACACCGGCAACCCGACGTGCAAGGGCTACGAGATCACCGCCAACCTGGACTTCGACACCAACAACAGCGGCGGCCCCAACTCCGGCGACGTCTACTGGAACAGCGGCCAGGGCTGGCTGCCCATCGGGGCCACGGCGGGCGCAACCGCCGCCCGCGCCTACACCGGCGAGCTCGACGGCAACGGCGGGACGTACACCATCTCCAACCTGTTCATAGACCGCAGCGGCTCCACCACGGTGGGCCAGGGCGGGCTGTTCGCCGAGATCGGCAGCGGCGGAGTGGTCAAGAACCTCAAGCTCAGGGGAGTATCGGTCACCGTCGCCACCAACTCCGGCGCCGCGACCGGGACGGACGTGTACGCCGGTGGCATCGCGGGCAAGAACGCCGGCGGCTCCATCACCGGAAGCTCCGTAGTCGGCGCGGTGAAGGCCACGCAGAGCGACATATCCTCCAACACCACCGAGAAGGACGCCTACGCCGGGGGCATCGTTGCCCACAACACGGGGAGCATCACCAGCAGCTACGCCCGGGCCGCGGTCACGGCGGAGCAGCTAAGCGCCACGGCCAGCCTGGACGCCTACGCCGGTGGACTGGTCGGCTACCAGGACACCGGCGGGTCGGTCACGGCGAGCTTCACCACCGGAACCGTGACTGCTGACAACCGCTCCGCCACCGGCGCGGAGGCCAACGCGGGCGGGCTGATCGGATACCAGAACGCGGGCAGCGTGAGGGCCGGCTACTCCCACGCGCACCCGGAGGCCAAGACCACGGCCACGGCCAACACCGCCACGCTGAACGCGGGCGGCCTGCTGGGAGAGCTGAAGGCAGGCACGGTCACGGCGGCCTTCGCCACGGGCGAGCCAACCACCTCCGGCGGGAGCAGCCCCACCTCGCGCAAGGGCGGGCTGGCAGGACACAAACACGCCGGGGCCACGGTCACCAACTCCTACTGGGACACCACGACGTCGGGCATCACGGCGACGGGCGCGGGCGCGGGCAAGACCACCAGCGAGCTCCAGACGCTCACGGACTACGGCTCGTCCTCCAGCATCTACGGCGAATGGAATCTGAACCTGGACGGCGTGACGGGAACGGACGACCCCTGGGACTTCGGCACGGCCAGCCAGTACCCGGCGCTGGACTACGGGCTGACCGCCGCCGACCAGCGCGCCTCCGTCACCATCGCCGTCTCCCCAACCAGCATCTGCGAGACCACCAAGGGCACCGACACCAACGCCTGCGGTGCCAGCCCGGTTACGTCGGCCACGCTGACGGTGACCATCAGCCCCGCCCAGGAAGTGCCGGTCACGCTGGCAGTCAACGAGACCGCCGCCACCTACAGGCTCAAGTCGGGCAGCACGTACACGACGGACCTGGTCATCGCGGCGGGTTCGACGACGGGAACGCTGACCGTCGAGGCGGTGAACAACACGGCGGACGCCGCGAACGCCTCCGTCACGCTGACGCCCAGCACCGTCCAGAACTGGGTTGCCATGCCCTCCGGCGCGTCCCTGACCATCGAGGACGACGACTTCGGGTTGACTGCGCCGACGTTCACCCTTACGGGAGGCGCCAACTACACCTCCGTCACCCTCACCTGGACGCGGCAGTCCGGTGCCACGGGCAACAAGCTGGAGTACAAGGAGTCCCAAGACGCCAACTGGACGGAGGTCGCCAGCATCACCTCGCCCCACACCATCAGCAGCCTCACCTCCACCGGCGTGTACACCTTCCGCCTCGCGGCGACCAAGACGGGCTACGACGACGGGCCTTGGGCGTCGACGACCACCAGCCCCGGCAAGGACTACGACGCCGACGACGACGGGCTGATAGAGATAACGACGCTGGCGCAGCTCAACGCCATCCGCTGGGACCTGGACGGCGACGGCTCCGTGGCTTCCGGCGACGGGGCCAACTACGAGTCCGCCTTCCCCACCCCCGAGGCCGGCATGGGCTGCAACGAGGACGAGACGCTGCCCGCCGACCAGGTCTGCGACGGCTACGAGCTCTCCAACTCCCTGGACTTCGATACCAACAATGACGGGCGCACCGACATAACGGGCGACACCTACTGGAACGGCGGCGCGGGCTGGGTCCCGCTGGGCGGGACGAGCGCGGTCTTCTACGCCGCCCGGTTCGACGGCAACGGCTACGAAATCGAGAACCTGTTCATCAACAGCACGTCGGGCAGCTACGCCGGCCTCTTCGGCAACATCCAGGACGGGCATATCTCCAACGTGGGCGTCACGAACGTGGACGTCACGCTCACCACGTCCAGCAGCGGGCACGTCTACGCGGGCGGGCTTGCGGGCAGGATTTCCGGCACGATTTCCGGCAGCAGCGTCACCGTAGAGGACGCCTACACGACGGGATCGGTCTCGTCCACGGCCACCATGACCGCCGCCGACAAGCACCTCTTCGTGGGCGGACTGGCGGGTATACTCGAAGACGGCAAAACAACCTCCAGCTACTCGTGGGCGGACGTTACGGCCGTTGCCAAGGGGACCCAATCGGGCACCCACACCTTCGCCGGAGGGCTCTTCGGGGCAGTGGGCGAACACCTGCAGAGCGCCGCCGCAGCCCGCGTGGACGCCAGCTACGCCGCCGGCTCGGTATCGGCCACCGCTCCCGGCGGAAGCGGGAAGTACGCCCAGGCCGGAGGGCTGGCGGGCCAGGCAAGCCCCAACTCCACCATCCGCGTCAGCTACGCCCGGGGCTCCGTCACAGCCTCCGGCGGCTCCAAGGCATACGAGGGCGGCCTCGTCGGATACCAGCGCGGGGACATCGAGTACAGCTTCGCCACCGGGGAGATTGCCCACTCCAACAACCACACCGGCGGGCTGGTGGGGACCAAGCAGTCGGGCACTACCACCGCGTCCTACTACAACTCCGAGACCGACGGGCGGACGGACAGCGGCGAGGGCACGGCCAAGACAACGTCCGAACTCCAGACGCCGACGGCCTACGGGACTCAAAGCACTGACATCTACAAGGACTGGAACCTGGACCTGGACAACGCGGACAACGACAACAGCCACTCCACCGGCCAGGACGACCCCTGGGACTTCGGCACGGGGAACCAGTACCCTGCCCTCAAGTACGGCGGGCTGACGGCGGCCGACCAGCGGCCCGTCATATCCCTGACGCTGACCCCCACAACCATCTACGAGCGCGTCGGCGGCGCGACCAGCTCCACCGTCACCATCACATCCACCACCGAGTGGAACCATGGACTGACGGTTGCCGTGCCGAAGGACGCCACCGCCTACACCGTCGGCGACGTCACCATCACGGCGGGCAGCACGAGCGGGACGCAGACGCTGACGGCGGTGAACAACTACACCGACGCCTCCGACTACTCCAAGACCATGACCCTGGGCACACACCCGGCCAAGATAAGCGGCACGACGACTACGGACACCTGGGTCAGCGTGACCACCGCTACCGCCCCCGTCCTGAACATCGTTGACGACGACGAGCTGGCCCAGGTCACCGGCGTCACCGCGGCCCAGGAGGGCGGCGGCATCCGCGTCAACTGGACCAAGGCGACCGGCGCCACGGGCTACCGGCTCTACTGGAAGTCGGGGGCGCAGAGCTACGCCGACGCCCGCCACGTAACGGCGGGGGACGTTGCCACCCACCTGATACCGGAGAGCGGCAACCGCTTCGTGCCAGGCACAACCTACACGCTGATGGTGCAGGCCACCAAGAGCGGCGCGGACTACAGCCAGCCCTCAGCCGACGCCACCGCCGCCTTCAAGGGCTGGGTAGTCGTAAGCTCAACTGCCGTGGACGTGGCGGAGCCGCTGACCGGCAGCACGACGGGAACGTACACCGTCAAGCTCGGAACGCTGCCCACGAACGACGTCACCGTGACCATCACCCGCAAGACCGGCACCCACCAGACCCGCCCGACGTTCGATACCGACGCCAACACAACCGGCGACCAGGCCACGCTGACCTTCACCTCCAGCAACGGGACTACGGCCCAGACGGTGACCCTCACGGTTACGCCGGACCTGAACGACGTCAACACGGAATCCACCACGCTGGTTCACACAGCAACGAGCACGGACGCCAACTACAGCAGCATCACCGCGCCGGAGGTGGTGGCCAGGGCCGTGGACGGCAACTCGCCGCCCACCAGCGTAGGCGTGTCCTACGACGTGTCCGCCCCGACCTGGGTTTACATCCCCTTCAAGGACTTCACGTACAGCGACGCCGACAACAATGCGTACCAGTCGATCATCATAGAGTCTCTGCCCGCCATCGGAACGCTGAACGTGCATGAGCGAAACACGGTGACCTTTAACTGCAAGAAACGGCCCACCCACTACTCTTGCAACAGATTTACGACGGCAACCGTTGGCATGGAAGTCACCACGGCCACCACGGGCAACTGGAAGCTGAAGCGTCTGGTATACTGGCCACCCTCTGACCAGAGCCATTTTTTCAACACCGGCTTTAATTTCAAGGTCAAGGACAGCACCGGGCAGGAGTCCGCCAGCTACACGGTGACCCTGCAAAAGTCGGGCGTGCCTGGCAAGCCCACTAACTTCTCCGTGGCCACCGACGACGGGCGGGCCACGCTGTCGTGGACCAAGCCCGCGGACCCGCAGGGCGACCCGGTGACCAAGCACCAGGTACGCTGGGTAACGAAGAATGACTCCAGGGCCGGCCCCTGGACTGACGTGGCAATTGTTCAGAACCAGGCGAACTACAGCCACACCTTCACCGGGCTCACGAACTACGTCCGGTACAATTTCATGGCGCGGGCAGTGAACAACGCCGGCGCCGGCCCCGTCACCGGCATTGACCCCACGGTCCAGCCCGCCCTGGCCGCGCCCACGGGCTTCGCCGCCTCTCCCGAAACCGGCAAGGTCGTCCTGGACTGGACAAACCCGGCCAACAGCAGCATCACAAGCTACCAGTACCAGGCGCGGATGCCCAACACCCAGGAGCTTGATAGGGTGCGCTGGCAGGCCCCCGCCAGCACGTCGAATATCACCGCCTGGCAGTACCGCATCAAGACCAAGACCGGCTCCTGGGGAAGCTGGGCCAACATCTGCCAGCAGAGTACCGACACCACCTGCAAGGACAGGACGAGTTATCGCATCCAGGACTCGACGCTGGTGAGCGGCACGACCTACTACGTCCAGGTGCAGTACCTTGCGCCAACGGCCACGGCGGCGAAGATCCTGGACGGCGCGGCCCACGTGACCACGGACTCCGGCGGCGGCGTCACCGTCAACTGGGTGGCCGTCAGCGGGGCCACGGGCTACCGCTACCGCACCCAGACCGGCACGGGAGAGTTCAGCGACTGGGCCGACGCGGGAACCGGGACCAGCAAGAGCATCACCGGCCTCACCGCCAGCACGGACTACCAGGTGCAGGTGCGGGCCCTCAAGGCCAACGAGGAGTACCTGCTGGCGGATATGCTGACGGACGACTCGCCCAGGGGCTCCACCGGGATGAGATGGCCCCTGGCCTGGACTGACATCTCCGGCAGCGGCGCAGCCACCATCACCCACGACGTGACCACCGGCCTGGCCGAGGGCGCGGCCAACGAGTTCCGCATCCGCGCTCGGAAGGGTACGGGCGCCAACACCCTGAACGGCAAGCCGTCCTCCGGCGCCAGCGTAACCCTGCCCAGCGCCGTCCCGGCCAAGCCCGCGGGCCTGACGGCGGAGGCCCGGAACAAGTCGGCCTACCTGTTATGGAACAACCACGGCGACGCGTCCATCTACAAGTGGCAGTACAGCAAGGACAACGGGACAACGTGGACGGACGTGCCAGGCAGCAGCGCCTCCACCAGGAGGTACACGGCGACGGGGCTGACCAACGGCACGGCCTACACCTTCAAGGTGCGCGCGGTGAACTACAAGGGGAACTCCCCCGCCTCCGACGGCGCGACGGCCACCCCCGTCGGCATCCCCGCCAAGCCCACCGGCCTCGAGGCCGCGGGCCTGGGCAGCGGCTTCCTGGAACCGCCGTCATGCAACGTAACCCTGGGCGAATGTCACCAGACGGGCCGCATCAGGCTGACCTGGGACAACCCCAACGACTCGACCATCACCGGCTGGGAGTACCGGCACGCTTCCGTCGGCGCGTGGGCCAGCATCGCCAGCGTGAGCGGCCTGGCGGCGACCCCGGACATGGTGAGATTCCACAACTACGCCAACCCCAAGCCCTGGAACGTGGCGCAGCAGGTGCAGATCAAGCTGACCCAACGCCCGACGGCCACGGTGACGGTGACCCTCGCCAAGAGCGGTATGACGTTCTCCCCGTCCAGCCTCACCTTCACCACCGGCAACTGGAACACGGCGCAGACGGTCAACGTCAAGCTGACCGCCGAGCCGCCGAAAACCGACGGCAAGTACAACGTGCCCAAGAGACTCAACCTCCGGCCGGAGGTGAACGTCAGCGTGTCCAGCCTGACCTTCACCACCGCCAACTGGAGCACGGCGCAGACCATCAGCGTCAGGCCATCCAACAAGCCCCTGGTTCCCACGCAGATATCCTTTGCCCAGGACGGCGTGACCTTCAGCCCTCCCGCCGTGTTCTTCAACACGACTAACTGGCGGACGGCGCAGACTATCAGCGTCCGGCTGAACGCCCAGCCCCAAGCCGGCGTGACCGTTCCCACGCCCTGGATCGCCATCCCCGGCAGCGGCGCGGCCACCGTCACCCACGACGTGCATCACCTGACCCGCAACGCCTTCTACACCTTCTACGTCCGCGCCGTGAACAGCGCGGGCAAGAGCGCGCCTTCGGACTCCGCCCGCAGCAACACCTCGTGGCGGCCCGGCAAGCCCACGGGCCTGGCGGCCTCCGCCGGGACCAACTCGGCAAGGCTGCGCTGGACTCCCCCTTCCGGGCCGTCCAAACGGCAGCACGGCGGCCTGGCGAGGTACGACTACCAGTACAAGACGGACGGGGCCTGGGGGGCGTGGACGTCCACGCTCCTGGGCGGCAATGACCAGTCCCCCTCGTATACCGTCACGGGTCTCACGGCGAACACCCAGCACACCTTCCGCATAAGGGCCATGAACGAGTACTTCGAACCGGGGCCGGTCTCCGACGAGGTCACCGTCATGGTCACGGGCGTCCCCACCGCGCCGACGGATATGTCGGTCGTGGCGGGCAACGCGACGCTGCGGGTGAGCTGGACGGCGCCCACGGGGCACGTCAACGCAATCACGGGCTACGAGTATCGGTACAGGGCGTTGGCGGGGACGACTGACTGGCGGCCCTGGGTGACGATAAGCGCGTCGGCGACAAGCGTGGACGTGGGGAGTTTGATCAACGCGCAGGAGCATGAAGTGCAGGTGCGGGCGGTGAATTCCGATGGGAAGGGCGCGTCGGCGTCGATTAAAGGGACGCCGGTGGCAGTCCCGTCCACACCCGCCGGGCTGACGGCCAAGATGGGCGGGACTCAGGCCTTCCTCTCGTGGACGAACCCAAACGATTCGTCGATTACGTCCTACCAGATGAGGACGAGGACGGGAAGCGCGGCGGACATCGTAGTGGGCACGTATGCGAGCAAGAAGCTGACGCTGGAGTGGACCGCCCTCAACGACTCCAGCATCACCAAGTACCAGTACAGCCTCAATGCGAGCACCTGGCTTGACATCACGTGCGCGGGGTCGGGCTGCCCGCAAGGGACCCCGATGTCCCACACGTTCAACCAGTCTCTGACATTCGGGCGGGAGTACACCTACCAGGTGAGGGGATTCACTTCGAACAACACTACGGTGGCTGTGACCGGGTTGAAGGTGTGGGAGGAAACCAGCACGAGCGCGACGGCCACATCGCACACTATTGCGGGGCTGACCAGCGGGACGACGTACAAGTTCCACCTGAGGGCGGTCAACTCAACCGGGAACGGCCTCGACGCAACGGTGACGCCGTCGGCGTTGGCGGTCCCGTCCAAGCCGGCGGGATTCACGGCCACGGCGAAGAACGCGTCCGTTGACCTGGCGTGGACGGACCCGAATAACAGCAGCATCTCCGGGTGGCAGTTCCGGCAGTGGACCGGGAGCAACGCGGACTTCGTGGTCAGCGTCGGCGGAGGACAGACGTTTACCCTGTCGTGGACCGCGTCCAGCACGTCCAACATCACCAAATGGGAGTACAGCGCGGACGGGAGTAATTGGACAGGCATCTGCTGGACTGCGGCGAATTCGGGCTGTCCGTCGGTTACTTCGCACACCTTCTCCCCCGGCGGTTTGTCGGGGCTGCCCAGCGGAACGTATACGTTCCAGGTGCGGGCGGCGGTGTCGACCGGCACAGCGCCGACGGTGACGAACCTGGAGGCGTGGGAGACTGTCAGCACGAGCGCGACGGCCACTTCGCACACGGCGACGGGGCTGGCCAACGGCACGGAGTACAAGTTCAAGGTGCGAGCGGTCAACGCGGCGGGGAACGGGGCGGACTCGGACGAGGTAAAGTCGACGCCGGACTCGCCGCCGTCGGCGCCGACGGTCACCGCGACGGTGGGCCACGGAACGGCGACGCTTTCGTGGACGCTGTCGCCCGCGGATTCGTCGATCACCTCGTGGGAAGCGCGGCACAAGCTGACCACCGCCAGCTGGCCGACCACGGGCGCGCTGGGCTGGGCCGGCGTGACGGGGACCAAGCAGGCGTTGAAGGGCAGCTACCGGGCGGGCACCGGCGCCCCCTATCTGCTGCTCACCTGGACCAACCTCAACGACTCCTCCATCACCAAGTACGAGTGGCGGAGCCGCCGCACCGGGACCCAGACCTGGGGCGCCTGGACCGAAATCTGCAACACCGCTTCCAACAGCGGCTGCCCCGCCACGACCAGCCTCTACGTCAACAGCGGCGTGGTCCCCAATGTGAACAACGACATCGAGGTGCGGGCAACCACCCGCGACGCAAGATCCCATACCGTGGAGGGCCTGACCAACGGCTCCAACTACGATTTCCAGGTGCGCGCCGTCAACCCGTCCGGCAACGGCGCGCCCGGCGCGGCGCAGGCTACGCCCCTGGCAAAGCCGTCCGCGCCCACGGTGACCGCGACGCCCAGGAACGGCAGCGTCATCCTGGCGTGGACGGACCCGAGCAACGACACCATTACCAAGTGGCAGTACCGCTACAAGGGCGCGGGCGGCTACGGCGCCTGGACGAACATTCCGGGGAGCGACGATTCAACCACTACGTTCACCAGGACCGGGCTGACCAACAACACGGCCTACACCTTCCAGGTGCGCGCCGTGAACTCGTCAGGCGACGGTACGGCGTCGGCGGGAGTCTCGGTCACGCCCGTCGCAGTGCCCACGGCGGCAACGCTGGCGTCGGCCGCGCCGTCGGGCAGCGCATCGGTCGTCCTCACGTGGACGTACTCCGGCAGCGCATCGGCCACAAGCTGGGATTACAGCAAGGACGACGGCGCAAACTGGACGGCCGTGCCTTCCAGCGGCGCGTCCACCCGCACCTATACCGTGCCCAGCCTGACCAGCGGCACGACGTACACCTTCCGGGTGCGCGGCGTCAACAGCCTGGGCAACGGCGCCGAGTCCAACGCCCTACTCGCCACGGCCGGCGTACCCGCCGCGCCCGCGGGCCTGGCCGCGGCCGCGGTCAACGGCCAGACGGCGCTCACCTGGGACGACCCGTCCAACTCCACCATCGCGTCCTACGAGCTGCGGGGCCGCGCGGGGACCGGGGCGGACTTCGTGGTGGGCACGGGCGCAAGCGGGCAGACCAGGCTGGAGTGGGCCAACCCCAACAACTCCAGCATCACCAAGTACCAGTACAGCGCGGACGGCTCCAACTGGACGGACATCCCCTGCACGTCGCCTTGCGCGGTGGGGACGCAGACCGATTACACGGTGACTGCGACGCTCACCAGCGGGGCGCACGTGACCTACCGGGTGCGCGGCTACATCGCGGCGAACAACACCGTTACGGTGACGGGGCTGAAGGCGTGGGCGCAGATCAGCACGAGCGCGACCTACTCGTCCCACACCGTTACGGGGCTGACCAACGGCACGGCGTACACCTTCAGCCTGCGGGCCAAGAACTCCACGGGCTACGGCGACAGCTCATCGGTCACGGCTACGCCCGGGTACAAGCCTCTTGGCCTGACGGCGGCCATAAACACGTCCACCGACACCTCCGTTGACCTGTCCTGGACCGCCGCCAGCGACTCCACCATCACCGGCTGGCAGTACAGCAAGGATGACGGCTCTACATGGGCGAATGTGCCTAGCAGCGGCGCGTCCACCACGTCGTACACGGTGACGGGGCTGTCCTACGGCAAGACCTACCAATTCAAGGTGCGGGCCGCCTACTCCGTCGGCAGCAGCCTGGGGTCGGACGCCGCCACCGCCTCCACCAAACCCGCCAAGCCGACCGGGTTCTCCGCCACGCCGAAGCACCAGGGCGCGGTCCTGGAGTGGACGGATCCCGGCAACGGCACGATAACCGGCTGGGAGTACCGGCAGAAGGACGCGGGCAGCTACGGCTCCTGGACAGCCATTTCAAGCAGCAGCGCCACAACCACCACGTTCACCAGGACCGGGCTGACCAACAACACGGCCTACACCTTCCAGGTGCGGGCGGTGAACGCTTCCGGCGATGGCGTGGCGTCCGATGAGGCGTCGGCGACGCCCAAGCCGGTCCCGGCGGCCCCCACGGGCCTCTCGGCGACGGCGCGGGACAAGGCCGTGGACCTGACCTGGACGAAGACGACGGATACGACGGTCACCGGCTACGAGTACCAGCGGAAGTCCGGCGGCGCCTGGGGCGCAACGTGGACGGCCATCACGGACAGCGACAAGGACACCGTCTCTCACAGGGTGATTAGCCTGGCCAACAACACGGCATACCAGTTCAGGATTCGCGCCGTGAACTCCTACGGCAACGGAACGGCGTCGGCGGAGGTCTCGGCCACGCCTGTGCCCCCGCCTGCCGCGCCCACGGGGCTGACCGCGACTGCGGAGAGCGCCGGCGCGCTCCTGGACTGGGACAACGCCAACGACACCACCATCACCAAGTGGCAGTTCAGGTACAAGACTACCGGCGGCTACACCAGTTGGTTCAACATACCGAGCAGCGGCGCCAACACCGTTTCCTACACCAAGACCGGGTTGACCAACAACACGGCCTACACCTTCCAGGTGCGCGCGGTCAACCCGTCCGGCAACGGCGCGCCGTCCTCCGAGGCTTCGGTCACGCCGCGCCCAGCGCCCACCGCTCCGTCGCTGACTTCGGCCGCGCCCGGCGATTCCCAGGTCGCCCTCTCCTGGACGTACTCCGGCAGCCTCGCGGCCACCGGGTGGCAGTACAGCCAGGACGACGGCGCAAACTGGACGACAGTGCCTTCCAGTGGCGCGTCCACCCGCTCCTACACCGTGACCGGCCTGACCAACGACACCGAGTACACTTTCAAGGTGCGCGGCGTGAACAGCTACGGGAACGGGGCGGAGTCCGTAGGCGTGAAGGCTACGCCCATCGGCAAGCCGGCCAAGCCGACGGGATTGACGGCGACGCCGAAACACCAGTCGGTCGATCTTACGTGGAGCAACCCCGGCAACTCCACCATCACCGGCTGGGAGTACCAGTACAAGACCGGCGGCGCTTACGGCTCCTGGACGGACGTGCCCAACAGCACGGCGTCCACCACGTCCTACACCGTAACCGGCCTGACCAACGACACGGCCCACACCTTCAAGGTGCGGGCGGTGAACGCATCGGGCGACGGGACGGCGTCGGATGGGGCGACAGCCACGCCGAAGAGTTCGCCGGCTAAGCCGACGGGGTTGACGGCGACGGCCAAGGCCGCATCCGTTGACCTGGCCTGGACGGATCCGAATGACAGTACCATCAACAAGTGGGAGTATCGGAAGAAGAGCGCCGGGAGCTACGGGTCGTGGACGCAGATGTCCACCTTGGCCACTGCCGCCAGTTACACCGTCGGCAGCTTGACCAACGACACGGAGTACACCTTCCAGATACGGGCGTCGAACCAGTACGGGACGAGCGTTGAGTCGGACGAGGCGACGGCGACGCCGATGAAAGTTGTGCCTGCGAAGCCAACGGGGTTCACGGTGACGGCGAAGAACAACAGCGTCATACTGGCGTGGGGCAACCCCAGCGACACCACAATCACCGGCTGGGAGTACCGCTACAAGACTACCGGCGGCTACACCAGTTGGACCAGCATACCGAGCAGCGGCGCCAACACCATCTCCTACACCAAGACCGGCCTGTCAAACAACACGGAGCACACGTTCCAGGTTCGCGCCGTAAGCTCCACCGGCGACGGCGCGCCGTCCGACGAAAAGAAGGCCACGCCGCGCCCCGTGCCCACGGCCCCGGACCTGAAGTCCGCCACGCCGGGCCACGCCCAGGTCACCCTCAGGTGGGTCTCCCCCAGCATCGCGGCCACCTCATACCAGTACAGCAAGGATGGCGGCTCCACCTGGACGACGGCCACCTTTTCCGGGACGGTGGGCACGATCACCTCCACCGTGACCGGCTTGACCAACGGCACGGAGTACACTTTCAAGGTGCGCGGCGTGAACGCATACGGAAACGGGGCGGAGTCCATAGGCGTGAAAGCCACGCCCCTCGCCAAGCCGTCCAAGCCCGCAGGCTTCACCGCCACGGCCAAGCATCAGTCGGCAGACCTGGCGTGGACGGATCCCAACAACAGCACCATCACCGGCTGGGAGTACCAGTACAAGACCGACGGCTCTTACGGCTCGTGGACGGACGTGCCTGGCAGCACGGCGACGACCATTTCCTACACGGTAACGGGGCTGACCAACGACACAGCCCACACCTTCAAGGTGCGCGCGGTCAACGCTTCCGGCGGCGGCGCGGCGTCCGATGAGAAGTCGGCCACGCCGAAGAGCTCGCCGGCGAAACCGACGGGGTTGACGGCGACGGCCAAGCACCAGTCGGTCAAGCTCACGTGGACCGACCCCGGCGATTCCACAATCAACAAGTGGGAGTACCGGAAGAAGTCGGGCGCGGGTAACTACGGCTCGTGGACGCAGATGTCCACCTCGGCCACGGCTACATCCTACACCGTGACGGGGCTGACCAACGATACGGAGTACACCTTCCGAATCCGGGCATCGAACTCCTACGGCATCGGCGCGCCGTCGGACGAGGCGAAGGCCACGCCCGTGCCTGTGCCCGCCAAGCCCACGGGCCTCACCGCCGCGGCCAAGCACCAGTCGGTCGATCTTACGTGGAGCAACCCCGGCAACTCCACCATCACCGGCTGGGAGTACCAGTACAGGACCACCAGCGGGTACGGTTCCTGGACGGACGTGCCCAACAGCACGGCGACGACCACTTCCTACACGGTAACTGGGCTGACCAACAACACGTCCCACACCTTCAGGGTTCGCGCGGTGAACTCCGCCGGCGACGGCGCGGCCTCTGACGGGGCGTCGGCCACGCCCGTCCCCGTCCCCGCCAAGCCCACGGGCCTTTCGGCGTCCCCCAACAACGGCCAGGTCGTCCTGTCCTGGACCAACCCCAACAACGCCAGCATCCAGAAGTGGCAATACCAGTTCAAGAAGACCGGCGGGTACTTCAAGTGGCGCGACATGACCAACAGCGACGCGTCCACCGCGTCCTACGCCGTGAGCAGCCTGAGCAACAACGTCACCCACACCTTCAAGATACGCGCCGTCAACAACAGCGGCGACGGCGCGGCCTCTAACGAGGCATCAGCCACGCCCGTGGCCGGCGCTCCGGAAGCGCCCTCCCTGAGCGCCGCCGGCGGCGACGCCCAGGCCGCGTTGAGCTGGAGCAAGGGCGGCTCCACCCACGTCGTTAGCTGGGAGTACCGGCGGAAGAAGGGATCCGGCAACTACGGCAGTTGGACGGCGGTGCCAAGCTCCGACAACTCCACAACGAGCTACACGGTTACGGGCCTGGACAACGGCGCAACCTACACCTTCCAGGTGCGGGGCGTGAACACCTCCGGCGACGGCTCTGTGTCCGATGAGGTGTCGGCTCCCACGCTGCCGTCAAAGCCGTCGAACCCGACCGCCGCCGCCAAGACCGGCAAGGCGGCCATCCTGTACACGGAGGGCCAGGTTGACCTGACCTGGACTGACCCCGATAACGACAGCATCACCGCGTGGCAGTACCAGTACAAGTCCAAGCCCGACGGCGGCAGCTACGGCAGCTACGGCGCCTGGACGGACATGACGCCCACCGCGTCCGGCAACAACCTGACGTTCACGATAACGGGCCTGACCCACGGCACGACGTACCGGTTCAAGGTGCGCGCCGCCAACGCCGCCGGAAACAGCCCGGCCTCCAACGAGTCCGCCGAGGCCAAGCCCGCGCTGCCCACGCCGGCCAAGCCCGCGGGCCTGACGGCCACGCCGAAGGTCCAGAAGGTCACGCTGAGCTGGACGAACCCCAACAACTCCACCATCACCGGCTGGAAGTACCGGCAGAAGGAGGGCAGCAACAACTGGGGCGGCTGGACGGCCATCTCCAACAGCGACAAGGACACCACGTCCGTCGAACTGACCGGGCTGACCAACGACACGACGTACAGCTTCAAGATTCGCGCCGTGAACGCCTCGGGCGACGGCGATGAGTCGGATGAGGCGACGGCCATCCCACGCGCCCTGCCCGGCAAGCCTACGGGCTTCAACGCGAGCGGTCGCTTGGGCAGGGCCATGTTGGCGTGGACCGCGCCCAGCGGCTCCACCGTCACCCACTGGCAGTACCGCTACACCTCCAGCGGCGCAAACGCCATCACGTCGGCGGCGTGGGCCGATGTGCCAGGCAGCGCGGACAACACCACTAGCTTCAGCACGCCGCCGCTGTCGTACAACACGAAGTACCACTTCCAGGTGCGCGCGGTGAACGGCAGCGGCCCGGGCGCGGCCTCCGACACGGACTGGGCAGTCCCCGTCGCCGCCAAGCCTTTCAAGCCCAGCAGCTTCACCGCCACCAGCGGCGACGGCCAGGCCGCGCTGCGCTGGTACAACACCACGAATCTGTACGTCAGCCCCTACTTCCACTCCTGGCAGCACCGGGTGAAGGAGGGCAACAACGCTTGGGGCGACTGGGTGACCGTGAACGAGGAGAGTACGTCCAGCAGCGACAGATGGCACACCAGGACCCTCACGGGCCTGGACAACAACAAGACCTACACCTACCAGGTGCGCTCCGCCAACGGCCTGGGCCACAGCCCAGTCTCGGCGGAGGCGTCGGTCATACCTCTGGCCCGCCCGACCAAGCCCGCGGGCCTGAGCGGAACCGGCGGCGACGGCAGGGCTACGCTGTCCTGGACGGCGGCCACCGACGTCAGTACGACGGGCTGGGGCTACCAGTACCTGGCGTGGCGCGTCGCCAACGACGGCACAGAGGCCATACCCGGCAACGCCCAGGTAACGCTGAATTGGACGCATACGGACAACACCAACATCTCCAAGTGGCAGTACACCAACTACAACCACACCCCATGGACGGACGTCTCCGGCGGCGCGTCGGCCCGGCAGGTGACCGTGAGCAGCCTCACCAACGGCACGGCCTACACCTTCGGGGTGAGGGCCTTGGACTCCGGCGGCAATCTCGTCGCCGGGACCGCCAAGTCCGCGGTGAGCGCGATGCCCACGGCGGCCGGCGGCTGGCGGCACGTCTCCAACAGCGACCACACCACCACCAAGGCGACGCTGTACCTGGCCAACGGCGCGAGCTACAAGGCCCGGATACGCGCCAGCAACAACGCCAAGCCCAACGGCATCGGCCCCGCCTCCGACGCCGTGAGCTTCTACCTCATCCCCGCCAAGCCGTCGGGCTTCGCGGCGGCGGGCGGCAACACCCAGACGACCTTGTCGTGGACCGGCGCGGACAACTCCACCATCACCAAGTGGCAGGCCAGGATGCGCACGGGTAACCTCCCGGACTTCGTCGTGGGCCGGGGCAGCAATACCGAGGTCGCGCTGGAATGGACGGGGCCCGAGAACGGCAGCGTCACCAAGTGGCAGTACAGCGCCGACGGCAGCAACTGGACGGACATCTCGTCCAGCAGCGCGGCCACCAGGTCCCACACCGTCACCGCGAACCTGACCAGCGGCACTCCCTACGTCTACCGGGTGCGGGGCTACGTCTCTTCGAACAACACCGTTGCCGCCACGGGCCTCAAGGCTTGGACGACGGTCAGCACGAGCGCGACTGCCGCTTCGCACATCGTCACCGGCCTGGTGAACGGCATCTCGTACAAGTTCCAGCTGCGGGCGGTCAACGCCGTCGGCGCAAGCGCGCCGTCGGACGAGAAGGCCGCCACCATGTACCCGGCGCCTCCCACCAACCTGGCGGCGGAACCGGGCGACTCTCAGGTGGTGCTGGTCTGGGACGACCCCAACGACTCCTCCATCACCGAGTACGAGTACCAGCAGAAGGAAGGGGCTAGCGGCAGCTACGGCTCCTGGACGGACATGACCGGTTCCGGCGCAAACACCATGTCCTACACCGTGACCGGCTTGACCAACGCCACGCAGTACTCCTTCAAGATACGGGCGGTCAACGCCATCGGCACCGGGGCCGCGTCCGGCGAGGCGTCCGCCACGCCCCAGCCCGCCCCGTCGCAGCCCACGGGCCTGACGGCCAGCGCCGCAGGCACGACCGTAACGCTCAATTGGGACACGACCACGGACACGGCAATCGACAAGTGGCAGTACCGCCAGAAGGAGGGCATCCGCAATTGGGGCGCCTGGGCCAATGTCTCCAACAGCAGTTCGTCCACCAATTCCATGACCCTGCCCAACCTGGACGCGGGCACGGTCTACTACTTCCGCGTCCGCGCCGTGAACACCAACAACGTGGCGGGGCCCGGCTCGGCGGTGGCCTCCACCGCAACGACGCCCCTCAAGCCCACGGGGCTTGTGGCTGTCATCGGCTTCCAGCAGGCCACTCTGTCCTGGAACGACCCTCAGTACCCGTCCATCACCGTGTGGCAGTACCGCTACAAGTCCAAGCCCAAGGACGGACAGTTCGGCAGCTACGGCGACTGGACGGATATGTCGCCCAGCAAGGCCGACACCAGGACGTTCACGGTGACTGGCCTGACCAGCGGGACGACCTACGCCTTCCAGATTCGCGCCAAGAACCCCGCGGGCGACAGCCCCGCGTCGGACGATTCCAACCAGGCCACGCTCCCGGTCCTTCCCGGCGAGCCCCAGAGCCTCGTCGCCGACAAGTCGTACAGGCAGGCCACCGACGACTTCCAGATAACGCTCAGCTGGACGCTGTCGGCGGACCCCACCATCATCCGGTGGCAGTACCGGAGCGCCTTGGCGGGCGCCGACCTGAACGCCGCCGGCTGGACGGACATTCCCGCAAGCGACAAGGACACCAGGAGCTACGTCCTGCCCCATAGCATCACCGGGGCCGGATACCAGTTCCAGGTGCGGGCGGTCAACCTCGGCGGCGGCGGCGTGGCCTCCAGCGTCGCCAGGGTAACGCTGACCCCGGCGGCCGCCACCCTCTCCACGATAACGACCGTATCCTACGACACGTCGGATTTGGACTTCGACGTAACGCTGACGTGGGCCGCGCTGAACCCGGCCGACCCGTCCATAAAGAGATGGGAGTACCGCGCCGCCACCGGAGACGCGGACACCACCGACGCGGGGTGGACGACGCTGCTGGGCGCGGCGCCCTGGAAAACGGCATCGGGCACAACCCACTCGTCCACTTCCCACGAGGTGGAGGGCGTGAGCGGCGAGGTGATGCGCTTCCAGGTGCGCGCCGTCAACCGCGCGGGCGACGGCCCCGCGTCCAACGCGGAGCAGGTGACGTTGCTGCCGGACGAGCCGGTGAACTTCAAGGGCAATGTCACGCAGACGGGGGCCAATCAGGCCACCCTGACCTGGGACGACCCCCAGGACGAATCCATCAGCAAGTACCAGTACCGCACAATGGAGGGCAGCCTGGCGGCGGTGGCCGCCGACGGGCAGGCAACCCTCTACTGGCAAAACCCCAACGACTCGGCCATCACCAAGTGGCAGTACCGCTACAAGTCCAGGCCGGCCTCCGATGAGGAGTTCGGCAGCTACGGCTCATGGACGGACATACCCTGCGCTTCCCCGTGCCTCGTCAGGACTCTGAATTCCTACGTCATCACCAACCTGACCAACGACACGACCTACACCTTCCAGGTCCGCGCCGTGACCCAAACCACCTTGAAGGAGCTCCCCGCAGTGGTCAGCGAGAGCATCGCCAGCGTGGGCAGCGCGGGCGAGATCACCCTCTCCTGGGCAGACCCCAGCGACAGCGACATCGTCAAGTGGCGCTACCGGGTCAGAGTTCTCCCCGACACCGGCGAGCCGGACAATCTTGCCGTCGTCACCGCCGGCGGCCAGGCAACCCTCTACTGGGTGAACCCCAACGACTCCGCCGTAACCCGGTGGCAGTACCGCCGGAAAGAGGGAACGGGCAGCTTTGGCAACTGGACGAACATACCCTGCTCCTGGCCGTGCGCGGCCAAGACCCAGAGGTCATACACCGTCACCGGCCTCACCGACGGCACGGCCTACACCTTCCAGGTGCGGGCGGTCAAGCCCAACGTGGAGAGACCCCTTGCGGCGGTGGGCAGCTGGAGCATCGGCAACATCGGCTCCAACGCGCGGGTCACGCTGTACTGGGCCAGACCGAACAACAGCAGCTTTATCGACAAGTACCAGTACAGTACCGACGGCAGCACGTGGACCGACATACCCAACACCGGCTCCACCACCACCTCATACACGGCGACGGGCCTGGCCGACGGCACGGAGTACACCTTTGAGATACGCGGCGTGTCGCAGAACGGCTCGATCGTGACCACCGCGGGGCCGTGGAACTTCACCGCCTACACCGCCAGCAACAACAGGGCGACGCTCACCTGGGCCGACCCCAACAACAGCAGCATTGTGAAGTACCAGTACCGGAGCAGGACGGGAATGGGCAGCTTTGGCAGCTACTGGACGAACATATCCTCCAGCGACGAAGGGACCACCTCCTACAACGCTTACTGCGCCACCGGGCGGGTCTGCACTGTGGAGGTGCGGCCCGTCGTCCATCCCGCCTCCGACCAGGCCACGGCAACGCCTCCCAACGGCACGACGTCCAACTTCGTAGCGGGAACCGTGGAGGGCGGCTGGACGGACGTCTTGACCAGCCCCAACTTCAGCCCGTCCACGCTGACCTTCACCAGCGCAAACTGGAACCAGAACCAGACCGTGGCCGTCAAGCTGGCCTCCAGGCCCGCCGCCACCGTAAGGGTCAGGCTCTCCATGGACGGCGTGGTGTTCAGCCGCTCCACCCTCACATTCACCACCTCCAACTGGAACACGGCGCAGAACGTGAATGTGAGGCTCTCCGCCCAGCCTCAAGCCGACGCTACGGTGGACTTGAGCGGCTGCTGCGGCTACCTCGACGGCGCCATCAGGTCCTACAAGGTCACCGGGCTGGCCGCGGACAAGGAGTACCTCTTCCAGGTCGCCCCCGTGAAGCAAATCAAGAACGTCGAGTTCCCGCTGAAAGTCCATGCATCTTGGACGTTCACGGCCTTCAACGCCGGCAATAATCAGACTGCGCTCACCTGGGACGACCCGCAGGACGCCACCATCCAGAAGTACCAGTACCGCCAGAAGACGGGAACGGGCAGCTTCGGCAGCTGGACGGACATACCGGGCAGCGGCGCAGCCACCACCTCCTACACCGCCGCGTGCGCGCCCGTGGGCCAGCCGCCCGTGAGCCGGGTCTGCACCGTGGAAGTGCGCCCCGTGGTGCGGCCCGTGACGTACCCGCCGACTAACGAGGCCACCGTGACCCCGCCCACCAACGCGGGGTGGAATGACCTCTCCGCTATGGTTGAGCAGCCTGCCTCGTCCACTGCGGCCACCGAAGGCGCGTCTCCGGCCAACGCCAACATGGTGCCCAGGACCGAATACACCGTGACCAACCTGGACCGGGGCCAGACCTACAGCTTCCAGCTTCGCGCCGTGAACACGGCGGGAACGGGCCCGGCCACCATCAACCAGCTGACCACGGCCAACGTCGCGGTCACGCCTCCTGCCCCGCCGCTGAACTTCACCGCCGACAACGGCGAGAAGCTGGGGACCGTCAAGCTCACGTGGGACGACCCCAGCCCCGCCGACTCCACCATCACCGGGTGGGAATACCGCCAGCCCTATGGCGCCACCACGGCCTCCAAGTCGTGGACGAGTGTGCCCGGCGGGGCGGAAGCGCGCGAGTTCATCGTCAGCGGCCTGCAGCCGCTGTCCTCCTACGGGTTCCAGGTACGGGCAGTCAACCCCGTGGTGAATACCGTCACAGGCGGCAACCCTTCCGGGGTTGCCCATATCGTTACCCGTGGCGTGCGGCCTTCCACGACCAAGATAGATGGTTTGCAGGCAGGTTCCTCCGTCGCCTACACCATCGTCCTCGCCAACGAGCGGCCCACCAGCGACGTGGTGGTGAATGTAGCCGTCACCGGCGACCCCGACGTGCAAGTCAGCCCCTCGCTGCTCTTCTTCACCCCGGACAACTGGAACAAGGCCCAGACCGTCAGAATCATCGCCAGCGGCTCCAGCGCCGGGGTCACTATCGAGCACACCGCCTACGCCCACGACCCCGGCTACCACGGGATAACCATCCAGGATGTCACGGTGGGCCAGGTCAGAGCCGCGCCTCCTCCTGGCAGAAGGGTCCTCCCGGCGGCGCCCGTATTGCTCTCGGTTGAGGGCGGCGACAGGCAGGCCGTGCTGACGTGGGCCCCCGGCGACGCGAATGCCCCGGTCACCCGCTACCAGTACCGCTATCACACCGGCGGCGGAGACTACGGCGACTGGACCGACACGGGCGGCTTGACCCTCACCCACGTCGTGACCGGCCTCCCGAACGGCCGCTGGTACACCTTCCAGATGCGCACGATGGGGAGCGGCAACCTGCCGAGCGCCCCCTCCAACGAGGTCCGCGACAACACGATCCCGGCGGCGCCCGCCGGCTTCCGGGCCCAGGGCGGCGATGCGCTGGTCACCCTCTCCTGGGACGCCGCCGCCAACGACGCTGTCACCGGCTATCAGTACCTCCGGAGGTCCGGAACCGGCCCCTACGGCGAGTGGACGGACATGACAGGCGCCGACGGCGGGACCGTTAAGTACGAGGTGGGCGGCCTCGAAGCCGATACGGAGTACACCTTCCGGATTCGGGCGATTGCGGGCGCCAAGGCCGGTGAACCTTCCGCCGAGGTCGCCGCCGCTACCCTGAAAGAGAAAACGACGCCTGAGCCTGCACCGGAGCCGACGCCCGAACCGGCAGCTACGCCGGAGCCGACACCCGAACCGGCAGCTACGCCTGCGCCCGAACCGGCAGCTACGCCCACGGCCACACCAACGGTCATGCCTACGCCTGAGCCGACACCCGAGCCCACGCCGGAGCCGGCGCCTGAGCCGACGCCCACCCCTGTGCCGGCAGATACTCCCGTCGCTGAGGCTACCGTGGAGCCGGCGGCGCCCACGCCGCCGGCTGACCAGGACGAGGGCATATCGCCTGTCCTGGTAATCGTTCTGGCGGTTGGCGGGGCGCTGCTCTTTGGCGCGTTCTGGTTCCTTGCGGCCAGACGCCGAAGGCGCGGCAAATATCATCACCGGTGGAGCCGGATGTAAGACGCTGCGGAAGATTGTCTCGCGATTGATCGTGATCTCCGTTGCGGGGCTGTCCTGAGCGTGGCCGGTGTCGCCCTGCAATGACTTTGGATTACGTTTTGGGTAATCTGTTTACGTTACAATTACTATCCTTAAAATCATGGTATAATCCACTCCTGCGGGCGGAGAGAGAAGTTGACGCAACCGGACGAAAGAGACCGTCAGATAGCGGCGCTGCGAGACAGGCTGTCCCGGCTCAGCCGTGCCAGCCTGCGCATCAATGAGAGCCTCGATGTCGAGGCGGCGCTGCAGGGCGTCCTGGACGGCGCCCGCTCAGTGACGGGCGCTGCCTACGCCCTCATCACCACCCTGGACGACTCAGGCGGGGTGGAAGACCACCTTGTCGCGGGCATAAGCGCCGAGGATGCGGAGCGGCTGTGGCAGGACCCCGACGGACCGGAGTTCTTCAAGTACGTGAACGCCCTCTCAGGCTCGCTGAGAGTCAGTGATCTGGAGGAGTTGACCAGGGCCATAGGCATCCTGGATTTCCGTCCCCCCGTCAGGATCACCGCCTTCATGGCAGCCCCGATACTCCACCAGGGCGCGCGCGTGGGCAACATCTACGTGGCGACCGATGCTCCCGGCAGGGAGTTCACCAGCGAGGACGAAGAGACGTTGGTGATGTTCGCTTCTCAGGCGGCGCAGGTCATTGCCAACGCCCGCCGCCACCGTGACGAAAAGCGCGCCAGGGACGGCCTGGAGACCCTGATCGACACCTCGCCCGTGGGCGTCGCCGTCTTCGATGTGGGGAAGGGCGCCCCGGCGACGTTCAACCGGGAGGCAAGGAGGATAATCGACAACCTGCGGGAACCGCAACAGCCGCCGGAGGACCTCCTTGGGTTGCTGAGCATCCGGCGCGCCGACGGGCGGGAATTCTCCCTGATGGAGTTCCCCCTGGCCGAAGTCCTGAGCACAAGCGAAAAGGTGCGGGCCGAGGAGATAGTGATGGAGACGCCCGACGGTCGGAGCGCCACGGTGCTGCTCAATGCCACGCCCATCCGCTCCGAGGGGGGCGAGGTGGAGTCGGTGGTCGTCACCATGCAGGATATGACGCCCCTGGAGGAGGTGGAGCGGCTGCGGGCCGAGTTTCTGGGCATGGTGAGCCACGAACTGCGTATGCCGCTGACCTCCATCTGGGGCTCGGCAACGGCCATGCTGGACGGCGCGGAGGACCTGGACCCTGCTGAAATGCGCCAGTTCCTCCGCATCATCCTGGATCAGGCCGGCAGCATGCGGGACCTGATCGGCAACCTGCTGGACGTGGCCCGCATCGAGATGGGAGAGCTGCCTGTAGACCCGGAGCCGGCGGAGGTGGCCGCGCTGGTGGACCGGGCCCGGAACGCCTTCCTGAGCGCCGGGGGCAGGAACAACCTGGCCATCGACCTGGCGTCGGACCTGCCCCTCGTGATGGCGGATCGCAGGCGCATCGCCCAGGTCATCGGCAACCTCCTGACAAACGCCGCCCGGCATTCGCCGGAGCCGTCCGTCATCACGATCTCCGCCGTTCGTGACGGCGTCCATGTCCGGGTCTCAGTGGCGGACGAAGGCAGGGGAATACCCACCGAGCGTCTGCCCAACCTGTTCCGCAAGTTCTCCCGCCGGGATGACGACGACCCGGGGGGCGATACCGGCCTTGGACTGGCCATCTGCAAGGGAATCGTGGAGGCACACGGAGGCCGCATCTGGGCCGAGAGCGAAGGACCGGGACTGGGCGCGCGGTTCACCTTCACTATCCCGGTGATAGAACAGGCCGCGGCCCAACGCCGCATATCCCCAGGAGGCCGGCGGCGGGGGGCGGTAGATGTGGAGCCCATCCTCGTGGTAGACGACGACCCCCGAACGCTCCTGCTTCTCAGGAGAGTGCTCTCCGACGCCGGATATCACCCGATTGTTACCGCCGACCCGGAGGAGGCGATCCCCCTTGTGGAGGAGCATCTACCCCACCTGGTGCTGCTCGACATGATGCTGCCCGGCTCTGACGGTATTGAGTTGATGAGGGACATCATCGCAATATCCAACGTGCCGGTGATCTTCCTCTCGGCTTATGGGCGCGACCAGGTGGTTGCTCGGGCCTTTGAAGGCGGAGCGGCCGACTACATCATCAAGCCCTTCTCGCCAACCGAACTGGTCGCCAGGGTCGGCGCGGCTCTCCGGAGATTTACGGAGCCCTACCGGCCTGAGCCGTCGGAGAGCTACGCTCTGGGCGACCTGGCCATCGACTACGCCCAACGGCTGGTTACCCTGGCCGGGCGGCCGGTGCAGTTGACGGCCACCGAATACCGGCTGCTCTTCGAACTGTCGGTCAACGCCGGAAGGGTGTTGACCCACAACCAGCTGTTGCGAAAGGTCTGGGGTCCCAAGAATCCCGGTAATCTGGGTTCGCTCCGCACCCACCTGAGAAGGCTCCGCAGCAAGCTCGGCGAGGGCGCAAGCAAACCCACCTACTTCTTCGCCGAACCCCGTGTCGGCTACCGGATGGCAAAGGGGGAAACGCAGGAGGAGGAGCCGTAGTAGACTGCGAATGGCAGACCGTCCTCGGCTGCGGAGGTCCCTCCATCGCCCGCCATTGCCCGCTTGTGCTATCCTGTTAAGCACATGATGAACGGGGAAGCGCCATTGCTCTCCGGAAGGAGCCGTCCAGTGAAGCGACTCATCGCCGTGCTGCTGTTGACCTGCCTGGCGGCTGCCGCGTAGGGCTGCGGCGGCTCCGAATCCACTCCCGCAGACCGGGAGACCCCTCAGGCCGCATCGTCTCCCTCCTCCGGCAACGGCGGCGCATCGTCTTCCTCATCCTCCTCCCAAGACGGAGACTCGGACGGCCGCGCCAACGGAGACTCCGACAGTGAGGACGGCAAGGATGACGATGTCGTGAGCCGCGAGAACCCCGGACTCGCGGGCACAATCTTCGACCCCAGCCGCAGCCTTGCCCTGTTCGACGCTCAGCCCCTGGACGCCGTGACGTGGGACACGCCGCCCACCATCGGCGGCGGAGCGCTGGAGGCGTCGGGCGTCCTCGATGAGGGCGTCAATCTGTTCAACCCCATGGTGGACGGCGAGGGCGCGGGCTTCATCGTCTACTACAAGGGAATGGACGAGCCGTTGGCGCTGCTGCTCCCCGACCTCGGCCCCATGGATATATGGGAGAGCAATTACACCATCGCCCCCATGGAGCACGAGTTCGAGGCATCTACCTTTTCCATCATGGCCTACTCCCCGCTTTTCATGGACGTCGGCCCCGGCGACCTGGAAGTCCGGCTCTTTGGCATGGACGCCAACGGTGCGGACGCCCTGCTCGCAATCGAACCGGTACTGGCGCGGTAGCCGCGCATCCGTAATGGCGGTCCGCGAACCGCCCTTACTTCCACCCGTACTTGATACGGGGTGAGCTTGTCGAACAATGCCCGTTTGCCCGTCCCCCGCTGCGTGCAAAGCCCTATCCACAGGTGCTATACTGAAACCTCAAGCGAAGGATTAGGGTGGCTAACCCAAAAAGGGCAAGTGACAACAATGACTAACCACGACGAATCATCGACACCCGATTACACAATGGGCTTCAGCGAAGAGTTCCTTCAGGCTCTCAGGCGGTACACCGCGGAGACCCACGCTGCGCACCTGCTTCCGCATCTCAAGCCCGGCCTTCGCCTTCTGGACTTCGGATGCGGGCTGGGAAACATATCCCTCGGCCTGGCCAGGGCGGTTGCGCCCGGTGAGATGCACGGCATAGACATGGAGGAGTCGCAGATTGAAATGGCCAGGTTAAATGCCCGGAACCAGGGATGCGACAACGCGGTGTTCCAGGTCGCCGACGTGCTGGAGATGCCATTCGAAGACGGCTTCTTCGACGTGGCCCACTGCCACAACGTCCTCATGCACGTTCCAGACACCGCCGCCGTGCTCGCCGAGGTGAAGCGCGTCCTCAAGCCCGGCGGCATCCTGTCCTGCCGTGAAATGATCGGCGCGTCCTGCTTCACTCAACCCGACTACGGGGTCATCAGAAAGGCGTGGGATATGTTTGAAGACATGCTGGCCGCCGATGACGGGCATCCCCAGATGGGCAAGGAGATGAAGCAGCACGTGTTGAATGCCGGGTTCACGGACATCGGCATGGGAGGCTCTTTCGACTGCTACAGCACGCCTGAGGAGACTGCCTTCATCCATAACCTTGCTCAGATGTGGTTCCTCTCGCCGGAAATGGTGGAAGCGGCTATAAAATACGGCGCGACGACCCAGAAGCTGGTCGACGACATAGGCGCGGCCTACGAAAGGTGGAGGGACGACCCCGGAGCCTTATGCTACGTGGCGCACGGGGAAGTCATAGCCTTCAAGCCGTAGGCCTTGACGTTTCGGTGGTTCTAACGCAATGATTTTGTAGGGGCGGTTCGCGAACCCCCTACGGGTGTAATGCAATGAATCGCCAATATAATCCGTACATTCACCATCGCAGGTCCATCCGGCTGAAAGGGTACGATTATGCTCAATACGGGGCATATTTCGTAACCGTCGTCACACAGCGTCGCACACTTCTATTCGGTGAGGTTACAGACGGCAAAATGCTGCTCAACGAAACCGGACAGTCGGTTGCAGACGCGTGGGAATGGCTGGCAACGCAGTACCCTTACGTGAAGTTGGATGAATACGTCGTCATGCCCAATCACATACACGGGATCATCTTTATAGATGGGGAGGGCGGTTCACGAACCGCCCCTACACAGCGCAAACCGTTAGGCCGTTTGGTGGCGGTGTTCAAGACCGTCAGCGCCAAGCGAATCAACCTTGTCCAGGGTACGCCCGGCCGGTTGCTGTGGCAGCGCAATTTCTATGAGCGCGTTATTCGCAATGATGAAGAGATGAATCGTGTTCGCGAGTACATATCCTTGAATCCGATGCAGTGGGAATTGGATGCGGAGAACCCAAACGCCTTCCCAACGATTGTAGGGTGGTGGTTGCATGTTACCCCCGCACCGTCGTTCATAAAACAATTGTAGGGGCGGTTCGCGAACCGCCCCTACGGCTGTAATGCAATAAACGGCTACGCGCTCTCAATCGCTTCGTAGTTGGCCATCAGCCGCTGCGCGATAGAGGCGAAGGAGCGCAGTTCCCGCTTGTTGAGGCCCTTGGTCAGCTTGTCGTAGAAGCTTTGCAGCTTGGCATTGATCTCGGTGAGCTTCTTCTGCCCCTGCGGAGTCAGCCGAAGCATCACTATGCGGCGGTCGTTGCGCAAGCGGCGCCGGCGCAGCACACCCATGTCGGCCAGGCCGGTCACCAACCGGCTGACCCGTGAGGCGTCCACCGGCAGCAGCTGCGCTATCTGGTAGGCGGGGCACTCGCCCCTCTCCTCGCAGATCATCATCAACTGCACTTCCAACGGCGTCAGGTCGAAAGGCGCGGTCTCCTCCATGATGCCCTTGTAGACCATGTTGGACAGCGCGGAGACGTACCGCCCCATGTCGGGCTGGTCGTTATCCGCGCCCCGGCGCTCTCCATTTCCTTGCTGGTTCGCACCCGTTGTCATTGAGCCTCACCGCTGGCAAGTTGCCGGAAATTTCCCATGAATCCTCTTTTTTGCCCCCCCCCCCCCCCCCGCGCTTTTTCCTGCTTCCTCTAATGGGGGAGTCATACATTGTTCGGCAAAACCGTTGCTGCTGGCAATCACTACCTTACTATGCATACGCATTATAAACTGTTTCCTCTGGAAAGCCGTCGGGAGCCGCCCCGGCACTCTCAATATCCGTGGCGTTGGCGGCATTATATACTGCTGTGCTTAATTCCACAAGCGTTTCCCTGCGCTGAATTGCGGCGTTCCTCCGCCGTTTTGTAGGCGGTTCGCGAACCGCCCCTACGGACGCCTCGTGATAAGGAGCGCCGTCCGCCTTTAACTTGGCAAGAGCCCATGACCTTTCCTTCTACGACGCCCTCTATCTGGAACCGGCCAAGAGGGAGAGCGCAGAGCTCGCAACGTTGGACGGGGCGCTCGGTCAAGCTGCCGTCGCCGAAGGTGTGCCGGCAGGCGACTAGCCGGCGTCGAACTGCTCCGGCGCCCTGGCAAACTCGGCCGATGCAAGCAGGCGCAGGTTGCGGATTTCTACGGAAACATTGCGCACAGTCCACTTGCGCCCGTATTTCGTGATACTATACGTAGTCCAAAACCATAGACCCCAGGCGCTTCAAGCGTCGCGGGCAGGTACGCATCGTGCAAAAAGTAACCGGGGGCAGCATGACAGACGTTAGGCAAGAGGAAGCTCAGACTGGCTTAGTCGCCGAGCGCATCATCGAGAACATCAACAGGGTGATCATCGGCAAGGACGATGCCATCAGGCTGGGCGTCATTGCGCTGATGAGCAGAGGGCACGTGCTCATAGAGGACGTGCCCGGCGTGGGCAAGACGATGCTTGCCAAGAGCCTGTCCCGTTCCACAGGCTGCTCCTTCAGCAGGGTGCAGTTCACCCCCGACCTGCTGCCCAGCGACATCACGGGCGTGTCCGTCTACAACCAGAAGACGGGCGGCTTCGAGTTTCGGCCAGGGCCAATCATTGCCCAGGTTGTGCTGGCCGACGAGATAAACCGGGCCACTCCCAAGACCCAGTCCGCGTTGCTGGAGGCAATGGAGGAGAACCAGATCACCGTGGAGGGCGTCACTCATCCGCTGCCGCAGCCCTTCATGATAATGGCCACGCAGAACCCCATTGAGTACGAAGGCACCTTCCCCCTGCCGGAAGCCCAGCTCGACCGTTTCCTGATGCGCATTCACCTTGGCTATCCGAGCTTCGATGACGAAGTGTCCATAATGGACGGACAGCAGCTTACCCACCCATTCGATGAGCTTGAGTCCGTGGCGAGCCCGGAAGAGGTGCTCGCTCTGCAAGGGAAGGCTCGCGAAGTATATGTCGATCCTCTGGTCAAGCAGTACATAGTGACGCTGGCGGATACCACCAGAGGTCACCGCGACGTGGCGCTCGGCGCTTCACCCAGGGCTTCGCTGGCATTGCAGAGGACGTCTCAGGCCCTGGCTTTGCTCCGCAACCGCGACTACGTCCTCCCCGACGACGTGAAAGAGCTGGCCGAGTCGGTCTTTGCCCACAGGCTGGTGCTCACCGCCTCTTCAAGAATGCAGGGCGTGGATGGCCGGCGTCTCATACAACAGATTCTGGACAGCACGGAAGTGCCGGGCACGCGGATCAGCGGACGGGCCGCGGAGTAATGGCCGGCCCCTGCCGCTTCGACGTATTCCCCACTTCGCTGGGCTGGATGGCGGCGCTCGCCTCTGATAGGGGCATACGAAGGCTTGTCCTGCCCAGGCCCTCCGGAGACCAGGCCATGCGAGAGCTAAGCCTCCCGACTTCCCACGCCGAGCCCACGCCAGCCCGGTTCGAAAGCCTGCGTCGCCGCTTGGAAGCCTACTTCTCAGGGGCCAACGTGGATTTTGAAGATGACCTCGACCTGGAAGGAGCCTCCGATTTCATGGTCAAGGCCTGGGAAGCGTGCCGCTCCATCCCCAAAGGCGAAGTGAGGACCTACAACTGGCTGGCGGAGCAGGCGGGCAATCGCAGGGCGGCGCGAGCCGCCGGCCTCGCCATGTCCCGCAATCGAGTGCCCATAATCATCCCCTGCCACCGCGTCATTGGCAGCGACGGCTCATTGCACGGCTACGCCGGAGGCCTGCCGCTGAAGCAGCGGTTGCTGGAGATAGAGGGCGCGCTGTGAGGCGATTCGCGAACCGCCACTACATCGTTTGGTAAAAACCTCTTCCCCCTTGATGGGGGAAGATTGAGATGGGGGTGAGCCGGATGGAAGACTCCCCGCCGCCGGATTGCTTCGCTGCGCTCGCAAGGGCGAAAGGCGGAAGGCCGCCTACTTGAGCGCTTCAGGCCCTAGCTGCTCCTCCAGAAACCTGGCTGCTTCTTCAAGAGCCGCCGCGTCTACCAGTATCCTGGTCGGTCCCGCGAAGACCCCCAGGTAGGAGGCCGTATCTCCGGCGCGCACCATGGCGGGTATTCCCTCGTTGTTCAGCAGACCCCTCCACATCTCAGCCGTTAGCTGATCGGGAGCCGTGGTCAGATAGACCCATTTGATCTTATCGGGCATGGCTATCAGATGAGACGCGTGCGCCCCGGCCCCAGCAGAGCATTCAGCTTCCCTTCCAGGTCTGGACAGAACTTGGTGGTTATCATTGGCATTTCAAGGCGCACGCGATTGCTGTTTGAGGTTATGTCCAGGTAGACAAGGTCTGTTCCCTTGTATTCCAGCAGCAGTTCCATGGCCGACTTCAGCAGATACGCATCATCCGAGGCATTCCCCGTATCGGTCAGATTGAGCAGGACGGCTTTCCTCTTTGCATCGCCGTTCGCAGCGCTGCCGTTGCTGTTTTCGCTGAGACCGTTGGAGCCGTTTCGACCGTTGCTTCCCGGCACAACCTTGTCCAGCGGAGTGGTCTCTTCATAGCCGTCGGTTTCTACTGGGGAGACTTCCTGCTCTACGACGGGCTCGATGGCTTCCGCCGTTGCAGCCGGTTCAGGCTCCGCAGCAGGTTCGGGTTCTGCTTCGTGTTGAGAGAAATCCTCGCCCTGCGGATTGAACACCCCGGCCTTGGCGACCCGCACGGAAAGCTTGCCGTCGCTATTGCGAAGTTTGCCCTCCACGGTTACCAACGTTCCCTCTACCCAAAGGTCCGAGGTCTCTTGGTAGACGTTGTCCCAGACAAAAAGCTCAACATTGCCTCCCAGCAACTCAAGGGTTGCTATCCAAAACGGCTTGCCGTTTTTGCCCGTGCGGCTGGTTGCGTAGGCCACCTGGCCGACAAGTCCCACGGTGGAGCCGTCGGGCTTCTCTTCCAATTCGTTACGGAAGGCTATGGCGGCGGTCTTGGGCCCGAAGGCCACGCTGTGCAGAGGGTTGTTGGAGATTCTCTTGCCCAGAAGCTCCCTCTCCCATTCCGAGCGCTCCCTGACAGTGGTCTCGTCGCCCTGGACAAGCTCCACCGCGCTGGTCGGCGCTTCCACGGACTGCCCGAACAGGTCGAACATATTGGTCTGCCCCGATTCCCTGCGCCGCCTCTCCTGCTGCGCCACGTTGAGGATCCGCTCCACGCTGGCCAGCAGCGACCCCCTTGGCCCGAAGTCGTCCAGCGCGCCCACTTTGATCAGGCTTTCCAGCGCGCGGCGATTCGTGGAGTCCAGGTCGGCGTTGCGGCAGAACTCCTCCAGGGTCTGGAACGAACCGTGCTCCTCCCTGGAACTGACCAAGGCCTCCATGGCTCCCGAACCCACGTGCTTCACCGCTCCCAGCCCAAACCTGATTGCCCTCTTGCCGGATGAGTCCGTGTCCACGGTGAACCGCACCCCGCTGCGGTTTATGTCCGGCCTGAGCGCCGGTATGCGAAGCCTGGTGCACTCGTCCACGTCTATGGCTATGCGTTCGTGCTGTCCGGCGTGGGAGTTGAGCAACGCCGCCATGTACTCCACTGGATAGTTCGCCTTGAAATACGCCGTCCAGTAGGCAATGACGGCGTAGCTGACGCTGTGAGCCTTGTTGAAGGCGTACCCGGCGAACGGTTCGATCAGTGCAAACACCTGTTCCGCCAGTTCCTTCTCGTAGCCCTGGTTCAAAGCCCCTTCGATGAACTTGTCGCGTTCCTGCTGCATAATCTCAGGTATCTTCTTCCCCATCGCCTTGCGGACTATATCCGCCTCGCCCAGGCTGTATCCGGCCATGGCCTGGGCAATGAGGAGCACCTGGTCCTGGTAGACAATGATCCCGTAGGTCTCCTCCAGGATTTCTTTCAGCATTGGATGCAGGTATTCGGCCTCTCGCTGACCGTGCTTCGACTGGATGAACGAGTCTATGTGGTCCATGGGGCCCGGGCGGTAGAGCGCTATCATGGCGGCGACGTCAAGCAGGGAGGAGGGTTTCAGGTCTTTGATGTAGCGGCGCATACCGGCGCCTTCAAGCTGGAACAGCCCCGTGGTCTCGCCGGAAGAGAGGAGGGCAAAGGTCTTTGCGTCGTCGAAGGGCACTTTGCCCAGGTCCACCTGCTCGCCGGTATGCTCCTTGATGATGCCTATGGCCCTGTCCAGTATGGAAAGGTTGGTCAGGCCCAGGAAGTCCATTTTGAGCAGGCCCAGTTGGGCAATGGGATCCATGGAGAACTGGGTCATTGCCACGTCGTCGTCGGTGCCTTTGATGGGCCTCTGCAACGGCACGTATTCGGCCAGCGGCTCCTTGGATATGACCACCCCGGCGGCGTGCGTGCTCGAGTGCCTCACCACGCCCTCCAGCCTTGCCGCGTTCTCTATAAGGTTGTGCAGCGTATCATCGTTGTCGTAGGCATCCTTAAGGTTCGGCTCCATCTCCATGGCCTCGCTGAGGGAACGCGCCCTGTACGGCACCAGCCGGGCTACCTGGTCGACGTCCGCGTAGGCCATGCCGAGGGCGCGGCCCGTGTCGCGAAGAGCCGCCTTGGGGCCCAACGTGCCGAAGGTGATGATCTGGGCAACGTGGTCGTGGCCGTACTTGTCCTTGACGTATTGCAGCACCTCGTCGCGCCGGTCGTCCTGGAAGTCCATGTCTATGTCCGGCATCTCCTTGCGTTCCAGGTTGAGGAACCGCTCGAATACCAGGTGGTAGGCCAGCGGGTCTATGTCGGTGACCCCCGTTACGTAGAGGACAAGGCTGGCCGCCGCGCTGCCGCGCACGCCAAGGAGGATGCCGTTTTCATGGGCGAATCTGGCAATGTCCCAAACCACAAGGAAGTAGTTGGGAAACTGCGTCTTCTTGATAACGTCCAACTCATAGTTCAGCCGTTGCTCATATTCCTGGTCGGCTTGGGGAACGCGCTTTTCCAACCCTTCCCGGCACAGCTTCACCAGGTACTCCTCCGCCGTCAGCCCGTCGGGAGGCGTATACTCCGGCAGGTGGAGCGACGAAAAGTCCATTTCAACGTTGCACTGCTCCGCGACGACCCTTGTGTTGCTGTATGCCTCGGGATGGTCGAGGAACAACGACGCCATCTCCTCCGAAGAGCGCAGGTAGAAAGAGTCGTCATCCATTTTCAGGCGCTTTTCATCGTTGATGTTGGTGTTGGTGTGTATGCAGATGAGCAGGTCCTGGATGGGCGCGTCTTCCCGGAGGGTGTAGTGGCTGTCGTTGGTCAGTATCAGGGGTATCCCGGTCTCCTCCGACAGAGAAATCAGCGCCCGGTTCGCCTCGTCCAGATGGGGGATGTGCTCGTGAGACTGTAGCTCCAGGTAATACCCGTCGAAGGTCCTGTTGTGCCAGGCGGCCGCTTCTTTTGCCTCGTCGATGCGGCCCTGGATCAGCAGTTGGGGCACCTCCGCGGAGGGACAGCCGGAAAGAGCTATGATGCCCTGGCCGTATTCCTCCAGCAGCTCTTTATCCACTCTCGGTTTGTAGTAGAACCCTTCCAGGTGCGCTTTGCTCACCAGTTGAATCAGGTTGCGGTACCCGGTGTTGTTCTTGGCGAGCAGGGTCAGATGATACGGGCTTTTGTCTCCGGGCCCCTTGGAGCGGCGGCTGCCGGCGGCCACGTACACCTCGCAGCCGATTATTGGCTTGATCCCCGCGTTGATGCACTCCGAATAGAACTCCACCGCGCCGTATAGCCCGCCGTGGTCGGTTATCGCCAGGCTGTCCATGCCCAGTTCCTTGGCGTGCTGCACAAGGCTCGGTATCCGGCTCAGGCCGTCCAGCATGCTGTATTCGGTATGGACGTGAAGATGAACGAACGGTTCCATGGCTTCTCTATTTTGCCCGCTCTACTGGGCTCCTAACAAGAAGCAAAAAGGACAGATTTCGGATGCCTTCAAGAGCGGTCTGACAATGAGTCTTTTTCAAAAATGGCGCCAGATATTGAGCTAGGAGGAAAGTATAACACTTCATGTTGAGGTTTTTATCCAAATAAACCGAATATTGTTAGTTAATCTGTAGAATGCTAGGCTTTAACCATCACTCATAGGACGCAATCTGAGTCAGGAAACGGCTATGCAGCGAATCTTTGTTACCGGGGCCACCGGTTTTGTGGGACGTCACGTTGTCCCGAGTCTGATGGAGAGCGGCCACGCGGTGCGCATCCTGGCTCGCGGGCCGGTGCGTCCGCATCTCCTCCCCGAAGGCGTGGAGGTGAGCCGCGGCAGCCTGACCGACCAGGAGGGCTTGGAGGCCTCCCTGTCCGGCGTCGACGCCGTGGTCCATCTGGTGGCAATCATAAGGGAGCGCGGCGAAGCGACTTTCGATAGCGTCAACCACCTGGGCACGGCGCGACTGGCCAAAGCGGCGCGGAACGCGGGTGTGTCGCGCTTCGTATTGATGGGCGCCATCGGAGCCGTGGACGATCCGAGGTTCCCATATCTGCAATCCAAGTGGCGCGGCGAACAGGCGCTGATCCAAAGCGGCCTGCCGTACACTATACTGCGCGGCTCCATAATCTTTGGTGAAGGAGACGAGTTCGTCAACGCGCTGGCCGGACTGGTCAGGGTGTTCCCGCTGGTGCCGGTGATAGGCGGGGGGAAAGTCCGCTTTCAGGCCATACACGTTGAGGACGTGGCGCGCTCCATAGCCAGGACGCTGGAGATGGACGAAACCAGGAACCGCATCATCGAAATAGGCGGCCCCCAACACATCACCTACGATGGAATCCTGGACGCCATCGCGGAGACGTACGGCAGCAAGCGCTGGAAGATGCACGCGCCCATCGGCCTGATGCGGCCAATTGTGAAGCTGATGGAAAAGCTGCTGCCCCACCCGCCGGCCACAAGCCAGCAGCTGAACATGCTCGAATTCGACAACATCGCCGAGACCGACGCCGTAAGCAAAGAGTTCGGCTTCTCTCCCAGACCGTTAATGGGGAACATCGACTACATTCGCAAAGTGTCCTTCCTGGACGGCGTCAAGATGGTTCTGGGCAGGATGCCAAGCCACATTCGCGACCATTGAGAGACAGACGTGGAGTATAGGCAAGCCCTGGACAAACTGCTCAGCCTCACCGACTTGGAGCGCGTTTCCGGCCGCACCCAGAGCACTGGCCGCTATAACCTGGACAGAATAGGCCTGCTCCTGGAGCGGCTGGACAACCCCCACCTGAAGACGCCGACCATCCACGTCACCGGCACAAAGGGAAAGGGCAGCACCGCCGCCATGATTGCCTCCGTCCTTGCCGCCCAGGGGTACAGGCCGGGCATGTTCACGTCGCCGCATCTGCACACCTTCAGGGAACGCATCCGGTTCAACGGCGCACCCGTTTCCGAGAACGATTTCGCCGCGCTCCTGGAAGCGGTCTGGCCCGAAGTCGAGGCGGTCAACTCCAATAGCTCCCTGGGGGAAGTCACCACGTTCGAGCTTCTGACCGCCATGGCGTTCCTTCACTTTCACAGGCAGCGCGCCGGCTTTCAGGTGATAGAGGTAGGACTTGGGGGAAGGCTGGACTCAACGAACTTGGTGCAGCCGCGGCTAAGCGTCATCACCTCCATCAGCCTTGACCACACCCGCGTTCTCGGCGACACGTTGGATAAGATCGCCTTTGAAAAGGCGGGCATCATCAAGCGGGAGACGCCCGTGGTGACAAGCCCTCAGAGGGAGGAGGCCATGCGCGTCTTGCGGGATGTTGCCCGTAGTAGAGGCGCGCGCCTCATTTCCGCCGGAGAGGAGTGCCGGGCAACGCTCGTCTCCCACCGGCTTGAGGGTCAGACCCTTGATATGGCCACCCCCCGGGGCAAATTCCGGCTGCACATTCCCTTGCTGGGAAAGCACCAGGTAGAGAACGCCGTTACCGCCCTGGTCAGCCTGCAACTCCTCGCTGAAATGGGCTTCGCCATATCCGGCGATTCCATCAGCCGGGGCTTCGATTCCGTAGCCTGGCCCTGCCGCATGGAGGCGCTGAGCCGGGAGCCGTTGCTCATAGCCGACGGAGCGCACAACCCGTACTCGGCGGGTATACTGCGGCGGGCCCTGGAGGACTATCTGGACTACGGCAGGCTCATCTACGTCGTCGGCCTTTCCAACGACAAGAACGTAGAGGGGATAGTAGCTGAGCTGGCCCAAAACGCCGGCCTTGTCATCGCGGCAAAGTCGCGGCATCCCAGGGCGGCGCCTCCCGAAGAGGTAGCGCGGCTCTTTGCGCAGCGCGGCGTGGAAGCCGTGGCCGGCGGCGACGTTGCCGGTGCGGTCAAACTGGCCTTGTCTCAAGCCGGGGAAGGAGATTTGATAGTGGCGGCAGGCTCGCTCTTCGTTGCCGCCGAGGCCCGTGAAGCGGTTCTGGGCATACCCCCGGAGATTTACCCTGCGCTGCGGCCGGACATGTCGAGCGCCCACGCGCCGTGATAGGCGGGCAGGGGGCTGTTGGTGCTTTCCGCAAGCCCGTCGTCTTTCTTTCCAATGGAGTGTTCTACCCGGAGACAGGCGTGCCTTGGCGCAACATCCCTTCCATCATCTTCTCGACGGCCATGATGTGGCTGCAAAGCCTATCTTCTGCAAAGCCCTTGCACGAGCAATGCCAGACGCCTTCATCGTATCTAATCTCGTAACAGTCGTGTTCTCCTTGGAAAGTGGCCTTGAAACTGGAGATGATTACCCGCTCTTTTTCCTGGGCGTATAGCTGCGCTTTCTGTACCTTCCCAATGAGACTAGAATACATAAACCCTCCTTACTAGCCGGCTTGTGTATCTAAGGGCTTCAGATGAATCGTAACCTCATGTGTTTCAGCCGTCAATCTTCGACGGAGTCCTCTTTTGGCAAGAATCAAGTTTGACCGTGATATTTCCCGGTGCTAGACTGGCCGCGTACCAGCGCAAAGGTGTCTCCATGCCCCTGTACGAATACCAGTGTCCTTCTTGCGATGGCCGCTTCGAGCGGCTGGCCCGGTTCAGCGATGCCCCGGAAGCCGCCTGCCCCGACTGCGGCTCTGTGTCACCGCGTGTTCTCTCTACATTTGCCGCGTTTGTCTCCGGCTCAGACGGCTCCATGTCCTCCGTGGGTGGAGGCTGTGCCTGCGCCTCCGGCGGCTCCTGCGCCTGCGCCATGACCGTTTGAGGTAGCGCCTCCCTTAGAGGAACTGGGGTTCCTTGCTTGCCGCAATTCTTTCCCGCCGTCTCTGCCACCATTCAATCAGAACAATCAGCGCCACTACCCCTCCCGACTCCACCAGCGTGGCCATGCCTATCAGTAGAGTGGATTCAAGCCAGAAGCCCTGGGGAAACAGCCGGACAAGGAAGGACGTCTGGGGATCCAGCAGCCAGAAGTCGTTGTTGAAGCTGATCTCATGGAACCATCTGAACAGGAGGTTGAAACCAACCAGAGAGGCCAGGCCTATGACTCCCATGGCGCAGTAGATGAAAACCGTTCCTCCAAAGAAGAGCCTGCGAATTCTCCCCGCAAACTCGCTGCCCAGTATGAGGAAGCCCACCATGGAAAACGTGAAGAGGAAGAGGAAAGTTCCCTCCTGCACGCGGTACACGGCGTGAAGCAGTTCCTTCACGTCCTTCATGTGGATGATCTCCCGCTCATTGAAAAGCGGCCTCGCCTCCCCATCCAGCGCTACCCAGACGTTCAGCAATTCCTCATCGGAGTTGAAGTAGTCCTTGATCTGAGTCGCCACTTCCGAAAGCTGCGATTCCGTGAGGCCCGTTGTGCGCGTCACGTTATGCCTGTCGAAGCCGAACTCGTAGAGGGCAATGGAGTTGAACGCCAGGCGCACGTTGCTCGTGACCAGGAAGACCAGGAAGGCCAGCACAAAGGTTGCGTTCAAGAGTACGTTCAGGTATCGCAAATCTCCATCCTTGTCAGGGATGGTAGGAGCATCTTGGAGCGGTTGTCAATGACGTTGCCCCTCCATATAATCGCCCCGAGGATGCTCGATGACGGATAACAGGGGCGTTGCCTTCAACCGGCTGGTCGATTTGCTGGCCGCGCTGCGCGGTCCGCATGGATGCCCCTGGGACAAGGAGCAGACGCACGACTCCTTGAAGCGGTACCTTCTGGAAGAGTCGCACGAGGTCTTCGAGGCCATCGACCATAACCCTGAGAAGCTCCCCGAGGAATTGGGCGACGTCCTGCTCCAGGCGCTGTTCCACGCCCAGATTGCCGCCGAGGAGGGTCGCTTCACCATAGACGACGTGCTGGAATCGCTGCGCGACAAGCTGGTCAGACGCCACCCTCACGTATTCGGCGAGCGGAAGGTGAAGGACGCGCGGGAAGTCGAGGCCAACTGGGAGGAGTTGAAGCGCGGAGAGCGCAGCGGCCAGCCGGGCGCATCGCTGCTGGGCAGCGTGCCGCAGGCCATGCCCGCGCTTGCTCACAACCAGCTTGTCCAGGAACGCGCCGCCCGCTCCGGCTTCGACTGGGAGCGGATCGACGGCGTGCTGGACAAAGTCGCCGAGGAGGTCCGGGAGATCCGGGAAGCGCGGTCGCAAGAAGAGAGGACAAGGGAGCTTGGCGACCTGCTCTTCTCGATGGTCAACGCGGCGCGATGGATGGGCATCCAGTCGGAGGACGCCCTGCGGCAAGCCGCCGCCCGCTTTCGCAGTCGCTTCCTGGAGATGGAACGCCTCGCCAATGAACGGGGTCTCGCCTTCACCGGCCTCTCGCTTGAAGAAAAGGACTCGCTATGGAATGAGGCCAAGGCGCGTGAGGGGGAAGGGTAGGGGGCAGTCTCCCCAACCCTACAAAACCCGCGCGCTTACCGCCAGCCAGTTCCGCTCGATGCCAAGGACGCCGTCCTCGTCCGGCTGGCCGTGCCGCTCCATGGCCGGTGCCACCGCCAGGCGCATCGCTTCCGTAGCGGCTTGCGGATTGTATCCGTGAAGGGCTCCCGCCGCGTACTGCTGGAAGCCGCTGATATGCTCCATGGCCAGCCGCCGTATGTGCACCGCGCTCTCCTTCACCTCTTCCACCTTGAAGCCGACCTTTTGCAGCAGTGCCTCGTAGTGGTCCCTGGATAGGAAGTTGCTCGCCGACGGTCTGCCGTCCATCTGCTCTCTGCGTATCCCCTTGGACTTCAGGTACTCCACGGCGCGCCTCACCTGCGCCCTGTAGAACGGTATGGTCTCAGGCGGACGGGACTCGGCGTAGAACGCCGTGTTGAAGAAGAGCCATCCGCCCTTTCTCAACGCCCGTTTCATGGAGGCCAGCGCCCTTTCCTGGCTTTCGGCCTCCAGGTAATGGATGCCGTTGCCCCACAGAACCGCGTCCACGCTCTCATCGGGCAGCGTCATCTCTTCCGCCGGGCAGTGGATGAGCTCCAGACCCCGAACTTTCGATTCCAGGTTCAGCTTGGCCTGCTGCAAAGCGTCGCCGCTCTGGTCCAGGCAAACCACGGTCGGAGTGTGCCAGTGCTTCGGCAGGTTCTCCACAAAGATGTGCACCATGGTGCCTATGCCGGTTGCTATGTCCAGCAGTCGGTCAATCTCCTTGCTGCCCTTTTGCACCATGGAGTCTATCCAACCGCGCACTATGTCCGTGTTGACGTCGCGGTACTCCTCGGTATCCGCAAACGGCTCATACACAAATTCAGTCTGATGAATCGTCATAATCGGTGTCCGCTTCTGAATTGACCATATAGTATGATGTAAACGCCCTCTGACCGCAAGCTATCCTTCATACGGTCTGAAGGCTAAACAGGAGCTATGCCCTCCGAAACCGAACGAATTGGATAGAATGACCCCTTTCCCAATCTCCCTGGGCTCCCAGGGAATGCAGTCCACGTCGCATTCCGGGTCGGGGGTCTCGTAGTTGATGGTGGGCGGCGCCCAGCCGGTCTCGACCGTCTTGGCGCAGAACACCGCTTCCAGCGCGCCCGCCGCTCCCGCCAGGTGTCCCGTCATCGACTTCGTGGAACTGATCGGTATCCTGGCTCCGTTGAACACCTGGCGCACCGCCTGCGCCTCCACCTTGTCGTTTAGCTGCGTCGACGTGCCGTGGGCGTTGATGTAGACGACCTCATCCTTGGCGGCGCGGGCGTCTTGCAGCGCGTCCTCCATGGCCTTGACCGCGCCGCGTCCTCCCGGTTCTGGGGCTGTGATGTGGTAGCCGTCGGAACCGGCTCCGTAGCCCGCCAGTTCGGCGAGAATTGTCGCGCCGCGCGCTCTGGCGAAATCTTCGTCTTCCAGCACCAGCACCGCTGCTCCCTCCGACAGCACGAACCCGTCGCGGTGCAGGTCGAAGGGGCGCGACGCCTTCTCCGGCTCGTCGTTGCTGTTGAAGTTGAGGGCGTGCGCCTGCTCGAACGACGCCACGCACACGGGGATGATGGTGGCCTCGCTGCCCCCCGCCACTATCGCCTTGGCCCGGCCATTGCGTATCATGTCCAGCGCTACGCCAAGCGAGTCCGCCGACGATGCGCAGGCGGACGCCGTGGCGTAGCTGGGGCCCCAGCAGCCCAGATGTATGGACACTATGCCGGAGCCGGCGTTGGGCATGAGCATGGGCACGGTGAACGGGCTGACCCGCCTTGCGCCCCTCTCTTTCAGGACGTGGGACTGCTCGACGATGGTGGCCAGCCCGCCGATGCCGCTGCCAATCAGCGCACCGACTTCGTAGCGGGTGTCGCCCTCCAGCTTGAGGCCGGAGTGGGCTATCGCCTCCTTCGCCGAAGCAAGCGCAAACTGGCTGAACCTGTCCATGCGCCTGGCCTCTTTGCGGTCCATCCAGTTCTCAGGGTCGAACTGCTTCACCTCGCCCGCTATCCGCGTGCGCATGCCGGACTCATCGGGGTCGAAGGCTTCTATCTTTCCGATGCCGCTCTTTCCGTTCAGCAGGGCGTCCCAGGTCTCCCGGACGTTCAGCCCCAGGGGATTGACCGCGCCGATCCCCGTAATCACCACTCGTTTTGCGTTGCCGTTCTTCATAGTTTCACCAGCCCGCAGTCGACGTTTATGGTCTGACCGGTTATAGCCCAGGCCTCCTCCGACGCCAGGAACACCACCGCGCCGGCCACCGCCTCCGGCGACAACGTGCGCGGTATGGCCGCCCTGGCCAGCAGAGCCTCTCTCAGCTGGCTGCTGGCGTCCTCCGTGAGGTCGGTTTCGATGAAACCGGGGTTCAGTGTGTTCACCGTGACGCCGCGCTTGCCGTACTCCTGGGCCAGCGAGCGGGTCAGCCCTTCCAGTCCCGCCTTTGCCGCCGTGTAGTTCGCCTGTCCGCCAAGCCCAATGCGGGAGGCGATGCTCCCTATGTTGATTATTCTGCCCCAAGACCGCCGTATCATCAACCTCAGCACGAGTTGGGACAGCCTGAAGGGGGCGTTCAGGTCGAGGTCCACCACGTGGTCCCAGGCGTCGCCCATCCTGAGCGCCACGCCATCCTCCCTGGTGCCCGCGTTGTTGACCAGGATGTCGATTCCGCCCAACTGCTCGACGGTGTGCTCCACCAGCCGCTGCCTGTCCGCGTCTACGGTGATGTCCGCTTGGATGGCGAGAGGTCTGCGTCCGGTGCAGCGTTCCACTTCCTCGGCGACCGTTTCCGCGCTCGCCGATTCCCTGTGGTAGCAGAACGCGACCCGCGCCCCGGCAGCCGCCAAATCCTTGACGATCGCCCGGCCCAGGCCCCTGCTGCCGCCCGTTACAAGCGCACTCTTTCCGCTGAGGTCAAACACGCAAGCCTCTCATACGACCGATTGCCCTTATGGTACAACACATTGGGCATAGAGGTTAAGAGCGTAGGCCTGCTGCTTAATTTCACTCTGTTAACTGCTCACCAACTCTATGTGGTCACCATAGCGCTGAAAGTCTGCCGTGTTGAACGTGAGTAACCTGCGTTCTCCATGTGTCAGCATGGTAGCCACGATGTTGGCGTCGTGAATCTGCCTTCCTCCAACGGGAACCTCTCGACATAGCACTAACAGCAACTCAGTCACGGCTGGGCCATCCTCAAGTATCTCGAGACTGCCGATCAGCCTGCTCACATCATCAAAGGCTTCCGCGCGAGTTATGCCCACCGGCCAGGTCTGCGGACGTGTAACTACGGATAGGTACTCGCGTATTACCTGACGGCTAATCCTCAGCGGTTCAGGGTTTAGAAAAGCGCGCTCCAGGCTCGCCCTGGCCGCGTCGTGGCCCGGCGCGCTGGGAATGCGGGAAGCTACCAGTACATTGGTGTCTATGAACATGGCAGGCTAACTTACCTCATCCTTCATACTGGTGACTCGTTTAGAGATCACGAATCTAGCTTCTACTTATTCCAGGGAGGCTTGATGGCGAATACCAATTCGCTCTCTACGTGTCGCCGGACACGCTCATCGCCATCTACCGGATGGAACCACAACTCAAATTCCGCACCGGACCTCATTTCCCTGTAGATAAGGTTGTTGATTCTGCAATTCGTCTCTTGGCCGCCCTTGTAGCAATTCCGAGGCGATATGCCGCCATATCCCCTTGGCCCCCAGCGGTCTTCTAGGTTCTGGCATTCTCCGATATAAAGCGGATTCTCGCCAGCCATAAGGGCATAGACACCGCTGCGCTGCCAACCCAACGCAGTCCGAAATCGGCAGAATGGTCCCTCGCCGTATCGGTTCAGTGGCAGGTTCCTCTCATTACGATACTTGGACTGAGGCAAATCTCCGATAACTTCGCCACGTTCGTCGCGCTCTGGTAGAATCGATCCGACGAGACTGAATGAGTGTCCTGCAACAGTGCGATATTTGTCCTTACTCTCAGCTTCTAAAGGATGACGATGCAGATCGTCAACCCTATCCTCGTAGAGGTCTTCTCGCCTGAGACTCAGTCCCTTGGGCCACACCGCAGTAGGGTGGACAGGCCAAACCTCATCGAGCGGAGGCCTGCGTACCGGCTTGGGGTGGGTTCGACGGAACAGCAGCGTCTCGGTGTCCATGTCCACCTCCGCCGTTTCCCACCCGGCGACGCTCCAAGCAAGAGCGTGACTGTGACCGTTGCCACCCCGCTGATTTCCCCACCAGGGCCGGTGTAATCGCGCGGATAGAGGCAACTCGAATCCTACGACCGCCTCTATTTCGCCAAAGGAGGTTCTCCACTCTTGTACCTGAAGGCTGTTCAGGTGCGTGTACAGTCTCCGGTACTTGCCCCGCATTACCATCCGTAGGTACTCGTCTTTTCTATCTATGACCATTGTCACTTTCCTTTGTACTAGATTGCCTGATCAAAAGTCAGACGCTCAAGTACATTGTAGTTAGTTAGTGACTAAGGCGCAAGTGCTCCACAGAGCAAGCAAGGCTATTCTTGAGCTTGCTGACTGCTCCTGAGTCCGTTGAGGAACTTTTCCACCTCATCTACGCTTTGAAAGGAACCTTCCAACCCTAGTGCTTCCTGTCTTTCATCATCGGAGCTTCCACTCCAGGATCTTACGCTATATGTTTGTTTACTGTTCTGGGGAAGCCAGTCCTTCAACTGCTCCAAATCCACTTTCAGGTAGCACTTGAACCTGGTAGCGTGAGCGGTAAATACTAGCCCGCTCCCTTGCTCGTTTGGAACAGCCTCAACGATCAACACAGTCCGCTGCATACCGTTATCAAGACGCCGAGCGTACCAGATTCTCTTATTGTATGGTCTAGCTAGGAGAATACCCTGAACACCATCTCTAACCTTACGAAACATCTCACCGATACCATTTTCGTGAGCCATAGTTTCAAGTTCCTCTAGCGTATTTCTGGAAGTCCTCTTCGATTTGGACTGCGCCTTTGCCTCAGCCTCCGTAGGTTCTATTAGGTACACTTGGGCAAGAAACTGCTTACCATCGCTATCGGTGAAATGCTGTACCGTGGCAACGTTGATAGGCACTTTAAAGTCGGACAGATAGCGTATGATCCGCTTCGTACTGTCGTCCATAGCCTCGGCAACTATTAGAGAACGGTGGTTGTCGTTCAGAACGTCGGGTAAGGGCGTCTCAAACCTCTCCGAAAATGCCTTCTCCAATGAAGGCAAGCTCTTCTTTTTGAGGTACGGGTCGGCTATTGCCAGAAGTTCATCTTTCGAAAGGTCCTTAACCCAAGAGGCGTAATCTAGGGCTTGGGCGGTAACCTCACGCGGAGTTTTACCTCTTTTCAACTCTAAAACCACCGTATCTCCCCATCTATCCATACATAACAGGTCTATAGTCCCATCGAAAGGTGTCCTAACTTGCCGACCAATCACCAGCAAGTCGGGCTCCAGAACAGCAATGTCGCTTTCCAGCCAGCGTTCCAACCGCTCTTCCAAAGAGATTTCGTTGCTTGGTATTTCCTTGGGTTCTTCGTTTGTCGTTATTTCCCATAGTTTTATCTTTTGCACAAAGACCTCCTTTGCGCGTTTCTAGGTGGCTCTTCAAGTACGCATTGAGCTTTCAGACCTGCCCGCCCCCTCCATCACCCCGCCAGCGCGCTACGCAGTATCTCGGCGACGTGCTCCGGCTCACGGCCCGTGCCGTCCATCACCTGGTGGCGGCAGGAGAACCCCGTAATGGCGATGCGCGCTTCCGGATTGGAGCGCACCGCCGGGAAAAGCCGCCTTTCTCCAATTGCCATCGACATATCGTAGTGCTCCTTCTCGTAGCCGAACGACCCCGCCATGCCGCAGCACCCTGAATCGACCACCTCCACTTCCAGGCCGGGCACGAGTTTCAGCGCCGCCACCGACGCCGCAGTGCCCACCGCCGCTTTCTGGTGGCAGTGGCCGTGGAACAGCGCCTTCTGAGGCGTGCTGCTGAACTCCAGGTCAAGCTCTCCGTCTCTCTGCAGTTTGACCAGCAACTCCTCCAGCAGGTACGAATTCTGCGCTACCGTTCTCGATTCCTCGCTGCGCAGTAGGTCCGGATACTCGTCGCGCAGGGTGAGCAGGCAGCTCGGCTCGGTGCCCACTATAGGCACGCCCTGGCTGGCAAAGGAGTATAGCCGCTCCACGTTGACGCGGGCGTTCTCCCTGGCGCGTTCCAGCATCCCCTTGGAGATCATGGGCCGTCCGCAGCAGACCTTATCCGCAAGCACGACTTCATATCCCGCCGCTTCCAGCAACTCTACGGCGGCCATGCCCACCTGCGGCTCGTTGTAATCGGTGAAGGTGTCGTGGAACAGCACAACCCGCCCTCTGACCGCGCTTCTTCCGTTCGACGCCCTCTTCTTGAACCGGCTTGGGAAGGTCGATCTGGTCAGCGCAGGGGTCTTGCGGTCTTTGTGCAAACCCAGGAACCGGTGCATCAGCCTCCGGCTCAGCGGATTCCTGGTAGCAAAGTTGGCCAGCGGCGCAAGGGGCGCGCTCAGGGCGTTGATACCGGCGATACCGGCCATGAGCCGCGCCCGCAGGGGCATGCGGTGCTTCTTGTAGTAGGCGTTGAGGAACTCGTACTTCAGCTTGGCCATGTCCACGTTGGATGGACATTCCCCCTTGCAGCCCTTGCACTCCAGGCACAGGTCCAGTACCTGGTGCAGACGCTTGCCGGTGAATTCGGACGAAGGCAGCGCGCCTGATAGCACCGAACGCAGGGCGTTGCTCCGACCCCGCGTCGAGTGCTCCTCCTCGCGTGTCACCATGTACGACGGGCACATGGTGCCGCCCAGCATCTTGCGGCACGCGCCCACTCCGTTGCACAACTCCACCGAGCGGGCGAACCCGCCGTCCGCCGAGAAGTCCAGGACGGTGTCCGGCTCCATGGCCCTGTAGGCGGGGCTGAGCCTCAGGTTCTCCGTCAATCCCGGCGTGTCCACTATCTTGCCGGGGTTCATAATGCCTTTGGGGTCGAAGGTGCGCTTCACCTCGCGGAAGGCGTCGTACAGGACGCTGCCGAACATCTTCTCCGTCCACACGCCCCGCACGATGCCGTCGCCGTGCTCTCCGCTCAGCGAGCCGCCGTACTCCAGCACCAGGTCGCTCACCGCCGTGGCTATCGAGACCAGCTTGTCCAACCCCTCGTCCGTCTTGATGTTGACCATGGGCCTGATGTGCAGGCATCCCACGCTGGCGTGGCCGTAGTACCCCGCGACCGTATCGTGGTCGCGCACCATCTCATCGAAGCGCCGCACGTACTCCGGCAGCTTTTCCGGCGGCACGGCGGTGTCCTCCACGAACGGCAGCGGCTTGGAGTCGCCCTTGACGCTCATCAGCAGACCGAGGCCGGCCCTCCGTATCTCCCAGACGTTGGCCTGCTCCTCCGGACTCACGGCGGGCACGCAGGCATAGCCCAGCCTGCGGCGCTCCATGTCGCGCTTCAGGCCGCTTATCTTGGCCTGTAACTCCCTCTCCGACTCCCCGTAGAACTCGACCAGCAGCAGAGCGTCGGGGTCGCCCTCCACGAAGGTCATGCGACGGGAGAAGCTGGACGACTCCCTGGTGCGCTGCAGGAGCATGCGATCGACCAGTTCCACGGCGGACGGGCCGTGTTCCAGCGTGGCCAGGGTGCCTTCCATGGCCTCTATGAGGCTGCGGAAGTGCAACACGGCCACAGCCTTCATGCTGGGCAGTGGCTCCAGGTTGAGCTTGGCCTCGGTGACCGCGGCCAGCGTTCCCTCGGAGCCGACGATCATCCCGGCCATGTTCACTTCGTCCGCCGCCAGCATCGCGTCCAGGTTGTAGCCCGATACGCGGCGCATGATCTTGGGAAAGCGGCGCTCTATTTCGCCGCGCTGCTCCCCGGCGATGCGCCTGATGTCGGCGTATATCCGGCCTTCCAGTCCATCCCCGTTCAGCTTGGCTTCCAGCGCCCCGCCATTCAGCGGGCCAAACGAGGCGGGCGTCCCGTCCGACAGCGCCACGCTGACCTCTTTCACGTGGTCTGAGGTCTTGCCGTAGAGCACCGAGTGGCTGCCGCAGGAGTTGTTGCCGATGGCTCCGCCCACGGTGGCGCGGTTGCTGGTGGTGGGGTCGGGGGGGAAGTGCAGTCCGTGAGGCCGCAGGGCGTGATTGAGTTCGTCCAGGGTGATGCCGGGCTGCGCCCTGGCCCATCGCTCCTCCGCGTTGACCTCCACCACACCGTGCATGTACTTGGAGAAGTCCATGACCACGGCGTGGTTCACCGTCTGTCCGGCAAGCCCGGTGCCGCCGCCCCTGGGAAGCGCCGCCGTGCCCGACTCGTGGCATATCTCGATGACTGCCGCTACATCATCGGCGTTGCGGGGAATGACCACGCCCACGGGGTCCATCCGGTAGATGGAAGCGTCCGTGCTGTACATGGCCTTGGAGAAAGCGTCGAACCGCACCTCGCCTTGTACGCGGCGGCGCAGTTCGGCTTCCAGAGCGCCTGTAGCAGTGGTCATGGTCTCATTCACGCCGATACTGTAGCGCACGGAATGGGGCGGGGCAACAGCCATTGTTCAACTACGTTGCCACTAACATTGACAACATCTCCAAGCGGGGACTACAATCTAGTATGTCTAAAAGTACGCCTATTTAGGAAAAGATGTTACGCATACGCCTACGGCGAGTCGGCGCCAAGAAGCGCCCCTCATACAGAATCGTGGTAGCCGATTCCAGGTCTCCCAGGGACGGGTCTTTCGTGGACCAGGTGGGTCACTACGACCCCATGACCGATCCTCCCACCATCGTGCTCAACGATGAGAAGGTCCGGGAATGGATGCGCAAAGGCGCGCAGCCTTCCGATCCGGTAGTCCAGATTCTTCGCGGCAGAGAGACCGCCGCGGAGGAGTAATCACACATGCGGGAACTGGTCGAATACATCGCCAAGTCCATAGCCAGCAAGCCCGAGGAAGTCAAGGTCACCGAGACCGAGGAAGACGGGCGCATCATCTTCCACCTGGAAGTAGCGGCGGAGGATAAGGGCAAGGTCATTGGCCGCGAGGGCCGGGTGGCCCAGGCCATAAGAGTCCTGCTCAGGGTGGCCGCGGTCAAAGAAGGCGTCCGCGCCAGCTTGGAAATCGTCTAGCAGGCATGGACTCACCTTCCCGCCGCGACGGCGGAGAAGACTCCCTCATTCTGATAGGCCGCATCAGGTCGCCTGCCGGATTGCGCGGTGAACTGCACGTAGAACTCCTCTCCGACGTGCCGGGAAGGTTCGACGCGGGGAAAGAGGTGCTGATTGGAGGAGCGCCGCACTCCATACAGCGCGCCCGCAGTACCAACAAAGGACTGCTGGTCAAGTTCAGAGGCATCGACTCCCGGCAGGCCGCGGAAGGGCTTCGAGATGAGCCTGTCTTCATCGGCGAGGAGCACGCCCACCCGCCTCCGCCCGGCTCGTACTACCACTACCAGCTTCTGGACATGCGCGTCGTCACCGCCGGCGGCGACGAGCTTGGCATGATAACGGACATCCTGCAAACCGGCGCCAACGACGTCTACGTAGTGAAGGGCGCCGACAAGGAGACCCTGGTGCCGGCGCTGGCCGACGTGGTCAAATCGGTGGACACGGAGCAAGGGGTGATGGTCGTAGACCTGCCCGACGGTTTGTAGGCGGCTGACCGACTCTGCTCTGTGGCGGCGAGGACAGCCAAAGGCGCGACGTCGAGCGGGCCAAGAGAATGGCGACGGAATGGAGGGGCTAATGTCGGAGGAATATCGAAAGTTTGATCCGGCGGACTACGTTAAGAGCGAAGAGGATGTCCGAGGGCTCCTCAGGGCGGCTGTGGATGAGGACCACGGAGACGGAGCCGTGCTTCGAGCCGTATTGAAGCACGTCGCCCGGATGCAGAACATGAGCGCCCTCGCCAGAGACACTGGGCTAAACCGAGGCAACCTATACGAAGCGTTGTCTGAAGACGGCAACCCCACCCTGGAAACGCTGCTGAAGGTCACCAGCGCCTTGGGGCTGAGGCTGCGCCTTGAGTCGGTGGAGGACGGCGCAAGGGATCCGCTGCCGGCAGGCCGCAACCCTTAGCCCTGGGCCAGCCGCTCAGCGTCCAGTATGAAGTCCGAGGTCTCGTGGATGAGGCGTTCAGTCACCACCGGCTGGCAGTAGTCGTGGTAAAAGCACTCGCCGTGCAGCACGTCCTGACGCTCCAGGTAGCTGCGCCGCAGTTCCCGCAGCGATGGGTCGCTCTCGGATATGGCTTTCAGCCTGCGACTGGCGGCGGGGGACGTTGCGGGCTCCTCGCTGGTGCGGATAAGCACAAGGGCCTCCGTGGCGCGGACGGTGGCGCACCACGCCTTCTCCGCCGCGTCTCGGATGTCGCCGGCGGCCATCTGCGACAAGGCGGCGTCCCGCATAATGCGGGCGTCAGCAAAGATGCGTTCGGCGTTGGCTTCAACAGTGGTCATTAGATTCTCCTGGGGATATTCTACCACACCCCCTACACCTCGACCGTGTCGAACAGCCAGGGATGCAGCAGCTTGAGCAGACCGGCGGCGGCAATCTTGACCGTCTGTCCGGAAGAGTCCCAATCGGGAGACACCTCGCTGAGGTCGATTGCCCCCATAGCCTTGTAGCTGCTCAACATCTCCATGGCCTCGAAGAACTCCGGCACGGTGATGCCGCCGAACTCAGGCGCGCCCGTCCCCGGCGATTCGTGCGCGTCTATCACGTCGATGTCGATGCTCACGTACACCGCGTCGACACCGTCCGCCGCCACGTCCATCGCTTCCTGCATAACCTCGACTATTCCTCGTTCGCGGACGTTCTTAGCCGTGAGCATGGTCAGGGAATGCGCCCTCTTTAGTTGCTCCTGGTCTATGGTTATCCCGGAATTGATGCCGACCCAGCTCAGGTTCTTGTACGAGATTATGGGGTTCTCGCTTACGCGACGCACCATCGTCCCGTGGTGGTACTTGCCTCCCAGCGAGTTGCTGTCCTGAAAATCGGAGTGCGCGTCGATATGGACGTAGCCAAGGCGCGCTCCTTCCTTTCTCTCGGCGATGCCTTTGGCGAATCCCTCGAAGGATGGATAAGCGACATAGTGGTCGCCTCCCATCACCACCGAAAAGCCGCCGCGCTTCACGACCTCGTACACCCCCTCCTTGACCGACTCCGTCGTCTTCATCAGGTCGTTGGGGTAGATGTTGAAGTCGCCGATGTCCGCTATCTTGGGCGCGTTCTTGAGGCGCGTCCCAACCCCGCTGTCCACGTCCACGCGCGTGTTTTCCGGGTAAACGTCGTAGCCCGCTCTGTTGTGCAGCGATGCCTCTCGAATGGCCCTGGGGCCGAACCGCGCTCCGGGCCTTCCCGAGTAGATCCCGTTGTCTATGGGCACCCCCGATACCACGGCAGCGCCCTCGACGATTTCGTCGAACTCGATTTGGGACGCTCGAAAGAAGGAGACGGGCCCCCCGTAATATGGCATGGCTTCTCTCTTGTACATAAGGTCGTCTCCTTCCTAACCTCTATAGCTTCGAATCCGACATTAGCGCCGTGAACCTGCAGGGTCAACGGCCTGAAACCGCCGGCGCTTCCCTATGCGGAATTACCCTTGAAAATAGCCACCACCTCGTCGTGCACTAGGCCGTTACTGGATATGCCGCTGCCCCCGTGAATCGTGGCGTTCCCGTCCAGGTCGGTGAAGCGTCCGCCTGCCTCTTCCATTATCGGTTTGAGGGGAGCGTTGTCCCAGGGACTCACCACAGGGTCTATCATGATCTCGATGCGGCCCGTGGCGACCAGGTAGTGGCCGTAGCAGTCGGGGTAGCCGCGAGTGAGTCCCGCCGCTGCCGACAGCTTCCGATAGGCGGCTTCCTTCCCAATCCTCTCGAACCCGATGGCCGAGTTTGAGCAGAGATACGCCTCCGATAGCCGCGACACCTTCGATACGCGCGCCTTCCTCGGCTGGCTCGGCGGCAGGTCGTCGCTCCACCACGCGCCGAGGCCCTTGCCGGCGAAGACCATCTCCTTCATGGCGGGAAAGACGATCACGCCGGCCACGGCTTCGCCCCCGGCTTCCAGGCCAACCATGGTCCCGAACAGCGGAATCCCGCGAATGAACGACTGCGTGCCGTCGATGGGGTCCAGGTACCATCTGTATTCGCTGGAACCGTCCTGCGCCCCGAACTCCTCGCCAAGGATCCCGTCATCCGGGAACTCCCCGGCGATGCGCTCGCGCAGCATCTCTTCCGCCTCTTTGTCTGCCCTGGTCACCGGCGACTCATCCTGCTTGGCTTCTACGGCCAGGCTTGGAGAGCGGAAGTAGCGCATAGTCACCCCGGCGGCCTCTATGGCCGCCCTCACCGCAAAGTCCAACCTCTCGCTCAGTTCAGACATGGCCGACGCTACCCCAAAAACCGGCGAAGATGGGCAGCCTCCTCAACGAAGTGCGACACGCGCATGCTGGTCCTGCTATCGGCGATGCTGGCCGTGATGGCGGTGGTCATCCCCTGGTGGACGCGGTCTATCTCGTCGGTGAACTGCCCAACAAGGCGCAGGTACGATTCGCCCAGCAGCTCCTTCACGAGTCGCTCGTTTGCAAAGCGCAGCGAGGCGCGCAGGTCGCTGTCCAGACTGGGGTAGACTTCGCGAACAAAGGCCAGGTCGGCCTCATCAAGGGCCGCCAGTCCCAGCAGCTCCGGCGGCACTCCTAGGGAGTAGAGCGAAGCCGTGAACCTGATGGCGCGGGGAAGCGTCACGCCCTCGACGCCCTCCATGGAGCGGCCGTAGCCAAAGAGGCCGACGTGCATCCTGCGGTCGCGCCGCCTGGGAATGTGGTTCGAAACCGTGCTTATGGGGCGGAGCAGCTTCTGCACCTGTTCCTGATACCCGGCGGTGGCCTTCTCTATCACCTTGATGGCGCGCTCCTCGTCGATCGGCGCCGGCTCGCTCCTCTCGTGGACGCTGATCTGCCGGATGCCCTCGCGGACGGTGTCCTCATCGTAGTCGTACTTGAAAGCGGACTGCGCGGTGAAGGTATGAGCGCTGGGATATTCGGCAAGAGCGCGAGGTATGTTCACGGGGGTCAGGTGTCCCCGGAACGGCACGGAGCCCGCGCCTATGATGGGATACAGCGGCACTCCCAGCCTGGCTTCCAACTCGTGGAGGCGGCGCAGTCCCACCTTCAGCGCCAGTTCGGCGGCCACCACGCCGTAGTTGAGCGCCGGGTCGCTCCGCGCCAGGAACACCCGCTGGTACGGCAGGTCTCTACCCTCCAGGTACTCCTCCACTATCTGGTCGCAGTAGAGCAGGTGCTCCTTGTCCTCTATCAATGGGATCATCCGGATCTGCTTCGGGAAGAACTCGCCCACCCAGTCCTTGACGACCTGCCCGTTGAGCAGCATCTCGTCTTCCTGGCCCACTATCGCCTTCCGATAGTACGCCTCCACCAGGGCGATCTCTTCTGCGGAGGTGGTGAAGGGGAGTATCACCTCCTGGATGGGAGCGGCGGCGTCTTCACCGTAGAAGCTGGCGGCCATGTCCCAGGCCGCGGGCACGCTCTGCAGAGCCTCCACCATCGACTTGCGCAAGTCCCGTTCGATGCTCGGGTTGGGCACTCGCAGCGTCAGCGCCACGTTGCGACCAAGCTGTAGGCCGCCCCGGAACAGGTCGGAGTAATTGGTAAGGAGCTTCCGCACCACCTGGTTGTCGGTCTCCTTTCCTTCGGAGTCCCACATCTGCTCGTCGCAGCCCAGGCCGAACGCGGCGACGGCCTCCTCGACCTCGCCGTCTCCCTTCAGCACTCCGGCTTCGTCGGCAAAGGGGGCCGGCGTCGCATTATCCGGATGCTGGGTGCTCATCACCTTTGGTATCAATGACACGGCGCGCCTCCAATAAGGGTTTCCCGCATGATATGGAGCCACCGGTCGGATTCGAACCGACGGCCTGCTGTTTACGAAACAGCTGCTCTACCCCTGAGCTACGGTGGCCGAAGATAGCACAAGCTATTCTAGCACCGCCGCGCCGCTTTTCCAAAACCGCCTGCTGGCATTATCGCGGGCGGAGACTCTTGCGAGACCTAAAAGTCCCTTCCCCCCTCCGTGGGGGAAGGTTAGGATGGGGGGCGATCCGCTGGCTCTCCAAACTTCACCCCCATCTCAATCTTCCCCCATCAATGGGGAAGAGGTTTGCAAAGCTCTCGCGGGTGCCTCACTACTCCCCCGGCCTGACCCCCACCACCCTGTACTGATTATCGCAAACCGAGTACGAACCGTCGCACCGCAGACCTGCCGACGTAAGCAAATCGACCGTCTCCTCATAGGTAACGCCATTGTTCCAGCGCTCGTTCCACTGGAGTACTGCCGCGCTGCCCCCGGGCTTCACAAGCCGCGCCAAATCGTCGGCCAGCGCCTGCCTCTCGGCGCGCGACTCCATGTAGTGGAAGACAAGGAAGCACGTCACAATGTCCGCCGTGCCGCAGGGCAGGGGAGCGGCAGGCCCGTCCTTAAGCAGCGCCGACACGTTGGCCAGCCCCGCCTCGGCGGCCCTCTCCTTGACCAGCGACACCATGCCCTCGTGAACGTCGATGCCGTACACCTTGCCGGATGGGCCCACCATCGCCGCGGCCTGCAACGCCACAAGGCCGGGGCCGCAGCCGTACTCGACCACCGTCATCCCAGCCTCCAGCCCCAACTCCTCCAAAAGCTCGCCGATTCCCAGGCCGTGAAACCGGCGCTCCGGGTCCAGGAGTTCGGCTGTCCATTCATCGCTGTACCGGGCACACATATTGCTCTCTCCCTGTGAGCGCCCAATATAGCACAGTAGACATGCGGACATACGCCCCTCCGTCTTTCCCGACCCGATCGGGAATCCAGGGCGCGGGCGGACACCTCCACCCGTTCGCCCTGAGCCTAGCCGAAGGGAAGGGCGTGAGCGAGCAAGTCGCGTCCCGCCACCGTCATTCCCGACCCCGATCGGGAATCCAGGGGCGGCGGGGAGTTTACCCCGAGCGTAGCCCAAGAGAACCAATGCATATTGCTTTTGCTTGTCGTCTTGCTGACTGTCGCTGCCTGCGGACCTTCCGACGAGGAGCTGTCGCGGCTCATCGAGGCGGAGGTGGCGGAAGAGGTCGCGAGACAGGTGGCGTTGATTCCCCCGGCTCCGCAAGGACCGCCCGGACCACAAGGGCCGCAAGGACTCATTGGCCCCCAAGGGACGGCGGGCTTGACAGGGTCGCGTGGTGAGCAAGGACTCACTGGCCCCCAAGGGCCGACGGGCTTGACAGGGCCGCGCGGTGAGCAAGGACTCACTGGCCCCCAAGGGCCAGCGGGCTTAAGAGGGCCAGCGGGGCCCATGGGAGCGCCCGGCCCTACCGCCGAAATCCCGGACGAGCTTGTGTTGGAGTCCCTGATTGTGCGCAGCGATGACGGCTGGGAAATAGAGATTTCCCCCGGCGACGAGTCGACCGCTCCTCATATTACATGGAGTGAGCCGTATGGTCCGCTTGCTAGGATTGGCGGTGGGACTGTCAATGGTTTGTTGTTTCAGGTCTTGAACGATAACGGCACATGGACGCAAATGTGCATAAACAACAACCGGATCGCCGTCTGCTGAGGGTAACCCGTAGGGGCGGTTCGCGAACCGCCCCTACAATGGTCCCCCGTTCACCCTGAGCAAGGTCGAAGGGTGAGCACGGCGGCAAGTCGCGTCCGGCCACTGTCTTTCCCGCCTCCGAGCGGGAATCCAGGGGCGGTTGGGGTGTGGGCTCCCGCCTTAACCTGAGCGGGTATCATGTCTCCTTTCCCAGCCCCGCGCAATCGGCTAGAATGTAAGAACCGAAAGCTGCACTAAAGGATGGCATAATGGGCACATTCACTTGGCCGTTGCGCATCTCCAGCATGGACGGCCAGCACAGCCTGGACATAGAGGCCACAGTCGACACCGGCGCTTTCTACACCACCATCCCCGCTCGCCTGCTGCGTGAGATCGGGGTCGAACCAATGGGAAGCCGCCGCTTCCTGGTGGCAGACGGCCGGCGAGTCGAGATGGAGTACGGACGCGCCTGGGCCACCATAGACGGCGAAAGCGAGGTTACAATCGTGGCCTTCGCAGCGGACAACGCTCCGCCGCTGCTGGGAGCCTACACCCTGGAAGGACTCGCGCTGGCCGTAGACCCATCCTCGCAACGGCTCGTCCCCGCCAACCTCGTCATGTACTAACGGCCCCCGTCCTGCCCGCCCCAAACCTCTTCCCTCTTGATGGGGGAAGATTGAAGCCTGCCCCGCACTTGATGCGGGGATGGGGGTGAATCCTACGGCGTCCCCGTCACCGTCATTCCCGACGCCGATCGGGAATCCATCCCCTCGCTGTCACCCTGAGCGCCCACCTGTCACCCTGAGCGCAGCGAAGAATCTGTTCCCGCAACAAACAAGGCCCCCCACTCGCAACTCCGTTTGCCCGCCTGCCCACTTTGCCCGTTTGCCCGTATGTCCGCCATCTCCCCCTTCCCCGCACCCGCCTCCGTCCCCTATCCTATCCACATGGCCACACAACAAACCCATATCCATCCATACCGGCCCGGAACCGCCCAACACCCTCGGCGGAGCGCGCCCCTTGGCAGCCAAAAAGCCCGCCTCCATATCCTCAACTTTGCCCCCGAATATGATTCGTTTCTCACCTCCGCCAAAATTTGGGTCGATTTTAGCCTTGTACTTGACATAACGTTGGAAACGAATCCCCTTCTCAGGCACGACACCACTCCGCCTCTAACCGGCATCTCACGCCTGACAACCCTTTTCACGACACCCCAAAATCGACTTATGTCAAGTAGTTTGACACCCCGCACAACCGACCCTTATAATCCAACGTTGCAACCGACTCTATTTTACGATTATGCCCAAAAGGACCTACCAGCCCAAGAGACGACGGCGTCAGCGCAGGCATGGCTTCATGGCTCGTATGAGCACCAGAGGAGGCCGCGATGTTCTGCGTAGACGCCGATTCAAGGGCCGGCACGAGCTCACGGTCTAGTACGCTGCCCCTCAAAGAAGGCCCTCCTCAGACTGTAAGACCTCCTTTGACTAAAGACCGTCGCCTCAGGAAGGCGTCCGACTTCAAAGCCGTGCGGCGAGAAGGGAGAAGTTGGAGCAACCGGCTGGTGGTAATGAGAGTAAGAGCCAACGGGACTGGGAAGACCCGGATAGGGTTTTCCGTAAGTCGCCGGTTGGGAAAAGCGGTAGTCAGGAACTTGGTTAAACGGAGACTTCGCGAAGCAGCGCGGTCAGCGACGCTTCCGGCGGGCTGGGATGTAGTTCTCATAGCCCGCATCGGCGCGGCACGCGCATCGTATGCAGAGCTGCTGAAAGCCGTCATGGACCTTTCAGGCAGGGCTCGCGCCAGGATGCCGGCCGAGGATGCCGTATGAAATCACCGCTGCTTGCACTGCTCAGGTTGTACAGGGCCACTCTCTCCCCGTACTGGCCCACCCATTGCCGGTACACTCCGTCGTGCTCTTCCTATGCCTATGAATCGGTTGAACTCTTCGGCGCACTGAGAGGAGGCTGGATGGCCCTTAAGCGGCTGGGCCGCTGCCAGCCCTGGGGCGAATACGGCTACGACCCCGTCCCACTGCCGCAAAGTCAATCCAGGGAAGCGGAGCAGGCCGCGATATGACGGGAAAGAGGCTGCTTGTTCTGCTGCTTCCCCTGCTGTTCCTGGCGACCGGCTGCGTTACCGACCAGTTCCGCTTCTCCGGAGGCTGGTCCGGCCCCGTGGCTTCGCAGGACCTGGTCTACGTAGGTTCCAGGGACGGCAAGGTGCTCGCGCTAAGCGCTAGTACCGGCGATATCCGGTGGAGCTATCCACTCCCCGGCCAGGACCCGCTCGGCGGAATCTACGGCACGCCCGCCTACGACGGCGATCGTGTGTACGTGGCAGCCTTTGAAGGAAAGCTGCACGCTCTCAACGCATTTGATCTGACGCCGTTGTGGCAGTTCCCCTCGGACAGGAGCTTTGTGGGCCGGATAGTGGGGGGGCCGGCCGTTGACATTGACGGCGGCAAGGTCATCTTCGGCGATTCCGAAGGCATGGTGCGCGCCCTTGACACTTCCACGGGCGCAGTGGAGTGGTCGTTCCAAGCGGAAGACCAGGTCTGGTCTACCCCCGCCATCGTGGACGGCGTGGTCTACTTCGGCTCGCTTGACCACAACTTCTACGCGCTCTCCCTCCTCGACGGCGAAGAGAAATGGTCGCTGCCGTTTGAAGCGGGCGGCGCAATCGTCACTTCGCCCCTCGTGTCCAACGGCAACGTCTTCTTCGGCACCTTCGACGGTACGTTCCACGCCCTGGACATAGACTACGGCGAACAGGAATGGCAGTTCCAAGGCGACGGCTGGTTCTGGGCGGACCCCGTTGTAGTGGACGACATGGTCTACGCCACCACGACCAACGGCATTCTCTATGCGCTGGACGCGAACACGGGTACAGTGCGCTGGGAGTTCGACCTGCAGCGGCCCATCATCGCCTCACCGGCCGTTGTGAACGGCCGGATTGTGGTCACTTCCGACGAGGGGATCGTTTATTCGCTCAACGCAATGTCCGGTCAGCAGGAGAACCCGGGGTTCGACGTGGGCGCAGAGGTGAGAGCGGACATAGGCGTGGTAGAAGATACGGTATACGTCAACGATATGGACAGGAAGGTCTGGGCGCTGAGGCTGGTCGGAGGCCAGCGGCAACTCTGGCAGACGGATACGTCTGACCGGTAGAAGACAACAATGGAAGCAATAGCCTTAATCTGGAACACGTTGATTCTGGACCCGCTGCTGAACGGGCTGGTCCTGCTCTATGCCGTGCTTTGGCGCAACTTCGGAATCACAATCGTGGTCTTCACCATCATCGTCAGGCTGGCTACTCTACCCCTTACCCTGCGCCAGATCCGTTCGACTCAGAAAATGACCGCTCTTCAGCCCCGGCTGAAGGTCATCCAGCAGAGATACGCCAAGGACAGGGCGCGGCTATCCCAGGAGACCATGAAGCTGTACCGCGAGTCCGGGGTTAATCCCATAGGATGCCTGGGGCCCCTTGTCATTCAGTTCCCCATCTGGATAGGGCTGTACATGGCGATTATCCAGGTGCTGCCCACCAGCCCCGAATCGCTGGCGGGACTTTCCGGGCACCTCTACTCCTGGCTGCCCCTGGTAAACCAGGTGGTGCCGCTGAACAGCAACTTCCTTGGCCTGGATCTGGCGGTGGCAGGCAACTCTCCAGTTACCTATGTCATGGCTGTACTTGTGGGCGGCTCCATGTGGGTCATGCAGAAGATGAGCACTCCCCTGGCCGCGGACCCGCGCCAGGAATCCACCAACCGCATGCTGCTCTGGATGATGCCGATAATGTTCGGCTTCTTCACACTGTCCCTTCCCGCCGGACTGCCGCTTTACTGGCTGGTATCCAACGCCATTGGAATAGTCATTCAATACTTTGTAACCGGATGGGGCGGCCTTCTGCGACGCACCGCGCCTGCTGCCGTTACAGCATCCGCGGTCGGCGAAGCGTCAGATACGGAAGACGGCCCTTCAGCTGACGAGGAGGTTGTTAGTGATGGACAACGATTCGATAGAGATCAGCGCCAGAACCGTAGAGGAGGCGCTAGAGCTCGCCCTAAGGGAGCTAGACGCAGGTCGCGAGGAGGTCGCGGTAGAGGTCGTTAACCACGGACGACCCGGTTTCTTCGGCATAGGTTCAGAGCAGGCGCGGGTCCGAGTGACTCGCCTCTCCGCATCTCAAGAACTGGCTTCTCTGGCCATAGGAGTGGTAAATTCCCTCATCTCCAGAATGGATATCTCCGTGCTTGCCACGATCAGGTCTTCCGGCGATGACGAAACGGGCCCGGTGATAGACGTACACGGCGAAGATTCCGGACTGCTCATTGGGAAGCGCGGCGAGACCCTTCAAGCGTTCCAGTTCCTGGTGAACATGGCCCTGAACAAATCGATGCAGAGCCACCCCGTAGTTGTAGTTGACGTGGAGAAATACAAGGAGCGGCGCAGCAAGTCTTTGGAGGCGCTTGCTTCACGGGTGGCGGAGCGTGTAGCAAGAAGCGGCAGGCCGATAACCCTGGAGCCTATGCCGCCGTCCGAGCGACGGGTGATACACCTTGCCCTGGCAAACCACTCTTCCGTAACTACGGAGAGCGTGGGCGAGGGCCAGCAGCGCAAGGTAACGGTCATCATGCGTCGCAACGGATAGCGTTAGGAGCGGGACAGAGTGGCCTTCACCGTATAGATGCCCTCTCGCATGGGCCTGCCCCTGGGACGCGTCGCCATAGGCCGCATTTCAGGCTCGGGCTCAACCTTGAGCGAAACAAAGGCGGGGCCTTCCGCATACATGGCTTCTTCCGCCTTTAGAGAAAACTCCTCAAGGTCGTTGAACTCATAGGTACTGGCGTAGCCGGCCGCCTTGGCCAATCCGGCAAAGGATGTCTTGCCGGAGTTGGGCACGGGCTGTCCGCCGGTTCCCGCGTAGATGCCGTTTTCCACCACCATGTGGCAGAAGTTCTTGGGCGCCTTGTTTGCCACCGTGACCAGGGAGCCCAGGTTCATCAGCAAGCTGCCGTCGCCGTCCAGGACTATTACCCGGCGGTCCGGGCGGGCCAGCGCCACACCTAGCGCCAGGGATGATCCCTTACCCATCGAGCCGACAAAGGGAATATAAAGGTCAAGGTTGGGCTCCAACGACTCCCAGGGGATGCGGCCTTCCTGGCAGACCACTATTACAGAGTCTCGCTGGAGGCTCTCTATTACTCGGAAAGCATCTATAGCTTTCATACGGTGCTCCTTTCAGTCCGTCTGCCTGATGCAGGTAGGTCTGCCTATCCTGGTTGCGCCATCTGGATCGGTCAGGGGAGATCGGTGCTCAGGACAGGCCGGTTGAAGCCGTGGAACTCGTCTCCCACCAGCACCGCCACGGGGCGTCCCGTGGACTCCGCCTCCTCAAAGGCGGTGGTAATGCGGTCGGCGTCCGCGTCGCTCTCCACCAGGTAGTAGTTGATGCCCCATGCAATCAGGATAGGCTCCGTGAACCTGGCTGCGGAGTCGGTGGTGACCCCGTGCCTTGTCCAGCCGCGGTAGCCCACCATGATGACCAGGGGAAATTTGACGTCCAGGACTATGCCGCGTATGGAATCACCGGATTCAAACATCCCGGTATTCTGGATGAGGCATACCGGCTTCTTGCCTCCTATGTAGAGGCCGGCCGCTATAGCCATGCTCTCTCCTTCCCGGGCAACGGGGATCAGGTCCATGCTTTCTTCTTCTTGCATGGCCAGATACATCCAGTTGGTTTCGCTGTCGGGAAGCCAGACCACGTGGGTGACGCCGTTCTTCTTGAACTGGTCTATCACGGTCTGGGGACTCAAGAGCGCCTGCTGGGTGGTCATAGGTTCCTCCTTGGCCGACAAGTTCCGCCTTCCGGCGCGGCCATTATACCCGCACCGCCGCCGCACTGCCACCCAGGGACAAAACGGGCAACCCCGCCGCCACACCCAACCTCAGGCAAACGGGCAGGGGGTGCGATGTCTGTATGTCCGTTTGCTCGTATGTCCGCCTATTTTGCCCTTGACGGCGCAAAGCGCCCTTGCTATATTAGGTGTACAGGTTGAAAAAGGGAGTAAGCTTTTTGGCAAAACTCAATACCTGATAGCGGAATTAAAGCCAGAGAAACCGAGGCGGCAGCCTAGGGCAACCTGGCTGCCGCGTTTTTGTACCTTAAAAAAAGAATAGGGAATAGAAGAAAGGTTCTGTCCGGGTCTTTATGTGGGTCAAGCTACTAAGGGCTCGCGGTGGATGCCTTGGCGCTAAGGGCCGAAGAAGGGCGTAGCAAGACTGCGATAAGCCTCGGTGAGCCGTCTAGCTGGCTTAGCCGGGGATTCCCGAATGGGGAAACCCCTCCAACTGAAAGTTGGAGAGTCCTAGCCTAACCCTTAAGCTAGGATGGGTAAGTAGGGGAACTGAAACATCTAAGTACCCTGAGGAAAATAAATCAACCGAGATTCCCCTAGTAGTGGCGAACGAACGGGGAAATGGCCCAAACCTGGAAGGCTTCACGGCCTGGGGGCCCATGTCTTCCAGGGGTTGTAAGGTCACCTAGAGGAGCCCCAGCATCCTCAAAGGAGTAAGAAACCTGTTGTCTAGCCGAAGGTTCCTGGAACGGACCGCCGTAGAGGGTGAGAGCCCCTTAGGCGAAAGATGACAGGCTCCTGGTGTGTCCTTGAGTACCGCGGGACACGGGAAATCCTGCGGGAATCTGGGGGGACCACCCTCCAAGGCTAAATACCCTTAGCGACCGATAGCGAACCAGTACCGTGAGGGAAAGGTGAAAAGCACCCCGGGAGGGGAGTGAAATAGATCTGAAACCGCGTGCCTACAACCAGTCGGAGTCCCGACTTGTCGGGATGACGGCGTGCCTATTGAAGAATGAGCCGGCGAGTTACTTAGGCGTAGCAAGGTTAACTTCGTGGACGAAGGGAGCCGTAGCGAAAGCGAGTCCTAATAGGGCAGCAGTTGCGTCTAGTAGACCCGAAACCAGGTGAGCTACCCATGGCCAGAGTGAAGCTCCGATAGTCTCGGAGTGAAGGCTCGAACCCGTTACTGGTACAAAAGTATGGGATGAGCTGTGGGTAGAGGTGAAATGCCAAACGAACTTGGAGATAGCTGGTTCTCCCCGAAATGCATTTAGGTGCAGCCTTGAAGATTGACTTGAGGAGGTAGGGCACTGGATGGGCTAGGGAGCGTGAGCTTACCAAACCCAACCAAACCACGAATGCCTCAAGCTCTTACTTCAGGAGTGAGACAGTGGGGGATAAGCTTCATTGTCGAGAGGGAAACAGCCCAGACCGCCAGCTAAGGCCCCTAAGTGCAGGCTTAGTGTGCAAGGAAGTGGAGTCGCTAAAACAGCCAGGAGGTTGGCTTAGAAGCAGCCATCCTTTGAAGAGTGCGTAATAGCTCACTGGTCGAGGGATTCCGCGCCGACAATGTAACGGGGCTCAAGCCTGCCGCCGAAGCTGTGGCAGTTCCCGATTTATCGGGGGCTGGGTAGGGGAGCGTTCTGCGGGCAGAGAAGCTGCACTGTAAGGTGTGGTGGAGCGCGCAGAAGTGAGAATGCCGGCATGAGTAGCGTATATCCCGGTGAAAATCCGGGACGCCGAAAGTCTGAGGTTTCCTACGCAACGTCTTTCGACGTAGGGTTAGTCGGGCCTAAGCCGAGGCCGCAAGGCGCAGGCGATGGACAGTAGGTCAAAATTCCTACACCACCAGTATCTCGACTAAAGCAAAGGGGGGACACGGAAAGGTAGGTGGAGCGCGCCTATTGGACATGGTGCGTCCTTCCCTGTAGGCCTGCCGGAGCAGGCAAATCCACTCCGGCGTTACAGCTGAGGGGGCAGGAAACTCTAGGGTATACCTGGGGAATTCCATTGACCCTATACCGTCTAGAAAAGCCTCGTTGCTATGGGGTAAAGGTGACCGTACCGCAAACCGACACTGGTAGACAGGGATAAAAGTCCCAAGGCGGTCGAGAGAACCCTCGTTAAGGAACTCGGCAAAAAGACCCCGTAACTTTGGGATAAGGGGTTCCCATTGGGTGACGTCCACGCGCTGGACCGAGCTCTGTGGGTCACAGCAAATTAGCCCAGGCGACTGTTTAACAAAAACACAGGTCTCTGCAAAGGGGAAACCCTAAGTATAGGGGCTGACGCCTGCCCAGTGCCGGAAGGTTAAGGGGAGGGGTTATCCGTAAGGAGAAGCTCTGAACCGAAGCCCCGGTGAACGGCGGCCGTAACTATAACGGTCCTAAGGTAGCGAAGTCCCTTGTCGGGTAAGTTCCGACCCGCACGAATGGCGTAACGACCTGGGCACTGTCTCAACGAGGGACTCGGCGAAATTGCATTGCCCGTGAAGATGCGGGCTACCCGCGACAGGACAAAAAGACCCCGTGGAGCTTTACTACAGCTTGGCATTGGACTGGGGGCATGAATGTGTAGGATAGGTGGGAGGCTATGAAGCCCTGACGCTAGTTGGGGTGGAGCCGCCGTTGAAATACCACTCTTTCCTGTTTCTGGCTCTAACCCTGGATAGGCCAGGGGACAATGCCTGGTGGGTAGTTTGACTGGGGCAGTCGCCTCCCAAAAGGTAACGGAGGCGCACAAAGGTCCCCTCAGGGCGGATGGAAATCGCCCGCGGAGTGCATTGGCATAAGGGGGCTTGACTGCGAGACCAACAAGTCGAGCAGGTGCGAAAGCAGGTCAAAGTGATCCTACGGTTCCGTGTGGAAGGGCCGTAGCTTATCGGATAAAAGCTACCCCGGGGATAACAGGCTGATCTTGCCCAAGAGTTCACATCGACGGCAAGGTTTGGCACCTCGATGTCGGCTCGTCGCATCCTGGGGCTGAAGAAGGTCCCAAGGGTCCGTCTGTTCGCCGGTTAAAGCGGCACGCGAGCTGGGTTCAGAACGTCGTGAGACAGTTCGGTCTCTATCCGTCGTGGGCGCAGGAGATTTGAGGAGGGCTCTCCCTAGTACGAGAGGACCGGGAGGGACAGACCTCTGGTGTTCCGGTTGTTCCGCCAGGAGCAGTGCCGGGTAGCTACGTCTGGTTTGGATAAGCGCTGAAAGCATATAAGCGCGAAGCCAGCTCCAAGATGAGATCTCCCACTCCGATTCATTTCGGAGGTAAGGTCACAGGAAGACTACCTGTTTGATAGGCCGCAAGTGGAAGTCCAGTAATGGATTAAGCTAAGCGGTACTAATTGACCGAGGGCTTGACCCACATATAGCCTCTGACAGAACGTTTCTCTTTCCCTATTTTCGACCATCGCGGGGTGGAGCAGTGGCAGCTCGTCGGGCTCATAACCCGAAGGTCGCAGGTTCGAGTCCTGCCCCCGCTACCAGGAACAACGAGACAAGCTCTCCTCAAATTTGAGGAGAGCTTCACTTATTTAGAGGAGGTGCCGTATATGGATAGACTGTACTCAGACGATCCAGCTGTGAGAGAAAGAGATGCCGCAAAGTACCGCGTATTCCACAAGAAGGTCTCTATACCTTCAAGATGGAAGGGCGATTGGAACTGTCTGCTGAATAGCAGAGATGCCAATGACGGATTGAAATGGCCCGAAAGCTTGTTGCGAATCCTGAGGACTCGTAAGTGGCCTGAGTATACTTTTGGCACCGCAAACGCGTCGTGCCTTGTAGTATTAAATAGACCAGGTGACCCTAGTGCAAACAGTGTAGAGGAAACCTTCATTCCGCCCAATCTGCCGGTTTTGGGAGGGATACCACATCCTCATAATGCCTTCTGGTATCCCAGCTACAATAACAAGCCAACTTGGGGTTCATTGCATAGATACCTAGTGCCGGCCTTTGCTAGGCTCAAGCATCCTTGGAGTCAAGTAATGACGACAAACCTCACAACAACTCCCGCGCGGACTGGTACAACAGATAGCTGGGCGAATTTGCGAGCGGTGAACAGTGGATTACTTCAGTTCTTGGTGAATCTTTGCCAACCGCGGGTTGTCTTGCTGTGCGGCGACCCGGTGCAGAAGGCCGCAGTCAACTGGAGTCCACCCGCAAGTGTTGAAGTAGTGAGATGCCAACATCCATCATATCAGCATTGGAGTGGAGACGGACCGCGGGTGCAGGCAACTATTAAGAAGATTCTTTTTCGGTAGTGGATCAGGTCTACCGACTCTAGCACCTGAGACCCATGCGGCCCGGCAGATTGCGGCGCTTCAGAATCTCCCGCGCTTTGGAGTGGGAGAACCAGACCATCTTTCCGGTTATGGAGTCGTAGGCGTGTAGGTCCAGCTCGGTGAAGAACTTCATGTAGAACAGCCCGGCGGCCCGCAACGACATATCCGATTGCTGGGCCACGGCCAGCTTGGCGAAGCTGTCGCCGGCGCCCATGATGGCCTGCGCCGTTTCCGCATCGTGCTCTTCGTAGGTGCAGACGGCGAGCAGCATTTCGGCAAGGCTGTCCTGCCCGGCCAGCCACTTCCAGTAGTCCTCCAGGGCGGCTGTTTGCCCGTCCTGCCTGTGAGCGTGGCAGAGGAGGAAGATGCAGTTGGCCTGCTGGCCGCGCAGTAGAGGCGCAAGCTCCTTCGGCCTGTCGATGCGCGCGGCGCCTCCGCCAACCAGGTCGACCTCCTTCCTTACCAGCACGTTGCTTATGCGGTCGCAGAACTCCGATTCCCAGCCCAGCACGTTCCGCGATCCGTCCACGACAAGGAGCCGAGGCTTGCCCGGTATGGTGATCTGACTCCAGAACATCGCGCCGCCTCTAGCCAGTGGCCGAGGCCAGGGTTTTGGCTATTCCCATGGCGTCCTCTTCAGTGAGGAAGTAGTCCAGCTTGGTGGTGACGCCCAGTTTCTGAAGCGTGACCACCAGCCGGAAGGGGCGCTCCGCCCTGTCGGTGTCCTCTATCTCCAGGGTCTTGCTTTCATTGGACGTGGTGAATAGGTTGGTCATGTATCGCTCCGTTGCCCTGATTTCCTGTAATGATTTGCAGTCTTGACCGATGGGTCTGGCTCATGCAACAATTGCGGTTGCGATAATGATACCATAACTTGATGGACAGGGCACTAGCTCAAATAAGGCGGAACCCCCGCAACGTCCGATTTGACGACCTGCGCAAGATTTGCGATCGGTACTTCGGGGTACCGCGGCAAAGCGGCAGCCATTTAGTGTATCAGACGCCCTGGCCGGACGAACCGGTTGTGAACATTCAGTCCAAGAGAGGCATGGCAAAGGCGTACCAGGTTCGCCAGGTGCTCAAGGCAATCGACAAGCTGGAGGAGATGCATGGCTAACATTGCAGACCGCTATACGTATAGGGTCTTTTGGTCGGAGGAGGACGGGGAATACGTTGGGCTGTGCGCCGAGTTCAGTTTGCTCAGCCACTTGGACGATACGCCGGAGAAGGCGTTCGCGGGCATCCGCGACCTGGCGGCCTTCTCCGTGCGGTTGCTGCGTGAGCAAGGCAAGCCAGCGCCGGAGCCTCTATCTACACGACGCTACAGCGGCACCCTCACCCTTCGCATCCCTCCGGATACCCATCGCGCCCTGGCCATGGATGCTGCCGAAGCGGGCGTGAGCATGAACCGCTTGGCCGCCGAGCGACTGTCGCTGCGGCGCTAGACATCTCGCCTAATCTGTGGCGGGGTGCCGCGTATGCCAGTCCGTCAGCGATTGATACGCCCTCGCCGCGGCAAGTACGGAGTTCTCCTCATAAGCTCGCCCTAAGAACTGGATGCCGGTGGGCAGGCCCCGCGCGCCGAAGCCGTTGGGCACGGCTACGGAGGGCAAACCGGCCACGTTGCCCACTGAGCCCAGGATGTCGCGGGAGAGGCCGGATATGGCGACGCGTATGGGCTGGTCTACGGGGGTCGCCACGTGGTTGCGCGGCGTCCCCACAACGGCGTCGTACTTTGAGAGCAACTCATCGGCGGCGCGGCAGATCCGGGTGCGGATGCGCAGGGCGCGCAGATAGTCGGTGGCGGGCACGGCCAGCCTGGAGTAGGCCGAGAACTTGGTCTCGTCGCCCGAAAGCCGGGACGTCTCGCCGCTGTCAAAGAAGTCCTCGAAGATGCTGGCGGACTCGGCGTTGAGGATGGTGCGGGTCACCGCCTCGTAGGGCATGTCGGGGAACTCCACCTCCTCTATGTCGGCCATTTTCTCCAACACCTTGAGCGATTGCTGGAAGTTGGCCTTGACCTCCTCTTCCGCACTGTCGACCATGCCCTTGAGGACGCCCAGCTTGAACCTGCGCGTCGCGGCACCCTCCGCATCGTACGAATACGGCCTGTCGCTGGTAGTTGGGTCGTTGGGGTCATGGCCGGCGATGGCGTCCAGCACCAGGCCGCAGTCGTCGGCGGTGAGGCACATTGGGCCCAGCTTGTCCAGCGTCCAGGAGAGCGCCATGGCGCCGTACCGGCTCACCCTGCCATAGGTGGGACGCAGCCCGGCGATGCCGCAGTTGTGGGCGGGGAGCAGGATCGACCCCCAGGTCTCGGAGCCGATGGCGAACGGAACCAGCCCGGCGGCCACGGCTGCGCCGGAACCGCTGGACGAACCGCCCGTCCAGGAATCCTTGTCGCCCCAGGGGGTGATGGCCGCCCCGGTGGCCGACGCCGACGGGTATGTATATCCCATGCCGCCCGCCAGTTCCACCATGGCCAGCTTGGCGACGAGGACTGCGCCGGCGGCGTCCAGCTTCCGCACGATGGTGGCGTCGTAGTCGAAGGTCTGGTCCTGGAACGGCACCGCGCCCCAGGTGGTGGGGGCGCCCCCCGCCGTGGCGACGAGGTCCTTCAAGCCGTAGGGGATGCCGTGCAGCGGGCCTCTGTACTCGCCGGAAGCTATCTCCCTTTCGGCCTGCTTGGCCTGCTTAAGGGCGCGCTCCCGCGTCACGGCGACCAGCGCATTATACCGCGGGCCCTCGCTTCCCAGCTTGTCCAGGAAGAACCCGGCCAACTCCACCGGGGACACCTGTTTGGAGCGGAGGAGGCCGCCAAGCTCGCGTACGGAGAGGAATTGCAGATCTGTCATGGCTAGCCCTCCTTCCTGTAGGGCTGGAACAGGGACGGCGGCTCGTCGCTGTAGTCCAACCGGAACTTCTTTAGAGCCAGCGATAAGTCCACGCCTGCCTCCGCGCCCTTCGCCACCTCGTCCATCTGCTCGGCGTTGAGCTGATTGCCGAAACGGCGCTTCAACATGGCGGAGCGCTCCTCTATCTGGGCGTTGCGTGCTTCGTCGTCGTTCATAGCGCCTCCTGCTTGGAAATGGGGTTTCGCCCATTCTATTGTCGAATATGCTCCATGTCACGCTACAAGCTCCCCCGGATTGCGCTATAATCACGGATTGTGAGCGCCATAGGAGAGTTGCAGATGGACATAGGCATAGTCGGAGCGGGAAGCATAGGGCGGAAGGTGGCGATGGACTTGGAAGCGGGCAAAGCGCCGGGCCTCAGGGTTACGGCGTTGAGCAGCCGCACCGAGGAGAAGGCGCGCGAGCTTGCCGCACTGCTCGATTCCCGTCCGCCGGTGGTACCGCTGCACGAGGCGCCGGCCCTTTGCGACGTGGTGTTGGAGGCGGCGGGCGCACATGTCGTAGAAGAGATTGTGACCACGTCTTTGGAGGCCGGGAAGTCCGTGGTGGTGGTGAGCTGCGGCGCTCTGCTGGGTCGTGACGACCTGTTCGAGCTGGCAAGGAGGAATGGCGCGCGCATCCATGTGCCCTCGGGGGCTATCATTGGACTGGACGGCCTGCTGGCCGCTTCGGAAGGGCGGATAGACAGCATCACAATGATCACGCGCAAGCCGCCGGAAGGACTGAAAGGCTCGCCGGGGGTGGAGATGGCGGGCATAGACCTCGACGCGCTCACGGAGGCAATCGAGGTATTCGAGGGGCCTGTGAGCGAGGGATTCAAGCGCTTTCCGGCCAACGTGAACGTGGCGGCAGCGGTGAGCATGGCCGGTATCGGCCCTGACAAAACGCGCATCCGCGTAATTGCCGATCCGGCGGTAACGCGCAACACCCACGACGTTGTGGCGGAAGGCGAATTCGGCAAACTCCAGTTCCACATAGAGAACATCCCCTCCGACGACAACCCAAGGACGGGACGGCTCACCGCGCTGTCGGTGCTGGCCTACTTGAAGCAGATGGCGTCGCCTCTGAACATAGGGATATGAGCGGCGGTTTCGTAGAGGGAGGACGCTATGTTTGACGCGCTTACCGACAAGCTAACCGCCGTATTAGGGCGGCTCACCAACCGGGGGCGTCTCACCGAAAAGGACGTGGACGAAGCCCTCCGCGAAGTCCGCGTTGCTCTGCTTGAAGCGGACGTCAACTTCCGAGTGGCCCGCGAGCTGGTGGGGCGCATTAGAGAACGCGCCTTGGATACCAACGTCCTGCAAAGCCTGAGCCCGGGGCAGCAGGTGGTCACCTTCGTGTATGAGGAGCTAGTCGCTATCCTGGGAGAGGGCCATCGCGGCCTTCAGGCCTCGCCGCAAGCGCCGTCGGTGACTCTCATGGTGGGACTGCAGGGCTCAGGGAAGACCACCACCGCCGCGAAGCTGAGCATGTATCTGAGGCGGCAAGGACGCCGTTCCTTGCTGGTGGCCGCCGACCTGAGACGGCCCGCCGCCATTCAGCAACTGGCCGCGCTGGGCCGCCAGTTGGACGTGCCCGTGTACCATGAAGACCCGCTGACATCCACGGCTGAAGGCGTGGCGCGACGCGGCTTGGAACATGCCGGAAGCCTCGGCGTGGCCTGGGTGATAATCGACACCGGAGGGCGTCTCCATGTCGACGACGAGCTGATGGAGGAACTGGAACGGGTGAAGGCCGCCGTCAGTCCCAGCGAGTCGCTTCTGGTGGTGGACGCCATGACCGGACAGGACGCGGTGAACGCCGCCGTCGAGTTCCACCAGCGCATTGGCCTGACCGGACATGTCCTCTCCAAGCTGGATGGCGACGCCAGGGGCGGCGCGGCGCTTTCCATCGCCCACGTCACCGGGGTGCCCGTCAAGTTCATCGGCACCGGCGAGCGCAGCGACGCGCTGGAGCCGTTTCACCCGGACCGCATGGCGTCGCGCATCATAGGCATGGGCGACGTGGCGACCCTTGTGGAAAAGGCGCAGGCCGAAATCACGGAGGAACGGGCCAAAGAGTTGGAAAAGAAGATGCGCCGCGCCACCTTCGACTTGGAGGACTTCTTGGAGCAGCTACAGCAGTTGAGGCGGATGGGGCCGCTCTCAGGCATCATGGAGATGATCCCCGGGTTTTCCAGCCTCTCCAAGCGGCTCCCCACGGACGCCATGGACGAAGGCAAGCTGAAAAAGGTGGAGGCCATCGTCTTTTCCATGACGCCGCAGGAACGCCGCAGCCCCGACGTGCTGAACGGCAGCAGGAAGCGCCGTATCGCGAAGGGGAGCGGCACGGAGCCGAGGGACGTGAATCAACTGCTGAACCAGTTCAAGCAGACGCAGAAGCTGATGAAGCAGATGGCGTCGGGCCGCGTCCCGCGCGGCCTTTCGGGCCTGATGCGCTAGGGAGGGCCGTTCTCTGATGCCGCAGGTTTGCAAATAGGTAGATGGTGGCTAGTCCCGCGTATCCGGGCCACCGTTCTTGGGCAAAGGCCGCCGCCTCCTTCTCGCCTATCCGTCTGCCGTCCAGGTAGTTCTCCGAGATTGCCCTTTGCAGAGCCAGGTCTCCAGCGGGAAATGCGTCCATGCGACCCAGAGAGCCGATGAGTAGCCACTGCACCGTCCAAGGTCCTATGCCGCGCAACTGCACCAACTCGTGGAGCACTTCTTCGTTGTCCAGGCGCTCAAGCCGTCGGATGTCGAGAAAGCCCTCCATCTCTCTGGCCGCGATTTCCAGCACGTACTCCGCCTTTCTGTTACTGAGGCCCAGGGAGCGCAACACTTCCTGCCCGCAGGCAAGGAACGACTCCGCTTTGGGGAAGAGATGGAACGCCGTTCCGTTGAAGCTGAGGGGAGTGCCCAGCGCTTCTATGATCCTACCGCGGATGGCTCTTGCCGCCGCCCCGGAGATTTGCTGCCCCATTATTGCCAGCACCAGCGATTGGAATAGGGAGCCGTTCTTAGGAGGATGCAGGCCGCGAAAGACGCGGACGGCCTGAGAGAGGACGGGGTCGTCCTTGACGGTGCGGTAGAAGGGGCGCAGGTCGAAATCCGTATTCAGGGCAAAAGCTATATCTCCGGCTATGGCCGCGCCATCGACACCGTGCGGTGCGTCGCCAGAGATCGATACGGAAAGTTGCGGTGCGCTCACGGAGCCGGTGGAGGTCACTTCCACCAGGACGAGAGTTCCCTCGCCGTCGTGCACGCTCAGGTATTTGCCGTCCAGGTACGCCTCGGCGCTGAACCGCTCATGGGGGGAGGTGCGGTGCTCCACGGTCAGGCGCAGGTCGAAGGGCGGAACGGGCTTTATGATTAGCTGAGTCACGGTTCTCCTACGATTTGATGAGCATGCCCGGCTGACAGCGCCTGCAGTAGCTGGTTATCTGCTGGTTTGCCGTAAGCTGGCTGATCTTATTCCCGCAGCGCGGGCACGGTTGTCCGCCCTTGTTGTGCACTTGGAGGAAGTCGCGGATCTTGTGATGGGTCTCCTCCATTCTCTCTCTGAGGACTGCCACCGCGTCCCGCGTTACCTGCTTGGCGCTACGGTGAAGCCTGTGCAACTCTTCATCCGAAAGGCTCTTGCGCTTGCGAAAGGGCGATATGCCGGCTGAGAATAGAATCTCATCGCTGTAGGCATTCCCTATTCCGGATAAGAAACCGCCCCGGGTGAGCACCCCCTTGATCTCGCCGTAGTAGGGGCGCAGTCTGTTCTTGAACTCGTCGAAGCTGACGTCGTCGTCCAACACGTCCGGTCCCTGCTCGTTCAACCGCGGCACCTGGGCCATCTGAGCGGGTTCGACGTAGTAGACCAGCCCCATCTGCCTGTCGTCTATGTATCGCAATTCCAACTTTTGGCCGATGCCAATGACCAGGCAGGTGCGCTTAAAAACTCTGGCTTGCGGAGGGCACAGTTGGAATGCGCCGGTGAGCATCGGGTTGATTGCCAGCAACCTGCCGGGGGTGAGGTCGAGCAGGAGGAATTTGCCCCTGCGGGCTATCCGCTCGACCGTGCGGCCCGTGACGTCTTCAGGGAAGTTCGAGGCGGCCAGGGATCTGAGGACGGTTGGCTTGAGCACTTTGGCATAGCTAACCTTGCAACCGGCTACGCGGCGGGTCAGCACTTCTTTGATGACTTCGAGGTCGGGCGCTTCAGGCATCTTGCGACGTGGCTTTGGAATTAACCGGATTCTACTACAAATGAGAGGCGGAAGGCCCGCTCACGTCAGACGATGCCGAGAAGGAAAGAGTCTATTCCAGGAAGTCGCGCAGCTTCTTGGAGCGGGTGGGGTGACGCAGCTTGCGCAACGCCTTTGCCTCTATCTGGCGTATCCGTTCCCTGGTCACGCCAAACTCCCGTCCGACCTCTTCCAGGGTGCGGCTGCGACCATCCTCCAGGCCGAACCTGAGCTGCAACACGCGCTTCTCGCGTTCGTTCAGGCTGTCCAGCACCTCGTCTATCTGCTCTTTGAGGAGCTGGTAGCTGGCGGCGTCCGCCGGGGCCAGGGCGGTGCGGTCTTCTATGAAGTCGCCGAGGTGGGAGTCCTCCTCCTCTCCGATGGGCGTTTCCAGCGAAACGGGCTCTTGCGAAATCTTGAGGATTTCCCTGACCTTCTCCGAGGGAATATCCATGTCCCAGCTTATCTCGTCGCTGGTGGGCTCCCGTCCGTACTCCTGCACCAGCCTGCGGCTTACGCGCAGCAGCTTGTTGATGGTCTCCACCATGTGGACGGGGATGCGGATGGTCCTGGCCTGGTCGGCTATGGCGCGGGTAATGGCCTGCCGTATCCACCAGGTGGCGTAGGTGGAGAACTTGTAGCCCTTGCGGTAGTCGAACTTCTCTACCGCCCTGATCAGGCCGATGTTTCCTTCCTGTATAAGGTCAAGCAGAGACATGCCCCTGCCGATGTATTTCTTGGCTACGCTGACCACCAAGCGGAGGTTGGCTTCCGTAAGGTGCCGCTGCGCCGTCTTGCCCTCTCGCTTGACCTTGTTCAGGTACATGCGGAAGAGGAACTCGTATGGGCCCAACATGCTCCACGTCGCGCCTTCCTCCACGATTTCCGCCAGCTCATCCAGGGTTACGCCTTCGCCGATGATCTCAATGGCGTCCTGAGGAAGCAGGCGACTGTTCAGCGAGAGCTTGATCACACCCGCTTCTATATCTTCCAGCGTCCTGCCCGCATGGTCCGCCACTTCCTGCATCTTCTCGTGGTCGATTGGAGAGTCCACGGCTGCGCGAAATTCCGGGTTGGAGGTGACTTCTTTGAGCGGCAGAGGGTAGGGCAAGTCGTGTTTCCAGACCAACGCCTTCTCAATATATGCTAGGCGGCCGCTTTCCCTGAGCAGATGATAGATGATCTCCTGGGCCTGGGGAGGCGCTCCGGTAGGTGAAGCAAGCTCTTGCTCCAACCGTTCAATGTATACCCCGCTCTCCATAGCCCTGGCCAGCCACCGCTCGTCTTTAGCGGTCAACAGTGACACACGGCCTATCTCGCGCAGATACATGCGCACGGGGTCGTCGATCATGTCCGTGGTATCTATACCTTCGGTAGCAGCGGCGGCAAGGATGGCCGCTTCGTCCGGCGCTTCAGAGCGAGTTTCGCCTTCAGATGAGCCTTCGGGCCAGTCCTCGTCCTCGGCGTCTGCATCAACGATTTGCGTTTCGCGAGGGGTGACAGTGATCTCCTCGGAGTCATCGCTATTTTGGAAGGGGATGGGGATCAAGCCCCTGAGGTCGTCGCTGTGTATGGGGCGTATTCTATCGGCGGTTATCTCGTCTTCTACGTTGTCGTCTGGTCTTCTTAACATACTCTCCTTTTGCTAAGGGACGCGATGCGGGTATTTCTGTTGGAATAGGTTTTTCAATTGTTCGTTTGTTTCAACCACTCGTTGCTCAATGTCGCCTGCGAAACCGGCTTCGCTAAGAGCAAGCTTTTCCTCCTCTTTGAGGGATCTCAAGCGCCTGATCTCAAGGTGGTAACGGCAGTCCTTGACGGCTTGCTCTCTCTGACGTAAATCCAAAGGAGGGACCGGCAATGATAGCAAATGATCTATGCGCCGTTGAAGATAGTCGTCATGCATTTGCTGTAACTCATCTATTGTAGAACATTCAAGCCAGGAGGAAAAGAGGATGCGATCTTCCCAGCCTACGATCACGTGGGGGTCCATATCTGCTAGGTGCTCCCGCAATTCCGGCCATTGCAGGATGAATCCCAGAAGGTGCTCTTGCAGTACATCTTTGTTTGCGCTTTCAAACGGCGACTCCGAGGCTCTAGGGCGTTGTTGGGGATTAGAGCGGCGTGGAGAGGATGCACTCAGCTTCCCCAAGCTGGCTTCCAAGGTGGCTACCTGTACGCCCAGCACCTCTGCCAAACGCTTTAGATACCCCTCCCGTTCAAAAGGGTTTCCTATGGAGGCAATGACCTGATAAAGAGCTTCAGCGGCGCGGGCTTTTCCTTCGCTGGTTGAAATGTCCCAGTGATCCCTTGCTGAATCTATGAGATAGTCAACCAGAGGCTTTGCTTCAGACAGAGAGGCTTGCCAGCCTTCGGGGTTGCTACGTATGAGTTGATCCGGGTCCTGGCCGTGAGGAAGGATGGCGACTCTAACAAGGAACGGATCGGTGGCCCGCTCGTAGATGGCTATGCTTCTTCGCCTCCCTACCAGCCGCTGCTCGAAAATGTGCCAGGACTCCACCAGGTCCCTGAAGGTTGCCTCCTGTCCTGCCGTGTCTGGATCCAGGGCTAGCACAAACCGCCGTCCGGTGTTTCTGAGCAGAGTAACCTGATGCTCGGTAAGGGCCGTTCCCATTGACGCCACGACGTTGTTGAATCCGTGCTGATGAGCGGCAATGACGTCCATGTAGCCCTCTACAATGACACCTTCCCCGGTCTGTTTGATGGCGTCTCTGGCCTTGTGCAAGGCGTAGAGTATGTGGCCCTTGTCGAAGAGTTCCGTGCGCGGGGAGTTGAGATATTTTGGCTCGGAGCCGTCCAAAGAGCGACCGCCGAAGCCCACCAGGACTCCGTTGCCGTCCCTGATGGGAAACATGAGTCGCCCGTTGAACAGGTCGCGCGGCTCGCCGTCGTCGAACTGGCTGGCCAGCCCGGCTTTCAAGATGTGGCTTTCCGAGTACCCAAGCGACTTCAGGCGTTGGAGCAAAGCGTTGCCGCCGGCCGGGCTGAGCCCTATTTCAAACCGGGCAATGGCCGCGGCATCCACTCCACGCTGCTGCAAATAGCTCCTTGCCGCCATCCCCTGGGGCGCATGGAGCAGCTCTTGAAAGTGAGCGGAGGCGGCTTCATTGATGCGCTGCTGGCCTTCATCCCGCCGGCGCTGCCTGGGCTGGAAGTCGCTTATCCCGGCTCTATCAGCCAGCAGCTTCAGCGTATCTTTGAAGTCCATGTTTTCGGCGCGCATGATAAAGGAGAAGAGGTCTCCTCCCGTGGCGCACGCCCCAAAGCATCGCCAGGACTGCTTCTCGGGGAAGACTACGAAAGAGGGCGTGCGTTCCGAGTGGAATGGGCACGTTGCCTTGTAGCTGCGCCCTGCTCTCCTGAGGGAAGGCACATAGCCGCTGACCACGTCCACTATGTCAAGGCGCTGCTTTATTTCGTCAGAGATAGCCATTTTTCAAAGCATCCTTGCGAATACCTTGCCAGAGATGCCGGGGCATAGGGCTTCAGCAGTGGCCAAGGCATACCAATCCGTCATACCGGATACGTAGTCCACGGTCATTTGTTGAGGTTGCTCTTCGCGCTTCCAGTACTCCTCAGGTATGTGGTCTGGATTGTGGAGGAAGTGGTTGTATAGAAATGCTAGCACTTCACGGGACTTGTTGGACTCTTCTCCATTGCTCACCGGCAGGTATACGTTTTCAAACATGAAATCTCTGAGTGAATTGACGGCTTCCCCAATTCTGGGGCTCATGGCTATGGTCGGGAGCTCTTTGGAGTCCCCGTAGTTCTCCGTAGCTTCCCAGGAAGCCTCAACCACGTCCATTACCATAGTATCAATCCGCTGAGAGTTTCTGTCACCAAGCAGTTGTCTGGCCGATGACGGCAGGTCGCTCTCCTTGAGGGCGCCGGCGCGTATGGCGTCGCCTATGTCGTGATTGAGGTAGGCAATGGCGTCGGAAAGGCGGACGACCTGTCCTTCCAGAGAGAGACCCTGGACCAGCTCCTTATTGAAGATGTCGCTCCGTGGCTTTGAGTGATTGGCAATGCCATGGCGTACTTCCCAAGTGAGGTTGAGGCCCTGACCGTCTTTTTCCAATACCTCCACTATGCGCAGGCTTTGCTGGCTGTGCCTGAATCCTGTGGGAACCAGCTCTGCAAGCATCTCCTCCCCAACGTGGCCAAATGGGGTATGGCCCAAATCATGGCCTAGAGAGATGGCCTCCGTCAGGTCTTCGTTCAGATTGAGCGCCCTGGCTATGGTCCGTGCTACTTGGGAGACTTCCAAGGTATGTGTTAGGCGGGTCACATAATGATCACCCAGGGGAGAGATGAAGACCTGCGTTTTGTGCTTTAAGCGCCGGAACGCCTTGGTGTGGATGATTCTATCGCGATCGCGCTGGAAGTCGGTACGCAGGGGAGAGGGTTCTTCCCAGGAATCTCTGCCTTTGGAGCTTTTAACCCTGGAAGCATGGGGAGAGAGCGACTCCTCCCTAGCTTCCAACCTCAGACGGACGCTGTGATCTGTGGCTTGAGATGTCATTTAAGAAATATAGCATGATACATTCTTGGGTTGAAAAGCATTAGCAAAGCGGATTTGATGCAACTGAGCAGTGCTGTTAAAGTACTAACTAGAAGTTGAGAGAGTATAATCTACAACCCACAGTAAGATTCGTCTACTAGAGACGATATCTATACTTCGCATTTGCGGTTTAGGAGGCAAACCGTGTCAGTTCCCAAGAAATGGGTCTATCTCTTCCGCGAAGGTGGCGGAGAGGTGAGAGACCTTCTGGGAGGAAAGGGCGCAGGTCTAGCTGAAATGACCAGGGCCCACCTCCCTGTACCGCCAGGCTTCACCATAACCACAGAGGCCTGCAATGCCTATTACGGTATGGAGAAGAACTTTCCCTCTGGAATGTGGGAACAGACTCTACAAGGCATGCGCGATATAGAGGCAAGCACGGGGAAGACTTTTGGCGACTGCGAAGACCCACTCCTGGTGTCAGTACGTTCCGGTAGTACTGTGTCCATGCCAGGCATGATGGACACAGTACTCAACCTGGGATTGAACGATGAGACTATGAAAGGGTTGTCCAAAGCCAGCGGCGGTGAACGGTTTGCCTACGATTCTTATCGGCGCTTCATACAGAAGTTTTGCTCGGTTGTACTGGGTATGCCGGGTGAGCCATTTGAGAGCATTCTGGATGCTCAAAAGCAGGTCGCTGGCGTAATCAATGATTCTCAGATGACTGCTGAGGACCTGAAAGAGGTAGTGGCCAAATTTCAAGAGTTGGTGACTAGAGAAACGGGCTCGGTCTTTCCCCAAGACCCATACCAGCAGTTGGAGTTGTCCATAAAGGCGGTATTCTCAAGCTGGAATGGCCGGCGCGCTGTGGACTACCGGAACTTCTATGGCATTCCTCATAACTTGGGTACGGCAGCAAGCGTAGTAGCCATGGTCTTCGGCAACATGGATGAGCGCAGCGGCACAGGTGTGGTGTTCACCCGCAATCCTTCCACTGGAGAAAAAGAGCTGTACGGCGAGTACCTGTCCAACGCCCAGGGTGAGGACGTTGTAGCAGGTATCCGTACTCCTCAACTAATAGCTCACCTTGCAGAGACAATGCCGGATTTGTATAGGCAGTTGGATGAGATTGCACAGCGCTTGGAGAAGCACAACAAAGACGCACAAGACATTGAGTTTACTGTGGAGCGCGGCACTCTCTACATGTTGCAGACACGGTCTGCCAAGAGGACGGCGCGGGCAGCGGTGAAAATGGCGGTGGATATGGTGGAAGAAGCGCTCATAACCAGAGAAGATGCCTTGATGCGTGTTGAGCCTGCCCAGATAAACCAGCTGCTGTTGCCTCGCTTTGACGAAGAGGCGAAGGACCAGGCCGTAGCCCGCGGGGGTCTGCTAGCCACTGGTCTCAACGCTTCTCCGGGCGCGGCCAGCGGCAAGGTGGTGTTCAACCCTGATCGTGCAGCGCAACTCGGAGCTCAAGGAGAAGACGTAATCCTGGTCAGGATGGAAACCAACCCTGACGATGTTCATGGCATGTTGCTGGCTAAAGGCGTACTGACAGCACGCGGCGGGGCCACCAGCCATGCTGCCGTAGTGGCCAGGGGTCTGGGTAAACCCTGTGTAGCTGGCTGTGACGCGTTGGTGGTGGATTACGGTTCCAATAGCTGCACTATCAACGGTAGAACATTTGAGGAACTGACGGACATCAGCATAGATGGGACCACCGGCGAGGTGTTCATAGGCAGTCTACCAACTGGGGAGTCCAATTTTGCTGATGAAGCAGACTTGAATACTCTACTGCAATGGGCCGATGAAGCCCGGAAGTTGGGGGTGTGGACAAATGCGGATACGCCGGAGGATGCTCAGCGCGCCTTGGACTTTGGCGCCCATGGAATAGGCCTCTGCCGCACCGAGCACATGTTCTTCGCGGAGGAACGGCTCCCTGTGGTAAGGCAGATGATTATAGCGGCTCCGGGGGCAGCTGAGTTTGAAGAATGGATGCGTGACATTAAGGAGAGGATAGATAAGTCTCCCAGCAGTCACAGAGAAGAGCTTATGAAGCAGCAGGAGAACCAGCGCGCTACTTTGGGCGTTTCGCTCGATGCCAAGCGTTATTACGATGCGCTTGACAGGCTCTGGGAGTTCCAGGCCAAAGACTTCAAGGCCATCATGAAGGTTATGACGGGGAAGCCTGTGATTATCCGTCTTCTGGATCCGCCGTTACATGAGTTCCTTCCACCGTACGAAGACCTCCTGCGAGAGATCATTGAGTTGCGTATGAGAGAGTCTGAAGCAGGTGAATTGAAATCAAGGGAGGACCTTTTGGAGATAGTGGGAAGCCTGCGTGAGGCTAACCCAATGCTGGGTCTCAGAGGGTGCCGTCTTGGCATCATGTACGGCGCCATCAACGAGATGCAAGTGAGGGCCATCTTTACGGCGGCTTGCGAGCTTGTCAATGAGGGTTTCGATCCACGGCCTGAGATCATGGTCCCTCTAATTGGCCACGCCAATGAACTGGAGGCGGTGAAGAAGCTGTTGGTAAGAGTGGCTAGATTGGTGCAGGAAGAGCAGGGAGTCCAAGTGTCTTACAAGATTGGCACAATGATTGAGTTGCCCAGGGCTGCACTGACTGCCGACGAAATTGCCAAGTATGCCGAGTTCTTCAGCATTGGCACCAACGATCTGACCCAGACTACCTTTGGCATCAGCCGCGACGATGAGCAGAAGTTCCTGCCCAAGTATATGGAGCGCGGCATCTTCCCAGAAAACCCGTTCCAAGTGCTCGATAGGGCCGGCGTTGGCGGTTTGGTGAAGATGACTGTGGAGAAGGGCAGATCAATCAACCCTAATCTGGAAATTGGCATTTGCGGTGAGCATGGCGGCGACCCTTCCAGCATAGAGTTCTGCCATCAAGTTGGTCTGGACTACGTTAGCGCCTCTCCGTTTCGTGTGCCTGTGGCCCGCCTTGCAGCCGCGCAAGCTGCTCTCTCCGAACTGAAGGCGAAGCCAATCCTGATCTCAACCGAAGCTGATGGGTGATCTGTAGGAGCTTAGATACGCTCAGTTATCTGTGCTCGTTCTGCAGTTACCGCTCGTGCTGCCACAACAGGGTCTGAGTACTCCAAACCTCGTTCCAAGACCCAACTGCGCACTGTATCCAAAGCGAACATCTGCTTGAGTTCAGCCAAGGCTTTCTCTGCGTTGAAGTCGTTGCAGGAAAAGACGTCTATATTTACGTAGTTGCGCTTGGGGAAGGTGTGGACGCTTATGTGGCTTTCCGCAATGAGCACAAATCCTGAAATGCCTACGTCCAGAGGATTCTTGCCTTCGTATGGATAGACGTGGGGAGGCGCTATTTTAGTCATGCCTATGGCATCCGGATACTGATCCAAGAACTCATAGATAGCGTCAACGTCTTCCAATATGGATGTGCTGGCCCCAAATCCGTCAATTACTAGGTGCATTCACAGCTCCAAACAGAGATAACTTGGCAAAAAGCTTTGCTTAGCATATCATTTGTCCTAAAATTCACACAAGGCACAACTTTTTGGGGCGCCCCAATGCTGTCCACATAGATGGAAATTGTCGACGGCAAACCAGCCATATCAGTTGCTTGGATACGTCGTTGTCCTCAAAGGGGCTCCTTTGCATGCTTAGGATAAAATAAATATGGCCAGACAACCAATGATTGAAGTTGACCACCTATCCAAGTATTTTGGAGACTTCCCCGCTGTTAGCGACGTAACGTTCTCCGTCAACAGGGGTGAAATACTGGGTTTTCTTGGCCCCAACGGGGCCGGCAAAAGCACAACCATGCGCATCCTAACGGGGTATATGCCGCCTACCAGCGGTACAGCTCGCATCGCTGGGTTTGACGTAGTGAGTGATTCCTTGAAGGCCAGGCAACAGATTGGCTATCTGCCGGAAAACGTGCCGCTGTACACGGAAATGACCGTGCGGGACTACCTGAGCTTCATGGGCACAATCCGGGGCATGGACGGCAAACGTATACGGCAGCGTATAGATGACGTAGTGCAGATCTGCCACCTGGAGGATTACCGGCATACTATTATTGGGAAGCTGTCCAAGGGTTTCCGACAGCGCGTCGGCATTGCCCAGGCGGTGCTGCATGAGCCGGACGTCCTCATTATGGATGAACCGACTATCGGCATAGATCCCATACAGATCGTTGAGACGCGCCAGTTGATAAAGGACCTTGGCGGCGAGCATACCCTGATATTATCCACTCACATTCTCCCTGAAGTTAGCATGATATGTGAAAGGGTGGTCATCATTCACGAAGGGGAGATAGTGGCCGAAGATACACCCCAGAATCTGGCCGAGAGGCTGGAAGGCACGGAACGGCTCACCCTGGAGGTCAGGGGGCCCAGCAACGAGGTGACCAAGGCAATACGCAGCGTGAAGGGAGTCCAGGACGTTAGGTTCACCGAAGAAGGCGGGGGGAGTGTGGTGTACAACCTGATATGCAGGCGCGGCGACGAGATGCGCATTGAGCTTGCGAAAACACTGGTGGAACAGGGTTGGGGATTGCTTCGCATGGAAGCTGTGACATTGAGTCTAGAAGAGATATTCCTCCGCCTCACCACCGTTGAGGAGTCCTAGTCATGCGTACAACATTAGCTATTACCGTTAAAGAACTGGCGGTCTATTTTAAGTCGCCAATGGCATACATAGTGGCGGGGGTCTTCCTTGCGCTGACCGGCGTCTTCTTCATCGATAGCATAGACCAGACCTTTGCTGTGGCGGAGGTCCGCGGATTGTTGCTGCGAAGCAGCTTCTTCCTGCTGCCCCTGATCCCGCCTCTCCTGACAATGCGCTTGCTGTCTGAGGAGCAGAAGTTGGGCACGCTGGAGTTGCTTCTGACGTCGCCAGTGCGCGACTACGAGGTGGTCTTGGGCAAGTTCATATCCAGCTTCATAATTTTGAGCGGCACCGTCTTGCTCACGCTTTTTTATATGGTCATTCTTATGCTGTACGCAAATCCGGACCTAGGCCCAATATTCAGCGGCTATCTGGGTTTCCTCCTTTACGGCGGCGCCACGCTTGCCATAGGTCTTTTGGCCTCTTCTCTCACCGGGAATCAGCTAGTCGCTGCCGCCGTGGGCTTTGGAGTGATACTACTCTTCAACGTCATAGATCAGATCACAACCATTGTGGGAGGCGCGGTGGCCACCGTGCTGGAAGCGATTTCTCTGAGCAGCCATTTCGACGCTTTTGCCCGCGGCGTGGTTGATACAAGCGACATCATTTATTACTTGGTGGTGACGGCGGTGTTTCTCTTCCTCACTATCAGATCACTAGAGTCAAGGAGATGGCGTTAGAATGTCTACTCCCACCGGAGATACCTCTACCGATCAACAAACAAGCCAAACGCTAGCCTCACTCATGCGCCGGATCCCATTTAGGGGAGCGGTAAGCCTGGTCATAGCCCTGGCCGGTGTGGTTATCTTCTTCATTGGTCTTGTCCTTCTGGTCTTCATACCTGAGCTGCGCGGCCCCGCCATAGTGGTAATTGTGCTCAGCGGCATCTTTCTGGTCATTTCCCTGATGCTCTCCCTCAATACCGTGGCGCAGAGCGTTACGGGACGCAGAGGCAGATACGGTCTGAACACTGTAATCATGGTGGCGGCTTTTCTAACTCTGGGAATCTTGATCTACGTCTTGGGGGTCAATACGGCCTTCAGATGGGACCTTACCGCTACACGCCAGTTCAGCCTTGCGCCGCACACCTTGAGCATTTTGGATAACCTTGACGAGCCGGTTGAAGCAATTGCCTTCTTTGTGCCGGACGACCCCAGACAGGCGCCGTTCCGCATCCCTGTGGAAAATCTGCTCAACGAGTTCCGCCACCGCTCCGGAGGTCAGTTCGACTACCGTTTCTCGGACCCGGACCGCGAACCTGCGCTGGCCAACCGGTACAGGGTTACGGAGTACCCTACCATAGTTTTCGAGGGTCTGGATGGGGGACTGCAATACAGGCTCACGGCGCCTTTGTTCGAGGAACGCGACATATCTTCGGCGCTGCTCATTGTGACCGGCGTGGAGCGAAAACAGATATTCCACCTCACCGGCCATGGTGAGCTTGACCTGAGCAACGATGAAGCCGATAGCCGTGAAGGATTCGGATTCGCCAGGACTGGCATGAACAACGACAACTACAGCGTTTTTCCTCTTTCGCTGGTACAGACCCCGGAAATTCCTGAGTCGGCGGCTGCTATCATCATTGCCGGGCCGACAAGAGACTTGAACCAGACCGAGTTCGACTTGCTTTCAGAGTACCTGCGCCTGGGCGGCCGGTTGCTCCTTCTACTGGAACCCGACCCGCCGCAGACCTTCAAGGACTTGCTTGCGCCCTGGGCCATAGAAGTAGAGGAAGGGACTATAGTTGATTTGGGAAGTTCTCTGGCAGGGCAGCCTCAGTCGCCGCTCATACAGCGTACGCAATACAATGACCAGGAGCCTGTGAATACCATAACGGCGCTGGTAGAGCAGAGCTATTTTGCAGGCGCCACTTCAATCCTTCCCAGTCTACCCCCGGAGGAGATGCCCGGCACCATTGCGCAGTATCCCGTTGCCACCACCACCATACTGAGTTGCTTGACTTTGGATGAAGAGGTTAACGACTGCTCCGACGGCGACTTTGCCATCAGGGTGCCCGCCTTTGCCATGGAGGGCATAGCTCCATTGAGCTTGAATCCTGACCCCAATGCAGCACGGGAAACCAAGGCAGTTATATTTGGCGATAAAGACTTTGCCACCAACTTCCATATCAACAGCGTGGGCAACCGGGATCTGCTGCTCAACTCGGTGAACTGGCTTACGGAAGACTACACCCTGGCCTCTGTACGGTCGAAGCCCATATCCTCAAGACGCCTCATCGTTACCGGCCGCGAGATGCAACTGATACGCGGCCTGAGTTGGATCATTCTGCCATCTTTGATGGCGCTGCTTGCCGGCGTGGCTTGGTGGCGGAGGCGGTAGTATGAACTATCGAGTATCGTTCATCCTGGTAGTCCTGGTGGCTATAGTGGGTGGATACGTGGTGCTCTTTCAGCTTACAGACCATCCACCGGCCGAACCGCAGAATCCCTGGGTCTACGACATTACGTTCGGCGACATAACCGGAATAATGGTGACGCATAGGGACGATACGCAGACATTCATAAAGTCGGAGTCGGGCTGGGTGTTTGCGGACAGCGGTGAGCCTGTGGACAACGACAGATGGGGCGGTGTGCCCCTCTTGCTTACAGGTCCAAGGTCGTCCAGGGTTCTGGAAGAGGTAGTCCAGGACCCGGCAAGCTTTGGTCTTGACCCTCCGCTAACTCACATAGTGATAACTCTGAGGTCGGGCCGGGAGATAGATTTACTCATAGGCGACAAAACGCCGGACGTCGGTGGCAGCTATGTAATGGTGGGGGGGTCGCCAACGTTGTTCACTGCTCCTTCCGACTGGACTGATGTATTGACCAGGTTGGTAATCGAACCACCCCACATAAGTGAGTCGACCGCCGAAGAAGCAGCGTAGCAGTTCCCCGCTATCTATTGGCCCGTCGTCCACTGTGGGTCAACACTTAGCCTACAGTTGGGACATCCAAGTCTCGCATGTTTTCCAAAGCGGTGACCGCTGGTGCTTCATTGTTTACAATGCTTCAGTGTAAAGAGGAGAGACCATGCAGAGCTATCTTAGCCACCTTGAATGCACCGCCTGCGCTGAAACTTACCAGGCGGATGAACCTCACAGAACTTGCCCTGCCTGCAGCAAGGTGCTCTACGCTCGCTATGACATAGACGGAGTCCGCAAAGCCGTGGATCGCGATGTCCTCTCGTCGCGGCCCAACAACATGTGGCGCTTCTTTGAGGTGATGCCGGTGCGCGACCCCGGCAATATAATCACCCTCGGTGAGGGGATGACCCCTCTGTTGCCCGCGCCCAACCTGGGCGGGCAATTGGGCTGCGGCAATCTGTACATCAAGGACGAGGGAGTCAACCCCACGGGTTCGTTCAAGGCGAGAGGGCTGTCTGCCGCGGTTTCCCGCGCCAAGGAGTTGGGCTTGAAGCGCATAACCATGCCCTCGGCGGGAAATGCGGCCGGCGCGATGGCCGCCTACTGCGCTAGCGGGGGCATGGAGGCGCATGTCTTCATGCCCAGGGACGCGCCCGTCGCCAATCAGCAGGAGTGCCTGGCCTTCGGCGCGCGGCTTACTCTTGTCGACGGGTTGATCAGCGATGCGGGACGTTTGTCCAGGGAGGCCGCCGCCGAAATGGGCCTGTTTGACGTATCGACTCTCTGGGAGCCGTACCGCGCCGAGGGGAAGAAGACCATGGGCTACGAACTGGCGGAGCAGCTTGGATGGCGCACGCCGGACGTCATCGTCTATCCCACCGGGGGCGGCACGGGCATCGTTGGCATCTGGAAGGCGTTCCACGAGATGATGGCGCTGGGCTGGCTGGACCAGGTGACGACTCGAATGATAGCGGTGCAGGCCGAGGGGTGCGCCCCCATAGTCCGTGCCTTCCACGACGGAGCCGACCACGCGGAGCCGTGGACAGGGGCTGCTACCGTGGCCGCAGGTATGCGCGTACCTTCCGCCATCGGCGACTATCTGATACTGCAATCGCTGAGGGAAAGCGGAGGAACGGCCTTGACCGTTACGGATGCGGAGATGATGGAGTCGGTGAGCCAGATGGCTCGCGCTGAAGGCGTCTACCCCGCCCCGGAAGGGGCGGCTACGCTGGCCGCCTTGAAGAAGCTCCTGGCAAAGGGAGAGGTGGACCCGTCGGCGAGCATAGTCCTGATGAACACGGGGTCTGCATACAAGTACTTGGATGTGCTGCCCTGGTCTACCGGTTGAGTCGGCTCATTCGCAGGAGTGCTACAATTGACGATGCTATGACTAGATTGTTTATCGAGAGGCTTTCCGAGGGCCCCGTTCTTGCCGACGGCGCAATGGGCACGGAGCTCATCAGGCTGGCTGGTGTAACGGCGGATACCTGCCTGGAAAGGTTGAACCTCACCGCTCCCGATCTGGTCAAGCGGGTACACTTGGACTATTTGAAGGCGGGAGCGGAGTTGATAGAGACCAATACCTACGGCGCAAACCGGATCAGATTGGAGTCGTACGGGCTGGGTGATTCGGTAGAGGAGATCAACGCCGCGGCGGTGCGGATAGCCAGGGAAGCGGAGCGCCTGACCGGACAACAGGTTTGGATAGCCGGCGCGGTCGGACCGTTGGGGAAGGGGATCGAGCCGCTGGGCCCCATCACGGCGGATGACGCCGGAGAAGCCTTTGCGGAACAGATCAAGGCTCTGGCGGATGCGGGAGTAGATGTACTGCTCCTGGAGACGTTTCCCTCACTGGCTGAAATTCAACTGGTAGTTGCCGTCTGCGGACAGGTCACGGATCTCCCGGTCATTGCACAACTCACGTTTACCGAAGAAGGGCGTACACTGGCGGGCGACTCGCCGGAAGAGGTCGCCGGGGCCTTGGCGGACTACAACCTAGCCGCTATAGGGGCCAATTGCAGCGTTGGCTCACAGCCGATGCTTGGCGTGGTGGAAGCCATAGCGACCACAGCCGCCGCGCCCCTCTCCGCCATGCCCAACGCAGGTTTTCCCGCACAGGTGGACGGGCGCTTGATCTATCTGTCGTCTCCGGTGTACATGGCCGACTATGCGGGACAGATGCTTGATGCTGGCGCTTCCATAATTGGAGGTTGCTGCGGTACTACGCCTGAGCACATAGCAGCCATTAGGAGTGTGATGAGAGAGCGGCGTGTCCGGACACGGAAAACCGGCGCTGAGGCCGGAGTTAAGGTTATAGAGACAAGGAGCCAGTACGCACCTGAGCCTCCGCCTCCTACCGAGCTCTCTGAGAAACTGGGCAAGCAGTTCGTGGTTACCGTGGAAGTACACCCACCGCGCGGGTTCGACGTAAGCACTACACTGGCCAGCCTGCGAAACCTTCTGGGCATGGTCAACGTGGACGCGTTCAATTGTACGGATATACCTCTGGCCCAGGGCCGAATGAGCGCCCTGGCAATGAGCAGCCTGGTGCAGACCCGCTTGGGCACTGAGGCCATCATGCACATTGCCACCAGGTACCGCAACCTGCTGGCCTTGCAGTCCGACTTGCTTGGCGCTCACGCGCTGGGCGTGCGCAACGTCTTCGTGTTCATGGGAGACCCGCCGCAGATGGGCGACTACCCGCAAGCGGTGAGCTTCTCGGACATCACTTCGTCGGGCCTGATTCGTTTGATGAGCCAGGCCAACAAAGGCTTGGACACGGTGGGCAGGCCCATAGAGCAGTCTACTTCCTTCCTGGTGGGATGCGCCTTAAACCTTGAAGCGGAGGACGTGGACAATGAACAAGCGAGCTTGGAACGGAAGATAGCCGCCGGGGCTCACTTCATACTGACTCAGGCTGTGTTCAGACCTGAAGCCGTTGAGAAGTGGCGGCAGAGGCTTGGAGGCTTCCCCAAACCCCTCATACTGGGCGTGCTGCCACTGCGCAGCTACAGGCACGCCGAGTTCCTGCACAACGAAGTACCCGGCATGGTCATTCCGCCGGAGTGCCAGTCGCGGATGAAGCAGGCGGGCAAAGAGGGCGGCGAGATGGGGATAGTCCTGGCCCAGGAGTTGCTAAGAGAGGTGCGCTCCGGCATAGCCGGCGTCTACTTCGTGCCGTCTTTTGGCAGGTATGAAGTTGTGGCTCAAGTCTTACATGGCCTGCCGGAGATAGTCGAAGCGCGGCTATAGACGTTCACTCGACCATCCAGCCGGGTTGCTCCAGGTATTGCTTTATGGCCTTCAGCAGTTGGCCCGCGGGCACCCCGTCCACGGCGCGGTGGTCGAAGGTCAGGCTGAGGGACATCATGGAGCGCTTGGTGATTTCTCCGTTGTGGACCACGGGCTTCTCCACAAGGCGGCCCGTTCCCAGTATGGCCACCTGCGGTGGGTTTGTGATGGGGGTGAACGTATCCACGTCGTAGACGCCCATGGAGGTTATGGTGAATGTGCCGTCCGCCATTTCACCGGGTGACAGATGGTTGCGCTGCGCCTTTGTTGCCAGATCCCTGGCTTCCCGGCTGATATCTATCAACGGCTTTTGCTCGGCCAGCTTGATCACGGGCACCACCAGGCCGGCCTCAACGCCTACGGCGAATCCCACGTTGACGTGTTTGTGCAGCGCGATGGCGTCTCCGTGCATGGTGGCGTTCAGCCGCGGGTTTTCGCTCAGCGCCCTGGCCGACGCCTTTATCAGTAGCGCCACCGCCATAGGGCGCACCCCCTCGCCACGCCAGCGGGAGACCAGGTCGCGCCGCAGCCGCTCCGATTCCGTGGCGTCGGCCTCCGTGGTGATGGTGACTTGGGCGGTGGACTGAAGGCTGCCGTACAGCCTGTCGGCGATGGTTCGGCGCATACCGACAAGCGAGGCGCGCCGGATTTCGGGAGCCTCCTCCTCTAGCAGCCTCCTGACATCGGCTTCGGTCACCTCGCCCTGCTCTCCGCTCGCCTCCACCCGGCTCAGGTCGATGCCGTAGGCTTCCGCCAGCCGCCGGGCGGCGGGTTCCGCCTGGGGTACATATGGCTGAGAGGGCGGGGAAGTGTGGGAGGGGGCCTTCTCTCCGATGGCGGCCAGCAGGTCGCCTGCTTTGGCGGAAGCGCCGTCGGGCATCGCGATGCGGCTGATGAATCCGGAGGCTGGCGCTTCGATTTCGGCGGTGACCTTGGCCGATTCTATTTCGGCGACGGGTTCGCCCCGCGACACGCGATCGCCCTCTCGCTTCAGCCAGCGAACAACGCGTCCCTCTTCTTCGCCTACGCCCCAATCTGGGAAAGTGAGTTCGGTGGGCATATTTGTCGGGCGCTAGTAAGTGTCGAACATGCGCTGGATTTCTTCGGGGTCGTTGGTCTTGGTCAGCGCCAGTTGCAGGAGGATCCTGGCCTTGTGCGGGCTGAGGTTGTCGGCGGCGACCCATCCCGCTTCGCGGTGGCGGCTGGTGCGGATGACGCGGCCCGACCCGGCCCTGGTGGAAGAGACCACTATCGATCCCTGCCTGCTGGCTTCCAGGAGCGCCTCTTGCTGCACCTGTCCGCCCGCGCCGCCCGCGCCCATGCCCGCTATCACTATGCCGGGAGCTTTAGCGTCGATCAGGGTGCGCACCAGGAGGTCGTCCGCGCCTTCGTAGGCGTACACCACGTACACCTTGGGGAGGTCGCTGAGGCCGTCGACGTCAAACTCGGTCTGGTAGGTGTGCTTGCGCACTGGCTCCCTGTAGAACACGGGCTTGAGGTCGGAGTCCAGGTATCCCAGGAAGCCCAGTTCGCGGGTGCCGAAGGTCTCTATTCGGTAGGCGTTCTGCTTGGTCACTTCGCGGGCGGCGTTGATTTCGTCGTTGAGCATGACGGTGACGCCCTTGCAACATGCTTCCTGGGAACCGGCGAGGATGATCGCGCCCAGCAGGTTGTTGTCCGAGTCGGTGCCCATGGCGGAGGGAGGCCGCATGGTGCCGGTGACCACCACCGGCTTCTCCGACTTCACCGTGAGGTTGAGCCAGTAGGCCGTCTCCTCCATGGATGAGGTGCCGTGCGTAACCACGATGCCTGAAATACCGGGGTCTTCCTGGAACAAGCCGTTGATCTTCTTGGTCAACTCCAACCAGCGGCTGGGGCCAAGGCTGCCGCTGCCCGCCATCCAGAGGTGTTCGGCCTTCACGTTGGCGAAGTCGCTGACCTCCGGTATGCGCTCCAGGTTCTGGTGGACGTCCAGCCGTTGTCCGGCCACGCCGTATTCGAAGAAGGTGAGTCTGGGCGAGCCCCACGATGAGATTGTGCCTCCGGTGCCCAGAACCCAAACCAATGGCAGTTGATTGCTTGTCATGTCGTCCCTCTCTAGTATTCGTTGAATATCCGTTGGATTTCTTCCGGGTCGCTGGTTTTGGTCAGCGCCAGTTGCAGGAGAATCCTGGCCTTTTGGGGGCTGAGGTTGTCGCCCGCCACGATGCCCTCTTGTTCGTATACGCTGGTGCGGATGATGCGACCGGCCCCGGCGCGCGTGGTGACCACGACTGCTATGCCCTTGCTTCGCGCATCCAGCAGGGCATCGTTGACTGCCTGTCCCACGGCTCCAGGCCCCATGCTGCCAATCACGATGCCGTCCACGCCGGCATCGACCAGGGCGCGCGCCTGGATGTCGCTGGCTCCTTCGTAGGAGTAGAGGACTTCGACCTGCGGCAGGGTATCCAATCCGCTTACGTCGAATTCGCTTTGGTGGGTGTGCTTGCGGGTGGGACGCCTGTAGAAGACCGGCTTGAGGTCGGAGTCCAGGTAGCCGAGGAAGCCCAGCTCACGGGTGCCGAAGGTCTGTATTCGGTATGAGTTCTGCTTAGTGACCTCGCGGGAGGCGTTGATCTCGTCGTTGAGCATGACGGTGACGCCCATGCCCACCGCTTCCTGGGAACCGGCGAGGATGATTGCGCCGAGCAGGTTGTTGTAGGCTTCCGTGCCCATGGCGGAGGGAGGCCGCATGGTGCCTGTGACCACTACAGGTTTCTCGCTTTGCACGGTGAGGTTGAGCCAGTAGGCGGTCTCCTCCAGGGAGGACGTGCCGTGGGTGACCACAACGCCCGATACGTCGGGGTCATCCCGGAAGAGGCCGTTGACCTTCTTGGCGACCATCAGCCAGCCGCTGTCGCCGAGGCCGCCGCTGCCAGCTTGTATGAGGTGCTCGGCTTTTACCCTGGCGAACTGGTCCACTTCGGGGATTTGCTCCAGGTTGTCGTGGACGTCAAGGCGCACTCCGGGGACGCCGTACTCAAAGAACTTGAGCCTGGGGGCGCCCCATGCGGCGATGGTGCCGCCGGTGCCCAGCACCCATATCAGGGGTAGTTTGTCAGCCATGATGATGCCTCCGATGGAAACAGGGTAAGCGGGACAGTTTTATCACAGGAGGGGCAGGGGGGCAAACGGGCAGACGGGGCAAGCGGGCAAACGGGCAAACGGGCAAGAGGGCAACTTGACATAACTCGATTTTGGGGTGTCGTTAAAAGGGGTGTCAGGCACGGGATAGCGTGCAACGGCGGAGTTGTGTTGTGCCTGAGAAGGGGTATTCGTTTCCAACGTTATGTCAAGTACAAGGCTAAAATCGGGCGAAATTTTGGCGGAGGTGAGAAACGAATCAAATTTGGGGGTATGGAGGCGGGCGTTTTGGTTGCCGAGGGTCGCGGTACGCCGCTCGTGGATGCCCGCCTTCGCGGGCAAGACGGTGGTGTTAGTGCGGGCGTTTTGGGTGCGAAGGGTCGCGCCCCCCGCCCCTCTGGGTTCCCGATCGGGGTCGGGAACGACGGATGGGGGCGCGGTACGCCTAGGGTGTTGGGCGGTTTTTGGTGAGTACATGGGATAAGGGTAGCGGGGGTGGAGGGGTGTGGGGAAGGGGGAGGTGTCAGGGGGGGGGGAGGGAGCGGGCAAATGGGCAAGAGGGCAATCGGGCAAGGCGGGCAAGCGGGCAAGCGGGCAAGAGGGCAAACGGGCAAGCGGGCAGGCGGGCAAGGCGGCGCGAACGGAGTTTGCGGAGTAGGGGGCGTGGGTTCCCGCCTGCGCGGGAAAGACGGTATGGGGGTCGGGAACGACGGTTGGGGGCGTGGCTAGGGGGTGTCGTCCCGGTTTTCAAGCAGGCCCCGCAGGGCCAAGCTGTGCTCCTGCTGGGTGTCGATTACGCGGTTCAGCATGGTGGACACAGTCTCCACAAGCCAGACGATCTGGTTCTGAGTCGCTTCGTGCCGTTCCTGAGCCGCTTCAAGCCGCTCCTGGTTGGAGGTTAGCATCTGTAGAGTCTCTTCGTGCCGCTCCTGGTTGGAGGCCAGTATCCGCATGGTTTCTTCGTGCCGCTCCAGAGCCGCTTCGTACCGCTCCTGAGCCGCTTCGTGCCGCTCCTGAGCCGCTTCAAACCGCTCCTGGTTGGAGGTTACCATCTGTAGGGTCTGTTCGTGGTCTCGTTGAATTGCCTGAGCCATTTCCAAGAGCATATCGTGGCGCTGGATGGCGGCGAGTTGCTGTCGCTGGGTTTCCTCTTGCCGACGCTGGGTTTCGGCTTGTTGTCGCTGGGTTTCCTCTTGCCGACTCCGGGCTTCTGCCAAGTCGATGAAGGCGGCTTCAAGGCGGTCTATGCGGTTTTGGTCTTGGTGGTTGTCCGTGGTCATGGGTGGGCCTCTTTGCGGTAGTGTAAGGGACGGGGTTGGTGTTTGGCAAGGAGGCGGGCAAGGGGGCAAACGGGCAAGCGGGCAAGAGGGCAAGGGGGGAGGCCCCGCACCGCCCCTGGGTTCCCGATCGGGGTCGGGAACGACGGTGGTGGGACGCCGTAGGGTTCACCCCCATCTCAGTCTTCCCCCATCAAGGGGGAAGAGGTTTTGCCCGCGCCGCGCCGCGCCGGCGGCCTCTGGGTTCCCGCCTTCGCGGGAACGACGGATGGGGTCGGGAACGACGGTTGGGGTGAGTCGGACACCCCCATTGTACGACCGGGGACATAGGTAACACTTAGACTGGGGACATGGGTAACACTTTTGTAGGTGTGCGGATTATAAAATGAGCATAGTCATCGAGCAACCCAATGGCGAGAGGCCCGTAGATGATGGTCCACAGTCGGTCGTCCTGCTGCGCCAGTCCCACCGGTTCACCTATTAGAGCCTGGCTCAGGTAGATCAGCGATCCCTTCCACTTGATTTCACCATTCCTTCTCACTCTGCGCACGATGACGTCGGCCTGGTATTGGGGAGAGCTGAGGCGCGCCGGATACTCTCTGATGGATGGACGATACAGCCGAGCCGGAGGCCGCAGCCCCAGGGCCTGGTGAGGTCGTTCCCGGTTGTAACAGTCTCTGAAGCTGTCGAAGACCCTCTGCTGACTCCTGGGACTTTCGGACGGCGGCGATGCGGTGTCCGCCTCAAGAGTCCTGTGGAACCGCTCCAGCCTGCCGTTCTGTTCAGGATGTCCGGGCTCTATGCGCTCAGGGATGATGCCCAGCTTCACCCACCACACAGCCAGGGAGGTGAGGCCGCCCAAGCCCACACTGGCAAAGGGCGGGCCGTTGTCGCTCCTGATTCGCCACGGCAGCCCGTACTCCCTGAAAGTTTGCTCTAGGACACGGCGCACGTCCCCGCCGCGAGGCTGACTCAGCCCAGTGCACGCCAGCAGATACCTGCTATAAGCATCCTGCACACTCAAGGGGTCCACCCTTGTTCCATCCCCCGTGCGAAACCACCCCTTAAAGTCTATGCACCACAGGTCGTTGGGCGCCTCAGCTCTGGCAAACGGTTCGCCCCATCCCGCCGCCCGCCTGCGCCGCTTCCGGCGACGCACCAACCCGGCCTTATCAAGAATAGACCCCGCCGTGCTGTGCGAAGGCCAGTTCCCCGCCGGTTCCATGTCCCGCAGCCACGCCACCAGCTTCTTAGGCCCCCAGGTGGGGTGTATACCCTTCGCCTCTATCAACCGCCTCTCCACATCGGAACTCGTCCTGTTAGGCTGTCTCAGCGGCGCCCTGCTGCGGTCTCCCAACCCTTCATATCCCCACTCTATGAATCGGTTGATCCGCTTGTACCCCGTCTTCCGACTCACGCCGTGCATCCGGCACAACTCGGCCACCGTAACATCCCCCCTCAACCAATGTTCTATGAACGCCCTCTGTTCACTGCCAACGCTGGTCTCCTTCCACGGCATCACATGACTCCTCATAAGATTTACTCCTATTCTGAAGCTATGTGTTACCTATGTCCCCGGTTTATGTGTTACCCTTCTGCCCGGTTTGTACCCCATCCTGACCTTCCCCCATGAAGGGGGAAGGGAGTTGTCTTCCCCCTTCAAGGGGGGAAGGGGTTTTGTCCGTATGCCCGCCGGCGGCCTCTGGCAATCGGGCAAGAGGGCAAGAGGGGAGGCCCCGCGCCGGCGGCCGCTGGGTTCCCGATCGGGGTCGGGAATGACGGTTGGCGCGGGTGAGGGCGCGTATCTCCTCCAGTGCAGGGAGCGACTGTGGCTTGTCAACGGAGTAAGGGGCTGGATCTGCCTATGTAATGACTAGAACTCATAGTTCCAACTCGCTGAGGAGTTCATCCACGCTCATTCCGTGATGCCGCGCGACGCTCTTCAAGATGCTCAGCAGCGTCTTTGCCTTGATAGGGTTGTGTTGAGGGATCACCTCGTGGTGTTCGCCGTTGACTTGTGTTGTGACGCGCACGTGAGAACCGCGCTGCCGAACAGCTTCGTATCCCAGCCGTCGAAGCGAGGTCTGTAGAGCCGCGCCGCCGACATCGCGGGGCAGCCTCACGCCACCAATACCTCCTCGCGCACGAAGTGCAGCCGGATCAGCTTGGGCCGTTGCATGGCCTCATCGAAGTAGCAATCAACAGCCTCTTTGACATTGCTGCGCAGTTCTTCCAGAGACTCGCCCTGCGTGTGGATGCCGTATCCCAGCGCGCTGGCGGTGTATCCGCCGTCTACCTCGTCCTCACTGACTTCGAAGATGATCTCTATCTCGGACATAGTCTCTTCCTTTCGGGTATGACCGGGTCAGGGGGTCGTCCTCCATATTGTCGAGCATAACGCCGTTCTCGTCTAGTGGGTCATCCACGTCCGTCGCTATCGTTTGCGGGCAGTCGGGCAGTCGGGCAGTCGGGCAAGCGGGCAGTCGGGCAAGCGGGCAAGGCGGGCAAGGGGGCAAGGCCCCACCGCGCTGGGTTCCCGATCGGGGTCGGGAAAGACGATAGGTAGACTGCACGGGGAAAGACGGTGGGAGGGGTGAGGCGGGTTCAGCTGGCGGCGCGGGCTTTCTTGCGCGGCTTTGCGGCTTTGGGTTTTGCGCCGTTGCTGGGTAGATGCCCGGCCTTTTGGAGCAGGGGCTTGAGGTACTGGCCGGTGTAGGAGTGGGCGACTTGGGCTATATCCTCGGGTGCGCCTTCGGCGATTACGTAGCCTCCCTTCTCGCCAGCGCCGGGGCCGAGGTCTATGATCCAGTCGGCGTTCTTGATCAAGTCCAGGTGGTGCTCTATCAAGACGACCGTGTTGCCCGCGTCGACCAGACGGTGGAGCACGCCGAGCAGGGCGTCGCAGTCCTGGAATGAGAGGCCGGTGGTCGGTTCGTCCAGAATGTAGAGGGTCTTGCCTGTAGACCTGCGGGAAAGCTCGGTGGAGAGTTTGACGCGCTGCGCCTCTCCGCCGGACAGAGTGGTGGCGGGCTGGCCTAGCTTGATGTAGCCCAGGCCCACGTCGCGCATGGTCTCCAGCTTGTTGCGCACCTTGGGGAAATTCCAGAAGAACTCCAGCGCCTCGGAGACGGTCATGTTCAACACGTCGGCGATGGTGGCGTCCTTGAAGGTGACCTCCAGGGCTTCGCGGTTGTATCGCGCGCCGTGGCAGACTTCGCAGGCCACGGTGACGTTGGGCAGGAACTGCATCTCGATCTGTATGTAGCCGTCTCCGGCGCAGGCTTCGCAACGGCCACCCTTGACGTTGAAGGAGAACCGTCCCGGTTTGTAACCCCGCGCCCGCGACTCCGGCACGGAGGCGAAAAGCTCCCTGATGGGGGTGAAGGCTCCCACGTAGGTCGCGGGGTTGCTGCGGGGCGTCCGCCCGATGGGGGACTGGTCTATGTCGACCACCTTGTCGATGGCCTCTATGCCGTCCAGGCCGTCGCTGTCGCCGGGGCGGTCTTTTGCCCTGTAGAGCAGCTGCGCCAGCTTCTTGAAGAAGACCTCGTTGATCAGGGTGGACTTGCCGGAGCCTGACACGCCTGTGACCACGACCAGCTTGCCAAGCGGTATCTCCACGTCGATGTCCTTGAGGTTGTTTTCGCGCGCTCCCCTGATGGTGATGCGCTCTCCGTTGCCGGGACGCCTTAAAAGCGGCAGCGCGATCTCGCGGCGACCGCTCAGGTAAGCACCCGTCACCGATTCGTCCGAGGCGCAGATGTCGTCCATCCCACCGATGGCCACGACCCTGCCGCCGTGCTCGCCCGCGCCGGGGCCGAGGTCTACGATGTGGTCCGCCGACCGCATTATGGCCTCGTCGTGCTCCACGATGAGCACAGTATTGCCGAGGTCGCGGAGATGTTTCAGCGTGGCGATGAGCCTGGAATCGTCGGCTGGATGCAGCCCGATGGACGGTTCGTCGCAGACGTAGAGAACGCCGGTGAGGCCGGAGCCTATCTGCGTGGCCAGCCTGATGCGCTGGGCCTCTCCACCCGACAGGGTGGAGGCGGTGCGGTCCAGGGTCACGTAGTCCAGGCCGATGTCGAGAAGGAACTTCAGCCGGGTCTGGATCTCCTTGAGTATCTGGTAGGCGATGGTGTGCTCCCGCTCGGTGAGCGCGTCTCCGGCGGGCGGGGTTGCTCCCTGCTCTCCGGCGGCGGAGCGCGTCCATTCATGGGCCTGGCCCACCGATTGCGCCGTCACTTCCATGATGCTCTGCCCGGCTACCGTCACCGCCAGCGATTCCGGCTTCAAGCGCCTGCCCCGGCAGGCAGGGCAGGGGTGCGTGGCCATGTAGCGCTCTATTTCGCGCCGCACGTAGTCGGAAGATGTCTCCCTGTAGCGGCGCGTGAGGTTGGGCACAACGCCTTCGAACTTGGTGTTCCAGGTGTAGGTGCGCCCTCGTTGCGTGGTATGCCTCATCTGGATGGACTGGCCGTTGTTGCCGAACAGGATGACGTTCAGGTGCTCCGGTTCAAGCTCTTTGACGGGCGTTCCGGTGGAGAAGCCGTACTTGTTGGAAAGCGATTCCAGCAGACTCTTGAGCCAGGGGCTGTACGATCCGGCGCGCATCCAGGGCTGGATTGCGCCCTGCGCCAGCGAAAAGTCTTTGTTGGGAATGACAAGCTGGGGGTCGATCTCCAGCCGGAAGCCGAGGCCGGTGCAGTCGGGGCAGGCTCCGTAGGGTGAGTTGAAGCTGAAGGTGCGCGGCTCTATTTCGCTGAGGCTGATGCCGCAGCGGACGCAGGCGAACTGCTCGGAAAAGAGGTGCTCCTCGCCGCTGTCGGCGTCGAGAACGCTGACCACGCCGCCGCCCTCTCTGAGCGCGGTCTCCATGGAGTCGGTGAGCCTGCTTGCATCCAAGTCGTCGTTGACAACCAGGCGGTCGACCACGATTTCGATGGTGTGCCACTTCTGCTTGTTCAGGCTGAACGACTCCGAGAGATCGCGTATCTCGCCGTTCAGCCGCACGCGAACGAACCCGGCTTGCCGCGCCTCTTCAAACACCTCCTTGTGCTCGCCCTTCTTGTGCACCACCTTGGGGGCAAGCACCATGATGCGTTTGCCTTGCCGCATGCCCTTCACGGCGTCGACTATCTGCTGGACGGTCTGCCTCTGCACGGGCTGGCCGCAGTTGTAGCAGTGGGGCCTGCCGACGCGGGCGAAGAGCAGGCGCAGGTAGTCGTAGACCTCGGTGACGGTTCCCACCGTGGAGCGTGGGTTGTGCGATACGCCCTTCTGGTCGATGGATATGGCGGGGGAGAGGCCCTCGATGTATTCGACGTCGGGCTTGTCCATGCGGCCCAGGAACTGCCGCGCGTAGGCGGACAGCGATTCCACGTAACGGCGCTGTCCTTCGGCATAGATGGTGTCGAAGGCGAGCGTGGACTTGCCAGACCCCGATACGCCGGTGATCACCACCAGCATGTTGCGGGGAATGGTTACGTCTATGTTCTTGAGATTGTGCTCTCTGGCGCCCTTGACAACGATGTTTTCCGGGGGCATTGGCGTGTACTCCTAAGTCCTATGGCATCGAAGCCGCAAAGGACATTGTATCAACCATCGGAGGTTGATGGGAGGTTTCTCTGTCACGGATGTTGCGGATATTATGGTTTGGGGAACTTTTTTGTTCTCTGCTACGTATCTATAAACGAAAGCCCATCCATGGGAAAGGGAGCTCCCAATGAACGATGCGGAAGCCGTACGGCTCTGCCAGAGTGGCAGCCTTGATTCGTTTCGCCACGTGGTTGAACGGTACCAGGACGTCTTATACGGCACAGCTTACCTGATGACGAGCAACGGAGCCATAGCCGAGGAGTGCGTCCAGGAATCGTTCCTTTCCGCGTGGCGCGGCATTGGTGGGTTCCGCAGCGGCAGTCCGCTCAAGCCGTGGTTGGTGCGCATTTTGGTCAACACGGTCTTGGACCTGCGCAGACGGCGCAACCTGCCCACGGAGTACATAGAGGGCGCGACCCTGCCGGGAGAAGACGACCCGGCAAAGCAGGTCTCTGACAGGGAGTCCATCCGCCAGGCGCTGGCTGTCTTGCCGGAGGAGCAAAGACAGGCGGTCATGCTCAGGTACTTCACGGGCCTGAGCACGTCGGAGACGGCGGAGGCGCTGGGGTGGGCCGAGGGGACGGTCAAATCGAGGCTTCATCGCGCTTTGCAACAGATGAGGATAGAGCTGGAGAAGTAGCTCACAAGGTGGAAGAATCATGATGGAAGACAATCCAAACCAAGAGATGGAACGGAGATTAGCCGAACACTTCGCCGAGGAGTCGCGGCGGTTGCGCGCTCCCGCCGGCATCTGGTCGAGCGTCCGCTCCCGATTGGCCGCCGACTCTGAGCGGAGAGGGACTTGGTGGAGGGGACTGTTTTCACTGCGGCAATGGCGGCCCGCACATGCTTTTGCCGCAGTTGCGGTAATCCTGCTGGCGGGCATGTTCGGGGCGTACAATCTTGAGATGTTCCAAGGAGGCTCGGAGGAGGAGTCATCTCCTGGGGCGGGCACCACTGAGTTCACCGATAGCGACGGGACTACCAGACTCAGAGCACCACTTAGTCTACAAGCGTCAGAGGGTTCTTCGGGGGCTGTTGAGGATTCGTTGGCTATGGATTCGGAAGCCGTGCCTGCGGCGGCTCCCGCCGCGCCTTCGGAATCGCAGGAGTCTACCACTGTCGAAATTGCGGACAGGCAAATCATCTCGCAGGCATCGCTGTCGGTAGAGGTTGAAGACGTGGCCGGCGCGGTGGCCCAGGTGCGGACCATTGCCGAGGGCAGGGGCGGTTTCATAAGCCAGCTCGCCACTACGGGGACGCCGGGTCGGCAGCGGTCAGACCTTACGGTACGCGTGCCGCAGGGGGAGTTCTTCGACACCCTGGAAAGCATAAAGAGGCTGGGCAAGGTGTGGTCGGAAAACGCGGGTTCTGAGGACGTGACGGAGCAGTTCATCGATCTTGAGGCCCGTTTGCGAAGCGCCCTCAGAGAAGAGCAGAGCTTGCTGTCTCTGCTGGAGCGCGCCGACACCGTGAGCAACATCTTGACCATAGAGCGTGAACTGGCCCGCGTCCGCTCCGAGATAGAGCGGTTGCAGGGCCAGATCAATTACCTGTCGCGGAGGGTGGACCTGGCCACCATCTCGGTGGCTCTGTTCCCGCCGGAAGAGAGACTGGCCGAACCTCCTTACGGCTCGCTGAACATGGAAGTTGAAGACGTTTCCGCTTCCGTTGACGAGGTCAAGGGACTGGTGGCCAGAGTTGGCGGCGAGTTGGAAGGCGTCTTCCGTTCGGTGAGCAACGGCAGGGAGCAGGCGGAGGTGAAGTTCAGCGTCTTGGCTAAGGATTTCTCCGCCGTAGTTTCTCAAGTTGAAGGCCAAGGAAAGGTTAACTACAAGGAGATCAGGGAGAGCACCGGCAGCGTGGAGTCGGAAGAGCCGGACAGCAGCCTGACCGTATTCTTAATGGAGAGAGAGTCTTCTCTAGGCCGCCGGCTTCTCATAGGCGGCGCGGCGGTATTGGGTGGGGTATTGCTTCTGTTAGTGCTGTACGTGGTTTACCGACGTGTCAGGTCTAGGCAGGGCTGAGGGGCGCGGGCGGGACCTTCGACTGCTGGCTGCCGTACGCGGACGAGGTAGATAAGGAGGAGCAGAAGAAGGAAGGAGAACGCTACCACAAGGAAAGAGAACGCTACCACAGGGAAGAAGAACGCGGCCCCCTCCCCTCCGCGGCTTACGGCGAGCCCAAGCGGCAGAAAGCCAACTCCCGCCAGCGCAACGACCACAACAGCGCTCCGCCTTCGGAAGACATGTCCGCGCAGGTCGAAGTTGGCCAGCAACCAGACGGAAAGGACGCTTGTAGCCAGTCCCCAGAGCCATACGAAGTAGAATGGCAGATAGTCGTAATCGTCATACAGCGTCAGTCCTCCGACAACGGCCACGAGAAAGAAGGCGTGAGCGAGGCTGAGTCTGGACGCCTGGCGGGCGAACCAGAGGAGAGGCACGAGACCGACGAGAGCGCCGAGTGTCAGTACTGCGAGCGATGATACCACCGAGAAGCCCGCCAAGATAGGAATCACAAACGCCAATACCCTTACGACCGTGATCGTGAGCGTGCAACTCCAGGCGAGGCGCAGCGTGGCCCGTTCATCGCTCCGCACCCTCAGATAGAGGACGCCCAACAGCATCGCTGTCGTCAGGTTCCCCAGTACAGCAGGCAGAAGGAACGAGTCGTAGGAGAAGAAGCCGAAATCGAACGCAATAAAATATGCAATTCTCGCAATAGCCGCAGTGAACGGCACAACCATGAATAGCACAATCGGCCAGCCGTACTTCCTCATGTCGTCAAACCCCTCCCGGAAACAGCGCTTAGCCGCTCTGGGCCCGGTAAAGCTGTCTTGTAAGCGTCAGGTGACCCAGGTGCTGCCCGACGTGTTCCAAGGTGTGGAGCACGGCCCAGCGCCGCGATACGGGTTGCCCGCGGTAGTCAAGCGTCTCGTCCAGGTGCGCGGTGGTGGCGTTGCTCAGCACGCGGCGGGTGGCCTCGCCGGTTTCGTCGAGCAGGCGTTCCAGGCGGGAAGGGTCCATACCGCCGGCGGCGAACTCCGCGTCGCGGTCGCGGCCCACGTCGATGCCGCCGACCAGTTGGTGTATGTGGTAGGCTTCCGTGCCCGCGACGTGGGTCGCCAGGACATAGGGGGAGTTGGTATCTTGGTCGAGCGGCTTCCATGCCAGCTCTTGCGGCGTCATGTCCCGTATCTCTTCCTTGAACGCGTTTCTGAGGTAGTCTAGCCGTTCCAGATAGGCTTGGCTCTCGCTGGTCATGGTCTCCTCCCGTCGAAGACCTTTGCGTAACCCGAACTCCCTTCCCCGTCTGTGGGAGGTTAGGATGGGGGCGATCCGGTCGGCTGTCCACTCAAGGTTCACCCCCATCTCAATCTTCCCCCGTCAAGGGGGAAGAGGTTTTACAAAGGTCTCCCGTCGCATGAAAGGGTTAGTCTATTAGCGCGGGTGAACTGATGTCAAAGAGGTGAGGGGCTTGGTTTCATTGCGGATAGTTGGAATAGAGGGATATAATAGCCGCATTCGACAAAGAGCCGTTTAGGTTACTTTCAACCGGAGGAAGAAAAATGGAGAAGGGTACGTGGCAAGTGAAGGCGGGTCACGCCCAGATGCTGAAAGGCGGGGTCATCATGGACGTGGTGACCAGGGAGCAGGCTGAGATTGCTGAGGAAGCGGGCGCTTGCGCGGTAATGGCGCTGGAGAGAGTCCCCGCAGACATCCGAGCCGCCGGGGGCGTGGCGCGCATGGCCGACCCGGAGCGCATACTTTCCATAATGGAGGCCGTGTCCATTCCCGTTATGGCAAAATGCCGGATTGGGCATATCGTCGAGGCGCAGGTGCTGGAAGCACTGAAAGTCGACTATATCGACGAGTCGGAGGTGCTGACCCCCGCCGACGAACAGAACCACATCTGGAAGCACACGTATACCGTTCCGTTCGTGTGCGGAGCGCGCGACCTGGGAGAGGCGCTGCGCCGCATAGCTGAGGGCGCGGCGATGATTCGCACCAAGGGCGAAGCGGGAACGGGCAACGTGGTGGAGGCCGTCCGCCACATCAGGGCGGTCATGGGCGAGATCAGAAAAGTGCAGAACATGAGCGAGGACGAGCTTCAGTCGGAGGCCAAGAACCTGAACGCCTCTCTGGAGCTTGTAAGAGAGGTCAAGGAGCTGGGCCGTCTGCCGGTGGTCAACTTCGCCGCGGGCGGAGTGGCGACGCCGTCGGACGCGGCGCTTATGATGCAGCTGGGTTCGGACGGAGTCTTCGTAGGGTCTGGGATCTTCAAGTCGGGCGACCCGGTGGAGCGGGGCAGGGCCATAGTGCAGGCGGTAACCCACTTCAACGATCCGGCAATCATTGCCGACGTGTCGAAGGGCCTGGGCGAGCCGATGGTCGGACTGGAAATAAGCTCGCTGAAAGAGGAGCAGCTTCTGTCCACGCGGGGCTGGTAAAGGCTTGAAGAGAATAGGCGTCCTTGCAGTACAGGGAGACTTTGCGGAGCATATCGCGGCGCTGGCAAGGTTGAACGTCGAGGCGCGGGAGGTGAGACTTCCCCGGCATCTGGACGGGTTGGACGGACTCATCATTCCCGGGGGAGAGAGCACCTCACAGGCGCGTCTCATGGACATCTACGGACTGCGCCGTCCCATCACGGAGGAGGTGCGGAAGGGCATGCCGGTTTGGGGCACCTGCGCGGGTATGATAATGCTGTCCGGCAAGCTGGTGGAGAGCAAGCCCACGCCTCTAGGGCTGATGGAGATCGAGGTCGAGCGCAACGCCTACGGCCGGCAGGTTGACAGCTTTGAAGCAACCGTTCCGGTCCCCTGCCTGGGCAAGCCCGACTTTCACGCCGTCTTCATAAGGGCGCCGAAGGTGGTGGACTTGGGCAAGACCGTAGAGGTGCTGGCATCTCATCCCGGAGGGGGCGCGGTGGCGGTGCAAGAAGGACACATGCTGGCTACCGCCTTTCACCCGGAACTCACGCAAGACACCAGGTTCCACCGCTACTTTGTGGATATGACCGGATGATTTGGATGTGGATATGCTCCGTCCAATAGCGCTGGCAGACTCCATAAGAATAAGTTTGATGAAAGGCTCCAACTGGGCAGGCCAGCCTGCCGCTGCTGCTTCGGCGGGCGGCCGGGCCAGTTTTTCGGGGATGTCCTTTCTGCGGCGGCACTTACAGCCGCGCGGCAAAGAGGTTGCTTGGATTGCGACCAAGGGAGGAAGGATTACGAGCCTGGTTTCGGCCATACCGGCTTCCGGCAATACCGCTTGGCGGATAGACCACATGGTGGTAGGTGAAGAAGACATTGCCGCCGCTCTCTTGGGGAAGGTGACGGCGGAAGCCGGGGCACAAGGCGCGGAAAGGGTTCTACTGAACATTCCCGATGAATGGCACATCATGGACAGCGCCAGCAGGGGCGGGTTCCGTCCCGGCATGGAAATCAGGGCGCTTACCCTCAGCGGTAGGGCCGCTTTGATAGGAGAGGAGTTCGAGGCGGGTTGTTTTAGACCCCGTACGCCTGTTGATGATGTTCCGCTATTCGATCTGTATCGTCGGGCGACGCCCCCTGAAGCGCGCTTTGCCATGGGCCTTACTATGTCGCAGTGGAAGGACTCGCAGGAGCCTTACGGGCGTGGAACGGAGGAGCGCGTCCTGGTGGATGGAAAGGACGGCATTGCAGCCTGGGTTAGACTTGACCGGGAACGGGGTCGCGTCCGCGTCCGCCTGACCGTGGACCCTTCCTGGGAAGGCGACTCGCGTTCTTTGATAGCATTCGTCTTGGAAGAGACGGGGTCTCGCTCCATATGGTGGGAGGTACCGGGGCATCAGGAGTCGCTGGGGAGTTTGCTGGAACAGATAGGGTTGGAGACAGCCGGCGTGTATCATCTTATGGTCAAGGCCCTGGCGGCGCACGTAGAGGCGCCGGAGATAGTCCCGGCGCATGCGGCGTATGGCTGATAGAGGTCTATTGTGGAAGAGTTGAAGCAGATGGATACCCAACAAGCGGTGGTGGACGATCTGGAGAGCCTGCTGGACGTGATGCCTATTCACGTATCGCAGCCGCTGCGGGCCAGAGAAGACCTGAGAGACCTGCTGGAGGTCGTCCTGGACCTGGGGAGGCTTCCGGAAGCGCGCTTTCCCGGGCTGGACGTTTACCTCTCGGCCAAAGAGGTCACCGATGACGACCTGCAACACGTCACCGAGCGCATAGGGACTTTCGGAGAGGACAACAGGGCGGGGATAGAGAGGACGCTTCATCGGATTTCCGCAATTCGGAACCGCCGGGGCAGGACGGTAGGGATTACCTGCCGGGTTGGGCGCGCCGTTTTCGGCACCATCAAGCCCATCGAGGACCTGGTGAGAAGCGGCAAGGGCATCCTGTTGCTGGGCAGACCCGGCGTGGGCAAGACCACCATGCTGCGAGAAGTGGCGCGCGTTCTAGCCGACGAGGCGCACAAGCGCGTCATTGTGGTGGACACCTCCAATGAGATAGCCGGAGACGGCGACATACCGCACGCCGGAATAGGCCACGCCCGCCGCATGCAGGTGCCCACTCCCGCACTTCAGCACGACGTGATGATAGAGGCCGTGGAGAACCACATGCCGGAGGTCATCATCATCGATGAGATGGGCACGGAACTGGAAGCAGCCGCAGCGAGGACAATCGCCGAGCGCGGCGTACAACTCATAGCCACGGCTCACGGCAATACACTGAAGAACCTGATGATGAACCCCACGCTCAGCGACTTAATCGGAGGAATGGAGTCGGTCATCCTGGGTGACGAGGAGGCGAGAAGGCGGAGGACTCAAAAGACCGTCCTGGAGAGGAAACGCCCGCCCACCTTCGATTCCGTCGTCGAGATACAGGGCTGGGGGGAGGTCGCGATACACGACGACGTGGCCTACGTGGTGGATGACATGCTGCGCGGCCTGCAACCGCAGCCGGAGTTGCGCAGCATAGACTCCGCGGGGAGGGTCCAGTCGGTGAGAAGGCCCAGCACGCTTGACGCGGAGCGAGGGCCCGCGGCTTATCAGCCGTTTTCCACCATTGCCGGGCTTCCTTTGGAACGAACGGCGCAGGTTGTGTCCGAGAAAACGGTGAGGGTCTACCCCTTTGGGGTGAACCGGGGGGTCATCGAACAAGTGGTGCGCGCCTTTAGATTGCCGGTGGACATGACCGATAGCCTGGAGAGCGCCGACTTGATGGTTACGACAAGGACGCACTTCAAGCGCAATGCAAAGCTGCTGAGAACCGCCGAGGAGCGGGGAGTACCCGTGCACGTGCTGAGGAAGAACAGCAAGGTGCAGGTGGAGCAGTTCCTCAAGAGATTGGGCAAGGGCAATGGACGCAGTTCCTACCAGCTATCCCATGGGTCGGTGGAAGAGGCTATGCAGGAGGCCCAGGACGCGGTAGAGAAAGTGTGGAGCGGCACGCCTTACATAGAGCTTCAGCCCCAGCGCGCATACGTGCGCCGGCAGCAGCATATACTGGCGAATAGGTACAACGTTGCTTCTCAGAGTGTAGGCGCGGAGCCGGAGCGGCGCGTCGTAGTGTTCGAGCGGTGATCATGGGCGCTTTCATTGTCCTGGAAGGCGGAGAGGGCAGCGGCAAATCAACGCAGGCGCGGCTGCTCTACCAGCGGCTTCTCAGGGAGGGCGTCCCTGCGGTATTGCTGCACGAGCCCGGCGGAACGGCCCTGGGCGAGCAGGTGCGCGCTTTGCTCAAGGCTGAACGCAGATCCGCGATGTCACCCCTTGCGGAGTTGCTCCTGTTTTCCGCCGCCCGCGCGCAGTTTGTGGAGGATGCCCTGCAACCCGCGCTCAGGCAGGGACTTGTAGTGATCTGCGATAGGTTCACGCCCTCGACGCTGGCCTACCAGGGCTATGCCAGGGGCCTGTCGCTGAACACCATCGAGCACTTGAATGAGTTGACGGCTGGCGAAACGACGCCCGATTTGATACTGCTCCTTGACATTGCGCCTGAAGAAGCGCTGCACCGCTACGCATCTCAACCATCGTTCAATCTGAACGTCGACGGGCAGCAGGCCGGAGAACCGGTGTCGCCGCGGGTGGACGAAGAGGGAAGCCAGCGTTTTGAAAAGGAGCCGCTTTCCTTTCATAGAAAAGTGCACCAGGGGTATTTGCAGATGGCGCAAGCCGACCCTGAGCGATGGCACGCGGTGGACGCTTCGTTGCCCGTGGAGGAAGTGGCCGAGGCGGTGTGGGAAAGAGTCAAAAAGCTGGTGCGCGGCGGCGTTGCCGGAGTCTAAATGGTTAGCTCAGGGGCGGGAATCAGTTTCTCGTTGGTGGTGTCGGGGATCAAGTCGAGCATTTGTAGCGTTGTAGCTCCGAGAAGGTACTTGCCATCCACGCCGAAAACGACGCGGCTATAGGCTTCTCTGCCCTCTACGTGAATACGTGCTTCTCCAACCGGGAACGTCCTTACACTGCGGTCGCCTAAGACAAACTCCCTTTCTTCGTCCGGAGTTACACCTAGCAAGTGCAGCAGAGAGGCGGGCAACACCGTGTGCACGGCGCCTGTGTCCACCTGCGCCACAACCCATTCGGCAGCGCCGCCGTTTCCGTCGCTTACACCCAAGCGTGTCGTGAATGATCCCATGCCTAGACTCTGGTTGATATTCCATTGTTTGTCAACCAGTCCCGCCTATTGCCAAGCAGCCGTAGGTCACTATTTGGGTAACCTTGCCATCGTAAGGTAGCCTTGGCCGGGCGAGTAACTATACGCGTCGCTTAGGTTAGCTGGATCAACGGCGTTCCGGCGACTACGCTCTGCCCCGGTTGAACGAACACGGCCCTGACCGTGCCGTCGTTGGCCAGCTTTACGCTCTGCTCCATCTTCATAGTCTCCAGTACGCAGACCTCGGCTCCGGCCTCCAGTTCGTCCCATACGCTGGCGGTCACGGATACGATGCGACCCGGCATGGGCGACCGTATTATCTTCTTGTCCTCCTGGGTGATGGCGGAAAGCCCCGGAGACTTTGCGGCCTCACGGGCCGGCGGCCTTTTGTCCGTCGTGGATGGGACAGAGCCGGACTCCACTTCAACGGACATGGCTTCCCCGTCTACAACAACTTGGAGGGGGTACCTTTGAGGTTCCTCCACCTCTACGGTGTGCCAGTTGCCCTTTATCTTGACGCGGATTTGCCGCTTTACCATAATCCCCCCCGGCCCAGCCGGGGCGCCATTTGCACGCTGCGTCCATAGGTCTTCCAGGAGCTGGGACGCTGCTCCTGTCCGTTGCCGAATATTGCGCCGAGAGCCACGGCTACGGCGGCTACGGCCTCGCGCTCTTCTTCCGGAGTGAGCGCCCTATCGGCGTTTTCGGAAAGCCTGCTAAGGATCTGGGTTGAGTATTCTCCATCCTTGAACTCTTCATCCTGAAGGACCTGGCGTATCACGGAAAGGTTGTTGACTATGCCTTCTATCTTGAATTCGTCCAGAGCCTTCATCATGGTGTCGATGGCGCGTTTTCGATTTTTGCCCCAAACGATGAGCTTTGCGATCAGGGAATCGTAGTATGGGGTGACTTCGTAGCCCGGGAAGGCGGCGTTGTCGACGCGGACGTTCTCCATCGAAGGCTCTACCATGCTCTTGATGACGCCCGAAAGGGGTATGAAGGTAGTGGGGTCTTCGGGATATATCCTGGCTTCAATGGAGTGCCCCCGGCGGCGAACGTTCTTTTGGGAGAACGCCAAAGGCTCTCCGGCGGCAACCCTGATCTGCTGTTCGACTATGTCCAGCCCCGTAATCATTTCGGTGACGGGGTGTTCAACCTGAAGGCGGGTGTTCATTTCCAGGAAGTAGAACCGCCCCTTTTCGTCAGCGATGAACTCCACGGTTCCGGCGTTGGTGTAGCTCAGGTGATGCACCAGGGCCAGGGCGGCTTCGCACATTGATTTGCGCCGGCCCTTGTTCAGCTTTTCGCTGGGGGTCTCCTCTATGATTTTCTGGTTGCGCCTCTGTACGGAGCAGTCGCGCTCAAACAGGTGAACGGAATTGCCGTGGTGGTCGGCGAGGACTTGGACCTCTATGTGCGATGGGTGTTCCAGATACTTTTCAATGTACATGTCGGAATCGCCGAAGGCGCTGTCGGCGAGAGCCCTGGATCGTTTCAAGGCGTCGGGAAGCTCTTGCGGCGTGTGCACCAGCCTTATGCCGATGCCGCCGCCGCCGGAAGCGGATTTGACCATGACGGGAAAGCCAATCTCCTCCGCTACGGCCATGGCCTCTTCGTCTTTTACAACGCCTTCGGAGCCGGGCAGCAGGGGGAGGCCTGCCTCCTGGGCAAGGCGTCGGGCCTGCACCTTGTCCTTCATGGAGTCCATGACCTCCGCAGACGGCCCAATGAACACCAGCCCCGCCTTCTGGCACGCGTCCACGAACGCGGCGTTTTCCGACAAGAATCCGTAGCCGGGGTGTATGGCCTCAGCTCCTGAGCGCTGCGCCGCCCTGATGATTGCCCTGGCGTTCAGATAGCTCTCCGCGGCAGGCGATTTGCCGATGTGGACGGCTTCGTCCGCCATCCTCACGTGCATGGCGGACTTATCGGCGTCCGAATACACGGCCACGGCCTTGATGCCCATGCGCTGGCAGGTGCGAATGATGCGGCAGGCTATCTCACCCCTGTTGGCGATGAGTATCTTGGAGAATAAAGGCTTGGCCTGTACTTCCGCTTTTCTTTTGTTCCTCTTAGGCAACCTTTTAGGCAACCTGCTACCTCGCCGTTTCACTGGATACTTCTCCCATGTTCTCAATTGACCTGAGGAAGGATGCGGAACGCAACTCCCTTTCCAGTGTATATCTTACGTAGGAGTCCATCAAAGAGTTCAACTCTTGTTGCAGCGCCGGCCCCACATTCACCATGAGCGAGGAGGACAGCGTGGCCGTGGAAAAGAACCTGAGCACCTTGAGCGCTTCCAGCGACAGAGGTCTCACACCCGGTATGGAATTCTGGCAAGCCGGGCACAAAACGCCGCCTGCTCTTGCGCTGAACCGGTGCTTCCCCTCCGTTACCCGGCTGTGGCATTCCACGCACTGACGCAACTCCGGTGAAAAGCCGGACTGACCCAGCAAACTGATTTCCAAGTAGCGCAACACCAAGTCTATCCTATTTCGCATCTCGATTGCGCGTAAACCCTCCAGGTAGGTGAAGTAGCCCGGCGGATTTGGCGATTCCAGCGGGTTGAGGGAGTCGACAAGCTCAGTCAGGTAGAGAGCCGCGGAAAGCCGGGGCAGGTCTTCCTTCAGTGTCGAGAACATCTCCCTTGCGTCGGCTCCGGTCACCGTGTCTAGGCTTTGGCCCTTGGCAATGGTCAGGGTGGAGCGCGTCAACGGTTCCAGGTGGCCGCCCAACTTGCTCTTGGGCCTTCGCACGCCGCGGGCGGTAATCCTCAGCTTGCCCATCCACGGGGTGAGCGCCGTGAGCAGCCTATCGGCTTCCCCTATTGGAGAGGAGCGGAGAACTACGGCTTCGGTGGTGTAGAGACGCGGCCTGGACATGCTAGAACTCTTGCCTGCCTTCAAAGGCGCGGGTCAGGGTAACCTGGTCGGCGTATTCCAGGTCTCCTCCCACGGGCAGGCCGCGGGCCAAGCGGGTGGTTCTTTCCACCAGAGGCGATATCAGCTTTTGCACGTACATGGCGGTAGCTTCTCCTTCAAGGTTGGGGTTGGTGGCAAGGATTATCTCCTTTACAGCGCCGTCTTTGAGCCGCACCAGAAGCTCGCGGATCTTCAGGTCTTCGGCGCTTATGCCGTTGATTGGCGAAATAGCGCCGTGAAGCACGTGATAGAGCCCTTTGTAGGCGTGCGTGCGTTCCATGGCAAGGACGTCCAGGGGTTCTTCGAGCAGGCATATGGTGGAGACGTCACGGTTAGGGTCTTTGCAGATGGGGCAGGGGTCTTGCTCGGAGATGTTCTGGCACTCAGAGCAGAGGATAATGCGATCTTTTACCGCCAGCACGGCTTCGGCCAGGGACTTGGCCTCCTCTTCCGGCATTCGCACCAGGTAGTAGGCAAGACGCTGCGCGCTCTTGGAACCGATTCCAGGCAGCTTGTGGAACTCCTGTATGAGCCGGGCCACGGGGGCAGCGGCGGGCAGAAAATCGTTGTTGTTCATGGTTTAGGTGAAGGCCAGCTACATGAGCCCGGGGATGTTCATACCTCCCGTAATGGCGCCAAGTCGCCGTGAAGCCAGCTCCTGGGCTTTATCCATTGCCTCGTTCACTGCCGCCAGCACCAGGTCTTCCAGCATGGAAACGTCCTCTGGATCCACGGCGGCGGGGTCTATCCTGATGGACAGCAGCTTCTGCTTGCCGCTTACGGCGGCTGTGACCACTCCCCCGCCTGAGGAGGCTTCCACCGATTCGTTCTCCAGAGCTTCCTGGGCCTCGTTCAGCCGCTTTTGCAGTTGCTGCGCCTGGCGCAATATATTCTTGTTCATTGAGATTGTTCCTTTGTCTCCTCCAAGATTTTACCACCCATACCAAGCGCCGCCTGTACCAACGGGCTCTGCCTGGCTTGATTGCGGCCTTCCTGTCCGTTGGGGCTTCGGAAGGAGAACTCCAACGGCTCCGTCAAGCCAAGGGCGGATGATACGGTGGATATGAAAGTGCGCTTGCTTTCAGGGTTCTCCATTTCCTCCACCATCCGCTCCATGTGCGAGCGGTGCGAAAACTCCAGCAGCAAGGTGTTGCCCTCCAGGCTGTGACGCTGGCAGGCCCTGAGCAGCGCTCCGATATTGAACCGTCGTCCCTTGTAGCGGCTGAGGGTCTTGACGATGGCCGGCCATTCCTGATCCAGGCGCGTATCTACATCGCCGCTGGGCACAGGTTCCTCCGGGGAAGGAGCGGGCTTGGCTTCCGAGGGCGCTTCTTCCAGCGGACCGGGGGGTTCGTAGGTGTGGGAGGGAGGTTGTACTGTTTCGGGAGGCGCCTCAGAAAGCGTATCGGGCGGTTTTTGCCGGGGAGGGGCCGGCGCTGTGGCCTGGGGCTGAACGGGACTGCTCTGCTTGGGCGAAGCGGCCTTGACGTCTGCCGTTGGCTCCGCGGCGACGTGCTGGGAGCACTCTATGATAGCCAGCTCTATGGGGAGGGTGTTGGGCACCTCCTGGCGGAAGTTGATCTGGCCCAGGGTTCGCAATGCCCGGAGCAGAGCTTCTTGGGAGACATCGCCTATTAACGCGGCTTGGCGTTCAACGATCTCTTGCGGTTGGGCAACCATGTCCTTAGCGCCCGATTTGATGAGCAGCATGTTGCGCAGTTCATCAACCATTTGCCTGTGCAGTTGCTTGAGGTCGCTGCCTTCCGACGCAATCGTGTTGAGGAGGGTGAGGGAATCGGCGACCTCTACGCGCAGGACGTGGCCTACCAGGTCGCGTACGCGCTCGTCGGCGGTCAAGCCCAGCAGCAGGTTGACCTGTTGCAGGGTCAACGGGCTGCCGAAAGAGGTCACGGCTTGCTCCAGCAGGTTCTCCGCATCCCTGAGGCTTCCCGACGCCTGCCTTGTGATGGCGCTCAACGCCGCCGGTTCAGCCTCTATTCCTTCGGCCTGGCAGATATGGGCGAGCCTCTCGACCGTGGCGGCAGGGGATATGCGTCGGAAATCGAACCGCTGGCAGCGGGAGATGATGGTGGAAGACAGCCTGTGCGGCTCGGTGGTGGCCAGGATGAAGATTACGTGGGCCGGCGGCTCCTCCAGCGTTTTGAGGAGCGCGTCCGCCGCCGCGTCGGTAAGCATGTGGGCCTCGTCCAGGACGTAGACCTTGCGCGACGCCTCCACGGGGGCGTAGTTCACCTTCTCGCGGATGTTTCTTATTTCATCGATGCCCCTGTTGCTGGCGGCGTCTATTTCGACAAGGTCCATAGCTCGACCTTCGTTCACCGCGACACACATCCGGCAGTTGTTGCACGGCTCTCCCTCTTGCGTGTCGAGGCAGTTCACGGCTTTGGAGAGTATTCGTGCCGTGCTGGTCTTGCCGGTGCCCCTGGGGCCGCAGAACAGGTAGGCGTGAGCAATTCTGCCCCTGTTGATGGCCTGTCGGATGGTGCGCGCCACAGGCTCTTGACCCACCAGATCGGTGAGGGTCTGCGGACGCCACTTGCGGTAGTACACCTGTGAAGAGGTCAACGCCCCGCCTCCGCCATGCCGACCCTGGCAAGAACTTTCTCTTCCAGCGCTTGCATTTGCCGCTCGTCTTCCGGCTCCAGGTGGTCGTAACCAAGCAAGTGAAGCACCCCGTGCGTTATGAGCAAAGCCAGTTCATCCTCAACGCTTCTGCCCCGGGCATCCGCCTGCCGCCGGCACTGTGGATAGGATATGATCACTTCCCCCACAAAGTCACCGTGTCCTTCGGGAGTGACGAAGGGCGCTCCGTCTTGGAACGACTTTGGCTCGTCTTCGCCCTCATAGTGGCCCCAGTGCTGCGATGAAAAGGCCAGGACGTCCGTGGTTTCGTCAAGGCCCCGGTAATCCCTGTTGAGCTCTTGCACCGTAACGTCGTCGGCGACCACCAAGCTCATGTTTCGGTGGCCGGAACCGGCATCCGCGGGCGGCGAGCCCTCCGCCAACGCCGCATCAGCTACGCCGCTTAGCCACTGCATGGATAACGCCCCGCGAAACTTGGGAAATATCCGTACATCGATGAGGCCCTCCGTCATAACCGCTCCATTGGGCAGATGATAGCACAGGCCGTGTAACACGGAAAAGAAAGCGGAGGCAGACATAATGGCAAACGGGCAGTGGGTAGACGAGTCAGGGGGATGAGGTTCCTTTGTTGCCCCGCCCACCGCCCCTGGGTTCCTGCCTCCGCAGGAACGACGAATGAGAGGCGCAGGAACGACGAATAAGGGGTCGTAAGTAGGGCTGTTCGTCTTTCCGATAGTGAAGGGGGGAGGGAGTATGTCTACATGCTGCTCGTTTGCCCTGCGACGAAGATCCTTCGCTGCGCTCAGGATGACAGGAGGGCGCTCAGGATGACAGGAGGACGCTCAGGATGACAATAGACTTTATGAAGGTGGTGTGGATTCGTGGGGAGTTGCGCGAAGGCGTCCTGGAGAGAGGGGGCAGTTTCCGGTCAGCGCTCAATGCCCTTCTCATCCAGAATGCGAAGGAATCCCTGGTAGCTCGAAACCCCTTGCACGGTGTGTATGAAATCCGCCAGAGAGTCGGATGCTTCCCGCAGCCTCTGGAGTTGACCGTGGATGGGACTCACTGAAGAGGGGCTGTCCCCGTACGTGCCGTGGAAAGCAAAGTACGCCTGGTTCAGCTTCCTGATGGAGTAGCCGTTGTATACAAATAGCTGCCGTCGCTCCTCCATGTAGGCCTCCGCATCATCCACTTTGCCTTCCGCCAGGAGGTCGTCAACGTTAAGCCGCGTCTCCCGCATCTCCCTTCTGAAGCAGAACCGGTCCTCAGGGCAAGGCGCAGCGACGCCGCCCGGGGCAGGCGGCGGCACATGCTCACCGGTGATGTGTTCAACCAGCAGGCGGCCCATCTCCTCTCCAAAGATATTGGCCGTGGTCTCGTTCAGGATGTTCATGTCAGCGTCTCGTTGATAGTTTCGGCCCATAGGATGGAAGAAGAGGTAGCTATGCAGCCATTCATGGGAAGCTATGTTCATGGTCGTGCGCAGATCATAGAGGGCAATGAGGTTGGGGAAGGTGGCCAGCCCCCCGATGTTCTGCACGATAGAGGACAGGTTTTCCTTTTCCAGAATTTCCTCTTCCAAGATGCTCCGCTCGGAGGGGAGAAGGTTGGGTTCGAGCAGAACGGTTTCCAGTCGTTCTATCCTGTCTCTGGGCGAGACGATGAGAATTGTGGGCAGCGGGTCAAGGATGAAGTCCACGGGCGGAAAGACAACCGGGCCCAGGCCGATGGTGGGGATGCCCCGTTGTTCCAGTATGTTGTCCCAGCCTATGGTGGCGATGCCCTGCTGGCGCAGCACGTCCGATATGGCCGATTCCAAACTCTCCTCCACCTGAGGCTGTATATCGGCAAGGCGGTCCTGGACCTCCTTCAAGCGTTCTTCCAGTTCCCGGAGGTCCGCGCTACCCGCGGCGGCGGCCATATTGACCTGGGACTGAAGCCGATCCGCTTCCCGGTCTGTGCTGAAGAAGTCCAGCACAAGTTGTTTGTGGTTCTCCGTAGATAGATTGTAGGGGAAGAGGAAGTTGCCCGTTTTGTACAGCCATTTGACGGGGAAGCGCGTCGCCTCCCAGGTCGCCAGGCTGTAGCGATGACGCACGGACAGTTCCTGTACGGGACTTGCGGTGAGCCTGTCGTGGGATACGGCGACCGACAGCAAGAAGACGACGATAAGCAAGGCGTAGAGGTTGCCCATGCGTTCAGGGTAGCGGGCAGATGGGCAAACATGCAAACGGGCAAACGGGCAAGAGGGCAAGGCGGTGATGGTTGAAAACTGGACAAAAAGTGGCGTTTTTTGGTCGAAAAAGGGGTTTTTTGGCGTGAAATGGCGTTTGATGGTGGAGTCGTGTCGTGCCTGAGAAGGGAATTGTTTTAACATTATGTAAAGTGCTTCAAGGCTAAATGCGAGGTATTTTGTTGAAAATATGGGAAACAATTCGGTTTTTGGGCAAAGTTGAGGACGGAGAGGCGGGCGTTTTTGGCTGCCGAGGGGCGCGGTACGCCGAGGGTGTTGGTCGGTTTTTTGTGAGTGCATGGGTTAAGGGTAGCGGGTGTGGAGGGTGTGGGGAAGGGGCTGGTGTCAGGGGGGGAGGCCGCGCCCCCGCCGCCCCTCTGGGTTCCCGATCGGGGTCGGGAACGACGGATGGGGTCGGGTGGTGTGAGTGGGGGGCGTGGTTCCCTTCGGCTACGCTCAGGGTAAACTTTGGGGCTCACCACGAACGGGTGGTGGGTAGGCGTGGCAAGTTGTGGGCGTGAGGCCGTCGTGTTACAATCCGAACGAGTGATGCAATGACTACCCAGACACCATCGACGGAAGAACGGCTGAGTCGGCTTGAAGGGGCCTACGAGCAGGTCAGCGAACGGCTCGGGGACCTGCGCTCGGAGATGAATGAGCGGATGAATGAGTTGCGCTCGGAGATGAACGCCCTTCGAGAAGAGATGCGGCTCGGCCAGGACTCCCTCCGCGCGGAGATGCAGCGCGGCCTGGAGGCCCTCCGAGAGGAGATGCAACGCGGCCAGGAGTCCCTCCGCGCGGACATACGCTCCTTCCGCGGCAACATGCTGTTGCTCATGGGAGGCGCTTGGGCGACCATGATCGGCGGCTTCATCGCCATCGCCACGTTGTTCTAACGCCGAGGGTCGGCGCGGTGAATCGGATATCGGTAGGGGCGGTTCGAGAGAGCCGCCCCTACGTTTTGTCGGGCAATCGGGCAAGGCCGGCCCCGCCCCGCCCCTCTGGGTTCCCGATCGGGGTCGGGAACGACGGATGGGGTCGGGTGTGTGAGTGGGGGCGTGGTTCCCTTCGGCTACGCTCAGGGTAAACTTTGGGGCTCACCACGAACGGTTGGGGGTTCACTACGCCCCGTGCCGCCGCTTCCTCCGTGGTACCCTCCGACGCCGCCGACGGCAACTCCTACGCCGACACCGATAGCTATCTATATACCACCAGCGCCAACGGCCACGCCTACGCCTGTGCCGCCACCACCTACGCCTGTGCCGCCACCGCCTACGGCTACACCCAGGCCCTGTCATAACTGTGGCGGCGATCCTGGAGATTAGATACCTGAGATATGAGGGTGGTCTAGTAGGAGGGTTTATTCAATTGGTGACAACCCCTTATAATTAAAGCTGAGCCATCGAGGAGCAAACTATGGAATCGATCATATTAGTCGTAGCTTTTTTCTCTTACGTAATAATCTATTTACTGAGTTTCGTTGGCCTCCTGCTCAGAGCCTTGCAGACCTCGTGGGATTTTTCATGTCGTCGGCAGCCTTCCTCCATGCCGGCTTCCGCAGTCGTATGGTTCATACGACAGTCCGTACTCTTCTTGTATCCATGGATACACTTAACCAAGACCCCGGGCGACGTTGCTGGAACCCCCTTCAGGCCCTCCAGGCTTTGGCTCGTATATACCTTGCTCATACACGTGCTGTGGCTCACTAGTTCGGCCGGCTTCTGGACTTACGCCGCGCTGTACGAGGTAGTGGATTTTCGTACGGAGGGTTATAGTGACAATAGGCCGGGGGTCGTCATCTTCATAATGATATATCTGGGTGTGTTTGCCGCCTCGTCGGCGTTGATGTGGCTTCTTTCCCTGCTTCGGTCTCTTGTCCATTTAAGGCGCATGAATAGCGTAAGAGATGGCGGAGATCTTGATGACGCACGACACTATTTGGCCCCATTCAGAAAGACTGCAGTGTGGGCCTTCGCTTCATTGCCTATCTTGTTTGGCTGGATAGTACTAGCAAGTATTGCTGACCCTACTCCATTCGGATAGCTAATGGTAAATTCAGGGCAGACATCATACCCCTGACACAACCCCCTTCCCCACACCCCTCCGCCTCCGCTACCCTTAACCCATGTACTCACGAAAAACCGCCCAACACCCTCGGCGTGGCGCGCCCCTTGGCAGCCAAAACGCCCGCCTCCATACCCCCATTTTTGCCCCAAAACTTGATTCGTTTCTCACCTCCGCCAAAATTTGGCTCGATTTTAGCCTTGTACTTGACATAACGTTGGAAACGAATACCCCTTCTCAGGCACAAAACAACGCCACCATTAACCGCCGTCTAACCACTTTCTCACGCCTAACATGTCTTTTCACGACACCCCAAAATCGAGTTATGTCAAGTAAAGTCAACCATCACCCGGACCGCCCCTACGTGGTTTTGCGGGCAAGCGGGCAGGCGGGCAAGCAATTGCTAAGTGGTGGTTACTTGGCTACAATGGCGCCACTTACTGAGGTTTGCAAAGGGAGGTTAAGCGCATGCCTGTAGTAGATAGCAGCAATATCCGCAACGTAGCCCTAATATCCCACTCCGGCACCGGCAAGACTTCACTGGTGGAAGCGATGCTCATGGCCACCGGCGCAGTCACCCGTTTGGGCAACGTGGAGGACGGAACTACTACTTCAGACTATGAGCCGGAGGAGATCAGGCGCAAGAGCAGCATTCAGACGTCGGTGGCGCCGTGCACCGTATCGGGCCGCAAGCTGAACTTTCTGGACGTTCCGGGCTACCCCGACTTCGTGGGCGAGGCAGTATCGGCCCTGGGAGCCGCGGACGCCGCGGTGCTGCTGGTCGCGGCGCAGGCCGGTGTTGAGGTTGGCACCGAGAGCGCTTGGGCAATGTGCGAAGCGAGGGGGCTTCCCCGCATCATCTTCGTCAACAAGATGGATAGGGAAAACGCGGACTTCCTCCGCTCGCTGGAAAGCATACGTTCCGCATTTGGCCGCAAGTGCGTGCCAATCCAGGCCCCCGTTGGCGCTGAGCAGGATTTCAAGAGCGTGGTCAGCCTGCTTGGCTCAGGAGGCGACGCTCCCGCCGAGATGGAGGATTTGCGCGAGCAACTGGTGGAGGCCGTGGCCGAAACCGACGATGATCTTGCCACAAAGTACCTGGAGGGAGAGGCTATTTCCAATGAGGAGCTGGCCTCCTCTCTAAAGGGGGCGGTCCTGACCGGCGACATAGTACCCGTACTTGCCGGTTCTTCCACCACGTCCGTGGGCGTGGAAGATTTCATGAAAGCGGTGGTAGACCTGCTGCCCTCTCCGGTGGACTCGCCGCCCGTTGAAGCGGAGGACGGCAGCAAGATCGAGGCGGACGCGTCCGGCCCGCTGGTGGCGCACGTGTTCAAGACCACGGCAGACCCGTTTGTGGGGAAGCTGTCGTATTTCAAGGTGGTCAGGGGCACTCTCAAAGCCGATTCACAGGTGTTGAACGCCAGCAAGTCGCAGGACGAACGCATAGGCCAGATTTTCGTGCCGCTGGGCAAGAGCCAGCAGGCCGCCGATAGCCTTGCCGCCGGCGATATTGGAGCAGTTTCCAAGCTGACGGCCACCGTCACCGGCGACACGCTGTGCGTGAAGGACGAGCCGGTGAAGCTCAGTACCATAGAGTTTCCTCAACCTCTGTTCAGCGCCGCCATTACTCCCAAGGGCAAGGCCGACGTGGATAAAATGGCCAGTTCACTGGCCCGCCTCACGGAGGAAGACCCCACCCTGAGCCTGACCCGTTCGCCCGATACCGCAGAGACGCTGCTCTCCGGCATTGGAGAAACGCACATAGACGTGGCCTTGGAAAAGGTAAAGCGCAAGTTTGGCGTGGAGCTCTTCAGCAATCTGCCCAAGGTGCCGTACAAGGAGACGGTCTCTTCATCGATCAAGACCGAATACAGGCACAAGAAGCAGACCGGCGGCCACGGCCAGTTTGGGCACGTGATGATAGAGTTGCAGCCACTGCCCAGGGGTTCCGGCTTCGAGTTCACCGATACGGTGGTGGGCGGCAACGTGCCCAAAGAGTACATACCATCGGTGCAGAAGGGCGTCGTCAAATCGCTGGATGAGGGTCCGCTGAGCGGCTCCCCCATCGTGGACTTGAAGGTCGTGCTGTACGACGGCAGCTCCCATCCCGTCGATTCGTCCGGCATGAGCTTCGAGATCGCCGGATCGTATGCTCTGAGGAAGGGTGTCGAACAGGCGTCGCCGGTCCTTCTTGAGCCGGTGATGAAGCTGGATATCACCGTGCCCGACTCCTACACCGGCGACATCATAGGCGATCTCAATACCAAACGGGCGCGCATCCTGGGAATGAATCCCGCTGACGGCGTTACGTTGATACAGGCGGAGGCGCCGCAGTCCGAGGTGCAGCGGTACGCTACGGAGCTGCGCTCCATGACCCAGGGACGGGGCAGTTTCACCATGGTGGAAGACCATTTTGAAGAGGTGCCTCAGCACATCACGCAACGCATTGTGGAAGACCTCAAGCGAGAGAAGGTTGCCGTCAGCTAGAACAGACGGCACAACCCTAAGTTAGGATGGGGACTAAGAGGTGTGGACAGGCAAGGTTCACCCCCATCTCAATCTTCCCCCGTCAAGGGGGAAGAGGTTTGGGAACTACGGCAGAATCGGGAGGGGCTATGACTAGACTATTCGTGGGCACCGGCAAGCACGTGTACCAGGTATCGCACCCGTTTGGGAAGCTCCCGCCCGGCATGACGTTCGGGAACACGTCCCACGTGGCCGCCGATTCGCAGGGAAGGGTCTACGTGTACCAGCGGAAGGACCCGCCGATACTGGTCTTCGACGGCGACGGCAACCTCGTCGATTCCTGGGGAGACGGACAGTTCGTGGACGCGCACGGCATCTTCATCACCCCCGGCGACGAGGTGTTCCTCTCCGACAGGGACGCGCACGAGATCATCAAGTTGGACAGCAAGGGCAACGTGCTGTTGAGGCTGGGTACCCGCGAAAAGCCGTCGCTGCAAGCGCCGTTCAACCATCCCGCCGACATAGCGGTGGCGGAAAACGGCGACATATACGTGGCCGACGGCTATGCCAACTGCTCCGTGCACCACTTCACCGCGAACGGCGAGCACGTCAGGTCGTGGGGGTCTTGGGGGACGGGGCCGGGCCAGTTCGTGACGCCACACGGGGTCTGGGTGGACGGTGACCGCGTCTACGTGTGCGACCGCGAGAACAACCGCGTGCAGATATTCGGCAGGGAAGGGGAGTACGTCGCCGAATGGACGGGGTTCTTCCACCCGATGGACGTTTTCGTTGACGGCGAAGGAACCGTTTACGTCACCGACCAGGTGCCCGGGATGACCATGCTGGATCGCGACGGCATCATGATCACTCGCATCAGGACGCCGGCTAACGGGCACGGCATGTGGGTGGACATCCACGGCAACATGTACACCGCCGGCAACGACGCTCTGGTTGCCAAGTACATCAGGATTTAGCAACTAAGGGGCCTTAGTCCCTTCCCCCCGCCTGTGGGGGAAGGCTAGGATGGGGGGCAATCCGGTCGGCTGTCCAGGCAGGGTTCACCCCCATCTCAATCTTCCCCCATCAAGGGGGAAGAGGTTTTGCAAAAGGTTCCCAATTAAGGAGGAAGACATGGTAGGCAAACTGCTAAACGTGCTCAGTCGCGGAGAGGCCGGGTACGACCCCGTATGCGGCATGAGAGTCAGCATAGACAATCCTCGCGGGGGTACGCACGAATACGGGGGGGAGACCTACTACTTCTGCGCTCCGGGCTGCCGCGTCGCTTTCTCCAAAGAGCCGGACGCCTATCTCTCCGGCGAGAAGAAGATGGAGATGTAGCCATTGAGTCCATGATTTTAACTTTGAGGAGACAATAATAAATGGAGAACGCCATATACACCCCAGAGAGCTACACGGATCGAATACGACAGGAGCTTGGAAACTGCCTCATTGAGACGAATATATCTCACGGCGAGAAATTCACAGGCAAAGTACGGGATCGATATGATCTTGGGGAGCGTATGATACTCATCACCACCGACCGACAGAGCGCCTTCGACCGGGTGCTGGCCGCTATCCCCTTCAAGGGGCAGGTCCTCAACATGACCAGCGCATGGTGGTTTGAACAGACCCGCCATATTGTGCCAAACCAGGTTCTATCCGTCCCCGACCCAAACGTCACGATTGCCAAGAAATGTACCGTATTCCCAATTGAGTTCGTGATGCGTGGATACATCACCGGAACCACGAACACCTCCCTGTGGACGGTCTATCAGAGCGGCCAGCGTCAATACTGCGGCATCGATTTGCCCGAGGGCCTAATCAAAAACCAGAAGCTCCCTACGAATTACATTACACCGACCACCAAGGAGGAGGATCACGACCGTCCGATAAGCCCTGACGAGATCGTGGGAGAGAACTGGATGACGGCCGATGATTGGGAACGATGCAGCCGCATCGCGCAGGAGCTTTTCGCTTTCGGTCAGGCCAAGGCAGCCGAGCATGGCCTGGTTCTGGTCGATACCAAATATGAGATGGGCCGCGACGAGAACGGTGAGATCCTACTCATCGACGAGATCCATACGCCTGACTCCAGTCGCTACTGGATCGCCGACACCTATGAGCAGCGGATGCGGGACGGGCAGGAACCCGACAACGTAGACAAGGAGTTCCTCCGGCTCTGGTTCACGGAGAACTGCAACCCCTACGAGGATGAGGTCCTGCCGCCGGCGCCGGATGACCTTGTCATAGAGCTCTCAAGACGCTACATCCACCTTTACGAGAAGATTACCGGTCGCTCTTTCGAGTTTCCGGATGCGGACCAACCGATCGGGACACGTTTGGAAGGGAACCTTGAAGGGATAGCGTGAAGGTGTACGGAGGGCGTTAGGGCCCAAGCGTGAAGAAATACATCCTCTTTGACCACGATGGCGTTCTGGTAGATACCGAGTTCTGGTATTTCAAAGCCGGTGAGCGAGCCCTGGCCGACATCGGATTTACCTTGGATAGAGACCAGTATCTCCGAGACATGACCCAAGGAGAGGCCACCTGGGCCCAAGCCAGAGAGGCGGGTATCGACGAGCAGATCATCAACAGACAACGTGAGGTCCGTGACGTCTACTACCAAGAGTACCTCAGGACGCAAGACATCGAGATTGAGGGTGTCTTGGAAACACTGGCCCAACTCGCAGGTACGTACAGGATGGGCATAGTCACCACGTCCAAGCGGGCTGACTTCGCCCTGATACACGAAAAGCGGTTCATCCTGGACTACATGGAGTTTTATCTGGACAGGGAGGACTACGAGCAAGCCAAACCGCATCCCGAACCCTATCTGAGAGGGCTCCAAAGATTTGGCGCTACCGCCGATGAAGCGGTGGTCGTTGAGGACTCGGCGAGAGGGTTGATGTCAGCGGTAGCGGCGGGTATCGACTGCATCGTGGTCGCGAACGAGTTCACCGCAACGCACGATCTGTCGAAGGCAACTGCCAAGGTTGCTACTTTCAGGGAACTGCCATCTACTATAAAGGGCTTAACGAGTTTGGCCAGCAACCTATCCCGGAATCCCTAAGAGACTATCCTCCCCTTACGCCACCACCACGTTCACCAGGCGGCCCGGTACGTAGACAAGATGTTTCACCTGCTTGCCGTCGGCGTGGGCTTGCACGCGGGGGCTGTCCAGGGCCGACTGCTTGGCTTCTTCCTCCGATATGCCCGCGGCGACGGTAAGCTTGTCGCGGACTTTGCCGTTGACCTGCACGACCAGCGTGATCATGTCATCGGCGGCCAACGCTTCGTCCCAGGTTGGCAGCGGCTGGTTGTGGATGCTGTAGGCGTTGCCCCGCCGTTCCCAGAGCTCCTCGGTGATATGGGGAGCTATGGGAGCCAGCAGCACAAGCAGCGTGTCTATCGCTGAGTCCCAGGAGGCGGCATCGACGTTCTTGGCGTCCCAAAAGGAGCCGAGGGCGTTGCTGAACTCCATCATGGCGGCCAGCGCGGTGTTGAAGTGGAACCGCTCTATGTCGGTGACGACCTTGCGAATAGTCTTGTGCGCGGCTCTTGTGAGGTCGCGCACCGCTTGGGGGTCGCCGTTGCCGAGTTGCGACGAGTCGCGCTGAGCGATGTCCCAGACGCGGTTGGCCCAGCGCGTCATGCCGTTGATGCCGCTGTCGCTCCAGTCGCCGCCCTGGTCCCAGGGGCCGAGGAACATGAGGTAGATGCGCACCACGTCGGCTCCCAGCGACTGGACGTAGGGGTCGGGCGCGATGACGTTGCCGCGCGACTTGCTCATCTTCTGGCGCTCCGCGATTATGGTTCCCTGGTTGAACAGACGCAGGAACGGCTCGTCGAACTCCACCAGGCCCAAGTCGCGCAGCGCCTTGGTGAAGAAGCGGGCGTAGAGCAGATGCATCACGGCGTGCTCCGCGCCGCCGGTGTACTGGTCGACGGGGTTCCACCGCTTCATCGCCGCGGGGTCGAACGGCGCTTCGTCATAGCGGGGGCTGGCGAAGCGAAGCTGGTACCACGACGAATCGACGAAGGTGTCCATGGTGTCGGTCTCGCGCCTGGCGGGCTTGTCGCAGTCGGGGCAGGAGGTATTGACGAACTCCTCGTTGGAGGTGAGCGGAGATTCGCCGGTGGGGCGGAACTCGGCGTCTCGAGGGAGCAGCACGGGCAGGTCTTGCTCCGGAACGGGCACCGTGCCGCACTTATCGCAATAGACCATGGGGATGGGCGTGCCCCAGTAGCGCTGGCGCGAGATAAGCCAGTCGCGCACGCGGTACGACACCGTCCGGCTGCCCCAGCCCTGCGCCTCTACGTGCTCCGCGATGGCCTTGATGCCCTCGGAACTGGGCATGCCGTCGAAGGGGCCTGAATTGACCTGGTCGCCCGCTTCCAGGTACGCGGAATCAAGGTCGCTTCCGTCCCAGCCGGGCGGCGCGATGACCACGTTGATGGGCAGGTCGTACTTACGGGCAAAGTCAAAGTCGCGCTGGTCGTGGGCCGGCACACCCATGACCGCGCCCGTGCCGTAGCTGAGCAGCACGTAATCGCCGACGAATACGGGCACGCGCTCGCCGTTGAGCCTGTTGACGGCATGAGCGCCGGTGAACACGCCCGTCTTCTCGCGCTCCGTGGACAGGCGCTCGATCTCCGATTGGCGGCGCGCCTCGTCTACGTAGCGGTCCACGGCGTCGCGCTGCTCCGCGGTGGTTATCTTCCGCACCAGGGGATGTTCCGGCGCGAGCACCATGAAGGTGACGCCGTAGATGGTGTCGATGCGAGTGGTGAAGGTACGTATCTCCGTTTCTTCGATGTCCAGATGCGAGATGTCGAAGCTGATATCCACGCCTTCGCTGCGGCCTATCCAGTTCTCCTGGAGGGTCTTGATACGGTCGGGCCAGTCGATGAGGCCGGAGAAGTCGAGGAGTTCGTCGGCGTAGTTGGTGATGCGGAAGAACCACTGTTCCAGGTCGCGGCGGGCCACCGGCGTATCGCATCGCTCGCACTTTCCATCGATGACCTGTTCGTTGGCGAGCACAGTCTGGTCGGCGGGGCACCAGTTGACCGGCGCGTTGGCGCGGTAGGACAGGCCCGCCTTGTGGAGTTGGAGGAAAATCCACTGGTTCCAGCGATAGTACTCCGGCTCCATGGTGCTGAGTTGTCGAGTCCAGTCGTAGATGGCGCCCATGGAGCGGAGCTGGCTCGTCATGTTCTCAATGTTGCCTACAGTCCAATCATAGGGATGTATCTGTTGCCTGATGGCGGCGTTCTCCGCGGGCAGCCCGAAGGAATCGAATCCCATGGGGTGCAGCACGTTGTAGCCCTGCATGCGGCGGAAGCGGGCGTGAGCATCGGCCGGGGCCATGGCGTACCAGTGTCCGATGTGGAGGTCGCCGGAAGGGTAGGGGTACATGGTCAGCTCGTACCACTTTGGCCGCGGGTCGCCGTCCTCCACGCGGTAGAGGCCGTCGCGCTCCCATCGCTCTTGCCACTTTTGGTCTATCTCATGCGGGCTATAGCGCAGTTCCGTATGTCGTGCCGTGCCGGTCATCTTCTGCTCCTTGGCGGTATGCTAGTGAGGGCTATTGGCGCTGTCAATTACCTTATAAAGAAAAACGCCCCTTGGCGGGGCGTCCGTGTGCTTGGAACATGCCTATGCGCCCCCTATGGGTGATTCCTCCTCAGCAGCGCGAGGCCAAGCAACGGAGAGACGTTGGTGTGGAGACGCATGATGCGTTGATTATAGCGCATGGGCGGCAATTGCGCCAGCAATGCGGCTTTGCTATAGTTGAAGACCGGCGTGGGGCTGTAGCTCAGTTGGGAGAGCGCCTCAATGGCATTGAGGAGGTCAAGGGTTCGACTCCCTTCAGCTCCACCACTACGCCTTCCGTCTCTGTCTTCAATTGCCCCATATTGTGCCTGAGAGATGCCGTTTGACGGGGTATGAAGGAGTAGAGGTTCGGGCGGACGCGTACTGAAACTTTCATGGCCGTACGGCGGCCCGGCTGATCGCCCCGGACGTCGATCTCGCGGATATAGAGCCAGGTATAGGACCCAAAGATTGGGCACTGGACAGACCAGCAGAGAGGTGATTGACGATATGGAGAGTTTACAGCAACCAATGCACGGCGCCGGGGGTCACCGCAGGGATTCCGCGGCCCGCAATGCGGGATTGTTTCTGCTGCTGACGGCGGCGGCCAACGTAGTTATGGTGTACGCACGCATCTCGGCGGACGCCGACCAGTCGACCCTGCTGGAGTCGATGAGGGCGATCGCAGCGAACAAGGGCATGTACAGCTTGAGCGGCATAGCGCGGCTCGTCTCCGGAATAACCTTGATTGCGGCGGCATGGTTCCTGCTGAGGACATGGATTATCAGGGAGCGGTTTGGGACGCCGGTCGTGCCCTACCTGTTCATAGCCTCCGGCGCGTTCACCGCCGTATCCGGCGGGTGCGCGCTTATGCTGGCCGCAGCGGCGACCGGCGGCATGGAAGCCGTGGATGCCACCACGGATGCATTTGACTACCTCCGATGGTTTACGGGCAAGGTAGGCTTTGCGGCGGCGGGCCTGGCGCTGCTGGCAGCGGCTCAACGCCAGTGGAGAGCCGGAGGAGTCATAAGGCGAATCGCGCTGCCTTCGGCTGTGGTAGGCATAGTCATGCAACTGGTATGGGTAGATGCGGCAACGATGATGCACCAGATTTCAGGAGCGGCCTTCTTCGTGTGGCTGCTTGTGGTAGGCGCCATGCTGATGTCGGGCAGGGTAGAGCGGCACTTCGCATACGTACGGTATACTTCTTAGCCGAACTAACGGCCAAGCCTTGCTAAGGGTGATTTTTACCGCCCACTCCAGGTTGAGGGAAGAACTTGGGAACAGATAGGACTCAGGCAGAGCGCGTCCCGCGGGTCCACTACGGGTGGTGGATGGGGGCTATCGGAATCGTGGTCAATGGATTCGGGTCGATGCGTCAAGCCACGGTGCCGATTTTCTTCCTGCCGGTGTCCCAAGAGCTGGGCGTTAGTAGAGCCGCTCTATCCTTTATCTTCTCAATAGCGCGCCTGGAAGGCGGCATAGAAGCGCCTTTAGCCGGATGGGCTATAGACCGCTTTGGGCCGCGGCTCCCCACGGTAATAGGCATCACTGCGGGAAGCCTTGGATTCGTCCTGCTGGCCACAGCCCAGAGCTACTGGGCGTATGCCCTCATCTACCTCCTGATGATCTCTCCTTCTTCCAACATAGCCGGCGCCCATGCCATGCACGCAGTCGCCAACCTCTGGTTCGTTCGTTATCGGACCAGGGTGCTCAGTTTCTTCTCAGCCTCAATACGTTTGGGAACCGCCGTTTCCACCCCCATTATTACGTTCATCGTCCTGAACCATGGCTGGAGAGACGGCGCCGTCTTCGCGGCGCTGGTTACTCTGATAGTCACGCTTCCTGCCGCAATGTTCATACGCAGAACGCCGGAGTCCATGGGGCTGTTGCCGGACGGCGGGCGTATTGCGGAGGCGTCGAGCGAGCGAGGCCATTCCAAGGTCGAAACTACAGCAAGCAGGGAACTGCCGGCAGACTTCACGTTCAAAGAGGCGTTACGTACTCCAGCATATTGGATCATAGCTTTCAGCACTATGGTCAGACTTTCCCTGAATCAGGGAGTGCGGGTACACATTATTGCTATCTTTGTCTGGAAGGGCTTGGGTGAGCAAGCGGGCGCCTACCTTCTGAGCTTGATGGCTTTCGCGGCAGTTCCATTGATCTTGATGTTTGGCTGGCTTGGAGATCGGTTTAACAAAGCTCCGTTACTGCTCCTTGGGCACGTGGGAACAGTTGCGGCTATGCTGGTTATAGTGAATTTCAGCGGCATCTTTCCTCTGCTTGTCTTTGCTTTGCTAATGGCGCTTGGGGAAAGCACGGCGCCGGTAAACCATTCCATAATAGGGGAGTACTTTGGCCGCAAGGCATTCGCTACTCTGAACGGCCTCCTGCAAACCGTGGGCATGATTGGACTCATCACGCCCGTATTTGCCGGATGGGTCTTTGATATGACGGACAGCTACACAAACGCTCTGCTGACATTCGCCGCAGTTGCAGGGGTTGCCATTGTGGCTACCCTTTTCCTGCGAAGACCTCACTTGGCGAGAGCGTCCGCTTCCTCAGGCTGATGATGCGGTGGCCGTCCCTTGACCTTGGAACGGCCACCGGCAAGTCCTAGACTCCGTCTATCGCCACAGGTCGGGATCGGGCCGGTTCATCAGTCCGAAGCCCAGATATCCATACCAGATAACCAGCAGCACGTAGCAGCCCCTGGCCAAGGCGATAAAGGTGTCGCGGCTGCCGTTGTCGAGTACGGCTACCATGAAAAAGACCATTACGGCCAGGCTGACAATGGCAGCCAGCAGGGAGATTGTCCGGTTGAAGTCGTCTCTCGTGGAGAGGCCCAACGCGAAAATGAAGCCGCCAAACCCAAGCGCAATCCCTCCGGCGTAGAGGAGAGCGGAGCCGACGTAGTAGACGGGAACGCTTCCACTGATCTGGTCACTGGTTTGGGCATCGGCCAGAATGAAGTCCATGCCGTTGGCTAGAATCCATCCGGTCAGTCCGACGAAGATCATGAAGAAGCCCATCTGGACAAGCGCCTTGCCGTTGCCCTCCAGGGTTACGTTCCGCATCAGCGCATAGAGGCCGGAGAGGATCAGGGACAAGCCAAGGATTATCCCGATGTTGGTTACATTGGTCAGCGCGGCGTTGGAACCCTTGGCCGTTACGGAGCCAACGGCGTCCGACACTTCGGCGCTGTCGATCAGTAGTCCGCCCGGTTCTACGAGAAAGAAGACGAAGGCGACTACCGGGCCGAATATGAGAGACAGGCCAGCTAGCCGGTTCACGGATATTGTGCCCATGTTTGAACCTCCTTTAGTGATGTAATGAGAAGGATCCCATTGGGTTCAAATCTCCCCTAGCATACATTATGGCACTGCAATAGGAAAGCGGCCTGCCCCCCACCGCCTGCTACGCAGGCCAGGGAACGCGGGACCCGGGAAGAGGCGCGAGATACCGTACGACGCAGGTAGAAGATTGAACCCGGGGATTCACGAAAACGGCACATAGCTAGCCTGTTTGCGACGATATGCGTCGTCCACATGACTTTGTGATGCTAATCACGAATATGAAGACCTTGACAGAGCAGTGGAATTGGTGTTAGGTCTATTACCACTTACGGACTCTTGAATTCAAGCTCAAGACAGAACGACGGGGCAAGGAGGGATTATGAAGACTATCATTTCGATGAGGGTTTTACCCAAGCTGGCGGTTCTTGCGGCATTGCTGCTGATTGTAGCCTGCGGGAGCGCTGAAGATACGCCTACGCCGGCTCCTACGCCTACATCGGCGCCGGATGCGCCCGCTCCCACACCTACATCGGCGCCAGCAGCACCAGGAGATCCAACGCCTACACCACAGCCGCCCGCCCCCGGCGTCACGGCTGTTCCCACCCCGACCTCTGTGCCTGTGCCAGAGGAGCAGCCCAAGTATGGCGGGGCTCTCACGATGCCCACGTCAGGCACCTGGCTCTTCGACCCGTATGCCGCTATCTGCGGGCACAGCTGGATCTGCTGGGGGAGCATTGGCAATCTGCACAACCAGTTGATACGCACAAGCCCCGCCGACCGCACCACTCTGGAAGGAGATCTGGCCGAATCCTGGACGGTAAGCGACGACGGGATAACCTACACGTTCAAAATCCGAGAGGGGATTGTAGACCACGAAGGCAACCCCTTTACTGCTGAAGACGTGTGGTACCAATTCGTAAGGGTTGTGGATAGACCAAACGAGGTGCCAGGCAACACCCAGGCATGTCTTCGCGCCTATATCAAACCGGTCCGGGACGACCAAGGAAACCTCTTGCCGGATGCCGGCGCGGAGGTTACCGGGCCCAATGAGGTAACGGTGCGCTTGGAGGCGGCCAGGGCGGCCTTCATTCCGTGCCTTGCCGGGTCGTTCGTGCCATTCCTGCCAGACACCTACACCAGGGCCCTCGATGAATCAGGCGAGGAGCACCGCGACTTGGACCCGACCAAGGGTGAACTCATAGGAACCGGACCGTTCAAGGTCAAGAGCGTTGCGGTTGAGAACCAAGCCGTCTGGGAGCGGAGCGAGCAGTTCTTCAGAGAAGGACTGCCTTACTTGGACGAGCTTAGTATCGTTCACATAGATGACGCCCAGGCGATGAGGGCGAATTTCCTGGCCGGCCGCCTGGACAACATGGGGCCATCCAGCACGACGCTCACCGAGACGGACCTGGCAAACCTGGACAGGCAGCTTCCCGGCCAGGTGCGGCTGAACGCCCTGAAGCGTCTAGGCTGGAAAGGCTTCATGCTTAACGTGGCCAACAAGCCCTTTGGCCCGGACGGAGACCCGGTTGCGGATAAGCTGCGCACAGCTATTCAGATCGGTTTCGATCGCCAGGAGTACGACAAGCTCATCACGGATAGTAAAGGGAGTTTGGTAACCCCCTATCTCACTGAATGGAGCTATATCGGCTCCCTGGATGACTGGTACAGAGATGCCCCAGCCTTCGACCCGGACCCAGGAGTTAGAGCCGACCTTGAAGCGACTGCCAACCAGCTCCTGGAAGAAGCCGGATACGGTCCCAACAACCGGCTCCGGTTCGGGTGGGTGTGCTGGGACCGGCGACAGACAGAGTGCGAGGCGATCATCGGCCAGATGAACAGAGACTTGCACGTCGATATCTTCCTGGAGATAGTTGACCTGTCCACGCGCACTTCGCGCTCAAAGAGTGGAGACTTCCAGATGCTGGAAACGGCTACCGGATCGCGGTTCAACGACCCGGACGCATTCAACTTCCAAATGTACAACATCTGGGATGACGGCGGACGCAATTACACCACGTGGGAAGATGATGAGTGGCTGCGGCTCCGTGAGCAGCAAGCGCTCCTGAACGACAATGAAGCCCGCGGCAAAATCCTGCGGGAGATGGGGATCATTGTATACAATGACGCCGCTCTCATAGGAAGCGTTCGCGGTGTGGGATCGCACGTAAACCGCCTTGACCTGAAAGGCTGGGTTCCCAGGAAGACCACCTTTGATACGCCAACTTTTGAAAGCGCTTGGCTAGACAGGTAGTCGGAAAGCATGTCCAGCGTTGATGCTCAACCCCCGCCCGCAATGGGCGGGGGTTGAGGACTAGGTTTGGCTTGTGAAGAAGTACATAGTCAAGAGACTGTTGCTGTTCATTCCTACTCTGCTGGGGACATCGCTATTTATCTTTTTGCTGCTGAGGGTTGTCCCCGGAGATGTGGCGGCAGTCATCTTGGCCGGCCCTTCCGGCGAAGGCCACTACACCCCGGAAGCCCATGCCCGCCTCCGTGAGCAACTAGGCTTAGACAAACATATCCTTGTCCAATACGCGGACTGGATGTGGGACGTGGCTCGCGGCGACCTGGGGAAATCCTTTGTCAGCAGGCGCGACATAGCAACTGAGCTAAAGCTCAAGTTGCCTATCACCATTCAGCTCGCCCTGTTCTCTTTCGTTAGTGTGGCCGCAATGGGGATACCCATCGGCGTCTTGGCGGCGGTGCGGCAGGACAGCTGGATTGACTTTGTGCTGAGGGGGTGGGCAATCCTGGGATTGGCAATGCCCACTTTCCTGGTAGGGCTGCTGGTTATTCTATTTCTATCGGTAGAGGTTGGCTGGATGCCGCCGCTAGGATTTACTCACTTGTGGCAAAATCCGGTTGTGAGTACCCAACAGTTGATCATTCCGGCCATTGCGCTCGGGTTCAGCTCCAACGGTCTTCTGCTGCGCATGACCAGAACCCAGATGCTTGAGGTGATGAGGGACGATTACGTTAGGACGGCAAGAGCCAAGGGGCTGGGTGAAACAGCCGTGATCTGGAGACATGCTTTGCGCAACGCCTTGCTGCCGGTGGTTACAACGCTAGGCGGTCTGATGGGCGGGCTGCTAACCGGTACAGTGGTGATTGAGCTCATTTTCAGCGTGCCGGGAGTAGGACAGGCCCTGGTACAGGCCATAGTGAGCCGCGATCTTGCAGTTGTGCAGGTCTACGTTCTCTACTTTGCCCTCATGGCGCTTATCGTCAATCTGATCGTTGACATTACCTATGCGTGGTTGGATCCAAGGATTCGTTATGAGTAGGGGAATCGCATCTAAATCGCTTGAACGGAGGCGGCTGTGACATTACCGTTCAAAGCTAAAGATACCGCCGCAACGGCTGCTGCCTCGCTGCCTTTGCGCCGGCGCCAAAAATACCTGGCGCAGGCATGGCGCCTTGCCCGCAGCAAGCCCCTGGGGACAGTTGGGGCTGTGATCATTGCTTTCTTCGCTATCATAGCGGTCGCGGCTCCAATCGCTGCGCCGTACGATCCCCATCTTACGAATCCGGACAAAGTGTTTGTGAGGCCCGGCGCTTCCGATGCTTGGTTCGGCACCGATATGCTTGGCAGAGACATGCTCAGCCGCACCATCTACGGCGCGAGAACCTCGATGGTTGTAGGCGCTACAGTCACCCTTGCGGCTACGATAATAGCCGGAGCGCTGGGAATCGCAAGCGCCTATTTTGGGGGAAAGGTTGACTTGATTGTCCAGCGTTTCGTTGATGCTAAGAGCGCTTTTCCCTCCCTTCTACTTGCGCTCGCTTTCATGGCGGCGTTTGGACCCTCATTTGCCAGCCTTATAATCGCGCTGACTCTCATATTCTCCAGTAGAGGCGTGCGGGTAATCCGCTCACAGGTTCTCAGCATCAAGGAGACGCCGTACATAGACGCCGCCCGCAGTATTGGAGCGAATACCTTACGAATTATGGTCAGACACGTGGCTCCGAATACTTTTGGCCTAATGATGGTTGTTGCCACAACCTCTATAGGAACCGTAATCATCGTGGAGGCGTCGCTGAGCTTCCTTGGCGTAACACCGGGGGGCGTAGTCATATCCTGGGGCGGCCTGCTGGCTTCGCGCATGATGCGCCACTTTGCGGAGGCGCCTTGGATGATCCTCTTCCCTGGCTTTGCATTGACTATATTGGTGTTCGGGGTGAACGTACTTGGCGATGCCCTTCGTGACGTTCTGGACCCGCGAATGCGCGGCAGCTAATCGGCCAACATATTATATGGCGAGGTGAGAAGTGGGAACGGGCGAGATTGACCTAGTAGAAGCAACCATTACCGAGATGAGCAAGCGTCTACGGCAGGGGGAAGTGTCGCCGGTTGACCTGACCCGGGCGACGCTGGAACGCATCGAAAGAGTGAACCCCAAACTGGACTGTTTCGTAACCGTGGCTTCCGAGTACGCCATGCGGCGCGCCCAACTGGCCGAGGATGAGATTAGGCAAGGCAAATATCGCGGGCCGCTCCACGGAATTCCTTACACCCTGAAGGACAACCTGGATACAGTTGGCGTCCCAACGACACATGCCAACCCGCAAGGTATAGACCTTAAACCAAAGGTCAATTCCACGGTGCACGCCCTGCTTGAAGGAGCCGGGGGAATCCTGGTTGGAAAAGTACGCATGGATACCATTACGTTCCAATCTGAAGCCACACTTAGACCCCTCGGCTGCTTCAATCCGTGGGATGTAACAGTCACCCCCGGCACGTCCAGCAGCGGGCCTGGGTCGGCCACGGCGGCGTCCCTGGGTCTCGGGTCTGTAGGCACCGATTCGGGGGGATCGGTCCGACACCCCGCGGCCAATTGCGGGCTTGTCGGAATGAGAGCGACGGTCGGCCGCATCAGCCGGTATCCGCTTGATTGCTACCCCGCGTCGGGCATACAAAGCCAGGCGGGGCCGATGACGAAGACCGTTGAAGACAACGCGATCATGTTCCAGGCATTGGGAGTCTACGATCCTCAGTATCCAATCAGCATCAATGAGCCGCCGTATGACTACCCCGCCGGACTGAGGGACGGCGTCAAGGGCATACGCATCGGGCTTCCCACGGATGAATGGATATGGGAGAAATGGGTAACGGAGGAAAACGAGGACAGGGTGCGCAGCGCCGTCGCTTTGCTTGAAAGCATGGGCGCGCACGTGTCGCCGGTTTCTCTACCCCTAGCCGAGGAATCCAGGGAGCTATCCGAAAGCCTGGGCGAAACCGAAAGCTGGTATGAAGACCACACGTCCCTCTACGAAAACGCCGACAAGTGGGACGAACTCCAAGCAGCGATACAGGCGAACCGGACGAGGCGGGTAAACATCGAGAGCTACGTGGTTAAGGCACGGAAACGGCAAATGGTGAAGCAGGAACTGATTGCGGCTCTTACAGAGGTAGACGTGATAGCGATGCCCACCGGCATGACCCTGGGCGACAAGATTACAGAGGACTCTACAATCATCAGAGGCAGGGAAGTCCCCACTCGTTCGCGAGGAACGCGCTTGAACAGCCTTGCCAGCATCACCGGCTTTCCGGCGCTTTCAGTTCCCTGTGGTTTCGCCATGGGAGACCGGCTGCCGGTAGGTCTTCAACTGATGGGCCGACCGGTAGAGGAGCCGCTTCTCTATAGAGTGGCCTACGCCTACGAACAGGCCACGGAGTGGCATCTCAGACATCCGCCCATTTGAAGCACTTTAAGTCATCATTATTCGGCTAGGGACGTACTATCGCAAAGGAGGGAATGGAGAATGGGTACAGCATCTATTGACCTGGTGAATGCGACTATCACCGATATGAGTGAGCGTCTGCGAAGGCGTGAGGTATCACCCGTAGAACTGGTCGAAGCGACCCTGGAGCGGATCGACAGAGTGGCTCCCCAGTTGAACTGCTTTGTCACCGTTACCGGGGACTACGCTCTGGAGAGGGCCAAGCAGGTGGAGCGGGAGATCGCCGCCGGCAAGTATCGGGGGCCGATGCACGGCATCACGTACACCCTCAAGGACGGCATAGATACCAAGGGCATTCCCTCCACCCACGGGAACCCGCAAAAGCTGGATCTAAAGCCCAGGGTAAGTTCCACGACGCACACGCTCCTTGAAGAGGCCGGAGCTATCCTAGTGGGCAAGGTGAACATAGACACAACGAATTTTGACTCGCTGGACAGGCCGATAGAGGCCTTCAATCCATGGGACACCAGCCTCAGCCCTGGGGGCTCCAGCAGCGGCCCTGGGTCGGCTACCGCGGCATCCCTATGCCTGGGCTCGGTGGGCACCGACGGAGGCGGCTCCGTGCGACATCCCGCGGCCAACTGCGGCATCGTGGGATACAGGGCAACAACCGGCCGCATCAGCAGATACCCAACCGACACGTATCCAACGGCCAGCGCCGGCCAGGCCGGGCCAATGACCAAGACGGTGGAAGATAACGCAATCATGCTGCAGGTCCTGGGGCAGTTTGACCCCAAGGACCCCATCAGCATCAATGAGCCGCCGTATGACTACCGAGCGGCAATCAGAGACGGGATGAAGGGCGTCAAAATAGGAGTGCCGACCGACGATTGGGCATGGAAGGACTGGGTCTTTGAAGAGCAAGAGGACATAGTTAGGCGCGCGATTTCCGTTCTGGAAGACCTGGGCGCCCACATCCAAGAGGTGTCTCTGCCTCTTGCAGCGGAGTCGCGCTCAGTCATGGGAGGTCTCACCGAGGGGATGATTTGGTGGATTGATCACCAGCATCTATACGAAAACGCCGACAAGTGGGAGAACCTCCAGCGAGCAATTAAGGCGCACCTTCAAGGAGTGGAAGATGTGCGACTCACCGAGGGCACGCCGCCGCCATTCGGCATGAGCACGGTTGACATAAGGCAGTATCTGGAGAAGTCCAAGAAACGATTGCTCATCGGACAGGAGCTAGTAGCGGCGCTCAAAGAAGTGGACATCATAGCGCTGCCGACCGGCATGACCCTGGGAGATAAAGGCGACACCCTGACTACCAACGTACGCGGGCGGGAGGTCCATACGAGATCGCGGGCTATACCAATAAACGCACTGGGCAGCGTTACCGGGTTCCCCGGGCTCTCTGTCCCCTGTGGGTTCGCCATGGGAGACCGGCTGCCCGTCGGGCTTCAACTGATGGGCCGCCCTCTGGAGGAGTCCCTTACTTACAGAGTGGCCTATGCCTACGAACAGGCCACCGAGTGGCACCTCAGACATCCGCCTATTTGAACCAGGTTGGGATGTACGTCGTGCAGGCGTGGTATCGAGACCGAGGGAACGGAGAATGAGTGCAACTTCTATTGACCTGGTAAATACAACCATCGCCGAGATGAGTGAACTTCTGCGTCGGCGTGAGGTGTCGCCAGTAGAATTGACCGAAGCGACCCTGGAGCGCATCGACAGAGTAGCTCCCCAGTTGGGTTGCTTTGTCACCGTTACCGGGGAGTACGCTCTGGAGAGGGCCAAGCAGGCAGAACGTGAGATTGCCGCCGGGGACTACCGTGGGCCGATGCACGGCATCACGTACACCCTCAAGGACAGCTTGGATACGGTGGGCATTCCCACTACCCACGGGAACCCGCAAGGGCTGGACCTAAAGCCCAGGGTAAGCTCCACGGTGCACACGCTTCTTGAAGAGGCCGGAGCTATCCTTGTGGGCAAGGTACGCATTGATACCACTACGTATCAATCGCCGGAGAGGGAAGGGCTGGACAGGATGAATCTGCGGGTCGTGGGCTGCGTGAACCCGTGGGACTTGAACGTAAGTCCGGGCACATCCAGCAGCGGCCCCGGTTCGGCTACCGCGGCATCCCTCTGCCTGGGTTCGGTGGGCACCGACGGAGGCGGCTCGGTGCGACATCCCGCGGCCAATTGCGGCATCGTGGGGTTCCGGGCAACGACCGGCCGCATCAGCAGAGATATCCAACCGACACATATCCAACGGCGAGCGCCAGCCAGGCCGGGCCGATGACCAAGACGGTGGAAGACAACGCCATCATGCTGCAAGTTTTGGGGCAGTTTGACCCCAAGGACCCCATCAGCATCAATGAACCGCCGTATGACTACCGAGTGGGCCTGCGAGACGGGATCAAGGGCGTCAGAATAGGCGTGCCAACTGACGATTGGGTATGGAAAGAGTGGGTTACGGAAGAACACGAGGACCGCGTGCGAGCGGCAATAAAGGTACTGGAAGGGCTGGGCGCCCACATTGTAGAGGTCGCCTTGCCTCTCGCGGCGGAGTCCAGGGCGTTGATGGACGGCATTGAGCCGGAAGCGCTCTGGTGGAAGGAGCACACCCATCTCTTTGAAAACTTGGACGGGTGGGACGAAGTCCAGGCGGCCATCCAGGCAGGCGATAGAAAGCAGCCGGACGTGGCTGACTATGTTGAGAAAGCCCGGAGGCGGCTGCTCATAGGACAGGAACTGGCGGCCGCGTTCAAGGAGGCGGACGTCATCGCCATGCCCACAGGCATGACCCTGGGAGACTCTCCCGGATTGAAGACCACCATGCTTCGCGGTCGCGAGGTCATTACCCGGTCGCGCGCTATGTATCTCAACGGCCTTGCCAGCATAACCGGCTACCCAGGACTATCGTTGCCCTGCGGATTTGCCATGGGAGACCGGCTGCCCGTCGGACTACAGTTGATGGCTCGCCCCATGGAAGAACAGCTTATCTACAGGGCGGCCTATGCTTATGAGCAAGCTACGGACTGGCATCGGAGACATCCACCCGTATAGAGGGATCAATACAGAGCAAGCAGCTTAGAACTATCAACTAGAAACGTTTGAGGCAGTTTAACCGGAGGAGAAATAGACATGGCGGAAACACCCAAGAAGACCATCTACGAAAAGAAGGGGCCAATTGCCTATCTGACCATAAACAACCCCACCAAGGCCAACGTTATGGACGACCAGGTGATAGATGAGCTTGGCGAGGCGTACCAGGACTACTGGGCGGATACCGAAATGCGCTGCATGATCCTTACAGCCGTGGGAGACCGTCATTTTTCAGGAGGGCACAGCATTCAGCCTCCTCCTCCGGGCGAGACCTTCGAGGACGAGCGAGCGCGGCGGTTGAACAGCTTCGTTTGGCCCAGAGCAGGCACCATAGGTGGACGCCGCATAGCCGTTTTCAACGGCGGAGTGGACTTCCCCCAAATCTGGAAGCCGGTGATCGCGGCAATAAACGGTTGGGCAGCCGGAGCGGGACTGTACAGCCTGCTGACTACTACGGATATACGAATAGCCTGTGCCGAACACGCCAAGTTCTATTATGCGCTGCTATCCAACAGGGGCGGCATTGGAAGCGGGCCTCTTGCCACCCGGTTGATTCGACAGGTGCCTTACGTACACGCAATGAAAATGCTCTTGTCGGATCAACCTATAGATGCTGCAGAGGCTGAGCGCATTAGCTTGGTCAACGAAGCGGTGCCGCACGATCAACTGATGCCCCACTGCGAGGAGATAGCAAACAGGATAGCCGAGATGCCGCCGGTGGCCGTCAGGTTCTTAAAGGAGTTCCTAACCAAGAGTAGAGACATGACGGAAGACCAAGCCTGGCACCTACAGCTTCTATACAACGGCATTACATGGCAGATTACTGAAGACGCCGCGGATGCCAGCGCCGCGTTTCTCGAAAAGAGGGCAAGGAAAGTAACGGGCCAGTTAAGGACCGGGGGCCAGTCAAGCTCCTGAGACTAAAAAGGTAGTGGTCAAGGGACGGTTAGGGCATCGGAGTGAGGCAAAGGTATAGCAGGTGAGACTATGAGCCTAGAGTTGGAGCCGGAGAGCGGTTTGCTGTCAGGCGTTCGCATTGTCGACGCAACCAGCGTGATGGCAATGCCTACCGCCATGTATGTGCTGGCCGATATGGGAGCACAGGTCATCAAGGTGGAGAGCCATACCCGCAGCAGGGGCGGTCAAGGAGTGTACCCGGACGGGGAGCCCGGCCATGAGCCATGGAACAGGGACGGCAGCTTTCATCAGCTGCATAGAGGCAAATACGGCATTACCCTTGACCTCAAGGTGGAAGAGGCGGTGGAACTGTTCAAGGACCTTGTCAGAGTTAGCGATGTCCTGGCGGAAAACAACCGGCCGGGCGTCATGGAGCGTCTCGGGCTTGGGTACGAAACTCTGCGAAAGATCAACCCTCATCTAGTCTACTTCTCCTTCTCAGGATTCGGGCAAACCGGCCCTTGGAGAAACTATCAAGGCATTGGCCGCATGTTCGAGTTGACGGGCGGAGTCAGCCAGTTCACCGGCTATCCGGAAGATGGCCCCAGGCGGGTAGGACAGGCGTGGTTCGATCCGCCCAACGGCTGGATGGCGGTCTTCGCGATCCTTTCCGCTCTCCACCGTCGAAACAAGACAGGCGAAGGCCAATGGGTTGACTACTCGATGTACCAGTTGGCCGCCTCCACGGTAGGTGATGCAATCCTGGATTATCAGGCCAATGAACGCAGCGGTAAACTGATGGGCAACCGTCACCCGCACTTCTCGCCGCATGGGGTGTTCAGGTGCAAAGGGGACGATAAATGGATAGCTATTTCCGTAACCGATGATGCGCAGTGGGACTCCTTGCGCCAGTCCATGGGAAATCCCGATTGGGCAGAGGATGACCGGTATGCTGACGTACTGTCCAGATCGCAGCACCAAGAGAGCTTGCATCATCATCTTAGCGAATGGACGGAGGAATATGAGCACTTGGAGTTGATGTCAATCCTTCAAGGGTTCGGGGTGCCAGCCGGCGCCGTATTGAACTCCAGAGAGGTGCTTACCAACGACCACATCAAGGCCAGGGGTCTTTATGAAAATATCTCCTACCCGGCAGAGCTGGGCGTCGGAAAGAGGGCCCACTTGGGCAGGCCTTGGAAGATGTCCAAGACCGAAAGCTATATTCGGCGGCCTGCTCCCTCCCTGGGAGCGCACAATGATCTGATACTAACCGATCTGTTGGGGCTGCAACCACAACGTATAGACCAGCTGTACGAGTTGGGAGCTATTGGTACGCAACCTGTGCCCATCCCTCAGCCAGTCAAACGTTCCAGCCTTGATTCGGACATAGAGACCGGCGTCCTGGTGGGCTACGATGCCGACTACAAGAAGGCTCTAGGACTGGAGTAGAATGCCCCAAGGACCTCTCTCCGCATTTCGCATCATCGACCTGTCCACCCACGTAGCGGGGCCATTTTGCGCCCGGCTCCTTGCAGACTACGGGGCGGAGGTCGTCAAGGTAGAGCCTCCCGGAGTCGGAGATGGGTCACGGGGGTCCGGGCCGTTCTTCTTGGACACGCCCGATCGAGAAAAGAGCTTGCAGTTCCTGTATCTCAACGCAAACAAAAGGGGGGTCACCTTGAACCTTGAGTGCGCCGCCGGACGCGCACTCCTTGTTGAGATGGTCAAGAGCGCTGATGCAATTGTTGAGAGCTACCCTCCTGGCTACTTGGATTCCCTGGGGCTGGGCTACACCCACCTGGAAACCCATAATCCTGGTCTAGTGATAACTTCCGTGACGCCGTTTGGGCAGACAGGCCCGTATCGCGAGTTCCTTGGGAGCCCCATCGTATACGAGGCGCTAGGCGGAGTGATGTATACCAGCGGCGCGTACGATCGCGAGCCGCTGGGCCACGGCCACCCTCAGAGCCTCTATATTGGCGGCATCACGGCCGCCTACGCTACGTCCGCGGCTCTCTACTGGAGGGAGAAGAGCGGCAAGGGCCAGCAAATTGACATCTCTCTCATGGAGGTTATGGCCGCGCATCACGTTAGCCCGCCCAACAAGTACATCTATACGGGCGCTATAGAAAGACGAGCGCCTAAGAAAGAGGCAGGTTCCGCTAAGGCAGGGCCACACTTCCAGGGTGTTGTTCCAGTTAAGGACGGGTATGTTGGCGCCACGTTTCAGCGAGGCACTCAACGGCCAGGCACTTTCGCGGAGTACGTGAATCTGCTGGGGCATCCCGAACTTGCCTCCTTGCCGGAGTCGATTCCTGAACAGCCAAACGAGTTCCCCAAGGAATGGGACGACGCACTGCTTTCCATCTTGAAGGAGTGGAACAAGTTCGATTATTTTTCGCACGCGGCATCGAACAGCTGGGTGGCCGCGGTAGTCCAGACATCGGAAGATCTATCCAAATGTCCTCAACTAGACGAAAGAGGGTTCTATTCACACATCGAGCATCCGGTTGTAGGCAAGCTCAAGATGCCGGGCGAGATTTACAAGCTCCCAAAGAGCCCGTACAGCCTGCGTGTTCCCGCTCCGTTGCTGGGGCAGCACAACAAGGAGGTCTTTTGTGAGGAAATGGGCGTGTCCCAAGATGAGTTGGTCATGTTCAGGAGGCATGGGGTCATCTAGGCGGTTTCTCCTAGTGGAGCTTCAGAATCATTCGACGAGAGATAGACCGTAGACCATTGAAGAAGCTAGGATATGATAAGCTCAATAGCGCCGGCTGAAGCCGCGACGATTGATGACGATTGATAAGGTAGAATAAGACCTTACCTTCGTGCTTGCGCGGAATCAGGGGGAAAAGTCGATGAAAGACAATGATAGAACCTAAGGAGTTACCTGCATGACGGACTACCTTCTGGAGCAGATAGATAAGCCTAGCGACCTCAAGCCCCTAAGCCATGAAGAACTGGCGCAGGTGGCGCAGGAAGTGCGGGACACCATTATATCCGTCATAACTGAGCGTGGAGGGCACCTGGCTTCCAACCTGGGAGTTGTGGAACTTACGCTGGCTTTGCACCGCGTTTTTGACAGCCCAGCCGACAGGATAGTGTGGGACACCACCAACCAGATGTACACACACAAGCTGGTGACCGGAAGGCGCGACGAATTCAAGGACATCCGGCTGGAGGGGGGACTGTCAGGGTTTGGCGAGCCTAAAGAGAGTCCGCATGACACGATGGCCGCGGGACACGCTGGGACCGGACTCTCTATTGCGCTCGGAATCGCCGAGGGCACCGCGAATCTCAAACTGGACTCATGGACCATAGCAATTGTCGGAGATGGCGCGATGACCTCGGGCTCCAGCTTCGAGGCGCTGAACAACATAGTGCATCTCAACCCTGAGAAATTTATCGTCATCCTGAACGACAACGGCATGTCGATCTCAGAGAACATTGGATTTTTGACCAACTGGCGCAAGCGCCTGATCACTCACCCTGAGTATCAGGCAATGGTGAATAGAATGAAGGCGCTGTCCAAGAGGGTGCCCACAGGCGATTTAATCTACAGCCTTGTCAAGAGATTCAATACGGCCCTGGCGGGCCTTACCGTTCCCACGATGTTCTGGACCGAGATGGGTTTCCAGTATCTTGGCCCAATTGACGGACATAATTTCAGGCAGCTTGAGCAGACACTCCGACAGGCCAGGAACCGCACCGGGCTTGTACCGCTGGTTCACGTAGTGACCCACAAGGGACATGGCTATGAGCCAGCAGAGGACGATCCGGTCAAGTTTCATCAGCCAAGCTCTCCGCTGGGCAGCGGCTCCGGCGCGCCAACTTACTCTAAGGTATTTGCTGAAACCGTCACGCGGATCATGCGCGAAGACGAGGCCGTAGTGGGCATAAGCGCGGCCATGCTTGAAGGCACGGGACTGGCCAGTGTACGGCAGGAGTTCCCCGACAGGGTATTCGACGTAGGAATTGCGGAGCAGCACGCTGTCAGTATGGCGGCTGGAATGGCATCCAGAGGAGTCAAGCCCTTCATATCAATTTACTCGACGTTTCTCCAGCGCTCATTCGACCAGATAGTCCACGACGTCTGTTTGCAGAATCTCCCCGTGACCCTTATAGCCGACAGGGCGGGAATAGTTGGAGAGGACGGCAAGACACACCACGGCGCATTTGACATCTCATACATCCGTTGTCTTCCCAACATCGTCCTGGCCGCGCCCAAGGATGAAAACGAGTTGCAGCACCTTATCTACACCTCTTACAAGCACGCAGGCCCATTCGCTATTCGCATAGCCAGAGGGGAGGCGGTAGGAGCGCCGATGGATGAGGAACTCAGGGAGTTGCCCATTGGCAGAGGTTCCGTGGCCCGGGAGGGGCGGGACGTAGTGATATTCGGTTTGGGCAAGTCGCTTACAGCGGCTATGGAGGCTGCTGAAATGCTTGACGAAGACGGGATTTCCTGCGGAGTTGTGAACCCGATTTTCGTGAAGCCGCTCGACATCGATCTACTCCTGGATGCCGCACGCGCAACGGGACGAATAGTCACGGTAGAGGAGAACGTCCTTGCCGGCGGTTTCGGATCGGCGGTGCTGGAGGCTCTTGCCGCGGCAGGAATGGAGGATACCGCGGTTCATCGCATTGGAATGCCCGATTCGTTCATAGAGCACGGCACCGCGGCAGACCAGAGGCGGCGCCTGCAGATAGACGCCAAGGGCATAGCCGAGCAGGTTAAGTCCGCTTTCTTTCCCGACCAGGGAAAGTGAACACCTCTAAGGAATCTGCTCTCGCGCTCCAGAACAGCAGGCATTCTTGCGGATTGCTCGACAATACGTTAAGTTCCCATTAGAATTACGGTGCTAGTTAGGTTGATCTCAGATACCGCTATACGGCAGCCACGATGATCACCATTGGACACTAGAACTGGAGGATAAAGACTATGGAAGGCATCTTTTTTCTTCTTATAGGCGCAGTTATATTCTCACAGTCTTGGCACGTGCTTGGGCTGTACTCCGAGGGCCGGACTATGGGAGTGTTCGCCACGGGGCTCGGTCTGCTGAGTCTGGGCACCGTCATGTTTGGCACGACCATTACGCCAACCCTGATATCCGGGGAAGGTTCTACGGAGTTGTTGACCACACTGACAGCGTTCATCATCCTTTGGGCAATCTACTCCCTGGGTGTTGGAGTACAGGGCATCTGGGACACGGATCCGCGCGCCATAGGCTTCTACAGCCTCTTTCTTTCCATCGCCTCCCTGGTGGTCTTTCTCATATTCGCGCTGTCGATGGCTGAAAACGGTGTGTTCGAGCACTCCCTTGGCATATGGCTCGCAATGTCGTCCGTACCGTTCATGCTCACCATCGTCTCCGCAATAGCGTTCTTCTACTATAGCTTTGAGCTACCAAATCTGAGGCTAGTCACGGGCTGGTTCATGCTCTTCGGCGGCGTCGTAACCGGACTGGTGGGCCTCTGGGCGCTCACGTCTGTCATCGCGTAGTTGAGTTGGCCTCTCCGTAGAGACTCCTAAAGCAAACCCGAGGGTCTGCGAGGCCCATCTGCGCTCGCACCGAGGGTCGGAGCGGTCTGCGCCATTCAGCAAGCCTGGCTTAAATTGGATGGTGTATACAGGAAGCTATGACAAACGAAATTACCATCCAGTCCATCATATCCGAGGCCCAGAGCGAGGCTGACAGGTACTCTTGGGAGGGGACCTTTGAGGAGTATCTCCGCCTTGTAGTCAGCGACCCCTTGAAGAGCCGCCTCTCCCACGCCTACATCTACGACGCCATTGCGTCTAACGGTTCAGACGCGACCCCCCAGGGAGACCGCACTTACGGCCTGTTCCAGGACCAGATATTTGGGCTGGAGGAGCCGCTGAACCGCATAGTTCAGTACTTTGCGGCTTCCGCACAGAGGTTCGAGGTGCGCAAGCGGATACTCCTGCTCTTAGGCCCTCCGGCCAGCGGCAAGTCCACCGTTGTAGATCTCATAAAGCGCGCTATGGAGGCCCACTCCAGGACAGACAAAGGCGCTGTCTATGCCATCAAGGGATGCCCGATGCAGGAGGAGCCTCTGCATCTGATCCCCAAGAGGCTCCGGCCCCAGATCTACGACCAGTACGGCATCCACGTGGAGGGGGATCTCTGCCCCCGGTGCCGCTACCTGGTGAGGACCGAGTACCAGGGCCGGTATGCGGATGTCCCAGTGGAGCGAGTTACGTTTTCAGAGCAAGAGGCAATTGGCATTGGCTGCTTTGTGGCGAATAACCCCAATCCATCGGACTCATCCCTGCTGGTGGGGAGCGTCAATACGGAGCAGCTCGAGGGCGACCGTCTTGAGGTGGCGGGGAAGGCGTTCAGGCTAGACGGGGAGTTCAACGTGGCCAACCGGGGCATGATAGAGCTTATTGAGATGTTCAAGGCGGACAAGCATCTCCTCACCGCTCTACTCGGCCTGGCGCAGGAGCAGAACATCAAGATGGAGAAGTTCGGCTCCGTATACGCCGACGAGGTCATAGTCGGGCACTCCAACCAGGGAGATTTCGACGAGTTCTCAAGAGACAAGAGTTCCGAGGCTCTCAAGGACCGCATCATAGCTGTCCAGATTCCCTACAACTTGAAGGTCAGCGAAGAGGTAAAGATCTACCGGAAGATGCTCAAGATGAGCCATATGGGGGACGTACACATAGCTCCTCTGACCCTGCGGGTGGCGAGCGCGTTCTCCGTTCTGGCGCGACTGGACCCGCCCGACCGCCAGGGGATGTCGTTGCTGGACAAGCTGAATCTCTATGACGGCCATGTTGTCTCTAACTTCTCCAGGCAGACTGTGCGCGATATGCAGCGTCAACACCCCATGGAGGGAATGACCGGAATATCACCTCGGTATGTGATGAACCGAATCGATGCTGTCGCCAGCGACCCCAACGTCCGTTGCATTACGCCCTTCGTCGCTCTAAGCAGCCTATGGGAAGGCCTGGGTGAGAATGTGGGGTACGATGCCGACGTTGCGACCAAGATTGCCCTGATCACAGATACCGTGCAGGTGTACGACGACCTGGCGGTCCGCGAAGTACGGATTGCAAGCGAGGATGGGTTCGAGGAAAAGGCCAAGGACTTGCTCACGGCCTATCTGTCCGACCTCAGCGCTTATTTGGAGGACGCCTCCAAGGGCCGAAAGCCCTCCCGCGCCGAGGCCGGGAGGGAGCGCGACATGCGGGGGATGGAACGCGCGCTTGGAATCACTGACCGCAATAAAGATGCGTTCCGGCGTGAGATTCACGAGCACGTAGAGTCCTGGCGGAGCAGAGGAAGGACACTGGAATACGACTCCGAACCGCGCCTGAAGGAGGCCATAGAGAAGCGGCTTCTCATCGCGCCAAATGAGCTGAGCAAGAACCTTACCCGGCCGCGATTTGCCAGGCAGCGAGTCGATTGGATGCAGCGCTGGAGGAGCATCACCTCCGGGCTGATCAATTCCTACGGTTACTGCAGCATCTGCGCCAATGACATCATCAGCTACGTGGACCATGTTCTGAACGGCCGTCCGTCCATCAAGACGCCTCGCAACGAGAGTGTGGAGTGGCTCTGGGAGAGGGCGCCTCAAGATGCGGGCCCGGTTGTTGAGTGACGTACTGCCCAACGCCGTCTGCCCGCTCACACCCTTCGACTAGCTCAGGGTGAGCGGATGCGGCTTCCCCGCTCATGGTTGTTTTAGGGCGGGTGGAGGGTGAGGCGGGCAATGCGGACAGGTGGGCAGGGCTATACTTGGCCTCTCGTTTGGATGTGTACCTCTCGCACCTCTCCGGGCCGGATCCCTTCCAAGGCGGCACGAATATCCTCCGTTCCCTCCAAGGAATAGGGCCAAGTGGTGGATAGCAGTACGATGACGGCCAACTGCCTGCCCGCGAGGTTCTGCTGATGCCTCATGCTCTGGTCGGTGGTTATGAGCAACTCATAGCCCTCGCTCTCCGCAATGTCCAGCAACTCGCCGTTGCCAAGTCTGTCCCAACCTCTCTCTTTAGCGGTGTCGACCGCGTGGCCGTATAGGTCGCTCCGGAGCGGCGCAGGAGTTCCGTGGTCAAACAGTATCTTCAAGGCTGCTCACCGGCACGGGCGCTTTCAGAGAGTCGGCCACGTGCTGGAGAACGGCCCGTGCCTTCCATTCGTCATCCAGCTGGAACCATTCCATGAATTCCTTCAAGGTTGCGCCAGCTTCCAGGTTCTCGAAAAGGGCCGAAACGGGCAAACGCGTGTCCTTGAAGACCCAGGCGCCGCTGACCCTGCCGGGCACGCTCTCCACCGCCAGGCACTTGCTCCAGTCCGTCATTCTCTCACCTCGCGTTTGGCTGCGGCCTCCTCTTTCGCCGGCGGACGATTCGTCAGGGGGTCGCCGTCCATATTGTCTGGCATAACGCCGTTCGCGTCTAGTGGGTGAACCACATCGTCTTGCGGACATGGTTCGATAGGGGGGATGATTCATGATGGTTCGACAAGCTCACCATGAACGGAGAGGGGCGGTCGGCGCGCCTACTGGGCCTGAAAGGACACGGTGATGTCCGAGTTCACGCGTACGGTGTACTTCTTGCCCGACTCGAAGTCCGAACCGAAGGGGACCATGGTCTCCACTATGGGATAGTCGGCGGTGCAGGCGACCAGCCGGTCGGCGGCGATTTCGTGGTGGGTGACCACCACCTCTATCTCGTCCGGCTCCCTTTGCCGGATTTCGTAGCCGTTGAACTGGGAGCAGCCGCTTCCCTTTGGCAGCCCGGAGACGACGCGCAGTTGGTACTGCGGCGGCCAGCTCTCCAGTACCATGATCTCCGCAATCTCTACAGGCGACTCGGCGATGATGGAGCGCCCAAGGCTGGACCTGGGCATGGTGAAGGATGCGGTTGACGCGTCGTTGACGATAACGTGATAGGTTTCGCCCGGTTCAAGCGAAGCGTCCACAGGCTCAAGGGCTTCGACTTCCGCCATCTGCTCGTCGCATGGAATCACCCACGCTGTGGGAGGAGGCTGCATAAGCGTTATGGCGACCCTGATGATGTTGCCTTCCACCTTCAGTTCCTGGGCGCCTGGCTGGACACAGCCCTCTATGGCGGATTGGTAGTAGACAATGCGGAGAACTTGTTCCCCTTCGTTCGGCGCCAGGTTGGCCGAAATCACTTGGGCAGGAACCTCCACCCAGTCACGCCAGTCGACGCCCGGTTCTATGATGTCGGGCGGAGGCTCCACGATCACCAGGATCATGTCCACCCTGTCGGGATTGCCGCGGGTGATTACGTCGTATGCCGTATCGTTGATGAAGGCGAGCCGTCCGTCCGGCTCGATGATGCTGGCGCCGACCGCATAGGTGTTCCGGGGGTCGATGTCGTCGCTGTTGTATTCGATCTTGAACTCGATGGGCGCCTGTCCCGGGTCGGAGATGGTCTGCTGAGCGATGAGCTTTGACGGGGCGTCTTGCAAGGACACGTCGAGCAGTTCCACCACTAGCTTTGCTCCCTGGGAAAGGGCCAACTGCTCCCGATAGGTGACGCTGCCGCTCACCGATGCGTCGGGACTCAGGTCCGGCGTCGCCGTGGGGGCGGCGACGGTCGGTTCCGTGCTGTTCCCGCAAGCGGCCAGCGCCGCCAGTACAACCGAAATGCCTATTGCGGCCAGCAGAGCGTTCTTGACGTTGGCTTTCACCTTAGCCACCTCCGTATCGATGGTATATCAGACTGTCTACCATATGATACGGATGGTGGGGCAAATTCGTTCCCCTGCGCGAACATTCGGTAGGCGGCCTTGCCTCAAAACTCAATGCCCCTCTGCGCGACGATCCCGTGGTCTTCGTAGGGGTGCTTGATCATCTTCATTTCCGTGACGAGGTCGGCGCAGTCGATGAGCTCCTGGGGGGCGTAGCGGCCCGTGATGATCACGTGCAGTTCCGGCGGCCTGCGCCGCAGGGTCTCGACCACATCTTCGACCGGCACCCAGCCGTAGTGCATGGGGTAGGTGAATTCATCCAGGACGATGACGTCCTCCTCGCCCTTCAGAATCGCCTCCTTGCACCGTTCCCACTGCGCCGAGGCCATGGCCGCGGTCCGCTCCATGTCTTTGGAGAGCCAGGTGAAACCGTCGCCGAACGATTCGATGGGTATGCCTATCCGGTCCGCGGCGTGGTGCTCCCCAAAGCGCGCTCCCGTATGCTTTATGAACTGGAACATCTTGACGCGGAAGTCCCTGCCCCAGGCGCGAAAGATCACGCCGAGGGCGGCGGTGGTCTTCCCCTTGCCGTCGCCGGTGTTCACTATGACAAGGCCGATGCGTCCGTGTCTAAGCCCGTCCGGCCTGCGAGGGGTCGCGGCGGGGTCCTGCGTGTTCATAGTTCACCTCCTTTGTTCGACGGCTCCTCCGCCGGGCCGAGCAGGCTCAAGGCCAGGGAGCCGGCGACCGGGTCGCGGTACACGGCGACTTTCACGCCAAAGGAGGCCTGAACGGCCTGCGGGGTCAAGACCTCCTCCGGCGAGCCTTTGGCCGTGATTCTGCCGTCCTTCATCAGCGCCAGCCGGTCGCAGTAGCGGGCCGCCATCTGCAGGTCGTGGATGGCGGCGATGGCGGTCAGCCCGTCGTCCACCATCTTCCTGACCAGGCTGATCACCTTCAGCTGGTGAAGCACGTCCAGGTTGGAGGTGGGTTCGTCCAGCAGAAGCAGGCGGGGCTGCTGCGCCAGGGCGCGGGAGACGAATACGCGCTGACGTTCGCCGCCGGAAAGGGTGTCCAGCGTCCTGTCCGATAGCTGCTCGGTCTCGGTGAGGCGCATGGCGTCCCCGGCGATGCGGTTGTCCCCACTGCCCTCCATTTGGAACCGGCCCAGGTGGGGGTACCTGCCCATGAGCACCAGTTCCAGCGCGGTGAAGCCCTGGGTGTATGGCGCGACCTGGGGCACAAGGGCCATGGCCCTGGCGATGTCCTTGGGCGAACCGTTCTTGACGTCGGTTCCGTCCAGCAGCACTACGCCCTCGTTGCAGTGGAGAACTCCCGCTATGGCTCTGAGCAGCATTGTCTTTCCCGCGCCGTTGGGCCCTATCAGCCCAACGAACTGTCCCCGCTCGACGTGCAAGTCCACTCCGTCCAGGAGCGATTTGGCCTCCACTTCGTAGCGGAGTCCCTCGGCGCTTACGGCGCTAGAGCTTTCTTCTTTCATAACGCTACTCGGCAAGGCTGAATTCATAGTCCACCGGATCGGGGAAGAGGTCGGGCCAGAGGATGCGGGCCAGAGCCTCCATGCCGAGGATATTCCAATGGGACAGCGTGGTAAAGCGCTTGCTTTCCACAATGTGCACCCGCTCGTTTTTGATCGCCGGGACTTCAGAAAGGGCGGCGTTTTCCAGGAGGCTTTGGCGGAACTCCGCCGCGCCGAAATCCGGCGGCTGGGGAACGATGATCACGTCCGGCACCATGGCAATGACCCCTTCGAGGCTGGTGGTCATGTTCCCCGTAATGCCCGCTTCCTCAGCGGCGTTGATCCCGCCGGAGGCGTCGATTATGCCGCCCTCCGTTGAACCCGCGCCGGCGGTCCAGATGGTATCGGCGTACTGAGTCAGGGCAAGGACGCGGGGCTTGGGTTCGGCGTCGGCTGTCACGGCCACCAGAGAGTCGTACCGCTGCCGCACCTCCGCGGCGAACTCCACGGCGCGCTCCTCTTCTCCCAGGATATACCCCATGAGCAGGATGTTCTCGATTCTCTCCTGCGGCCCCTGCACCAGGTCGGTCTGCACCACGGGGATGTCGAGCCTGGACAGAGCGTCGATGCCCTCCGCCGGGAAGAACGGGCTGGTGACCACGACGTCCGGTGAGAGGGCGATAATGCTCTCAGGGTCTCTGGTGATCACAGGAATGTCCCGCACCAAGGCGGCCACGTTGGAGAACGTGTCGCTCTTGGAGGCTTCTCCCACTCCGACCAGCCGGGACAGCGGTATAAGCGACACCGCTATTTCGTCGTGGCCGACGGAGGCGGTGATGACCCTCGACGGCTTGCCGGGGATGACGGCCATGCCGTTGAGGCCTTCGACCCGGCGCGGCCAGCCGAAGTTGTCGGGATCGACGATTCCGGGGACGCCTTCGAACTCAGACGCCAGTGGTATGGGAGTGGCGGTGGGCACGGGCGTGGCTGTGGATGTCGGAGACGGGGTAGGGGTGGGAGTAGGGGTCGAGGCGGGTCTCAAGGGGATGGCGGCAACGGGCACCTGTGTAGACGTGGCCGTAGGAGACGGAGTGGGAGTAGGGGTTGAGGTCGGCGCCGGGGGACTGACAGCAGTGGGGGTAGCGGCCGGCGCCGGAGTGGCAGTTGCCGTGGGCGCGGGCGGTTCTGATGAACACGCTGCCAGCAACAGAAGTATCAGGGGCAATAGGGATGCCAAGGGTAAGCAGCGTTTTCTAAATATCAAGGTAGGCTCCTTTCCGCGTTAGTATTCTCATAATGAGTAGACCTGCCGCTTGTTCTTTATGAGCAGGAAGATGAAGAACGGCGCGCCGACAAAGGCGGTGATGATGCCGACGCGCAGCTCGGCGGGCTGAATGACGACCCGGGCGACCGTATCGGCCAGTATGACGAACGCCGCGCCGCCCAGGGCGCTCATGGGGACTAGGACGCGATGGTCCGGCCCAAGCACGAGACGGAGGACGTGAGGGGTAACCAGTCCGACGAAGGCAATCGTCCCGCTCACCGCCACGGCTGCGCCGGTAACCAGCGCCGATGCCGCGAGCAGAAACACCCGCGCCGCGTCGACCCGCACGCCCATTGAGCGAGCTTCGTCGTCGCCGAGGGTGAGCAGGTTGAGATCCCTGGACATGGCTACAATAACAGCCGTCCCCGCCAGAACCAGGGGCGCGCAAATCCGCACGTGCTCCCAGGAACGGGAGTCCAGTCCCCCGGCCAGCCAGAACAGCACCTCGCGGAGCGCGCCGTTGCCGGGGAGCAGTATGATAATCGCGGAGACAACCGCTCCCAGGAACGCGTTGACAGCCACTCCAGCCAGAAGCAGAGTCGCCATGGAGAACCGGCCACCGACCGCGGCGATTCCGTAGACGAGGAAGGCGGCTGCCATTGCCCCCGCGAAGGCGAACACGGGCAGAGCCAGGAAGAACAGGCCGGCCATTCCGGTGGCGATGGCCGCCACCGCTCCCACCGCTCCGCCCGCCGAAACGCCGATTATTCCCGGGTCGGCCATGGGGTTGCGGAACAGCCCCTGCATCGTCGCGCCGGAGACGCCCAGAGCCATGCCGACGAGCGCTCCGGTCACGATGCGGGGGAGCCGTATCTGCTCGACGACCAGCTGCTCGGTGCGGCCAAAGTCGGCGAAGTCCAGCCCGGCGTGGGACAGCACAATGGAGGCGACTCGACCCGCGGCAATATCGACGGGGCCCAGGCTGAGCGAGACCAGCGCGATAGCCAAGACCAGCAAGAGCATGACGGAGGAACTAGCCGCCAGACGGGCTGCCACGCCAGATTGGCGGTAGCCGCGCAGTGCGTTTGCGCCAACGGTCCTTATCAAGAAACGACCTCCCGCGGTTCTCCGCCGGAGGTCTCGATGCGCGCCGACCGGGAATTCTATCCCTGGACTCGAGGGACCCTCTCTGAGGCGGAGAGCGGTCACCTTCCATTCAGGCAGGTCTCCTGGCTTGCGGGCTGGGTTTGGGCGCCGTTTCCTTCCCGCCGGACATTCCGGCAGTGGATTCGGGCCAAGCTCCCGCTTACAGTGGCGCTACCGCGGCGGTTTTTCACCGCCTTCCCTATTCTCCCTGGACGGGCACCTGAACGGGCAGTGGCTGTATTTTTGAAGTTGCGGGCAGTATATGTCCGCCCCAACCCGGTGTCAATGACCTTCCGTTCGCTTGTCCAGGGCGAGGGCATGGTTCGACAAGCTCACCATGAACGGGGGTGGATTGCTCGCCTGCCCGTTTGCCCGGGGCGGTGCGCGGTGCGGCGGTTTGCCCTCCCAAGCGCAGCTAGTGTATGATTGGTGTATGACACGCACAAACGTGGACATTGACGATAGCGCCTGCGCCGAGGTCATGCGCCGCTACCGCCTCGCCACCAAGCGAGAGGCGGTAAACCTTGCGCTGCGACTGCTGGCGGCGGAGCCCGCCTCCATCGAAGAGGCCCGCGCCCTACGAGGCGCCGGTTGGGAGGGTGATCTAGACACAATGCGCTCCAACCGCTCGCCGTGATTCTCATCGACACCTCGGCGTGGGTCGAGTTCCTGCGCAACACGGGCACCGCGGTATGCCAGGCCGTTGATGATCTGCTAGCCGAGGAGATTGTTGTTTGCGACGCCGTGCGCATGGAAATCCTGGCTGGGGCGCGCGACGAGTCGCATCTGCTGAGCCTCCGTAGACTGCTGGCGCGGGCCTCCGTGATACCCACGCTGGCTGCGGACTATGAAGACGCCGCAGCCCTCTATCGCCGCTGCCGGCGGCAGGGCGAAAGCGTTCGCAAGCTGATAGACTGCCTCATTGCGGCCACCGCCATACGCGCCGACGTGTCCATCCTCCACAGCGACGCCGACTTTGAAGCGCTCGCCCGCCACACGGAACTGCGCCTGTACGAATACCGGCGCTGAGACCTTCGCGCCCGCTTGTCCGTTTGCTCGCCTGCCCGCTTTGCCATCCTATCACCCGTCGTTCCTGCGGAGGGAGAGCTTTGCATAACCTGGAGTCCCTTACCCTGTCTGAGATGAATGGGTCAACTTGCCCTTTCCACTGGCCAAGCCCACTCCCAGAATGATGAACCACACCATCACAAGGAGTGTGGAAAAACCAACCATCATGGCCAGAGGCGCGGTATGCAGGTGCGTTGACATCAAGTTGGCCGCAAGCCCAATCCCGCTCAGGAACGCCATTAAGCGCGCCGCAGCGCGCTGGAAGGCGCTTTCGAACGACATCCCCAAGCCCACGGCGAGGAGCAAGGTCCCAAAGATATTGGCGACCCCACACGCGACCACTACACCAGTCCTCACCGATGAAACGACGTAAGCCCTTTCCGTCATGACCTCCGCCCTGGCAGTGTCGTCATGGGTAAGGAGATGCAGTGTAATGTGGTCTAATCCGTTAGTAATGATGAAGCCTGTGATTCCGACAGCCAGGGTCAGCAACCCGAACCGAATGAAGGCGGACGACAAAGTATCTTCATGTGCGGCCCGCCAGAAGGCGTACAACCCAAAGAGGGTGGCAATCAGTCCCAGCATGGACAACTGCGCCATTACGTGGGACAACGCTGGGTTCTCAAGCAGTGCGCTCGTGCCGGAGGTTGCCATGGACCCTTGCCTCTTGACTATCTCTGCCACAACGTACAGAGGAGCGCCTATGATAATTGCCAATCCCGCGAAATTTCCACCCGAAATTGATTTCATCATTTCTTCGCACCTCCCTGAGCACAATTCAAGCAGAAGATATACCTACTAAGGATAGTGGTCAACCCAGCCATCGTGCTCATCGTAACTTCAACGTGTCCAACGGAAACATTGATAATTGGACTTTCCTCTAGGGGAGATATACAATGGCCCTTTGGAGCGTGGCTAAGTCTCCAAAGGGAATCAAGGAGGTGATCCCCATGGCGTACACGGCGGACATCAGCAGGAACAACCCCGGTTGCTTCCTCTTCCTGATCGATCAATCGGGCTCCATGATGGGGTCCTTGGGTGGACAGCCCGGCCTGAAGAAGATGGACGGAGCTGCCGATGCCGTCAACCGTATTCTCGACGCCGTCTCCCAACGCTGCTCCCAGGGCATGGACATTCGCGACTATTTCCACATTGGAATTATCACTTACAGCACCGACGAAGCAGGAAACTCCAAGGTGGAAGCAGCGCTTCCCGGGACCTCTCCGGAAACGCCCTTCCTGAAAATCAGCGAGGTGGTCGACGTCGCTGAAGTCGAGGAAAAGCAGGTCAAGGAGTCAGATGGGGCGGGCGGCATTGTGGAAGTTGCCAGAAAGTTCCCCGTTTGGCTCCATCCCACGGCGGGCTACGGAACGCCCATGTGCGCAGCGTTGTCCGCCGCTTCCAAGGCCCTCCGTGACTGGATTGCGGAGCACTCGAACTCCTACCCGCCCATGGTGATCAGCGTCACCGACGGGGCGGCTACCGACGGGAACCCGGTGCCCTTGGCCGAAGAGATCATGGGCATGGAGACCAACGACGGCAACGTGCTGGTCTACAACGCGCATCTTTCGGAAATGTCCGCGATGCCGGTCCAGTACCCTTCCGACGAGAGCGAAGTGCCTCCCGACGAGTACGCGGTGCAAATGTTCCGCATGTCTTCGGTCTTTCCCGACCAAATTGCGGATCTGGCCGCGGGCATGGATCTGCCGGTCACCCAAGGTTCTCGCGGATACGTCTACAACGCCGACATGGTTGCCCTAGTGCAGTTCTTGGAGATCGGGACCCGCGCCGCTCCCGGCCTGCACTGATTGGTTTGGAGGGTGAATGTGATCCTTCAACCTCCCAGAAAGTTGTGGCTGGCCAAGGCGGGCAACCGTCAGGATGAGTGCGAGGACGCTTCTCGAGTGGTGTATCCTGATCGAATCGGAGCGTCCGGTTGCCGGTTGGCGAGGGCGGCGGTGTCAGACGGAGCCAGTGAGTCCGCTTTTGCCGGGGAATGGGCGAACGCCTTGACGGACTCCTTCGCCGCGCGGCCTCCCGACTTGCCCGGCCTGACCGAGTACGCCTTCAACGCATGGCTGGCCCCGGCGCAAGACGACTGGCATGCCGACGTGCCCTGGGATGGCTTGCCGTGGCACGGGGAGGCCAAGGCCCGAGCAGGGGCATTCGCAACTCTCTTGGGGCTGGTAGTCCGGGCTGCGCCGGACGACTCCAGTCGACTCTCGTGGCAGGCTATGGCGGTGGGGGACAGCTGCCTGTTCATCGTGCGCGATGACCGGCTGTGGCTGTCCTTTCCCTTGGAGAACGCCGCCGAGTTCGACAATAGCCCCGCCCTGGTTTGCAGCAATCCGGCCAACGCCGGGGAGCTGGGAGAAGAGTTGCGGTTGCAAAGCGGTTCTTGCGCGGCGGGGGACATCTTCATCCTGACCACGGACGCCCTGGCCTGCTGGTTCCTTGCCCAAGACGCCGCCGGTGAGAAGCCTTGGGAGACCCTTCTGGCGCTGGACTCGTCGGAATGGGATCATTGGGTCGAGGAGCAGCGGCAAGCGGGGTCAATGCGAAACGACGATACCACCTTGGTCGTCATCGAGGTCGTATAGCCTTGAGGAGGCGAGAGCAATGCCCTGGCCTGGTATAACCGACTTCACCGAGGCCGTGCAAAACCCTCGGGTGTGCTTCAAGGGCGCCGAACTCGAGACGGGCTCCGTGTCGGTCAACCAGCGGGGAATGCCTCTGATCTTTTCCGGCGCTTTCGCCTGCGTCTATCCCGTATCGGTGGGAGGACGCACGTTCGCCGTGCGGTGCTTCACCCGTGAAGTCAAAGACCAGCATGACCGCTATAACCAACTGAGCGAATACCTCATCAACGTCCTCCCGCCGTCATTCGTGCACTTTGAGTACGTAGAACACGGAATCAGCATCAAAGGCAATTGGTACCCCATAGTCAAGATGGAATGGGTGGCGGGAGAGTCGTTGAACTCCTTCGTAGGCTCCAATCTCAACTCCCCCGACACCTTGCGGCGGGTCGCGGCACAGTGGCGCGGCGGGCCCGCAGCGAGCCTGAGAGGGCTGGGCATCGCCCACAACGACTTGCAGCACGGCAACGTCATGGTCCAGGCGGACGGAAGAATCCGTCTGGTGGACTACGACGGCATGTTCCTGCCCCAGTTTCGAGGGCAGCGCAGCCCGGAACTGGGGCACAAGAACTTTCAGCACCCCCTCAGGACGGCGGAGGATTACGATGCCTACGTGGACAACTTCCCTTCCCTAGTCGTCTATCTCAGCCTGCGTGCCGTCGCCTCCGACCCCGGCCTGTGGTCCTTCTACAACGACGACAACTTGATTTTCACCAGGAACGACTACGCCGACCCAAGGCAATCCGCACTCTTCAACCTGCTGAAGAGGTCCCCGGATGAAGCCGTTGCCAAGCTTACGGAGCGCCTGGAGAAGTATTGCGCCCTCCCTGTGAAGGATGTGCCGGATCTGGAGACAGTTCTGCACGGTATTCCAACCGGTCCTGCTCCTTCGCCCTCCGCTGCTCCGTCTCCCTCCGCTGCTCCACCGGCAACTCCCTCAACGTCACCGAGCCCTGCCGCAGGAGGACACCGGCAGGCGCTCCAAGGGCGGCAAACCCCGTCGGCGCAGCCCGGTCCAACGGCGGCGCATCCTGCGCCAACGCCGGCAACTCCCTCCGCGGCCTCCGCTCAGGGCATACAGTGCTTCAACTGCAGCTATACCAATAGCCCCACGGCCACGTTTTGCGCCAATTGCCAAACCTCATTCGCCGCGTCCACTGCGCCCAGATTGTCTGGGTTCCCTCGTTCCGCAAAGAGCATGGCCGCTCAGTTCAGTCAAGCCTTGGGCATCGGCATCTCAACGGCCTCGCCCGGCGCCGCTCCGGGAGAGCTCAAGAAGGTGTTGCTGGGAGTGACGGCTACCGTTCTGACGGTCACTGCGCTTATAGTGGCAATAGTTGCCTGGCTCATCACGGTTCGAGGATGGTACATCTAGGGCTTTCAGCGGGCCAGTATTTGCGGAAAGATTCCCAGGACCAGGACGACGAGGCCCACAATGGTGAATGCGCCTGCCACATCGCCGAACGGAAGGAACGGGACCGCGCCGATTATCCCGGTCACGACCAGCGCAGCCGAGAGCCTGTTGAGCCAGCCCCAGCGCAGCTGTGCCCATCCCACCGCGTCCGCCCAGCGCCCTCGGAAGAAGCGAGTGACGAAGGCGCATACCAGCAGCAGCAGGCCGATATGCCAGAGCGCGTCGAGCACCGGCATTACCCCGGTGACTTCGGACTCGCGGTCTTCGAAAAGCGCGGTGAGGAAGCCCCGGGAAACCACGCCTGCGAGCAACGCAACCACCCCGGGCGACGCCGTTCCCAAGGCAAGCTTTACCTGCGGCGTCATTGTGCGGGTCATTGACGTCTCGCCGGCCAGTCTCGTCAGCTCGAGCGTGAGGCGGGCGAAGAACATGCAGATGCCGACTACGATGTTGCCGGCGCCAATCAGCGCCAGGAACACGGCTCCGTTTTCAGTTTGGGAAGGCGCAAACGCATTGCGATCTTCAGGCGCGCCCATAAGTTCCAACAAGGGAGTCATTACATGGGTGTACAGAAGGCCTCCCACGAACAGGCTCAACACAATCATGAGGACGCCCACCGCAATCACGCACAGCGACACCTTGTAGGCAACACCCCATCCGAGCGGACCCGACCCGGGAATGCTTTGGTAGGACATGTCAGCTCCTCCCGTCCCTGTTCGGACGACGCGTGTGACGACTGTTGCGCCCCCGCGTTGCGCCCCGAGGGGAGGACCGCCGGTATAGGAGAAGCCAGAGTCGCTTGTACAGGAGAAGAACTGCGCCGACCCAGAGGAGTATGATGCCCGGCGATATGACTATGGCTCCGAAGATAGTCCCAAAGAGAATTTGCATGGCCATGGCGGGAGCAAGTAGGATAAGTCCAATGGCCATTGCGGCCACTCCCACTCTGTCCTGCCAGCGCCACTTTGCGGTTGCAGCCATGTATCTTTCCACAACGCGCCGCGCCGCGCGAATAACGGCAACCCGCCTGCGAGATTCCCCGAACAGGACCGCCCCAAGCCCACTCAGGAGCAACACCCCGCCCAGCATCCTGATGGCCCCTCCCATGCCCACACTGCTCTCCTGCAGGAATATCCCACACGCAACCAGGATGACTCCGATTGCCACCCCCGCCGATCCCAGCGTATCGGTGGGACTCAAACCTCGGAGGCCCGTAAGCAGCTTAGCGCTTCCATCTTCCCACAAGGACATGTCTGTTCTCCTGCGACTCCAAGCGGATTCCCAGCTATTTGACGGAAAAGATACAGAATTACCTGAACGGCTTCAACCAGCGCGGGGCGGGGCCTCCCTACTCTCCCTTTGCGCCGGCGATGTCCCGGCGGAGTAAGAGCCAAACCGTGGCGGCTATGAACAGGGCGCTGTATCCAAGCAGAAGGAACAGCGCGGCGGTCGGGTTGGGCTGCTTCGTGACGGCGCCCGTCGCAATCTCCGTCTGCGTAGTGAATTGCAGCATCCACTCACCCGCGGCATCGCTCAACAGGAACTCGACGAAAGGGCCGCTTTATTCGGCCTGATGTTGCAAAGTAGTTTGTAATATAAACTATATCAAGAGACCTGTCAAGAGGCGAATCTTGCTTGGAGCGCAGCTTCCGCACTCCGTTCTTTCCTTGACGTTGACCCCTTTCTTGCAATAGAGTATGGACTAACTCAATCACAGTACGGAGCTACCCGATGCCCTCAACGATGCCTGCTGTTTTTCAACTGCGTCTGTTACTGCCGCTCTGCGCGGCACTGGGACTTCTGATATTAGCGGCGTGCTCGGCGGAGCCTACCCCCACCCCAACGCCTACCCCGACACCCACTCCGACGGCTACTCCAACACCGGCTCCGACCGCTACTCCAACGCCGGCTCCCACCGCTGCCCCACCTCCGGAGCCAGCGCCCACGGACCCGGGCGACTTAACCCTGTTCTCGCCGGCGCGCGACATCCTCGGCATGTTGTCGGAGCAGGAGCAGACCTGCATCAGCGGGAAGGTGGGCGAAGCCGCATACCAAGGAATGCTTGATCAGCCGCTGGCCTCGCTGGTCATGGTCCCCGGCCAGCTCGACATGGTTCTCGAGTGCATGGAACCGGCAAACGCAGCCGAACTGGCCATCATAGGCATTGGCGCAACGGCCGGCGGCCTCAGCGACGAAAGCGCCAACTGCCTGCGCGCCTTGTACACCGGCGCGGGCGTGAGCAACTTCCCGCTTCAGGGCAGCGAAGACCCAATGGAGGCTCTGCTGGCCTTCCGCTTCTTTGCCTGTCTGACCGACGCGGAAGCAGCGGCGCTCACCGAGTCCATGGGTATGCCCTTGCCGTTCGCCCCGTCCGCGCTGCGCTGCGTGGACGAGCAGATTGGACTTGAGCAGTTCCTCCCCGCAATGGCGGGCGACCTGACGCAACTCCCGCCGCAGGCAATGCAGGTGATGCAAGCCTGTAACATCAACGTAGCCCCGCCCGGCTAGCCGCCGGGCTTGGCGCTGCCATAGCAGCACAGAGGGACAGGGAGGGAGAGCATGTCTACGTCAACCGCCGACGTACTCATCCAAGGGGGCCTCCTGGCCTCCGGACAAGGCATCACGCGAGCGGACATCCTTGTCAGTGACGGCAAGATCGCGGAGGTCGGGGAGAATCTATCGCCGGAGGACGCCGCACGCACCATCGACGCTTCCGGCAAGTACGTTCTGCCCGGCGGCCTGGACTCCCACGCGCACCCCATATACGCGGACAAGATGGACACCTATTCCATCTGCGCCGCCTACGGAGGCGTCACCACGGTGGTGCCCTTCGTAGGTTCGGAGACGCACCGCCACGAGCTTTTCGGGAATCACTGGGGCGTGAGGAAGTACAACCCGGACATCGTCAAGGGGTTCATAGAGTACGCGGAGGAGGCGTCCTACACCGACTTTGCCATCCACGGGCTGATCACGACAAGAGACCGGGACGACATAGACAAGGTCATCCCCGACCTGGTTCGTCTGGGCGTGATCTCCTACAAGATGTTCATGACTTGGAACCCGTGGGCATCGCCCGAAGCGCAGGGCAACCTGCTATCCATTCCCGACGAACTGGTGATGCAGGTCATGGACCTGGCGGGCCGCGACGGCGGCATGGCCATGGTGCACGCCGAAAATGGCATATGCAAGGCGTACCTGGAAAGCAATTTCAGGGCGGAAGGCAAAGTGTCCGTCCACCACTACAAGGACGCCGCTCCCAACATAGTGGAAGCGGAGGCGGTGCACCGCGCCGCCACTATGGCAACGGTCGCCGATTGTCCGGTCTATCCGGTGCATCTGAGCACAAAAGAGGTAGTTGGCATACTGGAACATTACAAGGGACAGGGGCTTTCCATTTACGGGGAGACCTGCCCGCATTATCTCTCGCTGACCAACGACGACCTCATCAGGGAGGGCTACCTGCTGAAAGTGGCTCCTCCTCTCAGAGAGGAGGAGGACATGGACGCCATGTGGCGGGGGCTGTCCAGCGGAGCCTTAGACGTGATCGGAAGCGATTACACCGGATACACCCGCTCCCTGAAGCTGACCGGAACCATGGACGGCCATGCCGACGAGCCGGAACCGGGCCACGAGAACATCTTCAACATCGGAGCGGGGCTTACCACGTTGGAGTTCATGATGCCCGTGGTCTGGACGCACGGCGTCAACGGCGGTCGCATGACCCTGCCCAAGTTCGTTCAGGTCTTCTGCGAAAACCCCGCCAAGATCTTCGGCATATACCCCCGCAAAGGCACGCTTCAACCGGGCTCGGACGCCGACGTCGTGATCTGGGACCCGGCCAAGAGGCACGTGGTGGACGAGGAGCACGGCAAGAGCGACTTCTCCACGTTCAAGGGCACGGAGTTGCTGGGAATGCCTGTGCTTACCATGGTGCGGGGCAACGTGGTCATTGAGGACGGCGAGCTGGTGGGAAAGCAGGGCAAGGCCAAATACATCCCCAGCGACCCGAATGCCGCCGCCTACTCGCCTGACGGATTCAGCATCGACTAGCGGGGCGGCAGAGAACGCAACCGCGTCATAAGGGAGGTCCAACCGATGCAAAGAAGAGAACTCGTACAGCTTATTGAAGCCGAGCTATCCGGGGAACGGGCGCTGGGGTACGCCGCCCACATGACCAAGTTCTACCGCTCGCCGGGCGCGTCCGGGTACCACCGCGCCACCGACTTTGTGGCGCAGCTTCTCAGAGACAACGGTATGGACAGGGTCTGGGTGGAGCGGTTCCCTTTGGACGGCGAGTTCAAGCTGCTGAGTCAGACCATGCCCATGGCCTGGGAACCCGTAAGCTCAGAACTGCGCGTGGGGTCGGCGAACGGCAAGCTCCTGGTGTCGTACGAAGACGCGCCTTCCTGCCTGCCGTGGTGGACGCCGTCAACCCCGGAAGGAGGAGTGACGGTTGAGTTAGTGGACGTGGGCACGGGTGAGCAGCCGGAGGATTACGAGAAACAGGATGTGAAAGGTAAGGCCGTCCTGGTGCGAAGCACCACGGTGCCCGGCACCTTTGGGCACGCGGTCAATCTGGCTGCCGCGCACGGCGCGGTGGGCGTAATCACGGACACGCTGCTATACCAGACGTCTCCATTCCGCACCAGGGAATCTTTGCCCGATCCCGTGCAGCTTCTGCGAATGCCTTCCAACCCGGCAATCTGGGGGCTTGCCGTGAACTACCACGCCGCGGAGGAGCTTGCCGCTCTGGCAAGCCAGGGAACAGCCACGGCTTGGGTGGATATTCAGGCCAAGACCTTCAAGGGAGAAGCTCAGAATCTCTTTGCGGACATAACCGGCACCGACAAGGCGGATGAGTTCATCCATTTCGTTTGTCATTCCACGGCGGGCACCAAGCCGGGCGCCAACTGCGCTTCAGGGCCGGCAATGCTGGCCGAAATAGGACTGGTGATGTCCCGGCTCATTTCGGATGGACGCATTCCCCGGCCGCGCCGCACCATACGGTTCCTCATAGACGTTGAAGGACACGGCACCAAGCACTACATCCAGAACCACCGGGAAGAGGCGGAGAAAACGATTGTTTCCATTGCGCTGGACAGCGTTGGACACGACCAGAGGAAGAGCAAGTCGGCATTGCTGTTCTACCACTCCCCGGATTCCGTCCCTACGTTCATCAACGACTACTTCGTGTCGCTAATAGAAACGACTCCCAAGGATACGCGCTGGGTGTTCAGCAATGACGACGAGATCCCGTTTGTGAATTTTGTAGACTTGCCTTACACCCCTTGGAGCGACAACAAGTATTACCCCGCCTTTGGCATACCATCTCCGCTGCTGATGTCCTGGCCGGACCTGTACTTCCATACGGACTATCTGACTGCCGATGTGCTTGACCCTGCGGTTTTCCGCAGATGTGGGATGGTTATAGCGCTGGCGGCTTTGGAGTTGGCTTACGCAGGCTCCAAAGAAGCGGCGGAGATAATGAAGGAAGTGACGGCGCGCAGCGAGTTCAGATTGAGCCACATTGCATTGCGGGGCGAAGGGTCGGATGCGGCAATCAGGAGGCGTCTGGTGCATCTGGCTGCTCGCGATCAAGGAGCTGTTGAATCGGCTCTAGCGCTTGACGACGACCCCAAAGCCCTGGAAACGACCAAGGACAAGATGCAGAAACGGATCCAAGACCGGCTGGCGGATGTACTAGAGTCGCTGCCGGAGGCGGCCCCGGAGGAGGAGTTTGCTCCAGGCAAAGTTGTGCCCAAGCGACTGGTCGATAAGGACGCGCCCGGTCTGGCCGGCACCGACTACTGGACATTGGTCCGCATGTCCGAGGAGATGAATGCTAGGGATCCTAGAGCGCGCTACGACTCGCTGCGAATAATCGGGGACGAGATATGGAATTTCACGGACGGCCGCCGGAGTGTGAATGAGATCTCCGACGCCATTAGCGCTGAATTCAACTTCGACTTGGAACCGCGCCATATTTTGACGCTATTCCAGGGTCTATCCAGACAGGGCCACGTCTCGTTGGAGAATCAATAGGCAGGCATCACGATGGTGGCAGCAGAAACAACAGACGCAATTGCCAATCTTCTCTGGAAAGCACGCAGCATAGGTGGTGTTGTTCCAGTTGAGGCCGCATCCGGTATAGACTCAATTGAAGCCGCCTACGGTGTGCAACGCAAAGTAGAAGCCTTGGTGGCCATGCCAAGGTACGGCTGGAAAGTTGGCGCCACAAGCCAAGAGGCTCAACGGGTTCTAGACATTGAGGAACCGGCTACGGCGCCCATGTTTGCGCCAACCTCCTTCCAAAGCCCAGCGGATGTCGCCGTGTTTCCCGGCCAGAGCGCGAGCGTGGAGAGCGAGTTTGCCTTCCGTTTCGCCCGCGATCTGCCGGAACGGGTGAAACCGTACAGCCTGGATGAGGTCATAGACGCAGTGGATGCCTTGCTCCCCGCGATTGAGATAGTTGGCGGACGCTTCGAGGGAGGTTTCGGCAGACTTGGTCCCATCCGACTGATTGCCGACATGGTGGCGCACACGGCCTTTGTTTCGGGGCAAGAGACAATCGACTGGCGCGGGATAGACCTCAGGGCACATTCCATAACCCTGTTCAGGAATGGAGAGAAAGTAGGGGAGGGCACGGGCTCTCGTGTATTGGGTGATCCCTTGCTGGTCTTGCATTGGACGGCTAACCATCTTTTGAGTAGGGGCGAGTCCATCGAAGCAGGCCAGATAGTTACCACAGGGACGTGCACAGGGATAACGCCTGTTGCAGAGGACGACGTCTTTATCGCGGACTTTGGGACATTGGGCAAAGTGGATGTTAAGATAGCGCCAAAATCCGCGTAGGGATTCCCGTTCCCTAACGTCCCAAGGCGTAGGATTCACGCCGTGGATCGGCGCCGCCTAGCAAGATGCCTCGCTCTCTATCGACCACTATTGCACAAGCGCCCCCGGCTAGCTCCGTCCAATCGGGCCAGCGCTCGACGTCGTGGCCAAGCGATTTCAAGGCGTTAGCGGTCGCTTCATCGATGCGGCCTTCCAAGTTCAAGCGGCCAGGTAAATACGGGTGCGGCCATGACGAACCGGGGAAGCTGTAGCTGATTGCCCGCGGCGCCTCGATGGCCTCTTGCGGCTCCATGCCGAACTCGACGATATTGAGGAACAGTTGCGTCATGGTCTGGACTTGCGCGTCCAAACCGGGTGTGCCGAAAGCCATGAACAGCTCGCCGTCCTTGACCACCATGGCCGGATTCGGGGTCAACCGGGGCCGCTTCCACGGCTCGACACGGGCGGGATGGTCGGGGTCCAACCAAGCCTGTCCCCCTCTGGTTGAGATTGTGAGTCCCAAGCCTGGGACTAGCGGCTCTCCCAGTTGCCCGTCACTCGGCGTTGCCGAGAAAGCGTTTCCCCAGCGATCCACCACGCAGGTATAGCTCGTATCCGGTTCCCACTCCGCGTCCAAGCTGGCGGGAGCCTGAACGGCGCTGCGCTGTCCTCCCCCGGCTTGGTATTGCCACGGGTCTCCGTGAGAAGGCATTCCCGGCGCGGCTTGAAGCCGGTCGATTTTCTCACGTCGCTCCTTGGCGTAGTCCTTGGACAACAGACCGGACAGGGGCACGTCGACGAAGTCAGGGTCGCCGTAGTAGGCGTGCCTGTCGGCAAACGCGAGCTTTATCGCCTCAACTACCAGGTGCAGATGCTCCGGTGAGTTGTGCGTCATGTCTTTGAAATCGAAGCCTTCCAGCAGTTGCAGCGCCTGGATGAGGGCAGGTCCCTGGCACCAGGGGCCGCAGGCTAGAAGGCGATATCCTTTGTAGTCACCCACTAGCGGCTCTTCAATACCCACATGGAACGAGGAGAGATCGTCTTGGTCAAGAAATCCGCCGCGCTCCCGACAGAACTCGGCCATGAGCCTGGCCGGTTCGCCTTTGTAGAAGTAGTCTCGCGTCTTTCTTATGGCGGCCTCCCGGCCCGCCGACTTTGCGGCCTCTTCAACATTGATCATGCTTCTGAACAGGGACGCCAAATCAGCATTCGCAAGCCTCTCGCCTTGAGTCAGCGGGGCGCCTCTGGGCATGAATACGTTGGCAGAGTCCGGCCACCCGGACAGCCTTTCTTCGGCTCCGGCGATAGCGTCCGCTACCCGTTTGGAGATAGGGAATCCGTTTTCGGCCAACTCCAGAGCGGGAGTGACCACCTGCTTGAAGGTCATTGTCCCGTAGTTCTCCAGCGCGGTAAGCCAGGCATCGCAGGCCGCCGGCACTACGGCGTGGCCCAGGCCGGGCGGCATTTCGCCGTTAAAGGTTTCCACGGGCGCTTTCTTGGGCCACCTACCGAGCCCGCTGATGGCGAATGCCTTCTTTGTCTCAGCAAGGTAGACCATGATTGGAGCGACGCCGCCAAAGCACGTCATGTGGGGCAGGGTCACGTTTATAACGATACCGGAAGCCACCCCGGCGTCGATGGCGTTGCCGCCCTGTTCCAGGATCCTGTAGCCCGCGGCAGTGGCCAGGTAGTGGCCTGACGACACCATGTGAGTCCTAGCTGACACGCTTGGTCTGTAAGAGACGATTCCTAACGACATTTCCCCCCTCCTCTATTGCGTGAGTATTCTACAGCGCAACTCGTTCCAATGTAATCGGTATCAGGTCTTTGGGTTGCCGGGCTTAGCGTTCATCACCAGCGCTGCGGCGAGAACAGCGGTCCCGGCAAGAATTGTAAACGGAATGGAGTAGCTTCCCGTTCTCTCAAACATAAACGTAGCGAACGGCGGGGCTATTAGCGAAAAGAAACTCTGCATAGGCGCACTGGCGCCACGGATTGTGGCGTAGTGTTGCCTGCCAAAGAGGTCGGCCTGAAAGGATTGCGGAATCGCCGATAAGCCGCCCCAGGCAAAGGCGTATGGAGCGTAGACAATGAACAGCGCCGTCAGAGAGGTGATCCGACCGATGCCAAGGACACAAGCAGCCAGCATTAGGAACAGGCCTGCCATGAGAAGTCGCTTGTTGAAATAATCGCCGGCCCAACTGAGGAACAACCTTCCGGGAGCGCTGACTATGCCGTGCACCAGGAAGAGAAGTCCTGCCTGGTCCCCTGTGCCGCCGATAGACCGAACAAGGGGGAACAGGTTGATCCCCACGGCGCTGGTTACTCCTATACGCAGTCCATATGAGAGCGAGAAGTACCAGAACGACGCCGATCGCAGGGCTTGCATCAGGGTGAACTCGCGCTGTCCGTCAGGCGGAGGCCGGCTGTCCGAAGCTGCCCCAGGTTCGGACAGTTGTGATTCTTGAGCCGGATCTGTGGCAACATCACCGTCGGGGAGCATTCCGTACTGTTCGGGCTTATGGCGCATGATGGCTGCCGTTGGCAGCCCTATGATGAGCACCAAAGCGCCGATTATGCGAACCGCCGCACGCCAGCCCAGCTGCTCGATGAGTTCGTTCACAAGTGGAACCAGCATTGCCCCGGCGCTTATTCCCAACCACATGATGCCAAAGGCTCTGCCGCGGTGCCTATGCCACCAGTTTGCCACAGCCGTAGTAATGGGACTTCCAAAGCCAAGGCTGGATCCCAAGATCACTCCTACGAAGAGCACCACTATAAAGACTGTAAAGCTGGGCGCCACGCTAAGGACGATAAACCCAAACCCCATAAGAGGCACGCCCAGGAACATCATGGTCCTTGGCCCGAAACGGTCAATCAGGTAGCCTTCCAGCGGGCCTATGAAAGCCGTTTCAATCCTGGCCACGGAAAGCACGATTGCAACCGCGGTGAGAGAGACTCCAAAAGTGTGAGACACGGGAATCAAGAATGCGTTCAGTCCGTGGTAGTTGAAACCGGCGCTGAGCAGCATTCCTATAAGGCCGCCTAGTACAACCCACCAGCCGTAGAATATCCTGGGCCTGCTCTTATGAGTGCGTCTATTCAACAATCACCAATCTGCGGGCAATTGGCCAGGCATTAAGTTTGACTGCGGCCTAGGACCTTGTACCCATAGTTTTCTTCCGTCCTCTCATCCGGTGGGAGGACCTCCACGACAGCTCGGGAGAGACCGACGACCTCACCGTCGGCATCGAAACTGTAGTTGTCTCCGAGGGCGCCGCTCCAAGTAATCTCGTAGAGACAGTCCCGAAAGCCGTCTGCATCCCGGTCGTCTTGGGTCTGCTTGAGGCACTCCGCCGCGATGTACACGTCGTCGTAGGCGGAGCTGAGGTGCCAGGGGAAAGTGACGTAGTTGTAGCGATCACGGAAGTCGGCCAGGACCTCCTGCGCCTTCTCGTTGTCGGGGTCCGGAGCGGCCGTAACGGCCTTTAGCCCGGTCGCCGCGCCGCCCGCGATCTCGAGCGCGGTGGTCCCCACGGTAACCGTTTCGCCGTAGATGGGGCCTTGGTAGCCCAGCTCCCGGGCCTGCTTGACGATGGTCCCCGCGGCGAACTCGGACTGAGGCGCAATGTGCAGCGCGTCAGGACTCGCCGCCATGAGCTTGGTCAGTTGAGATCTGAAGTCCGTTATGTCGGACGAGTAGCGCTCCGCCGCGACCACCTGGCCGCCGTTCTTCTCGAACTGCGCCACGGAGGTGCGGCGCACACCCTCGGCGTAGTCGGTCTCCTCCGTAATGGTGGCCAACGTGCGGATACCGTCGGCCCAGAGTGTGTTGCCCGTGTTGGTTCCCACCTCGATGTCGCTGATCTGGGTACGGAATATGTAGTCGCCTGCGTTGGCGATGTCGGGGTTGCTGGCCAGCCCGGAGAAGAGGACAACGCCATCCTCCTCGGCAAGGGGCGCGACCCCAAGCATCGCGCCACTGCACGAGGTGCCGAGAATGATCTTCATATCGTCCACATTCGTGAGTTTCTGGTAGGCGGTAATCGCGTCCTGGGCGCTGCACTTGGAGTCTTCTACGATGAACTCCAATGTACGTCCATTGATCCCGCCGGCAGCATTGATCTCGTCCGCGGCCATCTGCTTGGCGTGAACGGCCATATTGCCGTAGGTCTCGCCTGGGCCGGTCAGCGATTCCATGACGCCTATCCGGTACGGGGTTTGTTCTCCGTCATCTCCGACGCAAGCTACGGCCATTGTTGCCAGGACTCCCAGCAGTACTAACGCGAGAATTCTTTTCCGGAGTGAGAAGCGCATGAAACTACTCCCTTCATCTGCCGCCGTGAATCAGTCTTTTTTCGTAGGGGCAGTCGTGATTATAACGCTAGACCCGCCCTCCCGTCTCCTAGTGGGGAGATGGCGCGGTTTGCACACGGAGATTTGAGGTGCGGCAAGACTAGGTCTACTGAGAGGGTCTCCACGTGATTATGGCCTGCCGACGGGGGGCTACGCCGCGGACGGCAATCCCGTTGGGAGTCTCTTCCAGCAATTCGTCCGCCGCGATGCGCAGCCGCTCGTCCTCCTCGGTGCCCTCTTGCACGGCCAGCCTGCGCCGCATCTGTTCCAGCGCGGCGTCCCGGTCGTTCTCCACTATGACGGGCTCAGGCTTGATCATCTCCACGTCGGGGTAGATGTCCATCGCCCAAAGCAGCCCCATCACCTTGTCCAGCCCAGGCAAGGGTGTTGGAGCCGAGCCGTACACCCTCTCGTAGAAGGGGCGGTCCATGGATCCGGGCGTCTCGCCCATCTCCACTACCACCACACGGTCTCTTGCATACTTCTGCAGCTTCGCCACGAAGGGAGCGGCTTCAAGGACGTGGTGCAGCACAAGGGAGCAGAGCGCCATGTCCGCCACCGGCGCGTTGGCATCCTCCCAGGGTTCATTGATCACGGTGATGTTGGCGATGCCGGCCTCCGCCGCTCGCGACTCCAGCAGTTCCACGGAATCCGCGGATCGCTCGACGACGGTCACTCGCTTGGCGCGCGTAGCCAGCGGCAGAGCGAAGCGGCCCGCGCCGCCTCCGACGTCTAAAACCTCTGTACCCGAACCCAGCGCGGCGAATAGCCTATTAAGAACCGCGTCATCAGTGCGGTAGGGGTCCATAGGCCGGTTGGCGAAGCTAAAACCGCCGGCGCGGCCTTGCCCCTGGCCATGCTCGTATTCGCCGCCGCGCAGAGCGGCCATGTCCCGGTCATGGGCGAGCATCTGCTCTCGCCAAGCTTCGATTACTGAATCCATTGTGAACCTCCTGTAAAGATACATAGTATCACTAACGAGGTTGTCGTATCCTGTTTATGGCGGCATTTCAGTGCAATAGGGCAGGGACCGTCCGCTCTAGTTGTCTTCCATGCGCCGTTCCAGGCGTCGGAGAGCCTCCTGGGTCGTGCGGATCTCGCGCAGGAGTTCCTCCCGCGATACCGGGCGTTCCAGCTCTCGGAGACGCTCCAGCTTGGCCTCGTCAAGGTTGTTGATGATTATTGCGATGAACAGGTTGATCACCACGAAGGTGCCCATCACCACGAAGCTGACAAAGTAGACCCACGCCAGCGGGTTGAGTTCCATCGCGGTGAACATCACCTCAGTCCATCCCTCCAGTGTGATGATGTTGAACAGAGTGAGGAGGGCAATCCCCAAGTTGCGCCAGTTCTCCGGGTCGTGCTGGCTGAACAGATGGTATCCGATGATGGCGTAGATGTAGACGATGATGCTCATCAGCATCATGACGTGCCCCACGCTGGGTATGGAACGAACGAGCGCGCTCACAATTAAGCGCAGGTCTCTGATTGTCGACACGAGGCGCAGCACTCGGAGCAGGCGCGCGAGCCGGGCGACCATGGCGAACTGTCCAGTCGCCGGCACCAGCGCGAAAACTATGACCAGAAAGTCGAAAACGTTCCAGCTGTCCTTGAAGTACCCGGCGACACGCGGCGACGACGCGATCATCTTGAGCAGCGCCTCTACGATGAACACTACCAAGGCGATCTGGTAGCCGGCATCGATCCATTCCCCGTATTGCCGCTCAAGCGCGGGTGAGGTCCCAGCTCCCAGCAAAAGGGCGTTGATGATGATGACGGCAATGATTCCGGCCTCGAAGGCCGTGGACTCAGTTATCCAGCGTGAGAGGTGTGTAAGCCTGTTCATCACAGCGCGGCATTATACTACGTATTCTACTTTGGAATCTCGAAGAGTCGAGCGGTAAAGCGGCAATGTGTTGCGCTGTAGTCAAGCCACTTGCAGAATGGCTCAGATTGCTCCTTGACTTGTCTATGTGCGTAACTTTCCCTACAATAGCCTCCATGATGCTCGACATTGTCTCGTACGAGGGCCACGCCATGCTGCTCCAGGCTTCGGGACGCATTGACTTTTTCAACGCTGATGTGTTCGAAGTCCAGGTCAGGAGCGCCGCGATGGGCGTTGATCGTGACGTCGTTATAGATGCATCGGGCGTGACCTACATGAGCACTGCGGGTCTACGCGTATTTTTGCGCATCTGGCAAGACCTCAAGAAGGAGAACCGCACCCTCCACATCTGCGCCCTTAGACCGTACATACAGCAGGTCTTCGAGATAATCGGGTTCAACCAGATAATCCCCAATCATGCAGATGTTGCCGAGGCCTTGGCCGCCGTCGAGAGCCGGACGTAGAGTCGGCGCCCACTCGACGTACTGCCAGAGGTAGGCCGGCAGCAGTTGCTAATCTCTACTCAGTCGGCCAGCCGTCCGGCTTGGTGTTGGCTTCCAGAGCCTCGTTGATGGCTTCGGCTGCCTCGTCGGTGACCCAGCCGCTCCAAACGCCGGTGTTGTTGTTGAGCCACCAGAGGGCGGCGTCGTTGGCCCCGGCGTCGGGGTTATCGTTCAGCCAGCCCGCCACCTCTTTGTAGATACCTATGTTGAAGTCCCAATTGCGAAGCATGGACACCACGTCCGGGGCCCTGGTGGTCATGTCCGGGTGCACCGCAATCAGAATCGTGGCGTCCTCGTAGGCGCAGGCCTTAGTGGTGAACCAGCACTCGTCGCTGTACGCGGGCTCATCCAGCCGCACCAGGTCCAGGATCAGCGCCGGGTCGTTGGTGCCCCACTGGTAGCCAAGCCAGGGCTCCTGCGTCTCATAAGCGCCGTAGAGGTCGGCGTTGGCCGCCGCGCCGTCGCCGGGGTTGACTACGTGGACGTGGTCCGCCAGGCCGTAGCCCTCCACCTGCTGAGCGTTGACCTCTTCGCAGGCCCATCCTATGACGCAGGACACCAGGCGCGCCTTGCCTCCTGTCTCCGCTGTCGCGAACAGCTCTTTGAACTGGGCGTCCTTGAGGTCGTCCACGCTGTCCAGATCGGGGTACTGCTGTTGGAGGTAGGTCGGGATGACAAATGCCGACTGCCAGTCCTTGCCCAGGCTTTCGCCCACGGAGATGACCTCGCCCGCTGCTTGGGCCTCCATCCAGGCCTCATCCTGGTTGGGCAGCCATATCTCCATGGTCACGTGGCTATCGCCGTTGCGCAGGCCGTTGAACAGAGGCAGCGTCGAGCCGAAAACCACGTCCGTGGGATAGTCGTAGCCCTCCTCCACTATGTACTGGGCAACGCGGTTCTGCACCTGCGCGCTGGTCCAGTTGAGGTCGCTGAACACGATCGGCTCCTTTGCGTCCCCGTCCTCCGACGTGCAGGCCACGGCGACCAAAACGACCAGCATGGACGCCATGAGCGCCAGGATTCCGTATTTCACTTTCATTGCTGCTACCCCCATACTCCCATAAACTCGCCCTTGAAGGGCAATGGGCGCGCTCATAATAGCACTAGATACGGCTGGATTCCAGTCCGCCGCGTCCGTGTGCCGCCGTATACTCCCGCGAGCGGCCATCCGTCCAAGCAAGGCGGGGCTGTGCTAACAGCGGCGATTTGTGATAAAAGCTATACGGATGTTGCAGCGAAACGTCCCACGAGGGGAGATTGACATGCAGGACACGCATCAGATTGAGGTGGAAGGCCTGTGGAAGGTCTTCGGCGCCAGGCCGGAACGGGTCTTTGAGACTGATTACACCTCCATGAGCCGCTCTGAGATTCAGGAGGCCATGGGCCTGGTGGTGGGCCTCCGAGACATCTCGTTCAAGGTGGACACCGGGGAGATATTCGTGGTGATGGGGCTGTCCGGCAGCGGCAAGTCCACCCTGGTGCGTTGCCTCTGCCGGCTGGTGGAGGCCACGAGCGGGCAGATTCTTTTCGACGGCGAAGACATCCGCGCCTACGCCCCGGCGGAGTTGATGCAGTTCCGCCGGAGTAAGATTGCCATGGTCTTCCAACACTACGCGCTGCTCCCTCACCGCAACGTATTGGACAACGTGGCGTACGGCTTGAAGATCAGAGGCATGGAAAAGGAGGAGCGGTACCGGGAGGCTGAAAAGACCATCGAGATCGTGGGACTCAAGGGCTGGGAGAATTACTTTCCGCACGAGATGAGCGGCGGAATGCAGCAGCGGGTCGGCCTGGCCAGGGCGCTGGTAATGGATTCGGAAGTGATACTAATGGACGAGCCGTTCAGCGGCCTGGATCCCCTGATAAGAAGAGAGATGCAGGACCAGCTCATCACCCTTCAGTCGGAGCTTCACAAGACTATAGTGTTCATCACTCACGACCTGAACGAAGCCCTGAAGCTGGGCGACCGCATAGCGATCATGCGGGACGGGGAGATTGTTCAAGAAGGCTCCCCGGAAGAGATTGTCATGCTGCCGACGGACGACTACGTGGTGGAGTTCGTGCGGGACGTGTCCAGGGCAAAGATTATCAGGGCCAAAGCAATCATGCGGGAGCCCGACGTGGTCATATACGAACGGCAAAGCCCCCGCGTGGCGCTGCACTCCATGCTGAATCACGGCATAGATTCGGTGTTCCTCATAGCGCGGGACTTCACTCTGCGCGGCATCCTGACGCGGGAGCTGGCCAACGAGCTGGTGTCGCAGCGAAAGGAAACGCTGCATGACGCGCAAGTCATAGAGCCAACCATCACACACCCCGAAGACTACATAGAGGACGTTGTGCCGAAGGCGGCCCAGACCGAGTATCCCATAGCGGTTGTCGGCGAAAACGGCAGCCTGCTGGGAGAAGTTCCCCGCAGCGTTCTACTTACGAGCATTTCCGACAGCGGCTAGGAGGCCTTACATGGCACAAGACCGGGACGAGCAATTACACGGCGCGGATACGTGGACGCAACGGGGTAGAGGCTTTCTCAGGCGTCGCTTGGTGATAGGGCTGATTGTGGTGACGGTTGTGCTTCTGGCGAGCGTTGTGGCCTGGGAGCCGGGGATGGATTTCCCGACCACCGTATCTACCTCCACTACGGACGGCGTGACCCTGGATAGAACCGTTCGGGACGTCACCACGGGCGCAATAGACGACTCGGTGGACTGGGTTACCAGAAGCGGCTCCTGGCTGTTCGACGGGTTGAGCACAGTGGTCGCTTTTGCCTTGGTCAGGATTGAAGGGGGACTGAAGTGGCTGCCCTGGCCGGCGGTAGTAGTGGGACTTGCCCTGCTTTCCTTTGCGGTGGGCCGGTGGAGCCTGACGGTCTTTACGGCCCTGGCGCTGCTGTTCGTGGGCTTCATGGACCTCTGGCAGAACATGATGGATACGGTGGCGCTGATGGTGGTGGCCGTGGCCATAGCGGTAGCCATTGGGCTTCCGCTGGGCATACTGGCCGCTCGCAACCGCACGGCGGACTACATAATGCGGCCCATTCTGGACGGGATGCAGACCATGCCCAGTTTCGTCTATCTGCTGCCCGGCATCCTCTTTTTCGGGTTGGGCAAACCGGCAGGCATCTTCGCCACCATCATATACGCCATCCCGCCCACCATAAGGCTGACCAACCTGGGAATACGCCAGGTCTCCACCGAGACGGTGGAGGCTTCCCGCTCCTTTGGAGCGTCGCCGTGGCAGCTATTGACCACGGTGCAGATACCCATGGCGCTACCCACCATCATGGCCGGCATCAACCAGACCACCATGATGGCGCTGGCAATGGTGACCATCGCCAGCATGGTGGCCGCGGGCGGACTGGGCGACGACGTGCTGCGGGCGTTGCAGAAGAACGAACCGGGCAACGGGGCAGTCGCCGGGCTGGCCATCGTGTTCCTGGCCATAATAATGGACCGGTTGACTCAGTCCGTGGCCGCCCGCAGAAGGGACATAATGAGCGTGGGCTAGCTTAGGCGCTGAATTGCGGTGAGGCGGATGCGCGCCGCTGTACGAATCACGGCCTAGACTGGGCGCAGCCTTCCGCGCCGCTAGCGCATACGATTACTGCCTTCTTGGAGCCGCGTATCACCCAATTTGTCCTGGATTCCATATTGGGATACACTACGGCGGGCTTCAGGCTTTCTTAGCGCCCAATTCGGAGGAACCCAAATAGTGAACGCTCCATTGTTTCCAGTAACAGTCGTTGGAAGTTGGCCCCGCTCCACTGAGTTGGTTAGGGCCCTCCGCCAAAGGCAGGCCGGTGAAATCACGCCGGATGATTTCAACGCCGTGGCCGATGGCGAAGTGCTGGCCTGCATCCGCGCCCAGGAAGAGGCCGGAGTGGATATCATAAGCGACGGGGAGCAGCGCAGAGACAATTTCTACTCCTTCACTGTGGACAAGCTGACCGGGATGCAACTGATGAAGGTCTCAGAGTTGCTGGACCACTCCCGTGATAGAGCCAGGATGGAGGAAACGCTGCGGGCCCTTGACGTGCCGTCCTTTGCCATCAAGAGCGCCATAGTGGTTGACCGCCTGGAGAGCCGCCACGGGTTGACCCTCGATGAATTGGCCTTCATGCGGGAACACACCGACCGGCAGATCAAGATACCTCTTCCCGGCCCCTATATGCTGACACGCTCAAGCTGGTTCGAAGGCCTGTCAGACCAGGTGTACGCTGATCCCGAAGCGCTGGCCGCCGACGTTGTGGACATCTTGCGGGAAGAGATAATCGCCCTACGGGACCAGGGCTGCGACTTCGTTCAATTGGACGAACCAATCCTGAGCCAGGTGGTGTTTGGAGAGGAGAGCACGGAGACCTTCATGTGCGCTGCGCTGCCCAACCGCCGGGACCCCACCGACGAACTTGAGTTTGCCGTGCGGCTGATGAACCAGACCACGGAGGGAATCAGCGGAATCAAGACCGGGGTTCACGTCTGCCGCGGCAACTGGAGCCGCAAGGAGGAGGTTCTGCTCACGGGCAACTACGGACCGATGCTTCCCTATCTTGTGCAGATGGACATTGACCAGCTAGTGCTGGAGTGCGCCACGCCCAGGGCCGGCGAGATGGAAGTCTTCAAGGAATACGCGAATGAGAAGGAGATTGGCTTCGGGGTGGTGAATCCCCGGACGGATGACATAGAACCTCCGGAGCAGATTGTCGACAGGGTAAAGGAGCTCCTGCCGTATTTCGATCCGGACAAAATCTACCTCAATCCCGACTGCGGGTTTGGCACCTTTGCCGAAAGAAACGTCAACACCCATGAGGTTGCCTCCATGAAGATGCGGACAATTGTCCAGGCTGCCGAACAACTCAGAGCCGAATATCAATAGCGACAGGGTTCAGGATTTTAGTCCTGTACCCAATAGGATTGATCCGACATTAAAATTGAGCATAAGGAGTAGATGATGGCTGAAGAGAAAAACCTTAACGGGCTACCCAAGGAGAAGCTGACCGAAGTTCTGGATTCCTTTCGTAACCCGGAGGTATTCGAGGCGGTAACCGGGCCTTGGAAGTCGCGGGTGGTCTGGCAGGACGGGATGCGGGCCCGGGCTTACATGCGGAACCACCAAGTCGACATGGACGAGCCGGGCGACCTGACCGCCACCGACGTGGCCGCCAGCGCCCACGAACAGCTGTTGTCGGCTATCGGCAGCTGCATGACCGTGGGATTCGTGGTCAACGCTACCAAGAAGGGAGTCCGCATCAATGACTTGGAGGTAGCGGTCGAAGGGTATTTTGACAACATCCGCAAGTGGGCCGGTGTTGAGGACGAGGGAAACCCGGGTTACGGCAGGATTTCGGCCAAGTGCTTCGTGAGCGCCGACGCTGACGAGGAAACTCTGCGGGAAATCTGGCGTTTGGCGGTGGAGGGATCTCCGGTGACCCAGTCCGTGGCCAAACCCACCTCGGTAGAGACCGAATTTGAAATGGTTGGTTGATGATCAACTTCGTTTCGGCGGATTGGGTCTCCGACCGTATCGGGCAGCCGGGATACCTGATAATCGACCCTCGTTCCGCCATGCGCTACTTGATGGGCCACTTGAGAGGCGCGGTCAACGTCCCCTTGAAGAAACTGCAAGGTCCGGACGGTCGTTTGTACCAGCCGGACCAGCTTGCCGCAGCTTTTGGCGAAGCGGGGCTTGGCGACGGCGTAACTCCGGTGCTTTACGACCATCAGGATGGCCGCAACGCCTCCATGGCGGCATGGGTACTGGAATACCTGGGACTTGGCGACGTTTACATCATGGACCTACTCTACGATGCCTGGAAGGAGCAGGGTAGGGAAGTACTCTACCGGCCTGTCTTCGCAGAGCCAAAGTCCTTGTCACCGCGCCTGAACCCTTCTGTGAGGGCAATTATCGGTGACCTAGTGGAGCCCGGCGAGACGAAACTTCTGGATACGCGTTCCCCGGAGGAATTTAGCGGCCAGACCGAAATTGACCACCATCCCGGGCACATTCCCGGCGCCGTCAACGTTCCCCACTCCGAAATGGCCGGCGCTGATGGAAGACTGCTCATCGAGCCGGACCTTCTGCGTCGACGGCTGACAGCGGCAGGCATCACTCCCGGCGATCCGGTAGTGGCCTACTGCCGCACCGGAGTCCGGGCTTCGCTGGCTTACCTGTCCATGCAACATGCCGGGTACAACGTCCGTCTCTACGACGGTTCCTATGCGGAATGGATGGATAGCGGCCATAGTGTGGAGGTATGAACCCAATGGAGACCAATGAGACAATGAACTCCCGCAAGGTAGCGCCGTACGGCTCTTGGAGATCGCCTATCACCTCCGACGTAATCATCGCGGAGTCGATCGGTATCGGAGAAATCAGGCTGGATGGGGATGACATCTACTGGACAGAGATGCGGCCTTCGGAGGGCGGCAGGAACGTCGTGGTACGTCGGGGGGCTGATGGTGAGACGGTTGACGTCACACCACCGCCCTTCAATGTTCGTACACTAGTGCATGAATACGGCGGCGGCGCTTTCATCGTGTCCGACGGCGTGGTCTACTTCTCCAACTTCGAGGATCAGCGGTTGTACCGGCAGAGGCAGGGAGAGGAGCCGGAGCCCATCACGCCAGAGGCAGCCGCGCGCTACGCCGACGGCGTCATGGACAGCAAGCAGGCTCGCATTATCTGCGTCCGCGAAGACCACAGAGGAGAAGGGGAGGCGGTCACCACGATCGTAAGTATTGGCCTGGACGGGATGGACAGTGGCTCCGTGCTCCTATCGGGCCACGACTTCTACGCCTCTCCCCGGCTGTCTGCCGATGGGTCGCGGCTGGCGTGGCTCTCGTGGGATCATCCAAACATGCCGTGGGACGGCAGCGACTTGTGGGTTGCCGAGGTAAGGGAGGACGGCTCTCTTGGGGATGCGCAGAGAGTGGCCGGAGGAGACGGCGAGGCCATCAACCAGCCTGAGTGGTCTCCGCAGGGGATCCTCCACTTCGTCTCCGACCGGAGCGGTTGGTGGAACCTCTACCGGTGGCGGGACGGTGTGACCGAGCCCCTCTGCGAGATGGACGCGGAGTTCGGGGTTCCACAATGGGGACTGGCCATATCCACATACGGGTTTGCCTCCGAGCACCGCATCGTCTGCTGCTACAACAGAGGCGGCACGTCGCACTTTGCCAACCTCTATAGCGACAGACTGGAGATTGAGACCGTGCCCACTCCGTTTACTGACGTCACCCGATCTGGGATGTTTGTCGGGGCAGGCCGCGTCGTGTTCGGCGCAGGCTCCCCTACGATGGCGCCTGCGCTGGTGGCTCACGACCTGCGCACCGGCGCTACGGAGGCGCTGCGCAATTCGAACGCCTTCAGCATTGACGAGGGCTACGTCTCTGCGCCTGAGTCGATTGAGTTCCCCACGGGAGGAGGAGTCACAGCCCACGCTTTCTTCTACCCGCCGACAAATAAGGACTACTCGGCGCCGGAAGGGGAGCGGCCTCCGCTGGTCGTCTTGGTGCACGGCGGACCTACCTCCGCCGTTTCATCTACACTCGATCTTCGGACCCAGTTCTGGACGAGCCGCGGCTTCGCGGTACTGGACGTCAACTACGGCGGCAGCACCGGGTACGGCACCGCATACCGCCGGCGTCTCAACGGCAGATGGGGCATTGTCGACGTGGAAGACTGCGTCAACGGCGCCAGATTTCTGGCCGAGCGCGGCGACGTGGATGGCGATCGCATGGCAATCAGGGGAGGCAGCGCCGGCGGCTACACGACGCTGAGCGCGTTGACTTTCCACGACGTCTTCCGAGCCGGGGCCAGCCTCTACGGCGTCAGCGACCTGGAGGCCCTTACATTGGACACGCACAAGTTCGAGTCGCGTTATCTGGACACACTGGTCGGGCCGTATCCGGAGCGTCGGGATATATACCTGGAACGCTCTCCCATCCATCACGTCGACCGGCTCTCCGCGCCGCTCATCCTGTTCCAGGGCCTGGAGGACAAGGTAGTACCCCCGAACCAGTCCGAGATGATGCGCGACGCGCTGCGTGAGAAGAGGATTCCCGTCGCCTATCTACCGTTCGAGGGTGAGCAGCACGGCTTCCGACGCGCCGAGAACATCAAGAGGACGCTGGACGCCGAACTCTACTTCTACTCGCGGGTGTTCGGCTTCGACCTCGCCGACCCGGTGGAGCCTGTGGAGATCGAGAACCTGCCAACCGCTTAGCGTGGGAGCCCTGTGAGATATTTCCAGTCGCTCCGGCATACGAGGCCAGGGCAAATCTCTCTACTTGTTGTCAAAAAGTCCTAGTACCAGTCGCGGTAGAAGGTCTCGTATGGCACGTAAGGCGGGCGCGCGGGGTGGGGAATGGGAAGCTGCACAGGCCCACCCTGGCGAGAAGGGAGGTACACAGTAGCAGTGCCTTGCGAGTGAGCCTCGCCTGTTTGGTTGAGACCTTGATAACGAATGCCTACCGCGTGATATTCCGCCCTGTTCGGTTTTCCGCCGCCCGCCGCCTCTCCTTCCTGGACCTCTATGAACTTATGCACCACTTGGCCCTCATACTTGGTAACGTCGTCAACGTATACAGGCTTGCGGAGAGCTATCTGCATGCGACGGATGAAACCGTGATCCCCCATCCAGTTGGTGAACAGCTGTTGGGGCACCTGGAACCTCTGCACACCGTGGTCAAAGGGCGCCGGCTGACCATCATAGCCGGCCAAGATAGCGTCGTCGTGCGCGACGTCGGCATTCCAGGGCCAACGGGTTAGCGGGTTGGTGCGGGAGTCTCCCGGCAAGTTCTTTAACATGCGAAAAGACGGCTCAAAGGCCAATTCATCCCCTTGCGGTTCCTTTGAAGGATCGTCGGTGCCTACAGACGTTCCTCCAGCGCTTACCAGGCAGTAGCTCATGAAGTTGGAGCATATCTGATCTCGCAAGGTCCAGGGCGGAAGAAGAAGGGGATTTAGCTCGTCGCCCACTTCCACGTCCTCCCAGTAGAGGGGTTCCGCTCCCCGACGCGTTTGGCCGCGCAGCCCTTGGAAAAGTTGCTCTATATCTTCTGGCGTGTATTCCTGGACTTTTCTCTCATAAAGCAGCTTCTGACCCATGTTGTCGGCCTTCATGGCGCGGGAGGTGCCCATGCTCTCCATGGGAACCGCTATCTGGGTGCCGTAGCATTTGCCTACGGTGTCGCCATGATAATCCGAGAAAGCGACCTCTGAGATAAGCAACACCAATCGTCCGCGAGAGCCTTTCTTCTCGATTACCTCTTTGGTCACCTTAGACGAGCGGAACCGTGAGCCGACCCGGACAGCGTCGAAGAACTCCCAGGCGTTCCCCGATATGAATTGGGCGAGTGGATAGCCGATGGGCCGCATAGCGCCGTGGACGGAGGGATAGCGTATCAGTGAGAGGATGGTACCCGGCGCTATCTGGCAACCGTAGGAAGTATGCCTGCCATACTCCCGGTCCGTGTACAGCGGATTATGGTCTCCTATGCTGCGGGCGTAGTTGCTCACAGTAGCGGGGTTCAACCGTAACACAGCCTGGTAAGGAGGCCCCGACTGGTCGAATGGCGACGGCAGCCGCGGAGGCAGGTGCTCTTTAGCCTCCTTGTCTATCAGCTCCCTTGAACGCTGGATGTACTCGGCAACGGCTTCTTCAAACGTCTGCTCTTTGATGTTTGTCATGCGGTCCGCCTCCCCTGCCCGCAACGGCGGCAATGTGGAATGAGATGCAATCTTATCACTCAGAGGTGTCTAATGTGGAGAACCAGGCTATTTCGCGGGCATTTTTCCAAGGGCGTTTCTGATTGACATTACCACCTGAGGTGTGCTAATGGTAACGAATGTTACACCCCGGTTTTACAGCCGTCCGAGTTGGTTTGTAAAGCGCCTGAAATGAATGCGCCCTTTTTATATGCGGCTGAGCGTTGGTTTTAGGGAATGAAAGCATACATTGCACGCAGGATTCTTCTCTTTATTCCCACTTTGCTGGGCGTATCCATGGTCGTCTTTGTGGTCCTGCGCATCATTCCGGGGGATCCCGCGGAGGCGATGCTGTCGGGGCCAACAGGGGAAGGTGTCTATACTCAGGAAGAAGCGGAGGAACTGCGTGAGCGATTAGGGCTTAACGACCCTATTCATGTTCAATACGTGAGTTGGATCACGAACGTACTGACCGGGAACCTGGGTGAATCCGTACTTCTTGGCCGACCAGTGACCAGCGAAATCGGAAGAAGATTCCCCATAACGTTACAGCTGGCCCTACTAGCATTGATCATTGTTCCCATAGTAGGGGTCCCAATAGGCATTCTGGCAGCAATAAAACAGGATGGTTTTGTTGACTACGTGGTGCGAGGGGTGGCGATTCTAGGCCTGGCCATGCCCAATTTCTTTGTGGGTTTGATGGTAGTTTTGTTTCTTTCCAGCGTGTTCAAGTGGCTGCCCCCTCTGGGGTTCACCGGCATTTTGGATGATCCGATAAACGGGTTCCAGCAGCTGATTTTCCCGGCACTAGCTCTCAGCTTCACCTTTCAAGGGCTGATGTTGCGCATAACCAGGGCTCAGATGCTTGAAGTATTGCGGGAGGACTTCATACGCACCGCCCGCGCTAAGGGCCTTAGAGAAAGAGTAGTGCTGGGCAGACATGCAATCCGCAACGCCATGATACCGGTAGTGACCGTATTCGGACTCAACATCGGCAGCCTCTTCTCAGGAACGGTGATCATAGAGATCATCTTCAATCTGCCAGGGATCGGCCGTGGATTGGTCTTGTCCATGTTCAGCCGGGACCTTCAGATGATAGAGATATACGTAATGTACTTCGCAATCGTGGCTCTAGTGGCAAACCTGATCGTGGATTTGACGTATGGTTTCCTGGACCCCCGCATACGTTACGGTTAGACTCAGACCTAGTTAGGCAGTGGGAATCCAATCTGAAGGACAGTCATAGTGGTTCAAAAAGAAGTAATACTTGAAACTGTTCAGCGAAGGGACGCCTTATACCGGCGGCTCAGGGCAGTACGGCACTTCATGCTGAGTAAGCCGCTGGGCGCTACCGGTGTAATCATATTGCTCGTTGCCAGTTTTGTGTCCGTGGCCGCGCCACTAATCGCGCCGCACGACCCTCTGAAGACCAACGTGGACGCTATCTTGCAGTCCCCGAACGCGACCTACTGGTTTGGTACGGACGAGCTGGGGCGTGACATACTGAGCCGCACTATGTACGGAACAGGCGTGTCAATGAAAGTGGGCTTGCTGGGCGTGATTTTTGCCGGCATAGCAGGGGCGCTGATAGGAGTGACCAGCGCACATTTGGGCGGCAAGGTGGACCTTGCAATACAGCGCTTTGTTGATGGCACAACAGCCTTCCCGTCACTGCTCCTTGCTTTAGCTTTGATGGCGGCTTTCGGTCCATCGCTGAACAATATAATTGCCGCCGTGGCCATTGTTTATACCCCCAGGATTGCCCGTGTTGTCCGATCTGCAGCTTTGAGTATCAAGGAGACACCGTACATGGAGGCAGCCAAATCAATAGGCGCCAACGATTTTCGCTTAGTTTTCAAACACGTATTACCCAACTCCTTTGCCCCGCTGCTTGTGGTGTCCACCGCGCTGATAGGTTTCATGATCATCATAGAGTCGTCTCTCAGCTTCCTTGGCATTGGCACTCCCGCCGACGTGATTTCCTGGGGGGCTATGCTCAGCCAGCAATCCCAGTCTTATTTTATAGTTGCCCCTTGGATTGGCATCTTTCCCGGCGCCGCGCTAACGCTGGTGGTGTTTGGGATGAACGTCCTGGGCGACTCACTACGCGACGTGCTGGACCCAAAGCTGCGCGGCAGATAAATCTGCAAGACTTACCACGAAATTCCCTGCCTCTCTCCAGTTGACGGCTAGGTTGTTTCTATGGGTAGCGAGGCGCTCTTACTACACGCTTGATATGAAGTGATGGCCAAGCCGACCAAATAGAGGCGTCTCTCAGCTTCTTTGGCATTGGCACTCCCGCCGACGTGATTTCCTGGGGGCTATGCTCAGCCGGCAATCCCAGTCTTGATTTTTGTTGCACCTATCGGTTTCCTGGCGCCGCGCTAACGCTGGTGGTGCTTGGGATGAACGTCTGGGTGGCTCACTACGCGGCGTGTTGGCCCCAAAGCTGCGCGGCAGATGAATCCGTAAGACTGACCACGAAGTACTCCGGCGCTCTCCTGTGACAGCTGGGTTTGTTCCTATGGCGCCAAGGCGGCCTCTTCCCCCGCGCGCTTGATACGGACTGATAGCCAAGCCTACCAAGAAAAAGACGGGGCGCTTTAATAAGCGCCCCGTCAGCATTCCGAAGAATGTTTTCTGTCGAGACTAGACTACTGATCAGCCAGCCAAGTGTACTCCAGAGAGGCGTTCATGACGTGGTGAATAGGGAAGGTGTAGCCACGCCAGTTGCCTCGATGCGTGTACATCAGGCCTGGGCGGATATAGTTGATCAGCGTGGCGTCATGATACATGATTGTGGCCATCTCTCTCAGTAGCGGAGCCCGCGCTTCTTCTGAATCCAGTATAACTTCCTGCTCGTACAGCTCTCTCCACCTGGGATTCTCGTATCCGGTGTAGTTGAAGCCACCGTCTGTATTCTGGAAGTAGAGAGATATGTTGAAAGCGTCGGGGTCCGGGAATGGAGCTCCCCGGCTCTGCCGAGTTATATCGAAGTCACCATTTTCAACCGCGTCACTTATGAGGCCGGACTGCTGCACGAGTATCTTGAGATCGATGTAGATCTCTTTTAGCTGGTCTGCAATGACCTCGCTTTCGTTCTTGCCACTGGCGCTGGTCAAATAGGAGGGGATGGTGAGGAAGTTATCCGGACCGAATCCATGCTTCTCCATCAACGCCTTGGCCTCGGCGATGTGCTGGGCCTTTACATCCGGAGAGGAGTCCAGGCCGGGGAACTGATCGAACCACTCCTGTTCCGTGAAAATCCACTCCCATCCAATGTAGTACGGCGGCGCCAGGAAACCGATGCCGTCAAAGGCCAGCTTGTTAATATTGTCACGGTTAAGGGTCAACTGAATGGCCCAGCGAATGTCGTCCGCCATCTGGTCGCCCACGGGGCCGAAGGGAGCCTTCCGCGTATTGAGTTGGAGCACCCTCATTCCAACGGCGGGAACACGGCTGAACAGCACGTTATCGGCTCCAAGTTCCGCGACCATCCGTTCCACGTCCGGTCTCTTAGGAGCTCCAAACAGCGGGAAGGCGTCAACGCGTCCGGAGATGAAGTTAGCGGTCCTGGTAGCTGGATCCAGGATTTCAAACTCATTATAACCATCCAGGTACGGCAACCCGTCACGATAGTAAGCTTCATGCCGTTCTGTCTTCACGAAGTTTTCCAAAGCATGGTCTACTACTTTGAAGGGTCCGGTGCCAATAACCTCACCCTTGGTGAAATCCAGGTCTCTGTACACTCCACCAGGCGCAGTGTCAATGGCCCTGGTGTACTTGGAGGGTTGGAACTGCATGAATGCGGAAGTCACGCATCCTACGAACGCGCCGCGCGGCGCCACCAACCGGACAGTCAACTCGTTGGGGCCTGTGACCTCGGCGCCGGGGTTGGCCACCACGTTGCCGTTGTCATCCAAGATATCGCTTACGAACTCTCGCATGCATCCCTGGCGGCGTCCGGGGACTCCGTTGGGCTTCTCTTTTATGCGGATTATGTTCCAGCGAGCGTCTTCGGCGGTGAAAGTGCCGCCTTCGTGATCTACGATTCCATCGCGGATATGGAATGTCCAGGTCAAGCCGTCTTCGCTGAGCGCCCAATCATCGGCCAGATCATCCTGAAGACTAACTCGGTCGCGAGGATCAATACGGAACAACTGGCCCCAGGTGTTCCCGAAGTTGTACCAGTTCCAGTTAGAGCGGATATGGAACGGGTCAATGTATTCGGCGTTCTCACCCGCTATATTAATTACCCCGCCGTACTTCGGCTGGTCTCCTACAGGAACCGGCGTAGGAGTGTTGGTAGCAGTGGGCTGTGCCACTACCTCGCCGGGAGCGGCGGCCGTGGGAGTCGCCGTTGGAGGGGCAACCGTAGGAGCAACGATGCTGGGCACCGTGGGGGTCGGGCTGGGCACCGTAGGAGCCGAAGGAGTCGGTGTCGCCTCCTCCGCACCTCCGCATGCCATGACGCCTAGCAAAGCTAATGCTACCAGTGCGCCACTCAATCTTCTAACCAATGTTGAATACCGCATGAATCCACCCCTACGATTTAGAAAACATGTACTAGCCATAAACACCAACCCCGTTCCCCATGCAACAAAATGGAGCCTGTAACGTTGTGTTGGCGCTTGAATGACCGCAACTCGGATACTACGCACACTGGTTACAGCTTGTCAAGCAAATACATCATAGATTGCAGGTCTAATGGCGGAACCTTTAGTTTTCAAGTAAGATAGCGCCACTTCCGTAATCTCTTTATAAGAACGACTGAGGTGTACCATGTTGAGGAAGCCCCACACAGAATACGATGGCCCTCGCTCTCCAGGCATTCGGTTGAAGGAGCCCATGCTGTCCGGCCTTGGAGGGCCCTTTGCTCTAGGCGTGGGCGGCTCCGCGGATACAGCGTCGCTGGACGCCTACCACATGTTCGATAAGGCGCATCTGGTGATGCTGGCCGAGGAAGATTTGATACCTCGCCAAGACGCCGTTGCCATGCTGAAGTCGCTTAGAGAAATGGAGCGAGAGGGCATGGCTGAGGTCCGCCAGGAGATTGAGGGAGGCATGCACTCGGGGGAGAAATACCTGATCCGCCGCTTGGGCTATGAAGTAGGCGGACGCATCCATCTGGGCAGAAGCTCAGGAGACCTGGGAGCGGTATGGCGCCGGATTCGGGAGCGCGACCGATTAGGAGAACTCTTGAAGGGCATCAACCGATTGAGAAGAGCGATCCTGTCAACGGCGGAACAGAACCTGGACGTGGTGATGCCCGGCTACACGGGAAGCCAGCACGCCCAGCCGGTCACATTGGGTCATCAGCTCATGGCGTGGGGATCCGTACTGGAGCGGCACTTCCAGCGGGCCACAGATGCCTACCAGAGGGTGAACCAGAGTCCGGCAGGCGCGGCCATAATGACCGGCTCCAGCTTTCTGTTGAACAGGCATCGCGTTGGGGAACTGCTTGGCTTTGAAGGCGTGCTCAGAAACACTTTTGATTCCATCATTTTTGAGGACGACGCGGTGGAGACCATCATGGTGGCGGCAGGCGTCCACCTGAGCCTGTCCAAATGGGCAAACGACATCAATTTCTGGTTCACTTCAGAGGCGGGATACGTGGACATCCCCGACCGCTTCTGCAGCACCAGCAGCATAATGATGCAGAAGAGGAACCCGTCGATCTTCAGCACAGTGCGAGCTTCATCGGAGGAGACCATAGGCGGAGTAGTGGCTACGTATGGCGGACAGAACTATTCCGGCGGAGAGTTCACTACCGACGGCGGAGCGTCGCTTCACCGCGCCTTCGATAGGGTCGCGCAGGCGATGGGCTGGTTTACCGACTTGATACCTGCAATGGAAATAAAGAGAGAGCGAATGGAGGAGATGGCGGGAGCCTACTGGGCACAGGGCACCGACGTTGCCGCAATGCTGGTGGCGGAAAAAGGGCTTCCGTGGCGCACCGCTCATCAAATTGTGGGCGTACTTGTGCGGTTCAGCGATGAAAGGGGCATACATCCCAAAGACGTCACCTCAGAACTGCTGGACGAGGCGGCAGTGGCTTACTATGGAGAGACCGTGGGCTTGAGTCAGGAGCTACTGGAGGAATCACTGGATCCCTCCAAGTTTGTCGATAGACGCGTGCTGTACGGCGGCCCGTCGCCCGAGGAATCACGACGCCGGCTTCCCGAATACTACGCTCAGCTAGAGGCAGACGAAGAATGGGTAGAATCCGCTGATGAGCGGTTGCAAGGGGCCGCTGACAAGCTGGAAAGCGCAATTGACGCCCTTATAAGCCAGCAAGGATAACCGGATGTGTAGACCGGTCTGTTTCGGGCTGTATTCAGCAAGCTGCGGTGATTCCGGAGAACTCTGTCCAGCATACCGAATTCCCCCAATAGCGACGGGGTGACCAAACAAAAGGGAGGCGCAAACTATGGAATATCGCTCGCTTGGCCGGACAGGAGCCAACGTATCTCCGCTTTGCCTTGGCACTGACAACTTCATGGATCCGACACCGGAGGATGAGTGCAAGAGGATCCTTGACGCCGCGATGGACGCCGGCATCAATCTGCTGGATACCGGCGACGTCTACGCAGACGGTGATGGCGAGCGGGTAATCGGCCGCATTTTGAAGGGGAATGGAAGGCGGCACGAGGTACTGATAGCGACCAAAGTGGATTCCGGCCGCCGGCAGGTCGGCTTTAGGCTGGAGGATTACAGAGAGGTTCTCGGACCCAACGAGTACGGTCAATCGCGTCTCAACGTCATCCGTGCCTGTGAGGCGTCGTTGAAGCGCCTACAGACCGATTACATCGACCTCTACCAGGTCCATCGCCCATCCTTTGACATCCCGGTCGACGAGACGCTGGGCGCGCTCAATGACCTGGTTAGGCAGGGCAAGGTGCGTTATATCGGCTGTTCCACCCACCCGGCGTGGAAGGTGATGGAAGCGATCATGGTAAGCGAATCAAGCGGGTGGGCGCGGTACGTCACGGAGCAGCCGCCGTATAACCTGCTCGATCGCCGCATTGAGAACGAGCTGGTTCCAATGGCTCAGAAGTGGGGGCTTGGCCTGATCAACTGGGCGCCAATGGGCATGGGGGTGCTGGCCGGCCGCTATAGCTCAGGCACCGATTACCCGGAGGGGTCTCGGGCAGACTTGCGTGGCGGCTTTTACGCTGATCGCGTTACCCAACGCGGCGTCGAGGTAGGGCGCGCATTCTCGGCGCTGGCGGCTGATGCCGGGTTGACCGCGGCGCAGCTGGCGGTTCTCTGGTGCAAAGACCAACCGGGAATAACGGCCCCGCTGATTGGCCCGCGAACGCTACAGCACCTTGAGCCGCTAATTCCCGTGCTGGATATGAGCCTGAGCGACGATCTGCGAGCCGCCTGCGACGAACTGGTTCCTCCGGGCAGCGCTGTTGTCGATTTCCACAACACTTCCCGCTGGATGAAGATGCAGATCGGCGTCTGACCAGGGACGCGAACGCCCTATACACTCAGCAGTTCCGGCGACTAGTGAATAACAGAGGAGGCGTCGTAATGGATAGAGATACAGCCTTGAAACTGGCAGAAAGCCGGCGTTCAGAGCTGTTGGCCCTTCTCTCTGAGTTGATTTCGACGCCTAGCCTGTATGGCAGTTCTACAGCCGAGGCCCAGCAGGTAGTGGCGGGATATCTCCAGCGCTACGGTTTCTCCATAGAGTTGTCAACAGACGACCCCGAATCGTACAAAGAGCACCCTGAGTTTACCTGGCCATTGCCGCCCGGTAAGGAGGCGCCGGTGAATCTGGTGGCACGCCCTCATAATTTGACGGCGTCGCCTCTGGCATTGTATGCCCACGTGGACACGGAATATCCCGGTGAGGGCTGGCACTCTAACCCAACCGAGCCGCTTGTGCGAGATGGGCGAATGTACGGACTGGGCGCCGCCGACGACAAGGGAGGTCTAGCGGCCATGCTGGTGGCTGCGGCGGCTGCTTACCAGGCAACCGGTGAAGCGCCGCTGGTAATCAGCATGGCGGGAAAAGGCGGGGGAGCTCGGGGGACCCTGCCGGTCATGGCGAAATTAAAGGGGTTGGGCGCTTGCCTGTATGTCCATCCCCCTGAGACCGGTTATGGAATGCGGGTGATCGAGAATGCCAGCCGGGGCATAGTGGATGTCACGCTGGAAATCAAAGGCTGGCGGGGGGTTCCCAAGGAAGGTGTGATGGATAGCGCCCGCTTTAGCGACGGCGGCGACGCTCTGAAAGCTTGCCTGGCAATTGTGCACGGTCTTCACCGGGGCGAGCTTTCCCGGTGTGAGATCAACTTGGGCAAGGTGGTTGCAGGAGATAGCGCCGGCCTGGTGCCGGACCGGTGCCATGCCGAACTCAGGGCGCTGTTCAGCGATCCGCTGACAGTCCCACGCGTTCTAGCAGCCATCGCTGCCGAACTAGAGAGATCTGCCCCGAGATTTGAGTGCCAGATCCTGGACACGACGGTCAGCGCTAATCCCGCTGTCACATCCTGGGAAGACCCGGAGTGCGTGATTCTGCGGGAGGCCGTCCGTGAAATTACAGGCGTGTCACCGGACCCGTACACCAATTCACTGGCAAGCGATACCAGGTTCCCAAGTCGTATGCACGATATCCCGGCGGTCGGGATAGGTTCCAAGGGTGGAAACTTTTACGCCGCCGACGAGTGGGTGGACATCGACGACCTGGTGCAGATGGTGGCGGTGGTCATGCTTTTCGTGTCCAAATGGCATGACAGGGACTGATATTCCGGATATACGCACCGTATCCGTGATTAGCGGTCAACCTACTGCCCGGGATCGGTAAAGGTCAGCACGCGCTGAGGGTTCTTGATGAGAAGCTTGTCTATGTGCCCTTCGGTCAAGCCCCGGGTACGCAAGAACGGAATGAACTTATCCAGAATGAACGTGTACCCCGTGCCCCCATAGCGCTTGAGTTGGACTTTCAAGCAAACGTCTTGGGAAATCAGCAGCTTATCTTCGAACCCTGCATCAATAAGCTTGGGAATGGCCTCGCCAACCAGTACGTCCTCGGCTGCCTTGTGGCTACTGTTGTGTTCGGGTCCCGGAAATGGCGGGATCCGGGCGACCGGAGCTCCTACTATTCCGAGGGTGTCGAATTGGAGATAAACACCCAAATGCAGCAACTCCAGCAAGAATCCAAGGTCTCCGCAGTAGGAGTTGCTGTGGCCGAAGATGGTGCGCTCAAGGTTTGCTCCCTCCTCTGCCACCATGTCGGCCACTCGGAACCGTTCCCTGCCTGTTCCGCCGTGATGAAAGGAGATGGCCGCTCCGGTGATTCTACTGGCCCGCGCCGTAGCCCGTATGCTCTTCTCCTCGTTGCTTGTGATAGGGTTCCCGTTTACGCCAATCTCTCCGATGATACCGGCTCGAATGCCCGTATCGCCCACCCCTACAGTAACGTCCCGAACGATTTCTTCCGTAAGGTCTTCCACGGTACGTTGATCCATGTCGGGAGGGTGGAATGCCTTTTGATACCATCCCGCTCCCATTACTATGTTGAGGCCGGTCGCACTGGCAACCCGCTGTAATGCCAGCGGGTTCCGCCCCAAGCCGATGTTGGTCACCTCGACGATGGTGCGGCCCCCCATCTTCCGGAACTCCATCACCTCTTGGGTGATCACTGCTTCGTCGTCCAGGATGTAATTGTCACGTATGGGCTTGCCGTCTCTGGCGAATCGCAGGTTTTCCAGACCAAGCTTCTGATGCACAAGAGCCAGGTCTTCGGTAGAGGTGATGCTTTCAAGCCTGACTTCTTTCCACAGGTCGGAGAAGAGATGTTCGTGCATGAGTGAAATGCCCAGCTGTTGGGGAGGCACGGGGCCGTTCACGGTGAGCGCTTTACCGGCCATGTTAGGCGCCGCAGGCGCAGAAGACCTAGTATGCATGCATCCTCCCACTAAATGCAGTTTGCGCCGAACATTGATTTCGTTCTATGATTGCCCATCGGGGCCTTGTAGAATTTGCTTAGCTGGCTTCTTAGTCCATTATGGTGATTTCTTAGGAGAGAAAAACAGATGAAGACACCCTCAAAGAGGCCGAACTTTCATCCGCAACCCCCATTCCCGTACGAATTTTACCAGAATCTATACATATCCCGCCCCAACTTCCGCAAGAAAGATGAGTTCATTGTCCCGCTTGAAGTGAGAGGAAGAGGATTTGTGGTGAAGAGGGGAGAATCGGCTCGTATTGTATGCGTGGAGGGGCCTCAAATTGTAGATTTATGTATTTGGAACGCCAACAACTACAAAGAACGGTTCTGGTCAGACTACACCCTGAATCGGGAGGGCATATTCCTGACTACCTTCAGCCGTCTCTGGAGCAACATGCCCATGTTCCGACCTCTCATGACCATAATCGAAGATACCGTGGAGACCGAGCCCACACATCCCGGCGCCGATCATCACTATTGCATAGGTTCACACTGCAACCCCTCTTTCTGGTACTGGGCACTCAAGGACAGGAATCATTCGAATGTCACCAAGTTCAACTGCTGGGCAAACCTGCTTCGCGGAGTAGAACCTTTCGGGCTTGGGCAAGACGATCTTCACAGCAACATCAACCTATTCCAGAAGACTCATTTCGAACTGGACACGGGACTGAGACCGGTAGACCCCAGCGACGCCCAAAAAGGGGACTACGTGGAATTCTATGCGGAGATGGATGTTCTTATGGCTGTGTCGTTATGCCCCAGCGGTTCCGGCACGGCGCATTGGTCCGCTGAGGAGCAGGACGTAAAACCCATTGGAATAGAGGTTTACGAGACTAATATCGAGCCTCCGGAGTTCGAGAATGTAATAGGCGAGCAGGAATTCCAATTCAAGGCCGAACTCTAGACTCAAGGTGTTGTCTAGGACAGACTAAGGAACTATCGTCATGGCGGTTGCACAAAAAGGGTTTCAAATAAGCGCAACAGCGCTTCCCCAGGAATGGATTCGAGACGCCATTGTGTGCATCGACTCCCATACCGGCGGCGAGCCTACAAGGCTGGTTGTGGGCGGAATCCCAGAGATCCCCGGAGACAGCGCAAGGGAGAAGACCAGATTCTTCGCTGATAACCTGAACCACATGAGGATCACGCTCACGGGCGAACCTAGGGCGCATCAGGCCATGCACGCCCTGGTATTGTGCCCCGCCACATCAGACGAGGCTGATTTTGGCGTCATCATCATGTGCGCCCTGGGTTACCTGGACATGTGCGGCCACGCACTGATCGGGGCCGTTACCAGCGTTCTGGAAGCGGGGATTATCAAGGCCGATGAACCCGAGACGGTGGTGACCGTGGAGACCCCCGCCGGGATCATGCGGACTCGTGCCCACGTGGTCAACGGCAAGGTGTTGAGCGTAACGTTCCGCAACCAGCCCGCTTTTGCGTATAGAAGGGGGCTGGAAGTGTGCGTTGAGCCCTTTGGAAATCTCAAGGTGGATATAGCTTACGGAGGGCTGTGGTACGTTATTGTGGATGCTGACCAAGCCGGCATCTCCTTGGATCTAAGCAACTTAGACCGCCTGAGTCACGCCAGCAGGACAATACTCAAAGCAGTGAACTCGACTATTGCGGCGGAACACCCCATACTGGGGCCCGCTGGAGATTTTCCTCAACTGTTGTTTACAGGCCCGCCGGCGAACCCTGAAGCGGACGGTAAGAACTTCAACCTGTCCACGGCGCTGGGCTTCGATCGCTCTCCATGCGGCACCGGCAGCAGCGCCAGGATGGCCGTGCTGCATGCAAACGGCGCGTTAGACCTTAACAAGGAGTACGTCCACGAAAGCGCGCCAACCGGAAGTTTGTTTCGCGGACGGCTTGTGGAGAAGGTAAAGGTTGGAGCAATTGAAGCCGTCGTACCTGAGATCACGGGCAGCGCTCACATCACCGGCGTCAACCATATCGTTGTTGACCCCGGCGACCCGCTAAGGTATGGATTCTACGTATCGTAAAGTACTGTTAAGGAGATGGCATGATGCTACCTGAAGGTCGATCTTTTGAATTGTCTGAAGAGCTTCTCCAAGGCGCCATAGACGTTCACGTCCACGCCACGCCGCACCTACCGAGCAGTCCAAGAAGGATAGACCCGATTCAGGCTGCCATTCAGGCGCGTGACGCCGGCATGCAGACGATAGTGCTCATGGACGTCTTCCAGATGACCAACGGGGTTGCTTGGATAGTGAATAGGGCCGTTCCTGATTATAAGGTCTACGGCGGCCTGATCCTGAATACCGCCTACGGAGGTCTAAACCCCCGTGCCGTCAAGACCGCCATAAGATACGGCGACGGCGCCAAGTTCATCAGCTTTGGAACCCACTCCACCTACTTCCAGGCCTCCCGTGAAGGTAGGGTGGTAGACGGCAAGTTTTCGCCGCTAAGCGAGCTCTATCCCGAATTCAAGAGAGAAGAGGTGGATCGCGCCATTAGCATACCGACCGAGGGGCCGGTAGGCCCTGAACTGGACGAGATTCTGAGACTCATCGCGGCCAATCCGCATATCTTTCTGAACACCGGCCACGTCTCCGGAGAAGAGGCTGTGAGGCTGGTTGATCTTGCCGGGGAATACGGGATCAAGGACGTGCTTGTTGCTACCGGCGCCACCAAAGCCGCTTCGCTGGACCAGCTCAAATACATGGCTGGAAAGGGGGCGTTCATCGAATACACCCTGGCTGCATATACCCATACCACACCCATTCCCAAGACCCACTACTACGCTGAGCTTGAATATGCGGCTATGGATGAGGGACTATCGGAAGAGGTTGGCGGCGGCATCAGGGCGGCCGCCGAAGAGATCCAAGAGATTGGAGCCGATCATTGCATAATAGCTACCGATTTTGGCGTATACACGCTGCCTGACCCGGTCGAGGGACTGCGGGAGTTCATCGCGTCTCTTCTTGATCTGGGCATCCCTGCGGACGATATCCGAAAGCTGGTCAAGTCCAACCCGGAGAAATTGATGGGGCTTGGTAGCTAAAGGCTCCAGTCTCAGTGGTAGGGGGTAGAAGCAAGCGGTAGGCAGGCTCTCGCACTGTATGTGGCTGTCAAATCAGCAAATCTTCGAACTCCGGCGCCATTCCGATATCAGGCGACTCCTGGTGCAGGTTGCGCCAGGAATGTAGGGCAGCTTCCTGGGCGGCTTTAGTCACCGCCGCCTCATCCATGGTCAAGACTTTCCCGTCCTTCATGATCCATTCTCCGTCGACCATGACCGACTCCACGTCTGAAGCCTGGCCGTAGTGGACAAGGTTGGAGATAACATCCAGCAGGGGAGTTAGATGCGCCCTGTCCGTCCGGACGACGGTGAGGTCGGCCTTCTTCCCAGGCTCCAGAGTCCCCAGGTCTTCTCGCTGCAGGGCCTGGGCCGCGTTCCGGGTAGCCCAAGCCAGCATTTCAGGAGATGTTGGACGCGTGGTGTCCCTGCGCAGCCCCCGGTTAACAATGATGCCTATACGCATCGCATCGAACATATCCTCGGACATATTGTCCGTGCCCAGGGTAACGTTGACCCCTGCATCCACCAGACCGGGCATGTCCGCGAGGCCATGGAACCCTCTACGGGAGCTGGAAGCGGGACAATGGGCCATGGATGTGTCCGTTTCCGCCAGAAGCCCAATGTCCGAAGACGTGCAGTGAGTGCAGTGAGCGACAAGGACGTCGCGCCCCAGCCAGCCATGGTCAAGGAGATACTCCGCCGGGGTCCTGCCCTGGGTCATGCTTTGTACTTGTTCCACCTCCTGGCGGGATTGGGCCAGATGGACGGTGCGCAGCAACTTACGGTCTTCGGCGATGTCTCGCAGTTCGTCCAGAATCCATGGCGAGCAGTTATCCGTGGCATGAGCGGCCACCATGCATTGAACGCGCCCGTTGTGCGTGTTGTGATGAGTGTCAATCAACTCCATGGTGCGCTGAAGGAAAGCTTCGCCCCAGGAGCGCTCGTACCGATAGCCTTTGGTGCGGATTTCCGTAGTTACGGCATCCGCCGCGGACTCGGCAAGATACAGTCGAAGGCCGGATTCCACCATTGCCTGAGCGTAGGAGGGAACGAAGCGCAGAGGGTCCACTATAGTCGTGGTGCCTGAACGAATGGCTTCCAGGCAGCCCAAAGCTGCTATGGCTTGCCGGTCTTCGTTGGACATTGCAAAGGTTATGGGCACCATAAAGCCATACACCCTGTCGCCCTCTCCGTTCTCGATCGTGCCTCGCAGGACGTTAAGCACCGTGTGCGTATGGGCGTTTATCAGCCCCGGCATAACAACTCGGTTGGAAATGGCAACACGGTTCAGGTCAGGGAAGCGAGCTTCCAGGTCGGACGTATTTCCCACGGCGGCAATCTTATCGCCTTGGACGGCTACGGCGCCGTCGCGAATAACCTGGCCTACCGGCTCTCCGGGAATGACGGTAGCATCGGTAAGAAGAACGTCTATAGCAACCTCCCACTACGAAAGAACTACACGGCGAATCTCGCTGTGTTGTGCAGTTTGGCATTGCTAACCCGGTTGGGAACTCTCCGCGGCGCGTAGGGCAGCGCCCGGATCCCTGGCCCGGAGAATGAAGAAGTCCAATCGTTGCCGGTAGATGTCCAAAACACGACGCAGTTCCGTTACTGCGTCTTGGTGCTCGTCCACTCGCAGGTCTACCCGTGGGAATGGATCGTTGGCATAGACCAAAACCGCAGCCGAGTGCCAGGGCGTCATGTCCGCTTTCTCGCCTCCCGCGGCCAGCCCCGACTCTAAAGCTAAGAAAAGCCGGTCTTCCAGGTCGTTTGCTTCGTATTTTTCAAAAGCTTCGGCCATGGCTGCCACCACCTGTTCTCCTACCAGGCCATTCCCCAGAGCCACGTATCCATCACCTATCTGATGTCCCGCCCATGGCTGATTAAGATCCCCTGTGCGAGCAGCCACGTTTCCATCGCCGTCCACCAGACCCAACTGGCGGTTCTCGATATGAGGATCCGACCGAGAGAGTTCGTCCAAGGCGGCTGGCGCCGAGTAACCCATCGACATCAGACGCAAGGCAAAGCTCCCCAAACGCGGATCTGTGGAAGCCTGGGTAGTAATGGCGCCTACCAGGGGTTTGACATGCGGACAACGAGACCCTATGGCGATGTCCGAAGTAGTCCCCGCTATGCCCAGCATACCGGTCCGTTGACATCTGCCGACGATAGAGTAGGTGTGAGTCTCCACACCTATTTGCCGTTTCACCTGCATGTGCCGCTCCTTTCCAAGATGACGTCCTCACGCTGCACTTAAGATAAGACGAGGCGAATCGCCCAGAACTCAGCCGCTTGTACCAGCAGCTAACATATTCCCCTTATATTGCCGAGTCAACCCTGAGTTATGTTGAGCTAAGCCCCCGGCTGCCTCATTACGCGGTTGTCGACTAACGTCCCTTGTATACAGGGTCTCTCTTCTCAACGAACGCCCGTGGACCTTCCTTCGCGTCCTCTGTAAACCGGGTCATAATGCCGACGGTATTTGCGAACCGGATTGCGTTGGGAAGGTCCATGGAGAGCCCTCTTATCACAACCTCCTTTATGGCACGCACCGCTATGGGTGCCAGGCTTGATATCTCCTGAGCTTTCTCAATAGCTCTGTCCTTCACCTGGGCCAAGGGCACCACCTCGTTGACAAGACCGTAGCGCTGCGCCTCTTCGGCATTGAACACCTTGCCCGAAAGCAACCAGTCCATAGCTATAGCGTACGGAACCTGGCGCACCAGGTTTTCTATGGCGTAACCCGTGCCGCTGAATCCTCGCAGGATTTCCGCATAGCAGAAGGTGGCGGTATCGGACGCAATGCGAATGTCAGTGATGGAGGACAGTATGTTCAAACCCTCAGCGTAGCAGTAACCGTTGACGGCGGCGATCACCGGCTTCCACACTTCGACGTACCCACTGTCAACGGGAGGCCACCAGTAGTTCTCCGCGGGGTCGATATTCGCGTTTGAAGCCATTACCTTGAGATCCGCGCCTGCGGTGAAAGCCTTCTCCCCCGCGCCCGTAAGGACTGCGACCCGCAAATTCCGGTCATCCCGGAACTGCCGGTAGGCCTCCCTCAGGGCGGAAGCCATTTCCGGGTTCACCGCATTGTGCACCTGGGGCCGGTTCAACGTTATGACGGCCACGTGCCCATCCGTTTCAAACAGTACTTCATCTGCCATATTTTCCTCCTTGGTTTCGAATCGAACGTTCAGCCAATACTTACATCTTGGCTTGCTTCCGTCAATCAACCTTTCTTCCATTGAACCATCATGGCAGGTACACACCGTTTCTGTGGCTGCGCTCTACTACAGAGCAGGGGGTATAGACAGGAGGTATCATTTTGCCTAGAATCGGGGCATCTTTAAGGGTAGATCACCGTAAACGGAGGTCGCTATACCTACCAATAAAGACCTCCAGACCGTACTTGATCAAGTCGACAGACAAGAGCTTGTAGACCTTGCCAGCGAATTGATCAAAATCCCCAGTTTCAAAACGGAAGAAACCCCTGTGGCTATGTTCCTGGCGGACTGGTTTCGCAGCAGGGACTACCTGGTGGAATTGCAGGAAATAGAGCCAGGGCGCTTCCAGACCATTGCCACCATCAACGGCACGGGCGGCGGCATGAGCCTGATGCTAAACGGGCACATCGACATCAACTCGCTGACCTTGGGGTGGAAGCGTGACCCGTGGACACCCACAGTGGATGGGGATCGTCTCTACGGACACGGCGTGGAGAATATGAAGGGCGGCGTGGCCAGCGTTATAGAAGCGGCAGAGGCTATTCGCAGGTCCGGAATAAGGCTGAAAGGGGACCTTATCGTCGCTTGCGTTGCGGGAGAGACGCAGGGAGGGGAAGGGAGCTACTACGTTGCCCAACATGGACCGCGGCCGGACGCAGCTATTGTTGCAGAGCCGTTCGGCGTGGGCAATGTAGTCACGGTGCATGCCGGGATAGTCCACATGGCCATTCACACCTACGGAGTCACCGGGCACATTAGAGAATTAGATAAGACCGTCAACGCCATCCACAAAATGACCAAGATTACCGAAGCTCTTCAAGAAGTCGAGTTCACCCATACACCCCGAGAGGACTTGCCCGCCATGCCCGAACTAAACGTGGGAAGTATCGTCGGCGGGCGGGGAAAGAGCTACGTTCTCATAGAGCCCCCGTACATTCCCGACCTATGCACCATCATGGTGGACGTGCACTTTGTTCCCGGACAGACCGTGGGCAGCATAGTCGCCGACATCCGCCGCGTATTAGACCCTCTGACCGAGGAAGATCCAAGCCTACGATACGAAATCGAGATACCGCCGCCGGATACCCCGGACTTTTTCAAGGGGCGCCGCCGTTTGGTTATGGACCCGTTGGACGTTCCCAAGGACGAGTATATTGTCCAGGCTGTAGCCAGAAACCATGAGAAGGTTACGGGTCGTCCTCCGAATCTCATAGGAGCGGTACTACCCAGCTCCTACTCTGCCAACGATACTTGTCATTTATGGAACGCCGGAATCCCTTGCCTCATTTACGGGCCGCGCGCCGGCAAGTTTGAAGACAACGTGGACGACGGCTATAGCGTTATAAGCGAAATGGTTGACTGCTCCAAGGTGCTGGCAGCTACTGCCCTGGAAGTGTGCAACCGTGAGGCAGCATAAAACAAGGAGGATAGGATGAGTTCTACGAAATCTCAGACCTTTGAAGAAGCCGTAGCAGAGTTTATGGCCAGGTCCAGGGACCAAATCGACAAGGAGTCAGAGGAGCATTTACCCCCATGGTCTCCCTCTCCGTACCAGCAATCAGGACCACCCTACGAATACGCCCAGAGATTCGATGCAAGAGTGCTTACCGCCTTTAGCCAGTCCATAGGGGACAGCAATCCTCTGTTCACTGACCCCGAGTACGGGAAGCAGACCAAGTACGGCTGCCAAATAGCGCCTGGCCCCATCCTGGCGCTGGTGCGTTATCCTTCGGTTCATGGGGCCAAGCGTCCCGGCGGATATCCGCTTGCCAACTACTACTCCGGCGCGGCCTGGGAGTTCTTCGACGTGGTAAGGGTAGGGTCTAAATTCACATCCTCCAAAGTAACCAAGGAGATATTTGAAAAGACCGGCTCTCGCGGGCAACTGGTCTTTATGATATCGGAGAACCTTTACCGCGACTTTCACGGAGACCTGATTGGGAAATGCTACGCCACCCAGATCATGGTGCCAATGAAATCCATGGGCAGCGCCAGGGCCATGTCCGTGGAGCGCTTGGGAGAGCGCATGCTCTACGAGCGGAAGAGTCATCAGTACGACAAGGAGCAAATTGAAGAGGTCTTGAGTCGGATGGGTAGCCAAGAACGCAGAGGGGCAAAGCCTCTGCACTGGGAAGACGTGGAAGTAGGAGAAAAGGTTGGACCCGTGGTCATGGTTCCGTGGACTCTCCAGGATCAGATAAGCTACCACGGCTTGTCCTGGGCCGCGGCCTCGACGGACGGCGGAGGCGGCGACGATCTGGCGTTTGAACGCGCCTACGATTGGGTGCGGTATAGACCTTCCTACGGGAGCTACACCAATCCAGCGACCAATTGGCCGTGGACTCCGAATGCAGAGCATGAAGACGCGTTGCTGGCCGCCTACATAGGCCAGCCCGCGCCCTTTGACTACGGAGTACAGCGTACTGAAATGTGCCAGCAACTCATGAGCAACTGGATGGGCGACGATGGTTTCATCCGGCGCATGGTGGTTCCGCTAAGGAAGCCTGTGTTCTACGGCGACGTTGGCATCTATACAGGTGAGGTTGTCAAGAAATTCAAGGAAGTCCAGGAAGGCGAATCAGCGGCCGGAGCCGCGCCGGGCAAGCGCCAATATCACGCCGTAGGCATCAAGTTTCAGGGTGTGAACCAGTTGGGCGAGGCCCAAGTAGTGGGTACGTCTACCGTCTATTTGCCCTCCAAGGAAGACGGCCCCGTGCAGCTACCTATCCCTCATCCCGCCCGTCCTCCGTACGTCCCGTACGAGACGTTCTATCGAGACTGGTACTAGTACAAACGTGAAGTGATCTCAATTGGCGCCTGCCTTTCCATCCCTGGTTTGCAAGCGCTCAGAGAAAGGAGAAGAAGTCATGCCTGGCGTCTTTGAAGGTGTCAGAGTCTTGGACATCAGCTACGGAATTGCGGGAGGGATGTGCGGTAGATATTTGGCCGATTACGGGGCGGATGTGATCAAGATAGAACCCCCGGATGGCGACCCTTTGCGTGGAATGGGCCCCTTCTTTCAAGACAATCCCCATCCGGAAAACAGCCTTCAGTTCTTCGTAGCAAACTTGAACAAACGGGGGATCACTCTCCATCTGGAACATGAGCAGGGGAGGCAATTCTACCGAGAGCTAGTGAAGCGTGCCGACGTTGTCATAGAGAGCTTCAAGCCGGGGTATCTTTCCACTCTTGGCCTTGGCTACGATGAACTTGCCCGGATAAATCCCGGAGTCATCCTGACGTCAATAACACCCTTCGGCCAGACGGGCCCTTACAGCGATTTCCAAGGTGAAGAGTTGATCCAGTACGCCATGTCCGGAATCATGTCCATCAGCGGCTACACGGACAGGGAACCTCTGAAGCACGGGGGCAGCCAGGCACAGTACGAAGCCGGCTTGGTGGGGGCTGTCACGACGTCCTTTGCGCTGTTCACGCAATCCATGACCGGGGAAGGACAGCACGTGGACGTTTCCATTACCGAGGTTGTCTCTTCAACACTGGTTGAGACTCAGCCGCTGTACGCCTTCAGGGGCGGCGTACCCGGCCGTCGCTTGCCAAAGGGTCGCATGTTCACCGACCTCATGCCCTGTAAGGATGGTTGGGTATCGCTGACGGCCGGCGGCGGCAGGGCCACCATGGATGACGTAGCCGACTTCTTTGAAAAACCGGAGCTGCGTGAGCCTAGATTCGCCTCACCAAGCAGCCGCATGGAAAATGGCGAGGAGTTGGACGCCGCCGCGGTGGACGCGCTGGAGAATTGGAGCCGGTGGGACTACTTTCACGAAGCCGCCAGAAGGCGGCTCTTGGCCGGTTTTGTTCAGAGTGTGCCGGAGCTGGTCGAGTGTCCCCACCTGGAAAGCAGAGGATTCTACCGTGAAGTAGAGCATCCGGTCATGGGTAAGATCAAGGCGCCTGCGGTGTTATTCAATTACAGCGAGACGCCTTATGACTCCACACACCCCGCGCCTCTCCTGGGCCAGCACAACCAAGCGGTTTACGGAGAGGAACTGGGTCTCAGCAATGAAGATATTCAAGCCCTGAGGCAACAAAAAGTTGTCTAGCAGAGGAGCGCCATAGTGCAACCACATCAGATAGGTCTTCCTTTTGAAGGCATTAGAATCCTGGATTCCACGTACATTTTTGCGCTGCCGTACGCCGCTGGCATCATGGCGGACCACGGCGCCGAGGTGGTGAAGATAGAGGGGCCGGCGCACATCGAAGGAGTTCGCCGCGGTGGACAGGCCGGACTGTACGCTGAAGGCGACCCCGGTGAGGACTGGTGGAACCGCGGAGGCATTTACAATCTGCTCAACAGAAGCAAGGACTCCCTTACCCTGGATATGAGCAACATCAAGTGCCGCGACATATTCCGAGAACTGGTGAAAATCTCAGACGTTGTCTTCGAGAATTTTACGCCGCGCGTGATGCGGGGGTGGGAGTTGGACTACCCCAACCTCCGCAAGATACGCCCCGACATCATCATGGTGTCCAATACGGGTTACGGCCACGGTGACGGGCCTTACTCCACCTATCCCGGGGTAGCCTCAGCCATGGAACCCACTCATGGCCTGGCCAACCTTACGGGTTACATTGGCGGGAATCCTGCCAGGGCCGGAATCTCCTACGTAGATTTCGTGGCTTGCTGGACGGCCTTGTTCGCGGTTTCCGCCGCCTTGCGTCGTAGACAGCGCACCGGCAAGGGGCAGTGGATCGACGTAGCCATGTACCAAGCAGGCGTCATGAACATTTCCGAGTACCTGCTTGACTACATGACCAACGGCAACCCGGGCGAGCGCATAGGCAACCGCCACCGATATAGAGCGCCGCAAGGAGTCTATCCTGCCCGGGGTGAAGACCGCTGGATAGCTATTTCGGTGGGTACGGATGCTGAATGGCAAGCGCTGTGCTCTCTCATGGGCAAGCCGGAACTTGCCAGGGAACCCAGGTTTGCCAGCAACGCCGAACGCATGAAAAACCACGATGAACTCGACAAGATCATCTCGGAGTGGACGGCAGGCCGCGACCGCTACCAACTAATGGAGGAATTGCAACAGGTTGGAATCCCGGCGGGGCCTGTGTTGGACGCATTGGACATGCACATTGACCCTCACTACGGCGATAGGGGCTTCTTGGAACGCGTGGAATATCCCCAGGACCGCAAGATGGGCACTCGGACGCTGATTGGGCGTCCCTGGAAGCTCAGTAAACATGACGTGAAAGTCCAAAAACCCGCTCCTAAAATGGGCGAAGATAATCACAAATACCTTGTGGGCTTGTTGGGCATGGAACCGAGCGAGCTTGAAGAACTAGAGAAGGAAGGCTTGATCAGCGATGCGCCCGTGCCGGCCACCGACGGCGCAACTGTGCCCGATGAGGAATTACTCAAGCTGAAGATCGTTTCAAGGATTGACCCGGAATACCAGAAGAGACTTGGTATCTGGGAATAAGATTCGCCACAAACGGCAGAAATGGCGAAATGGGTCTATGCGAGCCATCCATGATGGCGCTTAATTCACGGCGATAGCGGAGGATCATGCTTTTACTACAAGGCGGCCACATCTACGCCCCGGAGGACATGGGCGTTCAAGACTTGCTCTTTGCCAACGACAGGATAGTGAGGATTGACCCCCACATTTCAACGCCATCCGGCTTGAGCGATATAGAGGTTGTCAACATCGCGGGAAAAACGGTAGTCCCCGGGTTCATAGATAACCACGTACACATTGCCGGCGGCGGCGGAGCGGGAGGCCCCATTTCCCGAAACTCGGATATCCAGCTATCGCAGATCACGCCTTCCGGCGTGACGACCGTAGTCGGCGTACTCGGTTACGACTGCACCACCAAGCAAGCCGCCACCGTACTGGCCAGGGCCCTGGCATTGGAAGAGGAGGGCATCAGCGCCTATATGTACGTAGGAGGCTTCGTACTGCCTTCACCCACTATTACGGGCTCCGTGACCAACGACATCGCTTTCATAGACAAAGTACTTGGCGTCAAGCTGGCGATATCAGATCCGCTGTCTTCCCAACCTTCCGTGGAGGACATATATCGTCTTGCGGCGCTGGCGCGAATGGGTGGCATCATAGGCAATAAGGCCGGGGTGCTCCACGTTCACGTGGGTCGCGGCAAAGAAGGCTTGCAGCCCCTTCTTGACGCCGTAGAACAGTCCGACATACCTATAACGCAAATGGTTCCCACCCACGTGGGTTCTACTACGTACGTCCTGGACCAAGCCAAGGCCTACGCAAAAGCCGGAGGACGCGTGGACGTCACCGCTACTACTGCAGCCCGGCTTGCCGAGCGCCCCCCGGCTAGCAGAGCCGTCAAGTCACTGCTCGATGCAGGCGCATCTGCCGCTCAGATCACCATGAGCTCCGACGGCAACGGCAACTCCGTGCGCCGCGACGACGCGGGCAACATTGTGGACGTGTCCGTGGCTCCCATAAGCAGTCTCCTGGAAACGGTGCAGGCCCTGGTTAACGAGGAGAACGTCCCATTGTCTACAGCCCTGGAAACCGTTACTTCCAGCCCAGCCGATGTCCTGCATCTACGTCGAAAAGGCCGCATCGCTCCTGGAGCCGATGCCGACCTGGTTGTTTTGGACCCGGATTTGAATGTCGACAGGGTTTACGCCAAGGGTCAGTTGATGGTGAAGGAAGGCTCTCCCGTGGTCTGGGGACCTTTCGAAGCCGGATGATGCAAGTTGTCGGGTAACCACGGTCAGCGCGCCGGAGCGCGTAGAAGGTCAGGCATATACCCTGGCTGGGGCGTAGTAGCCGGGGCTTTTCTGGGCAACGGACTGTTCGGCGCCATTGGCTTGGTTGTCATTGGCTTCTTCTTCATACCCATGAGCCAGAGCCTGGGATGGTCCCTAGGCGCTATGTCAGTTGCGTTGTCGCTGCGCTCCGTTGCCATTGTTCTTCCTGCTCCTTTCATCGGCCCAAAGGTGGATGCCTGGGGCGCCCGTCCGTTCGTTTTTTGGGGAGCTGTCACTGCAGGTCTGGCCACCGCGGGGTTGGCGCTGGTTAAGGAACTCTGGCAGTTCTACCTCTTGTATGGCCTCATTGGCTCCGTATGCTTCGTTTGCATTAGCAACCTGGTCACCAGCACCGCGGTTTCCAAGTGGTTCGTGCGAAGACGCGGAAGAGCGTTGGGTATCGCGGATTTAGGCGTAGGGATAAGCGTGGCCTTGTTGGCGCCTTTAGTGGTAGTCCTGATCAATGCAATTGACTGGCGCGCCACCTGGGTGGTGTTGGGCATCATAACCGCAGCGGTGGTTGCCCCCGTTTCTTTACTGATGCGCAGGCAGCCTGAGGACTATGGGTTAAAGCCTGATGGGTTCTCTAAAGATGACGACCAGGCGCCGGGCCAAGCGGCAGCCCAGGTCCCCGGGCTATCCGAGCCGGAGTGGACCAGATCTCAAGCAGTGCGGTCACCAACCTTCTGGTTGTTGCTTCTCATGTTCAACGCGGGGGGTCTTGCCCTTTCGGGGGTCTTGGCTCATCAGGTGCCGCACATTACCCACAAGGGCTTTACGGCAGCACAGGCGGCAACGGCACTGAGCATCTGGGCGATATTGTCCGGAGTTTCACGGATTGGGTTTGGAATTCTCTCAGACCTGATCCCGATACGGTACGTGGTCTCGGCAATCATGTTTGGAAGCGCCGCAGGGGTGTTGCTTCTGTTATGGAGCACCAACGCAGCGTTATTGTACGCCTTCGCCGTGGTGTACGGCCTGTTTCGGGGCGCTTACGTCATGATGACCACGCTTGTCTGGGCTAACTACTATGGGCGGAGGTTCCTGGGCAGCATCAACGGCATTGTCTTGCCGTTCAATGCCGTCTCCACTGCGGGTGGGCCTCTCCTGGCCGGAATTCTCTTCACCATGAAGGGTGATTACACCGTTGCCTTGGAGGTATTCGCGGCTTGCTATGTGCTGGCAGGTGTGTTGGCCCTTTTGATCAAGCAGCCCATGCCTCAAAATCAGAATGCAGCCACATAGACATTGGGACAGCGGTGTCATAGCCTCTGCAAGTCCAAAGAAGAGCAGCCATGAAATGCTACGATCCGGAGGAACAGAAAGACATCGCAAATATGCCTGAGAAAACCCAAAGCTGGCGTCCCAGTGTTGCTTTCGTATCGTTCCGGTCCAGCGACTATCGTATCCTCTGGTTTGGCACTCTGGGGACAGCCCACGGTTTTTGGATACAGAACGTGCTCTTCGGTTGGTTGGTGCTTGAACTCTCCGACTCTCCGTTCATCCTGGGTATTGCCACTGCCCTGAGATTCATACCGTTTTGTCTCGGCCCCGTGGCAGGCGCTATCACCGATCGAATAGACCGCCGAAGGGTCTTGCAGATTCTGGTCGCCATCCAAGTTATTCTGAGCCTCTTATCCGCGCTCCTGGTGGCTACGGGCATCATCAACGTTCCCCTCACTATTGCCTTGGGGGCATGTTTCGGCACAGTCCAGGCGTTTCTCTTCACTGTGCGCCACCCTTATATTTACGACCTTGTTGGGCCAGCCAGGGCCAAGGACGGAATAGCGCTGAACAACACCGCCTTTTGGGGCATGGGTATCCCAGGTTCTGTGTTTGGCGGAAGTCTCATTGCCTGGTTGGGCGCAGACGGCGCTTTCTATGCTATGGGGGCCGGATATTTCCTGGCTCTTGTCCTGTTCCTGTGGCTCCGGACCGGCTCGGCGTATGCTCTTGGCGGCAGCCCTTCCACGTTGACCAATTTCCTCGGAGGGTTCCGCCTCATCACACAGAACCGCACTGTAGCAATGCTCTTTGGCTTGGTCTTTGTAACCGAAATTCTGGCCTTTTCTCATTTAGCCGTTCTGCCCGTGTTTGCAGAGGATGTGTTCGACGTAGGCGCATGGGGACTGGGATTAATGTTGGGATTACAGTGCTTTGGCTCACTGGTGGGATTGCTAGGCCTGGTTGCCTTAGGCAACATCTCCTACAAGGGGAAGCTTCTTCTAACGGCCAGCGCCGTCTTCGGGGTAAGCCTGGTGGGGTTTGCCATCTCTCCGTCGTTCTTGCTCGGTCTGGCTGCGATTACGCTGACCGGCATCGTCATGGGCACCTTCGACACACTTCAGCAGACCACTCTTCAGCTCAACGTAAGTGAAGAGGAGAGGGGCAGGGCCGTGGGTATCTGGGTGTTGGGTTTGGGTATTGGTCCTCTGGGACACGTACAGGTAGGCGCTCTGGCCCAGGTTATTAGCGCGCCGGCAGCCCTGGTTATCAATGGCGGCTCTCTGGCATTGATTGTGCTGGCTATCGCCGCAGCATCGCCGCGGTTGCGCCGGGTATAGGCTCAATTCTTGCCGCTGCACTGGGAATTGCCTACGCCATACCGCTCCGGGGTATGGTCACTCCGTGGGCGCCGCGATAGTCGGACGGGGGAGGTGATTCCCATCCCTCCAATAACTCAGACGCCGGTTGGTATACTTCCACACCCAGAGGTCTGCATGTTGGAGCCGGGTCACCAGCGTCAGGGCCCCACGATGGGACGGAAAGGTCTCCCCCGGGGCACGTGGAGAGTGCGCAAAGCAGGTCAATCTCGGCGAAGAACTCAAAGAAGTCGCCTTGTTGGGCCGGACTGGGTTTGACGAAGTACTTGTCGTCCGTTGTGAGGCCGGTCACCTGGAAGATGTTCAGGACGTCGTGCACGTCGTTCTCAGTCAGGTGATAGGGCAGGACGGCTCGCACCAGATTGGAATGACAGGTGAAGTCGAACTCCTCATTGTTCAGCAGCTTGTGGACGTAAGGATCGCAGCGCGTTCCCAAGAGGTCATGGCAGCCAGCCCCGTCCTCATCCAACCCGTACCGTATGGTCTCATTGACAATAGTCAACATAGGCCGGAGATACGGCATGCAAGACCACAGCCTGTCGTACATAGTCACGTGGGCCCGGTGGAGTTGTTTGGTTCGTCCTGCCCAGAATCGCTCATGAGGGTTGTGAAGGTTCCAAACATTGAAGTCGGCCACTTGGGGACCGTCTACAACAACGATACGGCAGACCTGGCCGGCGTGCACCACCCAGGCTTTCCCCGACCTTGGGGGAATCACGAACTGTTCCACTAAGTCTCGCTTCTCCGTTTCTGTGGCTAAACGGTCATAGAAAGCTTTGTCCACTTCCAACAAGGAGCCTTCCTTAGCCATATAAATCACCCGTGGTTCAGCCATAGAAACACCTCCTGTATTTAATCCTCGCGACCGTATAAGCCTAGCTGTGACCTGCCGGTATATCAACTGTTAAGGGCCTGAGATTAGCTGGCCTGTAGTGACCTGTGTCGTCGGAGAGCAAGCGGTGGTATGATGCAACAGGCAACTGCCGTATTCGCTGAGGCCTCAAAGTTTTCGCAGCTCGGAGCCGCGTCAAGCCTGGTTCGGAGCGGGAGGCACAGACCAGTTCATGGGGGAGTCCAACATGTTGTATGACGCTGAACGAGGAAACATCCTTATGGCCATCACGGGTGAGAGTCTTATCACTCAGGGATTGAGTATGTTCCGGGAGGAGCGCTTCCTGGGACTGAGAGATTTGCTGCTAAGCGCAGACGTGAGGTTCACCAATCTTGAGGTGTTGTTAAACAACTATGAAGACTCACCCGCGTATCTCTCGGGCGGTACGTATATGCGCTGCGACCCTCGTTTCGCCAAGGACCTCCAATGGCTGGGCCTCAACTTGATCGCTTGCGCCAACAACCACGCTTTTGACTTTGGTGAAAATGGCGTGCTCACCAATATACGCTATCTGGATGAGGCGGGACTGGTCCACTCAGGCACCGGGAGACACCTGGCAGAGGCTTCAGCGCCCGCCTATCTCAACACCCCCAACGGGCGCGTAGCTCTTGTTTCCGCCACAAGCCCTACCGGAGGAGTCTCAGTCATGGCCCGCGCCGGTGAGCAGCGCCGCGACTTTATGGGACGCCCCGGCGCCAACGTCATAGACTTCACTACGGAGTGGACAGTGGACCGCCAGGCATTTGATGAACTCCGTCGCATTAGCGACGAGCTGGGCTGGGCGGAGCAGGTGCGGCGTTCAGGCGAGAGCGGTTACCAGAGCCAGATTCAGGACACGGACTCACTGGTGCATTTGCTGACCAATGTGGTAGGAGAGGCGTCGCCGGCGAGATTCGTGCTGGGCGATTGCTTTGAGGAGCACACCTATATAGATGAAGCCGACTTGGAGCGTAATGTTCAGTGGGTTGCCGACGCCAGACGAATGGCGGACTGGGTTTTGTTCACCATTCACACCCACGAAGGCGGAAAGACCCTCTCAGATCCCGCCGACCACATCAGAGTCCTTGCCCATGCCGTCATAGACGCAGGGGCCGATATGTTCATAGGCCATGGGCCCCACGAAGACCGGGGCATCGAGATCTACAAAGGCAAGCCCATCTTCTACAGTCTGGGCGACTTCATCTGTCAGAACGATAGCGTTCTTTTCCAACCCCAGGATAACTATTTGCGACAGGGCCTGGGCTGGGAAGCGACCCCCGCCGACTTCTTCGAAGCGCGCTCAGCCAACGGCACACGGGGTCAAGTAGTACAGGCCATTCGTTGGGAGAGCGCCGTTGCCATGACCAGGTTCGACGGCGGGCGGCTGAAGGAGATACGGCTTCATCCCGTTGACCTGGGCTTTCAGCGTCCTCCTTACCAGCAGGGTCGGCCCCTTCTTGCCGAGGGAGAAGTAGCAGAAAGAGTGTTAGAGAGGTTCCAGAGACTGTCCCAGTCGTTTGGTACGGAAATCAAGATTGAAAACAACTTGGGGCTTATTCAAGTCTAGAGACTAGCCGCACGCTGTGACCGTCGGACAAGCCAAACAGAAGCGGGACATTCTTGGAGCCTTGAGGCGCCGCCCGTCAGGCCGCTGGCGTAGTCGTCACCGTTACGGAGTTGTTTGTATACCGGTGTATTCGCCGTCGGCACTGTGCGTGATGACGGCCGGCCTCCTGCTCGACAGGTAGGTCTGCCCCGGGGCCGACACCCGGACGGTTTGTGGTACATTCCAATCGGCGCTGGTAAAGGTGACAGTAGCGGACGAGACCCTGACCGACAACGGAGCTGGCGGCCAGGGTCAAGGCGGCCCTGCTGAGGCTGGATAGCCGCTACCTGGCCGCGGCGTCGAAGCTGTTCACGCTGGGCGATCTGACCATCGACTACGACGAACGCCTGGTTACCCTCGCGGGACGCCCCGTCCGTATGACGCCCAAGGAGTATAACCTGCTGCGCATACTGTCGATCAACGACGGACGGACCGTGAACCACGGCCGGCTGCTTCACAGGCTGTGGGACTCCAAAAAGCCCGGCGACATGCGCTCCCTCCGCACCTTGATGAGGAGACTCCGCCGCAAGCTGGACGAGGACGGCGGCAATCCCAAGTACATCTTCTCGGAACCCCACCTGGGCTATCGCATGGCGAAGGGGGAGAGGGTGGAGCCGTAGCAGAGATGCGAAAGGATAGTCCGATGGGGTTGCGAATGCCGCTGAGGCAGCTCTGAACGGCGGAGTTCGCAGTTCAGCGAAAAGCGCCCCCGCCGCTATAAGCGGCCTGATGGTTTGCAAACGCCTCTTCATTGTATAATCGCCGCGCGGGCATATTTCAGCCTGCCCACGCAACTTAAGATGATACACTAAAATTCGTGTGACATTTTGAGCATTTTGCGTTATAATATAGTGACAGTATGGCTGAAATGACTTGGAAGGAGGCTGCTGAGTTGAATGAGCTTGAGGATAGAGACCGCCGGATAGCGGCGCTGAAAGAACGCCTGGCGCGGCTGAGCGAGGCCGGCATAAACATAAACGACAGCATGGATCCGGACGCCGTATTGCAGAACGTGCTGGACAGCGCCCGGTTTCTGACCGGTGCCCAATACGGCGTTATGACCACCCTGGACGAGTCCGGCGAACTGGCGAACTTCCTGGCCTCCGGCCTTGCCCCGGAAGAGGCGCAGCAGCTTTGGGCAATGCCCGGGGGAGCGGAGCTATTCGAGTACCTGAGAACCATACAGGGCCCCATGCGGGTTGCCGACTTTGCCGTCCACGCCAGGGACATGGGGCTGCCGGACTTCAAGCCGCCCGCGCCAATGAGCGCATTCCTCACTGTCCCCATAAGGCGCCGGGGAGACAACCTGGGCAGCATTCACATTGCAAAGAGAGACCCCGGCCAGGAGTTCAGCCAGGAGGATGAGGAAACCCTGGCGATGTTCGCCTCCCAGGCCGCAACGGTTGTCTCCAACGCCCGCAGGTATCGTGAAGAGCGGCGCGCCAGGGCCTCCCTGGAGACGCTGGTGGACACCTCGCCGGTGGGCGTTGTGGTCTTTGACGCAAAGACCGGCGCGCCCTTGTCCTTCAACCGGGAGGCGGTCAGGATAGTAGACAGCATCAGGCAGCCCGACCAACCGCCTCAGGACTTGCTGGAGGTGATGACGGTGCGGCGCGCCGACGGGCGGGAGGTCTCTCTAATGGAATGGCCCCTGGCGGAGTCTCTAAGCTCCGGGGAGACGGTGCGCGCCGAAGATATAGTTCTCAGCGTCCCGGACGGCCGGAGCGTCAGCGTGCTGCTGAACGCATCCCCCATCCGCTCGGAGGATGGCGGCCTGGAGTCCTTCGTCGTCACCCTCCAGGACATGACGCCCATGAAGGAGCTTGAGCGGATGCGCGCCGAGTTCCTGGGCATGGTGAGCCACGAGCTTCGCACGCCCCTTACATCCATCAGAGGCTCCGCAACCACCATGCAGGAGACCGCGCAGGACCTGGACACCGCCGAACTTCGCCAGTTCCTCCGCATTATTGTGGACCAGGCCGATAATATGCGCGAGCTCATCGATGACCTGCTGGACGTGGCGCGCATAGAAGCCGGGGCCCTGTCCATCAGCCCGGAACCCGTCCAGGTGTCCCAACTGGTGGACCGGGCCAGGAACACCTTCCTCAGCGGAGGAGGCAGAGACAACCTGGACATAAGCCTGGAGCCGGACCTGCCTCTGGTCATAGCCGACAGACGGCGCATTGCCCAAGTAATTGGCAACCTGCTCTCCAACTCGGCAAGGCACTCCCCACAGTCGTCGGTAATCAGGGTGAGAGCGGCCAGAGACGGTGTACACATTGCGATCTCGGTGTCCGACGAGGGTCGGGGCATCCCCTCTGAGCAGCTGGGCCGCCTGTTCCGCAAGTTCTCCACCAGCGCCCGCCACGACGGCGGAAGCGGCGATACCGGCCTGGGCCTCTCAATCTGCAAGGGCATTGTGGAGGCCCACGGAGGACGCATCTGGGCGGAGAGCGAAGGCGCAAGGCTGGGGGCGCGGTTCACCTTCACTGTCCCCATAGCTGAAGAGGCCGCGGCCGCGAGTCTGCTCCCCTCATCGCAGCGCTCTCGACGGGAGTCAAAGGACGAAACCATCCTGGTGGTTGACGACGACCCGCAGATGCTGAGGATCATCCGCAGCGCCCTGCTGGGGGCGGGCTACGACCCGGTTGTGACCGCGGACCCGGAGGAGGCGCAGCACATCGCGCGGGATACACAGCCCAGCCTGGCGCTGCTGGACATGATGCTGCCGGGTTCCGACGGCATTCAGCTGATGCAGGACATATTCAGCATTGCGGACGCGCCTGTGATCTTCATCTCCGCCTACGGCCACGAGGAGGTGATTGCGCGGGCCTTTGAAGCGGGCGCCGCCGATTACCTTGTCAAACCGTTCTCGACAACGGAGCTCGCGGCCAGGGTCAAGGCGGCCCTGCTGAGGCTGGATAGCCGCTACCTGGCCGCGGCGTCGAAGCTGTTCACGCTGGGCGATCTGACCATCGACTACGACGAACGCCTGGTTACCCTCGCGGGACGCCCCGTCCGTATGACGCCCAAGGAGTATAACCTGCTGCGCATACTGTCGATCAACGACGGACGGACCGTGAACCACGGCCGGCTGCTTCACAGGCTGTGGGACTCCAAAAAGCCCGGCGACATGCGCTCCCTCCGCACCTTGATGAGGAGACTCCGCCGCAAGCTGGACGAGGACGGCGGCAATCCCAAGTACATCTTCTCGGAACCCCACCTGGGCTATCGCATGGCGAAGGGGGAGAGGGTGGAGCCGTAGCAGAGATGCGAAAGGATAGTCCGATGGGGTTGCGAATGCCGCTGAGTCAGCTCTGAACGGCGGAGTTCGCAAATCGGTACGTCATGGTGGAGCTGAGGGGACTCGAACCCCTGACTTCCTCCTTGCAAAGGAGGCGCTCTCCCAACTGAGCTACAGCCCCACGCCCGGTTCAAGTATAGGCAGACGCCTCTTGGCGGTCAAGGAATACTCGCCCCGTCCTTGCTTAGCCGCCCCGACTCCGCTATTATGATGAAACCCGTACGGGTGGAGGACGACATGCCGTTTAGAGTAGGTCCAACCGAGCTTGTACTGTTGCTTCTCGTGGTGCTTATCATATTTGGCGCGGGCAAGCTTCCCGAAGTTGGCGGCGCCATAGGCAAAGGCATCCGCGCCTTCAAGCGCGGCCAGGAAGGCATGGAAGACCGCACAGATGCCGAAGACGAAGCCGACGATGCCGAGTCGGGTTCAAGTAAGTCCAAGTCCAAAGAGGAAGCCAAGACGTAACGCCCGTTACCCGCCGGATTCGGGGACGGCGTCCGATGCCGTGCTCGTACCGCGCCGCGCCAGCCAGGCCAGCCATATCCCCGCTTCGTACAGCGCTATTATGGGAAGCGCCACCAGCGTTTGATTGATGGGGTCGAACGTGGGGGTAATCAACGCTCCCAGCACGAAAGCCAGCACAATGCTCAGCTTGCGCCACTTGGCGAACGTCTTGTGGCCGACCACGCGCAGCTTGGCCAGGGTGAACATGAGCACCGGCGTTTCGAAGACCAACCCCATCCAGAACAGCAGATTCACTATGAGATTTATGTAGTTGCCAATGCGGATCATCGGCGCGGCGATGTCCGAATTGAAGGTGAGCAGGAACCGGAACGCCGGCGGGATCAGGACGAAATAGCCGAAGGCTATTCCCAGCACAAACGCCAGCGATACCCCGGGAAGCAGGAACAGCAGGTATCTCCTCTCCTTGGGAGTCAGCCCGGGCGAGACGAACATCACAACCTGGTAGATGAGCACGGGAAGCGCCAGGATTATGCCGCCCAGGAAGGAGACCTTCATGGTGATGCCAAGCATCTCGGTGGCTTCCGTGAAAACAAGGGGCGCGCCATTAAAGCCCGGAAGGTCGGCTGCCGGGCGTTGCAGAAAGAGCAGGATCTGGCGGTGGAAGATGAAAGTAACCACCGCGCCAACGACCGAGGCCAGCGCGGCGATGAACAGCCTGCGCCGCAGCTCGTCCAGGTGGTCTCTTAACGTAAGCCCTTCTTGCTGTTCCGTTGTCAACGTTCCCGGTTGGTCTCCTGCTGCTTCTTGGCGGTGGATGGAATCTGCTGGCGTTCAGCAGTCTTACCGGTAGGGGTTTTCTCTTCCAGATCGTCTAGGTCTATAAGCCTCGGTATCTCCGAAGTGGCGCGCTGCAACTCACGCAAGTACCTGCCCAGTGTGCGCGACACCTCCACCATGCGGGAAGGGCCCAGCACCAGCAGCGCCACCACCATCACGAACAGCATCTCGAATATGCCCACGCCAAAGAAGTTCACGGCGTCTCTCCTACAAGACGGCACGACTCACAGCTTCCCATATCGGGCGGCGGGTCGAGTTCCGCGCCCATTTGCCGCAGTAGGTCCGTGGATAGACACATGGGAAGGCCGATTACGTTAAGGTAGCATCCTTCGACCGAGGCTGCCGGAGCAAACGCCTCGTCTTGGATGGCGTAAGCGCCGGCTTTGTCCATAGCTTTCCCCGATTCCACCCATGCGATGGCCTCGCCCTCACCGTAGTGTCGCATCGTTACTGTGCTGGCGCGGTATGCGACGCGGCTCTCTCCGGATGCGGCGTCGAGGACGGCCACTCCCGTAACTACCCGGTGCGTACCTCCGCACAAGGAACGCAGCATCTCCATGGCTTCGGCTTCGGTTTGGGGCTTGCGAAGCACTCTATCGCCGTCGACCACGACGGTATCGGCGGCAAGCACCAGGCCGCGTTGCACCCCCTCCGCCGCGCTTCTCGCTTTGTGCAGCGCCGCTCGTTGCACGTACTCCTCCGGGCTTCCCTCGACCGGCGGCTCCTCCGATTCCGATGGCAGGAGGTTGAACGGCACGCCGTGCTTTCGAAGGATTTGCCTGCGCCTCGGCGATGCGGAAGCCAGTGTGATGGGATGGCCCGGCTTCAGGGCGAGCGCGGCGAGGCACTCGACGTGATACGTTTGAGGGAACATGTCCACCGGCTGCACCGACTCGATTCGGAACGGCCCGCTGAGGATGCGCAGGTCCCTTGCCAGCGTGGCGGGGTCGCAGGATACGTAGATGAGCCGTTGGGGAGCAAGGCGGACGATGGACTCCAAAGCCGTGGCCTGGCATCCGGCGCGCGGCGGGTCGATTATCATGGCGTCCACCGGCTCGGCCATATCTAGCAGCACTTCCTCCGTTTTCCCCTTGCGGATCTCGATGTTGTCGAAGCGCCTCAGATTGTATTGCGCGTCCTCTATGGACGCAGCGGACTCCTCGATAGCGATTACCTTGGAGGCGTAGGGAGCCAGCAGCCCGGCGAACGTTCCCACGCCCGCGTAAGCGTCTATCAGCACCTCCGAGCCGGTGAGCCCAAGCGACTCCTTCACCAAACCGACTATGTTTTCCAGCTGCTCCGTGTTCACTTGAAAGAAGGACGGGGAGGCCACCCTGAAGCTGATGTCCTGTACGGAATCCACGTAGGTCTTCTGCCCGGTCTCCAGAGGCACGTCCTCGCCTTTGAGAGTGGGTTGAATCAACCTGTCGCCCGTCTTTGCGGCTGAGCGTACCGCCACCTGCGTCGTCTCTCCGCAATGGCCGTCGAGACGGCCCAGGACGTCGTTGATGTAATCGTTCATCAGCATGCAGCGCTCAATGTCGACGAAACGGCGGCGTTCCCGGTGGACGTAGCCCAGCCGCCCGCCTTCCCGGCTCACGGTGAACCTGGCGTGGTTGCGGTAGCCGAACTCCCGTGGAGAGGGCAGGGTAGGGGAGACGGGCACGCCGTTCAAGCCGCCTACGCGCTGTAGGGCGTCTTCGACGGCTTGGCGTTTCAGTTCAAGCTGATGCGAATATGCCACGTGCTGCCACTGGCACCCCGTGCATTCCGCAAAGTACCGGCAGGGAGGCTGCTGGCGGTGCGGCGACGGCCTGATCACATTCACGACCTCAGCCGCTATGTAGTGGCGGCGCTCTCGGATTATCTCCACGTCCACTTCCTCACCCGGTATGCCGCCGAATACGAAGACGGGTTTATCTCCCAGGTAGGCCAGCGCCTCGCCGAGGCGTCCCATTCCTTCCAGTTCAAGGCGCACTAGCTGGCCGCGTTCTATGCTCGTTGTTGTCATCAGGGCACTCGTGAATAACGGTTACCCTAGTGTACTCCTCTCTTGCGGCGGATTCAAAAGTAGAGACGGTACTACGGTCTGTGCGTTACTACTGGCTTTGACTCAATATCCTCGGACTTTTGAAACGGAGGACGACAATGGAGTATAGTAACCACAACAAGGCATCGGTTCAGTAGGAAGGAGGATATGGAAGGCGAGAGGATCATCCAAACGATACGCTTGGAGAACATACTCTCCTTTGGCCCGGATACGCCTGAGTTGTCCTTAGAGCCGCTGAACGTCCTCATAGGCCCCAACGCATCCGGCAAGTCCAACCTGATGGAGGCTTTGTCGCTCCTCCACGCCGCACCCAGAGACCTACAGGCGCCGATTCGTGAGGGTGGAGGTATCCGCGATTGGCTCTGGAAGGGCGCTCCCAAGACCCCTACGGCAACTGTGGAGGCGACAGTAGCCATGGGCAAACCAACAGCGGTCAGGTATCGGCTGTCATTTACCGAGACAGGAACGCGCTTTGAGCTCGACGACGAAAGGGTCGAGGACGAGAAACCCACCAACCCCTATGATGAGCAACCTTACTTCTACTACCGTTATCAGTACGGCCGTCCTGTGCTCAATGTCAAGGGCGAGATGGGAGGCCAAAGGCATCTCGAACGGGACGACGTAAGGCCCGACCAGTCGATTCTCTCCCAGCGCCGCGATCCAGACACCTATCCGGAACTGACGTACGTAGCCCATCTGTTTGAACGTATGAGCTTTTATCGTGAGTTTCACGTTGGACGTCACACACCACCCCGTCTTCCCCAGCAGAACGATCTCCAACAGGATAGTCTCTTGGAAGATGCCTCGAACCTCGGTTTGGTGTTGAACGACCTGCTTAGTCAGCCTATGACAAAGCACCAGTTGCTGGAGCGGATGAGGGACTTCTACCCATCTATTTACGACGTCAGTACCAAAATCAGCGGAAGTACGGTGCAGATTTTCTTCCACGAAAAAGACCTAAGCTATGCCGTGCCCGCTACACGGCTCTCCGATGGTAGCCTGCGCTATCTCTGCCTGCTCGCCGTACTCTGCCATCCCAAACCCCCACCTGTCATCTGTATAGAAGAACCGGAGATTGGCTTGCACCCGGACATAATACCGGAGGTGGCAAAGCTCTTGTTGGATGCGTCTGCCCGCAGCCAGATATTCGTCACCACCCACTCCGACATCCTGGTCGACGCACTGACGGATGTTCCCGAAGCCGTGATCGTTTGCGAGAAGGCTGACGCGGCGACTCAAATGCGCCGCCTCGATGCCGATGGTCTCAAGCCCTGGCTTGAGAAATACCGGCTTGGCGAGCTCTGGACGAGCGGAGAGATTGGGGGTAACCGATGGTGAAGCTATACGTGGAGGGTGGAGGCGACAGAGCGGAACTGAAGACTGCATGTCGTAGAGGCTTTAGCAGGTTCATAGAAAAAGCGGGGTTGCAGGGGAGCATGCCGCGCATCGTGGCCTGTGGCAGCCGCAATAATGCTTACGATAGGTTCAGAACGGCGCACACTGGCGGGGGTGAAACCGCCATGCTCCTTGTGGATGCCGAGGAACAGGTAACCGCACAGGGACCGTGGCAGCACCTGAAGGATAGGGATCACTGGGATCTTCCAAGCGATGCAACGGATGAGCAATGCCACCTGATGGTGCAGGTAATGGAGTCGTGGTTCCTCGCAGACGCGGACGCCCTGGAATCATACTACGGCACAAATTTCCGGCGACAGGCCCTTCCTCCGAATCGGAACATCGAAGATGTACTCAAGCAGGACGTCTACGATGGCCTTGTCCGGGCCACACGTGACACCCAAAAGGGCCGCTACAGCAAAGGCAGGCATAGCTTCGAGATACTGGAGAGGCTTGATCCGGAGAAGGTCGTAGAAGTGTCGCCTTACGCCAAGCGTTTTATTGATACGCTTGCAAGTTGAGCTTAGCCGTGAGTTCAGGGATGTTTGAGCCTACGCACTCCTACTTGTGCCCGTACCCCGCTTTGGCATAAGATTTACTGGATGACAGCAGAACCTATCGAAAAAGGCCGCAGACTCCCGCCCTGGTTCAAGGTGCGCGCGCCGGGCGGCGAGAACTACGTCCGGTTGCGTAATCTCCTGCGCGACAGCGACCTGCACACGGTCTGCGAGGAGGCGCGCTGCCCCAACATCGGCGAATGCTGGGAGAGAGGCGCGGCCACCTTCATGATCCTGGGCGACATCTGTACCAGGGCCTGCCGCTACTGCGCCGTCACCTCCGGCAAGCCGCTCGCCGTTGACTTGGAGGAGCCGGACCGTTTGGCGCGAACGGTGGAACGGCTGGGCCTGAAGTACGTCGTCATCACCTCCGTCAACCGCGACGACCTGCCCGACGGCGGAGCGTTCATATTCGCTCAGTGCGTAATCAAAATCAGGGAGCGCATGTCGGACGCCGCGGACGGGATAAAGGTGGAAACGCTGATTCCCGATTTCCAGGGCAACGGCTTGAAGACCATGGTGCGCGCCCGCCCCGACGTGTTGAACCACAACATAGAGACGGTGCGGCGCGTCTTCCACGGCGTGCGTCCCAAGGGCGACTACGACTACTCGCTGGAGCTGCTGGAGCAGGTGAAGCGGATGGCGCCGGACATGCCCACCAAGTCGGGCATGATGGTCGGATTGGGCGAGTCCCGCGAGGAGATATTGGAGACCATGGACGACCTCCGCGCCGTGAACTGCGACCTGCTAACCATCGGCCAGTACCTGCGGCCCAGCGCGAAGCACGCGCCGGTGAGCAAGTTCTACACGCCGGGGGAGTTCTTCGACCTGCAGCGCGAGGGGATGCGGCGCGGCTTCCGCCACGTTGCCGCCGGGCCCCTGGTGCGCAGTTCGTATCACGCCGACGAGCAGCATTCGGCGGCCTCCCTGGTGCTGGCCTAGTGCGAGGCGCTTGCCGTGGCTGACCGCTTTGAAATAGACGACACCCTTTGGGCCGAGCGCGACGACGGCATCGTCCGCTTTCACCGCAAGACCCCCGGCGGCGCTGCTCCGGTCGTCTTGGAGGTGGCGCTCTCCACGCTGCGTAACGTGGCTGCCTGGGCGGACGAGGAGCGCGGAGTCACCGCTTTCTTCACGGGCCCAATGGCGTCTCAGATAAGAGAATCGGCCAGAGAGTTGGCGCTGACGCCGGAAATGTTCGTCTGGTACGCTGTGAAGGCATTCATGGAAGTGGGTTCCCATTCTCATTAACTTCCGGCCCGCCTTGAGTTCCCAACAACGTCTTGACAAGCCCGAATCCAAATGAGATAAAGCGTCTAAATCCACCGATACGAGGAGGAACCATGTACGAGACCAATATGTATGAAGGAATGCTTGCGGAAACCATAACCGTCAGAGGCTACAACGACGACCCGGTGTACACCTACTTTGCCAAGCCGCTTGGCCCGGGCCCGTTTCCCGGCGTAGTCCTGGTGCATCACCTGCCGGGCTGGGACGAGTTCTACCGCGAAACCGCCCGCCGCTTTGCCCACCACGGCTACCTGGCCATCTGCCCGAACCTTTACCAGCGGTTCGGCCACGGCACTCCCGACGACGTCGCCGCCAAAGTCCGCTCCGAGGGCGGCGTGTCGGACGATTCCGTAGTCGCCGATTCAGCAGCTGCCATGCAGTACCTTCGCTCACTGCCCATCCACAACGGCAAGGTGGGCATATTCGGCACCTGCTCAGGGGGACGCCACGCCTTCCTGGTGGCTTGCCGCAGCGAGGGATTCGACGCCGTTGTCGAGTGCTGGGGAGGCCGCGTAGTGATGTCGCAGGACGAACTCAGCCCTCAACAGCCCGTCGCTCCCATCGACTACACCGCCGACCTGTCCGCCCCGTTGCTGGGACTGTTCGGTGAAGAGGACTCGAGCCCTACACCGGCGCAGGTGGACCTGCATGAAGAAGAGCTGAAGAAGCACAACAAGGATTACGAGTTCCACATGTATGAAGGCGCGGGCCACGGCTTCTTCTACTACGACAGGCCGGCGTACCGCCAGCAGCAGGCAATGGAAGGCTGGGGCAAGCTCTGGGACTTCCTGGGCAGGCATCTCGCGTAGGAGATACGAACCATGTGCACAATGATTACGGAAAAGGCACTGATGTCGGGCACCGCCAAGGGGCCGAAGGGCTGGTTCCAGGTGCGCCATGCAAACGTCTCCTTTGACCATCCCTTCAACGCGCCGCTCGACCACGCCATAAACATCGACTTCGTCAATAACAGTGAAGGCCTGGGCGCAAGGGTGGCCGTGGAGATCACCGCCGACTCGGCGAGGCGTCTGGTGAAGGCCATCCTGGACGCTTTGGAGCAGGGCGAGAAGTATCACCTGGAAGAGTTGGAGAGCGCCGCTTCCGCAAAAGGATGAAGCCATGACAGATGAACACGTAGAGGTTGCAACGCTGGCCGGGGGCTGCTTCTGGTGCCTGGAGGCGGTCTTCGAGCAGGTGCGCGGGGTGGAAAGCGTGACGTCGGGATACGCCGGCGGGCACGTATCCAATCCGACCTATGAGCAGGTATGCATGGGGATTACAGGCCATGCCGAGGTAACGCAGATAGTCTTCGATCCTGACGAGGTCTCGTACCGCGACCTGCTGGAGATATTCTTCTCCATCCACGACCCGACGACGCTGAACCGCCAGGGGCCGGACATCGGCACGCAGTACCGCTCGGCGATCTTCTTCCATGACGATGGACAAAAGGAGACCGCGGAAGCGTTGATTGTAGAGCTAAACAAGGCGCAAATTTGGGAACGCTCCATTGTCACCGAGGTTGAGGCTTTGACGGTCTTTTATCCCGCGGAGGATTATCACAGGGAGTATTACCGCAGGAACTCCCGTCAACCGTATTGCCAGGCCATCATCAGCCCGAAAGTTGCCAAGTTCCGTCAGCGGCACATGGACAAGCTGAAGCCCGAAGTGGCGCAGCAACGCGTTTAGCTAGCGGCGGCGTTCCAGGACGTAGGAAGCGAGTTCCATCAGTGACTGTCTCTCCCTGGTATCCGGGAGTTCCAGCAGCGCTCTCTTTGCTTGGTCGCAGAATTCGCCGGCCACTGCGTATGAATCGCTCAGAACGGAGGAATTGCGCAGCATTTCAAGCACGCGCTTGTGATTGGCTTCGCCATCCTCTCCGCTGAACAAAGCGTCTATGGCGTTGTCTTCCGGATAGCGCTCCATTAGCAGCAGGGCAGGCAGAGTGACCTTGCCCTCGATCAAATCGAGGCCCACGGGCTTGCCCACCTCCTCTTCAGTCCCTTCGAAGTCCAGGATGTCGTCTATTATCTGGAACGCCATCCCCAAGTTGCGGCCGTATTCAACGAAAAGCTGAGCGGTCGATTCGGGCGCTCCGCTTAGAATAGCCCCGCTTTCCGCGGCCGTTCGGAAAAGAGTTGCCGTTTTGTTGTATATGCGTTCCTTGTATTGATCGAGAGAGCAGTTGGCGTTGAAGGCGCTGAACGACTCCAATATCTGGCCTGTTGAAAGCTCCATGATTGTTTCAGCGAAACGACGGACCACCCGCACGTTGCCCGTATCGCATACGTGCACCGCTGAAACGGCGAACATGAAGTCGCCGAACATCACCGCAATGTTGTTGCCCCACAGGCTGTTCACCGTGGCGCGTCCACGCCGCAGCGAGGCATGGTCTACCATGTCGTCGTGTATCAAAGAGGCTACGTGGAGGAGCTCCACGGCGGCGCCCATGGTTACCAGCAACTCTTCACTTCCCGACTGCGTTCTTCCTGCTAGAAGCGTTATTGCTGGGCGCACCCGTTTGCCCGGAATCAAGGAGGTATGAGCAAGGAGTCCCTCCAAGGCTGAATGTTCCTGATTGGAAAGGGACTTTAGCTTATCCTCCACTGCTTCTAACTGCCGCTGTACCGGTTCGTATATGAAATCCAGGATGCTCTGGTCTGTCTTCAAATTTGTCACTAGCGTGTTATGGCCTCTTCCATGCGCCGCGTTTCTTCTTCTACAACTGAATCATCCAGCTTGGTGAAGAGCGCCTGCGGCGATGGCAGCTCAGTCCCCGGCTCCGGCTGTTGAACAGACCAGCCATGGTCGTGGATCGTTCCCGGCAGGCCCAGGAGGGTGTGTAATCGCTCTGCGCTGAAGGGCAGGTAAGGGTAGGTAAGGGTCTTCAACGCGGATATGGTATGGAGAGTTACCCAGAGGGACGTGGCCGTCCTGTCACGGTCCTCCTTTATGGTATGCCACGGCGCTTGCGAATCCAGATACCGGTTGGCCTCTTGCGCCAGCGACATGGCGGCGCGTAGCCCCTCGCGGAACCTGGTTCTGGATATGTGCAACGCCGTCTCATTCAAGGCTTCATTGGCTTTAGCCATCAGCGATTGGTCAACGTCGGTAAGTTCATGCGGCTGAGGCACTTTGCCATCGAAGCCCCGACGGATCAACGTCAGCACCCTGTGCACAAGGTTGCCGTAAGTTGCCACCAGCTCATCGTTGTTGCGGCGCACGAATTCATCCCAGGTGAAGTCCGTATCGGAGGTTTCCGGCATGCTCGCTGAGATGTAGTACCGCAGTGGGTCAGGCTCGTATCGCTCCAGATAATCGATTACCCAGACGGCGCGGCGCTCGCTCTTGGAGAACTTGCCGCCGTACATGTTGAGATATTCGTTAGCGGGCACGTCGTAGGGGAGGCCAAGGCCGTTTCCGTACCCCATCAGTATCGCCGGCCATATGATGGTGTGGAAGGGGATGTTGTCCTTGCCCACAAAATAGTAGGCCCTTGCCTCCGGGTCTTGCCAGAACTCCTTCCACGCATCCGGCTTGTTCCGGAGTGCGGCCCACTCCTTGGAGGCGGACAAGTATCCTATAACCGCTTCAAACCATACGTACACGCGCTTTTGCCCGTAGTCCTCCACCGGAACGGGCACGCCCCAATCTATATCGCGCGTTATTGGTCTATCGTGCAGGCCTTCTTTGATATAGCCCTGCGTGAAGTTCAAGACATTGGGGCGCCAGTGCGGTTGCCCCTGCACCCACTCCAACAAATCGTCTTGCAGAGCGCTGAGGCGCAAGAAATAGTGCTCAGATTCACGTACCTCCGGCGTGGCCCCGCTGAGGCGGCTGCGCGGATTCTTTAACTCCAGCGGGTCCATTGGCCTGCCGCAGTTGTCGCACTGGTCGCCGCGGGCCTTTTCGTGGGCGCAGAAGGGGCAGGTCCCTTCCACGTAACGGTCAGGCAGGAACCTGCGATCGGCCTCAGAGTAGAGCAGGGGAGTAGTCTTCCTGACCGCAAGGCCCTTGTCCTCCAGGGTGAGGAAGATGTCTTGGACCACTTCCTTGTGATTCTCGGTGCCCGTACTGGTGAACAGGTCGAACGTGATGCCCAGTTTCTCCCAAGCCTCGAGCTGGGCGGGGCGATACTTGTCCACTACCTGTTGCGGAGTCAGCCCCTCTTCTTCAGCGGTAACGGTTATGGGCGTGCCGTGTTGGTCGCTGCCCGATACCATGAGCACCTTGTTGCCCTTCAGCCTGTGGTACCGCGCGAAAATGTCCGCGGCCACGTAGCACCCCGCTAGGTGACCCAGGTGAATGTAACCGTTGGTATACGGCCAGGCTACGGCAACAAGAATCTTTTCAGCGGCCAATTTGGCTCTCTTTCTAAAATGGAATGCGGCTTATTCTAGCATAGACGTACCGGGCAACGTCTCCGGGTCATCCTATAGCTTCAGCCATAGGTCGTAGATCTGCCGCCTGGATAGACTATACTCGATTGATAGCTGAGCCATAGCCTCTTTGACGGTAATTCCCGCTTCTTTAAGCTCTCGCAGTTTCTTGGTCGCGCCTTCTAAATCCACGGTAGCATGGGCCGGCTTGGCTCCTTCTACAACCAAGGTGAACTCACCTCTTGGCCGGGCAAAGTGAGCCACCGCTTCCGATAGCGTGCCCCGGTATATCTCTTCATAGAGCTTGGTTAGCTCACGGCACACGGCCACTTTGCGGTCTCCAAGGACTTCGGTCATGTCTTGCAAGGAGGCCTTCAGCCGGTGGGGAGCCTCAAAGATGACCAGCGTATAAGGCTCGGCGGCTACTGCGGTCAGCGCTTCACGGCGGGACTTTGGCCTATTGGGTAGGAAACCCAGGAAGAGAAACCGGTCCGCATGCATGCCGGATACGGCAAGCGCCGTGGTGACGGAGGAAGCCCCGGGCACCGCCGTCACCGTGAATCCCGCCTCCACCGCGGCGGCGACCAGCTCGCAGCCCGGATCGCTGACGGCAGGCACTCCGGCCTCAGAAACCAGGGCGACGTTGTCTCGGAGCAGAGCGTCCAATATGTAGGGTATGCGCAAGCTTGAGTTGTCCTTGTAATAGCTAATCAGCGGCGTCTTTATATTGTAGCGGCGCAGGAGTTTCCGGGTAGTTCTGGTGTCTTCTGCCGCTATCAGGCTCACCTCCTCAAGCGCCTGCAGCGCCCTCAAAGAGATGTCTTGAAGGTTCCCAATGGGAGTTGCAATTAAGTATAGAGTAGTCACTTCTTCCGCGCCTCTTACGTTGGAACAAACCGCTATGTTAATATTATAGTGCAGTTAGTTGAGAGGAATCATGGAAGAGCAGACAATCCCACGGTCCTCCCGGGTTTCGAACCGAGCAGGCCTTTTTATTGGCCTTGTCTCCGGTCTTATCATGACCTTGATCATGGTAGCCCTCAGATTTGCTTACGAAACCCCCGTCCTTCCCGAAATCATTGCGGATTGGCTTACCAGCGTAACTCCGCCTGAGATATTTGATTTCATACTGGAACACCTGCAGGTGGCGGCCAAGCCCCTGATGTTTTCCATCCTGCTGGTAACCCAGGTGCTGGCAGGTGGAATCTTGGGCGTGGCCCACATTCGCTACTCCTCCAAAACGCACTTCTTGCCGGAAAGCAGCTGGCTAAGAAGCCTCATCCTGGCAACGGTTATATGGCTCATTTTCATGGTCTTGCTTTCACCCGTGATAGGCGCGGGGCTATTTGGCGCATCTCTGACGGACGGCCCTTGGGGCTACACGTTCATCACCTACGTCTCTTTCTTTGCCTTCAGCGCCACGTTGGTTGAGCTGCATCGGATAGCCCTGGCGCGTCTTAGCCCGGAACCGGTGACCGGGCGGCGGGAGTTTATGAGAAGGGCCGCTTTCTTTGGACTGTTCGCCGCCGCCGGAGGATTGGCCGTAAGGACCATCTTTCAGAACACCTCAGCCGTCACACCGTCTACGGTAGCTAGTGTCCAGGGTATGCCCCCTGTAATTACTCCCAATGATGTGTTTTACGAGGTCTCTAAGAACATAGTGAACCCCAGTGTGGACGTGATTGACTGGAAGCTGGAATTCGCAGGGGACTTTGGCAAACCGATGTCTATGACCTATGAGGAGCTTCAGTCGCTTCCCTGGCAGGAGGAGTACGTAACGCTGACTTGCATCAGTAATCGCATAGGCGGCGGGCTCATTGGCAACGCCCTATGGCGAGGAGTCAGGTTGAGCACACTGTTGGAGATGGCCGAGATGCCCTCCGATGTTGAGAGGCTGGCTTTCTACGCCGCCGACGGGTACGTGGATAGTTTCCCCACGGAGTATGCCTTGCGTGATGACACCATAGTTGCCTATTTGATGAACGGCGAACCCCTTACGGACGGCCATGGATTCCCGGCCAGGATCATAGTCCCCGGTTTGTACGGCATGGAAAACGTAAAGTGGCTCACCAAGATAGAGCCTGTACCGTCATCGTTTAGGGGCTACTGGCAGCAAAGGGGCTGGGCCGACACCGCCATCATTCAGACGATGTCCAGGATAGACGTTCCCGCCCGCAACGCGGACATTCCGGTAAACGATGAATCGTTTGTTGGCGGGGTGGCATTCGCCGGCGATAGAGGTATCCAAATGGTGGAAGTAAGCCTTGACGACGGCGAAACCTGGCAGACCTGCGAATTCAGCGAGCCGCTTTCACCCTATACATGGGTGCTCTGGACAAGAGATTGGACGCCCGCCGAGCCGAAAAGGATCAATATGGCGGTCAGAGCAACGGACATGGAAGGAAACACGCAGCCCGCCAGAATCACCAGGGCGCTGCCTAACGGCGCCGAAGGATGGCACCGCATTACGGTGTCCGTAGTCTAGCTTGACCGCCGTCACCGAGAAGCTCAGCCAGCGTAACCGCAGCCCTGTCTTCGTTTGCGACTTCTCACCCCCGCGCGGCGCAGACTTCTCCACGGTGGAGCAGGTAAAGAAGGTCGGCGCCGACTTTGTGAGCGTGGCCTACAGCCCGGGCAGGTCGGTGCGCGTCGACTCAACCGCAATGGCGCAGGTCATCGGTCTGTCCGGCGATCAGGACGTCATTTTCAGCTTGGCCCCCCGCGACATGAACAAGCTGGCTTTGCAGAACCACTTGCTGGGCGCGCAGGCGCTGGGACTGGAAAACGTGGTTGTGCTGGGCGGTGACGACTTTACGTCACGAGACCGCGGCTTGCTGACCCGGGTCAAAGATTACAGCTCCACAGGGCTGATAAAAGCCATCGGCGACTTGAATCTTGGGGAGGACTTCCGCGGTTTGAAACTGAGGAAACCCACCCGGTTTTGCATAGGCGCCGTGATCGATTTCGGCGCTTCCGATATCGAAAGAGAAGCCAGGCTGACGGAGAGGAAGGTACAAGCCGGGGCGGATTTCTTCTTCAGCCAGGCCTTTTACGGCGTTGAAGTCGCAAACCGCTTTTACGAGACCTATGATAGCATTACCGGCGGTAATTTGACCTTGCCGGTATTTCACGGTTTGCAGATCCTGGAACGCGGCGGCATTCTCTTTGGCGACGTGCCAGCGCATTTGAGGAGTGATTTGGAAAAAGGCCGCTCGCCTTTGGAAATAGCCTTCGAACAGCTTCAGGGCTATGTAGATGAGGGGATGGACTTGATCTATCTGATCCCGCCTATTCTCAAGGGTGGACGGAGGAACTATGCCGCCGCCGAGCAATTGCTGCTTCAGGTCAAAGCTCAGGTGAAGACGTGACCGAGGCAATACGCGTAGAGAATCTGGTCAAGAAGTTCGGCAGCCTGGTCGCCGTGGACGACATCTCGTTTTCGGTGGAGCAGGGCGAGATTTTCGGCATACTCGGCCCCAACGGGGCGGGCAAGACCACCACGCTGGAGATCATAGAGGGGCTTCAGCGCCCCAGCGGCGGGCGCACCACCGTACTGGGCATGGACAGCCACAAGGAAAGCATGGCGGTCAAGGAGCGCATAGGCGTCCAGTTACAGGCGTCGGCGTACTTTGAAAACCTCACCCTCACTGAAATCCTGAACCTCTTTGGAAGGCTGTATTCTAAGAGAATCGCCTCCAGGGAATTGCTGGAGCGGGTGGGCTTGCTCGACAAAGCAAAGTCCACCGTATCCAAGCTCTCCGGAGGGCAGATGCAGCGGTTTGCCATAGCTGCCACGCTTATCAACGACCCGGAAGTGGTGTTCTTGGACGAACCTACGGCAGGGCTGGACCCCCAGGCCAGGCGGAACCTGTGGGAGTTTATCCAGGCCATCCATAGAGACGGATGCACCGTGGTGTTGACGACCCACTACATGGAGGAAGCGCAGTTCCTTTGCCGGCGCGTCGCCATCATGGATCAGGCCAAGATTGTGGCCATGGACACCCCCGCCAACCTGATCCGCTCCCTGCCCGTGCCCTACGAGGTCAGGTTCACGACCGGCGGCGCTATCGAACAGAGCGACTTGGAAGAGCTGGATGCAGTGCAATCTGCCGCCCGGGACGAGGACGGGCTGTGGCGTTTGGCCTCTTCCGATGCCGCAAGAACCGTGGGGGCTTTGATAGGCTTGAGTCAGAACGGAGAGTTGACGCACCTGGAAGTGGCGTCCGCTAACCTGGAGGACGTTTTCCTGTCCATTACGGGGCGCCAGTTGAGGGACTGATATAATCATGCTGCTGCCGTTGACCGTTGCCAACCTCAAGATGCTCTATAGGAACAAGCAGGCGCTGTTCTGGTCGCTGGCGTTCCCTCTCATCTTTGTAACCTCGTTCGGCCTGTTCAACTTTGACGACCCTCCCAACTCCACCATACTGCTCGTCGACCAGGCGCAGGACGCCGTGTCGCAGGGCTTCGTCCAAGCCGTGTCCGCGGTAGAGAGCATCACCGTGGAGGAGAGGTCGGACGTCCCGGAGGCCCGTGGGGAAGTGGAAGACGGCGATTTCGACTACCTGCTGATCATCCCGGACGGATTGCAAGAGAGAATAGTCCAGGGCCAGGGAGGAGGCGCTTCCGGCATTTCCCTGATCTACGACAGATCCAATAGCGGCGCTCCCATTACCATAGGCTTGCTGGAAAGCATGGTGCAGGAGATGAACAAACGGCTGGTCAATGCTCCGACGCTGGTGGAACTGCGGCCCGAAGGAGTCCAGTCGCGGCAGTTGACCTACTACGATTTCCTGCTTCCGGGCCTTGTTGGCATGGGCGTGATGACCTCCGCCATCATTGGCATCTCGGCTTCAATGGCTCTCTACAGGCAGCAAAGAATACTGAAGCGGATCTTAGCCACGCCTCTGAAAGTGCGCGTATTCTTTGCCTCTGAAGTCCTTGCCCATCTTGTCCTTGCCGTCATCCAGGCGGCCATCATACTGGCGGCGGGCGTCCTGCTCTTTGGAGCCAACGTCTACGGCAACCTTCTCTGGGTGTTTGCCGTAGTTCTGTTTGCCAGCGTAGTTTTCCTCAACATCGGCTTCATCATTGGGGGGTTGTCCAAGAACGTGGACGCCGCCGTGGGCCTGGCCAACGCCATATCGCTGCCCATGATGTTCCTGGCCGGGGTTTTCTTCCCCAAAGAGGGTCTTCCGTGGATACTGCCCGATGTCGTTTCGTATTTGCCGCTGGCGCCCATGCTGGACGCTCTCAGAGGAGTGACCCTGGAGGCCGAACCGTTGTGGAACTTCTCTTCTGAACTTGGCCTGCTCGGAGCCTGGATAGTCGTCAGTTCCGTGGTGGCCGTGCGCGTGTTCAAGTTCGAATAGTCTTACTTCAAAAGTAGCCGGATATCGTGGATTAGGGGTTCGGGGTCAAGGGTCAGGTCGGTAATCACGGAGCGCATCGTTCCATCTTGGTCTATGAGGTAGACAGGCGCCGAATGTGTAACCAGGTAAGCCGCCTGTTCGGAAAGCCCTTCGCTGCTGGCAAGGGCTTCTCTTGCCATGTCGGCTCCCAAGTTCTCTATTGCGCCGTCTGAGCCGTCGGTTCGCTCCACTGCTACGTAGTACGCTTCCCACAGGGTTGATAGCTCATCTTCAGGTCCGGTCAGGAAAGACCACTTGTCCAGCATGTTCCGCTGTTGTGAATAGGCACGGACTTGCTGCGGAGTATCCCTGGCGGGGTCTACGGAAATGGCTATTATGGAGACCCTGGCTGCGTCCTCGCCCAGCGCTTCATAAGCTTTGCCCAGCGAGTGCGCCGTGAGAGGGCAAATGTCCGGGCAGTTGGTGTAGAGAAACGTCAGCGCAACTACCTTGCCCCTCTTGTCTCTAATGGACGTTTCCTCTCCGAACTGGTCGAGCAGCGTGAATTCCGGCGCGGGATCCTTGGCCGTGAGTTCGGCGCCCATGAAGGATGCCGCAGTCTGGGAACAGCCCGCCAGCATTGCCGCGGTCAACACCCCAACCATTAGAAGAACCGTGTGTACCCCGTGGGGCAAGAGCAAGCGCGCAGTCACAGATTTACCGAGCTGTCCACCATGACAGCCGTGAAAAGAAGCGCCAAATACAACAGCGAGTAAAGGTATAGATGTTTGGCCGCACGTTTTGTTTGGTCTCTGAACAGTCTTGCCGCGTAGAAGAGCAGTACCGCCCCCAGCATGGCGGCGCTTAGAGCGTAAATCAGGTTCACTGCCTGTGCCGTAACGAAGATCAGGCTTATGGCAACCAGTATCAGGCTGTGCATAAGAATCGCCTTTGCGGTTGCGCGTTCGCCGGCCACCACCGGCAGCATGGGGACCCCGGCTTTTGCGTAATCGTTCTTAAGGAGAAGCGAAAGCGCCCAGAAATGAGGCGGCGTCCAGAAGAAGATGATGGCGAAGAGGTACAGAGCGGGCAAATCCAACCCTCCCGTGATTGCAGCCCAGCCCACTACGGGAGGCACAGCGCCCGCGGCGCCGCCGATCACTATGTTCTGCGTCCAAGTCCGCTTCAGCCAGGCTGTGTAGACAAGGACGTAGAAAAGCGTGGCTCCTAATACCAGCAGCGCACTCAGCAGGTTTACCCACAGAGCCAGAACAACAAAGGCAACCAGGTTCAGTCCTATTCCCATCCATAGCGCGTGCTTTGAGGGGATTCTATGTCCCGGTAGGGGACGCTGCCTCGTTCGGTTCATCCTGGCATCTATGTCGCTGTCCAGGTAATGATTGATAGCGTTTGCTCCGCCTGCGCCTAAAGAGCCCGCGAACAGCACCAGCAACGCGGTTCCTGGAGGCGGTACGCCCTGGGCTGCCAGGAACATGCCGCCAAGCGCGGTTATCAGCAGCAGGATAATTATCTTTGGCTTGGCAAGGGTGGCGTAGTCTTTGACTGTTGCGAGATCCAACAACGTGGCTTTAGCTAGTGTTGCCATGACTACAAGACCTCCCAGCAGCGCCGTAGCCAGGCTCAAGTGCGCCGCTCGCGCCCCTGCGGAGAAGCCCGTCCAGGGATTGGCCGCCCCCGCCAGCGTTTGCACAACTACCAGAGCTCCTACGGCGACACCCGTCACCCAGAGGATGGGCCACTCCTGTCTGTAGCGCCAGGCCATGACGGCCGCTATCCCTGCCAGCAATGCTCCCGCTCCTGCCAGCAGGCGATGCAATAGGTGCAACCAACCCAGCCCGACGTTGGGAGTCAGGCCGCTATCGCACAGCGGCCAGCTGGGACATACCGATCCGGCTCCACGCCCCACTATGTATGACCCTGACAGGATGACTACAAAGGTAGCTATGGCCGCCGCCGATGCCCACGAGAACAGCATGTCGTCTCCCTGTCCAGGAGAAGTGCGGGTCTTATATCCCCACACCAGACTGACCATGAGCAAGGCGAAGATGGTTTGGGCGGTCGCAAGGTGCAGTGTTCTCAGATCGGGATGCAGTTCCGTCAGCACCGTGGCTCCACCCAAAGCGCCCGCGACGCCCACCAGAAATACTGTGAAGGCAAGGATTGCCACCAGGGAGTTGAATCTCCGCTGGTTCCATGCCGCCGTCACCGCAGTGGCCAGGACGATTATTCCCGTACTGCTGGCCACCAGCCTGTGCGTGTATTCGATCAGCGTGTGAAATTCAAAGGGAGGAATCAGTTTGCCATGGCATAGCGGCCAGTCCGGACATCCCAGACCGGAACCGGTTATTCGTACGATTCCGCCCAGGGTTATCAAGCAGAAGACCGCTGTTGAAGAGGCGACTATTAGAGCTAGAAGCAGGTTGCTGGCTGGCTTGAACTGCCCGCTTGCATCGTGCGAAGTTAGCTCGGGTCTTGGTAGATTGGTAATAGCCGAATCGGACATTCGCATTAGAAGGTCGTAACCGCAATCAGTTCATGTAATATATCACAGGCTGCATGCTCCTCATAACAAGCGATTGAAGAGCTGCAAAATCCTTGACGCAGATTCACGCAGTTGGTATTCTTCACCTTGTTTGGTCTATTTTTCACAAAGTGACCATTGTTTTGTCAGAGATTAGGCTGAAGATATATGTGGCGTGACGTTACCAAGCTGAAGGTGTTGCTTCTGCTCTTGGGCCTAGCGCTCATGGCCGCAGGATGCTTTCCTTCCCATCCGCAGTCTACCTTTGAAGCCGCCGGTCCCGTAGCTCAGGAGCAACTGGACCTTTTCTACATCATATTCTGGGCCGCCGTCTTTGTCTTCGTGATAGTGCAGGGGGCCCTGGTCTATACCATCTTCAGGTTCCGCCGCCGCGCTGGAGCGAGCGGGCTGCCCAAGCAGACCCACGGCAACACGAGGCTGGAGGTGGCTTGGACCATTGCTCCCGCCGTAGTGCTCGCCATTATTGCCGTGCCTACCGTGGACACAATCTTCAGCACGGCCAATGTCCCTGAAGGGGAAGTGCTTAATGTCACCGTCACCGCGCATCAGTGGTGGTGGGAGTTCGACTATCCGGATCTGGGCATTTCCACCGCCAATGAACTGCACGTGCCTGTGGGCAAGAACGTGGACGTGGCCCTGGAGTCCAAGGACGTTATTCACAGCTTCTGGATACCCAAACTGGCGGGCAAGGTTGACATTGTGCCCAACAACACCAATACGATGTGGTTCAGAGCCGACGAATCCGGCGAGTTCTATGGCCAGTGCGCCGAGTTTTGCGGCACCGCCCACGCTCAGATGCGATTCCGTGTCTTCGCGCAGCCCCAGGATGAGTTCGACGCCTGGGTAGAGGGGATCAGATCCGAACCCGCGGAAGCCACGGGCCTGGCTGCTCAGGGGGCGGACATCTTCGTCAATAAGGGGTTCGAGGGTACGCTGAAAGGGAAAGCCGTTATCGGACAGCGCTGCGCCATCTGCCACACCGTGGAGGGCCAGCCGATACGGGGCGACGTCGGCCCCAACCTGACGCACGTAGCCAGCCGGAGCACCCTCGGCGCCGGCATAATGGACAATAACGAAGAGAATCTGAGAAAATGGGTGAGCAACCCCGCGGATGTCAAGCCCGGGGTGGGGATGCCAGATCTAAACATATCCGGAGAGGAGCTGGACGCCCTGGTGGCGTACCTGCAGAGCTTGCAATGAAGCGGTTATTGATTCTTGGAGGTCGGTAATGGCGGCAGTCACTAGCCATATACCTTGGATACTGAGAAGGCCTACCACAACCACGGGTTGGGTGGGCTGGCTGGTAACGGTTGACCATAAGCGCATCGGAGTCCTCTACGGCGTGACCGCCGTGGTCTTCTTCCTTATCGGCGGAATAGAGGCGCTGACCCTCAGATTGCAGCTATCCGCTGCGGAAAACTCCCTGGTAAGCGCGGATATGTTCAGCCAGTTGTTCACCATGCACGCGCTGACCATGATCTTCCTGGCCATAATGCCGTTGAGCGTTGCTTTCTTCAACATCGTTATCCCATTGCAGATAGGCGCAAGGGACGTCGCTTTTCCTCGCCTCAACGCATTGAGCTACTGGGTCTTCCTCTTTGGCGGAATACTGCTGAACGCCGGCTGGTTCATAGGGGCCGCTCCCGGAGCGGGATGGTTTGCATATGCCCCGCTGACCGATACGGCCTTTGACGTGGGGAGCGGTATGGACTTCTACGTCCTTGGCCTGCTGGTGCTGGGCACCTCCTCCATGGCCGGCGCATTCAACTTCATTGTTACCATCATAAACATGCGCGCCCCGGGCATGACCCTCATGCGCATGCCTGTATTCACCTGGATGACTCTTGTCACCTCCTTCCTGCTGGTCACTGCCATGCCAGTCATTACCGTTGCCCTTATTCAACTGGGGTTCGACAGGTTCGTTGGCACCAACTTCTTCAATCCCTCCGCCGGCGGTGACCCTGTCCTGTGGCAACATCTCTTCTGGGTCTTTGGCCACCCTGAGGTGTACATTCTGATACTACCTGCTATGGGTATCGTTTCGGAGATTTTGCCTACCTTTTCCAAGAAACCTCTCTTCGGGTACCCGTTCATAGTGCTGTCCGGCGTATTCATTGGATTCATGGGCTGGGCCGTGTGGAGCCATCACATGTTTACCGTGGGACTTGGCCCGGTTGCCAACGCCACGTTTGCAATCACAACAATGCTGATTGCGGTGCCCACGGGGGTGAAGATATTCAACTGGATAGGCACCTTGTGGGGAGGTTCCGTACATCTCTCCACCGCCATGCTCTTTGCCATAGGTTTCATTGTTCTCTTCATAATCGGAGGTTTGAGCGGCGTCACTCACGCATCACCTCCCGCCGATGCCCAGCAGCAGGACACCTATTACATAGTGGCCCATCTCCACTACGTGCTCTTCGGTGGTTCCATCTTTGGTCTGTTTGCCGGCATCTACTACTGGTTCCCCAAGGTGACGGGTCGCCTCATGAATGAGGGCCTGGGCAAGCTCAACTTCTGGTTGCTCTTCGCAGGCATGAACCTGACCTTTGCCCCCATGCACTGGCTGGGCTTGGACGGCATGCCTCGCCGCATCAACACCTACGATTCCAGCATGGGGTGGGATTTCTGGAACCTATTCGCCACCGTAGGAAGCTGGGTGATAGCGCTGGGAGTGCTGGTCTTCATCTGGAACTTCTTCACAAGCCTTCGCAAAGGTGAAAAGGATGAGACCGGCGACCCCTGGGACGGCAGAACACTGGAGTGGTCGATGTCTTCACCGCCGCCGCCGCACAACTTTACGGAGATACCCACTGTTCACAGTAGAGACGCTTTCTGGGATCGTAAATATACCGAAGGCCCGGATGGCAGGCCCGTACCCATTCCGGCCGGCGCAGCCGCCTCAAGCGGAGGGCATGCTGATGACGGTCATGGCATTCACTTGCCCGGTCTGTCTTACTTCCCGCTGGCAACGGCTTTGGGCATGGTAGTTGCAGCCTTTGGAATACTTATCCATCCTGTCGTTATTGTAGTTGGCATCCTGGTTATGATGTTTGGCATCTATGGTTGGGCCTTTGAACCGGCCGATCCTGAACCCGGCTCCGAGAGTCATTAGAGAGGTGAATAGTTGGCAGAGGCCCTAGCACACTCCGAACACCCCCAGACCACTACAGGTCTGGATCATCGCAAGATGGTCATGTGGGCCTTCCTTGGTTCGGACACCCTTTTCTTCGGCTCGCTCATTGCGACCTATCTGCTCTACAAGGGAAAGAGCATAGAAGGCCCTCAGCCCTACGAGGTGTTCAACATTCCGTACACCTCCGTAAGCGCTTTTGTGCTGCTCATGAGCAGCTTGACCATGGTGCTTGCCCTTGCCGCCATTCAGAAGGGCGATCAGCGCGGCCTCAAGATCTGGTTGCTGGCTACGGCATTGCTTGGCGCGGTGTTCCTTGGCGGCCAGTACTTTGAGTTCACCTTCTTTATTGAGCACAACGGTCTCACCTGGACGGAGAACCTGTTTGGCACTACCTTCTTTGTCCTCACCGGCTTTCACGGAGCTCACGTAACCGTTGGCGTGATCATTCTCCTTTCCTTCTTCGTTGTGGCGTGGAGAGGCAGGTTGAAGCCGGAGCAGCACTTGAACATAGAGCTTGCCGGTTTGTACTGGCACTTTGTGGACGTAGTCTGGATTGTCATATTCACAGTGGTATACCTGGTAGAGGCGCCCAACATTGCAGGTTAGGCGAAGAAAGAGTCCCACATGAGCACAACCGTACATACAAGAGAGGCAGGTCATCCCACACCGGCTAAGTACGTAGCAATAGCCGTCATACTGTTCGTTATCACTGTCGTAGAGGTAGCCATCGTTTACCTTGACCTTGCTACCGCTTTTCTTATATCTGCCCTCATAGTGCTTTCCGCAGCCAAATTTACGCTGGTGGCCATGTTCTACATGCACTTGAAATTTGACAGCAAGCTCTTTTCAGCATTTCTGGTTGGGGGTATGCTGCTCACCACCGGTGTGATACTTGCCTTGATGGCCCTCTTTGGACTCTTAATTTTGTAGGTAATATGGACAAGAAAACACTGCAAGACCGCATATTGTCCGCCATATGGGTGCCCGTGATTGTAATGATCGTCACGGCGGTCATCATCATTGGGATAGGAGAGTTGCTCCTTGCCCTGGCTGAGGTCCAGGAGAAGGTGACCATCGGCGGTATACAGGTGAAAGAGCCGTGGGCTGTGCTCGTGGCGCTGCTCATCGCCGCCGCCGTTCTTGCTGGCGCAGCGTTTCTGGCAAAGGGCGGCCGCGGCTCATCTTCTTAAGCCTGCTGGCTTTGCGTACGGACGGGTAGGGTAGTGGCAGATACAAATCTCTGGCTCCAGTGGCATTTCCATCCCGACATTGTCTTGGGCATTCTGTTGGTGCAAGGCGCCTATCTGTTGGGCATCACACGACTGCGAAGCCGTTTGGGCCGTGTCCAGCCCGTCGAGGCCAAGCGCGTCGTCTTCTTCTCCGCAGGGATGCTGTCCATGTACCTGGCGCTCTCCTCTCCTATTCATCACCTGGCCGACAATTTCCTGTTCAGCGCCCACATGGTGCAGCACCTGATTCTCATCCTTGTCATGCCTCCTCTGCTGCTGGCGGGGACGCCTCCCTGGTTGATTAGACCGCTCTTTCGCCATAACCTGGCTCTGTCCGTGGCGCGCTGGCTCACCCGTCCCGTGCAGGCGTTTGCCATATCCGGCTTCGTTCTTGCCGCCTGGCACCTTCCCGCGTTCTATGACGCCACACTCCAGTCGCATGGAATCCACGTCCTGGAGCACCTCATGTTCATGTTCAGCGCCGTCATCATGTGGTGGCCCGTGATGAGCCCCCTCTCCGAGGTGCCCAGATCCGGCTATCCGATGCAAATGGTGTACCTGTTCCTGCTCACGCTTCCTGCCGGCTTCATAGGCGCCGCCATCACCTTCTCGCCGCGTGTGCTGTACCCGTTCTATGCCACCGTGCCCAGGCTTTGGGGCTTGGACGTCATATCGGACCAGCAGATAGGGGGGCTGATCATGAAGCTCCCGGGAGCGCTGGCCTTCTTCATAACCATGGGCGTGGTGTTCGTTCTATGGTATCAGCGAGACCAGAAGGGGTATACCGATGTTGTGGAGGAGTTGGAGTCGCCGCAGCACGCCACGCCGCAGCCGGAGCTTGCCGAAAGGTAAGGTCTCTCCACTAAAGGGTTGGCTGTATTGACGCTCCATCCTGCCTGATGCTACTCTGAGATGTAACGGGACGTTGCAAGTAGGGGTGTAGCTCAGCTGGTAGAGCAGCGGTCTCCAAAACCGCAGGTCCGGGGTTCGAATCCTCGCGCCCCTGCCAAAGGGACAAACCCGTGCCGAGGTGGTGGAATCGGTAGACACGCTGTCTTGAGGGGGCAGTGCCCGTGAGGGCGTAGGAGTTCAAATCTCCTCCTCGGCACCAGAATAGGATGGCGACGTAGCCAAGTGGTCTAAGGCGGGGGTCTGCAAAACCCCTATTCGGCGGTTCGAATCCGCCCGTCGCCTCCAGCAATCAATGGGACCGCCGTACCAGCCTGCATTGGGCAGGCCGCTGGTACGGCGGTTTTCCGTAAGGTAACATTTAGACGTGCACCGCGCCGGGGTGGCGAAATGGCAGACGCGGCGGACTTAAAATCCGCTTCCCGCAAGGGAGTGTGGGTTCGAATCCCACCCTCGGCACCGGAAATGCCTCTTATTGTCTATGCAAAAAGACTTGACAAACCACTAATTGTATGTACAATCTGACATGTACGAATGGGACGAAGCAAAGAACCAGGCCAACATCGCAGCGGGGCGTCCCGGCTTCGAAGCCGTGGAAGAGTTCGAATGGGAGACGGCAATGATCTTTCCCAGCGCGCGCTACAGCGAGTCCCGTTGGAGCGCCATTGGATATATGGGAGACCGCTTGCACTTCGTTGTGTACACCCGCCGCGGCGACAGAAGGCGCATCATCAGCCTGCGAAGGGCCAGCAAGAAAGAGGAGAGGTACTATGCCGAGGCTTAAACCGGGCCACATAAGCCCCACAGACCAGGAAGAAGCCGAAATACAGCGGCACATAGCCGGAGACCCCGACGCGCCGGAAATAACCGCTGAGGACTGGGCCCGCGCCCGTCCCGCCATGGAAGTAGACCCGGAACTGGTGGAGTGGTCGCTGCGCCGGCGCGGCAGGCAGAAAGCTCCCACCAAGGAACTGGTCTCCATCCGGCTGGATAGGGACGTTGTGAACCACTTCCGCTCCGGCGGGCCGGGCTGGCAGACCCGCCTGAACGACAGGCTGCGCCAGGACGTCTTCGCGCTCAGAGAACAGGGGCCGGCGACACCGTACCATGCAGGCGAGGAGGAGTCTATTCCACAGTAAGAGTGCCTCGGAGTTCTGGTGGTTGTCCATCGAAAGCCGAGTTGGGAACGAGGTAGTAGTCTCCGAATCGCCCTTGGCCGTCCCGTCTTCCTTTGACTCGCTGGACATCAGTGACCAAGCCGCTGCTTATCAACGCCTTTTCCAGATAGCTGTCTTGGATATATTCATTCCCTGGTGAGCAGAATCTTTCCTTCAAACTCTCATCTAGTTTTTTCGCCACTTGGGCAGAAAGTCGGGGTTTGAAACAAGCTACCATAAGCGCGTTTTCAGGGTGCTCTGGGGGTAGGCTGTAGAATTCAACCCCCCGTCCGCTGTCCATAGCCATGACAGTATCTCGAACGGCTGTTACAAGTTCAGATTCAGCTTGGCGCGCTTCGTCCTCGAACTGGCCCGCGCCAACGTCCAATGAGACAGTGACCTCTTGAGCTTCGGGAACCTTGGATCCTACGTCGTCAAAGTTGAGGATTCGAGCTGGAAGTACAAAAGGCTGGTCGGGGGCAGACCAAAAGAAGCAGTTGCCCTTGATGGGTTCGTTCAGGATGCTTGCCAAGATGTCGTCCGAAAAGTGAGCATTGTGCTGTTGCAGCGTCTTCAGGTCGTTAGCGGAAAGAAGGTGGAACGCGAAGAAATTGTCTCCCTGGCTCAGGAGCTCGGAGGCCATGGAGCCTGGTTGCTGTGTGACCATGATTGCCCCCAACCCATACTTACGTCCCTCTTTGGCCCACTGGACGAAGGGACTCTCTTCCCTAGCCCGACGGCCAAGTACGCTCTGCGCCTCTTCTAGCACTGCGATCGTGGGGATTATTCCCCTTCCACCTTCTGCCGACGTGAAGTTATATTGGTTGTGATCAAAGATGGACTTGAGCAACAGTCCTGATATTTGAAGTCCTATGGCCCCGGTTATCAAGGACAAGTCGACGACCACAATCATTCCGCTTGCAAGAAGGTCCTTGACTTGGGTTTGAAGGGTTCCTGCCGGGTCGTGGAGTCGGTTTACAATCGTTACTAGGTTGCTCCGCATCGCCCTGGCTTCGACTCCCTCAGCTTCACTGAAACCTGCAATGCGTTGAATCTGGTTTTCGTCGGCACCGTGACGATGCTCCTGCACGTAGTCAATCAGTTGGCGCCACTGTTCACGCCGGAGACCTCTCATCTTGGCCACATTCTGGTCATTCTGACGGTTGTCCGGTAGGCAGAGTGACACGACGTCCGAAGGAGAGAGTTCGCGTACATCCAATTTAATGCCGCCAACCTTCCATGAGCCGTAGTAGGGATTAGGTTCTAGGCGGTCGGTAAAGACAGCAATCTTGTCCTTGAGATGTGGGACATTGCAAAGCCCTGGGCGTCCGTCTTCATCGGGCCAGAAGTACTCGCCCTCTGGGTCGAGTACCAACATCCCAACAGGACGACCGCTACGATCCTTCGGCCCATCGTTGGCGTAGAGCTGGGAGATGAGGAGTTTCAGCATGTTCGATTTGCCGTAACCGGCGCGGGCGAACACGAAAGACCTTCGAGAAATCAGACTCTTGACATCAAAATTGACGGGTAATGTCTGCGGCTGGGGAAGCAGAAAATCTTCTCCGGCAGGCGCGCCACCGTTGTAGATTATCTCGCCAAGGCTGAAATGGCCTATGGTCTGGGCAGTGTCGGTCTGCGCTCCAAGGTTGCACAGGAAAGCTAGCACCTCATCACCGGGCAACCCCACTCTGGCACCCAGATGAGGCAGCTTTCGTACCGTAGGTACGAATCTAAGACGACTCCCATCTGTACCATAGTCAACTCGCAGGCCACCGAGAAGTCGGACTTTGACGTTGTAACGGAGCCGTCGCTCCTTGAGTTGGGCGGGAACTTCCGTGTGTGATCGATGCATCTCCGCCAGATACTCATCACCTTCCTGTCCAGCCAGCACACCCACAGGGAAAAACCGGGTAATTCGACCCAAAGCTGCCTCGTCGGGTGACCCCAGTTCCACTAGCAGAAACTGTCCGATGCGCGGGGCCAAGTCTTCACTCGGTTGGTACGGGGAGACGATCTCCGCTCGGAACTCCAATCCCTCCTCAGTGAAGCCCTTGAACATGCCGATCAATCGATCCGGTTCAAATAGTCTAACCACTTCTGCGTCCTCCTCCTTTGATAAGGCCTCTTCCCAAATGCACGTGCCGAACAATCCGCTCCCGTAGAGAGTCGTCTACATGATCCCGCAGGGCATCGGTCATTAGGTCGCCTAGTACGGTCATTTCCAAACCTGTAAGCACTGCATGGTCGTGAGCACGTTGGAGGGCGCTGGGGTAGCCCAGAACCGGGAAATTGTCCAACGCATCGTTGACCAGGTATTCGAGTACCTCTTGCTTTCGGTTATTAGGAAGCCACACTGGCACGTCCACGGGCAGGACGGGCGAGTCAGGCGACTTACCCAGCTTGATAAGGTGAAGGCGTCCGAAACTCTGGTAGAGCTGCCTCTCGCTATCGGCGTTATCCGAAGAAGTCTCCAGCCACGTACGGTCAAAGTTGTAGCACTTGGCCTCCAAGTCTTGGGGCACCTCAGCATAGCATGGATAGTCCCTATCAAAGGTACGTTCCAGCAACATCGCCAAGCTCAACTTGCTGAGGACCGCCGAGGACTTGGCTACACCGAGAAGGAAGACCTTGCGCTGCCTGTTCCTCAAAGATCGTCGGAACGCTACGTCCAATTTGGGGAAGGTCTCCCGCTTGAGTGTCTTTGTCCTAAGAAGACCGTCCCGCAGAAGAAGCACGTCCACGGGCCAATCCCTTGATGCCAGATCAAGGAGCACAGCCCATTCCAGGATGTCCCTGAATGCCCGCACACGCCCTCGATTATCCGACACTCGCTCGACATCCGGGCTTTTCTTGCTGCCGAGCAAGTAGGAGAGTCCTTCAAACTCGATTCCCAGGCTTTTCAGCAATTGCCGCATAACAGGAAGACGCCTGCTCATCTCCCTGAAAACTGAGTCATCTTCTGAGATGGCTATGACCTCCTGGACGAGTTCCTGTCCTTCACTATCCACCACTCGGATAATTTCCAGGTTGAGCGGTTCAAAGGTTAGGCGATTCTCTCCGCCGTCCGTGCCCAGGGGAGCAATGGTCTTGCAGGGACGGTGGTCAAGTTTTCTGACGGTGAGTCGTCGTACTTCCCGCCGTAGCTCGTCTACCTGGGCGGCCTCTTTCTCTACGGCCTCGTTCATTTTCACTTTTAGATCGTCGTAGCTTATCTCTGCAAGTGCCACTTAGCCCTCACTCTCCGCACACTTCCGCGCGGACCTGTCGTCGTATATCCTGATGTGTAACGTCCTTGTAGCGCGTATCCCTCTCTGCTCTTGGAAGCAGCCACCTCCTGCGAAAGAAAGACATGAGGTCTTCGGACGAACGGTCATGGAATTTAGGAGTTTCCTGTTGTCCTCGCAGAAATTCCCGCCAGTTATCACTAAGGGGAGCCGAGAAAAGTTCACGTCTCACGCCGTGTTGGAGCGCTGTAGATGGAATGTCGAGTTGACGAAGACACGATCGTATGACCCGGAGTTTCCAACTTGGGCCTCCCCCAAACTTGTAGCTGGCGAATACCTCCGGGGACTCCTCGCGCATAAAGTCCGCCATCGCCTTGAAGTGGCCGTTTCCCAAATGGAAATGTCCCCATCCCAAGGTCATTCCTAAGCTCTCCCAAATAACCTCACCGTCTCGTTTCATTCGGTTCAGCATTGATGAGCGTCCCATTGCGGAAGTGGTAGTCAATAGCACCAGATGGGGTTCGCGAACCAGACCCAGAATTCCTGATGCCCTTCCCCTATACCGTTTAACGAATTGCTCCCTAACCTCATTTGAGGTCGCCAAGAGTGCTACGAGCTTTCCACCAAGCAAATAGTTATATGGAGGAACGGCACCGAGCACATAGGCATCCATCACATGCCAGAGGCGAAGACGCTTGTCCTGATTGTCCCATCTGATCCATTGGTCTCGTACCGCAAGGCAGTACACAGGATCCGAAAGCCCAAGAACTCCAATAAGCTTCTCATTGGCCTCATCAAAGATAAGAAAGCGCATACGCCTACCATACCCCGGAGAGACCGGTATGCTCCACAAGAGACAGGCGTACCTGAAGATGTCAGCCTGCAAGGGCGATTCCACCAGTTCAATCCGCGGGAGTACTGCGTTTGGGGAGACTTCTTTACCCGTGGCAAAGAAAGGAAGTGCTCGTCTCTCCAGTCGTTGCAATAGGTCGATCCTCTCTTCAACGAACCTTTGGCGTTCTGCCACATACATCTGCCGTATCGACTCTTTATCGGGGTAGAGAGGAGGCGTCACTCCACCTGAGCCGAAGACGAACCCCATATCCTCCAGGCCAGTCACCAATCGCTCCCTCAACTTTGTCTTCTTTGAAACCAAAATCGTCCCCTTCAGATTTGCGTATCCCCGCGTGTTGCCCACCGCCACCCACCGACATCTCCCACTTCCCCGCACCCGCCTCCGTCTCCTACACTTATCTACATGAACTGGAGGAAGCTGAACGCCCTGACGAAAATTGCCGCATCCTGGCAGATTTCGGAATTGTTTCCCATATTTTCAACAAAATGGGTCGCGTTTAGCCTTGCAGTTCTTTACATAATGTTAAAACAATTCCCTTCTCAGGCACGACACAACTCCGCCGTTGCACACTTTCTCACGCCTAACATGTCATTTTACGACATACCAAAATCGAGTTATGTCAAGTGGTCAATCATCACCTGGATCACCCCAGACCTACTCCGGCTCCACAAGCGTCAGTATCCGCATGGGGTTGTCGAACATCATCTTGGTGGCCTGTTCCTCCGTGACCCCCAGCGTGAGCAGGTACGGCACGAACTTCTCCATGACGAACGAATACCCCGTGCCGCCGTACGCCTTCAGGTGTATCTTCATGCACACGTCCTGCGAAAGCAGTATCCGGTCCTCGTAGCCCGCTTCTATCAGTTGCGGTATCGCCTCCGCCACCAGCACGTCGCCCGCCGACTGGTACACCCGGTTCAGGTCGGTATCGTAGATGTAGGAGTAGCGCGCCACCGGAGCGCCCACTCTGCCCAGCGTGTCGAACTGGATATACGTGCCCATCTTCAGCAGCTCCAGCAGCAACGGCACGTCTCCTGCGTAGGTGTTGCTGTGCCCGAATATTACGCGGTTCAGGTCTGCCCCCTCCTCTCCCAGGATGCCAGCCACCTCCAGCTTCTCGCGGTCCGTGCCTCCCTGGTGGAACGATATGGCCGCGCCGGTGGCCCTGCTCGCCCGCGCCGACGCCTTGATGCTCTTTATTTCGTTTGGCGTCAGCGGATTGCCGTTGATTCCCACCTCGCCAATAATCCCGGACCTTATTCCCGTGCCGTTCACTCCCACCGTGATGTCGCGTACTATTTCGCTCGTCAGGTCTTCCACCGTCCGCTCGTCCATATCAACGGGATGATAGAACTTCTGGTACCAGCCTGACCCCATCACAACGTTGAGGCCTGTGGCGTTCGCCATTCTCCGCAACGCCAGCGGGTCCCTTCCCAGGCCGATGTTCGTCACGTCGACCACGGTTCCGCCGCCGCTGTTCTTGAAGTATTGCAGCTCGCGAACGGCCACGTCTTCATCGGTCAGCATGTAGTTGTCCTTCATGTGCTTGCGCTCGCGCGCCAGGTGCAGGTTCTCCAGCGTCAGCTTCTGGTCCCATATCTCAACGTCTGTGGCCGGGGCATTGAATCCAAGCGTCTTGTCGCGCCAGAAGTCTATGAATATGTGCTCATGCATTATGGTGGCGCCCACCTGGTCGGGGTCTATGGGGCCGTTCACCGTGATGACCTTGCCTGCCATGTTCGTTTGGGTCTCCGTGCTCATCGTATCAGCCCTCCTTGCGAGCGTTGCTACCGCTGACTATATCCGACAATTTGTGCTCAATCAATCGTCATCGGCTCAGCGTATGGCAAACTCCTCCGCCTTGATGATAGATTACCTTGCGGAACCCAACCCGTCCCTGCGGAGGTAAGGCTAATGCAAGCGGCTCGCGTCGTCGGTCCCCAGCAGTTGCAGTTTGACGACATCCCGATACCAGAGGTCAAAGACGGCCAGGCGCTGATACGGCTCCGTAGGCTCTCCGTCTGCGGCAGCGACTTGCGCATCTTCGATAGAGTTCTGCCGGAGGAGCAGTACCCGCTGGAGCACGGCAGGCCGTGCCACGAGTGCGCCGGCGTCGTCGTGGAGAGCCGCAGCGACGAGCTGTCGGTGGGGCAGCGCGTAATAGTGCTTCCTTCCACCAGCGCGGGCCTGGTTGAATACCTTGCCGAACCGCCCAGTCGCATAATTCCTCTCCCGGACGACGGCGACCTGTCGGCGTGGGTCATGTGCCAGCATATGGGCACCGTGATGTACTCCTGCGACCGTTTGGGCAGCGTCCTGGGCAAGCGCGTGGTGGTCATGGGCCAGGGCCCCATCGGACTGAACTTCACTTACTGGATGGCTCAGCAGGGAGCCAGGCAGATCATCACGGTCGATTTGCTGGACTACCGGTTGGAGGTCTCCAAGCAACTGGGTGCCACCCACACCATCAATTCGTCCAGGGAGGATGTCATCGGTGCTGTGGCCGAAATCACCGGCGGGAGTCAGGCCGACGTGGTGATAGAGGCCGCCGGCGAAGCCGAGACCATCAACCTGATGTTCCAGGTCATCCGCAAGATGGGCCTGGCCGTTCTTTTCGGGCAGCCGCACCATGAAGACGTGCTCCCCATCAACTACGACGCGATGATGAGCAGCCTGGCCACCATCCTGCCCACCATCAGTTCCAGGCCGCCCAACGACCCCACGAGCCACATCAAGCACTGTGTGGACCTGGTGGCTCAGAAGAGGCTTAGCCTGGAGCATCTGGTGACCCATACACTGCCATTTGCAGAGGCAAAGCAGGCCTTTCAAATGTACAGTGAAAAGCGGGACAACGTCCTCAAAGTGGTGATGGAGCTCTAGTGGCCTGACAGCTGTATAGTCAGCACTCTGTCTAATCCGGCAAGGTCTTTGTGTCTGCTGGTTGTCGCGCTAGGCCAGTAGCTTGTTGCTGCTATCTCTACGGCTTCCATTTGGTGCGGATCCATCTCCAACAGGATCACACCTTTGCCTTCTAACACACTGCGCGCTTCTTCCAGAAGCCTCCGGATCAGGTGAAGGCCGTCGTTACCGCCATCCAACGCCTCTCGCGGTTCGAACTCCCGTATCTCAGGCTGCAACGATGCAATGGCGGCGCTGTTCAGGTAGGGCAGGTTGGCTATCAGCATATCTACCGGCCCCAAGAAGCAGGACAGCAGGTCGCAGCGCATGAACTTGATGCGATTCCGCAGCCCGTGGCGCTCGGCATTGGCCTGGGCCGTAGTCAGGGCCTGTTGCGATATGTCGGTGGCGCGGATGTCCGCGTTGGGTAAGCGCGAGGCCAGGGCCAGGGCTATCGTGCCGCATCCCGTGCCTACCTCTACTATCTTTAACGGGGGCTGTTCCGGCATCCGCTGGGCCAGGCGTATGGCCTCATCCACCAGCGTCTCCGTCTCTGGCCGGGGAATGAATACGCCGGGATTCACCTCTAGCGACAGGCCGTAGAACTCGCGGCGGCCCAGAATGTAGGGCAGGGGTTCGCGGGTCAGCCGGCGGGTCAGCAGTTCCTCTACTCTATGCAGGCTGGAACCGGGTACCTCTTCATTGAAAGAAGCGTACAGGGCGGCGCGGTCCATGCCCAGGGCCGCGCCCAGCAGAAGCTCCGCCTCCAGAATGTGTTCGGTTATTCCCGCGCCACGAAGCGACTTGCTTATGTTGATAACCGTTTCACGAACCGTGATTGTTTCAGAGGCTTTGCATTCGCTGACTTTGCTCATGTTCTCTGAGAGGCTCAACAACCGGCGTCATGTCGCCGTCCAAGATGGATTGTATGTTGTGGAAGCTCTTGTTGATGCGGTGATCCGTAATGCGATCTTGGGGGAAATTATACGTCCGTATTTTCTCGGAGCGCTCCCCGGTGCCCACCTTGCTCCGTCGTTCCTGGCTCAGGCTCTCTTGCTGTTCACGCTGCGCTTTGTCGAACAAGCGCGCCCTGAGCACGTTCATCGCTTTCTCCTTGTTGCGCAGCTGCGACCGTTCGTCCTGGCACATGGCCACTATTCCGGTGGGCAGGTGGGTGACGCGCACCGCGGTAGCGACTTTGTTCACATTCTGCCCGCCGTGGCCGCCGGCGTGAAATATGTCTATTCGCAAGTCTTCGTCCTTGATGTCAATGTCAACCTCTTCCGCCTCCGGAAGAACGGCCACGGTAGCCGTGGAGGTGTGCAATCTACCTGAGGACTCGGTAACGGGGACTCTCTGCACACGGTGGGCGCCGCTTTCATACTTGAGGTAGCTGTACACGTCCCGCCCGTTGACCTGGAATATGATCTCCTTGAAGCCACCAACCTCCGATTCATGAGCGTCGACCAGGTCAACTTGCCAGCGTTGAAGCTGAGCATATCGAGAGTACATCCGGTAAAGATCACCGGCGAACAGCGAAGCCTCGTTGCCTCCGGTGGCGGCGCGTATCTCCACGAAGACGTTTCGCGTATCCGACGGGTCTGTGGGCAGCAGCGCCTGCTTCAGGTCCTTTTCAATGGCGTTCCGTTTATCTTCCAGAGACGCGACCTCTTCCTTGGCCAGCGCCACCAAGTCGGGATCATCCGCTTCCCTGATGATGCTTTGCGTGTCTTCCAGGGAATGCTGGACTTCAAGGTACTCTTTGTAGGAGTTGACCACCGGTTCCAAGTTAGCCCTCTCTCTGCTCAAGCTAATCAGTCGCGCGGTGTCTACGGCTACGCTTGGACTCGCCATCAACTCATCGATTTCGTTGAGACGAAGCTCCATTTCGGCCAATTTGTCTAGCATCATCCTTCTCTATATGTGGGAGTTTGAGGCCGTGTGATTGGAGAGAGTACAGAAGGGCCTGTGGCAGCGTTTGTCAAGTAATCGACGATCTCAAGCATGGGCACTTCTCGCTGCTCGCTGTTGTCCATGTCCCGAACGCCCAGCTTGCCTCTAGCCAGTTCATCTTCTCCGATGATTACGGTGAAACTTGCGTTCATGTTGGAAGCGTAGCGCATTTGGGCTCTGAGACTGCGGCTTGAGGAAGCAATCAGTACGGAAACGCCGGATTCTCTGAGAGAGGCCGCAAGCTCCACGCCTTTGCTCTGCGCCTCTTCTCCTAGACCCGTAATCACAACCGGCCTGGGCGATCCGTCGGGCGGTGTGACACCCTGGCGCTTCAGATTAGCTATGAGTCGCTCTATACCGCTGCCAAACCCCACCCCCGGCGTGGCTGGGCCTCCCAGTTGCTCGATTAGACCGTCGTATCGACCGCCGCCCAACACGGTGCTTTGGGCCCCTTCTTCCGGGGGCTGTATCTCAAAAACGGTGCGTGTGTAATAGTCCAACCCCCTAACCAGTCGATGCTCCTCTTTGTAGGGTATACCCAGCCGTTTCATATGTCCTCGCAGAGAGTCCCAGTGTTGCTGGCAACTGAGGCACAGATTGTCAGCGGAAGCCGGCGCGTTCTCTATAAAAGGCTGGCAGCAGGTCTGCTTGCAGTCCAATAGCCTCAAAGGGTTGCCGTCAAATCGCGCACGGCAGTCGTCGCATACCTGGTCCAGGTGCGCTAGGTAGTACTCTTTAAGCTTATTCAAGTAAGCGGGGCGGCATTCCTTGTCGCCGATGGAGTTAATCACAAGGGTCAAGTTGGTCAGTCCAAGGTTCCTGGTGAAGGTCCAACCGAGCTGGATCACCTCTAAGTCCACCAGGGGGTCGGCGTCGCCAATGACTTCAATTCCAAACTGGTTATGCTGCCGGAACCTGCCTGCCTGCGGCCGTTCATATCTGAATATGGGGCAGCAGTAGTAGAGTCGTACAGGCTGAGGCAAATTGGACATGCCATGCTCAATGTAGGCGCGACACACCGGCGCCGTACCTTCAGGCCTCAGGGTCAGGGAATCTCCACCTCTGTCTTCAAAGGTGTACATCTCCTTTTGCACCACGTCCGTTCCCTCTCCAACCGTGCGCACAAAAAGTCCCGTGGCTTCGAAAACAGGCGTGTCGATTCTTTCGAACCCAAATGCGCGGCATACCAATGCAGCCGTGTCCTCAACGTACTCCCGGTATTTCTGTTCCTGAGGCAACTGGTCCGACGTGCCTCTGGGCGCTCTGTACAAGGGAAGCCTCAAAGATAGGGTGTCAAATCAGAATACTCCAGGCATACGCCTTAGTAAAGACAGCAAACACATATGAGTCGTCTTCCTTGAATCGGCGACTCTAATATCCGTATGTCCGTACTTTGTCCCAGTCGACCAGTTGGGTTATACTTTGACTGTGCAGTTTAAGGTAGGGTGAAGGGTGCATTGAAGAATCTTCTTACAAGAGTGCAGGGCTACTTGCCGGACGATCGCGTTGCTTTTGTCTGCAAGGCTTATGATTTCGCTGCGGAGGCACACAGCGGCCAGATGCGGCTTTCCGGCGAACCGTTCATAAACCATCCCGTGGAAACCGCGCTATATCTAGCCGACTTGCATATGGACTCCACGACGATAGCTGCTGCTTTGCTTCATGACGTTATAGAGGACTGCGACGTTTCCGTGGACAAGTTGGATACTGAGTTCGGGGCAGAGGTCGCTCATTTAGTCGACGGTGTTACCAAGCTCAATCGGCTGGATCTCCGTACATCTGATTATGACGATGATGCTCAGAGCAGATCTGAAGGCGGGAACCAGGCCGCCAGCCTGCGCAAGATGCTGGTTGCAATGGCCCAAGACCTAAGAGTTGTCCTCATAAAGCTGGCGGACCGCCTTCACAACATGCGCACTCTGAAGTACCTGCCCTTGGACCGGCGAGTTGCTATTGCCCAAGAGACCCTGGATATCTACTCGCCTCTTGCCCATAGATTGGGCATGTGGGATATCAAATGGCGCCTGGAAGACATAGCTTTCCAGCAGCTTGAACCGACACGGTATCGCGAGATATCCAGGCTGTTGTCCAAAACCAGAGACGAACGTGAACGCCACATAGGAGAGGTACGCCAAACACTTGAACAGGCGCTTAAGGAACACGGCATAAGAGGTCAGGTTACGGGCAGAGCCAAGAGCATCTACAGTATTCAAATGAAAATGCAGGCTTATGCCGCCCAGCGCAAGGACTTCAACGACATTCACGACCTGTTTGCTCTTCGAGTCCTCGTAGACGAAAAGAGTGAGTGCTACACCACATTGGGCGTGGTGCATGCGCTGTGGACTCCGCTTCCCGGGCAGTTCGATGACTACGTGGCCAAGCCCAAAGAGAACCTGTACCAGTCGCTTCATACAACCGTGATGGGCCCGGGCGCTATGCCGTTGGAGGTGCAGATCCGGACCCATAACATGCATAGGCTGGCGGAATACGGCGTAGCCTCTCACTGGCTGTACAAGGAGGGGCTAAACCAGCCCTCCGTGTTTGAGCAGAAGATGACCTGGCTGCGCCAGCTTCTTGACTGGCAGCGTGAGGTCTCAGGCGCTGAAGAGTTTCTGGAAAATGTAAAGACAGACCTCTTCCCAGATCGGGTCTTTGTGTATACGCCGAAAGGGGACGTTAAAGAGTTGCCCGCCGGCTCCACGTCCATAGACCTGGCCTACCATGTGCATACGGAGCTGGGCCATAGGTGTATTGGCGCAAAGGTAAACGGCAAGCTGACCGCTCTGGATACTCCGCTGCAAAACGGCGATACGGTGGAGATTCTCACCAGCAAAGTAGCCCGCGGTCCCAGCTTGGACTGGCTGAATCCCCACGCGGGATATGTGAAGAGCGCTACGGCTCGACAGCGCATTAGACTATGGTTCCGTAGACAGGAACGGAGCGAAAACGTAGAACGCGGCAAAGAGCTCTTGGCACGTGAGCTACGGAGGCTGGATGTAACACCCACTGCAGAAGAGATAGCCCGTCTCTTTCATAAGGATTCGGTAGAAGAACTCTTCCATTCACTGGGAAGCGGCGCCGTAACCGCCAACCAGGTGACAGCTAGGCTTACTGCAATGGCGCCCCATCAACCGCTCGGCATTGACTACAAGGTTCCGGTCACAGGCCCTGCTTCCGGTATTGAAGTGCTGGGGGTGGGAAATCTGCTAACTCATATTGCACAGTGCTGCTCGCCGCTTCCAAAGGACGAAATAGTTGGTTACGTTACGCGCAATAGAGGCGTCTCCGTTCACCGCAAGGGATGCAAGAACGTCACCTCTGAAGATGAGCCTGAGCGAATAATCAAGGTAGATTGGGGTGATAGGAAGAATCTGTATCCCGTCCGGCTGGTGATGGAGGCCTGGGACAGGGTGGGTCTGCTTAGAGACGTGACTACGTATGTTTCCGCGGAAAAGGCGAACATTGCTTCTCTGGTGACACGTGAAACGGAAGAGGGCATTGCCATAATGGAGCTGACAGTGTTTACTACTGACGTAAACCAGCTGAGCAGGCTGTTTACAAAGTTGGAAGAAGTGCAGGGGATGATCAAGGTCAATAGGGTGAATCTCAATAAATCGTCCGATGGCCAACTCCCTGTGCAAGCAAAGAAGGAAGTAAAAACCAAGGTACCCTCCTAGTAAGGACAAAGGATTCATATGCCAAGCGAAAAATCTCACCGTGTTTCTATCAAGAAGACAGTTCGCAACAAGACGGCCAGAAGCTCCGCGAAAAACGCCGTTACGGAAGCCAGGCGCGCCCTGGATTCCAACGATGGAGACCAAGCCGCCGCCGCGGTTGCCAGGGCTGCGTCCGTGTTGGACGTGGGAGTGCGAAAGGGCGTGTTGCACCGCAACAACGCCGCCCGGCGCAAGTCACGGCTGGCCAAGCGGCTTGCCAAGATGGGGTAGGGGGGACTAGCTGATCCCTGGTTGGCTGGAAGGGATGCAGTGGTGACCATATATCATCTGCCGGCTTGGTCACTTGCGCTGGCTAAATGAGAATTGGAAAGAATAGGCCACTAGCGAAAGGTTGGGCACGGCCCTAGCAGCTGCAACTGTACGGTGGTCAAAGTCGTTGGCAATCAGGATTCCGCGTACGCATTGATTTGGGTCGTCACTTACGCTACCCATATAAGCCAGTAGCTGCCCAATGGAGCGTAGGTTAGCCTCGCCAGCCTTAAGCTCGATCACCACTAGACAGCCCTCAGCGTCCTCTGCGGTAATATCGATTCTCCCGGCTTCAACGGATTTCTCGGCGCCGCCGTCTATGAGCTTTAGTCCAGGCTCAAGTTGCTGGATATTGGCGCGCAGCGCCTTTTGTAAGTCCCTTTCCAGCCCAAACTTGAGTTCGGAGGAGTCTTCCTCCACGGTGTCTAGTTCAGGCCCTTTGCCCCCACGGAAATAAGGGTTAATTGAAGTGTTTTGGAAGTTGAAGATGTCGCCGGGGTTTCTCAGGTCTTCGACTCTACCGGATTTAGCTTCGCTAGAGAGTGGGTTCTGGAACTCTCCATCGGAAGTCAGAAACCAATTCCTTTCCGGGGCTACCAAGCGAGTGATCTTCTGGTCGGCCATTAGATTGATTAGAGGAGACACGCTTCCACTTCTAAGTATCTGTGTATCTCCACGAAGAACCCCTCTATTCTTTAATTCATCAGGTGAAAAGCGGTTGAGGAATTCTCTAACGTCTACTTCCATCTATGTCACCTTCCGCATCCGGAGTGTCCTCGAAGTAGAGCTCTAGGGCCTCTTGAATGGCCGATCTCGCCTCTTCCCGCGTATCGCCGAATGACGAGACGTCCACGTTGAGGGCCTGAGCTACCCAGGCCGTTCTTTCGCGGTACAGGACCACCTCGATAGTACGCATCTCCACATCCTCCTAGTGTTAGTTTAGCACACCCCATTGTTGACAGGCCTTTTCCTTGTGTGCTACATTGACTACTGGAAAGAACATGCGTACTATTGCGCAATCCTTTGATGCATGAGAGGCGTATCTTGAAAAAGCTTTCGGTCCGTCAAGAGAAAATCCTCAATCTGATACGGGAGTTCCTGGATGAGCAGGGGTACCCTCCCACAGTGCGGGACATCCAGTACGGTTGCGACATAAGCTCGACCTCCGTGGTGGACTACAACCTCAAGATCCTCCAGAAAGCGGGGTACATACGCCGCTCTCCGGAGATATCCCGGGGTATTGAGGTCTTGGGGGCCAAGCGGCAGAAGGACGCCGTTTCCGTCCCCGTCATGGGATACATAGCCGCCGGTGAGCCCATTCCGGTGCCCACTTCGGAAGGATGGGCGCCGGATAGCGCCGTTGACCAGGTGGACGTGGTCAACGGTATGCTGGGCGGCGTGAGGGTGAAGGGGACCTCAAACCTGTACGCCCTGCGGGTGCGCGGCACATCCATGATCGATGCCTTGGTGGACGACGGCGACGTGGTGGTCATTCAACCGGCAGAGGGTGTCAGGGATGGCGATATGGTGGTGGCATGGCTGAAGAATGAAAAAGAGGCCACCCTGAAGCGGATTTACAATGATGGAACTATGGTGCGCCTCCAACCGGCCAACAGCCAAATGGAGCCTATATTTGTTTCAGCAAACAACATAGAGGTGCAGGGCAAAGTGGTTGCCGTGTTGAGAAATCTGGGCTAACTACCTGATATCCCCTGGAAAGCAAAAACCCGGTGATTTCACCGGGTTTTTGTTTGTCCTTAACAGGTAGATAGCGGAAGGAAGATTTTGGTTCGAATGTTGAAACGACCGGAGCGAGCGTCACTGCTACGGGTGGTCATTCCGTAGCTGCAAGAGTAGGGATACGCCCACTCACCGACCTAGGATTCCCAAAGGGACTCCCTAGAAAGGAGGTGATCCAGCCGCACCTTCCGGTACAGCTACCTTGTTACGACTTAGTCCCAGTCATCAACCCCACCCTCGGCCGCTGCCTCTCTTGCGAGTTAGCTCACGGACTTCAAGTGTTGTCGACTTCCATGACTTGACGGGCGGTGTGTACAAGGCCCGGGAACGTATTCACCGCAGTATGCTGACCTGCGGTTACTAGCAGCTCCTCGTTCATGCAGGCGGGTTGCAGCCTGCAATTCCCACTGGGACTGGTTTTCAGAGATTAGCTCTAGCTTGCGCTTTTGCGACTCGTTGTACCAGCCATTGTAGCGTGTGTGTAGCCCAGGGCGTAAGAGCCATGCTGACTTGACGTCATCCCCACCTTCCTCCCCTTCTAGGGGCAGTCTGGCTAGAGAGTGCAACTAACCACAGGGGTTGCGCTCGTTGCGGGACTTAACCCAACACCTCACGGCACGAGCTGACGACAGCCATGCAGCACCTGTACTAGCTCCCCGAAGGGTCCTTCACCTTTCGGATCGGTACCACTAGTATGTCAAGCCCTGGTAAGGTTCTTCGCTTAGCATCGAATTAAACCACACGCTCCGCTGCTTGTGCGGGCCCCCGTCAATTCCTTTGAGTTTTAGCCTTGCGGCCGTAGTTCCCAGGCGGGATGCTTAACGCGTTAGCTTCGGCACAGAAGGGGTCGATACCCTCTATACCCAGCATCCATCGTTTATGGCGTGGACTACCCGGGTATCTAATCCGGTTTGCTACCCACGCTTTCGCGCCTCAGCGTCAGGTACAGCCCAGAGAGCCGCTTTCGCCACTGGTGTTCCTCCCGATATCTACGCATTCCACCACTACACCGGGAATTCCGCTCTCCTCTACTGCCCTCTAGTTCAGAAGTATCTCTGCCACTCTCCCAGTTGAGCCGGGATCTTTAAGCAAAGACTTTCTGTACCGCCTACACGCCCTTTACGCCCAGTAAATCCGGACAACGCTTGCCTCCTACGTATCACCGCGGCTGCTGGCACGTAGTTAGCCGAGGCTTATTCCTGAGGTACCGTCCTTTCTCTTCCCTCAGAAAAGCGGTTTACAACCCGAAGGCCTTCTTCCCGCACGCGGCGTCGCTGCGTCAGGCTTTCGCCCATTGCGCAAGATTCCCTGCTGCTGCCTCCCGTAGGAGTGGGGGCCGTGTCGCAGTCCCCCTCTGGCTGGTCGTCCTCTCAGACCAGCTATCCGTCATTGGCTTGGTGAGCTCTTACCTCACCAACTACCTGATAGAACGCAAGCCCATCCCCAAGCGGCCGAAACCTTTGCCGTTATGACATGCGACACAACGGATTATGCGGTATTAGCTCCGGTTTCCCGGAGTTATTCCCCACTCAGGGGTAGGTTACTTACGCGTTACTCAGCCGTTCGCCACTGTTCCACCCCCGAAGGGGTTTCACCGTTCGACTTGCATGCATTAAGCGCGCCGCCAGCGTTCGTCCTGAGCCAGGATCAAACTCTCACGTATAACCTTACTTCCTTCCACTATCCACTTGTTAAGGTGCCAAAAGCGCAAAACATCGGCCAAAGGCCGATTGCATTTGCATCATAAACCCCATTGACGCTGGTGTCAACTGATTCCAGTCCCTTCCGCTCAAGCCGCGGGAAGCTAAGTCTCTTTTACCGCAGAGACCAAGTCCAACGCGGCCTGCTTGGCGTCGGCAAAGAACATCAGCGTGTTGTCCGCGGAGAAGAGCGGGTTGGGTATTCCGGCAAACCCTGGGCTCAAGCTGCGCTTGATGACCACCACCGTGCGCGCATGGTCCACGTTCAAAATGGGCATACCGGCTATCGGATTGGAGGGATCGTCCATGTCCCTGGCTACGGGGTTCACCACGTCGTTGGCGCCAATCACCAGCGCCATGTCGGTTTGCTCGAAGCTGGGATTGATGTCGTCCATCTCTCGCAATTTATCGTACGGTATGTTCACCTCGGCCAGGAGGACGTTCATGTGGCCGGGCATGCGGCCCGCCACCGGGTGGATTGCAAACTCGACTTCAACGCCCTTGGAATCCAGCAGATTGGTCAGATCCCGTACCGCGAACTGAGCTTGCGCCACCGCCATGCCGTAGCCGGGAACTATGACGACACGACGGGCGTCTTCCAGCAGCATGGCTATTTCGTCGGCTACGGCGGCCTTTATCTTGCCGCCGTACACTTCGTCGGCCTCTGCCGCGGATGCTGCCACTGCGCCCACTCCTGCAAAGAGAACGTTGGTCAAAGACCGGTTCATGGCCTTGGACATAATGCGGGTCAGAATGAGACCGGCGGCTCCCACCAGCGATCCCGCGATTATCAGCATGTTGTTCTCAAGAACGAATCCGGTGGCTGCGGCGGCCAGGCCGGAGTAGGAGTTGAGCAGGGAGATGACCACTGGCATGTCCGCTCCGCCAATGGGTATGACCAGGGTGATGCCGAACACCGCCGCGACCGCTACCAGGGCCCAGAACGGGATGCTGCTGGAGGGGTCTATGGCCAGCCATACCACCAGGCCGATGGTGACCAGCCCCAGCACTATGTTGAGCACGTGACGCCCCGGCAACAAAACGGGCGACTCCGTAATGAGGCCTTGCAGCTTGCCAAAGGCGACCAGGCTGCCCAGCAGGGTAACTGAGCCGATGAGGGCGGAGAGGCCGGAAGCTATCGAGAACTGCAGTCCCAGGGTCGTCCCCCTGAAAAGCTCTTGCTCCAAAGCCGCGCCGGCCACAAGCATGGAGGCCGCGCCGCCGAGGCCGTTGAACAGCGCCACCAACTGGGGCATGGAGGTTATGGCCACCCGCGTCGCCAGCAGCACTCCCACCGCCGCGCCCACGGCCACGCCGGCGGCGATCAGTTCGAACCGCACTATCTGCTGATCGAACAGCGTGATTACAATGGCAAGGAGCATGCCGCTGGCCCCCATGATGTTGCCCCTGACGGCAGTCCGGGGATGGGAAAGGTTCTTCAGTCCAAAGATGAAGAGGACCGCGGCGATGAGATAGACGAGGTTTACTATGCTGGCTTCGATGGTCATGACTGGTCTTTCCTGCGGAACATCTGAAGCATGCGATGGGTTACCAGGAACCCACCGACTACGTTTACCGTGGCCAGCGCTACGGCTATGACGCCCAGAATGCTGGCGATTATTGGCTCTTCCACGCCCGCGGCCACCACGGCTCCAACCAGGGTAACCCCCGACATGGCGTTGGCGCCCGACATGAGCGGCGTGTGCAACAGAGGCGGCACCTTTGTGATGACTTCAAAGCCCACAAAGACGGCCAGCACGAATATGGTCAGTCCCGCTATGAATATCTCCATGTCAGGACTCGCTCCCTTCCTTCGTTGCTTCTTCGTCGAGTGGAGGCATGCCCAGCATTTCCCGCACACGGCTATTCACCACCTCACCGTTATGGGTGAGCAGGCTCTCCCGTGTGATCTGGTCGGACATGTCCAGGTTCAACTCTCCGTCCTTGACTATGTTGCGTAGGAAGGAAAGCTGGTTCCTGGCGTACATCTGGCTGGCGTGCAGGGGAATGGAGGATGCCAGGTTTGTTGGCCCCATGATTGTGACGTTGAACTCTTCTACTGTTTCAGACGGCTTTGTCAGTTCGCAATTGCCGCCGCCTTCAGCGGCCACGTCTACTATCACGGAGCCTGGGCTCATGGCTTTGACCATCTCTTCCGTTATCAAGATGGGCGCCTTCCTTCCGGGAACGGCGGCAGTGGTAATGACAACGTCGCTATCGGCCACCACGCTTGTTAGCAGTTCGCGCTGGCGCTTGTAGAACTCCTCTCCCATCGCTTGGGCGTATCCGCCCGTAGACTCCGCTCCTTCCGTCTCCAGTTCAATCTGCACGAATTTCGCGCCAAGGCTTTCCACCTGGTTCTTTACGTCGGGTCTAATATCGTAACCCTGGACCACCGCTCCCAGACGGTGAGCGGTGGCAATGGCTTGCAGTCCGGCTACACCTGCCCCGACCACAAAGACCCTGGCGGGCGTGATGGTGCCCGCGGCCGTCATCATCATGGGGAATATCTTGTTCAGACCCTCAGCCGCCAACAGGACCGCTTTGTATCCAACGATGGTGGCTTGGGAGGTTAGGGCATCCATGGACTGGGCGCGGCTGATTCTGGGCACCATCTCCAGCGCGAATGCCGTGATGCCCTTTTCTGCTAACTCTCGCGCTGATTCAAGGGAGTTGAGAGGGTCCAGCAACGCAATGAGGATCTGCCCCGGTTTCAGTAGCGCCAGGTCGTCTTTTCCAGCTTCAGTGTTGGCGCCGGGGCCGCGCACCTGCAGTATAACGTCGGCGGAATCAAAGACCTCTTCGCGGCTCTTGGCAATCCGCGCGTTTTGTTCCGTGTATAGTTGGTCCGGGAAGCCTGCTTCATTGCCGGCGCCTGCTTGAACAACGGTGTCCACCTGAATGCGAGAAAGCATGGGGACTACCGCTGGCACAAGAGCCACTCGGCGCTCGTTAGGGGATGTCTCTGTAGGTACTCCAACAATCATGAGAAACAAGATTGATAGGGTTTTACTAACCCTTTCAATAGAATGGCCCAAGGCAACCTGACCTGAAACGAAAGTTAAGCTGCTTTGGGCCACTATCCACAGAAGCGCTAAAAAGCAACACCCTGCGCTTCTAAACTAATCTGAAATATGAGAGATAGATCGGTCAAACTTACGCTTTGCCAATCTTGAACATCTTGGTGCCGCACTCGTGGCAGACCCCTTGTGTGGCGGGACGCCCGTTCTTCATCGTAATCTGCTGTGGATTCCCGATCTCCTTTGATGCTCGGCACTTAACGCAATAACCTTGCATATGATTCCTCCTTATTCAGGAAATACTCGCTACAATTTATACCAGATTTATGCGGCTTAGGCTAGTCATTTAGGCATGATTTCTGTCCGATTTTGCCTCAATTGTTGGATGTTCTACTCAGAGCGGACTGAGAATTAACCTGATATGCTATAAATTGCCTATGAGCCATTGATAACATCTCTGGCTCCCATAGTTATTATCTATGATAGCCTAGCCGAAGCCTCTAGGCTCTAGACATTACGGGTAGTGACAAACTTATACTATGGCAAATCTTGATGACGGAGCGGCGAGTGCCTGATTACGATGTTGCGATTATAGGTTCCGGACCGGGTGGATATGTAGCAGGAATAAGAGCCGGGCAACTGGGTCTGAAGACTGCCGTTATTGAACGGGACGACACCCTGGGCGGCGTTTGCTTGAATTGGGGTTGTATCCCCAGCAAGGCCCTCTTGAAGAACGCAGAGGTCTTGGAGCTTTTCCACCGTGCCGAGGCGTTCGGCATCACCGTGGACAACATCCAAGCCGACTTTGGGAAGGCCATTGACAGAAGCAGGCGGGTGGTGGACACCTTGACCAAGGGCGTGGCTTCTCTGCTGAGGAAGAATAAGGTCCAGCATATCAAAGGACACGCCGCCTTCTCAGATGCAAATACCCTGGAGATATCTCCCGACGGGCAGAAGATCACCGCCTCCAACATCATCATTGCCACCGGCGCGCGCGCCCGTTCCATCCCAGGCCTGGAGATCGACAAGAAGCAGGTCATCACCAGCAGGGAGGCCCTGGAGCTGCGGGAACTCCCCAAGAGGGTCGTCATTGTGGGTGGAGGCGCTACCGGAGCGGAGTTCGCCTACCTCTGGAACGCCTACGGTGTGGAAGTCACAATAGTAGAACTGCTGCCCCATCTCCTTCCCAATGAGGATGAAGAGATCAGCCGTTTCCTGGAACGGTCGTTTACCCGCCAGGGCATCAAGTTCCACACGTCAGCCAGGGTGTCAAAGGCGGACGTGAAGAAGAAGGGCGTCAGCCTGGACATACAGCCGGGAGACGGCGAAGCCGTCGCGTTGGAATGCGACCTGGTGCTCATTGCCGCCGGAGTCCAGGCCAACACCGAAGAGATCGGAGCGGACAAGATAGGCCTTGCGCTTGACCGCGGGTTCGTCAAAGTCAACTCTGAAATGGCTACAAACGTTCCCGGCGTATTTGCCATAGGCGATGTCACCGGTATAATGTTGCTTGCTCACGTAGGAATGGCGCAGGGAGTGATGACGGTTGAGCGCATAGCCGGCGTGGACTCTCCTCCTCTCGACTATCAGTTCATGCCCAGGGCCACCTACTGCCACCCGCAGGTTGCCAGCTTCGGACTCACGGAGCGGCAGGCCAGGGAGCAGGGGCACGACGTGAAGGTCGGCAAGTTCCCCTTCCAGGCCAGCGGCAAGGCGATGGCCATAGGAGACGTCGAGGGAATGACCAAGGTTGTCGCCGATAAGAACTACGGCGAGATTCTGGGCGCTCACATGATAGGCCCCGACGTGACGGAAATGCTGGCCGAATGGTCGTTGGGGCATCACCTGGAAGGCACCACTAAGGAGATAGGCTGGCTGGTCCATTCGCACCCCACCATTTCCGAAACGTTGAAAGAGGCTGCTCTCGCCGCGGACGGCGAGGCTATTCACATATAGGTGGAAAAGGCGCTATGAAGAGTACTACCTACAAGGTCGCGGAGCAGTTGGACAAGGAAACCCTGGTCGACTTCTACAGGCAGATGGTGCTGCTCAGGGTGTTCGAAGAACGCGCCGCCGAGCAGTACATGCTGGGCAAGATCAGGGGCTTCCTGCACCTGTACATCGGGCAGGAGGCCGTGGCGGTAGGGGCTATACATGCCCTTGACAAAGACGACTACGTCACCACGCACTACAGAGACCACGGACACGCCCTGGCAAGGGGCTTGTCCGCCAACGCCGTGATGGCGGAGCTTTTTGGCAAAGCTACGGGCTGCTCCAAGGGAATGGGCGGTTCAATGCACCTGTTTGATGCTTCGCTGAATTTTGCCGGCGGCTACGCAATTGTCGCGGGACATCTACCTCTCTCTTCCGGGATGGGGTTCGCCTTCAACTACATGAAGGACAACAGATTGGTAGCCACATTCTTTGGCGACGGCGCTCTCAACGAAGGCGAGGCTCACGAAGTGCTGAACATGTCCGCGCTGTGGGACCTTCCCGTCCTCTTCATTTGCGAAAACAACCTCTACGGCATGGGCATACCGTTGAGCCAGTCCATGTCCAACACCCAGTTGCACAAGATGGCCGAGTCCTACGGTATAGCCTCCGCCCAGGTCGACGGCATGGACGTTCTCGCCGTCAGGGAGGCTGCGGAGACTGCCGTGCAGCACGTGCGTTCCGGCAAGGGGCCGTATTTCCTTGAGGCGCGCACTTACCGGTTCCGCGGACACTCCATGGCCGATCCCGTGCTCTATCGCTCAAAGGAAGAGGAGGCCGAGTACAGGAAGCTCGACCCGATCAGCCAGTACGGAGAGTGGCTCTTGTCAGGCAAGATGACCACGCAGAAGAAGCTGGACGCGATAAGCGAAGAGGTGGAGAAGGAGGTAGAAGAGAGCATTGCGTTCGCCAATGAGAGTCCCTTCCCCGCTCCCGAAGCCTTGTACCACAACATCTATGCCGAGCTGTCATAGAGGAAACAGATGCCTGAGATAAGCTACAGAGAAGCCATGGCGCGGGCTCTCAGGGAGACCCTGAGGGAAGATGAGAGGGCCTTTATTATTGGCGAGGACATCGGCCCTTACGGCGGCTCTTACGCCGTGACCTCCGGCTTCCTGGACGAGTTTGGTCCCGGCAGAATCGTCGAGTCTCCCATATCCGAGTCGGGGATAGTGGGCATCGGCACCGGCTCGGCCATGATCGGCCTTCGTCCCATAGTCGAGATCATGACGATCAACTTCTCGCTGCTGGCCTTGGACCAGATAGTGAACCACGCCGCCAAGATACGCTACATGTCCGGCGGCCAGTTCAGCGTGCCGGTCATCATTCGCACCGTTACCGGCGGCGGAGCGGCGCTTGCCGCCACGCATTCGCAGAACCTGGAAGGCTGGTACGCTTCCGTTCCAGGGCTGAAAGTGGTCATTCCCGCAACACCCCACGATGCACTGGGCTTGTTCCGCTCGGTGCGCAAGGAACAAGACCCCGTGATGTTCATAGAGCACATACTCTTGTATAGTACAAGGGGAGAGGCACCGGACGAGTACTACGAGGTTCCCGTCGGAGAGGCCGACGTGAAGCGAGCGGGAAAGGACTTCACCATCATTGCCTACTCCAGAATGGTAAACGTGGCGTTGCGCGCCGCCGAAAAACTGGCGGAAGAGGGCGTCGACGTAGAGGTGGTCGATCTTCGCTGCCTGCGTCCCTGGGACAAGGAGACCGTCTTTGAATCGGTGAAGCGGACGGGGCGCGCCCTGGTGCTGGAAGAGGCCTGGCAAACGGGCGCTTTTGGCGGAGAGATAGCCAGCGCCGTCCAGCGCGAGGTCTTTGATTACCTGGACGGACCCGTTGCCAGACTGGGCGGCGTAGACGTGCCTACCCCGTATTCAATGAGCCTGGAGCCGCTGGTTGCGCCGCGTGAAGATTCCGTGATTAAGATGGTTCGTGAAGAGTTGGGAAGCTAAAGCAGCATTGCAATTTCGACCTGTCATATAGGTCGAAGAGGAGGTCTACTCTGGCTACGCAGGTATTGATGCCCCAAATGGGTTACGACATGGTGGAAGGCACCCTAGTCCGCTGGATCAAGTCGGAGGGTGACGAAGTCAAGCGTGGCGAACCTGTCGCTGAGATAGAGACCGATAAAGCGGTGGTGGAGATGGAGTCCACTGCCAACGGCCTTCTACGCAAGATACTGGCCAGTGAGGGCGCAACGGTTCCCGTCGGCCATCCTATAGGCATCATTGGCAGCGCCGACGAGGATATTGCCGGACTCATCGTAGACGAAGCGCCTGCACAGGCCCCGGACTCCGGCGATGCCCCCTCTGCTGAGGTTGCCGCTGAACCTGCCGCGTCGGCTCCCGCATCCGAGGCGCAACCCGCCGCTGACGGCGAGCGCGTCAAAGTGTCGCCGGTTGCCAGGAAGCTGGCCGAGGAGCGCGGCATAGAACTGTCCCAAGTCAAGGGCACGGGCCCCGGAGGGCGCATCACCCGCGAAGACGTGCTGAACTTTGAGCCGGGCCAAGCAGCCCCTCCGCCGCCACAAGCCGTACCTGCCGCGCCTGCTGCTCCTACGCAGGTGGGAGAGCCTGCTCGAGTAGAACTTAGCCGCATGAGGCAGGGCATAGCCCGGGCCACCTCGCAGAGCAAGAACGGCACGCCGCACTTCTACATAACTATAGAGATAGACATGACGGACGCCATGGCCCTGCGTTCCCAGATCAACCAGAAGTTTGAGGGTGCGCAGCGGGTTTCAGTCAACGATATGGTCTTGAAGGCCACCGTTGAGTCCTTGAAGAAACATTCCGGTTTGAACGCTTCGTACAGAGGCGACTACCTGGAGACGTATCCCTACATTCACTTGGGCATGGCTATTGCTACGGAACAAGGGTTGATGGTTCCGGCCATAGTCAACGCGCAGGACAAGTCCCTTACGGACCTGGCCGAGGCAACCAAGGACCTGGCGGAGCGCGCAGGGCAGGGCAGGCTGAGGCAGGAGGAGTACACAGGCACCTTCAGCACCAGTAACTTGGGCATGTTCGGCGTTGACGAATTCAGCGCTATCATACTGCCTCCCCAGGCTGCTACTCTGGCGATCAGCGCCGTAAAGAAGCGGCCAGTGGTGGCAGCCGACGATCAGGTGGTGGTGCGGCAGATGATGAAGGTGACGCTGTCCATAGACCACCGCGTTTCCGATGGCGTGGAGAGCGCGAAGTTCCTTGCCGAAGTGAAGCGGCTCCTGGAGAACCCGGCGCTTCTGCTGGTAACCTAGCTTGTCAGCAGGGCCGCCATTCGCTCCTCATTGAGCGGCTTAAAGCCCAGCCGCTCATAGAAGCGCCTTCCCCCGCTGTTTCTGACGTGTACGCCGAGGTCTATGCGCAGTATGCCGTGTGAGCGGAGTTCATCTTCAAGCTGCCTGATCATTGCCGATCCGGCCCCGGCGCTCCGCTTTTCGCTTGCTATGAACACGTCGTCCAGCTTTGCTACCAATCCTCCTATGGAAGTGGATACAGCGTAGCTGACGACGCATACCCCTATGGCCTCTTCTTCCTTGTAGGCCAGCCAGACGAACCCCAGATCGGGTCGGTTCAGGAAAAGGTCCAGGGCGTGATGGAGCGCTGCGTCCCCGCCGTGGCCGTAGGCGGCGCTGCTGTCCAGGTAATGTTCGTCTTCGTTGAGAAAGGCCCTCAAAAGAGCAAAGGCGCTCTCCCTGTTTGCCGAGGTCATCCTGCTACAGCTAACCATGTGTTCCTCCAAGTTGCTGCCTTATGGCTTCCAAACGCCCTAACTAAAGGATATTCTCAGAGTTGGGGTATCAACCAAGATTAAGGTACCATTTCTGAAGTAAGTGTTATACACACCGGAGGTCTGTCTTAATGGGCAATACCGTTGAGCCTAAAGTGTTCTTAATAGGCGAGTCCATGGTCAATCGGGATGGGTTGCAGGCCCTTCTGGACCACTTGGGCGTTCCCGATTGGACGTCGGATGCTCCTTCCGATATTGAGCTTATAAGCGAGGTGTACGGACGCGCCTGCTACCGCTCGTTCGGCACGGAGTTGAACCCCAACGTGACGCGGGTCAGGAGGACCAACAAGAGCTATCTGACCAATATCATTGAGAAGGGCGACGGCTCGGTGTTGGAGCACGGGGTGGCCAACTTCTTCTTCTCAGACGTCAGCCGGGTCTTCACGCATGAGCTGGTGCGGCACAGGGTGGGAACCGCTATGTCGCAGGAGTCCTTGCGGTTCGTGCGATTGACCGACTTGGACTGGTACGCGCCGGTGTCCATTAGAGAATCGGAAGAGGCCATGACCATTTTCGCCAGGACGTTTGAAGAGCTCAGCAAGCTTCAGGTTGAGCTTGCCGAACTCTTCGAGCTCAATGAAAAGGACTCGTTTGACGAAAAGAAAGAGATTACCTCAGCAATGCGGCGCGTTGCGCCCATTGGTCTGGCGACCAACATTGGCTGGTCGTGCAACATACGCACCTTGCGGCACGTCATTGAGCAGAGGACGGCGCCCTGGGCCGAAGAGGAGATACGGCTGGTCTTTGCCCGGATTGCCGAAATAGCCATTGCAAAGTGGCCCAACCTGTTCAGCGACTACTCCTCCGAAATGGTGGACGGACTCCCCGTGTACACGACCGAGAACAGAAAGGTCTAGGCGGCAACCGGCTATTCCAGGCTTACGCCCAGCACGGCCGGTGATTCCACCGTCCCAGGCGTAGGCTCGCGGGTTACTCCCAGCCAATTGAAATCGTGGAATGACTGCCTGATGAACAGCTGGCCGTAGCCTGATTCATCTACGCTGAACCTTCCAACGTTTACCAGCGTCCCGTTGTTGACCAGCCATACGTGGTATGGATCATTTTCCAAGCTCGATTCCAGACCTTGTGCCACAATGAACGCCCAAGCCTTGCCTGGGTCGGCAAGCAGCATTCCCGAGGCTGACGGCGCCTCCTCCGTGTTATCCATCGATTTGGCTTCCAGGCCGGGTAGCGCTGCGATCCAAGTAGCTAGACGTTGTTCGTTAAGCCTATCCCTGAGTTCTTGGCTGGTGCTCCGCTCTTCATCTATCAACGACTCCATGTCTCCAATCTGGCTCTGGAGGTCATGCACCTGGCTTTGCTGAGAGAGCACCAAGACACCAATTCCGCCAAGAACGAATATCAACACACTGGCGGCTACGGAGGCGGCTGCAGGAATAAACCACCGCGCCCTGCTCCAACCGGATCTGCCTGCAGTCGCGGGTTGTGGCTCTGCGGTGGCGTGCTCCTCAGGGACGAGTTGGTCCATTATCCGCCCCCGTAGATGGGGAGGAGGGTCCATAGGCGGAACGGCCAGCGCCAGCGCGGTAGCGACTTCCAGGTTTTCCCTGAACAAGGGAGTACACTGGGAACACGTCTCCAGATACTCCTCCACCATCCGGCGTTCTTCCGCTTCCAGCGCTCCCAGAGCATAGGCTTCCGCCAGGTCTTCTATATGCTTATCGCTCACGTTATCTCCTGAAGTGACGCTAAAGCTGTCTTCAGCTTTTGCATTCCCAATCGCATTCTTGTCTTGACTGTGCCCAGCGGATGTTGCAGCAACTCCGCTATCTCGGTCTGGCTGTAACCCTCGTAGTAGGACAGTTGAATCACTTGGCGTTGTTCTTCCGGCAAGGACTCCAAGGCCTTACGCACAATCTCACTTTCTTCTCTTTGCTCCGCCTCCTTGGCTGCCGTATCTTCCTGTGCCCTGCTTTCCATCAGAGCAAGCCTGGCTTCTGTTTCCAGGATACTCTGCAGCCGTCTGCGTTTGCGCAACTCGTCTACCGTCCTGTGATGTGCCATGGACATGAGCCAAGTCTGGAACCTTCCCCGTTCAGGCCGGTAAGTAGCCGCTCTGAACCAGACCCTTAGAAACACCTCTTGCACTACCTCCTCTGTCTGTCCTGCGTCGCGTAAGAGATTATAGACAAAGCCAAACACCGCTTTGCCATACCTGTCGTAGAGAGCGCCAAGTCCTCCCTGGTCTTGCTGAACAATTAAGCTAACCAGTTGCTCATCTTCTAGATGTTCGTAAGACACGGCCGGTTCCCAGACTCATGGGGCGATGGCCTGTCTATAATGCTATACGTAGCCATTGCGCCCTCGGATTTAGGTACTGCCTAACTCAAGAAATTCGGCTGCAGTTGCGCCATTCTATCAGAACATGTCGATTGCTTAACAAATGTTGCCCTGATATGCTTAGTTTGAATCTATTCTGCGAGAGCGGCTGATGGAATCCGTATTCAAAGAAGCTATTGAGTTATCCCGTAAGGAAGAGCCTTTTGCTATTGCTACCGTGGTCCACACCAAGGGCTCTACTCCTCAAAAGCCTGGCTCCAAGCTGTTGGTGCGCCAGGATGGGTCCGCGGTGGGTACCCTTGGCGGGGGTTGCGTGGAAGGGGATATCTGGTTTGCCGCCAAGGAGATTCTGCGGAACGGCGGCGGGCCGGAATACCGCGACTACTATCTGAACGAGGAGATCGCCGCCAGGGACGGTCTGGTCTGCGGCGGCACCATGTACTTCTTCATCGAACCCGTGAGGGAAGCGGCCCATTTTGCCCAGCTTGCCGGACGCATTGTAGACGCCTACGGGGGAGGCAACCCCCTGGCCGTGGCTACCCTCATCAAATCGCCGGAAGATGAAGAGGTTGGAAACAAGCTGGTCATGCTGGGAGACGGCGACGCGCAGGGCACCGTGGGCCGTCCGCAACTCGATGGCTTGGCGGCGGCAAAGGCGCGGGAATTGATGGAACAGGGCAAATGTGCGCACGTGGCCACAGAGCGAGGAGACGAACTGTTCATCGAAGCCTATACGTCGCCAGCCACGTTGATACTCATGGGCGGCGGACACATTTCCAAGTCGGTAGCGCCACTGGCCAAGATGCTGGGACTGCGGTTGTTTGTCCTGGACGACAGGCGCGAGTTCGCCAATTTGGAACGGTTCCCGGACGCTGAGGCGGTAGCGGTGGCCGGTTATGCGCACGGCTTGGATAACTTCCCCATAACCAAGAACACGGCCATTGTAATCGCGACCCGCGGCCACAATTTCGATGATCTGGCGTTGGAATCCGCCGCCAGAAGTCCCGCCGGATACGTGGGACTTGTAGGCTCAAAGCGAAAGGTTATTCTGATATATGAGGAGCTTCTCAAGCGCGGCCTCCCCTTGGAGAGGATAGAGAATATACACGCCCCTATAGGGATGGACATCAAGGCCAGGACACCGGCTGAAATCGCAATCAGCATAATGGCGGAAGTGATACAGTGGCGTCTCGGCGGCAGCGGCGAGCCTATGATGCTGCCCAAGAAGTACCTGCGAAATCTGGCTGAGAAGGTGGCGGGCAAGTCCAAGTCCCTTTCTCACGCTGATTGAATCCGGTGGCGCGCCCCCGAATTAACGCCATCCTCCTCGCCACCCATACTCGTCTTTCCTGCGGAGGCAGGAATCCAAGGGTAGGGCGCTTCTCGAGAATGACGGGCGGCGGGCACTAGAATGAGTCGTGCAAAGGCCTCCATTAGCGCCGTCCTCCTCTCTGCGGGGGAGTCGACTCGCATGGGTCATCCCAAAGCCTTGCTGGACTGGCAAGGAGTTCCGCTTGTCCAATATCAGGTGCGTTCCCTGATTGCTTCCGGGATCAATCAGGTAATCGCCGTACTGGGTCACAAAGCGGAATCGATACGACCTCTTGTCGAAAGCGAGACTGGAGCCGAAGCAGTTGTCAACCTGAGGTATAAGACGGGGAAGAGCAGTTCCGTACGCTCTGGATTGAAAATGCTCAACCCTGAGGCGGAGCACGTAATGATTATCTCCGTAGACCAGCCCAGGTCTCCCAAATTGCTGAGTGAGGTATTGGATGCCCATCTGCGGCGCGGCTCAGCGATTACGTATCCCGTATACCAGGGCAGGGGAGGCCATCCGGTGCTCTTTGCCCGCGGCCTGCTGCCCGAATTGACGGGCATCAGCGAGGCCAATAAGGGATTGCGAGAGGTGATAGAGCGGCATGGCGCTGAGGTAAATCGAGTTCCCGTAGATGATCCTGAAGCGATGTTGGATTTGAACACCGTCGAGGACTATAGGAGAGCCGTTGTCAGCGGCCCGGGTCAACTGAGGTAGAAAATCAGCACGCTGGCAAGCGCGTAGAGTGCAATGAGCGTAACCGCTTCGTAAGTCCAGAACCGGCTGGGTCTGCGTCGGTTCCTCTTCACCAGAGCTACAATGACCACGGCGGTCATTACTATTGCAAGAACGGCGGTCATGCCGTGCACCTCTGAAATCGCTGTCCAGAACGTACCGCCTGAATACGCCAGGTCGTCTGCCCAGAGGACGAACCCCATATTGAACAGGTTGCTACCCAGAACGTTGGATACCGCCAGCTCCGGCGCGCGGATTCGCAGGGCGGCGAAAGACGCTCCTATCTCGGGTAGGGACGTGCTCAAGGCAAGGAACTGCGTGCCTACGAAGCTGGTCTCCCAGCCCATCTCTTCGGCGATCCTCTCGCCGGTGAAAGCAAGCCACACCGCCGCGGCTATCACTACGGCGGCGGACGCAAGGTAGACGCCTATTTCTACAGGCAATTTGGCATTGGAGTAATCCGTGTCTTCCTCTTTCCGCTCGGTGCGTTCTTCTTGTTCGAATTTGTAGATCAAGTACAGGCCTATTAAGAAGGTCGCCATCATCAATACGGAAAACGGGCTTATAAACCAGGTAGCAAAAAGACCGCTGGCGCTGTGGAACGTTATGGCAAGGGTGGCTGCGCCTATCACCAGTATCCCCAGGGTTGCCACCATCACCGCTGTAGTTCCAAACGCGTTTAGAACTGGCCCGTTTCTCCACCACAGGTCCATGAGCCCAATGATCAGGAGGTTGAACAGGTTGCTTCCAAAAGCATCGCCGGCGGCCAAATCCGGATCCCCCACTATGGCTATTGCACTGATCCCGGTGCCAAGCTCAGGGAGGGACGTGGCCGATGCAAGGAGCACGACTCCCAGGAAGGCCCTTCCCAGCCCCGTCTTGAAGGCGATGACGTCTACCGACCTGGCAAGGTACTTTGACGTAACAAAGATCACGACTGTAACAACAGCGAATTGGAGCCAGATGAAGGCAATATCCATTAGCCAACTACCCTATCACGTCTGCCTGGCAGACGCGCTTGGAGAGCTTTGCAAGTCCCTCTTCCTCCTTGATGGGGGAAGATTGAGATGGGGGTGACGGCTCTAACCTTCCCCCTATGCAATCCAGCTGATTGAGCAACACTACCCCGTGACTGCGCCCTGAGAAGCGGAGCCGACCAGCTTGGCGTATTTTGCCAGGGCCCCGGTCGTATAGTTAGGAGCTATTGGTTGCCACTCAGCGCGCCTTGCCGCAAGCTCCTCTTCGTTCACCTCCAGTTCCAGCTTGCGGTTCACGGCGTCCACGTTGACTATGTCGCCATCCTTGATCAGCGCAATCGGGCCGCCCACGGCGGCTTCGGGCGCAACGTGACCCACCATAAGGCCGTGGGTGGCGCCGGAGAACCTGCCGTCGGTGAGAAGCGCTACGTCCTCACCCAGCCCCTGTCCCACAATGGCTGCGGTCACCGCCAGCATCTCTCTCATGCCGGGGCCGCCCTTCGGTCCTTCGAAGCGGACGACCACCACGTCCCCCGCCTTGATCTCGCGGCGCTGGATGGCGGCAAAGGCATCTTGTTCGCGGTCGAATACGCGGGCGGGACCGCGCTGCTGCAAGTGCTGCTTGCCCGCGACCTTGACCACCCCGCCTTCCGGCGCCAGGTTCCCCTTGACTATGATGATGCCGCCACTGGTGCCCCGAGGTGATTCCACGGGGTAGATGATGTCTTGGTTGGATACCGGTTCTACGTTGCTCAAGTTCTCTGCCAATGTCTTGCCGGTAACGGTGAGAACGTCTCCATGAAGCAGCCCTGCGTCCAGGAGTCTTCTCATCACCTGCGCCACACCGCCTATTCTGTGCAAGTCGGCCATTACGTACTTGCCGCCGGGCTTCATATCGGCAATGTAGGGTGTCCTATCGCTGATCTTATTGAAGTCCTCTATTGTAAGGTCGATGTCTGCTTCATGGGCTATGGCCAGCAGATGCAGCACCAGATTGGTGGAGCCGCCCATGGACAGGGTCACCGCTATGCTGTTTTCGAACGCCTCCCTGGTCATGATATCGCGCGGTCTGATTCCTTCTCTTAGCAGATTCAATACGGCCTGCCCGGAACGGCGGCATTCCTCTCCCTTGTCCGGGTGCACCGCCGGAATGGAGGCGTCGCCCGGCAGCGACATGCCCAGCGCCTCTATGGCCGTGGACATGGTGTTGGCTGTAAAGAGACCGGCGCAAGACCCCTCGCCGGGACAGGCGCTGCGTTCCAGTTCCAGCAGGTCTTCGTCGCTCATTGCCCCTCGAGAGTGCGCTCCCACCGCCTCGAACACGTCCTGGATGCTAACGTCGCGGTCTTGGAAGCGGCCGGGCATTATGGTGCCGCCGTAGACGAACACCGATGGTATGTTCAGCCTGGCTATGGCCATGAGGCAGCCGGGCAGGTTCTTGTCGCAGCCGGCAACGGTGACCAGGCCGTCGAACCACTCCGCTCTGGACACAAGCTCGATGGAGTCGGCGATGACTTCACGGCTGACCAGCGACGCCTTCATGCCCTCCGTGCCCATGGATATGCCGTCGCTGACCGTAATGGTGCCGAACTCGAACGGCGTGCCCCTGGCGTCGCGGATGCCTTGCTTCACCTGCTTTGTCAGTCTATCCAGGTGGAAATTGCACGGCGTCACGTCGCTGACCAGGTCCGCCACGCCGATGAAGGGCGCCCTGATGTCGTCGTCTCCAAGTCCCATGGCCCTGAAGTAGGCGCGGGCTGGCGCGCGTTCCGGCCCTTCGGTTATCTGCTTGCTCTTGTGCTTGATGTCAAACCCGGCTTTTGTTGCCATGTTTTACCCCTCTTTTATTGGCGCCCAGCCTATCGTAGTGCTTAATACGGGAATTTGTCCATTGAATCACAGATGAGTCCTTCATATAATCAGGCGGCAACGCTGGAGGTGACGACAATTGTTGAAGAGTATTTCCTGTGGTGATTTGAGAAAAAGCCATGTTGATTCGGCAGTAACGCTGGCGGGATGGGTACACCGCCGCCGTGATCACGGCGGCCTTATCTTCATAGACCTGCGGGACAGCAAGGGTGTTGTCCAGGTAGTGTTCAATCCTGAGGATGCTCCCGAAGCCCACGAAACAGCCGGATCCCTTCGCAGTGAATGGGTAGTCTTGGTGGAGGGTGACGTTAGGCAGCGCCCGGCAGGTTCTGAGAACCCCAACGTAGCCACCGGTGATCTAGAGGTGTACGCCACAAGGGCGGAGGTGCTGAACCGGTCGAAGACGCCGCCGTTTGAGATCGCGGAGGACGGTCAGGTGGACGAGCTGTTGCGGATGCAGTACCGCTACCTTGATCTACGCACGGCCCACATGCACGACAACATAGTGCTGCGGCATCGAGTGGTGCAGTACATCCGAGATTTCCTGGACGCCAGGGACTTCATCGAGATAGAGACGCCAATTCTAATCAAGAGCACCCCGGAAGGGGCCCGTGATTTCCTTGTCCCCAGCCGTCTGAATCCAGGCAGCTTCTACGCCTTGCCTCAGTCCCCTCAGCAGTTGAAGCAGCTCCTCATGGTCTCCGGCTTTGAGCGCTATTTCCAGATAGCCCGTTGCTTCAGAGACGAAGATCCTAGAGGCGACCGCCAGTATGAGCATACCCAGCTGGATTTGGAGATGAGCTTTGTGGACGAGAACGACGTTACGTCGCTCATTGAGGAACTGTACACCGACATAGTCGACAAAGTGGTCCACAACCGGCGTACCATGGGGCCTTTTCCACGCCTCCGCTACGACGACGTTATGGAGAGGTACGGCACTGACAAGCCGGATATCAGGTTTGAGATGGAGTTGGCGGATTTAACCGATATAGCCGGCCGGTCGGAGTCGCAGTTGCTCAGAGACGCCGTTCAGTCCGGCGGAATAGCCAAAGCGTTTGCCGCGCCGGGTTGCGCCTCCTATTCCCGCCGTGAGATAGACGATTTGATCTCTTTTGTACAAACAAGAGGGGCAAAAGGGCTGCTCACCATAGCGCTGTCTGAAGAAGCCGCAGGCTTGGACGATTTGACAATTGATCACGTTCGCTCTCCCTTGGCCAGGTTCCTCACTATAGAGCAGGTGAGGGAGATGGCCGGCCGTACCGGAGCCAATCCCGGAGACCTCATCTTCATGGTGGCTGGGCCGGTCAAGACAACCAATACCGCTTTGTCTCAGCTACGGGAGGAGATGGGGCGCCGTTTGGGCTTGGTGGATCCAACCGTTCTTGCCTTTGCCTTCATAACGGATTTCCCCCTCTTTGAATGGGATGACGAGACCGAAGACTGGGCGCCGTCCCATCATTTGTTCACCTCTCCCTGGCAGGAGCACTGGGACTTGCTTGACAAAGACCCCGGCAGCATGAGAGCCAGGCACTACGACCTGGTGTGCAACGGTTTGGAGCTGGCCAGCGGAAGCATCCGCATTCACAACAGGGAAAAGCAGGAGCGTATCATGCGGTTCCTGGGGTATACGGATGAACAGATGGAGGAACGTTTCGGCCAGCTATTGGGCGCCTTGGAGTTCGGCGCGCCGCCTCACGGCGGCATAGCTCCGGGAATAGACCGGTTGGTCACGTTGCTCTCGGACCACGCTGAATCCATACGTGACGTTATAGCGTTTCCCAAGACGCAGAGCGGTGTCGATCCCCTGTTCAACACGCCTGCTCCGGTCGGCTCGCAGCAGCTTGAAGAACTCCACCTTAGAGTAGCGGATAGGCCAAAACCGCCTTCCCCATAGTTGAGGCCGTGCTATAATCGAAGTGTACGCTTCATCAGGTTGTGACGTGTGCCGCTCATTGAGAGAGCGGCACACATTATGTCGGCAATCGTTTGAGAGGACTCTTCTTGAAGGTTACAAGGGAAGATTTAGAACACAGCGAGGTTTCGCTCAACATAGAAGTTGAGGAAGAAGACATTGAGCCGTATCTACAGCGTGCCTATCAGCGCGTGGTGCGGAGAGTCAACATTCCGGGGTTCCGCAAGGGTAAAGCTCCTAGAGCCGTGCTGGAACGGTTCGTGGGGCGCCAATCCCTGGAAGACGACGCCCTGGATATGATGCTCCCCGAAATTGTACAGAGAGCCGTCGAGGAACAGGGCGTGAAGCAGGCCAGCATCCCTCAAGTTGAGGCGGTGGAGCGAGAGCCAATCGTGATCAAGGCGACGGTGCCCGTTGCCCCGGAAGTGGTGCTGGATGCATACCGCGAAATCCGCGTTCCGGTTGAGCCGGTGGTGGTCTCCGAAGATGACATCAACGCTCTCTTGGACCTTCTGCGACAAGAGACGGCCCCCTGGGAGCCGGTCGACCGTCCCGTTGCCATGGGTGACCAGGTTACCCTGGATATCAAAGCTAACTTGGAGGGGGAGGAAATCACTAAGCAAGATGGCGTGGTCTACATGGTTATGGAGGAAAACGTCAGCCCTGTCGCCGGTTTCCCTCAACAGTTGGTGGGTATCGTCAGCCAGGATACCAAGGAGTTCGCCATATCCATGCCTGAGGACTATCCGGATAGCAACCTGGCTGGAAAAGATGTCGAATTCAGCGTCACCATCCATGAGATAAAGGCCAAGAATCTACCTGACCTCGACGATGAGTTCGCCAAAGGAGTTGGTGAGGGATACGATAATCTGGAGGCGCTGACAACGAAGCTCAGAGAAGACTTCGTTGCCCGGCGAGAGTTTGAAGCTAGGGACAAGTACGAGGACCAGGTGTTTGAGAAGCTTCTGGAGAATGCTCAAATAGACCTATCGCCGCTGATGGTTGACCATGAAGTTGACCATATGCTTCAGAACGAGGAGCAGGCCCTGCGCCGGCAGCAGGTCAGTGTGGAGCAGTATCTTCAGACCGTGGGCAAGAGTAGTGATGAACATCGCGAGGAGTTGAAACAGGCTGCCGAAGCCAGGCTAAAGCGCACTTACGCCATAGGGAAAGTCGCGGAATTGGAGGGTATAGAGGTCTCCCCGGAGGAAATCGAAGAGGAGATACAACGCCTGCTGGATACTGCTGGCTATAATCAACCCGCAAGCTTGCGGAGCAATCTTGAAAGCGATGCCAGCAAAGAATCCCTGGAGCAGGTATTGATGAGGCGCAAGGCTCTACAGAGACTGGTTGAAGTTGCCAGGGGAGAACATGGAAAGATGTAGCGACAACATACTAGACACATCTAAAGCTGAGATTCAGGAGGTGAGACCAGATGCTGTATCGTCCGGGTGATTTTGAAAACATAATCCCCATGGTTGTGGAGAGCTCTTCCAGGGGAGAGAGAGCCTTCGACATTTATTCACTCTTGCTCAGGGAGAGGATAGTTTTCCTGGGCACGCCAATAAACGATTCTGTCGCCAATCTGATTGTTGCCCAGCTTCTTTATCTGGATAGGGAGGATCCGGATAAGGACATCAATCTGTACATCAATAGCCCCGGGGGTGTAATCAGCGCGGGGCTTGCTATACACGATACCATGCAGATGGTCCGTGCAGACGTATCCACCATATGCGTGGGAATGGCCGCAAGCATGGCCACAGTGCTGCTTAGCGCCGGGGTGAAGGGGAAAAGATATACTCTTCCCAACGCCACGGTGCATATGCACCAACCCATGGGCGGCGCCCAGGGCCAGGCCTCCGACATTGAGATAGCGGCTCGGGAGATTCTGCGTATGCAGGACAAGATCCGCACCATTTTGGCCAACAACACTGGCCAAACCGTTGAGAAGATTGCCCAGGACACGGACCGTGATTACTACCTGGATGCCGATCAAGCAAAGGAATACGGTCTGGTTGATGAAGTTCTGGCCGGTAGAGAAGTAACAGCCGCCAAATAGGGTAGGGAGCGCAAATTGACTGTTTCTAATGGTGACTCTCCTGGCAATGAATACCAATGCTCGTTTTGCGGTAAGAGGCAGGCCGAAGTAGAAAGACTCATTGCCGGGCAGAAGAAAGTATTCATTTGCGATCAGTGCATTTCGCTATGCGACCGGATCATCAACGAACAAACGGAGCCAAAATCCACCTCGCTCCAAGGCGCGGTACAGCCATTATTGCCCAAGGATGTGCACAGCCGGCTGAATGAGTACGTTATAGGCCAGGATAGGGCCAAGAGGATACTCAGCGTCGCGGTTTACAACCACTACAAACGGCTGCCCAGCAAGTCTCCCGTGGGTCAGACCGTAGAGGTGGAGAAAAGCAACGTCCTCATGGTGGGCCCAACCGGTTCAGGCAAGACCCTTCTGGCCCAGACGCTGGCCAGAATCCTTGACGTCCCCTTCTGCATGGCCGACGCAACAGCCTTGACCGAGGCGGGCTACGTGGGCGAGGACGTGGAGAACATATTGCTCCGCCTGATTCAAGCCGCCGACTACGACATGGCCAAAGCGGAGAAAGGCATCATCTACATAGATGAGATAGACAAGATAGCGCGCAAGAACCCCAACCCGTCCATCACTCGCGACGTTTCCGGAGAAGGAGTGCAGCAGGCTCTCCTCAATATCATAGAGGGCACCATAGCCAACGTCCCGCCGCAGGGCGGCAGGAAGCATCCCCATCAGGAGTTCATTCAGATAAACACGGAAGGCATCCTGTTCATCTGCGGAGGCTCTTTTGAAGGCATGGAGGACGTTATCGAAAAGCGCGTCTCTTGGGGAAGGCGCTCCATGGGGTTCAAATCGGATAGAGCGCGCTTGAGCGACGCGCAGAGAGGCGACATCCTGAAGCACATCAACACGGACGACTTGCTGGAGTACGGCTTCATCCCTGAACTTGTGGGAAGACTGCCGGTCATGGTGAGCCTGGAAGGGTTGGACAAGGACGCGCTGGTACAGGTGCTCACCGCTCCCAAGAACTCCTTGCTCAACCAGTACACCTACCTGTTCAGCCTGGACAACGTTGAGCTGGAATTCACCGCCGAGGCGCTGGATGCCGTCGCTGAGGATGCTCTGAAGTGGAAGACGGGCGCGCGCGCTCTGCGCACCATCATGGAGGAGTCCCTGCTGGACATAATGTATGAGTTGCCGTCTCTATCCAACGTGGCCAAGTGCGTGATAGACGCCGATACCGTTCGTTCCAAGGGGAAGCCGCAGATCCTTGCCGCATCCTACGTTTTGGCTGAGCAACGGGAGCAATCGGCCTAGCTAAGCCATTTGTCAATCTGACTGTTCAAGCACAGACCCGTAACCGGGCGGCGCTCCTTATCCACTACCATTCCATCCGCCACCTTCAGGTCTCCGTCACCTAAGGCTTTGAGGGTCTCTATGATTAGGGGTATCTCTCGCTTTGTGCTTTCATCCCTTATCTGCTGGAATAGCTGAAACTCCTCTCCCTGGCACGACCTCAGTTCGTCGATGGATTGGCTGCCTGCCAGCTTCCACCCATCATCGAACAGAGGGCCCGCCATCGGGAAGGTGCAATACGTGATTACCGGCCCGCGGTCCCAGTCCATGGTGGCCAGCTGTATCTGCACTCCTCCCAGGGGAGCCTTCTCTTCGATAAGTTGCCAGATGACTTCCCGCCATGAGCCTACCGGGCCGTCGGGAGGGGCGGGATGCAGGTTGATCATGCTCAACTTTTGGCACATCAACTCTGACGTGAACAGCATGTATCCGGCCAGGACTGCCAGGTCTATCCGGAAGGGATCGATGAGCTTGATAGCCTCGGAGTCATAGGCTTCACGCACCTCGTTGAAGCCGGACGCCCCCCGTTCCTTTACGAGTCTTCTTGACGACAGCGTAATCAGCGGTATATTGCTTGCCCTCACCAGCGAATGAAACCGGTCGCTGCCCCGGTACTCTCCGGACTCCCGGTTGCAGAAGACGTACTGTATCTCCGCGTTGATATAGCCGCTCCGCATGTGCTCCAACGCCGTGCTGAAGAGATTGCGCGACCCCTCTCCACGTCCCGTGGAAAACCAACCCAGTTTGAGCAAGATTATCTCCTCAGCATCCGTTTCTTGTTCTTAGCATAGGTGGAAATCAGGTGCACCAAGGGACTGCTGCGTCTCTTTACCAGCTTGCCTTGACGCAGCGCTTCCATGAATTCCCGGGGGCCGTAGCTGAAATCCGGAACAAGGGTGTAGGCCTTTCCTATTTCTCCCAGCGAGTGTGCATCGCTGACGGCGCAAAGCGCATTCCGGTGCGTGGCCGCAAGCTCCACGGCTCTACGGTCGGCGCTTGGCAGGGTGTTGCGCGCGTTGAACGCCTCTATCACGTCGGTCATGGGCAGGAGTTCGGCCATTCCCTTCTCACTCATAACAGAGCCCCGGAATCTGTCGAAAGGGTGTGGGAGCGACACCAGGCCTCCCTGCTCCTTGATCAGCTTCGCCGTTTCCAAGGCGGAGAGGCCGGGTGGGACCTCCTCTTGGAGAAAAAGGCCTATCAGGTCTCCGTCCCTGGTCTTGATCTCTTCTCCAATTATAACCTTGAACGGGGCCATCTCTTTGACTTTGACGGCTCCCTGAATTGTGTTGTGGTCGGTAACAGCCAGGCATCCTATGTCCTGTTTCAGGCACCTTTGTATCAGTTTCTCCAAGGGGGTTGCGCAATCGAATGAAAACTCGGTGTGAACGTGAAGGTCGACCTTAAGCATCCGCTTCCGGTTCCGCCTTGTTCAGGAGCGTCATCTGCTCTCCGAACGAGCGTTGCAAATGGGTTATCTTCAGTTCAGTGGCGCTGAGATGCTGGTGGCATATCCTGGCAAGCCGCATGCCTTCTTCAAAGAGTTTTGTTGCTTCCTCCAGCGTGGCCCCGCCCGCTTCCAGGGAGCGCACGGCTTCCTCCAGCTTGGCGTAGGCCTCCTCAAAGGAGAGGCGTTCTATGTCGGAGGGTTGATTTTCCATGGCCTTGCCATTTTACAGCGTTAACGTTCCTTCTCAAAGCTCCCAATCCGCAGAGCTAGCTAACCCGGGCGTTGAACGAACCATCGCTCACCCGCACTTTTAGCTCGTCGTCCTTTTCAACCTGACCCACGCTCTTGACCAGAGCGCCACCGTTCGACCGCTGCACTATGGCGTATCCCCGTTTCAGCACGGACTTGGGGTCGAGCGCGTGAAGCTGCTGCTCCAGGCCCTGGAACCGTTCCCGCGACAGGTTCAGAGCAACCCACAGGCTCTTGGCCAGACTCTGGGTAAGCTCGTCCAGGCGTTGTTGCTTGGCCTCCACCTGCGGCCCGCGGCCGGTGAGTCGCTGCGCCAGCGAATCCACGTCGCGCCGCTTTTCGAACCATATCCGCCCGGCTACGGCAAGTATGTCGCGTTGCCACTCCACGATCTGGCTGGCGAGAAGCGACATGTCCGGCGCCGCCATCTCCGCCGCCGCCGATGGTGTGGGCGCTCTGAGATCCGCCACAAGGTCGGCGATGGTTACATCTGTCTCATGGCCCACGGCGCTAACCACGGGCGCGCGGCTGGCGTAGATGGCGCGCGCCACAGCCTCCTCGTTGAACGCCCACAGTTCCTCCAGCGAGCCGCCGCCTCTGGCCACTATGATTACGTCTATCTCCGGCAGCCGGTTCAGTTCGTTCAGGGCGTCCGCTATGTCCAGAGCGGCGTGCTCGCCCTGCACGGACGTCGGCGACACGACAAGCTCCGCCAGGGGATACCGCCGTTGCAGCACGGTCTGTATGTCGTGGAGCACCGCGCCGCTGGGAGAGGTGACCACGCCTATCTTCTTGGGGTAGGGGGGCAGATTCCGCTTTCTGCTGGTCTCGAACAGGCCCTCCTCTTCCAGTTGCGCTTTGAGGCGTTCCAACCGCAGGTGCAGTTCCCCCGTGCCCGCCGCCTGCACCAGGTCTACGTAAATCTGCAACTCGCCTCGCACAGGGTATATCGAAATGCGCCCGTGCAGGATGACCGATGCGCCGTCGCTGAGCCTGTCCGCGTCCCTGGTCGGGCGGAACATGACGCAGCGCAACTGGCTCTCCTGGTCTTTGACCGTGAAGTACATATGGCCCGCCGCCGAGCGGGCAAGGTTGGAAACTTCGCCGCTTACCCAGAGGTCCGCGAGGAGCCGGTCGCCTTCCAGCGAATCTCTGAGGTATTCCGCGACCTGGCTGACGGTGTAGACGGCCATCAACTCGCGCGTTCTAGGTACTGGCCGCTGCGAGTGTCCACCCGCACCTTATCTCCGGCATTTATAAAGAATGGCACGTTGACGGCAAGGCCGGTTTCCAGCGTGGCCGGTTTGGTGGAGCCGGAGGCGGTGTCGCCCTTTACGCCGGGAGGGGTATCCGCCACTTCGAGCTCCACGAACGTGGGCAGTTCCACCGCTATCGGTTGCTCTTTGAAGAAGAGCACGGCCAGCTCCATCTGATCGACGAGGTAGTTGATGCCGTCGCCCAGTTGCTCCTTGGTCAGTGGGAACTGATCGAAGCTCTCCGTATCCATGAAGTAGTACAACTCTCCGTCTTGATAGATGTACTGGGAGAGCCTTTGCTCCACTGCGGCCCTGGTCAGCTTGACGTCGTAGCCGTTGTAAGACCTTTCGATAGACCTTCCGCTGCGCAACTCCTTGAGCTTCAGCTTTACCACGGGGGCGCGCTGCTGCATCTTGTGCGTGCTATGCTCGATGACCTGGTACGGCTGCCCGTCCAGCTCGATGGTGAGTCCTCTGCGCAAATCTCCTACTCCAATGACCATGCTTACACTCCGAACTTGCTTAGTTTCCTGGCTTTGCTCATTACCCTTGCCCCCGTGTCCTCCAGGTGGACGATGTCCTCAAGGCGCGCTCCCCCGAAGTCCGGTATGTAGATGCCGGGCTCTATGGTGAAAGCCATGCCGTTTTCAAAGACTCCGGGGTGCTGGTAGCGGATGCGCGGCCCTTCGTGCACTTCCAGCCCGATGCTGTGTCCGAACGCCGGCCCGGCGTGCTCGCCGAATCCGGCGTCGCTGAGCACCTCTGTGAGCATGGCGTATATTTCGCCGCCCTTGATGCCGTGCCGCACCTTCTCTATGGCGTTCTTCTGCGAGTCGTAGACCGCGTTGTACAGGCGCTTGAACCGCTCGTCCGGCTCTCCGACCGCCACGGTGCGAGTCAAGTCGCTGCAATACCCGTGGTAGGTCGCGCCCATGTCTATGATTATGGGATCGCCGTCTTGAATGACTCGTTCCGTCGGTATGTTCCCTGCAAAGCCGCCGTTTGGCCCGGAGCCTATCAGGGTAGGGAAGGCCAGGCCTTCGCCGCCGCGGTTACGCATCGCTGCCTCCAGCCGCCATGCCAGTTCCCTTTCCGTCCAGCCCGGCTCTATCCGTGCCGACACCTCCTCGAACGCGCCGTCCGTGATGTCTATGGCCTTCTGCATGGTGTCCAACTCCTCGGCGTCCTTGAACACCCGTAGACCTTCTATCAAGCCGCTGCTGGAGACTACCTCAGCCTTACCGCCATCCTCTTTCAAAGCCTGCGCCAGCTGGTCCCTGGAGGATACCGTCAGGTGGTCCGCCTCGATGCCCAGGCGCTTCACGCCGCTTTCCGATATCAACCCGGGCGCCCAGTTCAGGTCTCGCCGTATTCCAACCACTTCGAACCCGGAGGTGGCGCGCTCGGCCTCCGTGACGTGGAACTCGGTAGCCAGAAATGCCCGCTCCGCGGTGACCAGGAGATAGCCCGCTCCTTCCAGGTCGGCGAATCCGGAGATGTAGCGCCGGTTCTCCGGGGTGGATATGAGCAGGCCGTCCAGCTTGTGTTCCCTCAACAGGTCTCGCAGCGCCTGCATCCGCTGATCCAGATAGCCCATCGATTCCTCCTAACCGGCGCACAGCTTCTTGGCATTGCTCAGTTGTTTTGCTCCGTCTTTCTCCATGAGCACGATATCCTCGATCCGCACGCCGCCCCAGCCCGATATGTAGATGCCGGGCTCTATGGTGAAGGCCATCCCTTCGTCCAGCTTTCCTTGAGCGCCGGGTCCGGCCACCGGTCGTTCGTGAACGGCTAGTCCCACGCCGTGGCCCAAGCTGTGCCCGAACTGCTCCCCGTAGCCGGCGTCCTCTATGACCTTCCGAGCCAGGTTGTCGGCCTCGCCGCCGGTCATGCCAGGTTGCACCGTGACCATCGCCGTCTGCTGCGCCGCCAGTACCGTGTCGTACACCTTTATGAACTGCTCGTCCGGTTCTCCCAGTATGATGGTGCGAGTCAGGTCGCTGCAATAGCCGTTGTACTTCGCGCCCATGTCTATGACTATAGGCTCGCCCTCTTGCAGGACGCGCTCCCCGGCGCGGTGGTGGGGCAGGGCGGCATTCGGTCCGGAACCCACAATGATGTCGAAGGCCAGCGCTTCCGCTCCCAGCTCGCGCATGGCTACTTCCAAGCGCCAGGCCACCTCCTCCTCCGTCTGCCCTGGCTGGATAATGGGCGTGATGGCGTCCATCGCCCCGTCGGATATGTCGATGGCTTTCTGCAAAGACGCTATCTCCTCCGGCTCTTTGGTGGCCCGTATCTGCTCGGTGATGCCTGCGGTGGCTACCATGCTCACCCTGGCGGCGGCTTGGGAGTTGTGCTCCTTGAGCTTGCCGCTGAACCTGCGGTGGATGGCAACGGTTAGGTCGTCGCTTTCGAAACCCAGCTTGGAGACGCCGGTCTCCGTCAGGGTTTGGCTGAACCAGTCCAGGTTGGGTCCGGACACCCTCACTATTCTGAAGTCCGGCGCTTGATGCCCTGCCTGCTCGATGTAGCGGAAGTCGGTGGCCAGCACGGCATCGCCCTGCGTGATTATCAGATAGCCGGCCGACCCCACGAAACCGGAGAGGTAGCGGCGGTTATCCGGGGCCGATATGAGGATGCCGTCCAGCTTTCTTTCCTTCATGGCGTCCCGAAGGTTGCTCAGACGTTGTGACATGACGTTTTCTCCAATCTACTTTACGAACCGCGTGATTCCTCTTCCACCAGGAACTCCAACGCTTCCAGGTAGCCCTTCCATCCGTTGCCGGATATCTGCTTTCTCGCGATGTCCTCTATTACGGAGTGTCTGCGGAACGGTTCGCGTGAATGTATGTCCGATATGTGCACTTCCACCACCGGCGCGCCGGTGTCCTCCAGCGCGTCCCTAAGGGCGTAGCTGTAGTGCGTCAGCGCCCCGGGATTGATGACAACTCCGTCCGATGAGGGCCCGTGCTCCTGGAGGTAGTCTATCAGAGCTCCCTCATGGTTGGACTGGAAGAAGAGGACTTCCCGGCCCATCTCCGCCGCTCGCCGCTCGATCTCTTCCTCAATCTGGCGGAGCGTCATGGAGCCGTAGATAGAGGTATCACGTCTGCCCAGGTTGTTCAAGTTGGGCCCGTTGATGACTAGGTAGGCCACGCCTAGCTCTCCGGTGCGCTCGCTCTGGGATGTGCCGCAAGGTAGGCCTTGCGCGCCTGCGCCGGGCTGACGTGGGTGTACACCTGCGTCGTGGCGGGCGAGGCGTGCCCCAATAGTTCCTGCACCACCCGCAGGTCCGCGCCTCCGTCCAGCAAGTGTGTGGCAAAGGAGTGGCGCAGGGTGTGGGTATGGATGTCGCTGCTCAGTCCGGCCCTCAGGGCGTATCGCTGCACCAGCATCTGCACGCTCCGCGGCGACAATCTGCTGCCGTAACGGTTGAGAAACAACGCTTGGCTTCTTCTGTTAGTTATCAGGTTGGGGCGGCCCTGTTCCGCGTAGTTGTTCAGGGCTTGGATGGAAGGACGGCTCAGAGGGACCATGCGCTCCTTGTTGCCCTTGCCAACCACGCGCACCGTGCGGTTCCTCACGTCTATGTCGGTCAGATCCAGTCCGGCGACTTCCGAAAGACGCAAACCGGAGCCGTACAGCAGTTCCAGGAGGGCGGCATCCCTGAGCAAGAGAGGTTTGGCGCGCCCTTCTTTGGATGAGACGTTGGGCTGTTGAATCAGGGAATCCGCTTCTTGCCGGTATAGGACTTGGGGCAGGCGCTTGGGCGTTTTGGGAATCAGTCCCCGCATACCCGCTGAGCCCCTGTTCCATATCGGCGCTGAAGGCATGCGTCCACGTGAAATCAGGAATCGGAAGAAGGAACGCATGCTTGCCAGATTTCTCACCGTGCTCATTCTGGCATGGCCTTGTACCTGGTTGGCCTTGCCCGGGTTCGTGTAGCGGGTGTTCATAAGCCATGCCACATAGCTGAGCATGAAACGCCGGTACTCCTGGTTGACTGCGTCGTCGCCTTTGCGCAGCAGGAACCCGCGCAGGCCTTTCAGCGGGTCTTCCTCTCCCATACCTTCATTCTTGAGGAACTCGAAGAACGGCCCTAGGTCGTCCACGTAGTTGCGTACAGTGGCGGAGGAGAGGTTTCGTTCCCCCTGCAAATGGACTCTGTAATCTTCCAAGACCTGTTCCACTGCTATACGCCAGCCTCTACCAGTTCTCTTTCAGGCACCGGGCCGCGGTAGCTGCACGATGAACAGCGCGTGCCGTTGCGTCCGCTCGATACAAGGATGCCTCGACATTCGGGACAGCTTTCCGGCAGGGGGCGACGGCTCAACGTGAACGTGCACTGCGGATAGTTGGTGCATCCGTAGAATGTACGCCCGCGGCCCCTCCTTTCGACCAACTCTCCCGTGTCGCAGTTGGAGCACTTTACGCCCAAACTCAGAGGCTTCTTGCCCTTGCATTCGGGGAAGCCGGTGCAGGCCAGGAACCTCCCGAATCTCCCCGTCTTGATCACCATGGGCTTCTCACAGAGGTCGCACGTCTCCTCAGAGGGTTCTTCCACCCGCACCCGCGGCATCTCTTCCGCCGCCGAGGTCAGGGCCTCCTGGAACGGGCTGTAGAAGTCGCGCAGCACGGGCACCCACTCCTTTTCCCCTCTTGCTATATCGTCCAGGTTCTGCTCCATCCCAGCGGTGAAGCCCACGTCCATGATGGTGGGGAAGTGGTTGGCAAGCTGATCGCTGACCACTTTGCCAAGCTCCGAGGGCTTGAGACGACCTTGTTCCTTGGTGGCGTAGTTGCGCTCCATGATGATGGAGAGAATCGGAGCGTAGGTGCTGGGACGGCCTATTCCTTCCTCCTCCAGCTTGCGTATAAGAGACGCTTCGTTATAGCGGGGAGGCGGCTGGGTGAAGTGCTGCTCCGACAACAGGTCGAGGCAATCTAATCCCTCTCCTGTCCGTAGCTCCGGCAGCGACTTTTGATTGTCGTCGTCTTCCGCGGGGTCGTCACGGTCTTCCAGGTACAGCGACCTGTAGCCGGCGAACTTCATCACGGAACCGGTGGCGCGGAACAGGTAGGTCTGCCCGTCCGTGTTCGGCCCGCGAGCGTCGATGTCGATTCGGGTAGAATCGGAAACGGCGTCGGCCATCTGGCTGGCCAGCATCCGCTTCCAGATTAGCTCGTATAGCTTGAACTGGTCGGAGGACACGTGCGGCTTCACCACCGCCGGAGAACGCCTTATCGCCGTGGGCCTGATGGCCTCGTGCGCCTCCTGGGCGCCCTTGGCCTTCTTGGTGTAGACCCTGGGATTTTTGGGAAGATATTTACTGCCGTAGTGCTCGCGGATATAGGCCACCGTCTCGCGCAGGGCGCTGGGAGCCACGTGCACCGAGTCGGTGCGCATATAGGTAATCAGCCCCACCGAGCCCTCCGAACCTATGGAAAGCCCCTCGTAGAGTTGCTGAGCTAGAACCATTGTCCTCTTGGCGGAGAATCTGAGCTTACGCCAGGCCTCTTGCTGGAGTGTGCTGGTGATGAAGGGTGGGGCAGGGCGGGTGCGCACCTCTTTCTTCTGCACGTCCGCGACCAGATAGGAAGCGCCGGATAGGGCGGACGTGACCGTGGTTGCCGCTGCTTCGGAACCGATTTCGATACCTTTGCGCTGGCCCTTCACTCCCTGCAGCCTGGCGTTGAATCTGGCCGTTTTGCTGGCGTTGCCGCCGTCTTGCTTTTTCAGGGCCGCGTCTATTGTCCAGTACTCTTTGGAAACGAAAGCCTCTATCTCCCGCTCCCTGTCTACCACAAGCTTCAGAGCCACCGACTGTACGCGCCCCGCGGAAAGGCCGCGCTGTATCTTGCGCCAGAGTAGGGGACTGAGCTGGTATCCCACCAACCGGTCCAGTACGCGGCGGGCTTGCTGGGCGTTTACCAGGCGCATGTCTATATCACGCGTTTCTTGGAATGCTTCGTTTATGGCTTCTTCGGTAATCTGGTGGAACACGACTCTCTGCACGGGCCGCCTCTGCCATCCCGCGGCATTAACCAGGTGCCAGGAGATGGCCTCGCCCTCGCGGTCCGGGTCTGTCGCCAGGTATATCGTTTCCGCATCTTTTGACGACTTCTTCAGTTCCGCTATGACCTTGCTCTTCTCTCTCGGAACGACATACTTTGGCGTGAAGCCGTTGTCCACGGCCACGCCCAGGTCGCCGCTGGGAAGGTCTCGCACGTGGCCCAGCGAAGCCTTGACATCGTAGTCGCGGCCCAGAAACCGGCCAACCGTTCTCGCCTTGGCCGGCGATTCCACTATCACCAGGTTCTTTGCCATGCTATACGCGCCCCTCCGAGTATGGAGCGGCCACTTCCCTTGTTCTAATGTAGTTCATTCCGCCCGTCTGTTTCACCAGGCCCCGTAGCTCCATCATAGCTAGGGTACTGCTCACCGTGGTTATAGGCAACCCCGTCTGTCTGCCAACCTCATCTATGTGCACCGGGTCATACGTGATGTGCTTGAGCAGCGCCTTTTCGGTTTCATCCGCGGGACCCGCCAGGGACGGCATTGGAATCTGCTCGTTGATTCCCGCAATGTTCAACTCTTCTAAGATATCCCTATAGTCAAGCACCAGCTTGGCGCCTTCTTGTATCAGGAGGTTTGTGCCAAGGCTGGCCGGCGAGAAGATGCTGCCCGGCACGCAGAACACCTCCCGGTTCTGTTCCAGAGCGTGCCGCACCGTCCATATAGCGCCGCTGGAAGCGGGCGCTTCCACAACCAGGGTGCCCAGCGTCATCCCGCTCATTATCCTGTTCCGCCTGGGGAAGTGGCTGGGATCCGGTCGCGTACCCAGTGAATGCTCGCTTACCAGAGCGCCGTTCTCTACAATCTGCGATGCCAAAGCCTTGTGTTCCGGCGGATAGATGCTGTCCAGCCCATTCGCTAGTACCGCTATGGTGCGTCCTCCCGAATCCAAGGCGGTCTTGTGAGCGATTGCATCGATGCCGCGCGCCAGACCGCTTACTACGGTCACGCCGGAGCTTGCCAAGTCGCTGGTCAGCCTGCTGGTTACCTCTCTGCCGTAAGCGGTGGCCCGCCTTGTGCCCACCACGGCCACCCCTCGCTGGTCCTCAGCCAGCAGCTTGCCTTTCACAAAGAGAACCGGAGGAAGATCGTATATCTCCTTCAGCAACGGGGGATATTCTTCATCTTCCCAGGTATAAGCGGCTACTCCTGAATCCTGCAGGCGCTCGATTTCGGCGTCCGGGTCGACTTTTGAGCGAGCGGTGGATATTGCTCTGACAGACTTGGGCTCTAGTCCCGCCTTGCTGAGGGCGTCGCTGGAAGCGCGCCACGCCTCCGACATGGAGCCGAAGTGCGATAGAAGCTTTTGAAACCTGGCCCTTCCTATGGACGGGACGCGCTTGAACGCAACCCAGTACTTGAGATCGTCTATATGCATTATTACCTATCAGCTTGGAGATTTACCGCGCCGGAAAGTTACATCGCAGGTCCGGTTATGCAGTTCAATGGTGGAGGGTGTCATGTGCGCATTGTTCCCTTAGCTGCTGACATGGGGGCGTTTCGACTCCCTGATCCCGCAATTGGCCTCACCAATCTAACGCCTTTGCATTGGCCTTAGAGGGAGAAGAGTCTGACTAAACCCTCTATGGATTTTACTAGACCAGTAAATAGGGCGCAATTTAAGAACCGTTTACCCGGCGTATCTTGCGCTCTTGCGACAGGCCCGTTCTCCTGGTTTCCTTCGATATTAGGTTGTGGGCAACGGCTTTCGGCTCAGGGCGGCAACCATTCGCTGAAACTTCTGCGGAATGCTTTCGTTGAATATGCTGTATACCACCGGCACTACGATGAGTGTAAGACCGGTGGAGCTCATCAGACCGCCTATCACCACAGTCGCCAGCTCGGCGCTGATGATTCCTCCTTCGGATGAAGCAGCAGCCAGGGGTAGCAGCGCGAAGCTCGTCGTTAGGGCCGTCATGAGAATCGGGCGTAGACGGACCCTTCCACCGTTGATCAGGGCGTCATAAACTCCCATTCCCTTCTCCCGTAGCTGCTCTACGAAGGCTATCAGCACGATGGCGTTGGTCACCACGATGCCGATGAGAAGCAGGATTCCCATCATGGCAGGCAGGCCAAGCGTGCGGCCTGTGATGAGCAGCGCGGCGAGCGCCCCAATGAGCGCGAACGGCAGCGTCATTATGATGACGAAGGGGTTCCTGAGAGACCCCAGGCTGGCCACCATTACCAGATACACAAGAATTATCCCTACGCCCATGGAGATAAAGATGGCCTGGAATCCCTCTTCTATGTCTCCAAATATGCCGCCGCTGGAAACCGAGACACCCGGAGGGAGTGAGAGCGCCAAAATCTTCTCGTCTACCAAGCGGCCAACCGCCTGCGTATCTTCGGCAACGATGTCGCCCGTGATGGTGGCAGAACGCATGCCGTCTGTCCGGCTGATGGTCACCGGACCCTCGCTGACTACCACTTCTGCAAGTTCGCCCAGTGGAGCCGAGCCGAGCGGTCCGGCAATAGTTAGGTTCTCCAACGCTCCTATACCGTTGGCTGAACTACGGTTGCCGGACAGGACAACGTCTGTGACCGTTCCGCCTATGGTTATTCGTGTGACGGTCTCTCCTACAAGGTACTGGCTCAGTTGAAGCCCTACCTGCCTGGTGCTCAGGCCGATGCGCGCAGCCTTCCCAGGATCTACTTGAATGGAGGCCTCGTCACGCGCCTGCGCTACGTCGCTCTCCAGGTTGATCACCTCTTCCAGACCGCTGAGCGAAGCCGTCAACTCTCGGGCCACTCCGGTTATGTCGTCGTAGTTGGAGCCGGTAATGCTGATTTCTACACCGCCGGTTGGAGGACCGTCTACTATCTCCCGTATCCTGAGAGTTCGCCCTTCTTTGTCTAGGTCATCCCTGAGAATCTGGTCTATGTCTTCAGGCGCACCCTTGACCAGGTTTACCAGCAGGTTGGCTTGGTTGAGTCCACCCGGCTGACTATCGGGAGACAGGTTCGAAGATCCAATCGTGGAACTGTACACTTCCGCGAAGCCTTGGACCTCCTGCTCAATTTCAATAACCTCGGCCAGGGTTCGGTCGGGCGGAGTGCCGGGTGGCAACCCCACCTCAATCTGCAGATACCGGTCTCCGCCGCCGGAGAACAGCGTCACGGGAATGAAGAAAGTCATACCCATGCTTCCAACGGTCAGTACTAGAGCGGACACCACCGTTATAGCCTTGTGACGCAGCGTCCATCTGATAATTGGCGTATAGAGACGTTGCATCCACGTTTCCTGGAGGAAGACGTCTTCCTCTTCCTCAACGGCGTCCGGAAGGTCGCCTGGCCTCAGCAGGTAGGCCCCCAGCACCGGGACCGCCGTGAGAGCGACCAGCAAAGACGCAACGAGGGCGAAGCTAACCGTGAGAGCAAACGGGGCGAAGAACGCGCCAACCAGACCCTGGATGAATGCCAGGGGCGCGAACACTACTATCGTCGTCATAGTGGAGGCGAAGATCGCCGGACCTACCTCAGCGGTGGCCTCCAGGGCGGCTCTCCATCGTTCACGCCCCGCCTGTATGTGGCGATACACATTTTCCAGCACCACGATTGCGTCATCTACCACCCGTCCCACTGAGATTGCCAGTCCTCCCAGTGTCATGAAGTTGAGCGACAAATCCTGCCACGACATCAGGAGCACGCCGGTGAAAATGCTCAACGGTATCGACATCGCTATCACAATGGTAGGGCGAAGGGTGTTGAACAGCCCGCGCAATATAGTCGGCCTGAAAGACACCATGAACGCGAATACAACGGTGACAGCGAACAGGAACCCGAACAGTGCTTCACGCAGAAGGGCGTCAATCTGTGACTGAATGCTAGGTCCTTGGTTGGAAACAATGACTATCTCCAAGTCGGACGGCAGCTCCCCAAGCTCGTCCAGTGCATCCTGTACGGCAGTTGTTACGTCTATGGTGTTCGCCTCTGCCTCCTTGACAATGCCCACCCCCACACTGGGCTTGCCGTTGGTGCGGGAGATACTCCTGGGTGCGGCGGCGCCAAGGCTCACGTCGGCAACGTCACCGAGGAGGACCGGTTCCGACCCGGACATTCCCACGACGAGGCTCTCAAGATCATCGATGGAGTCGAAGGTGTGCGTCGTCTTGGCTAGGACGGCTTGCCTGCCATCAAAGATGGCGCCTGCAGGCAGGCTGACGTTGTTGTCCCTCAGAGCGGACGATATCTGGAACAGAGAGACCCCGTTCGTTGTCATCCTGTCGGGGTCGGCGGTAATCTGAACGCGTCGCTCGATCTCACCGGCAACTTGGACCTGGAGAACTCCCTCGATGTCCGAAATCGCGGGGAGAATGCGTGACTGGATGATCCCCTCTAATTCCGCGGGGTCCCGGTCCGAGATGACGCTGAATTGTATGACGGGGAACTGGTCTGGATTAAATCGGCCAACCGAGGGCTCCTCGACGCCGCCTACAAACGAGATGTTGTTCACGGCAGCCTCAATCTGGTTCGCTGCGGCGGCCATATCTGTCCCGTACGTGAAGGTAGCCAGCACCAGTGAGTTGCCCTCGAAGGTCGTAGACTGGACGGACTCCAGTCCCCCTGTTCCCGAAATTGCCCGCTCTATGGGAGCGGTAACGTCGCGCACCACGGCATCAGGGTTCGCGGAAGGGTAGGACGTCGCTACGGTTACCAGTGGGAACTCTATCTCAGGGAACAGTTCTACGCGCAACGAATTGTAGGCAAATATTCCCGACGTCAAAACGATGATTATGGCAAGGACTGTAACCGTCCGATTGCGGACCGCTATACCGGTAATGAATCTCATCCACTCCTCCAGTGCTCTGTTGCAGTGAAATTGCTGCCCGTTTGCTGGAACCCCGCACTGCGCAGGGACGTCACTCTTATTCTATCCTATACCCCACTACTTGTGCGCAACAGAAGAAGGGGGCGCCAGGAGACCGCCAATTGGCACATCCAGCGCGTGAGCTATCTTCAGCGCCGCTCCAATCGTGAGGTTCTGTTTGCCATGCTCGACCAGACTGATGTACGTACGGTCTAGTCCGGATGCGTCCGCCAGCTCTTGCTGGGTCATACTCAGGCTGGCCCGTGTCTGGTTGACCCGGCGCCCCATTAGGGCCAGTTGTTCTTGGAGCGATAGTTTCTCGTTGGTGAGGCCAACGAGTCGACGTGCTTCAGCCACTGCCTCAAGGGCATTGCCGGCGATGGCGTCGCATCCCAGGTCTTTTACGTTCTGGTTCGTCTCATAGAGCGCTCTTCCGCCCAGCATTATCTTCGGAGCCGGCCGGTTCAGTTCGCGAATAGCGTCGGCGGTGGCCTTGGCGTTGGGTAGGAATTCAGGCTGTGTTGAAGATAGGGCAACGAGGTCGACGTTTCGCTGCTGAACATATTCGGCTAGGTCCTTGGCAGGTGTATCTATCCATAGAAAATCGACCTCCCAACCGTCCATCACCAGAAAATCGGCAATCATTCGCGCTCCAATCCAGTGCGGGTCTCCTTCCACTGGCGTCACCACGGCCCTTGTGCCTAGACCCGTCTGCGACTTCATTTCTCGTCGGAGAGAGTCCATTACATCTAAGGTGATCGCCGTGCCCAGATGTTCTTGGGCCACATTGATCACACCCTCGCGCCAAAGTTTACCAAGTCTGGCCTGCGAAGGCGTCAGGACTTCGAGATAGATATCGGCCCGTTCGGAGCCTAGTCTCTGCGCCTTTTCTATGACTGCATGCGCCAAACCGAGTTCACCAGAGATTAAAGCCTGGTCGTACTGCTCCCTGGCTTCCGCAAGGACAGCCTCTCTATCCATCTGAGTTCACCGGAAGAGAATTCTCGTCTAATGTGTGAGATATAGTAGACATATTACTTAGTATACGTTATTATTATACATCACAACAATAACCATAGAGGAAGGGACAATTATGGAAATTGTACAGATCATTGCAATAGTCCTTGCTGCGGTCGGGGCGTTGAACTGGGGGCTTGTGGGCCTGTTCAAGTTCGATCTTGTAGCCTTGATAGCTGGCGGTATGAAGTTTGGCGATGTCAACGTGATATCGCGAATCATCTATGTCCTTGTTGCCGTAGCAGGGGTAGTCAGCCTGACGGTCATCGGTGAGCTTGGCTAGCTGAGGCTCTGTCCCGGGCTGATTATTGATCCGCCGGAGCGCAGTGGATTCAGTAGGGGATATTGATCGCCTGATAGGAAGCCCTTACCACCGGCGGGGGAGTTCGCATCAATTAGCGCTAGAGTGCTGCATACATGTGTGAAGAGGGACGGCATGATTGCATGGCCACTGTGCGGTCAACTCAATTTGTCTATCTCCACCAGCCCTTTGGCAATGCGCCTCCGAAGTTCCTCTGCCTTCTCCGGCGTCCAGTCATAAAAGCCCTTGCCCGCCTTTAAGCCGATGTACCCTCGCTCTACCATGTCGTGCAGCAGGGAAGGGTCATCGGAGTTGGAGAGTTGAGGGAAAACGTCCGACGCGACGCGCAATATGATGTCCCAGCCTGCGGCTTCTAGTACTTGGAGCGCCCCTGTGGTGGCCCAACGTCGCCCGAGTCCGGCGCTTACGGCTTTATCGACGTCTTCCGCCGACGCGACTCCATTCTCCACCAGCCATAGGGCTTCTCGGAGAAGAGCCATCTGCAGACGGTTCACAACGAAGCCCGGCACCTCACGCTTCATCAAGAGCGGCTGCTTGCCGATAGAGGTCAACAGTTCCATAACAACACTTGTAGTCCCTTCAGAGGTCTGTGCCGTCGGGATCACTTCTACGAGCGGCACGAATAGAGCCGGATTGAGGAAGTGGACGTTGATGACCTTGTCCGGTCGCTTCGTCGCGGCGGCGAGCCTGCTGGGCAACAAGCTGGACGTGTTGCTGGCCAGAATAGTCCGGTCGGGGCATAGCTCGTCAAGTTGACGGAAGATCTCGGTCTTGGCGTCGATGTCCTCGTATATCGACTCGATCACTAAATCGGCGTCCTCGACCATCTCCGCCAAGTCGGTGCTCATTCTAATGCAAGTAGGCGCCAACTCCGCCTGCTCGCCCGTGACGCTGCCGAGTTCGCGCAGGCGTTGTAGGCTCTCCCCAATCATTCCCCGAGCTCGGTCAATACTCTGTTCGGAGCGGGAATGAAGCCGGACGTCGTAGCCCGCGAGAGCAAACTCGATGGCGATGCCGTGTCCCATGAGACCGGCCCCAATAATCGAAATATCGCGGATGTGCCTATTTGCCAATACTACTAGCTCCGCTGTTCCACTCTGGTAGTGATTCCGGAGTGGCAACGAACTTGGAATAGTGCTGTGCAGCGCCTGAATGCGGATGATTGTGGCGGAGAGGGTGGGATTCGAACCCACGGTCCCGATTGCTCGGGACACGCGCTCTCCAGGCGCGCCTGTTCGGCCACTCCAGCACCTCTCCAACGATATACATGATCCGCATGGCGGAGAGGGCGGGATTCGAACCCGCGAACCCCATAGGAGTTACCGCTTTTCGAGAGCGGCGCCTTCAACCACTCGGCCACCTCTCCAGGCAAGTGGTAATTATAGCATGGACGCGCGCCTTCTTGCCCGTCTTGCCCCGTATGCCCGCTTGCCCGGTTGTCCTGGGGGACAGGGCGGCCTTGACACCAACCGCTCCCGCGCCTTAGCATGTCCTTGGGAGCAAAGAGCATCCCAAAATGAACAGTGATTAACTAGGAGAAAACGGCCTACCTGACCCGCGAACATGCGGGATAAGGTAGGCTTTTCCTTTGAGTATCTCGCCTGAAGAAAGCCAGAGCTGGGCAGCCGTCATCCTTGCCGCGGGCAAGGGTTCCAGGATGAAGTCGCAGTTGCCAAAAGTGCTTCATCCCGTCTGCGGCAGGCCCATGCTTTCGCACGTAGTCCATGCCGTCACCCAAGCCGTCCATGGCCGGTTGGCCGTTGTAGTGTCCCCGAATTCCCAGGAAATAAGCGGCCAAATGGATGCCTCTATAGTTAGTGTGGAGCAGCATCGAGCAAACGGCACGGGTCATGCCGTCTTGCAGAGCGAACCCGTACTGGGTGGCAGGGCAGCTAATGTCCTGGTTGCCTACGGTGATACCCCCCTTCTGCGCCCCGCTACGCTCTCCCAAATGATGCAAAGGCATGAATCATCGGACGCCGCTATTACGCTGTTGACCGCTTTTCTGGATTCCCCGCAGGGAATGGGGAGAATCATCCGGAATGGGAACGGGACAGTTGTCGACCTCGTGGAAGATGTAGATGCTGATGAAAGCCAAAGCTGTGTTCAAGAGATCAATGCGGGAGTTTACGCCTTCACCTCCGACTGGCTCTGGCCCGCGCTACGAGAGCTGGCTCCTTCCGCCTCCGGTGAGTATTATCTGACCGGCTTGGTGAAGTTGGCCGCTTCATCCGGTCTGCTGGTGGACAGCCTCACTTCTCACGATGAGACGGAGATATTGGGCGTCAACACTCGCCTGGACCTGGCCCAAGCCGAGCGGGTCATGCGCCGGCGCATCCTAGATATGTGGATGCTGGAGGGCGTAACCGTAGTGGACCCGCAAACCGCGTACATAGACGCCTCTGTAGAGATCGGAAGCGATACCGTTATACAGCCCAACACCGCCGTAAAGGGCGCCAGTCGCGTGGGTAAAAGATGCGAGTTGGGCCCCAACTCCACCGTGGTCGATTCGGTCATAGGGGACGATTGCAGGGTGATAGCCTCCGTACTTGAGGGCGCTCACCTCGACTCCTCCGTCCACGTTGGCCCGTTCAGTCATCTCAGACCGGCTACGTACCTGGAGCGGAATGTCCACATAGGCAACTACGCCGAGGTGAAGAACAGCCGCATAGGACGGGATACGGCCATGGGCCACTTCAGCTACGTCGGCGACGCGGACGTTGGCAGCAAGGTGAACATAGGGGCGGGCGCTGTCACATGCAACTTCGATGGTGAAAATAAACATAGAACAATCATTGAAGATGGCGCTTTTATAGGCAGTGATACTATGTTAGTGGCGCCTCTGAGAGTGGGAACTCGCGCCTCTACTGCCGCGGGTTCCGTGGTTACCAAGGATGTCCCCGCGGATAGCTTGGCGGTAGGTGTTCCTGCTAGGATAAGGCCGGCAGCTAGATCAAAATCCAAAAGACCGCCTGCCTAGGGCAGGCCAGTGAAGGATGTGATAGACGCTTGGATAGTGACAGTTCATTATCAATTCTCATCTTGATTCTTTCCACTCTCTTATTTATTGCCGCTTCACTCGCAGAAGCTGCAATCCGTAAGCTTTGCCAGTCCGGTGATGCCTCTCGTTTCGAATCGTACGCCGCTTCCTCATCTAGTGGGTGGGTGTCATCTCGTTCCATCAACGCCTTACAGATGCTTGTCGCCGTGAAGCTGGTTGCCATAACCTTGATTGGCGTTTCGCTGGCTGTCCTGGCCTTCAACGCATTGGACGGCTCATGGCCGGAGGCCCTGGGCATTGTAATTGCCGGACTGTTGCTCCTTTATCTCCTCCAAGCAGTCAGCTACGGAGTAGGGAGAAGATACGCTACTCAGGCTGCTGCTGCCTTATCCCTTCCCTTGAAAACGCTTCTCTTGCTGTTTACTCCATTGGCTTGGTCTAGAGCGCGTATTGAGGGCTTCCTGGGCAATGATGGGTCCTCAAACGGTAACGACTTGTCCCAGGGCTCGGCGGGGAACCACGCTCAGGTGGAAGAAGAGATCCGCGAAGCAGACCCTGAAGAAAGGCGCATGATCCAGGCCATCCTCCACCTTGAGCACATGGCGGCAAGGGAAGTAATGGTTCCCAGAGTGGACGTAGACACCGCCGAAGTGAACACTTCGCTGGAGGACGTTGCGGCGCTGATGGCTCAGGTCGGACACAGCCGCATACTTGTCTACCGGGACAGCATTGACGACGTGGTCGGGATAGTGCACGCCCGTGACGTCTTGCAGAAGATCAGCGTTGGAGAGGAAGTGCCCAACCTTGAAGGCGTTGTACGCCCGGCGCTCTTCATACCGGACTCCAAGCCCCTGGATCAATTATTGCGTGAAATGCAGGATAGACGCGCTACCGTAGCAGTAGTAGTCGATGAATACGGCGGCACTGAAGGCCTCGTCACCATGGAAGACCTTCTTGAAGAGATCGTTGGGGAGATAGAGGACGAGTTCGCCCAGGAGGAGCCTGAGATAGTTCGCCACGGGGAACATGAGGCTATGATCGATGGACGCGTGACCCTGGACGAAATAAACGAGATATTCCAAACCTCCATAGAAGGCGACGGCTTCGATACTTTGGGAGGCCTCCTATCGACTCAGCTTGGCAAGATACCTGTCACCGGCGACGCGGTTAGCTTGCAAGGCCTGGACTTCCTGGTTGTATCTACCAGTGGCCGCAGAGTCGGCAAAGTGCGCGTAGTGAAGCAGACGTAGGCTCAAAGGTGCGGCACAGCCGTCTCGTATGTCAAGACCTAATGGTGAACACTGGCGAATACTTGAAATTTGTGGTCGCCCGTTGCTATATTGACCCTGTTGCCCCTGTAGCTCAGAGGATAGAGCGCCGGCCTCCGGAGCCGGGTGCGGCGGTTCGAGTCCGCCCAGGGGTATACCTCTATGTCAGACGCAATTGCTGATAGAATTGGAGGCTTGGGTTTCGACTAGGCTAAACTTAGGCTGCCACTGTCTCGTCTCAGAGCGCCTGTCATGCATCGGGTAAGGGATGGAATGATCGGGATCGCCGTTGAAGACACCACAGAGAGTCCGTGACTGACAAAGAGAACCGCCCCGTACCCAACAGCTATTGGGTAATTCCAAGTCAATTGGCGGCGGGAGAGTATCCTGGCGCGGTAGACCCTACTGAGACTGCGACTAAGCTGAGAGCCTTGCTAAGCACGGGAATCAGTCACTTCATCGACCTGACGGAGCCGGGGGTGTTGATACCGTATGCCGATATCGCGAAGAGAGAGGCCCGGCACCTTGGTCTGACCGCTGGGTATGAGCGGCATCCGATTGTCGACTTGAGCGTCCCGAGATGCCCGCGGCAGATGTCCAGGGTCCTGGACGCTATCGATGCTGCCATGCGGGACGGCAAGACCGTGTACGTCCACTGCTGGGGAGGAGTTGGCCGAACCGGTACTGTGATTGGCTGCTGGTTGGTGCGACATGGACGTACCGGCAGTGCAGCGCTTTGCCAGATTGCCGAGTGGTGGCAGGGCGTTGAAAAGGTCTACCGGCACCCCATTTCGCCCGAGACTACGGAACAGCAGGAGTACATCCGGAACTGGACTGAGCCGCGTCAAATAGGAGGTCCCCCCAAGTGAGTGAGATAACAACTCAGGATCGTTTCCGCGGCTGTCTGCTGGGACTGGCAGCGGGCGATGCGCTGGGCACCACGCTGGAGTTCAAGCAACCTGGCACCTTCCAGCCGATCGACGACATGATCGGAGGCGGGCCGTTCGGCCTTCAGCCCGGTCAGTGGACAGATGATACCTCTATGGCTCTGTGCCTCGCCACTAGCCTGATCGAAACGGACACTTTTGATGCATTGGACCAGATGCAGCGCTACCTGCGCTGGTGGAGGGAGGGCTATCTATCCTCTACAGGGTCTTGCTTCGACATAGGGCACACAGTTTGCGATGCGCTTTCTCGATTCGCGGACACCGGCGAACCCTACTCGGGGTCTACGTCGCCGTGGTCGGCCGGAAACGGTTCGCTGATGAGGCTTGCCCCGGTGCCGATGTTTTTTGCACACGATGCCGCCGAGGCAATCGACAGGAGCGCTGATAGTTCCCGAACCACTCACGCGGCCAAAGAAGCAGTTGACGCCTGCCGTTATTTCGGTGGCCTGATCGTCGGCGCTTTGAACGGCATCGGCAAGCAGACGCTTCTCTCCTGTAGCTACAGCCCGCTGGAGGGTCTTTGGGAGAAGAGTCCGTTGGCAGTGAAGATTGCAGAGATCGCCGACGGCTCATTCAAGCATAGAGAACCGCCGGAAATCAGAGGAACGGGCTACGTTGTGGAATCGATGGAGGCGGCGCTTTGGGCCTTCCACAAGTCCTGCGACTTTCGGGAAGGGGCTCTTCTCGCTGCCAATCTGGGAGACGACACCGATACCACCGCAGCAATCTATGGGCAGATCGCCGGCGCTCACTATGGGGCCGAGGCAATCCCGGCCAAATGGCGGGAACTGCTTACGATGGCGGCGGAGATTACGTCGATGGCCGATAAACTCTATGACCATGCCAGATAGTCAAACTACAGGAAGAGCTAGTCATTGCTACCACGCCGCTTTGAACAGCCGTGTGGACAGGGCTGTTATGACAGTAGCGCCCCGCGGGGCGCAACGCTAAATCACACCCTGCCGGCGCAATTGCAGCAGGTCGTCCTTCGAATACCCAAGGTCCGCGTATATCTCTTCGTTGTGCTGGCCCAGTACTGGCGCGGGCAGGCGCGAGCTCCACGGCGCTTTGGGCAGCCTGAACACCTCGCCCGGTATCTTGGTCTTGCCAATCGCGGGGTGCTCTATTTCCGTAAAGTACTCTCGTTCCGCTAGCTGAGGGCAGTTCACCAGGTCTTCCGATGTCTGCACGACCGCCGCCACAAAGCCCTCCGCCATTGTCGTGTTGAAGTAGTCGAACTTGTTCCACTCCTCCAACACAGGCAGCAGGATTTCGTCTATCTCCTCCAGGTGCTGCTGGCGCTGCGCCTCCGTGGCAAATCTGTCGTCGTCCAGGTCGGCGCGGCCCAGCAGGCTCACGTATTCCGCCCACGGCGCGCGCTGCCGTCCCTTCTGGAACGTGGGGCCGATGTACCCGTTTTGAGCGGGGACAATGCCTTCGAACTTGGTGCCCTTGGTCGAGCCGCTCTCTATCTTGGGAGCGCGCCTTTCTATGGAGCCGTTGTAGATGTACCGGATGGAAGATGTGTAGTGGTGCGATGCGGCTACTTCCGCCATCGACAGGTCGATGCTCTGTCCCTGGCCGTTCAGTTTGGCCGTGAACAGCGCCGCCGACATTGCATAAGCCGCTATGATGCCGCCCATCCACAGCGTTTGGGGATGGCCGTGCTTGAGCGGCTCGCGGTGGTACGCGCCGCTGGTGTACATGATGCCGCCCATGGCCTGGTACAGCAGGTCGTTGCCCTGGAAGTCTCTGTACGGGCCGCTCTGCCCAAAAGGCGTGATGGAGGTCACCACAAGGCGCGGGTTTATCTGCTCCATCTCCCCGTAACCCAGCCCCAGGCTGTCCAGGTAGCCCGGATCAAAGCTCTCTATAAGGCCGTCGGCCTTCTTCAGCAGCTCCTTCAGGATCTCCCGGCCCTGCGCCGTCTCCAGGTTTAGGGTGACGCCTCGCTTGTTGTTGTTCACGTAGAAGTACGACAGGCTCTTCTCCGGGTGCGGCTCGTCGTGGTGGAACGGCCCCAGCCGCCGCGAGGGGTCGCCCACTCCGGGCGACTCCACCTTGATTACGTCCGAGCCGTAATCCCCGAACAACCTGGCCGCGAACGGCCCGGATATGCCCGTGCTCAAGTCCAAAACACTGTATTGTCCCAGTCCGGTTGTCGTAGTCATGGCCGCTAAATCCTCAGCTTCTTTCTGTAGTCCGGATCGATGGCGGACACGATCCCGTCCTCCACCTGCTTCTCGAGGTTGGCCGGCCTGGGATTCCCCGCGCTGGTCGGTTCCTTTCCGATGGCGTTGGTCTCGTACATCCTTGCGATGTCGGCCTCGTCCAAGCCCAGGAGTTCGCTCAATACGTACTCATTGTGTTCGCCCAGCATGGGAGCGGGCCTGCGAATATACGAAGGCGTCTTCGACATCTTCCAGGGCCGCCCAAAGTAGAGACGCGTCCCAATGTCGGTCTCCGGTTGGTGGGCAACTCTTTCAAAGAACTCGCGATCCTTGATGTGAGGGTCCAGGGTGAAGTCCCTGCCGTCCATTACCGCTATGGCCGGAACGCCGGCTTTCTGGAGTTGGTTCATCAGCGCCGTCTGGTCTTTGTCCTTTGTCCACTCGCTTATATGGTCGTCAAGCTCATCCTGGTTGCGCAAGCGCAATATGGGATCGGCAAATCTATCCTCCTCTGCCCACGCCGGAGATCCCATCTCCCTGACCAGGGCGTCCCATTGGTCGTCCGTCTCAGCGGTGATGGCTATCCATCTATCGTCGCCCTGGCATTGGTAGACTCCGTGGGGCGCCAGGTAGTTGTGCCTGTTGCCCATGGAACTCCCGCTGCGGCCGTTGGAGATGTAGTCCATGAGGGCGTCGCCCATTGTGGACACGCCTATCTGGTACATGGCAAAGTCCACCCACTGGCCCTCGCCTGTGCTGTTGCGGTGATGCAGCGCGGCCAGTACGGCGAACACCGCCATCCAGCCCACGTGCTGATCGAAGAAGGAGATGCCAACCCGGCGGGGGCCTTCCTCCGGGTAGCCGGCGAACTGGCTGAGGCCGCAGGTCAACTCGAACATTCTGCCGATTCCTGCATACTGCCGCCAGGGTCCCGTATAACCGAACCCCGTGTTGGACAGATATATCAGGTCCGGCTTGACCTGCCGGAGCTCCTCATAGCCCAACCCAAGGCGATCCATGGTGCCTGCTCGGTTGTTTTCTATGATAACGTCCGACACCCTGACAATGTCCTTGAAAGCTCTGACGGAGTCATCCTCTTTGAGATTCAAGGTCACTCCAACCTTGCTTCTCTGTAGCGTGTTGAAGCTGCCGTCCCTATCCCAATGCCTTTCGCCCGGCTCGTTTTCCGGGAATACTCCCCCCTCCGTTCTGAAAAGGGTATGGCTGTCTACCTTGATTACCTCCGCCCCCATGTCCGCCATGATGTGCAACGCCGTCGGCATGGCAACCATGGTAGTGGAGTCTATGATTCGCACCCCTTCAAGCGCTCCGCTCATCTTTCACCTCGCAACATAACGTTCAGCGGCAGCGGCCCGCTTCCGCTGTATAATTGCAAAGCGGCAGCCCAGGAATCCCGCGGCTGCCGCTTTTGTCATACCTTCCTTCGCCTCTTAGTGAGGGATGGGCAGAGTTACCGGGTGGCCCGGATTGGGCAGATACACGGTGCCCGTGCCTTCCGCCACGGTAGCGCCCAGCTGGTTGACCCCGCAAATCTGCACGTCTGCGGCAAAGTACGTCTCGGAACCGACCTGCTCGGTGCGCTTCTGAGTCACCTCGCCGTTGAGCCACATGGTGTCGCCGTACAGCCAGTGCTCCGGCGTGCAGATGTCAAGGCTGCGGACAAAGGCGTCGTCGCCCATCCAGTGGGTGAGCACCTGTCCGGCCAGACAAACGCGCTGAATGCCGCGGCTAGGCGGCGACTTGAAGCCCATCTCCTGGCAGGAGAGGATGTCCTCAAAGCTCTGGTCGGCGTCCCAGTAGGGCCAGTTTGTAGTCGGGTTGGTCACCACTCTGCCCGGGTACTTGTCCTTCAGGTCGTGGTAGACAAGGGCGCCCAGCGCCAGGGACTTGGCCTCGGCCACCACCCAGGCCATCATGTCGGACAGGGTCAGAGGCCCCTTGACCAGTTGAGGCAGCTTCTCGCCGACTTCCACGTCGTCCCAGTAGCGCAGCAGTTTGCCGCGCGGCTCCGGTTCGGCTTCTATGTCGTTCTCGATCTGGCTGATTTCCTCGTCTGAATAGCGGTAGATCTCCCTCGGTTCGATCATATCCTTGCCGCGCTCGTAGGCGACCATGGTGTTGACGCCGGTGGCGCAGCCAACGAGGCCGCCGTAGGAGTTGCGGTACACCACGGAGGACTCCACCTGGGCGGCGTCGTGCCCCCAGGCCGAACCACCGTTGCTCGCGCCGCTGACCTTGATGCTGCTGTTCAGCCGGTCGCCGACGCGGATGATGTCGGTCCATTCAAAGGAGGCGCGGGTGAGGAACGGGGAAACGCCGTACTGCTTGCTTACGTAGGGCCCCGCCGAGTTGGGAGTCCTCACCGCCACCACGAAGGTGGGGGGAGCTATCATGCTGTTGTACTTGGTGGCAACCCCGCTGCTGGGGTCCTTGTACAGCAGATTGGGGTCTCCCAACGCTGCGCAGAATCGGCGGATAGTCAGCCAGTCGGCCAGATCGGTGCCTGGGGCAACGTCGTCAACCTCCTGGCCAATCAGCTTCTTGGCGTCCTCAACAAAACCTTTCAAATCGCTAGCCATCTTGCCTCCTTCAAGCTGAGATGCAATTGTACTGCGTGCCGGTGGATACTACGGCGCAACATTCGGTTAGGGTATATCTCAGAAAACGTGTTTCGTCAATAGCCCCCGCTGCGCGTCCGTCCCACTTTACCCGGCTGACAAGAAGGGTATGTCCATTTCTCCGCAGATGTCTCTGAACCAGTCTATCACCTCTCTGTGCAGCGGGATGCCGTTGGCCTTGCGCTCTATTTCCACTTCGAACTCCGGCAGCCCCGCGTAGAGCACGCGGTCATGGCCCGGAGCCGGGGGCGTCTCCCTCAGCGTTCGCAGGAATTCGTCCATCATCTCCTTGAATTGGTCGGCAGGAGCAAAAGCGTCCACGCGATAGGCCGCCACCATGTGCGAGTAGTTGCCCACGGCTCCCGACGTCATGCCGGAGCCGTTTCCTGAAAGGATGCCGCACAGGATGTCCACGACCGCGCCCAGGCCGTACCCCTTGTGCGACCCCAGCTCTCTGGTAGCGCCCAGCGGCAGCCCGTGGTACGCGTCGGGCAGGGGAGTGGGCGACATGATGGGAGTCCCGTCCTCGTCGGAGAGCCAGCCGCCCTCTACGTCGATTCCTAGTCTACTTGCCAGGTCGAACTTGTTGGACGCAACGGCGCTGGTAGCCACGTCCAGCACGAACGGAGGCTCGCTCTTCGCTGGCGCTGCTACGGCTATCGGATTGGTGCCCAGTCGCGGCTCCCGGCCAAACGTCGGCAGCACGGATGGACGCGTGCTGGTCATGCAGACGCCTATCATGTCGTGCTCCAGCGCCATCATTGCATGATAGGAAGCCATGCCCAGGTGCTTGCCGTTGTGCACCGTGACCATTCCGATTCCCGTATTTTGGGCCTTTCGGATGGCGACCTCCATGGCCGCGGGCGTCGTGATGATTCCCAGTCCTCTGTCCGAGTCTATGTTGGCCGTGGCCGGCGTCTCCCGCACGATTCTTACGTTGGGTCGTGGATTCAGGAGTCCGCCGTTGTAGTCGGCTACGTACTTGCGAAGCTGGTTGGATACGCCGTGGCTGTCGATGCCGCGCAGGTCTGCGGAGACCAGCACGCTTGCTCCAACGTCGGCGTCGGCTTGCGGCACGTTTAACTTTTGAAAGATGGCGCTTACCGTCCGGTGAAGGTCGGCCTCCTGCACCAGCAGCATGTCCTCTTCTGGTATGGTAAAACTCTTTAACATCTCTCCCTCCGTCTGAGTACCAAGCAATGATAATGCCTAACCGTCCGTTATCCAACTGTTGCAGCGGCGCTTTCAAGAAACTAGACTAGGGTTGCCAGTTGATAGGGAGGAACTATGACTACTGATCAAGAGCTAGCCTTTACCCCGGCTTGGAAGCTGCGCGACATGATGGCGTCCAAGCAGGTCTCGCCTGTGGAGTTGACCGAGCTTTATCTGCGGCGCATAGAAGCGTTGGACCATAACCTGAACGCCTATCTTACCGTCACCGCCGGCGAAGCTCTGCGAGACGCTAAGCAGGCGGAGGCCGACATCCAATCCGGCGAACCGCTGGGCCCGCTGCACGGCATCCCCATATCCATCAAGGACCTGAACTTAACCAAGGGAGTGCGCACTACCAGGGGTTCCCTGCTGTACAAAGACTTCGTGCCGCAGAACGACGAGCCGGTGGTCAGACGCATCAAGGAAGCGGGCGCCATTATCCTGGGCAAGACCAATACTCCTGAGTTCGGCGCTTCCGCCACCACCGAGAACAGGCTGGGCGAGCCGTGCCGCAACCCCTGGGACACGAGCCGCACGTCTGGAGGTTCCAGCGGAGGCGCGGGCGCGGGCCTTGCCGCCGGTCTGCACCCACTGGCGCAGGGCAGCGACGGCGGGGGTTCCATCCGCATTCCGTCCAGTCTCTGCGGCACGTTTGGCATCAAGCCCACGCAGGGCAGGGTGGCCAGGCCATACAAGGGCCCAGGCGGATGGGGCCAGTTCTCCCAGAACGGCCCCATGACTCGCACCGTGCGGGATACGGCCATGCTGCTACAGGTCATGGCCGGCCCAGACCCGGAGGATGCCATCGCTCTCCAGGAAGATCCGCCCAACTTTTCGGCGAAGCTGGACAAGGGCGTGGCCGGTCTGAGAATAGGCTGGAGCCCCGACATGGGGTCGCTGGCGGTAGACCCGGAGGTGCGCCGCATCACGGAGGAGGCGGCGCGCGTCTTCGAAGAGCTTGGCGCAACCGTCGAACAGGCGGACGTCCCCGTAGACCACGACAACCTGCGCAACATATTCATGATTATCTGGCTTTCCGACTACGCTGCTCTGAATGCTGAGCTGGTGCAGACTCGAGGCGATGAGTACACCGAGCAGCTCAGGGAGATGCTGGAAGAGGCGGTGACATGGCCCGCTTCCAAACTGGCTCAGGCTCTGCATGGCCTGGAATGGCACCGTTATCAGATGAACAACATCGTGACCTCGTACGACCTGCTGCTCACGCCAACCCTGGCCACGGCGGCCTTCACCGTGGAGCAGCGCCCCACCGTCATCGACGGCAGGAAAGTGGACGCGTTCTGGGGCTTCACGCCGTTCACCTTCCCCATAAACATGAGCGGGCACACCGCGTCCAGCGTTCCCTGCGGCTTCAACAGCGACGGTATGCCGGTGGGCTTGCACATAATCGGACACAAGGGCGACGAAGCAACAGTGTTGCAAGCCTCTGCCGCCTTCGAGGAGGTGCGACCCTGGGCGGGGTTCAGACCCCCCGTCTCCTGAGTCTGTCATGCAAGACATCATTTCCATGTCCGACATGGGCCTCATCTTTGAAGTTACCGATGGCTACGGAATCGACCGCGAGCATATACGGGTCGACTTGTCGAAGGAGGATCCCGGCTCCGTCAGGAAAGGCGAAGCGGGCATGATCGAGATCACGGTTCCCCTGACCACGCCGTTGGAGCAATGGCTGTCCGCGCTCGATTCCCGGCTCAAGGCGGTGCTGGAGGCCGGATGATTATAACCGTGGAAGTGGAGCCCAGCCCGAACTGCGACTACCATCCCCAGCAGGTCTTCGAGGCGTTGGAGGAGCCGTGGCGGGTGTCCCGCGTCAGGGTGGAGCGGCCCGACGGCTCCTACGGCTGGTGCCTGGTCGCCGGTTGGCGCAGCGATGAGGACGGCTCCCCCTGCGAGGCGCTCTGCGCCAAGGTCGGCGATTCAGGGTCGGGGTTCTCGTTTCTGGTGCACGGCGGCGACTTCGGCCTGCGACTAATGCCGGACCACGATGCCGGGGAATGGAGCCTGGACGACGCCAACCAGTGGGGCGAACCGTACCTGCTCCTCGCGGATGCGGCAGATGTGGAAGCGACGTAGCTTCCGGGGTCACCTGGTCGCTGTGCCCGGCATACCCAGCAAGCCTCTGAGGGCTTCCATCATTCCCAGGTGGCGGTTGTTATGAGTGACTGCTCTTACCACTATGTCGCCAAGGGGCTCCTCTTCTCCGTGGCCCCTTGAATAATGAAGCCTGTGGAAAGAGCTTTCGCTGAGAGACGACACGGCTTCGTCTGCCGCCGAGAACGCTCTCCGGGCGTAGTCCAACATCACGTCTTTTGGAGGCAGTCCCAGGTTCGCCGACATATCGTCGTCCATGCCCGCGCCCGTCTCCGCTTGGCCTAAATCGCTCGGAATCAGGCCCCAGACCTCGGCGAGTCCTTCCCGTTGCCATATCGGGCTTCCCGGTCCCTTGATACTCTCGACGAGATCGTCGGCCCAGCGCGCCATGTGCCAGATGTGGAAGCCGATGGACGGCGCAGTCAGGTTGGGACGCCACTTGAGCTGGCCGTCGGATAGCTCGTCGACCACGGCTATGGCGCGCTCATGGGTCTGTCGGTAGTTGAAAGCAATCGCTTCGATGGGGTTCATCTTCAAGTCCTCTTTTTGCTCTATGTTAGACCATATAGCTCGTTGCATCATCTTTTGCGCCTGCCCTGGTTGACTTACTTGACATAACTCGATTTTGGGGTGTCGTGAAAAGGGTTGTTAGGCACGAGATGGTGTGAAAAGTTGGAGTCGTGTTGTGCCTGAGAAGGGTATTCGTTTCCAACGTTATGTCAAGTACAAGGCTAAAATCGACCCAAATTTTGGCGGAGGTGAGAAACGAATCAAATTCCGGGGCAAATTTGAGGGTATGGAGGCGGGCGTTTTGGCTGCCAAGGGGCGCGGTACGCCGAGGGGGTTGGGCGGTTTTCTGTGAGTACATGGGTTAAGGGTAGCGGGTGCGGAGGGGTGTAGGGAAGGAGGAGATGTCAGGGGGGCGGGGGCGGACATACGGACATACGGACATGCGGACATATGGGCAAGCCGCCGCCCCCCGTCGTCGTTGCGAGGCTAGAGTTTACCCACGTATCAAGTACGGGGCAGGCCCTGAGCGTAGCCGAAGGGGAGCAATCCGGCGGTGGGTAGGGCATCTCTTGGCCCGGCAGATGCTTCGTCGGCGGGAGCGGTCTTAGGACGGACGGCGTCCAACCGACTCCTCAGCATGACAGATTTGACGCCCCGCCATCTCCCTCTTGACAGCGCCGTCCTTGCCGCTATGAAATAGAACGATAGTTCTTTTTTCAGGAGGCCACCATGCTGGTTAAGACCGCGCCCGACGCCTATGACAAGCTGCGGCTGCTGGGAGGTATGGCGGGAGACGACGTGCTCTCGGAGGAGGAGGCGCGACGCTTCAACTCGCCCCGCAACGCCTACTCCCAGCCCAGGAACCGCGACACGCCGGCGGGAGTCTACAAGGCGCTCATGCCCAACGGCAAGACCATCTCCCTGATGCGGGTCATGTTCACCGACGTCTGCAAGTACGACTGCTTCTACTGCCCGAACAGTACCTGGGTGCCCCGCAGGCGGTACGGGTTCAAAGTCGATGAGCTGGCCAAGCTGTTCGCGGAGATGCACGGCAGGCACACCGTGGACGGCCTTTTCCTCAGCTCCGGCATATCGGGCAGCCCGGACAAGACCATGAGCAAGCTGATAGACGTGGTCGACGCCGTGCGCAACCGCTACAAGTTCAAGGGATACATCCATCTCAAGGTCATGCCCGGCGCGACGGAGGAGTACCTGGAGGCGGCGCACCGCCTGGGCACGCGTCTGTCGATCAACATAGAGACGCCGTCCCAGGCCCACATGGAGCGCCTGAGCACGATGAAGGACTACCAGTCGCACATACTGGACCCGATGTCGGCGATACACCGCTTGATAGAGGGCAAGGGCGGCGCGGTGGGGCAGGCCACGCAGATGGTGGTCGGCGCGGCGGACGAATCGGACTGGGACATATACCGGCGGATGACGCAGCTCTACGGCGAATGGGGCTTCAAGCGCGTCTACTACCAGCCGTTCCGACCCGCCCGCTACACCCCGCTGGAGGAGCATCCCGCCACGCCCATGCTGAGGGCGCACCGCCTCTACCAGACCGACTGGCTGAGCCGGATATACGGCTACTCGGATGAGGAGTTGCAGCCCGCCTTCGACCACAGGGGACACCTCTCGATGGACGTCGACCCCAAGCTGCAGGTGGCCCTGGACCGGCTCTGGGGGAACATCGTCGACGTGAACCACGCCGACTACAGACAACTGATCCGCGTTCCCGGCGTAGGGCCGACCTCAGCGGAGCGGATAGTGAAGCACAGGGCGGAGCATCGCATAGACACCTGGCGAGACCTGCAGGCGATGGGTGTAGTGGTGAAGCGGGCAAAGGCGTTCGTGGGGTTCAACGGCTACAAGCCGGAGCAGTCGCGGCAGTTGAAGATGGACTTCGCCCTCGGCGGCAAAGCGGGCGCGGAGCCGCAGCCGATGCGGGAACTGCCCGTGGCGTCCGCAGGTGGCGGATGCTCCTCGTGCGTCACCCCTGCCTGCGGAACCTGCCCGATAGCGGGCCTGCGCACCGCATCGCCCGTGCTGGCGGGAGCGGGGGTGTGACTAAGGGAATTGCCCGTTTGTAAAAGAGGCCGAAGGTATGGTAGCTTACCGGAACTAGCTACAGTTGAACCAGCAATCTTCGCTTGCAAGTGAACTAAATGGCATGGCCTTGTGCCTCCATCTGGTTTCACTTGCAGGGCAACTGTAGCTAGTAGCCATGTCAAGCCAAGGATGGAGGCTACCTATATGCACCGTTCCCTTTCCCTAGTAATTCTACTGGTCTGTGTGTTGTTGGTGGTTTTAGGTTGTAGTCAGGCAACACCCACACCGATGCCGACAGCAACTCCGACTATGATGCCTACTCCCACACCGACGCTTGTGCCTACGCCATTGCCGACTGCTACTCCCGTTCCTACGGCGACTCCAACACCTATTCCAAGTCCTACTGCGACATTTACACCGACTGCTACCCCCACAAACACGCCAACACCAACACCGACGTTTACTCCTACGCCTAGTCCTACCCCCACACCTACCGCTACTCCTATACCCTGGCCTACCAGTGATGGGAGGGGACTTTGGTTTCCATTTAGCGACGTAGATCCGCTAACATCGCTCCGCAAGGTTGCAGCGCTGCTCTATGCGTCAGGAAATACGGATGTTGCCCTTATCGTTCGCTGTAACTATGACCCTCGTTCTCCCGACGTCCCTGAAGTCTTTATAAATTGGGATGGTAAAGTAGGAAGCGAGTTTCAGTGGAGCATAGAGGTGTTTTGGCGGCTTGATGACCAGGAAGCACAAAGCTCTTCTTGGGGACTCTCAACTGATAAAGATGCAACGTTCTACCCTGATGATGTACAGGCGTTCATTTGGGAGCTTCTGACTGCAGACAAACTAGTTGCAAGAGTATTGGGGCAGACAGGCTTACAGACGGATACTTTCACCTTAACGGGCTTGTCGGAAGCTCTGCGTCCTTACAGGGATGATTGCGACTGGGTGGGGTTTGAGACCGGATAGTTGAGAGACGCTAGCTTGTGGATAGATAAGTCCAACGAGATACTTACGGGCAATAGGAGGAATTATGACCAGCTACACAGTGGGGATACTCATCATAGGATCGCTGTTCTGGGATACGCGTGAACATCGGGAGTCTTGGCGGAGAGCAAGGCTTGAAATTGGGCATGAGATTCCGGTTCGCGTACCTATCCGCTATGGCCGTAGATCCGACAAGTCCCGAGGGAAGACTTACACGATGGTGTTTTCAAATGAATTGTCAACTGAAAGGTACGGATGGGCGCTGGTAGTGCCTTGCCGTAACCCTGTTATGAGTGCAGACGAACTAGTGATTGAAGGTAAGGCTCTCTGGGCAGCGGAGCAAAAGACCCTATCAAAACCTGGCCCATTGTCCGCAAGTTGGGGAGAAGTCGGCCTATTGACTAATCCATGCCGTCCTAAACTCAATGCGATCAAGGAAGGTTGGAAACAGTATATTGCCCAAAATGAGAGGGATAACTATTGCTCCAATGCAAGCAAGCAAGCCAGAGTGAATCCTGATGGCCTCTTAACGATTCCATGGCCTCTCACGGAATCAGATGATCGAGTAGATATGGACTTCTTGCTTGCAACTGCTACGGTACCTACTCTACAGGACGGAAAATATGCAACTCCTGAGACTATCGCGGAAGCATGGGAAAACGCACTTAAATACCAACGATACTTCGACGAAAACAGACGTGCCGGAATCACAACTGCGGACGACTATGCAATCATAAAACACCTGTGCGAGTCATAGCCTGACTATCAGTTGTCCCTTAGCCACGCGAAAACGAGCTATGCTGAGGTGCGAAGAGACTACGCCTTCTCCCGTTCCTCTGCCAGTGTTTGCAGGGCGCTGGCCGCGCCGTTGGTCACCATCAGGATGTCGCTGCCTATCTGGCTGAGCTTGAACCCCTGGGCAAAGAGCCGGGCCGCGTCGGCGGGACCAACGCCGTGGTGGCAGGGCACCATGCCGGTGGCGTTCGCCACGTCCAGGACGCGCTATGTTAGGACATCCATAAAACTGAGCTTGTCAGATTGCAAGGGGAGTCGTTATAATACACACAGCAAGGAGGGGCCAATGGCCGTTGCTGAGTTCGTCACAAAAGAAGAAATGCGGGAAGCCCTGAAGCCGATTATGAGTGCGCTAACTACCCTTGCTCGTCAAATGGACACTTTGGAAGCCAAGATAGACGCTCACCACAAGGCTCAAATGGACGCCTACGAGGACATGAAAACCTGGGGGCGAAGCCCCAACTACTAGGTTCGCCAACCACTGGCTTACGAACAGAGGGCTTTGTACTGACCTATAATCGAAAGGTTATTCGCGTTTCTTAGCCCTACGCCTTCCCCCGCTCCTCTGCCAGCGTTTTCAGGGCGCTGGCCGCGCCGTTGGTCACCATGAGGATGTCGCTGCCTATCTGGCTGAGCTTGAACCCCTGGGCAAAGAGCCGGGCCGCGTCGGCGGGACCCACGCCGTGGTGGCAGGGAACCATGCCGGTGGCGTTCGCCACGTCCAGGACGCGCTGGCAGGCCGCCAGGTGGTCGGGGTTCTTGAAGGCGTCCGGCCCCGGCGACAGCCCCATGGAGACGGCCAGGTCGGACGGGCCGATGTAGAAGCCGTCGATGCCGGGCGCTTGGGCTATCTGCTCCAGGTTGTCCACCGCCTGCAGCGTCTCTATCATCACCAGCACTATGATTTCGTCGTTGGCGTGCTCCGCGTAGTCGGCTCCGGCGTAGAAGCGGGCGCGGTTCGCGCCGAAGCTCCTGTCGCCGATGGGCGGATAGCGAGAGGCCCGCCCCGCGGCGACGGCGTCTTCGTAGGTGTTGACCAGGGGAACGATGACGCCGTAAGCGCCCGCGTCGAGAACCGACTGTATCACCCGGGGGTCGTTCCAGGGCAGGCGCACCATGGGAACGGTGTCGGTGGTGGAGATGGCCTGCATGCAGGCGATGGCTATGTCCTCGGTGACGCCCATGCCGTGCTGCATGTCGATGATAACGGCGTCGTATCCGGCGTGGGCCATGGCCTCGGCCAGGTAGGTGTTGCCCGTGGACAGCCATCCCGCCGCCGCAGGTTTGCCCTCTCGCCACATGGCCTTGATCTTGTTGATGCGCATATCAGTCTCCTTTGGTGGTTATTCCGGCTTCAGTTGCTGGCGGGATCCGGCTTGCCGCTCGATATTGGCCCAGTCGTAGAGCATGGGAATCAGGTCGACATTGGCCCAGATGGCGGCCTGGTCGGCGTAGTGCGGGCTTCCCGGGTGGCCGGACGAGCCGAGAGGCACGATCCACCGGGAGTTGTCCCAGTCGCTCAGGTCGAATACGTACCGCGCCACGGACATGCCCATGACTGTGAACGGCTCCGCCATGGCGTAGGAGGCGGCAAGGGGAGTATCGGCGTCGCCGTCCATGGCGAAGGACGGCGGGTCGAGCACGCCGGCGGACTCAGGGAACAGCGCCGACAGCGGGTGCCGGGGCCTGGTGCGATGCAGCTTGCTCCAGCGCCACGCCTCTACGTCCGGCCCCAGCTTCTCCGCCAGCTGATTCACGGCCTGGGCCAGCGCCTCGCTCATCAGCGACCGCCAGTCCGCGCCCGGCGGTAACAGGGTGCGGTCGTCCTCTTCGATCATGGTGTGGAACCTGGACTTGAGCCGTCCGACGTGCGCCGGGCCGCCCCTGCCCAGGGTGTCGAAGGCGTCCCCGGCCAGCGCGCCGAGGTACGGCTGCAAGACCAGCTTGACCAGGGCATCGCGGAAGGCGTTGTAGATGGTGGGGGCAACGCTGTCCTGCTGCACAACGCCGTCCCATCCGATCAGCACGTCCTTGGCCTGCGAGGACAGTTCGTCCTGGGCGGGCACGTCCATGAGCAGCTTGGCGAAGGCCCGTCCGGGGATGGAGGTGTTTTCCCGGTGGACGGCGGCCATGTCATCCACGGTGGCATTGTCTATGCGGAGCAGCCTTTCATTTATACGACTGGCTCTGAAGCCGGGCGCGAAGTCCAGGGCGATGTAGTGAGGGTAGGAGTCGTCGATTACCTTGTTGTTGGCGGTGACGATGTAGCCCTGTTCAGGATTGGTGAGATGCGGCATCTCCTCGAAGGGGACGGTGCCCGTCCATTCGTGCTCTCCGGTCCAGCCGGGCACGGGCAGCCAGGCGTTGGCGCGCGACCTTACGGGCAGCCGCCCGCGGGTGCGGTACCCGATGTTGCCGTGCACGTCCGCGAACAGGAAGTTGTTGCAGGGGTCTACCCAGGGGCGCACGGCCTCCTGTAGTTCGTCCGTGGACTCGGAGGTGAGCATGGCGAGCAGGGCATGGGCGGCGTCGTTGGGTTCGGCGGTGGCGCTGTAGGCAAAGGATATGGCGCGGCCCTGCGACGGGTCGCCGGCTATGACCGGGCCGTGGCACGTCACCGTCACGTCGATTTCAACGGGGTCGGCGCCGCGTATCCGGATGGTCTCCCTATGCACCTCGGCGTCCAGCCATTCGCCTTTGAACTCGTACTTGGCCGGGTCGCCCTCCTTGAACCGCTCGACGAAGAGGTCCTGGTAGTCCGCGCCTGTATGCGTAACGCACCAGGCAACGCGCCGGTTGTGCCCGAAGTGGGGGAAGCCGGGCACGCCGGGGAAGGAGAGGCCGACGGCGTCGAACTCCGGGCAGGATATGTGGTTCTGGTAGTAGACGTTGGGTGTGTCCAGGGCGCGGTGAGGATCGCCCGCCAGTAGGGGCTTTCCGGACGCCGTCCTGCTGCCGGAGACGACCCAGTTGTTGCTTCCGGCATCGTGTTCTTGAATCCACTGGGCGTCGTCCGCGCCTTTGCTCAACTCTTCCAGCACGTTGGTTTCGTCTCCTGGATACTCAGCGCCGGGAGGTAGGATCAGGAGTTGTCCTTTCTGATAGCCGGGCAGGAGTGCGGCGGCTTTCTCAGACCCCAGATGGCTGACCAGCCTGGCGCGCCACGTCTTGGATTCGAACGTGCCCATGAATATGTGGCGCAGCTTGAGGACGGCCAGCGAGTCCCAGGGCTGCCATGGTTCGGGTGCGGCTTCCACCAGGGCGTACTCCACGGGCAGGGCGGAGGTGGTCGAGATGAAGGCGTTTACGCCCGCGGAGTAGGCGTCCAGCATGTCGCGGGTGGATTGGTCGATGGCGTCGTAGTCGGCCCGGGCGCTTTGTCCGAGCCGGAAGCGCCGCATCATCACGTCCGGCTCCAGGCCGGGCGGCCCGGCGAATTCGGCCCAGCGGCCATAGGCGCGGTGCTTGTCCAAGTCCATATGCCACAGTCTGTCCTGAGCGGTGACGAAACCTTGGGCAAAGAAGGCGTCCCAGCTTGATGACGCCTTGACATGGGGAATACCGAAGCGGTCGCGGATGATTTCAGCGTCTGACCGCATTCCGGCTAGGGTCAGGGTTGACGACGTGTCAGGAAGGGCGGAAGTCAAAGCATCACTTGTCAGAGATATTGCAGCCATTAGCCTCCCCTAAGGTTTCTCAAAGATGTATTCTATTAGTAAGCCGCCGTGCCATTGACCCAAAGTCCGCTGTGACCATAGGATAACTCAGCGGGGTGTAGCTCAGTTTGGCAGAGCGCTGCGTTTGGGACGCAGAGGCCCCCGGTTCAAGTCCGGGCACCCCGACCACAACAGTCTACGATTCTATCAGTGCATCTTGGGATTCCTGGCCTCCGGCCCTGCGCCTGTGTCCGATTATTCCATGCGTCATGACCATAAGCGCAAGAGCCACAATGCCCAAGACCATGACGATATCAACCGGCGTGAAGGGGGTCTGTACCAACAAGAATCCATAGCCTGCTATGCCACCCCACACAGAGGCATGCCTGCCGGCGAGATTGGCAATGCCAGCTACCGCGCCACCGGTTACAACGGCGAGCAATCCGAACAGCGGCACCACGGCTATCGTGATGCCTACCAGGGGGGACAAACCATCGCCGCCGCGGAACTTTGTTAAGAACGGCTTCCAATGGCCAGCAAGGGTAGCAAATGCAGGAATCAATATAGCCTCTCCACTTATGCCTAGCCATAAAGCCAGGAAGATGGACAGCATTCCCTTGAGGGCGTCTCCAGTAAAGACTAACAAGCCTTCAACGTAGCCAACGTTTCGCAAAACGTTGGCTGCGCCAGCCAAACCGGTTCCCGTGGAGAAGATGTCCACCCCGCGTATGCGGCTGACCAGCGCGGCTATGGGTATAGAGCCAATGAGATAAGCCGCCAGTATCGATAGCGCCAGTTCAGGAAAAACTGATGCACTAAACATATCTGGTGTGCACCCCCTCTAACGTCCTAGTGTACCTAGGAATTCTAGCAGATGCCGTTCAAGTCGTCTTTAGCATCTGTCGCAAAACGTACTGCAAAACGCCTCCATGCCGGTAGTACTCGACTTCGATAGGCGTATCTATGCGGACTATCGCCTTGAAGTTAACTTCACTCCCGTTATCCCGTCTGGCCGACACGTCTATCTCCTTCCCCGGAACCAGGCCGTCCGCTATACCGGAAACGTCAAAGGTCTCGAATCCGGTAAGCCCCAGCGAATCGCGGTTTTTGCCATCCAGAAATTGCAAAGGCAGTACCCCCATGCCGATGAGGTTGCTGCGGTGTATGCGCTCGTAGCTCTCCGCGATGACTGCTTTCACCCCCATGAGATAGGGCCCCTTGGCAGCCCAGTCCCGGGAACTGCCGGAGCCGTATTCTTTGCCAGCCAGGACAAGCAAAGGCACGTCCTGCTCCAGGTAGCGGACTGAAGCATCGAAGATGGACATCTGCTGCTTCTCAGGGAGGTGTACCGTCCAGCCTCCTTCTGTGTCCGGGGCCATGGCGTTACGCAACCTTACGTTGGCGAAGGTGCCCCTGATCAATACCTCATGGTTGCCGCGGCGGGCGCCGTAAGTATTGAAGTCGCGCTGTGGCACCTCATGCGCCAGGAGGTATTCTCCGGCAGGACTTTGCGCCGAGATGGAGCCCGCCGGAGATATGTGGTCGGTGGTTATGGAATCACCCAAGACCGCCAGTACCCGTGCTTCAGAGATGTCTTGCAGCGCCTCAGGCTCAACGGGCAAATCGTGGAATATGGGCAACTCCTGGATGTACGTGGAGTCTGTGTCCCATTCGTACAGCTCCCCGTCAGGAATCGGCAGGCTTGCCCACTGTTCGTCTCCTTGCATCGCCGTGCTGTACTCGTCACGGTATGTATCCGGATTCAAGCAGCTATTGACAGTCTGCCTGATCTCCTCCTGGGAAGGCCAGATGTCTCTAAGGTAGATCTCTCCTCCATCAGCTCCTTTACCCAAGGGTTCGCTGGTAAGGTCGACATCCACTGTACCGGCAATGGCATAGGCCACTACCAGCATGGGCGAGGCCAGGAAGTTGGCCTTAACCTGGGGGTGGACACGCGCTTCAAAATTGCGATTTCCGCTGAGAACGGCAGCCGAGATGATGTTGTGCTCGGATACCGCTTGAGCCACAGGCTCCGGCAGCGGCCCGCTGTTCCCTATGCAGGTGGTGCAACCGTAACCTACGGTATAAAAGCCAAGCTCTTCCAAGTAGGAAGTCAACCCGGCGGTGTCCAGGTAGTCGGTGACGACCTTGGAGCCGGGGGCCATGCTTGTCTTCACCCATGGCTTAGCTGACAAGCCATGCTCTGAAGCTCTTTTTGCGAGCAGACCGGCGCCTACCATCACCGACGGGTTCGACGTGTTAGTGCAGCTGGTTATGGCTGAAATGACCACGGCGCCGTGGTCCAGCATGACGTCTTCGCCGCTGTCCAACGTCACTTTGAACCCTTCGGGTTCCGCTACGGCAGCCACTGCCGTAGCAGTTTGGGATTTCATATCGGAGGCTTCCGTTGCAGCCGACCTTGGATTGCCGTAGACCTCACCAAGAGCCACGCTAAAGGAGCGCTTCATGTCTCCAAGAGATACGCGGTCTTGAGGACGGCGTGGCCCGGCAAGGCTGGACTCTATATCGCCCAGGTCAAGGGTCAAAGTGTCCGTAAATTCGGGTTCAGGGCTGTCATCGGTCCGGAACAATCCCTGTGCCTGGTGGTATTGCTTGACCATCTCCACTTTGGCCGGTTCACGACCGGTGCCGGCAAGGTAGGTTAGCGTCTCTTGGTCTACGGGGAAAATGGCGGCAGTGGCGCCAAACTCCGGTGACATGTTGGATATAGTGGCGCGGTCGGGTAGGGGAAGCTTGGATAAACCCGTGCCGTAGAATTCGACTATCTTCCCCACAACGCCCTTCTTTCGCAGCATCTCAGTTACGGTGAGGACAAGATCCGTAGCGGTTACCCCTTCACCGAGCTCTCCGGTTAACTTGAAGCCGATGACCTCCGGAAGCAGCATATAGTAAGGCTGTCCCACCATAACGGCTTCCGCTTCTATACCGCCGACTCCCCAGCCGAGCACACCCAGGCCGTTCACCATGGTTGTATGGGAATCGGTGCCCACCAAAGTGTCGGGGAAAGCTACGGGGCCGTCCTGTGTTTCTTTGATAGAAACCACGTCGGCCAGGTATTCCAAGTTCACCTGGTGCACTATGCCGATGCCCGGCGGCAGGACGCGCGTGTTTTGGAAGGCTTGCTGTGCCCATCTGAGCAGAGAGTACCTCTCCTGGTTCCTTTCGAATTCCCGCTTCAAGTTAAGCCCAAATGCATCAGGGCTGCCAAAGTAGTCGACCTGCACCGAGTGGTCTATGACCAGGTCTACGGGTACAAGAGGGTTTATCCGGTTAGGATCCCCGCCCATGCGCCGCACTGCCGACCGCATACTGGCCAGGTCTACAAAAACGGGAACGCCGGTGAAGTCCTGCAAGAGCACCCTGGAAGGCATGAAGGGTATCTCTTTTGGAGGCAAGCTATCCGGGTTCCACTCTGTAATTGTGAGTACATCTTTGTCGGTGATGATCTCACCGTCCACGTTACGGAGAACGTTTTCAAGAAGGATACGGATGGATACCGGCAGACGGTCCAGAGCGACGTTGTGTTTGGTCTGCAACGCGTCTAACCGGTAGTAGGCAATATCTCCCAAAGACGTACTGAGGGTATCGCGTGCCTCAAATGGGTTCTGGCTAACCATAGTGCTCCCTCCCAGGAGAAAGGCTGGTGCTATCGTAAGGGTTGTATATCAGTCCTGCAACCCGTACCGTTATTGGAAGTAGGTATGAATTACAGCGCATATCCTGGAAAAGCATTGCTCAAACGGCCCGGTTACGGATGGGCAATTGTAGCCATCGTATTTGCCTCGATGAGCGTGGCCGTAGGAACGGGACAGTACGCCTTTGGCGTATTTATTGAACCGTTGGAAGAGCAGTTTGCTTGGTCCAGGGCTCAGATCAACGTCTCATTGTCGTTCTTTGCCATAGGCGGCCTGAGCGCTCCCCTGGTGGGAAGGATTATGGACAAGATTGGAGCAAGACCGGTCATGGCCGCTTCACTTGTCCTGTTTGGCGCAAGCTATTTGTTGCGTCCGTTCATGAGCGAGCTCTGGCACTGGTACGCTTTGAGCATCATGCAATTCGCCGGTATGCCAGGCTCCGCAATGCTGCCGGCCGGGAAGTTGATTGGCGCATGGTTTCCCAGAAAAACGGGAAGGATGCTGGGGATAGCCATGATGGGCGCCAACTTTGGCGGCGTGGTGATGCCGGTCTTCGCCGGTGTTCTTGTATCGAACGCGGGCTGGCAAGGCGGCTACAGCACGTTTGGCGTTATATGCATCATCACTGCTTTGGCGGCTTTGCTCTTCGTGCGCGACCAACCTACGCAACCAGATCAATTCAGCACCCTACGGATGGGTATGACCCAAGCAGCCGCTATCCAAGGAACGACCGCCCGCGCTGCATTGAGGAGCGGGTCATTCTACGCTGTAGTCTTGGGAGTGATGGCCGCCAGCTTTACCTACCAGGCCGTGCTGACCCAGATAATTCCACATTTGCAGAATGAAGGCATGACTCTGAGCAGGGCTGCGTTCTTCTTGGGATTCACCGCCGTATTCGGCATGGCAGGCAAGATACTGTTTGGCTTTATGACTGAGCGTTTCCCATCGCGCTACGTGCTGATGGGCGGTCTTCTGGCGCAAAGCCTGGGGCTGGTCATACTAATCTCCCTACCCAGCACAGTCCTAGTCTGGACGGCGGCGCCTGTGTATGGGATGGCTCTGGGGGGCACCGGCGTGGTCTTTGCCTTGCTGGCCCAGGAGACCTTTGGCTTGAAGTACTTTGGAACCATATTTGGACTCATCAATATGGCAACATCGGGAGCAGCGTTCTTGGCCCCCATAATGGTAGGAGTGATCTTCGATGCAACCGGGAGCTACAGCCCGGCGTTTGCATCCGTGATAGTGATATTCGCATTGGGTATGCTGGCTCTTTACTGGGCCAGGCCGGTAACCTCAGTTGTTCGCGAGGATGTCCCGGCAATGGACAGAGAATCAACCGTCTCTCTTTCAGATGATGGGTAACGCGGAGCGCGCTATGGCAGAACCTGTTTTTGATTGGGGAAGCAGGACGTACGTGATGGGCGTCATTAACATGTCGCCAGAGTCCTTCTCCGGAGATGGCTTTCGTGACATAGAGAAAGCGGTAGAACAAGGCTTGAGGTTTGTTGAAGAGGGGGCAGACATACTTGACGTTGGCGGTGAATCCACAAGGCCGCTGACTTCGGCGAGGGTGGAGAGCGGCGTTTCGGGTGGAAGTCAGAGCAAGGCGTCGCAAGCGGTAGACGTGGACGAGGAGTTGCGGCGCGTCATCCCGGTTATCCAACGGCTGTCCGCGGAAGTAAACGTTCCTGTAAGTGTGGACACGTACAAGTCGGAGGTTGCGAAACATGCTGTGGAAGCGGGTGCGGCAATCATAAACGACGTGTGGGGCCTGAAGGCGGATGCAGGCTTGGCGGAGGTGGCAAAGAGTTACAACGCGCCCATTATTCTGATGCACAATCAGCAGGGGACTCACTACAAGGACTTGCTCTCAGACATCAAGCGGAGCCTCCAAGAAAGCATCAAAACAGCAGTTGACGCCGGGGTAGCCAAACATAACATCTGGCTTGACCCGGGCTTTGGCTTTGGCAAGACTCCTGAGCACAACTTGGAGGCGCTGCGCCGCTTGAACGAGGTCAAGTCCCTCGGTTTTCCGGTACTGGTGGGCACTTCCCGCAAATCTACGATAGGGGCGGTGCTGGGATTGCCGGTTGAAGAGCGACTCGAAGGCACGGCGGCAACCGTGGCCCTGGCCATAGCAAACGGCGCCGATGTGATCAGAGTCCACGACGTCAAGGCCATGGTTCGCGTTGCGCGCATGGCCGATGCCGTGGTTCGCGGTTGGAGCGCAAGGTAGTGGCGGCGGGACTTGTCGAAGTCTACATAGGGTTAGGCGGCAACCTGGGCGACCGGGAGGGGAACATCCGGCGCGCCGTGGAACGGCTCTCCGAGTCTGTGTGCGTTGTTCAGACCTCATCGCTGTATGAGACGGAGCCTTGGGGCTACTTGGACCAGCCGATGTTCCTCAACATGGTCTGCAAGTGCCTGACAAGCCTGGAACCGGAGGAGCTTTTAGTCCTGTGCAAGCGGTTAGAGTCGCTGGCGGGCAGGGAACCGTCGTTCAAGTACGGGCCCAGGGCGCTGGACGTGGATGTGCTGGCCTACGGTGACGCGGCTGTGGAAACGGCTGAACTGTCGATACCGCACGGCATGATGCACGAGCGGGCTTTCGTGCTGGCGCCGCTTGCGGAAATAGCGCCGCAATGGCGGCATCCCGTTCTGAACAGGACCGCTTCCGAACTGTTGCAGCAGGTTGATGGAAAAGAAGGCGTGCGCCTCTGGGGGCCGCCCGCACTCCCCACTCCACCTGGATTCCTGCCTGCGCAGGAATGACGGTGTGAGTACCTCAGCTCAACCGCCGGAGCCGGGCGGGAGAAGGTTGGGTATGGAGTCCTCTATGGGGTACTCATGGCGGCACAGTTCGCAGTGCAGAGCGCCCTCTATTACGTTGTCGTTGTCTTCCCTGGCTGGTCTCAGGTCCAAGCGGCCTTTACAGACCGGGCAGGCCAGGATGTCGAGTAGGTCTTTCTTCATGTGCGCTGGTCTCCTATTGCAGACTATACCCCAGCAAGAGGCCGCTGGAAAGCGGGCGGGGGACTGCTCCCATCCGTGCCGCCGGAATCAACCGGCCATGCTCTGCTCGAAGAGGTAGCCCAGTAGCTCGGCGAGGAGCAGCACGAGTATGCCAAGGGCCAGGATAAGATTGGTTGGGGTCAGCACGGATGCGACGCGGCTGAGAAGGGTGGGGTTACGGGCGGCCTCTTCAGGAGGCATGGTCGAGGAGCTGCGCCTGCGAAACCAGACCAGACCGAACATCCAAAGGGAAAACGCAATCTTCAGAGCCAGAACAACTCCGTAGGTGGGCGTTGAGTGCCCGGAAGTCAGCCTGTCCACGGATATGATGGCGCCGCTTACCAGAAGTACCCAAATGGCGACATCGACCATCTGGCGGAACTCCTGGCCTGCGAGGCGGGCAAGGAGAGGCCCGCCCGAGGAGCCGCGCAACGCAGGCCGCAGCACAGCGAAGAAGAAGATGCTGCCGCCAACCCACGCTGCTGCGGCCAGTATGTGCAGCCAGCGCATGGCTACCATAAACCAGCCGGTTAAATCCAAAGCGTTCATCTACGCGTTCAGTATCTCTTCGACAAAGGCGGCCAGCCGGGCTTCGTCTATCTGGCCGGCCCACGACCGCAGGATCTTGCCGTCCCTGGTGATGAAGTAGGTGGTGGGCATGGAGCGCACCATGTAGTCCAGCGCGATTTGGTTGGTGAAGTCGGGGCCGGTTAAGAAGGTGGTGTCTTGCTCATCCAGGAAGGCTCTAGCGTTTTCCTCCGTGTCATTGACGGCGACGCCAAAGACTACAAGCCCGCGTTCCTTGTATTCGTCGGCGACGGTCTGAAGGGCGGGGAACTCGGCGCGACAGGGAGGGCACCACGATCCCCAGAAGTTGACGACAACCGGGCTGCCCAGGTGGTCGGAGAGGGTGAAGTCGCCGTCGCCGCCCGAATAGAGCGGGGTGGTGAAGTCGGGCGCGGGTTCCAGGCCGCCGTCCCGAGGTTGGGACAGCCCGAAGGCGATGAGCGCTCCTATGCCGGCGAAGATGACGGCTACTATGACGAGGGTGACTCGCCTGACTAGGGACGGGTAGGTTGTTTGCGTCGTCTCTTCCATTGGCCCGCTGTTCTACGCCAGTAATGTAGATTGGATGGTGGTTGAGGTCAACGGGGGGGGCGGACATGCGGGCATGGTTCGACAGGTTCACCCCCGTGTCAAGTACGGGGCAGGCAATGGGCGGTCAGCAGTTACCGGCGGGGACCGGCGCGGCGTCCGGCGTCTTGGGCTGGCGCACGCGGACCAGGTATACCGAGCCAAAAAGCACAAGCAATATCGCTAGATTAAAGGCAAGACCTAGAACTAGGGATAACCAAACAGTAGAGCCAAGCAAGGGAAGGACTGCCTCACGCGGCACTGCCAAGTAACCGAGTAGAGTACCGAGCGCTGCCCTTGCATAATCACTCAGGATCACCGTCGCCACTAGAATGATGATGGCTTCCTTGCGGAACCTTTCGCCACGTCGGTCGAAGCTGCCGAGCAGCCACACCTTAATCAACCCCACAATTAGCCCGACAAAGCCACCTATCAACCCCTGTAGAATAGCATGTAGAGTGGCATCCCGCACAGCCGATGTTCCATCCAATAGCCCCTGTATGGGAATAAACAGATACAGAGAGGTGAAGGCGACCAGGAAGAACGCATGCGTAAGGCTGACCCTGGATAGTTGTCGGGCGAACCAGAGGAGTACAAGGTACTGCGGCAACAAAGCGAATAGTTGGATACCTGATATAAGTAGAGTACTAACCCCCCAAGGCGCGTCAGGGTCTGCGATTGCGACTGCGACGGCAATCACGGCTATTGCTGCAACAACGCCTATGACCGCCACCGCGATGGAGTACCCCCAAAGCGAGGCGAGGAATTCCCGCTCTAAACGCCGGACTCGGAGATAGGAGACTGACAGAAGGATCAGACCAACGATTCCTGCGACAAGAAGCCCTGCATTGATAGCCACCAGACTAGAATTGATAATCGATAGACTACCGACTAGGTCATAGAGCAAGGCACTGAGGGTAATGGAAAACGAGCGTACCACTGCTAATACGGCGGGAATGCCAATGAGCAACCACAGTTCCCATCGGTAGGTTACGAAGTAGCGCAGCAACCCAGTTTTCATAGCTCTATCCCGCGTCCCAACTGTTATATCATCTACGTTCATCGACCACAAACCAAGTTGGGAATGGCGGATGTGTTTGCGAGCGGGAGGCGTCAGATGCTTCGTCGGCGGGGGTGTTTTAGGGCGACAGGCGTACAACCGACTCCTCAGCATGACAGGCGCGCGCGGCCACCGCACAACGGTCATTTCTGAGCCGATTGGTCAAACACCATTCGCTTAACTACAACCTGCGCTCGGCGAAGAATCTGCGACGCTGGTGAGCGGGTGTACGGTGATTCTTCGACTCCATCGGCGTCCCAGGGCACGACAGATGCTTCGTCGGCGGGGGGTGTTTTAGGGCGGTCGGCGTACAACCGACTCCTCAGCATGACAGACTCCATTCCCCATTACGCGGTCAGCAGTTACCGGCGGGGACCGGCGCAGCGTCCGGCGTCTTGGGCCGGCGCACGCGGATCAGGTACACCACGCCAAAGGTCGCAAGCAACGTCGCCAGATTAGCCGCAAAGCCTACTACGAAGTAGACTACCCCGATGATGAGGCCCAGCCACGGAACGATTGTCAAGTAAGGCCCCTCTAAGTAGCCAAGCAGTTCACCAATACCTACCTCTGCATATTCACTCAGGATCACCACCGCCACTAGAATGATGATGGCTTCCTTGCGGAACCTTTCCCCGCGCCGGTCGAAGCTGCCGAGCAGCCACACCTTAATCAACACCACAATTAGCCAGAGAACCTGAGGTATCCATATATATAGATCAACAGCCCACGGTGTTCCACTTACTAGAGACCCCTGTATGGGAATAACCAGATATAGAGAGGTGAAGGCGACCAGGAAGAAGGCATGCGTGAGGCTGGTCCTGGATAGCCGTCGGGCGAACCAGAGGAGCGCCAGGTACTGCGGCAACAAAGCGAATAGTTGGATACCTAATGCACGTGCACTGCTAACGCCCCAAGATTCTTCAGGGTCTGCGACTGCGACTGCGGCGACAATCACGGCTATTGCCGTAGCAACGCCTATGACCGCTATCGCGATGGAGTACCCCCAAAGCGAGGCGAGGAGTTCCCGTTCTAAACGACGGACGCGGAGATAGAAGACTGACAGAAGGAGTAGGCGAATGGTTCCTGCGACAAGCGCCCATATATTGACATACACTTGACTGACTTTGTCAATCGATAGACTACGGAGTAGATTGCTGAACAAGATCTCAATGAGGGGAGTAGACAACACCAACATCTGCACCACTATCGATACGACGGGAATGCCAATGAGCAGCCACAGTTCCCATCGGTAGGTGGTGAAGTAACCTAGCAACCTAGTTTTCATAGCTCTATCACGCGTCCCAACTGGTTATATCATCTACGTTCATCGCCCACAAACCAAGTTGGGAATGGCGGATGTGTTTGCGAGCGGGAGGCCTGAGATGCTTCGTCGGCGGGGGGTGTTTTAGGGCGGTCGGCGTACAACCGACTCCTCAGCATGACAGCTTGCGTCCCGCGCCGCCCCTGGGTTCCCGATCGGGGTCGGGAACGACGGATGGGGGACGCCCCTACGGATGCCCGTTTGTCCGCTACGGATTGGGGCCGGAGCCGGGAGGGCAGATGAGAAGCTGGGAACTGGCGATGTCGGGCTGGAACACCACGTAGAAGTTGTCGTCTGCGTCGAAGGCCATGTCGCTGACTCCGGGGATTCCCCACACGATGGGCAGATCTCCCGTGTCGATGACTATTCCTCTTTGCCTGGCCTGCCAGCCCGTATCCGAATGTTCCAGCAGGCGGAGGGTCTCGCCGGACGGGTCGGTCTCCCTTACCAGTTCCCAGCCCGACTCCGATTGAAGCGGCCTGTTGAACCTGTACATTCCCCGATCCGTGCCCAGCCAGACCCGTCCTCGCGAGTCCACCAGCATCTTGTCCAGCCGCGCTTCCAGGGCGGCCTCGCTGAACACCGACCACTCCGCGCCGTCCCATGAGGCCGCGGTGATGCGCTGGTCTTGGGAAGCGTGTGTCGCCCAGAGGCGGTTTTGCCCATCAAAGGTCAGCGCCGCCGGGTCTGCGTCATCGAGAGAGGGAAGCCTCTGCCAGTTGTCGCCATCATACAGGGAGACGACGGTTGCACCCTCCGGTTCGCCGCCCCGGTGCAGTATGGCCACCTGATCTTCGGTATCGGTCACGATTTCCAGCACGTCGCCAAGTCCTTGGGGCACAGGCGCGTCCGTCATTTCAAAGGGAGGGACGTCACGCAGCGTCTCGATCACGCCGTCGGGATAGCCCAGCCAGAGCCTGCCCGCGCCACTGGACGCGGCAGCCACCAGCGGCTTTCCTATCAGCGCATCGTCAAGCTCCACGGCGAACTGCTCACGGGCGTTCCACAGCACAAGCTCCTGGCCCCTGACGGCGGCTCCCGGCACAAACGAGACAAGCCGGTTGTAGACCACCCAGACGTTGCCGTCGCCATCATTCACCAGCCGCGGCCGGTCGAAGGGCTGGCCGGGAGAGGTGTGAACCGTGCAGTCCACCTCTTGGAGGACGTCCAGAAAGAAGGTCTGCACCTCGCCGGAGACCACCGTCCTGTCGGGGGTGGCGGTTGGCGTCGGAGAACCGCAGGCTGCTGACAAAGCCGTTAAGCAGAGCAGCAATATCGTGGCGCGGCGGGACATTGGATACACAGCCTATGCTGCGGCAGCCGTCCCGGAGGGTTCGGCGGCTTTGGTGGGAGGCTTGGCGAACAGGATTATCGCCGCCGATACCAGGAACATGCCCAGCATGAAGATGTAGGCGGGGAAGTAGGTGTCCATCACGTCGTGCACCAGCCCCACCGCCACCGGGCCCAGCGCCACGGAGGACGTGGTGATGGGCATGAGAGCGCCCCGTATGGTGCCTACGAAGTCGCGCCCGAAGTAGTTGGCGGTCACCACCGAGGTCAGCACCGCCTGTCCGCCCACGTTTATGCCGTACACCGCGCCGAAAATGAAGAGCAGCGGCGTGAAGCCCCAGTCAAGTCCGCTGAGGAGAAAGATAAGCCCTATGGCCGAGCCTGTGCTGGAGGCGGCCAAGCAGTAGCGGACGTGGTACCTTTCCACCAGGAAGCCCCAGAGTAATCGCGCCAGAGAGGCGGACACGGCATGCGTGGCCAGCACAGCGCCGGCAACGGCTTTGTGGAACCCTTCGTCGGTTACAAAGCTGAACTCGTGGAGCACCACCGACGCCACGGGCGCGCCGCCGATGACCTGCGCCAGCAGGATGAGCCACAACGCCCGCGTCCTCAGCGCCTCTTTCAACCGCCAGGATACCGCCGATTCGCGCCCGGCACGGCTCCGGTAGGTCGCGTCCAGCTCCTCCTGGCTCTTCGCGCCGTCGGGGAACAGCCCTACGTCCTCCGGCTGCCGCACCATGAGGAAAGAGACGGGGAGCAGGAGGGCAAGGAAGAGGACAGCCATGACTATCCATCCGTTCTGCCAACTCGACGCAGCGATGATGAGTCCAATGAACGGGGCGAGCGCCGCCCCGGCGGCGGCGTTGCCCATGGTGCTGAACGCTACGGCGCGACCCCTGAGGCGCACGAACCACTTGACCACGGTCGCCTGAACCACGAGCGCGCCCGCGCCCGTGCCTCCCGCAAGGCCGATGAGGGCGAATATGGCGTAGAACTGCCATAGCTCTCCGACACCTGTAAGCAGGAGGGCCCCAATCCCTCCAATGGCGGCGGAAGCCACCATGAGATAGCGCGGCCCGTACTTGTCCACTACCGTGCCGAAGATCGGGCCCAGCGCCGCCGAGACGTAGGTGCGCACGGTGAGCGCGCCCACCAGGGCGGCGCGGCTCCAGTCCAGGTCTTCCGACATCGGCTTTATGAACACGCCGAAGGTGAAGCTCTGCAAGCCGCCTCCGGCGAACGAGCCGAGAAAGGCCGCGCCTACTATGACCCAGCCATAGAAGAACGGCGAGCGGTGAGCCAACCTGTAGCGGATGTCCTGTTTTACTTCCACGGTAGGGCTATGTATATCACAGGGAGAGCTTATCTGGCACGACGGCGCTTAAGCATCGGAAAGCTCGCGGAAGACCTGATGCCATGTCTCCGCAGACTCTACGCCGTATCCTCCACGCCACACTATCACCCCATCGCCATCTATAGCTAACTTGTTTGGCTGCCCTAAGACATTGTATTCCGGGAGCATGCCGGCAGGCGTCTTGGCAACCGGCCATGGGTAGCCCTGCTTGTCTCTGTACCTGATCAGGGTTCCCAGACTCTCTGTCGGGTCAATGCCAATCCCATAGAAGTCCACGGAGTCCCGGTAATCCGGGTAAACGTCCTTCAGCAACCGTAACTCGGCGCCACAAGGCGGTCACCAGGTGGTTAAGAAGTATATGACTACGGGACGTCCCTGTGCCGTCAGATCGGCCAGCCGGACGGACTGGCCGGTGGACATCTCGGTCAGGGTGAAGTCATGCGCAAGGTCGCCAACCTGGTTCCCGCGTTCCACCGAAACAGGCACTGGAGTCGGCGTCGGCATTGGTGTCGGCGTCGGCGTGTCAGTAGGCACAGGCGGAGGCGGCAGTGTAGGCGGCGGCTGAGGCGTCGGAGGCAGCGTAGGTGTTGGGGTCGGCGCTCCTGGTATGTCAAGGATTACAACGGTTGGAGTAACCGCAGGCGTCAGAGCCGTAGCCGTAGCTCTTGCATCCAGAAGCTCCTGAAGTAGCTGGTCCTGAAGATTCGGCGTGGGTGTAGGTGTGGGGGGAACCGTAGTTGGCGTTGGAGTAGCCGTTGGTAGGGCGGATAGCGGAGAGGCGGCGGGAACCGGCGTGGCCGTTGGTGGAACCGCGGTCGGGGTAGCGACTTCGCCGGAGCAGGCTACGCTGAACAGCAAAAGGGGCGCGGCAAGGGCAACAACTCGCTTTCCTGTTGAGAAAAGCATAGACGCTACGCCCCGGAAAGCTCACGGAACACCTGATGCCAAGTCTCCGCAGACTCTACGCCGTATCCCCCACGGTACGCTATTACCCCATCGCTGTCTATGGCCAACTTGGTCGGCTGACCCAAGACGTTGTATTCCGGCAACATGGCGGCGGGCGCTTTGGACACCGGCCAGGGGTAGCCCTGTCCGTCTCTGTATTCGACCAGGGTACCCAGACCCTCAGTCGGGTCAATGCCCAACCCATAGAAGTCCACAGAGTCCCGGTACTCCGGGTAAACGTCTTTAAGCAACCGTAACTCGGTGCGGCAGGTCGGTCACCAGGTGGTGAAGAAGTAGAGGACTACGGGGCGTCCCTGCTCGGTGAGTTCGGCCAGTTGGACGGGCTGTCCAGTGGACACATCGACCAGGGTGAAGTTGGGCGCAAGGTTGCCAACCTGGTTCCCCGTTTCCGCCGGAGCGGCGGCGCTTGGCGTCGGCGTAGCCGTTGGTGGAACCGCGGTCGGGGTGGCGACTTCGCCGGAGCAGGCTACGCTGAACAGCAAAAGAGGCGCGGCAAGGGCAACATATCGCTTTCTTGTTGAGAAAAACATAGACGCTACACCCCGGAAAGCTCCTGGAACAGTTGGCGCCAGGTATCGCCGGCCTCCACGCTGTAGCTTTTGCTGAAGACTATCAACCCGTTGCCATCTATTGCCACCTTGCTTGACGTCTGCCGTATGTTGTAGTCAGGACCCAAACTGGCCGGCGCCTTTGCCATCGGCCAGGGGTAGTTCTGCTCTTCCTTAAATTTGACAAGTTCGCTCAGGGATTCACCGACTATATCCACTACATAGAAGTCCACGGAGTCTTGGTATTCCGGGTAAACGTCTTTTAGCATCCGTAACTCGGATAAGCAGTTTGGTCACCACGTAGCGAAGAAGTAGAGGACTACGGGGCGTCCCTGTGCCGTCAGTTCGGCCAGTTGGACGGGCTGGCCGGTGGATATCTCGGTCAGTGTGAAGTCGGGAGCCATGTTGCCAACCTGGTTCCCCGTTTCCACCGGAGGCGCGGGTGGCGGCGGAGGAGGCGAGATTGTAGGGGTTGGAGTTGCCACTGCAACAGGTGGGGCAACGGTTGGGATTGGTGTTGGCCTGGGAGCCGGCTGACTGGTTGGCTGGTCAGTCGGAATCGCCGTGGCAGTAGATTGAGTCGGTGACGGTATAGGGTGGGAAGGTGGCGTCGTTGCAGGCACGGCTGGGCCTGGCGTGTTTGTAGGAATCGATGGGAATGTAGTAACGGAGGTTGGAGTCGGCGTATCCGCAGGCGCGACCGATGTTGGCGTGGCCGCTGGCGCGACCGGAGTCGGCGTCGTGCCCTCATCGCTAGCGCAGGCTATGCTGAACAACAAGAGAGGCGCGGCAAGGGCGGCACATCGCTTGATAATTCCGTTGGACGTGGGCGCAATTCGCGTCATGTCAATACTCGTCAGGCGGCGCGTCTCTTGAGCGCGTCGTAGGCGGCGTTGATCTCCTTCATGCGCTGCTCCGCCACTTCGCGGAACTCCGGGGCCATGTTGGTTACCGTGTCCGGATGGTACTGCCGCACCAGTTCGCGGTACTTGGAGACGATTTCGTCCTTGGAAGCGCCGCGCCGCACGCCCAGCACTTCGTAAGGCGACTTCGCATAGGCGCCCGGCGAGGCGGTTCCTGCCCCGCGATACCCCCAGTGGCCGTTGCCCTGGGAACCGCGCTGTCCGGCGCCCGCTCTGGGCCGCATCGAAGAGCGCAACATCAGCCTCAACAGGATGAATCCCGCCCAAACAAGTATGAGTACAAGTACCTTAATTTCCGCCCTCCTCAGACCTCATAGCAGCCCTGTGAATGGATTGTACCACCACTGAAACCCATCCGTCTTGGGGATGCACAATGGAGGGGTAAATGTCAAGGAATTCAATGCACAATTTAATGCGAATCTTGGCGATTTTTTGTGTTGACAGACCCCCATCAATCCCGTTAAGGTCAGGGCTGTCCTGTTGCCCCAAGAGAACTTGTTTCAGTCTTAATTCAGATTCTTCCGGTGAGCGGTGCAGGCCCACCGAGAAGACGACGTAATGCTTAGATTTCTCGCGTAGAGCGGAACTCCGCATCCCTAGGGTTGCTTTGCCATTCAACCCATGCTTTAGCGCCGCTTTGCCTTGAAATCTGCGATAGAGGCCCACCACGGCGCTGGATCACACGTCAAAAGTTTCTATGGGGGTGTCGTAACTTTGAGAACCAATGCCACGTCATTGCTGCTTTTGAGCGACGGAGTAATCAAGCTCGATGGAGGATGTGTTTTCGGCCCCGTTCCCAAGGTGGAGTGGGAATTGAAGAAGTCGCCCGACCGGAGGAACCGCATCACCATGGGGTTGAACTGTCTGCTTGTCAGGAACGGCGACAAGTGCATCCTGATAGATACGGGAGTAGGCACCAAAGAATCCGAGATGACAAAGGACAGGTTCGGCCTGAGCACCAGCCGGCTAGCTCGGAATTTCAAGAATCATGGCGTAAGCCCCAAAGAAGTCACCGGGGTTATCCTCACCCACCTCCAGTTTGACCATAGTGGAGGAAGCACCAGGCTGGACCGCTCCGGTACTCCCGTGCCAACCTTTCCCAATGCTACGTACTACGTTCAGCGCGCCGCATGGGAAGAAGCCCAAAATCCCAATGAGAGGACCAAAGACTCCTTCCACGAGGACGACTTTCTGCCCCTGGAAGAACGCGACCAGCTATGCCTGCTGGACGGAGACGGCGAGGTTGCGCCGGGGGTCCGCGTCAAGGTAACGGACGGCCCCGCGCCCGGCCACCAGATAGCGCTGGTGAACTACGGCGGCGAGAGGGTTGCCTTCATGGGCGACCTGGTGCCGACGTGCCATCATTTAGACCTGACTTGCATACCCTCGCTGGACTACGACCCGGAAGGCACGCTGGCCAAGAAACGCGCCCTGCTGGAAGAGGCCGAAAGAGGCGGCTGGCTGATGGTTTTCAGCCATGGATACTATCAGCGCGCGGGATACCTGGAGCGCCGCAACGGCCACTACAGCTTCCGCGCGGTGGAGTTGTAGGCCGCGGTCATTCCGCCGCTCACTGCCTGTATGCCCGGGGGTGGGCCTCAGGCTAGGCTTGCCCAAACCGTCTTGCCGTTCAACCGCTCAAGGACAACGGGGGTAATCGTGTTGCGGAGGGGTTCGCCGGAGGCCGTGGCAACCCGCACGTAGTTGCCGGTAAGCCCCGACCAGACCAGCGTATCGCCCAGTGGCTTGCCGCTCTCCCAGAGCACGGTGCTCTGGAAGCCCAGAAGGCTTTTTCTGTACGACTCCGCCTGATGCTTCGCCAGGTCGAGCATCATCTCCATGCGCCGCCGCACCTCTTTAGGGTCTACTTTGGGATTGAGATAGGCGGCGGTGGTGCCCGGTCGGGCGGAGTAGGGGAATACGTGGATGGCGGCGAAACCCACCTCGGCGCACAGGTTGTAGGTGGCTTGGAACTGCTCCGCCGTCTCGCCGGGGAAACCGACTATGACGTCGGCGGTCAAGGCGGCATCGGGAACGGCTCGCCTCACCATCCGTACCGCTTCCAGGTAACGCCCCGGAGAATAGCGGCGTCGCATTTGCTTCAGCACAGGCTCCGAACCGCTTTGCAGGGGCAGGTGGAAGTGGGGGCAAAGCCTTTCGTCCTGCCACAGCTCCAGCAGTTCATCCGTGATTTCCTGAGGCTGCAATGAGGACACTCTGATCCTGGGCATCGCGGTCTCGTCCAGGATGCGGCGCAGCATACCGGCCAGCGACGCGCCCGGTATGTCGAAGCCGTACGAGCCAAGTTGCGTGCCGGTGAGCACCACTTCCTTGTAGCCCCGCGCCACAAGGTCGTTGACCTGCGACACCAGGGTCTGCGGCGGGATGCTGCGTTCCCGCCCGCGCACCTTGGGCACGATGCAGTAGGCGCATACCTGGTCGCAGCCCTCTTGTATCTTGATCATGGCGCGGGAGAGCAGGACGGGCGCTCGTTCCTGGTCTATGCTGTCTATGGCGAGAGCGTCCGCTCCCTGGAAGTCGAGGAGTTGACTGACTTCATCTACCAGGCCATCCTTTTGGGTGTTGCCCAAAACAACGTCGACTTCTTCCAGTCGATTGAGTTCGTTCGGGGCGCGCTGTGCGTAGCAGCCCGTGGCGACAACCAGCGATCCGGGGTTGCCGCGCTTCGCCCTGCGCAGGGCTTGGCGCGCCTTGCCGTCGGCGACGTGTGTCACGGTGCAGGTGTTGACTACGTGCACCGCGGCGTCGTCCGGGCTTCCACTGAGGGTGTAGCCCGCTTCCAGGAAGCGCCGCGATATGGCCTGGGTGTCCGCCTCGTTCAGCTTGCAGCCGTGCGTTTCTATGTAAACCGTGGGCGTGCTCATGGCTAATCTATACTAACACGCCGGCATCAAGCCGCCGCCTCTTTCCTCACGGGCGGCTTGGCCAGCAGCATGATGACAATGCCGACCCAGAAAAGACCTATCATCACGGTGAACGGCATCTGATAGCTCCCCGTATACTCGAAGCCCATGCTGACCAGCAGAGGCCCTATGGCTCCCGCCCCCGCAATGACCGGCGTGACCACTCCCCGTATGGTTCCGGCATAGTCCCGTCCGAAGTAGTTGGCGAAGATGATCGAGCTGCTCACCGCGTGCCCGGCTATGCTCATGCCGTATACGGCGGCAAAGACAAAGAACTGCGCCGTATTGTCGGCGGTGAGCAGGATAATCAGCGCAATAGACGAGCCCAGGTAGACCGCAGCCACAACGAACCTGACGGGGACCCTCTCCAGCACCAGTCCCCAGATGGGCCTGATGCTGAGGGCAAAGCCAGAGTGGGTGGTGAGCACTGCCGCCGCTATGTACTCCGAGTAGCCCTGGTCAAGTACGTAGCTGAACTCGTGAAGTACCACCGACGATACGGAAAGGCTCCCCAACACGAAGCCCACAATGAGGAGCCAAAAAGCGCCGGTACGCATCGCCTCCTTCAACCGCCAGGAATACGCCGATTCCAAGCCGCCCCTCCGTCGGTAGGCGGCGTCTACCTCTGCTTCGCTCTTTGCTCCGTCGGGCAGCAGTCCAAGATCCTCCGGCTGCCTGGCCATGAAGAAGGAGACCGGCAGCAGGATAGCGAAGAACAACACCCCCAAGATCAGCCATCCCGATTGCCAGCTGTAGTTGAATACAATAAAGGTTATGATGGGAGCCAGAATAAACTCTGGCGCGGCGCCGCCCATGGTGGTGAAAGCCATGGCTCTTCCCCGCAGCCGGACGAACCACTTCACCACGGTGGCGCCAGTGACCACTCCACCCAGCCCGGCGCCGCCCGACATCCCTATGAAGGCGAATATGGCATAGAACTGCCATATCTCAGTGACGCGGCTGAGCAGTATGGCCGCGACGCCTCCAACTAACGCCGCGGCCACCATGAGAAAACGAGGCCCGTATCTGTCGACCATGGGCCCGAATATCGGGGCCAGGGAGGCTGCGGTTATCAGACGGAAGGCGAGCGCGCCGGTGAGGACGGTACGCGACCATCCCAGGTCTTCGCTCATCGGCTGGAGGAAGACGCTGAACGTAAAGCTCTGCAACCCCCCTCCGATGAAAGTCCCCAAGAAGGCGCCGACCACTATTACCCAGCCGTAGTAGAAGGGCGCCCGGCGCGCCAGTCTGCGGCGCATATCTCTATTTACTAGGTTGGCTGCTCCCGGCGGTTGGGGTTCCATATTCCCACCAGAGGTCAGCCTATGCTTCCTCCGCCAGGTCTTCCACCAGCCTGACCAGCGTCCTCACGGGAAATCCGGTGTGCCCCTTCACCGTGTAGCCCGACTCGTTGAGGGTGCGGGCCACCGCAGCAATATCCAAGTGCACCCAGGGCACGTCCCCAGCGAACTCACGGATGAAGGAGCCGCCGGCAATGGTGCCCGCCGGTTGTCCTGCGGAGTTCTTAATGTCGGCGATGTCACTTACTATGTCGTTGCGGTACTCCTCCCACATCGGCAACTGCCATAGACGCTCGCCCGCCGCCTGGCCGGCCTTGATCGTGCTGTCGATGAGCGCCTGGTCGTTGCCCATGATGGCGGCGGCCAGGTTGCCCAGCGCCACTCTGGCCGCGCCCGTGAGGGTGGCCACGTCCACTATGCGATTCTGGTTGTGTTGACGGGCGTAGGTCAGGGCGTCGGCCAGCACCATGCGGCCCTCGGCGTCGGTGCTGATGATTTCGAACGTCTTGCCTGACATGGTGCGAACCACGTCCCCGGGATGGAAGGCGGAGCCGCCCGACATATTCTCCGTGGCAGGCACCAGCCCCAGGACGTTGATCTTGGGCCTGACCTGGGCTATGGCACGCATTGCCCCGATGACGGAAGCGCCGCCCGCCATGTCGCCCTTCATTGCGCCCATGCCCTCGGCGGCCTTGATGGAGATGCCGCCTGAGTCGAAGGTGATCCCCTTACCGCAGAGAGCTATGTTGTTCGACTCGTTGTCCGGGTCGCCGTTGTAGCGCATTATGATGAACCGGGGCGGCCTGTTGCTGCCCGATGCCACCGCCAGCAGTCCACCCATGCCCAGCTCCTCTATCTGCTCGCGGGCCAGTACTTCAAAGTCCAGTCCCACCGCATCGGCCATGGCGCCCGCCCTGTCGGCCAGCTCCGTGGGCGTGAGCACGTTGGCCGGCTCGTTGCCCAGGTCGCGGGCGAAGTTCGTCGCCTCGCCGAGGATGCGGCCCTTGTCGATGCCCGCCTGGATTTCGGCGACCTTGTCCGCGTCGCGCTCCACGACGACCATCTCCTCTATGGGGGAAGGGCCTTTGTCGATGGTCTTGTACTTGTCGAACCTGTGGAGGCCCAAGACTGCGCCCTCGGCCACGGCCTGGCCGGAGGCCTGCGGGTCCATGCCGCCGATGCCTGCGCCGTGGGCTATGGTGGCAGCTTTCTTCACGTTGAGGCGTCGCACAAAGCGGCTCGCCGTGCCCATGACCTGGCGCACCACCTCCGCCGAGAACTTGTCCTGGTTGCCCAAGCCTGCCACAAGGATGCGGTCGGCGGGCATCTTGCCCAACGTGTGGATCAGGGTCATCTCGCCCTTCTTGCCCTTGATCTCGCCCTCGGCGATGAGTTTGGAGATTGCGCCGTCCAGCGCCCCGTCGACCGCGCCGGTAGCCCCCGAGGGGCTGGTCACCCCCTGGAACAGGTTGACAATGAGCGCTCCCGTCCGGATGGAAGCTACGTCTCCTTGCATTGCTTTGATCTCCATGGTCCCTCCTTTGTTGTGTGGCTCGGAAGCCACGCGGGCATTGTATTCAAGATACCACTCAGGGTCTATCCTTGCATGTGCGGAGACCATCGTTATTTGCTAAGATTCGGACTGACAGCACATTAGGGAGGTACGCTGAGTTGGCGGAAAGAAACGACAAGGAAGAAGAGAACGGAGACAAGGATAAGCCCGGCATATTGGATAGAGTGGGGGGCATGGCTGACGCCGCCAGGCAAAGAGTGCAACGCTCCGCCGAGGTAATGACCGGCGGGGATATACGCAAGTTTGAGGATTTCACCGAGGCAGCCACCACGGCCGTCATCGGCGTGCATCAGGACCAGGCCGAACTGCGGGAGCAGCTTGCCGCCAAGGAGCAATCAATCCACGCCTTGCGGCAGGAACAGGCCGCGCTGAGAGACGACTTAGCGCGGGTGAAGCACGGCCCGTCTCCTTGGGTTGTCGCATCCGGCGCTGTATCCATCATAGCGCTGGCCGTAAGCATCCTGGCGCTGCTCACGTGAGGCCATAGCTATGGGATACGAACGACTTACAGCGCTTGCAGAGTCATATCCACCTCAGAAGAGAGAATCGCTCCATGAGCTGGCCCAGGAGTACCGGAGCCGGGGCGAACGGGAGGTCCTAGACGTAGCGGCGCTAGCCACCGACGTATCGTTCGACAGGGTCATCAACCTGGGCCTTGAACCGGACGCCGACCCGCAGTTTCTGGAGGCCTTCCGTCTTCAGTATCCCAACGTCGACCTGGAGTCTCTAGTAGGCTCATCTGAAGAACGGCTCGACGGTTTAGCCAACGGGGTTAAAGGAAAGTACTTTGAAGTCCTAGTGCGCGACCGTCTCAACGCGGGAGAGCGTGTTGGCGATCTCCAGTTGGAATCTGGGCAGGTCGCTAAACTTGCTGAGTCACCGACGCAACCCGGATGGGACTTGAGTATAGAAAACGCGGATGGCTCCGTAGCTGAGGAGATTCAGCTCAAGGCCACAGATTCCATGTCTTACGTCAAGGAGGCTTTGGAAAGATATCCAGACATCAGAGTTGCCACACCCCAGGAGATTGACGACACGGCGGAGGAAATCCTCGGCACCGGCATCTCCGATGAACAACTGGAGCGTGTGACGGAGGCACAGATTGGAGAGATCAGTGAGGGTATGGCCCAAGACCTGCTAGATACAGGCGCGGAAGTGGCGTTCGACTCCATTCCATTCATGTCAATTGCCATGACTGGGGTCATGGAAGGGCGCAACCTCCTAACGGGACGCTCCACCTTCCGAGAATCGCTGCACAGGGGAACGAAGCGACTCGGCAGAGCCGCGGCATACGACGCCATCGGCACGCTTCTAGGGCCCACCGGCGTCGCCGTAGTGGGGCTGCGAATGGCCGAGGCACGCGTATCCCGCCGGATTGCCTTGGGCAACCACTTGGAGTCGAAGACGGCGGAGTTGAGGCGGCTCAAGGACGGGCCGTAGGCCCACAACCTTATACCGTTCGCCGCTACGGGGAACTTATCCCGCGACTTTCACTCGTGACTTTTACTCCACAACGGAGTATGATATTCTGCAACTGTATTTCATACGAGGTCAGCATGAGAATATCCGAACGAGGACAAATAACGATTCCCAAGCGGCTCAGGGCTCGCTTCGGCATGAACAAGGATGTCGAAGTCGAGATCACTCCAACCGAGCACGGCCTGCTCATACAGAAGCAGACAGCAGCGAGGCATCCTGTGGAGAGGGTCAGTGGGATTCTTGACGGTATCGTAGATATTGACCAATACATCGAAGATATCCGGGGAAGATGATTACGTCAGTCGACACGAATGTCCTGCTGGACGTATTCTTATCCGATGCGCCTCATCACTCTCAATCGCGGGAGTGGCTTATCAGAGCCTACGACAGAGGCGCCATCCTGGTATGTGACGTGGTCTACGCGGAGCTCGTTCCCGCCTTTGGCAATCGCTCATCACTGGATAGAGCGTTGCAGGAGATCAATGCGAATGTCTCTCCAATCAACACGACTATAGCGTATGAAGCGGGCCTGCGCTGGTCACGATACCGGCAGGCGGGCGGGCCAAGAGAACGTATCATTTCCGATTTCCTAGTCGGCGCTCACGCTATAGCCAATGCCGACACATTTCTGACCAGGGACCGGGGTTTCTACGCTACCTATTTCCCCGAACTGCAAGGGCAATAGCAAATCTGGCGCGTACAGAGGCGGATAGGGGCATACTGCCATCTATGCCTCACTCCCCACGATTCACCACTTCATCTCGTAGTATTGCTTGCAACACTATTGTAGTGTACACTATGCTAGTGTAGAATGCTGGTGAGGTGAAGCCATGAGAAATATAACCCTGAGCGCCGATGAGTACCTGATCGAGGCAGGCCGACGCCGCGCCGTCGCGGAGCGCACCACCCTGAACGCCCAGTTCCGTCTGTGGCTTTCGGACTACGCCGGGAGCGGCAGGCGAGCCAATGCCGCCATGGAGGCCATACAGGCATTGGGGGGCGAGATAGCCACCGGTGGACGGAAGTTCACGCGGGACGAAATGAATGAGCGTTGAAGAGTTCCTGGACACCAACGTTCTGCTCTACATGTTCGATGAGACGGAGCCGGACAAGCGCCGGCTAGCGCGGGACCTTGTATACCGCAGCTTGGAGAAGGGGAGCGGCTGCATCAGCTACCAGGTTGTCCAAGAGACGATGAACGTAGTTACCCGGAAGCTCGGGGCGTCTCCCGAGGCTGCGCGGCGACTGCTGGACGACGTTCTGATACCGCTATGGCGGGTAAGTCCGACAGCGGCTCTCTACCGACGCGCTCTCGACGTGCAAGGCCAGTACAGGTTCAGCTTCTACGACTCGCTCATTGCAGCTGCCGCGCTTGAGGCGGGGTGCGCGCGGCTCTACACAGAAGACCTGCAGGACGGCCAGCTTATACACGGACTGACCATCCTCAACCCGTTTGCGTAACTTGGATAGTCGGAGCACTTCTCCTCCGGCTCGCGGCGGATGCGGTCGTTGCTACTCATCGACATGGAAGCCGCGCTTTGCTATAGCCGACAGCAGGTCGACGTATCGCTGGCCGTGGGGGGTAAACCGGATGCGGCGCGACGTTTCGCCGGTGCGTTCCAAATGAATGGACAGGCGCTCCACGGGGAAATAGGCGGGCGCTTTGTCCGCCCATTCGACCACGGTCAGTCCCTCTCCTTCTATGTAGTCGTCCAGTCCCAGGTCTTCCACCTCTTTCAGCGCATCGAGCCTGTAGAGGTCGACGTGGTACAGAGTAAGGCGTCCGTAGTGCTCGTTGGCCAGAATGAAGGTTGGGCTTCGAACCGGCCCGCGGATGCCCAGGCCAATGGCGATGCCCTGGGTGAGACAGGTTTTGCCCGCGCCCAAGTTGCCCTCCAGGAGTATGACGTCGCCGCTTGCGGCAAGGCGGCCCAGCGCCTCTCCCAGTTCCTGCGTCTCCTGTGGGGAATGCGTGTCTACTATCATCTGTGCAAGTGATCCCAGCCGCGCCCTACGTCTGTCATAGGGCTTCCATCGTCATCATATACGACGACCTCGCCCGCCTTTTCACCAGTGACTTCACCGATGATAGAAACGGAAGGCAGGCGTTCCTTTATGCGCTGCGCCGCGTCGGCGGGGGCGGTGAACAGCAACTCGTACTCCTCACCTCCGGCAAGCGCCAGGCGAAGGGCGTCGCCGGGAAAAGCTTGCCGCAGGGCGGGGTGAATGGCAACATCCCCGGCAAAGATGCGGGCGGCCGCACCGCTGGCAAGCATCATCTTCTTCAGGTCGTCCACCAAGCCATCGCTTATGTCCATCGCGGCGCGCACACCTTCCTCCAGAAGGACACCGCCTTCCCGCAGGCGGGGCAGGGGACGGCGGTGCGCTTCGACAAGCTGCCGTACGGCATCCGAATCCACGCTGGAGCCGCGCATCATCAACTCCAACCCGCCTCGGGACAGTCCCAACGGGCCGGTAATCGCTATGGCGTCGCCGGGTATGGCGGCAGAACGCAGCATGGGTTGCCCGCGCATCACACCGTTCAGGGCAATGGTTATGAAGAAGGACGGCGCGGAGACAACGTCGCCGCCCGCGATGACCGCGCCGTAGTCCTTGCAGGCGCTGACGACGCCTTGAAACGCGGCCTCAACCTCCTCGACCGAGACGCTGTCCGGCAGTCCGAGCGTAACCAGGGCGTAGGTGGGGGAGCCTCCCATGGCGGCTATATCGCTGAGATTGGAGGCCATCGCCTTCCAGCCCACATCCCGCCAGGGGGTGGTGATTCTGGTGAAGTGCACCTCCTCTACCATGGTGTCCGTGGTGGAAAGCTCTATCAGGCCAGTGGCGTCGATGAGCCAAGCGGCGGCGTCATCGCCAATACCGGCGACGAGGGCGAAGGGCTGGCCGCGGGAAGCGGCGACTCCCTCCTGCCTGGCCATCGCTTCCAGCCGTCGGATAAGCCCGAACTCTCCTATTTCGCTCAATTTCATGCACTGATTATAGCAATGGTTTGGAATTGCAGTACGCCTATGGCTAAAGGAGTTGAAAAGAGCTGGGGCGTACTGGCAGAATGACCGCATACCAGAAGTGGAGGGAAGCCAAATGCCGATTATCAAGATGGAACTGTGGCCGGGCAGGACAAAGGAGCAGAAGGCCAAGCTGGCCAAAGCGTTCACCGAATCGGTGGAAGAGATTCTCGGTACGGCGCCGGAACGGACCATAGTCCTGTTCGAAGAGGTATCGAAGGACGACTGGGCGCAGGCAGGGAAGCTGGCGTCAGAGTCTTGAGGGGTGGGCGTGATGTGGGGCGGCAACGCTATTGCCCATACACATCAACCTACCTATATTGACAGTGCCAAGATGTAATGGTACAGTCCCAGCACTCACGGGGTGCAGGCCTAGTGGGGCCCGCTAGCTCAACTGGCAGAGCAACTGACTCTTAATCAGTAGGTTCTCGGTTCGAGTCCGAGGCGGGTCACAGTCTAGCCAATCTGATGACTGTATTAGCAGAGAATGGGGAAGTGTCGGAATTGGCAGACGAGCATGACTTAGGATCATGTGCCGAAAGGCGTAGGAGTTCGAGTCTCCTCTTCCCCACTTGGTTCGAGTCCTGGGCTGGGCGCAACTATATTATCGTGAGTGAGGAGGAGTCGTGGCACCACTCCTTGAAGTAAAAAACCTGGTAACTCAATTCTTTACCATGGAGGGGGTCGTCAAGGCAGTTGACGACATCTCTTACGACCTGGAGCCCGGCGAAACGCTGGGACTGGTTGGCGAGAGCGGTTGCGGGAAAAGCGTCAGCGCCCTCTCAGTGATGCGCCTCATCCCGTGGCCGCCCGGCAGGGTGATGAGCGGTGAAGTCATCTTCGAAGGCGAAGACATTCTCAAGATAGACAACGACGAGATGCGGTCCATACGCGGCAAGGAGATCGCAATGGTCTTCCAGGAGCCCATGACGTCTCTGAACCCAGTGCTGACAATAGGCCGGCAGTTGACGGAGACGATGGAACTGCATCTGAACCTTGACAAGCAGGGAGCGCAACAGAGGGCGGTAGACCTGCTGCAAATGGTCGGCATTCCCGACCCTGACCGGCGCTTGGCCCAGTACCCTCACCAGTTCAGCGGCGGTATGCGTCAGAGGGTGATGATCGCCATGGCGCTGAGCTGCAACCCCAGGCTTCTCATTGCGGACGAGCCTACGACCGCGCTGGACGTGACCATCCAGGCCCAGATTCTGGAGTTGATGAAGAGCCTTTGCCGTGAGTTTGGCACGGCGCTGATAGTGATCACCCACAACTTGGGGGTGGTTGCCCGCTATGCGGACCGCGTGAACGTCATGTACGCGGGCAAGATCATAGAGAAGGGCACTTCCGAGGAGATATACCACCAGCCGAAGCACCCGTACACCCTGGGCCTGCTTCAGTCGGTGCCCAGATTGGACGAGCCACGCAGGGTGAAGCTGGAGCCAATAGAGGGCCAGCCGCCCGACCTTATCAATTTGCCTCCTGGATGCAGCTTCCGCTCCAGGTGCCGTTATACGGTGGAGAAATGCGCGGTTGACGTCCCTCCGCTGGAGGTGTACCAGGACGACCGCCACGTTGCTGCCTGCTGGGAAGCGCACAACATAGAAAGGCGCATGGCTGAAGCCAGGGCATAGGAGGGGAGCATGGTAGAGCAGAAAGAGCAAACCCAAACCCAGACCGCGTCGCAAGACGACGTACTTGTCACGGTACGGGACTTGCAGATGTACTTCCCCGTGCGGTCCGGGATCATCTTCCAGAGGAAGATAGCGGATATAAAAGCCGTGGACGGCGTGTCCTTTGAGATAAAAAGAGGCGAGACGCTGGGACTGGTCGGTGAGAGCGGCTGCGGCAAGACGACCACGGGGCGCTGCATCTTGCAGCTGTACAAGCCGACACACGGCCAGGTGCTGTTCGAAGGGGATGACCTCACACAGCTTAAGGGCGGCCGGCTGCGACAGTTCCGCCGGCGAATGCAGATGATATTCCAGGACCCGTACAGTTCGCTGGATCCACGCCAGAACGCGGGGAGCATCATCGGCGAGCCGCTGATAGTCCACAAGATGACCAACAGCAGAGGCGAATACCGGGAACAGGTGTCGGAATTGCTGTCCGTGGTCGGACTGAACCCCAGCATGGCCAACCGCTTCCCCCATGAATTCAGCGGAGGCCAGCGCCAGCGCATCGGCGTGGCCAGGGCGCTGGCGGTTCGTCCCAGCCTGATAGTCTGCGACGAGCCGGTGTCCGCGCTGGACGTTTCCATCCAGGCGCAGGTCATCAACCTGCTGGAGGACCTCCAGGAGCAGTTCAACCTCACGTACCTGTTCATAGCCCACGACCTTTCCGTGGTGCGTCACATCAGCGACCGCATAGCCGTGATGTACTTGGGCAAGATCATGGAACTGGCGGACAGGCTGGAACTCTACGAGAACCCGCTCCATCCTTACACCAAGGCGTTGCTTTCCGCAGTGCCCATACCCGACCCCGTTATCGAGTCACAGCGCGAGCGCATCATTCTGACCGGCGACGTGCCAAGCCCGCTGAACCCTCCATCGGGATGTGTATTCCATACCCGCTGCCCCATAGCCATAGACGAGTGCTCCCAAGTGGTGCCGGAGCTAAGGAACGTGGGCAACGAGCACTGGGTATCCTGCATCAGGGTATAAGCCCCAAACCGCTTAAGACTAGATGCCCTCGGATTGAATCCGGGGGCATCTCTTTGCTTGTGGCGCAAGATGCCCCGTGCTAGCATGAATTGACATGGATCCGGATTTCATCCGCAATTTCTGCATAATCGCGCACGTTGACCACGGCAAGTCTACTTTGGCGGACCGATTGCTGGAGGTTACGCGCACCGTCTCAGACCGTGAGATGATGGACCAGTTCCTTGACCAGATGGACCTGGAGCGGGAACGCGGCATCACCATCAAGGCGCAAGCGGTGCGCCTCATGTACCGCCACGACGACGGCAACGAATATCAACTGAACCTGATAGACACCCCGGGACACGTGGACTTCAGCTATGAGGTGTCGCGCAGCCTGCGCGCCTGTGAAGGCGCGCTGCTGGTGGTCGACGCAGGCCAGGGCGTACAGGCGCAGACCATCGCCAACGTCTACATCGCCCTGGAACGGAACCTTACGCTGATACCGGTGATCAACAAGGTCGACTTGCCGGTGGCCCAGCCGGACGTCGTAGCCCAAGAGTTGGAACACACCTTCGGCTTCAAGCGGGACGAAATGCTGTTCATATCGGCCAAAGAGGGGCAGGGCATCGACGGCGTGCTGAAGGCGGTGGTGGAGCGGGTGCCGCCGCCGGAGGGCAGAACCCATGAACCGCTGAGGGCGCTGGTCTTCGACTCGGCGTACGACCAGTACAAAGGCGTGGTGGCCTACGTAAGGGTGTTCGACGGCTCGCTGAAGGAGCGGAACCGCCTCAAGCTCATGGCGTCGGGACACCAGGCGGAGGTGTTGGAGGTGGGGACGTTTCGACCCACATTGACCAAGCTGCCCGGACTGGCGACGGGCGAGGTGGGGTATATAGCCACCGGCTTGAAGAACGTGCGTCAGGTGCCGGTCGGCGACACGATAACCCTGCAAACCAAGCAGGCCGAGGAAGCCCTCACCGGCTACCAACCGTTGAAGCCGATGGTCTTCGCAGGGCTGTATCCCTCCGACGGCGAGAGCTACAAGCAGTTGGGAGAGGCACTGGAAAAGCTGCAACTCAACGACGCAGCCCTGACCTTTCAAGCGGAGAGCAGCGTCGCGCTGGGATTCGGGTTTCGCTGCGGCTTCCTGGGACTGCTGCACATGGACATTGTGCAGGAGCGGCTGGAACGGGAGTACGGGATAGACCTGCTGACCACCGCGCCCAGCGTGGCGCACAAAGTGACGCTGTCGGACGGCAACGAGATAGGAGTCCAGAATCCGTCGCAGATGCCGCCGCGCCAGCAGATAGATGAGATACTGGAGCCGTGGCTCAATTTGACCGTCATCACTCCGAGCCGCTTCATAGGATCGATGATAGATTTGGTGACCAGCCGCCGCGGCGACTTCCGGCGTATGGAGTACCTGCAGAGCGGCCCCAGCCACAACGGGGCGCGAACCGACGGCGGAGCGCCGTCCTCCGACGCCAGGGTGCAGTTGGAGTTCACCGCACCCCTCGGCGAGATACTGTTGGACTTCTACGACCAGTTGAAGTCCAGGTCGCAGGGATACGCTTCCCTTGACTATACGCCGGCGGAGTACAGGCCGGCCAACCTGGTCAAGCTGGACATACTGGTGAATGGGCAGTCCGTGGACGCGCTGTCGCTAATCGTTCACGTGGACAAGGCGCAGCAGCAGGGCAGGGCGCTCATCGGCAGACTGAAAGACCTGATACCGCGCCAGATGTTCGAAGTGCCCATACAGGCAAGCCTGGGAACCAAGGTCATCGCCAGGGAGACCATCAGAGCCCAGAGAAAGAATGTACTGGCAAAATGCTACGGCGGCGACGTAACCCGGAAGCGCAAGCTGTTGGAAAAACAGGCCGAGGGCAAGAAGCGGATGAAGCGAATCGGGCAGGTGGAAATCCCGCAGGAAGCGTTCCTGGCGATACTCAACGTGGAGAAGTGACGCGCTGGTTCTGGGGCCGCGACACCAGACCATGAGCAGTCCAGGCCGCAAAGGGTCGTTACAGCGCCTATCTAGTTCCAGGGGGCAAAACTGTTGTGGCGTCTAGGTCTCCCGTTGAGGAATCCCATTTAGCTAGGACGAGTCTCCGGGGTTCACCTCCACGCGGCCAATCATACTCCAGAATATCGACTCGGCCATAAACCTGCAGGATGGACCTGATACTTCCTCCAACACTATGACTGGATATCAGATAGGAGAACAGTGGCAAGGCTACCCTGGAATAGCCCAATAGCTGTGATACATGACTCAGAGATATAGCGGTTGTCTTGCACTCCACAAATGCGAGGCCATTGGCCCTCCCTGACAGGAAGGCAGTAACATCTACGCGGATATCGAACGTCTCCCACAAATCCGAGTCAAAATAGCCGTGCAAGCCATGCCTTTTGATATAACCATTGAGAGGCATTGCATGGGTGTCGTGAACTTCAACAGTAGTATTTGGCAGCCGTCCACTCAAGAAGGCCTGAAACCACTTGGCAACAGGCGCGTACATTTCAATCTCATTGCTCATCTTGACCGTTCGACTCGAGATCGAGAGTTAGTTGCTCTCTAGGGTGTGGCCGTCTAGGACATCCTAATTTCCGGCAGATTTGCCAGTAGGAGTTGAAATGTTCGCCAACCAGTTCAGGCGGCATCCTTTGATCGTTGCCTTCTTCATCGTGTAGTTGCTTAGTAAGTCTGACTTCCCTTTGGCCAGGACAACCGCTAACGGAACTATCGAATCTCCTCAAGTTGTCCTGGGACAGTTCCTCCAATACCTTCTGCTTGTACTCAAAGTAGAACCCAACCTTCAGGAAGTCTTCCGGGTAGACATTGAGTTGGTGTTCACGCCAATGCCGTCCCAGATTGGGATGACCCCAAATCACGCTCGGAACTGGCACATCCAAATGCTCTTGTAGAAGCAAACATAACTTCACGGGAGTTTCCCAATTTGTGGGGTAGTTCAGAGTGTCGAGCCTCACGCGATACCTTCCAGCCTGATCTCGATTCGCTGGTCGAAGATTTCCGGCGACATCAGAGTAGCCCTTCACAAATTCTCTCTTCCAATCAGTCGGAAAAGTCTCGTCGAAAAAAGGATCCGGGATACGAAAATATGGGAAACTGGTCTTGTAATCAAGGAGCATTCGAATATCTCGCCACGCAATCGTAGAGCGAGTCAATTGGACTATCAGGTCAATACTTTCCTCTGCATCGACTGTAAGGATGTCTCCCCCAAGCAATTCAGCTAGACGTTCACGGATCTTCTCAATGCCAAGTCGAATCTCTGTATCGGCATCGAACGTCAGTTCAATGCCCCTAGCCATTAGGGACCCTCTGGGAAAGTGGACAACAATGCGATGAAGGCTGTCGGAGCTGATCACTTCTCCACGAGCAACAAGCATACCTAGCAGATATGCGACATCTCCATCCATGTAGTCCAGCTCATAGCTCATGATTACATTCAATTAGCCAGGCTTCTGAAAGATCAGTATGAACTCGTGAGCCTTGTTAATTCTGAATTTGTATGGATATCCCAAGGGCCTCATGTTGTTGTATTCGTGCCTGCGATCCCAAATGATCAAGTCGTCGTATATGAATCCTATATCCTGCATAAGGTCTGCCAAGTCAGAATGCAACGGATAGAATTGGTTCTTCTTCCTCAAGTCCATCACAATGACAATGCAATACGCTTCCGGCCTAAGTGCAAGATATGCGGGTCGGAAGACGTCGGCCAACGCCTCTAGGAATTCAGCATAGTTCTCGATTTTCCCCAAGTCGCGCTCGGAATCTCCATAGTTGCGGATATCCTTCTGATCCGCGGTCCTACTCTGAAGGAGTATGTCCCAATAAGGTGGAGAGGTGACCACCAGATCAACGGAGTCTGCGGATACGTGATTTAGCAGATTCCGAGCGTCGTCGCAGTGGATAGTCCGCTCACCAAGTGTCTTACCCTGTTGTAGGCCGTCCTCATCGAATTCAAAGCTAATGGGTGGATGTCTCTCCCGTGCGATATTGCAAAATCGAGATTCGAGGTCGATACCAATTCCGTGCTTGCCAAGCAACTCAGCCGATATTGGCGTAGAACCAATGCCACAAAAGGGGTCAAGGACGATCCTGTCATTTTCTGTAGTGAAGCATTGAATGAGCCGAACCACGAGATCCATGGGAAAGATTGCAGGGTGCCCCATACGAATTTCTTCACGGGTCTTCCTGATGTCGCTCCATATGCTAATGGAATAGCGCTGCCAGGTTTTGCCATCCAAATCGTTGGCCTTCTTAAGGCTAGACCCTCTGCTCGGATCAGCAAACCCTTTAGAATCATTTTCGTCCGTGACTGATAGAGGGAGTTGTGAACCAATCTGTGGCTCCACTTCCTACACCTCCGGCCTCTGGCATAGTGGATTATATGTTAGCGGGTCAGCCATTTTAGTGTGCCCAGTGTAGCAGAGCACAGTCTACAAGGCACAAGATAGCGTTCAGGATGTATTCTGTATTTTGCCCTTGCCATCACGTTTAGCCGTCCACGCCTGAGAGGGCCAGAGAAGCCTTGAGCAGGCCGGCGGGGTTGCCGCAGTCGTGGCGGGCGCCCTGGAAGCGGTAGGCGTAGGTGGGGACGCGGTCCATGGTGGCGGCTATGCCGTCGGTGAGCTGGATTTCGCCGATTGCGCCCGGCTTGGTCGATTCGATGGCGCGGAGGACTTCCGGCATGAGAATGTACCGCCCGACTATGCCCAGATTGGACAGCGCTTCATTCACGGGCGGCTTTTCGACCATGCCAAGCAGGCGGGTGGTGCGGGAGTCCACTGCGCCATCCGGGGCAGGGCTTACTATGCCATACGAGGATACGCGCTCAGGCGGCACTTCCTCCACGGCGATGTAGTTGCCGGGGTTGGCGCGCCAGGCCTCCATCATCTGGACCAGCGCCGGCTGCTCGTGGATTACAAGGTCGTCGGGGAGGATGACGGCGAACGGCTCACCGCCCACGGCCTCCTTGCCGCAAAGCACGGCGTGGCCGAGGCCAAGCTGCTCGTCCTGGATGGGGTAGCTGAAGCGCAGGTTATCGCGGAAGGAGCGGAGCTCGTCGGCGATTGCGCCGAGACCTTTGTCGCGCATCATCCGCTCGATGCCGGGGTCGGGCTGGAAGTACCGTTGCAGCGCCTCTTTGCCCCTGGCGGTGACGATGACCACGCGCTCGATGCCGGCGGCCATGGCCTCGCGGACGGCGTAGTGGATGACGGGTCTATCGTAGGCGGGGACAAGCTCCTTGGGCACGGCCTTGGTGAAGGGCAAGAACCGCGTGCCCAGCCCCGCGGCCGGTATGACGACGGAATTGACGGTTAGCGCAGAAGACATGGGGGCATTCTACACAAAACGGATCGTTGACAGTAGATCAGGGGCGCTAATATGATGGCCCATGGTCGTGCTAGACGGGGAGCTAGCGGTGCCCTGAACCCGCAATCCGCTATAGCGGGGTCGAAATCCTCCCCGAGGTCCAGCCTCCGGCCTCTATTTTCGGTAAGAATGTTGAGAGCCGGGCCCTGCGCGGCGGAAACCCGCGAACCCCGTCAGGTCCGGAAGGAAGCAGCGGTAAACGGGCGCTTTCGAGCGCCGCAGGACAGCCCGGTTTGAGTTTGAACGGGAATACGCTTCGAGGTCATGATCGAAGGGCGGTGCACGGCCTTAACAGTCAATTGAACGGAGGACGCACATGGGATTTGTAACCATCAAGGCTCGCATTGCCGACTACGATGCCTGGAGGACGGCCTACGACGGGATGACGAGCGTGCGGAAGGAGTGGGGATGCAAAAGCGAGCGCGCCTTCAGGAACAGCAGCAATCCCGCCGAGGTGATGGTGCTGTTGGAATGGGACGACATGCGCAAGTGCCAGGAGTACACGATGTCGAGCGACGCGCGGGATGCCATGGCGAGGGCAAGTGTCCAAGGGACGCCGGAGATCACTTTTCTGAACGAGGTGTGATGCCGCCTCCAAAGCGACGTGTGCCACGCCGTCTTCCCAGCGCGGAGGCGGCGTTTCTTATAATATCGATATGAAACTATTCACTGAATTTCCGTGACTGACAGTCGCCATTTCGGGATTACTTGTCGGTAGGGTAAACGGGGCGTTTTGGAAGAGTTCTTAGCCCTATAGATGATATACTTAATGTGTGGACTTCAACTGCTACATTGACGAATCTGGTGACGAGGGGATGGATAAGCCTGGAGCCACACGTTGGTTTATTCTAGGAGCATTGATTGTGCCTAAAGACCTTGATGCTCAAACAAGCACTATGGTCAGCAGAATCAAGAGGACATTTGAAAAGAACGACTCAGACCCGCTCCACTGGACGCACGTTAGGAATCACGATAAGAGATTATACATATGCAACGAATTGCAGACAGAGCAATGGGCATATTCTGCGGTTATCACAGATAAGCAGCACCCCATAAACAAAGCAGACATAGGTCTGCACCAGAAGTGGAAGCTCTACTTTTATTCCACACGGTTACTCCTTGAAAGGCTTTCTTGGTATGCTAGAGATACTGGCCAGAACGGAAAGGCTCACCTGATATTTGAGAACCGCTCTAACATGAATTACGGTGAACTCCGGGACTATCTCGATAAACTATACGGGTGGATTCCACCTCTGCAAATATCGTGGAGGAATTTGGCTTGGAGGACATTTCAAGTAAAGCCCAAGCCAGCGAGTCGTCTTCTTCAAGCTAGCGATTGTGTGGCGGGCGCTCTTAGCAATGCATTAGAGCACACAAGGTTGGGCAATATAGAACCACGATATCTGGAGACACTAAGCGACAGATTATACAGGCGTAATGGGAATTTGTTTGCGTACGGCCTGAAGTTCACTCACACATCACCATCGTCACCACAACATCTTCAGGACTTAAAGAGAGAATATCCGTGGCTTGACAGAATTTGAGCAAGCCCCAGGCCGAAGGATCCCACAACTTCAAGAGTTGCTGCCACCTATTCGGTGACCATCGGTTGCCCCTGCGCTTGCTTGCTCAACTACCAAAGTATCGGCATTTGTTCTTGTTGTCAAGTGCGCGCGGTCCTTTACTCACTACAGGGCATCTGCCCCTCACTACTCTATACCAGCGGCAGCTAGCGCCTCACAGACACGCCGACTGCCGCCAGCCTTGCGTGCTGCACTCAAATGCTCCTCAATGGTTCTCAATTTGCCTAGATTCAGGGATAATGTTGGTATGAAATCTACAACGAGGCAGACCGCATCGCCTAAGGCCATGCTCGACGGCTTGGGGTTGTCGGCGCGCAAGAGGCTAGGCCAGCACTTCCTTGTGGGCCAAGGCGTGGTGAACATGATCGTACGGGCGGCCGATATCAAGCCTACCGAGACGATAGTGGAGGTTGGCCCGGGACTGGGAATACTGACCAGGGAACTTGTTGAGAAAGCGGGACGGGTGGTGGCGGTGGAGATGGACGGTGAGATGGCGGAAGCCCTGGAACGGGAGGTCGCCGCGGCAAACCTGCGGGTGGTGTGCGCCGACGCGCGTCAAGTAGACGTGAAGGAGATCACGAATGGCATGCCCTACAAGCTGGTCGCCAATCTCCCTTACTACGCGGCCAGTCCCATACTGCGGCGCTTCCTGGAATCGGAGTGGCCGCCGGTCCTGGCGGTGGTGATGGTGCAACGGGAAGTGGCAAAGCAGATGGCGGCTCGGCCCGGCGAGATGTCGCTGGTCTCGGTGGGCGTGCAGGTATACGGGAAGCCCGACATCGTGGGGTACGTGCCGTCCTCCGCGTTTTACCCCAAGCCGAGAGTGACGTCGGCGGTGGTGCGAATCCGGCTGGATGCGGCGCCGTCGTTGGACATCGCGGATAGGGAGGCGTTCTTCAAAGTGGTGCGGGCAGGTTTCAGCGCACCCCGCAAGCAGTTGAGGAACTCGCTGGCGCAGGGGTTGGAATCGTCCCCTGAACAGGCTCTAAAGCATCTGAACGCCGCAGGCATAGACCCCAGGGCCAGGGCAGAAACGCTCTCGCTGGAACAGTGGGCGGCGCTGTACGGCGCGGTCTGCCACGTCGAGGGGTTGCGCCGTGGTTGAAAGCATCGAAGCGACGGCCTACGCCAAGATAAACCTCAGCCTGGAGGTGACCGGAAAGCGCGGCGACGGCTACCACGATATCAAGACCGTGCTGCACACGATTGATCTGGCGGACAGGCTGACCTTCACGCCGTCGGAGGGGACGAGCTTGGAGTGCGACATGCCGTCGCTGGCGGGCGAGGACAACCTGGCGCTGCGGACGTGCCGACTGATGCAGGAATATACAGGCTACGAGGGCGGAGCGGCCATCAGCCTCCACAAGGGCATACCCGTAGCCGCCGGGCTAGGCGGGGGCAGCAGCGACTCGGCGGCGGCGTTCAGGGCGCTGAACGCGCTATGGGAGACCAAGCTTTCGGGCGGTACGCTTGCTGAATTAGCGTTGCGGTTAGGTTCAGACATACCTTTCTTCCTGAACGGCGCCTGTGCCCTGGCGCAGGGCAGGGGAGAGCGGCTGACCCCGCTGCCGCCGATTCGTGGCATCTGGGCAGTGGTAGCAACGCCGTCGTCTGAAATAGCGGACAAAACGGCGCGGCTGTACTCGCTCCTCGATGAGCGGGACTTCAGCGACGGCTCGGCGACCGCGGAACTCGCGGAACGCATACGGGCCGGAGGCGTCACCGTGGACGACATTCGCGCTGGCGGCGTGAACGCTTTCGAGAGGGTCGCGGGCCGGGTATTTCCGGGATTGGACGGGCTTGGCGGGCGGTTTCGGAAAGCCGGGGCGGGTTTTGTGCGGTTGAGCGGCAGCGGGCCGTCTCTGTTCACGCTTACGGACGATGAAGAGATGGGGCGGCGTGTGTTGGGCAGGGTGGGGGGTGGGGGAGTTGAGGGGCATCTGGCGAGGCTGGTTGATGTAGCCTAGCGTCCCTTCACCCCCATCTCAGTCTTCCCCCATCAAAGGGTGAAGAGGGTTTTGGTGGGGGGCAGGGGTGGCATCCCCACCACTCCTGGATGCCCGCCTACGCGGGCAAGACGTAGGGCTGGGGAGAAACCACGGGGTTCCGCGGGCAAGGGGGAAGAGGTGGTGCATACTTGTGCGCGGGCCTGTCTCACTTCGACGCAGATTCTTCGCTCCGCTCAGAATGGACAATTGTGCGGGGGCAGGGATGGGTGTGGCGGAAGGCAAATCGGGGTAAGGGGAGTCATGGGTTTGTTGACTCTGTTTTGCACAGCAATCTAAAATCTTGGCAGCGCTTACTATGATATTCGACCTTCACGTACACTCCTTACACGGCAGCCGCGACAGCGTCGTATCGCTGGAGCAGCTGGCGGCGGAGGCGCGAGCTGTGGAACTGGACGGAATGGCGCTTGTGGAGCACGACGAACCGTGGGAACCCGCTGAGCTTGCCAGGCTGTCCGCCGAGCTTGGCGTGCTGTTCATCCCGGCGCGGGAGGTGCAGACCGACATGGGGCACGTCATCGCGTTTGGATTGAGCGCGGAGAGCTGGAGAATAACCAAGCTGGATGAGCTCAGGCAAGAGGCCGACAACGCCGGCGGCTACCTGGTTTCGGCGCACCCATTCAGATATTTGTACGACACCTCCAGAGCGCGACCCAGCTTTCTCCTGGAAGACCCGGCGAAACGACCGGCATCCGTGGAAGAGGCGGCGAGCTATCCCGTGTTCCAACTGGTGGACGCCGTAGAAGCGGTCAACGCGCACAACAAGGAGGAGGAGAACGCCTTCGCCTGGGAAATCGCGCGGCTCCTCAATAAACCGTCGATTGGCGGAAGCGACGTTCACGGCCCCGGCTGGCTGGGAGACGCGGTAACGGTGTTCCCCAGCGCCATCGAGGACGCCGACGGCTTCTTGCAAGCTCTGAGGGACGGCGGCTTCTATCCGGCCACAGGTCTGAGGCAGGGCCGCTTGACACCGTATGGCAAGGTCGTGGCCGGGTAATGGTTGCGACCTTGTGGGACTCCGGCCCCGTGCTGGACAGGGTGTACGTATCGCTCGACCTGGAGACGACGGGGCTTGACGTGGAGCGGGACGTCATCATCCAAGTGGGAGCGGTCAAATTTCGCGGCGAGGAGGTGCTGGACACCTTCGACCACCTGGTCAATCCGTACCGCCTGCTGCCCAACTTCATCACCCAGCTCACCGGCATTACGCAACCGGACGTTGACGAGGCGGCGCCGTGGCCGGAGGTGGCGGAGCCGCTGCTCGCCTTTCTGGAAGACCACCCTCTGGTAGGACACAGCATATCGTTCGACCTGGCGATGCTCTCCAAAGCGGCGCTCAACCTGACCAACGCCAGGTTCGACACGCACGACCTGGCCACGGTGTTCATACCGAAAGCCACGGAGTATTCGCTGACGGGGCTGGCGCAGTCCCTCGGCATTTCACACAAGAAGCCGCACCGGGCGCTGGAGGACGCGACCATCTGCCACCGGCTGTTCCTTGCGCTGCTGGAAAGGGCGATGGATACGGATAAGGGCGTGCTGGAAGCGATGTCCGCCATTGCGGACCGCTCGACGTGGCCGCTTAGGTCGCTGCTGGCGCAAATCGGCTGGGAAGCGGAGGAGAGGGGAGCGCGGAGCGTGGGCATACTCGGCCTGGACATGGAATCTTTGCGACGGAGATTGTCGAGGCCGAGGCCGGTCCGCCCGAAGGAGGACCACCCGCTGATCCAGAAGGAGGCGATAGAAGGGCTTTTCGGCGAGGGAGGCGCGCTTTCTTCGACGCTACCCGGCTACGAAACCAGACGCGAGCAGGTGCAGATGGCGCACGCCGTGGCCGAATCGCTGAACGAAGGGCGTCACCTGATGGTCGAGGCGGGCACGGGGGTCGGGAAGTCGCTGGCGTACCTGCTTCCGGCGATGCTGTACGCCTCCGGCAAGGGAACGCGGGTGGTGGTGTCGACCAACACCATCAACCTGCAATCGCAGCTGGTCAACAAAGACCTCCCACTGTTGAACAAGGCGTTGGACTGCTCAGAGGACGGGCCGCAAGGCGAACTGCAATTCACCCTGTTGAAGGGCAAGGCCAACTACCTGTGCCTGAGACGTTGGGCGCACCTGGCGCGGAGCGGAAGCCTGCCCTCAGAGGAAGCGCGAATGGTGAGCAAGGCGCTGGTATGGCTGCAACAGACCGAAACGGGCGACAGGGCGGAGATCAACATTCCGCGCAGGGACGGCTACCTATGGGACAAGCTGTCCGCGGTGACGGCCAACGAGTGCGAGACGTTGAACGGGCTGTGCCCTCTGCGCACGGCGCGCGCGCGCGCAGAGGGGTCGCACATAGTGGTGGTCAACCATGCTCTGCTGTTGTCCGACCTTGCCGCCGGGGGAGGCGTGATACCTCCCTACGACCACCTTGTCATTGACGAGGCTCACCACCTGGAGGACGAGGCCAGCCGGCAGTTGGGATACGACGTTTCGAGCCAGTCCGTGGACGACTTGGCCGAGGACCTGGCGCGCATAGCCCAGGACGCCCGCTCCACCGTGCGCCTGGCCACCACCAACCGCTTTCACCTTGAGCGTCTGAGTGAACTGACCGACAGGCTGCGAGCAACGGCGCAACGCCTGCGGCAGACCTGGGACGCGCTGGCGGTGCGGGTGTCGAGGTTCGTGGAGAACCAGAAAGCGCACGCCGACCAGGGCAATCAACTCAGGATAACCGGAAGCTCCAGAAAGCAGCCCGACTGGTCGAAGATAGAGGCGCAGTGGGAGGGGCTGAACGAGGTCATGGTCGATTCCGTCAACCAAGCGGAGCGGCTTCTGACGGCGTTCGAGCCGCTGGAATCGGCTCCGTTGCAGGACGTGTTGCTGGAACTCAAAGGCTGGATGGAACGGACGGAGGAGACGCGGTCAAGGGTAGAAGACTTCGTGCTGCACCCCGAGGAGGAGTACGTCTACTGGGTGACCCTGAGCGGGTCGGACGCTTCGCCAACGCTGAGCGCCGCGCCGTTGGAGGTCGGGCCCAAGCTGCAAGAGATGCTGTTTTCCGAAAAGAGGTCGGTGATACTGACCAGCGCCACCCTCAGCGTGGACGGCTCCCTGGATTACATGGCGAAGAGCGTCGGCCTGGAGGAGGCCGACCGCCTGATAGTGGGTTCGCCCTTCGATTACAAGACGTCGACGCTGGTGCTGACCGTCTCCGACATTCCGGAGCCATCGGGAAGCGGCTACCAGCAGGCCGTGGAGGACGGATTGATCAAGGCGGCGCGCGCCTCCCAGGGCAGCCTCCTCGGGCTGTTCACCTCCAACTCCGCTTTGCAGAACACGCGCCGCAGAATCAAGCCGTTGCTGGAAGCGGAAGGGATACCGGTGCTGGCCCAGGGGATCGACGGCCCGCCGGGACAGCTTATGCAAGCTATGACGGCGTCGGGGAATACGGTGCTGCTGGGCACGAGCAGCTTTTGGGAAGGGATCGACCTGCCCGGCGACCTGCTTCGCGTCGTCGTGCTGGCCAGACTGCCGTTCAGCGTGCCGACCGAGCCGGTATTCGCGGCGCGGTCGGAGAGATACGACGACCCGTTCAACGAACACGCCGTGCCGCAGGCCGTGCTGCGCTTCCGGCAAGGGTTCGGACGGTTGATACGCACCAAGAGCGACCGCGGCGTTGTCGTGGTGTTGGACAGCAGGATAGCGAACAAGAGATACGGAAGCGTGTTTCTGCGCTCGCTTCCCGAAAGCCGCATGAAGCAAGCAACCTCCAGAGGGATAGAGGACGAGATCAGAGATTGGTTGAAGAAGCCGTAAAACGTGAGATTGCCTTCCTTCCCGTCGAGCAGCCCCTGAACCTGCGGGCGACAATGGAAAGCGGCCAGTTGTTTCGCTGGAGCAGGGAAGGGGAGTGGCACAGGGGCGTAATCGGGGAACACGGGTATGCTCTCAGGCAAGCGGAGGACGGGCTGCTGGTCAGCACGACCGCAGCGGGGTCGGAGGCGGAGAGCGCACTGCGGCGCTTCTTCCGACTGGACGACGACCTATCGGCGGCGTATGAGGCCATGGCCGGGGACGAAAAGCTCGCTGAGGCGGTGAGCCGGTGGCGGGGGTTGCGAATTCTGCGGCAGGACCCTTGGGAGTGCCTGATAAGCTTCGTTTGCTCCTCGGTGTCCAACATCCCCAGGATCAGCCGCAACCTGAAGACGCTGGCGCAAGCATACGGGCGTCCCGTTTCGCTGGGGCACGATACGCTCTACACTTTTCCACGGCCCGATCGGCTGGCGCAGGCGTCGGAAGAGGACCTGCTCAAGCTGGGCCTGGGATTCAGGGCGAGATACGTGGCCAGGATTGCGGATAGGGCGGCAGGCGGCCTGCTGGACGTGGACGCCCTGCGCGCCGCCGCATACGAGGATGCGAAGTCCGTCCTGATGGAACTGCCCGGCGTGGGCAACAAGGTCGCCGACTGCGTTCTGCTGTTCTCGCTGGAGAAGCCGGAGGGGTTCCCCATAGACCGCTGGATTCTAAGAGGGCTGGCCGACTGGTACGGCCACAGTGAAAAGTCGCGGTACGCAGACCTGGCGGCATGGGCGCAGGGGAAGTGGGGAAGGAACGCGGGCTACGTACAGCAGTACATGTACCATCAGAAACGGTTGCTGGGCTAAGGCTACTCCTCAGCCAGCCTTCTTACAAAGGCCTCCTCTTCTTCCCTGGTGGAGACTTCTCCATCGATACGGGCGTCGCGGAGGCGTTCCAGCAACAGTCCAACCCGCGGGCCCTGCGGAATGCCGAGACGGCCCAGATCGCGTCCATCAAGGCTTGGCTTCACATGCCGCCATTCGTTCAAGCAGCGCAGGGCCAGACCGGATGACACTTCATCCCGTGAGAGCAGGGCAGCCACCCGCAGTGCGTGCGGGTCGAGGCCCCGGAGCGCGGCAACGATCCGGGAAGGCGAATCGTTGGAGTCCAACGATGCAACGGCGGTTCTGGCCCTAGCGGCGTCTCTCACCGTCCTGGCTTCGGCCAGGGGCAATTTCAGCCGCCGCACAAACCCTTCCGCCTGCGATTCGTCCATGCCGACGGCCAGCAAAGCCAGGTACGACCGGGGAGTTCCGGTATGGCCGGATGCCAGTAAGGCGCTAAGCCCGCGCTCCAATTCTTCCTCGGATGGAAGATGCCGGTACAAGGCGGCAAGCAGGCCCAGTCCGGCGGCGCGAAGCAGGATTGCGGCGGCCTTCTCCTCTTTGAAAATGACGCGCATCTCGCGCCGCAGGCGGTCGCCGCTTATGGTGTCAAGGTATGAGGCGTTGGACGTGAGCAACCTCTCCGTGTCACGGCTCAGTCCGAACCCCAGGCGCTGCTCGTACCGTACGGCCCTGAGCATCCTGGTGGCGTCGTCGCGGAAGCTGGCGTCGTGGAGTACGCGGATGGTCCGCGATTGGATGTCGTCGCGGCCATTGCGGGGGTCGAGGACGGCGACCGGTTCGGGCGTCAGCCTGAGAGCCATGGCGTTGATAGTGAAATCGCGGCGTTTCAGGTCGTCGTCTATGGAGCTGGGGGACACCGTGGGCAAAGCGCCCGGCCTGCGATAGGTCTCGCGGCGGGCGGTGACCACGTCCACGGATTCCCCGGCCATCTCCACCTTGAACGTGCCGAACTGGGAGCGGGAAACGACCCTCCCGGACAGCCTGTCGGCCAGTTCATGCGCTACGGTGGAGGCGTCCCGCTCCACGGTGATGTCCAGGTCGGCCACAGGTTTGCCCATGAGCAGGTCGCGGACCGCGCCTCCCACCAGGTAGACGGGGACGCCGCGCTTCGCGCCTATTCGCACCGCTTCGCTTAGAATGTCACTGCGAAGGCGGCCCAGGGCTCTATCCAACTCGGTTTTGAGGATTGCGGGTTCAAACATGGCTCTATTATAGACAGGCTGCTACGCTATACTAGGTGCAATACTCCGGGAAAATGGTCAAAGTATGAACGTGGACGTCAGTACAATCGAGGCCAAGCTGGGCTTCTCCTTCAGGGACAAATCCATGCTGGAGCAGGCGCTAAGGCACCCTTCTTACGTCAATGAGCACCCCGAATCCGGCGATTCCAACCAGAGGATGGAGTTCCTGGGAGACGCGTTCCTGGATGCATTCGTGGCGCTGGCGCTGTACCACAAGCACCCCTCCGTAGCCGAGGGGCTGCTCACCGAGATGCGTTCTCAGATAGTGAGCGGCAAAACGCTGGCCGGAGCGGCCAGGAGGTTGGACATAGGCGAACATCTGCTGTTGGGGCAGGGAGAGATAGCCAGTGGGGGGCATAAGCGGGACTCCAACCTTGCCGCGGCCCTGGAGGCGCTGCTGGGCGCGGCGCTTCTCGACCGCGGCTATCACGCCGCGCAGGAGCTGGCGTTGAGTATGCTCGAGCCGGAACTGTCGGAGATAGCGTCGGAGAAAGCAGGCAACCCCAAGTCCGGCCTGCAACAGGCCTTGCACCGCATGGGGAAGTCCGAACCAGCCTACAGGCTGGCCGGTTCGGAAGGGCCGCCGCACCGGCAGCGGTTCATAATCGAAGTACTGGTGGACGGAGACGTCCTCGGCAGAGGCGAGGGGAGACGGAAGCTGGACGCTGAGCAAGAGGCGGCGCGCCAGGCTTTGAAGAAGCTTGAAACCGGGCCCTGAACATTTCAACCTGATACCATGATCACCTACATCGATTCCACCGAGGATGTAACCTCCACTCAACTCAAGGGCTTCTTTGAGGGCTGGTTGAACCCGCCATCACCCAAAGCGCACCTGGAACTACTCAACAAAAGCGACTGCATCGTCCTGGCAAAATCGGGTGAGGGACGCATAGTCGGATACGTGACTGCCCTGACAGACGGCGTCCTGACCGCATACGTGTCCTTTCTTGAAGTGATTCCGGAGTTTCGCGGAAGAGGAATTGGAACGGAGCTAATGAAGCGATTGATGCAGCGTTTGGAAAAGCTCTACGCCATCGATTTGATGTGCGATTCGGAATTGGCTCCATTCTACGAGAATCTGGGGTTTCGCCCAGGAAACGGCATGATGATACGCCGGTACAGGAGCAACGATTCAGACTAGCACCACCATAGCGGTCTGAAACAAGCGAGTGCTATGATGAGTAGACCCATCCAAGCGAGGCGCGCACTTTGAGACTGTTCGGACGCGGGAAGAGAACACCGGAGAACACGGAGCAGGGGATACGACGCACCAGGGACACCTGGTTCAGCCGCGTATCGCAGCTATTCAAGGGCGGCGGCGTATCCGACGAGACCTGGGAGGAGTTGGAGGAGGCGCTGATAGCGTCGGACGTGGGGGTAAGCACCGCTTTAGGGATTGTGGAGCGAGCCAGGGAGCAAACCGGCGCCGGAGGGGCGTCGGAGGCGCTGCGGGCCGTGAAGCGGGAGTTGCTATCCTTGCTGAAAGAGCCGGCAGGGCAGGGGAGGCGCATATTTGAAGAAGGGGGAACGCGTCCCAAGCCGCTGGTGATCCTGGTGGTGGGAGTCAACGGCTCCGGCAAGACCACCAGCATCGCCAAGCTGACGCGGGTGTTCCGGGAGTCGGGCGACAGCGTGATACTGGGCGCGGCGGATACGTTCCGGGCGGCGGCCATAGAGCAGTTGCAGACGTGGGCCGAGAGAGTGGGGGCGGAGGTTGTGGCGAATCAGCCGGACGGCGACCCCGCCGCGGTGGCCTTCGACACCCTGCAGGCGGGAAGGGGCCGCAACGCCGACGTGGTGATAATAGACACGGCGGGACGGCTCCATGCCAAGAGCAACCTCATGGAGGAGTTGAAGAAGATCCGAAGGGTGCTGGAGAGACAGGACCCCGAAGCGCCTCACCTGACCTTGCTTGTGCTGGACGCGACGACCGGCCAGAACGGCCTGGCGCAAGCCAGGGCGTTCACCGAAGCGGTGAAGTGCGACGGGGTTCTCCTGGCCAAGCTGGACGGCTCGGCCAAGGGCGGAATCGTCTTTGCCATAGGCGAGCAACTGGGGTTGCCGGTGCTCTTCATTGGAACCGGCGAGGACGCCGGCGCGCTGTCGCCGTTTGATCCGGAGGAATTCGTGGAGGCGCTGTTCGCTTCGAGCAGCGCGGAGATAGTGGCCTAGCTAATTACACTTGCCGCCTGATTTACCAAAGTGATTGACTTTCTAACCTGGCTAATCGCAATAGAGCTTATCGGCATCATAGCTCTGCCCATCGTGTACTACCTGACCCCGTGGCTGCCGGACCGGGGGTACAGCCTGGCGAAGCCGGTCGCCCTGCTGCTTGTCTTCTACCCGCTATGGCTGCTGGCGTCGACGCCGCTCATTCCCAACGCCACGCCCGTCATCTGGCTGATGCTTATTGCCATAATTGCCGTTTCGGTTTGGTTGTTCAGGCGGCATCGGGCCGAGATGATCGCGTTCTATAAGCGAGAACAAAGCGCCATCATCATCATGGAGACGGTCTTTATCGTCGTCTTTTCAATGTGGGCGCTGCTCAAAATGTACGATCCCGGCATAAGCCACACGGAACAGCCCATGGACTTCGCCTTCCTGAACGCCGCCGCATTCAGCCAGCGCTTCCCGCCCATGGACCCCTGGCTGGCCGGGGAAAGCGTCAGCTACTACTACCTGGGCTACCTGATATTTGGGGGAATAAGCCGCCTGGCGGACGTGCCCACGTACGTGGGCTACAACCTGGCGCTGGCCACCGTGGCGGGAATGGCGGCAACCGTGATCTTCGGGCTTGCCTATAACATGGTGCGGCTGGCGGGAGGAAGGCTCGTCGGCGGACTGGTGACAGGCGCCGCGGCGTTGCTGTTGCTGCTGGGCATCGCCAACCTGGTGAGCGGTCTTGAGATGGTGCGAGCGGGAGGCGGAGGCACGCCGGGTTTCTGGGAGTGGGTGGACATCAAAGGCTTGGAGGCCCCGCAACAGTCCTCCGAATGGCACCCGGATGAACCCGGCTGGTGGTGGTGGCGGGCAACGCGGGTGATAGACACCGTGGAGAACGGCGTAAGCAAGGATTACACCATCACGGAGTTCCCGTTCTTCAGCTTCCTCCTCGGCGATTTGCATCCCCACGTAATGAGCCTGCCATTTGTGCTTGCCTGGCTGGGACTGATGCTGAACTTCATCGTATCGCCCTTACGATTAGGAATACGACGGTGGCGGCCGGACTACAACACCCTGATCCCGCTGGGGTTCATGGCGCTGTTCCTGGGCGCGCTGGCCTTCATCAACTTCGTGGACATCGCGGTGTTTGGAGCCGCCTTTGTCGGAGTAGCCGCGATCAAGGGCTACAGCCAGGGCAGGCCGGTTTGGCGAGGGTTCGCGGCTGGGCTGATCGTTGCCGCGCCCGTGCTGGCGCTGGCGGTTGTTCTCTACATACCGTTCTACTTCTCGTTCCGCAGCCAGGCGAGCGGCGTGCTGCCCGTGGATGAATATGTAACGAGGCCGTTTCACTTCTTGATGATATGGGGAATGTTCCTAGCCATAGTCGTGCCGTTCCTGCTCTGGGAGACGGCGGCGCTGGCGCGCCAGGGGAATGCCCGAAGGCGAATAGGAGCTATTGGGGTCGCGCTTGCTGTAGCGTTCGCGCCATGGATGGTCTGGGCTCTGTTCCAGGGAGCGCTGGACTGGGACATCGCGGAAACGATGGGTGCGGCCTGGGGCCGGCTGATTCACGTACTGCCTATCGCTTTACTGACGGCGATGGCCGTTTACGGAGCATTGCTGCGCTCCCGCGCCAGCGACGGGGAAGACGATTTGCGCCAAAGCGCGCTGGCGTCGGCCTTCGTACTGGCAATGGCGTCGTTGGCCTTGCTGCTGGTCATGGGGCCGGAGCTGTTCCGCATCGTCGACCTGTTCGGCAACCGCATGAACACCGTGTTCAAGCTATCGTACCAGGCGTGGGCGGTGTTCGCCGTGGTGGGGGCGTTCGCCCTGTACTACATCCTCTCCCGCTTCAATGGAATGAACCCGGCGCTGCGACTGGCGGCGTACGGATGGGCGGGGTTGCTTGCAGTGGGGTTGCTGGCGTCGCTCTACTATCCGATGGCGGCGGCTTACACCAAGTCGTACGCGCCTTCTGGAAATGCGACCCTGGATGGCTTAGCATACGTGGAGGCGTTCAACCCCTCGGAGCGGGCCGGTATCGAGTGGCTCAGAGAGAACGCGAGCACCGGTGATAGAATCGTGGAGGCGGTGGGGGATTCCTACTCGGAGCACGGCAGGATAGCTTCCAGCACCGGCATTCCGACCGTGCTGGGATGGAAATTCCACGAGGAGCAGTGGCGCGGTTCGAGAAAGCCGTTCGAAGGACGTGAGGAGGACGTGCGCGCGCTCTATCAGACAGCCGACCTGTCGGAGGCCGAGGCAATCCTGGACAAGTACAAGATAAGTTACGTGATAGTGGGCCCGCGGGAAACGGCGAAATACGGAAGCGACGGACTGAGCAAATTTGAGGAACTGGGAGAGCCGGTTTTCCCCGTCCCTGGGGAAGCGGCGCTTCCGGGAGAGATGCTGATCTACCGTGTGGGACGATAAGACAGACGCGCCGGCCATAGACGTTGTCGAACCAGTCGAGGAAGCGCCTCCGCCGGAAGAAACGACGGACGCCAACGGACGAAGCGATGCTCCCTGGCGTCGCTGGGAGGTTGGCGCGTACGCTGCGATTCTGATCGTGGCGCTGGCCCTGCGGCTGTGGGACCTGGGAGGGCAGGCGCTTCATCACGATGAAAGCCTGCATGCGGTGTATTCCTGGTACCTGTACGACGGCAGAGGCTATTTGCACAACCCATTGATGCACGGCCCGTTCCAGTTCTTCGGCACGGCGGCCATTTTCTGGGCGCTGTGGGACTCCGACTTCACGGCACGATTGCTCCCGGCGATATTCGGAGTGATACTGGTAGGCACTCCGATTCTGCTCCGTCCATATCTGGGCCGCAGCGGCGCTCTGATCACATCGGTTCTGCTGACTCTATCGCCGTCGTTCCTCTACTTCTCGCGCTTTGCCCGCAACGACATCTACATGGCGGTCTGGGTCATGCTGCTCATAGCCTTCATATGGCGCTATCTGGACAGCGGCAAAGCCAGATATCTGGTTGGAATAGCGGCGGCGCTGGCGCTGGCGTTCTCCACAAAGGAGAGCGCCTTCCTAGTGGTGGGCGTCCTGGGCAGCTACCTGCTGATACGCGCCGCGCGGGACGTTTTTCCCTGGCTGATAGGACGCAAGTCTCTGAAGAGCTTTTCCAGAGCGGGCGACCTGGTGGTCTTGATAGGCGCCCTGACCCTGCCGCTGACGGGGGCGAGCATAGGCATATTCCAGAACGTACTGGGGCTTACCCTGACCAATCCGGACAGCGGCGTAGCTGCTCACGGCATACCAATAGGAAGCGGCCTGTTCGTGGCCTTTGCGGTGGTAGCGATAGTGTTGATAACGTCGCTGGTTATCGGCCTGAGATGGAAGGGCAACGGCACCCTGACCTGGCTGGCCTTTGCCGCTGCATGGGGAATGGGGCTGTTCCTCTTGATGACGGCAATAAGTACGGTCCGTGGCGACAGTCTGATGGAATACTACAGGCTGTTGGGCTACTTCCCGCCGCTTGCCTTAGTAGGGGTGTCCGTTGGAGCCATAGGGGTGGGAATCTGGCGGAAGGGTTGGTGGCTGGCCAGCTTTGGCGTTTTCTTCACCATCTGGGCCTTGCTGCACACCACTTTCTTCACCAACCCCGCCGGTCTGGGCACGGGCATCTGGCAATCGCTGGGGTACTGGATAGAACAGCAAGACGTGGCGAGGGGAGCGCAGCCCTGGTACTACTACATACTGATCGGACTGAACTACGAATTCCTGGCTATGGTGTTCGGCGGCATAGCCGTGCTGGTGTTTGGCGGCACAGCCATATCGCTGTTTGCACGACGCGGCGATTCTTTCAGCCGGAAACTAGATCTTCTTTTTATGTTCCTGGGAGATTTCCGTTGCTTCTTAGTGTACTGGGCAGTGCTCAATTTCCTGCTCTACACCTACGCCAGCGAAAAGATGCCCTGGCTGCTGGTCGGCGTCTCACTGCCGTTCCTGGTGCTGACGGGGAAGCTGCTGGGACAGCTCTGGGACAGCAAGCCATGGGCAAAACCGGCCTTGTCCGCGCCATTACCTGAGCCGGAACCCGATCTCGATCCACCGCCAGACCTCCCGGTAGAAGAAGACGTGAAGCCGATTGCGGAACCGCCGCCCAAGCAGCCGCTGTGGGGAGTCGACTGGCGGGCCGCGGCCATGGCTTTGAGCGCCGGTTTGCTGGCGCTGATAGCGGTCTGGGGGCTGGCGCAGGCGCTGCCCAGGGGGGAATCGTTCGGGGCGACGGAGACGGCGGCGGTGGGCCTGATAGTGGCCGCGCTGCTGGCAAGCTCGATATATCTCTGGTTCAAGACAGGTGTAAGCAGGGGCGCGGCGCTGGTGGGACTTTCGCTGGCGTTGGCGATGGCGGCGGTGGCCGTGCCGTCGTCGTTCCGCGCCTCCTTTGCCAACGCGGACATCCCGGTCGAGATGCTGGTGTACACGCAGACTTCGCCGGACATACCGGACATCGTGGACAACATCGAGCGGCTGGCGGAAGAAACGGGGAAGGGCAGGGACATCAGCATAAGAGTGGACAGCACGGACGGCTACAGCTGGCCCTGGGCCTGGTATCTGCGAAACTACCGGAACGTCGGCTACCCGTGTTGGAGCAACGATGCGGGCTGCCAGGCCCTGACGCAATCGCCGGAAGCCGACGTGGCGCTCCTGGCGGCGCGGAACCAACCGGCGTTGGCGCGATACTTCGGCAGGTTCCAGGGACAGCGGTACAAGCACAGATGGTGGTTCCCCGAGAACTACAGAGACCTGACGCCCGCCAAGCTGGCGTCGGGGCTTTCCAGCAGGGAATCGTGGTGTACGGTGGTCAGCTATTTCTGGGATCGCGAGATGCCCGCCGGGCTGGGTTCCTCCGACGCCTACGCCTACTTCCCAACCGGCTTCGACGTGGAGCCGTTCGGAGTGGAAGAGGCCAAGCAGTCGCGGTGCGGGTAGGGTTCCACTGTACGCGGCTGGCATACCGCATTTATACTTGAAGCAATGATCAACCGTCGTTTTTGGATTGGCCTAGCCGTCAGCGTCCTCTTCCTGGGGCTGTTGTTCTGGCAAATTGACCTCTCTGAGATGAGTCACCATCTCAGAGAGGCCAACTACGTCTACCTACTGCCCGGAGTGGCGGCCTACTTTGCCGTCGCGGTGGTCTTCCGCACCATCAGGTGGAGACTGCTCCTTGCGCCGATGAAGCGCATCGGCACGGGCAGACTGTTCCCCGTGGTCGTCGTGGGATACATGGCGAACAACATCCTGCCGGTGCGTATGGGTGAGATTGTGCGCAGTTATTACCTGGGCCAGCGTGAGGACGTGAGCAAATCGGCGGCGCTGGCCACCGTAGCCGTGGAACGAATCATGGATGGCGTCGTTCTGCTCTTCCTGCTTGCCGCGGCGTCCATATTTCTGCCGCTGGGCCTGATTGAGGGCGTGGCCGAGGACACGGGCATCCCGTGGCAGATAATGGTGGCGGGCACGACAGTACCGTTCCTGGGGGCAATGGGCCTGGTCTGGTTCACGGCGAACCATCCTCGCTGGCTGCTGGCGACGGTGAGATGGGCAACCGCTCCACTTCCAGGGAGATTGCAGGCATTGGTCAGAGAGGTGGTCGAAAAAGGCATCGACGGGCTGGAGGCGTTGAAGGACTCCAAGCGGTTGGCCGTACTGTTCGCGCTGTCGCTGCCGGTGTGGGCCGGCGAAGTCGCCATGTACTACGTGATAGGGTACTCGTTCGACCTTGCGCCGGCCCTGGGCGGCGCGGGCATGATGATAGTGGCGATGATAGCGGTAACCGCCATATCCAACCTGGCGACGGCGCTGCCCGCGTCGCAGGGGGCCATAGGCCCCTTCGAGCTGTTCGCAACGGCGTCCCTGGTGGCGCTCGGAGTTGAGGGAGCGGTTGCCGCCGCATACGCGGTTGTGCTGCACGCCGCGCTGCTCATACCCATCACGCTGGCAGGGTTCGTATATCTCTGGCTGGGAAAGGACTCGCTGGGGAGCATAGTCCGAATAAGTGAAGCGCGGCCCGTAGAACAAACCACCCCCCGCGCTGAGGAGGCGTCTTGAAGGTAGGAATAATCGGCGGCGGCGTGGGCGGCTTGGGGGCCGGCTACGAACTGTCCAAGAGCGGCCACGAGGTTGTCGTCTACGAGCGCGCGCCGTTCCTGGGAGGGCTGGCCTCCACGTTCGACGTGGGCGGCGGAAGGCTGGAGCGGTTCTATCACCACCTGTTCCTGTCGGATACGACCATCATCGACCTGCTGCACGAATTGGGCCTGGGCGATACCCTGGTCTGGGAGGAGTCGAAGACGGGCTGGTTCCACAACGGCAGGATATACCCGTTCTCCGGCCCCATGGACCTGCTGCGGTTCAAGCCGGTGGGAATAATCGACCGCATACGCATGGGGCTGGTCACCGTATACCTGCAGCGGGTGAAGAACTGGCGGAAGTTCGAGAACGTCACGGCAGCCGCATTCATAAGGCGCTGGGCTGGGAAGCGGAACTACGAGGTCATTTGGGAGCCTCTGCTCAAGGGCAAGTTCTCCAGCTACTACGACAAAATCGGGATGCCCTGGCTGTGGAGCAAGTTCGCTACCAGGACAAAGTCCAGGGACAAGACGTTCAAAGAGAGGCTGGGATACATAAGGGGAAGCTGGGGGATGTTGATAGACGAGATGGAAAGGCGAATCAGGGCCTCCGGCGGCGAGTTGCACACGAGCACGTCGGTTTCCAAGATACTGACCGAGGATGGACGCGCCACCGGGCTGGCGATACAGGACGCCGAGGGCAACGCGACGGAAGAAAGCTTTGATCTGATCATAGCCACGGTTCCCAGCTTCACTCTGCCCCGCCTGATTGACTTGCCGGAGGAATATACGGCAAAACTGCAAGCGGTAGAGTACGAAGGAGCCATCGCGGTGATCTGGGTGCTGAAGCAGAGCCTATCGCCCATCTACTGGCTGAACATAGGCGACCGCGACATGCCGTTCCTGCTGGTCTTGGAGCAGACTAACCTGGTGCCGCCTTCCGAGTACGGAGGTAAGCACATCATCTATACGGCGGACTACGTGGACAGAAGCGACAGAAGATGGAGCATGAGCGAGGAGGAGATTATCGCCGAGTACAGGTCCGCCCTGAAGAGGATCAACCCCGACTTCGAGGAATCGTGGATCGAGCGTCACTACCTGCACAAGGAGCCGGCGGCCCAGCCGATTATCGGGGTGAACTACGGCGAGCGCATACCGGAGACCAAGACGCCCATCGACAGGCTATGGCTGGCCTCGATGAGCCAGGTGTACCCTGAAGACCGCGGCACCAACTACAGCATACGGCTCGGCGTGCAGGTAGCGAGGCAAGCCGTCAAGGAGATAGAGGCGGAATCGGGCTGATTCCGCCGCCGTTCAATGCGGCGCGCTATCCTCATCGGAGAAAGCGCCGTCCACCATTTGGAGCACCCTGTCGGCCAGTCCAGCCAGCCTGAGGTCGTGCGTGGCGGCGACGAAGGTGATGCCTTCTTCCTTGGTCAGGTCTCGCATCAAAGTGGCTATGGCCATGCCGGTAGCGGAATCCAGGTCGCCGGTCGGTTCGTCCGCCAGCAGCAGGGAAGGGCGCACCGCCAGCGATCTGGCGATGGCGATGCGCTGCTGCTCGCCGCCCGATAGCTCGTACGGCCTGTGGCCGGAGCGGGGCAGGAGTCCGACCAATGCCAGAAGCTCTTCGACACGATGACGCCGTTCACGCCTGGGGACGCCGTTGATGCGGAGGGGCAGTTCCACGTTTTCATAGGCGGAAAGGAGCGGCAGAAGTCCGTAAGCCTGGAAGACGTAGCCTACGTCCCTTCTCCGCATCTCGGTTATCTCAGATTCGGACAGGGAGGACAGGTCACGCCCGGCAAAGACGACGCGGCCCTCCGTGGGCGCATCCAGGCCGCCCAGCAAGTTGAGAAGCGTCGTCTTGCCGGAACCGGACCTGCCCAGCAAGACGACGAATTCGCCGGAACCTATGCTGAAGGTCACGTCCCTTACGGCAAACACCCGGTTGTCGCCGGAACCAAACAAACGGGTAAGGCCGTGCGTTTCTATGGCAGGCTCAAAATACCTGGCGCTTCTCATTCTTCCCTTCCTTGCGGCTTGAGCACAACGCCGTCAGCGCTTATCGACAGGCGGGCGCGGCCGCTGGCTCCAAGCTTTTCCAGAGATTCCGGCGGCAGCTGGATGCGGCCAGCCCTGTCCACCACCAGGAACTCCTCCTTGACCACTTCGCCGCTACGACGAAAACTGCGCTGCGAGAAGGACTCCGATACTATCCGGCCATCGCGGATCTGCACCACGCGGTCGGCGAAACGCTCTGTTCCGGCATAGTGCGTGACCACCACCACGGTCACGCCATAGCTGTGGCATACGTCCTGAAGGGCTTGAAGCACCTCGTCCGCCGTCCTGGTGTCGAGCTCTCCGGTAGGCTCGTCGGCAAGCACCATGCCCGGTTGATTGGCCAGGGCAACGGCAATGGCAACCCTCTGTTGCTCTCCTCCGGACAGCTCGTTCGGGAACCTGTACGCCTTTTCCCCCAAGCCCAGGGTTGCTAGGAGGTCCAGAGCCCGCTCACGCCTCTCAGCGCCGGAGCGTCCCACTATGACCATTGGCAATTCCACGTTCTCTACGGCTTTGAGATACGGCAGCAGGTTCCTTGAGGTGCTCTGCCAGACGAACCCGATCTCCTTGCGCCTATAGGCAACGCGATCGCTTTCCGACATGTTGAGCAAGTCTCGACCGCCCACCATGGCCTGCCCCGATGACGGAGTGTCCAGGCCGGCCAGCACGTTCAACAGCGTTGTCTTGCCGGAGCCGCTGAAACCGATGATCCCAAGGAACTCTCCTTGCGCTACCTCCAAGTCCAGGCCGCGCAAGGCCACCACTTCAAGGCCGGCGCCTTTGTACGTCTTGAACAGGTCCTGGCAGACGATATACGGCGTTCTTTCTTCCAAGAGCAACCTCCCAGGCTAATCTATGTATCCGCGACTCTAAGCAGGCGCTGCAGTTCCAGTTTCCCAAGCGCCCAGGCCAGTATTGCCACCGTTATCAGTGTAGCAACGCCGAGTACAAGGTATGAGAACGCTACCGCCGGCCAGTTGTTCTGCAAAAGCATGGGAGGCGTGATCCTGGAACCGTCCTCCGCGACTTCCAGAAGCGGTAAGACGGCTATTCCCAGCAACTGGCCGCCCAATGTCCCGGCCGCCAAGCCGAATGTGAACGTGACGGCAAGATTGAACCAGACTATGCCGTTCACCTGCAACCGTGAGAATCCCAGGCTCCTCAGCACCGCAAACTCTCCGAGACGTTCCCGTGCATCGATGTACGTGTAGAGTATCAAACTGGAAGCGCCCGCCATGACCACGGCAAGGAACGACAGGGCCAGAAGCCCGCTCCATCCGGCGGTGAGCAGCGGGTCGGAAGTCCTTGCCTCGACCATTGTGGAGGCGTGATAGACATCGGAGAGGGGCCAGCCCGCATCCTCTATCGAGTCCGCTATAGACGCGGAGGGAACGGCGCCGTCCAACCGCAGCCAGATCTCCGTGTCGCCACCAATGAAACGGTTGCCGTGCAGGTACATGTAGTCCAGCAAAGTATCGAGATCGGCAACAAGGAACGGCGATTCTCTGGGATCCAAAGTTGGAAAGAACTCAGTAGCGCCGCTGACCAGGATGGGAATGGACGTAGAGCCTGCAAATGCCAGAATGACCTCGCCCTCGTCAACGCTATCGGCCAGTTCTCCGCTCACAAGCGCCGGCACCAGCATCTGCGCAGCCCCGGGTCGTATACCCCTGAGAGTAAGGCCGCTTTCTACCCATGTAAAAGCTGCGCTGGGGCTGCCGGTGCGGGTCACGGCTTCGCTGGCATCAAGAGTGTACAGGCCAGGGGTAGAAAGGTCTTCCAGGGGCCGCCACTCATCCACGTTCCGGAAGGAGGCCATCTCAACGGGGCCGGCCGGTGTGACGGCTTGGACGCTGTCCAGGAAAACGACGCCTCCTCCCGCGCCCACCCTGCGCCCCCCCAGCCAGAGGGCGCGGAGTGTGAACGGCGGTTGCAGCACGCGTTCCGTATAGGTGCGGTTTGCAGACCTTATCGAGGGGATGGACGCCTCGATGTAGCGCCATTCCTGGCCCGCGACCTCTCCTATTCGCATATCGAAGTATGCGCCTGTGCCGTCCTGCATTCTGGCTATGAGCAGTGCTCCGGGGGACACTCTGCCAGCCTGCACCCAGACGCCGATTGCGCTGGCGTCCTCAGGAAGAGAGATGCCACCTTCCAAGTCGTTTGACTCATCGGAGCCTTGCAGGTTATTCCTCAAAGAGTCGTTCAGGATATCAGGGCGGACCCAAGCCGAATCTGAGAACGAGCCTGTATCCACGGCGAGGAGAACGGCAGAGCTGCCAAAGGCTTCGGTGGTAACGCGCGTATCCAAGCGCATCACTTCAGCCGCCGCGGCAACTCCCGGAATGCCGGCAACGTCGTCCGCTGCGTCTTGCTCACCCGGCAACTGATCGTCCAACTCATACTCCACGCGCAGGTCCGCGCCTGCCTGGTAACGCGCTTGTTCCTCCTGGCTGCGCTCCAAAGTAGACAGGATGGAGGAGCCCAACATGCCAAGAGAGGCGGCCAGCGCCAGCAGCACCAGCAGCGAACCCGAAGGAATAGGGTCGCGGGCGACCCGGTTCAATGCGTGCACAAGCCATACACGGCCAAAGGGCTCGGTAACCAGGGCGGCGGTTCGGAGCACCAGGGGAACGACGCGCAGCACTAGCAAACCGGCTGCAAGCACTCCCAGTATTGGGCCGAGAAGCAACGTAATATCTATCTGAGCGGGGCTGCCCGGCGCGGGCTGGATGAGGAAGGAGCCTCTATATCTGAGCTGCCACCACAGAAGGCCAATGACCACAAGGAGAACAACGTCGATGTAGTAGCGATGGATGAACGGGACCTCCGGCGGCCTGGCGGATGATGACTGAAGGGCGACTATACCCTTGCTAGCCGACCTCAGAACAGTAGCGGTAAACACGGCTACCGTAAATGCAGCGCCCACCGCCCCAATGGCAAGGGTAGAGAGCGATAGGCCGCTCACGTCGAGACCCTGTACTCCGGAAGCGACGGGGAAAAGCTGTCCGGTGAATAGCACAAGGGCTTGCGCCACGAATGGGCCGGCCACCACGGCGGGCAGCGCCATGATCAGTCCTTCCACCAGGATTACCAACCCGACTTGGAGAGTAGAGGCTCCGCGACTGCGAAACACGGCCACTTCAGAGGTACGGATTCGTCCAATGAGACCGGCAATGAGGAACATGTAGTACAAGAGAACGCTCACCACAAGAAAGACCATCAGGAACAGAGGCACTCTGGCTAACAGCAGCAGCGAGGAATAGCGGTCCAGCACCTCGTCCAGTTCAGTCCTCCAGTTGGAGTCGGGCACGTTGGAGCGAAGGTCAAGGGTGATGCCGCGCAATACGGACTGCAATGCCTCCACCTCGGAAGCCCTCAGTTCGGGCACGTCGGTGTAGAAGAGCCATACAAAATCCGAGAGCAGAGCGGTGATAGAGTCGGGCAGGACTTGGAGAAGGCTCTGGTGGGTCGTGTACAGGGGAAGGGCAATCCACTGCCGCTCCGTATTCGTAAATCTGTCCCACGTGCCTATAGCCCAGTAATGCGCATCAGGCTCTAGGGGTTCAAAGATTCCCGAAACCGTGACGGCAACCGTTTCGCCGCGGCCACTCCCGGGGCGGAAGGCCTGGAACCGGTCGCCAACTGAAAGCGAAAGGGCGGAGGCTCCAAGGGGATCTATGAGCGCCTCTATCTCACCGGAGGTCGCTCTAGGCATACGGCCTTCTATTATCCGAACGTGATTGGGCAAATCCGATATCGCCTGCAACGAACTCCGCGGTCGACTTGAATTGTCAACGTCAAGCTGCGGCAAGCCTGATAGAAACAGCGTTGATGTTTGGATGAGCAGAACGTCGTTGCCGGCGTATGGGCTGAGGGGACGCTTTATCCGTTCCTCCACGTACCGTTCCGTGGCATCCAAGGCGGGTCTTTCAAGGTTATGGAACGTACGAAAGGTGATGTTCAGGTCCTCTTCCGGCACGTTGAGCAAGGTATTTCTAAGGGCGGTTTCGGCCAGCGCCTGCGAGTAGATGGCCCCGGAGGCCATGAGGGCAACCGCCAGCAGCATACCGAAGGCGGCAGCGGCCTGAAGCCGCCAGTCGGAGAATGTCCGCCTGAGCGCTATGAGAACCGCGAACCTTATGAGCGCAGTCAGCTCCATTTATTCCTCAACCCGCAGGACGTCTTTCAAACTCAGCCTATTGGCGGCGGCAACCGCTAAGAACGTCGCCAGCGCGACTGCAATCAACGCCAATGCAATCCCAACAGCGATGATCGGCCAATCTACCACCAGCTCCAACGGCGGCACCAGACGTTGTCCGCCAGGCGTTATTTCAAGAAAGCCCAGGCTCCACCGGCCCGTCCACGCGCCGATCCACGCTCCGGAAACCAGGCCCAGTAGGGGAACGGCCAGCCTTTCCAAAGCTACGGAAAGCGCAAGCCGGCGGCGTGATAGGCCCATGTTTTGCAATAGGCGCAATTCCGTTTTCATCCCCCTGACCGCGATAATGGCGTAGACAACCAGACCTGCGGTAAACACCGCCGCAACCGCAGTAATTATCACTATAGAAAGGCCGCTCCAAAAGCTTGAAGCCCAAGGATTGGACGTACTCTCAGAAACCTCCGTCTCTTGATCAACCACAACCGCCGCTGGCAGGACTTCATGGACAACGCTCTCGATAGCTCCGTTGTCAACCGGCCCAATCCACAGTTCGCCGGGTCTAATAGGCCCGGTCAAGGGGAGAAGGTCAAAGTAATCGCTCAGATGGCCTATGTCCGTAATGAGAAAGCGTCCGCCGGTTGGAAAAAGCGTTGGGAAGTAGTCCGCCGATTCCACTATCCTAAAGGCCACCGGCTTACCCTCGATGCGCACCACCAGCTCCTGATCTACGCTCAGCCCAGGGCCTCCGATGGCAGGGACGGGCATGGGCGCCGGCGAGGCAAGGACACCCCTGGTCTCCGTAGTAATGGGTTCCGTCCAGGCGTATCTGAGGCTTAGATTCCCCGAACGCGCCTGAGGCGTATACGACACCTCGTCCTTGGTCAGCCCAGCGTTGGGGAACACGGTCCATGCTCTAGCCGACTCGAAGTCCTCGACGGTTTGAATCTCGTTGCCGGTGGAAACGAAAACATCGTCCAGTTGAATGAATCCGCTTCCATAACCGACAAGCTGCCCTCCGGCTACGTACATGCCAACCAGCGTCAACGGAGGCTGCATTCCCGGAACCTGAGAAAGCTCGGCAACCTTCACGTTCCAATCCGTGTTGCCCAGATTCCCCAAACGCAGAGTCCCGTACCGGCCCGTGGAGTCCCGTATAATCGCGCGAAGCGTGTAGTTTAGATAGGCTCTTTCTGAACTTGCCCATACGCCGATTCTATCCGGGGCGCCGGGCAGGAGTACGCCCTGGAAGGGAGGCGCGGAAACCCGCAAGGCAAAGGCAAGCTGGGATAGGTCTTTCCCGGCAAAGTCTTTGCGGAACCAGGACACAACGGGCAAGCGAGTGGAATCCAGGCTAAGCAGCGCATAGTTGACGCCGCTTGAACCGCTGCCCTCAAAAGCGTAACCTCGGTATACGGGTGACGCCGCTCTGATCGAGGGGTCTGCCTCCAAGGCTTGAGCGACGGCTTGTGCATCCCCCGAATAGGTGATGGGCAAACGGACGACGGTTTCACCACCCAGAGAGTACCTGGCTTGATCGGCGTGACTTTGAGACAGAGTGGCCGCGTAGTTGGCGCTGAATACGGCAAGCGCCGCGATGAAGAAGGTCAGCAGGAAGAGGGGAACATGGCGGGAGTAGCCCCGCTGCACCCGCCTGAACGAGTCGATTAGCCAGAAGGGAACCACGTCGCCAAATAGGCGCGACAAAGCAAAGAACAGAAACGGCAAAAGACGTGAAACGAGCAACCCGGCGGCAAGCATGAGAATGGCGGGAGCCAGCAACAGGGTGAGGTCGAAGCTCAATCCCGCGCCGGCGATTTCTTCGGATGAGAAGCTGCTGCGGCTTCTCAACTGCCACCAAACCACACCGGCCACGACCATGACAAGAAGGTCCACGGCATATCGCAATCTGCCAGGTCGATTAAGGAGTTGGCTTCCTCGCAGGGGTATTAGGGGAGACCTAACGGAAACAGCAAAACTGGCCGTTAGGTATATCAAGCCAGCAACAGCGCCGGCGAGAACGGAAACCATGAGCGCGGAAATCGAAAGGGGATATGAAAATACGGCAGCCCCCTCCGCTCCCGTGGGAAGCAGACCGACCAGTATCCAACCCAGAACGGGGCCCAGCAGGATGCCGGGGAGGACAATCACAGCGGCCTCTACAAAAGGCAGATAGAAACCGCTTTGATTTAAGCTGGCGCCCCGGCTTCTGAGCAAGACCGCCTCCCTGTCCCTCTCTTTAGCCAGGGCAGTGGAGGCAATAACCAGGAAGTACAGCACTATGCCAGCTATGAGCGAGATGAGTATGAGAAAGGGGAGCCTGGACAGAGCGAGTTCTCGCTGGTAATCGGATATCCGGTTGCCAAGGGAGCTGATGACCAGGGAACGCGGGAACCTCTTGTTCAAGTCGGTTTCAATAGTTGCCAGGGAAGAGCGCAGTTGCGGGGCATTCCCGTAGGTAATCCCCTCGCGATCCAGAAAACGAGTCCAGCGGAATGAGCCGAGCAGAGTGGGATAGCGTTCCGCCAGACCGCTGAAGGAAGCGCCTGTTCCCGTAAACAGGTGCACGGTTACGGAAGCCCCTTGCTCGGCCAGTTGGAACTTGGAGAGATTTCCCGACCAGAACGGGTCATCCTCATCCGCGGGTTCCACCTGGCCAACCACCGTCACGGCTATCTTCTCCTCAGGGCTGGATTGAAAGGGGGTAACGTAAACTGTCCGGCCCAAATCCCAGTCCAAGCCACTAAGCGCGTCGGCGCCTATAGCCGCTTCAATGGAAGGGATGCCATCCAAGGTCACAGTTGCATCGCTGGGCCATTGACCTGAGACCAGCCTGGCGTTCTCTGTGAAGCCTTCCTGAAAGAAGAAGCTGACAAACGCGGTGTTGACCGCCGGTGGGCTGCTATCAGGAGCATTCAAGTATGGCAGGTTTTGAGAGCTTCCCATACGGAATGTCGTGGACTTTATATCCGGAAGATGTCGTTCAGTGGCGCCTGAGACAAACTCATCCAAGCGGGCATAGTCCCTGACTCCTATAGGCCGGGTGGGGACCAGTATTTCCAGATTGAACGAGCCGCTACCGGAGTTGGACAGGGTATGGTCGAAGCCGGCCTCCGACAGGTTGCGCAGGTAAAGAGCGCTCAGAGATGCCAGGGTAACAACGAACAGGACGGCGAGGGTGCAGGCCAAGGTGAGCAGCCACGAGCTACGGCTGCGTCGCTGAAGGAACCATAAGGCAAAGCGCATGCCCAACATACCGACATCCCTCTAGGATTTCAGGATTATGGAGCGTGACGCCTTAGATTGCAATCGGACCGGTCTGAGTGACACCTGCGTCTCTTATGGATATACTGCGGCTTGTTTCTGCTTCGGGCCTGCTCCGGGCTCATACATTCTTAGCAGAATCGCGTAGACCACTTGTGGTCGGGAGAGCGTGTTGCAGCAACCTACTACTGCTACAAAACAGGGGCCGCTGGGCATCTTCTATGGCTGGTGGCTGCTTGGCATAGGGGCGATCATAGTTATGGTTGGGTCGCTTCAGACGGGCGTGACCACCGTATTCTTCCTGCCTATCAAGGAGGATCTTGGCTTGACCAGCGCGGCTCTATCCCTGGTCTTCACAGTGTCCCGCTTTGAAGGAGGACTGGAGGGCCCGGTGGTGGGCTGGATGATAGATAAGCGAGGCCCCAAGCTTCCCATCATCATAGGAGCAGCCCTGGGCGGCATTGGACTACTGGTGTTGTCGCAGTCAAACAGCTATCTGTACTTCTTTGTGGTCTACATCACCATGGTAAGCGTGGGATTTCAGATGGGCTTCCTTCAGTGCATGCACGCGGTGGCCAATCTATGGTTCATAAGGTACCGGACAAGAGCCATGTCCGTTTACTCCTCCTCGTTCAGGGTAGGCTGGGCCATCTTCACCCCCTTAGTAGCCTTGATGGTGACCGCTTACGGCTGGCGAAATACATGCGTCATGCTGGGCGTGTTCGTTCTGGCAACTGCATTGCCGTTGTCGCTGCTCATACGGCGCTCCCCGGAATCTATGGGCCTGCTGCCGGACGGGTCGCGCCCTACAGAAACACCGGAGCCACAAGAGGCTCAGAGGAACGAGGAGACGCCCGCGCAAACCCCCAAGGCCGACACCACTATCACGCCGGTGGACATGGACTTCAAGGAGTCTCTGAAGACCACGTCCTTCTGGATAATTGCCTACAGCACCACGGTGCGCCTCTCCACCCAAATGGCGCTCGGCGTGCACGCCATACCGATATTCGTCTGGAAGGGTATGGGGGAACAGGCCGGCGCGAACCTGGTTGGTCTCACTGCCGGAATAGCCGTGCCCATGATTCTGGTCCTGGGCTGGCTGGGCGACAAGATGAGCAAGAAGACCATCCTGTTCGTTGCCCAGGTGGCCCTTGCCCTGGGATTCATCCTGCTAAACATCAGCGAAAGCGATATAACCCTGTATCTGTTCATTGTGTTGTTCGCATTTGGGGGAAACGTCTCACCGGTCAACTACTCCATACTGGGAGAGTTCTACGGTAGGAAGGTGTTCGCCCGTTTGAGGGGCGCTTTGAACAGCATAGGCGTGATAGGCGGACTGACCCCTTGGTTTGCGGGCCTGGTCAACGATGCTACGGACAGCTACAGCATAGTGCTCATCACCTTTAGCGGGCTGGCGGCCATGGCCGCGTTCCTCCTGCTGTTCGTGAGGAACCCGCAAAGAAAACTCCATGAGAAAGAGGCAACCACTCAGGTTGGAACGTGAAGTGGAAAGTCCGGATGCAGCGGTGAAGCCCCGCAAAAAGGGCATTTACTATGGCTGGAAGGTGCTGGCGGCGGGTTCCGCAATCACCACCATAGGCTCCATCCATTCGCCGGTGGTGTCGGTCTTCTTCCTGCCTCTGCAACGCGAGCTTGAGTTGAGCCGCGCCGCGCTCTCCTTCGTCTTCTCCCTGGCAAGGATCGAGGGAGGAATAGAAGGGCCGCTGGTGGGCTGGATGATAGACAAGCAGGGGCCCAGGATTCCCGTCATAATCGGCACTCTGCTATCCGGCTTCGGGATGCTGGCCCTGGCACAGGTGAACAGCACGCTGGGGTTCTTGCTGGTGTACACGGGCCTGGTGGCACTGGGGTTCCAGATGGGCTATCTGCAGGTGATGCACGCCGCAGCCAACATCTGGTTCATCAGATACCGGACAAGGGCAATGAGCATCTTCTCCTCATCGGTCAGGCTGGGGCCGGCCGTGTTCACGCCGATACTGGGTGTGATAGTAGACCTGTGGGACTGGCGTACCGGGGCAATCCTGACCGGGGTCTTTGTGCTGGTCACAGCTTTGCCTCTCACCTACTTCATCAAACGCTCTCCCGAATCCATGGGTTTGCTGCCCGACGGAGCCGATCCCGAGGACTTGGAGCCTCCGCCGGACGGGGCAGGTACTGCAAAGGCGGATTCCCCGCAGGGCGAGCAGAAAGGGACGCGGCGGCTCCAAATGCCCGAGGACTTCGAGTTCAAGGAGGCGATGCGTACGCCGGTCTGGTGGATTCTGGCGCTGACCACGACGGTGCGCACGTCCAACAACGGCGTTTTTCAACTGCATTTCGTACCCATATTCGTCTGGAAGGACATTACGGAGAGGGATGCGGCGTTCATGGTCGGCCTTACCCAGCTCATAGCTACGCCAATGATCTTGGGGGTAGGGTGGCTGGGGGACAGGTGGAGCAAAAAGGCGATCCTGGTGCTGGCTCACTTCGTTCTGGGCTCCAGCTTCCTTGTGCTGATATTCGTGGAGCAGAGATGGGGTCTGTACCTGTTCATGGTGATGTTCGCTTTCGGCGCCAACGTTGCCCCGGCCAACTACTCCATAATCGGCGACTACTTCGGAAGGAAGTCGTTCGCAAGACTGCGGGGAGTCTTGAACAGCCTGGGCATCATTGGGATGGGAACCACGGTACTGGCGGGCTGGGTGTTCGATGCTACCAATAGCTACGCCTACTTCCTCTTTGGCACCGCCGTGTTCTCGGCGATTGCGGGCGTAACGGTCATATTCTTCCTGCACAAGCCAAGCAGGCCCGCAGCAAAGAGCGCCCCGCCGGCCTAGAGACCCCTTAATCGGGGGTCCCAGGCGTCGCGGACGGCGTCGCCAAGCAGGTTGAAGCCCAGCACCAGCCAGGTGATGGCGAGGCCGGGGAAGATAACCATCCATGGCGCAACGGCGGCGTACTGGGCAACCGAGTTGGCAAGCATTCTGCCCCAGGAAGGGTAGGGCGGCGGCGCTCCCAAGCCCAGGTAGCTCAACGTGGCCTCTATGAGAATGGCATTGGCAAGGAGGCCGCTGGCCAGGATCAGGTAGGGAGCCATTACGTTGGGCAGGATGTGCCTGCCCATGATTCGCAGGGGGCGAGCGCCAACGGCCTTGGCGGCGTCTATGTAGCTGTTCTGCTTCACGGAGAGGACTGAACCGCGCATGACCCGGAGGGTGCGAGGCACGTAGATGACGATAAGGGCTATGATGAGCTTGTCCACGCCGGAACCCAGGGTGGCCACCAGGGCAAGGGCAAGGAATATCCCGGGCAGGGAGAGCATCACCTCCGCCACGCGCTGTATCACGTCGTCCACTATGCCGCCGGCGTAGCCGCTGAAGACGCCCAGGGCCAGGCCAATCGTCGCGCCTATGAGCACGGAGGCGAATCCCACCAGCAGGGATAGCCTCGATCCGTGAACCACCCTTGCCCAGAGGTCGCGCCCGAATTCGTCCGTGCCCATGAAGTGCGACAGGCTGGGCCCTTCGAGCCGCTGCTGGTAGTCCTGCGCGTTGGTGTCATACCTGGCGGCCAGAGGAGCGAATAGCGCGGCCAGAATCACGGAGCACAGCATGAACGCGCCCAGCGCTCCCAGTGGCTTGCGCAGCACGAATCGCACGAAGCCGCTTCGGGCGGCGCGTCTTGGCAAGCTGAGGCACGTTCTCGCTGCTTCCACGGTCAGGAGCCGCCGATTCTGGGGTCGAGCCAGCCGTGCGCCAGGTCGACCGCGAGGTTTATGACGATGAACGCGGCGGCGAATATAAAGACCAGCGCCTGTACCGCCGTGTAGTCGCGCACCGTGATGGACTCGATGAGATATGAGCCGATGCCGGGCACGGAAAAGACGCGCTCCATGACCACAGCGCCGCCCAGCAGCGTGCCAAACGAGAGGCTGACTATGGTGAGGACGGGGAGCATCGAGTTCTTGAGCGCGTGGCGCAGGACTATCTGCCGCTCGGAGAAGCCCTTGGCCCTGGCGACCCTGATGTAGTCCTGGTTGATGACTTCCAGCATGGTGGAGCGGGTCATGCGGGAAACGATAGCCATGAGGTGAGAGCCAATGACCAGCGAGGGAAACGCAATCTGCACCAGATTGGCGGCGGGACTGCTCCACGGCGGATGATAGCCGAGAGGGGGTATCCAGCCGAAGAGGCGGGTGGTCAAGAGGAGGATGAGCAGCCCCAGCCAGAAAGAGGGAATCGCCAGGAACAGTATGCTGGCAATCCTGGCAATGAGGTCGGCCCAGGTATCGCGGCGCAACGCCGAAACGATGCCCAGGGGCAGCCCCGCGCCAAAACCGATCGCTACCGACAACATGGCTATCTCCATAGTGACGGGCAGCCGCCTTGCTATCTCGCCTGCCACGGGAAGCCGGTTCAACATCGAATCCCCCAGGCTGCCCTGAAGAAGCCCGGCAATCCAATCGACATACTGGACGTGGAGCGGGCGGTCCGTGCCCAGTTCACGGCGCAACTCGGCGAGGGCGTCGGGGTCGACATGGGCGGCCCCCTCTTCTCCGGCAAGGAGGGCATAAGCGATGTCGCCCGGTATCACGCGCATCACGACGAACACCAATATGGTGGCCCCAATCAGCGTGGGTATGGCTATCAGCAACCGGCGAACGATCAAGCTCTGCATGGCTCAGCCCTCGACTCGCGCCCAACGGCCTATGGAGAGTCCTTCCACACACGCTCCAACCGTTCGTCGGTGTAGGAGGTCAGGCCAATGGGCACGTCTTTGACGTGGGAGTAGTGGTTCTTGGTGAGGTTATGCACGGCGGTGGGGATTATGGGGAGGTCGTCGTAGATGATTCGCTCCATCTCCAGCACCAGAGAGCGGCGCTCGCTCCTGTCCAACTCCGTAGACTGCCGCGAGTACAACTCATCTATGCGGGGGTTGCTGTAGCCGAGCCAGTTGCGTGAAGCGCCGCTGATGAAGTAGCCGCCGAACAACTCGTCCGGGTCGCCGGTGGTAAGGCAAAAGTAGTAGGACATGATGTCGTAGTCCAGCGACTCTCCGGCGGGGAAGAGCTGGGCGCGGTCGACAAGCGTCACGCTGGCCTCGATGCCAAGCTTGGCCAGCTCGCCGGTAAAGAACTCGGACTGCCTGGGATATATGCCGGAGTTGCGGCTGAGCAGGTCTACGCTGAGGCCGTCGGGGTAGAGCTCCTGAACGATGCGCCGGGCCTCGGCCAAGTCGTCGTCTTTGGGTTGGCGGAAACCTGGCATCTCCCATATCTCTGCGGCGGAGAGTCCCCAGCCGCCGGTGTCCAGGTACAGCGACGCTTCGGCGTTGCCGTTGTGCACCACTTCGATGTAAGCCTTGCGGTCGATGCCCAAGTTGATGGCATTACGGAGTTGCGGGTTGTCGAAGGGCGGCCTGGTGGCGTTGAGGAGCAGCCCCTGGGGAGCGCAGTACGTGGAGTAGGGGCGGACGACTATCCGTCCGTCCGCCACCATCTCATCCACCACGGGCCTGTTGCTCAGGCTCCAGGAGGCGCGGTTCAGTTCGACTCTGCCGGTGATGAAGGCCACCTCAGAGGCGGCGAAGTCGCGGCTGAGGAAGAGTTGGATTCCGTCCAGGTAGGGGAGGTCTTCCTTGAAGTAGGCGGGATTGCGTTCGTACTCCCACATGGCGCCGCGCTCCATGCTCTTTATGCGGAACGGGCCTGAGCCGCGCGGCATCTGCTGCAGGTCTTCCTGGCTGACGCCCTCCGGCATGATGGCGGCGAACCCGGTGGCAAGGAACGAGTGCAAAGAGGCGGAGGGGGTATCCAGGTGTAGTCGCAACGTGTGGTCGTCCACTACCTCCACGCCGTTGTCGGGGCGTGAAATGCTGATGAACTCCTTGATGGGGCCCACGCGGGACGAAACCCTGCCGTCGACCAGTCCCATGATCTTTTCCAGGCTGTACTTCACATCAGCGGCGGTAAGGGGCGTTCCGTCGTGGAACAGCACGTCGTCCCTGAGGGAGTAGGTGATGGTGCGCCCGTCGCCGGAGACCTGAAAGCTCTCCGCAACGTCAGGCTCAATGGCGCTGCCGTCTGGGTTCCAGACCAGGTTGTTGTACAGCTTGGAGTTGTGCACGTTGTCGGGGCTGGCCGCCGCATTGTGGGGGTCGAAACTCACGGGGTCGGTGATGCTCATCTGTCGTAGCACGCCGCCCGTTATGGGAGAACCGTCGCCGACCGGGGACGGGACGTCGCTGCCGGCTGCGGTTGGCGTGGCCCGTAGGGTAGGGGTAGGGGTAGGCGGCTCCTCGGAGGAGCATGACACTGCCAGCACGGCGGCGGCAATGGCTATTGCGGCAAGAAGATAGCGGGGGGCGTTTGATGGTCTCATAACGGCTATGTTACGGGCAAACGGGCAAGAGGGCAAGGGGGGCAAGAGGGCAAGGGGGCAAGGGGGCAAGGCGGGCAAGCGGGCAAGGTGGCGCGAACGGAGTTTGCGGAGTAGGGGGCGTGGGTTCCCGCCTGCGCGGGAACGACGGTTGGGGGCGTGGCTAGGGGGTGTCGACCCGGTTTTCAAGCAGGCCCCGCAGGGCCAAGCTGTGCTCCTGCTGGGTGTCGATTACGCGGTTCAGCATGGTGGACACAGTCTCCACAAGCCAGACGATCTGGTTCTGAGTCGCTTCGTGCCGTTCCTGAGCCGCTTCAAGCCGCTCCTGGTTGGAGGCCAGTATCCGCATGGTCTCTTCGTGCCGCTCCAGAGCCGCTTCGTGCCGCTCCAGAGCCGCTTCGTGCCGCTCCAGAGCCGCTTCGTACCGCTCCAGAGCCGCTTCGTACCGCTCCTGGTTGGAGGTTACCATCTGTAGGGTCTGTTCGTGGTCTCGTTGAATTGCCTGAGCCATTTCCAAGAGCATATCGTGGCGCTGGATGGCGGCGAGTTGCTGTCGCTGGGTTTCCTCTTGCCGACTCAGGGCTTCGGCCAAGTCGATGAAGGCGGCTTCAAGGCGGTCTATGCGGTTTTGGTCTTGGTGGTTGTCCGTGGTCATGGGTGGGCCTCTTTGCGGTAGTGTAAGGGACGGGGTTGGTGTTTGGCAAGGAGGCGGGCAAGCGGGCAAGGGGGCAAGGGGGGAGGCCCGGCGCCGCGCCGCTGGGTTCCCGCCTGCGCGGGAACGACGGTGGTGGGACGCCGTAGGGTTCACCCCCATCTCAGTCTTCCCCCATCAAGGGGGAAGGGGTTTTGTCCGTATACCCGCGCGGCCCTGGGTTCCCGCCTTCGCGGGAACGACGATTCCCAAAGTCACGGAAAGTTAATGCGAAGTCATGGATATATTATGCGAAAATCGCTGTAAATTTTGTGGAAATTGTGAAACAATAGGGGGCAACTATGCGCATGGAGGGCGATGATGGGCACTTCAGGGCAGTTTGTCATGGGGAGTATCAGGTTGCTTGCGGCGGCGGCGCTGCTGGCGCTGTTCGGTATGTTGCTTTTTGCGCCTCCGCTGGCGGCTTCATCGGATGATTCCAACACCGTGTGCCCTCCGCACATCCCGCCCTTTCCTCCTCTGCCGTGCTTCGACCTGGACATCAGGGACATCGGCACCCCCATTGACGACGAGAGCAAGGACAAGCTCGATGAGACGAACGAGAATCTGAGGGAGCAGCGGGGCGGCAACTGGGGCCTGCCGTCCATCGTGCCGGCGGACCCCGGCTCCGTGGTGAGCCTCGACGCGCCGGCGAACCTGAACGTGACGCCGGGCGAGGGCTACCTGGACATCTCCTGGGACGCGGCGGCGGGCGCGACGGGCTACGACGTGGAGGCCCAGACGGCGGGCAGTTCGTCATGGCACGACGTGGCGAGCGTGACGGGCACGTCGCACCGCTACAGCACGACCGCGACCATCGACCACGTGCGGGTGCGGGCCAGCAACGGTTCGGGGGTGAGCGACTGGTCGCAGGTGTCGCGGCTGCCGGCGGCGGACTGGCTGGACACCGTGCAGTCGTCGGGCGGGGCCAGCGCGTCGAGTTCGGGCGGTTCCATCGCCTCGCAACTAGCCGCCCCCGCGACGATCACGGTGACGCGCGACAACGGGAACAATGCGAGAAGGATTGGGAGCGAGGAACTCACCGTCACCTGGGCTGCGGTCAGCGGCGCGGGCGGCTACAACCTCACCTGCTCCAGCAGGAGCGGCTGGCGATGGTGGGAATGCGGCTCGGTGGACTCCGGTTCCACCACCACCTTGAAAGTGACCCAAGGCGAGCACGGCAAGATGAGTTGGTCTATCTCCTACATGGTCGCCGTGCGCGCGGTGACCAACAACCCCGCCCAAGCCAGCGACTGGACGAGGTCGGTGGACGCGCATCCGGCCCACACGCCGGTGAAAGAGCAACCCGGACAAAATCCCATTTCGGCCTCACGCTCTGCCGGCTCCCTGACCCTCTCATGGATTCAGCCCAAGTATTCCACGGGTTACGAAATCGAGTGCGCCACACACGAAAACGGCGTCACAGGCACGTACAAACTCTGCGCCGACGTTGAGACGGCGACTCTTGGCAGCGACCGCCGGGTCACCGCCACGATCACATCATGGACGGTTGACGGGACCGACTACACCGTTGACGACAGCAAGACTTACGACCTGATCGTCAGAACCACGAACGCCTGGGGGAAGTCGCCCTTCCATTACGCGCCGCTGATCTACCCCCCCCCCAGCCTGACCGTCTCGGATATTGGCAGGACGACGGCGACGCTCACCATCGCCCACCACACCGGCGCCTGGTACTACAAGCGCGCGGGCGCGACGTGCGACGGCCCGGTCAGCGGGACGAGCAAAGACCTGACCGGCCTCACGGCCAACACAACCTACACCTACTCGGCTTACAGCGACAGCGGGTGCACATCGGGCAAGCTGCTGGCCGCGGCGACGCCGTTCACCACCGGGCAGTCAATCTCCAACCTGAGTAACAGCAAGGGGAGCGGTAACTCGTTCATCGGGCGCGGCACCGAGCGGGCATTCGCCTTCAGCACCGGCTCGAACACCAGCGGTTACGTCCTCAAGACGGTCACCCTGGCTGTGCGGCAATACGATACTACCGGATCGGCGGGGGACATCGCTGCCACGCTCCATCGCATGGAGGGCACGGGCCAGTACGGAGCGACCAGCGAACCGGCCGATACGGTTCTGGCGACCCTTTCCGGGACCTCTCCGACCAGCACCACGTGGACCGACACGACTTGGACCTGCTCCGGCAGCGGCTGCAACCTCTCGCCCAACACCGTCTACTTCGTGAAGACAGTCGTCCAGAACAGCCAGACCTTCAGATATGACTGGGCCTGGACGCTCGACAGCGGCGAGACCAAAGAACCGAGCAACAACGGATGGGATATCTTGTTCGGTCACTACAACGATACGGGAGCGAGGTGGCAGAGCTACAGCGACTGGCACTTGGCCGGGATCGTCTTCACGCCCAATCCCTCGCTCACCGCTTCCAGCGTGACGGCGACGGGCGCGACGCTGACCATCGGCGGGCACTCGGGCAACTGGTACTACAAGTCCACGACGACGGGCAAGACGGACTGCACAAGCGCGGGCAGCGCGTCGAGCGTGACGCTGACCGGCTTGAACAGCAACACGTCGTACACGTACTCGGCGTACAGCGACAGCACCTGCACGACGGGCAATCTGCTGGCGACGGCGTCGGAGTTCACGACGCTGTTGCCGCCTACCCTGACCGCATCCGCTGTCACGGGGACAACGGCGACGCTGACCATCGGCAACCACACGGCGGCGTGGTGGTACGACGCCAACACCGGGCCGGACACGACTTGCCAGTCGGTCAGCGCGGGCACGTCCAGCGACAACCTGACGGGCCTGACGGCGGGCACAGTGTACGTGTACACGGCCTACGGCAAGAGCGGCTGCGCCGACGCAGACCTGCTGGTCACCACCACCTTCGGCACGCCGAGCACGGTCAGCGTGAGCAATTTGGGCAAGGCTGACGGGCCGTCCGCGTTTAGCCTTTCCTCCGACTACGCCCAGGAGTTCACCACGGGGAGCGCGGCGGGCGGCTACACGCTGTCGAGCGTCACGTTGGACTTCACCATTATCACGAACGCAAGCCAGATAGAGGCCTCCATCCGCGCCGTGCAGTCCAACGACACACCCGCAACGACGGCCCGCGCGACCCTCACCGGGACCCCCGCGGCCGGCGAGGTGACGTTCACCTGCGACGCTACCAACACCAACAACGATTGCTCCCTGGCCGCGAACACCTCCTACTTCGTCTACGTGGATGCGCTCTCATTTGCCACCAACCAACAGACCACCACGGCGAGCGACGATGAGGACTTGCAGCCCTCCGGCAACGGCTGGAGCATCGCCAACGCGGCGCGCTACCAAGCGCACAGCTGGAATGAGCATCCCCAGAGCTTGGCCATGAAGATGAGCGTGTCGGCGACGGGAGGGGCCGCGAGCGCGTCGCTGACGGCGACGTCCACGTCGCTGACGATCAGCGACTACACGGGCGCCTGGTACTACCAGGCGAACGCGGCGCCGCACGCGACGTGCCAGGGTCCGGTGAGCGGAACCAGCCAGGCCATCAGCGGCCTGACCGGGGGCACGTCATACACCTACAAGGCGTATGCGGACAGCGGGTGCGCGGTGCTGCTGGCGACGGCGGCGGCGTTCACGGCGACGGTCGTCACCAACTCCGTCAGCACGCTGGACGGGGCTCTGTTCCAGAGTTACCAAGTCGGCAATTACAACAATACGCAGCAACAGGGCGCGCAGGGCTTCACCACCGGCTCGAACACGGGCGGCTACACGCTGTCGAGCATCGACATCCGGTTCGGCGCCAAGTACGGGACCCCGGACGACTTCGTGGTGACGCTGCACGCGGCGTCGGGGTCGAACCCGAATACAACTACGACACTGGCCACGCTGAGCGGCAACACCAGTCCGTCGACGGGCAGTCATACGTACACCTGCTCCGGGAGCGGCTGCGACCTGTCGGCGAGCACGACCTACTTCGTGCTGCTGGCAGCCCCCGGTTCGACCGGCACCAGCACCTACACGGTGGACCTGACGTCCGCAGCCGAGACGAAGCAGCCGTCGAACAACGGCTGGTCGATCGCCGACAAGGGCAGGGAGGATCTCTACGGAACCTGGTACGACATGACGGCAGCGGTCAAGATGAAGGTGACGGCGACGGAGAAGTAGGGTTTGGCGGTGAATCGAGGCATCGGCAGGGGCGGTTCGAGAGAGCCGCCCCTGCGTTTTGTCGGGCAAACGGGCAAGAGGGCAAGAGGGCAAGGGGGGCAAGAGGGCAAGGGGGCAAGGCGGGCAAGCGGGCAAGGTGGCGCGAACGGAGTTTGCGGAGTAGGGGGCGTGGGTTCCCGCCTGCGCGGGAACGACGGTTGGGGGCGTGGCTAGGGGGTGTCGACCCGGTTTTCAAGCAGGCCCCGCAGGGCCAAGCTGTGCTCCTGCTGGGTGTCGATTACTCGATTCAGCATGGTGGACACAGTCTCCACAAGCCAGACGATCTGGTTCTGAGTCGCTTCGTGCCGTTCCTGAGCCGCTTCAAGCCGCTCCTGGTTGGCGGTTAGCATCTGTAGAGTCTCTTCGTGCCGCTCCTGGTTGGAGGCCAGTATCCGCATGGTCTCTTCGTGCCGCTCCAGAGCCGCTTCGTGCCGCTCCTGAGCCGCTTCGTACCGCTCCTGAGCCGCTTCGTGCCGCTCCTGAGCCGCTTCAAACCGCTCCTGGTTGGAGGTTACCATCTGTAGGGTCTGTTCGTGGTCTCGTTGAATTGCCTGAGCCATTTCCAAGAGCATATCGTGGCGCTGGATGGCGGCGAGTTGCTGTCGCTGGGTTTCCTCTTGCCGACGCTGGGTTTCCTCTTGCCGACGCTGGGTTTCGGCTTGTTGTCGCTGGGTTTCCTCTTGCCGACTCCGGGCTTCTGCCAAGTCGATGAAGGCGGCTTCAAGGCGGTCTATGCGGTTTTGGTCTTGGTGGTTGTCCGTGGTCATGGGTGGGCCTCTTTGCGGTAGTGTAAGGGATGGGGTTGGTGTTTGGCAAGGAGGCGGGCAAGCGGGCAAGGCGGGCAGTCGGGCAAGGGGGCAAACGGGCAAGAGGGCAAGCGGGCAAGAGGGCAAGGGGGGAGGCCCCGCACCGCCCCTGGGTTCCCGATCGGGGTCGGGAACGACGGTTGGGGGGGGTGTGGCTTGCTTATGCGTTCTCTTGTCTGCCTACGGAACAGATTCTTCGCTGCGCTCAGAATGACAATCCAGCGGCGGCAATCCCTTGACAAGCTTGCGGCTTTGGTTTATATTGCAAACTACTTTGTGGCAATATGGAGGGTTGACATGCGGAAACAGGACAGTGGAGGGCAGGGGATCACTGCGGAGCAGGGGTGGACATCGATACAGGCGACTTTGGACAGGTCGCACAGTTCCATGTACATGGCGGGCTGGACCAGCATCACGCTGTTGTGGGGCGCCATCGTAGCGGCGGGGTACCTTTTCATGTATAGCGTCGAAACGCTGGCGCCAGAGTTTGCCGCCGACTACGCGTGGTATCCCGGCACGTTGTGGCTCGGCCTGGGAATCTCGGGCATGATTGGAAGCTCGATCATCGGCTACCGGGCCAGCAAGCAGAACGCAAGCGGGCCCTCCGCCACGTCGGCGGGACTCCGCGTATTCGGCTTCTGGACGGCTGTAGTGGCAGCCGCTTTCATCATTCCTGCGGCCTCCGGCCTGTGGACCTCAGGCTCCGACCCAATCGCCATCGCCGGAATAGCGGTAGGCATAGTTGCGCTGGGGTACATTCTGTTCGGCATATTGCACCACTGGGCCATTGCCCTGGTAGGTCTTGGGTTCGCCGCTTCCTACTATTTGCCCATGCGCTTCGCCGGAGACGCCGCGCCGGTGGTGTCGGCTGTGTTCATCATTGCCGTCATAGCCGCCGCATGGGCCTGGATTCGCAAGAGCCGCGTAGCATGAGTGAAGAACCTGCCGTCCTCAACGAGACGATACACCAGTCCACACGGCTGCGCATAATGACGCTACTGGTGTCCCGGTCAGACTCGGACCGCGTGTCGCACGGCTTCATCCAGGATACGCTGGGCCTGACCGGCGGCAACCTCACCATCCACCTGCGCAAGCTGGAGGAAGCCGGGTACGTCAGCACCAGCAAAGAGTTCCTCGACTTGAAACCCCGCACGTGGGTGGAGGCGACGCCCAAGGGCCGCAAAGCCTTCACCGAGTACTTGGACAGCCTTGAACGCGCCCTCAACAAGTCCTTTAGATAGCCATCGTCGCCATCTTCCACAACATGCCGCACATACGCGCTTCAAATTATTGATAGCCTTTCCCAGATTGTGATAGCATTCTCATACTCTCTTGTGTGGAATTCTTGGATAGCAAGTGACTTCTAATAGCAAGGACCTACGAACCGCGGTAAAGAGCGCCCTCCTGTCTCACAACGGCGGCACGGTAACTATCCTCTCTTCTCTGCTGGCCATAGAGGATTCCATAGGCTACATCCCCGGCGAAGCCATCGAGGAAGTGGCCGATTTCACCAATTCGACGATAAACGACGTCTGGGGTGTGGCCTCCTTCTACACCAACTTCAGATTCACTCCACCGGGGGAGCACGTGGTGGAGGTGTGCTGGGGGCCATCGTGCCACATACTGGGGGCGCAGCGAATCATCAAAGAGACGCTGGAAACCCTGGGACTGGACAGCGAGGGCGATACCGACGACGGCAAGTTCACCTTCAAGTACAACACCTGCCTGGCCGCTTGCGGACAGGCTCCGGTCATCAGCATAGACCACCAGCTAATTGGCAGAATGACACCCGAAAAGGCGAAGGAACGCATCTCAAATCTCAGAAGCGCGGCAAATGGCGCCAAAGGATCGACATGACCCAGGCCTTCGACGAACTGAAGCAACAGGCAAGCGACCATCTGGCTAAGCTGGAGTCGAAGCCGCGCGTCCGCATAGGCACCGACCTCTCCGGGCTGGCGGCGGGCGCCGGAGCGGTAGTCGAGGCGTTCCGCAATGAGATTGCATCAAACAAGCTGGACGCGACCATCAGCGAAGTGGGCGGCATCGGCCTGGCCTACGCCGAACCGCTGGTGGACATACAACTACCGTCCGGCCCCCGCGTCTTCTACGACAACGTTACCCCCGAGCAGGTGACGGCGCTGGTCAAAGAGCACCTGGTGGGCGGAAAGCCTGCCGAGGGAGCGATGGCGGTCAGCGGCGACGGCGATTCATCTGACGTGCCAAACCTGGACGACCTGCCCATGATGAAGGGGCAGGTGAGAATAGCCCTGCGCAACGCGGGGCACATCGATCCTATCGACATCTACGAATACATAGCCAGCGGCGGATACAGCGGCCTGGACAAAGCGCTTTCCGGCATGAGTCCGCAGGAGGTGCAAGAAGAGGTAGCCACCTCCGGGCTGCGGGGCAGGGGAGGGGCGGCCTTCCCCACCGCCACCAAGTGGCGCTTCCTCATGGGATCGCCGGGGCCGGTGAAGTACATCCTCTGCAACTGCGAGGAGGGCGACCCCGGCGCATTCAACGACAAGGGGATCCTGGAGAGCGACCCCCACACCCTCATAGAAGGGATGATACTTGCCGGCTACGCTACGGGGTCTTCCCACGGCATCGTGTTCATCCGCCACGGGCACGACGTCCCCATAGATCGGACGCGTGAGGCCATCCGCCAAGCGTACGAAAAGGGACTGCTGGGGCATAACATCCTGGGCACGGAGTTCAGCTTCGACGCGGAAGTCTCGCTGGTTGGCGAATCGTATGTGTCGGGAGAAGAGACGGCGCTCATGGAATCCGTGGAAGGAAAGCGGGCCATGCCAAGGTACCGTCCCCCGTTCCCCGCCGCCTACGGAGTGTGGGGCAAGCCCAGCAACATAAACAACATCAAGACTCTGGCTTACGTGCCTGAGATAGTAGCCAGAGGCGGAGAATGGTTCGCCGGTATCGGCACGGAGAGAAGCAAGGGCACGGCCATACTCTGCCTCTCCGGCGCCATAGAGCGCCCCGGCATGGTGGAAGTGCCCATGGGCATGACCATACGCGAGGCGGTGGAAGGTTTGGGAGGCGGCGTGCCCGGGGGCGGGCCGGTCAAGCTATTGCAGACCGGCGGCCCGCTTGGCGGAGTCCTCAGCGGCGAGAAGATGGACATACCACTGGACTTCGACGCCATGGCCAGGGCGGGCGCGATACTGGGTTCGGGCGGCATAATCGTCGGCGACGACAGCGTATGCGCCGTCGATCTGGCCCGGCTTCTGGTAGCCTTCTGTCAATATGAATCGTGCGGGAAGTGCTTCCCCTGCCGGCTGGGCACCACGCACCTGTTGCAGATACTGGACCGCGTATGCCGGTTCGAGGCCGGTCCAAGAGACATGGAACTCATGCAGGAACTGGGGAGCAACATGGCGGCGGGTTCGCTGTGCGGACACGGGCAACTTGGGTTCAATCCAATCAAGTCCTCCATAGACTACTTCCCCGATGAGTTCGCCGCAGTCATGGAGGAGAAGCGATGGCCCGCCGGTGAATACTCCGCCGACTTCTTCATGCCGGACAGGGCAATGAGAGACCAGAACACGGAGACCTTTTCCTCGCTAAGGAGGGGCTAAGTGACAACGACAGAGCAGACGTTGACTATCAAGATAGATGGTCGGGAAATCCAGGCCAAGCCCGGCGCCATGGTGCTGGAAGCGGCGATAGAAGCCGGAATGTACATCCCGTACCTCTGCTATCACCCGGGCATGAAGCCGTTTGCCGCCTGCCGTATGTGCGTCGTCCAAGAGGAAGTCGAGGTTGAAGTAGAGCGGGACGGGGAGAAGATAACCGAACGGCAGCTCAGGCCCGCGGCGGCTTCCTGCACGCTTCCCGTCAGAGAGGGGATGAAAATCGTATCCGCCAGCGATCAGTTGCGCGGCCTGCAGAAGGGGATTATGGAGATGCTCATATCGGAGCATCCCCACGGCTGCCTGACCTGCCACCGCGTCGAACTGTGCGGTCCGGAAGACATTTGCCAGAGACACGTATCGGTAAACGACCGATGCGTAATGTGCCCCAAGAACGAACGGTGCGAGTTCAAGGACACCGTGCGGTTCCTGGGCATGGAACTGAACTCGCCGCTGACCTACGAGGTGAGGACGCCGGAAGTCGAGGTCTTCGACCCGTTCTACGACCGCGACTACAACCTCTGCATCGTCTGCGGCAGATGCGTCCGCGTCTGCGAAGAGGTGCGGGGCGACAACGCGATCACGTTCGTGGAGAGGGCAGGGAAGGCGCTGGTGGGGACGTCCAGCGGAACTTCGCTGTTGGAGTCGGGATGCGAGTTCTGCGGGGCGTGCTTGGACGTATGTCCGGTGGGCGCGCTTGTCGAACGCGACCACAAGTGGGACAAGGCGGAGAGGATAGTCCGTTCCACCTGCTCCACCTGCTCGGTGGGCTGCCAGTTGAACTTGGAAGTGAACAAGCGGGAGAAGGTGATCAGGGCAATACCGGAGATCAACGCTCCGTCCAACCACGGCCAGGCCTGCTATATGGGCAAGTTCGGGTTTGAGTACGTGAACCACAAGGACAGGTTGAAGCATCCGCTGATACGGCGCGAAGGCAATCTGGAGAGAGCTACCTGGGACGAGGCGATTGGCTTGGTAGCGGAAAAACTGGCGGGTTACAAAGGCTCCGGCTTTGCCGCTATCGCATCGGCAAGGAGCACCAACGAATCGGCATATCTATTGCAGAAGTTCGCCCGCGTCGTGATGCAGAGCAACAACGTGGACATAGACTCCAACACAAGGCCGGCGCTGACCGGGGCCCTGCTAGAGCCCCTGGGCTATGCGGGATCCAGCAACTCCACCTGGGAGTTGAGGAACTCCGATTGCATTTTGATGGTGGACACCAACACCACGGAGGAACACAACGTGCTGGCGGTGCCAATCAAGCAGGCGGTCAAGCAGGACAACGCGAAGCTGATAGTCATAGACGCCCGCGAGGTGGAGCTAACCCGCTACGCCCACATCTGGCTGAGGCCGCGTCCGGGGACCACGCTGACCCTGCTCGGCGGACTGCTGCGGTCGATTGTTGACCAGGAGCTGCTGGATGAAGCTTTCATCTCTGAACACACTAAAGGCATAGATGAAATGAAGCGCTCCCTGGAGAGCTTCACCCCGGAACACGTATCGCAGGTTACGGGGGTGAGCGCGGAGCAAATAGAAGAATCCGCGCGCATCTTTGCTTCGGCGGGCGCAAGCGCCATCGTCTACGCATTGGACAATGCGGCCATGGAGGAGCAGGAGGCCCAAGTGCAGGCCATGTCTAACCTGGCGCTGGCCACGGGCAACCTGGGCAAACCGTCCGCCGGTCTCTACGCGTTGAGGCGCGGCGCCAACGAACAGGGCGCCAGCGACTTGGGATGCGTGCCCGGTCTGCTGCCGGGATATGTGATGGTAGGCGACGACGGGGCCAGAGAACGTTTCGAGGAGAAGTGGAGCACGCCACTGCCGAAAGAGGCCGGGATGGGCGTGCGGGAGATATCGCAGGCGGCGCGCGACGGCAAAGTCAAGGCGATGCTCCTGTTCGGCGACGGAGCGGCCTATGAAGGCGACGACCTGTACGAATCTTTGGAGCAGGTGGAGTTCCTGGTAGTCCACGACACGTTCCTGGGAGCGGCTGCCCAGCGCGCAGACGTAGTGCTTCCGGCGACCACTTTCGCCGACGAAGACGGCACATACACAAGCCTGGAGCGGCGGGTGCAACTGGTGACCAAGGCGATCACGCCTCCCAACGTAGAGGCGCTGCCGGCATGGAAAGTAGTAGGCAAGCTGGCCAAGGAGATGGACGCCGCCGGTTTCGATTTCGAGAACACGGCGGACGTGTTCGACGAGGCTGCATCGCTGGCGAACCGCATCTACGGCGGCATCTCGCACAAGCGGCTGGTCAGGGAAGCCGTGTTCACCCTCCGCCCCGATCCTTCACTCCCACAGCCAACGCAGCTCCTGGAATCCGACAGGGTATCGAAGGGCATTCAATGGCCGTGCAGGGATCAGGACTCGCGGGGAACCCAAGTCCTGTACTCCAATGGATTCCCTTACGGAATAGCCAAGCTGATGCCGGTGGGGCAACCATCGGAACCGGCGCAGCTTCCCGACGGCTTCCCGCTGCTGCTGGCGCCGGGACGCGTCCTGGCCGACCAGGAAAGAGACGCCGAGGTGGAACGCTTTGAAGTGGTCAACGCCATAACCCGCAAGGAACTGGTCAACATCCATGCCGGAGACGCGCAAGACCTGGGACTGGAAGACGGCGACGCGGTGGACGTGGTCACCGCCAAGCACAAGGTGCGAGCCATAGTCGCGGTTGCGGATTCGGCTCACCGCGGTACGGCATCGTTCACCCAGCTGTTCGGCCAGCTGGCGACGCAGCTTCAGGCCAGCGAAGACCCGGACCCGATGTCGCGGGCGCCCGGACTGGTCATAGAGCCCGTGCGCCTGGAAAAGGTCTAGTCCCCAAGACCGGCCCAGCGCCAGCCTGCACTTTACACTTGGGAAGCCGCGTTTTACCCTGTAATCAAGCAACCCGTAGGAGAACCCATGACTTCACCCGTATCCAAACCCAAACTGATGAGCGCCAGGATAACCAAGCGAATAGACGTCACCCATGACCTGTGGCAGATATGGGTCAAGCCGGATACGCCGTTCGGCTTCAAGCCCGGTCAGTACTGCACGATAGGCGTGGACGGCCTGGAACGGCCTTATTCCATCGTCTCCGCCCCGTACGAAGATGAAATAGAGCTGTTCATAGAGCTGGTGCCGCTCCCGGACGGACGGCTGACCCCCGTGCTTCACGATCTGGGAGAGGGCGCGGAGCTTACGATAAGACCTCGCGCCAAGGGCATCTTCCTGTTCAAAGAGAATTACCGCGACCACCTGATGGTGTCCACGGTGACCGGCGTGGTGCCGTACGTGTCCATTCTGCGCCAGTACCTGCACGAGGGCAGGGAAGGGCACCGGTTCTTCCTGCTGGTGGGCGCAAGCTACCATGACGAGTTCACCTACGACGGCGAGCTGGCAAGGTTGGCCGCGGAGCACCCCGATTCCATCAAGTTCGTTCCTACAATCAGCCGGCCCGGAGAGGAGAAGAACGCTTCCTGGGCAGGAGAGACGGGCAGGGTGAACACGATAGTCGGCAAGTACGTTGAGGAGTTCGGCTTGAAGGCGGAGGACACCCTGATATACGCCTGCGGCCACCCCGGCATGATTGAGGACGTGAAGGCGCTTGCTGCGGAGATCGGATTCGATTTCCAGGAAGAGCGTTTCTGGAAGGAAGACGACTAGGGCGTATTGGGTTCGCAGGCAGTACCGCGGAGCATGACCACGTACAAAGGCAACGCCGGCAACTTGATGCAGCACTGGACGCTCTGCGAACTGCTGGACATCGCGGGAAAGCACACTTCGGGGTTGAATTTCATTGACGCCCATGCGATGGCGCCGCTAGCGCGTGAGCGCACCAGCACTGATCCCAAGTTCAGCCGCGTGCAGGAAGGGTTGTCCCGCAAGAAGTCACCCTACGAAGAAGCGTGGCAGCGGTTGACTCCACGCGGAGGCTATCCCAATAGCGCGGCCTTCGTAAAGAAGGTCTGGAACGGCGATTTCTCGCTCTTGCTGTGCGAGACGAACCCTTCAACCATTCAGAAGATCAAGCCTTGGCTCAAACGTGTTGAGAGGTCAGAGCTATTTCAGGGCGACTGGCGGAAGAGGTTTGACGAAGGACTGCCCAGCCCCTCTGAGGTGGGACTGGCAGATGATTCGCTGACGTTGTTCTCGTTCGATCCGTACATGTACAACAGCCGACGGCGCTTTGACGACCCAAAGAAGAGATGTCCGGGAAATCTCTATCCTGACGATATAGAGCGAGCGTTGCTTGCGATGAGCAACCTTGAAGGTGGAGTTCTCATACAACTGTCTACCTACAGCACGAATGACGGCAACTCGCAGGGGGCTGTAATTTCATCGGTCAACTCGATTATGGTAGCAAGAGCCTTCACGCTATGTGCGGTGGTGCGGGTAAACAGAAAGATGATGTCGTTGGTGTATGCGCGCAATGTGTCGTGGTCGGCTGAGTTGGCGGACCTGCCGGATGGTTTCGAGAAGTGGCTCTCTCGAAAGTGCTAATAGACGATTTCCATTCCCCCCGCTCATATGGTTCGACAAGCTCACCATGAGCGGGGAGCCGGGCCAGCTTCTTAAACGTCTACCTTGATAGCAATGACGCTGGTATAGGCTTGGCCACAAAGTTAGGCCAAAGGTTTCCCGTATCTTGGTCAAGTTCTTCTTATAAGCCTGCCTTCATCTGGTGTACAATCCACTGCAACGGAGCGACGATTGTGACTACGCCAGTAAGACGGCAATACCTGGATATTAAACGCCGCTATCCCGACTGCATCCTCCTATTCCGGCTGGGCGACTTCTACGAAACCTTCGACGAGGACGCCAAAGTCGTGGCGCGCGACCTTGACATCGCCCTGACCGAGAGGGCGTTCGGCAAGGGGCCAAAGCACCCCCTGGCCGGCATCCCTTACCACGCGCTGGACGGCTACCTGGGCCGGCTGATCAAGGCCGGGCACAAGGTAGCGATATGCGAGCAGACCAGCGACCCCGCGCTATCCAAAGGCATCGTGGACAGGGAAGTGGTCAGGGTGGTCACGCCGGGCACGGTGATCGAACCGTCCCTTCTGGATGAGCGCAGCAACAACTACCTGGCCTCGGTCGTAGTAGAGGGGGAGGAGGCGGGGCTGGCCTACACCGACGTAAGCTCCAGCGACACCGTCTTTGTGACCCAGGTCTCGTTGAAGGACGCGCCGTTGGAGCTGGCAAGGCTGGCTCCCGCCGAAGCGGTGACTCCCCAGGGCATAGGGGGCGCGCTGCCCGACGGCGTTAGGGCGGAAGCCGTGCCGGACGACGCGTTTCGCCTGGAAGGCAGCCGCGAGATGCTGATGGAGGAACTGGGCGTCGCCACGCTGGATGGATACGGCATAGAGCGCTCGCCGTTGATGATACGCGCCGCCGGGGGGCTGTTCTTCTACCTGGGCCAGAACCAGCGCCAGGCCCTGGAGCGCATAGCCAGGCTGAGGCCGTACGACCTGAAGTCGACCATGTCGCTCGACCCTCAGACCAGGCGCAACCTTGAACTGTTCGCCGGGGGAAGGTGGGAGTCGAAATCGTTCTCTCTACTGAACGTTTTAGACCTAACCAAAACGTCAATGGGAGGCCGATTGCTCCGACAGTGGATAGGCCAGCCGCTGATGGAGACGGCGGCCATCAGGCAGCGGCAGGACAGCGTGGAGTGGTTTCACAAGGACAGAACCAGACGCCACAGGGTCATCAGAACGCTGTCGGAAGTGTCCGACGTGGAGCGGCTGGTGAACCGCGTGAAGAGCAGCAGCTCCTCGGCGCGGGACCTGGCAGGTCTGCGCCGCAGCTTGGAGGCGATACCGGAGATGCAGGCCGTTCTGGGAGAAGACGACGGCCAGCCCGTGAAGTGGCTGCTGTCCAAGCTGCCGTCCTGCGAGGAGACGGCGGCGGTAATCCGCCAGGCCATAGCGGACGAACCGGGGCAGTTGGGAGAGGGCGGCGTGATACGCCCGGGATTTTCTGCGGAGTTGGACGAACTGCGCACGGCGGCAAGGGACGCGCGCGGCTACATCGCAAAGCTGGAAGGACGGGAACGGGAGCGGACGGGCATCAGGAACCTGAAGGTGGGCTACAACAAGGTGTTCGGCTACTACATAGAGGTGACCAGGCCCAATCTGTCGCGGACGCCGTCGGAATACCAGCGGCGGCAGACCCTGACCGGCGGCGAGAGGTTCATCACGCCCGAACTCAAGGAGTACGAAGACATCATCCTCAACGCCAGGGAACGGCTGGAAGAGTTGGAGATTTCGCTGTACCGCCGCGTCTGCAACCAGGTAGGCGAGGCCTCCGGGCCTGTGCTGCAAGCGGCGGAAACGGTGGCGCACATCGATGTGTTCGCGGCGCTGGCCGAGGCGGCGGAGCGGTTCGACTACGTGAGGCCGGAGGTGGACGAAAGCGCCGCCATCGAAATCGAGGACGGGCGGCATCCCGTGGTGGAAGCCCTGCTGCCGCCGGGGGACTTCGTGCCCAACGATACGTCGCTTTCCGGCGATGACGCCGGTCTGATCATCCTTACCGGGCCCAATATGTCGGGCAAGTCCACCTACCTCAGGCAGGTGGGGCTCATTGCGTTGATGGCTCAAATGGGCAGCTTCGTTCCCGCAAAGTCGGCGCGGATAGGGCTGGTGGACCGCATCTTCACCAGGGTGGGCTTGCAGGACGACCTTGCCGTGGGGCAGTCCACGTTCATGGTGGAGATGGTGGAAACGGCCAGCATCCTGAACAACGCCACCAGCAGGTCGCTGGTCATCCTGGACGAAATCGGGCGGGGCACCAGCACCTACGACGGCCTTTCCATAGCCCAAGCGGTCGCGGAGCACATACACAACGACCCCGCGCTGGGGTGCCGCACCCTGTTCGCCACGCACTACCAGGAGCTTACCGAACTGGCGCAGACGCTGCCCGGGGTGCGAAACTACTCAGTGTCCGTATCCGAAGAGGGCGGCGCGGTGACCTTCCTGCACCGCATAGCGCCCGGAGGGGCGGACAGAAGCTACGGAGTGCACGTGGCCCAGCTTGCCGGACTGCCCCGCGACGTGATACTCCGCGCCTGGCAACTCCTGGGATACCTGGAGGGCAGCGGGCGCAACGGAGCGGCCCCCGGAGCCGTGGAAAACGCGGCCATACAACTGGAGTTGTTCGCTGGCACGCCGGCCATAGCGGAAGAGCTGCTGAAGCTGGACGTGACGGCTATGACCCCCATGGAGGCCATCAACGCGTTGTACGTCCTACAGCAGAAGGCACGGGACGGTTGAGGCGAGATGAGCCTGGATTTGGGCAAGACCGTATATTTCGCCGACAGGGAGTCGTGGCGCGCCTGGCTCGCAGAGCGCCACGACAGCGAAACCGAGGTCTGGCTGGTGTACTACCGCAAGGAGACGGGCAAGCCACGCATCTCCTACAACGACGCGGTGGAGGAGGCGTTGTGCTTCGGCTGGGTGGACAGCACAGTGAGGGGCATTGACGGGGAGCGGTTCGCGCAACGGTTCTCCAAGCGGAAGAGGAACAGCTCGCTCTCCCAGATGAACAAGGAGCGCATACGCCGACTGATTGCGGAGAAGAAAATGACCAAGGCGGGCCTGGGCGCCGTGGCGCACGTCTTCGATCCCGCTGCGGACGATGCGGAGGATTTCGCCGTTCCGCCCGAAATCCTGGCCGCGCTGCAGGCGAACGACCAAGCGTGGCGCAACTTCCAGGAGTTTCCCGGCCCGTACCGGAGAATCCGCATAGCCTACATCGAAAGCCGCAAGCGGCACGGGGCGGAGATGTACCGGAAGGCGCTGCGGCACTTCATAGAGATGACCGCCAAGAATAAACGGTTCGGTTACGTGAAGGAGATGACCTGAACGTTTGACACTGTAGCAAGGCGTCTCTATCATAAAGGCCATCTTCTATCGAGCCAATCCAAGAATCCAACAACGGAATTGACAGCCCTACGTATATCCGGGACTCCGCCGCGCGGTGAGAGTCCGCCCCTCAACGCCTTTTCGCCCTGGCCGCCCAATCCGGTCGGTTGCGCAGGCGCGGTTCACCCCCATCCCCGCATCAAGTGCGGGGCAGGCTTCAATCTTCCTCCATCAAGGGGGAAGAGGTTATGCAATTTGGGGGAGATGCCATGACCCTCTACAAATGGCTGACCTCCGAGATGACGTCCCACCGGGACAAGCAGTTCAGGTGGTGGCCTGAAGGCGTGCACGAGGCCGAGGAGTGCGACGATAAGTCCATGGGGGCGCAGGGCAGGGGACTGCACCTGATGAAGCGTCCCGTCGACGCCCTACGCTTCGGCCACTGGCCGGGGCACCTGTTCGAGGCGGAGGCCGTCGACCCCATAGCGGAGGACGATTTCAAGGTGCGCAGCTCCAAGGTAAGGTTGATAAAGGAGGTCGACCGGGCGCGGGTATTCGGACCGCAGGGCGACCGCTTCACCATGTTCCTCTCCTGGCTTGCCGATATACCGTGGCTGGAGGGGGAAGAGTCCATAGAAGCAGCGATAGAAGCCGCCGTGGAATACCAGTCGCGGTTGTCCACGTGGGGCTGGGAGATGCTTCCCGTGGAAACGGTGCGCTTCGAAGAATGGATCGAGGGCGCAGACTACTACGCCAACGCGGTCAATCCCAGCGCGCTCACCGGAGCCTGGACGGCCTGGGCGGAGACCGGAGTCGACTGGTACCACTGGGTAGCCCCCTGGGCCGCGTCGATCTCATGGGGCGGCGGATGGTCGAGCCTGGAGGCCGGCGCCGGAGCGGCGGCCTGGGCCGTAGCCAAGAGGGAGTGGAAGGGAGCATCGCCATGGCCCGCTCCAAACGACGACTTCTGGAAGGAGACGGCCAACAGAGTGCGGCGGGCAACAAGGATGATATCCGGCGCAGCCGCCAACGATACGGCAAGAGCGGCGGAGTACATAATATGCTCGGATAGCTTGCCGCTTAATCCCTACGAGCCGCTTATGCTCGTCTGGATGCTTGGATACTGGCCCATGGGTGTAGTAGACGGAAAGTTTATGATAGGAGACCTCTCCGCTGTGGTTGGCGGCGATAACGCCGTGCACAATCTGCACAGGAACCCGGAGCTTCTGTTCCGGCAGTACGGGAACTGGACCGCCTGATGAACATCTTCTTCGATACCGACTATACCTGGCTTGGGGTTGACGACTCGGTGAGGCCGGGCACCCACGAAATCATGCAGAAGCTCATAGACGACGGCCACAAGATATACGTTTGGTCGGGCATAGGCATCAGGTGGCCGGAAGTCCGCCGCCACAACCTCACTCCCTACGTGAGCGACTGCTATATCAAGCCGCTGGACAACTTCATAGAAGCGCTCGACGAATTGGGGCTTCCCGTAAGGCCGGACATCGTGGTGGACGACTACCCGGAGGTGCCCACGGCGCTGGGAGGGATCTGGGTAAGGCCGTACTTCTTCTACAACGCGGCGGACAACGAGATGCAGAGGGTGTATCAGCTTATTTCGCAGTACGCCAAGAACGGAAGCCGCTAACGAACCGCAAATCCCTCGCCGGTCGGACTCTGAACCCGCCGTCGTTTTCTCCATATCGTGCAATCCCCAGCTAGTGCCCCCTCGATGGCAAAATGCTACCATGCTGGTGAATGCCTATACGAGTCCTAGACAGTACCCTTGCCTCCAAGATAGCCGCCGGAGAGGTGGTGGAAAGACCGGCGTCCGTGGTCAAAGAGCTGGTGGAAAACGCCATAGACGCCGGTGCAACCAGAGTCACCATAGAGGTGCAGGGCGGCGGTATTGAATCGATCAGGGTCAGCGACGACGGCGCGGGGATCCCCGTGCTGGACCTGGAGCTGGCGCTGGAACGCCACGCTACAAGCAAAATCGGCGATGAGAACGACCTGGAAACCATATCCACCATGGGATTCCGTGGAGAAGCGCTGCCCAGCATCGCGTCCGTATCCAGGATGGCGCTCACCAGCCGGGCCAGGGGAACCGAGCAAGGCGCTTACGTCCGCTCCACGGGCGGCGTATTGGAGCGAAAGGGCGCGGCGGGAACCTCCGAGGGCACATCCGTTGTGGTGCAGGACCTGTTCGCCAACGTACCGGCGCGCCGGAAGTTTCTCAGGTCGCCAGCCGCCGAATCGTCCCGAATACACAACGCGGTGACACAAATCGCCATAGGGCACCCCCACGTACGGTTCAATCTAATCAGCAATGGCAAGGACACCTTCTCCTCGCCCGGCAGCGGCGAGCTCCGCGACGTCCTGACCGCCGTGTACGGCCAGGAGACTGTGCAGGCTCTACTGAAGGTAGAAGGAACCGACAAAGACGGGCGGCGCGTGTCGGGCTTTGCCTCATCGCCGTCGCTGACGCGCGCCAACAGAAGCGGGATCAACTTCTACGTCAACCGCCGCTGGATACAGAGTCGTATGCTCCTTCAGGCCGTCGAGGAAGCGTACAGAGGACTGCTCATGGAGGGCCGTCATCCCCTGGTGGTCTTGCATATAGATATCCCCGCGGTTGAAGTGGACGTCAACGTGCACCCGGCCAAGCGCGAGGTACGGTTTCATCACGATGGCGCGGTGTTTTCAGCCGTGCAACGCAGCGTACGCGAATGCCTGGTCGCTCACTCGCCGGTGCCGTTGGTGACGGCGCGCCCGGCGCAGCCCGGCGCCGCGCCGTCCGGCTGGCATTCGCCTCCCGCGCCGACGTGGGGTGGGCAGGGATCGTTCCAGACGTGGCCGATTCCCCCAGCGGGCCGCGATTCAGACGGAACGGACGGCAGCGCGACTGATACCGAGCATGAAGCCCGGCTTCCGGCGGGGGAGACGCTTCCCGCCCTGCGCGTGCTGGGGCAGGCGGGCCAGACCTATGTGATCGCGGAAGGGCCGCAGGGAGTCTACCTTATCGACCAGCACGCGGCGCACGAGAGGGTGAACTTCGAGAAAGTCCTTCGGCAGGTGGAGGAGAAGAGCCCGGAGATTCAGGGCTTGCTGGAACCGCTGGCGGTGGAACTGCTCCCCGAGCAGGTGCAGACGCTGGAGGAGTGGCGGGACACCCTCCACGACTTCGGCTTCCTCGGTGAGCCGTTCGGAGAGAGGGCGTATTTGATCAGAGGCGTGCCCGCCGGTTTAAGAAACGCAAGCCCCGACCAGCTGCTTGGCGAGGTCTTGGAGACCTTGCAGCAGGCCAAAGACACGTCGCAGGCACTTGAATCCATGGCCGCTTCCATCGCCTGCCACAGCTCGGTCAGGGCAGGGGATACGCTGACCCACGACGAAATGGCCGCCCTGCTGAGGCAACTGGAAGCGACCCGCTCGCCGCACACATGCCCCCATGGCCGCCCCACCATGCTCCACCTGAGCGCGAGCAACCTGGAACGCGAATTCGGTCGGAGATAGCTCTACGTAAGGATGACCGTCTGGTCATCCTCAAAATGCTCACCCTGATTTTCAAGCGCTCGGCGTCTCACGGTCTATTGTCTGGTTGACATATGCTAAACCATACAATAGAGTATGGCCGAGACCAAAAGTTGAGAAACAGGTCTACTATTGCTACAATAAGGAGCCTTTATGAGACACCTGCTACAGAAGAGGATACTATCAATACTGCTGGCGGCGCTGCTAGCGGCGCTTGTCATTAGATGCAGTCCAGCCGGTGGAGAGACAGTTACGCTAACCGTGTATTCGGGTCGCAGCGAGGAGCTGGTCGGGCCGATCATGGAGCAGTTCAGCGAACTTACCGGAGTCAACGTGGAGGTGCGCTGGGGCGGCACCTCCGAGCTAGCCGCCGCCGTCATGGAGGAAGGCGACAACACCAGGGCGGACGTCTTCTATGCCCAAGACCCCGGCGCATTGGGCGCGCTTAGAGATAGATTCACCAAGCTGCCGGATGAAATCCTGGCCCGGACCCAGCCGCGGTTCCAAGCCGACGACGGCAAGTGGGTCGGCATATCGGGGCGAGCTAGGGCAATGGTGTACAGCACCGAACGCTTGACGGAGGATGAATTGCCCGACAGCATATGGGGCCTCACGGACCCGAAATGGCGGGGACGCATCGGCTGGGCGCCCACCAACGGATCGTTCCAGGTGATGGTGACGGGGATGCGCCAGCTGTGGGGAGAGGAACGCACCAAAGAGTGGTTGGAAGGCATACAGGCCAACGACGTCAAGGTGTACCCCAAGAATACGCCCCAGGTGGCGGCGGTGGGCGCGGGCGAGATAGACATCGGAATGGTGAACCATTACTACCTGTTCCGGTTCCTGGCCGAGGAGGGGGAGAACTTCCCGGCGCGCAACCACCATCCCAAAGCGGGAGACCCCAGCGCTCTCATAATGGTGTCCGGCATTGGGATACTCGAGCAATCGGAGGAGAAGGAGACGGCGCTCAAACTTGTCGAGTTCCTGCTCTCGGAAGTTGGACAGCAGTACTTCGCGTCGCAGACCTTCGAATATCCGGTCGTAGAGGGAGTGAGGACGCAGCGCGTGCTGACACCCATTTCGGAGATAGAAGCGCCCGACATAGAGCTGCAAGACCTCTCCGACCTGGACGGCACTTTGCAACTGCTGCAAGAAGCGGGAGTCCTATAGCCCAAGGGGCATGAATGGAAGCCACCCAAGGCGAACGGTTCAATTTTACAGACGGAGCAATGGCCGGGGGCGTGTCTAGGCCGCCTCCGGCCGTACTTATTCCGGCCTTGCTGGTGGCCGCCGTCATGCTTCTGCCGCTCGTCTACCTGCTGATTCGCACGGCGGGCGCGGGAGAAGAGGCGCTGGACGCGCTGCTCCGCCAGCGGACGTTGTGGGTGGGCCTGAGGACGCTGGGGCTTATAGTCGTCGTAACCGCCGCAGCCGCCGCGCTGGCGCTGCCCCTGGCCTGGCTTACCGTTCGCACCGATCTGCCGTTCAAGCGAACCTGGGCCATACTGACCGTCCTGCCGCTGGTGATTCCCAGCTACGTGGGCGCGCTGGCCATGGTTTCGGCCCTGGGCCCGGGCGGCATATTGCAGCAATGGCTGGAGGGGTTCGGGGTGGAGAAGCTGCCCGACATTTACGGGTTCACAGGAGCGGCGTTTGTCCTTACCATCTTCACCTATCCCTACATGCTCTTGATCTTGCGCACGGCTCTATGGAGACTGGACCCCGCACTGGAAGAGACGTCTCGCAGCCTGGGCGCTGGCAAGTGGGAGACCTTCCGCAGAGTGGTGACGCCGCAGTTGCGCCCCGCCTTGGGGGCCGGAGGACTGCTGGTGGCTTTGTACACGCTGAGCGACTTCGGAGCGGTGTCGCTGCTGCGGTTTGAATCGCTGACGCAGCAGATATACGTGCAGTACCAGGCGTCGTTTTCACGCCATGCCGCCGCCGTGTTCTCGCTGCTGCTTGGCGCGATAAGCATCGGCCTATTGGTGATGGAAGCCAGGTCTCACGGCAAAGCCAGGTACTATCGAAGCGACAGCCGCACGCAGCGACCGCCCTTCACAGCGCCGCTCAACAGGTGGAAATGGCCGGCGCTCCTGTTCTGCGGAGCCATCGTAACCGTGGGCCTGTTGCTGCCGGTCGGAGTCCTGGCATACTGGCTGGCGCGAGGCATGGCCGCCGGAGAGCCGCTGCGACTGGTCTGGAGCGCGGCTTGGAACTCGGCGATGGTGTCGGCGATGGCCGCGGCAGTCGCTACGGCGGCGGCGGTTCCGATCGCGCTGATGGCGGTGCGCTTCCCGGGAAGGCTCTCGTTCGTCATAGAGCGGGCTTCCTACACGGGGTTCGCGCTGCCCGGCATAGTGGTGGCGCTGGCGCTGGTCTTCTTCGGCGCGGCCTACGGGGGTTTCCTGTACCAGACGCTCGCCATGCTGGTGCTGGCGTACCTGGTGCTATTCCTGCCGCAAGCCACCGGCGCGGTGAGAAGCTCCCTGATGCAAGTGAATCCCCGTCTGGAGGAGATGGCTCGCAACCTGGGAAGGACGCCGGTGAAGGTCTGGCTCAGCGTCACCGTGCCACTGATGAGGCCGGGACTGCTGGCCGGGGCCGCCCTGGTGTTCCTCACCGTGATGAAAGAGCTTCCGGCCACTCTGCTGCTCAGCCCCATAGGGTTCGATACGCTGGCGACGAAGATATGGAGCGCCGCCTCCGAGGGCTTCTTTGCCAGGGCGGCTGCGCCGTCGCTGCTGCTGGTGCTGGTGGCGTCGTTGTCTTTGCTGATCTTGATGCGCCAGGAAGAGGTGACGACTTGAGACCGCCCGCCATACGATGCTTCGGCCTTTCCAAGCAGTTCGGCCCCGTGCGCGCCGTGGAACTGGTGAACCTTGCCGTGGACAACGGCGAGAAGATGGCGCTTACCGGCCCCAGCGGCTGCGGCAAGACCACGCTGCTCAGGCTCATCGCCGGGTTCGAGATGCCCAGTACAGGAGTACTGGCGGTGGGAGGCGACCTTGTCGCCGGGCAGGAGAAAGCCCTGCCGCCGGAGAAGAGGCGCGTCGGCATGGTGTTCCAGGACTACGCTTTGTTCCCCCACATGGACGTCTGGCACAACGTAGCCTATGGAGTCCGCGATAAGTCGGAGCGTGAAAGCAGGGTCGGCGAGGTGTTGGAGCTAGTCGGCCTCTCCACTATGCAAAGACGGCTGCCGCACGAGCTTTCCGGCGGGGAGCAACAGCGCGTGGCGCTGGCAAGGGCGCTTGCGCCCCGTCCCGCGGTCGTGCTTCTGGACGAGCCGTTTTCCAACCTGGACGCCGGACTCAGGGCCAGGGTACGGGCAGAGGTGCGGCAGATACTGAGCGACGCCGGTGCGTCGGCTATACTGGTGACCCACAACCGGGAAGGGGCGTTGTTCTTCGGCGACAGGGTCGCGGTGATGAACCAGGGGCGCATCGAACAGGTCGATACTCCGGAGAGGATATTCCATCGACCGGTGTCGCAGTTCGTGGCGCGGTTCATGGGCATAGCCGACTTCATACCGGCAAAGGCGGACGGCGACGCGCTGGTCACGGAACTGGGGACGCTCCCCAGGCCGTCGCAGGCCGGAGATGGCTCTACGGTGGAGGTGATGGTCCGCCCCGACGATATATCGATCCAGCCGGAAGAGGTCGGGCAGGGCAGGGTGGTGGAACGGGTCTTCCAGGGAGCGCACAACCTGTACAAGGTGGAGTTGCCGTCCGGTGCTACGATTCACAGTCTACGGCTGCACTATGAAATCTACGCCGAAGGTGAAGCGGTATCGGTGCGGATAGACCCGGGACACGGGCTGATGTGCTCCGTGAACGGCAAGCTGGTGGAGATCCCGCTGACGTAGCTGCCGCCGGGCTAACTAACTCATTGCCCAGCCCCACACTTACATCTCGCTGTGGTAAGATGCGGGTACTTGGTTTGCTAGAGAGTTGTCGCCATGCATCTGACAAGAATGAGTTACGGCGGAGTACCGCCGTTCACTGAACCAATTAAGCTCCAGTTTGACGAGCGAGTCAACATATTTACCGGGCCGAACGCCTCCGGTAAAACGACCGTTCTTCTGATGATGTCGGAGAGCCTCAACGGGCGAGAGAAGAATAGCAAACGGCCGCTTTCAGGAGGTAGCTTCGATTTCCATGCGCGGCTTTTTGCGGATTATGAATTCGATGAAGCGGTTAGCGGCGAATGGACGAATGGCAAATCGGCCAATGCTGTGGCAACTAGTGAATATTGGGATGCCGCAAGTGAGAAACCACCCGTCATTTACGTTGGCTCCGTGCGTGAAGGACTGCCCGGTGTATCTGGTGTAGAAGACGCGGATGCCTATGGGGATACGGCTGAGAAGGCTTTGGCCGGGCCTTTCAGTGGTTCCCGTACAATGTGTGCCATAGCATTGCTGGGGGAAGAGCTTAGGAATACTGAAGGAAAACCTGCCTTTACTAGCGAGTGGATCCCATTCCAAAAAGCAATTGAGTTAGCTGATGCGTGCAGCAAGCGCATCTGTAACGAAGTTATTATAGATTCAGAATCCTACAACTACGTACACGGGTTGGATATCCGAGGTTATCTACAACACCCGGACCCGGATACCACTCTTATACCCATCAAGGCCAGGATGGGTATAAAGACCACCGATATTCGCAATTTTGAATACCTTCCCTACGATGAGCAGCCTTCATATTCGGCATATCATGAAGCCCCTGACTCCGTGCCGGTATACCTCGGTCATCTCAGTTCCGGGACGGAAGGAACGCTCCTCTGGATACGCTGGCTGGCACTCAAGATGCTCTACCACTACGGATTCGAGCAGGGTTGGGATGAGAAGCCAGGCATCCTGCTCATAGACGAGATAGAGAACCACCTGCATCCCACCTGGCAGCGGCGGGTTATCCCGGCGCTGCTGGAGCACTTCCCCGGCCTGCAGATATTCGCCACAACCCACTCTCCCTTCGTGGTGGCCGGCCTGAGGGCTGGACAGGTGCACCTGCTGAAGCGCGACGACAACGGCGTTGTGACCGCATCCACCAACACAGAGGATATTATGGGTTGGACGGCGGACGAAATCCTGCGCAACATTATGGGCGTGGACGAGCCTACGGACCAGCGCACGGTTGACCGCATCAACCGACTGCGGAAGCTCCGGGAGAAAGAGTCGTTGACCTCCAAAGAGAAGTCGGAACTGAATGAACTGCGCCGTCAGGTGAACGAGGACCTGTTGTCAAAGGAAGGTCCTTTGGAGGCTCAGCGGGAACGTTACGCCGACCTGATGGAGCAATTCCTGCTTTCCCGGCAATCCGAGCTTTCCCAAGACGGGTATCAGTCGGAATGAAATGGGTTGACAGAGGGCCGGAACCCGCCGGAGTAGCCGGGTACGCCCAGCAGTTTACACAGGGTTGGATTGATTATTTCAGGAACAGGGGTGGCGGGAGGCCAAGAGACAGCGAGAGGCCGTCGGATTCATACTGGCGAGAGTTCCGCCCGACGCTGGGAAGCCGGACCAACAACGTCTGCTGGTACTGTGAGCGCCAGTGCTATGCCGCCGCCGAGTCCGGTGGGCGCGCCCCCACGGTTGACCACTTTCGGCCCCTCAGCAGGTTTCCCGCGCTGGCTTACGCTTGGTCTAACTGGATTTTCAGTTGCAGGCGCTGCAATGAGGACAATAAAGGCAACGGATGGCCGTCATGGGGATACGTTGACCCTTGCGCTGACGATGACAAGGAACGTCCGGAGCATTATTTTGACTATGACGCCGCAACGGGGGAGATAATACCCAAAGGCGGTCTGGCAGGTGACGCTCGCCGTAAAGCCTTGCGTACTATATATGACTTGGGGCTGAACAAATGGGACTTACTTCTTTCCCGCTTTGACTATACGCAAAGGTTCCTGCGGGACTTGCGGGCAATGCCGGACAACGACCGCCTAGCCTTCATAGCGACATTCACCCAACAATCTGTTGAGTACGCCGGAGTAACCAGGATGGTTGTAGAGCAGGGGGCGTAACGCCTCAGCGTCCACCTGTCGGACAACAAAACGGGCAGCGTGTAAACCGCTGCCCATCTTAAAATCAGGTGGATTTACCCTTATCTCAAGCGGAATCTATCCATTCTATTGCGCCAGTAGCGTCTGAGGTCTGCCTGTCTAGGCTCAAATATGGAACCTGCGCCCGGAAGCTCCGTAGACCTGTCGCCTTTTACGAGCAGACGGCCGGCGGCAAGCGAAGCAACGGCAGCCGCTCCGGCTCCCAATAGCGCGCGCTTCAAGAAACCGCGTCGTGAAATGGTGGCGACTGTAGCTTCGTTCAAACCAGACATATCATCTCCAGAAACTATCTAACGCTAACTGCGCCAATTCTTGCACCGTTCGTTTGCAAAAGCAAGTCTACTCACAGCCGTCTAAACCAAATTGTGAAATTTGGAACAGTAAAGGACTTCACAAGGAAAATATAAACTGCTACAGTAGCAAATTGTTTGGCGGTCTGTAGTTGTGCTTGTGCTAGGGTAGGGGACAGCCGAACTCCTGTGAGCAGAAAATGGACCCAGCCTTTGTAGACAACGAGCTTTGGCACGGTATCTCCGTAATGCTCAGGTTCCTCTGGGCGTATACGTTCTTTGCTCTTTCTTTTGCCGCTCTCTTCCTCACCGCGCACGCCATCATTCCCTCGCTGGTCACCACGGGACATCTTCCCGGCCAGGCGGCCAGGCTGAGGCCCTTCATATACGCCGCCGCGGGCGGGGCGCTGCTGATTGCGGCGGCCTTCCTGGCCCTGACGCTGGCCAATGTTAGCGTGGTGGGCAAAATCTGGGACAGGTACTTGATCTAGCCGGAGACACACTCCAAACATCGTATGAGAAACACCAGTCCAATAGTCTTCATAGCAGCGGGCATCTTCGCTCTTGGCGGACTCGGTGTAGCCGGAGTAGTCGCATTCTTCGTTCTCAACGCCTGGTTCGGGGTGTCGGTGTTGGCGCAGGCCCCTGACCAGCCCATCGACTTCCCGCACACGGTGCACTCAGGCGCCGTGGAGGACGGCGGAATAGGGTTGGACTGCACGTTCTGCCATCGCAGCGTCACGGACGGGGCGGCGGCCACGGTGCCATCCGTGGAGCAGTGCATGTTCTGCCACGCCCAGGTGCCCGGCAGCACCGACCAGGCGCAGCGGGAGATAGCCAAGCTGACATCGGCGTCGGAAGCGGGCGCTCCCATCAACTGGAAGCGCGTCCACAGGCTGCCCGACCACGTAGAGTTCGTGCACGATGCTCATATACGCTATTTCTCGGAGCAGATGGGCGTGGAAGCCTCCGCCGTCTGTTCCACCTGCCACGGAGACGTGGCCTCGATGACCAAAGTTAAGCAAGTGAGGGCGCTGAAAATGGGCGACTGCGTGGATTGCCACAGGGAGTACAGCGCACCCACGGACTGCACTATCTGCCATCGTTAGGTTAGGGTATGACAACTACAAGACGTGACTTCTTGAAATGGTCCGGAGTGGGCGCACTGGGAACGGTGGTGTTCGTAGGGTGCGGCATTCCGGAGGAAGAGCTGCTGATACAGAGCCCGGCCACTATGCCGGAGAACATGGTTTCCGGCCTGGAAGCATGGTACGCCACCTCCTGCGCACAGTGCGGAGCCGGGGAAGGCGTCATAGTCCGCATCATTGAAGGGCGCGCCATAAAGATCGAAGGCAATACGGATCATCCGGTAAGCCGCGGCAAAACATCGGTGAGATGCCAAGCCGGGCTGCAGGCGCTGTACAGCCCGGATAGGCTGAGCGGCCCGATGAAGCGCACCGGCGAGCGCGGTTCAGGCGAGTTTGCGCCAATAACCTGGGACCAGGCGTTGGATGAATTGACCGCCGACTTGCAAGGCCAAGACCCAAGCTCCGTAACCATGATCACCGATCCCATGAGCGGCACCCTGGGCAAAATTTCCAATCGGTTCATTAAAGGATACGGCGGCGGTCACATGGCGTTGGAATCCATGGAGAATACGGCGCTTCGCAGGGTTGCCAAAGAGTTGTTCCAGCAAGACCGGCTGCCCTTCTTTGAGATAGATAAGGCCGACTACGTTCTCAACTTTGGCGCGGACTTTCTCTCCACATGGCTGTCGCCGGTGCAGTACAGCAGGGCCTATGGCCATTTCAGGCAGGGGCGCGACCAGCGCGGAACCCTGGTGCAGATAGAGCCGCGCATGTCGATGACGGCGGCCAACGCCGACAAATGGCACTACGTGAACCCTGGGGCGGAAGGAATAGCGGCGCTCAGCATAGCCTACGTGCTCATGACAGATTCCGCGGACAGGCTGGACGCCTCGGCGGTCGACGCCATGACGGGCGGCGCTGGAGCGCAGGCGCTATCGGCGTTCGCTCCTGAGTCCGTGGCGGCCAACACCGGCATCTCCGCCGATTACATCCGAAAGATAGCGCACGACCTGGCGGCAAGCCGGCATAGCCTGGTCATAGGCGGCGGCTCCGCCGCTGCCCACACCAACGGCCTCGCCAATATGAAGGCCATATACAGCTTGAACATCCTCCTTGACAGCATCAACAAGGACGGAGGCGTCAAGTTCAACCCCTCTTCTCCCCTGGGTGAAGAGAATGCGCCGGCAGTAGCCACGTTTGCCGCTTGGGAAGACCTCAGAGGCAGGATGAGCGCAGGACAGGTAGGCGCTCTCCTGGTGCATGGAGCCAACCCCGCGTACACGCTGGAGTCCATCGACTTTGCAGGCGCTGCTGACAGCGTTGGCACAATCGTCAGCTTTGCCAGTTCCATTGATGAGACGGCTGCGCTGGCCGACCTGATACTACCCGACCACACCTACCTGGAGTCCTGGGGAGACGACGTGCCCAATCCGGGGCCCGGATATCAGGTCGTGACCCTCCAGCAGCCGGTGGTGTTCCCCTTCCATCAAGAGGGCGGACGCGGCACCAGGGCATTCGGCGACGTGCTGCTCGACCTGTCGCGCAGGCTGGGAGGCACGGGGTTCAATCTGCCCTGGCCGACGATGCGAGACGCCGTGAGAGCCGGCGCTGAAGAGTTGCAAGGGCTGAACAGAGGATCGGTGCAGGCCGCCGACTTCGAGGCTTTCTGGATTTCAACGCTTCAAAGGGGCGGCTGGTGGGACGAGAGCGCCAAAGGCGACCAGCAGGCCGTTTCTCCACCGTCGCTGTCCGAACTGGCGGGCGCGCCGGAGTTCTCCGGCGACGGGGGGCAATACCCCTTCCACCTGATACCTTTCCAATCGAACTCGATAACCGACGGCCGCGGCGCAAACCTGCCCTGGCTGCAAGCCGCACCCGATCCGATGACGACAGCGGTTTGGGAGACGTGGGTGGAGATCAACCAGCGTAGAGCCGATGAGCTGGACATTCAGGAAGGGGACATCCTGGAGATACAGTCGCCCAGCGGCAGCATCAGAGCCCTGGCCTATCCAACACCGGCGTCCCACCCGGACGTGCTGTCTATCCCCACCGGACTGGGCCACACTCACTACGGAAACTACGAAATAGGCCCGGACCTGTCGCGCACTCTGGTGGGCAAGGACCGGGGTTCCAACGTGATGTCCATTGTTTCGCCATTGAAGGATGGCCAGACCAATGCGCTGGCATGGTCAGCCACCAGAGTTCGCATTAACAAAACGGGCGAGCGGATACGTCTGCCCAAATTCGAAGGGGCGGTGCCGCCCCAGTTCGAGGATGGACTGTTCCCGATATACGGCCGGGGTGACGGCGGCGCCCACTAAACGAGGAGTTGTAAATGGTAACGGCAAGGAAAGACAGAAAGTGGCAGATGGTAGTGGACGTGGACAGATGCACCGGCTGCCAGGCGTGTGTAATAGCGTGCCAGGCGGAGAACAACGTTCCGCTCAACTCGGACGAGATATTCCGACAGCGCCGCAGCATCGAGTGGATACGCATAGAGCGATACTGGGAAGGCGAGTTCCCCGACGTGAAGGCCCGCTTCCTGCCGGTGCTCTGCCAGCAGTGCGGCAACGCTCCCTGCGAGCCGGTATGCCCGGTATTCGCCACCTACCACAACAATGAGGGCCTGAACGTTCAGGTCTACAACCGCTGCGTGGGCACGCGCTACTGCCAGAACAACTGCCCCTACCACGTGCGGTTCTTCAACTTCTGGGAACCGGTTTGGCCGGAGTCTCTGCGCAATCAACTGAATCCTGACGTAACGGTGCGAAGCCGCGGCGTCATGGAGAAGTGCACCTTCTGCGTACAGAGGATTAGAAGAGGCGAACTGGACGCCGATAGGGAAGGGCGCGAGGTGCGTGACGGCGATATTCAGCCGGCATGTTCGCAGGCCTGCCCAACCGACGCCTTGATGTTTGGCGACGTGAAAGATCCCAACAGCAGAGTATCCGAGTTTGCCAACAACAAGAGAGCGTTCCACCTACGGGAACAGCTGGGCACGGATACCAACGTACTTTATCTCTCTAAAGTTGATGCGGAGGCCAAAGAGCTTACCCATGCATGACCACCATGACTTTGGGCCGGAGATAACTATCGACGGGTTCAGCCGCGACATCGCTGAACGGCACTCGACCGTTGGCAAGGGTCATCGCAACCTGATCCTGATAAGCGGAGCTTTGTTGCTGGCGGGCATAGCCGCTTTTGCGGCCAGGGCCATAGGCGATGGCTTCGAATACAGGTCGCCCTGGGGATACTACGCCGCCGCGGTGGCCTATCTGATGACCACGGCGGGAGCCGCGCCGCTGGTCATAGTGGCGCTGCGGCTGGTCAAAGCGCACTGGCGCAGGCCGCTGGCCCGCATCTCGGAGCTTTACGCCACGGTGGGGCTGCTCACGTTCGCCATGTTCCTGCCCCTGCTTCTCCTTGTGCCCTCGGCCAACAACCGCTTCACCCTGTGGTTCCAGGCCGACGAGGGCGGCTCGGTGATGCGAATACCGGGCGCCCCGCACTTCTGGATAGCGCTGCTCCTGGCGCTGCTGACCGTATGCGGCCTGGCGCTGCTCTGCATATCTTCCCGCCCTGACCGCGCCAGCCTCAGCGACTTCGCATCCAAGACAAGGGGCTTTATGAGCCGCGGCTGGCTTGGCACGCGGAAGCAGTGGTTGACCATGCGCGGGGGACTGGCTTTCCTTGGCGCGTTCTATTTCATCCTGCTGGTGGGGACTCTTTCCCTGTTCAGCGTCGATTTCGGCATGGCGCTGGTGCCGGGCTGGAAGGACGCTATCTTCCCCGCTTTCCAATCCTTGACCGGCCTGCAGGCCGGTCTGGCTACGGTGATAGTGACCGCGTGGCTTTTGCGGCGATACGGTGGATTCCAGGACTACATTCGCATGGAGCACTTCTGGGGCGCCAGCAAGATACTCCTTGCCCTGTCGCTCATGTGGTTTTACTTCTGGTGGTCCGGCTTCATCATCTTCTGGTACGGGCGCTTGCCCGTGGAACTGGACACGCTCAATCTGCTCATGTTCGGGCCCTACAGGGTACTGTTCTTTGGGGCGTTCATCCTCAACTTTGTGGCCCCTTTCCTCATATTGCTATGGAACGTAGTGCGCAAGACAACGTGGGGGCCCACTCTGGCCGCTGCATCTATACTGATCGGCACGCTGATAGACAAAGTACGCATCTACGTCGCCTCGTACTCGGTGGACTTCAAGGGCACGCCGGTACACATAGCCGACCATGACCTGGCTCTCATTCCGGCTACGCACTATCCTGATGCGCTGGATGCGCTCATAGTAGTAGGGGGCATCTCCGGCGGAATTTTCGTCTTTTCGCTGGCAGCAAGGTATCTGTCGGTATTCTCGTTATGGGAGATGTCGGAAGGGCTGAGGCTGCGCGCGGTCAGGCCGTTCTTGAGGACACGTATTTTGATACTGGGCAAACCGGAGTAGGCGTTAGGAGCGTCATAACAAATGCAACAACGGGTGACACTCCCACATAAGCAGATAAACGCGGACTTACTCAACGTCACGCTGAAAGCTCCCCTGTGGTGGTGGATTACAGTCGGCATTCTGGGGATTTTTGTGCTGCTGGCGTTTCTTTCCGTCAGCTTCATGGTCAACAAGGGACTGGGAGTAACCGGGCTGAACCGCCCCGTGATGTGGGGCTTCTTCATTGTCGACTTTATATTCTGGATAGGCATCAGCCACGCGGGAGTTATGCTCTCCGCCATCCTGAGACTGAGCAAGGCGGAATGGCGGAGGCCCGCGACGCGCGCCGCCGAAGTGCTGACGGTTCTTTCGCTGCTGTGGGCGGCTTTGCACCCCGTGGTCCACGCCGGACGTCTCTGGCGCGTGCTCTACTGGGCCTTTCCCTACGACTTCTCCAGAGGGCTGTGGATCAACGTGCGCTCTCCGCTGGTTTGGGACCCAAGCGCCATCTTCACCTATCTCACGGGAAGCACGCTCTTCGTAATTGTGGCCCTGATTCCCGACCTGGCCGTCCTGCGGGACAGGACGACCGGGCTGCGCCACCAGATATACAGCCTGCTGGCCATGGGCTGGCGAGGCACGCCGCGCCAGTGGAAGCTTCAGATAGTGGCCGGATTCCTGCTTTCCGCGCTGCTGCTGCCGGTATTCGTTTCGGTGCACAGCATAGTGTCGTGGGACTTTGCCGTGGCCATATCCGTAGAGGCGTGGCACGTCACCATCTTCGCTCCGTACTTCGTCATAGGAGCGGTGCACTCCGGGGTGTCGGCGGTGGTCACCATGATGATCCTGATGCGATGGTTGTTCGGCTGGCACGCCTACATCCGCGAGGAGCACATGGACGCGCTGGGCAAGCTGCTCATTGTGATAGCCACGGCGTGGCTGTACTTCTTCTTCCTGGAATTCTCCTTCGCGCTGTTCAGCCAGGAGTCCCAGGAAATCGCGCTCCGCGAGCTCCAGGTGTTCACCTGGCCGTGGTGGCCCCTGTTCGTCGTATTTATAATCGCCTCGTACCTCTTCCCGGTGCCCATGTGGCTGTCGCGAAGGGTACGCCGCAACTGGGTATTGATGTTCATTACGTCGCTGACGGTCAACGTGGGTATGTGGCTGGAGCGGCTGATAATTGTGATCCCCGGCCTGGCGCGGAAAACGCCGTTCAGCTTCGACTGGGGGTCGTACAGTCCCAGCATTATCGAGATCACCATCCTGGTAGGGGGGTTCGCATTCGTTTTCATGGCGCTCCTCCTGTTCGCCAAGGTGTTCCCTCTGATTCCTTTGTTCGATATCAAGGAAGGTCAGACGTTGAGTGAAGACATCAAAGTTGGACGGAGAAGCGTGCCCGCTCTCCGCGTAGAGGAGTAGAGGAGCAGGACAATGACTCAGATGCTTGCGCTGTTCAAAGAAGAAGAGGAAGCCGCCAGCGCCACCGAGGCCCTGCAGGAAGCGGGCCACGACAACGAATCGTTCGACATTCTGACCGGTTCGCCGTACCCGGAGGGCGCGTTCGGAGAGGCTGAACCCAAGCACAGGCTGTACGTCTTCCCGCTGATGGGCGCCATCACGGGGTTCTCCGTGGGGCTTCTGCTGATGACCGCCACGCAGGCGGCCTTCCCCCTGGTGGTGGGCGGCAAGCCCATACTTTCCATACCGGCAATGCTCATACCCATGTACGAAGGCACTATGCTGGGCGCAATCCTGTTCACCGTGGCGGGCATAATCTTCGAGTCCAGGCTGCCCAACTTGAAGGGCGGGCTGTACGACCCGCGCATTACGGAGGGCTACATAGGAATAACCATGCAAGTACCGGCTGAAACCGCGCCCTCAGTGGAGAAGATTCTAAAGCAAGCAGGCGCCGAGGACGTCCTGCAGCGCGACGGCTGAACGCCGCTTAACCGAGATGGAGATGAGTCTAGCGCCAATGAAACTAGCCAGGCACAGTAGAAGAGCGGCCGCCTTTGCGGCGTTGAGCGTCCTTGTCATGCTGACGATGGGCTGCTCTACCGGCACGTATCCCATTGATATTTTCCCGGAGATGCACTACCAGCAGTCGTACAAGATTCAGGAGCCGCCCAGCCTCTCGTCGCCGCCCGGCTCCGTGCCCATCACGGGCGGAGAGGTGGACTTCGCCTTTGCCGACGCCGGAAGCGTGACCAGCCCGTTCCCTTCCAGCCAGGCAACCGTTCATCGAGGCGCTGAGCTGTTCCAAGTCAACTGCGCGGTGTGCCATGGAGCCGGCGCTGAAGGGGACGGCCCGATGAAAGCAAAGCTGGACGAGGCCGGATACTCGGGGGCAATCGCCAATCTGACCACTGGCGCGACTACCAACAGGCCCGACGGCGAGGTGTTCTTCATAATCAGCCACGGCTGGTCGGCGACTCTGATGGAAATGGGCATGTCGGAAGAGGCCGCCTCCCGCTTCCTCATGCCGCCGTTCAAGAAGCTGATCAGCGAGGACGACCGCTGGATGATCGTCCACTACCTGCGTTCCATTGAGCAGTAGCCCGTATCGCGCATCCGTTCAATCCAACCCTGCTTCCGCTTCACGCCGCGGCGCCGACCAGTCCCCGTTCTCACTTTGCTATACTTAGCTCTAACAATCTTATCAGGCATGGAAATTTGGCAATTAGATTGCGGCAGCACAATCGGGCAGGGGCGCTTCTCTCCTTAGTCGCCGTCGCCCTGCTTGTCGTCGCTTGCCAGGGAAGCAAGGCGGAGCTTTCGCTGGAAGAGCGGGCGCAGGGGCTGAACAAGGAACTGATGTGCCCTGTATGTCCCAGCGAGACCATCGACCAGTCTCAGGTCGAGCTGGCTAAGCAGATGAGAACTACGGTGCGCGAAAGGCTGGAGGACGGAGAATCCGAGCAGGAAATCAAGGACTTCTTCGTCGATAGATACGGCGACAGCGTGCTGGCCGCGCCTCCCGCCAGGGGCTTCAATGTAGTGGCCTGGATAGTGGCAGGGCTGGCGCTTCCCATTGCCGCCGCCGCACTGGTACTGGCCCTAAGGGTAATGCGACGGCGTGGGGAGACCGTACCGGAACAGGCCCAGCCCAAAGCGGGTGTTGAAGAATTGGAGGAGTATCTCTCCAAAGTGGATGAAGAGATGTCGGAGACTTTTGGTAGGTAGCAAGAGAGGTTAGATTGGCAGAGACAGGATTCGTTTCACTGCTGATTGCGCTTGCCTTGTCCATATACGGGATGGTTGGGTCTGTGGCGGGGAAGGGGACAGGGGCGCAACAGCTTCAAGCGAGCGCCAAGCGAACCGCTTACCTTGTGCCGGCGGCGCTCCTCATATCCACACTCTCGCTGGTAGTGGCCTTTTTGCGCCGCGACTTCAGTCTCGAGTACGTAGCCGGCAACAGCAACCTGGCCATGGATCCGATTTATACCTGGGTGGCGTTCTACGCCGGCAACGAGGGGTCGCTGCTGTACATAGCTTTTGTCCTTTCGTTGATGACCGCCGCCGCGGCGGCCTTTGCTCCCCGGTCTCTGAGGGGCAGCATGCCGTACACGCTGGCCATCCTTATGGGAGTGCAGACGTTCTTCCTCGGCGTGATGAGCATCATGGCAAACCCCTTCGACGTCCTACCCTCCACGCCTCCCGACGGACAGGGCATCAACCCGCTGCTGACCCACCCCGGCATGTTCTTCCATCCGCCCATGCTCATGGCGGGACTGATAGGCGTTTCCGTGCCCTTTGCCCTGGCTATGGGCATGCTCATAGACGGCGGCACGTCGGATGATTGGGTGGATGCGGGACGCGTGTGGAGCCTGATCATCTGGGCCATTCTGGGAATAGGGCTGCTGCTGGGGTCGTGGTGGGCCTACACCATACTTGGCTGGGGAGGCTACTGGGCCTGGGATCCGATTGAGAACGTTGCTCTGATGCCCTGGCTGGTCCTGACCGGATTCCTCCACTCGATCATGGTGCAGAAGCGCAGGGGGCTGTTCAGAGTATGGAACGTCGTGCTCATGAACGTGGCCTTCACGCTGGCGCTGTTCGGCATCTTCATCAACCGCGGCGGGCCTGTGGTATCCGTGCACTCCTTCGCTTCTTCCACCCTGGGATGGGTCTTCCTGGGGTTCCTGGCGTTCAGCTTGCTGTTCTCCTTTGGCGTCTTCTTCATCAGGTACGGCAGTTTGCGCAGCACGACCTCCCTGGACTCAACGCTGTCCCGGGAAGCGGCGTTCCTTGCCAACAATCTGCTCCTGCTGGCGATTGCGTTCGTGACGTTGTGGGGCGTCGTATTTCCTCTCATATCGGAGGTGTTTCGCGGCGTCACTGTGACGGTCGGCGCGCCGTTCTACGACCGGATCAACGGGCCGTTGTTCCTGGCGCTGATATTCCTCATGGGAGTGGGCCCCCTGATGCCCTGGAGAACCGCGTCCTGGTCGACATTGAGAAGGGCCGTCCAGACGCCTGGACTGGTTGCGCTGGCAGCAGTGGCTCTGCTGCTGGCCTTTCGCGTAACCCAACCATTCGCTCTGATTAGCTACGGACTCTGCGCTTTTGTGGCCGCGGGCATACTCCGCGAATGGGCAAGAGGAACATTGTCTCGGCGCAGAAACGGCGAGAGCTATCCTGTGGCTTTTCTTAGACTCATTGCATCCAACCGGCCGCGATACGGGGGCTACATCGTGCACCTGGCGGTGGTTGCCCTTGCCCTGGGGATAGCGGGGTCTTCCTTCTACGACGTGCAGCGGGACGTCATTCTGGCGCCGGGCGAATCGGTGGAAGTGGGGGGCTACAGGATCGAATACACGGGGACGCGCACCGGGGTGCGGTCCGACAGGACCGAGTTTCTCAACGACCTGCAAGTATCCCGGGGCGGCGGAGAGCCCTGGCCGATGATGGCCTGGCGCGCCCTCTACCCGGCACAGAACATCGCGGCAACCAGGGCCGCCATCAGATCGACGCCCATAGAAGACCTGTACATCGTCTCCAGCGAATCACTGGACGACGGCAGGGTCGCTTTCAGAATACTGGTCAACCCGCTCGTCTGGTGGATGTGGCTGGCAGGGCCGATACTCGTCCTTGGAACGCTGGTTGCGTTGTGGCCGCAGCAGGTCTCCGCCGCCAGAACGCAGAGGCCGCTTGAAAGCTCCGTGACGGCAGTATGAGGTAAGCTAGTGGGACTGATCATAGGCATATTGCTAGGGTTGTTCAGCCTCGTTGTTTTGGCAATCCCCTTCCTAAGAAAAGATAGGGCAGGGGGGCTTGATGCCCGTAATCCCGGCAGCCTCAGGGAAAAGCGCATTTCCATCTACCAGGAAATCCGCGCGCTGGAGAATGATCTGAACCTGGGCCAGGTATCGCCTGAAGACTACGAAAAACGACTCCAAGATTACCGACTGCGCGCCGCTGAGCTTCTGATGGAAGAAGAGAAGTTGACGCAGATTGACTTTGAATTGGAAGAGGAGATAAACCGGCGCAGAAGAAACGGCGACGACTCCAAGCGAGACGATGTCTAACGCGTCCAGCATTACGCGGGCGGGGGCGGCCTTGCTGATCGCCTCGCTTGGCCTGTTTCTGTCCGTTGCCGCCATGTCCAACGCTCAACAGGAGCCTGCCTTGATCTCAGGCGAGGTGGTCAACGGCACACCCGGAGGGGAACTGCACGCCGGCAGGTTGGTGGTGCTCCACGTGCTCATGCAGGACGGAAACCAGGACTTCAGGTCCGCCGCCACGGACGCAAACGGGGCGTTCAGCTTTGCCGACGTACCTGTAGCAGAGGTCTTGGGATACCTCCTTGTCGCTACGCACCGGGGCGTGGACTACACACTGGAGATCCTGCCCGAAGAACCGCTGACCGGCCTTGAACTGAAGATATACGAAACGACCGACAGCCTGGATGACATCGGCATAGTTCTGGACAGCGTGATGATTGCCGACTGGGACGTGCCCGATAGGACGCTTTCCATGCTGGAGCTTGTGCAACTGGAGAACAACGGCAGCGCCACCTTCGTCCCCGACCTGAGTCAACCGGCCAGCATGGCCTTCCTCAGATTCGCCTTGCCCAGCGACGCCAGAGACCTGCAAGTACAGACACAGCTCCCGCAAGGCCAGGTGCTTCAAGTAGACCGCGGCTTCGCCGTCACCTCCGCGGTGCCTCCTGGCCAGCACGGCATGGCCTTCACCTATACCGCGCCGTATCAGGGCGACCGTCTCGATTTTTCAAGGCGGTTTTCGCTGGGCGCGCAGGCTTTCCGCATCCTCATGCCCGTAGACCTCGGCTCGGCTACAGGCTCCGCTTTGAGCAGCGGCGACAACACCCGTATCGGAGACACGGACTATCGAGTGCTGCAAGCCGAGGACGTTCCCCCCGGCGGAACCGTTAACATTTTGCTGGAGGATCTTCCGCAACCGTCCCTGCTCAGCGCCGCGATGAGCAGCATGAGTGAGTCCACCGCAATTTGGGTGGTTCCCATAACGCTGGCGCTGGGCTTGTCGGGACTGCTTGTCATAGGCGTGGTCAGAAGAAGAAGAGCGGCCCCGGTTGCGGAAAGCGGCGTCGCGCCGGAAGCTTCCGACAGGGACGAGCTTATAATGGCAATCGTCGAGATTGATGACCGTCTGGAGCGCGGCGAAGTCACGGAGCGGGAGCACAACAGCCAGCGACAGATTCTCAAGGCGCAACTGCTGGAACACGATATGAGCGCAAGGGAGACCCTTGAGAAATAGAGCGCTGGCGCTTATTGGAATAGCCCTGCCCATAGCGGCGCTGGTCGCGTTGATGGCATGGGCGCTGGCGCAGACCGGGGGCAATCCGGGCGGCCTGGGAATCAATAGCATGTCGGGAGAGGTGAACATAGAACCTGGCGCTGCTCCACCCCTTTCCATGACTCTGCTGGAAGGCGGCAACCTGAACCTGGAGGACTTGGAAGGGAAGGTAGTGATGGTCGACTTCTGGACCTCCTGGTGTCCGCCCTGCATTGCTGAAGCCTCCGACTTGTCCGACACCTATCGCCTCTATGAAGACAAAGACGTTGAATTTGTAGGCGTTGCTATATGGGACAAGGAATCCGACGTTAACGAACACATAGACAAGTTCAATGTCACTTATCTGAACGGAATAGACTCGCAGGGCAAGATAGCCATTGCCTACGGCGTGCGCGGCGTGCCGGAGAAGTTCTTCCTGGACAGGGAGGGGCGCCTGGTCAAGAAATACGTTGGCCCAATCTCCGGCGAGACTTTGCAGGCCATGTTGGACGATCTGCTGGCGCAATCCGGCTGAGGCGCGATTGCCATGGGTAGATATCCAAACCGCAGAAGGCGTCGAAAAGCACGGCAATCCTCCAAGCTCATCAAGAGGGGCGGCGTTCCCTGGTGGGCGATAGCCGCGCTTCTGGCCGTAGCGCTCATAATAGCGGCGGCCAGGCTTCTACAATAGCTTGATAGAATACCCTTGACGCAACCCTTAGGCTATGATTTAAGTGACAGAGAAAGCGGAGAGGAAAGGGAGTTGTCTGAACAAGCAGTGCTGGTGATCGAAGACGAAGAGAACCTTCTGAAGGCGATAAAGTACAACCTTGAGCAGGACGGCTACAAGGTTCAATCGGCGATGGATGGAGAGCAAGGCCTGGATATGGCCCGGCAGATGGGGCCCAGCATGATTATCCTTGACATCATGCTGCCCAAGATGGACGGCATAGAGGTGTGCCGCATCCTCAGGCGCGAAAGCAACGTCCCCATTCTGATGCTTACGGCCAAGTCGGAAGAGATCGATAGGGTGGTGGGTCTGGAGCTTGGCGCGGATGACTACGTAACCAAACCGTTCAGCATGAGGGAGCTGATGGCTAGGACGAAGGCCGTTCTGAGGCGCTACTCCCTTTCGGCCAGCGATACGGCTAAGGAATCCGGCAAGGTTCTCAGAGCCGGCAAGTTGGAGGTCAACATATCGAAGCACGCGGTCACCCTGGACGGCAAAGCGCTGGAACTGAAGCCGCGCGAGTTTGATCTGCTGGCGCTTCTCGTGGAAAACGCGGGGAGGGCGCTCACCAGAGACCGGATACTGGAGAGCATCTGGGGGCACGACTACTACGGCGACACCAGGACGGTGGACGTACACGTCAGGTGGCTGCGAGAGAAGATAGAGGGCGACCCCGGCAGCCCCAAGCGGATTATAACTATACGAGGGGTGGGCTACCGCTTCGACCCATGAGGCTCTTGAACCTTCGCCACTGGCGATTAGCATTTCTCTTCGCCGTTCCCATAGCCGTCTCGACCGGCGCGGCCTTCTACGTATTCGGCCCCGAACAAACGCCCCTGAACCGCCTGGCGCCGGCGGCGGGCCTGGTAGGGGTCGCCGCCTTCGTTCTATCCCTATGGCTGGCAAACGCCGTATCCCGCCGTGCCTTCGCCTCCCTCCACCCCTTGACGCAAGCCATGCTGCGCCTTGCCCAGGGAAACTTGGACTACCGCCTGCAAACTGGCAGCGAACCCAAAGAGTTGATCGACGCCTTCAACCGGACGGCGGCTACGCTGAGGAACATCATCGAGGAGCTGTCCGAGGAGCGAAACAAGCTGTCGGCGATTCTGGACACCATGGCGGACGGCGTGGTGGTTATCGAGGCGGACGGCAGCATAGAGTTGATGAACCGCGCCGGTGAGGAGATCCTGAACGCAAACGCAAAAACCGCGGTCGGCGCGCGATTCATGGAAGCCGTGCGCGACCATGAGATTCGCGACGTCATCTCCAAGGCGCTGCAAACCAAACAGCCGCAGCGCGGCGACATAGAACTCCTCCACAGACGAAGGTACCTGGTTGCTATTGCCGCCCCCTTGACGCAGGAAGAGGCTTCCGGCGTTCTTCTCACACTGCACGACCTTACCCCGATACGCCAGGTAGAGACCACCCGGCGCGAATTCGTGAGCAACGTGTCGCACGAACTGCGCACACCCATTGCATCTATCAGGGCTATGGTGGAGACGCTCCAGAGAGGCGCAATGGACGACAGGCAAGTCGCCAGCGACTTCATGGAGCGCATCAATAGAGACATAGTGCGAATGAACGACATAGTCAGTGAGCTGCTGGAACTGTCGCTGCTGGAAAGCGGGCAGATGAAAATGGACGTCTCTGTCATAGACCTCATACCTTTCCTGGAGGAGATCAAACAGGAGTACCAGGCTAAGGCGGAAGCAAAGAAGATACGGCTCAGCGTGGAAGAAGACATACACCGGCCCAGGGCGCTGGGAGACAGGGGCAAGGTGCGCCAGATTCTGACCAATCTGTTGGATAACGCCCTGAAAGCCACCGCTGAAAGCGGCGAGATTGCTCTGTCCGCGCTTCCGCGTAACGGTTCCACTGCAATCAACGTCAGGGATACGGGAGACGGCATAGCCCAGGAGCACCTGCCGCACATATTCGAACGGTTCTACAAGGCGGACAGGTCGCGCAGGGACGGCGGCACCGGCCTGGGCCTCTCCATAGTGAAGCATCTGGTGCAAGCGCAAGACGGGGAGGTCTGGGTGGAAAGCAGGGAAGGGGAGGGGAGCACCTTCAGCTTCACACTGCCCGCGGCCCGCTGACTGCGGCACAAGCCGCGTACCTCCTCAGCCAATACGGGGCGGCAACCGCTAACACTCCGTTAACATCTTGTTAAAAGTCCGTTCAACAACCGTGTTTCGTATTGTTCTAGGATGGATTCAATGCGGCAAGTGCAAGGTAGAAGCATTCCTCCATGGGCGTAACCAAAACAGGGGTCACCGGCCTTGCCAAACGCCGGAGAAGGGGCGAGCTTGAGGGCCGCATAGCGCATCTTCTATTCTTCCTGGCAGCCTCCGTATCCGTGCTCACCACTATCGGCATCCTGGCGACCCTTGCCTTTGAAGCGTTCAACTTCTTCACCGAGGTATCGCCGTGGGAGTTCCTCACCGGCACCAAGTGGTCGCCTCGATTGAAAGACCAGTTCGGAAACACCCACTTCGGCGTGCTGCCGCTGGTTTCCGGCACGGTGCTCGTCGCTGGAATCGCGGCGCTGGTGGCGGTGCCCACCGGCATCGGCATAGCCATCTTCCTCTCCGAGTACGCGCCGGACAAAGTGCGACGAGTCATCAAGCCCGTTCTGGAGATACTGGCCGGCATACCCACGGTTGTCTACGGATACTTTGCCCTCACCTTCGTCACTCCGGTGCTCCAAGGTTTGATCACGAAGCTTCAAGAATTCATCAATATCCCCGATCTCCTTGTATTCAATGCTCTGAGCGCGGGCCTGGTCATGGGGCTGATGATAATTCCCATGGTCTCCTCCATCAGCGAGGACGCCATGGTGGCGGTGCCAAGGTCGCTGCGCCACGCCGCCTACGCGCTCGGCGCAACGCGCATCGAGGTATCGCTCAAGGTGGTGGTGCCCGCCGCCATTTCCGGCATAGTGGCCGCCTTTATTCTCGGGTTCTCCAGGGCAATAGGCGAGACCATGCTGGTCACCATTGCCGCCGGGGCCACCCCCAAGCTGGGATTGAACCCGTTGGAGAGCATTCAGACCATGACGGCGTACATAGTGCAGGTCGCCCTGGGCGAGGCTCCGCACGGCACCATAGAGTTCAGCACCATATTCGCGGTGGGACTGCTCCTCTTCTTGATGACGCTGGTAATGAACATGGCCGGGCACTTCGTGGTCCGCAGATGGCGGGAGGTCTACTGATGGCGGCCGGCGCCGCGTCCCCCTTCAACCAGCGGCTCAAGTTCAGGAAAGCCGTCGGAGCCGTATTCTACGGCCTCTTCCTTGCCGCTATTCTCATAGGCATCATTGGCCTGATGACCCTCCTCATTCGGGTGCTGATACAGGGACTCCCCTGGCTGAACTGGCACTTCGTGAGCAGCTACCCCAGCCGCTTCCCGGAACAGGCCGGCATCCTGGCCGCAATAGCGGGCAGTGTCTGGGCGATGGGACTGGTGGGCATATTCACCGTCCCTGTGGGGGTGGGAGCGGCCATCTACCTGGAAGAGTACGCCCCCAAGAACTGGTTCACCCGATTTATTGAGATAAACATTGCAAACCTGGCCGGAGTCCCCTCCATAGTGTACGGGCTGATGGGCTTCGCGCTGTTCGTTACCGCTCTGGCGCTTGGCAGGTCCGTGCTGGCGGGAGCGTTGACCCTTGCCCTCCTGGTCTTGCCGATAGTCATCCTTGCCTCCCGCGAAGCGATCAGGGCGGTGCCCAACACCTACCGAGAGGCGGCCTACGGATTGGGGGCCACCAAGTTCCAGGTCGTCAAGGGAGTGGTGATACCACAGGCCATGCCCGGCATAATGACCGGCACCATACTGGCGCTGTCCAGGGCCATCGGCGAAGCCGCGCCGGTCATAGCAATCAGCGCCCTGGTGTTCCTCAGGTTCGTTCCCACGGATCCCCTGGACCGCTTCTCAGTAATGCCCATCCAGATTTACAATTGGGTCACGCGGCCCCAGGACGGTTTCAGGGAAATCGCGGCCGCCGGCATCATTGTGCTGCTGGTTGTTCTACTGAGCATGAACGCCATCGCCATATACATTCGCAACAGAACGCAGGTCAAATCGGAGGAGTAGGGGATGGAACAAAGCCCGAACGGGACCATTCTGCAAGTATCGGGACTGGAGGTCTACTACGGCGCTTTTCGCGCCTTGCGCGACATCTCGATGAAGGTGCGGCGCAACAAGGTCACCGCCATAATCGGGCCTTCCGGATGCGGCAAGAGCACCCTGCTCAGGTGCTTCAACCGCATGAACGAGCTTGTCCCCGGAGTGGTGATCAAAGGCGATATACTCTACAACGAGGAGAACCTGTACGACCCCAGCGTGGACCCCACGGAGGTCAGGTCGCGCATTGGCATGGTTTTTCAGAAGCCGAACCCCTTTCCCAAGTCCATCTATGAGAACGTTGCCTTCGGCCTCAAGATCAACGGATTCAGAGACAACGTAGAGGAGGCGGTGGAACGGTCGCTGCGCCGCGCCGCGCTATGGGATGAAGTCAAGGATCGCCTGAAGGAGCGCGCTTTGAACCTTTCCGGCGGACAGCAGCAGCGCCTCTGCATTGCCCGCGCCCTGGCCATAGAACCGGAAGTGGTGCTGATGGACGAACCCGCGTCCGCCCTCGATCCGGTGTCCACGCTGGCGATCGAAGACCTGATCCGGGAGTTGTCTTCCGAAGTCACAATCGTTATCGTTACGCACAACATGCAGCAGGCCGCCCGCGTATCGGACGAGACCGCTTTCCTGATGATGGGTGACGACAGGGCCGGTTACCTTGTAGAGTTCGGGGCAACGCACCAGATATTCACCGACCCCAAGGACGAACGCACGGAAGCGTACATCACGGGCCGCTTCAGCTAGCGGGAAGGAGACCGAATTGCCTAGAGGAGATTTCGATAGGTCGTTAGCGGCGCTTCAGGACGACCTGCTAACACTGGGCAGCATGGTGGAAAAGGCTATAGCCAGGTCTATAGACGCGCTGAAACACCGTGACCTTGAAATGTCCAGACTGGTCATCCAGGACGACGACCTGATAGACCGGAAGAGGTTTGCCATAGAAGAGGAGTGCGTGGAACTGATAGCCATGCAGCAGCCCATGGCCGGCGACCTCCGCATACTGATCGCCGTGCTGCACATAGCCGTGGAACTGGAGCGGATGGGCGACTACGCCGAAGGCATAGGCAAAATCAGCGTTATGATGGGCAGCGAACCTCCCTTGAAGCCCTTGATAGACATCCCGCGCATGGCGGAGAAGTCCATGGATATGCTGCGCCGCAGCTTGGACGCCCTGGTGCACCGGGACGAAGCGGCGGCGTTGCGCGTCTGCAATGACGACGACGAGGTGGACGCCCTGTACGAACAGGTATACAGGGAACTGCTGATGTTCATGATCCAAGACCCCAAGACGGTACAGAGAGCCACGCACCTCTTGTGGGTGGCCCACGACCTGGAGCGCATAGCCGATAGGGCTACCAACGTTGCGGAGAGAGTCATCTTCCTGGTGACCGGCAAGCTGACGGAGATAAACGTCTCCAAGTATTGAGCCGCCGCGGAAGTCACTGCCCGCCGTCCGACTCCAACAGCCTCCTCAGGTCGTGCTTGGACTGAAGGATGTCCGCCCAGAGGTCGCCCATCTTCTCTATCCTCTCCGGCACCGTGTCCATGGTGAAGTCAGTCGGGTAAATCTCACTCAGCTCTTCCCAGCGCACCGGTGTGGACACGGGAGCGCCGGGGGCGGGTCGGACGGAGTAGATGGAGGCCATGTTCTTGCCGCGCGTGTTCTGGTTGTGGTCCAGGAATATCTTGCCCGTCCGCTTCTCCACCGACCACTCCATGGTGACCTCCCTGGGCAACTGCCGCAGGAGGAACCGTCCTATCAGTTCGCAGGTCTTGCGGGCCGTTCTGTAGTTGTACTGCCGCAGCACAGGCACGTATATGTGAAGCCCGGTCTTGCCGGACGTCTTGACGAACGACGACAGAGAAAGCTGGTCCAAAATCTCCTTCAGCGACAGCGCCACGTCCACCGTTTTCTTGAAAGCGCGCCTGTTCAACTGCGGCTCGTCTCCCGTCCGCTCTTTGCCTGAGTAGACGTAGGGGTCGAGGTCGAAGACTATGAAGTCGGGGTAGTTCAGAACGCTCTCTTCAAGCGACTCCCTAGAGCCGGTGAAGGTCGTGCCCAGATTGGCGGCATCTGGTTCCAAGACCGCCCGCGACAGCCAGGGATGCAACTCGATGTTAGCCAGTTGCGCCAGCCAGACCAGGGTAGGGAGGTTGTCCACCATGAGGTATTCGCCGTCGCCTTCGTTATGGGACGAGAATATAGGCAGCTTACCCACGAAATCAGGGGCATGCTCCGAATGCTTTTGATAGAAGCTGCCCCCGTCGATGCCGTTGGGATACCTGGTCAGCGTCATGGGGCGGTCTTTCAAGTGGGGCAGGAGAACGCGGCCCACGCTCAGGTAGTAGCGAATCATGTCCCTCTTCGTCTTTGCCGGGGTCTTCTTGCCTTCGGGCCATAGAGCCTTGTTCAGGTTGGTCAGGCTTATGCGGTGTCCGCCCACGTCCAGCCTGACGGCGTCCTCATCTCCCGACAGGCGCTCCAACAGCCGGGCGACGTCGATTGCCTCGGATGGAGGCGGCTCGACAGGCAGCGTCTCCGCAGGCGGGACGACGACCACGGCCCGCTCGGCCTCACGGGCAACGCTCTTGGGGTCGACGTCGAGGCGCAGGCCGAGAAACACCGGCGCTCTGAGGCGGCCATCGTCGGTCCAGTTGGCGAACTTGACCTGGGCCACCAGCTCAGGACGCACCCAGCGGTTCTCCGCGCCGCTCAGCTCCTCGGCCCAGGCAAATGGGGACTGTTCCGCTTCCAACTCCGCCAGCCGGGCGCGGAGCCTTTCCAGCGTGGCGTTGTCGTAGCCCGTGCCCACCCGGCCCGCATAGCGAAGCTCGCCGCCTTCGTAGTAGCCAACCAGCAGAGCGCCGAAGCTCGTGGAACGCGCCCCGGCTCCGATGGTGTACCCGCCAACGACCAGCTCCTGCGACTGTACGTGCTTGATTTTGAGCCAGGCGTTGCTCCTTGCGCCCGTTTCGTAGACGCCGGAGCGGCGCTTGGCGATGATTCCCTCCAGTCCAAGCCCGACGGCGGCGCGGTAGAAGGAGGCCCCGTCGCCCTCCACGTATTCCACAAGGCTGACGTGCTCAGAGGGCGCTATGACGTGGCCCAGCAGCGTCTTTCTGTCAATCAGGGGCGCTTTTCTAAGGTCGACGCCGTCCAGGTAGAGCAGGTCGAACGGATAGTAGACCACGCTGGCGCCGCTTATGGGACGGTCTATGGCGCTCTTGTCGAACCCCATCACCTGCTGCATGAGGCCAAAGTCGGGCAGGCCGTCCTCATTGAGCGCGGCCACTTCGCCGTCCAGCGCCATCTCGTCGTACTCCTGCGCCCCGAGGTCGGAGGCCACTTCGGGCAGCCGTCCGGTGAGATCCAAGCCGTTACGGCTGAGCAGAGTGACCCGTTCCCCTTGCACAAAGGCCATCACGCGATATCCGTCCAGCTTGGGTTCGAACAGCCAGTCCGGATGTGAAAAGGGGGCGTCCGCGCTGCCCGCCATCATAGGCTTTAGGCGTTTTGGATAGGCAGCCTCCGTGCCTGCGGACAGTATGCGTTCCATCTCCGAAAGCCGCGCCGTTTCCGATTTGGCAGGGTCGGGCAGGCGACCGCTCTTCAGGTCTTCCAGGGTAAGCCCCGACTGAACCGACCTGTCCTCGGCCAGGATGTCCCGCTCCGTGTCCACGTAGCGGTCTTTGTGCTTGATGAGGAGCCAGTCTTTGGGGCCGCGGGTGGTCCGCACCAGCGTCCACGAACCCTTAAGCTTCTTGCCGCGCAGGGTAAAGGAGAGCTTGCCCTTCTCCAAATCGTGCCGCATCCGCTCCTCGGCCTCCTCACGGTTGCCGAAGGAGAGGCCGCCCTCGTCAGGCGAGTAGTGGCCCGCGTCCCAGACGATGACCTGCCCCGCGCCGTAGTTCCCGTGGCCTATCACGCCCTCGAACGTGCCGTAGTCCAATGGGTGGTCTTCCACAAAAGCGGCAAGCCTCTTGTCCTGCGGGTTCAGCGAGGGGCCCTTGGGCACAGCCCACGATTTCAGGACGCCGTCCAACTCCAGGCGGAAGTCGTAGTGAAGGCGGCTGGCGGCGTGCTTCTGCACCACGAACCGCAAGCTGCCCTTGGCGCGCCTGGCCGTTCCCGGCCCCGGCTCGCGGGTGCGGGTGAAGTCTCGCTTCTTTTCGTACTCTTGGAGCATCGGCGGCTAGGCGGGCATATCCAGGCAGTCCATGAGCATCCTGGCGAACTCCGGCCCCTTGCCCTCCTCCTCGTGCTTGAAGTAGACGAAAACGTCGCCCCAGACGCCGTCATGCTCCTTGATTTTGTCCGACCATGCGCGTATGTCTTCTGGCCCGTACCCCTCGTCGCGTAGGCGGAAGTAGCCGTAGCTTGCGGTAGCGACGACCGGCGTCGTCGACTTCTCGCTGTCGGCGATGCACAGCGCCAGGTCTTTCTCGCGAAGGCGGGCGTACACCTCCTCGGTGAGCCAGGAGGCGTTGCGAAACTCGAACGCCGCCCTGGTGCCCTGCGGCAGCCACCCCAAGAAGCCGTCCAGCACGTCCAGGTTCAGCTTGAACGACGGCGGAAGCTGAAAGAGCAGGACGCCCAGCTTGGAGCCGAGGCCCTGCGCCCGTTCGCAGAAGCCTTCCACCATCTCCCGGCAGTTGCTCAGCCTGGCTTCGTGCGTGATGCGTCGCGGCGCTTTCAGGGTGAAGCGGAAGTTGTCGGGCGTGCTTTCCGCCCATCCGGCGAGCGTCTTCTCATTGGGGAACCTGTAGAACGTGTAGTTGATTTCCACAGTGGAGAAGCGCTCCGCATAGTACGAGAGCATCCTGGCGACGGGCAGGTCGGAGGGGTAGAAGCTGCCCTTCCATTCCGGGTAGTTGTAGCCCGACGTGCCGATTAAGACCTTGTACGATGTCATAGCAGATACTCAGTGATTGGCCCTCAGATACGCCACTATCTCCATCATCACCTGGCAATCCACCTCATTATAACGCTCGATTTCGCCCATGAGGTCAATCTGCGTCATATCCACGCCCAAGCGCCGGGCCTCGTCCGCCGACCACCAGGCGCCCACCATCGCGCCCAGGCCGTCGGTGGGGCCGTCCTCCCACGTCGTTTCGACGTGGCCATGCGATTGCATGGCTCGCGCCACGCTCTTCAGTCCGAAGTTCATAGCGCCGCGCACCACCACCGGCTCCTCCCTCATCACGCGGGTCAGGAAATCGAACCAGCGGAGCTTGGGCCAGGAGTTACCGGGGTGCCGCTTCACGGCGGCGTTGTACGACGTCTCCATGGAGCTGGTTTCGGCGTGGGACCAGTGGACGACCAGCGGTTCGTTGCCGGGGTCTCCCAGCCTCCGGGTAACCTCAGCCATGTGAGCGTGCCAGTCGTCTATTATCTTCTCCTCTGACGGCTCCGTCAGATCGCCGACGGTGAAGCTCTTGTAGACCCAGCCGCCGTCTTCCACGTGCCCGCAGCCGATCATGAAGATCAGCGGCTGGCCGCCCCTCAGCGGGAGCTTCGAGAAATCGTCGTCCAGATCGCTCACCGTCTCGAAGTCCACGTAGAACTCGAACGCGGCGTCCCGCCAAGCAGGGTCGCCGTTGCGCAAGCGGGACGGCCTTACGTTGGGCCCGCCTGTCGAGCGGTTGACATCCAGGATGGCTTGCAGCACCGGCTGCCGCTTGCCTTCGGAGAACCCCAGCGAAGCGGCAGTGCACGAAGCGTCGCGCCAGTCGTAGATTCCGGCCTCGTGGCCAGCCTGTCTCTTATCCACGCCCACGTACCAGAGCGATGTCAACTCGCCAAGCTCCTCCGCGATGCGCCCCTTTGCGCCATGCCAGGGAATGTCCCGCGTGTTCCCCATGTTGGGCCAGAGTTCGGGCACGTCGGGGAAGGGCAGGACTTTCCAGCCGGAGCCCTGGCTTCTGACGCGGCGCAGCCATTCGCAGGCCGCATCGGTCAATTCCTCTATGGAGCCGGAGCGGGTTCGGGCGTAGTGCGCCACGGGGCCAAGCCGCTCCATGAAGCTGTCGCCGCGCTCCTTCCTCTGCTTCCAGCCCCGGCCCAAGAGGTAAGAATGCGACGGCGTATGACCTTGCAGCCGTCCCAGGGCGCGGTTGTACACGAAAAGCTGGGCTTTGTAGGGCAGTTTGGAGCCGATGTTGCCAAGCTCGCCGCCGGCCAGCAGGTCGAGGGTGGTGAACTTGATGTCCACGACTCGATAGTGCCAGGGCCAGAAGCCCAGGCCCGGCGAAGTTACGGCGGCCTCCTCCTCGCTCAGCGCGCCGGGAAACAGCCGATGAAGCTCGTCGCTCCGCACCAGCAGGTCGGGCGCTCCGTAGGTGCGCGACTCGGCGTCTCGCAGGACGCCTTGATAGATGACCGGCGTCCCGTTCCGCATCGCGTCAAACGTCTCCTCAGCCTTCGACAGGTCGCGGACACCGGCGGGGCCGTCGCTGATGGCGGTTATGGACACAAGCACGCCCAGGTAGCTCACCACGGCCTCCTCGAACCGCTTGCCTTTTTCCATGATGAACGCGGTGAAGTCGGTCCGGCAGTCGTAGGAGGACAGGGCATCGTCGCGCTGGAAGCCGTTTGCCTCGCCGTAGAGGTCGAGCCAGTCCAGCAGCGGATCCTTCATCACGTAGTTCCAACTAGCCGACGCGCTGACCCAGTCCCGCCACTCCTCCTCGGTGGAAGGATTTACGGTCAGCCCGCCGCCGGTCTTGGTGAGAGCCTCTATTCCCATTGACGCATCCTTTGCATATTGGCCTGCCCTGAGTTTACTACGCCGCCTCTCCGTATGGGAGAGGGCAGGGGAGGGAGGTCCTAGCGAAGCGCGACAATTGCCGATTGGGTGGCAACAGGTTAGACTTGAACAATGATTCTCGGTTTCCGTCATAGGGGCCTGAGACGCCTGTACGAGAATGGAGACCGGAGACGGTTGCCAGTTGACTATGTTGCACGGATTGAGGAAATACTGACTCTGCTCGATACTGTGGCAAGGCCTGGGGATATGGATCAACCCGGCTACCGATTGCATCCGTTGAGCGGCAACTTGGCAGGCTTCTGGTCGGTAGCCGTGTCTCGAAACTGGAGAATTATTTTCCGGTTCGAAGGCGGCAACGTCACGGATGTCGATTTTGTAGACTACCATTAGGAGAATGCCCGAATGCCGATGAAGTATCCCGTCCATCCTGGACGGATTATCAAAACGAATATGGAAGCTCTGGGCATGGGTGTTACGGAGACTGCGAAAAAGCTGGGAATCAGCGCCGAGCAGCTAAGCAGCGTCATCAACGGCCAGGCGAGTGTATCTCCCGCAATGGCCGTGGGACTGAACAAACTGTTTGGCGGCGGCTCTACCTGGCTACTATTGCAGACGCGGCACGACGAAGCCCAGGAGCGGAACAAAGGCGAGGTTCCCGTAGCGCTTGAGCCGCTGCCCTAGTGGAAGTGCAGCCAGGGGGCGGCGGTGCGGGCTCCCGTTCCCGTCTCCACTGGGAACAAGCCTACACGGGAGCGACGGTCTTCACGTCATGTCCGTCATACGCCGGTCAAAGTAACCCTCAATCACTAAAGAACCATCGTTCTGTTCTCGGTGTCGATGAAGTCGATTACGGCTCCATCTCTAGGCTGTACCACGTCATGCCCGGGCGGCCCCATTTGACTCACCGAACCCGTGACGGCTATTCTATACGGCAACGGAAAAGGGCGCCCGGGGGAATTGGAGGCACTGATGGCAAGACGAGCGATTTGGAAGGGCGCGGTGGGCTTTGGGATGGTGGCAATCCCCATAAAGCTCTACACCGCCACGGAGAGCAAGGACATCTCCTTCGTCACCATGCACGGCGAATGCCACACCAGGCTGCGCTACAAGCGGTACTGCCCGCATCACGATACCGAGGTGGAGCGTTCCGAGATTGTGCGCGCCTACGAGTTTGCTAAGGACGAGTACGTGGTCATGGAAGAAACGGACTTCGAGAATCTGCCTGTCCCTTCCATACGCAACATCGACATCATCAAGTTCGTCGATCTGTCCAAGATCGACCCCATCAACTTCGACCGCACCTACATGCTGGAGCCTGAGGGCGTGGGCGTAAAGCCGTTCTACCTGCTGAAGCAGGCGCTGGAAACGTCCCAGCGCGCCGCCATTGCCAAGGTGTCGCTTCGCAACAAGGAGCACATCTGCACGCTGCGGCCCTACGAACACGCCATAGCCATGCACACCATGCACTATCCCGACGAGATACGCGGCGCCAAAGAACTGGACCTGCCGGAGGAGCAGACAGCCATCACCGAGCAGGAGATGGCCATGGCCATGATGCTCATCGACCAGCTCACCGCCGACTACGAACCCTCCGAGCACGAGGATCAGTACCGCCTGGCTCTGGAGAAGGTCATCGAAGGCAAGCTGACGTCCCAGGAAGTGGTCACGGCGGCTCCTTCCGTCTCCAAGGGCAAGGTCACCGACCTGATGGAGGCGCTGCGGGCAAGCATAGCCTCGGCGAAAGCGGAGACCCCCGCCGCGGCGGAGACGAACGGCAAGACGGCGGCGGCGTCCAAGAAGTCAAGGGCGGCGAAAGCGAAGGCGTAGGCCTTATCCTATCCATGACCCCCATCCTAGCCTTCCCCCATAGAAGGGGGAAGGGACTCTAGGTTGCGCAGGCAGGAGCCAGGCGGGGCAGGGTAGGGGGCTTCGTTAATTCAAGGGCCTCCCCGTCTCAGTAGGGGAGGCCCTTATCCATTGCTGGTGGAGACGAGGGGGAGTCGAACCCCCTGTCCAGAAGACGCTCCGTCGGAACGTGCTACAGGCTTATTCGGTGTTCAGGTCTCGCTCACCTGATTCCGACACCGACAACGAAGCAAGTGAGCCAGCCGATTGTCTTGAGCCATTACTATCGGTGTCGTAATGGCAGCGTCCCCAATGTGTGTCGCCTATCCCCAGCCCTTGGGGAGCAGGTCAGGGTAGACGTAGCCGCCTTAGGCGGCCAGCGCTAACTGTTTCTTGCCAGTTACTTTTTTTGCCGCCTTTTAACGAGGTGCGACGGCGCCTCGGCCTGCAGTCCCGCAGAACCACCCCCTGTCGAAACCACGCGTCCCCATTTCTGCTGCAACCATTATATCAGAACGCCAAGCCTACCGAGAACCTACGCCCGTCTTGGCGTAGCGCTCCATATCCCGCTCCGCCTCGCGGCGGGCGATAGCCTTGCGCTTATCGTACTGGCGACGCCCCCGCGCCAGTCCGAGCTCCATCTTGGCTTTGTGGTTTCTGATGTACAGGCGCAACGGGACGATGGTAAGCCTCTTCTGGCCGAGTTCCAACGCCAGATGCTCTATCTGGCCGCGGTGAAGCAGCAGCTTGCGAGGGCGGGTAGGTTCGTGATTGTAGACGCCGCCCTTTGCGTAATGCGCGATGTGCGAGTTGAACAGCCACATCTCGCCCTTCTCTTCACGGGCATAGGCGTCCCGCAGGTTGACGCGTCCGGCGCGAACCGACTTGATCTCGGTGCCGGTCAGCGCCAGGCCCGCTTCGACCGTCTCCAGGATGTCGTAATCACGGAAGGCCCTGCGGTTCACGGCGATGACCCTGTATCCGTTCTTTCCCACGTTATCAATCAACCTATGGTCACAGGCGGAGCGGGCGATGACTGAAGCTGCTCCAAGGCGGCCAGCAGCGGCCTGTCCACCAGCACCTCGAAAAGCCCGTTGCCGCGCTGTGTAACGGTAACCGCCGCATTGGATGACCCCAACCGTTCGGCAATGACCGGATCAAAAGTAACCCAGCGTTCCAATTCGGACGTGATGTCGGGCTGCAGTCCCTCTCCCTCTATCAACCGTCCGTTGGGCGTGTACCACAGCGCCGCCGTAACGTACAGGGCGGAGCCGCTGTCCAACTCCTTGAGTTCGTTCACGCTTCCCTTGCCGAAGGTCGTCGTGCCAATGACCACGGCCCGCCCGTGGTCTTGGAGGGCGCCGGCCAGGACCTCGCTGGAGCTGGCGCTTACCCCATCGACCAGGACGACGAGCGGCATCTCCGTAGCTATACCGCCTCCGCTGACCTCCATATCGGTCCTCACGCCTTGTGCGTCCACCTGGTAGAGCGCCAGGCCGTCTTCCAGAAACAGGCTGGCGATTGAAACGGTAGTGGAAAGGATGCCGCCCAGGTTGCCTCTGACGTCCAGAACCAGCCCGGAGTACCCCTCGCGCACTACCTCCACCAGCGCTTCCTCCACCTCTTTGTCCGTTTCGTCGCGGAACCTGTCTATCCATAGGTAAGCTATCTCATCGTTCAACGGACTCCACCCGGCGGAAGGCGTCCTGATCGAAGCGCGGGTGATGCTTATCATCTCAGGAGTCTCTTCTTCAGGGCGCAGCACCAGCAGCTCAACAGCCGAACCCCTGGGCCCTCTGATCAGGGCCACGGCCTCATCTACGCTGTATCCATCTATAGGCGTGCCGTCCACTTCCACGAGCACGTCGCCGGAAAGAAGGCCGGCGTCTTCCGCCGGAGCGCCGTCCATCACGTCCTGCACCGTGATACGGCCATCCTGTTCCCTTACCCAGGCGCCTATGCCTTCGAAGTCCGATTCATAGCTCTCCACCACCTGCTTGTACCCCTCAGGCGACAGATAGGAGGTGTTGGGGTCGTCCAGGGCGTTCAACATGCCTTGTATGGCCGCCTCCTCCAGTATCCGGGTGGTGATTTCATCATCGCCGTCCAGGTTTTCCGAAATATCCTGCCATGCCTGCCGAACCGCCTCGAAGCCGCTGGAATACGGCGCCATTTCCGAGTCGATTCCCGTGACCGATAGGATATCCATCATTCCCTGAATGGCGCCGGCGCTGAGCAGGCTCTGATCAAGCTCCGCGCCGCCCGCGTAATCTTCGTCCAGTATCCGGTACACCTCCCAAACCCCGGCAAGCTCCGCGGGAACGCCGAGAGGCAGGTGGTTCGACCACAGCCTGCCGGCGACGTCATAGGTGGCCAGCGTCAGGATGATGGCAAACAGACCGCCGTAAACGGCTATGCGATGGTGCAGTTTCATAATGGAGCCTTCATTCTAGCACAGGCGACGCTGCGCCTCACGGCAACGTTGACAGCCCCATAGGTCGTTGATAGCATGATTGTGCATGGAACAACCGTAACCTTTGGAGGCAGAATGACGACTTCAGGAATTGAAATACACAGAGGCCTTTCAGGGGTCTATCTCGATAGGACGGAGTCCTGTTTCATAGACGGGCAGGTCGGCAAGCTCCTCTACAGGGGCTACAACATCCACGACCTGGCGGAAAAGTCCACCTTCGAAGAGGTGGTGTACCTTCTCCTGTACGGGAAGCTCCCCACGCAGGCGGAACTGGACGAATTCGACAAGGGCCTGCGCGCCGAAAGGGAGATCCCCGACGAAATCGTTGATATCATAGACAAGATCAAGGCGGCGCACCCCATGGACGTGCTGAGGACGGCGGTATCCGCGCTGGCCGCGTTCGACGACGAAGTAGAGGACCTTTCCGCCGAAGCCACCATTCGCAAAGGGCTGCGCCTCACGGCAAAGGCCACGACCATAGTGGCCGTCCACGACAGGATTAGAAACGGGAAGCCGATCGTCAAGCCAAACCCCGACCTGAACCACGCCGGCAACTTCCTCTACATGCTGTTCGACAAGACGCCTACGGAAGATGAGGCCCGCATACTGGACGTGGACTTCATCCTGCACGCGGAACACGGCGCAAACGCCTCGGCGTTTGCCGCACGCGTCACGGCTTCCACGGTGAGCGACCTCCACTCGGCGGTGGTGACCGGCATCGGCACGCTCAAGGGGCCGCTGCACGGCGGAGCCGCAGAAGCGGTGCAGAAGATGGCCGAGGAGGTAGGCTCGCCGGAAAACGCAGCGGCCTACGTGAGGAACATACTCGACAACCGCGGCCGCATCATGGGCTTTGGCCACAGGGTCTACAAAGCGGAGGACCCAAGGGCAAGGCACCTGGCGGCGCGTTCTCAGACCCTCGGCGTGGAGAAGGGCGAGCCTCACTGGTTCCAGATACTCCAGAACATCCAGGAAGCGATGAAGCCGTACCAGTCCAGGGGCATCTACGTAAACGTCGACTTCTTCGCCGGGTCGATCTACTACTTGCTCGGCATTCCGGAGGACATCTTCGTTCCCATATTCACGCTGGGGCGGATCCCCGGCTGGACGTTGAACGTGGTGGAGCAGTCCTCCAACAACATGCTGATACGCCCGCTGATGGAGTACACCGGCCCAATGGACGTAGAGTACGTGCCGATAGATCAGCGCGGCTAGGGCGCTTTCAGGTAAAGAACGGCTCGCAAGCCACACAGAGCCCTCTACAGCAAAATGTAGGGGGCTCTGTGTTATCCAAGTTCACAGTGCAACTCCGGGCCTTCGACACTTCAAGGACAGGGGCTTTCCTCGGTCTTCCAGCTCTGTTGGCACTATGTAGTGCGCTGCTTGGAAAGAGCCTCAGAGGAGGCCTTGCAACAATTGGAGGACTGAATCTCGGGGGTGGATTCTTCCTTCCCAACGGATCAAGTCGGCAACCCGAGTGGCGATTGGAGCACAATTATGACGTTTGAAACGAGAAATAAACCCATTGGATTCGCGCAGCGGACTCGCAAGAACCTCGAGTACGTAAGCAATGCCCGTAGCCGCAATGAAGATGTCCACATTGTGACTCACTTAGTGAATTCAATGCTCGGCATCGTCGTAGTACCCCATCAGCATTATTCCAAGATGGCCTTCTGGTCGGTTACTCTGAAGGAACTCCGTTGGCCGAAGTGGGACATCACACTGGACGTACCAAAGCGGGGAAAGCCCAAGACCAAGACCCTGGGACATCTCGTATGGCATCTGAGGAACGCTGCGGCCCATGGGCGCTTCGAGTTTATTGGAGAACAGGATTCTCGCAACCTTTCTGAAGTCGGGCTAGTCGTCCATGACGCACCAGGAGAGGGTCAGGAACCTAACTGGCAGGCGGAGATCGGTGGACCTGACCTGTATCGATTCTGTCTACTGCTAGCTGAGCACATTGAAAGATCCATCAAGTCGGCCGATGGAACGAATGCTGGGTAAGGACTATTGTCCCACTCGTCAGCGAGGAAGACCATACTCCACCGTGCCCATGCCACCCAGACTCCATTCGTCCGTCTCGGCTCTCTAACTCGATCCTCAGGAGACCCTAGCCGTGTTCGGATTCCCCGGGGGTGCGCCACTACCGCTCCCAGTGGCGTACGTCTTCTCTGGCGAGGTCTTATGGAACACTCTATTTTCGAGCAATCCGGCCTAGCTCAAATGGACGCAGAATCGATCGACCACGAGTACCTGAGTCTTCCGTTGCTATTGTGTCCAGCGAATGAAGAAGCCTAGGTTTATACGAAAGGGGTAGGGGTTCGGCCTCGCTGTGATATCCTCTCATAAAAGGAGGAAACCCATGACATTAGACGATATGAAGAAACGAGTTGAGGCGTTGGAGAGTGATCAGCAGACGATCCTAGCTGCGCTAGCGATGCTGCTCAATGGGACACAACTGGCAGCCTCTACCGACCTAGAGCGACAGCTTCTAAATATTGAGAGGATCCAGCTACGAATGGGGATATCCCCCCTAAGCTATAGGGATAACCGGGAGGACCCCTAGTAGTAGAGCACCTGTGCGCTTCATGTACTCTACCTAACGCTCGTAGCTTTCGTGCAAGAACTCTCGATAGTTCACCAATGACTTTGAGCCAAGAGGAGGTCTATCTTCTAGTGATGGATAGACAGGATAGCGTTATCTGCTCAGAGAGTCGGACGAGCTGGGTCAGGTACGCTTCAATCCCTAGATAGGTATCAGGAGCATCCAAGCCACGGATGAAGGCGAGAGCGCCCTTAACATCCTCAAATGCTTGGTTGAGACGGTCGCAGGTTGCCTGCGTCGGAAACTGCGTCGAGGCCTCTACGATCTCAGCCGCCCGTTCCAGCCTTCGTTCATGGTTCTGCCATTCTGTGGCCTGATCATGGGGGAGTTGCAATAGGTTCAAGGTGGATAGCTGGTACTCAACCTGTAGCTTCTCCTCGCATTCCCACCTCCGAGCGGTATCAGAGATTTCAGAGCATCTTGATAGCTCCTCAACCGTCCAGGACGCCCATGCCGTCTCCGTCAAGGCTACCTCAGCTAAGTGCTGTCTTGCCTCGGATTGATGCTGATCAAAGTTATCGGTCCATAGCTTGACCCGATCCTCTGAGCAACCGTCATAGCGGACGACGGCCTCTAGCTCCGCTACTGTAATCTCCGCGAAGTAGTCGGTGGGTATGCTAAGGTTGCAGTCACCCACTTTTCCCACTACTCTAGCCTCTAAGAGCCGTGGGTCTATGGTCGGTGTCGGAGTGGGCGTAGGAGATAGAGCACGGCTTAGACCTGAACCCCATAGGATCAAGGCGACTACCACCACCACTATCACCCCGATTACTATCTTAGTCTGGTTATCTTGTTTAGGCGGTTTAGACGTTGGAGTCTGATTATCCGGATGGTTTGATGGAAGTGGTATTCTTCGCCTCTGCGACCCATCACGCTTAGCATCTTCCTGAGCAGTCATAGGACGCCTCCTTGCGGTATTAGAGTTGGCATCTGCTATGACCACCAGCCCCACGTGTTCCAACAAGGAGGCACAAGGCCAACTCCTGTCTTGGTACTACGTGGAGCTTCTTATCTCTCCAGTAGGTGGTCATAGCTCCGTCAGATTAAACGCTCCGTCCACGAGGGGTCAAGTTTTCAATCGGGAGATATATCCATAATAGAGGACTGTAAGCGGTCAGAGGGTGTTGCAACACGTCCGGGGTCGTTTCAACGCCGTTAGCGGCGCTCCATCTTATGGCCACAGTTGGAGCAGCCCATCCGGCAGCTCGATGAAAAGGCTCAGAGGGACAGGCCGCTGTTAAGGGGCTTGTAAGAGGTCGGAGGGTCTTACAACACACGGAAGTCCTTTCAAACGCTGTCAGGGCGTTGCGTTACAGATAGAGAAAGTCTCGCAAGCCGTCCGGAACCCTCTATAGCAAAACATAAAGCCCTATACATTATGTAAAGTACGTGAAATGCCCCTCCCTCTACTTTACATAACTAGTATAGGACGAACGTTTTCCAACCTGGACGCAAGCCCTTCTCCCTCAAACCCCTATCCCACCGGCATCACCATTACTTGGGTCAAAAGATGATCGACGCGCGCCAGCAGTTCGTCCAGCCCCTGCCGGGTCGCCGCGGAAACCATCGTACCTTCTCCAGCATCGTCCTCGTTGTTGAGCAACGCCGAGTCGTCCGGCAAAAGATCCATTTTGTTGAACACCGGCAGATCCGGCTTTTCCCGCAATCCGAGGTCGCTCAGTATCTCCTCCACTACCGCTATGTGCTGGCGCATGTTCTTATGCGTCATATCGACGACGTGAAGCAGGATATCCGCGTCGTGCAGCTCTTCCAGCGTGGCGTGGAACGCGGCGACCACCGTGGGCGGCAGCTTGTGTATGAAGCCCACGGTATCGGACATGAGGACGTTCTGGCCGCTGGGAAGCCGCACTCGCCTTGTCACCGGGTCCAGAGTGGCGAATAGCGCGCCGGACTCCATGACCCCCGCCGTGGTTAAGGCGTTGAACAGCGTGCTCTTGCCCGCGTTCGTGTAGCCTACCAGCGCCGCCACGGGAATGTCCTGCGACCTGCGCCGCTTGCGGTGAAGCGCGCGCTGGCCGCGCACCTTCTCCAAATCGGCCTTCAAGCGCTGTATTCTGCGGTTGATGAGGCGGCGGTCGGTCTCTATCTGCGTTTCGCCGGGGCCACGTGTGCCTATTCCGCCGCCCAGACGCTCCAGGTGCGACCATTGCCCGGCCAAACGCGGCAGCAGGTATTCGTGCTGCGCCAGCTCGACCTGAAGACGCCCCTCCTTGGTCCTGGCGCGGCTGGCGAATATGTCCAGAATCAGCGCGGTACGGTCTATGACCTTGACGTTCTCGCCAAAGGCGCTTTCCAGGTTGCGCTGCTGCGTCGGGGTAAGCTCATCGTCCAGGATCAAGGTGTCGAAAGCCCCGCGAACGGCCCGCAGCTCCTCTATCTTGCCCTTCCCCAGGTAGGTGTGCCCGGGCTTGTACAAGTTCTGAGCGACCGTACCCACCACTTCCGCTCCGGCGGAGCGAGCCAGCTGCGCCAGTTCAGACAGCGAATCCTGCAACGACCATGAGAAATGAGCGCGCTTGATCTGGATACCGGCCAGATAGGCCCTTTCCCTTTGTTTGGCGGTTGAAAACGTGGCTCTGGGTATGCTCGGCTACCTCTCAGGCTTTCGGTGGGATTTTCCAGCCTTCCAAGCGCTGGACTGCCTTGGCCAAATGCTCGTCCGATAGTGTGAGCGAAAGACGGATGTACCCTTCCCCGTACTCGCCGTATCCCGATCCCGGCGTGACCACTATGTCCTTCTCTTCCAGGAGCATGGCGGCGAATTCCGCGGAGCCGTAGCCTTCGGGAACCCTTGCCCAGACGTACAGGCTGGCCTTTGGCGGCGTGATCTCCATGCCTATGCCCCGCAAAGCGTCCACCAGCTTGTCGCGGCGGCGCTGGTATATGGCGTTGTTCTCCCCAATGCACTCCTGCGACGCCTGGAGCGCCTCTATGCCCGCTATCTGGATGGCCTGCGGAATGCCGGAGTCAAGGTTGGACTTGACGCGCATCAGCGCGTTGATCATCTCGGCGTTGCCCACGGCCATGCCCACTCTCCAACCGGTCATGTTATAGCTCTTGGAAAGCGAGTGGAACTCCACGGCAACGTCCATTGCGCCCCTGGCCTGCAGGAAGCTGGGCGGAACGTAACCGTCGTAGGCCACCTCCGTGTACGGGCCGTCGTGGCAGACCGCGATGTCGTACGCCTTCGCGAAATCCACCACCCGCTCGAAGTATTCGATGTCCGCCGTGGCCGACGTGGGGTTGTTGGGATAGTTCAGCCACATCACCTTGGCCTTCTGGGCCACCTGCTCAGGAATGGCGTCCAGGTCGGGCAGCCACCCGTTCTCCTCCAACAGAGGCATGAAATAGGACTCGCCGCCGGCGAACATGGTACCCACGGCATAAACCGGGTAGCCCGGGTCCGGCACCAGGGCCACGTCGCCGGGGTCTATGAAGCACAACGCCATGTGCCCGATGCCCTCTTTCGCGCCTATGAGAGACAGCACCTCCTTGTCGGAGTCCAGGGCTATGCCGAACCGCTGGCCGTACCAGTCGGAGACGGCGCGGCGGAACTGCGGCAGCCCGTCCGATTCGGGATAGCGATGGTTGGGCGGGTCCTGCGCGGCCTCTATGAGCTTGTCCAGAATGTGCGGAGGCGTGGGAATGTCGGGATCCCCTATGGCAAAGGTGACTACGTCGATTCCCGCCGCCCTCTTCTGGTTTATCTTTCTGCTGATCTCCACAAAAAGGTACGGCTGCAGTTTGTCTATGCGCTCAGCGAACTTCATGGGTGCTCCTTTTTGCGTTTTGGTTACTTAAACTATGAGGGCCACTCACCCTCGAATACCTGCACTATGGGGCCCTCCATGTACACCGGGCCACGTCCGTCCCACGTGACGATCAACTCGCCGCCGGGCATCTCCAAGCTGACCTGATCGTCGGTGAGGCGGAGCAGTCGCGCCGCCGCCTGAATGGCGCATGCGCCGGTGCCGCACGCCAGTGTAAGGCCTGCGCCACGCTCCCAGGTCCTGGCCTTGAGACGGCCCCTATCCTCCACGTTGACGACGTGGAAGTTGACGCGCCTGGGGAAGATGGGGTGATGCTCCATAAGCGGCCCCAGCCTGTCCAGTTCGACCTCATCCACGGGACGCTCTATGAAAGCGACGGCGTGGGGGTTGCCCATGGAAACGCAGGTTACCTCGAAGGTCTCGCCCGCCAGCTCTACGGGGTACTCCACAACGAGCTGCTCAGGCACGATCCCGTTAGTTATGTCAAGTAAATTCGCGTCGACTCGCCGTCCGTTCTCCCCTGCCGGAAGCTGAACGGGTATGTCCGGCGCGTTGAATCGCGGCTCGCCCATGGCGACCCGCGCCCTGCTTATCCTGCCGTTCCCGTCCGTCAAGGGCGACACGTCCAGCAGGCCGCTGTTCGTTTCCACGTGAAGAGGGGCCCCGTTGAGCGAAACCAGGCCGCGCTCCAGCACGTACTTGGCGAAGCACCGGATGCCGTTGCCGCACATCTCGGCCTGGGAACCGTCCGGGTTGAACATGCGCATCCTGACGTCCCCTACCGCCGAGGGTTGCAGCAGGAGCAGGCCGTCCGCGCCAACCCCGTAGTGGCGGTCGCACATCTCCACCGCCAGGGCCGGCCAGTCCTTATCCTCATTGCGCGCGTCCAGAACAACGTAGTCGTTGCCCGCGCCGTGCATCTTGGTAAATCTCATGTCAACGGCATTCTATCACAAGAACGCGGTAATCAAGCCATAGGCTTCGCTTACGGCGTCCTCATTTGATTGCAGCCAGCGTATGCGCGGGTCGGAAAGGCGGAACCAGGCGTATTGCCGCCGCGCAAACCGGCGCGTTTGGCTCTTTACGTTTCGCACGGCCTCTTCCAGGCTTGTTACGCCACGCAAACAGGCCGCCAGCTCCCTGTAGCCCACGCTGCTCATGGACGGACTCTCCGCCGTCACGCCGCCGTCCAGCAGGCGGCGAACCTCGTCCGGCCATCCCGCTTCGATCATCGCATCCACGCGACTGTCTATGCGACGGTACAGTTCATCCCTGGGCAGCGTGAGGCCGATTACAAGCGAATCGTAGCGGCCTTCGCCGCGGCTGCGCATCTGGGAGAACGGGACGCCCGTCTGATGATGCGCCTCCAGAGCGCGGATAACCCGGCGCAGGTTGCGCGGGTCTATCGCCGCCGCCGACTCAGGGTCGGACTCCCTGAGCCTGTCGTGGACGGCTTGGTTCCCCTGTTCGGCGGCCAGCGCCTCCATCTCCTCTCGGAACTCTCTATCCGGGGCCACGGACGGCACCCGCCAGTCTTCAAGCAGCGCCCACAGATACTGGCCCGTACCGCCGACCAGAAGGGGCAAGCGCCCCCTGTTCTTGATGTCCCGGATGGCGCAATGCGCCCGCTCCAGGTAATCCGCCAGGCTGAAGTCGTCGGTGGGTTCTACAATATCGATCAGGTGGTGCCGCGCCCGCGACTGCTCCTCCAAGGTCGGTTTGGCGGTGCCTATGTCTATGTGCCTGTAGACCTGGCGGCTGTCCACGCTGACGATCTCCGCCGGCAAACGCTTGGCGAGTTCCAGGCTAAGGGCGGTCTTGCCGGCGGCGGTGGCGCCAACTATGGCGACTATGGAGGGTCTGCGCAGGTCCCCGCGCTTCAATGATTCAAACGCTCTTGCGCGGTGTAACGCACAATCTCAACGAACTGGTCGGAGCTAAGGCTTGCGCCGCCGACAAGCGCGCCGTCTATGTCCGGCTGGGACACGAACTCATCTATATTGTCGGGATTCACGCTGCCTCCGTACAGGACCGGCACCCTCTCCACCGCGCCCTCCCCGAACAAACCGGCAAGCTGCCCGCGAATCAATCCGCACATCTCCTGCGCCTGTCCTCCCGTGGCCGCTTCGCCGGTGCCTATGGCCCAGATCGGCTCGTAGGCCACCACTATGCCGTTGGCGGACTCCACGCCGGCCAGCGACCCGGCAAGGCTGCGCGACACCACTTCCCCTGCCCTGCCCTCTTGGCGCGCTTGCAACGCCTCTCCCACGCAGACGATGGGCCGCATGTTGTACGAGAGCGCCTTGTTGGCCTTGCGGCTCACCAGATCGTCCGTCTCCCCAAAGTCGCGCCGCCGTTCCGAGTGCCCCAGAATGACGTAGCTGCAAAGCTCTTGAAGCATGAGCGGCGACACCTCTCCCGTGAAAGCGCCCTTGTCCTCATGGTGCATGTTCTGCGCGCCGACCCTGATGTTCGACCCCTTCACCACGCTTGCGACCTCTGCCAGAGAAACGAACGGCGGACAGAGCACGACTTCCACGCCGGTGACGTCTTCCAGGTTGCTCCTGATGGACGCGGCCAGAAAGCCCGCCTCGTGGATGGTGGTGTTCATCTTCCAGTTGCCTGCTATGAATGGTCTGCCCAAGAGGCCCTCCTCAGCTTGAATGGGCCGCTACGGCCCGTATTTGGCCAGCTTACCCGCGTGAGACAGCGCCTGAAGCATCAGATATTCCGCCTGGAACGTGCCCAGGGAGCCACGGGCGCAGGCGCGTTCGTTGAACGCTTCCACACCGTCGCCCAGCGTATATGCGGAGCGTATCAACACCGGCACGGGGTGCCAGCTATGCGCCGCCAGAACGGCGGGCGTGGAGTGGTCTCCCGCTACCACCAGCACGTCGGGGTTCAGTTCCAGGACTCGCGGGATGCAGGCGTCCAACGCCTCCAGCGTTTTCACCTTGGCTTCGAAGTCGCCGTCCTCTCCGGCGGCGTCGGCCGGCTTGTAGTGCAGGTAGAAGAAGTCGTGGTCTTGGTAGCGCTCGTTCAGCGCGTCCAGTTCGTCTTCAAAGGACTGCCCCGTCTGAATTACCTTCATGCCGACCACCCGCGCCAGTCCACGGTACATGGGGTAAGCGGCTACCGCCGCGGGATTGAGCTTGTACGATTCGCCCATGGCGGGGAAGTACGGCAGCTGCGAGAAGCCGCGCAGCAGCGCCATGTTCGCCTTCGGCTGTCCGGCCAGCTTCTCCCTTGCCTGACGTATGAAAGCGTTGGCCGCTTTCGCCGTCTTCTCTCCGGCGGCTTCCAGCGCCCCCACCGCAAGGAGCGCCACGCCCGTGCGCTGGGGGTCGGTCTCGCTGACGGCGTCGCTGAGGCCCGCGCCCTTCATCATCAGCACGAACCTGTAATCCTTGACGGGCAGCACCGACATATCCACGCCCGGAACCTCGATCGTGTCCAGGATTTCGACCAGAGGGAAGCTCTCCTCGGACGGGATGCGCCCCGCTCTGCGGTCGGTGAGCAGCCCGCCGCCGTCCACGGTGCAGAAGTTGCCCCTGGCGGCTACGTCGCCATCGCCGATGGGGGCGTCTATGCCCAGGGCTTCCAGCACGCCGCGGCCAATGAAGTAGTTGAGCGGGTTGTATCCGAACAGCGCCAGATGGCCCGGGCCGCTGCCCGGAGCCACGCCGGGCAGCACCGGAACGGTCATACCGCCCGACGACTCCCCGGCCAGCCGGTCCAGGTTGGGCAGCGCGGCTGTCTCAAGCTCGGAAAGGCCCGTTTCGGGGTGCGGCGCGCCGCCAAGCCCGTCCACGACGAGCATGATGATCTTGGACGGAGTCGAATCAACCATGTCGGCAAGGGCGGGAAAGTCTATCATCGGTCATCCTCATCGGGCAGGACGGCCACGCCGGGCAGCTCCTTGCCCTCCATAAGCTCCAACGACGCGCCGCCTCCCGTGGAGACGTGGCTGACACGGGAAGCAAGGCCAAGCGACGCAACGGCCTCGGCGGTGGAACCTCCGCCCAGGACGGTGGTTGCGTCTTCCAGGCTTGCGATGGCCTGCGCCACGGCGCGAGTGCCCGTGCTGAACGCATCCCATTCGAATACGCCCATGGGGCCGTTCCAGATGACGGTTGCGCAGCCGTTCAACCCCAGCCTGAACGATTCGACGGTTTCGGGGCCTATGTCCATGATGAAGCTGTCGGGCGGCACATGGTCGAACGGCGCTATTTCGGCGGAAGCGTCCTCCTGAAATGCGGCGGCAGTCACAAAATCCACCGGCAGGAACACCCGCGCGTTGCGCTTCGCGGCGTCGCTGAGGATGTCCAGGGTGGTCTGGAAGCTGTCCGGCTCCACCGGAGAGAGGCCCGTTTCGTGGCCCTGCGCGCCAAGGAACGTAGCCGCCATGCCGCCGCCGATGAACAGCCGGTCGACGCGGTTCACCAGGTTGCGCAGCACGGCTATCTTGTCGCTGACCTTTGCCCCGCCCATGACCGCGCCGAGAGGCCGACGCGGGCGGTCGAGAGCCTTGCCCAGCATTTCCAGCTCGCGAGCCATCCGGAGGCCAGCCGCGGCGGGCAGGAACCGCGTCACGGCGTGGATGGAAGCGTGGGCGCGGTGCGCCGCGCCGAAGGCGTCGTCCACGTAGACGTCGGCCAGCGACGCCAGCGCCCCGGCAAAGTCAGAGTCGTTCTTCTCCTCCCCAGCATGGAAGCGCAGATTTTCCAGCAGGAGCGCCTCGCCCGGTTGCAACTCGCGGGCGGCCTCTTCCACTTCGGGGCCAATGCAGTCCTTGACGTACTTCACGGGGCGGCCCATAAGTTCCGTCAAGCGGTCGGCCACCGGAGCCAGGCGCATCTCCTCCACCACCCGCCCCTTGGGCCGTCCCAGGTGGGAGCAGAGAACTATGCCCGCGCCCTGTTCCCTCAGATAGTCGATTGTGGGAAGCGTAGCCCTGATTCTGCCGTCGTCCGCAATCCGCGTCGTGCCGGGGACAAAGGTGACGTTGAGGTCGGCGCGCAGCAGAACGCGCTTACCGGATACGTCCAAGTGTCGCACCGTCTTCTTAGGCAAGGGTCGTCTCCATCGTCGGTTTCATTATTCCCTGAGAGCCAGCCATGCCGCAATAGCCTTCACGTCCGTCGCCGCACCGCCCGCCTCCGATTCCTCGAAGCGGGCAACCGCGCCGTCGTGCAGTTCGCGAGCTTTGTCCATGGCGGCGTCGCGGGCTTTCAGTCCGTCCAGAACGGCTACCAGATGCTCCAGGTCCGGCGGTTCCAGCACGCGCTTCAAGAACAACGTCCCAAGGTCTCGCTTCAGGCTTATCTCCGCCTGATCCAAGGCGTAGAGGACTGGGTAGCCCTTCTTCTTGTTCAGCGCGTCCGCGCCCTTTGGCCTGCCGGAAACAGGCTGGCCCCAAAGCATCTGTACGTCCTCTTGAACTTGAAAGGCCACGCCTACCTCCTCGCCGAACTCTCTAAACGCCCTGCCCTGCTCCTTGGAGGCTCCCCCGCACAGAGCGCCCAACTCCAGCGCGGCCCCCATCAGCGCACCGACCTTCTCCCGCGCCGTTGCCAGGTATGCCTCCGGTAGGATATCCACCCTTTCCTGGTACACCATATCCTGGTGCAATCCCTCCAACATTCGCAACGATGCCTTGTCCAAGATGTTGACCATGCTCAGAGTTTCGTGCGGCGGCATGCGCCCTTCCAAAAGCTGCATGAGGCGCAGCCTGGCCAGGGCGTGGAAGCCGTCCCCGGCGTTTATCGCCTGCGCCGGCCCCCAAACCCACCACAGGGTGTCGCGGCCATGCCGCTCCGGGATCCCGTCCTGTATGTCGGAGTGGACTTGTACGAACTGGTGGAGCAGCTCCACGGCCACAACCGTCGGAGCCGCCGCGTCCGCGGAGCCGCCAGCGGCCTCGCAGGCCGCCAGAGCCAGCCCGCCGTGCAGGCGCGTCTGAGCAACCGGCGCAGGCAGTTCCAAGCCCGCCTCGTCGAGCCAGCCGAGTTGGTAGCCCATGAGCCGGTACAGCGGAAAGCCGCTTTCGGCGAACTGGCCGCGCAGTATCCGGTCGGCGCGGGATGAGTAAAGCTCCATGGCCATCATTGCGCTCCCGGGCACACGGCTTGGATTTCCTCAAGCGAGACCGCGCCCGACCTGAGGACTCTGGGCGCGGGGCCGGTTAGATCGAGGATGGTGGACTGCACGCCCAGCGATGGCAAGCCGTCGATCACCAAATCTACCGCGCCGTCCAACTGCTCCCTAACCTGCGCGGCGGAAGAAGCGGGCGCGGAGCCGCTGCGGTTGGCGCTCGTGCCTATGATGGGCCCGCCCAATCCATCGGAAAGGGCGCGCGGCACCGGATGATCGGGGACTCGCACCGCCACCGTGTCGCGGCCTCCCGACACCAGGTCGGACACCGCCGCTGATTTGGTCATCACCAGGGTCAACGCGCCCGGCCAGAAACGCTCTATCAACGCCGCAGCCGTTGCATCCACCTCTTTCACTATCGGAGCCAGCATGTCCGCCCGCGACAGCAGCAGCGGCAAGCCCATCGATTCGGCCCTGCCTTTGGCGTCGATCACTCGCTGAACGGCTGCGTCGTCCAGCAGAGCAGCGCCCAGGCCGTAGACCGTATCGGTGGGATAGGCAACGACGCCGCCCTTGCGGAGCGCCTCTATCCCCTGTTCTACTTCACGTACGACCGCAGCAGCAAGCGATTCAAGAAATCTGTTAGTCGAATGGCCCAGAATCAAACCCCGTCATTACTGTTCCAAAACTGCCTTGACCGAGTATAGCACAGGTGTTACGCTCAATTTAGTCTGTATTGGTCCTGACAACGGAGGGTTGGGCCTGGACATGGAACAAGAAATTCCGCCTTCTCGACGGGTATCCACCAGTGACGACGTTGAGGTCTCCACGTACTTGGAGATCGCTAAAGAGAAGCGAGGACAACAGCCTCTTCCTGGCGAAGCGCCGCAACTACAGGAGGAGGCTGTCGTCATTGTGGACTTCGGCTCGCAGTACAGCAGGCTTATCGCCCGCAGAGTGCGCGAGTGCCGCGTATACTGCGAGATAGTGCCGCACAACGCGGACTGGGACGACGTAAGCAAGATCAACCCACGGGGGGTCATCCTCTCCGGCGGCCCGGCCAGCGTCTATGAAGAAGGCGCGCCGCTTGCCCCGCTCTGGGTCTACGACAGCGGCCTGCCCGTATTAGGCATCTGCTACGGGATGCAGGTGCTGACTCACCAGCTCGGCGGCAAGGTTGTGCAGGCAAAGGAGCGCGAGTACGGCCACGCCGTCCTGCACCAGAACGTCGCCAGTTCGCTCTTTGCCAACATGCCCCCAAGCATGCCGGTATGGATGAGCCACGGAGACCAGATAGCGGAACTGCCGCCGGGGTTCCAGTCGCTGGCGTATACCGACAACTCCCCGGTGGCCGTCATGGGCAGCGACGGCATAATCGGGCTGCAGTTCCACCCGGAGGTGGCGCACACGCCGCAGGGCAAAGACCTGCTGGCAAACTTCCTCTACGAAATCTGCGGCTGCCGCGGCCTGTGGACGCCTGAGAACTTCGTGACCCGCTCCATAGAGCGCATCAAAGAGCAGGTCGGCGGCGGCAAAGTCATCTGCGCCCTCTCCGGAGGAGTGGACTCCGCCGTGGCCGCGGTGCTGCTTCACCGAGCCGTGGGCAACCAGCTCACCTGCATCTTCGTCAACAACGGACTCATGCGCCGCGAGGAGCCGGAACGCGTCCTCAAGGTGTTCGAAAGGAACCTGGGACTCAACCTGATCTTCGTTGACGCGGAGGAACGGTTCCTCGACAAGCTGGCCGGAGTAACCGACCCCGAAAGAAAGCGCCACGTCATCGGCGAAGAGTTCATACACGTCTTCGAGGACGTCGCCGCCGAGCGGCTGGGCGAAGTGCATTTCCTTGCCCAGGGAACCCTCTACCCCGACGTCATAGAAAGCCAGACCGAGGAAAACGCCGCCTCGGCAAAGATAAAGACGCATCACAACGTGGGCGGGCTGCCTTCCGCCATGTCGCTTGAACTGGTGGAGCCGCTGCGCTACCTGTTCAAAGACGAGGTCAGGGAAGCCGGGCTGAGCTTGGAATTGCCCGAAGAGATGGTGCACCGCCAGCCCTTCCCCGGCCCCGGCCTGGCCATACGCATACTGGGCGAGGTGACCAAGGAGAAGCTGGAAGTCCTGCGCGCCTGCGATTGGATTGTGATGGACGAGATCAAGGGCGCAAACCTGTACCGCGACCTCTGGCAGAGCTTTGCCGTGCTCACCGACGCGCGCAGCGTCGGCGTCATGGGCGATTTCAGGACGTACGGATACGCCGTAGCCGTGCGCGCCGTGACCAGCCAGGACGCCATGACCGCCGACTGGGCCAGGCTTCCCTACGAAGTCCTTGCCAAGATATCCAACCGCATCGTGAATGAGGTGCCACAGGTGAACCGCGTGGTGTACGACATAACCAGCAAACCGCCGGGAACGATAGAGTGGGAGTAATGAGGGTTCTAGTCATTGGAAACGGCGCGCGAGAGCACGCCATAGCCTGGAAGATGCGGCAGAGTCCGCAGGTCGATGAGTTGCTCATTGCCCCGGGCAACGCCGGTACGGCGCGGCTGGGCACAAACCTACCCGTGCAGGCAACCGACTCGGCAGGCCTGCTGGAAGCCGCCAAGCGGCACGGCGTAGACCTCACCGTCGTCGGGCCGGAAGCGCCGCTCGAAGCGGGAGTCGTAGACCTGTTCCAGTCGAACGGCCTGGCCATCGCGGGACCAACACAGGCGGCGGCCCGGCTGGAAACCAGCAAGGCGTTCGCCAAGGAGTTTATGAAGCGGCACGACATCCCCTGCGCTCAAAGCGTCACATTCGACTCCTACCCCGAAGCGCGGCGATTCCTGGATAGCTGCGGCGCGCCCATAGTGGTCAAAGCCGACGGCCTCGCCGCGGGCAAGGGCGTGGTGGTGGCCGCCAGCAAGGATGCGGCTGCTTCCGCCCTGGACGACTTAATGAACAGGCGCACTCTGGGAGACTCCGGCGCCACCGTGGTCATAGAGGAGTTCCTGGAAGGCCGCGAGGTCAGCGTCTTTGCTTTCAGCGACGGCGAACGTATATCGCCCTTGGTGTCGGCCTGCGACTACAAGAGAGCGTACGACGGCGACGACGGGCCCAACACCGGCGGCATGGGCAGCTACAGCCCCGCCGAGTTCTGGACGGCGGAGCTTGCCGCAAGCGTGGAGCATCGGGTCTTCCTGCCCGCCATAGAGGGCATGGCAAAGGAAGGCCACCCCTACCGGGGCGCGCTGTACGGAGGGCTGGCCGTCACCGGAGACGGCCCGAAAGTAATAGAGTTCAACGCCAGGCTGGGAGACCCCGAAGCGCAGGTTATCCTGCCCAGGCTGGATACCGACCTGTTAGAAATAATGCGGGCCATAGCTAAAGGCAGCCTATATGAAACGCAAATTCGCTGGAACGACCGCTCTTGCGTCGCGGTGGCCGTGGCGTCCGGGGGATATCCGGTGAGCTACCAGACCGGCTACGAAATCGACGGCATCGCAAGCGCGGAGGAGACCGCGCTGGTCTTCCACGCCGGAACCAGGCCGGACGACGGCGGCGCGCTCACCGACGGAGGCCGCGTGCTCACCGTGGTCGGTCAGGGCAACGACTTGGCCGAAGCGCGACGGATAGCTTACGATGCCGTGAAGCACGTACGGTTTCAGGGCAGCTTCTATCGCGGCGATATCGCCGCCCTGCCCGCGGAGATGGCCGCCGCATCCGGCGTCGAACAATCAAACTGATCTCAAATTGGGAGGTGACCATGCCTCTAGTAGGCGTAATTGTAGGCAGCAGAACGGACGAACCGCTGGTTCAAGACACCCTGACGGTGCTGGACGACCTTGGCATCAGCCATGAGTTCAACGCCATATCGGCGCATCGCGCGCCTCAGAAGGTCGCCGATTACGCGAAGTCGGCAACGGAGCGCGGCGTAGAGGTGATCATCGCGGGCGCGGGAGGCGCTGCCGCCCTGCCCGGCACGGTGGCCGCCTGGACAGACCTGCCGGTCATAGGCATACCGCTGCCCACCAGCGAGTTGAACGGCGTGGACGCCCTGCACTCCATCGTCCAGATGCCGCCCGGCGTTCCCGTGGCCTGCGTAGCGGTGGGAAGCTGGGGGGCGCGCAACGCCGCGTTTCTGGCCGCCGGCATCCTCAGCCTCAAATATGATACGATACGGCAGGCTTACGCTGCTTATCGTGCACGACTTCGGGAGGGATGATCGCGGTTGCAGCCATGAAACTAGCCATCCTCAGCGATTTCGACGATACCGCCGCTCAGCAGAACGTAGCCCACCTGCTGCTGGACCGTTTCAGCAAAACGGACTGGCGTCCCCTACTGGAAGAGTTCCACCGGGGAACCATCAAGCCCAGGGACTACTTCGAGAGGCCGTTCCGGCCCATCACGGCTTCCAAGCGCGACATGCAGGCGTACGTCAGGCAGACGGCCCGGCTCCAGACGGGTTTCCCCGAACTGGCGCATTTCTGCATGAACGGAGGCATTGAGCTTGCCGTGGTGACCTACGGGCTGGACTTCTACGTAGAGGCGCTGTTGGAGAGCGCAAACCTGCAACGGCTGCCCACCTATGCCGTGGGCGCCAGGTTCTCAGACCGGGGCATGGAGTTCGAATACCGCTACACGCGGGAGAACTGCACGGAATGGGGCAACTGCAAGTGCTCCGTCGTAGACGGCTACCGCGAGCGCGGATACCGGGTGTACTACGCGGGCGACGGCATATCGGACTACTGCCCGGCGCGGCGGGCCGACTTCGTCTTCGCCAAGTCGCGGCTTCTGGAGATGTGCCGCAAGGAGAGCCTGCCCAGCAGAGAGCTGCGCGACTTCTTTGACGTGCTCGACTATCTGAAGCAACACGCCAACGGGAGAAAAGCATGATAGACCGCTACTCCAGGCCAAAGATGAAACGGGTCTGGTCCGACCAGAACAAATACGATAAGTGGCTTGCCATAGAGCTGGCGGTATGCGAAGCCTGGACGGAAGCCGGAGTCATCCCGCAGGACGACATGGCCAAGCTGCGGCGCGCTACATATGACCCCGTTCGCCTGGACGAAATCTTCCGGCGCACACGCCACGACATGACCGCCTTCACCCGCTCCATCACGGAAAACCTGGGCGAAGAGGGACGCTGGATCCACCTGGGACTCACCTCCAGCGACGTGCTGGACACGTCGCAGAGCCTTCAACTGCTGGAGGCGGCTGACCTCCTGCTGGAAGAGGTGGAAGCCCTCCGTGGCACTCTGAAAGCCCGCGCCAAAGAGCACAAGGACACCCTTATGATGGGCCGTACCCACGGCATTCATGCGGAGCCCATCACCTTCGGGTTGAAGCTTGCTCTGTGGTGGGACGAAATGAACCGCCACCATGAGCGCCTGCAAACGGCCAGGAAGCAGATGGCTGTGGGCAAGATATCCGGCGCGGTGGGCACCCACGCCACCGTGCCGCCCTCGGTGGAAGAGAGCGTGTGCCGTCATCTCGGCCTTGAGGTGGCGCCCATATCCAGCCAGATCATCCAGCGCGACCGGTACGCCCACTTTGTGTCCACGCTGGCTCTGATAGCGGCTTCCCTGGAGAAGTTCGCCACGGAGATACGGTCGTTGCAGCGCACCGAGGTGCGGGAGGTCGAAGAACCGTTCGGCGAGGGGCAGACCGGCTCGTCGGCCATGCCCCACAAGCGCAACCCGGAGCTATCGGAAAGGGTCTGCGGGTTGGCCCGTCTCATACGGGGCCACTCCGTGACCGCGCTGGAAAACGTCGCGCTCTGGCACGAGCGCGACATCAGCCACTCGTCCGCGGAGCGCATCATACTTCCCGACGCGTCGCTGGCGCTGGACTACATACTGAGCCTGTTCAACCACGTCATGCAGGGGCTGCGAGTCTACCCCGAACGGATGATGGAGAACATCGAATCCACGCGGGGCGTCGTGTTCTCCCAGCGCGTCATGCTGGGACTGGTGGAACGGGGCGGCCTGAGCCGGGAGAAGGCGTACGAAATCGTGCAGAGAAACGCCATGCGCTCCTGGGACGAAGGGCTGGACTTCCGCGCCCTGGTCAGAGAGGAGCCGGAGGTTGTCTCCGCCCTGCCCGCCTCGGAGCTTGACGAATTCTTCGACTACGGCTACTACGTGCGCTACGTCGATGAGACGTTCCGGCGGGCGGGCCTGTGAGAGACGCATTGAACAGTACGGCTTATCAACCGAACGGAGCCATCTTGAAAATGGCAGACGTGGAAGCCTATGCTAGATTGACCGGAGAGCAGATAGCGTAGCTGTAAGGAGACGTTCTTGGCAAAAGAGAGAGAAAGACGCCGCACCGCCGTGCGGCGCGGAGAGATGCGTATCGCCCGCAGAGAGCGGCAGGAAAGCAAGAAGAAGCGGCGCCGGATCCTGTACTTTCTGGGCTCCGGCACATTCGCTGTTGCCATTATAGTGGGACTGTTCATCCCATCCTTTCCGGGCGCGGGCGGCGACACGGGAAGAGGAGCTGCCAGCTACGAAGACGGTATCGGTGTGCCCCAACCCGTGGAGCCAACCGCCTTTCACGTAAATGAGGAGGTCGCCTACAGCACAGTGCCACCCACGTCCGGCGACCACTGGGCTACGCCAACGCAGTGCGGGTTCTACGAGGATGGGGTCGCGGATGAGCTAATCGTGCACAACATGGAGCACGGCAACGTGGTGATCAGCCACAATCTCACCAGCGACGCTGACAAGGAGCGGTTGCGAGAGATTCACGAAAGCCTGGACGGAAACGACCTGTGGCTGGTTACCAGGTTCTACCCCGATATACCGGAGGGAATCGTTGCCCTCACTGCCTGGGGCGTGCTGGACGAGTTCGAGGGAATAGACGAGGACCGTATAAAGCGCTTCTACGAGGCATACAACGGCAACCTGTTCAGTGACGAGACCAGAGGGCTGGGGCGCGGCATCCCCTGCACCAACGAAATTCGGGTGGACGGATAGCTTGTACGTCGCAAAGGTCTACGTCACCCTCAAGCCAACCGTCAACGATCCCCAGGGCCGCACAATCATGGAAGGCCTTAAAAGCCTGGGCTTCGAATCCGTGGCTGACGTCCGGGCCGGTAAATACCTGGAGATTAGAGTCCACGAAACGGACAAGGCGGCAGCGGAGCGCCAGCTAAACGAGATGTGCGACAAGCTCCTGGCCAATCCGGTCATAGAAGAGTACCGGTTTGAGCTGGCTGAAGGCTAGCTGACCGGCCTCAGCCCGATATAGTCCCCTTCGTGCTGGGTATCGCCCCGGCAGCCCTGGGATCCGGCTCCAGAGCGGCCCGCAGTGAGCGGCCCAGCGCCTTGAACAACGCCTCCGCCTTGTGGTGCGGGTCAACACCCGCCAGGACGCTGGCGTGGATGTTGATGCCGCCCTCCATGGCAAAGCTCTGGAAGAAGTGGCCGATGAGCTCGCCGGGTATATTGCCGAACCGGGCGCCCTCAAGCTGGGTATCCAGCACGGCATATCCCCTGCCCCCCACGTCGACCGCCACTCGAGCCAGCGTCTCATCCAACGGCACCACCGCGAAGCCCATGCGGCGTATGCCCTTGCCTTCGCCAATGGCCTGCCGCAGGGCGCGGCCCGCCGCTATGGCAACGTCCTCTATCAGGTGATGCGCATCCGGAAGGTTGTCGCCTTTCGCGGATATCACGGCGTCTATCAAGCCGTGCCTGGAGAGCTGCGCCAGCATGTGATCGAACATTGGCTGGCCGGTGTCTATGGAATACTGCCCCGTCCCATCTATGCCCAGCTCTATGCTGATCTTGGTCTCTCCCGTTTCTCTGTTGACGGCGCCGCGCCGGGAGGCGACTGTGAGGTCGTCCTTGTCTTTTTCCATGTCACGCGCTCCTGAGGCCAATGTTGCCTTTGCTCTTCACGAAAGTATATCCTGCAGCGCTTCCACCAGCGCCCGGTTGTGTTCCGGCAGACCCACGCTGATCCGTACGTAATCCTGCAGCTGGGGGTTGTTGTAATAGCGAACGAAGATGCCCCGCTTGGCAAGCTCTTCGTAGACGTACGCTCCGTTGCCGCCCTGAATGCGGCAAAGGATGAAGTTGGCGTGGGACGGCAGCGGGACCAGCCCCGTCATGCCTTGTAGCCTCCCGAAAAGCGCGTCTCGCTGGCGCACAATCTCATCCACCCGCGACAGAAGCAACTCCTTGTCCTCTAGGGTTGCGTACAGAGCTATCTCCGCGGCTATGGAGACGTTGTACGGAGGCTTGATCACGAGCATACGCTCGGCTACCTCAGGGCTCATCATGCCGTAGCCCAATCTGAGGCCCGCCAGCCCCGCCCATTTGCTGAATGTTCTGAGCACCACCAGGTTGGGGTACTCCGGCAGAAGATGGGCCATGGTTGTCTTGGAGAACTCGTGGTACGCTTCGTCCACGACCACCGGTATGCCCAGTTCAAGCAGCCTTCTAACCGTATCCTCGCTGAACAGATTGCCCGTGGGATTATTGGGTACGGTCAGGAAGAGAATCTTGGTATTCTCCTGCTCAGCGGCCCGGCGCGCCTGCTCTATGTCCACGTCGAACGTCTCGTCCAGTGGAATGGACACCATCCGGCCGCCCACCAGGTCGGTGAACGTGCCGTACATCTCGAACCCCGGCGAAAAGCGAATGACCCGGTCGCCCGGGCCCACAAAGAGGCGCAGCAACAGGTCTATTATCTCGTCGCTGCCCGCCCCGGCTACAATTCGCTCAGGTTCGCTCCCGGCGTACTCGGCAAGCGCCTTTCTCAACCGGCCCTGTCTGGGGTCGGGGTAGATGTTATAGGCGTTGTAGTTCGCCAGCGCCTCGGCCACTTTGGGCGAAGCGCCGTACAGGTTTTCGTTCCCGTTGAGCTTAACGACTTTGTCCGGCGATATGCCTATGCGTTGAGCCAGCACTTCCGGCGGGTCTACACCGGCGTATGGCAGCGCCTCCCGTACCTGGGGAAGCATCAGTTTGGTTACGTCTGTGGAATCGCTCATCTGCCTATGAAGTTCTCCTTCTCCTTAGCTCAACAGCCCGTGCGTGAGCCGTCAGTCCCTCGGCGCGGGCCAGAACCGACGCCGGCCCCGTCAGTTCCTCCACGTCCGATTCGTTGAGCGACACCACGGGGAACCGCTTCACGAACTGGTCGGAGCCCAGGTAAGAAGCGAACCTGGCCGTGCCGTGCGTGGGAATGGTGTGGCTGGGCCCGGCTATGTAATCGCCCAGCACCTCGCCGGAATTGTGCCCCAGAAAAAGCGCCCCGGCGTGTCGAATCTTGGGCTTCAATGCCCAGGGGTCTTCCACCAGCAGGGTTAGGTGCTCCGGCGCAAACAGGTTGGCGACCTCCACGGCCTGGTCAAGGTCGTCCACGATGAAGACGACCCCCTGCCCTTCCACCGCGCCGCGCGCTATCTCTCCGCGCTCCAGCGTCTCCATCTGCCGCTCCATCTCCGCCGTCACCCGGCAGGCCAGCGACTCGGAATCGGTGGCCATGGCCGGAGAAGCCATCACGTCGTGCTCCGCCTGCCCAAGGAGGTCGGCGGCGCATATCCTGGGGTCGGCGTGCTCGTCCGCTATTATCATGGTCTCGGTTGGCCCGAAGATGCCGTCGATGCCCACGGCTCCGAACACCATCTTCTTGGCCAGCGTAACGAATATGTTGCCCGGGCCGCATATCTTGTGCGCGGCGGGCACCGACTCCGTGCCGTAAGCCATGGCCGCGATGGCCTGCGCCCCGCCTATGCGAAACACCCGGTCCACGCCCGCCGCGTAGGCCGCCGCCAGCACGACATCCGACTGTGCGCCTCTCACGGGAGTGCACATCACTATCTCGTCCACTCCGGCAGAGCGGGCCGTGACCACGGTCATAAGCACCGTGGACGGATAGGCCGCCGTGCCTCCCGGAACGTATACGCCGACTCGCTCCAACGGGGACACGGTTTCACCCAGGCCGGTGGTCTCGTCGAACCACGACTTGGGAAGAGACGCCTTGGCAAAGCTGCCTATGCGCGCCGCGGCTGTCTGTATGGCGTCGCGGATCTCCTCAGGCAGCGAATTGTAGGCGCGTTCCATCTCCTCTCTGCTCACTTCCAAGTCATCGTATTCCACGCCGTCTATGCGGCGCGAGAACTCCTTGACCGCCGCGTCGCCCCGCAGCCGCACGTCCTCCAGTATGCAAGCCACCACCTCCGACGGAGACATAGCCCTGCCGAAGATGTCCTCTATGCCCTTTGCCACCGCCTCCGGGACGGCGTCGGACTCTATGTTGCCGCGTGCGGCGATATGACGTTTGGCCTCTTCAAGGCCGCGAAGTATCCTCATGCAAACACCAACTCAGCTAATTCAAAGAACAGGCTATCAGCCTTCGCCCAGCGCTCCGAGGAGTCCCCGGAACGCCACGGACTCTTCATGATACACGTATTTGGGCTGCACCGCCGAAATGCCGGTTGCGCCAATGGACCGGAAGTGATCCAGCGACTCTTGCAGGCTGTCCTGGGGCACGACCACGGTCACGGCGTACCAACCCTCAGCATCCGGCGTATAGACGCGCGACACCGTGGGCCCCTTCAGTCCCGCCAGGCTGGCGCGTTCCATCACTGCCTTAGCCACCCGGTCGGCGGACTCCCCCTGCACGTTGGCTGTGACCCTGAAGTAGTTCCGCGCTTCCAGGCTGCCCTCTATCCGCTCTATGAAGCGGCGCGTCAACTCCTTCTTCACCCCGTTGCCTCTCAGAGCCGTCCTGTTCCCTATGAGACACGCCTGCGACTCCATGACCGTCCCGTCCGCCAGGGTCTTGAGCTGGTTCTCCCTCAGCGTGGCGCCGGTGGCGGATATGTCCACGATGACGTCGGCGAAGCCCATGAGAGGAGCCGCCTCCAGGCTGCCGCTGGACTGGACGAGCGTGAAGTAGTAGATGCCGCGGCTGAAGAAGAACCTCTGGGTGGATCGGGGGTACTTGGTGGCGACGCGCAGGTCGCGGCCCCGTTCCCTGAACTCCGCGGCCAGGTCTGCAAGGTCGGCCATCTCCGATACGTCCAGCCAGCCCTGGGGCACGGCGGTCACCAGTTTGCATCGGCTGTACGACAGGTCGTCGATGATGGTAAAGCTCTCGCCGTCGTCCGGCCTGTATTCGTCGAATCTGTCCAGCCCCACGATTCCTATGTCGGCGCTGCCTTCCTCCACCTTGCTGGTGATGTCGGCGGCGCGTTGGAACAGCACCACTACGCCGCTCAAAGAGTTGAGCCGCCCCATGTAGTGCCGGAAGTTCCTGGACACGCTCATGCCGCACTCGGCAAGGAACCCCAGCGTCGACTCGTACATCTCACCGTCGCTGGGTATGGCCAGCCTCAGCGTTTCTTCTGGACTTTTCTGTGAAGAGCCGTCAAACATCTTGGTATGAAACCTCTCCGTCCGCATCTACCGTGATCACGCGGCTTATCCCCGCTTCCCTGGCATACGACACGCTGTCCTCCAGGGAACGAGCGGTCACGTCGGAGTGCACCCTGCCTCCCAGGCCGCGAAGCCTGTCAGCCTCACGCAAGGCGGCCTGAAAAGCCGATTCGCCGGCGGGCCTGACCAGCGCCGCCTCTCCCTGCTCCTCCCAGGGACTGCCGCCGTCGCCGTCCTGAATCATGGCCTCCACCACGCGCTCCAACGACCAGGCGAACCCCATGGTCGGCACAGGCTCCGCGCCGCCCATGGCCCGCGACAGGCCGTCGTAGCGGCCTCCGCCGCCCAGGGAACCGTCGTCCGAGCCGGGCCGCTTCAGGTCGAATACAAGGCCGCTGTAGTAAGCGATGCCTCGCGCCAGTCCGAAGTCCAGCACAACGTCGGCTTCCACTTCGTGCAGGGCGAAAGCCTTCAGCGATTCCTCCAATCGATCCAGCTCCGCCAAAGCTCCGGCGGGAAGATGCATCTCCCTCACGCCGCCCATCGTCTCCGCGGCGGCGCCCTTCTGCCGGGCGACTCTGCCCAACAGCGCGGCGGCGTCATCGAACCGGTCGAGGTCGCCCCCGGAGCTGTGCTTGCGGATGAACCGCTCGTGAATCTCCGACGGCGTGCGCACGCCCCTGGCGAGCAGGTTCGTCCTGCCGAGGTACTGTTCCAGCGCGCCCAGAGCAACCTCGGACGGGCTGCTTTCTTGAACGGGCGTCCCACCGTCGCCGCGGGACAGCCCCAGGATGGCGGCACGCCGGATTACCTCCGCGACGCCTTCCTCACCCCGGCGCAGGTCGGATATGCTGTTGAGCAGGAACAGCGCCGCCCTGTCGGACAGCCCCTGCTCATCCAGCAGCGCCCCAATGAATCCCATGTGGCCTATCACTATCTGACACTTGATCCCCAGCCGTGCCAGTCCCCGGCAGGCTACGGCCATGACCTCCGCGTCCGACCACGGGCCGTCCGCGCCTATCAGCTCAGCGCCGGCCTGTGTGAACTGGCGGTATTCGGCCTCATCCATCTCGTACCTGAATACGGGGCCGCGATACTGCCAGCGCAGCGGGAACGGGCCGTTGTCCAAGCCCTGTAGATGCGCTCTGACCACCGACGCGGTGAACTCCGGTCTCAGGCTTACCCGCCTTCCGCCCGGGTCGGTGAAGGTGTACATCTTGCTGGCAAGCTCACCGCCCGACTTGCGCAGGAAAAGCTCCGTCTCTTCCAGCAACGGCGTGTCGATGCGACGATAGCCGTAGCCGTCGAGGAAATCGCCCAAGTTGAGGCCGACCCAGCTTAGAACGCGGGTCTGGTCCGGCTTCCGGTCTTGCATGCCTTTCAGGCGCTTTGGCGCTTCCATAACCCTTACATTCTAGCTTAGGCATGGTTCGGCTTCAATAAACCATCCCCCGACGGCTCTCTACTGCAACGGCAAAGGCGGTTGCAGCCACTTGCTGGTGTCGTTCACCTCCACCCTGTCAACCCACTTCACCCAGTCGTAGCCGCGCTTGCCCGGCGCGACCAGCCGCAGCGGGAACCCGTGCCAATGCGAAAGCCGTTCGCCGCCAACCCGCGTCCCAAGTATGTACTCCGCCGCTTCCGACAGCGAAAACCGGCGGTAGTAGCCGGTCACCGAGCGCACCGTGACGCTGGCCGCGCCCTCTTTGACCCCGGCCCTGTCCAGCAGTTCCCCCAGCGACAACCCCGTCCACTCCTGGGTGGAGTACCAGCCGCCCGTGCAATCGATTGTCGCCGTTATGGCCGCGGCGTAGTCGCTGATCTCCCGAAAGCTAAGATGCAGGGGCGTATCGACCAGGCCGACCACGCTCAGACGCCACGATTCGCTGTCGATGGGAGCGGGCCTATCGTTCAGCCACGAAACGGAGGGGAAGTCGTTGCCGGAGAAGCTGGCGGCGTGATACGACCCGGTGAACCGTCGGTTCGCCCCGGGCAGCGACCAGAACGACAGCGCCGTTTCGCTGAGCCGCCAGAGAACCAGGCCCGCGGCGGTTATCCCGCCGTATTTGAGGACGACCCGCCTGTCCGCCCAGAAGCGCGGCGTCAGGCTCCATTTGTGGAACACCACGTGCCAGGCCACCAGCGGAACGAGGGCAACCGACACGTAGATGTGCCAGCTCAGCCCGCTGAACCAGAGGAAGTGGAACGAGCCGACGTTGCTCCAGGCCAGCCCCAGCACAAGCGACGTCAGCAGCAGGCACAGCGCCACGCTAAAGACGGTGAAGTTGACGGGCTGCCGCTTCCATCGACTCCGTCTGCGCAACGGCGGAATGATGTTCCTCGACTTCCACAGCAGCGCCAGGACTATGCCGAAACCGGCCACCCGGTGTATCTGTAGGGCTATCGCCCTATCCGGCGTGCCCCAGAGCAGGCCCAGCGTGCCCGTGACCAGTTCCACCGTGCCCAGTATCAGCAGCAGAATGTTCGCCCAGGGGTATTTCACTGAGGCCCTCTCCTATAGCCGTCCGCGTTCGGCCCTTGTTCCGAATACATACACCCAAGATTACCCTTAAATCCTCCCGTTTCCAATGTAGGCCTTTGCAAAACCTCTTCCCCATTGACGGGGGAAGATTGAGATGGGGGTGAAATGCTAGAATACGTCTAAGATGTCCATGACCCAGTTGGCCATATCCGACCGCTTGAAAGCGACCCCTACCCTGCCCGGCGTGTACATGATGCGCAACGCGGAGGGTGAGGTCATCTACGTCGGCAAGGCGGCCAACCTGCGCAGCCGCCTGCGCAGCTACTTCGGCTCCACCGGCAACATGGAGCCCAGGGTGCGCAACCTGATAGCCAGCATCGCAGATTTCGAGTACACCGTCGCCGAAACCGGGGCGGAAGCGCTCCTCTTGGAAAACACGCTGATCAAGCGGTACAAGCCCAGGTACAACGCCAGGCTGAAGGACGACAAGACCTACCCGTTCATCAAGATCGACCTCAACGAGGATTTTCCGCAGCTCTACTTCACCCGCCGCATCCAGAACGACAAAGCCCGCTACTTCGGCCCGTTCGCCAGCGCCGGTTCGGTGCGCACCACTATGGCGCTGCTCAAAAAGCTGTTCCCCTACCGCTCTTGCACCAAGGTCATCACCGGCAACGACCCCAGGCCCTGCCTGGAGTACTACATAAACCGCTGCGCCGCCCCCTGCATAGGCGTTGTCGACAAAGAGGAGTACCGGGAGATCATCGACCAGGTCATCCTGTTCATGGAGGGCAAGACCGACCAGGTGCTCCGCGACCTCAAGAAGAAGATGCGCTCCGCTTCGGAACTGTTGCAGTTCGAGAGGGCCGCCGCCCTCAGAGACCAGGTACGGGCTATCGAACGGGTCAACGAGAACCAGAAGGTGGTATCGCAAGGCCGCCTGGACCAGGACGCCGTCGCATTTGCCGCCAGTGGAAACGAGGCCTGGGTTGAAGTCTTCTTCGTGCGCCAGGGCAAGCTCACCGGAAGAGACCACTTCATCATGGAGGGCATCCGGGAAGACGCGCCTCCTCAAATCATGGAGACCTTCATCAAACAGTTCTACGATACCGCGCCCCACGTGCCCAGGGAGGTGCTCCTACAGCACGACGCGGGCAGCGACAAGCCCCTCATCGAGGAGTGGCTCAGCAAGAAGCGCGGCGCAAAGGTGAAACTGCTGGCGCCGCAGCGCGGAGCGAAGCGCCGCCTGGTGCAAATGGTGGCCGACAACGCGGCCCAGGGCCTGCAACAGCGGGCAGTCAAGTGGCTTTCCGATACGAACAATCTACAGCAGGCCATGAACGAGGTTTCGGAGGCGCTGAGCCTGCCACGGCTACCCAGCCGCATGGAGTGCTACGACATCTCCAATATCCAGGGCAGCAATCCCGTCGGCTCCATGGTGGTTTTCGAAGAAGGCAGGCCCAAGAACGGCCACTACCGTCGTTTTCGCATTAAGTCCGTGGAAGGCGTGGACGACTACTCGATGATGCAGGAGATGCTGCGCCGCAGGTTCCGCAGGCTGGGCGAACAGCTTCAAAGCCTCGACGCCACTGTAGACGACGACGCGGAGCCGGACTCCACACCCTCGAACGGCCAGCGCGCCAACGGAGAGACCTGGGGCATCATCCCCGACCTGGTGCTCATCGACGGCGGGAAGGGGCATTTGTCGGCTGCCCTACAGGTTTTCCTGGAACTGGGCCTGGTGGACAGAATTCCCATAGCCAGCCTGGCCAAGGAGCGCGAGGAGTTGTTCCTGCCCCACGACCCTGACCCGATACTCCTTCCCAAAGGGTCGCAGGGGCTGTTCCTGGTACAGCGCATCCGCGACGAAGCCCACCGCTTCGCCGTCACCTACCACCGGCAGCGGCGCAGCAAGGGCGCGGTGCGGTCATTGCTGGACTCGGTGCCGGGCGTAGGCCCAAAGAAGCGCAGGGCGCTCATTCAGAAGTTCGGCTCGGTGGCCGGAGTGAAGGCGGCGTCCGTGTCGGAGCTAGCCGAGGCGCCAGGTGTCAACGAGGCGCTCGCCGAAAGGATCAAGGAGCGCCTGGGCTAATGGCCCGCCGACTCCACGAAGCTGCCCAGCCCTCTGGACATGGCCGCTTCCTGCTGATAACGCTCCAACAGTGCCTCTACGCCGGGTACGTCGAGGGGCAGTGCCGATATGGCTATGGCGCGGAAGAACGCTCCGTTCGGCACCGTAACGTCCACGTGCTCGCCGATTGCGGGAAGGGTTACCCCTAAAGCCTTAGCCACTTCATTGGCCTGAGCCTGTCCAAGGCGGTTGGCGTAACACCTGGTGACGGCTTTTCCGTCGTGCAGAAGGGTTGTGCCGCTCTTGCCGCGCCGCAATTGCAGCCTGATGGCGGCGCGAGGGCGCTCCATTAGCTTTTCAGCGTAATCGAGCGCCCTCTTTCTGCTGACTCCCACCCGTGCTCGCCTGAGCTACGCTTGCCCCGTTACAGCCGCTTCGTGTTGCTCTTCCTCCAAGGTTACCTTGAGCGCCTTGAGCAAGTTGATAGCAACATCCAGGTATTCGGCTGTCAGAGGCGACGTAAGGCGCGCACTACCAGCAGCAAGGTAAAGTCCCGATGGATCCACCATGGCCTCCGCAAACGGACCTGTGTCCGCGGCTGAAGGCCGGGGAGTCGCCGGCTCCGGGTTGGCGGCCGGCGCGGTCATAGAAGCCTCGGAAGCGCTCTTCATAATCCTGGCGGCGTCTATGAGATGCTTCTGTATCAGCGTGAACCGGCGTATTATCTCTTCCCGCGGAGCCTTGGTTATCTCCTCCAGCGCAATGAGAAGCGCGGAGTCGTCCGGCGCTTCGCCGTTGAACTTGTCGTACAGGGCTCTCAGCAGGTCTATCCTCTGGAAGGACTGAACTCGCGCCCAGCGGCCCTCGTCGGGGTTCGCCGGGTGGAGGATCTTCCGGCAGAGGTCGGTTACTCTCAACTCGCCTCTGCCTTCCACCAGCCCGAAATCGCGCAATGCTGCTACCTTGGCGAACAGCGTGCCGCTGTTTTCAGCCATTCCCAGCTCCCAGGCCAGACCCTTGACTCCGACGCCGCCCTTGAACTTAGCCAGGATTCTGGCCGCGATTTCCACTGCGTCGCCGAACCTGATATCCGGGTATGAGTACGTCCCTAGCTTTGCCATTACTGAATCCTCTGTATATTGCTGGACATTCCGCTGAATAATCTACCATGCCCCTTTCCTGTTTGTCAATAGGTGTAGATAATCTACTGCGCCCCATTCTCAATCCTCTGGAGTTTTCTCTGCTTCCCTTACAGAGTCTTTGCTGATTTCCTACTGTTTTTCCTGAAAGGCATCTGGTTGGCGCTTCCAACGGTGTGCACGCGTCTGCAAAAAGAGGTAAACTACACGGCATAACCTGAGCATCGAAGGAGGAATTATGAGTGAGCAGACCAGTGTAGTAACGCCAGAGAGGTTTTCAAGCGGATTTACCTACAACGACTACATTGCCCAGATAAAAGTGAACAAAGACCGTTTTGAGCAGTATTATCAGTCCGTGGAGGTCTCCCCGGACGACGCAGACTTCTTCAAGAAGGCCGTGGCCGCGGGCGTCGCCAAGATGCTCGTCCTCGGCGAGGACTGGTGCCCGGACGTTTACAGGGGTATGCCGGTCGCGGCCCGCATCTCCGAAGCCTCCGGCATGGAACTGCGGGTCTTCCCCAGAGACGAGAACCTGGACATCATGAACGAGTTCCTCAAAGACGGCGAGTTCCAGTCCATCCCCACCGTGGTCCTCTACAACAACGACCACGACTACCTGGGCCACTGGATCGAGCGACCCGCAAAGGCAAACGAGGAGCGGACGCAGATAGAGGCGCAGGTCCGGGAGGAGATGTCCGGCGCATCCGATGAAGATGTCCGCGCCGCCATCCGCGAGCGCACCGCGGCCCGTTTCCCGGCCTGGCAGCAGGACAGCATCAAGGAGATCCGCCAGCTCATCTCCGATACAGCCGGCGTCTAGCCACCCCATCGTCTTTTCCTGTCAGGGAGACCTTGCGTAGCAGGAGTCCCATCCCCGTCTCTGGGGACAGTTAGAGCCTGTCCCGCATTGATGCGGGATGGGGCGGTCGGGCCTGATTAGCCGTCAACGCATCAGTTTAAGGAGGCTCTACGATGAGAATAGCCACGCTGACCGGAGGCGGCGACGCTCCCGGACTCAACGCCGCCGTCAGAGCCGTTGCCAGGGCGGCTCTCAATAGAGATTGGGAAGTCCTGGGCAGCAAGCAAGGGTGGCTTGGACTCCTCAACCTGGACACCGTGCCCCTCACGCGGGACGCCGTCAAGGGCATCCTGCCCCAGGGCGGCACAATCCTGGGCACGTCCCGCACCAACCCCTATAGCCGTGAAGACGGGTCGTCCCCCGTAATGGAGAACATGAAACGCCTCGGAGTAGACGCGCTGATCGCTATCGGAGGCAACGGCACCCTGGGCGCGGCCAACCGGCTTTCTCAAGACGGGATCCCCCTGGTCGGCGTCCCCAAGACCATAGACAACGACCTCTCCGGCACGGACTACTGCATCGGCTTTGATACCGCGGTAACGGAAGTGGCCAGGGCGCTGGACAGGCTGCACTCCACGGCGGAGGCCCACAATAGAGTGATGATTGTGGAGGTCATGGGCCGCAACGAGGGCTGGGTAGCCGTGCTGGGGGGCCTTGCCGGCGGAGCGGACGTCATCCTGGCCCCTGAGATTCCCTTCACCCTGGAGGACGTCTGCAACCGGCTGCGCCGCAGGCACGAAGAGTTCCGCAGGGACTTCAGCATTGTGGTCGTGGCCGAAAGCGCTATCCCTGCGGAACTAACCGGCCAGGTCACCCCCGACCTGCTTGAGCATTCGGGACTGGGTGGAATCGGTCACCGGCTGGCGCCTGAAATAGAGAAGCGCACCGGCTACGATACAAGGGTCACCGTGCTTGGCCATCTACAGCGAGGCGGCGCGCCCACGGCCTTCGATCGCATTCTGGCCACGCGTCTGGGAGTCGCCGCGGTGCAAGAAGTGGCCGAAGGCAACTTCGGCAGAATGGTCGCGCTGAGGGGCAACCGCATAGTAACCGTACCCCTGGAAGAAGCCGTCGCCGCCACGCGCTCCGTGGATACGTCGCTATATGAGATGAGCCTTCTCTTCTACTAGCTCACACCCCACCCACACGCACCGTTCGTCCTGAGCGCAGCGCAGCGGAGCGGAGCCTCCCCACACCGTCGTTCCCGACCCCGATCGGGAACCCAAGGGCGGCGGCGCGGGGCAGGGCAACCGTAGGGGCAACCCTCGTGGTTGCCCTGCCCCCTGCCCGTATCTCTGCACCACAGCGTGCCTCCTGTCCGCTCATCCCCCTGCCCGCTTGACTATCCGCGGGCAGACCGATATCTTCCTACCTCGACACGCCATGAAAGGAGCAACTGCATGGTAGAAACGCAAACCGCAGACCTGCAACGGTTCATCGAAGACAGCAAACGGCTCATCGGGCAGGAAGCGCCGGACGTCCCTCAAGGCGTCAGGCAAGCCGACTGGTCCTCTATCCAGCGGTTCTGCGCCGCCATGGGCGACAGGAACCCAATATACAACGACACCGCCGGCGGCGTGGGCACCGCCTATAACACCCTGATCGCGCCGCCCGCCTTCATCCTGTCCGTCCGCACGCCCGACTCCGGCGCGGCTTACGAAAGCAAGGCATACGGACTGCGCCGGTTCAGCATCCGCGCCTCCGCCGAGTGGAACGATGTCATCCGCATGGCGGAGCGCATGGTCAGCGACATCGAAGTTACCGGCGTGCGCCAGGGCGGCAACTGGGGCGACCGGCCCACCGCCGAGGTGGACTCTACCGCCACCTATCGCACCTTGAACGGCGCGGTGTTCGGCAAAGCGACCGGCACGGTGGCGCTGGTGCCCTACCAGCTGGGTGACCCCCTCATACTGGACAGGGACATCCACAGGTTCACGGAGGATGAGATTCGCCAACTCGAGGACGACTTGGACGCCGTGCCGCCGCACCGCGGCGACGTGCCTCTCTACTGGAGCGAGATAAACGTCGGCGACAAGGTGCCAACCCTGGTCAAAGGCCCCCTCTACTACAACGAGCTGGCGGCCTGGCGTCTCCTGGAGCACAAGCCCGCCTCCATCGACTTGGGCATAGTAGCCCATCAAACGGCGGTCGATCGGCCCGGCAGGATCACCGTCAACCCCAGCACGCAGTGGCCCTACTTCGACGTGGAGCAGTCCTACGGAGACATCCTCTCGGTGCGGGCGCTCGGCTTCAACATGCCCGTATCCAGGGGCCTGATGCGGTTCGCCTGCGCCGCACAGCTCCTCACCAACTGGATGGGCGATCTGGGATTCCTTCGCAGACTGACCGTTGACCTTCCCAACCACTTTTGCTATCAGGACACCTTGCGGCTCTCCGGAGAAGTGGTCAAGAAGTACAAAGAAACCGTGGGGTCGGAGGAGTACCACGCCCTGGACATACGCGTCACAGGCCGCAACCAGCTCGGCGAGACGCTGGTGGATGGTACAGCCGTCGTCTATCTGCCGGAGAGGGGTTTCCTGGTCGGCCTTCCCGTGGGAGAACCCTGGTGGTAGAGAGGCCGCTGGAACTGTAGTAATCGATAAGGAGAACAACCATGACCGTATCGCAACAAGAAGAACGGACATTTGAAAGTCTAGTCAACGAATTCCGGGAAAGGTCCAGGGCACAGATTGGCCGTGAGCTCCACGCCGACGAAATCGGCTCTCCCAGGCTCACCCAGGCCTTCGACGAGTCCGGCCCGCCCTACAAGAGCTTCGGCATCCTCACCGAGACCGACATCAAGGCTTACGCCAAGAGGATCAGCGACGACAACCCCCTCTATACGGACAGGGAGTACGCCAGGAACGGCCCCTACGGCTGCATCATCGCCCCGGGCACGGTGCTCCTCACCGCCCGCGCCGGCCTCTGGCACGGAGCGCGCCGCGAGGGCGGAGGCGGCTATCCCGTCCTGAACTTCCACGCCGGTTCGGCGTTGGAGTTCTTCGACGTGATACGCGTCGGCACGGGCTTCAAAGGCATGGCCAAAGCCCATGAGATGATCGAAAAGCCGGGCGCCAGGGGCGGCCAGATGTTCGTCCTCACCACCGACGCCTACTTCTGGGACAGGCGCGGCGACCTCCTGGGCAAGAACTACGGCACCGTCATCATGATCCCGCGTGAAGAGCTTGGCGCGGGCAGAGTCATGCCCGTGGAGCGCCTCGGCGAGAAGATGATGTACGACCGCAGTGTGTCCAAGTACAGCAAGGAACAGGTGGACGAAGCCATGAACCTTATGAGCAAAGGCGCCGTCCGCAGGGGCAAAGAGGTCCTCTACTGGGAAGACGTGCAGGAAGGCGACAAGCTGCCCGCCTGGGTCTTGCCTCCCTGGACGGATCAGGACTACGGCGGGCCCGGTGGAGGCAGCATACGCCGCGGTCCCGTCAGGTGGTACCACTTCGAGGAAGGGCACTGGATAGTGCGGCACGGCAAGATAGGCAGCGGCGCGGAGGAAGGCTGGGCCTTCACCCACCCGGTGTCTCGATGGCCCTGGAGCGCAGCCGACGAACACGGCGACGCCCTCATGGCCGCCTACCGCGGCCAGTCCCTGCCCTTCGACAACGGCGTCCAGCGCGGTCAGATCCCGCAGGGACTTATCAGCAACTGGATGGGCGACCACGGCTTCATACGCAAGCTCCAGGTCGCCGTGCGACGGCCCATGTACTACGGTGACCTTGGCGTCTACAGCGCGGAGGTGGTCAAGAAGTTCCAGGACGTCCAAACGGGCGAAGACGGCCCGGGCGCAGTTCCCGGCGAACGCACCTACCACGCCTTGGGCATCAAGGTGGAAGGACGCAACCAGGTAGACGAGATCCACCTTCAAGGTTCGGCGGTGGTCTACCTGCCCTCCAGGGAGGGTGGAATGGTCCAGCTGCCGGTTCCGCACTTGGCCATGCCCCCCGCCGTCCCCTACGAGACCTTCTACCGCGGCTGGTTCTAAGATCACGCCGACCAACAAAAGAGGCGCAGCCAAACCGGCTGCGCCTCTTTTTCTATTGCCCTATTGCCCGCCTTTGCCCGTTTGCCCGGGGGTGGAGCGGGGCGGCGGGGCCTACCACTGCACGAACATGGGCATGACCACGTGCACGTAACTCTGCTCACCGGACGAACCGTTGCTGGACACGGGCTTGATGACCCCGGGACTCGACGGCGTGGTGGTTTCCAGCGCGACCTGCTCCGAACCCAGCACGCCGAGGACGTCGGTGAGGTACTTGCTGCTGAACGCAATCTTGGCCTCTTCCCCGTCTATCGTGGCGTCTATGACGCCCGTATTGTCGCCAAGCTCTTCGGCACGCGCCGATATGATCACCCTGCCCGGACTGCCGTCCGCTCCCGGCAACGCCTGGATCCGCACTATGCCGCTTCCATCCCTGGCGAAGATGGAGGCCGTCCTTATGGCGCGGCTGAAGTCGCTGAGCGACATGACGCTGCGCGTGCTGAATGTCTCGGGAATCAACTGGTTGTAGTTGGGGAACTTGCCCTGCACAAGCTGCGACACCAGCTCAGCGTTCTTGAGCTTGAACAGTATCTGGCTTTTCTGGGGAGTCACCATGAACTCCACGGGGCCTTCCTGGTCCGGAAGAAGACGATGCAACTCGCTTAGAGTGCGCGCCGGAACGATGCAACTCACCGGTTCCGCAATCGGCGACGACAGTTTTGTCGTCTGCACTGCCAGGCGGAAACCGTCGGCGGCGGCAAAGGTAACGCTGTCGCCTTCCATCTCCAGGTTCACGCCGGTGAGCACCGGCCGCGAATCTTCCGTAGCCGCGGCGAACACTATCGTATCGATGGAGGCTCGCAGCGCCTCGGCGTCCATGGCAACCCCCACCCCGTCCTCTACCGTGGGAATGGGAGGGAACTCCTCGGCGTCGGTGCCCAGAACCCTACCCTCAAAGCGGCCGGAGGTAAGCTCTATTCCCAGAGGCTTCGGCGTTTGCCGCACCTCTATCTGGTCCTCTGGAAGAGAACTCACAAAATCGGTCAGGAGGCGGGCCGGCACGGTCACCGACCCTTCGTCGTCAACCTTGCCCCCTATCCAGGTTGTTATGGCAATCTCCAGATTGGTAGCCGTAAGCCTGATACGGCCTTCCTCCGTGGCCATGAGAACGTTTTGCGTGACGGGAAGCGTACTGCGCGTAGCCACGGCACGACCTACGGTGTTGAGCGCTTTGCTGAGATTTTCTTGCAAACAAGTGAAACGCATATGAGTACCTTTGTGCGGGATTATCAGTATTTTAGAGTCGAGGGTTACCAGCGTCAATGTAATTTTTCGACACTTTTTCGGGGGTTATGGAGAAAGCGGACAAACGGACAGACGTGCAAACGGAGCAACCCATCCGTCTTCCCTGCGCAGGGAGAGCTTCGCAAAACCTCTTCCCCCTTTGACGGGTGAAGATTGAGATGGGGGTGAACGGCGCCTGGCGACGCGGCGTACTACCCCTAGCTAACTGACCGTTACGGTGCCAACCATACCCAGCGTTAAATGGGGGGTACAGATCAATTCAAACACTCCGGCTTGGTTAATCGTTATGTCCTCAGTTACCTTCTCGCCGGCGTTGACGAAGATGTCAATTCCAAGTTCCGGCACCGTAAACGTATGCAGCTCTGTGGGCACGTTGAAATCCAACGTGTAGGTCTTGCCCAGCTCCAGATCAAGCGTGTCCGGAATAAAAACATACGGGCTCTCGCCGTGGATGACGCTTAGGAGCTCGCCGGTTCCACCACTGCTGCCGTTTCCTCCCCCGGTATCGGTGGGAGCAGCCGTTGGAGTGGGCGTGGCAGGAGGAGTTGTAGGAGTTGGCTCTGGTTCAGAGCCGCCGCCGCCGCAACCGGCAGCTATCAAAGTTGCCGCAATGAGCAGCCCAAGTATGGATACAGTCTTAGTACGCACGAACCCTCCCTAATGTAGATACAGGTCTTAACTGGATTGCTCTAATTATCACAATCTTTGTTTGAGGGTGTCAAGTCGTACACTGCCCTATCTGCAATAAAGCTAGCTGGTTCGCTTGATTTCCAACGCCTCGCCCGGCGCCAGAGCAACGCGGCGAACGTTGATGCCCAGCTTCAGCAGCCAGTACCCCAGGGTAGCCTTGCTAACGCCGAGTTGAGCTGCCGTAGCAGTCAGCCCGTGCTCGTTTATCATCTCCGGAAGCAGCCGCTCCAGGGGTTGATTATTGTGAGATGCCTCTACTTGCGCCATCAATTTAGTCTTTCTAGCCATCTACTCCCCCTTTAGAGGTTGAAATAATAGCCATTGCCTTACAATTAGTCAAGAAAGATTATAACTTTAGTATTGGATACTTCTTATACTTTGTTCAAACAAATTTAAGACAACGCATAGAATAGCGCCTGGGCAACGGCTATTTGGGTTTGACTGCTTTAGCGGAAGCTTGGTAAATTATCTGGACAATTTCCCATGGAAACCCTTGAACATCAGATCCTTGAGCTGATTGCCCGCTCCTACGACGCCATTGGATGGCCGGGTGTCGTAGCGCTTATGGCCATCGAGAGCGTGTTCTTCCCTATTCCCAGCGAAGCCGTGATGCCGCTGGCCGGGTGGATGCTCGTAGAGGCCAAAGGGCTCAGCGTATGGTTCGTACTGCTCGCCGGTCTGTTCGGCGCGCTGGGAAGCCTCATCGGCGCAATCGCTATCTATGCCATCGGTCTTTTCGGAGGCAGGCCCCTGCTGGAGAAGTACGGCCGCTACGTATTGATCTCCCGCGACGACCTGGAAGTGGCGGACAGGTGGTTCGAGCGGTACGGCGTCTGGGCAGTGTTCATTTCCAGGCTTATCCCCGTAGCCCGCAGTCTAATCAGTCTTCCCGCCGGGATCGCCAGGATGCACCTGCTCCCCTTCCTAATCCTCACCTTCCTGGGATCGTTCATCTGGTCTACGGGACTCGCTCTTGGCGGCTATCTGCTGGGATCGAACTGGGAAACGTTGCGGGACCACATGCGTCCCTTTGATCTTCCCATCATTGCGTTGCTGGCTGTTCTTGTACTGGTGTACGTCTACCTGAAGTTGAAACGAAGGCGCGCAAGCTCCGGAGACAAGTGAACAAGGAGACGCCATGGACTCCCTGAAACGACCGCAGCACGAAATGCCCGAATTCGTGGTCAATGCTCTCATCGAGAACGGGTTGATGGACGCCTACCTGACCCGCCCTCCCTACCAGCAGAACGACTACATCGGCTGGATCAACGGCGCCAAGCGCCCCGAAACCAAGCGGAAGCGGCTGGCCCAGATGCTGGAAGAACTGCAAGGCGGCGAGCGGTACATGAAAATGGCCTGGCGGCCAAAGCGCGGCTGACCGCGCCGCCGGTTGCCTCAGCTTGACCCTCCGCTGGCTGGTGGTTAGACTGAATTCGGATGCCCCAGTAGCTCAGGGGATAGAGCGGCTGCCTTCTAAGCAGCGGGTCGCGGGTTCGAATCCTGCCTGGGGCGCCATCCGCTATCGGGCCGAATCCCCCCTACCCTACCTTTCCGACCGTCCCTTTGATATCGTATATCCATTGTGATAAGACCCTCTACAGAAGCAAGGAGTTCCCCACGGATACACACTCCTCGCTCGCTCACTCTCCTGATAGCTGTAGCACTGCTGCTCCTTGTCGTTGCTTGCAGTCCCAGCAGCGGCCCGGGGCAGGACCAATCCGACGTCATCGCCTCCCCTACCCCATCTCTGAACGGCGCGTCTCCTCAAGCTGAACCCACGTACGGAGGAGTATTGCAGCTTGCCAACAGAGGCGACCCCCCCGCCGCCTTCGACACGCTGCGCACCAGCAGCATAGCTCTGCACCACGTGGGCGGAGCGCTGTTCGGCCCCGGCAGTCTGGTCACCAGGTGCCGCCAGAACATGTACATCGTCTGTCCCTACTTGGCCAGGGCTTGGGTCAGCAACAACGAGTTCACCGAATGGACCTTTACCATCAATGACGACGTTATCTGGCACGACGGCACTCCGTTCACCGCCGAGGACGCCAAGTTCTGGCTGGAGATGGCCGCATTCGATACCGCGGCCGGCGACAAGACGCGCGCTCCCGCCTACTTCAAGTCAGACCTCGGGCAAATCGAAGAGATCGAGGCGCTGCCCGGCAACAGGCTGCGCGTCACCCTCAAGGAGCGGTTCCCCTTCTACCTGGAATCCCTGATGAACCCCAGGATAAAGATTGCGCACCCTACCCACCTGATGAAAGAGCGGATTGAAGATGGCGAAGTCAGCCTTGCGCCGCTGGACGTCGGGTTGGTGGGCGCGGGCCCGTTTCGATTGGAGAGCTACGAAAAGGGCAGCCTGCTCAGCGTGCGAAGGTTTAAGGAGTACTGGGAGAGGGACGAACGAGGACGGCTCTTGCCCTACCTGGATGGCATCGAGTTCATCGTCATGCCCGACCCGTCCACTATGGACGCAGCCATACGAGCGGGACGGTTGGACGGCGGCGCGCGCGGCGAGGGCCATTACCTCACCGTGGAACGAAAGCAGGGCTACGACGGCAGCCTGGGAGACGGCGTCCTATACGCCGAAATGCAGGGCGGACTGTTCCGCCTTGCGTTCAACGTGCTCAAGCCCGACCCCGACCCCTGGCAGGACGCAAGGGTCCGCAAAGCCATATCGCTCTGGATAGACAACCAAGCCGCTATCCCGTCTGCCCTGGGCGGTTTCGGCTACCTGTCGCCTGTGCTGAGTCCAAGCAATCCGTTCACCAGCCCGGACTTCGCCACCTGGCCGAGGTTCAATGCCGAGCAGCTGGAGCAGAACCGCGCCGAAGCCGTGCGCCTTATGGAAGAAGCGGGCCACTCCGAAGGCTTTACCATGGGGTATCTCTGCCGTGCTCGCCTGATAGCGCGCTGCGAGTTCATACACGCACAGCTCTCCGGCCTGAACATCGACCTGCGGATTCAAGTCGTCGACGAAGGAGAGTGGAACCGCGGCAGAGTCTCCCTCGACTACGACAGCCAGCCCGGCGCTCACTTCACGCCCCCTCTGCCGGAAGCCACCGAGTCCGTCTTCGGCGTCTACGGCAACAACCCCGACGCCTACGCCAAGCACGAGGACGAAACCGTCACCGAAATGTACGACAGGCTGCGGCTCGCCACCACCAGGGCCCAGCGCGTCGCCATTTGGCGTGAGCTGGAACGGTATATCGTGGATGAACAGGCCTACGTAGTGCCCATAGCGGGCACCCTCCAGGTAGTCCCCTATCGCAGCTACGTCAAGGGGCTGGTCATTCCCCCCGAGGACGGCCACACCCACACCGACTTTGCTACCGTATGGCTGGACAGGCCTTGACTCTAACCGTTACCGCCACCATGGAACTCTTCATCCCCGCGCAGGGAGACCCTTCCGTAATCCCAATGTCAATTCGCCGGAAGCGCCGCACCGCCACCCTGAGCGACCACACTGTTATTCCGAGCGCAGCGAAGAATCTCCATCGCTGGAAGACAAGCGGACATAAGCAACGTATACACCCCACTCCGTCATTCCCGCGCAGGCGGGAATCCAGGAGCGGGGCACGACCGCCCACTGCCCGCCTGCACGTTTGCCCGCTTGCGCGTCATAATAGGAGTACCCGTTGCAAAGATACCTCCTGCTGCGCCTAGCCCTCTTCATACCGACCCTGCTGATAGCGTCGCTGCTCATCTTCGCCGTGATGCGCGCACTGCCCGGCGACGTCGTCGGCGTGGTCCTTGGCGGAGCGGGCCAATCCGGCTACGACCCGGCGCAATTGGAAAGCGTGCGCGAGGAGCTCGGTCTCAGAGACCCTCTGGTGGTCCAGTACGGCGCCTGGGTATGGGACATGGTGAACGGCAGCTTTGGCGGAAGGTCTTTGGAGGACAAGGAGGAGATACGCACCCTTGTGGCAAGGCAGCTGCCGGTGACTCTGCTGTTGACCGCCTACGCCCTGCTGCTCTCATTCTTCGTCTCCGTGCCCATGGGGGTCGCCGCCGCGCTGTGGCAGGACAGGTGGCCCGACTACCTGGTGCGGTTCGTCACCATTGCCGGCCAGGCAATCCCCAGCCTCTGGGCCGCGCTGCTGGTCGTCCTGGGCCTGCTGCTCTTTTTCAACTGGGCGCCGCCCGTCATATACGCCAACCCCTGGAGCGACCCCTGGGACCACTTCCAGATAATGATATGGCCCACCCTGGTGCTGGGCTGGGGGTACAGCTCCTACCTGACCCGCGTAACCCGATCCAGCATGTTGGAAGTGCTGCGACAGGACTACATTCGCACCGCGTACGGCAAGGGACTGGGCCGGCCCACCATCGTCTTCAGGCACAGCCTCCGCAATTCGCTGATTCCCGTGGTCAGCGTGGCCGGGCTTCAGGTTGGCGCGCTGGTCAGCGGCGCCATAATCTTAGAGTCCATCTTCCTCATTCCCGGCATCGGCAGGGGTATAGTCCAAGCCGTCACCGTGCGTGACTACCCGGTCATTCAGAGCCTTGCCTTCCTCTTGGTGTTCATCATGTTGAGCGTGAACCTGGTCATCGACTTGATCTACGTCCTGCTCGACCCCCGCATCTCATATACGACGTAGCTTGACAGCGCAATGAAAACGACATCAGACATATCTCAGCTCCACGAGCCGCCTCTAACCCCCCTCCTCAGGTGGGCGCACAAAGCCTGGCTGTTCGTAAAGGCCAAGCCCCTCGGTGCATTGGGAGCCGTCATCCTGCTGATGATGATAGCCGTCGCCGTGTTCGCCGACCAGATAGCCGCCCGCGACCCGCTTTTGCAGGACATACCCAACCGGCTGAGGTCGCCGGGCGGCGAGTTCCTCTTCGGCACGGACAGGTTCGGACGCGATATGTTCAGCAGGGTCATCCACGGGACTCGGGTCTCGCTGTATGTGGGACTTGTTTCCGTGGCGGTGAGCACGGCGGCGGGCGGACTGATTGGCATAGCATCCGGCTACCTGGGCGGCAAGCCCGACCTGCTGATGCAGAGAGTGGTCGACGCCTTGATGGCCTTCCCTACCCTCGTCATGGCGCTCATCATAGTCGCCGCCTTCGGTTCGTCCACCTCCAACGTGATCATCGCCATAGTCGTCGCGCTGACTCCACGCATGGCGCGCATTTCGCGGGCGCAGGCGCTGTCCGTCCGTGAGGAGCTGTACATAGTGGCGTCGCAGTCCATAGGGGTAAAGCCGCTCCGAATCATGCTCCGGCACATACTGCCCAACAGCCTGGCGCCCATCATCGTGCTGGCCACCGGCTATCTTGCCGAGGCTGTCATAGCGGAAGCGGCGCTCAGCTTCCTGGGCCTCGGCGTGCCTCCCCCCGACCCTTCCTGGGGGCGCATGCTTCAAGAGGGCGCCCGCGAGTATCTCGAAATCGCGCCCTGGCTCACCGTCTTCCCCGGCATAGCATTGAGCCTGGCCGTATTCGGCTTCACGCTGTTCGGTGACGCCCTCCGAGACGTCCTCGACCCTCGACTGTCCACGTTCAGCAGCAAGTAAGCGCAAGCCACCTCTTACCCGTCTTTCCTGCGCAGGCAGGAAACCAGAGGCGGGGCGTGGGGCCTCCCCTACAAATCGGTTATGGAGTAACCATGTACTCCACCTCAGCTACCTTACGTTCTCCCTCGTACACAACAACCCAGTAGCGCCCGGGCGCCCACTTTCGTGACGGTGACTGGCCCACAGAAGACCAAGAAGTACCTCCAATGTACCTGGCCTCCGCAGTCAGGACTCTGCTTCTGCGCCTGAAGTCGAACCCGTCTTCGTAGTACTCCACTATCTCCAAGGGCACCTGACGTGTAGCTCCCGACACATTGTATGAGTACTTCAGTGTGAGATAAACCCAATCATTGACATCCTGCGCGGAGAAGGAGGATACGGCAGGACCGTTCGTGGTCGTACTGACGTACGCCTCATCGATACGCCCATTGATGGTGCTTAGGGTTGGATCCACCGGGCCGGAGTCGAGACCGGAGTTGTTGTAGGGTTCTGTCCCGTCATACCAGCGGGCTATGACTACGCTCACATCGGTATCGTCCGAACGAAACGCATCCCTGACGTGCTCAATGCCTACAGACGTGCCGCGACGGTCATCAGCGTCATCTTCGCTCTCTGACACTAGATACAGATCGCGGAACCCGTGTCGGAATCTCTCACCGCCTAGTGCGCGGTGCAAGTCTACGAATAGGCGTTCCCCAAGGGAATAGTTGCACGTGAATTCTGCATCGCCTCTTGAGATTCCTCGGCCCTCCAACTCCGAGATACTACGGGCATAGGCACAAGGAGAGTTGGTCACTCCTATAGGGCGGCCGGTTCGTGCTCCCTCGACCACGGAGGCTACGAAGTCTGCCGCGCCCTCATCCACCCAGTCCTCGTTGCCGCTCCAGTAGTAGTGCGCCACCTCGTGTGCAATGACAGACCCGGCGAATTCCGCTTCACGACTGTCGTCGTCGACGTCATACTTGGAGAGGATGGCGATATGAGTACCGAAATTTATGCCTGCAAATGAGCCGGTGACCGCACTCTCGTAGAGCAGTCCTATATATTTGGTTGGCAGGGGTGAACCCACATACTCCTCTATACCGCGCACTGAGTGCTCCAGCAAGTCCATTGATCCCTCCGCACCAGGAGCCGTGCGGATGATGTCAAGGACGATGTCACCAGATAGCGGCAACGTGATGATGCGCCGTTCCAAGGTGACTCTGGTGGGATCAAGCAAGACATTGATGAGGCTGGGACTCGTTTTCGCGACGCCGTAAAGCGTTGCCACAATCGGCGCTAAGTCGTCAGTTATGCCGCCTCTGAGCGCCGTGTGTGACATCACTCCGACGAATGCTTCGGGCCTGAAGGCCGCAAGCCGACCCAGCGATTTCATGGCCGAAGCATCGGGCGGCTCGATGGTTTCAAGGAATGGCATGTCCAAAATCCGCGAAGCCTCTTTCGCGTTCCTGCTCGCTATTGGAGAGAAGGCATCGATCAGGTCAAACTCGATTTCTTCGATGCCGTCCTGAACCCAGTCCAAGGCGACTACCAAGGAAGCAACCTTCGAGTCCCCATAGTCGATGTAGGAAATCTGCTCAAGCGCCTTGACATCAATCTTCTCGATACCATCCTCCACCCAACTTAGGGTGACAACCGAAGATGCGACATCCGCACTTCCTATATTGTCCAGCCATCGGAATGCCTCGGCCTCCTCGTCGTCAATGCCGTCCTGCACCCAACCGAATGAGACGATGGTGCTAACGACGGAACGACTTGTCACCGCGATGTAGAGCAGATCCTGGATCGCCTCGGACTCTATATCGTCAATGTCGTCAATGTCGTCACCTACCCAAACCAAGCCCTTGATTGCGGAAGCCAATTGAGCGTCTCGCTGCTCCAGCCAGTGACCGTTCGTGAAACCTCTGAGAGAGATCGTGGGCGTGGGCGTCGGTGTGGGCGTAGCCGTTGGGCGTGGTGTGGGAGTGGCCGTTGCGGTCGGTATAGGCATAGCAATAGGGATTGGCGTGGGAGTGGCCGTTGCGGTCGGCATAGGCGTAGCGGTAGGAGGAACTACCGCCGGCGCAGTAGGCGGCGGTGGCTCCGGCGGCGAGAGGTTGAAGAAGTAGTAGGTGATTCCGCCAGCCACAATGAGAAGCAGTAGAACGAATATTACTTTATTGCGCCTTTGGGTCTTTAGTTCACGCTGGCTTTCTTCCTCTTCTCGACGCCGGAGCTCTTCTTGTCTCCCTCTATAGGCACGGCGCTGGGCTTCTTGCTGGCGCACGCGCTCTTCTCGCTCGTGCTCGGCACGCTGCTGTGCTTCCTGCTGCTGGCGTACGCGTTCTTGCTCTTCTTCCTCTTCGTCCAGAGTCTCTTCATACACCCACGCCACATGGGATACGTTGACGACCGTGGGCATGTCGTTGTCCTGGTCGCGCACCACTAGGTAATCGTCTGCGCCGTCTTCAAGAACGCCGGCCACTTCCTGCAAGAAACCATCGCTCTCTAGGTTGGTGACAATCACTACAGGCTTGTTCTTGAAGTGCCTTAGAGCCTGCTCCGCTAGCCCCATGTTCCTCTAATCCAAGATGACGGTCTAGTACGCAAATGGATAATTCCCTAAGCGAAAGGGCGGCGTTCCCTACCCAACCCCTACAACGTCAGTTCAAACGTAATCCCGAAGTCGCCCTCTAGCTCTACCTTCTTGGGATTCGTGTCCGTGCCCAGGTCGGTGTAGACAAGGCCGGTACCCTCGTTGTAGTCAACCAGCTGCGAGGGGTTGGGATTCGAGTTCAAAATGACGAACGTTGCCCCCGGAGGAGCCAGTACGTAGCGATTCAGCGAGTGCCAGGTGCCCCTGCCGAATGCGAATCCCTTTTCCGGGTTTATCAGGAAGGCGTGTATGTCCTCCGGCTTGGGCACGGCGTACGGATCGTCCGGGTCGGTGGGAGCGGCGGCGCAGACCACGGCGGGCGAGCCAGAGAGCTGTATGAAGCTCTGCGTCACCCCGAAGTGGCGCTCCATCAGAGAGAACTGCAGTCCCTCGTACGGCTGCCAGATGACGTTCACCGTGGTGCTCACGTCAGCCTCGAAGGCGATGGGGAAGAACAGCCGGGCATCCGCCGGATGCTCCTTGGCGTCCATCAGCTCCCCAAACGGGGCAAACGTCTCCTCAACCATCGGTTCTACCTTCAGCTTTACAATCTTTCCCATAGCAATCCTCCTTCTTGAACTATTGATTCAGCTAAACGGGGACGGCATCATCCCCACCGGCACTTCGATCAGCGTGGGCGCAGGCGCGGCGAACGAGTCGAGCAGCGCCCGCTCCAGTTCATCCGCGCCCCCTACCCTGACGCCGCGCGCGCCGTACGCCTCGGCCAGCTTGACGAAGTCCGGGTTGTGCAGTTCCGCGCCAACGGTGCGGCCATCGAAGCGGTTCATCTGGTCGCGCAACACGTTGCCGTAAGCGTTGTCGTTGAACACGACCGTCACCACGTTGATGCCGTATTTGACCGCGGTGGACAGCTCCTGCGAGTTGTACAGGAAACCGCCGTCGCCGGATACGGCCACCACCACTTTGTCGGGCTGGGCCACCTTTGCCCCAAGCGCGACGGGAAAGGCGAACCCCAGGTTGCCAAAGTACGACGAATTGAGATACGTGCCCGGCTCATAGACCGGATAGTACGGGCGCGAGTAGTAGCCCAACTGCGTCATGCCAGCCACCATTATGCCGTCGTCCGGTATGGCGGCCCGAATCGCAGCGTTGAACGAGTCCTGAGGCTCAATCCTGCGCGACTCTGCGGCTATTCTTGCCTTGATCGCCTCCACCTCCGACTGCCGGCTGGGACGCGGCGGGGCTGCCGCGGCGACCGCTTTGTACAGCGCTTCCAGGGTGAGCCTGGCGTCGCCCACCACGCCTACGGTGTTCTCGTAGTTGCGGCCTATCTCCTCGGCGTCCACGTCCACCTGCACGACCTGTCCGCTCAACAGACTGGGAACGGCCAGCCTTGTGCCCACGGCCAGCACAAGGTCGTGCTCCAGCATCTCCCTGCCCAGCGGATCGCCCGGCCCCCTGGGCACGCCAAGCGACAGGTAGTGCCTGTCCGATATCGCGCCTTTGCCCTCGCCGGTAGTCACCACCGGGGCCTGTAGATGCTCCGCCAGCATGGTCAGTATCTCCGATGCGCCGGAAGATATGGCTCCTCCACCCGCCCATATCAGCGGCCTGTCGGCTCCAACCAGCAGCCGCGCCGCGTTCCGCACGCTTTCATCGCTGGCCGGGCCGCGACGGTAGTCGCCAGGTTCGCGGAGCTCTATGTCCGCCTCCTCCGCCAGCGTTTCCGGCGGTATCTCGATCTCCACCGGCCTGGGACGTCCCGTCTTGAGCTGGTAAAACGCCTCGTGAACGGCCTGGGGGATCTCCGCCGGGTCCAACACCCTATGCGCCCACTTGGTGATCGGCCTTATGGTATCGAGCTGCTCGTGCACCTCGTGGAGGACGCCCCGGTGTACTCCGATCAACTCCCTCTGCACCTGCCCCGACACGACCAGTATCGGCGACGACGCGGCATACGCCGTGCCGATGCCAGCGGTGGCGTTGAGCAGGCCCGGGCCCGGAACCACCATCGCCGTCCCTATTCCGCCTCCGGCGCGGGAGAAGCCGTCGGCCATGTAAGCCGTAGCCTGCTCGTGCCTGGTCGTTATCCAACGAATGTCCGGCTCGTCGTAGAGCGGGTCCAGGGCGTGGTAAAGCTGCACCCCCGGCAGGCCGAATATGACCCGCACGCCCTCCAGGTGCAGCGATTTCGCCAGCGCTTGTCCACCGGTCATTCTAGGCATGTGTCACTCCTTTGCATTTACGGTACTGGCAGCTTTCCTTGCTTCCAACGGGTCCTCCACCAGCCGGGGCTTGCCCGCCAGGAAGATGGTGGGTGCGCCCAGGGCCACCAGCGGCCCCATGATTAAGAAGGCCAGCCGGTAGGAATCCTGGGCATCGAACATCATCCCGGCAAACAGCGGGCCCAGAACCCCGCCGCCCACAGTGATCGGGTTCATTATTCCGCGCAACGTAGCATATCTCCTCGGCCCAAAGAAGTCGGCCACTATGGCCTGTTGCGTCACGGTGTGAGCCGCCTGCCCCAAGCCGTAAAACAGATAGTACAACACAACAGCCCAGAGGGCGCTCGGGGTGATCATGGCAATGGCAACCCAGCCTATACCCATCAGGACAAAGCTGAACATGAGCAGCCTGTGCCTCCCTACCTTATCACCAATCCAGCCGCTGCTCAGACGGCCAACAACCTGCACCGCGCCGTAGATGGAAACTATCACCGCCGCGGAAGGAGCCGTGAATCCCGTGAAGCGCAGATGTGTGATGAAGTGCACGTGGTTGGTGGAGGTGCCGAAGCTGTAGACGGCGTTGGCCAGCAGCACAAGCCAGAACGATGCCATTTTCAGGGCGTCCTTCACGGAGTAGCTCTCGCCTTCCTGCCCTTGCGCCTTTGCGCCTGAACTGCCCGGTGCCTGGACAGGCGCGGTCGCTCCGTCCGGCAGCCAGCCGTACGGTTCCGGCCTTGCCCTGAGCAGCAGCGCCGTGGGGAAGTTTATGGACAGGAACGCTATGGCGGCAATCGTCGCCGCTTCACGCCATCCGAACGCCACCAGCAGGATGGTGATGGGCAGCGAGCCCACGTAGCCCCATCCGCGGCCCATGGCAATGAAGGAAGAGGCTATGCCGCGCTTGCGGTGGAACCAGTGCATTACGGGCGTTATGTACGCCATGTGCGCGCCCATGCCCTGGCCCACCGCTATTACGAACGAGGCAACGTAGAACTCCCATATCGAGTCCATGTTGGCGAAGAGGAGCAGCCCTATCGTCATCACCACGTTCCCGAAGGCCGCCATGATCCTGGGGCCGACGCGGTCAATCAAATAGCCGGAAACGGGAGCCAGTATGCCCGTTTCCAACTGCTTCAGGGAGAATCCCAGGGAGATGGCGGTAAGCGACCAGCCCATCTCATCGCGCATGTCCTTGATGAAAATGGAAAGGCCGACCATGAACACGGCCATGTTGACGAAGCTGGTGATGGTGCCAGCCGCGACAATGTACCAACCGTAGAAGATTCTGCCCGGCCTGGCCGGAGGGGCGGATTGTGTGGAGTTCTGCTCTATTGCCACTTGCTGTAGTATAGGCATGTTGCAGAGATGCGCAAGATATAGCCACCTAATCAAAACGCTAACTCAGGAGCTTTTCATGTGTAGAAGCATCAAGAAGCTGCGAACCCCGGACGCCGCGGTAGACAACGAAGCCGTGCGCGCCGCCGCGCTGCAATTCGTGCGCAAGATCAGCGGCTACCCCAAACCCTCGCGAGCCAATGAGGCCGCTTTCAATCACGCCATCGACGAGATAAGCCTGGCATCCCATTCCCTGCTTGCTTCACTCAAGACCGTACATGCCAAGACTGGCTAGGAGGTATCTATGCTTGACCTAACAATAAGAGGCGGACAGGTTGTGACTCCGGCAGGCACAGGCCGGTGGGACATAGGCGTCATCGGCGAGAAGATTGTGGCCGTAGCCACGCCAGGCACTCTCCCCGAAGCAAACAAAACCATCGACGCCACCGGCAAGATCGTTGTGCCCGGCGGCGTGGAAGCGCATACCCACGTCGGGTTCCCCCACCTGGCGCCCGGCTGGGGCAACAACACGGCTGGCCCGGAAGTGCTGTCCCTGGGCGCAATCTGGGGCGGCACAACCACCATGATGGACTTCGCCAGCGTCACCGACGCCGAGCACGGCGACATGGTGAGAGCGGTCAATGACCACATGGCCCTGTTCCAAGACAAGATGTACGTAGACTACTCGGCCCACTGCACCTACCGGGGCCCGAACGCCAATCCAAAGACCATCACGCAGATAAAGAACCTCATCGCGGCGGGGTTCCCCAGCATCAAGATATTCACTACCAACCATGCTCCGAGGCCGAACCGGCCCGTCACCATGATCGACATGGGCCAGATGGTGGACATCATGCGGCAAACCGCCGAGCACGGCGGCATCGTCGCCATACACGCCGAGGACGACGAAATAGTGCAATACAACTACGCCAGGGCCGCCGAGAACGACACCTGGGACTGGTACTACCTCCCCACTATCCGCAGCAACCTGTCGGAAGACCTGTCGGTGCGACGGGTCATTCGCGCCGCCGAGCACACCGGCTCCGCCATGTACATAGTGCACACCAGCGCCAGGGAGGGCGTGAACGCCATAGCCGAATCGAGGCGTCGCGGCTACCCCACGTACGGCGAGACCATCCTCCTCTACGCCTCTTTCAACTCCGAAAACTACAAAGAGGCCGACGGCATGAAGTACCACACCTACCCTGCCACGAAGTCGGAGGCCGACAGGCTGCGGCTCTGGGACGCCCTGATCGGGGGAGACCTCAGCATCCTGGCCACCGACGCCATAGCTACCGATTACGCAGGAAAGACCAGGGGCAGGACTGTAGTGGACGTCCAGGGCGGCAACATAGGCATTGAGATACGAATGGGCGTGGCCTACTCCGACGGCGTGGTGAAGCAAGGCATGTCCTTGGAGCGCTACGTCGATATCATGTCGACCAATCCCGCCAAGATACTCGGCTTCTACCCTCAAAAGGGCGCCATAGCCACGGGCAGCGACGCGGACATCACCATAATCGACCCCAATTTCAAGAAGACGCTCTCCATGGAAGACCTGCACCTCTACGACTACAACCCGTGGGAGGGCTGGCAAATAGAAGGCTGGCCGGTAACGGTGACTCTGCGCGGCAAGGTGATGATAGAGGACCGCAAACTGGTGGGAACGCTCGGCGAGGGCAAGCTCATCCCCCGCAAGATAGCCGGAGACATTCTCACCAGGCCCGCCGTCTAGCGCCCCGCATCGCTCCTTCTACTGAGACAGGCGATGCACATGCAACCTGGATTGCCTATCTCCTTGTGCGCTAGGCCGTGAACTACCCCGTCCTCTGAATCGAACTTACGGGCGATGATGTCAAGATACTGCGTGTCACCGGCCTGATATCGTCGGAACACGGCATAGGCGACGTGGTCGGCAAGCTGAACAACCCGGGACGCCCGAGAGTCCACAAATAGCGGCGTGTCTGCCAGATTTCTAATGACACCCCAAGTTGTGCCAAGCGTACGGAACTCTACCGACATCTGTTGAAGGGTGGTTTCGTGAGCGCTTTTGTCGAGTATTACGAGCCCCCGCTGCACGTCGCCGCTACTGCGCAGACGCTGCAAGTACCGGTCGAACCTGCTGCAAAGGTCTTCGAACGCAACCTCCATTGGGTCTTGATTCGGATACGATGCCTTGTGGACAACACATGCAAAGGCCCGCGCCGACTCGTAGGCGTTTGCGAGTACGGCAAGAACGGACTTTATTGTTCCCCGTGCTTCTTCCTGGTTCAGTCTCTTCCATGGCTGACTTCGGCGGGAGAAAATTTCGGAAGCGTGAAACTCTACGCTGTGGGGGTCGTTAGGGTTGATGGTCTCCGCCAGGGCGTCCAGTTGCTGTGTAATCCAGTGCGATTGTGCCTCGAATACCGAAACGCCGCCAAGAACCAGGTACTGCTCGCTTGGGTTTGCGGCGGAGCCAGCATCGTCGAGGTATAGCAGATGCATTGCAATAGGAAAAGCCCGCTGAGGGGCAATAAAAAATGCAGCCGGGTTAGCTTTAGCTAAGCGAACCGCCGTGGCAGCCCTCCCAACCGCATCCCGATACTATCCTACTGGCCGCGCGTTTGTCAATTAAGCACGGGCTTTGGCCTGAGAATTCGTCGTTCCAGGCACTCACGCGCCTCCCCATTAAGGGTGATAGGCCACCATCTTGACCTCGGTCATCTCTTCCACCGCGTACTTGGGGCCTTCCTTGCCCAGGCCGCTCTCCTTCAGCCCGCCAAACGGCATCAAATCGGCACGGTAGCCGGGGCCTTGGTTGATCATCAGGTTCCCGAATTCAACCTCTTTAGCGAACTTCATCGCCCAGTCCACGTTCTGGGTGAATATCCCCGCGCTTAGCCCGTAGTTGGTGTCGTTCGCCATGCCAATGGCTTCATCGATGTCGGTGAACGGCGTAACCGCCACCGCCGGACCGAACAGCTCGTCGCACGATATCCGCATCTCAGGCCTGGCGTCCGCCACAACCGTCGGCTGGTGCACGGCCTTGGAATAATCGCCGCCGGCTATGACGCGGCCTCCTCCGGCTTGAGCCTCCTTGATCCACTCGTTGACCCGTGCCGCATCCTGTTCGCGCACCATCGGCCCCATCGCCACGCCTTGCTCCAGTTGATCCCCTACCCTTATGCCCTCTACCGCCTCTTTCAGGGCGTCCAGGTAGTCCGCGTAGAGAGACCTGCTGGTGATTACGCGCTGCGCCGAGGTGCAAGCCTGTCCCGCATTGGCGTATCCGCTTGATATGGTGGCTGCCACCACCTTCTTCATATCGGCATCGGGCATCACAATCAACGGGCAGATGGAACCCAGCTCCATGGTAATCCTCTTCAGTCCGGCCACCCGTGCTATGTGCTCGCCTATGTCCCGGCTTCCCGTGAATGATACCTTGCGTACTCGCTGGTCGGCTACCAGGGCGTCTCCCAAGACGCCGCCGGAGCCGGTCACGCACTGCACCGCTTCCGGCGGCACGCCTGCGTCGAGCAGAATCTCCACCAGCTTCAACGCCGACAAAGGAGTATCGCTGGCCGGCTTGACGATAACGGAGTTTCCCGCCGCCAGCGCCGGCGCCACCTTGTGAGCGACCAGGTTCAGCGGGAAGTTGAACGGGCTGATAGCCACCACCACGCCAACGGGGACACGCAGCGTGAATCCCAGCTGGCCCGTCCAGGCAGGATTGGCGTCGAGGGGTATGGTCTCGCCGTAGATGCGTTTCGCCTCTTCTCCGGAGAGGCTGATTGTCTGCACGGCGCGGGCAACCTCCGTCCGGCCCTCGGCCAGAATCTTGCCCTCCTCCATGGAAATGGTGCGCGCCATCTCCTCAGACCGCTCTTCCAATAGGTCTGCAGCCTTTCGCAGCCAGAGGAACCGCTGATAGCTCGGCGTTTTCGCCATGATCTTGGAGCCTTGCACGGCGCTGGATATCGCCGTCTCCACGTCCTCCAGGTCCGCCTTCGGCACGGAATCGATCACTGAGTTGTCGAATGGATTGATTACCTCCGCCTTCTCAGGCTTGTCTACCCATTCGCCGCCTATGAACATCCTCATTTGGTCAACCCTCCTGCTCAAAGTGTACGGCCTGTCCCTTTGAGATGCCAAGCCGTTCCGCATCGTCCAATCTTGAAAGAAGCTACCCTTTGCTTCATTTCGATAACAGGCGTAACATCATACAGCAACTCTTTGTCCAAGGAGCCATATGCCTTCGCTAAGCGCCAGAACAAGATTGGTGTTCCAGTCAGAGATCAGATCCATGAGCATCGAGTGCAACAGGGTTGGCGGCATCAACCTTGCACAGGGCGTCTGCGATATGGAAGTCCCCCTCCCCGTGAGACAGGGCGCGCAACAGGCCGTGGACGACGGTTTCAACATATACACCCGCTATGACGGGCTTCCCAAGCTCAGGCACGCCATTGCCAAGAAGATGCGCGACTACAACGGCATGGACGTAGACCCGGAAAGCCAGGTCATCGTGAGCGCAGGCTCCACAGGGGTGTTCTACAGCGCCTGCATGGCGCTGCTCGACCCGGGTGACGAAGTAATACTCTTTGAACCGTACTACCAGTACCACGTCAACACCCTGCTCTCGCTCGACGCCGTCCCCGTCTACGTGCCGACCACACCTCCCGACTGGTCGTTCGATCCGGAGCAACTGAGAGCCGCCATCACGCCCAGAACCAAAGCCGTCATCGTCAACACCCCTTGCAACCCCTCCGGCAAGGTGTACAGCCGCACCGAACTGGAGTGGATAGCAGAGGTCGTCCGGGAGAACGACCTGTTCCTCATAACCGACGAGATTTACGAACACTTCGTCTATGACGGCAGAACGCACATAAGCCCGGCCACGCTGCCCGGCATGGCGGAACGCGCCATCACCATATCGGGAGCTTCCAAGGTGTTCAGCATCACGGGCTGGCGCATCGGATACGCCGTGAGCGATGCAAAGTGGGCGCAGATCATCGGCTACATGAACGATTTGGTCTACGTATGCGCTCCCGCGCCGCTGCAACTTGGCGTGGCCAGGGGCCTGGAGGAGCTTTCGCCTGAGTATTACTCCAACATCGCCTCCGAATTCAGGGTCAAGCGGGACAGGATTTGCAGCGCTCTGTCCAAGGCGGGCCTGGCCCCCTACCCGCCCCAGGGTTCCTACTACGTCCTGGCCGACGTTTCACGCCTGCCGGGGGATACGGGCCGGGACAAGGCCATGCACCTGCTTCGGGAGACCGGCGTGGCGGGGGTGCCGGGAAGCGCCTTCTACCACGGATCGGACGGAGACAACCTAATCCGCTTCTGCTACGCCAAAACGGAGGAGGACTTGGAAGAAGCCTGCCGCAGAATCGAGGCGCTGGCTTAGCGACTACCAAACACACACAACCCAGGAGGGAATCATGTCCACGTACACAGGCCTTTTGAAGTTCAACGACGACCGCAACGGAGAACAGCAGTTGGAAGCCGGTAGAGCGGCGCGAGCCATCGCGGAGGCGGTTGGCGGCGGAGGGCGTTTCCTCCACATCTACTGGACGGAGGGAGACGCCGACCTGCACCTCACCTACGAAGGCCGCACCGAGGAGCAGGCAATGAGCGTGTTCACGCAGATAGAGCAGCAGCAAAACGCCACGATCTGCGTGGTCAGGGCGCTGGCCGAAGGCGAAAAGGAGCGGGCCATACAGGGCGAAGCCGTTTGACACCGAAATGAGCGCAATCGAAGCAGGCGAGTACAAGCTGAATAACCCCGAAGCTATCGAGACGCCGGCCATGCTGGTCTTCCAGGACATGGTCGAATACAACATTCGAGAGGTCATCCGCATGTGCGGCGCGCCTCAGAAGATAGTCCCGCACGTCAAGACGCACAAGTCGCCCCAGGTGCTCCGACTACAGATGGAGGCCGGAATGGCCGCCTTCAAGTGCGCCACCTTGAGCGAGGCGGAGATGGTGGCCGGCGCGGGAGGCAAGGAGATAATCATCGCCTTTCCGATACCGCATCCCGCCAAGCTGGAGCGGCTCATGGCCTTGAAGCAAAGGCATCCTGATGCGAGTATCAGCGTCATAGCAGGCGACCCCAAGCACGTCGAAATCCTGTCCGATGCTGCCGTCCGACACAATCAAGACCTGTCCGTCTATATGGACGTGGAGGTGGGCAGCGAGCACGGCACGGGTGTCCAAGCCGGTGAAGCCGCTGACCGGCTCTACCTTCAGATTGCTCGCTCTCCGGGTCTTATCCCCGCCGGCATACACGCCTACGACGGACACGCCGGAGATACTGCGGAACCCGGTCCGCGACAGGCAGTGGTGCAGGCAAACTTGGAGAAGATATACGCCATCAAGCACAACGCGGCGCGGCACGGCCTGGACGTCCCCGACGTCATAGCCGGAGGCTCCTGGTCGTTCGGCTTCTACGCTGAGGAGGAGGGCATCAGAGTATCGCCGGGCAATTGGATCTACTTCGATCTGGTCAACTCGGTAATGACCGAACTCACCTTCAAGAAGGCGAGCGCCATCCTGGGACAGGTCGTCGATGCCCAGAAGGACTGGGATACGGTCACCGTCGACATCGGTCAGAAGGGCGTAAGCCACGATCCTCCAATGTCCAACCGGTTCAAAATCATGGGCAAACCGGAAGCGGAACTGGTGGGCCAAACCGAGGAGCACGGCGTGGTCAAGCTGAACGGCGCGAAGCTGGAAATCGGCGATTTCTTCCTCGCCTCGCCCGGCCACGCCTGCATGACCACGTTCAAGTACCCCGCGTCCCTGGCCGTGAACGGCTCCGGAGACGTCGTGGACACCTACCATCACACCGCCCGTGACCGCCTCTAAGCCCCTGCACGATGTGTCTTGCCCGCGAAGGCGGGCATCCACCTCCCTCCCGTCATTGCGAGTCCTTCGGTTGCGCTCAGCACCTTTGTGCTCGCATAGCCAAAGGATTCTGAAAGATGGAAAGACACGTCTTTTGACACGGGGTTCAGGGGTTATATAATCCCACATGCCCCCGTAGCTCAAAGGATAGAGCGTATCTCCGCCAAAGATAAGGTTGCGGGTTCGACTCCCGTCGGGGGTAGTTGACAACCTTTTCTAAAGGCTATTAGAATCCTACATGGCGGAGATACGCGATAGTCCACATGGGCTAAACCGTAATCTGGTGAGGTCGTCCACAGACCAAAGCACTCATTGAGACATTGGCCCGGACGGCCTCTCTTTTTTGTCCAACGGCTTTCAATACAGGAGTCATCCCTATTCCTCGCATTGTCAGGAGGGCCTAATGGAACAACGCATCGCAATCGTAGGCGCCGGCGCGGTGGGCAGCTACATCGGCGGACACCTTACCAGGGCGGGATACAACCCCACCCTCATCGACATATGGGGCGCGCACGTCGACCGTATGAGAGAGCACGGCCTCAGAGTTTCCGGCTTCCCGGACGACTTCACCGTGCCCGTAAACGCCCTGCACCTGACGGATGTGCAGGAGATACACGACCCCTTCGACATCGTCATCCTCTCCCTCAAGTCCTACGACACCGAATGGGGCGCTCACTTTGTCAAGCGGCTCCTCGCGCCCAGCGGCTACGTGGTATCGGCACAGAACTGCATGAACGACCGGCTCATTGGCGCCATAGTGGGCTACCAGCGGGTGATACCGTGCGTGCTCTGCGACTATGCCGTGCAGCTTTGGGAACCGGGGCACGTCCAGCGCAGGGAGGAACCCGCCGACAAGGAACGCTACTCCTTCCGGGTCGGCGAGTTGCACGGCAGCGTCACGCCCCGCGTCGAAAAGCTGGCCGAGATAATGGGCAGCGTGGACGGTTCATTCGCGACCGCCAACATCTGGGGTGAACGCTGGTCCAAGCTGGCGCTGAACATCGCCACCAACCCGCTCCAGGCCCTGACCGGCCTAGGTTCGCAAGGGCTTGCCAGGGACAGCCGCGCCCGCCTGGTCTATGCCCAGCTTGCCAAGGAGTGCGTGCAGGTCGGCCTCGCTCTGAACTATAGCATCGAGAAGGTGCACGGCTTCGAACCGGAGATGTGGGCCAACGCAGACCAGGGTGACGTCTACGAAGAGTTGGACGCCTGGATGGCCTCCCGCGCCGGCGGACCGGAATGGCGTTCCTCCATGGCGCAGGATGTCATCAAGGGCAGGAAGACCGAAATAGAGCAGATGAACGGGTACATCGTTTCCAAAAGCCGGGAGGCCGGCGTTTCCGCTCCGGTCAACGCGGCCACCGTCCACGTCATCAAAGAGATTGAGGCCGGCCGGTTGCAACCGGCCCCTGAAAACGTCGAACGAGTCCTCTCCATAGCGGGGCTGTAACGGGCGGGCGCAAATGACAGAATCAAGCGAACCCATGGAAGTCAACCGCGTTTCTTCACAGAAGCTGCGTAGCTTTGCGGCGGCAATACTCCATAAACAGGGTGTGCCGCAAGAAGACGCCGCCTTCGTGGCGGAGGTCCTGGTAGAGGCGGACCTTCGCGGGGTGGACTCTCACGGGGTCACCCGTCTAGCCGGGTACGTGAGCATGATGCACAAAGGCGTGCTCAACCCCCGCCCGGCGATCCGTGTCGTCCACGACTCAGGCGCGACCGCCGCGCTGGACGGCGACCACGGCTTCGGTATGCTGGGCGCGCGGCTGGGCATGGCCACCGCAATCGAAAAGGCGCGGCAGTTCGGGGTAGCCATTGTGACGGCGCGAAACCTCAGCCACACCGGTATGGTCGGCTTCTACACCATGTCGGCGGCTTCCCAGGACATGATAGGCATCGCCATGAACAACGGAGCGGGCATCGTGCCGCCGTTTGGCGGCCTCACCCCCACCCACGGCACCAATCCCTTCAGCGTAGCCTTCCCCACCGAAAGCGATCCGGTCGTCCTGGACATGGCGACAACCATGGTGGCGGCGGGCAAGCTGAGGCTGGCCGCCAAGAAAGGCGCGCCCATACCCCTGGACTGGGGACTCGACCGTCGCGGAGAACCCACCGACGACCCCAACGAAGTGCTGGAGGGCGGCGTGCTGCAATGGGCGGGAGGATACAAGGGCTTCGGCATCGCCACCGCGGTGGAGGTCTTGGGCGGCGTACTCTCGGGCGGCCTATTCGCCAGGGACGTGCCGCAGCTAAAGGTATTCGGGCAAGACCCCATCATCGCCAACGGCGCTTACATCGCCGTCGATATCCGGCGTTTCATGCCGCTGACCGAGTTCTGCCAGAGAATGACCAGTCTTGTCGACCAGATCAGGTCGTCGGAACCGGCCCCCGGAGTAGAACGCGTCTACGTTGCCGGAGAACCCGAATTCATGCTCAAGGAGCAGCGTACGCGGGAAGGCATCCCCCTAAGCGCGGAGGTCTACCACGAGCTGTTCGAGTTGAGCAAGGAGTACTCGGCGCCTTTCGACATAATCCAGCACGGGAGGGAACCATGACCCGCATGACGGGAAAGCGCGCTTTGGTTGAAATGCTGCGAGCCGAGGGCGTGAAGTACGTCTTCGGCAATCCCGGCACCACGGAGCTGCCCCTGATGGACGCGCTCCAGGACGCCCCCGACGTACAGTACGTCACCACGCTTTTCGAAGGCGTGGCCGCAGGCATGGCCGACGGCTACGCCAGGGCGACCCAGAAGCCCTCTTTCGCCAACCTGCACATCTCTGTCGGGGTGGCAAACGCCATCGCGGTGGTCTACAACGCATGGCGCGGCGGCACTCCCATGGTGATCACCGCCGGCCAGGCCGATTCCAGCTTCCATCTGCACTCCCCTACCCTTCATTCCAACATGGTCAACGTGATGCGCGAGTACACGAAATGGGCGGGTGAGGTCACTCACCCCTGGGACGTGCCCTCCATCATCAGGCGGGCGTTCAAGCTGGCCAGCACTCCGCCCACAGGCCCGGTTTTCGTATCGCTGGCCTGGGACGCCATGAACGGAGAGGCCGACGTCGATATAGAGCCGTCGCTAAGCGGCTACTTCCGAACACGGCCTGACACCCGAGCCGTGGAGCAAGCAGCAAACATACTTGCGCAAGCTAACGACCCCCTGATTCTCGTCGGCGACAGAGTATCGCAGTCGCCGGGCGCGCCCCTTCTCGTCGCCAGGCTCGCCGAGCAAATAGGAGCGCCCGTGTACGCTCCCACAACCCTGTCCGAGGTGCACATCCCCACCTCGCACCCTCACTACCTGGGTTCATTCGAAACAAGCTGGTTCGACCACCGCATGAAGAAGCGGCTCGATGAGTCCGACGCCGTGGTAGCCATCGGCATCGACGCGCTGATCCAGTTCATCCCGACGCCTGAGAGGCCGTTCAGCGGCCCGCCCAAACTGGTGCACGTCGACAGCAGTTCGTGGGCCATTCAACGCTCGTATCCGGTGGCGGCGGGAGTGCTCTCCGATATAAGCGCCGGCCTGGAGGAGATAACAACCGCCCTGGACGACACCATGTCGGCCTCCGCAAAGGAAGCGGCCAGGGACAGAGGCAAGGCCGTTGCCGCCCAGAAGCAGGCGATAGCCGATGCGTTTCAAGCCAGGGTCGCCGAGAAGTGGAGCAACACGCCCATCTCTCCGGAGCGGTTCGCCGTCGAGGTGGCGCGGGCATTGCCCTCCGGCTTCATCTACTGCGACGACTCCATCACGAACCGCGGCGTCCTGATGAACGCCATCGACTTCGACGAACCCGGCTCCCTGTTCGCGCAGCGAGGCGGAAGCCTGGGTTCCACCATGGGCGCGGCGCTGGGCATCAAGCTGGCGTCCCCGGACAGGCCGGTGGTGGCCGTTATCGGCGACGGCACGGCCATGTACACCATCCAGGCCCTGTGGACGGCGGCGGCTTACGACATACCGGTGACCTACGTGTTCTGCAACAACAGCAGCTACAAGGTGCTGCGGGAAGGCATGACCCGTTACCTCACCGGCTCCGAGCGGCAGAGCGACTACCTGGGAATGGACTTCTACAAGCTGCCCCTCGACTTTGTGAAGATGGCCGCCGCTTTCAACATAGAAGGCACCCGCGTGGAAAACCCCGACGACCTGGGCCCCGCCCTGCTCAATGCGGTGAGCAGTAACAAGCCAACCGTGGTCGACGTAATCATGGACGACGCCATGGACACCGACCGGCTTCAGAGCCAGTGGGGCGCATGGCTCGGCATGTAGTGGCGGTTCGCAAACCACCCCCGCTCACTCCCACACACACCCGTCTTGCCAGCGCAGGCGGGCATCCAGGGGCGGCGGGCTGTGGGCTCCCGTCTGCACGGGAGCGACGTACGGAGTAAGCGATCTCCCCCTTATCGTCGTTGCGAGTCCACACTCGTCTTGCCCGCGCAGGCGGGCATCCAGGGGCGGCGGGGGACGAAGCCAGGCGGCAAAAAGAAAATGTCCTGAGTAATCTCCGCTCCGGCTTGGCTGGGCCTTCCGCCGCCCGGTTGCCCGGTTGGCCTCCGTCCCCGCCTCCCCGTTGCCTTGATTGCTCAGGACAATCCAACCATATCATGCCCTAGAGAGGCTGTCAATACCTTTCAGCGAGTATTTTCGATGAAAACCGCGATTTATTTCTTTTTCGGGTGGTCTGATATCATAAAGTTGACAACACACACGCGAGGAATGCACATTGGAAACGAAACTGACGGAACTCATCGCACGCGCTCCCTGGCGGGAGGCGGTCACCTACCGCGACACTTGGCCCCATGAATACGTCCTCAGCGAAAAGGACGGACAGCGCGAACTGTTGAACGCCATCTACGCCCGCTTCCAGGACGGCGAGGGCGTTGCCGGCCGCTTCTTCAGCGTGAGCAACAAGTACCTGTTCATCGGCGACTTCAAGTACTGGTTCAACAGCCGGTGGGACGGCTTCGACCCCGATGATGAGAACGTGATCAACCGCGCCCGCCTCTATCGGGACCGCCGGGACTTCGTAATTCAGTCCGGCGACTCGGGGAAGCCGGAGGATTACCCAACCAACCCGGCTCACGAAAGTTAGAGGAGGTTCTCCTTGCCAAACAGCGATACCCTGCTCAGTTTCATAGCGCAGCGTCATACTTTCGGACTTGAGGACGTAGCCACGGACGCGCTATCTTTCATCCTGTCCCGCTCTGCCCCCGCCAGAAAGGCGCTGTCCGAATTCCTAGGCGATGAACATTGCCCATTGCCTATCGCAAAAGCGCAAACATGGCTGGCGGACGAGCATGGAGCCACACCGGACCTGGCTCTCCTGGACAAAGACGGCAATACAGTCGCGTTGATCGAGTCAAAGTTTTGGGCGACGCTGACCCATCACCAGCCGGTCACCTACTGGCGACAACTCCCCTCTGACAAATGCGCCGTGCTCCTGTTCCTGGCGCCAGGAGAGCGGTTGGACTACTTGTGGTGTGAACTGGAAGCCAAGCTGCACGACGCGGGTCACGAATTGGGCCCTGCCGTCAAACTCGCTGAGCTGAAAACCGTGCCATCTAAAGATAGCCGACGCCGCCTGATGGCAACCAGCTGGCAACTGCTTCTTGGCAAGATGGCGCAGAAGGCCAAGGAGTGCGGCGATACCCAGGCCAGCTTCGAGATCGCCGAACTGCAAGGGCTTGCCGCCAGCGCCATCGCGGGCGACAGACCCACGCGCGACAAGAACCTGAAGGATCTGATTGCGGAGGCGGTGAAACGGGTTGAGCAGTCAGGTTGGGCCAACACCAATGAACTAGGGGTGAGTAGCGGAATTTACTTCTACCACAGTCGAAGAATTCACTACTACGGTAGATATCTTCGCCTCGCTGGCGCGTTCGCTTGGCTTGGCATCGACTACGGGGCCAAAAAGCGGATGCCGGACAAACCGCTGTGGCTATCGTTTTTGGGAGACTCTGTGGAATTGGAGAAGGTTCGCAGCAAGCTAAAGGACTTGGCAGAGACGGGACTTGATTGGCGCAGCAAGGAGGTATACCTACCGATTGTCTTGCCAGCGGGCGCTGACCTCGACAAAACCCTGGACTCCATAGTTGCTCAGATGGAGCGCGTAGCCGAGCGGATTCATCCCGAGGGCCCTACCTACCCGCGCAGGAACAACGAGTAACGGCAAGCCCCGCCCCTCCCCTGGATGCCCGCCTGCGCGGGCAAGACGGATGGGTGTCGCCCTCCCTGCCCGCTTGTCCGCTTTGTCCGCATGTCCGCCCCCCTGCCCGTTTGCCCGCCTGCCCGTTTGCCCGTTACTATAGTGCGTTGTGGAATCTACCAAGCGCTCATTAGTCACACGGCCTCCCTTCTTCTACGGCTGGGTAATCCTCGGCGTAGCCGGAGCGGCCGGATTCATGTCCGGCCCCGGTCAGACCTACGGCGTATCGGTCTTCGTAGACCCCATCATCGACGACCTGGGCTTGTCCAGGACGATGGTGGCCGGGCTGTACACCGCCGGTTCCCTCACAGCGGCCACGACAATGGTGATTGTAGGCCGCCTCCTCGACAGGTACGGCGCGCGAGTGATGCTGGCGGTGGTGGCCATACTATTCGGCTTTGCCGCCATCGGTATGAGCCAAGTACAGCACGTCTTCCACCTCTACCTTGGCTTCGCTGCGTTGCGAACGCTTGGGCAAGGCTCTCTTTCCCTTATTTCCACAACCCTGGTCGCCATCTGGTTCATACGGAAGCGAGGAAAGGTCACCGCCCTCTACCACCTGGGCATGGCCGCCAGTCAGGCCTCCTTCCCTCCGCTCATCTATCTGCTCATCAGCAACTACGGCTGGAGGAACGCTTGGGTTGTGCTAGGCTTCATCATCTGGGCGGTGGTGATATTGCCCTCCCTGCTGCTGGTGCGACGCAGCCCGGAAGCGGTCGGGCTTCTCCCCGACGGCGATTCCGCCGCTGCTACCGCCCCCGGCGCCGGTGGAGACAGCAGCAGAACCCGGCCCATCGAGACCAATTTTCCTCTCAGAGAAGCGATGGCAACCAGGTCGTTCTGGCTGCTGGTGTTCGCCGGGTCGTCTCAGTCCTTGATCAGTACCGCGCTGGTCTTCCACCACGTCTCGGTAATGAGCAGCAGAGGTCTCGACGCCGGAGTGGCCGCATCCATACTGAGCGTGATAGCGCCGCTTGCTATAGTGGGCGCTTTCATCGCCGGATTTCTTGCAGACCGTTTGCCAAACCGATACCTGCTGGTGGTAGGACAGGGCCTGTTGTGTCTGGCTATGCTATTGACTCTGGTCATATCTCAAGCCTGGCAAGGGTTCATATACGGGGGAATGCTGGGTCTGGCCGGCGGATTGTTCATGACTACGAACTCGGTGATCTGGCCCAACTACTACGGCCGAACCTACCTGGGCAGCATACGAGGAGTGGTGACAACCAGCATGGTGGCATTTGCCGCAGCGGGCCCCCTACCCTTCGGCTTTCTCTTCGACCTTACCGACGGCTACACGATGGCTGTCTTTGTCTTCATGGCGCTGCCCGTGGCTTGCGGCATAGCCGCGCTCTTTGCATATCCGCCTCAGAGGAAGATGGCCCCTGCAGAACAAGGAACGCCTGTTTAGGAAGAGCTTTTCGTAACCTCTTCCCCATTGACGGGGAGACCTTTGCGCAACCGTACGTCCCTTCCCCATTGACGGGGGAAGGTTAGGATGGGGGTGAACCACGTTGAAGCTACTGCTTGAGCTTCCCGCGCCCGTCGTTCCCGTGCTTGACACGGGAATCCATCCCCGCGCCCTTCCTGGTGAGCTAAAGAACCGCCCCTACGCCTGCGAACCCACCAGCACGACCCCCTCCATTCGGGCAAGCCTGCGGTCGAACGTGTAGAGAGGCGCGGCGCCCTCCCTTTTGGCCGCCGAAAGCACCATCAGGTCCGAGAAGCCAACTCCTCCCCGGCGGTACCGGTGCGCCGCCGCGGCCACGTCGTCCGGATTCTCGACCGATATGCTGTCCGAAGCCGTCAGGGCTATCAACGCCTCGGCGATCCTTGCCCGCGCGAAGCCGTAGCTTCTCTCCAGCACCCAGGCGATCTCTATCACAACCTCCCGGCAAATGAAGCCGGGGGCATCGGGCGTCAACCCGTCCAGCAAGGCGCGCGCCGCCTCCGCCTGTTCAGCGTCGTCGCCGACGAGGTAGCGAACGATTACGTTCGTGTCGATGGAGGTCATCCTTCAGCGGCCCCCTCCGCGATGGCACGCTCCATCTCTTCCAGGCTCACGACGGGGCCGTCGTACCTCAGGCTGCGGAACAGGCGTTGGGTAGAGCGCACGGGAATTATCAGCGCTCCTTCGTCCACGATGACGTAGCGAACCTTGTCCCCCGCCTTGACCGCCAGCGAGTCCCTGACGGCCTTGGGCAGCGTGGTCTGTCCCTTGACGGTTACGCTGGATTCCAACATGCGAAGCTCTCCTTTACGGCGCGGCTTAGTTCCTTACATTATATGGAGAAGTAATGCGTAATACAATGAGACAAGTCTCACTAAGGTAACGCCTTGCTAGAATGCTCCGTCTGGCGACCACCAAAACCTCTTCCCCCTTGACGGGGGAAGATTGAGATGGGGGTGACCCCCCTACTCCTTCTCCTGCTCCCAGTTCCCGTTTTCGCCGAGCTCTCGCAGGAACTGCTCCACGGACGGCGCCAGCGGAATGGTCTCTTCGCTCCGTTCCTCCCTCGCCGCGGTCTCCATGCGGGCGTCGTAGTCGGCCTCCAGCTGCTCCACCAGCGCCTTTACCCCTGAGTTGCGCTCCATTTCGGAGGAGACCCGCTCGTACTGCCTGACCCCGCGCCGGCTCACGGCCAGTTCGCGGGGAAGGTTGTAGAGGTGGCACATGATGTTGAGCAGGCTGGCGGCGCCGGTATGGTCCTCTTCCAACTGGATGTACTGCGGCAGCCGCGCCATAAGAGTGACGTTTTCCGTGCCCAGGGCGCTCAACTTCTCCGACAGCAGGTTGATTATGGAGGTCGGGCCCTGGTATGGGGAGCGCCTGGACTGGCTCACGCCGGGCACGTGGCTCATGTCCTCACCGTCCATGGTGCCGGAGACCAGGATCGGGCGGGTGTGCGGCACGGCGTCGTACATTCCGCCCACGCGGCAGTACCGCTCCACCTTTAGATGGTCGATAAGCTGCGCCAGCGAATCTATGTACTCCTCGGCGAAGGCGTGCGGTTCCAGTATGTGCACGAAGAGGAAATCGAACTCTCCCTCCCCCAGGGCATAGCGCACGAACGTGTTGGGGATGGTCATGCGTCGCTGGCCTTCGGTGTAGTACACCGTTGGCCGGTAGCGAGTGAAGTCGAAGAATTTGCCCGGCATCGCCAGCCCGCCCATGTCCTTTGCGCCAAGATGCCGCTCCAATCGCGCCAGGGTCAGCGTTCCCACGCTTCCCGCGTCGACCCATGGCCGCAAGCTGGCGATGACGTGCGGCTTTCGCAGTTCCGGGACCGGTTCGGTTAGTTCAAACTCACTGACGCGCATAGCAGTATCCTGTCAAAGAAGGCGGCTTATTGCAACTTGTAATAGTATCCTAGCACTCTCTGTGTGAAGATGCAGTGCTCTCAGTTCCGCTGTTTGACCCTTTTTCCGTCTATTCTTCCACTTCCACGATCATTTCGATTTCGACCGCCATCCCGCCCGGCAAGGATCCCATGCCAACCGCCGACCTGGCGTGACGTCCCTTCTCTCCCAGGACCTCCACCAGAAGGTCGGAGCAGCCGTTGATCACCGCGGGCTGCTGTGCGAAATCGGGGGCGGCGTTCACCATGGCAAGCAGCTTGACAACGTGCTTCACCTTGTCCAGATCGCCGATGATCCCCTTCAAGTTGGCCAGCAGATTGAGCGCGCACAGCCTGGCGGCCTGGTAACCCTCCTCCACCGTCACCTCCTGCCCCAGCTTCCCCTTCAGGGTATTCCCGTCGGCGTCTCTGGGCCCCACCCCCGACAGGAAGACCAGGTTGCCCGCCCTGTACCCCGGTATGTAGTTGGCCATGGGGGGCGGCCCCTCCGTCAGTTCAAGGCCCATTTCCCTCAGCTTATCCTCTACTTGCGACATGTGTCCTCCCTTGTGTTCGGTGTTCAGGAAAAATCGAAGTTGACTCCAACCTTCTGCCGCACTGCCTTATCGTACACGAACTGGGCGACGGCCATGTCTTCAATGGAAAGGCCCACGCTCTTGAACAGCGTGATTTCGTCGTCGCTCTCGCGGCCTTTCTTGTCGCCCTTGACTATCTCTCCCAGGCCGGAGTGTATCATGTCGCCGCTGAACGCCCCTTCCGCGATTGGGATGATGAGGTCGCCCGTTTCCGCCAGGCACGACGGAACGTAATCGCACACCACCTTGGAGCGGACGATCGCCTCGGTGTCAAGCTCCCTGGCGTCAGGCTTATGAGCGCCCACGCCGTTCACGTGCGTGCCCGGCCTCAGCCACCTTCCTTCCAGCACAGGGCTGTGCGACGACGTGGCCAGGGCCAGCACGTCCGACGCCTCGACCACCTCTTGAGCCGACCCTGCCAACCTAACCTGAACGTCTAAAAGGCGCGACATATCCTCCACAAAGGAGTTCTGTCGCTCTACGTTTCCGCCGGAGTAGCACAGCACGGAATCAATGCGCCTCACGGTGCAAATGGCCTCGAGCTGAGTCCGCGCCTGCGCTCCGACGCCCAGGATGCCCGCCGTCGACGCGTCCTGCCGCGCCAGGTATTTGGTCGCAAGCCCGGACGCCGCACCAGTGCGCATTGCGGTGATGAAGCCGCCGTCCATGATGGAAAGCACCCGCCCGGTTTCCTGGTCCATGTACAAAACCGTGCCCATGATGGTCGGTACGCCGTATTTGGACAGGTTCTCGTCAAAAGTGGTAACCACTTTGATTCCGAAAGCGCCGCTGCTATGGAGCCTTGCCGGCATGAACGCCGTCCAGCCCGCCCGTTGGGGGTCGCTCATGGTCAGGCGCTGAGGCATGTCTACGGCGCATTCCGCAAGCTGGCCGAACGCCTGCTCCATGATCTGCACCGTTTCCTCCATAGTGAGGAGGCTACGGAGTGTGCTCCTGTCAAGTAGTAGCGCCAAGTGCGTCCTTTTGCCGGGTAAGCTAAACGGGGAGCAACGGCTCTCCCACCGGAGCAACCTCGAATGAGTTCAGAGCCGCCGCCAACATGCTGTAGTAGCCGATGGTTGCGGTGAGATCGATCAGTCCCTGGACTCCGAAGGTCGTCAAGGCCGCGTCAAATGTGGCTTCGGAGACCCGGTGGTTCCTCAGCACCTCCAGCGTGTAATCAGCCACCAGCGCGTCTTCGGAGGACAGGCCTTGAAGAGGCTTGCGGTCGCGAATCGCGGCTATGACCTCGACCGGGATCCCGACCTTTTCAGCCTGCGGTTGATGCGCCGTCCATTCATACTGGCAGTCAAACTCCCGCGCCGTAATCAACGACGCCAGTTCATTTACCCTGGCCGGTATGGTCGACTCGAAGCGAACGTAGGCGCCGGCGTCCGCTATGCGCCGCGCCAGTTCCGGGCTGTTGAGAAGCACGGCGAACGGCCCGACGACGCGGCCCCGGCTCGCCTCTATCTCGTCGAAGGCGTGCCTGCTTTCAGGTGGCAGATCGTCTCTACTGAGGACTTCAGGTATTCTTGGCATGGCTTCCCTCGCAAACGTTTAATTTGAGGATTACTCCTATGTACCAGGCATGGTGATTGGCTGTTGGAGAAGTATCATTGTTTGATTCTTGGTGTCCATGAGATGAAAAATGGCATCTCTGGGTATCTCGTCTCGGTTCATTCTTTCAATTACGGAACCAAGAGAATCCGCAACGTATATGTTTTCTTCATTGTCAATTGCTACCCATTTATCGGGGTATTGTTCGAGGAGTTGGGGTCTCTTAGCCTCAAAGACAAGAACCCTGCGGGTGTACTCTTTTAGCCCTTCGCTAATCTTCTGCGCACCGCCCATTTCCTCAATCACTTTTGGAATCTGGTCCAGTTCTAGCGTCACAATCGTCCTACTTTACCGGAGTTTAGAACCGCCGTACGGCGATTCTACAGGTTCTTGTCAATAATGATAACCGATATTGGATGCGCGCCGCCGTCACGGCGACGCTCCTTCACACACGGATATGCAACGGAATATCTAGCCGGCCCCTCTGAACGCCAGGTCCGCCAACCTGGCCTGCACGGAAGGACGGTCCGCCGGTTCCACGGGATCCGGCAGCTCCTTCAACTCAGGCACGACGACGTCTCGCAGAGCATCCGACTCCTTTTCAGAGAGGTCGGAGGCGGCAATCACGTCCTCAACGCCGTGCATGACCGCAAGGCGAAATCCGTAGTCGGCCACAGCCTTATCTATAATATCTCTCAGCGCCCTATGTGACATTGAGCTTCCCTCCACTTATCTAATATCACAGCTATATCAGAGCTAGAATCCTACAGTTCGTCCTCCATCTATGACAAAACTGGCCCCCGAGACGTAGGACGACTCGTCGGAAGCCAGGAACAACATCATCTGCGCCACGTCTTCGGGAAGACCCACCCTGCCCGCCGGGTTCTCCTTGACGCGCTGTTCGAACTCTTCCGTGCTGCCGGTGCTCCCCCTCGATTGCGGGCTGTCTATTATGCCGGGAATTATGGCGTTGAACCGTATCCTGTTCTCGGCGTACTCCTGGCTGGCGGTCTGGGTCAGGCTTATCACGCCCGCCTTGGCCGCCCCGTATGACGAGGATATGAGCGAGGCGCGTATGCCGGAAGTGGACGACACGTTGATCACTGAGCCTCCCCTGTCCATCATCCGCGGCACGGCGTACTTGCAGCAGAGGAATACGCCCTTGAGGTCCGTGTTCAGCGTGAGGTCCCACTCCAGTTCGGAGACTTCGTGCATCTTTGAAGTGCGGATGAGCACGCCAGCGTTGTTGACCAGTACGTCCAGCTTGCCGTAGGCGCTGAGCGTCTGCTCCACCATATTCTCCACCTCGGCCGCTTTGGAAACGTCCGTATCTATGAATAAGGCCTCGCCGCCCGCCTCTTTGATCACCGAAACCGTCTTTTCACCGTCCGACACGTTGCGGTCCGCCGCCGCTACCCTAGCCCCTTCGCCGGCGAACAACTGGGCGGCGGCGCGCCCAATGCCGGTGGCTGCTCCCGTAATGATTACTACCTTGTCCTCTAAACGTCCCACCGCGTATCCTCCTTTACCTTGTTCAATCTAAACTTAATCGGCATCCCAATTTGGTGATAGAATAGCACACGTCGTCCCGCTGTAAAGCTGGCGGGGCGTAAATCCAGCCAAAGGAGCGTGAATAGTGACTCCGCAAAAGATCAGAGTGGGAATTGTAGGCGCGGGAGCCAACGTTCGTATCCGACACGCCCCCGGGTTCAAAGCCATGGAAGGAGTGGAGCTTGTCAGCGTGTGCAACCGCACCAGGGAGTCCGGCGAGCGCGCCGCCGAGGAGTTCGGCATTGCCAAGGTCTACGACAACTGGTTGGACCTGGTGCAGGCCGACGACACGGACGCTATCTGCATAGGTACCTGGCCCTATCTCCACGCCGCCGTCACCATCGCCGCTCTGGAGTACGACAAGCACGTCCTCACCGAAGCCCGCATGGCGATGAACGCCGAAGAGGCCCACGCCATGCTGGAGGCGTCGCGGGCGTCGCCGCACCTCGCGGCGCAGATTGTGCCCTCCCCGATGACCCTCAAGGTAGACCAGACCGTGCAGGAGATGATATCGGACGGCTACCTGGGCCAGGTGCTGGCGGTTGAGATGAGAAACAACTCCACCGCCTTTCTGGATGCGGAGGCCCCGCTTCACTGGCGTCAGAGCCGCGATCTGAGCGGCCTCAACATAATGATGATGGGCATCTGGTACGAGATACTGATGCGCTGGATAGGCCCCGCCACAAAGGTCATGGCCATGACCAACACCTTTGTCAAACAGCGCCGCGATGCCGGTGGGCGGCTCCACACCGTGGACGTCCCCGACCACGCCGACGTTATCTGCGAAATGGCCTGCGGCGCGCGCGCTCAGATGCGGTTCAGTTCCGTAACCGGCCTTGCTCCGGCCAACGAGGTCTGGCTCTTTGGCGCGGACGGCACAATCAAGCTGGACGCCGACAAGATGGAGCTTTACGCAGGCAAACGCGGCGATGGGCAGCTATCCAAGGTGGAGATAGACCCCCAAAAGCAGGGCGACTGGCGAGTCGAAGAGGAGTTCATCAACGCCATCAGAGGCATTGAGCAAGTGAAGCTGACCACCTTTGAGGATGGCGTGAAGTACATGGAGTTCACCGAAGCGGTGACCCGCAGCGCGCAAAGCGGCGAGGCGGTATCCTTACCTTTGTGGACAGAGTAGGGACGGATTCATGGACGAACAGACCAGAAACGCCCTCATCAACGACGCCGTTGTAGACATCACCACCATGGGCCGCAAGTCTGGCCAGCAGCGGCGCATAGAGATTTGGGCCCATTATCAGGACGACAAGGTGTACATCACGGGCAGGCCGGGCAGGCGCGGCTGGTATGCCAACCTGCTGGCCCGCCCTGATTTCACCCTGCACATCAAGCAGAGCTTCCAAAGAGACATCCCGGCAAAGGCCACGCCGGTAACTGCGGAGACCCAGCGCCGAGCCGTGTTCAATGCAATGATGGAATCCCTGCCCCGATTGCAGAACCTGCGCGCCAACTTCGATATATGGCTGAAGGACAGCCCGCTGGTGGAAGTGGAGATTCCGGCCTAACCGCCTCGTTCTCCCGCCAACGCCGTTCCCTCTTCCAGCCATTGTCGCCCATTTCTACCGTCAACACCGTCTCCTTCTCCTCGCCATTCACCGTCATTCCCGCCCCTCTCCCCGTCATTCCCGTGCTTGACACGGGAATCCATCCCCTACCCCTGCAGATCCCACACCCGTAGGGGCGGTTCGCGAACCGCCCCGCGCCCCACCGTCGGATTGTGTGATATCCTCCGGCAGTTATGCCCCAGAACTCCAACAGCCAGCCGGAACAGAAACTAGCCGACGCCATGCTGCAACGCGCCGTCGCCCTTTGGGGCAACGATTACGCCCAACAGCTGCGCCCGCACATAGAGGAGATGGCGGGACATCTGCACGTCCTTTCAGCCGACCTCTCCGACAACGAAGTCGAGCCGGGGTTCTTCCTCTAGTTGCAGCCATGGAACCACGAGACCTCACCATAACCCAGGCCTCCCAGGCTATCGCCGATGGCAAGCTGTCCCCGCCTGAGCTGGTGGAGTCCCTGCTGGAGCGCGTCAGGGAGCTGGAGCCTTCGCTCAAAGCCTGGGTAACCCTGGACGAAGAGGCCGCCCTGCGTTCGGCCAGAGATGCCGAAACGGAGATCAGCCGCAGCGGCCCACGCACCCCGCTGCACGGCATACCTATCGGCGTAAAGGACATCTACTACACCAAAGGCGTCCTCACCACGGCCTGTGCGCCGCAGTACCGCAATTTCGTTCCCGGCTACGACGCAACCAGCGTTGCCAAGCTGAAGGACGCGGGCGCAATCATACTGGGCAAGGCGGTCACCACTCAGTTCGCCGACGGAGACCCCTCTCCCACCTTCAACCCCTGGAACCTGGAGCACACCCCCGGCGGCTCCAGCAGCGGATCCGCGGTGGCGGTTGCCACCCGCATGTGTCCCGCCGCCCTCGGTTCGCAGACCGGCGGCTCCACGCTGCGCCCCGCCGCCTACAACGGCGTGGTCGGACTGAAACCGACTTACGGAAGGATTAGCCGCTACGGGGTCGTTCCCTTCGCCTGGTCGCTCGATACCGTCGGCATCATCGCCCGCAGCGTGAACGACACCGCCCTGCTGCTTCAAGCCATGGCGGGCCACGACCCCAACGACGCCAGCTCATCCCGCGAACCCGTCGGAGATTACGTGAGCGGCCTGTCCGCGCAAAACGACCCGCCTCGCATCGGCGTGATACGCCAGTTCTACTACGAAACCGCCGTAGAGGAGGTGCGCCGCCACACCGATGAGGTCGTGCGCAGGCTGGAGGAAGCGGGAGCCGCCGTCTCGGAAATCGAACTCCCCGATAGCTTCCACCTCCACGAGTCGGCGCGCAGCGTGGTCATCAACGTGGACGCCGCCGCTTTCCACCAGCGCATGTACAACCTAAACCCCGATGACTACGGCCCGCATCTGCGCCGCATAATAGAGGTGGGTATGCTTGTTCCAGGGGCGCACTACCTGCAGGCGCAGCGCGTCCGCGCCCGGTTCCGCAGAGACGCTGAGACCATGTTCAAGGACTGCGACCTGCTGCTCACCCCGGCAACACCGACAGCGGCGCCAAGAGACCGCACCACCACGGGGGACCCCACCTTTCAGGCGGGGTGGACGTCTGCCGGGCTTCCCGCCATAGCAATCCCTTCCGGGCTGGACGCCTCCGGTATGCCGCTGGGAGTCCAGCTTGTGGCCGCGCCCTTTGCCGAGGCCAAACTGCTCGCCGCCGCTCGCTGGTGCGAGTCGGCGCTTGGCGTGGAGTTACGTCCGCCGGGCTTGGGCTAACCTCCTACCCTAAGCGCGACTCGTGCTCCTTCTTGATGCAGCGATCCATGACCACGGGAATCCCCGCCGCCTCGGCCTTTTCCGCTGCGGCCTCGTTCACAATCCCCTCCTGCATCCACACGTATCCCGCTCCGGCCTCTATAGCGTCCTCTACCACCGGCATCACGTCGCGGGGCCGGCGGAAAACATCCACCACGTCCACGCGCCACGGAACCGACTTCAAATCTGGGTAGCTCTTCTCGCCCAGCGCTTCATCCACCGCCGGATTCACCGGAACGACGCGATAGCCCGCACCCTTCAAGTATTCGGCGACCTGGTAGCTGGGCCTGTCCGGCCTCGGCGAAAGGCCCACCACCGCAATCGTCTTCTGCGCCAGCATCTCCTCTATCAAACCGTCGATATCGCTCATGCGTCGGATTGTAACCGATTAAAGTCTCCGCCGTCAGCCGCACCCCGGCCCATAACAACAAGGAAAGAGGCGGCTATCCTTAGGACAACCGCCTCTTTGCACCAGCCTTGTCACCTCCCATTGAAGTGCATCCTCCATTTCATGTCAACTGCCCGCAATATTATACGTAAATATCCGACAGTGCCCGTCCGTCTAGCGCTGTCGAACCACGATGGTTTACGCAAGAGCATTTGGCACGCATAATCAACAAGGAGATGATTATGAAATACGCCGTGGTTATAGAGAAGGGGCCAACCAGCTATGGCGCCCACGTGCCCGACTTGCCCGGATGCGTGGCCGCCGCGGAAACCAGGGACGAGGTGTGTGCGCTTATTCATGAGGCCATACGCCTCTACTTAGAGGCGCTTGAGGAAGATAGCTTACCCATTCCTGAGCCGCAATCGTACGAAATTGTTGTTGTCTAGCGATACGTTCACGTCCCCGCCGTCATCCGCGTAACGACGAAAGGCGGGGCGACCCTTGCTCACTTGCCCGCATGTCCGTCCCATCCCCTGCCCGTTTGCCCCTTTGCCCGTTTGCCTGCTAGAATCCCCCTACAACTAGCGCATGGGGGTTCTCATGGCAATCAGTACGCTTCCTTCTTCTCCGGCTGCATTGCGCGACATCATCCGCAATGGCGAATACGACACCGTAACGGCGGGACTCGCGCCCGGCTACGTCCAGGCCAACCTCGTCATCCTGCCCGAGGCGCAGGCCTTCGACTTCCTGCTCTTCTGCCAGCGCAATCCCAAGCCCTGTCCTCTCATAGAAGTCGTGGAGGCCGGCAGCGTGGAGCCTTCCATTACCGCGCCCGGCGCGGACATCCGCACCGACCTGCCGAAGTACCGCGTCTACAGGGACGGCGTGCTGGAGCAGGAAACGGAGAACGTCCTCGACGTCTGGCGCGACGACCTCGTCTCATTCCTCATCGGTTGCAGCTTCACCTTCGAGACGGCGCTGCTGGCGGCGGGCATCCCCATGCGGCACATCGAGGAGAACAGCAACGTCTCCATGTACGTCACCAACATGCCCACGACGCCCGCCGGCCAGTTCGCCGGCCCCACGGTGGTGTCCATGCGCCCCATTGGCCGGGAAAAGGTGGTGAAGGCCGTGCAGGTGACCTCCCGCTTCCCCAACACCCACGGCGCGCCTCTCCACGTCGGCGACCCCGCGTTCATCGGCATCGACGACCTGCAGAAGCCGGACTACGGAGACGTCGTGCCCTTCAAACCGGGCGAGGTGCCCGTGTTCTGGGCGTGCGGCGTGACCCCGCAGGCCGTGGCTATGGAGTCGAAGCCGCCATTCATGATCACCCACTCGCCGGGGCACATGTTCATCACGGACGTCCGCGACGAAGACCTGGCCGTTCTCTGATTAAAACGAATAGCACATTTGGGAGGGCAACCGTGTCCGCTATAGAAGACATCATCCTTGACCGAGACCAGAGGGGCATATCCAAGCTGCGCGGATACCTCCCCGACGACTATTGCGAAGACGCGGCGCGGCTAATCCTGGACAACCCCGGGCGCGCCTTCGTCATCAGCGGCTTTTTCATAGTAGGAGCCATGGCCTCGGAAACCGACGGCCCTCCCGGCGCTTACTTCATCGGCAAAGCGCTGCAAAAGCTGGGCTACGACGTCACCCACGTCACCGACGAGTTCAGTTCGTCGCTCTACAACTGCATTTCGGACGTGGGCGAAGTGGTCGAGTTCCCCGTCACGGACGACGAATCCAGCCGCGCCTTTGCCCGCGAGCTCCTCGGCGACCTGAAGCCGTCGGTCGTCATATCCACCGAGCGCTGCGGCGTGACCCAAAAGGGCGAGTACCTGAACATGCGCGGCGTCGACATCTCGCAGTACAACGCCAGGGCCGACCACCTGGTGCTCAACCACAACGCCACCGTGGGCATAGGAGACGGCGGCAACGAAATCGGCATGGGCAAGCTGGCCGAGCAGATCCCCACCATCGACACCCTGCCCCCCCAGCCCACCATCGTCCCCACCGATAAGCTGATCCTGGCCAGCGTCTCCAACTGGGGCGCTTCCGGCCTCATAGCGGGCCTCTCCCTGCAGGCGAAACAGAACCTGCTGCCCTCGCCGGAAGAGGAAGAAGCGGTCATCAAGCAGATGGTAGACATCGGCGCAGTGGACGGCTTCAAAGTCGAACGCGCCTACGCCGTCGACGGGTTCCCCCTGGAAGAGAACCGCAAAACCCTGGAACGCCTCCACGAATACCTGGCTCAGCAAGGCGTCTCCTAGCCCCCTTCCGCGCCGCCACCCACGGGCAAACGGGCATAAGGGCAAGGCAGGCAGCCTGCACCCCCCTATCCAGTCTGGATTCCTGCCTCCGCAGGAAAGACGAGGGGGCGTTGCCCGCATAGGGAAAGCCCCCGCTCATGGTGAGCCCGTCGAACCATGCCCGTCTTGCCAGCAAATTGACAAGTCAGGCCAATCGGCCTAGAGTCAAGCGCATGACCATTGCCAGCGCAGCGCAGGAGCTATTCGCCGACGCCCAGCAACTCTACGATTCAGCAATAGAACGGCTGAACGAAGGGGATGTTCGGGACGCCGCGGAAAAGGCATGGTGCGCCACCCTTCGGGCAACCAACGCCCTGATCGTTTCACGAGGCGGCGAGGAACCGGAAAAGACACCGGAGACTTCCAGGGCGCTGGATGCGCTGGCAGCCGGCGACCAACGAATAAAGTCCCTGGTCGGCAGGTACTACTCGCGCCAGAGCCGCTTGCACGGCGACTGTTTCTACTTGGGTCTGTCTCCTACTCCGGATACGGAGCGCCGCATCAGAGAAACCGATCGCTACATACTCGACGCTAAGAACTTAGCGCATGCCTAGCTTCACCTCACCGTCTTGCCCGCGCAGGCGGGCATCCAGAGGCGGGGGTAGTCTCGGAAAAAGCGAAGGCTAACCTGCCTATCCACTTCCAAACGGATTCACATAGTCAACGCCAAGGTCGTCAAAGTCTGACACGTTTCTAGTGACCACCGTCAACCTTATACCCTACTCCATTACTACGGGCGGTCGGCGGCGGCGCTGCCGACGCGGCGGTGTAAGGGTCTCGGTTCGCGCCTCAGGGGCAAGCAGCAACTCTTTCAGGTCCGGTCTCGTCATGCCCAATCTACTCCGTAATGCCCGTGGCGACGGGCATCCACAGCCCGCTCATTCCCTTCGACGATGCTCAGGGTGAGCGGAACTGAGGACATTTCTATAACAGCTTTAGCCCTCTCCATAATATCGTGCGTTTAACTTGGGAATTATATACAATCTGCCCCCACAAGGCTAGGCAGCGCAATGTTTCCGTAGAAATCCGACAGTCCATGTGTATGCTCATGGACATGTTGAACGTTACGCTGATCACAATGGCTTGGGAATTGCACAGAGAGGGAGTGCCGAAGGCGCACATAGCCCGGCAACTGGGGAAACACCGGGAGACTATCCATCTGTGGATACGGGGAGTAGAGGAGGAAGGGCTGCTGCCCTTTCTAGACCGCTACCAGAAGGCGAAGAAAGGCCCACGTCTGAGGCGGCAGGTGGACCCAGTGTTGAAGAGCTGGGTGTGGGAGATCAGAGAGCGAGAGGCGGGCTGCTGCGGTCAGAAGATAGCCTACTTCCTAGAACGCGAGCACGGAGTACACCTATCCGTGCCGAAGATATATGAGATACTCCGTGAGCGGTATGTCATCCGCTCCAAGTGGAAGAAGAACCACCGGCGTGGGCCCACGCCGGTGGCCACTGGTCCCCGCCAGGTGGTCCAGATGGACACCATCATGTTCGGGGAGCTTTACGCCTTCACGGCCATAGACATCTACACCAAAGAGGCGGACATCATGATGGCGCCTGCCCTGAGTGCTGCCTATGGGTGCGCCTTCCTGCACCAGGCGCTGACTCGGCGCTTCGACGGCTGGGTGGAGCTGATCCAGACAGACGGAGGGAGTGAGTTCAAAGAGTCCTTCGCCCAGCAGGCACTGAGCTACTGTCGCCGCCGCCGAATCGCTCGCCCCTACAAGAAGAACGAGCAGGCCTACATCGAGAGCTTCAACCGCACGGTGCGTAAGGAATGCCTGGGCTGGCTAAACTACCGCAGGGAGGACCTCCTGGAGTGTCAACTGAACTTGGAGGAGTTCCTCTATCGCTACCACTACCACCGACCTCACCTGAGTCTAGGCTTGGAACCACCTTTGAGGAGAGGAGGACAGGCACTGTCGGATATTTACGTATAATATTGCGGGCAGGGGGTTACGACGGCGGGACGATGATCGCTAGCGGAAGAGGGCATGGTAAAAAGAGTGGGGGAGAGCCATCTGTGTAGTACCACGCATTACGTGCGCTATCTAGCGCGCACGAATGGTACTCGCTCCACCTTTCCCACTCCTCAAACGCATCCTCCTGGACTCTGTGCGCGGCGATAGCAATCTCGTACTCGGGGGATGCGAGTAAGCAATCGCCAGGGTTCACGCCGACGCCGCAATATCGCTCGATTATCGCAAAGTAGTCAGCTCTGGCTTCCAAGAACGCGTCCCGTGCCTCTCGCTCTTTCGCGCTGGCGTCGTTGACGAAGTCTCGCAAGACCGCATTCTCAGGCCGGACGTCCTTATGTATTTCGATGATGTACCCTTGGACGTGGTCAAATGGAACCCAGCAACCGTCTGGCTCCTCGTTAGCATCGCCCTTCGGCCAGTAGGAATAGACGCCGTTCTCCACCTTGATGTCCATGACTCTGTGTGCCGTTCCAGCCGCGTCTTCAACGACCTCATCTGTCAGGCAATCGGGGTAGAAGGTTATGACCGTACCGACCACAATCTCTTCCGGCTTGGGGTTCTCCAACCACGTTGCCTCGTCGAGGCAGGTAATCTTCGGCTCCATGCTTCCCGTGCAGGCAAAGCTATCCGTGTCGACCGCAAGGATGAGCGGCCGGCGCTTTGCCTCAAGCTCTGCAATCTCCTCCCGCAGTGCTTCCACGCCTCCGTATAGGTCTTCCAACGTATTGTAGTCCCGCCGGAGGGCAGCCTCGGTGTCCTGTAGAGAGTCGTATTGACCTTGAAGGGTTCGATGTTGCGAGTCTAGTGCATCAAGGCTGCGGCGACTGTCGGTCAGTTCCGACTCCTTGACCGCAAGCTCGGCGCTCACCGTCGACAACTCCGACTCCTTGTCCGCAAGCTCGGCGTTCACCGTCGACAACTCTGACTCTTTGACCGCAATCTCAGCGTTCGCCGTCGACAACTCCGACTCCTTGTCCGCAAGAGCCGCCTGCCATTCGCCAATGGCGCCCTGCAGTCCGTCGTTCGCCTGCCGCAGGTCGGCGTTCTGAGCCACCTGCGCGGCCAGCGATTGGTCAGTCTCCTGAAGCACGACCCTGGTATCTGCGAGGGTTGCCCTGGTTGCCGCCAGCGACGCGCTGCGCTGGTCTAGCTCGGCGTAGAGATAGCCGGCCAGGGAGATGAGAACCGCGAGCGCTGCGGCTACGGGGATGAAAATGCGTCTCGTCATAGAAAAGCCCTCCAGCGGCAAAAGGTTCTGGCTACTCCTTCGCAAAAGCCGCCTTTCCCAGTTCGCAAGCCACTAAGAGGGCATGGCATGGAAGCCACAACCCCGTACAATGCGAACCGAGTAGGACTTTTTGCGAAGGAGTCCGCAGTCCAGAATAGCAAAGAGAGGAGCCAAGTAAGCAAACTTTGACACTGAGGCAAGCTCAATGCTAGCATTCCAACGGAGTTTGCCGTCCAACTGTGAATCTGTGGTTCACGCAACGCCGTCGCTCTGAACAGCGAAAGAGAGGCCGATCATAGAAATCTTGCTCAGTTCACCCAGAGGGTTTTGTGCGGGCGTAGTCCGCGCCATTGACGTCGTAGAGCTATGCCTGGAGCGTTTCCAGCCTCCCGTTTACGTTCGACACGAGATCGTGCACAACTCTCACGTCGTGGACGAACTGCGGGACAAAGGGGCCATCTTCGTGGAAGACATCGACGATATCCCGGAAGGCAGCGTCGTGGTCTTTTCCGCGCACGGCGTCTCCCCTGCCGTCTGGCGGCAGGCCCAAGCCAGGGGATTGGACATCATAGACGCCACCTGCCCGCTGGTTACCAAGGTCCACCTCGAAGCCATCAAGTACGCCCGTGAAGGCTACACCATAATCCTCATCGGGCACCGCGGCCACGTCGAAATCGATGGCACAATGGGACAAGCCCCCGAAAGCACCATCCTAATCGAAACGCCTGAAGAGGCGGCCAACGTCCAGGTTGAAAACCCCGACATGGTGGTCGCTCTAACCCAGACCACTCTGAGCATGGACGACACGGAAGCGGTCATAAACGTCCTCAAACAGAGGTTCCCCGCCCTGTTGACCCGCAACGACATCTGCTACGCCACCACCAACAGGCAGAACGCGCTCAAGGCCATAGCGCCCGAAATAGACCTCGTCCTGGTTGTGGGAGCGCAGAACAGCTCCAACAGCAACCGTCTGCGGGAAACCGCCGAAGCCGCCGGAAGACCCGCTTATCTCATCGACGGCCCCGACGACATAGACGACGCATGGCTGGAAGGCGTGCAAAGCGTGGGCATTACTTCCGGCGCTTCAACGCCGGAATGGCTGGTGGATGCCGTAGTGGACAGACTGAAGCCCAGGAACGTCCGCACAACGTCCATAGCGGAGGAGAACTTCACCTTCGTGCTGCCCAAGCAACTGCGGGAAGAGGCCGCGTCTGAGACGAGGCGATGATGCTCACCGACAAAGCCGGCTACCCGGCGTCTTAGGATGTCAGTCCCGGATACCCGTTCAGCCGAAATAGACCCCGACCTCCTATCTTCCATAGAGGAACACGCCGTCTCACTGGCCGCAAGCGCCGGAGAGTTGCTTTTGGACTACTTCCACCGCGACATGAAGGTGGAGTACAAGTCCGAGGGGTCGAGAAGCCCCGTCAGCGACGCCGACAAAGGCGCGGAACGGCTCATCGTCGATGGCATCCGCGCCCGCTTTCCCGACCACGGCATCCTCTCTGAAGAGACCCCGCCCGCGGAAGACCTGGAGCGGGATTTCGTCTGGGTCATAGACCCGCTGGACGGCACCACCAACTTCGTCAACGGATTGCCCGTATTCGCCTCCTCCATTGGCGTGCTCCACCGGGGCAAACCCGTCGCGGGGGCCATATACGCCCCGTCGCCGGCCGCATCCGCGGGCCGCGTGTTCCACGCCAGGCTCGGAGGCGGCGCATTCGCCGGAGACACCCCCATCCGCGTCTACGACAAGCCCAATCTGACGCCCAACGGCCTCGTCGCCCATCCCGCCGGTTTCCGAAGGCGTTACAGAATGAGCAAGGAGTTGAGCCGCCTCGGCGAGCTGCGCAACATCGGCAGCGCCGCTTACGAGATGGCGCTGGTCGCTTCCGGGGTCATGCAGTACGCCGCTTTCGCCGCGCCGCACATATGGGACGTCGCCGCCGGAGTAGCAATTGTTCGAGAAGCCGGCGGCGAGGTGCTGGCCGGAACGTCGAACCGGTGGCTCCCTATCCAATCGTTCCCCGTCGCACAAGCCGGCCGCCCTCCGCAGGGCGGCCTCGCCAAGTGGCGGGCCAGCCTTCTCGCGGGCAACCCCGCCATCGTCGCCCTCCTCAGCGACAACCTCAAACCCGCCAAGCGCCTCTGGCCCTGGCGGCGGTAAGGGCGCCCTCGTGGTTGCCCTGGGGGCGTAGGGCGCGGGGCGTGGTACAATGGAGCATAGCCGAACGTCCTGGGAAAGGAGCGCCAATGACGCATGCGAAAACCCCGGCTCGCCAGAGGAGGCCCAAGGAAGAGACGGCCCAGCTGGGCAGGGAGATATACAAGCAGACTATTCTGCCTCAGGTGGAAGCAGATCACTTCGGAGAGTATGTAGCCATTGACGTTGAGACCGGAGACTGGGCCATAGCCGACTCTACCCGCGTCGCCGTCCAGCGTCTGCGGGTACAGCATCCGGATGCGGTTGACATTTTGTGTGAGCGCGTCGGCTACAAGGCCCTGATCAGCTTCGGAGGCGCGCGGCTGGGGAGACCGGAGTGATCGAGGGAGTGGTGAATGCCGCCTATGGAGGCCCTGCTCCTTGTGCGCACGGGCCAGACACCCGGAACGTCCACCCTGGCGGGGCGAAGACTGCGCTCCCTCTCCGCGCCCGATCCGGCGGCGCAGGATCTGCGACGCACTTTCTTCGACCGTCAGGTGGCGCTCCATGGCGAGTGCTTCTACCATGACTATTACGTCCCGGAGGAAATCGTATCCTTGGTCAATGAGACCTCGGACTACATACGGGACGCTGAGCGGCTCGTCCAAGGCTAGAGGCTCGGCCACCGAAACGGCGGGCTTCATCGCCATCGTCGCGTTGCTCTAGCGCCGTCAACTTCGCCGGGCTGACCAGTAACACGGACTACACAAGACCGTCTTCCTCGCGAAGGCGGGGAACCAGGCGGGGCGCGGTGGTTTCCCCCTGCGCGGACATACGGACACACCGTCATTCCCGACCCCGATCGGGAATCCAGGGGCGGGGAACGGAGGGCAAGACAAGGTGGCGGAACGGCTGTCGGATGCCTACAGACTGTCCAACCTCTCCATGACATCCGGAGGTAGCCTTAAGTCTACTGCTCGGGCGTTCTCCGCTATCTGTTCAGGCCTGCTGGAGCCCACGATTATTGAACTCACGCCGGGCTTGTGCAATGCCCACGCCTGCGCAATCTGGGCCGGTGAACATCCCAGTTCTAAGGCTATGGAACTGAGTTCACTTACCATGTGGAAGGTTCGGTCGTTCCACCAGCGCGTTTTGTCTTCCAATGCGTGGCGGGACGCCAAGTGACTATCTTCGGGCGGCCCCGAGTGACGATCGTAAGTTCCCGTTAGCAGCCCGCCCATAAGAAGCAGGTACGGCATGATCCCCACTTTCTGGTCCAGGCATAAAGGCGCCATTTCCCGTTCGATGTCTCTTTCCTTCAGGTTGTAAAGCAGTTGAATCGACTCGAACCGTTCCAGGCCCAGGCTGTCGCTGACCCACAGGGCCTTGGTCAGTTGCCAGGCCGCGAAGTTGGAGCACCCTATGTACCTGATCTTGCCCTGGCGCACCAAGTTATCCAGAGTGCGCAACGTCTCCTCGATGGGAGTATCGGAGTCCCGCCAGTGCGCCTGGTACAGGTCTATGTATTCCGTGCCCAGACGCCGCAGGCTGCCCTCCACCGCTTCCATCAGGTGTTTGCGGGAAAGTCCTCTGTCGTTGACGCCCGGACCGGTAGCGGAGAACCCCTTGGTGCCAATGACAAGCTCATGCCGGTTGTGACGTTTGACCGCCTTTCCAACAACCTCCTCCGAACGGCCATCGTAGTACAGGTCGGCGGTATCGATAAAGTTGATGCCGTTTTCGATTGCCGCATCCACCACGGAAATGGCGCGATCGTCGTCCACGTACTCCGCGCCGAACATGTTGGTGCCCAGGCAGAGTCTGGATACCCAAACCCCCGCGCGACCTATCCTGGCGTACTCCATACATGCCTCCGCATCCTAACCATACCTGGGAACTTCCCAAATCTCTCACATTAGGCGCGGTTACCGCAAATGACTGTAGGGACGGTCCGCGAACCGCCCTCTGCCGTCGTTCCCGACCCCGATCGGGAATCCACTGCGGGCGCGGGCAACCACCCCCCATCCGCTCACCCTGAGCTTGTCGAAGGGGCGGACACCCCCCTCATTCGTCGTTGCGAGCGCAGGCGGGCATCCGGTGGCGGCGGGGAAGTCACCCTGTAGGGGCGGTTCGCGAACCGCCCTCTGCCGTCGTTCCCGACCCCGCTCGGGAACCCAGGGGTGGCGCGGGGCGCAAGCTGTCATGCTGAGGAGTCGGTTGGTCCCCGTTCGCCCCTAAACAACCCTCCGCCGACGAAGCATCGCAGGCCTCCCACACCGTAGGGGCAACCCTCGTGGTTGCCCTTGCCCACCCGCCACCCGTCCGTTCATGGTGAGTAGGGGCGGTTCGCGAACCGCCCTCTGCCGTCGTTCCCAATCCGCCACCGTCTTTCCCGCGCAGGCGGGAACCACCGCGCCCCGCCCGCTCACGCCCTTCGACGTGCTCAGGGCGAACGGATGTAGTGCCTAGTGTCATCTAAGGGTGATAAAAATTGGTGGGTTTGTCATCCGCATGTCAGTGAAATTGGTGTATAATCTACAACAACTCACATGCGGAGGGCGATGATGGGCACTTTGCGACAGTTCAACGCGGGGAATATCATGCGGGGGGTCATGGCTGCGGCCATGCTCGCCGCGGGGGCGATGCTGCTGGCCTCTCCTGCCGCGGGGCAGTCGCCGCCCGACGCGCCGTCGTCGGTCAAGGTGACGCGCGGCACGTTCGGCCAGGGCGTGCTCAACGTCTCCTGGAGCCGCGTCAAGGGCCCGGTTCTGTACAACGTCCGATATTCCGATGACGGCGGACAGACCTGGGACGACGGCCCCTCTCGCGTCAGCGGCACGTCCGCCTCCATCAGCGGCGTCAACGACGGGCTCCCCTACTACGTCGCCGTCCAGGCCGACAGCGGCAAGAGCGCCAGCGCGTGGACACAGTCCGCGCTCGCCAACGTGGAGTGCCCGGAGGGCCACGCCTGCGCGATGACCGACCCGCCCGGCGCGGAGACGCAATCCAATCCGCCCGACGCGCCGAGCAGCATCACCCTGGAGCGCACCGGCACAGGGTTCCGCGGCAAGGGCACGCTCACCGCGTCCTGGCCCGCCGTCTCCGACGCGACCAAGTACCAGGTGAACTACACCGCCGACAAAGGGCGCGTCTGGAAGACCCTTGCCTCCGAGCATACATCCAACAGCATCACCTTCGAAATCTGGAACGGCAACACCTACATCATCGGCGTGCGCGCCGGCAACGCCAACGGCTGGAGCGGCTGGACCAACTCCCTCGAGTCGCCCCCCATCCCGAATCCGCTGCCGTCCAATATGCTCCCCGGCCCGGACTGGGTCTCCGTGACCCGCGGCAACGGAACGCTCACCGCCACCTGGGCCGCGGTCAGCGGCGCAACCAGGTACTTCATCCGCTACTCCACCGACTTTGGCACGACCTTCCAACTCCTCTCCAACAACCATCCGTCCACCAGCATCACCATGAACGCGAACAACGGCTCCACGTACATCATCAGCGTGCGCTCCGGCAAGGGGTCGGGCGATCACTGGAACAACTTTGGCCCCGTCAGCTACTCCGCGCGGTCCGGGCCCTATGTCCCCAATTATACCCCGCCGCCTTCGCCTTCGCTCTCCGCGGGCAGCGTCACCCACAACACCGCCACGCTGACTCTCTCCAACTATGGAGTCCAGTGGTGGTACAAGGCGGACACGGGGCCGCACGCGGCCTGCTCCAACATCGCCGTTGCCGGAAGCAGCGTCAACCTGAGCGGCCTGACGCCGAGCACGCAGTACACCTACACGGCGTACAGCAACTGGGTGTGCAACACGGCCATCGCCACGGCAAGCGCGTTCACCACCGCCGCGCCGCCGCCCACGCTCACCACGAGCGCGATCGGCAGGACCACGGCAACGCTGACCATCGCCAACCACACGGCCCAATGGTGGTACCAGGCCGACGTCGGGCCGGACTCCACCTGCCAGGGGCCTGTCGCCGCCGGCACGAGCGCAGAGTCGCTGACCGGGTTGACCGAGGAAACGCCTTACGTCTACAAGGCGTACAGCGCGACGGGCTGCGGCGCGACGAACCTTCTGGCCACCGCCGCGTCCTTCACAACCCTCCCGCCGCCGCACGTTTCAATCCTGGATCACGTTTCAACCGGCGATTCAACCATCACGGGCAGTGTACAGCAGGCGGTGGACTTCACCACCGGCCCCAACTCCGGCGGTTACACCCTCACGAGCGTCACTATCCCGCTGCGGAAGAAGACTGCGGGCACCGGCACCCTCGCGATTACCCTTCACGCTGCTTCCGGCGACTGGCCGGCCGCTACGCCCCTTGCTACGCTTACCGGAACCAGTCCCACGAGCAGCACGTGGACGAATACGCCCTTCACCTGTACTGGCGCAGGCTGCAACCTCTCGCCCAGCACAAACTACTTCATTGTGGCGACCCAATCGAACAACAGCGGGGAATTCTCCTGGCGCTACGACGGCGCCACTCCCACCCAGTCCAGGTCTCCGTCCGACAACGGTTGGACTATCGGAAAGAGTGCCCAAAAGACCGGGTCAAACTGGACTTCCTGGAACGACTGGCACATCTTCCGCGCGGACTTCGAGTACAAGGACTTCAGGGTCACCGTTTCCAGCATCACCGCTACCACGGCGACGCTGACCATCTTCGGCCACACCGACGCCTGGTACTACAAAGCAACCACGGGGCCGCACACCACGTGCCAGGGGCCCGTGGCGGCGGGGACAAGCACGGCGTCGCTGACCGGCCTCACACCGGGCACGCCCTACACCTACTCGGCCTACAGCGACTCGACCTGCACGACGGGGAACCTGCTGGCGACGGCGGCGCAGTTCACTACGCCCACCCTCACCGTCTCCAGCATCACCGCAACGGGCGCAACGCTTACCATTGCCAACCACACGGCAGCCTGGTACTACAAGGCGACGACGGGGCCGCACACCACCTGCCAGGGCCCGGTGGCGGCCAATACAAGCACGAAGGCGCTGACCGGTCTCACGGCTGGCACGTCCTACGTCTACTCCGCGTACAGCGATAGCGGCTGCTCGACGCTGCTGGCCACGGCGGCGTCGTTCACGACGCCCGTCTCGGTCAGCAACCTGAGCAAGACGGCCACCGGCGGCGCGATCTTGTACAGCGCCTACCCACGCCTGGCGCAGGCCTTCACCACAGGCAGTAATTCGGGCGGGTACACGCTGGACAAGGTGACCGTACATCTCCAGGTCGGATCAAGCCAGACGCTGACCGTCACGCTTCACGACGCGGCGTCCAACGGGAACGACCCGACCGGGAATGCGCTCGTCACGCTGGCAAGCGGCGCCTACGCCACCGGCGAGCACACGTTCACCTGCAGCGGCTCCGGCTGCGACCTGGATGCCGACACCACCTACGTCATCCAACTGTCGGCTGGCGGCGGAGTCAGCAGCGCCTACTACTGGCGACGCATTTCGACCACGGACGAAGACCAGGAGCCCAACAACAATGGATGGTCCATCGGCAACCGCTCCCGGTACTACCAGGCCAGCGACTCGACGTGGAACGACGAAACGGGAGGCAGCTTCGCCAACGCGTTGAAGCTGACCGCCACGGTGAAGGCGTCGGGATCGGGGTCGTCGTCCTCCGTCACCGCCACCAGCGCCACTGCCGCGCCGCAGTCGCCGCCCGGCGCCACCGTGACCAGCGCCGGCGGAATCCACGCCGCCAGTTGGGACGGGGACTAGCAATCCCCCGTAGGGGCGGGTTTCAAACCCGCCCCTACCGATGTTATGGGAGGCGAGGGCACGTTGTGGACATGACGTCGGCGTGTTACAATCCGAACGAGTGATGCAATGACTACCCAGACACCCTCAACGGAAGAACGCCTCAGCCGCCTTGAAGGCGCCTACGAGCAGGTCAGCGAACGGCTCGGGGATCTCCGCTCGGAGATGAACGAGCGGATGAATGAGTTGCGCTCGGAGATGAATGAGCGGATGAGTGAGTTGCGCTCGGATGTGAATGAGCGGATGAATGAGTTGCGCTCGGAGATGAACACCCTCCGAGAAGAGACGCGGCTCGGCCTGGAGTCGCTCCGCTCGGACATACGCTCCTTCCGCGGCAACATGCTGCTGCTCATCGGAGGCGTCTGGACAACGGTGATCGGCGGCTTCATCGCCATGGCCACGTTGCTCTAGCGCCGCCGCCCGCGCGGCGGTGATTCGGACATCGGTAGGGGCGGGTTTCTAACCCGCCCCTACGTGGTTTGTCGGGCAAGGCGGGCAAGTTGTGGGTGTGACGTCGGCGTGTTACAATCCGAAGGAGTAATGCAATGACTACCCAGACACCCTCAACGGAAGAACGCCTCAGCCGCCTTGAAGGCGCCTACGAGCAGGTCAGCGAACGGCTCGGGGATCTCCGCTCGGATGTGAACACCCTCCGAGAAGAGATGCGGCTCGGCCAGGACGCCCTTCGAGAAGAGATGCGGCTCGGCCTGGAGTCGCTCCGCGCGGACATACGCTCCTTCCGCGGCAACATGCTGCTGCTCATCGGAGGCGTTTGGACAACGGTGATCGGCGGCTTCATCGCCATGGCCACGTTGCTCTAGCGCCGCCGCCACCACGGCCTCCGCCTCCCCCACGCCTACGCCCACTCCCGCGCCGCAGTCGCCGCCCGGCGCCACCGTGACCAGCGCCGGTGGAATCCACGCCGCCAGTTGGGACGGGGACTAGCAATCCCCCGTAGGGGCGGGTTTGAAACCCGCCCCTACGGTTGTTATGGGAGGCGAGGGCACGTTGTGGACATGACGTCGGCGTGTTACAATCCGAACGAGTAATGCAATGACTACCCAGACACCCTCAACGGAAGAACGCCTCAGCCGCCTTGAAGGCGCCTACGAGCAGGTCAGCGAACGGCTAGGGGATCTCCGCTCGGATGTGAACACCCTCCGAGAAGAGACGCGGCTCGGCCAGGACGCCCTTCGAGAGGAGATAAAGTCCCTCCGAGAAGAGATGCAGCGCGGCCAGGAGTCGCTCCGCGCGGACATACGCTCCTTCCGCGGCAACATGCTGCTGCTCATGGGAGGCGTTTGGACAACCATGATAGGCGGCTTCATCGCCATGGCCACGTTGCTCTAGCGCCGCCGCCACCACGGCCTCCGCCTCCCCCACGCCTACGCCCACTCCCGCGCCGCAGTCGCCGCCCGGCGCCACCGTGACCAGCGCCGGCGGAATCCACGCCGCCAGTTGGGACGGGGACTAGCAATCCCCCGTAGGGGCGGTTCGAGAACCGCCCCTACGGTTGTTATGGGAGGCGAGGGCACGTTGTGGACATGACGTCGGCGTGTTACAATCCGAAGGAGTAATGCAATGACTACCCAGACACCCTCAACGGAAGAACGCCTCAGCCGCCTTGAAGGCGCCTACGAGCAGGTCAGCGAACGGCTCGGGGATCTCCGCTCGGAGATGAATGAGCGGATGAATGAGTTGGCGCGTGGCCAGGAGTCCCTCCGAGAAGAGATGCAGCGTGGCCAGACCGATCTCCGAGCGGAGATAAAGTCCCTCCGAGAAGAGATGCAGCGCGGCCAGGAGTCCCTCCGCGCGGATATACGCTCCTTCCGCGGCAACATGCTGCTGCTCATGGGAGGCGTCTGGACAACCATGATAGGCGGCTTCATCGCCATGGCCACGTTGTTCTAACGCCGCCGCCACCACGGCCTCCGCCTCCCCCACGCCTACGCCCACTCCCGCGCCGCAGTCGCCGCCCGGCGCCACCGTGACCAGCGCCGGCGGAATCCACGCCGCCACTCACGCGCGTCATACCCCCCTGACACCACCCCCTTCCCCACACCCCTCCCTACCCTATACCCTTAACCCACTATGACAACTACCCGTACTCACACCACCGTCTTGCCCGCGCAGGCTTTGTCCTCGTGCTCCGACACGGGGGCGGGCATCCAGGGGCGGCGTAGCGCGCCCCTTGGCAACCAAAACGCCCGCCTCCATACCCCCATTTTTGCCCCGAAAACTGATTCGTTTCTCACCTCCGCCAAAATTTCCCTCCAATTTAGCCTTGTACTTGACATAACGTTGGAAACGAATACCCTTCTCAGGCACAACACCACTCCACCGTTAATCGCCATTTCACGCCTAACACCCCTTCCCACGACACCCCAAAATCGAGTTATGTCAAGTAAGCCAACCATCACCCGCCTTGCCCGCTTGCCCCCCTTGCCCATTTGCCCTCTTGCCCTCTTGCCCGCCTTGCCCATTTGCCCGCCTGCCCATTTGCCCTCTTGCCCTCTTGCCCGCTTGCTCCCCTCCCCCCACGTTTGCCCCCCACATCCCCCCGTGATACCCTCTGCCCCAAACCAACCAGCGGGAGAAGCGCATGAAAGCCCTCGTCATCGGAGGCACCGGCCCGTCCGGCCCTCACCTCGTCAACGGCCTCCTGGAGCGCCGCTACCAGGTTACCGTCCTCCACGGAGGACAGCACGAGGCCGAATTCGACGCGGACACTGAGCACATCCACGCCGACCCTCACTTCAAGGAGACGCTGGAAGAGGGCCTGGCGGGCCGCACCTTCGACCTTGCCGTCGCCACCTACGGCAGAGTCCGCATCGTGGCCGATGTGCTCAAGGGCAAGACCCGGCGCCTCCTCACCGTGGGCGGCGGCGGAGTCTACGCCCGCGGCAACGACGAGCGATGGGGACCTCTCGGCTCACCGCCAATGGTGCCGGAGGACAGCCCGCTCAGCCACGACCCCGACGGGCCGCGCCTCAACTACATGATGTGGGTCACCGAGCAGACCGTCATGCAGGCTCACCAGGACGGCTTCTACGACGCCTCCATCTTCCGGTACCCCCAGGTATACGGGCCGAACTCTCCCGCTAATCCCGAATGGAGCATAGTGCGGCGCTTGCTCGACGGCAGGAAGCAAATCGTCGTCCCCAACAACGCCGCGCCGCGCCGCCGCGCCTTCGGCAAGAACGCCGCTCACGCCCTTCTCCTCGGCGTCGACAAGCCGGAGGAGTCGTCGGGCCAAGTCTTCAACGTCAGGGAGGACGCTCAATACTCCCAGCGCCAGATCGTCGAGTTCATCATCAAGCACGTGGGCCGCGACTGCGAGATAGTGGAGATGCCCCCTGCCCTGGCAGGCAAGGTGTACAGGGGCAGCGGCGCGCCTGCGGTCGAAGCCGTCGCCAACTACGACATCACCAAGATCAAGAGCCTGCTGGGATACAGCGACGTCGTCCCGGTGAGCGACGCCCTCGCCAGCTCCGTCGACTGGCTGTTGGAGAACAGGCCTGAGCCTGGGAGCGAAATCGAAATGCAGCTCGGCGACCCCTTCGCCTATGAAGCGGAGGACGCCCTTGTCGCCGCTTACAGGGAAGGCTCCGCCCTGATGGAGGCGGTGCAGTTCCCGGAGGTGCAATCGGGCCACATGTACCGGCACCCCAGGCGGCCGGGAGAGGCCTGGGCGCCGCCCAGCCGCTGAGCAGGCCGCAGGCGCTACACTGCCGCTGCCACCTCGCGCGGGGCAAGGCTCGCAGCCATGCCCTCAACCACCAGCGACCGGCCAAGGAGTCGGAGCGCCCTCTCCAAGTGGCTCAGGTGAGAGCGATACATCGTATCCAGCAGTTTGCCAATGGCGTCTTCCTTCATTCCAAGCATATCAGCCAGCTCCGCTCTGGAAATGTCCTGCTCCCGCATTGCCGTGTAAACGGTCAGCTTGGCCGCGACAAGGACGGGAACCGGAATGAGTGCCTGGCCTTCCTTGAGGAGGCTGGGGATTGGAATGTCCTTGTCGGAGTCTACGTAGAAGCCCAAAGCAACGCCCAGGCAGTCCTCAGCCATGTACAGGGCTTCTTCCCATGACCATCCGCCGGTAATGGCTCCGCGCACGTCCGGAAAAGTGACCGTGTAGGCCTTCCTGCCGGTGGCCATCCGCTCCTCTTCGTCAAGGACAATGTCGCATGGGAAGGCGTAACGCATGATTCCTAGAACTCCACTGCCTCCATTGTAATATCCAACGGTGCGTTTTGCCACACGTACGGCCGCCCAGCCGTCCTTGACTCACTGACCCGTCGGGCTTATCATCCGCTCAATGCGCAGGGAGGTAAGAGATCATGACAACTAGCGAAACCTTTGAAAGCCTGGTCGACGAGTTCAGGCGGCTTTCCCACGAAGACCTTGAGAACGAGGTCATCGGGGAAGGTTACCCGCTCGACATGTACCTGTACCCGGGCACTACTCAGCCTTACGACGCATCCGGCCCTCCCTACAAGAGCCCCTGGGTGCTCACCGAATCGTTGATCAAGAACTACGTCGCCAGCATCGGCGACGACAACCCGCTCTACATCGACCCCGAATACGCCAAGAGCGGCCCCTATGGCTGCCTCATCGCGCCGGGCACCGCTCTTATCATGGCGCGAAACGCCATGTGGCACGGCGCGCGACGAGTCGGCGGCTGGCCCATCGCCAACTTCCACTCCGGCACCGCCTGGGAGTTCTTCGACGTCATTCGCGTCGGCACAGGGTTCAAGACTTCATCCGTGGGCAAGGAGATCATCGAGAAGCCGGGCGCGCACGGCAACCTCTTCTTCTTCATCACCGACGTCAACTATTGGGACATGCGCGGCGACCTCCTGGGCAAGTGCTACGGCACCCTAATCATGGTGCCCCGCGAAGAGATGGGCACCGGTCGCGCCATGTCGGTGGAGCGCCTCGGAGAGCGCATGATGTACGAGCGCAACGTGCCCAAGCTCAACGCCGAGAAGGTCGAAGAGATACTGGACCTCATGGATAAGGCGCGTCCCAGGGGCAAGGAAGTCCTCTACTGGGAGGACGTAAACGAGGGCGACAAGCTCCCCACCTTCATCATCCCGCCCTGGACAGACCAGGACTGGACGTCCACGTTCTTCATCCGCAACGGCCCTCCCATGTTCGGGTATAACTTCGAGGGCGGCCACAATATGCGACGCCACATCAGGCACGAAGGCTTCGGCGGCTTTGCCTACACCCACCCCGTCTCCCGCTGGCCATGGAGCGCCGCCGACGAGCACGGCGATCCCCTCATGGCGGCCTACCGCGGCCAGGCCCTGCCCTTCGACTGGGGCGGTCAGAGGTCGCAGATACCTCAGGCCCTGATGAGCAACTGGATGGGCGACCACGGCTTCATCCGACGCCTCCAGATGGCGCTGCGCCGACCGTTCTACTACTCCGACATCGGCCTCTACAACGGCACGGTGACCAAGAAGTTCACCGAAGTGCAGAAGGGCGAACCCGGCGAAGGCGCGGTCGACGGCGAGCGCACCTACCACGCCGTCGGCATCAAGTACGAGGGACGCAACCAGGAGGACCAGGTCTTTGTACAAGGCACGTCCACCGTGTACCTGCCCTCGCGTGAAGGCGGCATGGTGCAGCTGCCCATCCCTCACGCGGCCAAGCCAGCGGCCATCCCCTACGAGACCTTCTACCGCGACTGGTACTAGAAAACAGCAGTTCCGCTCACACTGAGATCGTCGAAGGGAGTAAGCGGGGAGAGAACCATTGGCTGCGTGGACGTAGACGGACAGGCTTAGATGAGCAACTCAGGCGCGGGGATCAGTCTGTGGTTGGTAACGTCGGGAATCAACCCTAACTCTTGGAGTGCTGTCGCTCCAAGCAGGTATTGCCCCTCGTTGCCGAACACGACGCGGCTGGTAGCTTCTCTATCCTCAACGTGGTGGCGCGCTTCCCCAACAGGCATAAGCATCTTTCTGCCATCGCCAAACGTGAACTCCGCTTGTGCTCTTGGTTCTACCCCTAGCAGTCCATGAAGTAGAGAGGCGGGCAGCACCGTGTATGTTGCGTCTGTATCCACCAGCGCCTCAACCCATTGAGTAGCGCCGCCGTTTCCGTCACTTACGCCTAAGCGCGTCTTAAACGTCCCCATTCCGTACCCTCTGTAAGAGTCCACGCCCCTCTTCACCAGACATCTACCATATTAGCATGAATAAGCTCTAACAACCCTGCCCTCTTGCCCGTATGCCCGTCCCCCTCTGCCCGCTACCCACACCGTCTTTCCCGCGCAGGCGGGAAACTAGGCGGGTAGCCTCACACCCACATCATCTCCTGGCAGAGTACGTCCAGACAGTAGTCACGAACTCGTCTTCACCGCGGTCCCGTAGACCAGTACCTCGGACGCGCCGGACGCAATCCCCGCGGTGATGAACCTGGTGGCGACAATCGCATCCGCGCCCATCGCCTCGGCCCTCTCGCACATTCTGCGTAGAGCCAGCTCGCGCGACTCCGCCATCAACTTCGTGTACTCGGTAATCTCCCCTCCCGCTATGTTGCGGAAGCCTGCCATGATGTCCCTGCCCAGATGCTTGGCGCGCACCGAGTTGGCTGTGACCATGCCCAGCACCTCGTCTATCTGCCTGCCCGGGATCTCGTCACTCGTCACTACTATCAATAGTCTACTCCTTCCAGGTCCTCGTCCTTACGTTCTCTGAGTCGCTGGAGCACAGCTACCAGCAGTAGGACGACGCAGCCCCCGATGATGGCCGGCACGGCTATCCTGATGAGGACTGGCGCCTCTTCCGCGTCAAACAGGGCGCCCACGACAGCCACGAACCAGTAGGCGGCAAGCACCGCCACGCCGCCGGCTACCGCGATCGCAGCCGCCCACGTCGCGATCTTCATGGCGTCACCAGAACCGGAATCAGAGCTAATCCAATCGTCAACAACGGGAGAACCTCCACCACAGCGGAATATGGTATCGTAAGCAGCACATAGGTAGCCTCGTTATAGCAGGCGGGCTTAGGCGCTAATTATAGAGGATGGGCAACTCTCGCTCAACCGACCTACCTGCCCGCTTGCCCGTCTGCCCATTTGTCCGGGGGTGGGGACGTGGGGCGGGGCAGCCTCACAACCGCCGCATCTCCTTCGCAAAATAAGTCCACACCGCGGTTATCGCCAGGCCGGTAACGGCCATCAGCCCCACCGCCTGTCTGGGCCCCAGCCACTCCGCCATCACTCCCAGCATGATCCCTCCTATCGGTTCCGCCCCAATCGCCAGGCTCAGAATGCCCATCGCCCTGCCGCGCATCTCCTCCCTGGCCGAGATCAGTATCAACGTGGCCTGCATCGTTCCAAATCCCGATATCGTCGCGCCCGCCAGCATGAGCAACGCCAGCGACAGCGGGAACGAGGTCGATAGAGAGAACACCGCCAGGATGCCCATCGAAATCAGCGTGCCGCCGTAGTAGTAAATCGCCTTTCTCTGTATGTTCCCCCGCGCCGCTATGAACGTCGCTCCAACCAGAGAGCCTACGCCGGAAGCAGCGCCCAGCAGCCCCATGGCGGCCGGCTCCACCTCCAACACCTTCTCCGCGAATACCGGGATCAACGGCATGAAGGGGAAGAACGCCAGGTTCATCAGCACCGTGACGCCCAGCACGCCCACCATTGCCCTGCTCCTCGATACTTCGCGGAACCCTTCCGAGATGAAGGCCAGCGTCTGCTTCAAGCTGATGTTCGCTTTCTGGCGAATCTGCGGTCTCACCCTGAGCATCAGCGCCACTGCCGCAACGTAGAAGCTCGCTATCAACGAGTAAATTATGGCGACATTGACAAAGCCGTCCTCCGGGATGACGCCCAGGAGGACGCCGGCTAGTACGGGCCCCACTAGCACCGCCACCGTCATGTTTACCGTGTCCAGCGACACCGCCGACGTCAGCATCTCCTTCCCCACGATGTCTATGACGAACGTTCTGCGCACAACCATGTCCAGGTTGAAGGAAATCCCGATGAGGAAGTTTATCGCCAGGATGCGGGGCGCTGTAGCCGTCTCGGTGAACACCAGCCCCGCCAGCAGCGCGAAGAGCAGCGCGTTCGCCAGGAACGCAACGCCGATCACGGTGCGACGGTCGTAAGCGTCCGCTACGACTCCGGTGAACACGCCCATGAACGTCTGCGGCAGCAGAAACGCGACTCCGGCCATCTGGCTCAGGAAGACCGAGTCGGTGAGCTGGAGTACCAGGTACCCGGAAACCAGCATCGCTATCCAGCGGGCCATCATGGCAAACAGACCCGCTCCCCACAGCAGACGATAGTCTCTGTTGGCTACTACCTGAACAATAGGTCTTTGGCTGGACGGCGATACCATGCAATCTCGCGTTGAACCGGTCGCTAACCATTGTACTCGCTACGGCAAGACGCAACCCATCCGTCTTTCCCGACCCCGATCGGGAATCCAGGGCGATGTGGTGGGGCCTCCCCTCCTTGCCACCATGCCCGCAAACGACGTAGGGGCGGGTTTCTAACCCGCCCCTATCGGTGTACCGTATGCCCGCCGCGGCCTACACTTGCGACAAACGCTCTGCGTCACGGATGTAGTCCGAGGTCTCGCCTATAAGCCGTTCAATCACCACCGGCTGGTAGTAGTCGTGGTAGAAGCACTCGCCGTGCAATATGGACTGGCGGTCGGAGTAGCGGGTCCGGAGCTCCCACAGCGATTGGTCGCTCACGGAGAGGGCTTGCAGCCTGCGGCCTGACATAGTCGACGTCCCAGGCTCCTGACCCGTGCGGGCCAGCACCAGCGCCTCCGTGGCGCGCAGCGTGGCGCACCAAGCCTTCTCCGCCGCGTCACGGACGTCCCCGGCGGCCATGCGCTCTACGGCGGACTCTCCCATGCGGCGGGCGTCCTCGAAGATGCGGGCGGCATTGGCTTCAACCGTGGTCATTTCTTCCCTCCAGGATGCTTGCCAGGATGCTTGCCTAAGGCCATTGTATCACAGCGCCTTGCCCGTTTGCCCTCTTGCCCGCTTGCCCCCTTGCCTCCCTGCCCGCCCACCGGTACCCCCGCTCGTGGTGAGTCTGTCGAACCATGCCCGTATGCCCGCCATGTCCGTATGTCCGTATGCCGCCCCCTGCCGCGCCTGCCCGCCATACCCGACGGCTCTGTGGTAAACTTTCAGCTATGGTGGAGCAATCTCCAAGTGGATGGCTGAGGAGCGCGGAATCGGCGCCATGAGGAGGAGACACCTGCGCACGCTGGAACGAATGCAGGCGACGCCAACCCCGGCGGGCATCAGGTGGGAGGAAATTGAATCACTTCTGGACGCGCTGGGAGTCAATCTGGTTGAACTAGCCGGTTCCAGAGTGCAGTTGGTGAAAGGAGCACAGTCCATAGTGGTTCACAGACCGCATCCACGCCCAGAGACAAGCCGCGATACCGTCCGCGACATCCTGAAGTTTATCGAGCGTATCCGGGAGGATTGATGCTGGAGTACAAGGGCTACATTGGGGAAGTGGTTTACGACGATGAAGCTGAAGTTCTGCACGCCAGAGTCATCAACAGCGGCCCATACCCAATAGCCAATGCCGAGGCTACCGACGTAGAGGGCATCAAGCGGGAGTTCCGCATCTCAATCGACGTGTACCTCCAGGGGTGCGCCGAGCTTGGAATCGAACCGGTGGCCCCTGCCGCTATGCCCGCCGCAACCAAGGCAAGCAACTGACACGCAATCCCACGTAGGCGCGGTTCGCAACGCGCCCAACTGTCATCCTGAGCGCAGCAAAGTATCTTCTACCACAACAAACCAAGGTTCCCCTACCCGCCTGCCCGCTTGCCCCACTTGCCCGCCCGCAATCTGTCATGCTTAGGAGTCGGTTGCTCTCCTCCCGCCCTGAAACAGCCCCCGCCGACGAAGCATCCTCTCCGCCCGCAAGAAAGCCCCCGCCGCCGCCGGATTGCTTCCTTCCCCGCAACGACGAATGGGGAGCATGTCCGTATGTCCGTATACCGTCCCCCTGCCGCGCCTGCCCGCCATGTCCGTCCCCCGTCCCCCCTGCCCGTTTGCCCATTTGCCCGTTTGGTGATACAGTCCCCAACTGGCAATCACTCAGGCCATCACCGTCAAGGAGCAACACTTAATGGAAACCTATCCGGAGCTCATCGCCGCTTCCATTGCCGTAGGAATCGTCGCACTGCTTTTCTCCGTCTATCTAATCGCCAAGGTTCTCCGACAAAGCGCGGGCAATGAGACCGTCCAGGACATCGGCAAAGCCATCCAGGAAGGCGCAATGGCCTTCCTCAAGCGCGAGTACCGCATCCTCGCCGTCTTTGTCGTCGTCATCGCGGTGGTCATCGCCGTCTTCATCGACTACGACGTTCTGGATAAGGTCGGCTCCGACCGCTCATTGCCCTCCACCGCCATCTCCTACCTGGTCGGAGCCATCGGCTCCGGCCTCGCCGGATTCGTCGGCATGACCATCGCGGTAAGGGCGAACACTCGCACCGCCGCGGGCGCGGCCCAGGGCCTCAACCCCGGCCTCCGAGTAGCCTTCAACAGCGGCGCGGTAATGGGCATAACCGTGGTCGGAATAGGCATCATCGGCGTCGCCGTGCTCTATTGGATCTTCCAGGACGCCAACATCGTCGCCGGATTTGGCTTTGGCGCGTCATCCATCGCCCTCTTTGCCCGCGTCGGAGGCGGCATCTACACCAAGGCCGCCGACGTCGGCGCGGACCTCGTGGGCAAGGTTGAGCAGAACATACCCGAGGACGACCCGCGCAATCCCGCCACCATCGCCGACAACGTTGGCGACAACGTCGGCGACGTAGCAGGTATGGGCGCGGACCTCTTCGAATCCTACGTCGGCTCCATCATCGCCGCCATCGCCCTGGGAGCGACTGCCGCCATTTTCAGCAGTACAAGCGACTCCTTCGACGGCGCGCGCTTCGTGCTCCCGCTCCTCGTCGCTTCCATAGGCATCGTCGCATCCATACTCGGCACCTTCCTTGTCCGCACCGGAGAGAACGCCACCATGGGACGATTGCTCTGGGCCCTTCGCACCGGCATCTACTCCGCAGGCGGACTCGTCCTCATAGGCACCGCCGTCGCCGTCGCCGTTCTTGGCCTCGACTTCAAGCTGTTTTGGGTCGTCCTGGTCGGTCTGGTGGTGGGACAGGTCATTGGGTTCGCCACCGAGTACTTCACCGCCTACGAATACGGCCCCACCAAGAAGCTGGCCGAGCAGGCCGTCACCGGCCCCGCCACCGTCATCATCGGCGGGCTTGGCCTCGGTATGCTCAGCACCGTGGTGCCGCTGGTTGCCGTGGTGGCGGGCATCTGGATAGCCAACGAGCTGGCCGGCGTCTACGGCATTGCCCTCGCCGCCGTCGGAATGCTATCCACCCTCGGCATCACCCTCGCCACCGACGCCTACGGGCCCGTAGCCGATAACGCGGGCGGCATCGCGGAGCAGGCCGGCCTTCCGCCCGAGGTGCGACAGCGCACGGACGCCCTGGATGCCCTGGGCAACACGACCGCCGCCACCGGCAAAGGCTTCGCCATCGGCTCCGCCGTCCTTACCGCCCTCGCCCTCATGGTCGCCTACTCACAGGTCGCCGACCTTGAACTTCTCGACCTGCTCGAACCCCAAGTCCTGCTCGGACTGCTCATTGGCGCGGTGCTTCCCTTCGTCTTCTCCTCCATGACCATGCAGGCCGTGGGTCGCGCCGCCAACAAGATGATCGAAGAGGTGCGGCGGCAGTTCCGCGAGATTCCCGGCATCATGGAGGGCACTGGCCGACCCGACTACGCCCGCGCCGTCGACATCAGCACCAGCGGCGCCCTCCGCGAGATGATCCTGCCCGGCCTCATAGCCATCATCGCGCCCATAGCCGTGGGCGCGCTCATGGGCGCCGAGGCCCTGGGCGGCCTGCTCATAGGCGCAATCTCCGCCGGATTCCTCCTCGCCATCACCATGGCCAACGCCGGTGGAGCTTGGGACAATGCCAAGAAGTACGTGGAACTGGGCAACTTCGGCGGCAAGGGCTCGGACACCCACCACGCTGCCGTCGTCGGCGACACCGTCGGCGACCCGTTCAAGGACACCAGCGGCCCGTCCCTGAACATCCTGATCAAGCTCATGGCGATAGTGTCCCTCGTCTTCGGCCCGCTGTTCATCTAGCCCCCAAACCGGTTCCAAAGACCTCTTCCCTCTTGACTGGGGAAGATTGAGATGGGGGTGAACGGCACGTGCACAGCCGACCCTCCCAACCCAACCCCGCTCACCCTGAGCCTAGTCGAAGGAAAAGGAGTCGTACCACTATCCTCTGTTGGTCTATACTCTGTCCATGGACGCACTATCCCTGGCGCTCGTCTTGCTTTCTGCCCTTTGCCACTCATCGTGGAACCTGCTGCTTAAACGTTCAGGCAACCAGGAAGTCTTCGCTTGGGCCCTTCTGGTCAGCGGAAGCGTACTGCTGGCCCCATTGAGCGGCGTTCTTTTCTGGCTCTACCCGGTTTCGGCCGCCGGATACTGGCTGGCTCTGGCATCCGCGGCAACGCACGTAGTCTATTTCGCCATGCTGGGTCGGGCATATTCTCAAGGCGACCTGTCCCTGGTTTACCCCATAGCCAGGGGTGTCGGCCCTATGCTCGTCCCCGTGCTGGCGGTGCTGACGTTGGGAGAAAGTGTAGCCCTGCCTGCCGCAATCGGCATCATCCTCATCATTGTCGGCATTTTCATCGTGTCATGGTGGGGGCGTTTTCGGAAGATCCTGGCTCAGCCTTCAATCTTTCTCCGCGATGGAGGCGTCCGCTATGCCATACTCACCGGGCTGGCAATCACCACCTATACCCTGATCGACAAGGTCGGAGTGGGTCACGTCCAGCCCTTCCTCTACATGTACATGATCAATATAGGCGCCGCCGTCGGCCTGGCTCCTTACATCGCATTCAAGCACGGCATGGCCCCGGTACGACGGGAATGGCAGTCCAATCCCTGGTCTATCGTCACTGCAAGCTTGCTGGTCTTCATTGCATACGGCTTGGTATTGACCGCCTTCTCCCTCTCTCAGGTCAGCTATGTGGGCCCAGCACGAGAAGTAGGCATAGTGTTTGGCGTCCTCTTGGGAGTCCTGGTTCTCAAAGAGCAATTCGGGCAGGGCCGGCTGCTGGGGTCCGCCCTTATCGTGTTGGGACTGACCTTAATCGCCTTGTCCCCTTAGCATCGACCACCGGCGCCCCACTCCGTCATTCCCGCCTCCGAGCGGGAATCCATCAGCCGGATCCAGCAGCACGAGGGTGTCCAACTCGAAGTGAATGCCATTCGATAATCGACCTTATCCCTCGTCATTGGCATCACCATTACCCGCCCGCAAACCGCGAACGCCCTCCGTCGTCGCAAGCCAGTTCACACCCTCGTCGTCTTTGCGAGCACAGCGAAGCAATCTGGTGGTGACGTGGGGCCACTATGTAGACGGGCGGCCCAAATGACTTGAGAACGTCACGGCTTTTAGGTTTTGCGGCGTTGTGTGATAATCAATGTAGAGGGCCATCCGATATTGTTCACCGACATCCGTTTTCGTCCCCTGGTGAGGGTAGGCGTCGTTTTCTGGGCTGCCTCAGCAATCGCCTTCTTGGCAAGCTGTGGCACAGTTAACCAGGTGGCGTTGGATGCACCAGCAGTTGCGCCGCTTTTGATCCCGGATCTGCTTGAACCGACTTTCGATGGAGAGGGCGTTGCGCATTATGACCTCACAGTCGGGAAATCGCGCCAAGACTACCGGCAGACAGCTCTGACGGACACCTATTCCTACAACGGCCTGCCTGTGCTCGGCCCCACACTGCGTCTCAGAACCGGAGACTCGGTGGTCATCAGCGTCACGAACGAGTTGGACGAGGTCACAACGACGCACTGGCATGGCGCAGACGTCCCGGCCGAGGACGATGGCGGCCCCCACAGTCTTATCGAACCCGGGACAACCTGGGTGGCTGACTTCGACGTGATCCAGCCGGCATCCACCCTCTGGTATCACCCCCATGCCCATGGGTCCACAGCCGAGCATGTCTACCGCGGCGCTGCCGGGCTGATAATCATCGAAGACGACAACCCGGCCGCCACAGCGCTGCCGGCTACATACGGCGTTGACGACATTCCGGTCATCATCCAAGACCGGGATTTCACTGAATACGGCCAACTGGACTTCGCCATCGATGCAGGCGGAAGGGGAAACCAAGACCGTACGCTGACGGTGAACGGCGCCATCAACCCCTATGTAGAGGTGCCCAGAGGCCTGGTCCGACTCCGGCTGCTCAATGCCAGCCAGGCCCGAACGTACAATCTCAGCTTCGAGGGCGCTGAGATGATCAAAATCGCCTCCGATGGCGGCTACCTGGATAGTCCTGTCGTGCTCGACGAGACCATGATTGCTCCCGGCGACCGGTCCGAGATCATAATCGATGTCGGCGAGTCCTCTGCCGCTCTGGTCGACGACACGTTCGGCCGCGTGCTCGAGCTCCGGCCGAACGGAATAGTTTCAAGTGCCGGGCCGCTTCCAGACAGGCTAACCACAATAGACCGGAGCTCCGAGTCCGAGATCACGGTCGACCGGAGCTTCCACATGGACAGGATAGGCGACGGCTGGGGGATCAACGGCGTGCAGATGGACATGAGCCGGATCAACGAACTGGTGCGGTTCGGCAATGTCGAGCGGTGGACCATAACCGCCGAAACCGGCAGACATGTGTTTCATGTTCACCAGACTCAGTTCCAGGTGCTGTCAATCAACGGGGAACCCCCTCAGCCGGAGGAAGCTGGTTGGGAAGACTCCATATTCGTAGACCCTGGCCGCGAAATCGTCATTGCCGCACGCTTCAACTCCTACGCCGACAACGACACTCCGTACATGTACCACTGTCACATTCTTGATCATGAAGACCTGGGAATGATGGGACAATTCCTCGTCGTTGATGAGTAACTTGGCGACCTGATGAGGCCGCGGCCCACCAGAACGGCAAGCGGGGCACGGCGGCCCCTCACATCCGTCATTCTGAACGCAGTGAAGAATCCCAAGCCTCCGCCAGCAAACTGCGAACGCCCCCATCCGTCGTTGCGAGCATAGCGAAGCAATCTGGTGGTGCGGAGGAGTTACCTTGAGCGTAGCCGAAGGGTCGTTCCGCGCAGGCGGGAACCCAGGAGTGGTGGGATATGGATCCCCGCTCATCCTGAGCTTGTCGAAGGAAATGAGCGGGCCAACGGGTCACCATGAGTAGTTCGGCAGCCTCCCTTTGCCCGTGTGGTATGCCTATGATAATCTTTCTCCCAATTCTTCGGAGGAGCAGAAGTAGTTGGCCAAAGCCGAAAACCTATGTCAGTTGTGGGGTTGCGAGGTCCGCATCCGAGCAGGACACTTTCTTTGCCGCCAGCACTACTACATGTATGAGGACGAAAGTCTTAGCCAGTGCGGAACCTGCAATTTCTACAGACCAAGCGACGTACAGGAATGCCCCAACTGTGCCAGTGATGATCTCGAACTCTACCACGTCTACATCTTGAAGCTTAGAGATGCAAACCGGGGCGTAAAGTTCTACGTCGGGCAGACCAATGATCTCTTAGTACGCCTGACAGAACATCGAGACGGTTTGACAAAGACTACCGCAGGTAAGGATCCGCAATTAGTCTGGTTCGAACCCGTGCTAAGTCGCGAAGAGGCGTTAGGTACTGAAAAAGCACTGAAAGCTCTCTTACGCAAGAATCCCCGCGCAGTGCGGCAGATGGTGGCATACTTTCAAGCACTAGCCCGTGAACTCCATGAACTTTGAAGTAATGGCCTGCCAAAGGCGCTACGCTGAGTTTTAGCTAACCACACCCTCAAAGCACCCCCCTACCCCGGATACCTGCTCCTACCCCAAAAACCGTCCGGCAGCTCCAGCAGGTCTCGCACCCCTGCCCTGTCCAACATCCTCTCCGTTGCCCTTTGCGACACCTCCAGCGCCTCCGATTCGTTCACGCTAGTTACCACGCGGCCCTCCATCAGCACATTCCCGTCCACTATCACCGTATCCACGTCATGCCCGCTGGCAAAGTTGGTGATGCGGTACACCGGCATATTCGACGGGTAGAGATGCGGCTTCTCCATGTCGACCAATATCAGGTCCGCCTTCTTGCCCGCCTCCAGCGACCCCAGCTCGCTCTCCACGCCCAGCGCCCTCGCCGAATCAATGGTAACCATCTCCAGCACCTTGCCCGGCGGCATGTACGACGGATCGTGGAAGTGCGTCCTCTGGTAGTGCATGCACTGGAACATGTGCCTGAACATGTCGAAGCCCCTGTCCGGGGCGTTCCCGTCCGAGCCGAGTATCACCGTCACCCCCGCGTCTATCAGTTCGGGAACCGGGCACCGCGCCATTATCGCCGCCACCGCGCTGGGGTTGTGCACTATCTTGGTGTCCGTCTCGCGGCAGATCTCTATCTCCTCGTCCGTCAACCCCGTGGAGTGCGATAGCAGAGCATCCGGCCCCAGTACGCCCAGTTGCTCGTGCGCGAATTTCACCGTGCCCCTGGAATGCCCGTCCTGCGCGAACATCACCCCGTGCTTCCTGGTCAACGACCTCACGGCGTCCGCCTGCGCCTTTAGCTCCCCCAAATCGACGCGACCACCCTCCGGGTTGTGCACCGGCAGCATCATCATCAGCCGCATCCGGCCTTCCGCGCCGCCGTGCCACTTCTCGATCAATGATTCGCTGCTGGCAAGGTAGTCGTCGAACCCCACCATCCTCTCAATGCGCTTGTCCCCGTCCCACTGCACGTACCTTCTCGGATACGGCGCGTTGCTCGGCCCGACCGCCAGGAACTCCCGCGTCCCCATGCGTTCCACCGCCTCGCAGTGCCGCTCTCCGTAGACGGGGCTGTCCGAGCGGACCACCATAGTACCGCCGCCCAGGAAGGTGACGCCTGCGGTCACTCCGAACTTCAACCGCTCCAACGACGTCAGCAGCGCGTCCGCGTACCAGTACTCCTCGTCCGTGGCCTCGGCGTATATGCGGTCGGCGGCCTCCGCCCACACCCCCGGACGGCCCACCCCCAACGTCTTCACCAGGCTGTGGCCCGCGTGGCCGTGGCCGTCTATCAGCCCCGGCATGACCACCTTGCCGGTTGCGTCTATCACCCTGCTCGCCCGGTGCCTGGCCTCCACCTCCCCCCTCGGCCCCACCTCCAGTATGCGGTCGCCCTCTATGGCCACCGCGCCGTTTTCAATAACCCTCCGAGCCGGGTCCATGGTTATCACCCATCCGCCGGCAACCACTATGTCAGCCATGCTTAACCCCCAACTATCGGCCCGTACAGCACCTGGCGTCTGTTTCTGGTGTACGGCCTGACCTGCTCCGGCCACCTGCCAAGCTCCACCGCCTTGGCCCAATCGTCGCCCTTCAGCACGTCCGGGCTCTCCAGCTCGTACAGCGCCGCGTATGAAGGCTCGTCGTCGTGCTCGTACACCTGCAACCCCCCGCCGATTGCTATCTCCACCTTGGGGAACCTCTTGAACCGCACCGCCGAAAGTACCCCCGGCACCTTCAACAGCTCCGGCACGTGCTCCTGGTCGTACACCTCGTTGAACACGTCCTCCTTGCCCGGCTCCACGTCCATCCTCGTAAGCAAAAAGTACCTGCTATCTATCGGCATCATCTCCTCCTCAACGAATTACCTGACGTCAATCCGTCAGAATCGCGTCGCTATAAAATAAGGCCACAACAGGGTTGTCAGTCCTGTTGTGGCCACTTGCCAAGCTTTTACGGGTCGAGCCCCCTTCACTTGTTGTCGGATTCTCGCTTCTCGATGGCTTCAAGCACTTCTCTAGCGGACTGTCCTTGTTCAGCCGCACGGCGTACTTCTTCGATAATCTCTCTGCGTCCTTCTTTTCGACTCGCCCTCTTAAACTGTTCTGCTAGCATCTCTATCCCCTCTCGTACTACGTAAGTTATAGCCGTTGAGACTATTATAACCGAACCCATTGTCCTAATCGTTGAACTCCAATTAGGCGGGTTCCATATGGTGATTCCTAGACCTATCAGAACGAGTATGACAAAGGTTACTAGATAGGCTAGTGCGTTCCATCGTTCTGGCATTCCGAAAACCTATTATAGCAGCCATTCGGTAGGTTGGGATACAGTTGGGGCCTACCGCTCCAGCGGATACCCCTCCTCGTTGGCCCACTCTGCAAACGACGCATCGTAGTTCGCCGCATTCTCGTACCCCAGCAGCTTCAGGGTGAACACTCCGTGCGCCGCACGGATACCCCCCTGTCAGTACGTGTACACCTGCTGCTCAGGCGTCACCCCCCTCTCCGACAGCATCGACCTGATCTCTTCCGCAGGCCGGAACTCCCCCGATTCGATGTCCATCACGTCGCTCCATTCCAGGTGCGCCGCACCCGGAATGTGCCCGCTGTACTTGTTGCCCCGGCTGTTCTCCCCGCTGTACTCGTCCGACGCCCTTGTATCCCAGATAACCGTCCCCTCCTTGCCGATAGCCGCCTTCAATTCGTCGGCCTTCACTATCAGCGAGGGGTTTGCCTTTGGCGTGAACCGACGCGGTTCAGCAGCGCTCGGCCTGTCCGTCATGGCGCGGCCCTCAGCCAGCCACTTCCGACTTCCCCCGTTCAGCACCTTCACATTCGTATGCCCGTAGTAGCTCAGCACCCACCACAGCCTCGCCGCGTATATCGAGTGCCTGCCGCTGTAGGCCACCACCAGCGTATCGTCTCCGATGCCGAGATTCCCCAGAAACTCCGACGCCTCCTCCGACGGCATCACGTGCACGCTGCCGTCGCCCTTGATGTAGTGGTTCTCTCCCAGGTTCACCGCTCCCGGAATGTGCGCCCGGTTGTAAGCGTCCGGCAGATCGCAGTCCACGAGCACCACGTTCGGGTCGTCCAAATGCGACGCCAGCCACTCCGTATCCACCAGCATCTCCGGATGAGCATAGCCAACTGTACTCACTATCAAGCCTCCCGCTCAATTTGCCAGCATCCTAGTTACCCGCCCATTCCCTGTCAACTTGAAGCGAATCGAACCCCTTGCCCTCACCGACTTTCCCGCGCAGGCGGGAACCCAGGGGCCGGGAGTCTACCCTGAGCTTGCCGAAGGGTCGTTGCGAGCCCTTCGGCGGCGCGGGGCCAACGCACCATCCTTTGACATGGTGTAACCCCTACGATACTTTTCCATCATGAGGACGAGAATAGTCCCGCTAGCAGTAGCCGTACTTCTGGTGCTGCCCATTGTGGCCGGCGCCTGGATAGGATTCTTGCAGTTCGGTAAGGACAGTCTGGCGACGACCCCCGAAATCGGGGCATCCGCAGAGCAGAACAAACAGGCGCTTTTGGAAGGCATCCGACAGGGTCGGCCTCTATATGACAAGACGGTGAGATACCGGAAGGATCCCGTAGTTTTCGAAGGGGGCAGATCACATCCCCAGACCACCGTAGTTGAGAGCTGGTTGGTCGCGGACGAACAGGGTCAGAGGGTAGCGATGACCGCAACGGTGCGTGACCTCGAGGGCAACCTGCTGGGTTACACAGAGCTACATGACGACGGCACCGTGACCCACACCGATATTGTAGCCGGGTTGATTCTCCCTCAGCCCACGGAGTTCCTCTCTGATATAGAGGGTACGTTCGGTCCGTATTGGGATCACTTGCTGACGCTCCAAGACAGTGAGTGGGAGTCCAAAGGACGGGGGACGCTCAACGGGAGGACAAGCCTGATATTCGAACTTGAGCATGATGACGGAACGCTGTGGAGGATGGAGGTTGTGGAGAATGCCCCGCTACTCCATAGCCAATCCACCTACGAAGACGGTGTTCTAGTGTCCCGGACCACCGTGGTTGAGTACAAGTTCCTCCCGTTAGGAAGCGCCCTCCCCAACCCGGCAACGGAAGGCTGAACATCGCTATAGCCCCTACCCGTCTGCCCCCTTGCCCGCTTGCCTGTTTGCCTGTTTGCCCGTATGCCCGCATGTCCGTCCCCTTTACGTATCCCCCGTTACCCGTTAGCCTATTCGCACATGACAGACCTCAACACCATAGTATCCCTCGCCAAGCGACGCGGCTTCGTCTTCCAGTCCAGCGAAATCTACGGCGGACTCGCCTCCACCTACGACTACGGCCCCCTCGGCGTCGAAATGCGACGCAACATCAAGGACCACTGGTGGCGCACCTTCGTCCACAAGCGCGCCGACATGGTCGGCCTCGATGCCGCCATCCTCATGGCGCCGCAGGTCTGGGACGCCTCCGGCCACACCTCCGCGGGCTTCGCCGACCCTCTGGTCGAGTGCCACCAATGCCGCAAGCGTTTTCGCCCCGACCAAATCGACGACCCGTCAAAGTGCCCCGACGACGGCGCAACGCTCTCCGACCCCCGCATGTTCAATCTCATGCTCAAGACCTTCCTTGGCCCCGTGGAGGACAGCGCCTCTCAGACCTACCTCCGACCGGAGACCGCGCAGGGCATCTTCGTCAACTTCCTCAACGTCCTCAACTCCACGCGCAAGAAGCTCCCCTTCGGCATCGCGCAGATTGGCAAGGCGTTCCGCAACGAGATTACCGTGGGCAACTTCATCTTCCGCACCCGTGAGTTCGAGCAGATGGAGATTGAATACTTCGTCAAGCCGGGCTCCGAAGACGAGTGGCTCGACGACTGGGTTCAAGCCTGCCTCAGCTGGTTTGTCGATTCGGGCATCTCCAAGGACAACCTCCGTATCCGACAGCACGACCCCGATGAGCTTGCCCACTACGCCAAGGCCACCTACGACATCGAGTACCGCTTCCCCTGGGGCTGGGGCGAAATCCAGGGCATCGCTAGCCGCACCGACTACGATCTCAAGGCGCACTCAGAGGCCAGCGGCGTTGACCTCACCTACTTCGACGACGAAGCCCAACAGCATTACCACCCCTACGTCATCGAGCCTTCCGCGGGCGTAGACCGGCCCTTCCTTGCCTTCCTCGCCGACGCTTACACGGAGGAGGAAGCGCCCACCGGCGGCGGCAAGATGGAAAAGCGCGTAGTCCTCAAGCTGCACCCCGTAATCGCGCCCGTCAAAGTGGCCGTCCTGCCCCTATCCCGCAACGAGAAGCTCGTGCCCAGGGCAAGAGAGGTCTTCGACATGGTCAACGACCGCTTCGTTGCCCAGTACGACGATTCCCAGAGCATCGGACGCCGCTACCGCCGCCAGGACGAAATCGGCACTCCCCTCTGCGTCACCGTCGACTTCCAAACCGTCGAAGACGACGACGCCGTCACCATCCGCCACCGCGACACCATGGAACAAGTCCGCGTCCCCATCCCGGACCTGCTCCCCACCCTCTCCGAACGCCTACCCATTCCGTAGCTCCCTTCTCATACCCCACTCACTTTGCTAGCTTGGAGCGTATACTTTCCTCGAATTCCGTCAACGTAACAGGAGACCCTCCCGTCAGTCCCTCCGTAGCCCTCTCAAGCGTGGTGAAGCGAACCCGATCCCTAACCAGCCTGAAGCGCCCGTTGGCTTGGTCTTCTTCGAAGTCCACGGTAAACCAAGCTATGTCCCCGTTGGACAGGTCGTCAACCTCCTCCATATGCCCAAGGGCTCCGAAGAAATGCTTGTCAACGATGACTGCCATCTTCTTGCCCCATCGACGGAGCGTGGGCACTTTGATCTGCAATTGGGGCATCAGTCGCTTCGGACCGCTACTCCGGTAGTCGGGCCGCCGTATCTGCCCCGGGAAGGGCGGCTGTTCTCCATCGTAATCCCTGATGCTTCGGAACTCGTCGTTCATGCCTCTACCGGAAAAGTAGACGGCTTGAATCTCTAGAGCGCACCAATTGAGAACTGCCGTAGAGGTCTCCGGATTTGCCAGAACCATGTCTATCCGCCCTACGTCGGCGTTTCCATCCTCTGCCCTCAGAAACCCTATCTCGGTGGCTATGTCGGGTTTGGGAGTGCCCAGAATGGTTTCTCCAACCCATTGAAAAACTGTCATGTTCTCTTCAAACCGACGCGGACACAGCACCCTCAATCCGGCCTCAGCACCCGATACCGGAATAGCCACACCATCTTCATCTTCGTATAGCCTGAACGAACAGACACCGCCTCTCTTAGTGCATCGTCCTCCACCTATGCGAAATGGGCATGGGTGGGAGCCGATTCCGCCTGCGTACGTGCGTCGTTCGTCCTGTGTCAGATCGACGAAAGATTGTCCGTACCATTCGCCTATCCCAAAGCGCCGAGGCTGAGTCATGACATTAGCCCATGCGAGGTTATGAGTAATTCATACATCACCGCGTGGTGTGTATTTTTCATTGGCACCTTGGCCAGATGGAACCCATGCCTGCGTGCCATCTCAATGACATCGGGACTCTCGTCGTAGGTCATCATGAATACCCCTCGTACCCGTGACATCCGCTCAAACAGGTCTTCGTGGTCGATCTCGTTGTACGTATACAGACGTCTGCCTGCCCGCTTGCCAGCGGCGGTATAGGGAGGATCAATGAAGAAAGCGGCCGCCTCGTTGTCATTACACAACTCCACGAGACTCACACCATCTCCCTGGAAGAAGTCGAACTGCCCGGCATAGTTCCCGATGGTGCGGATGCGTGCCGCCAAAGTGTCGGCATACCAGCGCGAGGAGATCCCATGCCCGTTCTCTCCCTGCTTCATCACCGAAGCGCCCTTGGCCATGATGCCACCTCTGCTGACTCTATTACGCAACAGGGTTCGAAATGCGGCGTCCATACCGGACACCCTTGCATCCGCGAACACCTTGCTCACGTTCTCTGAAGTTGCTACGAAACCCTTGACGCGCCGAGCCAGTTCCTCGGCATCGTCGAGCATGCACTGCCAGAGGTTGGATATGTCCGGATCTTTCTCGCAAAGCACCGCACGATCCACATAGCCGTCCATGACTGCCGTTAGCGACGCGATCCCACCACCGGCAAACGGCTCGACAAATACCTCTGGACGAAAATCGAGACCCTCAAGGTACTTCCGTATTTCCGGCACAAGCCACGTCTTACCGCCCGGATAGCGCAAGGGGCTGCGCTGCGGAACCGATGCAACGTTTACTATCCTGTCAGATAAGATCGGAATCGATTGCGAGAAGCCAGATTCGACGCATCCCGTGCGTCCTTCGTCTACAGGGGAGACAACTCCGTTCGCTAGCGATATCTCGTCCCTTTGCCTGACCGTGGACATATCCGTTCGGGTTACTGCCATTTACAATCTACGTCCTCTTCAGAAGCGACTGATGAGTCAGGTGAAGCCGCGGGCATTCTTGAGGATACCGGGGCGGCGTTCGTCTGAAAATGCAAGCCTGAAATCCTCACATGGGGTTTGTTCATCTAACAGGCCCTGGAGATGCCTAATTCTATCGTTCACCAAGGGGGCTTTTCAAGGGTTGTGGTCCTCCTGTGGGTTTGCTAGCGAGAAATAGGACTTTGTACTTCTCTCAACAATTAGTGAACCAATGCACTAATCCCCGTTTTATTGTAGAATGCCCTCTTGTACCCGTTACTTTCCTCTAACACATGGAAACCTTACAGCACGACATCCTGATCATCGGCGGCGGCGCAGCAGGCCTCAGAGCCGCCATTGAAGCGGCCCACACCGCCGATGCCGCAGGCCAGCCGCTCGACATCGCCATCGTATCCAAGGTCTACCCGGTCCGTAGTCACACCGTCTCCGCCGAAGGCGGCGCAGCCGGCGTCCTTCGTGACTACGACAGCCTTGAACTGCACGCCACCGACACCATCCGCGGCGCGGACTACCTCGCCGACCAGGACGCCGTCGAGCTATTCGTTCAGGAAGCCCCCAACGAGCTCATCCGGATGGAGCATTGGGGCTGTCCCTGGAGCCGCGACCCCGATGGCCACGTCGCAGTTCGAGCCTTCGGCGGCATGAGCGTCAAGCGCACCGTCTTCGCCTCCGACAAGACCGGCTTCCACATGCTGCACACCCTTTTCCAGACCTCCCTCAAGTACCCCTCCATCAAGCGTCACGACGAGTGGTTCGTCACCTCCCTACTCGTCGACGATGGCAAGGCCAGGGGCGTCGTCGCCCTGGAGGTCAGCACAGGCAAGTTCCATCTCATCAAGGCCAAGTCCGTCATCCTCACCGCCGGCGGCGGAGGCCGGGTCTTCGCCTTCACCACCAACGGCTCCATCTGCACCGGCGACGGCATGGCGCTGGCCTACCGTGCCGGTGCCCCGCTGAAGGACATGGAGTTCGTCCAGTTCCATCCCACCGGCCTCCCCGACACCGGCATCCTCATCACGGAAGCCGCCCGCGGCGAGGGCGGATACCTCATCAACGCCAATGGCGAACGCTTCCTGGAAAAGTACATTCCCAGCCGCATGGAGATGGGCCCACGCGACATCATATCCCGCGCTATCATCACCGAGCTGGAGCAGGGCCTCGGCTACGGCGAACCCAAGGACGGCTACGTCCACCTCGACCTCCGACACCTCGGCGAAAAGCACATCCACGAACGTCTCCCCTTCATCCTGGAGCTTACCCGCACCTACGTCGGCATCGACCCCATCACCCAGCCCATACCCGTGCGGCCCGTGCTCCACTACATCATGGGCGGCGTCCACACCGATAACCACGGCCTCACTCCCATGGAGGGCCTCTACTCCGCCGGCGAAAACGCCTGCGTCACCATCAACGGCGCGAACCGGCTCGGCTCCAACTCCCTCACCGAATGCCTCGTATTCGGCGCAAGGGCCGGAGCCGCCGCCGCCACCTACGCGCTGGAGACCCCCCACTCCGACGCCGACCTCTCACCCGCCGCTGACCGCGACGAACAACGCATCCGCGATCACTTCCTCAGCGGCAACAGAGGCGCGGAGAAAGTCGCCAACCTCCGCCGCGAGTTGCAGGACTCCATGGAACTAGGCGCGGAGGTCTTCCGCACCAGGGAGGGCTTGCAGCAGTCCATGTCTGACATCGCCGACCTTCGTGAGCGCATCCAAAACCTGGACGTCCAGGACACCAGCGGCGTCTACAACGTGGAGCTAATCGGCGCGCTGGAGCTCGACTTCATGCTGGACGTAGCCCAGACCATCGTCCATTCCGCCTACGCCCGCCAGGAATCCCGCGGCGCTCACGTTCGCCGCGACTTCCCCGACCGAAACGACAAAGAGTGGCTTGTCCACCAGTTGGCACATCACACCGCCCAAGGCCCCAAATTGGAGAACATCCCTGTTACCATTACCAATTGGCAGCCGCAGGAGCGCAAGTACTAGGACTCAGCTAATCACCGGGAGCACACAATGGCACAGCGGCAACTCACAGTGAACGTAGAGCGATACCACCCCGAACGGGGCGCCGCCGCCTATTTCGACTCCTACCAGGTCCCCGCCCGCGACGGCATGATGGTTCTCGACGCCCTAAACTACATCCGCGACGACCTCGACCCCACCCTCGCCTTCCGCTGGTCGTGCCGCATGGGCATCTGCGGAAGCTGCGGCATGACCGTCGACGACCGCCCACGCCTCACCTGCCAGGACAACCTGGCAGGCTACGGCGACGAGATCACCGTCGCCCCCCTCGACGGCTTCCCCGTCATCCGTGACCTCGTCGTAGACATCGACGACTTCATGCGGAACAAGCTCCCCTCGGTCAAGCCCTGGCTCATCCGCAAGGACACCAAGCCCCTGGCCGAAGGCGAGTACCTACAGACCCCCAAGCAAATGGCGCCCTACGCCCACAACTCCGCCTGCATCAACTGCATGCTCTGCTACGCCGCCTGCCCCGTCTACAGCCTGGAACCGCACTTCACCGGCCCCGCCGCCATCGCCCTGGCCCAGCGATACAACCTCGACTCCCGCGACCAGGGCGCAGCCGAGCGTTACGCCATCCTTGCCCAGCCCGAAGGCGTCTGGGACTGCACCTTCATCGGCGAATGCTCCGTAGCCTGCCCCAAGGGAGTCTTTCCCGCCGAGGCCATTCAGCGCGCCAAGCCGCAAAGCGCCCAGAGCTGGGCCAAGTCCATCCTCATGCCTTGGAGCGCGCGATGAACGCCGCCGGTAGCCGGTACAAGCGACCCATGACCCGCGCCTGGTGGCTGCGAAACCCGCGCTACACCCTCTTCATGGTGCGAGAGCTTACCGCCATCCTCATACTGGCCTTTGTCATTCTCTACCTGGCGCAGCTTATCCGGCTCGGCGCAGGCCAGGCCTCCTACGATGCGTTCCTGGAACTCATGGAATCGCCGCTGTGGATAGCCCTGCACGTAATCTTCCTGCTCGGCGCGATCCTCCACTCCGTAACCTGGATGCTTCTCGTGCCCAGGGCCATGCCGGAGTTCGTCCTCGGCATCCGCATCCCGCCGGGCCTTGTTCTCGCCGGTGGATTCGCCGCCTGGATCGCCGTCTCCGCCGTTATCATCATCGCCTTGGGAGTCTCATAACCTATGCACAAGCTGGAACCAATGTGGTGGGCGCTCTTCAGCGTCGGCGGCACCATCGCCGCCTTCGCGCTGCCCGCCCTCATCTTCGCCAACAACGTCGCCGGCCCCCTCGGATGGCTCCCCGACGCCATAGCCTACGACAACCTCCTCTCCCTCCTCCGCAACCCCGTCGCCAAGCTGCTCCTCATCGTCCTCCTCACCACCACCCTCTTCCACGTTGCCCATCGCATCGCCACACTCCCCGCCGACTTCAAGCTCCCCATACCCAAAACCCTCGCCTCCGCCGTCAGCCACCTCAGCGCGCTAGCCCTATCCGTCGTCGCCATCCTCATCGTCCTCTCCCTCTAACCAAAACCTCTTCCCCCTTGACGGGGGAAGATTGAGATGGGGGTGAGCCGCTCCCTCCACACTCTGTCATGCTGAGGAGTCGGTTGCACAACCTCCGCACTAGAACCACTCCCGCCGACGAAGCATCCCAGCCCGCCGTCCCCTTTGCCCGCCTGCTCCCTTGCCCGCTCGCCCGATATTTCTGCTAAACTACCCCCATCATGATCAACCGGTGGATGCACTCAACCGAAAAGCAACTCGGCGGATGGTCCCTCCTCATCGGTACCATCGCCATAGCCGTCTGCTACCCGCTCTCGCCGGGCCGCGGCCTCATCGACACCGTGCCCAGCACCAGCCTCACCGACCTCACACTCGCCATGGCCCGCAACGAAGCGCTGTCCTACACCCTGCCCATCGTCATCATCTGCGGCGCGCTGCTCATGCTCAACGGACTCCTCACCCTGCGGCGCTACGCCGGCCCCGTGCCCCGGCTCGGCCTTCTCGCCATGGCCCTATCCCTCGTACTCCAGATGGTCATGCGGGGCATGGACTACATGATCACCGGCCTCGGAGTCGGAGCATTGGAAAGCGACGCCGCGCGTTCCGAAGAACTGCTGCAATCCGCGCTGGGGATGCAGCGCATAGTCTGGGGCATGCACTTCACCTCCGGCGTCGCCGGATCGCTCGGCATAGCCGTCATGGCGATAGGCATGGCTTACCGACCCGAACCCGTGCGACTGCCCCCACTGCTGAACGGCATCGTCGCCGTCCTCGCCGTCGCCTCCCTGGTCGTCTTCGTCACCGCCTGGCACTCCAACCGGTTGGAACTCGCCTTCGCCCCCGTCTTCGCCGCAATGTCCATAGCCGGACTCGTATACACCATCCTACTCGGCTGGGGCCTCGCCTCCTCCAAAGACACCTAACCCAAAACCTCTTCCCCCTTGATGGGGGAAGATTGAGATGGGGGTGAAGGTCTACCCATACCGTCGTTCCCGCGACGGCGGGAACCCAGGAGCGGGGCGCCCCCTTGCCCCCTTGCCCTCTTGCCATCTTGCCCGCTTGCCATCTTGCCCCCTTGCCCGGGGGTGGAGACGCGGCGGGGGGTCCGATACAATCCCACAAACCACACCCCGGAGGTCAACATGGGACTCGACATCGGAATCATCACCTTCCAATACCTCCCGCGACCCACAGGCCACGCCTACAGATTCGCCTGGGAACTGGCCTACGAAGCCGGCGCAAACGGCTACATGCACGGCGCGGACAATAACTACGGCCCGTTCAGCCAGATACTGGTGCTCCGTATGCTCGACGAATTCACCGAAAGAAACCATCTCGACGCACCGGCCCGAACCGAAATCATCGACTGGCTGAAATCGCTCCCCTGGGACGACTGGCAAGACGACCTAGACTTGGACGCCGCCGATGACGATGATGACACCATCCTGGACTACGACCCCGAGCGACACGGCGGCTTTATTGACCTTCACTTCAACTGGTAGAATACCCGTAAAACTGCTTCCATAACCTGCCAAAAAGGTCCTCTCAGCCCGCCAAACGGTCCGATACAATCCCGGAAACTTGTATTGGATTGTTCATGGCAACCACGTACACAGTCGACCAAGTCAAACTGCCGCCACTCACTGATTTCGCCTCGGTAGACTCTCAAACCAGAGTTGACGACCTTAACCTGAACTGGAAAGAGCGCGACCTTCCCGAAAGAGAAAGAACCAAACACGTCCATCGTCTACACCCCTACTTGGGCAAATTCATTCCCCAACTCGTTGAGATTTTCCTCCGCAAATACCAGCCGCAGATGGTGGTTGACCCCTTCTGTGGTTCAGGCACAACGCTGGTAGAGGCTCTATCGCTTGGCATCAACAGTTTTGGCACTGACATCTCTGAATTCAATTGCCTGCTTAGCAGTGTCAAGACGGCGAACTATGATCTTGATCAGCTAGAAACTGAGATCAAGGGTATTCTTGAAGAATCCACCAAGCAGATACCGGAACACGACCGGCTCCGTCTCTTTGAACGCCAAGCGCCTTATTTTGAGAACAGCTATCTGCAAGACTGGTTTGCCCCCCAAGCACTGTTCGAGTTGCTTGCTTATCGCGACCAGATATCCAACTACAAGAATCAAGATGTCCTAAAGATAATCCTTTCACGCGCTGCTCGCTCAGCTCGCCAGAATCCTCACTTTGACCTTGATTTCCCCAGGATTCCCCAGAAAGAGCCGTACTACTGTTACAAGCACAGCCGCATCTGCAAACCTACTCAGTCGGCTAGGCAATTCCTTGTCAGATACAGCAACGATACTATCAAGCGAATACGCCAGTTCGCTGACGTCCGAAAGTCTGCCAGTGTAGATGTGACCTGCGGCGACTCACGCTACATAGATTTTCCTGAATGTGATCTAGTCTTAACTTCGCCGCCGTACGTCGGCCTTATCGATTATCACCAGCAGCATCGCTATGCCTATGAGTTGTTGGGCTTGGAGATGAACGCCGAGGATGAGATCGGCTCGGCGGCCTTGGGCAATTCCCAAAGAGCACAACAGGCGTACCTCGACCAGATTGGCGAAGTGTTTGCCAATCTTAAAAGAGCACTCGCTAGGGACGCCCGTCTAGTTGTGGTCGTGCATGACCGGAAGAATCTGTACCCACAACTAGCAGAACGTCTTGGTTTCATAGTGGAAACCGAAATACACAGGCATGTGGACAGGCGCACCGGTCGCCGCGCCAGTGACTTCTTTGAAAGCGTTTATGTATGGAAGAAATGACGATATGAACCAACAAACCGCCGAAACTGTCCGTGAAATACTGAGAACTTTCGCATTGGAGCAAATGCCTAAGCTCACCAAGTGGTCTCTATCAGAAATTGGCAGAGCTTACCCGTTCCACAGGCTTTTCTTCCCGGACGAAGCGATTTTAGCTGCAAGGGTTGAGAGAAGTGTTGTAACTGCCATGGGCAACAACTTGTACCCTAAGTTGGCAGAAGCCGTTGCTCTAGGGCGCTTTAGCCAAGTAGAAACCGAATATCTCATTCGAGGACGTGTAAACGACGCAGCTTGCAACATGATTGACCAAATCGTCACTGAGTTGAGGGCTCGTACCCAGCGTGGTGTTGAGAAACGCAGACCTGATCTCGCTACCGAACTCGAGGATATCTTAGGCTCTCGGGGCGGGGGTCAGCGTGAGATAAACGTCACCGCTGATCTCTACATAGGGGACTTTTCGGAAGGGCCGCTCTTTGTAGAACTGAAAACTCCTTTGCCCAACTTGGATATGGCTGCTGAATCCAAGCGCAAGATGCTCTCATACCTAGCAATCATGGACAGGCAAAATGTTCATGGAGCCAAAGCTTTCCTGGGTCTCACCTACAATCCATTCTTGACGCGTGAACGATACTCTCACAGCTACACGCGCCAAATAATGGACATGACCAACGAAGTTCTCATTGGTCAAGAACTTTGGGATTACATTGGCGGTCCGGGAACATACGACGAACTTTTGACCTCTATGGATGATGTAAGGCAGTCAATTCAGCTTCCCTAACCACCCGACACCTCCCCTTCCCCATCACCCGCTTGCCACATCCCATAGGGATTGACAAAGGTGATAAAATAACCCCAATACGGGGTAGCTTTATTTAATATACTTAGTAGTTATTAATATATAAATACATATCTCGTGCAACGGCATTATCTCAAGAGCACTTTGGATCAATACCCCCTATCTATTCTATGCTCGAAGTCGTGATAAGGGCCCGATAAAAGCAGTTGTGCAGGGGAGTTTATTATGAAGAATCCATTGGAGAGAACAGAACACAAGCTATTGCAAGGGAATGCCTTGGCTGAAGCTATGATTGCCGACAAGCAATTCATAGCGGACACTATAAAGGGGATGCAGCAGATCGAAGCTGGGGACAACACCACCATAACGATAGAGGAGCTGAAGGAATCCCTGCAAAGTGGTCAGCCAATTACGTTTCTCTAGGATAACCAAGGAATTTTACACTACCCTTAGCGACCAGGATAAGTTGGCTTTCATTAAGGCTGCAAGCATCTTGGCCGAAGACCCGTTCTCTGTCGAGGGGGTCAACCTAGGGTTAGGATTTCCTTATCGACCAGATATATGTGGTGTTGAAATTGGAGACTTTTGGCTAGCGTACTTCGTAAATAGTGACGGCACTTTGTGGATAGCCAACGCCCGTATGCGGACACGGTAGGTACGCTTATACCGCGCAGCACCGGCTCCCATAGCCACATCCTTGACACCGCTCACCCTATCCCCAAGAATATCCGCATGGGAATATTCACAACACGTTTAGGCGTAAGCGACGGGAACGGCGGCGCCACTCAATGGGTGGATGCCATCGTGGACTCCGGCGCTAAGCACACCTTACTGCCCGCTTCCCTACTCTCCGATGTACTAGGCATAGCGCCAACAACGGAACGAGAGTTTACCCTTGCCGATGGCAGCAAAATGTCAATGCCAATAGGGGAAGCTCGCCTCCACGTCCAGGACCGGGAAGCCTTCAGCACCGTCATATTCGGCTCGGAAGGCCGATACCTGCTCGGAGCAACAACCCTTCAACTACTCGACCTGATCCCCGACACCTCCAACGAGAGACTGATCCCCGCGCCCGAACTGCCCATCTAGCACCCCCACCGTCCTTCCCACACCTACCGTCGTTCCCGCGCAGGCGGGAACCCAGGAGCAGGGCGGTCTGTCATGCTGAGGAGTCGGTTGCACAACGTCCGCACTAGAACCACCTCCCGCCGACGAAGCATCCCAAGCCTCCTGCCCTTTTGCCCGTTCGCCCTCTTGCCCGTTCGCCCCCTTGCCCGCTTGCCCATTTGCCCTCTTGCCCGTTTGCCCTCTTGCCCATTTGCCCTCTTGCCCGTTTGCCCTCTTGCCCGTTTGCACCCCCCTCCCCCCCGCCACCTCCCCCTTCCCCATCGACCCCCGTTCTTGCTATCCTTGCCTCACCATGACAACCACCCACACCCACACCGTCTTGCCCGCCCCGTACCGTCGTTCCCGCGCAGCCTGTCCCCGACCCCGATCGGGGAGCGGGAACCCAGGGGTAGCGGGGGGAGTTTACCCTGAGCGTAGCCGAAGGGCCTGTCCTGAGCCTTGTCGAAGGGATGGTTCTCTGCCTGTTCAAAACGGAAAATCCGATTCGTTTCTCACCTCCGCCAAAATTTCCCTCCAATTTAGCCTTGTACTTGACATAACGTTGGAAACGAATACCCCTCTCAGGCACGACGCAAATCCGCCCTTGCACGCCGTCTCGTGCCTGACAACCGTTTTCACGACACCCCAAAATCGACTTATGTCAAGTAGCCAACCGACATGAAGCTCATCCACTTCGCAGACCTCCACGTCGGCGTCGAAAACTACGGCAGGCCCGACCCCGATACCGGCATGTCCACCCGCCTCCTCGACTTCCTCGCCGCCTACGATGAGATGGTCCAATACGCCCTCGACAACCGAGTCGACGCCGTCCTCTTCGCCGGCGACGCCTACAAGAACCGCGACCCCTCCCAGACCCACCAGCGCGAATTCGCCAAGCGCATCGCCCAACTCGCCTCGGAGGGCATCGCCGTCTTCCTCATCACCGGCAACCACGACCTCCCCGCCGTCGCCGGGCGCGCCTCCGCCCTTGAGATATTCCCCACCCTCGCCGTGGAGCGCGTCCACGTCTCCGACCGCATCGAAACCACCCTCCTCCGCACCCGCTCCGGCCCCCTCCAGGTCGTCTCGCTGCCCTGGATCAGGCGCAGCCGCTTCCTCTCCCGCGACGATACCCGCAACCTCACCATCGACCAGATCACCCAGCGCCTCCAGGAGCGCCTCACCAGCAGCCTCACCTGGGAACTTCAGAACCTCAAGCCGGACATCCCCGCCGTGCTCGTCGGCCACGTCACCGTCTCCGGTTCCAGGGTCGGCACCGAACGCTCCATGATGCTTGGCCGCGACCACGTCCTCCTCCTCTCCACCCTCTCAGACCCATCGCTGGACTACGTAGCCCTCGGCCACATCCACAAGTACCAGGTGCTGGGCCGCAACCCCATGGCCGTCTACTCCGGCAGCCTGCAGCGCGTCGACTTCTCCGAAGAAACCGAGACCAAGGGCTTCTGCGTATTGGAGATCGACCCGGTGCTGCCCCAGGGCCAGCGTCTCGCCGCCTTCGACTTCCGGCCCGTCCAGGCCCGCGCCTTCGTCACCATCGACGTCGAAATCCCCCCCGCCAACGACGACCCCACACGCGCCGTCCTCGAAGCCATCGCCCGCAAGTACGTCAACCAGGCCATAGTCCGCGTCCGCATCACCCTGCCCGAGGAGTTGGAGCCGCGCCTCCGCGAACCCGAAATCCGCGCCGCCCTCAAGGACGCCCACCACATAGCCGCCGTCCAGCGCAACGTAGTCCGCGCCCGGCGCACCCGCATCGCCCCCGAAGCTGGCCGCGGCCTCTCCCCTGCCGACGCCATGCGCCTCTACTTCTCCGTCCGCGACACCGACCCCACCCGCGCCCAGACCCTCCTCGCCCACGCCGACGCCCTCATCCAAGAAGAGCTCGCCGAATCCACCCACGAACCGCCCGCCTGACCCCCCCACCGCAGGGGCAGCCCTCCTTCCTGCCCCCTTGCCTCCCTTGCCCGTTTGCCCATATGGCCGTATGCCCGCTTGCCCGCAATCGTGGTAGACTGCACTCAAGCAACTGCCAGGAGGCGTGTCATGGTGCAACCGGATAGCAGCAAGTCGGCGTGGTGGATTAAGGACTCCTATTCTGAGGGCGAGATAGACCAGCTTGTGCAGTGGGGATTGGAGCACTTCTGGATGCAGAACCACCAGATGGCGGACCTGGTGGCTCCCGGCGGCTACAGCATCATGACCCGCGGCGAAGGCAACTACGTCTACGACATCCAGGGCCGCAAGTACATAGACGGCATGGCCGGACTGTTCCTGAAGAACATAGGACACCGCTGGCCGGAGATAGCGGAGGCGGTCAGCCAGCAGATGACCACGCTGGCCTACGCCAACTCCGGCGCATACAGCACGGTGCCGGGCATCCTTCTCGCCAAGAAGGTGGCCGAGCTTGCCCCCGGCGACCTGAACCGCGTCTTCTTCTGCGGCGGCGGTTCCGAGGCTGTAGAGATAGCCACCAAGCTGGCCAGGCAGTACCAGTTCATCACGGGCAACGCGTCCAGGACGAAGATCATCTCGCGGCGCGGCCAGTACCACGGTTCGACCACTACGGCCATGAGCATAGGCAACCGCGGACGGCGCACCCACGGCATGTTCGAGCCGTTCCAGCCCAACGCAATCCAGGTGGACCCGCCCTACTGCTACCGCTGCCCCTGGGGCTTCCAGGACAGGACGAACCAGACCTGCTGTATGCTCAGCGTGAAGTCGCTGGAGAACGTCATAGAGGGCGAGGGCGCCGACACCATAGCCGCGTTCATCGCGACGCCCATCCCCAGCGGCAACCAGATACCCGCCGCCGAATACTGGCCCGCCGTTCGCGAGCTGTGCGACAAGCACGGCATCCTGCTAATCGCCGACGAAATCATCTGCGGATTCGGCAGGCTGGGCACATGGTTCGGGATGGAGCGGTTCGGCGTCCAGGCCGACGTGATGACGATAGCGAAGGCGCTGACCAGCGGTGAGTTGCCTGTGGGGGCAGTTGTCGCCTCCAAGCGGGTCGCGGACGCCTTCGACAACGCCGAGGGCGAGATGGGGCAGTTCCACCACGGAGTGACCTACGGCGGCCACCCCGCCGTGATGGCCGCCGGCCTGAAGAACCTTGAGATCATGGAGCGCGAGAACGTGGTGGGCAACTCCGATACCGTTGGCCGCTACCTCTACGACAAAGCGGTGTCCGTGCTCCAGGAGAACCACCCTACCGTGGGATACGTCGGCGGCGGGCTGGGTCTGCTCATGGCCATCGAAATCGTCAAGGATCGCAAGACCAAGGAGCGGTATCCCGGCGGCTCCGATGGGCCGTTCGCCAAGCGGTTCACCGACATAGTCCGCGACAAGGGACTGGCGATACGCGTCGGCGACAACATCACCCTCTCCCCTCCCCTCACCATAACCACGGACATCGTGGACGACATCATCGACATCCTCGACCAGTCGCTCACCGAGATGGAGAGGGAGTTCCCGCCGCAGTAGAGTGTGCTAAACTGAAACAACCAGAATTGAGGACGCCATGACAACTCAACCTAGCCGTATAACAGAGGAACAGATGTGGGCCCTGGCCGCCGCGCAGGGAGCCGCCGTCTCGGAGCAGGAGCTCCCCTACCTGACGCGGGCGTTCGGCTCGGTCATGCTCTCCATAGACCGCCTCGACGCCGCCGAGCTTCACGCCGTGCAGCCGCCCCTCTTCTACCGCGTCCCCTGCGGCAGTATGCCGGACGCCTCTTGATCCCTCTCGCCGATAGCGTAAGCGGCCACAAGCGCCCCTATGTCACCTACTCCCTGATCGGCGTCAACTCCCTGGTCTTTCTCTACACCCTGCTTCTGGGCGGCGACACCGCCGTTTTCTACTACAAGTTCGGCGTTATACCCGACGAGTTCACCTCGGGCCGCGCCTTCGAGGTCTTACTTACTCCGGAAGGCAGGCGGGACATCACAACGCCGTTTCCCATCTGGGGCACGCTGTTTTCGTCCATGTTCATCCACGGCGGCCTGGTCCACTTCGGCAGCAACATGCTCTATCTGTGGGTCTTCGGCGACAACATGGAAGACCGTATGGGCCACTTGGTGTATCTGGGGTTCTACCTGATGGCGGGAGTGGCCGCGGCGTGGATGCAGATAGCGGTGGACACCGGCTCGCAGCGGCCCATGATAGGCGCCAGCGGGGCCATAGCCGGTGTGCTCGGCGCGTACCTTATGATTTATCCGTACAGCAGGATACGCACCCTGGTCATCTTCTTCTTCATCACGGTGATCCAGATACCGGCCACGTTGCTGCTTGGACTGTGGATACTGCTCCAGTTCTGGGGTGGCCTGGGCACCATCGCAGGCGTGGGTGGCGGAGTGGCGTATTGGGCCCACGTGGGAGGCTTCCTTGCCGGCGTGGTCTCCGTGGCGGCTGTCCGACTCATCTTGCGCCGTCCCATCTGGCCGGGGCGTCCGCCGCCGCCGCCTCCCCCTCCGCCGGTGTACTGGCGCGGCGAGTGGCGCTAGTTACAGGGAAGCACAATTCCAATGTAAGTAGCGTCCCGGCAGTGGTATACTGGCGCTGCCCATTACCATCCAGGAGAGGAAGATGCCCACAAAAGCCACGTTTAAGATCGTAAGCTGGGACGAGGAGCCATTTGACGAACCGGAGGACGGGTCGAAGCTGACCCGGGCGCACATAAGAAAGTCTTTCCACGGCGACCTCTCCGGGACGGGCAATCTCATGTACGTAATGACTTACCTCGGTAGTGGGGTCGCCTCGTTCACGGGTTTCGAGAAGGTTGTGGGCAGCCTGGGCGGGCGAACAGGCAGTTTCGTGCTGCGGCACAACGGGTTTTTCGACGGAGAAAAGGCCACTGCGGAGTATGAGGTGGTTCCGGGGTCGGGCGCCGGCGATCTGGCAGGGCTTTCGGGCGCTGGCGGGTTCTCTGCCGGACACGCCGAAGAACACGACATGACGTTGGATTATGAAGTGTAACTCGCTTACGGCCTACCCTACCCTTTCTACCCTGTGTAGAATAACCCCATGACTTCCAACATCACCCCAACCGATAGAAGACTGCGTCTGCGTCGAGTGCTGGAAGGCGACGACTGCATACGGCCCGTTTCGGTATTCGATCCCGTCTCGGCGCGCATTGCCCGCTCCGTGGGCTTCGAAGTAGGCATGTTCGCCGGTTCGGTGGCTTCCGCCGTGGTGCTGGGCGCGCCCGACATAGTGGTGCTCACCCTCAGCGAGTTCGCCGAACAGGCGCGACGCATCGCCCGCGCCGCCGACCTCAGCCTCATAGTCGATGCCGACCATGGCTACGGGAACGCTCTAAACGTAATGCGCACCGTGCAGGAGTTGGAGAACGCGGGTGTATCCGCCCTCACGCTGGAGGACACCGTGCTTCCCAGACCGTTCCGTCAGCAGAAAGGCGAGGAGTTGCTGTCAGTGGAAGCGATGAAGGGCAACCTCAAGGCGGCGCTGGCCGCCAGGCAGGACTACTCCCTTGTCATAGTGGGACGCACGGCTGCCGCGGGCTTCGCAGGAGCCGACGAAGCCGCCCGCAGAGTGGAGGCGTACTCCTCTACGGGCGTCGATGCCATATTCCTCACCGGCCTGACTACCCGCGATGACCTGGAGAAGGTACGGACCGCCACGTCGCTGCCGCTTATGCTGGGCAACACGCCGCCCGAACTGGAAGACCCGGACTACCTGGCGGGCATGGGTGTGCGCGTGGCTCTGGCCGGGCATTTGCCGTTTCAGATAGCTGTCAAAGCCACCTACGACGCCATGCTTCATCTCAGCCGCGGCGGCTCTCCCCGCGACCTCCAGGACAGCGCGGCCACGGCGCAGCTTATGGACGTGGCAACGGGACAGGAGCAGTATTCCGACTGGCAGAAGCGGTTTCTGCAATAGACTATGGCCGCCGGAGAAGGCACGTCGTCCTCGCTTGAAAAGCCGCCCTACTCCCGGCTGATCATAGTCGGCGCTTTGATGGGCTTTGCGCCATCGATTGGGCTGATCATTTTGCGCTCCACGGAAGACGTGCTTAGACTGAGGTGGGAGCTGTTTCCCGGAGACGTCGTTTTTGCGGTCGTCTTCGCCTCACCGTGCTTACTGGCCGTGTACGCCTGGAAGTTGAGTTCAAGCCGGGCCAGAGCACCCTTGCTGCTCAGCGCCGCAGTCTTGTCGTTCATCTTCAGCTTCTCCGCGCTATCGGGAGTGACCCTTCTCTTGCTGCCCGCCGCTATGGTATTGGGGATTGCCGCGATTCTGACTTTCAGAGCTTCGTGCTTTGGCTTGATTCGCAAGGGACTCCTGTTTCTTCCGGCCATCGCCTCCGGCCTGATCATCGTAACGGCGTTCCTGGCTCTCTACAGAAGTGACGACGCCCGCTGCTGGCGGTTCTGGGAGTACGCGGACGGCGGCGCCGTATGGAGCGGCGTTCCTGTACCCGCCGGAGGCGCGGACGGGCCTCATACATTGCCTCCTTTGCCGGAAGGAGCCGTGGGAGGCGGCGTTAACTGCACCAGTGATATAATTACACCCTTCGAGGCGCTGGCCGGACTGGGCATCTGGTGCATCGGTATCCTTGTCCTAGCGGTTGCGTCCAGATATAGTGGTCTTGCAATGAGGGAGACGCCATGACACAGCATAATAGTACCGACGTTGTAGTGGTGGGCGCAGGCGTGGTCGGCGCGGCCGCCGCATACTACCTGGCAAAGGCCGGAGCAAAGGTGGCCATCCTGGATAAAGACCCCATCGGAGAACATGCCTCCGGGCTGGCGCTGGGCGGACTTGGCCCCCTTTCCGGCGCGGGCATCCCCAACCCTATCGGCGGCCTCTGCATGGAAAGCTGGCGCCTGCACCTTGAACTTAGCCAAGAGCTGCCTGAGGAATCGGGCGATGACTACGAATTTGAGACCGGCCCCAGTATTGCGGTAGCCTTCAACGAGGAAGATGCCAATATATTGAAAGAGCAAATTCCCTGGCAGGCGTCGCAGGACGGCTTCAAGGTGGAGTGGATGGAAAAGGAGGACGTCCTGGCTATTGAGCCCCGCTTGGTCCCCACGGTGGTTGGCGGAGTGGTGAAAGAGCCGAGCGGTATGCTCAACACGTACAAGTTCAACCACGCTCTGGTCGCGGGGGCGCTCAGCTACGGAGCTACGCTGACGAGGGAAACGGTGGTCGGCCTCCGGTTTAACGGTGGCCGTATCAGCGCAGTGTCTCTGGAGGAAGGTGGAGCAGTGCACTGCGACAAAGTCGTCATCGCTATGGGCCCCTGGTCTAACGATGCCTCGGCATGGCTGGATTTCACGTTGCCCATATCGCCGCTCAAGGGGCAGATAATCCGGCTTCGCTCAGAGGGGCCGCCCATTCCCCATATCAACTGGAACGGCAGCTACGTAGTCTCTAAGCCCGACGGTTTGGTTTGGGTCGGCACCACCGAGGAGAAGGCGGGATTCGACGATAGGCCAACTGCGGCGGGCAGGCAGACTATTGTGCGGTCGGTTGCCAGCGTACTGCCCCACCTGGCGCGGGCTGACATCGTCAGGCAGACCGCCTGCCTGCGTCCGGTGACTCCCGACGGGTTGCCCGTGCTTGGCCGGATACCGGCGAAACCGGGAGTCATTGTAGCCAGCGGCGCGGGCAGAAAAGGGATACTGATGGGGCCGGCGATGGGCAAAGCGGCGGCTGACTTGGTGTTGAAAGGAACGTCTACCCTGGACCTGTTCGCTCTTTCCCCCGGTCGCTTTTGAGTAAGCTCCTATAGCGGAATCAGCCCGCCTGCGGAAACCTTGCACAACCCCGAACTGCAGACAGCCGTCGTTCTGAGCGGAGCGAAGAATCTGCGTGGCTGGCGGACAGTCCCGCGAGTACGTGTGTAGCGCCCATTATCGGTGTATTAGAGCACGGCAAGTTCGGAGTCGGTGCATCCCTGTCTCTCCACGAAACAGATTCTTCGCTCCACTCCGCTGCGCTCAAAATGACATTTGTGTGGGCTTGTGGCGGAGTGCAGGACGATGAGGGCCTGTCCGTAGGGGCGGGTTTGAAACCCGCCCCTACGCTACCTGCTATACTTGGCCGACAGTAGACTAAGGAGGGACTGCTTGTCGAATCAGCCTGCCTCCAGGGCGGGGCGCGGCATATTCTTCGGTTGGTGGATAATATTCGCCGGACTGGTTGGAATGGCGGTGAGCGTTGGTTTCGCCAATCACGGGCTGAACGCGTTCATCATTCCCCTCTCTAAAGAGTTCGACGTTGACATAGCCATAATTGCCTCCATCATCGTCCTTGGCCGTATGGAGACGGCATTCATCGGCCCCGTGGAAGGCTACCTTGTCGACAGGTTCGGCCCGCGCACTATGATGTTCATCGGCGTGCCCTTCTTGGGAGTGGGGCTGTTCCTGGTCAGCCTGTCCCCCAACCTTCCCACCTTCATCGCATCGTTCCTGCTTGGCGTGATACTGGGCACAAGCCTGGGGTTCAGTATGCCAATCTCGACTGCGGTTGCCAACTGGTGGCGGCGCAAGCGCGGCCGCGCCTTCGGCCTGATGTGGCTGGGGTTCAGCGTCGGCGCATTCATGGTCTGGCCCATCAATGAGTTGATAGAGGCCCACGGCTGGCGCTGGGCCTTCCGCGTCATGGCTGTAGCCACATTCGTCATCGGACTGCCCGTTGCCGCCCTGATGCGGCATAAGCCGGAGCAGTACGGCATGCTCCCCGACGGCGACGACCCGGCACGCCAGTCCGCGCCATTCGCCAGCCAACGGGCCGCCGCTAAGCAGAACGACGAGGAAGAGGAGGTCAACTTCACCGTCTGGGAGGCGTTGAAGACGCCGACGTTGTGGTACTTCACCACCGCCGTATCGGTGCGCGGCGCAGTGACCAGCGCCGTAGCCATAAACCTGTTCCCCCTGGTGGAGTCCATGGGCGGCACGTCCAGCCATGCAGCCTTTCTCTTTGTCATCCATGCCATTTTCAGCGCGCCGGGTAGGCTGTTTCTCAGCTGGGCCGGAGACTGGTTCAACAAGCGTTATCTCATGGCCGTTTTACTTGCCCTGCTTGGCGGGTCCGTGCTCGCTATGTCTCAGGTCAACTCCATATTTGTGCTCACCCTGGTATATGCTCCCTACGCGCTGGTCTGGGGCGGACTCTCTTCGCTTCCCCAATCGCTCCGCGCCGACCTGTTCGGCAGGAAGTACTACGCTTCGATACAGGGCGCGGTTGCGCCCTTCCGCACCGGGTTCACCTTTGCCGCGCCTATATTCGCCGCCTGGATGTTCGACCGCACCGGCACGTACGAGGTTCCGCTGCTGGTGTTCGGGGCGCTGTCCTTCATCTCTATGGCCATGATCCTGATGGCGAAGCCCCCCGCCAAGCGGCCCTCCGCCCAGCAGGCGTCTCCAACGTGAGCGCCGGCGACTAGCCAGCGCGGCGTCGCAGGTCCCGCAGCCGCCTCATCGGTGAGTCCCCGCCGCCGAACATCTCCACCAGGCGCAGGTACTCGCGGTACAGCGTGTCGTAGACGGCTCTGTGCTGCGGGACAGGCTCCACCTTGTAGGCGGCGGCTGGAACCATCACCCTGGCCGCATCCATCACCGACTCATACGCGCCCGCCGCCACCGCTCCCAGCATGGCCGCGCCCAGGGTGCTCGGCTGCTCGCTGGCGGCCACTTCCAGAGGCAGGCCGATGACGTCGGCGTATATCTGTAGAAGCATGCGGTTGGCCGTCAACCCTCCTCCGGCGCGTAGCCCGGAAACGGTCAGTCCCGATTCGCGGAAGGTATCTACGACGTACCTCGCCCCGAACGCCGTGGACTCGATGAGGGCGCGGTACACCGCTTCGTTGGGCGTTTGCAGGTCGTAGCCTATGACGACGCCGCTAAGTCCGGCGTCCGGCTCAGGCTTGCGTCCGCCGTTCCACCAGTCCAGCGCCAGCAGTCCGCTTTCGCCCGGCGCTAGATGCGCCGCCTTTGAGGTCAGTTCTTCGTGCGAGACGCCCGCTTGTTCGGTGAACCAGTTGAAGGCGTCTCCCACCGCCACCTGGGGAACTCCGTAGAGGTAGTATCCGGGGAACATGGCGTCGGCGGCCACACCCGCTATCCCCGGAACGTGCGCCTCTTTTTCGGCGAGCAGGAAGTGCACTACGGAGGTGCCCATCACCATGTACATCACCCCGTCGGCGGTGATCCCGCCGCCCATGGCCCCCGCCGGCCCGTCTAAGGTGGGCACAGCCACCTTAACTCCGGTGGAAAGTCCTAACGTCTCCACCCAGTACGGCGTGAGCGTTCCCGCCAATGTTCCCGGCGCGGCGACCTCTCCCCGGCACTTGCTTTGATAGAAGCCGGACAGTCCCGGCTCCACCGACGCCAGATACTCCCCGGACGGCGGCCCGTCCTTGTCGTGGACGTAGGCCAGGTACCTGGCGGCGAAAGCGTTGCGCCGGAAGGTTCCGGTGAGCTGCCAGACCAGCCAGTCGCTCTCCTCCACCAGGAGGTCGGCCTCCCCGTAGATGAGCGGCGCTTCCTCGAACAGCTCCAGCGCCTTGGCCAGCATGAACGCGGGTGAGACCGCTCCGCCGCATCGCTCCAACCACCTCTCGCCGCGCTTCATGGCCGCTTCCGTGAATCGCTCCGCCTGCGCCTGCGCCGAGGTGTGCTTCCACAGCTTGGGCCAGGCGTGGGGATGCCCCTTCCACTGCGATAGGAACGACAACGGCGTGCCGTCGCTCGTTACGGGCAGCACGCTGCAACCCGTGGTATCGATGCCCAGCCCGCCGATGAGCGAGCCGTCCACTTCCTTGACCACCGCTCTGACCGCTGCGGTCATCGAGTCCAGCCAGTCCTGTGGGTGCTGCAACGCCCATTGCGGCGGCAGCGAAACGCCGTTTTCGGGAAGCCGCCGGTCAATGACGCCGTGCCGGTACAGTTCGACGGCGGTGGCGAGCGCCGCGCCCGTCTCCGCGTCGACTACCTGGGCGCGCACCGACAGTGTGCCAAAGTCCAGTCCAATTACAAGCATGGTCACCTACACCGCGCCGCGAGGCTCTAGGACACCGGAGGCCTTGCGTCCGCCCAGGGGTGCGCTTCCTCAAACGCCGCCGACGCCCTCAGCACCGTGTTCTCGTCGCCTTTTGCCCCCACTATCTGCATCCCCACCGGCAGGCCGTTGTCGGCGAATCCGCAGGGCACGCTGGCCGCCGGGTTGCCGGACATATTGAACGGGAAGTTGTGGCCGTACCATCCCGTCATGGGGTCGATGGCCTTTCCATCGATGACCGTGGGCCGCTCCGAGCCTGGGAAAGCGGTCACCGATACCGCGGGCGTGACCAGCAAGTCCACCTCTTCGAAGAAGGCGTCCACGTAGGCCCGAAGCCTCTCCAACTCCGCCAGCGCCGCGGCGTACTCCGCGCCCGTTACCCTGCCGCCTCGCTCTATGCCGTCCCTGATGTACGGCATCATCCGGTCGCCCCACTCCTCCAGCAGGTGCCCGTTGTTGAGGTAGGACGCAGGCCCTCTCAAATTCAGCAGCGTGTTGTTCAACGCATCTATCTCTACGCGGAACCCGGCTTCCGTCACTTCCGCGCCCAGCTCTTCCAGCACCTGAAAGCCCCTCTCAGCTATGGAACGCACCTCGGCGTCCACCGCCACCGATCCCAGGTCGGGGCTCCATGCAATGCGAAGCCCGTTCAGCCCCTTCCCCAGGTCCGCGGTGAAGTCCGGCGGCGCTTCCCGCATTGTGCCGTGCTTGGCTCGCGGATGCGGCCCGGAGACCGTATTGAGAAACAGAGCGGCGTCCCTCACCGTTCTGGTCATGGGGCCGTCCCGTGAGAAGTCGACCGGGTTCCAACTCATCAACCCTGTCTCCAGGCGCGGTACCCTGCCCTGCGTAGCCATGATGCCGTAGATTCCGCAGAACGCGCTGGGGATGCGAATCGACCCCGCCCCGTCGGAACCGTGCGCGATGGGATTCAGCCCGGCGGCCACGGAAGCGCCCGCGCCGCCGCTGGACGCGCCGCTGGTCATCAGCGGGTTCCAGGGGTTGTTGCAGTTGGGCCCCAGCCTGTTCTCGGTGACGCCGCCGCCTTCGCCGAACTCCGGAGTGTTGGTCTTGCCCAGGATTATTGCGCCCGCCTCACGCAGCCTCTCCACGAAGATGTCGTCTTCGTCCGGGACCTGCTCCTCGTACACCAGCGATCCCCTGGTGGTGCGGATGCCTTTCGTAGAAGCCAGGTCTTTTATGGAGACCGCCACCCCGTGCAGCGGGCCCAGGTCATCCCCCCGCGCCACGGCCTGCTCGGCTTGTCGCGCCGCCTCCATGGCCTGCTCCGACGCCACGGTGAGAAACGCGTTCAGCTTGGGGTTCAGGTCCTCTATGCGCCTCAGGTACAGCTCGGTCAACTCAACCGGGGATATCTCCCCGTTCGCTATCATCTCCCGCTGTCTGTAGCCGGGCGTAAACGCTAACTCCCTATCGTCCATGCGACTCTCCTTCAGACGGCGCTGCCTACCCTGCCCGCCTTTCGTATGCCTTCAGCATGTGCACGTGCGACAGTTCGCACTCCACCAGGCCGCCAAACGTATCCGTGCCGTCTATCACCATGAACTCGTTGGCCGCGCCGGCATTGCCTCCCCCGCCGACGCCCACGCTGCGGATCATTGGCAGACCCAGGTCGTTCTTGTACAGCGACCACGGCCCGCCGCCTCCGCTGTAAGGCGCTATCATCAGAGGCACTTCCATCTCCTGGAACGCCTCCATGATCGCCTGCACCAGGTCGGTGTCCGTGCCCGTCTGCGACGAATCGTTGGCCGCCAGCACGTCCAGTTCCAGGTCGCCGAAGCCGTTGGCGTCCAGGTGCTCCCGAATCTGCCCTATCACCTTCGATACGCTGAAGCCCCGCGGCACTCGAATATCGAACCGCGCTGCGGCCACGTTGGGCAGCGTGAACGGCATGGTGCCCGGCCCGGTGAGTCCGGCGCGCAGGCTGTTAATGTTGAAGCTGGGCCCGTAGAAGTAGTTGAGGATGACTTGCTCGTCGTCCAGGTCTCCCGCCGCCGTTTTCATCGCCGCCACTCCTGGCAGCACCTGGTTCCATGCGCCGCCGCCCATCGCTTCACGAAAGGCAAACGCCGCCTTCTTCTCGTCCTCGGTGGGCGGCGTCAGATCGTCGTAGAAACCGGGGATGGACACCCTGTTGCCGTTGTCCTCGGTGAGGGTGGACAGCGCATCCACCAGCCGCCACGCCGGGCTGTCTATCACCGACTTGGTCATGCCGTGCCCCGGCGCGGCCTGCGGCCCCCTGCCCCACTTCTCCCCGCTTGCTATGAGGTCGGCGTATATCAGCCCCTTGTAGCCCAGGCTCATGCTGACGCGACCCATCGCATCCTGCGACGCCCCGGGGCTGAAGCTGGCCTGCGCCGTAGCAAGGCGGTCGCGGTATTCCTGGTACATTTCAGGGAACGACGCGCTGCCCAGTATCTCGTCACCCTCTATGAGGAACATGAAGTTGAAGGGAAGTTCCCCCTCCACCGCCTTGATCGCTTCCAGGGCGTTCAGCCAGGCGGCGTATGGCCCCTTATAGGAGGCTGCGCCCCGTCCCATGAGCACCTTGGAATACGGCCCAGCCGACGTTATCGCGCCGCTCCAGGGAGGATTCTCCCACTTCTCATGGGGCAGCACCGGCCGGGTATCGAAGTTGGCGTACACAATGATGGTCTTGGGCTTTCCGGCGTTGAGGTAAGCCCACATCCCGGGAAGGTGAGAGGTTTCGACGAGCGTCGCCTCCTCACAGCCGATCTCTTTGTGGATCTCCACCAGCAGCTCCGCGCACTCCCTCACCCCGTGCTCCTCCACCGACACGCTCGGCTGCGCCACCAGTCGCTGTATGCGCTCGATGTGGCGCTCCTTGTTCTCCTCAAGGTAGGCGCGTATGTTCTCCAAGCCGACTCCAATCCGCATGTGATCCCTCCCTATTCGTCGCTTTTCACTAACGCCTGCGATTCTATGAGGGGTGAGGCATGGAGTCAAACGCCGCCTGCCCGTCTTGCCCGCGCAGGCTTTGTCCTCGTGCTCCGACACGGGGGCGGGCATCCAGAGGTGGCGGGGGATGTCGCCCGTCCGTCCCACTCCCGCCTGCCCCACACAACTGTCGTTCTGAGCGGAGCGAATGCGGAGTCGAAGAACCCCAAGCCATCGCAGGCCAACAAGCCTCCACACTGTCGTTCCCGACCCCGATCGGGAACCCAGGGGAGGCGGGACGGATGGGTGAATGGCCCCGTATGTCTGCCCACACATCCACGCAGGGCCCGCTTGCCCGTCTGCCCCACTGACACCTCCCCCTTCCCCATACCCCTCCACGCCCGCTATCCTTACCCCATGGACTCACGAAAAACCGCCCTTCACCCTCAGCGTAGCGTGCCCCTTAGCAGCCAAAACGCCCACTTCCATACCCTCAACTTTGCCCCGGAATCTGATTCGTTTCTCACCTCCGCCAAAATTTGGCTCGATTTTAGCCTTGTACTTGACATAACGTTGGAAACGAATCCCCTTCTCAGGCACGACACAAATCCGCCGTTGCACGCTATCTCGTGCCTAACAACCGTTTTCACGACACCCCAAAATCGAGTTATGTCAAGTAGTCAACCCGTTCTCCTTACTCGGAGAGCCGGCATTCGGGAGCGGCGTGGCGTGCCATGTCCATCCTGCCGTTTTATGCTACCCTGTCCCACAACCGCCAAGCAGTTCAACGGAGAAGCAATGGGCGCTATCGAAGACATCATCCTCAACCAGGGCAAATGGACGGGCATCTCCGGCGTCCGGCTCCACATGTCCGATACGTTCGTGGAGGACGCCGCCAGGTTCATGGTGCTGGACAACCCCGGCCACGCCTTCATCCTCACCGGCTTCTTCATCCCCAATCCCTATGAGTTCCCGCCGCCGGAAACCGGCTCCGTCGAAAGCGACGGCCCACCCGGGGCCTATTTCCTGGGCAGGGCGCTGTCCAAGCTGGGATGGAAGGTGACCTACGTTGTAGACCACTACGCCACCTTCACCCTTGAAGGCCAGCCTACCGTGGAAGAGGTCGTCGAGTTTCCCATCGCCGACGACAAGACCAGCGAGCAGTTTGCCATAGACCTGCTGGAACGGTGCAAGCCCTCCGTGCTCGTTGCGGTGGAGCGGCCCGGCGCGAGCGTGGAAGGCAAGTACCAGTTCGTGGGAGGCTCCGACGTCACCGAGCGCACCGCCAAGCTCGATTACCTGTTCCGCCATCACGCCGCCACCATCGGCATAGGCGATTGGGGCAACGAGATCGGGCTGGCCAACCTCGCCGAGTTCACCGGCCCGAACCTGCCCAGCAAAGCGCCCACCATCACGCCTTCCACGCATCCCATCATCGCCGCCGTGTCCAATTGGGGCGCGTACGGCCTCATCGCCGCCGTCTCCAAGGTGGTGCGGCGCAACCTCCTACCACACCCCGACATGGAGTTCGACCACGTACAGCGCCTCATCGACCTCGGCATGGTAGACGGACGGGGCCGCCGCGAATGGATCGTGGACGGCTTCGGACCAGAGGAGAACCGCCGCGTCCTGCTAGACCTCTGGGACTACCTATATTCCATGGGAATCACCAAGTTCTAGTATGTGGCCTCAACGCGTTTCCGGCTCAACCCGTGCTACAATGTGCGCGTCGGCTTGAGAGCTATGGAACGCAAACGGATTAGACTACTTCACACATCGGACGTCCATATGGGCAGCGACCTTTATCCCAGGGATGCCCAACAAGGGTTAGACAACGTCCTGGACATGAGTCGACGCCTCTCCGTGGATGCCCTGTTGATAGCGGGCGACCTCTTCGATAGTGGGACTGTTCCCGAGGATACGGTGCATTACGTGTTCGAGTCGCTGGCCCGTTTGCACCGTCCCGTAATCGTCCTCCCCGGCAACCACGACACCCTCCTGACCTCCGACTCGTTCCTGCTCCACGAATCGCGGGAGAACGTCCATGTGCTCAGGGAACGCGGCGGCGAAACGGTCGCCCTGAGCGACTTGACGCTCTCCGTCTGGGGCTGCCCGGTCTACGACCACGTCCCGGAGTTCCACCCGCTGGGCGGCATCCCGCCCAGGCCGGACGGAGGATGGTACGTGGCTATAGGCCACGGCATCGTGCTGGATTCGGTCAGCTTCATCGACAGAGGCTCCCCTATTACTCACGAAGAGTTGGCCAGCGCGGACTGCGATTACATCGCGCTGGGCCATACCCACGTCTTTCGGGACGTGACGAAGGGAAAGGCAGCCGCCTTCTACAGCGGAGCGCCCTCCGGCGGCCAGGAGCGCACCGCCGCCCTCGTCACCCTCGACCCGGACACCGGCGTCAGCGTCGAGCGGATACACGTATCCTAGCTACACCCCCCGCCCCCCTACCCGTCTTGCCCACCAGCACCTCCGCTCATCCTGAGGTTGTCGAAGGACATGAGCGGACAGCGGATGCCCCGACCGTCTTACCCGCGCAGGCGGGTACCCACGAGGGGCGCGGGGCAGGTTCATGGCTAACCGTTCCCGTTCATGGTGAGCTTGTCGAACCATGCCCCCATGCCCGCCCGCCCCACACGACTGTCATACTGACCTCCCCATTGTCATACTGAGCGGAGCGAAGTATCTGCGCGGCTAAGGAACGACCGATGCCTAGCAAAACGACAGCCTGGCTTTCTTCGACACCACATAGGTTATCCTGAGCCTAGCCGAGAGGAACCTGACCTCCCAGCAAAATTCGCAATTATGGTACACTCCGACCCGCCACGCTTGGCAAAATCAGAACCTGCACGATGAGCTTCTATCTGGCGGTAGCTGATAGGCACAAGGAGAGCGTCGATATGACGGACGGAAATATCAACATTAAGGCTCTCATACAGAAGGCTTGGGAGGAGGCCTCTTCGTCTCACACTCAAACTCATAAAGACCGCGCTAAAGCGTGGATAGAGTGTTTGGGGAAAGGCTTTCGGGAACATTATCCCAATGAGAATCACCGTGTTTTCTGGAGAGACAACAGTTGCAACAGTGACTTTGAGTTGAGCGAGTTACTGTTCGACATATCGGTCTGCCAGATTGGATGGGTTCCGTCAATAGCGCAAGAGAAGCCACTCCCATACATTGCAAAGAGCCTGTGGCAAGTCGAGTCCGAATTCGACAACAAAAACAGCCGCGAGATAACCAAGGACTTTAGCAAGCTGGTAATGGGACGCTCAGAGAACCAGTTGTTCATTTCCACTTACCAGGGCAATCGCCAGGAACAAGTCAAGGACTTGTGTTCCTGTATAGCTAGATTTTGCAATGGAAACCTGTATCTGTGTTTTGTGGAACATCCCAAAATGTGGTCAAGCGCCTCGCAGGATCCTCAATTGTTCAAATGGGAAGAAAATGACTGGAGGGATGAATGGGAGCCGCACTAGGGTTGACAGGGTTGCTGGGTGGACTAGTTGCACTGATATGGCTTGTAGTTGCCTTGATTCGAAGAAAGCCCAAGCGCATCCTTGGATTAGCGCTGTTAGGTTTCTTCGTATTGTTTGTGTTGGGGCTTGTGCTCACTCCAACACCTGAACCCACATCGACGCCTACTCCAACACCGCAGCCAACCGCCACTCCAACACCTGAACCCACATTGACGCCTACTCCAACCGCTACGCCTACGAATAAGGTTGGCTTCCCTTATTATCTTACACCCGAAAGCTTGCGGACTACACCTGTGCCACGAGCTACAGCGGTACCAACCACCACTCCAACACCGTCTCCTACCGCGACCAGTACGCCCACACTGCCACTACCTCCTACGCCCACATTGTCGGCGTCGGGGCTTGGGCTTGGAGTTAGCCGTGCAGAGATCGTATCGCCCTTTCTGGAAACAGGCTTCGTCTTTGAAGATGGACAGCTTGCCGATGGCACTCCTCGATATCTAGGTACATCACCCGATGGAAATTTCGCGCTGGAGGTCATAGGATCAATACAGAACCCCACGGAAGTCGCGTTAGTATTTTCGCGTCGTGAAAGCACTATACCGGGGTTCGGCTTGGAGAGAGTTTACATGGGACTCTTGATAGAGGTTGTAGCTCCAAACTGGAGCAACTATGCAGAGTGGGTGCCTCAAAATGCAGAGCGCGCCATGCGGCAAGGTGAAGTGAAAGGCTCACTGAGTAATCGGGAAGTACGATTGCAGGGCTTAGAGTACTTGGGAGTATTTATTCTCACCATTGAAGCAACATAAATCAGGCACTGCTACCCTAGGTGTGATGATTTCAAACATGGGCAACAGCTATACTCCTACGCGGTAGGATAAAGGTGCTAACCCCACGTTCCCACCCTTGCCCGCCTGCCCGCCTTATGCCCTCCATCCGTCATTCCCGTGCTTGACACGGGAATCCAGGCACCCCCCCACCATGTCATGCCTGAGGAGTCGGTCAGTCCCCTTAGCCCTCAACTACCCCCCGCCGACGAAGCATCTCAGGCCTCCCGCTTGCACCCCTCCGCTCATGGTGAGACCCAAACCGTTCGTGGTGAGCTTGTCGAACCACGCGCCCACTCACGCACCCTCCACCCCCTCTGACACCACCCTCTTCCCAACACTCTCCGCACCCGCTACCCTTAACCCATGAACTCACGAAAAACCGCCCTTCACCCTCGGCGTACCGCGCCCCTCGGCGGCCAAAACGCCCGCTTCCATACCCTCAAATTTGATTTGTTTCCCATATTTTCAACAAAATGGGGCGCTTTTAGCCTTGCAGCACTTTACATAATGTTAAAACAATTCCCTTCTCAGGCACGACACGACTCCACCATCAAACGCCATTTCACGCCATTTCACTCCCAAAAAACCCATTTTCGACGCAAAAAACGCCACTTTTTGTCAAGTAAATTCAACCATCACCGGGCCACCCTCGACCATCTCCTAATCGAATGTCTTGATGCGCCCTACCGTCTCCGTATCCAGCCTCCGCGCCACCGCCGTCACCAGCTCCACCGCCTGGTCGAAGTCATGGCGGCTGATCAGGCCGTTGTGGCTGTGCAGGTATCGCGTGGGGACGGCTATGTTGATGCTGGGAGCGCCTCCTCTGGCGCGCTGCATCTCCGCGCCGTCCTCCCCGTAGCCGCTGATGACGGTGAACTGCAACGGGATGCCGTTTTCGGCTGCCGTGTCCATGACCAGGTCGCGCAGCTTCAGATTGGGCAGCATGGAGTTGTCGTGCAGGAACACCGACGGCCCATTGCCCAGCTTCTCCTGTGCCTCGTCCTCCGACATGCCCGGATAATCGCCCGCCACGCCGGACTCCAGGCTGATGCCGACGTCCGGTGCTATGACGTAGCTGCTGGTGTGCGCGCCGCGCAGGCCGATCTCTTCCTGGACGGTGGCCACGCCGTACACGGTGTTGGGCGACGCCTCGCTCTTCAGGCGGCGCATCGCCTCTATCATCAACGCCACCCCAATGCGGTCGTCCCAGGCTTTGCCCAGGTACAGTTGTCCGCCGCTAAGCTCGGCGAACTTGCTGTCGGGCGCAACGGGGTCTCCGGGCCGAATGCCCAGCCGCTCCTCCGCGTCCTCTCTGCTGGACGCGCCCACGTCTATGAAAATGTCGTCGCGCTTGAAGACCCGGCTGCGCGCCTCCGGCGACATCACGTGCACGGTCTTTATGCCGGTTACGCCGGGCACGGGGCCGTTTCGGGTTAGCACGACCCACCGCTGGTTTATCAGCGACTGGTCAAGCCACCCGCCGATGGTCTGGAACTTGACGTAGCCGTCCGAGGTGACGTACCTGACCATCAGCCCAAGCTCGTCCATGTGCGCGGCAAACATGACCTTTGGCGTATCGCTGACGCCCTTCAACCGCGAGATCAGCGATCCCAGTCCGTCGGTTTCCAGGTCGTCGCAGACGGGCGACAACTCCCTCCGCACGATGCTCCTCACCGGCCCCTCGAACCCCGATGGGCCGTATGCGTTGCTCAGCTCTTCCAGAAGGTTCTTTACCGTGTCCATATCACATCTCCCTAGTGTCCATGCGAAGTCTAAGGTAGTTCTGGAACTTCTCCTCCAGCAACGGATTGGTCAGGAAAGTCCCCCGGCGCGCCGTGGTCAAGGCCACGCTGGAACGCTGCTGCACGCCGCGTTGAATCATACAGTAGTGAATCGCCTGCGCAACTACAATGACGCCCAGCGGGTCCAGGTGCCGGTCGATGGCGTTGGCTACCTGCTGGGTCATCCTCTCCTGCACCTGCAAGCGCCTGGCGAACACCTCCACCACCCGCGACAGCTTGGACAGTCCGGTGACTATCTTGCTTTCCGGGTCGGGTATGTACCCGATGTGCACCGTCCCTCTGAACGGCGCTATGTGGTGTTCGCAGGTGGAGGTGAACTCTATGTTGTCCACTATGATCATGTCGTCGGAGCCGGCGGGATAGTTGTCGTTCTCCAGTTGGAAGATGACCCGCAGGTGCTCCTCCGGATCCTGCGACGAACCCTGGGTATACGTCAGCAGAGAACGCGCCCACCGCTCCGGGGTCTGATGCAGCCCCTCTCTTTCCGGGTCTTCTCCCAAAAGCTCAAGCACCTCGCGGAGGAGCAGCTTGAGCTTTTCCATCTGTTCCGTTCTTACCAAAGTGCCGTCCACATTCACCTCCGGCGACTGGATACCAGTGATTCAATCGAGACATTCGCAGGACTTGCCCAAAGAGGATTCTATATGATTTTGGTACTGGCCAAAATAGGAAAAAGCTATGGTCGTGGCTATGGTATGATTGGCACAAAGCCCCGAATCAAAGCGTGCCCACTCTGATAGAGCAATTAAGGCCGATTCTGATTCTTGCCGAGAAAATAGACAAAGAATGCTGAGGAGCCGTCGCTATGAACAGAAATGAAACGCTGAACCTGTTGCGGGCGCACAAGCCGGTGCTTGCGGAGCGTTTCGGCGTGACAAGCCTTGCCCTTTTCGGCTCCTTCGCCCGGGGTCAGGCCACGGACACCAGCGACGTGGATGTCCTTGTCGAGTTTGGCGCAACCCCAGACTGGAAGACCTACTTCGGAGCGGTGTCCTATTTAGAGGCCATCCTGGGCAGGCCGGTGGATATGGCCGCCATATCGGAAGTGCGGAAGGAGATACGCCCGTTTGTTGAAAGGGAGGCCGTCCATGTCTAGTTCCCAAGGGCAAGAACGCCCAGTCCCCGAAATCCCACGACCTCCCCCGCCAAGCTCAACGAATGCAGCCACTCTAGTTCCTTACGTAGATTGCGCCATCCTCTACTCCGGCCTGCTTGAAGGCGGTGCGACGCTCGTTGCACTTGTTGCATGCCCCGCAGTGAAGCCCGTTCCTGGGCGATATACAGGTCAGGGTCAAGTGCAGCGGCAAATGCTTGAAGTCGCGGATCAACTCGTGCTTCTGCGCTCCCCTGTAGGGCGCGGTCACACTGATGCTGCGCCCCAATGCGACCGAAAGCACCCCGGCAAGGTTGCTGAAGAACTCCGGCGTGGCGTCCGGGAAGGGATTGCCGCCCAGCGAACCCAGCGCAATCCGCGATACGTCGTGAGTGCTGCACCACACGGCTGCCAGCGATACAAGAAGAACGTTCCTGCCGGGCAGATACACGGCGTCGTCCGCGGTGTCTGCGCCGGGAGTCCCCTGCCCCGTCAAGCTCCAGTGGTCGCCGTACAGCCTGTCCACCGGCACGCAAAGCTCTCGTACTTCGCGCACGTTGGGGTTGTGCAAAGCCGCGATGAAAGCGCGCAGGGAGCGTAGCTCCTCTTCCTCCCAGAGCAGCCCCTTCCTGACGTATATGGGGAAGACCTCCGCGGTACCTGACAAATCCGCCAGTAGTATGGAGCTATCCAACCCGCCGCTTGCCAGCACGGCTATTCTTTCCACTCCTATTCCTCGCGGTAGCTGGCGTAGCTTGAAGGTGTTTCCCACAACCGCACCTCTGAGACCGCCAGCCCCGCGTTTCGCACCTGGCGGAATATGTGCTTGGATATGTTCTCCGCCGTGGGGTTGTCGTCCATTGCGTAGAACGGTTCGCCCATTTCGGAAAGGAGGGCGGCCACGGGGTCGTCCTTGTGCAGCAGCATCTTGTGGTCCAAATTCGCATCGACCCAATCTTTGACCACACTGCGCAGGTCGCTGAAGTCCATGACCATGCCCCTGCGGTCCAGGGAGTCCGACTGTATCTCCACTTCCAACAGGCCGTTGTGACCGTGGAGATGACGGCACTTGCCGTCGTAATCCAGCAACCGGTGCCCGTAGCAAAAGTCAATCGTCTTTACCACCTTGTGGAGCACGACTTCCTCCTATCCTTCCACGCCGGGGCCGGCTAGATGCCTGCCCGCGTCGATGCGGATGGTCTCGCCGGTTATGGTCTCGCTTCTCAGAAGCGTGACCACCGTCTCGGCGATTTCGTCCGCCGCCGATTCCCTCTTCAGCGGCGTGTCGGCGATAACGTCCCTGGCCCACTCTTCCTCCGAGATTTCGGGTGGCCTCATCGTGGGTCCGGGGGCGATGCCGTTGACCAGTATGCCATGTCCGGCAAGCTCAGCGGCAAACGCCCTCGTCATAAAGCCGATGGACGCCTTGGCCGTCAGATACGGCAGATAGTCCAGGTACGGCGTCTCCCCTGCTGCCCAGTCGCTGAACATCAGTATGTGGCCCTTGGTATCGCCGGCGTTCTCCATCATGCGTCGTGCGCCGTACACGGCCAGCAGGTACGCGCCCTTTGCGTCGGCCATGGCCTCATCCCATGCCTCCCCGTTCAGCGCGTCGAGGGGCGCTCTGGGGTAACCGGAGGCCAGGTTGACCACGAACCACAGGCCGCCCAGCTCCTCAGCCGCCTGGCTGGTCATGCGCCGCACGTCCGCTTCGACGGTGACGTCGCCCTGCACCAGGATAGCTTTCTCCACCTGTGACGCCGCTTCGTCCCGCAGGCGCTGAGCTTCAGCCGCGGAACTTCGATAGGCGATGGCCAGGTTGACGCCTTCCCGCGCCAGCCGCCTTGTCACCACGGCTCCTATCCGCTTCGTCCCTATAATCAAGGCCGATTTTCCCTTCAAGGAAAGCACTTGGAGTCTCCCCTGCCCTAGTAACGATTTCGCCGCCAACGGCAAAAGCCATTGTACTACAGCCGTTGCACATACGCTGTAGGGGCGGGTTTCAAACCCGCCCCTACCTGTTAAGATGCTGGCAGCACGAAATCAGGGAGCGGCATGAACGATTCCAATACTCCCTGGTACGTCGAGTTCTTTGGCGGCGACTACCAGGAAGCCTACGGCCACACCTTCACCGGGGAACGCACGAAAAAAGAGGCGCTGTTCGTGGAGCGGACGCTTGGCCTCTCCCCGAACAGCCGTCTGCTCGACCTGTGCTGCGGCCAGGGCAGGCACAGCGTTCTTCTGGCCGGTCGCGGGCTGAACGTCACCGGCATCGACCTGAGTCGGGAGTATCTGGAGCAGGCCGAACGCAGCGCAAAGGAGCAGGGCGTTCATCTCGACCTGCTGCACAGAGACATGCGCGACATCCCGTTCAAAGACCACTTCGACGCGGTGATCAACATGTTCAGCGCCTTCGGCTATCTGGAATCGGACGAGGAGAACCTGAAGGTGCTAAAGGCGGTCAGGGAGGCGCTCAAACCCGGCGGGCGCGTCCTGCTCGATATGATCAACCGCGAGTGGGTGGTCAGCAACTACGACCAGTCGGACTGGCGTCAAGGCGAGGACGGTAGCTTCTACCTGGAGCGCCGGGAGTTTGACCTCGCCACCAGCCGTAACCACGTTACTTTTACCATCATCAGGCCCGACGGCAGCCGCAGGGAGACGGTGGGCCACCACATACGCCTCTACACCCTGACCGAAACGCTGGAACTGCTGCGAAAGGCGAGGCTTGCCTTCGTGGAGGTCTACGGCGGCTTCGATGGAGAGGCCTACTCAATCGACACGCGCCGCATGATTGTAGTGGCTGAAAAGTGGCTGGTGTAACGCCGCCGTTAAAGCGGCGTGATACGCTACGTCCACTAATGTGCGAAAATGGAGCTCCGGTGGCGATTACAAAGAAATACCTTGCTCTGGACATAGGCGCAGTTTCGACCAAGGCTGGTCTTGTAACCAGTGACGGCGAGGTTCTGGGCCACTACGCCGTGGAAAGCCACCGCGGGGGTACGCGGGAGCAGGTACTGCGGGACATAGCCGGTGCATTGGCGCCGTTCCGAGGCGAGGCCCTGGACGGCGTGGGCGTGGGTTTCCCCGCTTACGGCGACTTCAAGAACGGCGTGCTGCTCACCCTGAACACCCCGTTCCCCAGCCTGCACCGCTTCCCTTTGGGGTATCTCCTGGAAAATGAGATAGGTGTAACCACCCGCATTACCACTGACGCCAACCTGTTTGCCCTGGGAGTGATGCGATTCGGCGAGGGGCAAACGCACAAGGACTTTGTCGCCGTGTCGCTTGGCTCTGGAACGGGCGTGGGCGTCGTGCAGGATGGCCGCCTGGTGGAGGGTATGCTCGGCCCGCATCCGGTGATCGTCGAGTTCTACAACGAATGGGGCGGCACCGAGTCGCACGACGGCTTCCGCTTCCCCGCTCTGTACGGAGCGGACGGTGAGACGCTCTACCGCCGGGTCGAAGACGGCGACGAGATAGCGCTCAGAGCCTTTGAGCGTATAGGCAGGTCTCTAGGTCCCACGCTGAACTGGCTGCAGGCCGGTCTGATGATGGACACGTTCATCCTGGGCGGCGGCGTGAGCAACAGCTACGATTACTTCTACCCCGTGCTGGAATCTGAACTGAACTCCGACGAGTTGAAGGTGTTCAAAACGGGGCTTGAAAACGCCTCGCTGCTCGGCGCGGTGCCGTTGCTGGAGGAGTAGCGCCCACGAACTGGATGGTAGCGCCGAGAACATATTGACAACGTAAGAGATAAGTAGTAAATTTCTGACAGAGAAGGCTAAATACGTTAGAGAATGTGAATCAAAAATGACTCCAATAGCCTACAAGATCATGAAGATAGTATCCGGCCACGGTAGAGGAAAGTGGGTATGTACGCCTAAGGACTTCCTCAGCCTCGGCAGCCGTGAGGCTGTGGATCAGGCGCTGTCGCGTCTTGTCAAAACTGGCCAACTGCGTCGGGTTGGCCACGGGCTTTACGATATGCCCAGGATGAGCAACGTGCTGAAACGGTCTGCGCCGATTGACTGGGATGCCGCCATCGCGGCGCTAGCACGGCGGGACGGTGTCCGAATCATCCCTGACGGCCTGGTGGCCGCTAACCAGTTGGGTCTCACCAACGCGGTGCCCGTGAAGGCCTCTTATGTAACGGACGGCTCCACTAGGACGCTCAAGATTGGCGGACGAACGGTCCGATTTCGACATGCAGGCCCTAGCGTCATGCAGTGGGCTGGAAAATCGGCGGCTCCAGTAGCGCAGGCGCTGCGATGGCTTGGCCCAGACAAGGCCGCAGACCCCCAGGTCATTTCGACTCTGAGGCGAGTTCTACCGGATGATGTGAAGCACGACTTAGCGCGGAATAGCAGGGGTCTACCCGGTTGGGCATTGTCAGTGGCGCATAGTATAACGACTGATCAGCCTGTTGCCGCATGAATCGAACCCTCGAATCGTTCAAAGCATTCCTCGCACTTCCCGACCAAGGCAAGCGGGACGTGTTTGAAGCGGCAGCTAGCCGGCTCGATACGCTGCCCAGCTACGTAGAAAAGGACTTCTGGGTCTGTCTCGTGCTTGAGGCGCTCTACAACTGGATGCCTGCCGGGCATCCAAGACTGCTCTTCAAGGGCGGGACATCCCTGTCGAAGGCCTTTGGGCTCATTCAACGGTTCTCCGAAGACATCGATCTGGTCGTCTATCGTGACGACCTGGGCTTCGCGGGCGCCAGCGATCCGATCGCCGCAGACAATCTATCCAACAAGAAACGGAATGCTCTCTTTGAGAAGCTGCGGGAGGCGTGCAGCAGCTACATCCTCGGAGACTTGGCGAGTGAACTGGCTGCATCGATAGACCGGATTGTGGACGGGTGCCGGGTAGTTCCGGATGACGACGACAATGACCGGCAGACGTTATTGATCGAATACCCCACGCAGTATCCACGTAGCGGTGGCGCCTACGTGGCCCCGCGCGTGAAGATAGAAGCGGGAGCGAGGTCGGGGCTGGTGCCGACACAGGATTGTACCGTCACCCCTATAATGGCCTACGAACTGCCCGACTGGTCATTTGAGGTGGGCAATATTCGAGTCATTGCGCCGGAGCGCACCTATTGGGAGAAGCTGCTGATTCTGCACGGCCTGCACTGTGGATACCGAGGCGAACGGCGTCTGCCAGCCGACAATGACCGCATCTCGCGCCACTATTACGATGCAGCGATGATCACAGCTACCGAGATAGGCAGGTCTGCCCTGTCGAACATTCTCCTGCTGGATGCGGTGCGGAATCACAACCTCATCGCCTTTCGGCAGGCCTGGAAGCGGTTCGAAGAAGCCGTTCCCGGATCGCTCAGACTCGTCCCGCAGGCCGAGCTTGGCACAGTGATCGAAAGGGACTACGGAGCAATGGAGAGCATGATTCTCGAAGAGGCTCCGAAGTTCGAATGGATCATGGAACAGATTCAATATGCCGAAGCAACGATCAACGGAATGGGGTTCATAGGAGACTCCGAGAATCGGTAATGACACCATGTGATCTTAGGGAATTGAGTCATACGCGCAGGGCATGACGTGCTGGAATCCGAGCTAGGCTCCAGCGACGTCACGGTGTTCAAGACGGGGCTTGAAAACGCCTCGCTGCTCGGCGCGGTACCATTGCTGGAGGGGTAATTGAAGCTATGGAGAAGGTACTCTACAATTGGCTCATTCACAATCATTTCTTTGGAGCGCACTAGCAATGGTCGTACCTTCGCAAGGTGAGTTGCACAGGCACATTTTGGATATAGCTGTGCAGAAAAGCGAGTCTATGATTTCCAGGCAGTACCTGGAAATCATAGCGGATAGACTGTCGTTGACCGAGGAAGACCTACGGGAAAGAGTTCCGTCCGGAGATTTCCGTGCTCGAGTCAATGTAGAGTTCGGGCTGTCTTATCTGACGAGGGCAGGGTTGCTCTATCGGCCTTCTAAAGGACATTTTGCAGTTACCTCCGATGGCCGACGCTATCTTAAGAGCCTTCCTGGCCCTATGACAAGGAGCCAGATTAACAGATTGATCCGCCAGCGGGAGTCTGGGCAGGAAACTCTCCCACCTATCTCCACAGACGATGACGACGCTTCTCCGCTAGACAAGATCACTGCCGGATACGGTGAGATGCAAGAACGGCTAGCCGACGAATTGCTTGAAAGTATCTCTCATGTATCGCCAGATGGTTTCGAAAGGCTGGTTGTCGATCTATTGGAGAAGATGGGCTATGGGAAGGGTGAGCCGGTAGGTAGGAGTGGCGACGGTGGTATAGACGGTATCATTGACCAAGATGCCTTGGGATTGGAAAGAGTCTACATGCAGGCCAAGCGGTGGCAAAGCCAAGTCGGAGAACCGGAAATTCGCAACTTTTCCGGCAGCCTGGATGCTCACGGAGCAAGCAAAGGAGTTTTCGCGATTACGTCCCGATTTAGCGAAAGCGCGAAGCAGACTGCCCAAAGAATCTCCGCAGGTAACAAGTTCATACGTCTGATAGATGGTCAAGAACTCGCAAAACTGATGATGGATCACGGCGTTGGCGTCGTCACCCAGTATACCTATAAAATCCAGAAGCTTGATGAAAACTACTTCTCGGAGGAGTAGTAGCCTAGGTCTTCCAGCCTGTTACGAGCCTCTGTCAACTCTCCATCCGTGAACAAGGAGGCCCACGGCTCTTGGACGACTATTGCCTCCACCGAGAGATCAAGCCGGCCTTCCTCCCAAAGACGCGTAAAGCCTGACTGCGGGTTACTGCTGCTGAGCAACTGCTTAGCTGCCGAGACGCCCCCCTGGCTGACCACCATCTGGAGAAAGTAGCTAGGATGGTAATCAAACTCTGCGGCCTCACGGTGAATTCTGAGCATCTCTTGGTGAAATCTGTCCTCTAGCTCCACTGAATCCTTGCTCCTATTTTGATTGGTCTAGTCTAGCATGGGGGAGAGATGAAGGCGTACTGGCTACCCCTCTCGTCTTTGCGAGGAAACCGAAGCAATCTGGTGGCGAGGGCCTGCTGTCAGCTACAACTCCATACATTGGCATCTTCCTCACGCCATTTCCTTGTTATACAATCCGCAGTCCAAGAATCAGAAGAAAGCGTAGGTGTTAACCCAATGAAGATAGAGTCATACGCGCAGGGCATGACGTGCTGGACCGACCTGGGTTCCAGCGACCAGCAAGCCTCCAAGTCGTTCTACGCCGAGCTGTTCGGTTGGACGTACCAGGACTTCCCCATGGACGAGAGCGGCGAGCTCACCTACTCCATGGCCGTCAAGGACGGTTCATTCGTGGCCGGTATCTACGCCCAAGCGCCGGACCAGAAGGAGGCAGGCATTCCGTCCCATTGGGACGTGCACATAGCCGTAGACGACGTGGACGAGGTCGCGGGCAGAGTGGAAAGCGGCGGCGGCTCGGTGCTGGTGCCTCCGTTCGACGTATTCGACTTCGGAAGGACGGCCATCATCAGCGACCCCAGCGGCGGCGCGGTGTTTCTCTGGCAGGGCAAGAACCACAAGGGAGCCGGTATCCAGAACGAACACGGCGCGATAGGCTGGTGCGAACTGCTGTCCACCGACCCGCAAGCCGCCATCCGGTTCTTCACTGGGTTGCTGGGAGTCGATTCCGAAACGGCCACCATGCCCGACGGCAACGAATACACGGTATACCTACGGGACGGCATCCCGCTGGCAGGCACTATGGCCTTCCCGGAGGCGATTCGCGGCATGGACATACCGTCCCATTGGAGCGTCTACTTCCAGGTGGACGACGTGGACGCTGCATTTGCCAAGGCGACCTCCCTGGGCGGCGTGACGCACCTTGCGCCGATGGACATAGAGGGCGTGGGCCGGTTGGCCTTCGTGGGCGAGCCTCAGGGCGTGGGATTCGGCCTCATTGCCCCCGCCGGCGATTGGAGCGCCGCGGGATAGGCCGCCCGACCGCTTGCCCGTGCAAACTGGCAGACGGGCAAGGCCACGCGACCGCTCGCCCTGAGCCTAAGTTTACACTGAGCGTAGCCGAAGAGAAGGGGGGGATGGTTCGACAAGCTCACCATGAACGGGTGCCGACAGGCAAAGCCCCTACCCTGTCCCGCCTGGGTTCCTGCCTTCGCAGGAAAGACGAGGCCGCGCGTCATATCATTGCGATGATTCCGCGTCGGATGCCGCCTCTACCGGTTCCTCGTCCGCTTCTTCCGCATCCGCTTCCGTCTCCACTGCCCCATTCTCCTCATGCACCAGCGGAAGACTGATTATCATAGTGGTGTACTCACCCGGCTCAGACTCTACCCGGATAGAGCCTCCGTGGCTGCGTATAATATCGTTGCACATAGCCAGGCCCAAGCCGGTGCCCTGGTCGGTTGGCTTGGTGGTGAAGAACGGGTTGAATATCTTATCGACAGCCTCGGGCGGGATGCCGGTGCCGTTATCCCTGATGTGCACCTCCGCCGTCTCCTCGCCCCGCTTTGTCGACAGCCGCAGGACGGGGAAGAACTGTTCGCCTCCGGCCTGCTCTATGGCCATGCGCTTCTCATGCGTGGCGTAGCAGGCGTTGCTGACCATGTTGAGGAATACCCGGCCCATGTCCTGGGAGATAACCTCCAGTTGTCCCATGTCCGGGTCCAGGTCGTGCTCTATGGTTAGGTTGAATTCGGGATTGGTGGCGCGGGCGCTGTGATAAGCCAGCCGGGCGTGCTCTTCCAGCAGATTATTCATGTCTGTGGCCTGCCGTTCTCCTGAGCCGCGGCCCATCCTGAGCATGTCCTGCACAATGCGGTTGGCCCGTTCGCCGTGATGAGAGATGCGCTGTAGATTCTCAGTGACGTCCTTGGAGATATCTTCTACCATCTCCTTCTGCTCATCCGTCAGGCTTGCCTCGTTCTCCTCCAGCACCTCTTTCAACTCATCGATGAGCTCTATGGACAACTCCGAGAAGTTCTTGACAAAGTTCAGCGGGTTCCTTATCTCGTGGGCCACTCCCGCTGTTAGCTCACCAAGAGCGGCCAGCTTTTCCCGCATCACTATCTGGTCCTGGGCTCGCTCCAGCTCGCCCAAGACCGATTCCAACTGCTCGTTCTTTCCCTGTAGCTCCTCGGCCAGCTTCTCCACCAGGTTTAGACGCTGCACCTCCAGGGCGTGGCGTCGGAACACCTCCAGAGCGGCGGCCATCTCCGCCACCTCGTCTTTTCCTCCGATGTCCACCTGCGCCTCCAGGTCTCCGCCGGCCATGTGCCGCATCCAAACCGACAGCATTTCGAGACGCCGCAGCAGCCACCGGCCCACAAAGAGCCACGCTATGAGAACGCCGCCGCCGATGCTGATGCCGGTGATGCCCAGGAGAATCGTGCGCCCAGTCACTATGGCCTGTGAAGAAGCGGCTATTGCCTCATCGGCGCTGGCCTGGGCCGTAGTCACCAGATCATTGATGCCGGCCACAAGGTCTACGGCTATTTCGTCGTTACTGTCAAGCAACTCCTCCTGGCGTCCCGTGAGCCGCAGCTCCTGCTCAATTATGTCGAAGCCGTTCCCCTCCCCTGTTCCAATGGCATAGAGCTCATCGAATACCGGGGACACGTCGCCATATAGCGGCGAGTCCTCTATCGAGGCCAGGTTCCCCGTCATGCGGCTCACCGCGGCCTCGAACCGTTCCCTCAACGGTTCCACTTGTGAGGCATCGCTCAGCGTGAAGGAGTTGGCCAGCAGTTCGGTGGCGATGTTGGCATTGCCCTGCAACTCCGATAGATTTCGGTACCGTGTAAGCTCCAACTCCGATAGGTACTCGGAAGGAGGCGCGGGCGGCTCTCCCAGCGCCCGGTATCCGGTCGCTATGTAGAAGAACTGGTCGTCGATAGCGGGGCCCAGCACGTCGTCCAGCCGGCTCCGCAGGCTGGACAGCTCTTCGCCCAGCGTCTGTCGCCTGTCACGCAATCTGAAGAGCTGCGAGCGTTCCGCCCTGATGGTGTTGATGTTGGCGGAGAGATTGTCGGCTTGAGAGCGCACCCTTTGGAAGCTGGCTTCCTCCCTGTACCGGCCCTCAAGTATGTCCAATTGATTTTCAAACTGGACGAAGGCCTCGAGTATGCCGTCGGACACCCGGGCGAACTCGGCGGGAGTGGAGGCGGTGGTCAACTGCGGAGCCGCCGACACAAGGGCGTTGCTGTACTGAGCCGCGCCAAAGGCCGCCGACACCTCCGGCAGAGTCCCTTCGTTGACCCTGTTCTGGGCATTTCCCACCTGGTTGAAGAATAACCAACTTACCAAGCTGGCGGCTACGGTCAGCACCACAGCGCCCCAGATGGCGAAGTAAAGCTGCGTGGACAGTCTATAACGTAGATCCAGAAGCCTTCGTAGCAATCCCATCACGGCGCGGTTCTCTCCAGTCTCTCAATGGGATGGTATGCTCCGTCGCCGCCAATAACGGTCAGAAACACCTTGTCAGACCCCTGGTTGTCCGTCTCGCCGTATTCCAGGATGAAGCCGTCCAGGTCAATGGGGCCGGAGCCTCGTATGTTGTCCAGGAAGCACTTGCGGTCCACCTCTTGGCCGCAGGACTCTACGCCGGCTATTGCCAGCCGCCCGGCCATGTACCCCTCCAGAGAGACGAAGCCTGGCGCCGCCGCCGGGTCGTAGGACTGAAGGGCTCTGTGATAGGCCGCGACGATTGGTATTGAGTCGTCCGCCGGAAAGGGCACTACCTGGGTGACGTATACGCCGGCGCCCGTGGCGCCCAGTTCCTGGGCCAGGGCGTTGCTTCCCACAAAGGAGATGTTTACGAACACCGGGGCGAACTCCAACTGGCGCGCCCACGAGATGAGGGCCGCCACCGGCTTGTACGCTCCGATGATGATCACCGCCTCCGGGGAGCCGTCCATCAGGTCCAGCAATCCGGTCTTGACCGCCGTTGTATTTCGAGGATACCGGCCCACCGATACGGGTTCCATGCCGCGTCTGTCCAATGCGGCCGAGGCTCCGCGGTATCCGGCCTGTCCATAGGAGTCGTCCTGGTACATAACTGCTATACGCTCGATGCCCAGGTCCTCCGTTAGCCGCGCCACCATCTCTTCCGTTTCCTGGTTGTAGGAGGAGCGCAGGTTGATGATGTTGTCCCACTCGGGGTCTCTGAGGAAGGCCGCGCCGGTAAAGGGTGTCAAGTACGGAATACCCGCCTCCGCCGCCACCGGCGTGGCGGAGCGGGACGTGGGCGTACCCACCGCTCCGATGAGGGCAAACACTTGCTCCTCTGTTATGAGACGGGTCGTGTTGGCGATGGCGGCCTCCGGTTCGTAGGCGTCGTCGAACGATACCAACTCCAACCGCCTGCCGTGGACGCCGCCCGCGTTGTTGGCCTCGTGGAAAGCCGCCTCTATGCCCAGCCGCATGTTCGTGCCCAGCGCTTGTGCGGGGCCGCTGAAGGCCGCCGACTGGCCGAAGAGTACCCTCTGCTCGGAGACCCCGTACGCCGTGTCCGGCGCTTCTGGGGTTATCGTCGGCGTGTTCTCTTCGGGTGGTACGGTAGGGGTAAGGGAGCCGTCGCTACAGGAAACTATCAAAAGGGCTGCGGCGGCCAGCGCCGCCAGTGGTAGTGGGACCCCCATGACACCTTGGCGAGACATCATTCATCCCTGTGCTTGACCAACGTCAAGTGGTTTCTGTCCCCCTCCCGGTGATAGTATAGCTCGTCCATCAGCGTACGGACCAGGTAAACTCCCAGTCCTCCTATGGGACGCTCGTCCAAGTCCTGAGTCACGTCGGGGTCGGGCTTGTCCGTCAGGGGATTGAATGGCTTGCCAGCGTCTGAGATCTTAATGGTGATGGTGGCCTCATCCGATACGAGGCTAATCAGGATTTCCTGGTCTTCCGCTGTCTCCCCGTAGTTCATGATGTTAATGCCCAACTCCTCCAGAGCAAGGTTCACTTGGAAGATTAGGCCGGGAGGCCACTCTTCCTGCTCGCCCAAGGACTCCACTGCCTCATAGAGACGCGTCAACTCCTCTATCTTGGGGGCCAGGTTCAGGGACAAAGTCGCGCTCAATTAGCTACCCTCGTTTCGGTGTAGGACCAGGCAGGTGATGTCGTCGGACTGCGATGCGTCTCCCGCAAACTCCCTGACGGAATCGAAGACAACTTTGACCACCTCATTGGGATCCATGGGCGGGTCATCCTTTAAGGCCTCTATCAATCGCTTCAGGCCGAACTGCTCTTCATGGGTGTTCATAGCCTCCGTAACGCCGTCTGTGTAGAGGACCAGCGTGTCGCTGGGGTTAAGGGTAACCGAGTTCTCTTCGTACTCAAGGTCCGGCAGTACGCCCAGGGCTATGCCGCCCGTAGCCGGAATAAGGTCTGAAGACCCGTCTGTGTGGACAATTAGAGGGCTGTCATGGCCTCCGTTGGCGTAGGTCAGCTTTCCGCTGGACGGATCGTAGACGCCGTAGAACAACGTCACGAACATCCCCGCATCATTGCGCTCTTGGACCAGATCGTTGACTATGGCCAGCGCCTCGCCCGGACTGTCGGTGCCGATGGCGGCTCCCTTCAGCAGAGTGCGGCAGGACATCATGAAGAGGGCGGCGGGCACGCCCTTGTCGGAAACGTCCGCTATGGACAGGCCGATGCGGCCGTTCTCAAGGTTGATGATGTCAAAGAAGTCTCCTCCCACGTCCCGCGCCGGCTCCATGTGGCCCGATGTTCCCAACTGCTCATTGGCGGGAAATTCCGTGGGCAGAATGGACTGCTGCATCTGGTTGGCAACGTCAAGCTCGTTTTGAAGCGCTACCAGCTTGTCCCGGGCCGATACGGCGTCCCTCCACTCTGCAAGGTGGCGCAGGGTGCGGTCTATGGTCACGCGCAGGTCGTCGAAGTCCAGCGGCTTGGTGATGAAGTCGAATGCGCCCCGGTTCATGGCCGTTCGGATGTTCTTCATGTCCCCGTAGGCGGAGATTATGACCGCCCGCAGATTGGGATCCACCGACGGCATCTGCTCCAGCAGGGTGAGTCCGTCCATCTTGGGCATGTTGATGTCGGACATGACCATGTCGATGGTATCGTCCTCGCGCAGGATGTCCAGGGCCTCTATGCCGTTGTGGGCAAATACAAACTCGTACTGCCCCCTCCGTATGCTGCGGCGCATGCGCTGCAGAATGAGCGTTTCCAGGTCCGGTTCGTCGTCTACAACCAGAATTTTATATGATCTATCCAGTAGCTCTAAGGCTACGCCGTCGCTCTGTTCCGTGCTAACTTCGCTAACTTCCATGGAATCCGTTGTCTCCCCGGCTGGACAAGCGCCTGCTCAACGGGCGCCTCTTACTCAGCCTTCTCGTTGCGAACTTCACGGACAAATTCTAGCAGAGAGGCATGGCTGATTCAATACGCACGCTGCCAGCCAGTCTCCCGCAACCCACGGTGCGCTCCCCTACCGGATGTCAAAGACCGCCTGAACGTGCATCGATATCCGCAGTTCTCCGCCGCTTATAGAAGTGCTTGGCGCTGCATCCATCATGGCAAAGGCCGCCTCCCTGGTCACTGGAACGCCGCTGCTCTCCGTGACGAACGTCAGAGGCCCTAGCTCCACTCCGGCCAGGGTTGCCAGATGCTCCGCCTTGGCCATGGCGTCCTGCACTGCGGCCTCTCTGAGGTCGGCCATGTGAGGCTTGGGGTCCTCCACCGTAAACCGGATGCCATCGATTCTAGTGGCATTGCCGCCGGCCTCGGCCACGTCGTCTATGATGGGGCCCACGTTATTGATGTCCCGGATCTTCACTGTTACAGAATTGTTGACAGTGTAGCCAACCAGGGTGCTTCTGTTGTTTTGGTATTCGTATTGAGGCCAGATATTGAAAGCCTGGGTTTGGATGTCCCTGTCCTCCAAGCCATGGGCCTTGACTGCGGCGATTATGGCGTCCATAGCCTGAGCGGCCTCTTCCCGGGCCTGCGAAACGTTCTCCGCCATCGCCTCTACGCCAACGTTCAGCAACGCAAGGTCCGGCACTAGGTCTATGGAGCCTTCGCCCGATACCGAAATGCCGGACTGGCTCTGGATCACTCCCGAAAACGTGCCTGCGGCCTGGGAAGCGCCTGTCGTGGTCTGCGGCGCGTCGTCGTCATTGTCGTCGCTAGTACACGCCGCAACCAGGAGCATGACGGCGGCCAGTGCGGTTATCATGGATATTGCCTTGAGCTTGTTCATCTTCACTTCCTTTACAGTGGCTTAGCCGGAATTACTGCAACTCCGTTCTATTATAATAGTATGCTGTATGAAGCCGAATGGTTCCGTCCGCCGGTTTAAGTAGCAGGATTACGGGTTGCAAATCTGGCACTCTCTACTTGGCCGACCGGTGTCCCTGGCTCTCCGTTTGGCCTCATCCACGGTATGGAACGGCCCGAACCAGAGGCCGTTAAGTCCAAGTATGCCTGTCCTTCTCCCGCGTCCATTGTTGCAGAAGCTACAACTCCCCTTGTGGACAGTTGCTCTGTTGGTTGGGTAGTTCTCATAGACGTAATAGGTCACTTGGAGCCTCCTACCTAATCCTACCATCAAGGGGCCCCTACCCCACTTTTGCGATAAGCGTCCCGCCTATTGAAAACGGCTTACCTGTGGCCGTATCATTCCATCCATACCGCAAACCGGGAGAATCACGTGATTGATCTTGCAAACTATCAGGAACTGGTCGTCCGGCAGACCAAGGAGATGCTGGAAGTATTCACCGACTTTGAAACGGCCAACCGCTACAGGATTCTGACGCCTGAGGGCGAAGAGGCCATGTTCGCCTATGAGGAGTCCGGGATGCTGTCACGCCAGTTCATGGGCACCCACCGGCCCCTCGACCTGCACGTGGTGGACAACGACGGGCAGCCTGTCCTGAATGCCAATAGAAATTTCTTCTGGTTCTTCTCACACCTGAACGTGGAGGACGGGTCCGGCGCGCCATTGGGGTCGCTGCACAGGCAGTTCGGTATGCTCCATCGCAAGTTTGCCCTGCTGGACTCCGATGGACGGCAGATAGCGGGCCTCAACGGCAGTATCTTCCGACGCTACACCTTCACCTTGAACAACGCTAGTGGCCGGGAGATGGGGCGCATAGTCAAGCAGTGGGGAGGCATCCTGCGGGAGGGCTTCACCGACGCCGACACCTTCAGCATCCAGTTCAGCGACATGGAACGGAGCCGGGAGATCAGGCTGTTGCTCTTGGCGTCTGCCTTTGCCATTGACCTGGACTTCTTCGAGAAGAAGGGGTAGTCGCTCCGCTTAACGGGCAGGCCGTCACCTCTTACGGCCAATTACGACGGCGGCGGCTCCGGTTAGCGCGGTGACGGCCAGCGCCAGCGCTATGATGACCCAACTCCGGACTGGAGTGCCTCCGTTGTCCCCCCGTGTGGCCTCGGTTGTGGGTGTCGCCGTTGCATCGGGCGTAAGGGTGGCAGTAGGCGTGGCTGACGCCGTCGTAATTGGCCGGGGTGATGGCGTCGCTGTGGGCGTAGGTTGAGGAATCGGCGTCGGTTCTGCAGCCTGGCCGTACCCGGTGGGAAACGGCAAGACTGACGTCACCTTGTCCCCGCCGTCCGTCCCAACGGTCACCACTTGTTCCGCCACGGTGATGTGAAAACTCAGAGATGCGCTGTCTCCGTCGGAGTCGGTGGCGGTGTAGGTGAAACGGGTGCGCTCCAGGGCCTTTGTAGGGATGCCGGTGATAGAGCCGGACGAGGCATCAAAGCGCAGGCCGTTGGACAGCACGGGCGAAAGACGGTATCTGAGCGCACCGTCGCCGCCATCGGCGCTTGGCAGAGGCGGCGTTTCCACGCGTTGGCCCAAGCTGAAGGTCATGTCCTCGACCACGGCGGAGCCGAAGGTCGGCATGCGATTGGCCGGGGCGGCGGGAGTTGGGGTTGGACTGACGGCAACAGCCGGCGTTGTGTTTTCGATGGGTATTATGGGCGGCGGCGCCCGTACAAGGATGCTTACATCGTCTGCGGCGGTGGTATTGGAGGCGTCGGTCACCACCAGGGCGAACCCAAGGACCGCATCGTCGGCCAGTTCATCCGGAGCCGTGAATGTCGGTGAGGCCGTATCTACCCCGCTCAACTCGACACTGGGCCCGCCGGTCTGAGTCCATGCGTATGTCAGCGGAAGCCCCTCCGGGTCAAAGCTGCCGGAGCCGTCGAGGACTACCGCATCGCCTTCACCAACCTGCTGGTCGGGCCCGGCGCTGGCGGTGGGCGGGTCGTTGACCTCGGTGACGGTCAGCGTGAAGACGGCGTCAGCCGTTTCCGACCCGTCGCTGGCGGTGACTCGTATGGCGAGAGTACCTGGCGTATCGGCCTCTCGGGGTGTGCCGCTGAAGATGAGGGCGCCGGCGTCCGCCGTAAAGTCGAGCCAGGCGGGAAGCGCGCCGCCGTCGGACAGGGCGGCGCTGTGGGTGAGCGCATCGCCGTCCGAATCGTTGAAGGGCAGCGCCTGGTAGTAGAAGAAGCGGTCCTCGGTGGCCGTCTGGGGCCGGAAAGTGGGCGCCGTTGGCGAACGGTTCGCGGGCAGGACTACCGACAACTGAAACGTGGCGTTCCTGGTGTGCGAATCGTCGGAGACGGATACCATGATCTCATGCGTAGCCATGTCCGCCTCAATAGGCTTGCCGCTGAAATTCCTGGTGTCCTTATCGAACCGCAGCCAGCGCGGCAAGGGGTTGTTGTTCTTGCCTCGAAATGCGTCGTAGGTGAGCGTGTCGCCCTCCGGGTCGGACGCCTCTGGTACGGTGTAGTTGAAACGGGCGCCGACAAATGTGGTCTGGTTCGACAGCGACGGCGCTGCGGGCGGGTCGTTGACCTCTTCGACCGTGAGCGCGAACGTTGCTGACGCCGATTCCGGCGGCTCGCCGTCGTCCGTGGCGGTGACGCGTATGGCGAGAGTGGCCGGCGTGTCCTGTTCCAGAGGCGTGCCGCTGAACGTACGAGTACCGGCGTCGAAACCGAGCCACCCGGGGAGGGCGCTGCCATCGGCGAGCGTTGCCCCGTAGGTGATACCGTCGCTCTCCGCGTCGGTAACGGAGTTGAAGTTGTAGCTGAACGACTCGTCCTCCGTGGCCGTCTGGTCCGACATCGACGGCGTTGAGGGCGGATCATTGACGGGCGTTACGGTGACGGCAACTGTCGCGGTGTCCGTAGCCGAGCCGTCGCTGACGGTGTAGGTAAATCCCCCCGACGTGGTCTCCAACCCGTTGTGGGTGTAGGTGACCGTCTCACCATCCTCCGATAGGACAACCGAGCCGCTGACCGAGTCGCTCACGGCGGCGATGGCAAGGGTATCGTCATTGGAATCCGAGTCGTTGGACAGCAGCGTTGAAGCGGTGATGCCCACTGCCCTGCCCTCGGCGACCGTCGCGGTGTCGTTGCCCGCGATGGGTGCGTCGTTGCGTTCGATCACCTTAAGCTTAAATGTATCGCTGGCTGACGACGCCGGCGTGCCGTTGTCCGTGGCGGTGACGCGTATGGCGAGAGTGGCCGGCGTGTCGGCCTCGCCCGGAGTGCCGCTGAAGGCGCGGGTGGCCGTGTCGAAGTCGAGCCACCCAGGGAGTGCGCCGCTGTCGTCCAGGGTAGCGGCGTAGGTCACCGAGTCGCCCTCAGGGTCGGTAACGGCATCGAATGTGTAGCCGAACGTTTTGTCCTCCTTAGCTGTCTGGTCCGACAACGCTGGCGTTGAGGGCGGGTCGTTGACCTCTTCCACGGTCAGATCGAATGTAGTGGAACTGGAGAGCGTTCCATCGCTGGCGGTGATGCGGATGGTGAGAGTGTCCGGCGTGTCGGCCTCCTCCGGCGTGCCGCTGAAGGCGCGAGTACCGGCGTTGAAGCTAAGCCAGCTTGGCAGAGAGTCGTCGTTGGACTGATCGGCGGCGTAGGTGATGGTGTCGTCGTCGGGGTCGGTGAAGGCGGGCGCGGTGTAGCTGAACGATTCGTCCTCCGTGGCGGTCTGGTCGGTCAGCGTGGGCGCGGTTGGAGCCCTGTTTGGCGGCAGAGCAACCGTGAGGGTGAAGGAGGCCTTGGACGACTTGGCCGAGCTGTCGGACACCTCGACCACGATTGTGAGGCTGCCGACGTGTGCCTTGCGAGGGGTGCCGCTGAAGGTGCGAGTGGCCGCATCGAATGTAAGCCAGCCCGGTAGAGGGTTCATGGTCTGCCCCAGGGCCGCGTTGTAGGTGAGGGTGTCTCCTTCCGGGTCTGTGACCTCCGGCACTTGGTAGGAGAACGGCTGTCCCGTGGTGGCGGTCTGGTCGGTCAGGGATGGCGTGCCTGGCGGGTCGTTGACTGGCGTAACAGTAACGTTGACTGTAGCCGTATCTGTAGCCGAGCCGTCGCTGGCGGTGTAGGAGAAGCTGCCCGTCGCAGTCTCCGACCCGTCGTGTGTATATGTGACAGTAGCCTTGTCCTGCGAAAGCAAAACCGTACCATTGACCGCGCTGTTCACCGCCGAGACGGAGAGCGTGTCGTCCTCAGCGTCGGAGTCGTTGGCAAGCAGCGTTGAAGCCGCAATGGTAAGCGTACCGCCCTCACTTACCGTTGCGGAGTCGTCAGCGGCGACAGGTGCGTCATTGGACGCCGTAACGGTGATGTTGACCGTAGCCGAGTCCGTGGCTGAACCGTCGCTGGCGGTGTAGGAGAAGCTTCCCGTCGTAGTCTCCGACCCGTCGTGTGTATAGGTGACAGTAGCCTTGTCCTGCGAAAGCGCGACCGTACCGTTGACCGCGCTGTTCACCGCCGATATTGAGAGCGTGTCGTCTTCCGCGTCTGAGTCGTTGGAGAGCAGCGTTGAAGCCGCAATGGTAAGCGTACCGCTCTCCCCTACCGTTGCGGCGTCGTCAGCGGCGACAGGTGCGTCATTGGACGCCGTAACGGTGATGTTGACCGTAGCCGAGTCCGTGGCTGAACCGTCGCTGGCGGTGTAAGAGAAGCTTCCCGTCGTAGTCTCCGACCCGTCGTGTGTATATGTGACAGTAGCCTTGTCCTGCGAAAGCAAAACCGTACCGTTGACCGCGCTGTTCACCGCCGATATTGAGAGGGTGTCGTCTTCCGCGTCGGAGTCGTTGGAAAGCAGCGTGGTAGCGGTAATGGACACCGTACCGCCCTCCGTGACGGAAGCGGAGTCATCAGCGGCGACAGGTGCGTCGTTGACCTCTTCCACGGTCAGGTCGAATGTAGCGGAAGTGGAGAGCGTACCGTCGCTGGCGGTAATGCGAATGGTGAGCGTGTCCGGCGTGTCGGCCTCCTCCGGCGTGCCGCTGAAGGCGCGAGTACCGGCGTTGAAGCTAAGCCAGCTTGGCAGAGAGTCGTCGTTGGACTGATCGGCGGTGTAGGTGAGGGTGTCCCCGTCCGGGTCGGTGAAGGCGGGCGCGGTGTAGCTGAACGATTCGTCTTCCGTGGCCGTCTGGTCCGTCAGAGTGGGCGCGGTTGGAGCGCTGTTTGGCGGCTTTTCGGCCACCGTCAGCTTGAAGTCGGCGTAGCTTTCAAGCGACCCGTCGGACACGCTGACGCGAATATTTAGTTCGCCGATATGTGCGTTCCGAGGCTTGAAAGTGAAGATGCGAGTGCCGGAGTTGAACTTGATCCATTTCGGCAGCGGGTTCCAAGTCCCCTGAAACGCTTGGTAGGTTACCGTGTCCCCGTCCGGGTCCGTTACCTCCGGCACCGTGTAGGTGGATGTGACGCCTGCGTAGGCGGTCTGGTCGGTCACGCTGGGCTTGGGTGGACGCTGGTTGGATTCGGGTGCAGGCGGCACTGAGGCTTTGACCGCGGCGTTCATGCCCGCGTCTTGAACCGCTCCGTGTACAGGTATGGCATCGGACGTTCTCAGATGGGATAGGCCAAGGAATAGCGCCGCCAGCAAGAGCAAGAACACGGCCCGGCGGGGCGTAGTCAAACGGCGTCTCCTCAGAAGAATCAAGCGTGCGCACGGGAGCGCACGTAAAATCAGGGCCGCGACATCTCAGCCACTGTGATATGGAGAACACACTACCAAAACGACTCCGCCGAACATCAAGCATATGGGACGGCGTTTTATGCGATTTTTCGTCGCTTATCTGCGGGGTGATGCTGGGTCAATGCGGTCTATGGTCTCACGCCAATCTTTAAGGTACTGAGCCATAAATGGTCGACTGCCCCGGGCTCTACAGCTATTGATTCCGCTCCCATTTCCGCCAGGTTCGCGTTGGCGGGGCTGTCCAGTGTGAGCAGAGGCTTGCCGGAGGCGGCGAGCCTGCGGGCGAACGCCTCGGTCTTGCTGCCGGGCGCGGCGTGGGCGATGAACACCCGGCTGGCCAGCGACGCCACCAACTCGTTGCGCTGGGCCGCGAGCTTCGCGGTTACGCGTCGCGCCGCGGCCGGGAAGGGCGACAGCACCAGCAACCTACCATCGTCGATGGCGGTGCGCCATGCTCGGAGGCGGCGCACCGCGCCGATGCCGCGAGCCGGGCAGACGACGACGGGCTGCTCGCCGCGCAGCAGCAGGCGCAGGCATTCGCGCTCCATCGGCGTCTGGAAGCCGCCGATGACGGGTACGCCGGCGTCGCGCATGGCCCTGGCGAGGTCGTAGGTCTTCAGGATGAGATCGCCGGGGCAGCGATTGGAGCAGAACAGCGCCGTCAGCGGCTCGTCGAGCAGGCGCAGGTTGCCCCGGTGGGCGGTGCCCGGCGGAAGCGCCAAGGTTAGCTTACACCTCGACCAGATCATCCAGAACGACAACCGGCAAGCCCTCAACGCGGCGGAAGTCGGTGTCATTGGTGATAAAAAGCGCGCAGCCCGTCCATAGTGCTGTCGCAACGTGGAGTGCGTCGGGTGTCGTCAAGCCCGCCTCACCGCGGATGCGGGCGGCGTCTTCCCATAAGCGGCGCGTGGCAGGAATTAACTGCACTTCTGGGGCAGCGAATACTGCCTGAAAGGCCGCTTCGAGATCCGCGTTGCCCTCCCGGATTGGGAGCACCAGGGTTTCTGCGATGACCAATTCACTGCATACCATGACGAACTGGCCTGCCTCCGCTTGTTGCCATGCGGGAGCCAATAGGGTGAGATACGGCTCGTTGCGCTCCACGCTGTAGATGATGACCGAGGCATCCAGGTAGATACTCCCCTGTGACGGGAGCGCTATCTGTCCCATGACGCCCGCTCCTCCTTGATGTAGTCATCTACTTCCTTTGCGGTCTTGAAGAGGCGTTGTCCCGGCCCCTCCGAGATGATCTCCCAAGCCGAGCGAGCCGATGGCGTCGGTGTGGGCGAGATGACCACATCCACGCTCTCGCCTTCCATCAACTCTCCATCCACAACCTCAACCTTGCCTCCTGGCAATACCGTCGTTCGTATGTGTAGTGTCTTCTGCATCTCCATTGTCCTCCTCAATTCACAAGTTGGTCGTCACGCAACGACCCCATGTTTCCTTCTCTTCTTTCAAGTAGGCTGCCACCCTGCCCCCATGTTGTACCGTTGTCCGTATGTGCAACGCTTTCTGCATCTACTCGTCCTCCTATTCATGAGCAGAGCTAAGCGTGTTATCAGTCGTCAGGAAGTGATAAGGTAATTCTCCCGTTCGGACCATCCACTGTAAGAATCAACTCGCTAAGCACGTCCATTCCGATTATAGCAAGCAATCCTTCCCCCTCTCGTTCTCGCAAAGACAATGACACAAAGGTAGTCGCCACCGTTATGTTCCATTGAGGGAGGTGGAGCAGGCCGGTAAATTGCCGGGCCAAAGCTGTACCAGCTACTCCTGCAATGGGTCTGGGCTCATCAGTTTCGGGCAGTCCCAGCTTCAATGCCCAGTTCAGGTCCAGCACAGATACTTGGGCGCCCGTGTCAATCAACATAGGTTCACCAGCTAGAGGGGCCGTAGTTGTGAGGCTCAAGCCGTGGTGAACCACCATCCTATCTTGGTGACCAACCACGCCATGTACCAGCGGCTGGTTGTCAACGATGCCTGACAGATACACGGTTAACCCGCATCATCAGCTGCGACAAGTCGACGACATGCCCAATGTGTTTGATGAGGCACACCTGTTCAGGAGTCATTTTCAGCACGGCCTCGGAAGCTTCGCGGTTCGAGTCATAAACTCCCACAAGTTTCTCGTTCGACACAACCGCCCACTTGCCGAAGGACCCGGTTTCCAGCTCTTCACATATCGTTTCATAGTACGCGTTCTGCCTCTCCAGAACGTCCCTTGTATCCTGCATATCGCACCTCCTTAGCCTACTTGGATAGGCTAATTCCAACGTTATCAAGCGGGCACGCCCAGAAAGACGGCCTTCTTTCGCTTGCGCAGGCACACATCTTATTATAACACCTCCCGACCCGTGCGATACTTGATGTCATAGTTGATTATGAAGTCAAGCTCCTCCTCCGTAAAGCCGTAGTGATCTTGCGGCGCACCGGGTATGGTGGGACGTTGTCGTCGACGCCGGAATCGCACTCGTAGACGGCGAACCCAGCCTTCTCCGCAATGGGGTTGATCGTGTAGTCCCGGTCGTTGACTCGGACGACTAACGGCTCCGTGGGGTAGTGGTCCCAACCCAGTCCTTCGACGAAGAGACGCGGAAAGTCGAAAGCCTGTAGATGGGGCCGTAGCTCTTCAATCGAGACTGGCATCAGGAGTCGTCCTCCAGGAGCCGCGCCGCGGGAAGCGAGGCCATCTGCCGGTCCAGCGTCAGCGCCTCAATCCCGGCGTGGGCGTAGTCGTTAATGATGAGGCGGTCAAAGAGGCCGGGGCCGCCGGAGGCCGAGAGGGCCGCTCCGATATCACCTTTCTGATCCTTATGCCGTCAATCATCGTCGGCTCCAAAACTAGGAAAGAGGCTATGTCCCGAATTCTGGGGTGTCAGCTACCGTCAAGTTCATGGTGGGCCGTCAGGGATTCGAACCCTGGACACGCGGATTAAAAGTCCGCTGCTCTGCCTGACTGAGCTAACGGCCCGTGAAGACGGTTGAATTGTACCAGCATACCCGCGCCGTACGAAACGGGCTCCCACTGCTCGTCTTGCCCGCGCAGCCTGTCCCCGACCCCGATCGGGGAGCGGGCATCCAGGGGTCGGCGGCGATTGCGAGCGGACTAGGTCCCTAGAACGCCTCTATCTCCGACAACGGCCAGTATGATACCCAGACCCTTCCAATAATGTTCTCCAGAGGCACCGGGCCCCAATTCTTTGAGTCGTTGCTCTGCAGCCTGTTGTCGCCCAGCACGAAGTACTCATCAGGCCCCATGACCTGTTCGAGCATAGTGATACCCCTGGGGTCGTCTAGAGTGTACGACTCTTCCAGTGCTTTGCCGTTGACGAAGACATTCCCATTCCTGATTTCCACAGAGTCGCCAGGAACCGCAATGACTCGTTTCACAAAGTCCCGGGACGGGTCTACGGGGAACCGGAAGACTACAACTTCCCCTCTCTGCGGAGGATCGAATAGGTACGACGGCTCTTCATCGCCCGAATCAATGAAGGGGATGTGCCTGGTTAGATTGGCTAAGTTGATTTGTGAATAGGCCAGCTTGTTCACCAGTAGATACTGGTCTGCATCCAGCGTGGGCCTCATGCTGAAGCCCTCTACGCGGACGTTTTGTATCGTGCCTTGCAATCCGGCAAAGAGTATCAACGTCAGCAGGACGGTTTGTAAGATTTCGCGGAGAGTTTTACGCATATCCTTAGTTGCGGCCAGCTTCTTATTCTAGCATCAGATATCTACGACTACTAACGCGGCTAAATTGCAAAGCGTCTGTCCCCTGCCCTTCTTTAACCCGGTTAAAACCGGACACTCCTGTTATTGCGGTCATTATACCGCATGGGTAAAATGTTATCTGTTCCCCTAAAGCAGGCGAAATTGGTACTCAGCGACAGAACCATCAGAGAAGAGATAGCCGGCGGTCACATAATCATAGACCCCCTGGACGAATCGTCTATCCAGCCGGCCTCCGTCGACCTGCGCCTGGGGCACAAGCTGAGGGTGTTCCGCAGCCACAGGCTCCAGGTCATCGACGTCAGGGAGCCTATGGAGCAGCTCACGGAGCTTGTGGAGATAGACGAAGCCAACCCCTTTGTCCTGCACCCCGGCGAGTTCGCACTGGGAGTTACCCTTGAATCTATATGCCTTCCCAATAATGTCGTGGGACGTCTGGATGGAAAGAGTTCTCTGGGGCGTCTTGGTCTTGTGGTGCACTCCACGGCAGGCTTCGTGGATCCTGGTTGGGAGGGAAATCTTACGCTGGAGTTGAGCAACCTGGCCAACCTGCCAATAAACCTCTACGCTACAATGAAAGTCTCCCAGATATCATTCATGCGGTTGACTACACCTGCGGAGAACCCCTACGGATCTGCCGGCATAGGCAGCAAATACAGGGGGCAAGACGAACCTACGCCGAGCCGGTACTATTTGAACTATGCCGCAAACAGAGGCGAACGAGGGGAATAGGCCATCCCCCTACATGCACCGTGCATTGGAACTGGCGCGGCAGGCCCTTGGCAGTACAAGCCCCAACCCTGCTGTTGGCGCCGTCATTGTGCAAGACGACCGGATTGTGGGTGAGGGCTTCACCCAGCCTGCCGGCCAGGACCACGCTGAGATTATGGCCCTGACCCAGGCAGGAGAAAAGGCTCGATGCTCCACAATGTACGTTACCCTGGAACCCTGCCCTCATACGGGTCGCACCCTGCCCTGCACGGAAGCCATCCTCAGAGCGGGCGTATCCCATGTGCAATTCTCCCTGATAGACCCCAACCCGCTGGTTTCAGGCAAAGGGTTGCGGGAACTCCAGGAGAAAGGCGTCGAAGTCCACACCGGCCAGGGCGAAGACCTCAGCCGCAGGCTCAACGAGGCGTACTTCAAGTACATCACGCGGGGAACGCCCTTTGTCACGGCAAAGTTCGCCGCCAGCCTGGACGGCAAGATCGCGGCCCGCGGCGGAGACTCGCGATGGATTTCGTCCGCCGAGTCTAGGCAGTGGGCGCACAGGATGAGGGCCGCCTCCGATGCCGTAATGGTGGGTATCGGCACCGTCCTTGCCGATAACCCGCTCCTCACGGCAAGAGATGAGAACGATGCGCCGCTATCCAAGCAGCCGCTTCGCGTCATAGCGGACAGCCGCCTCCGCATCTCCCCGGCGGCCAGGCTCTTCAGCCAACCCGGGCCTGTTCTCATTGCGGCCGGTAATCCAAATCCAGAGGCGGTTTCAGCGATCAAAGCGCTCGGCGCGGATGTCGCGTTTCTGCCGGGGAAGGACGGACGCGTCGACTTGGGCGCGCTGCTTTGCCTGCTCGGTGAACGGCAAATCACGAGTATGATGGTGGAGGGTGGTTCCGAGCTATTGGGCTCCTTCTTCGACCGCAACCTCGTGGACAAGGTTGCAGCCTGCATCGCGCCTGTCATAATAGGAGGCGCGGCGGCAAAGCCGGCCGTGGGAGGTCAAGGCAGCGATGCCATCGCCGGAGCCCACCGCCTGTGGGACGTTGAGGTGGAACAAATAGGCGTCGATTTGATAGTAACCGGATATCCGCACCGCGGCGGGCGGCAGGATACGCAAGGAGGGTAGCTTTGTTTGCGGGAATCGTAGAGGAAGTCGGCAGAGTGGTCGATGCCAAACCGGACCGCTTGGTCATCCAGGCCGCCGCCGTCCTGGAAGGCGCCAGGGTTGGCGACAGCGTGAACATAAACGGGGCATGCCTTACCGCCGTAGCCATCAAAGGTAACCATTTCGCCGTGGACGTCACGCCGGAAACACTGCGGCGCACCAACCTGGGCCTGCTCAAGCCCGGAGATGCCGTTGACTTGGAGCGCGCCCTTGCAGTCGCTGACCGCATCGGCGGGCACATCGTCCAGGGACACGTGGAAGCAACGGGAGAGGTGCTGTCGGTAAAGCCGGATGGCGATTCCCTGGTCATGCGATTCCAAGCCCCTCCCCAGGTGATGCGCTACGTCGTAAGCAAGGGTTTCATCGCCGTGGACGGCGTAAGCCTCACCGTGGTGGATTGCGATTCTTCATCGTTCTCCGTATCTGTGATACCATATACACGCGACCACACCGTGCTGGGAGACAGACAAGCAGGCGACCAGGTCAACCTGGAAACCGATATAGTGGCGCGGTACGTAGAGCAGTTTGTAAACTCGGCTCCCGCCTCCTAGAAGCTGCCAACACAAGGACATTTATGCCTTTATGCACCGTTGAAGAAGCGGTCGAAGACATACGGCAAGGGAAGTTCGTCATCATAGTCGATGACGAAGACCGCGAGAATGAAGGCGACCTGGCCGTAGCCGCCGAGTTCGCCACTCCGGAGGCCATCTCTTTCATGGCCAACCACGGACGCGGCCTCATCTGCATGCCTGTTATCGGCGAAAGGCTCGATAGCTTGGGCATCGACCTCATGGTGGGCGGGAACACGGCTCGACTCGGCACTGCGTTCACCGTTTCCGTCGATGCCGTCGGGGGCACCACCACCGGCATATCCGCGGGCGACCGCGCCGCGACGGTGAAGGCCATCCTCGATCCCGACACCAGGCCCTCCGACCTGGCGCGTCCCGGCCACCTGTTCCCTCTCCGCTACGCGGAGGGCGGCGTCCTCGTCCGGGCCGGGCAGACCGAGGGCATCGTAGACCTCGTCAAGATGGCCGGGCTTTACCCCGCGGGCGTCATCTGCGAGATCATGAAACAAGACGGCGCTATGGCCCGCCTGGGCGATCTGGAAGAGTTCGCAGGGCAACACGGCATCAAGATAATCAGCATCGCTCAGTTGGTGGCCTACCGCAAGCAGCACGAGACCCTGATTACGCGCATCACCGAGACCAAGCTCCCCACCGTATACGGGGACTTCACCGCTATCGCGTACAAGAGCGCCATCGACGTGGAAGAGCACGTTGCTCTTGTCAAGGGAAGCGTCGCCTCGGAACAGCCCGTCTTGGTCAGAGTGCACAGCCAGTGCCTTACCGGCGACACCTTCGGCAGCCTTCGCTGCGACTGCGGCGAACAGGTGCGCAAATCGCTGGAAATGATCCAGGAGGACGGCAGCGGCGTCCTCCTCTATATGCGCCAGGAAGGCCGGGGCATAGGGCTGCACAACAAACTGCGCGCCTACCGGTTGCAGGACAGCGGACTGGACACGGTGGAGGCCAACGAGAAGCTGGGCTTTCCTCCCGACCTGCGCTGGTACGGCATTGGCGCTCAGATTCTGGTCGACCTTGGCGTTCGCAATATCCGCCTTCTCACCAACAACCCCAGGAAAGTGGTAGGTCTGGACGGCTACGGACTCAACATTGTGGAGCGCGTCCCAATTCAGATACCTCCCAACGACGTCAACAAGAAATACCTCCACACCAAGCTCACCAAGCTGGACCATCTCCTGCAAACGGAGCTTATGGAGCCTGAGGCCCAGCGGCCTGCTGCTCACGATCAGTAGCCATGGTCCGGGAGCTAAGGGGCAGCGAAGACGGCAACGGCCTGCAGATAGCCATTGTGGTGGCTCGCTTCAATGAAGCGGTCACTTCCAAGCTGCTGGAGGGCGCATTGCACGGCTTGACCTCGCACGGCGTCTTGGAACAGGACGTAACCGTGGCCTGGACGCCCGGTTCGTTTGAAATCCCCGTCGTGGCGCAGAACCTGACCGACACCGGCGAATTCGACGCCATCATTTGTTTGGGCGCTGTTATCAGGCACGAAACAGACCATCATTTGTACGTCGCCAGGGAAGCTACGCACGGCATAGCCAGCGTATCGCGAGAGACGGGTGTGCCCACCATATACGGCGTCCTCACCACCGATAGCGAAGAGCAGGCGATGGCCAGGGCCGGCGGCAATGAGGGCAACCGCGGCTACGACGCCGCTCTCGCCGCCATAGAAATGGCGACCCTGATGCGGGAAATCTCCGGCTTGGAGTGACCTAAGCAGGCGACCCAACCGGCAAGTCCACTTCGTACTTGCTGACCAGGTCATTTAGGAATGCTGCTGTCTTCTCATCCGGCTCCGTCAACGGCAGGCGCGGCTTGCCTACGTTGAAGCCGGCCTGGTTGGTGGCGTACTTCACCGGAATTGGGTTGGAGACCACGAACAGCCCCTTGAACAGCGGTAGCAACCTGCGGTGCTCCGACGCCGCGCCGTTCACGCTGCCGTCCAGTAGCATTTGCATCATCGCCTTGATCTGCAGGCCCACCAAGTGCGATGCCACGCTGACCACGCCGTATCCTCCCAGGCACATGATGTGGAAGGTGTCCGCGTCGTTGCCGCTCCATACGTTGAACCCGTCCCGCGCCCCGTCGATGATGGTGGCAATCTGCTCGAAATCCGCGCTGGCCTCTTTCACGCCCACAACGTTGTCTATCCGGCTCAACCTCAGCGTCGTATCCGCCGTAAGGTTGGTGATAGTGCGGCTGGGCACGTTGTACAGGATGACCGGCAGATGAGTGCTCTCCGCAATCGTCCTGAAGTGTTGGTACAACCCTTCCTGCGTGGGCTTGTTGTAGTACGGGACCACGTGCAGGACCGCGTCAGCGCCCGCCTCTTCAGCGTCTTTGGTGTACTTCACCGCCTCGTGAGTGTTGTTGCTCCCCGCGCCTGCCACCACGGCCCCCCTGCCCTTCAGCGCGCTGCTCACCTCGGCGAACATGCGGCCTTGCTCCTCCGGGCTCAGTACCGGCGACTCACCAGTGGTGCCCACCACCACAACTCCGTCGCTCCCGGAATCCACCAGGGCCACGGCAAGGCGCTTAGCCTGTTCATAGTCCACCCGTCCTTCATCGTTGAAGGGGGTAACCATTGCCGTGAGGAGTCGTCCTATCTCAGCCATCTCGCACCTTCCCCTAAGAATACGGCGATTTTACCATATCTCTGTCACTGGTGGGCAAATGTCGCTTAGGAAAGGCAAGAACTGTAAAATTCTGAGATTCTTCGATAAACCACTTTTGGCGAGGAAGGATTATTCTTAGTGCATGAATAGAGCTAGTCTATGCAAGATTCATCCTGCCAGCAGTTGCTTCTTCATGGCATCAAACTCGTCTTGAGTGACGTATCCTCGCTCCAACAGTCCCGCCAGTTTTTCCAACTCATCCGCGACCGATGCTGCTCCACTTTCCTTGACCTGAACGGTTGGTGTTTGCTGAGTGACAACTTGGGAGCGCACGTAATCAACAAACGGCTTAACCTCAGGTTTCTGTACATTTTCAATTCGGAAACTCGCGGTACCTCTACCTGTAATTCGCATACCCGCCATCAGCATGCCAGTGCTGTAGGTGATGGACTCGATGCTTTGGTAGCGCATTTCCGCAACTTCGGTTGAGCCGAATAGTCCTTTATCGACCATCAGCACGCGCCTATCCGTAGCAACAGCAATGCCTTTATGGAGAGTCTTGCCAGGCTGGGCTTGTCCCAAGTCGGGGCCAAAGTGACCACCGAGTAAGGCCATTATGGTCTCACCAGCCTCTAGGAGCGTGTGAAGCATCTCACGCTCGCCACTATGAGTGTGTTCACTCCACTGCGCAGGCTTCACTTTGTTCCACTGCTCATCAATGGGATGGATTCTGGCCTCTTTCATATGGGGACGATATTCCAAAGTCACGCGATCTTGCACATAAGCAGCGAGGGACTCAGCAGCTGAATGCTCATGGATGTCCTTGAACTTATGTTCCTGGATGCATGGTCCGTCGAACGTAAGTACGTGTCCGAAGAACTTAGCTTCATGCTCGACTTTCCACATTTCGTCATAGGGCACTTGCGCACTCTTGTACTCTCCACGTTTCCCTTTGTCGAGGAAGATCATACGCAGGTCAGTAGCTACAGCGATACCAAGCTGGATTGGTGCGATCCCATCTCCCACAAACAGAGTCCCAGAAACAACCCATTGAGGCACCTCACCTTCCTCAAGAAGGCCATAAAGTACTTCGCGTTCCTTTGAGTACTTCTTCATGTTCCAGGACTGAGGTTTTGCCTTTTCCCAGTAAACCTCTAGTGTATCAGTGTCAGCGTGTTGGCTTTCCTGCATATTTCCTCTCCAGAGGGGGTAGGTCATTATAGGACTGCCACTAGGAGGCAGCAAGTTCACGAGCTATATCCTTGCTTGTAACACTAATGTTCCGAAGGCCATGCCTAAACCAGTTCTCTAGGAAAGCCCCAGAATCCCCTCCAGCCCCACTTCAAACCCGCGGCGCTTGGCGACTTCCTTCACCGCCAGCAGCACGGCGGGCATGAACGATTCGCGGCTGATGGAATCGTGCCGAAGGCTCAACGTCTGCCCCAGCGCGCCGAACACCACCTCGTGATGTGCCAGGCGTCCCGGCATCCGCGAACTGTGTATCGACACCCCGCCGTAATCTCCGCCCCTTGTGCCGGCCAGAGGCTCCTTCTCCGGGTCGGGGCGCTTGAAGCTCTTGTTCGCGGCGATTGCCCGTGCCAGGGCCAGCGCCGTCCCCGACGGCGCGTCGATCTTGGCTTCGTGGTGGGCTTCGTGGATGTCGGCGTACTCGAAGAATCGGGCGGCAATCCCGGCCAGATGCGTCAGCACCACCGCCCCAAGGGCAAAGTTCGGCACGACCAGCACTCCGACTTCATGACGGCGGCTTAGCTCTCTCAGCGCTTCCAGTTCCGGTTCGCCCATGCCGGACGTGCCTATGACGACGTGCACGCCTCTTTCGGCGGCCATGCGCGCCGCCTCCACGCTCGCCGATGCTACGGAGAAGTCGATGAGTACGTCCGCCTGCACGCGCGCCAGCAGCGCCTCCACGCTGTTTGCATAGGGGATCACGCCGGAGCCGTCCGGCAGGTCGATGGCGTCCCTGCCCGCGCTCAGGTCGACGCCGCCCGCCGGTTCAACCTCATCGTCGGCGCAGAGGGCGGCCAGCGCCTGCCGGCCCATCCGCCCCTGCACGCCATGCACTACTACTCGCAGAGCCACTTATCGCACCTCTAGTAGCGTCTCGGTCCACGACCCTGGCCGCCCGGCCTGGGTCCGCGTCCGCCCCCGCCTCCGCCCGGCCTCCTGCCGCCGCCGCGCTGGGAGTACCCCCCGCGACGCGCGCCGTAGCCGCCGCGGCCGTTGTCGCCGCGCCGGGAGGAGTCGCCGTCGGAACGGCCTTCCGCTCTGTAGGGCCTCTCTTCTCCCTGCTCCGAGCCTTCATCGGCGTAGACGGCGCGGCGGGAAAGATTGATCCTTCCCATCCTGTCCACCTCCACCAGCATGACCGTTATTTCGTCGCCCACCGTCACCTCGTCCTCGACCCTGTCCACGTGGTGCTCGGCAAGCTGGCTGATGTGCACCAGCCCTTCTTTGCCGGGCATGATCTCGACAAAAGCGCCGAACTCCATGAGCCGCGTCACCTTGCCCGTGTAGATTTCGCCTATTTCCGGCTCTCGTATCAACCCTTCCAGTGCCTCTATGGCCGCCTTGGCCGACTCCTCGCTGGTGGAACCTATGGTCACGGTGCCGTCGTTCTCTATGTCTATGGTCGCTTTGGTCTCCTGGATTATGGCCTTTATAGTCCTGCCGCCCGGACCGATTACCGCGCCTATCTTGTCCACGGGAATGCTCATCTTCTGCATACGAGGGGCGTAGGGGCTGAGGTCCTGCCTCACTCCCGGCATCGTCTCATTCATCTTGCCCAGAATGAACAGCCTCCCTTGACGCGCCTGCTCCAATGCCTTGCTCATCACTTCGAAGTTGATTCCCTTCACCTTGACGTCCATCTGGAGCGCCGTCACGCCGTCGTCTGTTCCGGCTACCTTGAAGTCCATGTCTCCCTGGAAGTCCTCTATGCCCTGGATGTCCGTGAGAACGGCGTATTGTCCGTCCTCGCCCATTATGAGGCCCATGGCCACGCCGGCTACCGGCTTCTTTATGGGAACGCCTGCGTCCATGAGCGCCAGAGTGCTTCCGCAAACGCTGGCCATCGACGTGCTCCCGTTGGAGCTCATAATCTCCGATACTACCCTGATGGTATAGGGGAACTCCGCCTCGTCCGGGATTACCGGAAGAAGCGCTCTCTCGGCAAGCGCGCCGTGTCCTATCTCGCGCCGTCCCGCGCCGCCCATGCGCCGCACCTCTCCCACGGAGTACGGTGGGAAGTTGTAGTGATGCATGTACCGCTTGGTCTCATCCGGGCTCAACGTGTCCAGGTTCTGCGTCATGCTCAATGAGCCAAGCGTGGCTATGGATAGCGCCTGGGTCTGGCCTCGTTTGAACATGCCCGTGCCGTGAGTCCTGGGGAGGACGCCCACTTCTATGCTTATCGGGCGTATCTCCTCGGGCCGCCGCCCGTCGGGACGTTTGCCTTCGCGGATGACGTTGTCGCGCATCGTTTTCTTCAGCAGCTTTTCGAACGCCTCCGATACAAGGCCCGCGCCGTGCTCCTCTTCGAAACGGCCCACGGCCTCCTTCTCCAACTCGTCCAGTGCTGCGTTTCGCTCTCCCTTTGCCGCCCCTTCGTCGAACAACTCCTTCACCCGCGCCCCCAGCATGGAGTCCACCTCCGACTGCAGAGCGGGAGAGGGCTGGAGAAGCGGGATGTAGTGGACTTTCGGCTTGCCCACCTTTCGTGCTATCTCCTCTTGAAGCGACACCAACTCCAGGTTGACATCCTGCCCCAGTGCCATGGCCTCCAGGAGTTGCTCTTCGGATATCTCGCCGGCTCCTGCTTCCACCATGACTACGGCATCCCTGGTTCCTGTTACCACCAGATCCAGGTTTCCGCCGCTTATCTGCTTGTAGGTGGGATTGACCAGAAGCTCTCCGTCCATGTATCCCAGGCGGCAAGCCCCTATGGGGCCCTCGAACGGTATATCCGACATGGTCAGCGCAATCGACGCTCCTATTATGGAAAGCGTTTCGGGAGGGTTCTCGTGGTCCACCGACAGCACTGTAGTAATGACCTGTACCTCGCTGCGGTAGTCCTTGGGGAACAGCGGCCGTATCGAGCGGTCCGTCAATCGGGCCGCCAGTATGGCGTCTTGCGTGGGCCGGCCTTCCCTGCGGAAGAAGCTTCCCGGAATCTTGCCCGCCGCGTACAGCCTTTCCTCGTAGTCCACGGTCAGCGGGAAAAAGTCGATGCCTTCCCTGGCCTGTGCGCTGTTCACGGTGGTGAGGACTATGGAGTCCCCGTACCGTACCAGAGTCGCGCCGTTGGCCTGTTCCGCATATCTCCCTATCTCAACAATAAGCGTGCGTCCGCCAATTTCACGTGAAAAAGTTTCAGTCATGGAAAAAATACTCCTTTGTATCAGGAGCGGGCGCGCAGGAAATAGAAAACACCCCTTGAAGGAGGGGGTGTTATCGGCGTAGTCCTAGTCTTGCTATGAGATTTGCGTAACGTCCCACGTCTTCGCGGCTGAGGTAAGCCAGCAAACGGCGTCTACGTCCTACCAGTCTCATCAGACCGCGTCTACACTGGTAGTCCTTGTGGTGAGACCTCAGGTGGTCGGTCAACTCCTTGATACGCTCCGTGAGTAGAGCTACCTGAACTTCCGTTGACCCTGTGTCCTTTTCGTGTCCGCCGAAACCCTTGAAGATTGCTTGCTTGCTTTCCGTTCCTAGCATCCGCTCTATTACTTTTTGACCTTCTCTATTTTTGTCAACAATGAATATAACACACTCGGTTCACAACGGCAAATCCCATTCTCCGTCGTTTCTTCTAGTGTTTCCAAAACACAGAACGAAAAGCCCCTACCTGCCCATTTGCCCTCTTGCCTGTATGCCTGTATGCCCGTATGTCCGTATGTCCGTCCTCTCACCCCTTGAAGCCTTGCGACTTCACGGAATATGATGTTCACCAGCTATGTATGCACTCATCCTTGCCGGTGGAAAAGGCGAGCGGCTGCGCCCGCTGACCGATACCGTGGCCAAGCCCATGGTAGAGGTCAACGGCAAGCCCATTCTCTGGCATCAGGTGACTAAATATAGAGAGTTGGGCATTGCCCATTTCATAATCCTCTGCGGATACAGGTGGCAGAGCATAAGAGACTATTTCGGTGACGGCTCCCGGCTGGGGGTCAACATCCAATACTCCGTGGAAGAAACGCCCCTTGGAAGAGGAGGAGCTATCAAACAGGGCTTGGCCTGCGTTTCGGATTCCGAGCCGACAGTTCTTGCCTGTAATGGAGATATACTCACCAACGAGGACTTGGGGCTGATGATTGAACAACACGGAGCCACTGGCGCTTTGGCCACCGTTATGCTGACCCCCTACCCTAGCGCTTACGGCGTAGTGGAGATAGACGACTCCAACCGCATCACCGCGTTCAGAGAAAAGGGCGAACTGCCTTTGTGGATCAACGCCGGCATCTATCTCTTGGAAACGGCGATCAGGCCGGAATTGCCCGACTTGGGCGACCACGAGACGACGACTTTCCCCCGCCTTGCGGACGAGGGCAAGCTGTTCGCCTATCGCTCCAACTCGTTCTGGAAGGCCGTGGACAACCACAAAGACCTGCGAGAAGCTGAAGAAGCCATCATGCTAGCCGCGCGGGACGCATCGTGAGCTACGACAGCGTCCTGGTCACGGGCGGCGCGGGTTTCGTCGGCTCCCACCTGGTCGACGGTTTGCTCGAACGCGGCCTTCACGTGGCCGTGGTTGACGACCTGAGCAGCGGGCGCGAGAGCCATCTGCCCCCCAAGGCCTCCTTCCACCAACTGGACATAGGCGACGCCAGCCTCGCCGACGTATTTCGGCAAGAGAAGCCGCAGATCGTGTTTCACCTCGCCGCCCAGGCAAGCGTGGCCCGGTCCGTCGCCGACCCGGAGGAAGACGCCAGAGTGAACGTAACGGGCACGGTGAATCTGCTCCGGATGTGCGGCAGGTTCGGAGTGGATAGGTTCGTGTACAGCTCGACCGGCGGCGCCCTTTACGGCGATCCAACCCAGCTTCCCTGCACTGAGACCCATCCCATCAGGCCCGTCTCTCCTTACGGCGCCAGTAAGCACGCCGCGGAGAGCTACGTCCACGCTTACGGAGCATTGGCGGGGTTCAAGTACACTATCCTGCGCCCCAGCAACATCTACGGCCCCCGCCAGGACCCTTACGGCGAAGCGGGCGTCGTCGCTATCTTTACTCAGCGGATGCTGGAAAAGAAAGAGGTGGCCATCTTTGGCAGCGGAGCGCAGGAACGGGACTTCGTCTACGTTGGAGACGTGGTGGAGGCCAACCTGAAGTCGCTAGAGCAAGAGGCCAACGAAGAGTACAACATAGGCGCGGGTTACAGCACGTCCGTAAACGAGATATTTGACATGCTGGCCGAAGCCACCGGCTACGAGGAGCGGCCCGTCTACGGCCCGCCGCGTGAGGGCGACGTATTCAAGATTTCCCTGGACAGCCGCAAGGCGGAACGTCTGCTTGGGTGGTCTCCACAGGTGGACATGGCGACAGGGCTGAAGCTTACCGTTGACTACCATCGAAATCATGGAACCTAGAACCGAAACCGCTATATCCATCGACGACCCGGCCAGCTATGCGCGCCATGATCCATCCGGCTTGCACGACAGAATCGCCGGGCTGCCCGACCAGTGCGACCAGGCCTGGCGAGAAGCCAAGGCTCTGGAACTGCCCGGCTCATACGCCGGTAGCCGGTCTGTGGCTGTACTCGGTGTCGGCGGCTCTGCCATCGGCGGCGACATCCTCGCTGGCCTAATCAACCAGGAGAAGACCGCGCCGCTTTCGGTGATTCGAGACTATAGCTTGCCCGGCTGGATAGACGCCGATACCCTCGCCATAATCTCCAGCTACTCCGGCAACACGGAGGAGACGCTGTCCATGTACCGGCAGGCAAGAGACGTCGGCGCCAGGATAATCGTCATCACAAGCGGCGGCGAACTGAGCCGCCAGGCGGACAAGGACGGAGTCCCCGTTCTTCATGTGCCGTTCGCCGGAGAGCCCAGGGCCGCCTTAGGGTACACCTTCGCCGCGCCCATGGCTATCCTCTGCGGGCTTGGGCTGTTTCAGGATAGATCGGCGGATATGGAGGAGGCTGGGCTTGTGCTCAGAGAACTGCGCGCGTCCCTTATCTCCAACGTCCCAACATCACAAAACCAGGCCAAGCAGCTCGCCGCGAACCTGTTCAACAGACTCGTTGTGGTTTACGGAGCCGGATTCCTCTCCGGGGTGGCGCGGCGTTGGAAGGTGCTCCTCAACGAGAACAGCAAGGCCTGGGCTTTCGCCGAGGAGTTGCCTGAAGTCAACCACAACTCCATCCAGAGCTATGCCAACACCGGCCCGACTCCCCGTGACATCGCCGTCGTCCTTTTGCACTCCAACCTACTCTACCCTCGCACCTCCACGCACTATCGCCTGACCCGGGATCTACTCGACAGCCACTCCTTGCCCAACTACCAGGTTGAAGCAATTGGGAAGTCGCCCCTGGCCCAGGTTCTCAGCGCCATATTCATCGGGGATTTCGTCAGCTACTACCTGGCCGTACTCTACGGCGTAGACCCCTCGGCAACGCCTCTGCTGGACGAGATGAAACAGCGCCTGAAGGGGATGGACGGGAAGTAGCCCGACGTGACTTGGTATAGTTTCACGTCAGTAATATAATGACACCATGCCTTGGGAGGTTGAGGTCACAGACCAATTTGTGCAGTGGTGGGGCCAGCTTTCAGAGCAACAGCAGAATGCAGTGATCAAATCGGTTGATCTGCTGGAGGAGCTAGGCCCGACTTTGCCGTCTCCGCACTCCTCGGGTATAAGGCGATCACGCTACGGGCATATGCGGGAACTTAGAGTGCAAAGTGGTGGGCGACCAATGCGAATACTATACGCAATGGACCCAAGGAGAACGTCGATACTTCTGATTGGAGGCGACAAGACCGGAAGCAGGAGATTCTACGAGGAGTATGTCAGAATAGCCGACAGACTCTACGACGAACATTTAGAAGAGTTGCGAAAGGAGGGGTTGATATAATGAGCGGCCGTCACCCGTTCAGCGAGTTGACCAAAGACTTCACGCCGGAGCGCCGCCGCCGCATAGACGAAATGAAGGATGAGTTGAAGTCAAGCATGGCTGTGTTTCTGAAGTTCAGAGATGTTTTCTCCGAACTGTACGTGGAGAAGAAGCGAGACCATACCTTTGCCTTTGAATCTTGTGGATACAAGGGAGCCACAATCTATCTGCGCAAGTCTCATGCAGGACTGAACCAGGCGCGCATCCATTCAGGGAGATTGGATAACTTTCCCAATCCCGACAACCTTAGAAGCTATCTTGAAGAGAACAAGGTGCCGGTAGATCGGTCAGAGTCGCACCCGGATTTTCTGGTCGGGCCTGACCATGTGGATGCAATCATAGCCATATTGAAGGAAGGGCTTCCCCGGCCAAGCACTGCGGAGCCATACGAAAAGCAGAGCGCGGCTTTGCTGGAACCGGCCTCTCCATGATAGGCGGCGAATCATCGGATGTATGCTGAGATCATTGCCAGCGGAACGGAGCTGCTCATGGGGGAGATCCAGGACACTAACTCCTCGTGGCTGGCGTCGCAGTTGCCCCAGTTCGGGCTGGAAGTGCGCCAGGCAACCCTGGTCGGCGACGATCCTGAGCGTTACGTGGAAGTCCTGCGCCGCTCCTGGCAACGTAACCGGTACACGTTCACTACCGGCGGCCTCGGCCCCACCAGCGACGACGTCACCCGTGAAGCCATAGCGCAGGTCTTCAGCGAAGAGACCCATGTCGACCCGCGGCAGTTGGAGCATCTCCGCTCCATATTCAGGTCTCGCGGCAGCGAAATGCCGTCCAGCAACATCAAACAGGCATGGCTCATCCCATCCGCCGTCGCTATTCCCAATCGCATGGGCACCGCGCCGGGCTGGTGGGCGGAAAAGGACGGCAGGGCCATCGTAGCCATGCCGGGCCCTCCCCGCGAGCTCAAGGACATCTGGGAGCGTGAGGTGGCTCCCAGGCTGCGCCAAAGGATCGAGGGCAACGTGGTACTCACCAAGACCCTCAAGACCATCGGCCTGTCTGAAGGCGCGGTCGACGAAATGGCCGCCCCCGTTCTGGCCGTCGAAAATCCCTACGTCGGAGTCTATGCCAAGCCCGACGGCATCCACCTGCGCATCATCTCGCGCGGCCCAGACCACACGGAGGCCAACAAGCTGCTCCTCTCCGTGGAGAACCGTCTGCGCCGTATCTTCGCCGACAGCGTCTGGGGAGTCGACGAGGAGACGGCGGAAAACAGCGTCGGCGAGCTTCTGAGGCGGCGCGGCCTCACCCTCGCCACCATGGAGTCCTGCACCGGCGGCCTGCTCGCCGACTCCATTACCAACGTTGCCGGAAGCTCCGCCTACTTCAAGGGGGGCATCGTCTCCTACACCAACGAACTGAAAATCGCTCACGGCGTGCCGGCAAGCCTCATCGAGGAGCACGGCGCGGTCAGTGCCCAAGTCGCCCAAGCCATGGCCCAAGCTGTGCGAACCGGACTCGGCGCGGACTACGGCCTGGGCATTACGGGCGTGGCCGGCCCCGATCCATTGGAGGACAAACCGCCGGGCGCGGTCTACATAGGAGTGGCCGGCCCAGGTGGAGCAGAAGCCGCCTACCACCGATTCCCTTCCACCAGCCGGTCGCTGGTAAAGAACCGCGCCGTCATCATGTCGCTGCTCGCTCTGAGGAACACCGTAAACAGCGATCAGGCATAGCCGGGGGTCGGCTGCCCCTGCCCTACACCGTCAGCTTTCGGTACAGCGTAGGCAGCCGGGCCGGCAATGCGTTGATGTCCGCCAGCACCTCGTAGCCCATGTCCTGGCACATGGTCGCCAGGTAGTCGTGTCCGGCCTTGTCCACGGTCAAGCAGAATGGCGTGATGTTCTTTCTCCGTGCCTCCGTCAGCGCCATCTTGGTGTCGTGCACCGCGTACTCCTTCTCCACGCCCTCGCGGCTGTACCCCCTGTCCTGCGGCCTGCCGTCGCTGATCAGAAACAACAGCTTGGTGCGCGAGTCCTGCTTGTCCAGCTTGGTCACGGCGTGCCTTATAGCGGGCCCCATGCGCGTGGCGTGAAGCGGCGTGACGCGGTCGATTCTCTTCTTCACCCGTTCCGACAGCTTCTCTTCGATGTCCTTGATGGTGTAGAACTCCACGTTCTCTCGACCGTATCCGGAGAAGCCGTATATGCCGTACACGTCCCCTATCGTCTCCAAGGCGTTGATTAGCAGTACCAGGCCCTCTTTCTCAAGGTCAATTATCCGTTTGTAGCTGCGCTTGTGGCCCTCCAGCCGTCTGCTGCGAAGCCAGGCCATGTACTCCACCGGATCATCCGGCGCGTCCCAACTGTCCCTTCTTGTATCGTCTATCGACTCCGCGGTGGACGCGCTCATGTCCAGCAGGAACACGACGGAAACGTCCCGCTCAACCTTGTTGCGCCTCCAGTGCACCTTGTCCGACGGCGACTCCCCCGCCCACTTGTCTATGATCGACTCTATGACAGCGTCCAGGTCGAAGTCCTCGCCGTCCGGCAGGTGCTTGGTCTTGCGGTAAACCTCCGGGGCCAGCATCTCGAATTGGCGGCGGATCCGGCTCACCAGGCTGGAATGGGTGCGCAGGGTATCCGTAAAGAACTGCGAATCGCCCTCCGGCACCCACTTCTCTCGCACCACGCACCAGCGCGGCTTGTAATCATCGGCGCGAAAGTCCCATTCGTCGTACAGGTAGGTCTGCGGCTCCCCTATCTCGATGGGATACCCCTCTTCGTCCACGTGGGGGATCATTCCCTGGCCTTTTCCTGAATCTGGGGTTTGTCCGCTCCCTATCTCCTGCACTATGTTCTGAATCAACGCGCCCAGCTGCTCAGGAGAGGCGTCCTCCGAGCTCTCCACCATATCCAACTCCGCGCTGTTGGCCAGCAGCTGCTCCAACTCTTCCTTGGACAGGTTTGACATTCCCTCCTGTCCCTGTGTTTGTCCCTGCTGCATCCGCAACGTGGACAGCAACTGGCTCAACTCAGGCTTGAAGTCGCCGCGGTAGTCCACCTGGGACGGCGAATCGTACTCCTCCTCCTGCCCGGCCTGCGTCTCGCTGGGCGAGGAAGTCTCGTCGGAGCTTTGGATTTCCTCCAAGATGCTTTCCAGCTCCTCGTCCGTCATCGTAGTGTCTTCTACGTCAATCTCGGTCCACTCCTCTTCGGGAAGCTCCACGTTCGGCATCTCCGATATGAGGTCGTATATTCGTATGGTCGCCTCTGTCGAGTCCTCCACGGAGGCGCGCTTGACAAGGAGCCGCCGGAAAATCTTCGCCGCCGCCCTGGCGTGGTCCAGGTACTGCTTTGGCGCGGGCAGCCCCTTGCTCTGCTGCAAGCTCAGCCGTACCAAGAACTCCACCATGGCCTCTTGCAGCGGCATCTCCTCTATTTCCGGCCTGTCTTTGAGAGCGTCCTGCTGCACCTGCCTGTAAGCCGGGGCAAGCCCCGGGTACTCGCTGCGGGTCCTGTGGTCGAGCCTGCCGTCCTCCAACACAGTGAATATGTCCAAGGCCAAGCGGCGATTATCGAATAGGTTGAAGAACCGCTCCATGTCGGTACGAAACGTTCGTTCAACCCTGCCCGGATCCTCGTCGAGTAGAGGCTGTTGCACCGGGGGCGGGGCTTCCGTCCCATTTGTCTGCTTGTCTCTTTCCAGGCGGCTATCGGCAAACAGCGTCGACGGCCTGTCGAAGGTGAAATCGAAGCTGCCGAACTCTATGTGAGCCACCTGGTGCGTGCACACGACCTTGAACAGCGAGAAGTTCTCCTCCTTGCTGTCGTACTTGTCCATTTCGCCGGGTAGGTAGACCACGCTTCCTTCCGTGGTCGCGTGATCCTCAGAGACCCACCCTATGTTCTTGGACAAAAGCTCTCTGGCGGGTGCAATCTCTACTTCCGCCCCGGCCAGCGCCCGGCAGTACATTCCCAACAGCCCCTTGACCTTGCCTAGCTCTATCGCTGTGGACAGGCTTTCCAGCACCGCCTCCGACGTATTGGACTCAACCTTGAAGTAGGCCAGTCCCCCGTCGGGGTTCTCGCTAAGGATGGTCACTCCCCTGTCGAACCACGCCCGAAGCTGGTCCTGGCTCATCCTTTCCAGCAGTTCGGGGGCGCTCTTCAGAAATGCTGCCACGGCGTCGTGCGACATGGGCAGCAGCGCCTCCGCCATGCTCAGCAGACGGCTCTGTCCGGCGGCGTCCACCCGCGACATCGGCACGACCGTTTCATTGATGAACAGGCTGATGTTGGAGATCCCGCCGCGCACCATGGCCGCCGATATGTCCAGGAAGCGGCCCCGGTGCTTCTCGTGCAGCGGCGTCACTATCTTGGACGCCGATTCGAAGCTGCTCTTCACCTCCCGCCAGTTGCTTTCGGCTACAACCTGCGACAGGTTGATCAACGACATCATGCCGTCGCCGAATTGCGGCAGCGTCTGCTGTCCCAGGACAAGGCAGTCCGCCGCCACTTCCGTTGACTTCTGCGAAAGCGAGTTTATCAACTGCGCGAACTTGCCCAGTTCTTGGAACGTCATGTGTTCCAGCATCTCGGAGCTGACTTCAAAGAACTTGGCGGCCAGCGAGCCCGACTTCCAGGTGCCCCTGTACAGTCCCCGGCCAAGGTCTGCCCATTCCTGCACGTACGCCGGCTTCAATCTAACGAGGCTTTTGGAACTGGCACGGAAGAACGCGGAGCCCAGGGTGGGAGAGTCCAGGCACAGAGCAGCGCCGCTTCTTCCCCAATCCAAGAGCTGCGGCGCGTCCAAATACGGCCTCACCTGTGGAGATGCCCGGTAGTACTCGGTGGCGGTCTCCCAAGACCTCACGCTCTGCTGGGCTATGTCCAACCCGTGCCGCGCCCAGTCCAGCAACTCCGTTTCGCTGAGCCCTCGCGATACCGCGGCGGCGGCGCGGCGGAACTCCTCGCGCACCGATGGCTGGTAGCGCAACAGTTCTTCTTCTATCTGTTGCAGCCGCGGATTCATTCCGCCTCCCCGTCCAGTCCCAGGCCGCGCGCTACGCTCAGGAACTGCTCCAGTATGCGGGCGGTGGCTCCGAATATCTTGTGCTCGCCGTAGGAGTAGACCTTGGAGTGCGCCCATGACGCGTCCTCGACGTTTCGCCTGTCCAGCAGCGACGATACCGGCGCCTCCAACACCTCCGCGACCTCGTCTTCGCTTGGCCTGAACTCGTATGGGTACGAGATCGTCCCCACGAACGGCCTGATCACGAAGCCCGCCCGCGTGGTCGTTTCGTCAAGCTCTCCCAGAACCGTAACCGACGCCGGACTTATCCCCATCTCCTCGTGGGTTTCCCGGAGCGCCGTTTCCATAAGATCGGCGTCACGGTCGTCCATACCGCCGCCGGGGAAGCATATCTCGCCCTTGTTGAACTCTACCTTGTCGGTGCGCTTGTTGAACAGGACCGCGTACTCGCCGTCCTTGCGGTACAGAAGCAGGAATACCGCCGCGGGCCTTAGCCCTGGCTCCGATATCCTCCGCGCCTCTCCGTTGGACAGCGCGGCGCGCAACCGTTCAAGCTCCGTACTAACCGGGCGCGTCGTCGTCTCCGCTACTCTATTCAAAGATGGAAGTGACAACCTCTTCTATGCTCTCCTGGACTTCAAAGTCGTCGGTCACGCCCCAGACCACCGCAATCTGGCAAGCCCTTCTCGGCGTTATGCCCTGGTTGATGAGCTTGCCCGCGTAGATGAGCAGCCGGGTGCTTGCCCCTTCCTGCAGTCCGTGGTCTTTGAGGTTGCGCACCTTCTCCCCCAGCTTGGCCAGAGAATCCGCCATTTCAGCGGATACGCCGCTCTCATGTTGCACGACCTGGGCTTCAACCTCCCTGGTTGGGTAGTTGAACTCCAGGGAGACGAACCTCTGCCTTGTGCTGTGCTTCAGGTCTTTCAACGCGCTCTGGTAACCGGGGTTGTACGAGATGCAGAGCAGGAAGCCGTCCGCTGCTTCTACCACCTGGCCGCGCTTCTCGATGGGCAGAAAGCGTCTGTGGTCGGTGAGGGGGTGAATCAGCACCGTGGTGTCCTTGCGCGCCTCCACTATCTCATCCAGGTAGCAGATGCCGCCCGCCTTCACCGCCCTGGTCAGGGGCCCGTCGATCCACTTCGTCTCCTCGCCTTCCAGCAGGTAGCGGCCCACCAGGTCGCTGGCGGTCAGGTCCTCGTGGCACGCTATGGTTACCAGCGGTATCGCGCCGTTTTCGTTCCCCTGGCCTCTATTGCGCTTTACGGCGGTGACGGGACGGCCCAGTCGCCAGGCCATGTGCTCGATGAACCGGGTCTTGCCGCACCCCGTCGGCCCCTTCAGCAGCACAGGTATCTTGGATTCGTAGGCGGCTTCAAAAAGCTCTATCTCATCTGATACCGAGACGTAGTACGGTTCCTCATCCACCACGTACTCCTCTATGAGGAACTCCCTGTAAACGCTTCTTGTCCCTTTTGCTAGTGTCAACTATGCCTCCCTTGCAACCGGCTGCGCCAGAGCTCTTCGAGGCGAAGCCTCAAAGCCCCGATGTCGCCTGTATTCTCAATGACCTCGCTGGCGTGTCCGGCCCTCTCTTCGGTCGACAACTGAGACCGCAGACGTTTTCTGATCTCCTCTTCAGCCAGCCCGTTTCTCCGGTGAATGCGCTCCACCGCCACCTCTTCGGGTACCTCCACCATCCACGCCTCGTCTACTAGGCTTATCCATCCCGCCTCGACCAGGATAGCCGCTTCCAGTACGGCGACTCGTGCGCCTTTGGCCTCCAACTCCCTGAGACGCTCCTCCATCATCGTGTGCATCCTGGGATGCATGATGGCGTTCAGCTTGGCCATCTCATCGGGGTCGGAAAAGACGATTCCCCCCAGCTTCCTGCGGTCTATCTGGCCGTCCGGCTGCAGGATATCATCGCCAAACGTTTCCACCACCTGTTTCCAAGCGTCGGTCTGGGGTTCATAAGCCTCATGGCCCACTTGGTCGGCGCTGATGACCTCCGCGCCCATCTCCTGAAGGATGCGGGTTGCCTCTGTCTTGCCCGAACCAATGCCGCCGCTCAGGCCTATGGTTATCATTCTCCCCCCGTCCCTGGCGAAAACGTAAAGGCCATTGTAGCAATCGGCTTTGCATAGGGTCAAGGAAAAAGCCCGCCGTACACCGGAGGATGGCGTCTTTCCCGTCGCGCTGAATTTGAAATGCGACAATGATGTGCTATGCTTGCATTGAATAAACTGCATATCATTGGAGGGCGGAAATGAGAGAGTTCACCACGACTATCACCCAGCGCGGCCAGGTGACTATTCCCGCCGAGGTGCGGCGGGTGCTCGGCGTCAAGCACAGGGACAAGGTAGCCTTTACCATTGAAGACGGTGAGGTGCGCCTAGCGCCGGCTTCTTTCAACTTGGAGTCGGTCTATGGCTCCGTAAAGCCCTCCAAGAAACCTGAAGACTTCCACAAGGTTTCCCAAACTGCAAAGGACGCCAAGGCTGAGAAGACCGCGCGAGAGTTGGGCAAGGCATGAAGTTCTTGGACACTAACGTCATCCTGCGCTATCTCACCAGGGATGATGAAGCCAAAGCCGAAGCCTGCTACCAACTCTTCCAGCGGGTAAAGCTGGGGCAAGAGGAGCTTTTCACCTGCGAGGCCGTGATAACGGAGGTTGCCTACGTGCTTTCTTCGCCTCGCGCTCCCTACCGGTTGAGCCATGAAGAGGTCAGGGCGCGGCTCTTGCCAATTCTAACCCTGCGCAGCTTCCGGCTGCCTCAGAAGCGTGTGTACCTCCGTGCCTTGGACCTTTACGCCTCCGCTCCTTTTCTTGACTTTGAAGATGCTCTGGCTGTAGCGCACATGGAGCATCAAGGGCTGACAGAGATTGTAAGCTACGACAGAGACTTCGACCGGGTCACGGGACTCCGAAGGATTGAGCCGTGATCTGTGCCTTCCCTTAAAACCTTTAGCGATTACGGTACTGGGGCTGGTTGTACTCATAGGTCACTTGAGCACACCAAAAGCTGCCTGTTCCAAGCAAAGCAAAGACCGCCACCGCCAGCATGCCATCGGAACTGCCCATCTCTAAGGAGGCTATGAACCCAATGAATGCGGCTGCATACATCAGAACCCCAAGTGCGCCGTATACGAACGTGGCCATAGTTGGCCTCCTTTCTTGTCCTCTTGGAGAGGACTTATTTTGAAGCTATGAAAACATAAGTTCTCGTAAAAAGCAAGTTAGTTTGTACCCACTTTTCGCTCTAATGTCGCCCCCGTTCCTTCACCAGTGGCCTTATCCCCTACCCAATCCCTGCCTTCTTTAGCGCCACCAAGAACTCCGCCTGTGTCTTGGTTCCCTTCATCGAGTTGCAGTGGTTGCACAGCAGTTGAAGGTTGTCGATATGGTCTGTTCCACCCTTTGATTTGGAAATAATGTGGTCGATGGTGAAGTTGACGAACGGGAAATCATGCTTGCACCCCGCGCAGTGCCCTTCCTGCTTCCCAAACAGCGTGTGCTTGTGCGTCCTGTAATGGGGCAGCTTGCCAAGGTCAGTCCGCATCGGCACGTCGTCGCGGTATATGGCGCCGATACTGAATAGGCCAAGCTCCTTACCCATGCGCACCTTGACGAGGTCTCTAGCCTTGGACGATATGTCAATGCCCACCCACTCGCGTTCCAGCTTTTCCGCAGCTACAAGAGCCGTCGCGCAACCGCAGAAGGGGTCTAGCACTACGTCACCCCCGTTGCTGCTGGCCTTGATGATGCGCTCGAGTAGCGCAAGAGGCTTCTGGGTAGGGTAGCCAACGCGCTCGGCAGAACGTGACTGTACTGGCTTAATGTCGTCCCAATCGGTGTCCACGGGGGTGCCGGGCATCTCGTCTAAATACCTCTTGAGCCTTGGCACCGAGCCAGGACGCTGCTGGACTATCAAGCCTTGATCGTAGGCTTCTTGCATCCGCTCCCGCGTCCAGCGCCATACCCTGTTAAATCCAAGGAACTCGTAAGTCAGGTTGGGGCGGTCATGGTTCGGATTCGTCAGGTCGCCAAGTGTGTATCGTCTGCCCGTCTCCGGCTCAACGTTACCGTAGAACTTATCAACATAGGACTGGTCGTGCGGTCTGTAGGGACGGTTCCAGGTGAACTGGTCGGACTTGCTGTAATAGAGGAGAAGGTCGGAGTTGTTGGGGTAGCCTCTGAAGGCCAGGCCCTTGGCATTGGTGCGCTTCCAGATGATCTCGCTACGGAAGTTCCCCTGCCCAAACACGGCGTCCATGAGCAGCTTCAGGTAGTGGCTCGCTGTCGGGTCGCAGTGCAGGTAGATGCTGCCCTTTGGCTTCAACAGTCGGTGCATCTCCAAGAGTCGCACGGCCATCATTATGAGATAGGACTGCATACCTTTGCCGTGCGCCTCCCTCGCCGCATCTATCACGCGATAGAGGGAAGGGTTTGCCTCGGCAATCTCACCGTGCCACTCCAAGTCCACGTCGGAGAGCGTCCAGGTGTCCTTGAAGGCCGCGCCCGCCGCCGCTGAGCCAATGGGCGCGGCGTAGTCCCGGTTGGAGTTGAACGGCGGGTCCAGGTAGATCAGGTCAACGGACTCAGAGTTGAGCCCCCGCATGATGTCCAGGTTGTCGCCCGTCCAGAGGGTGCGGTTCTTGAAGTTGGGTTTCGTCATAGCGGAATCACATTTTACCACAACGCCTGGGCTTAGCAGGTAAAAATCAAGGTCACACACCCTTTCGTCGTTGCGAGCGTAGCGAAGCAATCTGGCGGCGGGGGGTTGTCATCTTGAGCGCAGCGAAGAATCTTCTACCACAACCAAACCAGACCTCTTACCCGCAAACTCCGTCCCTCGTGCCTGCCAGCCTGTCCCCTTGCCCGTTCGCCTGCTTGCCTTCTTGCCCGTATGTTCGTATGTCCGTATGCCCGCATGTCCGCCCCCTGCCATCTCCTTCTTCCCACACCCGCCTCCGTCCTCTATCCTATCCACATGGCCGCACACCAAACCCCTAATCATCCACGCTTGACCGGAAGCGCCCAACAACCCCTACACCCTCGGCGTGGGCGGCATCCCTCCTACCTCCCACCCGTCTTGCCCGCGCAGGCGGGCATCCAGGGGCGGCGTGGTGCCTCCTTTGGCAGCCAAAACGCCCGCCTCCATACCCCCAACTTTGCCCCGGAATCTGATTCGTTTCTCACCTCCGCCAAAATTTCCCTCCAATTTAGCCTTGTACTTGACATAACGTTGGAAACGAATCCCCCTTCTCAGGCACGCCGCCGCTCCATCACTAACCGACATCTCACGCCTGACAACCCTTTTCACGACACCCCAAAATCACATTATGTCAAGTAAGCCAACCATCACCCGCCTTGCCCGCTTGCCCCGCTTGCCCATTTGCCCTCTTGCCCATTTGCCCTCTTGCCCGCCTTGCCCATTTGCCCGCTTGCCCATTTGCCCCCCTTGCCCATTTGCCCGCTTGCCCATTTGCCCTCTTGCCCTCTTGCCCGCCTTACCCATTTGCCCGCCTTGCCCATTTGCCAGTCTGTCCGCCTCCCATGCTACAATCCCCCCATTCTCCCACGGAGGCCCGTTTGACCAGCCGGTTGCGCAGCCTGCCCAGCATCGACGCCGTCTTGCAGCAAGAGCCGGTGCGGCAACTGGTCGCGGCCTACTCCCACGAAGCCGTCGTCGCCGTCATCCGCCGCCGTCTCGACGCGATTCGCAATTCAAGCGATCGCCCCGTCCCCGGCATCGCTCGCATAGTGGAAAGCGTCTGCGATGAAGCATCCCGGCAGTGGACGACCGGCCCCCGTCGAGTCGTCAACGCCACCGGAGTCGTCCTGCACACCAACCTGGGACGCGCCCCCCTGAGCGCGGCGGCTCTCCAGGCCATGCACGACGCCGCCACCGGCTACTCCGACCTGGAGTTCGATCTGCACCGTGGACAGCGCGGATCAAGGCAGGCCCACGTCAATTCGCTGATAGCTCAGGTCAGCGGAGCAGAGGCGGCGCTGGTGGTCAACAACAACGCCTCCGCCGTCATGCTCGGCCTTGCCGCCCTGGCGCGGGGCAAAGAGGTCATCGTGTCTCGCGGTGAAGCCGTGGAGATAGGCGGCGGTTTCCGCATTCCGAGCGTCCTGGGCCAGAGCGGGGCGCGGCTTGTCGAAGTGGGCGCAACCAACCGCACCTACGTCTCCGACTACGCGTCCGCCATCAACGAAGAGACCGGTGCAATCCTCAAAGTGCACGCCAGCAACTTCCGCGTCACTGGCTTCACCCACTCGGTCGAGGCCGCCGAGTTGGTCTCCCTGGGCAACGAGCGAAACCTGCCCGTCCTCCACGACCTCGGTTCCGGCTGCCTGCTCGACGTGTCCTGCTTCGGCTTGGCCTACGAACCCACCGTGCAGGACAGCATCGCGGCGGGATGCGGGCTGTCCTTTTTCTCCGGCGATAAGCTCCTCGGCGGGCCTCAGGCCGGCATAATCGCCGGCGACAAGGAGCTTGTGCGAAGGCTGTCCGAACATCCGCTGGCCCGCGCCGTGCGAATCGACAAGCTCAGCCTGGCCGCGCTGGCCGCCACGATGCTGCACTACCTCAAAGGCGAAGCGGTCGAGGAGATCCCCGTCTGGCGAATGATCGCCGCCTCCGAGTCCCAACTGAAAGAGCGTGCCCAGGCGTTGCAGAAAGCCATCGGCCCCGGCGCCTCTATTGTTCCAGGGCGCTCGACCATTGGCGGGGGCAGTCTTCCCGGCGAGACCCTGCCCACTTGGCTTGTCGCCCTCGACGGCAACCCCGACGCGCTAGCCGCCGCCCTCCGCCAAGCCACCACGCCGGTAATCGCCCGCATCGAAGACGGCAAGCTGGTGCTTGACCCTCGCACCGTAATGGCAGAGGAGGAAAACGCGCTGGCAAAGGCGGTAAGGCATGCTCAGACTTCTTAGCGTCACCAACTTTGCCACCATAGAGCAGATTGAAGTGGAGCTTGCCCCCGGCCTTAACGTGCTGACGGGGGAGACCGGGGCCGGCAAGTCTATCATCGTGGATGCGCTGAGCCTTCTCCTGGGTGGACGAGCCGATGGCGGTATGGTGCGCTCCGGGGCGCGCCAGTCCAGAGTGGAGGGCATCTTTCTGCTCAACGGAGATATCGTTCAGAAAATCAAAGCCGCCCTCGATGAATACGAGATTGACAGCGGCGAAGATGAGATAATTCTCGCCCGTGAAGTCAACCTGGACGGGCGCAATACGTGCCGTGTAAACGGGCGAATTGTACCCCTCAGGCTGTTGAGCGCTCTGGCCGAACATTTGGTGGACATCCACGGCCAAAATCAGCACTTGTCCCTATTCCGTGTGCGTGAGCACAAGGACATACTGGACAGGTACGGTGGGCTATGGCAACTCCGGAGTCGGGTAGCGGAGCGGGTCGGCCGGCTATCGGAGGTGCGCCAAGAGTTAGACCGGCTTCGGCGGGAAGAGCGGGAAATTGCCCAGCGGATGGACTTTCTGAAATATCAGGTGGCGGAGATCAACGCTGCCGACCTTCGCCCGGCTGAGGACGAAGAGCTGTCCCTTGAACGGGATCGCGCCGTCAACGCGGAACGAATCATCGCACTGTCAGACCACGCTTATCGTGTTCTATACGATGGTTTCGACCATCAAGAATCAGTCACCGACCTCATAGGACAGGTGACCCGGGACATCGCTCAACTGGAGCAGTTGGACCCCTCATTGAGCCAGGAGCTTGCTTCGCTGGCTGTCCTGACGCACCAGGTAGATGAATTGGCGCGTACACTCCGCGGCTATCGTGACAGCATCGAGTACAACCCGAAACGTCTCCAGGAGCTTGAGGAGCGTCTGGAGTTGATTAGGAGTCTGAAGAGGAAGTACGGCAACACGATCGAAGACATCCTGGCTTTCGGCGAGAAGGCCTCCCAGGACTTGGAGAAGCTGTATCGGAACGAGGAGCGCGTGGAGGAGCTGAACTCTCTGGAAGTGGAGCTTCGAGGGCAGGTCGGCAGACTGACGGGTCAACTCTCAGAGGCCAGACAACATGCTGCCAAGCGCCTGGCCGACGCCATCCGGAATGAGGTCGCGGAGTTGGCCCTGCCGCACGCAGAGGTGCGAGTGGACGTCAGTCAATCCGAATCGGAGGACGGCGTGCCGGTTCAGACCGGCGAGTCCGGCCCTCGCTCCCTATCTTTCGACGGCACAGGTATAGACTCCGTGGAATTCTTGGTCTCGCTGAACTTGGGTGAGCCGCCGCGTCCCCTGGCCAGGATAGCCTCCGGCGGAGAGGCTGCCAGGCTGATGCTCTCCATAAAGGCCATCCTGTCTGCCGCCGACCGCATCCCAATCCTGGTGTTCGACGAGGTCGATGCCGGTGTAGGAGGTCGAGTCGGCGGTGTCTTGGGTCAGAAACTATGGGGTCTGTCAAAGAGTCACCAGGTGCTGTGCGTGACCCACCTGCCGCAGATAGCCTGCTACGCAGACCTTCATGCCAGGGTCATAAAGCTTGCCTCGGACGATAGGACTGCAACGTTGGTGCAGACTCTAATCGGTGAATCCAGGGTAACGGAGCTTAGTCAGATGCTGGGTTCCGATACCGGCGTAACCCGCAGCAATGCCCTTGAGATGTTGGAGCAGGCGGTTACATGGAGGAAAACCCAACAAAGTCTCCTGACATGAGTAAGTCAAGTCATGGCAGGCCATAGGCAATTGGAGTATCATTAAAAGACGCGGATATTCAACTAGAGGAATAGAGTAAGTGTTATCGAAACTGAGCTTTAGCGTATTGATGATTGCACTTGTAGCGCTCTTGGCATGTGGCAGTGATCCCACGCCGACACCAACAGCTACCCCCACTCCTACAGCCACACCTACTCCTGTGCCCACACCTACGGCCACTGCTGTGCCTGAGCCGGTCGCGGATGCGGGTGGAATAGCGCCTTTGCTCTTGGATGACCCCATGGCCATTGCGGCGGAGTTGTCAGAGGCCGAACTGGCCTGTCTTACGGGAGTGGCAGATGTGGAGAACCTGATGCAGTTCTTCGCCGCTCCGGAACTGGCGTCACCCGAAGAGCAGGTACAGGTGCTTGGCTGTTTTGAAGACGAAACGCTGTTGCGCATGTTTCTAAGTGGAATCTTGGCGGGCGCCGGCCCACTGAGCGTTGAGACCTCTCAATGTATCCGTACAGGAATGGAAGGAATCGACCTGCGTGCTCTGATGCTGGCGGAGTCAACGGGGGACGACCAGGAGGCTGCGGCTGGGGGCGCCTCTGCCTTCATCCTGGCATTGACCTGCCTGAACGAGGAAGAATGGCAGGGCGCCGCTGTGGTTCTGGGCGCTGCTCCGGAAGAAAGGGAAAACCTACAGTGTGTTGTGGTTGAAATGGGTGGGACTGAAGCCTTCGCCGAGACGCTAGCTGCAGGGGATGAAGCGTCGTTCTTCGCGGTGTTAGGAGCGGCAGCTCAGTGCGGAGTGCAGCTTGCGGCAGGCTTCGGCTAAGCCGTTCCACTTTCCCCGGCGCAATTGTATCCCCTACCCTAGCCTCTCCGGTAGATGCTAAGGGACCGGAACGCGGGGGCCATCTTCTCCCCGGTGGGCTCAGGTGTTCGCAACGTTGACGGATACTATGTCTACGCCGTGGTACTTTTGGTGCTTCACGGACGATGAGAGGTGGCGCAGCAGCCGGAATGAGATGTCGCGGCCGTCTGAGATGTCCGGGTTCTCGCCCATGTAGGCAAGTCTGTCCTCCAGGTTCTCCTCCTCAGTTGCGGAGACAAACTCCAACTCGGCGGCGCCGCCCACTGATCGGGCGGTGACGACTAGGCGTCGTCTCCTTGCCAGCTCCGGGTCGTCTTCATCGGATGTCATGCTGTGCAGCGTCTCCTCCCCTACCAGCACCAGCCGCTCTGTTGAGGCGTCTGTCCACTTAGCCTCCTTTGCGAACTCCCTGAGAAAGCCACCGAGCTTGGTGAGAGTCTCTTCATCCATGTCCATGCGGAGCCGTTTGCGCCGGGGGCCGGTCAACTCCAAGAACACCATCATCAGGACTGCGACAATCGCCCCGGAGGTCATGCCGTTGCCCAGCAGAATGCTAAGGAAGCCATCGCCCAGCTGGTCCGCAAACACCCATCCGTTCTGGAATCCCACGCCAATCCAGAAGGCTACTCCCGTTACCGTTGCCTTGCGGTGGTCGATGCCATCCTGGATGACTATTTTCATACCCTGCACGAAGAGCAGCGAAATCAACACCAGTATGTATGCGGCGGCTACCGGCGCCGGAATGGCGATGAGCAGAGCGGCGAACTTTGGGAAGAAGGCCAGCGCAAATATAGTGACGCCTATGATGACGCCCACCCGCCGTGCGCCTATCCCCGTGACCTCGGCAAGCGAGATGCTGGTGGAGTATGTGGTGTTCGGTAGGGTCGCGCTCAACCCGGATAGAAGGTTGCCCATGCCATCGGCGTTGAGGGCGCCCTGCACTACCCGAAAGTCGGTAGCGCGCGGGCGGCGGCGCGAGATGCGCTGTATGGCCACACCGTCGCCGATGGTCTCGATGGCGCCCACCATTGTCACGACGATAAAGGCGGGTAGCAGCGCCCAGAATTCCGCGCCTGGCGCCAGGTCGAAACCGGGCCATTCGCGGAACGGTACGCCGAACCAGGAGGCGTCGACTACGGTTCCCACGTCGTACAGGCCGAAGGGAGCGCCAACCGCGCACCCCGCGGCGATGCCGGCGATTGGAGACCACAGCCGCAGAGAAGGCGGCGCGCGGAGCACCATGACCACCACGACGGCCAGGGTGACTCCGGCGGCTAGCGGAGCGGCCGCCGGATCCGTTCCCTCTGGCACGCTGATCAGCGAGTTGTAGAGTACCGGAGCTACCGTGGCTGCAATCAGCATTATCACTGTGCCCGTCACAGTTGGAGTGAAGATGCGCCGCAGCAGTGATAGCCTGGCCGCCAGCAAGAACTGGAAAAAGGACGAGATGACCACAAGGCTGGCCAGCGTCGCCGGGCCGCCCAGCTTCAACGCCGCCACACAGACAGCGATGAAAGCCCCGGACGTGCCCATGATCAGCACGTGTCCTGAACCGAAGCGGCCCCATCGCGCCGCCTGGAGCACGGTGGTCAGGCCGCAGACCACCAGGGCGGCGAATACGCCCCACACCAGGTAGCTCTCCGACACCTCCGCGATGCGGACCACTATAACCACCGTAAGCACCACCGGCGCGACGATGAGCATCGCAGCCTGTGCGCCCGCCCCTAGCGCTATCAGCGGCGGCGGATTCTCATCCGGTTCGTAGCGGACGTGCTCGTTAACAATTGCAGAAGCCATACTTGGTCCTATTCACGCATTAGGTGCGTTTCCTCAGAAGATGTGCCGCCTTCCCAATTGTACTCACTTGTCAAGAGCCACCGTTGACCCGCCGCCGTGCCCCTGCTTATACTTGCCGCCTGCACTGTGAAATCATGCTGTCGATGAAGGAAGCCCCTAACACCAATGTCGTCCCCAACCATCCCCTCCCAACTTCACCTGCGCCGTCTGCCTGTAGAAGAGGCCATGAACAGGTTGGAAAAGTACCTTGACCGGGCGTTCATGGCCGAACTTCTCATGGTGCGCATTGTCCACGGCAAAGGCTCCGGCGCCGTGCGCAACGCCGTCTGGCAGCAGCTGGAAGCCCATCCCCTGGTGAAGAGCTTCCGCCTCGCCGACCACGGCGACGGCGACTACGGCGTAACCGTCGTCGAAATGGAACGCCTTAGCTCCACTCCATGTCCCAAACCCTGATATGATTCGCACATGGCCCTCTTTGAACATCAGCGGCGGCAAGCGGAGGAGCGCAACGCTCCCCTGGCCGCCCGAATGCGACCACGAAATTTCGATGAGCTTGTCGGGCAGGAGCACATCGTCGGCCCCGACAAGGTGCTGCGCCGTAGTATAGAAGCGGACCGCGTTCCCTCCATGGTGCTCTGGGGGCCGCCCGGTTCCGGCAAGACCACCCTTGCCCTGATCATCGCCTCCGTTACCCAGTCCCATTTCGAGCAGGCTTCCGCCGTCACCTCCGGCGTCGCCGACCTGCGGCGCATCGTTGGAGAAGCGCGCGAGCGCCTGGGCATGACCGGCCAGCGCACCATCCTGTTCATAGACGAGATTCACCGCTTCAACAAGGCGCAGCAGGACGTCATCCTGCCCCACGTAGAGTCCGGCGCAATCACGTTCATCGGCGCAACCACCGAGAACCCCTCCTTCGAGGTCATCTCTCCCCTGCTCTCCCGATCCCGCGTCTTCCCAACCCAGTCCCTCACCGAGGAGCACGTCGGCATCATCATCGACCGCGCCTTGAATGACGCCGACCGCGGTATAGCGGAAATGCGCCTCTCCCTGGAACCCGACGCCCGCAGCCTGCTCACGACCGTCTCCAACGGCGACGCTCGCATCGCCCTCAACGCCATTGAGCTGGCGGCCACGGCCACCAGGCCGGACGAAGGTGGCGAACGCGTCGTCACCCTGGCTACCATGGAGGACGCCCTGCAACATCGCGCCCTGCTCTACGACAGGGCCGGAGACCAGCACTACGACACCATCTCCGCCTTTATCAAGTCGGTGCGCGCCTCCGACCCCGATGCCGCCGTCTACTGGCTGGGTCGCATGGTCGAAGCGGGCGAAGACCCCATGTTCATTGCCCGTCGGCTCGTAATTCTCGCCGCCGAGGACGTCGGCATGGCCGATCCCCAGGCGCTCACCGTCGCCGTCGCCGCCCAGCAGGCGGTGCACTTCATCGGTATGCCGGAGGGTCGCATCCCCCTGGCCGAGGCGACCGTCTACCTGGCCACCGCGCCCAAGAGCAACACCGCCTACGCCGCCCTCAACAAGGCGATCGAGGACGTGCGCGCCAGCCGCAACGAGCCGGTGCCCTTGCACCTGCGCAACGCCGTCACGCCCCTGATGAAGGGGATGGGCTACGGCAAGGAGTACCGCTACGCCCACGAATACCCCGATCACTTCGCCGGACAGCAGAATCTACCGGCCAACCTGGAGGGACGGGTCTACTACCAGCCCTCCACACAAGGATACGAAAAAATAGTTGCCGAACGTATCCGGCGCTGGTGGGGAAACCGTGGCAACAAAAGCGGCCCGCTATCTGACGACGGTCATTCGCAATAGATATAGAATTTGTCTATACTATGAAAACAAGCCATATAAACTACTTGACAATCCGCTCTGCATCTGCGTAAATGAAGGTGAGGCTTTGAATAAGCCTTAATCTAGGAACCGGGAGGTTCAGATCATGCTCTACGAGCTGTATCATTCCTGGCATTTCCCTTCTCCACGCCTCGCTGAAGCTGGTGAGCTAGTCTAAAGGCAGGCGATATCAAACTCAGCGAGGACATAACGGAAGCCGGCGGCTCTGCATTATCAGAGTGATGCGGCCCAAACCCCCAGAGGGATGGCCTCTCCGGTCGTGAATACCGGAAACGCAGAGTCAAAGGTTATAAGCTGATAAGGCGGCGCTGGCCCGGGTGGATATCCGGGCCAGCGTTTTTATGTCCCGTTTCTATCCCCAACTGTTGACTAGCTATTCCAGTTTCCGCTCACTCCAGCGCCTCCCGTATTCTCCGGGCCAGGAACCGCCGCATGCCAATCACGTAGCCCAGTATGATCGCTCCACCCATTCCCACCGCTAGCGGCGCCGAGTAGATACTGGCAATTATCCCCTGTATGAACCCTCCCAGTGGTGTGAACCCAAACGTGAGTCCGTACAGTCCCAGCACCCGACCCCTCACCGCGTCCGTCGTCAGCAGTTGCAGCATCGTGCCCATCGCTGCGTCGTACGACATCAAAGTAGCACCCACCAGGGCCGAAAGCGCCAGCGATACGGCAAACCACGGCGATAGCGCGAAAAGGAGAATCGAAACGCCTGCCCCCATTGCGGTGAATATCAACAGCGCCTGCTTGTTCCTGAAATCGCCCAGGGCGGCGACTATGACGGTGCTTGCCGTTGCTCCGACCGCATTCGCCGCCGATAGAAACCCCAGTCCCGTCGCGCTCACTCCCAGCACGTCCCGCGCCATGACCGGCAGCATGACAAGGAAAGAAAACCCGAACATCTCCATCAGAACGCTCATCAGGAGTAGAGAGCGTATTGGTGCACTGCTCCAAGCGAATCTCAATCCCTCCATGGCCGACCGCCAGAACGGCTCCACGTTGCCCAGCGACCTGTAGTCCCCCCTGACCATGACCACCATCAATCCGCCCAGCCAGGCGCTGATTGCCATGAATAGATAGGCGTATTCCACGCCCAGGCTCTCGATAGAGGTCCCGGCTACCACAGACCCTACAATCCTCGATAGGTTCAAGGCTATATGCTGGGACGCCAGGGCGTTCAGTATCACTTTGCGCCCCACCATGAGATAAACCATTGAGTTGCCGGATGGCAGCCGCACCGCCATGAGGACTCCCTGTAGCGCCGCTGCGACCGCCATGTGCCACAACTCCAGCCTGTCGGCGAAGATCAGCAGCGACACAGCCAGCGCCACCAGCCCGGACAACGCCTGCACGCCGATGAGCACCTTGCGTTTGTCCCAGCGGTCCACCACTACCCCGCCAATCAGCCCGAAACCCACGTGGCCCGTTCCCATCATCGCCGCTACGAACCCAACCCAGAAAGGAGAGTTGGTGATCTCAAGCACCAGCCATCCCTGGGTAATCATTCCAATGGCCATGCTGATCGAGGAGAAGCCGGCGCAGAACCAGTACCACCTGTAGTTGCGGTTGGCTATAGCAGCAAACAGGCGAGGAACCCTCGCCTGTTCTTCCGGACGCTCCACGCTTCCCGGTTGGTCATCCTGCACGGGCAAGCTCTCCGGTCACTGCGTCCAATATGTTCAACGTTTCGTCCACGTCCTCTTCCGTAATGCCGTAGTGCGTCACCATCCTCACTCCAAGTCCCACCGTATAGGAGGCAAGCACCCCGCGCTCCTTCAACGCCGCCATGAATTTCACGGCATCCCCGTTCTCCACGCCGAATATGACTATGTTGGTCTGTATAGCCTCAGGGTCCAGAGACAACCCGGGCATCCCGGCCAGGCCCTTGGCCAGACGCCTGGCGTTCTCGTGATCCTCGGCTAGTCTATCGACCATGGTTTCCAAGGCCACTACGCCCGCCGCGGCGATGATCCCCGCTTGGCGCATTCCCCCGCCGAGCACCTTGCGGCTCCTCCGCACGCCCGCTATCGTCTCCTCGCTGCCGCATACCAGCGAGCCCACCGGGCAGCTCAGCCCCTTCGACAAACAGAAGCTCACCGTGTCGGCGGGACGGGCCAGATCCGCCGGAGGCACGCCTAGAGCCACCGCCGCGTTGAATATGCGCGCTCCGTCTATGTGAAGCGCGGCATCATTGCCATGCGCTATGGCTCCAATGGTCTCCGTGTACTCGACGTCCAGCACGGCGCCGCTGCACCTGTTTTGCGTATTCTCCAGGCATATCAAGGCCGTCCTTGGCTGGTGGATGTTGTCCGGCCTTATTGCCGCCTCCACTGCGTTTGGGTCCAGCCTTCCCTCCGAATCGTTGGGCACCGTACGGACATTGATTCCGCCCAGCGCTGAGAAGCTGCCCACTTCGTTGTGGAATATATGCGCCTCCGTTCCCATTATGGCCTCTTCACCGCGCTGGCAATGGGTCAGCCCCGCAGCCAGGTTGGCCATAGACCCGCTTGCCACGTAGACGGCGGCCTCCTTTCCCAACCGTTCCGCAGCCATTGCCTCCAGCCTATTCACGGTCGGGTCCTCTCCAAAGACATCGTCGCCCACCTCCGCTTCGGCTATGGCCTTGCGCATCTCCACGGTGGGATGGGTAACGGTATCGCTTCGCAGGTCTATGATTCTCATAGCGGGCTCCTTGTAAGAACTGTTGTTGTCAAGCTGCATTCTATCAGGGAGCTTTACGCACTGCACGAGAGTTTCCAACTCCAGGTCTGGGCCATGGTTCCACCACTTGACATAAGTCGATTTTGGTATGTCGTAAAACGACATGTCAGGCACGAGATAGCGTGCAACGGCGGATTTGTGTCGTGCCTGAGAAGGGGATTCGTTTCCAACGTTATGTCAAGTACAAGGCTAAAATCGAGCCAAATTTTGGCGGAGGTGAGAAACGAATCAAATTCCGGGGCAAATTTGAGGGTATGGAGGAGGGCGTTTTGGCTGCCAAGGGGCGCGCCACGCCGAGGGGGTTGGGCGGTTTTCTGTGAGTCCATGGGTTAAGGATAGCGGGTACAGAGGGGTGTGGGGAAGGAGGAAGTGGCGGAAGGCTTGATTCCCTACTTAGTCCACACGCTGTGGTAAAGTAGAGGCTAAAAGCAAGAAAGGATGATGGCCCCATGGAAATCGTGGGATTTCTGTACCGACTGGCAATAGTGGCAACTTTTCTGGTAGTGGCGTTTGTGCTGATCTCCTACTACTGGACAAAGCGCAGCCCGGAACAGCACCAGCAGTTCAAGGAAGCGCTTAGCTACGCCGTAAGGGATACGGGCAAGAAGCTGCCCCTGATAATTTTGGTAACGGCCATCGTCGCCATAGTACTCGCCGTAATCCTGTAATTACGCTGTTGACGTTGTGACTCCGCTATGACCACATCGTGCCCTCTCCAAGGGCGGAACCGACCATATCGAGGATGAGTTCTTGGCGGTGCTGAGCTGGGAGGGGATTAGGACTTGGGAGAATGGAAGAAAACATGGAATCGCTGACGCTGGACTACTCCAGACACGCGGTTCACGCTATGGAGGAACGCATGATTCCGAGGGAGTGGGTGGAGTCGACGGTGGCCGAACCGTCCCTTCGCACTTCAGACCCCAACGATCCCGATGTCGAGCGGTTCTTTCGCCTCATACCGGAGCATGGCTACCGCGCGCTACGTGTTGCCGTCAACACCCAGGTTGCACCCTGGCGTGTGGTGAGCGTATTCTTTGATAGAAGCATGAGAGGTGAACTATGAAGCTGAACGTGGATAAGGAAGCAGATGCCCTCTATCTGCGCCTCGACGATTCCCCCATAGTGGAGTCCGAGGAGGTTTCGCCGGGCGTGGTGCTCGACTACAACGAAGCCAACGAGGTGGTAGGAGTAGAGATGCTCCACCTGTCAAAGCGCTCGTCCAACCTGAACCTGTCGGCGTTGCAGTTCGAGACGGCTTGAGTGATGCAGCTTTCACGAAACCCAGAACAAGAGGACACGCCCCAGGACGACGGCTCCGCCGCCCGCGTGGAAGGCGAGTCTGAGCAAGGCGTCAGTGTGCCGGATGGAGCGGATGCCGCAAGCCCGGAGCAACAGGACGCCCCCCAGGACAACGACGATACCGCTTCCGTGGAAACTGAGACGGAAGAAAGCGTCGATGTAGTTGAGGAGACGTCTTCCTTTGCCGCCTGGCGCGCCGACCTCCTCCTTGCCGGCCTGATCCTGCTTGTCTTCATCACCGACCAGGTGACAAAGTCATGGGTGAGGGCAAACCTCATAGAAGGCGCGTCAATGCCAAGGGAAGGGTTCCTGAGAATCACCCACGTCAGCAACACGGGCAGCGCATTCGGCCTGTTCCCCAATCAGACCCTGTTCCTGCTCATTGCGTCGCTTGTGGGCATAGCGGTATTGCTCATCTTCTTCCGCAAGCAAGCGGGCCACGGCTTCATGGTCCGCGCCAGCCTGGGGCTACAACTCGGCGGCGCGACCGGCAACCTCGTGGACCGCATCACCATGGGCAAAGTCACCGACTTCATCGACGTTGGCGCATGGCCCGTATTCAACCTGGCCGACGCCTCCATCGTCACCGGCATCGTCATACTGGCCTGGCTGCTCTTTCGTTCTCCCAAAACCGCAACGGAGGTGGAGGATGGAGCGGAACCGGAGGCCATGACGGAAGTGGAAGCCGCTGCGGAAGCGGAACCCGAACCCGTCGCGGAGCCAGAAGCGGTGGCGGAGCCTGAGCCATCGCAAGCTCCGAACGAATCAGAGACCCCTCCGTGATCGACGCGTCCAACCATCCGGTCAATTCCGATGCGGGACAGCGACTGGATACCTATGCAGCCGGCCTCCTAGATGGGTTGTCCCGTTCCCAGGTGCAGCGTCTGATCCAGGACGGGCTGGTCAGGGTCAACGGCTCCCCTGCCCGACCATCGACCAGAATCAAGCACGGCGACTCGGTCCACATAGAGTCCGTGCCACAAGAACTGGAAGAGAAACCGCTCCCGGAAAAGCTGCCCCTGAAGATAGTCCATGAAGACCAAGACATAATCGTAGTGGACAAGCCGCCCGGCCTCACCGTTCATCCCGCGCCGGGACATCCGCGGGGCACGCTGGTGAACGCGCTTCTAGCCCGCTATCCTGAGCTGGAATCAGTGGGAGACCGATCACGGCCTGGCCTGGTGCACCGCCTGGACGCCGACACCTCCGGGCTAATGGTCGTGGCCCGTACGCCGTCCTCCTACGCTGACCTGAACCGTCAGATGAAGGAGCGCTCCTTCACCAAGGTCTACCTGGCGCTGGTGAAAGGCCTACCGCAGCCGGCGGAAGGCGCCATAGACGCGCCGATAGCCCGCAATCCGCGCTCGCGGCAGAAGATGGGCATCGTAGAGGGCGGGCGCGCTTCCCAAACCGAGTACCGCACCATTGAAGCGCTGGACGGCTTCACCCTGCTGGAAGTGCGGCCCAAGACGGGAAGGACGCATCAGATACGAGTCCACATGGCGGCCACAGGCCACCCCGTGGCCGGCGACTCCAAGTACGGCGGGCGGGCAAAGTTCCTCAAGCGGCAGTTCCTCCACGCCTGCAAGCTGGGCTTCTTCCTGCCCTCCACCGGAGAAGCAGTGGAGTTCACCGCCAAGCTGCCGCCCGACCTGCAAGAGGCCCTGGACTACCTGGGAGCCGATTCCGCCCGGCGCTACTAAGCCGCCGCCTGCTGCTGGGCGATGCTCTTCCTTACGGCCCTGGTGTTCAGTTCGCCTTGGATGAACATCATAGCTATCGGCGGCGCAAGCCAGAGAACGAAGAGAAAGGTTGCCGCCATTCCTTCATTTCCGTCCTGCTTGGAGAACTTCTCCACCTCTACCGCGTGCAGCCAGATGGCGAATACGTTCAGCACCGGTATCAGCGCCATGACTAGCCATGCCAGCGGATTGCCGTCCCGCCGGTTGTAGCTCATCAGCTCGCTGGAAGTCGCATAGAGCCAGTACAGGCCGTAGATTCCCAGCGTGACGTGGAAGAGAATGAAGATAGCCACCACGTTCCGATGTTTGATTGTAGGTGTATCTTGCTCCGTCATATCCTTGTATCCTATAGAACTGACTGGCCTATTCTAAAGAACAAATCCTGCCATATCAATCATGCAGCATGTTATTCTAATGGAATGAACAACCACCCGGTACGTGTCCGCTATGCGCCCAGTCCCACAGGCTACCCGCACGTGGGCAATATACGCACCGCCCTCTTCAACTGGCTGTATGCACGCCACACCGGCGGCTCGTTCATCGTGCGCATAGAAGATACCGACCAGGCCAGGAGCATAGAGGGCGCGCTGCAAAACATCCTCGATTCGCTGAACTGGCTCGGCCTGGACTGGGACGAAGGGCCCGAGGTCGGCGGCTCATACGGCCCGTATCTGCAGTCGCAGCGTCTCGACCTTTATCATCGCGCCGTCCAAAAGCTGGTGGATCAGGGCGACGCCTACCACTGCTATTGCACTCCGCAGGAACTGGACGACATGCGCAAGGAGCAGCAGAAACAGGGCCTGCCTCCCCGTTACGACAGACGTTGCCGCGACCTTGAATACGCCAAGCCCAGGGCCGACCAGGGCCTTCCACGTGTCGTCAGGTTCGCCACGCCGCTTGAAGGCCCGCCGGTCGCCGTCCACGACCTCATTCGCGGCGAGGTTACCGTTGACCTGTCCGTCATCGACGATTTCGTCATACTCAAATCGGACAACTTCCCCACGTACCACCTGGCCAACGTGGTCGACGACCACGAGATGCGCATAAGCCACGTCATGCGCGCCGAGGAGTGGCTTCCCAGCGCTCCGCGCCACGTCCTCCTCTACGATGCGCTGGACTACCAGCCGCCTGCATTCGCCCATCTACCCATGATATTGGGCCCGGACCGCGCCAAGCTCTCCAAGCGTCACGGCGCCGCCTCCCTGCTGGAATTTCGCGACCTGGGCTATCTGCCCGACGCCATGCTCAACTTCCTTGTCCTGCTGGGCTGGTCGCTGGACGATAGGACGGAGGTCATACCCCGCGAAGACCTCATCCGCCACTTCTCCCTGGAACGCATCGGCAAGTCCCCCGCCATCTTCAACATCGACAAGCTGGAATGGATGAACGGCGTCTACATCCGCGGCATGTCCACCGAAGAACTGGCGAAACATCTGGATGAGACGCTGCAAGCCTACATAGCACAGCACGCGCCGCCGGGAACCTTCCACCTCGAGCCGGACTACCTGATGCGAATCGTCCCCCTGCTCCACGAGCGATTCAAGAAGCTGTCGCCGGAGGAGGTCTGGGGACTCACCTCATTCTTCCTTATCGAAGACTTGGAGTACACCGTTCCTCTGACCCCCAAGGGGCTGGACAAGGACGGCGCTCTCAGCGCTCTACGGGCCGTTATCAAGGAGCTAGAACCCATTGAACAGTTTGATGTTGCCGTTCTGGAAGACGCCCTGCGCTCCCTGGCAGAGCGGCTCGGCCTGAAGACGGGGCCGCTCTTCGGAGCCGTGCGCCTGGCCGTCACCGGAAGCGCCGCCGCGCCACCCCTCTTCGACACGCTGGTCGTACTGGGTAAGGACCGCGTCATGAAACGACTCGATAAGGCGGTATCCATCCTGGAGAACGGCTAGACGGACCCGTTAGAGCTCAGCGACTCGGAGATGCCAGCCGGTCACCGCCTGATATGCATGTGCAACCCTGAGGACGGTAGCTTCTTGAAACATGCCCCCTGTGATTTGCAGTCCTAGAGGCAAGCCCGTTGAGCTGAAACCGCAAAGCAGCGCTATGGAGGGCACCCCTACCATGTTTGAACCGGACGTCAAATTAGGGGAATTCAACATTCGGTCCAGGATGTCGTCCTTGTTCGTGGACTTGGAGGGAGGCGTGATCTTGGGCGCTGGGCCGGCAGCGCCGGGGTAGACCAGCACGTCGAACTTGGACAGGAGGCTCAGGACGTCCCTTCGGATAAGGTGCCTCAATCGGTAAGCCACGCTCACCACTGACGCAGGCATCAACGCAGCCGTCAGGAAGCGCGTCCTTGTCGCGTAATCGTACAGTTCCGGATGTTTCTTGAACCGGGCAAGGTGCAGGTTGACGTTGTTGACCTGGTCTGCGACGCCACTGGCAACGCCGGCGTATTGAATGTTGGGCAGCGAGACCTCTTCCGCCTTTGCTCCCTGGTCGTTCAGCGCCTTGACAGCGGCTAGAACGGCGTCGCGCATCTCCGGATCTATCTCTTCGTGATATAAGAGCTCCTTTACCACCCCGACTCTTGTCCCTGCAATATCGCCGGTTAGGAACGCTTCGTAGTGAGGAACGGGTCGTCTGCTTGTGGTCATATCCGAAGGATCGTGGCCCGCAATGGCCTCCAGCAACCAGGCGCAATCCAACACGGTCCGCCCCATTGGCCCGATGGTGTCCAAAGACCAGTCGAACTCGGTCATCCCATGGCGGCTTACTCGCCCGTAGGTGGTCTTCAAACCAACGACCCCGCAGTAGCTCGCCGGCCCCCTTATGGAGCCGAGACTGTCTTCGCCTATTGTGACGGGAAGCTCGCAGGCGGCCACGGCTATACCGGAACCGCCGCTCGACCCCCCGGCGGAGTAGTCCAGGTTCCACGGGTTGGTGGGAATGCCGTACGGGTAGTAAGTCCGGCCGCCTCCGCCGATGACCGTCAGGTTCAACTTGCCCATCAGAATAGCGCCGGCCTCTTTGAGCCTGGCAACTACCGTGGCATCATGGTCGGGGACAAAGTTCTCTCCGTATGGCTGCGCCGTGGTGGTCTTTATCCCCTTTGTGTAAATCTGGTCCTTGATGCCAATGGGAATGCCGTGCAAAGGCCCCCGGTAGTTCCCCTTCAGGATTTCGGACTCCGCTTTCCTGGCCGCGCGGAGCGCTTCCTCTCCGGTTACGGTTATGAAACCGTGCACTCTACTATCGACGGCGTCTATCCGATCCAGGTAGGCCTGCGCAACCTCTACCGGGGATATCTCTTTCTTTCGAATGGCGTTGCTCAAATCGACGACGGTTAGCGGCGCGGTCACGTCAATAGGCTTCGCGACACTGACCGGCTGCGCTTGTGCTTGTGCGCTCTTCCCCGGGGCTGAATCCTCGTCAGACCAGTCGACGTCCGCTACCCAGGGGATAGGATCGACGTCTTGCCAGAGCGACTCGTCAAGCTGGGCAATGGCTTCAGTCGAGGCGTTGTACTTTGCCGTGACCTCATCTATCTCTTCACTGCTGATTGGAACATCGAGCCATGAAGCCAGGGCACGGATTTCTCTTGGGGTAAGGTTGCTCATCGCTTTTGCGCCTCAACCATCTTTCTACCACATTTTGGCAAGCGCTGTGCAAGGACGTTCCCATCCTCCATGCTCCCTGGACAACCACCCCATTGCCAGTATTGCCCGCTTTCCCATATAATTGCTTGGCAACTGATACCCAATTGCAATTAGCTAACTAAGGAGTCGTCGTTATGACCTATATCATCGCGGAACCCTGCGTTGACGTAAAAGACCTGTCCTGCGTGGATGTATGTCCGGTCGACTGTATCTACGGCGCCGACGACCCTGAAGAGCGCATGCTCTACATTCACCCCGACGAATGCATAGACTGCGCCGCCTGCGAGCCTGTCTGCCCGGTCAACGCCATCTTCGCCGAGGACGACGTCCCCGAGCATTGGACGGACTGGACGCCTGTGAACTACGAATACTTCAAGGACGCCGAGGCGGCCAGAGCCATGGTGGACAACCTCAAGCCGCGCGAATAGCCCGCCGTCCATGACAGGCCTCTTACCACAGCCCGTAGACGTTCAGTTGCTGCCGGACGCCGTCCATATCCGCTGGGACGATGGTCACGACACTGTCCTTGAGCACCGCTACCTGCGCTCCCAGTGCGGATGCGCCGCCTGCGTCCACGAGATGACCGGCCAAAGGCTCATCACCATCGCGGACATACGCAGCGACGTAATGGCGCTGGACTGGATGCAGATCGGACGCTACGCCATACGCTTCCTCTGGAGCGACCTCCACGACACCGGCATCTACCCGTACGAAGTTCTTCGCGCCCTCGGCGCCTGCAAATAGCGCGCTCCCTTCCCAGCACGATTCGTAGCGCTCTGATAGAATCCGTGCCATCTCTTTGACCAAGGAGGGACACATGAAAGCTGCCGTTCTCTGGGAAGTAAGACAACCCCTGTCCGTGGAAGAAGTCGAACTGGACCCGCCAAAGGCGGGTGAAGTCCACGTCAAGGTAGGCGCCGCCGGCATATGCCGCAGCGACCTTCACGTAATGCACGGCGCCGCCTCCGCCAGATTGCCAGTCGTCCTTGGCCACGAAGGAGCGGGCACCGTCATCGATGTAGGCGAGGGAGTTACCTCGGTAAGGCCCGGGCAGCGCGTCATCCTCTCCTTTGTCCCCAACTGCGGGCGCTGCTTCTTCTGCCTCTCCGGAAGGGCCAACCTCTGCGACGCTCATGCCTCCACCGGCCCCTTCCTTTACGACGGCACCACTCGCCTTCACAAGGGAGACCGGCGCATCATGCATATGGGAAAGGTAGCCTGCTTTGCCCAGGAAACCGTTGTCCCTGAGAGCGGCTGCGTACCCGTTGAAGACGACGTTCCGTTGCCGGTCGCCGCGTTCATCGGGTGCTGCGTCACCACCGGAGTTGGAGCCGCCATGTACACCGCCAGGATAAGCCCGGGGGAAACGGTGGCCGTCATTGGCGTGGGCGGCGTCGGTCTCAATGTCGTGCAGGGCGCGCGCTTGCTCAACGCGTCCAAGATCATCGCCGTGGACATAAATGAAGGAAAGCTGGAGTTCGCCGCCCGGTTCGGCGCCACTCACACCGTGAATCCCACCATGCAAGACCCCGTGGAGCGCATCCGCGAGATCACGGAGGGCCTGGGCGCCGACTTCGTGTTCGAAGCGTTCGGTTCCACGGAGACCACGTCCCAGGCCTACAACGCCATTCGCAAGGGCGGCACCGCCGTAATCGTCGGGCTGGCCCCTATTGGAGAGCTCTCCGGTATAGAGGCGATGTCCATTGTGCGACAGGAGAAGACCATCAAGGGCAGCTACTACGGCGGCTCACGGCCAGCCATAGACATGCCCACTATGGTGGACCTGTACCGCTCGGGCAAGATAGACGTGGAGGGCATTGCCACCCGCCAGTACAAGCTGGACGACATCAACAAGGCCTACGACGACCTTGAGCACGGCGAAGTCGGGCGCGGCGTCATAACGGAGTTCTAGGAGTGGATCCTTATTGGTTCGGTGACTCGTTCGACATCGTAAAGCAGAGGTTGCTTCAGTGGCTCTCTGCGTGTGGAACTTGGGCGGTACATCCCATGTTCAGCAAATCTGTATGCCAGGCCTTTGCGGAGGAGTTTTCATCCTTTCTGGAGGCACCACTTGTAACTATCGAACAGGTTCCCGTGAGATCAAAAAGGGATGGTTACTTTGAAAACGCAATAGCATGGCATTCCACTGACCATCTGTTCCTTGATCCCGACACAGGGGTCTCGCTATCACAGAATTACGGTTCAGAGCACCTTACGCTTGGAGAGATGGTGAAAATCGCGAACGGACGACGTGGCAAACTTGTACTGGTCTTCGACCAGAGCTTTTCACGTAGCACCGTAGACAACAAAATGCGTAGAACTAAGGAAAAACTGGCTTGTCTCAAGGAGTGCGGTGTACATGGCCTTGTGTACTACTCCCACGCGAACTTTATTTTAGCGTCTTCAGACGAGAAGGTACTGTGTAATGCGGAGATGACGCTTAGGGAGGCGTCAAGGCTTCCCAGTAAGCGTTTCATCACCTACCGGGACTTGTGAGCTGGCTAAAGCTATAAGGGTCGGCCTTATCTTTTATCGGTCAGGCGACCGGAAAGGTACTTGTGGATGACGCTGGACAGCAAGGTCTGATAGGGAATCCCCTCTTCCCTGGCCCGAGAGTGAGCTAGCATGAAGTCCCGCTCCGTTACTCGCAGGTTCACCCGCTTGGTTTTGTTGAACGTATTGCGCGCTGCCTGACGGGCCGCTTCTATCTCCCTTTCAGCGCCGGGGGCGGAGCGCAATTCGCCCCGCTCGAACCTATCGAGAATGTCCTGCTCTTCAGCGTCCAGTTTGTATTTCGTCATGGCTGTTTCCTTAAGTAGTCTCTCGTCGCCTTCCTGCTAGGGATTATAGTTTTCAAAAAGCGAGTGCCGTCAGCCTGGGTCACGAAAGGAACAAGATGAATGTACTGATCGATTTCGACAATGTATATCTGTTGCCCGGGATAGCGGGTTTGATTTGGGTGCTCTATCACATCCACAAAACTACCTTGTTCTATAGCTGAGACCACACTTTCAAATGAGATTCCTCGCTGCTCGATTAGTTCTTGGTCCTTCTCCGAACTCCATTCGAAGATGATGTCCATACACCAATTATTGCACGATGTGTGCATATTGGCAACACTTGTTGCCTCCACTATCTACGATTTGGACGATGGTCATGCCCCAGGCAAACATTCTAAAGCGGCCGCTTACTGTTTCAACCCCCGAACACGCGCCTTAGCCTGCCGACAATGCCGCTCTCCGCTACACTGCCTATCCTGGCTACCACCACGGTTACGTTGTCGATGCCGCCGCGGCGGTTCGCCTCGTCCACCAGCGCTTTGGCCGCTTCCGGGGGCGGCTGCGCTTGCAGGACCGCGGCTATCTCCTCGTCTGGCACGAGGCCGTGCAGCCCGTCCGAACAGAGCAGGATGGTGTCGCCTTTGTACACCCTCAACGCCAGCACGTCGACCTCTACGTGCGGCGCTGTGCCGATCGCCCTGGTCAACATGTTCCTGCCGGGATGTGTGCGCGCCGCGTCCGGTGAGAGGTTCCCTTTCCTGATCTCTTCCTCCGCCCAGTTGTGGTCGGCGGTCGGCTGGTGAAGCCGGCCTTCTCGCAGCAGGTACGCCCTGCTATCTCCCACGTGCCCGATGGCAAGCGAGGACGCGGTCACCATTGCTACCGTGAGCGTGGTGCCCATGCCTCGCGTCTCCGGCTTGATAGCCGCCTGGAACACGTCGCGATTCAGGGCGTGCATCGCTTCGCCCAGCAGTCCGGCGCGCTGCCCATCGTCCAGGGTTTGCTGCTTGTCCGCCTCTCGCAGACGGCTTAGCAGCCTCTCTATGGCCATGGCCGATGCCACGTCGCCCGCGGGGCGACCTCCCATGCCGTCCGCCACGGCCAGCAAGGCGTCGCTTCCCAGCGGAGCGTCGGGAGCCAGCAAGGCGCAGAAGGAGTCCTGGTTGGAGCTCCGCACCATGCCGACGTGCGTCTCGTATCCCAGAGCGGCTATCGCTCCCATTCCCTTATTGCCTGGCATGCTTTCCTCGGGTGCCGCGATTCTCTCCAAGAGCAACTATGGCAGATGCAAACGAAGCTGACCTATCGGATAAACTCGCTGGTTCGCGGTCTGAAAACACGTCACGGAGGGCGTGGTTCCCTTGAGTGATCAGTCTCTAAGGGCTAGATAGCTTCTAAAGCGACGTAGAATGTCTCCAAATTAACGCCATCGTTCTCAAGAGCAAGAACAAAGTCAGCTATGGGCACCGACCCTCTACTGAAGTCAAAAATGAGAGGTCTTACATTATGCTGGTCGGCGTAGTAGCGAATACCGGCCCGTTCAACTTTCAACTCGTAACCCAGTTCTCTAAGGACGTAATCTGTTAAGGCTTGGTCAAATTCTTCAGGCGGTTGCAAGGGCAAACTCCTGCCTAGCATCATCGAAACGATGCCTGATAGCTTGCCATCGCTCGGAAAGGGTTGTCCTTGGTATGACCTCTTTCCTAATGGAGTGTTTGATCCCGTGGCGATCAAAGAACTCTCTCATTTTGGTAATCGCTAGTGGCCCCGTATATGGGGCAAAAGCATTTGCCCATACTTCAAACGCTACTCTAGCCCTCTCTCTAAGTGCGTTCCTGTCTTTGCCATAGACCGTTAGGCCAAAGCCCTCAAAGTAGGCAGCAACGTAGTCACCACGCTCATCGAAGAATGTCTTTACGTCAAAACTTATTGTGAGCCTGTGTAATCTCTTAGGAGCCATGGGAATATTTTCTCTCCCTTATGCTATTAACTTTATATGTGCGCTTTGTAAATTGCAACAGGCGCTCAGGTGAGCTTGGTTTGCCGCATGACATCGCACTACCCAGCTCGCTAGCTCCTCAGCAGGTACCGCTTGGGGAATTTGGCGACGACCGAATAGAGCGTGTCCACCATGTTGGCCAGGCGCACCCTGGCCACCTGTGAGCATAGCTGGTACACGGCAATGCGGTCGAAGCCGTAGTCCGACGACAGCCAGGTGACGAGGTCGTAGAAGGCGATGCGCGCCGCGTCTTCCATGGGCCGGGCGCTGCCTATCGACATCAGGTATTCGTCGTTTTCCACGCGAGGCGTGGGCGTGGCCTTGCCCTTGACCACGTCCACCGTCAGCGTGCCCGTGGTGGGGATCTCCACCGCGGAGCCGCAGACCTCGGCGTCTCCCTGTGCGGCGTGGCCGTCGCCCAGGTAAAGCAGCGCGCCCTTGTGGTGCACCGGCAGGTACACGGTGTTGCCGGGACAGACGTCGGCGGCGTCCATGTTGCCGCCGTGGAACCCCGGCGACAGCGTTGAGATGGCTTCGACCATCGGGGCGGTGCCGATGGTGCCGTAGAACGGTTCGATGGGTATGAGCGGTATGTCCAGGTTGTCGTCGTGGATTACGCCCTCTTCGGTGATGCGGTGGATCAGGATGCGCGGCTCCAAAGGCTGGTTGAGCACGCGCGTCCAAACCGTGCCGCAAACGCCGCCGAATTCGGGCGCTATGATGCTTACTCCGTAATCGCGGGGAATCTTGATGTCGTCTATGCGAACGGCCAGCGTATCCCCCGGCTCCGCGCCGTCCACGTAGATAGGCCCGGTGCAGGGGTTGACGTAGGGCATCTGAATGACGTCCCCCAGGTTGACGTCGGCGGAGTGGAGCCTATCGCCGAGAGCGTCCTTGGTGGTGATTTGGAAGGTCTGGCCCGGCTCAACGGTGGCAATCGGCTCATGGTACGGTCCCATTACGTAGGGCAGCTTGTCTGGCGGCGGCGGCATGATGTGGAGCATGGCGCACCTCTCCGGTGAAGTTGGCTGCATGTTAGCGGACGGACAGGCATACGGGCAAGCGGGCGAGTCCCCTACCCGCTCATCCTAAGCCCTGTCGAAGGGCTGCCTCCTGTCACGAGCAGCTTCTTATCTCCCATTTCCCTCCATCCTCAGAGTTATGCAAAGGTCTCCCGGGCGGGCATGTCCGCCTCCGATTCCACACCGCCCCCGTGTCGGAGCACGAGGACAAAGCCTTGCCCGTATGTCCGCATGTCCATCTCCCCCAAAAATTCACAATCTATGCTATTGACAATCATTGATGTATATTGTATTTGTATACCAGAGTCAGTGATTTAAGCATTTTCATACAGTACAACGATATGGAGAGGCAATGAATGTTCAGATAATGAACGCGGCGGATTCCCTGAAGAACGGAGCGGGCCGCGCGGCTCAAGCCCTTGGACTGCGCCCGACCCTCTTCCTTATTATGCTCGCCGTGGCAATGGCCGCCGTGACGCTGCCCGCCATCGCCCTCGCCGGCGACAGGCCCGTCGCTGACCCGGACTGCTACACCACGCCGCGGGACGGCTACGCAGGCATCGCCAACGACTGCGACAACTGGGTCACGCTCCCCGTCGAACCCACCGCGACTCCCATCGGGTACAAACCAAAGCCCACCCCTACGCCTGAACCCACTGCGACCCCCACGCCCGTACCCACCAGGCCGCCGCTTAACTCGCCCACCCCTGAACCTACGCCTGAACCCACCAAGTCGCCCACACCCGCGCCTACCCCTGAACCTACGCAGGAGCCGGAGCAGCAGCCCGACACCCCGCCCGCCGTGCAGGGCGTACAACTCCAGTCCGTCGACCTCTCCTTCGGCAACCAGACCATCGACGACCAGTCCTGGCACAAGGACGATGCCATCACTACGCTGACCCTGCCCGAAGCAACGGGCGGCAGCGGGGATCTCACCTACGCGCTCTCCCCCGCGCTTCCGGCCGGTCTCAACTTCGACGCCAGCACGCGCGCCATCACGGGAACGCCCACGGAGACCAGCGTCAGCGCCACCTACCGCTACACCGCCACGGACGGCACGGACACGGCGATGCTGTCCTTCAAGGTGGAGGTGCTGGAAAAGGCCGCAATAGGCTGCTCCTCCCTGAAGTCGAGCATCTCGGTCAGCGCATCGACCAACCCGTCGCACTCGCTATACGCGCTTGCTTTGTCGATAAACTCCGCCAACGGCAGCGCAGACCAGGCGAAGATCGAATGGAAGAAGAAGAGCGACAGCACCTGGTCTGACAAAACAGTGGACGCCAACATTTCAAGTGCGGCCATCGAGAGCCTGGACTCGAGCACCACCTACGAAGTGATGTTTTCCATAAGGTTCAACTCAGACCACCTCGACTTTGGGCAATGCGGCTGGAAATCCTCCGACGTAGCGGAAGCCACGACGGCATCGCCGGCGGTGCCGAACAAGCCGAATGCGCCCACGGTGACCCAGAACACCACCACGCCCAAGACCCAGCTGGACGTGACCTGGACGGCCACCTACGGAGCGCCCAAGGTCAGCGGCTATTTCGTGGAATACAAGAAGAAGAGCGAGACGAACTGGATACAGTGGGGCAACGAATACAGCAGCAGCAACACCCTGGAAACGACCATCACCGGCCTGACCGAGGGAACCACCTACCAGGCGCGGGTGCAGGCAAAGAACACCCAGGGCAACAGCTCATGGTCGGACCCCGGCGAGGGGAAGACGCAGGACAAGAACGTCGACCCGGAGTTCTCCGCCGACACGGCCACTCGCAGCATCGCCGAGAACTCGGCGGCGGACGCCAACGTCGGCGCGGCGGTCACCACCACCGACACCGAGAGCGACACGCTGACCTACTCCCTGAGCGGAACGGACGCGTCTTCGTTCACCATAGACAGCGCCACCGGCCAGATAAAGGTGGGGTCGAGCACAACGCTGGACTTCGAATCGTCGACGACCTCCTACTCCGTGACGGTGGGCGTCAGCGACCTGAAGGACAGCAGCGGCACAGCCGACACGGTGGTCGACGACACTATCACGATCACCATCAACGTGACGGACGTGAATGAGCCTCCCGCGAAGATGAACCCCGACGCGAAGCAGCAGGCCTCCAGCCCCAAGTACCAGATCGCGGTGACTTGGCAGGCTCCGACGACGACGGACAGGCCGGCCATCACCCACTTCGACCTGCGCTACAAGAAGAAGAGCGACAGCGCCTGGACGCAAGTGGACGACATAGGCAAGACTCTGAAGTACTACGCAATCACGGGCCTGACCTACAAGACCGACTACCAGGTACAGATGCGGGCCGCCAACGACGAGGGCGACGGGCCTTGGTCGATCACCGACAGTGTGAAGACTCACGACCAGACCGAGCCGGAGTTCTCATCGGACACCATCACCCTGTCCATAGCGGAAAACGCGGCGGTCGGCGATGACGTGGGCAAGGTAGCCGCCACGGATGACGACAACGACGCGCTGTACTACTCGATGAGCGGCACGGGCGCGAGCGACTTCAGCCTGGGCCAGTACAACGGGACGATCGACGTGGCCGCCGCGCTGGACTACGAGACCACGACATCCTACACCCTGACCCTGAGCGTGAAGGACAAGAAGGCCAGCGACGACACCGCCGACGACGTGGTGGACGACACCATCACCGTCACCATCAACGTAACGGACGTGAACGAGCCGCCGCCCAAGCTGTCGGCGCCCACGGTGACGGCGAACAGCACGACGCCTTCGACCAAGCTGGACGTATCGTGGACTGCGCCGACCACCACGCAGATGAGCGGCAAGCCCGCCGTCGACGACTACGACGTGCAGTACAGGCAGACCGGGACGTCCACCTGGAGCTCGCACAGCTTCAGCGGCACGGGCACGTCCACCACCATCAGCAGCCTGACCACGGGCAAGACCTATGAGGTGCAAGTGCGCGCCGGAAACGACGAGGGTGACGGCCCCTGGTCGGACTCGTCTAGCGCCATCACGGACGCCAGCGCGGTGAGCCGCAGCATAGACGAGAACTCGGCATCGGGGAGCAACGTGGGCGCGGCGGTTACGGCAAAGGCCACCAATACCACCTACACCTACACCCACGCCCTGAGCGGGACGGACGCGGGCAAGTTCGAGATCGGCTCTACGACGGGGCAGATAACCGTCAAGTCCGGCACCAGCCTGGACTACGAGACCAAGACCTCCTACAGCGTCGTCGTGACGGTGACGGCGGCGGCGAAGACGCAGGGCGCCAATACGCAGTCCCTGGATCCCAACGCGCCGGGCGACTACGTCGTGCCGGTCACCATCAACGTGTCGGACGTGAACGAGCCGCCGCCCAAGATGAGCGCGCCGACGGTGGCCGCCAACTCCACAACGCCTTCGACCAAGCTGGACGTTAGCTGGACTGCGCCGACTAACTCGCAGATGAGCGGCAAGCCCGCCGTCAGCGACTACGACGTGCAGTACAGGCAGAACGGCGGCTCCACCTGGAGCTCGCACAGCTTCACCGGAACGGGCACATCGACGACTTTGACGGGGCTGACCAAGGGCAAGAGCTATGAGGTTCAGGTTCGGGCGGTCAACGCAGAGGGCAACGGCGGCTGGTCGGACAGCGGCTCTGCTATCACGGAAGCTGGCGGCGTGACCCGCAGCGTGGCGGAGAACTCCGCCTCCGGGACAAACGTCGGCGCGGCGGTGACGGCCAAGTCCACCAATACCACCTACACCTACACGCACGCGCTGAGCGGAACGGACGCCAGCAAGTTTGAGATTGGCTCGGCCACCGGGCAGATAACCGTGAAGAGCGGCACCAGCCTGGACTACGAGACCAAGACGGCCTACAGCGTGACTGTCACGGTGACGGCGGCGGCGAAGACGCAGGGCGCCAATACGCAGTCCCTGGATCCCAACGCGCCGGGCAGCTACACCGTCCCGGTCACCATCAACGTGACGGACGTGAACGAGCCCCCGGCCTTCAGCGGCGCCACCGCCACCCGCAGCATCGCCGAGAACTCGGCTGCCGACACGGCCATCGGCGCGGTGGTCACGGCCACGGACCCGGACGGCGTCGCCAAGTTCAACACCCTCGCCTACTCGCTGACGGGGACGGACGCCAGCGACTTCACCATCGACTCGTCCACCGGCCAGATCAAGGTCAAGTCGGCCCTGGACTATGAGGATGACACCTCCTACAGCATTACGGTGAACGTCACCGACGGCAAGGCCGCCGACGGCACGGCGGACACGACTGCCGACGACACCATTGCCGTGACGATCAACGTAACGGACGTGAACGAGCCGCCGTCCGCGCCGACCATCAACGTGGCGGCCAACAGCACGACGCCAGAGAGCAAGATTGACGTAAGCTGGACTGCGCCGACCAATACGGGCAAGCCCGCCATAAGCGACTACGACGTGCAGTACCGCAAGTCGGGGGATTCGTCGTGGACTTCGCACACCTTCACCGGCACGGGCACCAGCACGACGCTGACGGGCCTGAGCAAGGCCAAGAGCTACGAGGTTCAGGTGCGGGCGGTGAACGCCGAGGGCGACGGAGCCTGGTCTGCCAGCGGAACGGCCATCACCAAGGCCGGAGGCGTAACCCGCAGCGTCAATGAGAACTCGGCGGCGGGAACCAACGTCGGCGCGGCGGTAACGGCTTCCAACACAACCTACGACTACACCCACGCGCTGAGCGGAACTGACGCCAGCAAGTTCAGCATCTCCTCGTCCACAGGCCAGATCACGGTCGGCACAGGCACAACCCTGGACTATGAATCGGGCACGACCTCCTACAGCGTCGTCGTCACGGTGACGGCGGCGGCTAAGACCCAGGGCGCGAACGCGCAGAGCCTCGACCCCAACGCTCCCGGCGACTACGTCGTCCCCGTTACCATCAACGTAAACGACGTCGATGAGCCGCCTGGCAAGCTGGGGACGCCGACGGTGCAACAGAACACGACAACGCCCAAGACCAAGCTGGATGTGTCCTGGACGGCGTTGACCACCACACAGATGGCGGGCAAGCCCGCCGTGAATGACTACGACGTGCAGTACAAGAAGTCCAGCGATTCCACCTGGACGAGCCACAGCTTCAGCGGCACAGGCACGTCCACCACCATAACGGGGCTGCTGGAGGGGACGAGCTACGACGTGCAGGTGCGCGCCGTCAACGACGAGGGCGACGGCGCCTGGTCGGACAGCGGCACGACCAACACCCAGGACAAGAACGTCCACGCGGAGTTCCCGAACCTGTCGGCCACCCGCAGCATCGCCGAAAACTCCGCGGCGGGCACCAACGTGGGCAACCCCGTAACCGCCGACGACACCGAGAACCACACCCTGTACTACTCGCTGAACGGAACGGACAAGGACAGCTTCAACGTCGGCCTGAACACGGGGCAGATAACGGTGAAGTCGGGCAGCGTCCCCAACTACGAGGCCAAGACCTCGTACAGCCTGACCGTGGAGGTCAGCGACCGCAAGGACAAGGACGACAACCCGGACACGGCTATCGACGACACCATCGCGGTGACCATCAACGTGACCGACGTTGCCGAGCCGCCGGCCGCGCCGACTATTACGGTGACGAACCACGCGACCACGCCGGAAACCAAGATAAGCGTGTCGTGGACTGCGCCGGACATGACGGGCAAGCCCGCCATAACGGACTACGACGTGCGGTACAGACTGTCGGGCGTCTCCACCTGGACTTCCCACAGCTTTACGGGAACGGGCGCCAGCACGACCCTCACCGGTCTGACCGAGGGCAAGAGCTACGAGGCGCAGGTCAGGGCGGTCAACGCAGAGGGCAACGGCGCGTGGTCGGCCAGTGGCAGCGCCATCACCGACGCCAACGCCGTGACGCGGAGCGTGGCGGAGAACTCGGCGGCGGGAACGGCCATCGGCGCGGCGGTCACGGCGTCCAACAGCAACTACACCTACAGCCACGCGCTGAGCGGAACCGACGCGGCCAGCTTCACCATCGAGAGCTCATCCGGGCAGATCAAGGTCAAGTCGGCGCTGGACTACGAGTCCAAGGCAAGCTACAGCGTCATCGTCACGGTGACGGCGGCGGCAAAGTCCCAGGGCGCGAACGCGCAGTCCCTCGACCCCAACGCTCCGGGCGACTACGTCGTCCCCGTGGCCATCAACGTGACGGACGTTAAGGAGCCGCCGGCCAAGCCGGCCGCGCCCACGGTGACGTCCTCCGGCACGTCCGACAACCTCACGCTGAACGTCTCCTGGACTGCCCCCGACATGAAGGGCAAGCCCGCCATCACGGACTACGACGTGCGCTACAAGAAGAGCAGCGATTCCAACTGGACTACCCACAGCTTCAGCGGAACGGGCACGTCCACCACCATCACCGGCCAGGTTGGCGGCGTCGTCTACAAGGTGCAGGTTATGGCAAAGAACGACGAGGGCGATAGCCCGTGGTCGGCCAGCGGGGCGCTGGCAAACGTCGAACCCATGCTGCCGGCCACCACCCTCAGCATCGCCGAGAACTCCGCCGCCGGGAGCAACGTCGGCAGCCCGGTGGCCGCCACCGACCCGGACAGTTCCACCCTGTACTACACCATGACCGGAACCGACGCCGCGTCCTTTGAGATTGACGGCTCAACCGCCCAGATAACGCTGGCGAGCGGAACCGGCCTGGACTACGAGGCCAAGACCTCCTACAGCGTCAAAGTGCGCGTCAGCGACAGGCTGGACTCCGAAGGCAACGCCGACACCAGAATCGACCACACCGTGACGGTGGCCATCAACGTGACGGACGTGAAGGAGCCGCTGGGCCGGCCGGGAACGCCGACGGCCAAGACTTCCACCACCACCAGCATCACGGCCACTTGGACGGAGCCGGACGCCACCGGCAAGCCGCCGGTCAAGCGGTACTGGGTGCGGTACTGGGAGAAGGGTACGAACCGGGGTCTTAATGCCTGGACAGTCACAACCAACGAGGCGCTGCTGGACGTTGATAGCACGAATCCCAACGATCCCAACGCGACCCTGAAGCCCGGCACGGCCTACGAGGTCGAGGTTATGGCGGAGAACGACGAGGGCTACGGCGCGTGGTCGGTATTGGCTACGCTGTACACGACGCAGATCGCCTCCACGCCGTCGCTGCCGGTCTCCCCGCCAGTGGCCCCCACGCCGACGCCGACACCGACACCGACGCCCACGCCGGTAACGCCTACTCCTACGCCGGTTACACCGACACCGACACCGGTTACGCCGACACCTGTGCCTCCGGTAATCAACTACGCGCCGACACCGACGCCAACGCCGGCACCGACGGCGGCAACGCCGACACCTGTACCGCCGGTAGCCAATTACGTGCCGACACCCACTCCTACGCCGGCGCCCTCGGAAGGCTCGCTGGGCTTGCAGATATCCAATCCGGACGCGCCCCTGCGGTCACTCTCGCTGGGCAACATAGGACGCGCCGACAGCAACCTGCCCGTTCGCCAGGCAACCGATACGCAGGTTGACATACCCGCGCCGGTTCCGCCCGCGCCCCAGCCCACGGACGATTCCGTCCTGTCGTCACTCTGGTGGTGGCCGCTGGCGCTGATGCCGCTGTTCCTGCTTCTGTTCGCCTTCCGGCGTCGGAAGAAGCGCCAGCAACAATATCAGTAATAGACTCTTGAGATGCGGCGGCGAGCTTTTACTCGCCGCCGCCATAAGTCCCTTCCCCCCATCGTGGGGGAAGGTTAGGATGGGGGGCCTCGCCCGTATGCTCGCGCCGATCGTCATTCCCGACCCCGATCGGGAATCCAGGCGGTGGGGCGGTAGTTTCCCGCGCAGGCGGGTATCCAGGAGCGGCGGGCGTCCCGCCGCGCTACGGCGTAACCGCAGACGCCGACGAGGCCGCCTGCTCCTCTGCGCCGTCCACGTCAAATATCCCCAAGAGCAGGTCCAGGAACGTCTGCACTATCGCCCCGTGCGCGGCTTCCCGCCTCACCATGACCGACGTGGGGAGCACAACGTCGTGGCCCTCTCTTATGCGCACCGTAGCCAGCGTGCGCGCCTCCAACTCGCGGCGCAGCGAGTTGCGCGGCAGGAACGATATGCCCAGGCCGCGCTCTATCATCCGCTTGGTGGCGTCGATGCTGTCCAGGTCCATCTGCACGTTCGGCACAATGCCCGCCTCGCGCACCACGCGGTTGATCAGCACGAAGTAGCTCGACTCGCGGTCGTAGAGGATGAGCGGTTCGTGCGCCACGTCGTAGATGCTGGCCTCGCCGGATTGCGCGAAGGGATGCGATGGATGGGTCACCAGCACGACGTGTTCGTCGTATATGTGGCGCGCCTCTATGTCCGGGTGGACGATTGTGCGCGAGAGGCCGACCTGCACCTCGTCGGAAAGTAGCATCTCCAGCACCTCCGACGAGCGCCCCGTCTTGATGGCCACGTCTATGCCCGGGTAGAGTTCGTGGAACCGCTCCACAATATCGGGCAGGACGTAGGCGCAGATGGCCCTGGCCGATCCGATGTGCAGTTTGCCGCTGGAGGCTCGCTGGGAGGCGTCCAGAGCATCGCGGGCGTCCCTCAGGGATTCCAAAGCGCGCGAAACGTAGGGCAGGAAGGCCTGGCCGGCATCGGTGAGGCGGACGCCGCGGCCCATCCTGTGGAAGAGAGGCCCGCCGGTGTCGCGCTCCAGCGACAGGATGCGCGCGCTCAGCGAGGGCTGCGTCAGGCCCATGGCTTCAGCGGCGCGGCTGAAGCTCTTGTACTGCACCACGTTGATAAACGCTTCCAGCTGACCGATTTCCATGCCGCCCCTCCGGGATTATAGGCGTCTTCTATGCCAAGCATAGGAGGATTCTATTGTACAGGCAATAGAGGGGGTAGTCACGTATGGGACGTACACGTATGGGACGTAGGAGTTAGGTCTGATTGCAAAGCGTAACCGTTGCAATACTAAACTTTAAGTTTACCCTAACTCGTTTGCTTGCAGCGCTTCTATCAGCGCGCCGACTGTGCTCAGGTAGAGACTAACCGAATTTTTGTCTAGCAAGCCCTCATAGAAGTTCTGATGAAGTGTTTGAGCTATCCCAAAACCTATGATTAGGTCGGGATCGTCCAACCCGGAGACCACGTTGATCAAGTCTCTATGCGCCCTGTGTCTCAATCCACGACGCGCAGCTACTGCCTTGACCATCTGGGCAGCCGCACCCCAGCCTTTTTCAGACGCTTGTCGCAAGTCACCCTTTTCAAGCTCATCGTGAGCTTGGTTCAGGTATATGAATGCTTGTTCTCTATAAGTAGGGAGTTCTCTTGTAGTCATAGCCGATCTTCTCTGGTGGTACCTATTGTACGGCAAGAAGCGGGATACGGCCAATTGCGGGAATCGCCATGATATACTGTCGTTAGAGGTGCAAGATGGTTACGACTGAACGCGACTACGTGAACCAGGCATATACATTCTTGGATCAAGCGCGCCAAGAACTTGAAAAGGACGATCTACGCCAAGCGTCGGAAAAGGGCTGGGGCGCTGCTGCCCAGATGGCTAAAGCCATAGCCGTGCGCAACGGCTTGGAACATACGTCGCACAGGCACTTGTGGGAAGTGGTGAACAGCCTGGAGGATGAGCAGCGCAACAAGGAGTTTGGGCTGGCGAGCAGTCTGCATGTCAATTTCTACGAAGGTTGGATGGCTCAAGAGCAAGTTGCTCAATACTTAGGGGATATCGCTACATTCGTAACGTCGTTAGACAACGCCATCTCAGCTAACTCCCACTAACTACCCGCCCGGTTGCGTGGCATACAGGTAACTGCGGATTTGGAGGCGCTGCTTTGAAACAACCTCTGAACTACTCGCAGCGTCTCTAGATTCCCCCTAACTCGTTTGCTTGCAGCGCTTCTATCCCTTTCAACCTCTGCTATGGAACCTTACCCGTCCGGTTTACGTAATAGTAGATGAGTAGGTTACAATCCAGCAAGGACAAAAGATGTTTGACAAGCAACTCTACAAGCTAATTCTGTTCATTGGAGCGCTAGCCCTGTCCATCTTCAGTGGAGTTGCCTGCGATGGGGGTGCCCAGCCCCAGCCCCCGACCGCGACCAGCGCCCCAACCGACGCAGCCGAGACTGTCACCGATATCGAGACCATAGACATGGACCACACATCGGGGGGTATCACGTATTGGGGCGTAGCGTCGCTGGAAGAGGTGATCTTAAATTCGGATATCATTGCCATTGTTGTTCTCAATACGTTGGACCGTGGAGTGGACGTCTTCACGCGCGGAGTAGTTCAAGGCGATACTGTCCAAACCCGTGTCTTCTACTCCAAGACGCTGGAGTTCACCTTTGACGTTGAAGAGTACCTGAAGGGAACGGGCGAAGACCAGGTCGTCGGTCTCGTCTTTAACTCTGACTTGTCTCAGCTATCCGATACTGCCGCCGGAGCGGAAATGGCTAAAGACCTCTCGCCACCCACCTTATACAGCAGGAAAGCGGTCGTCTTCCTGCGCGACGATGCCGAACCCCCCGAGGTCAACCGGGGAGCAGGCCGCTACTACCTCGGTGTGGCAGACGAGTGGGAGGACAGTTACTCAGTTGACAGCCCTTATTACAGAGCCTGGTTGCCCGCGGCTTCAGGCATGGCCGATGAGGAGCGGTTCCTCATGGGAACGCATAAGATTACGCTTGATGAACTTAAGACCCGGATTTCGGCCCTCAATCAGGAAATCGCCGGCCGCTCCGATGAGTACATAGATTGCCTCATCTACGAATACGAGTGGGAGAGACGGGTCAACCAACTAAAAACAATTGCTCCAGGTGATGGCTATTTCTACAAACGGGAGGACAGGGATATTGAATCCGGGATGCCCAGGGACACCTATGTCCATTCCCACCCTCTAGCTTATCAGGTCACTGGTGAGACGGAACCGGATGATTGGGGCAAGTACGTTATGGCGGGCAGGGACCCCGAGTATTTTCGTGGCGCGTGGCCGGGGGAGATATTTTTGAAGCGCCCCCTCCCGCAAGGGACCTACAGAGTAAACCATGCGTATCTTCCAGCCGTGATGATTCCCTGCGGCGCATCTGTCCCGGAGGATGAGATGGGAAGGATGGAATTGTTCGTTAATGTGACGGCGCCGGATGGGACGTTGCATGAGGCGTTCTTCGATCCCGTGACGGTCGGCGCGGCGGTGGCGGCGGACAGCACCAACGGCGTGCTGGAACCCAAAATCTTCACCGACGCCAACGGCGCATCAGCCGCCATACGGCGCATCGCATGGGAAGCCGGTACAGTGACGCTGGCGCTCTTGCCTCACAACGGTATCACGGACCGCACCGTGGACTTCATCGCCCTGGACGGCTCGGTGTCTTTGTCCCTTGCCGTCGCCGACGCGGAAGTGGATACGGCGACCGGCACGCTGACCTGGAAGGTCGAATCGCAGCCCTGGCAAAGCGGTGATAAGCTGATGCTGCGTATTTCAGCTACGGCTTCCTAAATCTCGCCTGTCACATTGCCCGCCTGCCCGTATGTCCGCTTGTCCGTGAGGAGAGGTTACGGGGTGGGGCCTCCCCAAAGATGGCACGCCGCCGCCTGGCCGCTGCGCACCACCTGAAGGCGCGGGTCGTCCACGGGGCATCGCTCGAAGGCGTGGGGGCACCGGGGGTGGAAGTGGCAGCCCGGCGGCGGATTCGCCGGAGTGGGCGGTTCCCCGCCCACCGACGCCCTGCGTCGGAACCGGTTCGAGGGGTCGGGTTCCGGCGCAGCCTTCACCAGCGCCTGCGTATACGGATGCAGCGGATCGGCTATGACCGATTTGCTCGGCCCGGTCTCTACGATGCGCCCCAGGTACATGACGGCGATGCGCTCCGAGAAGTGGTACGCCGTGGCGATGTCGTGGGTAATGTAGAGGAAGGCCGTGCCGTGCTTCTCCTGGAGGTCGCGCATCAGGTAGAGGATCTCCGCCCGGCTCGACGCGTCCACCATCGACACCGGCTCGTCGGCCACAATGAGCTCCGGCTCCAGTACCAGGGCCCTGGCTATGGCCACTCTCTGCCGCTGCCCCCCCGACAGCATGTGCGGGAACTTGTCGGCGAACTCACTCCCCGGACGCAGCCGCACCTCTTCCAGGGCTTCATGGACTGCTTCCGTTCTGGAGCGGACGCCCACGCCGTGAATAATCAGCGGTTCTTCCACTATCTGCCCCACCGTCATGTACGGGTCAAGGCTGGAGTAAGGGTCTTGGAAGATGGCCTGCGCGCGACGACGAAACGGTTTCAGCTCCTTCTCGCTTCTGCCGGATATGTCCTCTCCGTCGAAGACGACTGTGCCGCCACTCAGCTTGATCAGCCGCAGGCAGGCCCGCGCCAGCGTGGTCTTGCCGCTCCCCGACTCGCCGACGATGGCCAGCGACTCCCCTTGTTCCAGGCTGATGGAGACGCCGTCCAGCGCCCGCACCGCCACGGAGCCGAGCAGCCCCTTCTTGGCGCGGAACTCCACCGAAACGTCGCGCGCTTCCAACAGGCTCATGCGCCGTCCTCCACCAGCCAGCACCGCGCCCAGTGGGAAGCGCCCGCCCCTATCAGGTGCGGCTCTTCCGTGGCGCATCTCTCCCAGGCGTGGGGGCACCTGGGATGGAAGCGGCAGCCCGGCGGAGCCTCCCGCATGTCCGGGGGACTGCCCGGTATGAAGCGAGGGCGCTCCTCCTGCCGTATGCGAGGCATGCTTGCCAGCAGCATCTGCGTATACGGATGTCTTGGCTCTTGCAGAATCGACTCCGCCGGCCCCATTTCCGCTATCCTCCCCGCGTACATCACGCCTATCGTCTCGCAGATGTCGCTGGCCAGGGCCAGGTCGTGGGTGATGAAGATGACGCCCAGGCCCAGGTCGCGCTTCAGGTCCTTGAGCTGGTCCATGATCTGCGCCTGTATGGTAACGTCCAGCGCCGACGTCGGTTCGTCCAGTATGAGCAGTTTCGGCTTCAGTATCAGCGACATGGCTATCGACACGCGCTGCTTCATACCGCCGCTAAGCTCGTGCGGATACCTATCGAAAACGTCCGAGGGCAAGTTTACCAGATCGAAGAGACGATGAGCCTCGGCCTCCGCCGCCTTCCTGGACGCGCCGTCGTGCGCCAGCGCGGGCTCTATCACCTGCTGGCCCACCTTGACCACCGGGTTCAGCGACTCGACCGCTCCCTGAAACACCATCGCCATCTTCTGCCAGCGTATCTCCCTGCGGAATGCCTCCTCTCTCAACGTGGAGACGTTCGTCCCTTCCAGCTCTACCGCTCCATCCTTGAGGAGGGCGTTTCCCGGCAGCACCCGCATCAACGACAGGGCAAGGCTGCTCTTTCCCGCCCCGGATTCGCCGACAAGCCCCACCGCCTCGCCCGCCTGCACCGAAAACGACACCTCGTCCACCGCGGTCAGGGTTCCCCCCGGCGTTCTGTACAGCAGGCTAAGGTCGGTTACGCGCAACAGCGGCGCGGACGTGGTCATACTCTCCATAATATGCAGCGCAAGCTAGTCTTGTTCATGTATGTTGTCAATAAATGTTTGGAATGTCAGGATGTCGTGTGATAAACTGGTGAACGATCAGGTTGTGTATTCTCTCATTGATGGAAGGACAATCATGAAGCGATACCTGAATCGCCGGACAGCCACGAATCCCTATGTAGTCATTCCGATGGTGTTGGCGGTGCTTATCTTTGCTATGATCTGGTCAGAAATCATCATCTCCCTCATCGACTAGCCGCCTGGCCATCAGTTCCTGCAACCTCAAAATTGCGTTCGTGAACCATTTCAGAATTGCTACCGTAAACACCCCCACCAGAATCAAGGCCAGCGCTTCCCAGAACAACGCCACCTCTTCAATGGACAGAAACCAGTTCCAGGCAGCCCCCAGGGCGGCCACTGCCGACATCAATCCAACAAAAGCATGAGCGGCTTGGTCAAAGAGTGTCTTTGCAGGGGGAGTGAGCCAAATCGCAACGGCAGTTGCGCCGGCCAGAGCGTATAGAGGCGCTTTGGTGATGTGATCGGGTCCCTCTACCCGTATGACTACAAGGGCCGTTAACGTGATCACGGCGAGGATCACTTTCAGGGTCACTCTCGACCTTATGAAGCTGTACCAGTGTCTTATCCTCGTAAGCATAGCCCTATATTAGACCCTTCAGACCCCGGCCCTACCAAGCAGCGGCGCGGACGTGGTCATGATTGTCTCGCGGTCTGCAACCGAGGGTTCACCACCGGCTCCAGTCCCAGGGTTATCAGCACGAATGTCATCGCCGTGGCCACAATGAGCAGCCCCGGCGGAAGTATCCACCACCAGTAGCCGACGTACACCGCGCCGGTGCGGAACCCGTTCTCCAGTATCTGCCCCCACGTCGGTATCGACGGGTCGCCCAGGCCAAGGAAGCTCAGTCCGGCTTCGGCCAGAATGGCGGCGGGCGTGAAGAAAATCATCTGGGCAAAGACGAACGGCGCTATCTGGAAGAGGATGTGCCGCAGCATTATGCGCATCTTGGACGCCCCCAGCGCCCGCGTGGACTCCACAAGCTGACCGCTGCGTATCTGCAACACCATCGAGCGCACCACTATGGTCAGCCCCGGCCAGCCGAACAGTATCATGATGAGAACCACCAGCCATAGCTTCTGGCCCAGGATGAATATGAGGAAGATGAGTATTGGCAGCAGCGGCACGTTGCTCCAGATATCGGAGAACCTTTGCACGGCCACGTCCGTCTTGCCTCCCATGAACCCGCTCAGGATGCCGAGGAACGCTCCTATGACCGTGGCGAATACGGATGTGACAAAGCCGATGATCAGGGCAACGGGAAAGCCGAAGAGCAGCCCCAGCGCCAGGTCTCTTCCCAGAGAGTCCGTTCCCATCACGCCGAAGACGTTGCCGCCCAGCACCAGCTTGACCTGCCCCACGGAATCGCCCGCTTCTCCCACTACGGCTTGTGCGTTGAACCGATACGAACCTGGCAGAGGCTCGAAGCTAAGCGTTTCTCCGGGCACGGGCGTGCCGAAGATTATCTGCTCCACCTTACCTTCCAGGTCGCCGGGCGATACGTCAAGGGCGAATTCCTGCCGCAAGAACGATGCCAGCCTCACCAGGATATCGCCGTCGCCGCTGAGGAAGACCCGCAGCGGCGTATCTTGGAAGCGGACGTACGGCGAGGTTTCGCCGGGCCTGGGGCCGCGCACCACCTGCTGGTGCAGCGTTATGCGGCGGCCGTCGGGTCGGGTCACGTTGAGCGTGACCACAGGCGGCCTGTCGCTGAACCGCACGTCCGATACGGAGAACGCGGAGAAGGTGGGAGGCTTGCTGCTTTCGTACCGGTAGTCGAACGAGTAGCCGCGTCTCAGACCGCCGTCCGTGTCGGGCTGCGACGCATGAAAGACGGCGTGGGATATGGCGTCGCTGCCCTGGAACAGGCTCGTCCAGGCGGGCGGCACTGCCTTGGGATTGTCCGACCACTCCGCCGGGTTGTTCCACCTCTGGGAGCCAAAGTCCAGGGGGAACCGCACCACGACAAACAGGGACGCCAGCACAATGGTCGTTAGGAATACCACCCCTGCCCTGCCGGAACCGCTACTCAACAGTATGCTTAGTATGTCCTTTGCCTTCATAGCTAGGTGTACCTGATCCGCGGGTCCAGCACCAGGTACAAGACCTCCAGTACGAAACGCGCCAGCACGTAGAGGAGGGTGAACATGAACGTCAGCGCCACGATTACCGCCTCGTCAGCGGCCAGGATGGCGTCGTAGTAGAGCCGTCCCATGCCCGGCCAGTTGAACACGGTCTCGGTGAGTATGGCCCCGCCCAGCGACGCGGCAAGCCCAAGCACCAGGTTGGTCACGATGGGCGGGGCGGCCACTCTAAGGATGTAGCGGCGCATCACCGCGCTTTCCGGCAGGCCCTTGGCGCGGGCCACGGTGACGAAGAACTCCTGCGCCGTGTTCAGCACCATTGTCCGCACCGTGTAGGCCCATGCCCCCAGCGACACCAGCACAAGGGTTATCACGGGCAGGATGGCGTGGTACAGCAGGTCGAGGAAGCGGGCTATCCCTGCCTCGGGAGGCGGTGTGCTGTGAAGTCCGCCCGACGGCAGGATGCGCAGCTGAAAGGCGAGCAGCAGAATGAGCAGTATGCCCGTCCACCAGGCGGGCAAGGCGTAAGAGACGGCGGAGGCGTAGGACACGCCTCTGTCCAGCTTGCTTCCGACGCGCGTGGCCAGCTTGACCCCGATGGCCAGGCCAAGTACCGCCGTAATCGCCGATGCCGTGGTGATGAGCAGCATGGTATAGGGCAGTCGTTCCAGCACCATGGTCAGCACCTTCGGACTGCCCTGGAAGCTGCGCAGGGTGCGCGCCTCGCCGAGGTCGAGGAGGATGAGCCGTCTCACCATGTCGGGAAGGCGCTGCTGCCAGGGCCTGTCCAGTGCGTAGAACTTCTCGCGCTCCTCCCTCTGCGTGCGGAGCGCCTGTTCCAACTGCTCAGGGTCTCGAATGGTGCGCGCCAGTCCTTCCCGTATGCCGCGCATCTCCTCGTTCACTATGGCGTTGAGAATGCGGTCGGAGAAGCCGGTCGCGCCCAGGGCGACGACCAGCATGACCAGCACGACAATGAGGACTCCGAACAACGAGAGCGCTCTGAGTGCCAGGGTGAGTCCCAAGTACATGACGGCCCTGCCCTGCTAGGCTACTCGAATTGCAGCGGCGGGCCCGAGCAGGAGAATCCCCCGCCTCCCTCCGCGGGGGTTGGCGTCGGCGCTGCCGCTGTAGGTGTAGAGACTACGGTGGCCTGCGAGGGCGGTTCGCCGGAGAACGCCTCCAGGTCAACCCGTCGCTCAGCCAGCGAGGATACCAGATCGCTGGAAGCGACCAGGAACAGTTGATACAGGCCGTCGCTCAACTGGCCGGTCACTTCAGCCGGTATCTCCAAGCTGTACTGGTTGCCGCCGGCGCGCTGGGCGTCTCCCAGGGTGACCACCTCACCGCTGGCGGGGTCCAGAAGCAAGTATCGCAGGTCTATGACCCCGGGGCCTTCCAAAGTCACATCGACAGAAGCGGCGGAGCCGATGCCGATGCCGGGCGCGTCGATGGTGTTGAACCTGATGGCGGGAGGTGCGCCCCTGTACCAGTCGCCGGGCTTGAACGGATAGCCGGGGTCGCGGAACGCCAGCAACTCGGCGAACTGGGAGGGCGGGTCGTAGCGCACCAACTGGAACGGGCCGTTGCTGATAATCGCCAGGTCGTGCTCCTCTATCCAGTCCAAAACGGCCTGGTATCGCTCACCGGCCTCCTCTTCCGACACCGAGACGCCGGCGCTTTGGAAGATGCTCTCAGGATATTGGTTGTCGCTGCGCAGCTCTATCAGGGAGCGGCGCAACAGGCGCACGTCGTTGGGCATGACCAGATTGATCCAGGGAACGCTGAATCGCTGGGCCGCGGTATCGCTGTATGCCGCTCGCCTGTCTTCGAAGACCAGCTTGTCCAGGGCGGCTATGACCTCCCAGGGCATACTCACTCCCGACATATTGGCGTACTCCGCTATGTAGTCCTCCACGAAGTGCCAGTAGTCCACGTAGACTTCCAGCCTGTTTTCGTCCAGCACCTTGACGCCGCGCACCGTTTCCAGGAATGGCTTGCTGGTCACCGCAAGAGCGAACTCTATCTTCGACTTGTCCTCGTCCAGCGCGCGGTCGAAGCCCTGCGATATCGTGTAGAGGACGTCGGCCATTGTAATCGGCTGGCCGTGGTGCCACTTGGACTGGAAGAACTTGGAGTAATCGAAGATCACCTTGCTCGTGGCCTGTACACCGCCGCCCACGTCCACGAACTCGTCGTTCGCCGCGTCCCACAGCTTGGCGTCGCTGGGCACGTCCAGCTTGCCCTCCGGCCCGGCGGTGGTCACTTCATATTCGGCGCGGAACGGAATGGGCACGCCGGTGAACGGGTCGCGCCACAGCGGCGGGTCGTGGATGTTGTTCCAGATGTCCACGCTGTACAGGTCGCCGAAGCCGCCCACCGGATTCCAGGTGGTGCGCTCCGTCCACACCCAGAGGTTCCCTACCGTCAGCGTGTCCTGGCCCGGTATGTGCGCCTCGCGCAGAGTCCAGATGGACTTGGGCCCCGCCGAAATGTCTTGCGTTACGCCTTCCAAGTTTTTGTCCGTGGGCAGGCTGTTCACTATGGTAGCCAGCCAGACGCGCACCGATTCCTGGAGAGATATCTCCGTAATCTCCTCGTATATCTCATTGCGCTCCTCCACGCTGCGGAAGTTCCCCTGGAAGAGGTTCTGGCCCAGCTCGTCCAGGCGTTCGTTCTCGTATTGCCAGAACCCCACTTCCTGCCAGCCCGGCATATTGCCCAGCCAGGGAGCGGTCATGCTGTTCGCCGTGCCGTAGTCGAACCGTTCCGCCGCGCCGCGCCCCCAACCCTCGGTGTAGAGATGCCACTGGAACACCTGCGGGTCGGTGCCGTATACGGAAAGTATGGCCGGAGCGAAGTTGAGATACGTGGGCACGACGGTGAAGCCCAGCTTGTCCAGTTCGGCGCGGATGAGGTCTCCTACCTCGCGCCGCTCGTCTTCCACGCGGATGATGAACTTGACCTGCACCGGCCTGTCGTTGTAGTGCCACTTGTCGCCTTGCAGCGTCGCGCCTGCTCCGGTCATGGCTTGCTCCACAAGATCGCGGGCGAACTCCGGGTCGTAGGTGATGTCCTGTCCCTTGAGCTCGTCGTACACGGTCAGGTAGTCGTAGTCGAACGGGCCGACGTGGGCCAGCATGGGTTCCGCCAGCCCTTTGTATATCTCCTCCGCGATGAACCGCCTGTCCACGGCGTACTGCAAGGCCTGGCGCACCTCTCGGATGGAGAACGGGTTTAGCTCTCCCTCCGCGGCGGGCGCCGGATTCAAGATGAGCGATATGGAGGTGGCCGGAGCCTGGTACATGGTGATATCGGTAGCATCTTGTAGCTGGCGAGCCGCCTCCGTCTTCAGGCTGAACAGGTAGAAGTCCATGTCGCCGTTTTGCAGGGACTGGCCCGCCAGGTCGACGTGGAACGACTGGAACTGGATGCGCTCCGAGGCGGGGCCGGGCCTGTCGTGCGGCGGCTGGTACTCGTCGGGGCTTTGCGCCAGCACGCCCGGAGCCAGCTCCAAGCCAACGAGGAGCGCTGTCACCAGAAAAGCCAATTTCAAGCGGTTGCCTATGCGCACATTACACGTCCGTCAAAGTGGGGGTGGCGGCGGACTTGGAGCGTCTCAGCACGATGACGAGCAGCGCTCCTCCGCCAACTATGGGAATCAGCCCGGCGGCCAGCAGCAGCCCTATCAGCAGCGGCGACACCCCTCCGTCGTCTCCGTTATCCTGCATTGCTTTCAACTCTTCAACGGCGGCAACCAGGTTGCGGATGTCTTCGCTGAGGGTGCTGCCTTCATCATCGCCGCCCAGGGCGTCCAGCCGCTGCGACAACTCCTCTATTCCGTCGGTTGCCTCCTGGATATTGTCGAATCCGAAGTCCATGAAGAAGGAAGACGAAGCCAGGTTGCCCGACTCTTCCAGGGCGCGCACCGTGTGCGCCCCCTCTCCCGATATGGGCACGAATATCTGCGAGGTGAACCTGCCTTCGTCATTGGTGCGCGTGGTGGAGACTATGACCCCCGCCACCTCTATGAACACGTTGCGGTCCGGCTGGAAGTTGAACCCCTGTATTACCACGTCCTTACCGCCGGGCCCGGAGGGCGGCGAGATGAAGATGGACGGCGACGGCATGAGTTCCTTCCTGGCAAAGCCTATCTTCTGGTTCAGCCCGCCGAACTCTCCCAACCGGCTGTCCGCCCAAACCATGTACACCTCGTCTTCGGTGGCCTCTATGCCAAAGTAGTCTCCGATGAACTGGCCGCTGGGAAACGCCTGGTTGGGGTTCGACGGGAAGTCGGTGACCCTGCTGTTCAGTCCCCAGGACTCGCCCCCGTCCTCCGACGTGGCATAGTAGATGTGGTAGCTCACGTTCTGCGGGTCGTCCCTGAAGTCGCCCCACATGGCGTGCAGATTGCCCTCGGGGTCTATCGCCATCTCCGGGAAGAACTGGAATGCGTTGGTCTCATCGTCGTTGACCTTGATGCGGCGGCTCCAGTTCCTCCCCTTGTCCGTGGACTTGACGAAGAACACGTCCCCGTCGTCGTTCGGGTTGTCGGAAGGCGCAGCCACCCAGAGCACGTAGACGTCGTCGTTGTCTCCCACGGCCAGCTTGGGGAAAGCGGAGGCCCATGAACGGAAAACGTGGTCTCTGGAGCGGAACTTCGGCTCCAGGAACCCGCTGGCCCTTCTGGGAGTTTGGAAAGACTCGCCGCCGTTTTCAGACCTCGCGACGTGTAACTCTCCAAGCCCCTCGAACGAGTCGTCATTGGTTGAGTCCATCCAGGCAACGTAGACCGTGCCGTCCGGCGCCACGGCAACGTCCGGCCCCTGCACGATCTGGCGGCTGCTCAACGCCTGTCCGGTCTCCTCCTGTCCGGGAGGAGCGTTGCTTGAATCCGACTCGGCGGCTTCCGGCGGGTTGACCAGTATGTTGAAAAGCGCCCTGGGGCTAACCTCGATGGGATCGCTCCAGGTCACGCCGCCGTCCTCTGAGCGGACAAGCTCTATCACCGTTTGCAGCGTGCCGGGGCCCAGCGTGGGCAGCTCATCGATCCAGAGGACGCTGGCGGTCTGGATGAAGTTGGTGTAGACAATGTAGATGTTATCTTTGGACGGGTCGTCCGGGTTTGGCCCAATCGCCATCCAGGGCTTGTCCAGGAATCCTATCTCTACCTCCCCGCGAACTCGGCCGTCGGTGCTGGGCAGCAATCTGGACGCGAAACGCGCCCGGGACGTTTCCAGGGGGTCTATCCATGAAAAACCGCCGTCGTCGGAACGGGCCACTGATATGGATGAAACTATCGCGGTGCCCACCAACGGACCGATGGTGAACTCCTCTACGTCCAGCGAAATGGAGGCGAAGTAGGCGTCACCGTTCTGGTCGAAGGCCACGATGGGATCGCCCGCGGAGCCAAGCCCCTCCTTGGGGTACTTGGCTCGATTCGGCCCTTCCCAGGTGGCCCCTCCGTCTATGCTGGAGTAGGTCACCATGTTGGGGAAGTTGTAATCGATCATGCCCACCAGGATGTGGTCGGGGTCATGGGGGTCCACCGCTATGCTCGGTTCGGTTTGGAAGGTGAACTGCGAGAAGTCGTTGGGAATCAATATGTTGCGGCTGAACTTCGCCGACGGGTCTCGGAACGGCACCAGCGCCGCTCCTCCGCCTCCCGCCTGCTGCGGCGGAGACCCGCCAATCGACGTGGACGGGATGGATAGGCCGCCGTCCAACCCGATACCCAGGGCCGGGTCTTGTCCCGTGGTGACCAGCCAGCTCCGCCCCGAAAGGCGGTCGCGGATGCCGGGCAAGGGCATTATCAACTCGTCGGGATTTATCCGGGTCAGGTCTATCACACCCTCATCGGCGCTGGAGGTCAGAGGCATCAAAGCTAATGCAAGGATGAGAACTAGGCCAAGCTTCAGTCTTATGATCAAGAGCGACACTCCCCTTTTGGCTCGTGCAGATGGGTGTATCTTTTATTAGCTAGCAACACACGGTAAGCACATATGGTATCATAACCCTAACCAAAAAAAGATGCTGCATCTTAACGAATAACGAATTTTGCCGCTGTTTGTCATTGAAGCCTTTGCTGACACTTATGATCCCTGCTGCGTTGTATGAAGAAATCCCCCGGAGGATAGGTTGAGAGTTTACCTTGGTATTGCGGCGGTGTTACTGCTGACCGCCCTGGCCTGCGGTTCTGAGGAGCCGACCCCTACGGCAACGCCCACACAGGCGCCTGAGGCGTCGCCCACTACCATACCTACGCCTACACCTACTCGTGTACCATCACCGTCGCCTACTCCCTTGCCAAGTCCTACGCCTAGCCCCACTCCCACGCGGGTCAGCCAGCCATCGCCAACGGCAACGCCGGTGGCCATACCCACGCCTCAGGAAACAATTACCATTCCAGACTCTTTCCAGACCCTGATAGATAGAAACTTTGGGTTCCAACTCAGGTATCCGGAGGATTGGAACGTGGTGACCCAGGTGGCTCCCCCGACCATGGTGCTCATGGGCGACCCCGACGGCGATTCCCCTACGGTACAGGTGAGCCTGTTCTACGACACGGCTGTGGTCACGCCGGACGCCGCCGTGGACAGTTTGCTTCCCAACCTGTTCAGCCGACCGGGGTTCCGCACTCTGGACGAATCCGAGGTCAATCTCAACGACGGTTCTACCGGCTTTAAGACTACTTACCAGTGGCGCGGCGAGCAGGGAGAGGAGCAAGGCATCCTCTTTGCCGCAGTGCGCGACACCCAGAACTTCTTTATTCGAGCCGAGGCTCCAAAGGATGACTTGGAAGCCAGCATGGACGACCTGGAAGCGCTGATAGCCAGCTTCCAACTGAACGAGCCGCGGCCCATGGACATCCCGCGCCGGGAAGCGCTTACCCTCTACTTTGATGACGGCCCGCTATTGCTGGATCCCGCCATTACCCAGGAGAGCCAGTCTATCCAGTACATCATGCAGGTGTTTTCCGGCTTGGTCTCATTCAACAAAGACCTCGTGCTCGTGCCTGAGCTGGCCAGCGAGTGGTCTATCTCCGAAGATGGCGCCGTTTACACCTTCACCATCAAGGATGGAGCAAAGTTCCATGACGGGAGGCCGGTTACCGCCGGCGACGTCAAGTTCTCCTGGGAACGGGCTTGGGATCTGGCCGACTCTCCGGGCTTGCCCTCCACCACGGTGGGCACGTATCTGGATGACGTGGTAGGCGTAGAGGAGTTCACAAGCGGCGATGCTGAAGAGATCAGCGGCATTCAAGTAATAGACGACTCCACTCTCCAAGTGACCATAGACGACGCCAAGTCGTATTTTCTCGCCAAGCTATCCCATCCCGTGGCGTTTGTGGTAGACCGGAATCAGATAGAAGACAGCCAGGGGAGCGCTATACCCTGGTGGGCGGAGCCTAATGGCACGGGGCCGTTCGAGCTGATCAGCTGGGAGCCCCGCAGAGTAATGGTTCTGCAAGCCAATGATGAGTTTTATGGAGGGACGCCTCCGGCGCCTTACCTGGTCTACAGGCTGTTCGGCGGTGTGCCGCGCTTGATGTACGAAACCGGTGAAATAGACGTGGCCCGTGTCTTCTCAGATGAGCTGCCGCAGGTGAACAGCCCCGATTATCCACTGGCCGCCGAACTGGTGGAGACTTCCGAGCTCAGCGTCCACTACACCGGCATAAGCTCTGACACCCCGCCATTCGATGACCCGCTGGTGCGCAAGGCCTTCCTGTTGAGCGTCGACAGGGAGGCACTGGTGGAGGACATCTTAGGTGGAGCGGTGGAGCTGGCCAACGGATTCTTGCCGCCCGGCCTGCCGGGATACAACCCGGAGATAGCCGACATTCCGTTTAACCCGGACGAAGCCGGGCGACTCATTGAACAGTCGTCCTACGGGAGCGTGGAAGCTCTGCCCGACATAGTCTACACCGCCTCCGGAACAACACAGCCATCCGTAATTGTTTCGCAACTTATACAGATGTGGAGGACCAACCTGGGTGTGGAGGTGGACGTCCGGCTAGTGGATCCCGACCTCTACTTTTACGCACTGGATCAAATTGATAAGAACCTCTTCACCTACGGCTGGATAGCTGACTACCCAGACCCGCACAACTTCCTGGACGTCCTGTTCCATTCATCGGCGGAGAACAACGCGGGCGGCTACAACAACGCGGAATTTGACTCTCTCTTGGAACAAGCCAGAGTGGAACAAGACCCCTTGCAGAGGACCGCGCTGTACCGCCAAGCTGAAGCCATACTTGTAGAAGACGCCGTAGCCATCCCGATCTATCATGGGCGGAGTCAGATGCTGGTCAAACCCTACGTCAATGACCTGCTCTTCACTCCGTTCGGCATGTTGGACTTGAGGGGCGCGTCTCTGGACAGGTAGTCCCCTCCTTACTGTCCGTTCTGAGCGCAGCGAAGAATCTGTATTGCCAGCAGACGAGGGGCGTACACGCACACCCCATACCACCCTGGGTTCCTGCCTCCGCAGGAACGACGAGTAAAAGGAGACCCGCCCGTATCCCCGTATGTCCGCCTGTCCGGGGCGGGCGTGGAGCGGGGCGGTTGACGACTCCTTGTTGTGATGCTTCCTGATTGCGACTAGAATGCCTTTGGCCGGTTCTTTCCTACATCTACCCGACCAGGCCGGCCATATCCATGAGTTTGACTCCAAGCAGAATGTCAAAACCCGAACCGTTGAACGCACCCGCCGCGCCCCAAAAGCGGTGGTGGCGCAACCGCACCTTCGAATCGTTCCAGGTATCCTCCTATCGCTGGTACTGGGGCGGGATGATGGGCCAGATGGCCGCCATGAACATGCAGATGGTGGCCCGCGCCTGGCTGGTCTACGAACTGACCGACCAGTACGTGATGCTGGGCTTGATGATGCTGGCCAACGCCGGGCCCATGCTTCTGCTCTCGCTGTTCGGGGGCGTCATCGCCGACAGGATGCAGAAGAAGCGGATCCTTCTGGTAGGTCAAGCGGCTTCGGCCGGCGTGGCGCTCAGCGTGGCCATCGCTATATTCGTGGGGACTATCAGCCTGGAAGATGGCAGAGGGGTGGGCTTTCTCATAGCAACCTCTGCCGTACACGGAGTAGTCATGGGCTTTATGATGCCCTCACGACAGGCCATCATCCCCGAACTCGTGGGCACGCGGCGCTTGATGAACGCCGTGGCGTTGAACGCGGCGGGCATGAACATCAACCGGCTGGCCGCCCCCGGAGCGGCGGGATTGCTCATAGCTTTGTTCGGCGTGCAGACCGTCTACCTTGCCATGACCGGAATGTACGTTGTGGCCATCGCTCTCATAGTCATGCTGCCCCCGACCGGCATCGCATCGGGCCGCAGAGGCGCTTGGGCGGACTTGGTGGAAGGGCTGCGGTACGTGAAGAACAACACCCTGGTGCTTGCGTTGCTCACGTTGACCATGCTCAGCGTTTCCCTCTCGATGCCCATCATGCCGTTGATGCCCGCCTTCGCCAAGGACATCCAGATAGTCGCGCCGGGCAGCTACGATTGGGTCGCGTCGCTGCCGCTGATCGGCGGACTGCTGAGCGACCTGCCCCGGCTGCTCACCGAGTCCAGCTTCCGGCTTGGCCTGTTGATGAGCATCTCCGGCGTGGGTTCCCTTGTCGGTTCGCTGCTCGTGGCGTCCATGCGAAGCAGGAACCGCGGCGCCATCTTCCTTTGGAGCACGCCCGCCCTGGGACTGCTGCTTGCCATGTACGCCTTCACAAGTTCATTCGAACTTGCCCTGCTGATATGCATCGGCATCGGACTGGGGCAGTCGGCGCGCATGGCGCTGAGCAACGGACTGGTGCAACAAAGCGTGGACAACGAGCATAGAGGGCGCGTCATGTCCTTCTACATGATGGAAATAGGCGTGAGCAACGTTGTGGTGTTCGGCGTAGCGGCGCTGGCGGAGACCATCGGCATACAATGGGCGGTGGCCGGTTCCGCGCTGCTGCTATTGCCCGTGACGCTGGTCTACTACGTGTTCATCCCATCGGTGCGCCGCTTGCAATGAGCACAGGGTACGCTTGTCCGAAAAGCCTCTCGTATTGCTTTCGCAATAAACGTGATAGTTGCTAAAATAGGGGCATGGATTCTCTGACAAAGTGGAAGGCGGCTTTTACTGTGCTCTTGGTTGGAGCTTTTGTGATCGTCGTGATAGGAAATGCAGTAGGAAACACGGATTTTGGCGTCAGAGCGCCGGTGTACGCGTTGTTCAGCGCAACCGCATTGACCGTTAGCCTTATTCGGCACAAAACGCTTTTGGGCATGGCGCTGCACCAAGCTCTGTTGGTTCTATCGACCGTTTGGGGAGTGCTGGCCGCTTGGTACTGGCTTCAAAGCAGCGAACCGCAGGAGATATGGCAGATATTGTCCTTGTTCCTGATTGGTATAGCCGTTGCTACGGTCTGGATGGTTTCGTTCCAGTCTATTAGGGAACTGGTCAGTGCGGCTCCTGACGACGAAAGAGAGCCCCTACAATGACGTTGCCAGCGCGTAGACCGCCGTCAATATCACTATGGCAGACAGTAGATAGAAGATTGCGAGACTGGCTTTAATAGGATTCTTGCGCTCCCATCTTTCAAGTGGTCCGAGCATTTGACACCTACCCTGTTTGTGGAGATGGCGGAATCACAAGTCCCGCACAGATGCAAACACTCCACACCATCATTCTAGCATTTGTGGGTAAACCTGTATATTAGTTTCAAAGAAATGACCACGGAACCTTCGACAAGATGTATCATCCACGCCGACATGGATGCTTTCTACGCCTCCGTGGAGCAGATGGACCTCCCCGAACTGCGAGGCAAGCCGGTAGTCGTGGGCGGAAGCCCCACGGGACGCGGAGTCGTCGCTTCCTGTTCGTACGAAGCGAGAAAGTACGGCGTCCGTTCCGCCATGCCTATGGGAAGGGCGCTGCGCCTATGCCCGCAGGCCGTCCGCGTCTCGCCCCGCTTCGATAGATACGGCGAAGTTTCCCGTGAAGTGATGGCCGTATTCCGCTCGATTACACCCCTGGTGGAACCGATGTCCCTGGACGAAGCCTACCTGGACGTCAGCAATGTCGTGGAACACGGCATTCCACCTGCGGAGATAGCGCGCTTGCTGAAGATACAGGTCAAAGGAAAGACGGGCCTTACCGTTTCCGTGGGCTGCTCCACCTCCAAGACGGTGTCCAAGATAGCCTCAGACTTGGAAAAGCCGGATGGCTTGGTGATGGTGGAACCGGGCCGGGAACGCGAGTTCCTGGCTCCTATGCCCGTACTGAAGCTTCCCGGCATAGGTCCCAGCAGCGAACGCCGTTTGACTGAAAAAGGCGTAGTCACCATAGGAGACCTGGCCCGGCAGACGGAATCGTGGGCCAGGGAGGTCTTCGGCAAGCGTGGGCCGGTGCTTCTGACCATGGCCAGGGGCGAAGACCTTTTCCCCGTTGTTACCGAGCACAGCGTCAAATCGGTCAGCGCTGAGAACACTTTCAGCGCCGACACTTCCGATCCGGACGAGCTTGCTGAACACATCTCGCGCCTTTGCCGGAGCGTCGCCGGCCGTCTGCAGAAGTCGGACCTCAAGGGCAAGACAATAACCGTGAAGCTGCGCCTGGCCGACTTCACCACCTTCACCAGGTCGCTAACCCTGCCCTCGCCGGTGAACGAGCTTGGAGACATCCGGCAAGCAGCCATGCATGTGATGGACAAGGAACTGGCGCCCGATCGGAAGTTCCGACTGCTGGGAGTAGGCGTATCCAACTTCGCCGAAAGCGACCAGCTCTCCCTGCTGTAGCCTGGCAAGCGGGCAAACGATTGTAGGGGCGGTTCGCGAACCGCCCTCCCCTACCCGCTCATCCTGATCCTGGGCACTGCATCCGTTCGCCCCGAGCCTTGTCGAAGGGCGTGAGTGCGAATGCGTTCGTGGTTCGACAAGCTCACCACGAACGGAAAGTGATCAGCCCACCATCCTCGATAGGCTACGCCCAGCTTACCCTGGAGAACGCCGGTTCCTCCCTGGTCATCATCTCCAATAGGGCGGGCTGGCCCTGCCCGGTGGCGTTCAACGCCCGTTGGATTGCGGGTCTGATCTCTGCGGGCTTCTCCACCCGTTCCGAATATAGCCCCATGGACTCGGCGAACTTGGTGTAGTCGCCGCCCAGCAAGTGCGTGCCGTACCTGTCCCTGGCCGCGGGCATCCTGTCGCCGTAGCCTCCCATGAGGCCGTTGTTCAGCACGACGGTGATTATGGGCGCGTTGGCACGCACCGCGCTTTCGAAATCGAGTCCCGCCATCCCTATGGCGGCGTCGCCCATGAGGTGCACTACCGTTTTGTCCGGCGCGGCCAGCTTTGCCCCTATCGATATGCCCAGGGAGTAGCCGAGTTGCGTGGAGTTGCCCCAGCCTATGTATCCCAGAGGATGCGTGGTCTCATAGAACGGCGTTATCTGGTCGCGGGGATTACCCGAATCGTGGGTCATGATGGTATTGGCCTTGTCCAGCGTCTGATCCAGCTCCCAGATAACGCGGTACGGATTCATCGGCGTCTCCTCCGAGGTGAGCTTGGGCATCCACTCGCCGAGCCAGCGTTGCCTTGCGACTTTGATTTCGTCCACAACCTTGCTTCTATCGCCTCTGCTGCCCGGCGTGGCCTGCCGCTTCACCTCCTCTATCAGCTGGCGGAGCACCAGCTTGGGGCTGCCCAGGACGGCGTAGTCCAAGGCGTGCTCGTTGTTGAGGTCGCGCTGGTCGTCGGTGCACTGGATCATAACCTTGCCCTGCGGCACCGGGCACGCCATGAGCGACGCATAGAACGTCGAGCCTATCCCCAGCACAAGGTCGGCTTTCCCCAGGAAGGCGTCCACCATGCCCGTGGCCGTGGCGGCTCCGTTGCCAATCGACAGCGGATGGTCTTCGGGGAAGGCGCTCTTGCCCGTGGTTATCGTCATCACTGGAGCCATGACCAGCTCGGCAAACTCGCGCAACTCATCCCACGCCCCGGTTTCCACGACGCCCTGCCCCACGTGTATCACCGGCGATTCCGCTTTGAGCAGCGCCCGCGCCGCGTCCGCCACGTCCCTGGGGTCTCCGGCGCTCTGATGGCCGCCAACGGGCCTGTAGTCGAACTGCTCCTCGCTTATCTCCTCGGCGTAGACGTTGGTGGGCACCTCAAGCATGACCGGGCCGGACCGACCCGTCCGCAGGTACTTGAAGGCGTAGCGCATCATCTCAGGAATGCGCTCCGCCATGTTCAATTCGGCTGTCCACTTGGTGACGCCCTGGTAGTTGGACACTGCGCTGAAGGTGGGATTTACGCTGGCCCGCCCGCGATCCGTGCCGCTGGGCAGCACCAGGATCGGTATCGAGTCGGCGTAGGCGTGGGCGATGCCGCCGAAGGCGTTCTCGATTCCCGGCCCGTACTGGGTCGCCACTACTCCGATGGCTCCTCCTCCTGCAACCCTGGAATAGCCGTCGGCCATGTTGACCGCGCCGCGCTCCGTCCTGGCCAGGATGGGACGTATGCCTGCCCGCGCCGCTTCGTCTATGAGCGGATTGGACGGGAAGCAGAACAGGTACTTCACCCCCTCCATCTTCAAGATATTGGCAATGGCTACAACGCCTTTCATCAGAGCCTCCCGGCTGAATGTCGTTGGTGAGGGTATAGGAAGGCCGTAGTCCAGTCAACGCGGTTGACTAGCGGCGGCAAGTGGCACAGAATGCAAGTAGCATCCAATCGACGGGAGAGAATCATGCGCGTCGCCGTAGGCATGGACCACTGGGGGTTCCTCTGGAAAGAGGAGATCGTAGCTCATCTGCAAGAGGGCGGCCATGAAGTAATCGACAAGGGCGCGTATCACCACGACCCCAACGACGATTACCCCGATTACGTGGAGCCGGTGGCCCGCGCCGTGGCCTCAGGCGAGGTCGAGCGGGGCATAGTGGTCTGCGGCAGCGGCGTGGGCGCTTGCATCACGGCGAACAAGGTGTTCGGGGTGCGCGCCGCGGTCTGCCACGATACCTATTCCGCGCGTCAGGGCGTGGAGCACGACGATATGAACGTGCTGGCCATAGGCTCGCGCATCGTGGGCATGGAACTGGCCAGGGAACTGCTGAACGCCTTCCTCAACGCCACTTACTCAGGGGAGGAGCGCCACGAGCGACGCTTGAACAAGGTGAAGGCCGTGGAAGCGGCCAACCTCAAGCCTGCGGACTCTTCTCCTTAAGCAGCTCCACTACCCTATCCAGAATACGGTGCGCGACCTGGTATTTGGGCATACGGGGCAGGTCTTCCACCCCGCCGCTCGCGTCCAGAATCGTAACCTTGTTGGTGTCCGAACCGAAGATGCCCTGTTCTTCCGAGACATCGTTAGCCACGAACAGGTCAGCCCCTTTGCCTCGCAGCTTGTCCCTGGCGTTGTTTAACAAGTCCTCGGTCTCGGCGGCGAAACCCACCTTCACCTTCACGCCGCTCACCTCGGCCAGGATGTCCGGGTTCCGCGCCAGCCGGATGGACGAACTCTCCGCCGCGCCCTTCTTGATCTTCTGTCCGGCGGGAGAAGCGGCGCGGTAGTCGGCGACGGCGGCGGCCATGATAACCACGTCGGCGCTTCCGCAGGCGCTGATTACAGCGTCGCACATATCACGGGCGCTTTCGACGTGCCGCACCTCCACGGCGGCGGGATCGGGCAGCCCGGTGGGAGCGGTTATGAGCAGCGGAAGCGCGCCCCTGTCGCGGGCGGCCTCGGCGATGGCGTAGCCCATCTTTCCTGACGAGCGGTTGGTCAGCACACGCACGGGGTCGATGGCCTCCCGCGTGCCGCCCGCGGTGACCACGACTCGACGGCCCACCAGGTCGCCTGCCCTGCCGAGAACAGCCGCCACGCGTCCCATAATCTCCGGCGCTTCCGCCAGGCGCCCCTTCCCTACCAGTCCTGAAGCCAGCCTTCCTTCCCCGGGGCCAACGATGACCGCGCCGCGCTCTTTCAGCTTCGATAGGTTCTCCTGCACGGCGGGATTGTGGAACATGTTTCCGTCCATTGCCGGAGCCAACACTAGCGGCGCTCTGGTGGCGAGAACCGTAGCCGAAAGGGCGTCGTCGGCGAAGCCGAGGGCTATCTTTGCTATCGTGTTTGCCGTGGCGGGCGCGACCACGACCACGTCGGCGCGCTCCGCCAGCGCCACGTGCTCCACGCTCAACTCCGATTCGGCGTCGAACATATCCGTGACCACCGGCCTATGGCTGATGCTGCGAAAGGTCAGCGGGCTGACGAACCGCTGCGCCGCCCCGGTCAAGATGACGTCGACCTTTGCCCCCGCCTGCACCAGCTTGCTGCACAGGTCGACGGCCTTGTAACAGGCGATGCTTCCGGTGACGCCCAGCACTACGGCTTTGTCTTGAAACGGAGAGTTCATTGCGGTTCTTCCTGCGCGCGGCGGTCATCGTTCATCTCGTATATCATCTGCAGGCCGATGAGCGTCAGGTCCAGGTTGACGTGGTCGAACACGCCGGACTCCGCCGCTATGAGGGGCGACTGCCCACCCGTGCCGATGACCTTGCAGTCACCGACGTTAAGCTCGCGCTTGAACCGCCGCACCATCCCTTCTATGAGGTCGACGTTGCCCAGCACCAGGCCGGACTGCAGGGAGTGCGTGGTGTTCTTGCCGATGGCCGTCCTCGGCGCTTCCAACTCGACGCGCCGCAACTGCGAAGTGCTGGAGAACAGCGTCTCAGCGGATAGCCGCAGCCCTGGGGCTATCGCGCCGCCCATGTACTCCGCCTTGTCCGACACCGCGTCCAGCACCGTGGCGGTGCCGCAGTCGACGATGATGCACGGCCCGCCGTACAGGCGGAACGCCGCCGCCGCGTCCACTATGCGGTCCGCGCCCACGTCGCGCGGGTTGTCGTAGAGAATCTTGACGCCGGTGCGCACCCCCGCCCCCACTATGAGCGGGCTGACGTGGAAGTACCGTTCGCAGAGTTCGGTGAATATCTGGGTCAGAGGCGGCACCACGCTGCACACGGCGACGGCCTGAACGTCCTTTGCGGAGATGCCTTGGACGGCAAGGAGGTTGAGGATGGTCAACCCGTACTCGTCCGGCATTCGCCGTGGGTCTGTGGCAAGCCGCCAGGTGGCCTTGAGTTCGTCGCCCTGGAATACACCCAGGGTTATGTTCGTATTGCCGATGTCGATTGTCAGTAGCATATCGGTCGCCGCAGATGTCGCCGCCGTTTCAAGCCACATTATAGCAGATACATGACGCCCCGCCACCGCGCCGCCTTCTCACGGGCAAACCGGCAGACGGACGTACATCTTCATTGAGCGCACTCCCCACTACGTCATTCCCGAGAAGTCGGGAATCCAGGCGGGGTTGAGAGGTAGAGCGCAAGGGGAAGAGAGCGGCGTGGGGCAAAAGAAAATGTCCTGAGTGACTTCCGCTCTGGTTTGGCTCCGGCCAATCGGCCTCTCGGTTGCCCGACGAGAACTGTCCAGCCTTTGCCTCGCCAACTCTTCGGTCGCTCAGGACAAGGGCATCCTATCACCTTGCCCAACGGGGCTGTCAACCCTTTTTGCAACGAATTTTGGACGAATTTTTCGAGTCGCCGGAATCACCTCGACCAGCTGCGCGCCGCGGCAAATACGGTCACGATTAGCACCACGGCGGCGGCCAGGAAGAACACCGACGCCCGCCCTGCCTCGTCGGCCAGCACGCCCGCTATCGCCGGAGCTAGCGCTGAAAATATCACCGATGAACTGAAGACCAGCGACACCGTGGTCGCGGGCATCTCTCCGCTAACCAGGTCCATTGCCGACGCTATCAGAATCGACATCAGTGAGAACGAGAACGCGCCCATGAGAAGCACCGCCAGAAACAGCAGCGCTCCTGAACCCGCGAAGGGAATGGTCAAAGTTACCAGCCCCAGAACGGCTAAGCTGGGTATGATCACCACCTTTCGCGAGTACTTGTCCGAAAGGAATCCCAGGACGGGCTGCGTGCCTATGCCCACCACCTGCGACCCCGAAATGAACACCGCGGTTAGAAACGACGAAAACTCCAGATCTATCCGCAGGTACACGGGCAGGAAGGTCATCGTTACTCCCTGGGCGGCGCTGAACCCTGCTGTGACTATCAGTACGGTGAGCAATGCTCTCCGGCGCAGCATCTCCAGCAGTGATTGCAGGTAAACGAGGAACGATAGCGAAGTTGTATACCTTCCTTGCATTCCTCTGAGAACCAGCCAGACCACTACCCCTGTGATTACGGCGGGAACTACTCCACCCTGCAACACCGTGCGCCAGAGCATTACGGTGAGGAGAGACCCCACAAGCAGGGGGCCAAGCGCCTCTCCTATGCTGCCGCCCATGCCGTGCAGAGAGATTGCAAAGCCTCTTCTTCTGGGGAACCTCTGCGAAAGCGCCGCAATAGCCGCGGGATGCCAGAATGAGATGGCTGCTCCCGCTATGGTGGCGTTGACCACCAGCAGCCAGTAGGCGCTTACCGAGCCCATGAGCATGTGGAACACGCCCACAAGCGTTATGGATACGGCAAGTATCGCCCTCCATCTGCTGCTGAAGCGGTCCGCCATGTACCCTGCCGGCAGGGTAGCCAGTCCGCTGCCCGTATTCCTGATTGCGGAGAGCGCGCCAATTGCCGTGTTGCTCAATCCCAGGTGAATCTGCAGCTCCGGCAAAATGATGAACAGGCCTGAATTGAAAACGTGTTTCACGGCATGGCCCAGCACCAGTACCGAGCCCAGCGTTATGCGGCCCGGCTCCGATGCCTGCTTGGTCGAAGTCTCAGTTCGTTCCATGCGTCTCCTTGAGCGCTTTCATCTGCCTGGGAATCTCCGGCAGGAGGTCGGAGGCCATCAGCCCCGAATCGCCGATGTCCTGGCTGATGCGCTCCGCGGCCGCGGCGTGTAGATAGACGCCGCAGGTGGCGGCATCGAACGGAGAAAGCCCCTGCGACAGCAGCCCGCCTATTACGCCCGCCAGCACGTCTCCCGTGCCCGCCGACGCCAGTACGGGGTTGGCGAAGGGGCTGACCCGCATGTACCCGTCGGGCGACCCTATCACGGAAAAAGCCCCCTTGAGCAGGACGACCTGCCCCCACTCAGCGGCAGCCTCCGCGGTGCATAGACGTCGCTCCTCTACTTCGCTTACAGGCAAGCCTGACAACCGCGACATCTCGCCGGGGTGTGGAGTCAGCACGGCCCGCGTCTTCATGCGATCCGCCCAGCCGTCGAAGGTCGCCAGTCCGTTGAGCGCGTCGGCATCTATGACTGCGGGTATGTTCAATGTATCGTCGTCCAGCAGCAACTCATTGAGGAAGGCGAGGGTGCTTTCGTTCTGGCCCATCCCGCACCCTACGACCAGGCTGGTATAGCCGGGCAGCGCCGCCCGCACTTTGATCAGGGCATCCCTGGATATGCCGCCGTTTGCCGTTTCAGGCAACGGCAGAAACGTGGATTCCGTGAGCTTGGTTGCCGCTATGGAATAGACGCTATTCCCCGTGGCCAGCGTCACCAGCCCCGCCCCCGCGCGATAAGCCCCGCTGCAGGCCAGAACGGTCGCCCCCACGTAGCTGCGCGAACCTCCTATCACCAGAGTCCGCCCGAAAGTGCCCTTGTGCCCGTCCCTGGGTCGCTGCGGCAGCAGTGCGCTCACCAGTTCAGGAGTGATGAGTTCCACCCTCACGTCGCCGTCCAACCCCTTTGGAACCCCTATGTCCGCCGTCAACAGCTTGCCGGTTAAGCCCGCTCCGGGGAAGGTAACGTGACCTACTTTGGGGTTGGACAAAGCCAGCGTCACGTCCGCGCCGGGGCATGACGGGTCTAACGCGCCGCTGTCGGCGTCCAGGCCGCTGGGCAAGTCCACCGCCAAAACGGAAGTGCGATGCTCCATCCTCGCCTCCGCCAGCAAAAGCAGCATGTCGCGCAGCCGGCCCTCTATCGGACGCGCCCGGCCTGTGCCCAGCGCCGCGTCGATTACAAGGTCTGCTTGTTCCAAGTGTTGCTGAAGCACGGTAAGCTCGTCGTCCTCTTCCAGCAAGGCAACCGGCACCCCTGCTTGCTTTGCCAGCCTTAGCTTGGGGTCGGGCTGCCTGCGATTGGCGCAAACGTAGGCCCGCGCCTTTACTCCGTCGCGGTGAAGCAGACGCGCCGCCACAAGGCCGTCGCCGCCGTTGTTACCTGGGCCTACCAGAACCAGCACACAGGCATCCCGCGAGCCATCGAGCATCTCGGTCGCCTGGTTCGCTATAGCATGGCCTGCGTTCTCCATGAGCCGGTCGGTGGAGACGCCCGCTCTTTCGGATGCGGCCTCCAGGGCAGCCATCTGTTCTACGGTGACTATCTTCATAAAGAGTTCTCGGCCTCCATGACCACGGACGCTACAGCGTACTCCCTGGAATGCGATATGCTCAAGGCTATCTGCGACACGGCCAACCGCTCGCTGACCTCGGCGGCCCTGCCGTGCAGCCTCACCGTGGGAGCGCGACCGCGCCGGCGCACCACCTCTATATCGCGCCAGCCGACGCCGCGCGCGCCGGTGCCCAGCGCCTTCATCACCGCCTCCTTGGCCGCGAACCGCGCCGCCAGTTGCGGAGGCCGCCCCCGGCAGTAGTCGAGTTCCCCCTGCGTGTATATGCGGTGAAGGAAACGGTCGCCCCAGCGCTCCACGGTGGCCGATATGCGCCTGATCTCGATTATGTCCACGCCGACGGTAAGCATGAATGGGATTATAACTGATGCGCCTAATCATACGTCATCTGCAAAACCTCTTCCTCCTTTGATGGGGAAGATTGAGATGGGGGTGATTCAATAAGGCATGGACTTCCTAGATGGCGCGACAGGCCCACGGAACCTGTTTGGGAAGAGTTTACGATTCCCGAATCCCAGTGACTACCGGGCGCGTGTTAGAATGGGGATGCTGGGTTGATCCGGCGTCGCAAAGGAAGGCCGCTTATGGTTGACAGCAAAGCTTCGATAGAGCAGAGCATCATCGACAAGATAGGTTCCCGGGAAACGCTGGTTGCCGGTGAAGAGGACTCGCTCGACCAGTCCGAGTACGTCGGCGCAATCCGCAATTCCAACCTGGCGCGCTGGCTCTCGCAGCAGGGGGAAGCCATCCCCATCCCCAAGCTCAGCGCGTCGGAGCGGCGCCCCTTTGCCCGGCTGGTAGACGAAATGGTCGCGGCCAAGGCCACCGACCCGGCATCGGACACCCGCCACCTGGAGTGGGCAATAGACCGGCTGGTGTACGACCTCTACGGGCTTACGGAGGAGGAGGACACGGCAATAGAACGCAGCCTGGGCCTCATCCACCAAACGGACGAGGAGGAGGACGCGGCCCTCGGTCGGATAATGGAGGGCCGGGGGCCCTACGGCCCGGCGGATCTGGTCAGCGAAGAAACCATCCGTGCCACCTTGCGGGCAGTGGATGGAGATTAGGTATACCACCGGTTTCGACCGAGACTTGGCCAAGCTACGCGACCGACAACTGACGCTCAGGGCCAATCAAGCTATCGATGAGTTGAAGGCCGCGCCTTGGCTGGCTGAGGTATCAGGTGTGCGCCGGCTGACCGGCGTCGGCCCACGCTATCGCATCAGAATAGGAGACTACCGTCTGATCATCCTGCTGGAAGAAAATGTGGCCTACCTGGAAAGGTTCCTCCACCGCAGTGACGTTTATCGGGAGTTGAGGTAGGGTGTCCCGCATGTCCGCCTTGCTCCCCCAGCCCGCATTCGGTTAATCTATCCCCAACCGCACACAAAGGGAAACCAAGTGACAGCTTCCATCGTCAGCGGAACCGACTTAGCGCAACAGATCAGGGGCGAAGTCGCCCGCAACGTTCAATCATTGAAGAACGACAGCGGCATAACCCCCGGCCTGGCCGTGGCGCTCATCGGCGACAACCCGGCATCGGCTATCTACGTGAGAAACAAGGAGCGCGCCTGCCGGGAAGTCGGCATAGATTCCCGTACGTTCCACCTGCCCGGAGATTGCAGCCAGGATCAGGTCGCGGAACTGGTGTCCCGGTTGAACAACGACAACGGCTTCCACGGCATCCTTACGCAACTGCCCTTCCCGCCCCAGATCAACGAATCCGATATCATACGGATGCTTGACCCCGACAAGGACGTGGACGGTTTGCATCCCTACAACGCCGGACTGCTTGCCGCGGGTGTCCCCAGGTTCATTCCCGCCACTCCCTACGGCGTCCAGCAGATGCTCATTCGCACCGGCAACGACCCTGCGGGCAAGCACGTCGTCGTCTGCGGACGCAGCAACATCGTGGGCAAGCCCCTGGCCGCTTTGCTGTCGCAGAAGCGCCCCGGAGCCAACGCCACCGTCACCGTGTGCCACACCGGCACGGAAGATTTGGCGCGGTACACCCGCCAGGCCGACGTTCTGGTTGCCGCTATGGGCAGCCCCCGCATAATCAAAGCCGACATGGTCAAGGAAGGCTCCGTCGTCATCGACGTGGGCACCAATCGCGTCGAGGACGCCACCCGCAAGAGCGGATACCGCTTGGTGGGAGACGTGGACTTCGAAGCCGTGTCGGAAGTCGCCGGCGCCATTTCGCCCGTGCCCGGCGGCGTCGGACCCATGACCATCGCAATGCTCTTGGTCAACACTTTGGCGGCGGCCAGCGCTGAAACCCAATCCTGAGGCAACCCGTGGACATGATAGACAAGATGTTGCTGATAACGGGTGGTCTCCTGGTTCTCCTCGGCCTGCTGTTTATCGGCTTCGGCAACCTGCCGGGTCTGGGACGGCTCCCCGGCGATAGAGTGTTCCACGTCGGCAACGCGACCATTCACTTCCCCATAGTCACCATGATTCTGATCAGCGTAGTCCTCACCATCATCCTCAACCTGGTCATCCGCCTCTTCCGTACCTGAGATGCGCGTTAGCCAGTTTGAATACTCGCTTCCTCAAGGACTGATTGCCCAGACCCCCATAGAGCCTCGCGACCATTCACGATTGATGGTACTCGACCGCTCCAAGGAAACCATTGAGCACCGCAACTTCTACGACTTGCCCATTCTGCTGGAACCGGGCGACCTTCTCGTGTTCAACGACAGCCGTGTCATGCCGGCCCGGCTTATTGGCAGGATCGACGGCGGCGGCGGGAAAGCGGAGCTTCTTCTGCTGCGACGCGAGAAGCCCAGCCTGTGGCAGTGCCTGGCGAGGCCGGGGCGTCGCTTGCGGCCCGGAACGCGCCTCCTCTTCCAGGCCGGATTGGAGGCGCGGATAGTCGAGTCTCTGGAGGACGGCCTGCGCCTGGTCGAGTTCAACGACGAATCGTTGATAGAGAAGGCGGGCCAAGCGCCCCTGCCGCCGTATATCCATGAACCCCTGCAAGACCCGGAACGGTATCAGACGGTGTATGCCAGACGCTTGGGCAGCGCCGCCGCTCCCACTGCGGGCCTCCACTTCACCGAAAGGCTTATGCAGGAACTCGAAGACAAAGGTGTCCAAACGGCCTTCATCACCCTGCATGTCGGGCTGGACACCTTCAGGCCCGTCGATGAGGACGACCCCAGGAAGCACAAGCTCCACACCGAGTACTGGGAACTATCGCCGCAAGCCGCGAAATCCATCAACTCCGCCCGGCAAGAGGGACGACGCATCGTCGCCATAGGCACAACCAGCGTGCGGGTGCTTGAGCAGACCGCGCTTTTGTCGGAAGAACGGGGATGCGATGCTATCGCGCCCGGTTCCGGCTGGGCCGACCTGTTCATACTACCCGGCCACCGGTTCCGCGCGGTGGACGCCATGCTCACCAACTTCCATCTGCCGCGTTCCACCCTGCTTATGCTTGTCTCAGCCTTCGCCGGACGTGAGCGCGTCCTCGCCGCCTACCGGGAGGCCATCGAGCAGAGGTACCGCTTCTACAGCTTCGGAGACGCTATGCTAATTGTGTAGGAGACGGACTTGGCGAGCAGGCAGACATACGGTCTTTCGTCTGCGAGGAACGAAGCAATCCGGCGGTGGCGTGGGGCTTACCTTGCGCCGACAGGCAGGGGGTACGCACGACTTAATCGGTAGCGCCCAAACCCTAATCGGCCAGCGCGGTCAGGGAGCGGGCTATCCCCTCAGGCAGTGGTTTGCCCCGGTCTCTGTATGAATGTATGAACTGCTCGGCCACCGCGCGCAGTTCGGTCAGGGTCTCGTTGGCGGTCTCTCCCCACGCCCGGCACCCTGGCAGCTCCGCTATCTCTGCCATGTAGAGCCATCCCTGGTCTTCACAAGGTTCTTGCAGAACGTAGTCCAAATGGTACAGTTCCATTTAATCCTCCACGACATCCCGCTGTGCCGTCGTTCTCACCTTTGCACTGATTTGAACTCCCCTAATCATAGTAGCCAACCCCCTGTTCCGCAAACCTGTACTGCTTCCCCCCTGCCCGCATGTCCGTATGCCCGGGGATGGGGCATGGCGGCGGGGCCCCGTCTGGAGTATAGTTAGCGCGCAATAATCGTGCGTGGTGAGGAGTATGACTGCTTCTACCAAGTGGCTCATTGGAATGGGCGCCGCGTTGGGTGTCCTCGTTGTCGCCGCCGTCGTTGGCGCGCTCATATCCGGCGACGGGCAGCCTGACCTCTTCCCCGACGACGTCCCGGAAGGGATCACCCAACGCTACGTGCTGGCCATGATAGACGGCGACTTGGACGAAGCGTGGGAGTACCTCTCGCCTGAGTTGCAGGCCGGTTGCGCACTGGATGATTGGCGAGACGCGGCCAGTCGCCAGAGCCACATGGAAGACTCCCGGATACTCCTTGACGAAGTGGACCGCATCAACGATACGGAGGCGGTGGTGTCGCTGAACCGCCGCTGGGTAAGCCAGCCCGACCCTTTCGATTTATCATTCTCGGCGGAGGACTCGACACATCACTTTGAGGACTTCCGTCTCAAAAAGCAGGACGACGGCGCGTGGCGTATCTCACGGCTTCCCTGGCCCGTATTCAGGTGTCCCGAAAGTTTGATAGAGCCTGCCCCTCCGGTTAAAGTAGACGATGGAAGGTGAAAACATGAACACCACAAAGCGGCTTTACTTCTACGGGGTGGCGTTCGTCACGCTTGTTGTTGCGGCCAACGGCGTAGCGCTGCTCATTCAGTTCCTCATCGACCTGATAGTGGCGCGCGCAATCTCTGGCGGTAGCGAGGACCAGGCCAGCCTAGGCATCGCCATGGTGGTTGTCGGGGCTCCGCTGTGGTTCGTGCACTGGCAATACGCTCAGCGACAAGCAACCAAGCAACCCGACGAGATCGCTTCCACGTTGCGCAAGCTCTACCTCTACGGCGTCCTGTTCACAGCCTCTCTGGTTGTGTTCATAGCCGTTCACTCTCTCCTATTCCAGGTCATGGGCGGCGACGACCTCAGCGCCTATTTTGCGGGACAGGCGCTCGTCTGGGGTATTGTCTGGGCTTACCACTGGTCGGTGGAACGCCGCGACGTGGGCGCAATGGGCAACCTCACTCTCAAGCGCTGGTACGTGTACGGCGCCAGCGTGTATACGCTGATTGTCCTCTTCGGAGGAGCCACCGGCGTGCTCGTGGCGCTCTTCGAGTGGGCTTACGACAACCTGTTTCAGACTAGCCTAATCATCAGTGACGGAGGGGTCTGGAACAATACGATGCAAGACGGCATTGCATCCCTCGTCACCGGCGGCGCTTGGTGGGCGTTCCACTGGTTCTACCTGGCCCGCAATGACGTTGAATCCACGCTTCGGCAGGTCTATCTTAACCTGTTCGCCTTCCTTGGCGGCGCGATCACCGCTCTGGCGGCCATAGGCGCGGCGCTCTATACCGTGATCCGCTGGCTGCTGGGAGGAAGCGATCTGCCAGCGGCATCGGAGCATTTCAGCGCCGTCACCGAGGCCGTGCCCTTCCTGTTCGCCGGTATGGCCCTGCTCATTTACCACTGGCAGGTTCTCCAGGACGAGTCGCGGTTGCTGGCGGGACGGCTGGCCGGGGCCAAGCGCTCCTTTGGATACGTCATGTCGGCCATTGGCCTGGGCGCGGCGGCGGTGGGAGCGCCCATGATAGTTGGCGCGGTCATAGGAATGGCGCTGCCCGAATCGGGCGATTCAATCGCAGGCTCGGAACCCGTGCGAGACCAGCTGGCCTTTGCCCTTACCGCCATCATAATCGGCGCGCCGCTTTGGTACTGGTACTGGCCCAGGATGCAGCGCGCCGTACTGGAAGGCGGCACAGCGGAGCGGGGCGCGCTGGCGCGGCGCGTCTACATATACGGCGTACTGGGGGCGCTTGCCCTGGCCGGAATAGGAAGCCTCATCGGCTTCCTGACCGGCCTGTTCAACGACCTGCTCAGAGGCGACTTGACCGTCGATTTCCTGCGCGACGGCAGGTGGATGCTGGGCGTCATCGTAGGCTCCGGGGCGCTCCTGCCCTACCACTGGCGGGTGCTCCGAGACGACCAGCGCCAAGGCGGCGAACCGGTGTCCGGCCTGAAGTCCGTGACCCTTCTGGCTGGTGGAGAATCCGCCGACGAACTGGCGAAACGCCTCAAAGAGGCGCTGGGCGTCCGCATACGGCTCCTGCGCGCCGTGGGCGAGGGCGAATCATCGACGCTTAGCGGTGAACGGATGGAAGCGCTGCTGGAGTCGATAGCCTCCATCGACGCGGAGAGGCTGCTGCTGCTGGCTGAAGAGGGCGAGGTCAAGGTCTACGGTTACAGGTGACGCGGCCCTTCGGAGCTCATCAAAATGACTTGGAATCACGCAAACTGGTACACGTGCATGGGTACGGACTTCGTCGGCCCGGCTTGTCCATGCACCAATAGCCGTACCTTCTCCACCGTTCCACGGCTGAATGAGTGCTCCCCGCACCGCTGGCAAACTGTGGATGGCACACCGCCAACCAGCACGTATCGACCATCTACCTTGAATACTTCTTCCACTAGCTCAATGCGACATTCATTCCCGCGACAAACTGTACAAACAAACATATTTATCTCCTACTTGCGTAGTCCTCCCAGTCTTCTGCGCTTGGTTCATATAACGTAACAATCCTGATTTGGGGCGAGTCCGCGACGGACACCTGAATATGGAGAGGACGCCCCGATTCGGTGAAGCCCAATACAAGCCATGTTGGACCTTACTTGTCTGAAGGATACTCCTCTATAACAATGCCTCCTGCTCCTGCTTCTCTAATCTCCTGCTCACTGATATTTCTTTCCACGGCCCGTCTGAAGGCATGGTGAGAAAAATCGAACTCACCTGTGCCCAGATGCGCCCGGACTTCCTCCAGCGTTTTCATTACACCTCCATCGTCTTTATATACTGTTCACTCACGGCTGGACAGCACATCTCCATACACTTTGCCCCCACACCCCTATCTGGCATTTATGTCGTAGTTATTATGAAAGCCTAACCCCTGTTCCGTAAAGCCAACGAACGAACTCTTTGGATTCTTCTTCGCGGTGCTTCCCAGACAAGGATATCAATGCGGAGGTTTGTTGGCTTGTCATCCGCTCGCCGTCACGATACCCTTCGATAACAATGGAAACGTCCCTTGCTCGACTGTTCGTATTCAGCTATCTGGTGTTCTTCGGCAGCCTGGGATGGCTGGCGGCCTCCCTGATAAAGCGTCGTGACGCGCGAAAGCCTGCGGCGGCGGTGGGGATTTCACTGGTTATCATGTCGGCGTCCTTCTTGCTCCAGTGAGGTTTACCTTGACTTTGCTTCCCTACGGCGTATAGAAATTGACGGTGTGCTTTAGGAACAAGTCATGTTGGATGTGCTGATACACAACGGAAGGGTCTTGGACGGGACCGGGAGCCCCTGGTTCCATGCCGGAGTCGGTATAGCAGATGGCCGCATCCGCATTCTGAGAGGAGACTTATCCTCAGTGGATGCGGCTCGCAATATAGATGCGGACGGCATGATCGTCTGCCCCGGCTTCATAGATATGCACACGCACTCGGGGCTTATGCTCCTCCACGAACCGCGCAACGAACCCAAGATTCACCAGGGCATTACCACGGAACTCATCGGCGTGGACGGCAACTCCTACGCTCCCTTCACGTCGGAGAATGACTTCGAGCAGTTCCTGCTGCTCAACGCGGGCATCGACGGCAGCCCGCCGTTGCCAAAGCGTTGGTCGACGGTGGACGAGTACCTGTCGTTGTTCAATCGCAAGGTTGCCAACAACGTAGCGTATGTCATCGGCAACTCGCCTCTGCGCATTAGTGCAATGGGCTGGGAAAACCGCAGGCCAGCCGGCGATGAACTGGAACTGGAGAAGGCCCTGCTCAGGCAGGGTATGGAAGAAGGAGCCTTCGGCCTGTCGACGGGCCTCACCTACCCGCCGGGCAGCTTCGCCGACACCAACGAGCTCATCGAACTATGCCGTGAGGTGCACAGGCTTGGGGGCATCTACGTGACGCACGTTCGCTATACGTTGGGCGACCAGTTCCTTGACCCCTACAAGGAGGCAATCCATATAGCGCGGGCAAGCGGCGTCCCCCTACAGATATCGCACTTCCATAGCCCGTTGCCCGGAGGAGCAAACAAACTCCTGGCCCTGCTGGATGAAACGCTGGATGAGGGGCTGGACGTGACCTACGACTCCTACTCGTACCCCTACTCCAGCACACGTCTGGAGTCCGTGCTGCCGGAATGGGCGCATGAGGGCGGAGTAGACCACCTGCTGGGAATTATGCGCCACAGGAAGAGTCGGAAGAAGATGGCGGAGGATCTTTCGGTGCGAGCCTCCTCTTGGGACGCAGTCCTGGTAACCAACTTCGACAAGCCCCACAACCGCCGCTGGGAAGGCAAGTCCGTGGCCGCAATTGCCGATGGGTTGGACATGAGCATACTGGACGCCATATGTGAGCTTCTGCTGGAGGAGGACATGGACCTCTGCTACACAGCCGACAACGGCAATCCGGTCAACATCAGGGAGTTCTTCAAGCATCCCAACCACATGGTGGGCAGCGACGGCCTCCTCATAGGCGACCACATCAACCCGCGAACCTACGGCTGCTTCCCGCGCGTCCTGGGAGAGTTCGTCAGAGAGGACGGGCTCCTCACCCTCACCGACGCGGTGCGAAGAATGACCTCTTTTCCCGCGCAGCGGCTGGGCCTCTCCGACCGGGGCCGGCTGGCCGATGGCATGATGGCGGACGTAGTGGTCTTCGATCCGGACACGGTGGGCACAAAAGCCACGCTGGAGGATCCCAAGCAACTCCCGGACGGCATCCCCTATGTCTTGGTAAACGGGCAAGTTGTGGTGGATCAAGGCGTACACACCGGAGCCTTGCCCGGAGTGGCCCTGAGGCACAAGGTGGACACCGTTTAGGCAAACTCTGATAGTATCTAAACGAGTTCCGTATTGCTTCCCGCAAGTGATTGCGGGATTCAAGGCAGCTTGCGGACGAAAGACGAACGAATAAAATCACGACGAACAAGGAGGAAATCAATGGCCGCTTCTAAAGTAGATACCATAGTGCACGGCGGCACCGTAGTTACGTCAACGCATACTTTTCAAGGGAGCGTGGCCATAAAGGGCGAGAAGTTTGTCGCCGTGGGCCCCGACGACGCCCTGCCCGACGCGGACAACTACATCGACGCTTCGGGAAAGCTGGTGTTCCCCGGCCCCATAGACGCCCACAGCCACTTTGACAACATGGACCCCTATGAGCTTGGCATCAAAGCGGGGGCGCTGGCCGGTCTCACAACGGTGATGCCCTTTTCTACGTATGACGTGGCTAACAAAGAGACCCTCCCACAAGCCATCAACAGGCTCAAAGAGCGTCTCAGCAAAGAATCGGTGTTGGACTACACGTTCCACTTCATCCTGGACAACCCTGAGTACATACTGGAAAGCCTCCCTGAAGCGCTTCAGATGGGGGTCACCTCTTACAAGGTGTTCATGACCTACAAGAAGTCGCTGACCCGTATGTGCAGCGACGCGTTCATCGCCAAGGCAATGGACGTCATCGCCGAAAACAACGGAATCATGCAGCTCCACTGCGAAAACGGCGACGTCATCGACTACCTGGAGGACAAGCGTATCGCCATGGGGCTGACCAAGCCCACCGACTTCCCTGACAGTTGTCCCATCTGGGTGGAGGAAGAGGCGATCAACCGCGCCATCAACCTGGGCAAGATGACGGGCTGTCCCGTCTTCGTGGTGCACCTCAGCACTCAGGCCGGTCTGGAACGCATCAAACGCGCCCAATCGGAAGGACAAAAGGTCTGGACGGAAACGTGTCCCCACTACCTCCTGCTCGACGAGTCCGCCATGGAGACGCTGGGGCCGCTGGTCAAGATAGGCCCGCCGCTACGTCCCGCCGACGGGGTCAACCAGGGGGCTTTGTGGCAAGGCACGATCGACGGCTATATCTCCGCCATAGGCAGCGACCATGCGCCCGGTTCCAAGGAGCTTAAGGAGAAGGGCCGCGAGAACATCTACGTGGCCGACGACGGCACACCCATACCCTTCGGCGCGCCGTCCATCGAAACACTCGTCCCTCTGGTCTACAGCGAGGGCGTGGCAAAGAGAGGACTTCCCTTGACCTGGATGGCCCGCGTCCTGGCGGAGAACCCGGCGCGCATCTTCGGCATATACCCACGGAAGGGCGCCATCCGGCCCGGTTCCGATGCCGACCTCCTCATATACGACCCGGACGCGGAGAAGACCATTACCGTCGCGGATCACGTCGGCAACTCCGGCTATACTCCATACGAGGGCTGGACGCAGAAAGGCGCGCCGTGGATGACACTGTTGCGCGGCAAAGTAGTGCTTAATCAAGGCAAGCTGGAACAGGGGCCCGACCACGGCGAGTTCATCAGCGCCGGGCCGCCAATGCCCCCTCTCGGCGGCCCCGTCAACTAGGAGGTGGAAATGACCGACTACCTGGACGAACTTTCGGATTTCGTTGCCGGCACAAGCTATGAGGATCTGAGCGAAGAGGCGCTGTCCGCAACCCGCGACGTCGTGCTGGACACGGTGGGCGCTATTGTGGCCGGTTATCAACTGCCGGAGAACGCCGCCTTCGCCAAGCTGGCCTCGGAGCGGTCCGCGCCGCATACCGCCACCATCCTGGGCACGCCGTTCAGAGCGGAACCCATGTGGGCGACCCTGGTCAACGGCACTGCGGGCGTGGGCCTGGAAATGGACGAGGGCAACCGCTACGGCGGAGGCCACCCCTCCATCCACGTAATGCCCGCCGCGCTGGCCGTTGGCGAAGAGATGGGCATAAGCGGCAGGCAGTTCATGGAGAGCCTGCTGCTTGGGTATGAAGTCTCGTCGCGTTTGGGCAGCGCCAGCAGGCCACGCCCCAACGTCCATTCACACGGGCACTGGGGCACGCCCGGCGCGGCGGCAGCAATCGCCAAGTTGAAGGGCTACACGGCAAACCAGGTACGGGACGTGGTAAACCTCTCCACGTCTATGAGTCCGGGCAACAGCTGGACGCCCTGCTTTGAAGGCGCGACCATCCGCAACGCCTATTCCGGCAGGTCGGGTTTCCAGGGCATCCTTGCCGTCCACATGTACGAAGCGGGCTTCACCGGCATCCACGACGCCCCCGCCGATGTCTTCGGCACGATTCTGGGCGACGAGTTCCACGCCGAGGACGCCGTGTTGGGCCTGGGCGGAACGCACCGCATACAGCAGAACTACTTCAAGTTCCACGCTTGCTGCCGCTACAACCACCCTACCCTGGATGCCGTCTTGGACATATGCGGCAGGGAGCAGTTTGCTCCGGAAGAAGTGGAGGCGGTAGACGTGGAGACCATTGGAGGCATACCGCTGGGAATGGTGGGCCCCTACCCGCCCAACATGCTGAGCGCCAAGTTCAACATCCCCTACGCGGTGGCCTCGGCTATCGTGAGGCACGGCGCCGACATCACGTCCTTCTACCGGGACGCCGTGGCCGATCCCGCCATCCAGGACCTGTCGGCCAGGGTGAACGTGACCTTGAACCCCGATATGACCGTGCGGCGCGACGACCAGCCCTGCGCCGAGGTAACCGTCCGCCTCAGGGACGGACGCGCCTTCTACGAGACCACCAACTCGATACGGGGCGACGCCGGAAACCCGGCGCCGCGCCAGCGACTGATCGACAAGTTCCTCTTTCTTACCCAGGACATCCTGGGACTGGAGAGGGCCGAAGAAGTAATCAAAGCAATAGACCGCCTGGACGACATGCCGGACGTCAGAGAGCTTACGGCGATGTTGGGCGGCAAGTAGCAAGGAGGGAAGAATGGGTACAAATCTGGACGGCCGCGTAGCCGTGGTAACCGGCTCGGCGATGGGTATGGGCAAGGTCACCGCCAAGGAACTGGCCGACCGCGGCGCCTCCGTGGCCTGCTGGGACATCGTGGGCGACAAAGTGATGGAAACCGCGGAGGAGATTGCGGCGGCAGGCCACAAGTCCCTGGGGCTGCAGGTAGACGTCACCGACATGAACCAAGTGCAGCAAGCCGCCCGGCAGACCGTGGACGCGCTGGGCACGGTGGACATACTGGTCAACGTGGCGGGGAGCAGCCTTGGCGCGCCTCCAGGCCTTGACGAACTGTCCGAGGAGGACTGGGACGCCGTGGTCAGCCTGAACATGAGGGCCTCCTTCCTCACCGCCAAGACATTCGCCGGTGACATGAAGAAGAAGGGCTGGGGACGCATCGTTAACATCTCCTCAGGCGCGGGACGCAGCAACAGCCGCAGCAAGGTAATCCCCTACGCCGCCGCCAAGGCCGGTTTGCTGGGGCTGACTCGCCAGCTGGCCGTGGACCTCGCGCCGCACGGCGTCAACGTCAACGCCATAGCTCCCGGCGCCATAGCCACTGTGCCGAATGCCAACTGGAAGAGAATGTCCCCTGAGCAGCAGCGCGACGCGCTTCTCACCATCCCCGCGGGCCGCTTCGGCGAGTCGGAAGAGCTGGCGGGAGCAATCGCCTTCCTCGCCTCCGACGACGCCAGCTACGTCGTCGGTCAAACACTGTGCGTCGACGGCGGCCACTGGATGTTCTAGAACGGCATTCGCCTTTCAACATCCTCTGGCGGAGTGGTGATCGGGTAAGTCAACTCCTGACGGTGATTGCATTGCAATCGTGGTATAATCCTGCATGCAAAAGCAAGGAGGTACGTCTTGGCCAGCATCACCGTGCGTAATCTGGACGAAGGGCTAAAGCGTCGGTTGCGCATCCGTGCAGCCGAGAACGGACGCTCCATGGAACAGGAAGCGCGGGATATCCTGCGGGCGGCCCTTGACGAGGACGCTGCGCCCAACAGGGATCTTGGAACGGCGATACATGAACTGTTCAAGCCGTTCGGCGGAGTGGAATTGGAGGTTCCTCATAGAGGACCTATGCGCGAGCCTCTTCGGCGTGTTCTTCTCTGAACGCATACTGCCATTTGACAGTGATGCCGCCCAAGCTTACGCCATGCTGGCCACTGAACGCAGGGCCGCCGGACGACCCATAAGCCAATCCGACTGCCAGATCGCCGCTATTGCATACTCGCGAGGGGCGCCGGTGGTAACCCGGGATGTGGACGATTTCGAAGGGTGTGGGCTTGATGTCATCGACCCCTGGGAGGATGGATGAAGCCACAGGATTTCGACCTTCCTCAATTGGCAAGACTGATTACGGACTGAATCTCCCTTGTCAGGGCTAAATTCGTATATAATTCCCCAAGAATACGGACTGTTGGAGGCATCTTGAAGCTGGGCGTTACCTTCCCCCAAACCGAAATAGGCGCCGACCCCGGCGCTATACGAGAGTTCGCGCAGGCCGTGGAGGACATGGGATTCAACCACCTGCTGGTCTACGACCACGTACTGGGCGCGGATACGTCCCACTACAAGGACTGGAGCGGCACGTACGACAAGGAGGACATGTTCCACGAACCGTTCGTACTCTACGGCTACCTGGCCGCCGTCACCTCCTCCATAGAGCTGTGCACTGGCATAATCATCCTGCCCCAGCGCCAGACCGCCCTGGTCGCCAAGCAGGCGGCGGAAGTGGACGTGCTGAGCGGAGGCCGTCTGCGGCTGGGCATCGGCATCGGGTGGAACCACGTGGAGTTCGAGGCCCTGGGCCAGGACTTCCGCGTACGTGGAAAGCGCAGCGAAGAACAGATAGAACTCATGCGCCAACTCTGGACGAACGAAGCGGTTACCTTCAACGGAAGGTGGGACAAAGTGACCGCCGCCGGCCTCAATCCCCTGCCCGTGCAGCGGCCCATTCCCATCTGGCTGGGAGGAGGCGCCGAGCCGGTGCTGAAACGTGTGGCCACGCTATCGGACGGGTGGATCCTCACCGGACCGCCAAACGGGGCTACGCAACAACGCCTGGAGCGCATCCGAACCTACGCCGAAGAAGCGGGCCGAGACCCGGCAACCATCGGCATAGAGGGCGGCGTGCGAATCGCCCAAGGCGGGCCGGAGGCATGGCTGGAGACCCTGGAAGCATGGCGCGCCCTCGGCGCAACCCACGTCTGCCTGAACACAATGAACGCCGGTCTAAGCACGCTCGCCGAGCACTTGGACGCGGTGCGCCGCTTCCATGAAGCGGCTGGTGAGTGAGATAATAGCTGTTATGACGACTAACAACACACGTCTGTTCTCCGACCTGCCAGTTCCCCCAGGAGAGGTACTGCAAGAGGAGTTGGAGGCTATTGGGATGACGCAAAAGGAGCTCGCGGAGAGGCTAAACAGACCTACCCAGGTGGTGACCGAGATAGTCCGCGGCAAGAAGGTCATTACTCCGGAGACCGCTTTGGAATTGGAGAATGTCTTGGGAATTCCAGCACCGTTCTGGGTGAACCTTGAGGCGATATACCAACTGTCGGCTTATCAGTAGAGAATGCAGGCGGTTCATCTACACAACTTAACCCTCTAGGAGGTAATCATGGCTAGTCCAATAACACCCGACCTGGTATACAGCCTCGTCAACGTCTCAGGACCCGACATATCGCCGCGAGGCGGCAAGGTCGCGTTCGTCAAATCATGGGTCGACGGCGAATCCGGAGAAGACCGCTCCCAGGTTCAGATGATCGACCTGGGCAGCGGCAGCGACACGCCTTTTACCCACGGCCCGAAGGACGGCGGCCCGCGGTTCTCTCCCGACGGCGGACGGCTGGCGTTCCTGCGCCCCGACGACAAAAAGCGCAGGCAGGTCTGGGTGATGCCGACGGACGGCGGAGAGGCCGCCCAGGTCACTGCCCTGCGCGGCGGCGTCGGCGACTTCGTATGGTCGCCGGACGGGCAGAGCCTGGCTGTCGTTTCCAACGTTGACCCCGACCAGCCGCCGGACGACCACGACGCAAAGAAAGACCCCATGGTGCGGGTGGTCAACCGCATCAAGTACCGGCACGACGTGCTGGGCTGGCGCGGCGACGGCCACCGGCAGCTATTCGTCGTGGAGATCGACGGCGGCGAGGCGCGCCAGCTTACTGATGGCGACTACGAGAACTATGCGCCGGTCTGGTCGCCGGATAGCTCCAAGATCGCCTTCATATCGGAGCGTTCCGAGGACAGAGACCTGTTCGACAATTCCCAGGCCTACGTGGTTTCGGCAAGCGGCGGCGAACCCGCTCTATGGTCCGCCGGACTGCACACAATCGCCGCTTTGGGATGGTCGCCGGACGGCGAAAAGCTCGTCGCCGTCGGCTCCGACGTCGAAAACGGCAGCGCCAGCTACCAGGGCTGGCTGTACGTGATCCAGCCCGGCCAAGAACCCCGGCGTCTCACCGACGACAGCATAAAGCCCGTGGCCGGATTCCCACCGCAGGGGCCGTTTACCAAGATGCTCTGGACGGACGACGGCGTTCTCTACTTCCTCGCTGATGCCAGGGGAGAGTCGTTCCTCTGCTCCGTACCCGTAGACGGCGGCGAGGTGAAGCGGATATACGGCGGCGGCGCACAGCTAACGGCATCCTCCCTGACTGGGGACGCTTCCAAGGCCGTGCTGCTTTCCGTATCGCCGGACTCGCCGGGTGACATCCACCTTGTCGATGTCGCTGCCGCCAGCGGCAGCGGCAATCAGCTCACCGACTACAACCGCGAATACCTTGATGAGCGTCCGCCGGCCCGGCAGAGCAAGTTCCAACTCAGCAGAGCGGGCTTCGACATAGAGTCCCGCGTCCTGCTTCCGCCCGGCTTCGACGAGTCCAAGGTCTACCCCATGGTGTTGGAGATTCACGGCGGCCCCAACGGCGTCTTCATGGACGCTTTCAGCACGCTGCACCAGGTCCTGGCCACCGCCGGATACATTGTGCTGGCGGTCAACCCCAGAGGCTCCTCCACCTACGGCGGCGACTTCACCATGGCCGTCCTCGATGATTGGGGCGGAGAGGACTACCTTGACATCATGCAGGCCGTGGACGAGATGGTCTCCAAGCCCTACGTGGACGAATCCAGGCTTGGAGTGCACGGCTACAGCTACGGCGGATACATGACCAGCTGGACGGTGGGGCACACCGACCGGTTCAAAGCGTCGGTGGTGGGAGCGCCCTGCATCGACCTATCCAGCATGGCGGGCACGTCCGACATCGGCGTCAGCTTCGGCGAGAAGCAATGGGGAGGCAGGCGCGACGTTGTATTCGACGAGATGATGAAGCGATCGCCCATCACCTACGCCCCACAGGTGAACACGCCGGTGCTGCTGCTGCACGGAGAGACGGACTACCGCTGTCCCATAGGACAGAGCGAGCAGTATTTCGTCTCCCTGAAGAGGCTGGGCAAAGAGGTGGAGTTCGTGCGCTTCCCCGGAGGGGCGCACGGCTTCCGCAACAGCGGCCATCCCAAGATGCGGAAAGAGTATCTGCAACGCGTTCTGGACTGGTTTGACAAGCACCTTGCCTAGACAACGAGCGGAGGCCTGATTGGACTCGCCGGATACCAGGCCCGCCAGACGTCCCGTTGTAGAAGTCCTGCAGGACGGGAACTACCGTCTCTTCTTCCCTGCCGGGCTGTTCACTCAGATGGGACGCTGGATGTGGTTCCTCGTCTCCGGCTACATGGTGCTCCAACTCACCGATTCCACCTTCCTCACCAATATGGTGGGCGTGGCCTCTACCGCTCCCCTGCTCCTTGTCGGCGTGGCCATTGGCGTAATCGCCGATTCATTCGATCGCAGGCGGCTCCTCTTGCTGGGTCTGGGAGTGAACCTGGTCACCTCGGTGATAGCGGCGATCCTCGTATTTTCGGGCAACGTGAACGAATGGCAAATCATCCTGCTCACCTTCGTCGTCGGCGCTTCTCTCACCATGGACCAGATCGCCCGCCGCTCCTTCATACCGGACCTGGTGAGAAGGGAGGTGCTCACCTACGGCATAGCGCTGGATACGGTGAACATGACCGCCGGCATCATGGCGGGCCCGTTCATCGCCGGGCTCCTCCTCGACTTCCTGCCCGAACAGGCTTTTCACAACGTGGCCTGGGTATACCTGGCGGCAGCTTTGATGTTTTCTGCCGCAGCCTTCCTGGTCTACCGCGTCCAGCCGCAGAACCTGCCACGTCGGCTTGGCCTGAAGCCAAGCTCTATCGTCGCGTCCGTCGCCGACGGGTTCCGCGTCATCGCCGGAAACAGGGCCATCATCGGCGTGTTCGGCATCACCATCCTGTTCAACCTCACCTTCCCGCCACACACGCCGCTCATTCCCGTATTCGCCGAGAAGGTGTTGCAAGTCAGCCCCGCCGCCATGGGAGTGCTGGGCGCGGCCGGCGGCCTCGGCGCGCTCATCGGCACCATCTTCATCGTCAGCAGGCACGATATCCCCAGGAAATCGCTCTACTACTACAGCGGAACGCTGGCCTGCATGGCGTTCCTCTTCGTCTTCGGCGTCTCCAACACGTTCCCCCTCTCATTTGCCGCGCTTCTTTTCGCCGGAATGGGCATGTCGGGCTTCGGCACGATGCAGGCCGCCTTGGTGCTGATTTCGGTCAGCGAAGACGTGCGCGGCAGGCTGATGGGCATCCAGAGCATGGCCATTGGCGTACTGCCGCTGGGGTCGCTAATCATGGGCGCGCTGGCCGAGATATGGTCGCCGCAACAGGCGGTGGCTACCATAGCGATTATCGGCTTCGCCCTCACCGCGATATGGGTGACGTTCGCCAAAGAGATGCGACGCCTGTGATTGGGCTATAATGTAATGGTGAACATCCTGACGAAACGAAGCAGTCGGTTCAAAGTCTGGCTCCAGACCTACCTCGTCCTGCTCACGATGGGGGCGGTCTGCTACGGCCTATTAGGTCCGATGTTCGACCACCACTTCGCGGAGCGGCTGCCCTACCACGGCCACGTCTTCAGCCACGGCGCGCCATCGGAGCACGAGCACCCCGTGAATACAACCCACTCCCACGACAACGCATCCGGGCACAACGGCGTGCTGTTCCTGCCCGGCCACTCCGCGCAGAGCGGCGCGGACGGCGGCTGGCAGTGGGCCGAGCAGGTCGGTCTGCTCACCGTGCTGCCGCTCCTCTTCCTCTTTCTGCTGCAATCAACCGGCCTCTGGCGGCTCAGGGTCGCCGAGCCTGCAACCCCTCACCGACCTCCCCGTATCGCCGTCTGATTTCGCCATCTACACAGGCTGTCCTTTAGTACAGGCCAAGTCTGTATGCACGGTTTTATAACGGTTTATGAAAACACAAGTCCGTATAGCTTTGTTTGCTAGCCTTGCCTTGTGCCAGATGCTGTGGGCAACGCCTCTTTTTGCCAACGGCGTGACCAACGTGGAGCTGTTCCGCAAAGAAGAGGGCGCATATCAGCTCGCCGTCTTCTCCAGGGACGCTACCTCCGCCGTGGGCGAGGTGTTCCTATCCGTACATCTACTGCGCGACAACGTGCCGGTGGAAGCTTCCAATGTGGTTGCGAGAGCATCCGGGCCCGAAGGTTCGAACGCGAGTCGGGCAACCGGAGTGATTGCTCCAACGCTTCCCATCCACTACGACGTCAGAGTACCGGTCGACGCTGTCGGAGATTGGGAGATGGAGGTCGTTGTCCAAGTGGAGGAGGCCACTCTGCGGGGAACGTTCACCGTTCGGGTGGTAGACGCTGCAATCAACTGGGAAGCGGTTGGCGCAATCATGGTCGCCGTGCTTCTCATACTCCCTGCCCTGGCGGCTACTTATCGGAGCTTGCGGACTGGCAGAAAGAAAGGTTGAATATGAACGGAAAAGTTTACCTGCCGCTGTTCCTGTTGATGCTGTTGGCCCTGCTGCTGGCAGCTTGCGGCGGCGATACGGAACCGCAGACCCGCAGTTTTGATCTGAACATAGCGGGCGGCTCGCTGGAAGGCGAACACGGCACGCTCAGGGTCGACCACAACGACGAAGTCGTGCTGCGCATCACCAGCGACCGGGAAGCCACCTTCCATCTCCACGGCTACGACCTGGAAACGTCCCTGACGCCGGGGGAGACGGCGTCCCTGTCGTTCACCGCATACGCAACCGGCAGGTTCGACTTCGAGGCGCACACAGCATCCGGCAGCCACAGCCACGGCCCCACCACCATCTGCGTCGCCGAACTGCCTCCCGGCGCAGCCGAGCCTCGCATCAACCTGACCGCCGAGTCGGGCCCGGAGGCGGGTGAACTGCGCCTGAAGGTGGATACCGAGAACTTCGCGCTGGGCGCTGACCCGTCCGCTTCCGACATGCCGGTGGGCCACTGGCATCTGCACGTGGACGGCGATCTGCGCGGCATGTACACGGCGAACGAAGCTTCGGTAATGCTCAGCAAAGGTGAGCACGATATAATGGTCACTCTGTCCGACACCGCCCACTGCGACTACAAGTTCCAAGAAATGCGGACGGTGACCATCGAGGAAGGCGCAGCCATGCACCAGCAATCCGAGAGCGAGGACGTGATTTTAGGCGCGCTGGAGGTACACCCGCGGTGAGGACGGACATACGGACATACAGGCATACGGACATACGGACATATCGGACATGCGGCATTCCGCCTTCGTCGTTCCCGCGCTCCCCACTCGTCGTTCCCGCGCTCCCCACTCGTCGTTCCCGCGCCACCACTCGTCGTTTCCGCGCTCCCCACTCGTCGTTCCCGCGCCACCACTCGTCGTTTCCGCGCTCCCCACTCGTCGTTCCCGCGCAGGCGGGAACCCAGCGACGGCGAATCCGTCCCTTCTGGAGCAAGGTACCTATGCAACCGGTCAAATAGGAGGACAACTTGTTGAATAGCGGCACAAGCCGGATGCTGGCGGCGGTAACCGCCGCCCTTGTCCTGGGGCTAACCCTGCAACCGGCTTACGCCCACGGCTTCGGGGAGCGCTACGATTTGCCCGTCCCGCTCTACCTGTACGTCGGCGGCGCGGGAATGGCCGTCGCGCTCTCTTTTGCAGCCATCGGGTACTTCTTGAAAGGAAGCGGCCACGGCGGCTATCCCACTTTCGACCTGCTCCAACTGCGTGTCGGGCGTCTGCTGGCGCATCCCATACCTCTGCTGGCCGTCAAGACGGCCTCCGTCGCGCTGTTCCTGCTCACCGTGGCGGCGGGCGCTCTGGGCAATCAAGCGCCAATCGAAAACCTTGCGCCCACCATGGTCTGGATCCTCTGGTGGGTGGGCATCGCCTACGTATCGGCGCTGCTGGGCAATGTGTGGGCGCTGATCAACCCGCTGTCCATCATCTTCGACTGGTCCGACGCTCTCTACCGCCGTCTCAACCCCGGCGACCGGCTCTCCCTGGGGGTCAGCTATCCCAAGAAGCTGGGCGTATGGCCCGCCTTCGTCCTCTTCTTCATATTCGCCTGGATAGAGCTGGTCTACCCCGGTTCATCTACGCCGCGAAACATCGCGTTCTACCTGGTCGCTTACTCCATAGTCACCTGGACCGGCATGGTCGTCTACGGCAAAGAGGCCTGGCTCAGCAAAGGCGAGGCCTTCTCCGTGGTGTTCGGGCTGCTGGCAAGGTTCGCTCCCACCGAGGTGAAGGTACAGGACACGGACTCCGGTGAGACATCCCGCCAACTGAACGTCCGTCCGTTTGGCGCGGGCCTGCTCCGCGACCGGGAGGCGTCTCCGTCGATGCTGGCGCTGGTCGTGCTCGTGCTGGCCACCGTAACCTTCGACGGATTCACCGCTACGCCGGTCTGGGTGGACATATTGAGCGCGCTGCTTCCCCTGTTCGACTTCCTAGGAGGCAACAGGGTGACGGGAGCGGAGACCATGGGCCTGCTGGCGTTCCCCGTCCTCTTCCTCATGCTCTACCGGACGTTCTGCCTCGCCATGGAACTGACTAGCGGAAGCGCGCTGCCTGCTCACAGGCTGGCCGGGCTGTTCGTCTTTTCGCTGGTGCCCATAGCCCTTGCCTACCATCTGGCGCATTTCCTATCCTTCCTCCTCATTCAGGGGCAGCTAATCGTACCCCTGGCCTCCGACCCCTTCGGCTACGGATGGAATCTGCTGGGCACGGCTCAGTTCAGCCCCAACATAGCCATAGTGGGGGCAAGATTCGCCTGGATTACCTCGGTCGTCTCCATTGTCGCCGGGCACGTCGTTGCCGTTTACGTGGCGCACGTGGTAGCGCTGAAGCGGCTGCCCAACCGGACGGCGGCGCTGCGCAGCCAGTATCCCATGCTGGTATTGATGGTGGGCTACACCATGGTAAGCCTCTGGATACTGGCTCAGCCCATCACCGAGTTTCGGGGAAGCTGAGGCAGCGTGGGCCTTATGACTCCTCGGCCAACTCTTTCCATCCCTGGCTCATACCGTACCCGGTGATGAATCAGGCGGATCCCCTGAATGTAAAGGACTACGGTGTTGGGGACAAACACAACCTCAATGATAGATGATATCATTGCAGCGCTCTTACATCTTCTCTATCCAGCGTGCATGGATAGAACCTGCGCTTCAGGGGAAGCAGAGAACGTTGCTGGCGTCACAACGGCGCTGCTAAGGAGGTGACCGAACATGGCTGGGAGGCAAGGGTTGGTTATTCTCCTGACGCCCGTAGCAATCATGGGCCTCATATTGGTCGGCGGCTTGGTATTTCTGATCGTTCGCTCAGGTGAAGAGCCGCCGCCTACAGTGGGCTTGACGGCTGAGGCCGCGCTGGAATCGCCGTCAGGCGATTCCATGGGAACGGTTGCATTCCGACAAGCGGCCTCCGGAGTCTTGGTCATGGCCGACGTGAAGGGACTCCCCCCGGGCGGCCACGCCTTCACTATCCACGAGGCCGGCGCGTGCACGCCCGACTTTGCCGCCGCCGGCGACCACTTCAACCCCACTGATGCGGAACATGGCTTTATTCATTCGTCCTGGAAGCGCGGCGAATCGGGTCAAGGACACGGCGGCGACCTGCCCAATATCTACGCCGCTTCCGACGGTTCCGCGCGCGCCGACTTCTTTACCTCTGGCATCACTCTGGACACCGACCTGAGCCATTCCGTATTCGACGCGGACGGCTCCGCCATCATCGTGCATGAAAAGCCGGATTCTTATGGAGAACACGAAACGGACACCGGCAATCGCATAGCCTGCGGGGTCATTGAGAGCAGATAGAATATCGCAACTGCGGACATCGAGCGCTCAAGACTGTTCGTTTTCTCACTGGGCACATAGCCCTCGCCTACCACCTGGCGCGCTTTGATGGTGGGCTGCGCCATGACAAGCCTGTGGCTACTGGCGCAGCCCATCACCGAATTTAGAGGCGGTTGAGGGAGCGCGGGTCTTACGACTCCTCGGTGAGCTCCGCTTGTCCCTTGTGCATTCCGTAGCCAATGATGATCAGGCAGATTCCCTGAACGTAGAGGACTAGGATGCTTACCAGTAACAGGAATCGGATGCCCAGTTCAGGAGAGCTCATTGCAAACAGGAAGTTGGCCAGCCCCACTATTGCGCCTATCACCAGGATGTAGCTCGCGGCTTTGAACAGGTTCATCGAGGCGAATCTGGCAGCCAGCCCAATGCCGACCATGCCGGACGCAATAGGCGCCAGCGCCGCGAATCCCATCATGACCGCCGTTATGTCCATGTGCATAGATAGAGCCGCGGCCACGAAATCCGCCGAAGATAGAGAACCGCCCATGTCCAGGGTGCTGCGCTGCAACAGGTGGATTTCAAAGTGCCGCATTCCCGTGGCGACGATGAAGATGCTCCATTCGATAATGGTGGCGACAATGCCGAACTGTAGTATCTTGCCGCTTAGCCCTGCTTGCCGGCTTGCCAGGGGGTAGAGAGCCAGCAGTCCGAAGATCATCAGCAGCAACGAAATGAGCGTGAAGTAATTCATCCATTGCGCAAGGATCGGTGCATCGCCCAGAGCCTCCACTGCTACGGGGAAGTCGATCTGGTCCACCGGGTCAATTAAAGTGTACCCGGGCATGAACAGTGGAGCCACAAAGCCAAGGACTACACCTACGATCAATGCTAGGCCTGCGTGTCTGATTGACATAGTCACCACCCTTTCAGAATATGGGTATGATATACCCTATCAAATAGGATTAAAACGTGGCCTAGTTTATTCTCGCGGAGTTCTCGGTGTCAAGCTGTTCATCGGTGTCTGGAACGGCGGCGGGCGTGCCGGCCGCCGCCGCGCTTTCGATAATTGTTATGATAAGGTGCCGTCAGAGGCCGATATTGTCAGGAGGATGTCAGGTGAGCACAACCAACGCGCTGGATGACGGATTCGAAGAAGCCGAAAGAGGTCTGGACTGGCTTGAGAAGCTCGAGGCTCTGCGGGCCCGCTCCGCCTCCGACCGGGCCGCGTATGAAGTTGCCGAATACGTGATGAAACTGCGGACGGCGGTGACCGATTTGGCCGGCAGCAGGACCGTCCCCGAACTCAGCGAGGACGTCGGAATGGAGACGGCGCGGTTGGTGGAGGAGTTGCGTGAGGCCAGGGACGACGACTACTGGAACAGAAGAATCCGTCCCGCGCTTCTGAAAACGGGCTCCTGAAAGTACCCCCTGGCTTGGCTGGCGAGCGCCGCGCGGAACTGTACAGTGCGCCAACCTTGCAATCAGACGCACCTTAACCTTGCAATCAGACGCACTCAAATCTTGCAATCAGACGCGCCTGAACATTGCAATCAGACGCTCCTGAACATTGCAACTAGACGCACTCAAATCTTGCAATCAGACGCGCCTGAACATTGCAATCGGACGCACTCAAATCTTGCAATCAGACGCGCCTGAACATTGCAATCGGACGAAGTGTTGCGTTACAATTGGACGATGCAGCAGACTCAGATATACTCCCGCTACGCCGAAGGGGCCCTGGCCGAGGCGCTGGCCGACTCGCCGGCGGTGCTCATTCACGGCCCGCGCCAGTGCGGCAAGAGCACACTGGCCCGTATGGTCGGAGACCCCAGGGGTTACGGCTACATCAGCTTTGACGATGACGTTGCCCGCACCGCCGCCGAATCCGACCCGCCCGGCTTCGTCGCCGGACTTCCGGAGTACGCCATCCTCGACGAAGTGCAGCGCGTTCCATCCCTGTTCACCTCCCTGAAGCAGGCCATCGACACCGAGCGCGTCCCAGGGCGCTTCCTGCTTACCGGTTCGTCCCAGGTCCTGCTTGTGCCGGCCCTTTCCGATTCGCTGGCGGGCCGGATGGAGATACTGCGGCTGCACCCCCTCTCCCAGGGCGAACTGTACGGCTGGATGCCCAGCTTCCTGGACGATCTGTTTCGCGGGGAGTTCCGGACGTCGAACGCAGAGCGCCTGGGCGATGACCTGGCAGCGCGGATTGTGGACGGCGGATACCCGGCCGCGCTGGCCCGATCCACCTCCCGCCGCCGGGCAAACTGGTATCGAAACTTCATCGGCGCGCAGCTCCAGAGGGACGTGCGTGACATGGCCAGGATCAGTACGCTGGACGCGCTGCCCCGCTTGCTGATGGCCGCTGCCTCACAGACCGCTCATCTCTACAATCTCTCGAACATGGCAGGGCCGTTTCAGTTGAGCCGTCCTACCATTGGCGACTATGTCGCGCTCCTGGAACGGCTATTTCTCATTGACCGGCTGCCGCCATGGCACGCCAACCGGTTGAACCGCCTGATCAAGACGCCCAAGCTCCACGTTGGAGACACAGGCATCGGATGCGCCCTGCTCGGAGTCGGCCCTGGTGATCTAGCGCGGAATCGCGAGCTTCTGGGTCAGTTCTTGGAGTCGTTCGTATTACAGGAACTGCGGCGCCAGTCCGTATGCCAGGAGACGCCCCTGGAGTTCTTCCACTACCGCGACAAGGACCAGGCGGAAGTCGACATCGTAATAGAGCGAGGCGCTCGACAGGTCGCGGGCGTGGAAGTCAAGGCGGCGGCCACCGTAACGCAGTCCGACTTTCGCGGGTTGCGGAAGTTGAAGAAGGCCGCGGGCAATCGTTTCACGGCCGGGGTGGCGCTCTACGATGGTGAGATAAGCGCCGGATTCGGGGACGGCATGTTCGCCGTGCCGGTAAGACGCCTGTTGGAGGGCCGGCCGGCTGAATCGAGTCCTATCTCAAATCCAAAGGATTGAACGACACCTGCCAGTCAAAGGTGTCGATGCCCTCCTTCCGCTTCACGTAGGCCACCACCATGTAGGTGAGCGGCGTGGCGGCGGTTTCGTAGATCACCTTGACTATCCACTGGGTGAGCGCCAGCTCGATCAGGTCGGCCCCGGCCAGCGTGCCGGCGAATGCCAGGGTGATGAATACGACCGAGTCCAGCCCCTGCCCTACCACTGTGGAGCCAATGGTCCGCAGCCAGAGCAACTGGCCTTCCGTGATCAGCTTGAGCCGCGACAGCGCCATGGAGTTGACGAACTCTCCCACCAGGTATCCGGCAAAGGACGCCGCCAGCAGGCGCGGCGTGTAGCCCAGAATGGTGTCGTAAGCCGCTTGGTCTTCCCAGAACGGGGCGGCGGGGAGCAGGCCGCCTATCCAGAACCCCGCCACTGCCACGGCGTTGCACATAAAGCCCAGCCATATGACGCGCCGCGCCGCGCGGTATCCGTACACCTCGGTGAGTATGTCGCCGATTATGTAGGTTATGGGGAAGAGGATGATTGATGCGGCCAGAAAGCGTCCCCCCACCTCCACTATCTTCACGGCGACGATGTTGGAGGTGATGAGCGCCGCCACGAACAGCGCCGCCAGGGTGGCAAAGAGTATCGTAACTCGCGGCTGAGAGTCGCTCATCGTCAATGCCTCTCCGACGGTTCCAGCCCCAGCATCCGCACCATGGCCCGGGTCTTGTACCTGCGGTTGAGGTTCAAAATCAGCGCGGTGATGCCTTCCACGTAGCGGGCGGCGCTCAATGCGCCGCCGTCGACCGGCCTCAGGTCGGGTATTAACCTAGCCAGTTCCATGGTCTGCAACCTGGCCTGCTCATCGTCCGAGCATACTACCACGTCGCCTTCAAGAGTGCGCTGCGGCGACCAGAGATCGACCGCGCTGACGTTCTGGAAAGCCGCCGCTACTCGCGACTCCGGCAGCAACCGCCGAGCCTGCTCAGCCGCCGAGCCTTCGGGCACGTCTATCAGCATCGCCGAACCCTCATCGAACGCCAGAGGGGCCACCGTGGAAACGACCAGCTTGCCCGCCAGCGCATCCGCCAGTGGCTCCAGCAAGCCTGTCTGAGCCTGGTATGGACAAGTGATGAAGACAACGTCGGCCTCAGCCGCCTCTCCATTGCGAGCGCCTGATACGCCCTCTACCGCTCCCCGCTCCGACACCGCGCGTGCCGCCTCCTGAGCGCGTGCAGCCTGGCGCGACCCTATCACGACCTGCTCGCCGGCCAGGGCAAAGCGCAGCGCCAGCCCCCGTCCTTCCAAGCCGGTGCCTCCAAGGAATCCAATCACTGCTGTCCGCCCGTGCCATTCATGGGGAAATTATACATCATGGGGGAGAGGGACGGACATACGAGCAGACGGGCAAACGGGGCCCCCTTCCCGTCATGCCCGTGCAGCCTGCCCCGCACTTGATGCGGGGGGCATCCAAGAGCGGTGCGTGAAGACAGACCTTGTGATAAGCTCCCTCCATCTCTCACCGGAGGATTGCCCTTGGCGCAAGACTTGACCCGGATGAAGTGCCGCATCTACCCGGAGAACACGCCGCCCCTGGACGCCGCGCAGATAGCGCGGCACACGCCCGCAATCTCCCAAGAGTGGCAAACGGTGGACAACGACAAGCTGCGCCGCCTCTTCGCCTGGGGCAGCTTCAAGGAGGCGATGTTCTTCGTCAACGCCGTCGCCTACCTCGCCGAGCAGGAGAACCACCACCCCGACCTCACCGTCAGCTACAAGCGCGTCGCCGTCGAGCTGACCACCCACGACGTGGGCGGCCTCTCTTTGAACGACTTTATCCTTGCCGCCAAGATTGATAAGCTCCTGGAGAGCGCAGAATAAGGCAGCCGGCCAACGGAGTGACCCATGTTCATCGACTACAAGTCCCAGCCGCGTTCCGAGCCAACTTACGACGTATTCACCGAAAAGGACATCATGGTGCCCATGCGGGACGGCGTGAACCTAGCCACCGACGTATATCGCCCCGCCTCCAACGGCAAGCCGGTCGAGGGATCTTTCCCCGTCCTCCTCGAACGCACCCCCTACGATAAGGAGGCCCGCGGCGCGCCCGACCTCGCCGCCTACTTCGTGCAGCGCGGCTACGTCATGGTGCGGCAGGACAACCGCGGCCGCTATAAGTCGGAGGGGACGTTCACCAAGTACGTGGACGATGCCAACGACGGCTACGACTGCTTGCAGTGGATAGGCAGCCAGGAGTGGTGCAACGGCAAAGTGGGAACCTACGGCACCTCCTACGGGGCGCATACCCAGGGCGCAATGGCCTCCACCGACCCGCCCTTCCTCGGCGCCATGATCATGGACAGCGGCGCTTTCTCCAACGCTTACATGTGCTCCTGCCGGCACAACGGCGCATTCGAACTGCGGCAAGTCACCTGGGCCTTCAACCAGGCGCTGGTCAGCAAGGAAGCGTCGGAAGACCCCGTGGTCAAAGCCGCGCTGGAATCGACCACGATCACCGACTGGTTCAGCCGCCTGCCATGGAAGAAGGGCCATTCGCCCCTGAAATGGGTGCCGGACTACGAGGAGTACCTGCTCGAGATATGGACGCACAGCGAATACGACGACTACTGGAAGCAGCCCGGCCTCTGCGCCGAGGAGCACTACGATAACTGGTCGGACGTGCCGCAGCTCCATTTCGGCAGTTGGTACGACTCCTATACCCGCACCACCTGCGACAACTATGTGGCGCTTTCCAATATGAAGAAGGCGCCGGTGCGCCTCCTCATGGGCCCCTGGACTCACGGCCAGCGTTCCGTCAGCTACTCCGGTGAGGTCGACTTTGGCGCGGCAGCGCCGCTTGACGGCAACCTGGCGCATGACTACGACGACTTTCGACTTGCCTGGTTCGACACCTGGTTCAAAGGGCTGGAAAACGACATTGCAAAGCAGCCTCCCGTCCTCATCTTCGTCATGGGCGGCGGCGATGGCCGCATCAACGCGCAGGGCAGACTCAACCACGGCGGTCACTGGCGTTTCGAAGACGAATGGCCCCTGGCCCGCGCCAGGTACGCAGCTTTCCATCTCCACGCCGACGGCTCGTTGAGCGAGGAGGCCCCGGCTGCGGACGCGCCGCCCAGCCGCTACCAGTTCGACCCCGACCATCCCGTGCCCACCGTCGGCGGAAACCTGTCGTCGGGGCCCGGCGTCCTCGACCCCGGCGCGTACCATCAGGCGGAACGCCCCGACCGGCTGGGCAGCCGCGAACCGTATCTGCCCCTGTCGTCCAGGCACGACGTGCTGGTCTTCCAGACCCCTCCCTTGGAGGACGACGTAGAGGTCACCGGCCCGATCACGGTCAACCTGTGGATATCCTCGTCCGCCGTCGACACCGACTTCACGGCCAAGCTGCTCGACGTATACCCGCCCTGCGAGGACTACCCCGACGGTTTCGACATGAACATCTCCGACAGCATCATGCGGGCGCGCTTCCGCGATTCATGGGAGAAGCCGGAGTTGATGACCCCCGGCCAAGTCTACAAGCTCAGCTTCCCGCTCTACCCGACCAGCAACCTGTTCAAGAAAGGGCACCGCATCCGGGTCGACGTCTCCAGCTCAAACTTCCCCCGCTTCGACGTGAACCCCAACACCGGCGAACCCCTCGGCAGGAGCCTGCGGAAAGAGGTGGCGATAAACGCCGTCTACCACGACCGGGAGCGCCCATCCCACGTCGTCCTGCCCGTGGTCGGCCCCGCCGCCTCCTAGCCGCCCCCGCACAAGCGGGCAAACTGGCAAGCGGGCAAGACGGGCAGGCAGTCCCCTTTGTCGTCGTTGCGAGCGCAAGCGAAGCAATCTGGCGGCGTGGGGGGAATTTACCCTGAGCTTAGCCGAAGTATCGCTCTCGCCCTCCCCATCCGTCGTTCTCGCGCTCTCATTTCGTCGTTCCCGCGCTTTCTTCCGTCGTTCTCGCGCTTTCTTCCGTCGTTCTCGCGGAGGCGGGAACCCAGGCGGGGCGCGGGGCTTCCCCTGCCGCAGTCGCGCCTAAACCCACCCCATGTCCCCGGCCAGCGAATCCACGTCGTAGCCCTCTTTCCTGGCGCGCAGGTCTAGGTACACCACCACGGCCCCAACATAGGAGAACGGCGCTACAATCGCGGACCCAACCGTGGTGAGCAGATTCCCCACGACCGCCGTATTCCCGGCTCCCGAAACCAGCAGACCCGGCAGCGAAGCCGCGAACACGGCCACTACGGTAATCGAGACGTAGACCAGGCCTATCCCCATAACCCTCAGCAAGCTGCTCCTGACCAGGTCCCAGCTGCGAGACAGCGCCGCCATGGGACGCTTGCCTTCTATCATCACCGCCTGAACGTAGAAGAACCAGGCAACAAGGATGAAGACCAGTATGGGAATGCCGATGATAACGAAGCTGAGCAACACCGCCGCGCCCACTGCCGCGGCATATATCAAGGTGTTGGCCAGCAGAGATGGCCCGAACCTGAGAGCGGCGGCATACCCTCCGGCGGCTGTGCCTCTGTGTCCCAGGTACCCTCCCGCCACAATATAGGTGGTAGCGGCGCTGGCCAGCACACCGGCTAGAAAACCCAGGACGAACACCGCTATGATTTCATACGTCAGCGCCGGCGTTGGCGTGACAGCGTCCGTGGGCGCCGGGGTTGGCGTGGGAGCCGATACGAAAGCGCCAATAAAAAACGGTATATGTCCAATCAACGATACGCTGAGCAGCAGGAGAAAGCCGTTCTGGTATATCTTGAACGTTTCGCTGAGCAGAGCGGCCAGGTCTTTGGGAGCGAACCCCGACGTGTTCGCCGTGAGGTCCGGCACCGGCGGCAGCCCTAAACGATCAGGCTCGGCAGACTCCACTTCAACGGCCAGCTTCATACCGCACTGATCGCAGTATTCCGCCCTTTCGCCGTTGTAAGCGTTGCATCTGGGACAGGTCAAAGGTATGCCCTCATTCCCTCAGTCTAGCAGGCGCTCTCAGTCCAAGCCAACACCTGCGTTGCCCTCGGTCATACGCGTCCGTCTCCGTCCACGGGACATTGTGAAAAGCGATGGCGGTTCCTGGCAATCCAGCCGTAGGCCGCCTGTCCCGCCAGGGCCGCGCCCGGCAGCCACATCAGGAGAGCGAGGGGGAAAAGGGGCGGAAGTCTGAGCGCCAGCAGCCTCATGGCGTAGAAGCCATTTTGCAGAGGCCCATGTCCGGTGTCCATGTACGCGTAGCGGTCAAGGTCTTCCCAGGTCAGGCCGACGGGCGGCTTATTCAGAGTCTGGTATGGAGTCCACTCTATGCGGCGGAAGAAGTCCAGCTTGGACAACCAGCGCCTTGCCCCCGAACAAAAGCCGCAGGCCCCGTCGTAGTACAGTACCCATTTCGAATCTCGCCCTGTTCTGCTGGACATACGCCTTTCAACTGCCTCCGTTGCCTGTATGCCCGCATGCACAGGTGAATCGGACAAATCAGCCATGAGAAACCACCGGCGAGTAGAAAGTAGTGGTGTACGCCTCTTCACCCTCACTGACCCGCTGGATCATGAATGTGCCCCGCTCGTGTTGTTGGACTACCTCGGTAAAGGCCGCGAGAGGAGTGTCATATACTCCCAATACCTTGCAGTCCTTAAGAGCAATGATTCTGCCGTTATACTTTGCCACCATCTCGTCCTGATGATCGCGATAGAAATTGAACTCCTTCCTGAGTGAGTTTGCTGCCATCTCCACTCCTTGCCTTAGCCTTGCCAACCGCCTGCCCACTTGCCCGTATGTCCGTCCCTAAATGACCCCCTCATCGCGCATTGCGGTGAACGCCTCCTCGTATGCGGCCACCGTGAAGTCGATGTCCGCCTCCTGGTGCGTCGCCGACACAACCATCGTCTTCCACATCGGGTCTACTCCGGCGTTGAGCATTCCCAGCTTCAACGCGCCTATCTTCTCCGGCGTCATCGACGCCCGTATCTTGTCGTGCGGCATGTCGTTGATCGTCTCCGGGTCCACCGGCGTGCCCATGGTCAAGTGCACCAGCGATGCCACCCCGTAGGCGCAGCCCGGTATCTCCAGCCGCGCCATCACCTGGTTGACCCCGTCCTTTAGCCGGGTGGCCATCGCCTCGGCATGGGCGTTGGCGTTGGTGTTCGCAACCAGGTCGAGCGCAGCCCCACCCGCCGCAGCCGATATCGGGTTGGCGTTGAAGGTGCCAGGATGCGAAACGCGGTGCGCCGTGTCCCAACCGGGGTCGCCGCGCCGCTGGATCATGTCGACTATGTCCGATTTGCCCGCCACGGCTCCTCCGGGCAGGCCGCCGCCCAGTATCTTGGCCAGCGACGTCATGTCGGGGGTAACTCCGAACCTGGCCTGTGCGCCGCCCGGCGAGGAGCGGAACCCCGTGACCACTTCGTCGAATATGAGGACTACCTCACGGCGATTCGTCAACTCCCGCAGCTCTTCCAGGAACGACGGATGTATCGGCGACACTCCCATGTGCGCCCCTGTCGGCTCCAGGATGATGGCCGCCGTGTCATCGTTTTCGTCCAGCGCCTTCTCCACCGCCGCGATGTCGTTGACCTCCGGCAGCACTATCATGCTTTGCCACGTCTCGGCGGGGATGCCCGGCCCGGACTCGTTGCCGTTGGCCATAGCGTAGTCGTGCCAGCCGTGGAAATGGTCGAAGAACTTGATGATCTTGCTCTTGCCCGAATAAGCGCGAGCCAGGCGCATCGCCATCAGCGTGGCCTCCGTGCCGGAACTGGTGAACCGCACCTTCTCCGCCGACGGAATCAGCCTTGTCACCAGTTCGCCCCACCGCACCTCCAACTCCGTGTTCGCGCCCAGGTGGGTGCCCTTCGACACCTGCTCCGTAACCGCGCCGACCACTGCCGGATGCGAGTGTCCCAGCAGCAGCGCTCCATGACCGGAAACGTAGTCCACGTACTCGTTGCCGTCCACGTCCCACTTCCTCGGCCCCTGGGCATGGGTGGCATAGATGGGGAACGGCGCAAGAAACCGAGTCTCATGCGTAACGCCGTCGGGGAACAGGCCTTTCGAACGCTCCTCGTACAGCTTTCTGGAAGTTGGATGAAGCTCGTAGAAACGCTCCGTGATAGTTGTCATAGTTACCTCCGTATCGTCAACCGGCGCTCCAGGCCCCGGCTACTGCCACATTGTAGAACAGCAACGCCCGCTTGGAAAGATGCCAAAACCTCTTCCCCCTTGACGGGGGAAGATTGAGATGGGTACAAACCGGGCAGAAGGGTAACACATAAACCGGGGACATAGGTAACACATAGCTTCAGAATAGGAGTAAATCTTATGAGGAGTCATGTGATGCCGTGGAAGGAGACCAGCGTTGGCAGTGAACAGAGGGCGTTCATAGAACATTGGTTGAGGGGGGATGTTACGGTGGCCGAGTTGTGCCGGATGCACGGCGTGAGTCGGAAGACGGGGTACAAGCGGATCAACCGATTCATAGAGTGGGGATATGAAGGGTTGGGAGACCGCAGCAGGGCGCCGCTGAGACAGCCTAACAGGACGAGTTCCGATGTGGAGAGGCGGTTGATAGAGGCGAAGGGTATACACCCCACCTGGGGGCCTAAGAAGCTGGTGGCGTGGCTGCGGGACATGGAACCGGCGGGGAACTGGCCTTCGCACAGCACGGCGGGGTCTATTCTTGATAAGGCCGGGTTGGTGCGTCGCCGGAAGCGGCGCAGGCGGGCGGCGGGATGGGGCGAACCGTTTGCCAGAGCTGAGGCGCCCAACGACCTGTGGTGCATAGACTTTAAGGGGTGGTTTCGCACGGGGGATGGAACAAGGGTGGACCCCTTGAGTGTGCAGGATGCTTATAGCAGGTATCTGCTGGCGTGCACTGGGCTGAGTCAGCCTCGCGGCGGGGACGTGCGCCGTGTCCTAGAGCAAACTTTCAGGGAGTACGGGCTGCCGTGGCGAATCAGGAGCGACAACGGCCCGCCCTTTGCCAGTGTGGGCTTGGGCGGCCTCACCTCCCTGGCTGTGTGGTGGGTGAAGCTGGGCATCATCCCTGAGCGCATAGAGCCCGGACATCCTGAACAGAACGGCAGGCTGGAGCGGTTCCACAGGACTCTTGAGGCGGACACCGCATCGCCGCCGTCCGAAAGTCCCAGGAGTCAGCAGAGGGTCTTCGACAGCTTCAGAGACTGTTACAACCGGGAACGACCTCACCAGGCCCTGGGGCTGCGGCCTCCGGCTCGGCTGTATCGTCCATCCATCAGAGAGTATCCGGCGCGCCTCAGCTCTCCCCAATACCAGGCCGACGTCATCGTGCGCAGAGTGAGAAGGAATGGTGAAATCAAGTGGAAGGGATCGCTGATCTACCTGAGCCAGGCTCTAATAGGTGAACCGGTGGGACTGGCGCAGCAGGACGACCGACTGTGGACCATCATCTACGGGCCTCTCGCCATTGGGTTGCTCGATGACTATGCTCATTTTATAATCCGCACACCTACAAAAGTGTTACCCATGTCCCCAGTCTAAGTGTTACCTATGTCCCCGGTCGTACAATGGGGGTGTCCGACTCACCCCAACCGTCGTTCCCGACCCCGATCGGGAACCCATCGCGGGGCTGAGAGGGGCGGCGGCCAATAGACAAGCACGGCATGATGACGGACAATACGTGAAGCAGGCCCTCTTACGCAATCCAAGCAATGGTAAAGAGGAGCCGGAAATGGAAGGGCAGGTGACATTATGACGGACTGGAGCAAGTGCCCAGCGGTGGAGAGCGTACCCGGCAAGGTGAGCGGCCACTGGGTGTTCAAGGGGACGCGCTTGCCGCTCTACGCCCTTTTCGAGAACCTTGCCGAGGGCGCGACCATCTACGATTTCATCGACTGGTTCGGCGGGGTGGATGAATCGGAGGTGAAGGCGGCCTTGGAGCACGTGGCGCGGGAACTCCGAGCCGAGGTCGCCCATGCGCATCCTGTTCGATAACGGGACGCCCCGGCAGTTGGCCCGACAACTCTTTGACCATGTTGTCGAAGAGGCCAGAGAGCGCGGTTGGGACACCCTGTCCAACGGAGAGTTGCTGGACCGGGCTGAAGAAGCCGTTTTCGAGGTTTTGATCACCACCGACCAAGACATCCAATATCAACAGAATATGTCAAACCGGCGCCTGGTCGTGATCGTCCTGATGAACACCGCTTGGCCGCTCATTTCCAAGCGAGTGGAGGCCATTCGCAACGCTTTGGAGAACGTGCAACCCGGAGAAGCGCGGGAAATCCACGTCCTGATTAGAGATGATGTGCCGTAGAGGCGGTTTCGTGAACCGCCCCTACAACGTTTGCGTCGCCACCACCCTCCACCATTCATCTTGACCCCTTCACCGTCATTCCCGACCCCTATCGGGAACCCATCCCCCTGCCTCCGTCTTTGCGAGCGCCAGCGTGGGAATCTGGCGGCGGGGTTGTCATTCCTTGGAAGCACACATCGAATGCTTATTGAAGGCTCCAGGGGAGCCCACAATCGGCTTTGAATAGGGTCAAGGAGAGCCCGGAATGCAAAATCTTCACCCCTAAACCCTGCCTGAAAACCTTAACTGTTTTGCAATTGCCTCAAGAAGTGCAAGATGATTGTCAGAGGCTGGTTATATGCGTGGGCTTCCGTCTTTATTGCGGTGTCGAGGGAGTAGTATCTGCCCTCTGCGTTGCAATCTAGGCGGGCTAAAGAAGTGCCAGTTGATCGCAAGCCGTAGCTCTACCGCTATCCACTTAGCCTTTGTTCTCCAGCCTATGTCGCCACTGGACAATGTGTCGATGACATATCGGGTCGTGTCCCTTGCGACGAGATAGGCAGTTTCTGCCCCGTATAAATACATTGAGTTCTTCAACATTCCTCGTTCCCTCCTGGGTTCTTTCCTAAAGTCCTACCATCGACACTTTGGCGGGAGTTGTTTTCTGCCATCCCTTATTACTCTAGGACAACAATTTATTGTGGTCAAGAGGATGTTGTCACCCAACCCCTAGTGGTTAATTAGAAAATAGCAACTCCTAAGCAGCCCCCCTATCCAATCCCTGCCTTCTTTAGCGCCACCAGGAATTCCGCCTGCGTCTTGGTTCCCTTCACCGAGTTGCAGTGGTTGCACAGCAACTGAAGGTTGTCGATATGGTCTGTTCCACCCTTTGATTTGGAAATAATGTGGTCGACGGTAAAGTTGACGAACGGGAAATCGTGCCTGCAACCCGCGCAGTGCCCTTCCTGCTTCCCAAACAGCGTGTGCTTGTGCGTCCTGTAATGAGGCAGCTTGCCAAGGTCAGTCCGCATTGGCACGTCGTCGCGGTAGATGGTGCCGAGACTGAATAGGCCAAGCTCCTTCCCCATACGGACCTTGACGAGGTCTCTAGCCTTGGACGATATGTCAACGCCTACCCACTCGCGTTCTAACTTCTCCGCCGCCACAAGGGCTGTTGCGCAACCGCAGAACGGGTCTAGCACTACGTCACCCCCGTTGCTGCTGGCCTTGATGATGCGTTCCAAGAGAGCAATGGGCTTCTGTGTGGGATACCCAACCCGCTCATTGCCCAGCACCGGCGGAATGTCGTCCCACAAGTCTTGCAGAGGAACACCGGGCATCTCGTCTGCGAACTGCATCAGACGCGGCATTCCTGTCTCTCTGTGGATCAGCCTACCCTCATTCCAAAAGCTGGTTAGATTGGCCCTTGAATAGGCCCAGTAGCGGCCCCGATAGGGGTTTACGGCCTTGTACTCCCACCCTAGCCGTGGGTTCAGGTGCTCGTTTGTGAGGTCTGCCGACCATCTAGTCTTTTCTTGGGTGGGGCGTTTGACTCGCCACTCGTACTCGGTATCTCCGCCCGGTTTGGCGGCGGTTACGTCTGTCTCCTTGTATCGGCGGCCATCGGGCGTGACGTGGCGATACTCTGCCTCAAAGTAATCTTCCGTATAGGGCATGTACTGGGGGTTCCAAACGTAGTCCTCCGACTTAGTGTAGACAAGCAGCACATCACGGATCTTGCCCGCCCTACGCATTCCCTGTCTGGTGTCGCTGTGGGCGCTGGAGCGTTTCCAGGTCATTTCGTTCAAATACATGCCAAACCCGAACACGCTGTCCATAAGCAGCTTCAGGTAGTGACTAGCCGTCGGGTCGCAATGTATGTAGACGCTGCCCGTTGACTTCAACAGCCTGTGCATCTCCAACAGCCGGACTGCCATCATTATCAGGTAGGACTGCATACCCTTGCCGTGCGCCTCCCTTGCCGCATCTATCACGCGGTAGAGGGACGGGTTTGCCTCGGCAATCTCACCGTGCCACTCCAAGTCCACGTCGGAGAGCGTCCAGGTGTCCTTGAAGGCCGCGCCCGCCGCCTCTGAACCGATGGGTGCGGCATATTGCCTGTTGGAGTTGAACGGTGGGTCCAGATAGATCAGGTCAACGGTCTCGGAGTTGAGGCCCCGCATGATGTCCAGGTTATCGCCCGTCCACAAAGTGCGGTTCTTGAAGTTCGGTTTCGTCATAGCGGAGTCACATTTTACCACAGCGCCTAATCCCCCTCCGTCATTGCGAGCGCCAGCGTGGGAATCTGGCGGCGGCGCGGGGCAACCCCACCCCCCTGACATCTCCTACTTCCCAACATCCCCCTCCACCACATACCCTATCCCCATGGCGCCCAACAAACTCGACCATCAGCCCCCAAAACGCCGCCGAGGCGGCCAAGTGGGCAACCGGAACGCCCTCACCCACGGCTTCTACTCAGCCTATGCCAGAGAGAAAGACCGCCAGTCCATCCGCGACGCCTTCCCCCGCGACGGCCTCCAGCAAGAGATAGCCCTCCTCCGCCTCAAGATCTACCGCATCGTCGCCAACCCGGACGCTCCCCTGGAACTCCTCTTCCGCGCCGTCAACACCCTTGCCCGAACCATGGAAGTCAATGAGCTCATCAACCGATACCGCCGCTAGACACACCTTGCTAAATCACTCCACCAAACAACGACTTTCCGATTCGTTTCTCACCTCCGCCAAAATTTCCCTCCAATTTAGCCTTGTACTTAACATAACGTTGGAAACGAATCCTCCTTCTCAGGCACAAAACAACCCAACCGTTAACCGCCTTCTGACCGTTTTCTCATGCCTAACATGTCGTTTTACGACACCTCAAAATCGACTTATGTCAAGTAACCACCCCACTCCCCGCCATCGCCGGAGCAGTGTGATAACATAAGCCCGATGGACGCATCCCCCCACAACCGGCAAGCCCTCCAACGCGCCGCCGGCATACTGAGCGCATCTCAGTACGTAGTGGCCCTCTGCGGCGCGGGCATGAGCGCGGAAAGCGGCATCCCCACCTACCGCGGGCCGGGCGGCCTCTGGACGCGCATCGGTGAGCCGGACCCCCGCAGCTACGACGCCTTCATCGCGGACCCCAAGGCCTGGTGGGAACGGACCCTGGGCCTGCGGGACAGCGACGAACAGCCGGAGCGCGTCCAGTTCCGACAGGCCATCGAGGCGGCGGAGCCGAACCCCGGCCACTATGCGCTGGCCGACCTGGAAGCAATGGGGCTGCTCAAGCACACCATCACCCAGAACGTGGACGGCTTGCACAGAGAGGCGGGAAGCAGGAGCCTGTCCGAGATACACGGCAACCGCCACCTTCTCCGATGTATGGACTGCTCCCTCAGGCTGCCCCGCTCCGAGTTCAGCTTCGACGAAGTTCCGCCCCGCTGTGGCGAGTGCGGCGGTATCGTCAAGAGCGACGGCGTGATGTTCGGCGAACCGATACCGCGCGACGTGCTGGAACGGTGCTTCGAAGAGACGGACAGGTGCGATTGCATGTTAATCCTGGGAACGTCGGCCACCGTCTATCCCGCCGCCGGCTTCCCCATGCAGGCCAGGCAGCGCGGGGCCTACCTCATCGAGGTCAACGTCAACTCCACCCCTTTCACCGACTGGGCCGACGTCTCTCTGCGAGGCCCCACCGGCGAACTGCTGCCCCAACTGGCGGCACTGGTGCGGAACCTATTGCACGAACAACGCCAAGCTACATAGCGCCCTTCAGTTCGTCCCACACCGGGTCGCAGGCCGCTATCTCCTCCGGCTCCAGCGACACCTCCGCCGCCGATATGCTCTGCTGTAGCTGCTCGGCTGTGCTGGCGCCCACAATCGCCGACGTGATTGCCGGATTCGCCAGCACCCAGCTCAGCGCAAGCTGAATCAGCGTATGGCCGTACTTTTCGGCTATGGCCTGCAGCTTCTCCACCGCCTCAAAGTTGCGCTCGTGCCAGTAGGTGTCGCGGTACATCTCCCGCAGATCAAACCGCGTGCCGGGCACGGGCGGCTGTCCGCGCCTGTGCTTGCCGGTGAGCAGTCCCGCCGCTATCGGGTTGTACGGTATCACGCCCACGCCCTGCGAAAGGCACGCCGGCAGCAACTCCTCCTCTATGCCGCGGAGCAGCAGGTTGTAGCGAGGCTGCACCGTCTCGAACCTGGCTAAGCCCTTGACGTCGCTGATCCAGAGGGACTTGGTGAGCTGCCATCCTGCAAAGTTGGAGCATCCGATGTAGCGCACCTTGCCCTGGCGAACCAGGTCGTCCAGGGCGCGCAGGGTCTCCTCCAGGGGAGTATCGGCGTCCCAGGAGTGCACCTGGTACAGGTCGATGTAGTCGGTCTGAAGGCGGGTGAGGCTGCCTTCAACGGCGTCCATGATGTGCTTCCGCGACAAACCGATGTCGTTGACGCCGGGGCCCATCCTGCCGCGCACCTTGGTGGCGATCACCGCCCGGTCGCGCCGGCCCTTGAGCGCCTTTGCCAAGAACTGCTCCGACAGCGTATCCGTGTAGACGTTGGCGGTATCGAAGAAGTTGATGCCCGCATCCCACGCCGCGTCCACAATGCGCAGCGACTCCTTTTCGTCGGCCTGGCCGCCAAAGGTGAGGCATCCCAGGCAAATCCGCGATACTTCCAGGCCGGTGCGTCCCATGTTAGCGTAGTCCACAATCGCCTCCTCCGTGCAGGCTGCCGCTACAATATAGCAGCGCGGGCGGATAATGGTAAGCGGCAAACTGAGGTTGACAGCCCGTTGCGGCGGGACTAGAATCGCCGACGACTTGAGCCTTAAAAGCTGAAATGCCTACCGCTTCTTCAACGTAACAAGGCTGGTAAACGGGAAGCTATCCATAAAGGCCATGCAAATTGAACTTTCGCCGCGCCGCCGGGCGGCAGCCGGGAAAACGGGGCAGTAGCGGTGCAACCCAACTCCACAAGAAGGGCGGGAGACCGCGCGCTGCGGCAGGCGCGCAGGCAGGAATTCGAACCCGTACACATCGCCCCGGCAACGCCGAGAAGGCCGGGCCGCAGGTTTAACTCTCCGCTCATCCTTCTCTACGGCTTCGGCAGCCTGATAGCCGTGGGCACCTTCCTGCTATGGCTCCCCTTCTTCAACACCACCGGCGAGTTCACCCCGTTCCTGGACGCCCTCTTCACCGCCACCTCCGCGGCCACCGTCACCGGACTGGTCACGGTGGACACCGCAACCTATTGGAACACCTCCGGCCAGGTGATCATAGCCGCCCTCATCCAAATAGGCGGTCTCGGCTTCATGAGCACGGCCACGTTCCTGCTGGTCATATTAACTCAGCGCATAACCCTGACCAACCAGCTCTTCATGGGCGACTCCCTGGGTGTGAGCGGCTCCGGCGGCCTGGTCAGGTTGACCATCCAGGTGGTTGTTCTGACCTTGATCATCCAGGTTGTAGCCTTCCTGATTCTGCTTTGGCGCTTCCTCCCCCTGTATCAGGCGGGGGAGGCTACGTGGCAAGCAGTCTTCCTTTCCATATCGGGCTTCAACAACGCCGGGTTCAACATTTTGCCCGAATCCAACAGCCTTGCCATATTTGGAGAAGAGATATGGGTAATAGGAACCGTTACCGTACTCATTATATTGGGCAGCATCAGCTACACGGTCCTTGTGGAGTTGCTGCGCTACCGCCACAAATTCACCAGAATCAGCGTAGACAGCAGGCTGGTTCTGGTGATGACCCTCCTTCTGTTCTTTGTCGGGACTGTGGTGGTGTTCGTTTCCGAGTTCCGCAACGAGGCTACCTTGCGAGGCTTGCCGTTCACCACGCAGATAGTGGATTCCTTCTTCCACGCCGTCAGTGGACGCACGGCGGGGTTCACCACAATAGACTTCTCGCAGGTCAACCAGCATACTAACGTCTTCTTCATGGGGATGATGTTCATAGGCGGGGCGTCCGGCTCTACGGCCGGGGGCATAAAAGTGAACACCGTAGCGGTGATACTGATAGCCATCCTGACTACCATACGCGGCCGCGGCCAGACGGAAGCGTTTGGCAGAGAGATCCCCTTTGGACAGATCCAGCGGGCGTTGACCGTGGCGGCTCTGGGGGTGGCAGTGGTATTCTTGGTTGCGTTTCTAATGGTCATAACGGAAGGTCTGCCGTTTGAAGACCTGATCTTTGAAACCATTTCCGCATTTGGCACCGTAGGGTTGTCCACGGGAATAACGCCGGAGTTGACACCATGGGGCAAGTCTATAATCATAGGCACCATGTTTGTGGGACGGATAGGCCCGCTCACCATCGCCCTTGCCCTGGGACAGAGGCAGCGGCGGGCCATATATCGCTATTCACAAGAAAGGGTTAGAATAGGTTAGGTAGCAATCATGGCCAACCAAGCTGCAGTCATAGGCCTGGGGCGGTACGGGATAAGCCTGGCTCAAGAGCTGTACCAGCTGGGCTTCGACGTCTTGGGCATAGACACCAACGAACAACTGGTGCAAGACCTTGCGGGTCAGCTTACTTACGTAGTAAGAGCCGACGCCACCAGCGAGTCGGTGCTGCGAGAGTTGGGCGTTGCCAGCTTCGATATCACTGTCGTCGCTATAGGCACGGACATCCAGGCCAGCATCATGACCACCCTGCTCCTTAAGACCCTGGGCGTGAAGCAAGTGATAGCCCGGGCCAACAACCCGCTCCATGCACAGACTCTGGAACGCATCGGAGCAAACCTCATCATCTATCCCGAGCAGGAGGCGGGCGTGCGCTTGGCGCACACCCTGTTTAATCCCAGCGTCATGGAGTACATCGGGATTACCAATGACTTTGGCATAAGCATGTTCAAGCCGCCCGAACACATGGTGGGGAAGTCTCTGGAGGAAGCCGGGCTCGGCGGCACACACGACAGATACGGCATAGCCGTGCTGGCCATCCGCAGGGGGCGAGAGCCTATACTCTTCCCATCCAAGGATGAAGAGGTGGAACCCGGGGACATCCTGTTTGTGGCCGGCACAGACGATCTTCTCAATAGGGCCAGGCTCGGAGAGGCCCCGTCTTCGCAGACGCGCGCGCCATCCGGGGTGAGTTGAGCTTTGAGTCCCAAGCTACATCTCTTCTTGCACAACGCTCTAACCCGCGCGGCGGTCGGTTGATGCCCAAAAGGTTAGCCTACCTGGGCCCGGCGGGAACGTTTAGCGAAGGCGCTGCCATCAAATACGCCCCGCAAGCCGAACTGATACCATGCCTCAGCATCTCCGCTGTTGCCGAAGCGGTTAGCAACGGCAGGGCGGACGAGGCGGTAGTGCCGATTGAAAACAGCCTGGAAGGCTCGGTCAACGACACGCTGGATATGCTCATCCACCAGCCGTCCTTGTTCATTCGCGGGGAGCTTGTGCTGCCCGTCCAGCACTGCCTCCTGGTAAGAGACGGGATGAACATTTCCGATATTGAGATAATCTACTCGCATCCGCAGGCGCTGGCGCAGTGCCGCAGGTACCTCGAGACGCACTTCCCCGACGTTGTGACCGATGCCGCCCTGAGCACCGCCGCTGCGGCAAAATACGTGCTGGAGACGGAGGAGCCGGCGGGCGCCATAGGCCCCATCCGCGCCGCCGAACTTTATACGCTGGACGTGCTGGCCCACGGCATTCAGGACAACCCCAACAATGTGACCAGGTTCGCGGTGCTGGCGCATTCGGACCAGCGACCCACCGGCAACGACAAAACATCTTTGTGCTTCTCCTTCACCGACGACAGGCCGGGGCTGCTGTACGGCGTGATGAAGGGGTTCGCCGAACGCGGCATAAACCTGGCCAAGATTGAATCCAGGCCCACGGGCGAGAGCCTGGGGACATACATCTTCCTCATAGACCTGGACGGCCACAAAGAAGACGCGCCAATCAAAGAAGCCCTTCAACACCTGGCGGAGCAGGCGTCCTGGTTCAGGATTTTCGGCTCCTACCCACGCTACCGCCGCATAAGCTGACCAAACCCTCCCCACCGTCATACTGAGCGGAGCGAAGTATCTGCTCCGCAGTGAGACGAGAGAACATAGGAGCAAGCGCGCCCACCTGCCCCCACCCATACGTCTTGCCCGCGCAGGCGGGCATCCAGGGGTCGTGGGGGTGCCCGCTTGCCCTATGCCCGTATGTCCGTCCGCTTTCGCCAAAGCCCGCATCCCCGGTATCTATGAGTCCCGCAAAACGGCTTGCTACAATTAACCCGACATGATCCCGGTAAGACTCACCGTAGAGAACTTCAAATGCTACAGGCAGAACGTGCCGCCGCTGCATCTCGGCGGCATCCACATCGCCTGCCTGACGGGAGCCAACGGCCACGGAAAGTCGTCGCTGCTGGACGCAATCGCCTGGGCGTTGTGGGGAGACGCCGTGCACCGTCCGCAGGAAGAACTGGTGCACGTCGGCGAGCAGGACATGCGAGTTGAGCTTGAGTTCATCGCGGAAGGCCGCGCCTACGGAGAGGGCCAGGGTCAGCTGTACCGGGTGATTCGCAGGTACGCCAGGGGGCGCGGAGCACGAGCCGGAAGCACCGATTTGCAGCTGCAAATAGCAACCGGCGGCCCAAGCCGGACAACTGCCGCCCTGTTGGAAGTTGAAGACGAAAGGGGTACTGCGTGGAGGGAAGCCGGAGGAAGCACGGTGCGCGAAACGGAGGCAGCCATACGACGTTTGGTGCGTATGAACTACGACACGTTCGTGAACAGCGCGTTTCTGGTGCAGGGCCGCGCCAACGAGTTCACCACAAAACGCCCCGCGGACAGGCAGCGAGTCCTCGGCGAGATACTGGGGCTGAGCTTCTACGAACGGCTCATGGAACGGGCGCGGCGCAAAGCGCGGGAGATAACCGCCGAGTCGCGGCTGATGGAAGGCCGGATACAAGCCTGGTCTCAGCAGTTGGAGAATAGAGCGGAACACGAAGCCCAACTGCCGGAAACTCAATCTAAACTTGCCGCAAGCTCAGAGGCGCTGAAGCAGACCGAGGAACTGGCCAATGCGCTGCGCGGGCAGGCCGAATCGCTCAGGGCGCGTCGAAAGGAGCTGCAAGACCTATCATCCAGAGTCGCATCGAACCATGAAGAATTGCGGCAACTCAGGGAGCTTACGTCGCTGCATAGTAAACGAATAAGCGAATGGGAGAGGCTGTCCGAACGGCGGGAGGTCATTCAAGAGGCACACCGGAGGTTGACGGAGGCGCGCCTTAGAGAGCAGGACGCCGGCCGGCGGCAGGTGCCGTTCGCCCGCCTCCAAGAACGGATGAAGCCTCTGGAACAGCGGGCTGGGACACTGGCAGCGCTGGAAACGGACATCGCGACGGCTGAGCGGGAGCACTCCGCTTTAGAGGAACGCGAAGCGGCGTTGGAATCACAACGCCTCGAGCTCCAGAACCTGGAAGTGAAGCAGCAGACCCTTACCACGGATAACCGGCGCCTGCGAAGCGAGATGGACGCGCTGCGCGGCAAGATGGACATGCTGTCGGAAGGAGAAGCCAAGTGCCCCCTCTGCGGCACCGAGCTGGGCGAAGATGGCAAGGCGCACATCCAGGCCGAATACCAAGAGCAGGGCCAGGAGCTGGCGCAGCAATACCGGCAGAACGATGTCGAGTTAGCCCAGACATCACCAAGGCTAAAGGAAATCTCGGCAAACGTAGCCGGCGAGTCGGAGTCGCTGCAGATGGCGAAGCGGACGCTGCTGGGCCGCCTGGCAGCCTTGAAACAGCAGATGGATGAGGCGCAAAGAGCGCCGCAGCAGTTGGAGCAGATACGCCGGGAACTGGCGGACCTGGGTTACGATCCCGAGGCGCACCAGCGCCTCAGGGAAGAGATCGAGAAGCTTCTCTCCGCCGAGAACGAATACCGGCTGCTGGAACAGGCGGAAAGCGCTCTGCCGCAGGAAAGAGACAACCTCAACCGGGTGCTGGCGTCAGCAACTCGTCGGGAGGAAGAAATCGCCCAGGGTGAGCAACAAATCGAAGCCATCGGAAAAGAGATTGCATCGCTTGACGAGTTGGAACGTCGATACGCCGCGGCAGAAACGGAAAGGCGGTCCCGCCAGGAGGAATACCAGTCGCTGATGGGGCAGGTGCGGCATCTGGAACTCATGCTCAAGCAGTACGCCGAAACCGACCTCAAAAGGATGGAGGCGGCGGGCAAGCTCAAAGAGATGTCGGAACAGCGGGAACTCTACGAGCAACTGGTTACGGCTTTCGGCAGGACGGGAGTGCAGGCGCTGCTGGTGGAGTCCGCATTGCCGGAGTTGGAGGCGGAGGCAAACAGACTGCTGGGGCGGATGACTGACAACGCAATGCACCTTAAGCTGGAGACGCAACGAATCCCCCAGCGAGGTGATCCCGTGGAAACGCTGGAGATAAAGGTAGCCGACGCGCTGGGAACGCGCAGCTATGAGACCTTCAGCGGCGGCGAGGCCTTCCGAATCAACCTGGCGCTGCGCATCGCGCTGTCCAAGCTGCTGGCGCAACGGTCGGGCGCGCCAATGCCCACGCTGTTCATCGACGAGGGATTCGGCACGCAGGACACCACGGGCCGCGAGCGCATACTGGACGTCATCCAGTCCATAGCCGACGATTTCGAGCGGATACTGGTAATCACCCACATGGACGAGATGAAGGAGTCGTTCCCCGTGCGCATAGAGGTGGAAAAGCGGGACGAAGGCTCCACGTTCGCCATAACGTAGCCGTCGCCGATAGTGTCATACTAAGCGGAGCGAATGCGGAGTCGAAGAACCCACATCCGTCGTTTTTTGCTAGACGTTGGCCGTTTCCTTGACGGCGTCCAACCGGCTCCTCAGCATGACAGACCCCTTGCCCGCTTGCCTACTTGCCCGTTTGCTTAGCCCGGCGCGGCTACCCTTGGGACAGCCGTTCAGCGCCCTCTATGTAGTCCGAAGTCTCGCGGATGAGCTGTTCAGTTACCACCGGCTGGCAGTAATCGTGGTAGAAGCACTCGCCGTGAAGCACGTCTTGGCGGTCAGCATAGCGGAGTCGGAGATCCATCAACGATTGGTCGCTCACGGAGAGGGCTTTCAGCCTGCGCCCGGCGGCCGTGGACGTTCCGGGCTCCTGGCCCGTCCGAATGAGAACCAGAGCCTCCGTGGCGCGGACGGTGGCGCACCACGCCTTCTCCGCCGCGTCACGAATGTCGCCGGCGGCCATGCGCTCAAGGGCGGCGTCCCGCATAAGGCGGGCGTCCGCAAAGATGCGCGCGGCGTTGGTATCAACAGTGGTCATAGTATTCTCCCACAGCCATTGTAGCATGAGGCCGCGCGCGCTCCAACCGGCTCAGCATGACAGACCGCCCTACTCCGTCCCCAGCAGCCTACGTCCCGTGGGACATCCGTCGGCCAGCACGCACGACCCGCAGAGCGGGCGCGGCGCTTTGCAGACCTGCCTGCCGTGCGTGATCAAGCAGACGTGGAAAGCGTAGACGTCGTCCTGGGGCACTGCGGCTTCCAAGAGGTCGTGGGCCTGGTCAATGTTGGTCTTTTCCCCAATCAGGCCCAGCCGCTTGCTCACCCGGTAGACGTGGGTGTCCACCGCCATCGCCGGCATACCGAACGAGAAGCACAAAGTGACGGCGGCGGTCTTCTTGCCCACGCCGGGGAGAGCCGTCAGCCACGCCTTGGCTTCGGAAAGCGGCAAGTCTTGAAGAAAGTCCAGGTCGAGGACTCCCCGCTCCTCTAAGATGCGATTCAGCGCCTCTTTGATGCGGGGCGCTTTCTGCCGGGCCAGGCCGCCGCCTCTCACCGCGTCGGCTATCTCCTCCACGTCCGCCTCCGCCACCGCCTCCAGCGAACCGAACCGCGCAATCAAGCTGTCGTACGCCCTCTCCGAGTTGACGTCGGATGTGTGCTGGGACAGGATGGTGGTGACAAGCTCGGCAACAGGCTCCCTGCGTTGTTCCCAGCGCAGAGGGCCGTACTCCGAAAGCAGCAACGCAAGCGCCTCTCCGGCGGTCGCATTCCTGGCCGTCTTTCTATTCTTTGACATATGAAGATTGCGCGCAAACGGCGTGGACTGGTATCGTCCTGGGTGTCGGATTCCAGTATAAGCGGCTCCGTTTGCTAAATGAAGCCCGCCGTCGGAGTTGACCGACCCGCTCCGGCGTGTGTTATAAAGTCAGTGCGCTAATGAATATGAGAGACCGCATAGAACAGGCCCTGAAGGGGCACAACGCCCGGTACGTGGAAGTGCGCTTGGAACAAAGCGAAGGCGCCAGCCTGGTGTATCGCGGTAAGTCCCTGGAAGAGGTCACCAGGTCATCGGGAGTGGGCGGCAGCGTGCGTGCGCTGGACAAGGGCGGCTGGGGCTTCGCCTCGTTCAACGACGTGTCGCAGCTTGCCGACAAGGTCGCCACCGCCGTAAGCCACGCCCGCGGCGTGGGCGGGGAGCGCGTCGATATATCCGACGTGGAACCGCACGTCGATACGGTGTCCCCCTCCATAGGCGATGACCCTCGCCGCGTCTCGCTGGCCGAGAAGAAGCGCATCCTGGACGGCTACGTAAGCGTCATGCTGGGCGTTCCGGGAGTGCAGACCTGCACCATAGGCTACGCCGACGGCTACAGAAAGACGCACTTCGCCAGCTCCGAGGGCGCTTACATAGAGCAGGAGCGCATAGACGTCGGCATGCGCCTGTCCGCCATGGCCAGGGACGGCGGCGACGTGCAGCAATCCGGCGTAAGCCTCGGTTCGCTGGGCGATTTCTCATTCGTCCGTTCCCTGGAAGAAGACGCCGGAGAGGTCGCGCACAGAGCGGTCGAACTGCTCAAAGCGCCCCAGGTGAAGGGCGGCGAATACACCGTAATCCTGGACCCCATACTTGCCGGGGTGTTCATCCACGAAGCCTTCGGCCACCTCTCCGAGGCCGACCACGTCTATGAGGACGACCGGATGCGGGAGATCATGTACATGGGCCGTCGCTTCGGGGGCAGGCACCTGAACGTGGTCGACGGCGCGGCGGTGCCGGGCCTGCGAGGCAGCTACGCCTACGACGACGAAGGCACGCCGGCCACGCGTACGCACCTGATACGCGAAGGCGTGCTGGTCGGACGGCTTCACTCCCGCGAGACCGCGGCGAAGATGGGCGAAGCGCCCACCGGCAACGCCCGCGCCATCAACTACAGACATCCTCCCATTGTACGGATGACCAACACCTACATAGAGCCTGGAGCGGCCTCGTTCGACGACGTCATGGCCGACGTCAAAGAGGGCGTGTACGCCCGCAACTGGTACGGCGGCATGACCAGCATGGAGATGTTCACCTTCTCCGCCGGTGAAGCCTTTATGATACGCAACGGCAAGGTCGAGGAACTGCTGCGTCCCGTGATGCTCACCGGCAACCTGTTCACCACGCTGGAAAACCTGGACGCCGTTGCCAACGACCTCGACATGAACCAGGGCGGCGGATGCGGCAAGGGCGGCCAGAGTCCCCTGCCCGTCTCCAACGGCAGCCCGCACATACGGATTCAGAAATGCCTGGTGGGAGGAGCATAGCCATTCTTGAGGAAATACTGGAACGCGCCTTGAAGTCCGCCGAGGAAGCGGAGGTATTCCACGTATCCACGCGGGAAACGCCCGCCGTCTTCGAAGCCAACAAGCTCAAGCTGCTTCAGACCCGCGAAACGGAGGGCGTCGCGCTCCGCATCATCCAAAACGGACGTATCGGATTCGCCGCCACCACCGACCTATCCGACCCGCAACGGCTGGTCGACGCCGCGCTGGAGGTCGCGCCCTTCGGAGCGGAGGCCAAGTTGGAGTTCCCCTCCGGTTCGGACTTCCCGTCCGTAGAGGTCTATGACCCCGCTCTGGAAGCGTACCCCGTGGACGACATGGTGCAGACGGGCCAGGCCTTGATCGATGCCCTGCGCTCGGAGTACCCGGATGTGCAGTGCGAAGGACGCGTCGGCAAGACCGTGGGCAGCCAGACGATAATCAACTCGCACGGAGGAAGGGCCGCCTACAGCGCAAGCTCTTACGGCGTCTACCTCCACGGCACGCTGATACAGGGCGAGGACATGCTCTTCGTAGGCGACGGAGAGAGCTCCTGTAGCCCCATCAGGGATACTACTGCGGTGCTGAGCTCGGTGAAGGAACAGCTTGAAAACGCAAGGAGAGTGGTCGCCGCGCCGTCCGGCTCCCTGCCGGTGATATTCACCCCCCACGGCGTAGCCGGCACACTGATAGGCCCGCTGCTTTCCGGGTTCAGCGGACGCACTGTGCTCCAGGGAGCCTCGCCTCTGGTGGGCCGGTTGGGCGAGCGCATAGTCAGCGACGGCTTCTCCCTCTGGGACGACCCCACCCTGCCCTTAGTCCCCGGCAGCAGCCCCAGCGACGACGAGGGCGTTCCCAGCCGTCGCAAGGCGCTTATCGAGCGAGGCGTCGCTTCCACCTTTCTCTACGACCTGCAAACGGCGGGACAGGCGGGAGAGACCAGCACAGGCAACGGTTCCCGCGGACTGACCACGCTTCCATCGCCCTCCTCTACCGTACTGGTGATAGAGGAAGGCGACACAACCTACGCCGACATGATACGGGACGTGAAGGACGGCATCGTTGTGGAACAGTTGCTTGGCGCGGGTCAGGGCAACGTGCTGGCAGGCGAGTTCAACGCCAACGTTCTGCTGGGCTACCGTATCGAAAACGGCGAAATCACGGGCCGCGTCAAGGACACGATGATCTCAGGAAACGTATATGACGCGCTCAACGGCTTGGCCGCCATAGGCAGCGAGTCCAGGTGGCTCGGAGGAAGGTTCAAGACACCCCCCATTTACTGCCGGAACGTCTCAATCTCAGCCAAGACCTGATTGTGATTCAGATGACACTAGAGCTTTACTTTCAAAAGATCGGCGCGGAGTCAACACCCCTGAAGTACGGCGACTTGGCCCAGTTGTCCGGCCTCACCGATAGCGATGTATCGTCCATGGACCGTCTGTGGGCGTCCGTACCCGCAGAACGGCGGCGCAGGCTGATAGAGCGTCTGGTCACAATGGCTGAAAACAACATCGACCTTGACTTCACCTCTATTTTCAAGCATTCCCTGAACGATGAAGACCCCATGGTGCGAGCTTTGGGAGTGAACGGCCTCTGGGAAAGCAACGATAGGAAGCTGGTAAGGCCGCTCATAGCTCTTCTGCAAGAGGACCCACATAAGGACGTGAGAGCTTCATCCGCCGTGGCGCTGGGCAAATTCGGGGCGCTGGCGCGGGACGGCAAGCTACTGTCCAGAGACGGCGAGCGCATCAAAGAGATGCTCCTGAACTTATTGGAGGAACCGGACGAAGACCCCGACGTGTGGCGTCGCGTGCTGGAGGCGGCGGCGGTTTTCAACACCCCAAGAGTCCGTGAGCTGATTGGGAGCGCCTACGGCAGCGAACAGTCGAAACTGCGCATCAGCGCCATCTTTGCCATGGGGAAGACGGCTGACCCGGCGTGGCTTCCGACCCTGATCGAAGCCGTTGGCGACGACGACCCCGCTGTTCGATACGAATCGGCGGTAGCCCTCGGAGAGCTTGCCGAGGAAGAGGCCGTGCCGCACCTGCTGCCCCTGATTAAAGACCACGATACACAGGTGCAACTGGCCTCCATAAAGTCAATGGGCGCAATAGGAGGCCAACTGGCCGCGCACGCGTTGCAGAAGTGCCTGAGCTCCGATGACGACTCTATCCAAGAGGCGGCGGAAGTGGCCCTGAGCGACCTCGGGGTAGAGCACGACCCAATGGGCTTCGGCCTCTAATACAGACAAGGCAATAGTGCCCGTTTGCCTCTTTGCCCGCAACCCTCCGCTCATGGTGAGCTTGTAGAACCATGCCCCGCCCGCGGTATCGCGCAAGCTGTCATGCTGAGGAGTCGGTTGTACACCTTCCGCACTAAGACTGCTCCCGCCGACGAAGCATCTCAGGCCTTCCGCTTGCAAACACCCTCGCCATTCCCAACTTCCCACCGTCATTCCCGACCCCGATCGGGAATCCAGCGCGGTGCCCCTACAGCAACGCCTCAACCTTATCAACAAAGCGCTCTACGTCCTCAAGCATATCGTGGGTGAATACAACGTGCTGGTGCGCCACCGCCCAATCCATGATGTCCCTGTCGCTGGCTCTTGGATCTCCAACTACGGACCAGTGCACTGCCTGCCATCCATGCTTATTCAGCGTCGACACCCAATCGGGTGACAGGTTCATGTCCAATACGAGCTTTGGCCTCACGACGTGGAGAGGGGAACTTCGCGCTCTTCCAGCCTCCAGGCGGCATAGGCCAGGGATTGGTCGATGTCCTCCCGTTCAAGATACGGGTAGGACTTGAGGATTTCGTCATGCGTACGACCCGCCGCCAACAGGCCCACCACAGTTCCGACCGTCACGCGCATTCCACGGATGCACGCCTTACCGCCCATGACGTCCGGGGCGATGGTAATTCTGTCCAGGGATTTCATGCTCTCTCCTTCCCGAACATTGTACCACAACGTCATGCTGTCCCTTCTCCTGAAAGCATCAAAGAATGTGCTTGGACGGTTTAGCCGTTCCAGCGCCCGTATGTCCACTTGCCCACTTGCCCGTTTGCCTGCCTGCCCGTTTGCCCGCTAAATCGCGCCTTGCTGGCGCAGCTTGATCAGGTCATCTTTGGAGTAGCCCAACTCACCGCTGTATACCGCGGCATTGTGCTGCCCCAAGAGGGGCGCGGGATGCCGCATGCTCCATGGACTCTCCGGCATACGGAAAAGCTCTCCGGGCATTCTGACCTTTCCCATCACCGGATGGTCCACTTCAGTCCAGAAGCCGCGTTCTTCCAGTTGAGGGCAGTCCACCAGGTCGCCGGAGGTCTGCACCACTCCTCCCAGCCACTCGTTCAACATTATGCTGTGGTAGTAGTCGAACTTGCCGACCTGTTTCAAGGCGGGCATCAGGACGGAGTCCCGCTCCTCCGAGGTCTTGGCCTCCGCCAGGGCGTCGCCTATTTCAGGACGCCCGATGAGATTGGCGTACTCCTTCCAGGCTTCCGCGCCGCTGAGCGCCCGCCGCGGCGGACGCAGGGTGGGGCTGATGAAGCCGTCGCCGGTGGGGACTATCCCCTGCCAGCCGGCGCTCTTCAGGTTGTCGGTGTCCGACTTGGGCGCTCTGCGGTCCACGGCGCCAAGGAAGGTGTAGCGTACCACCGGCTGATAGTGGTGCGCCGCCGCCGTTTCCGCCAGCGATACGTCAAGGCGCTGGCCGTGTCCGATGAGGTCCCGCGCGTACAGGGCTATCGACGTGGCGTAGGCCGCGGTGATCCCTCCCAGGTACAGGCTTTGCGGGTGGCCGTGCTTGAGCGGCTCGCGATGATGTGCGCCGCTGGTGTACATCATGCCTCCCGCCGCCTGGTAGACCAGGTCGTTGCCCACGTAGTCCCGGTACGGGCCGGTCTGCCCGAACGGCGTGACGGACGTTAGCGTCAGGCCAGGGTTGATCTCGGAAAGAGCGTCGTAGCCCAGGCCCAGGCCGTCCAGGTATCCGGGCGGGTAGCTTTCCAACAGAACATCCGCCGTCCTGGCCAGTTCGCGCAGTATCCTCACCCCTGCGTCGGTCTCCAGGTTGAGGGTAACGCCGCGCTTGTTGCAGTTGAGGCAAAGGAAGAGCAGGCACTTCTCAGGATGCGGATCGTCCCCGTGGAACGGCCCCATCTTGCGGGCCGGGTCGCCGCCGTCTACGGATTCCACCTTGATTACGTCGGAGCCGTAGTCCGCGAACAGCCTGCTGGCGTACGGGCCTGCTATCTCCGTGGACAGGTCGATGATGCGAAACTTGCCAAGCGCTGAACCAACCATGCTATTCATACCTCAGTGTCTTCTTGAAATCGGGGTCAACCTGCGACAGCGTGCCTTCCGCCAATGCAGCCTCCGTGTCCATAGGCTTCCTTCCGCCGGTATTCGAGGGCTGCTTGCCCATTACGTCCAACTCGTAGAGGCGTGCCACGTCCGCTTCGCTCAGGCCAAGCAGCTCACCCATCACGTATTCGTTCTGCTCCCCCAGTCTGGGGGCCGGCCTGCGCACGTAGGAGGGCGTGTCGGACAGATTCCAAGGGCGGCTCACGTAAGCCCGCTTGCCTATGCCCGACTCCGGCGGGTGGACGAACCGCTCGTAGAAGTTGCGCGCTTCCATGTGAACGTCGGTTAGCAGCTCGCGGGTGTCCTTCGTGGGGTACGACGGGACGCCGTTGCGCTGCAACTCCTCCATGACCCGCTGGGCGTCCTGGGGCCCCGTCCAACTGCTTATCATGGCGTCCAGTTCGTCTTCGTGGTGCTTGCGGGAGAGCGCGTCGCCGAACTTGGGGTCGTCGACCAGCCCGTTCCCCATCAAGCCGCACAGCGATTCCCACTGAGCGTCGGTCTCCACGCCAATGGCTATCCACTTATCGTCGCCGCGGCACGGGTAGACGCCGTGGGGCGCGTGTATGGGGTGCCGGTTGCCCATGAGCTTGCCGTCGCGCCCGTTGACCGAGAAGTCCAGGATGGCGTCTCCCATGGTGGAAACGCCTATCTGGTACATGGCGAAATCGACCCACTGTCCCCTGCCCGTCTCATTGCGGTGGTGCAGCGCCGCCATGATGGCGAACACGGCCATCCATGCCACGTGCAGGTCGAACCAGGCCGCGCCGACGCGGCGCGGGGCGCCCTCCTCCGGGTAGCCGGTGAACTGGCTGAGGCCGCTGATCAACTCCAACATGCTGCCGATGCCCGCGTATCTCCTCCAGGGCCCGGTATGCCCGAAGCCTGTGTTGGAAAAGTAGATGATGTCCGGTTTGACGCCGCGTATCTCCTGATAGCCCAGCCCCAGCCTCTCCATGGTGCCGGCGCGGTTGTTCTCCACGATCACGTCGGTGACCCGCGCCAGGTCTTTGTAAGCCTGGACGGCCTCCGGCGTCTTCAGGTTCAGGGTCAGGCTGTACTTGCTGCGGTGCAGGTGCTGGAAGCTGGCGTCGCGGTTCCAGGGCTCTTCGCCGGGGTCGTTATCCACGTAAGGCCCCGTCTCGTCGCGGGTCAGGGTGTGGCTCTCCACCTTGATGATCTCCGCGCCAAGGTCGGCCATGATGTGCATGGCGGTCGGCATGGCCACCGCCGTGGTGCTGTCTATGATGCGCAGTCCTGCCAGGGCGTCTTGCATGTCGTCCTCCTAGTACCAATCCCTGCGAAACGTGTTGTAGTTGACGTACGGCGTCCTTGCCCCGTGGGGCACCGGCAGCGTCACCGGGCCGTACTCCCTGGAGGGCAGATAGACCGTCGCCGAACCGGGCGCTTGCGGCTCGCCGACCTGGTTCGCGCCGTCTATGCGAATGCCCACGGCGTGATACTCGCGCCGTCCGGGAGCGCCGCCCGGCTCGTCCGTACCGGTCTGCGCCTCCCGGTACTTCTTCATCACCTCGCCGGTGTACACGGTGAAGTCTCCGTAGTACACGGGGCGGCGCATTGCTATGTACAGGCGGCGTATGAAGCCGTCGTCGCCCATCCAGTCGGTGAGCATCCGCTGCGGAATCTGCACGCGCTGCACGCCGAAGTCGAACGGCGCGGGCTGTCCCCGGTAGATGGCCAGCAGGGCGTCCTCGTGCTCGTCGCCGTGGGAGTGCGGCCAGCGCGTCACGGGGTGGATGCGCGCCCACTCGGTGTCGTGCTTGGAGTAGTGGAAGAACGGCTCGAAGGCGGTGCTGTCGTGGAAGTAGTCCTCGCTGCTCTGCGTAGCGGCCTGCATGGAGTGCTGGCAAATCTGGTCTTGGAGCGTCCAGGGCGGCAGCACCAGAGGGCCGATGGTGTCGCCCACCTCGACGTCCTCCCAGTACAGCGTTTCCGCGCCGCGCCGCTTCATCCCCTCTATCTTGGATAGGAAATCGCCTATCTGCTCCGGCTCGTACTGCGACGCCTTGCGTTCGTACATCATGTGCTCGCCCAGACGCTCCACGGGCATGGAGCGGGATGTCTCCATGGTCTCCTGGGGAACCATGATCTGCGTCCCATAGCACTTGGCGGGCATGTCGCCGTGGTAGTCCCAGTAGTACACCTCCGATATGAGGAACAGGAGCGTCCCCTGCGTGCCCGACCGCTCGATGAACTCCCTGGTCACCTTGGAAGAACGAAACCTTGCGCCCGCCCTGAGCACGTCGTAGAACTCCCATGCGGTGCCCGAAATGAAGTTCGCCATGGGGTACCCTTCAGGACGCTTTGCGCCGTGCGCCGACGGATAGCGCGCCAGGGCCAGGATAGGCCCCGGGGCCAGTTGCGAGCCGTAGCGGCTCGTTCTGCCGTAAAGCGGGTCGTTGAACAGGGGATTGGTGTCGCCGATGCTGTGCGTGTACTTGCGGATGGTCTTCGCGTCCAAGACCAGTGGCGATTCGAAGGGCGGCCCCGACTGGTCGTACGGCGAGGGCGGAGCGGGCGGCAGGTTCTCCATCACCTCCTGCTCCAACTGCTCCCGGGAGCGCTCCATGAACTCGGCGATGGCTTCTTCAAAGGTTTGCGCGGTCATAACAATGCACCCTCAAGGAATGAAAGATTGGCAACTGATACCTTGGGGATTATTCCACGCTTTATCTCTATGTCAACCCTGCGGAGAGGCCTTGCAAAACCTCTTCCCCCTTGATGGGGGAAGACTGAGATGGGGGTGAACCCTGCGTGGACAGCCGACCGGATTACCCCATCCCCACGGCCCCGAGCCTGCGTTGTTCCGTCTAGGGCAAGTGGGGAGTGACCGCGCTCAGCCTGTGCGACAGGCGGTCGGCGGCGGCCTCCAAGTCGTACTGGCTCTGCAAGCCCATCCAGAAGCCTGCGGAGTTCCCGAAGAAGCGCGAGAGCAGCAGGGCGGTCTCCGCCGTGATGGCCCGCTCCCCGTTGACTATCGCGTGAATGCGGCGCGCGTCCACGCCGATGGCCTTGGCAAGGCGGTACTGGCTGATGTTCATCGGCTTCAGGAACTCCTCGTTCAGAACCTCCCCCGGATGAATAGGCGGCAGCGTCTCTGTAATATGCTCCATCTGAATAGCCATTTTACCCCTCTATCCGGCCTTGTGCTCAATGATAGTCCACTATCTCCACCTCGTGAGCGCCGCCTTCGTGCCAGACAAAGCAGACGCGCCACCGATCATTGATGCGAATGCTGTGCTGTCCTTCCCTGTCTCCTGAGAGAGCCTCCAAGCGGTTCCCCGGTGGAATCCTCAAGTCGTTCAGGTTCTCCGCGTTGTTGATAATCATCAGCTTCATCTGCGCCCGACGTTGTATATGCTCCGGGATTCTTCTTACGCGCCTTCTTTCGGCAACGGCTTGGGTATCCCTGTCGTGATAGCTCTTTATCACGTCACAAAGATAGCACGGCGCGCTATTAGCGTCAAACGCTATTATGTATGCCCAAATGTGCGCGGAAGAGGACAATACATGGCGCGAGGCGGAAACGTCCTTGACTCTACTTTCCGCCTATACTTAGAATTGGAGCGCCTTTTGGAGGTGCAATGACAAGCAAGGGACGCATAGAGCATCACGTCTCGGCGGGAGGCGTGGTCTACCGCAAGGCCGGCGAAGGCGTGGAGATTGCGCTGTGCCACAGGGTATCGCCGCCCTTGTGGGCGCTCCCCAAAGGCACTCCCGACAAGGGCGAATCCATGGACCAGACCGCCCTGCGCGAGGTCAGGGAGGAAACGGGCCTGGAGGTGGAGATACGGTCGTCCCTGGGAAGCATCGAGTACTGGTTCATGCGCACCCAGGACCGGGTGCGCTGCCACAAGACCGTGCACTTCTACCTGATGGTTCCCACCGGCGGCGACTTCTCCCGCCACGACCCCGAATTCGACGACGTGGACTGGTGGCCGGAAGCGGAGGCCCTGAACATAATGACCCATTCCAGCGAAGTGGAACTGGTGAAAAAGGCGCTTCGGATTGCCCGCGACGGGGTGGCGCCATGATGAAGCCCGAAATCATACGAGCCGGAAAGGTCGTCCTGCGACCCAAGCGCTTCGAGGATGCGGAAGACGATTACGCCTGGCGATGCGACGCGGAGCTCGCCGAGTTGGACGCCGCAACGCCGCTGATGCAGCCGTTCCGACAGTTCCAGCGATACTACGAGGACGACCTGAAGCGCCCGTCGCCATGGTCGCTGCGGCTTGCCATAGACGACCTGGACGGCAAGCACATTGGCAATGTGATGTGCTACGACATCAACGCGCACTTTGGAGAAGCGGAGCTCGGCATCATGATTGGCAACCGGGACTACTGGAACAAGAGCTTCGGATACCACGCCATGGCGGGACTCATAGACCACGTATTCGCCGCCACCGACCTCAAGCGCCTCTATCTGCACACCCTGGACTGGAATATACGAGCGCAGAACAGCTTCCGAAGATGCGGCTTCCGCAGCGTGCGCACGGTGCGCCGCAATGGACGCGACCTCATCCTGATGGAACTTACCCGCGATTTCTGGCTGGAAAACCGCGAGGAAAAGCTCCTCCCCCTCAGGCAAGCGGAATCTCTCACCCGGCGCCGTCAGCATGTCTGAAGCAATGTCCCTCATCACGGACGGCCTGCGAGGGGCGATTGGCGTGGCGTCGGAACCGCTGACGCACGAGGTAGAGCGCGGAGCCATCCTGCGCTTCGCCGACGCCATTGCGGATCCCAACCCCCTCTACCGCGACGAAGCGCACGCGCGGCGTTCCGGCTACGGCGGAATCATCGCTCCCCCCACGTTCCTCCGCACACTACAGCCGGGGCCGCCAACGGTCCAGTGGCAAAGCCCGCTGCACAACCGGCTGGACGGCGGAAGCGAGTGGCGGTATTTGGAGCCTGTGCATCCAGGGGACCGTATCACCGTCGTCGAAACGCTGATAGACGTCAAGGAACGCACCGGCAGACTGGGGCCCATGGTCATACTGACGCGTGAACTCACCTACACCAACCAGCTAGGCCGGCTTGTCGCCGTGCAACGCTGGACGCTGATTACCTACTAGGCAATAGGACGGACAAAATGCCGTACTGGGAAGACATAACAGAAGGGATGAGCCTCCCGCCGCTGCAAAAGCATCCCACCACGCAGATGCTGGTGATGTACTGCGGCGCATCCGGCGACTTCTACCAGATTCACTACGACACTGAGTTCGCCAGGAGCCGGGGGCTTCCCGGCGTCGTGGTGCAAGGCGGACTGAAGAATGCTTTCCTGGCGCAACTGGTCACCGACTGGATAGGCGATTCCGGCAGGCTGCGAAAGCTCAGCTGCCAGCACAGAGGCATGGACTTCCCCGGCGACACCTTGACTTGCAAAGGGGTGGTGACCAAGGTGTACAGGGAGGAGACTCGGTTCCTGGTCGATTGCGAGGTTTGGCTGGAAAACGGCAACGGCGAAAAGACAACCCCGGGCGCGGCAACCGTGGAACTGCCCTCTAAGTCAAACCCGCATTATTCCGACTGAGATCCGTTTTGCTACTTCAGGTATCCCTGCACCGTTTGCAGGTCCTTATCGCCGCGACCGCTCAGGCCGACCACGACCACAGAGTCCCTGCTCAAAGTGGGCGCCAGCTTGGCCGCGTATGCCAAGGCATGAGCGGGTTCAAGGGCCGGTATGATCCCCTCCGTCCGGCATAGCAACCCAAACGCCTGCAACGCCTCTTCATCGGTGGCCGAGACGTAGGCGGCGCGCTCCGTATCCTTCAAGTAGGAGTGCTCCGGCCCGACGCCGGGATAGTCCAGTCCGGCGGACACGCTGTGAGTCCCTATTATCTGGCCGTCGTCGTCCTGCAGCACGTAGGAGTAAGAGCCGTGCAATACGCCGGGCCTGCCCGCGACGAGGGAGGCGGCGTTTCTACCGCTCTGCGCGCTGTCTCCGCCGGCCTCCACGCCAACCAGCTTCACCTCGGCATCATCCACGAACGGGTGGAACAGGCCGATGGCGTTGCTGCCGCCGCCAACGCAGGCCACTACGTAATCCGGAAGCCTTCCCGTATCTTGCAGTATCTGCTCACGGCACTCGCTGCCTATCACCGATTGAAAGTCGCGCACCATCATGGGATATGGATGAGGGCCCACGGCGCTGCCCAGCAGGTAATGCGTGTCGGCCACGTTGGTTACCCAGTCCCGTATCGTCTCATTGATTGCGTCTTTGAGAGTCTTGGTGCCGCTGCTAACCGGCCTTATATCGGCGCCGAGAAGCTCCATGCGGTAAACGTTCGGAGCCTGACGACGGATGTCCTCCTCGCCCATGTACACCACGCACTCCAGTCCCAGCATGGCGCACACGGTGGCGGCGGCCACGCCGTGCTGGCCCGCGCCCGTCTCTGCAATGATGCGGCGCTTGCCGATGCGCTTCGCCAGCAGCCCCTGGCCGATGGCGTTGTTTATCTTGTGAGCCCCGGTGTGCGCCAGATCCTCCCGTTTCAGGTAGACCTGCGCTCCGCCCAGGCGACGGCTCAGGTTGGCGGCGTGGTATAGAGGTGTGGGACGCCCCACGTACTCCCCAAGCAACGACGACAGTTCCTCTTGAAACGACGCGTCGTTCTGTACCGTTCGGTACGCCTCCTCCAACTCGCCGAGCGCGGCCATCAGCGTCTCCGGTACAAACCGTCCGCCGTATTCCCCGAATCGTCCCCGTTCGTTGGGTAGTGTACTTCGTATAGTCATCGCTGCTCCTTGGCCTCCCCTGCCCTATGCACAAAGGCCGATATCTTCTCGATGTCCTTGATTCCGTCCGTCTCCACGCCGCTGGATACGTCCACGCCCCAGGGTTGCACTTGCTTCACCGCCTGTGCCACGTTCTCCGGGTCTAATCCCCCGGCAAGCAGGAAGCGCCGGTCAGCCGCCAGGGCACGGGCAATCTCCCAATCGAACGCCGCGCCGGTGCCGCCAAGAGCAGGGCCTACGTCCGGGTGCAGCAACGGCAGAACCCCCGCCGACTCCAGATCATCGAGCAGCGCCCCCAAGCTGGCGATCGCCTCTGCGTCCGGCCTATCCGCGGGAACGTGCACGACCTTTATCGCAGGCCGGGAGAGCCGCCCGGCGTACTCCAGCGACTCATGGCCGCTCAGCTGCGCCATGTCCAGGTCGCACTCTTGCAGGATGCGGTCAACCTCATTCAACGGCTGATCCACGAAGATGCCCACCAGCCTGGGGCCGCTACGACCATA